>NZ_MU255057.1:211620-219389 GCF_000227725.2 Thiorhodospira sibirica ATCC 700588 | reverse complement strand
CGATAACATCATCAACACACCGCGTTATACCGACGGCAAAATCTGGATCAACGCCCAGCAATACTTCGACAACGCCCCCGAAATCGCCTGGAACTTCTACATCGGCGGCTACCAACCCGCCCAAAAATGGCTCAAAGACCGCAAAGGCCGCACCCTCAACTTTGAAGAAGTCAAACACTACCAACGCATCATCAAAGTCCTCAGCGAAACCCAACGCATCATGCACACCCTTCACATGGATCTCTAACCGTGCAAACACCTCCGGAGCGCCGAGTTACACTCGGCTGGCTTTTAGTGCGTGTTCTGACTGGCCGAGTACAACTCGGCGATCCAGATAACCACCCCGCCCCTATGCGCCACCCCTCCTTATAAAAGGAGGGGTGTTTTTATTGAAAAATCCCGGTGAAACACACACCAGACCGATTCATGCCTAAGCCGTTTTTTGTCACCCAATGCGCGGTAAATCCCCCCGGTTGAGGGCGGAAAGCGTAGCGTGCGGCGCGTGAATCCCTTGTGAGATTCGCAGCGCAAGGCTATTCTGTTTGCGGTTTTCCGCGCTGGGCAAGGTCTGGCGGTGGCTACTACTTGCGTATAAGCGCGCATGTGTGGCTTAGCTTAACGGTATCGACAGGCTAAATCATGATTGGATTTTTCGAGGAGATCGGTGTGCATTGTCCCTTTTGTAACGCCCCGGAAACCCGGGTGACGGATTCCCGGCTTGCTGACGAAGGCAGCCAGGTACGGCGTCGGCGTGAGTGCATTGCCTGTCATGTCCGTTTTACCACCTTTGAAGTCGCAGAGCTTAGTCTGCCCAGGGTGATCAAGGCCGATGGCTCGCGTGAGGGCTTTGCTGAGGAAAAAATCCGCTATGGGATGCAGCGCGCTTTGGAAAAACGGGCCGTTGCCACGGATCAGATCGAGACCGCGATTCAGCGCATCAAGCGCAAATTGCTTGCGCTGGGGGAACGGGAGATTTTATCTAGGCTTATCGGGGAGTGGGTGATGGATGAGTTGCGCAGCCTGGATCAGGTGGCCTATATCCGCTTTGCTTCGGTATATCTGAGCTTTGAGGATGTGAAGGCCTTTCGTGAATTGATTGATCATCTGGAAAAGGAATAAAGCATGGAATATACCGCAACGGATCATGCGCTGATGGCCAAGGCGCTGGCACTGGCGCGCCTTGGTTTGTATACCACCTCGCCTAATCCGCGTGTGGGCTGTGTGATTGCCCTCGGCGCGCAGATCATTGCCCTCGGAGCGCATCATCAGGCCGGTGGCCCCCATGCCGAGATTCATGCCCTGCAACAGGCCGGGTCGCAAGCGCAGGGGGCAACGGCCTATGTCACATTAGAACCCTGTAGCCATCACGGACGTACCCCGCCCTGTGCCGATGCGCTGATCGCGGCCGGAATTACGCGGGTGGTGGTGGCGATGCAGGACCCCAATCCGCAGGTCAGCGGTCAGGGGATTACTCGCTTACGACAGGCAGGAATGACGGTACAGGTGGGACTACGGGAGGCGGAGGCTCGGGCACTGAACCCCGGTTTTATCCAGCGCATGGAACAGGGCCGCCCGTGGGTACGCCTCAAGCTGGCGGTGAGTCTGGATGGGCGCACGGCCTTGGCGAACGGCGACAGTCAGTGGATAACGGGCGAGGCGGCGCGCCATGATGTGCAATATTGGCGCGCCCGTGCCTGCGCCCTGCTCAGTGGCAGCGGTACGGTGTTGGCCGATAATCCCCGGCTGGATATGCGTTTAAGCGCGGCGCAATTGGGTATCCCGCCCGAACAGCTGCGCCAGCCGCTGCGGGTGATTCTGGATAGCCAGCTACGCACCCCGCCCGATGCTCGACTGTTTGCCAGCCCGGCGCCGGTATCCCTGTGCCATAGCGCAAATGCCGATCCAGGCCGGGTCAAGGTGCTCAGCGAGCAAGCACAGCTTGCGGTGATGCCACTGTGTAGCAGCGGGGGCCTTGATCTGCAGGCGGTGATGCAACACCTTGCCCGGCAGCAGATCAATGAAGTGCATGTCGAGGCGGGTGGCGTACTTGCCGGGGCTTTGTTGCGGGCACAACTCTGTGATGAACTGCTGCTCTACATGGCCCCGCATTTACTCGGCTCAAGTGCCCGCCCGCTGGCGGATTTCACGCTGACCCGGATGGATCAGCGCCTGTCCCTGCAATGGCAGGACCTGCGCCTTGTGGGGCAGGATTTGCGTCTTATTGCCCGCCCGGTGTATGCCTGATGGAACGCCGGGCACCCGCCCAGCATTAAAAACTCCCCTCCTTTTCAAGGAGGGGTGCCGCGCAGCGGCGGGGTGGTTATTTACAGCGCCGTCAGACTTAGACTGAACAAGGCCACCATGGCACCGATGCCCGCGCCTGCCAGTACATCTGAGGGATAATGCAGACCCAACACCAGGCGCGACAGGGCCACCATCAGGGTGAAGGGTACCACCACAATCCACCAGACCGGGAAATAGGCCAGCAGCACAATGCTAAACCCCACCGCGTGCATGGTGTGTCCCGACGGGAAGCTGAACTGATCCAGTGGCGGCACATTTTGCAAGATATTGACATGTCGCTTGAAGGGCCGATCGCGCTCGGTGGTCTGTTTGAGCAGCTTGTAAATGGGCAGGGCAATCAGACCGGCAATTGCCATGTGCAGGCTGGCGCGCAAGCCTTCCCAGCCATACAAAACCGGCAAGGCCAGCATCAATACATACCAAAACACCCCGTCGCCCAGGCGGCTGGTGATGGCAAATACCCGCGAGCTCAGGCGGCGATGATTGATGCGGTTAAATGCCAGGCATAAAGGGATTTCAACGTCACTCATTCTCTGTAATAGTCGCATGACAGCGGCCTCGTGTGGCATGGTCTTTAAAAAGTTGTTCCAGCCGATTGTAAATCGTTGACCAATCAATGCTTTGCGCCAGCTCGCGTGCATTAAGTCTTAGCCGGTTTAGATACTCGGGTGATTGTGCCAGTTCCTGCGCCAGGCGGATAAAGGCACCGTGATCGGCAAACGGAGCCAGCAGGGCATGTTCACCGTGGATGAGATGTTCATGCGCGGCGGCGTAGTCAAAGGCAACAATGGCCAAACCACTGGCCATCGCTTCTAACACCACATTGCCAAAGGTTTCCGACAATGAGGGGAATAAAAACACATCTCCGCTGGCGTAATGGCGCGCCAAATCTTCACCGGTACGCATCCCGCAAAAAATGAAGTCCGGATGCAAACGCTTGAGTTCGCGCAGTTCAGGGCCATCGCCCACCAGCACAAAGCGCGCCTCTGGGCGTTTAAGCTGTAATAGCCTGAAACTTTCCACCGCCAGACTCAGATTTTTTTCAGCGGCCAAGCGCCCCACATACATCACCACCAGGGTGTGCTCATCCACGCCCCAGGCGTGTCTCAGCCCAGCATCGCGGCGCTGCGGCGAAAACAGCTGGGTATCCACCCCGCGTGCCAATACCTCGCAGCGCTGAAAACCCGAGGCCTGTAACTCTGTACGCAGGGCCTGGGTCGGCACCAGCGTACAGGCCGTGCGGTTATGAAAGCGGCGCAGGATGCCCCCAATCGCCGGCTCCAGAAAGCCTAAGCCATAATAGCGGCTATAGCCATGAAAATTGGTATGAAAGCCGCTGATTACCGGGATGCGCAGCTGTCTTGCGGCATTCAGTGCGGATCGACCCAACGGCCCTTCCGTGGCGATGTAGACGATATCCGGGGGATTGTGCTGCCAAGATTCCACCAAGGCCGAGCGCGCCGGCAAACCAAAGTGCAGCCCCTTATAACCGGGAATCGGCAAACCCGGATGCAGATGTTCGGTCAAACCCGCCTGCACCCGCTGTTGATCGTCGCGCCCCTGGCGTGGCCGGATCAGATGCACCTGATGGCCGCGCGCCAACATACCATTGACCATATGCTGCAGGGTATGCGCAACCCCGTTGACCTCGGGCGGATATGTCTCGGTCACCAAGGCAATCTGCAGAGCGGTGTGATCATGGATGCGGGCCTGCAATGGCGCGGGCATGGCAGGCGCGGAAAGGGCGTAATCACTGAGCATGAATGTTTCGCTTTATCATGAGGTTATACATGAGGAAACAACAGCCTGTGGCTACTGTCACCATGAGCTTCGCTACGCGCTGGAACCTGCGATGCATTTTGCCAGCGCGCTGGCAACCCGTGTCTGTGCCATCTCGGCCAGTTCGCGGCGTGGCTGCCCATCCACTGCCAAGGGCGGTAAAAATTCAACCCGTACCGGAATCAAGGCCGCACCCAGAACGCGCCAGACATGCGGGAAAAACTGATCATCATCAATAAACGGTGCGGGGGACGGTTGACCATTCGCCAAGGCGGGATAACTCAGCGCCACCGGCTGAATCACCGCAGGGGCTTCTTGCGCGGCGGCAAACAGGCGTGGATGAAAATGACGCACGCTGCGCCCGTCGCTGGTGGTGGCTTCAGGGAAAATGGCGACAGCCCCGCCGTGGCGCAGGCGTTGTACGATGTGCTGGGTAGCCATTGCAGTGGTATGTTGTGCGCCGCGCTGAATGAACAACGTCCCGGCCCGACGCGCCAGCCAACCGATCACCGGCCAGCGACCTACCTCCGCCTTGGAGAGAAAACTCAGCGGCGCGTGTCCGCCCAAAACCAGAATATCCAGCCAGGAAATATGGTTGGCTGTCAGCAAGGCTCCGGCCTGAGCCTGCCCCGTCACACTGACCCGCAGCCCGACAATACGCCCCGCCCGCTGCAGCCACCAGCGCGTTATCTGCGCAAAGCGCGCCGTGGGCAGGCCGTTTGGCTGATAACGCCCCCACAGCAAGGTCAGTACCATACCCAGCACACAATGCCCGGTCAGTCCAAATAATCTATACATGCGTCTTAGGTTTTGCATAGGCGTGATGTACCACAGCTGGCGCCATCGCCGCCCGCAAAAAGTGGCGTTGATAGCGGTGAGGAAGCTTGTCCCGATCCAGCAGTATAAACACATCCGCAACCTGAAAGTCAGGGTCCCAGCAAGGTTCACCACAGACATAGGCCCCCAGACGCAGATAAGCCTTCAATAACGGCGGGGTTAACACATTCCCCTGATGGGCACCGGAGGGCAGCGGCAAGGGATGATGCGGCCTGACCTGCAAGGCCGGTTCCGGGAAATGCTGGGCGCGCAATCGCTCCATCAGCCGATGTGCGGTATAGCCGCCATCTTGCAGGCTGATACTGGCACAGCCCATCAGGTAGTCAAACTGATGCATGGCCATAAACCGCGCCAGCCCCGACCACAACACCCCAATCGCCGCCCCGGTACGATAATCCGGATCAATACAGGTTCGCCCGACCTCCATCATACGCCCTGGCAATCTGAGGATATTGCCCAGATCAAACTCCCCTTGGGAATAAAATCCCCCGGCACACGCCGCCTGCGTGTCCGTCAAGATCCGCGTACTGCCGATCACCCGACCATTACGGCTATCGCGCACCAGCAAATGATGACAAAAAGGATCATAGGCATCACAATCCAGCGCCTCCTGATGTCCCTTGACCTGTGCCCCCAGCTCCTGGGCAAACACCTGATACCGCAGGCGCTGCGAGGCTTTCACATCACACTCACTGGCCGCCAGTCCAACCGTCAGCGACAGCGCCTCATCACTTGGCCGCCATGAACCTTGATCATCATACCTTAACGCAGTGTGCATCGACTTGACTCCCACAATCACTCAGCATCATGGTAGAGGCCCCTCTTTTCAAGTCAGTGACACCCTCATGACGCTTTGATGAAAACCGGCGATGCCTTTAATTGTGGTCTTGCAACGCGCTACAATAACCCCTTTATTTCCACAACTTATGTGAAACCATGCTATCAATGACCCGTCATACCCTATCCCTGCGCACCGTGCGCGGTTTTACCCTGATTGAACTGTTAGTGATTTTGGTGATTCTGGCCTTGATGGCCGGACTGGTCGGTCCGCAAGTCATGCGCTACCTGGGTGAGTCCAAAACCAAGACTGCACAGGTGCAGATTGAAGAGCTGGTGTCGGCGATGGACCTTTATCGCCTGGATGTCGGCAGCTATCCCAGCACAGCGCAGGGTTTGCAAGCCCTGGTCGTGCAACCCGCTGGAGTGGAACGCTGGAACGGCCCTTACCTGCGCCGTCGCGAAGTGCCGGTCGATCCCTGGGGCAACCCATACCTTTACCGTGCCCCCGGCGAACACAGTACCCCCTTTGACATCTGGTCTTATGGCGCCGATGGCCGCCCCGGCGGTGAAGGGGAAAATGCCGATGTCGTAAGCTGGTAACGGGATAGATAACGCGTGGTTTTTAAAATAAAACAAAACCTTGTTGGGTGTGTACGAAAAGAATAAACAGGTATCTGCTTTCCGGGTTAATTAGCAGCGTATTGCTTGCCGGGGTGCTGCCATCACTGGCGCTGGCGCAAACCAGTAACCGCGAAGGCGTTCTTACACCGGGCGAGATCAATCGACCGAAATGTGCTGAACATGAACTACGTTGTGGTCAATTTCCCCCGACTAAAGTCGGGGGTTTTTAACTGACGCTTACAACCTCTGATTACCTCTGATAATCTACGATAATGGAAAAGCGATTAGTTAAGATAGGCGAGGCCGCAAAACTCCTGGGGTGTTCCATAGACGCTTTGCGTCGATGGGAAGCCACCGGAGAATTGCTCCCTGCGCGTAAGACCAAAGGCGGCACACGCTACTACGACACCGCGCAACTGCTTGGGCTGGGTGATGTAGATGCGCCGACCATCTGCTATGCCCGCGTATCCAGTCATGACCAGAAAGCCGACCTCGACCGCCAGCAAGAAATGTTAGAAACGTACTGCGCGGCTAAGGGATGGCGGGCAGAGGTCATCCGTGACCTTGGATCGGGCATGAATGACCGCAAGAAAGGACTGCAACGCCTATTAGAAATGATCTTGCGGCGGCAAATGCGGCGGCTGGTCATTACCCACAAGGATCGGCTGTTACGCTTCGGTTCAGAGCTTGTCTTTGCCTTGTGTGAGATGCAAGGCATTGAGATTGTCATCATCCATAAAGGCGAACAACCCTCGTTTGAGGAAGATTTGGCACAAGATGTTTTAGAAATCATTACNGTCTTTTCCGCGCGCCTCTATGGCAGTCGCTCCCAGAAACCACGCAAGCTGCTGCAAGACCTGGCAGCCTCGGCAGACGTGATCGCAGAAGACCTCGGACTCCATAATGCTCATCGCAAACAAGATTGAACTGCGCCCAACCCCTGAGCAAGCCGATTATCTCAATCGGGCCTGTGGAGCGCGTCGGCACTGCTACAACCAACTGCTGCATTACTTCAGTCAGGACGGTGTAAAGTGGTCAAAAGCCGCAGCGTATCCGTATTATATCCAGGTATTGCGCGTTCAATTTTCGTGGTATGCGGAAGTGTCCAGCCGGGTAACACGCAACGCGATTGACGATCTTGACAACGCATTCAAGCATTTTTTTCGGCGCGTGAAAGCCAAGGCCAAAAAGCCAGGCTATCCCCGCTTCAAGAAAAAGACCTCCATGACTCCTTTGCCCTGCGCGAGTCAGGCAAGTGCGACGTAGACGGGCGCACACTGCGCATTGAAAAGCTCAAGACCCGCATCAAGATGCGCCAAGGTTTACGCTTTACCGGGCAGACCAAACAGGTCACGATCAGCAAGCGGGCAGGGCGGTTCTATGCTTCCATCCTGGTAGACACTGACGAATACAACCCACACGCACCCGAACAAGCTTCAGTCGGTGTT
>NZ_MU255057.1:175737-211520 GCF_000227725.2 Thiorhodospira sibirica ATCC 700588 | reverse complement strand
GACCAGGCCAAGGCAAAACAGACCGCCAAGCCAACCTACAAACCGGCGCCGGACCACCCCTTGGAGAGGTCGGGGCAACATCACTCCGGCACCAGCCCAAACACCATAACCACGCATTCTACGGGGGACACTTCTGCTTTGCACAAAAGGGGACTTTTCTGAATTGGGTTGACATGCTGCTACGGGGTTAAAGACTCTCCCCCTGCTAAGGGGGAGTCCCGCCGTAGGCGGGGAGGGGGTCTTGTTTTTTAACACATAACCACCCCGGCGCTGCGCGCCACCCCTCCTTGAAAAGGAGGGGAGTCTTTTTTTTGATGCGTAGCGGGTGTTCCTGGGACCGCGCAGCACCAGCTGCGCATTAAGACATGGCGGCACCTTCCAGGTGTCGCACAAAAACATTGCGTAGCGGGTGCTACGTGCTCCCAGGGGGGATAAAAACCCCCGCCCCGAAATGAAATCACTTCGGCGCGGGGTTGGGTTTAGGGGGTGGCGGCACCTGAGCTGCTGCCATGTTTTAATGCGTAGCGGGTGCTACGCGGTCCCAGGGGATGGATTACCACACCGCCGGTTTAAATCCGGGCGGGGTGGAGAGGTCAATCTGTTCGCCATTTGGGCGCAGGACATATAAACCCTGCTGGAGTGCATACTTGGCGACTTTTTCTTCCACCACCATGCCTGCGACAGCGCCCATCACTTGATGGTCTTTGTAGATGGGCAAGACGCGCTTGAGGTTGCTCAGGCGCTCCAAATGGGCGTCGATGTGTGCTTCCACCAGTTTGCTTTTGCATTCAACACCGATGAGGGCACCATCGTTGACCACCAAGAGGTCAATTTCGAGTTCCACGCCGTTGCGTTTGGCACTGATGTTCGGATAGACGGCATGAACCTCGATGCCTTGGTCACGAAACACGCGCACTACCGCCGGCGCGACCATCTGTTCGACAAACTCACCGAGCCGATTGCCGATATCGCCCAGGTTTTTGGATAGTTGTTTGATCAGGCGCTCGGTTTCCTTTGCTGATTCTTTGATCAGGCGCTCAGTTTCCTGAAACCTGTGATCCGTTTCCAGCGCTGATTCTTTCATCTGGCGTTCAGTTTCCTGAAACCTGCGGTCGGTTTCCTGAAACAGCCGCCAGACATCATCGAGTGTGGGGTTGGTTTGGCTCATGGGATATTCCTCCGGCGATAGTTAGCATGATTATCGCACAGCCGCCGCCACGGGGTTAAAAACTCTCCCCCTGCTAAGGGGGAGTCCCGCCGCAGGCGGGGAGGGGGTTCAAAACAACCACCACAACCACCCCGCCCCTGACGGGGCACCCCTCCTTGAAAAGGAGGGGAGTTTTTTTTGCGGCATCAGAATGATGCCGCCACGGGGAATGCTGGAGCTTTTACCGGGAGCGCTGGAAATAAAGGGAGAGCTGGAGCTCTCCCTCCCCCGGTGCACAGCTGGAGCTGTGCGCTCCCGGAGGGGCGATAAAAAACCCCGCCCGAAATGCAATCACTTCGGCGCGGGGTTGGGTTAGGGGTCTCGGGCATCCGTGCCCGTGGTCAATCCCGACAATGGCGGATTGTCGCTTGCGCTCCGAATCCGCCTTACGGGTTACGGGTTAGCTTAGAACGCACTCACCATTCGTAGCGATTGCCTGATACATCGCGTCTGGTGCCAAATCAAGTTCCCCGGGCCAGGTGACAAAATAGCCGTTCACGGTGACTTTTGCGAACTCACTGGGGTCGAGCAATCGCGAAAAAACACCCCTGTAGGCTGAGGGGAGAAACCGCACTTGGCCTTCAAGTCCGTCAGCGAAACGGACATGGAGACGACCGTGCTCGATGACTTTTGCTTCGATGACTTCCCAATTCAACATCACGATCACTCCAGTGGAGGTATTTCAACGGGTTGCTGATGAGCCTGGCACCGTTCCCAATTTTCCAATAACTCATCCCGATGAAGTTCAGCCCAGTCGAGTACGAGATTCAAAGCGCGACGCGGAAACTTGCCCTCGATGACTTCTAATTTTCGAATATCAATGACAACGCGATACGAGCCATACTCTGCGTGAAAATGTGGTGGCGCATGTTCATTGAAAAACATTCGTACCAAAATTCCAAAAAAGCGACTAATGATTGGCATGATGAAAGGTCACTTTAATAAAAACTAAACAAAATTTATTCTAACCTGACTCCCGTTGCTGGTTGTCATCGGCGGTCACTCCCCAACGGGTTGCATTTCTGCCAAGCATACCACAAACAAAAAACCCCGCCCGAAATGCAATCACTTCGGGGCGGGGTTGGGTTGAGGGTGGCGGACGCATCTTGCGTTCGCTGGAAGTAATGCGACGGCTGGAAGCCGCCGCCAGGGGGTTAAAAACTCTCCCCCTGGTAAGGGGGAGTACCGCCGTAGGCGGGGAGGGGGTCTTGTTTTAAGTCTTTTATAACCACCCCGGCGCTACGCGCCACCCCTCCTTGAAAATGAGGGGAGTTTTTTGTGGCGGCATCAGGATGATGCCGCCACGGGGGCGGACTGTTGCTAACGCGCTGAACCCGCCTGATGCGTTTGTTGTGCTTTGATGGCTGCCAGTTCGTCAGCCGTGATCTGGGCAATGCGCATCACCTGATCATCCGGCAGACCGGCTTGCAGCATATTGAGCACCATTTCATTTCTGCCTTCCTCCCGGCCTTCCTGTCTGCCTTTTTCTAAGCCGACTTTCTCACCATCCCCCCAGGCGGTATCAATCACATTGGTTAGGTCACGGTAGTATTTCAGGCTGGATTCGTAGGCGATGCGCTCTTCGGGTTTAAAACGGGCGATGCTGGCGTGTTTGAACAGGCTGGTAAAGATGCGTTCTTGCAGTTTTTGCGGCTGCTCTTGCAAGCGGTGCAAGTGCCGAAACAGAAAGAACCATTTGTCTTGCAGGGTTTGCAGTTCTTCTTCGGTTTTGCGGAAGTTGGGCAAGGTCAGGTAAATGAAGGTGAGTTTGTCGTAAAACACCTGATTGTGCTGATTTTTCAGTTGTACCTGATGCACCACCTGATCCTTGTGCTGCGGGTCGTTTTTGTCCTCATCAAACACAAAATCCAGAATGCCGATGGTGTAAACCGCCGCTAGTTTGAAATTCCAGTCGTCGCCTTTTTGGGCTTGCTGTTGAATCGGGAAGGTGGCGTAAAACAGGCTGCGGTCTTTAAAAAAGTTCTGCTTGGCTTTTTGCAGTTCGACAATAAAGTGCTCGCCGCGATCACTGACACAGTTGAGGTCAAATATCGCCTTGCGATCCAGCGCACTCGCGCCCTGGTATTCGTTCTGGATGAAGGTTAAATCCCTGATCTGGTGTTTTTCGGGCAGCAGGGTGTTTAAAAAGCTGATCAGGTGCGCTTTGCTGCTGTCTTCACCAAAGATTTTTTTAAAGCCAAAATCGGTGAAGAGGTTGACATAGTGGCCGAGCATCCATCACCTCATGCAGGATCAATCAAGGATACGGGTAGTTTAGCAGAGTGGCGGCACCAGGATGATGCTGCCACGGGGGCGGACTGTTGCTAACGCGCTGAACCCGCCTGATGTGTTTGCTGTGCTTTGATGGCTGCCATTTCGTCAGCCGTGATCTGGGCAATGCGCATCACCTGATCATCCGGCAGACCGGCTTGTAGCATGTTGCGTACCATTTCATTTCTGCCTTCCTCCCTGCCTTCCTGTCTGCCTTCCTCCC
This sequence comes from Thiorhodospira sibirica ATCC 700588, assembly GCF_000227725.2. Taxonomy (GTDB): domain Bacteria; phylum Pseudomonadota; class Gammaproteobacteria; order Ectothiorhodospirales; family Ectothiorhodospiraceae; genus Thiorhodospira; species Thiorhodospira sibirica. The sequence continues at coordinate 207,819 of NZ_MU255057.1, read as the reverse complement.
TGCCTTCATCGCGTGCGGTATCAATCACATTGGTCAAATCACGATAGTATTTCAGGCTGGATTCGTAGGCGATGCGCTCTTCAGGTTTAAAACGGGCGATGCTGGCATGTTTGAACAGGCTGGTGAAGATGCGTTCTTGCAGTTTTGCGGCTGCTCTTGCAAGCGGTGCAAGTGCCGAAACAGGTAGAACCATTTGTCTTGCAGGGTTTGCAGTTCTTCTTCGGTTTTGCGGAAGTTGGGCAAGGTCAGGTAAATGAAGGTGAGTTTGTCGTAAAACACCTGATTGTGCTGATTTTCAGTTGTACCTGATGCACCACCTGATCCTTGTGCTGCGGGTCGTTTTTGTCCTCATCAAACACAAAATCCAGAATGCCGATGGTGTAAACCGCCGCTAGTTTGAAATTCCAGTCGTCGCCTTTTTGGGCTTGCTGTTGAATCGGGAAGGTGGCGTAAAACAGGCTGCGGTCTTTAAAAAGTTCTGCTTGGCTTTTTGCAGTTCGACAATAAAGTGCTCGCCGCGATCACTGACACAGTTGAGGTCAAATATCGCCTTGCGATCCAGCGCACTCGCGCCCTGGTATTCGTTCTGGATGAAGGTTAAATCCCTGATCTGGTGTTTTTCGGGCAGCAGGGTGTTTAAAAAGCTGATCAGGTGCGCTTTGCTGCTGTCTTCACCAAAGATTTTTTTAAAGCCAAAATCGGTGAAGAGGTTGACATAGTGGCCGAGCATCCATCACCTCATGCAGGATCAATCAAGGATACGGGTAGTTTAGCAGAGTGGCGGCATCTTCTCGGTGTCGCTTTTTGTGCGGCATCAGGATAATGCCGCCACGGGGTTAAAAACTCTCCCCCTGCCAAGGGGGAGTCCCGCCGTAGGCGGGGAGGGGGTTCAAAACAACCACCCCGCCCCTACGGGGCACCCCTCATTGAAAAGGAGGGGAGTTTTTTTTGATGCGTAGCTGGTGCTACGCGCTCCCAGGGGCGCATGTCTTTTAAACCCCACGAGGCCTGCGGCCTCGATGCGTAGCCGGTGCTACGCGGTCCCAGGGGCGCATGTCTTTTAAACCCCACGAGGCCTGCGGCCTCGATGCGTAGCTGGTGCTACGCGCTCCCAGGGGCGCATGTCTTTTAAACCCCACGAGGCCTGCGGCCTCGGTGCGTAGCCGGTGCTACGCGGTCCCAGGGGCGCATGTCTTTTAAACCCCACGAGGCCTGCGGCCTCTATGCGTAGCTGGTGCTACGCGCTCCCAGGGGCGCATTAAGACGTGGCGGACTGTTGCTAACGCGCTGAACCCGCCTGATGCGTTTGTTGTGCTTTGATGGCTGCCAGTTCGTCAGCCGTGATCTGGGCAATGCGCATCACCTGATCATCTGGCAGACCGGCTTGCAGCATATTGAGCACCATTTCATTTCTGCCTTCCTCCCTGCCTTCCTGTCTGCCTTCCTCCCTGCCTTCCTCCCGGCCTTCCTGTCTGCCTTTTTCTAAGCCGACTTTCTCACCATCCCCCCAGGCGGTATCAATCACATTGGTCAAATCACGGTAGTATTTCAGGCTGGATTCGTAGGCGATGCGTTCTTCGGGTTTAAAACGGGCGATGCTGGCGTGTTTGAACAGGCTGGTAAAGATGCGTTCTTGCAGTTTTTGCGGCTGCTCTTGCAAGCGGTGCAAGTGCCGAAACAGGTAGAACCATTTGTCTTGCAGGGTTTGCAGTTCTTCTTCGGTTTTGCAAAAGTTGGGCAAGGTCAGGTAAATGAAGGTGAGTTTGTCGTAAAACACCTGATTGTGCTGATTTTTCAGTTGCACCTGATGCACCACCTGATCTTTGTGCTGCGGGTCGTTTTTGTCCTCATCAAACACAAAATCCAGAATGCCGATGGTGTAAACCGCCGCCAGTTTGAAATTCCAGTCGTCGCCTTTTTGGGCTTGCTGTTGAATCGGGAAGGTGGCGTAAAACAGGCTGCGGTCTTTAAAAAAGTTCTGCTTGGCTTTTTGCAGTTCGACAATAAAGTGCTCGCCGCGATCACTGACACAGTTGAGGTCAAATATCGCCTTGCGATCCAGCGCACTCGCGCCCTGGTATTCGTTTTGAATAAAGGTTAAATCCCTGATCTGGTGTTTTTGGGGCAGCAGGGTGTTTAAAAAGCTGATCAGGTGCGCTTTGCTGCTGTCTTCACCAAAGATTTTTTTAAAGCCAAAATCGGTGAAGAGGTTGACATAGTGGCCGAGCATCCATCACCTCATGCAGGATCAATCAAGGATACGGACAGTTTAGCAGAGTGGCGCGGCGGCTGTGGCGGCATCAGGATGATGCCGCCACGGGGGCGGATTGTCGCTAACGCGCCGAATCTGCCTGACGGGTTACGGGGTTAGTTGGCTGATGCAGGCGTGCCGTTAAATCCACACCCAAAGCCTTCATCACGGCCAGCAGGGTTTTGAGGGTTAGGTTGCCTTGCTCGCTGAAGGAGCGATAGAGTTGTTCACGCGAAAGTCCTGTTTCACTCGCCAGTACAGCCATACCCTTGGCGCGTGCAACGACCCCCATTGCTTTGGCAATAAAAGCCGCATCGCCTGTTTCTAAAGCATCGGCCAGAAAGATCGCAATGGCTTCGTCACTCTCCAAAGCGGCTGCAGGGTCATAGTCGTAGAATATTTCGTTCATTTGGCTTCCCATTCAGCAACTAAGCGGTGTGCGGTTGCAATGTCATCTTGTTGAGTACTTTTATCACCACCGCATAGCAGGATGATCAGCTCGTTGCCATGCTGCTTGAAGTAAACACGATACCCAGGGCCATGATGAATACGCAATTCACTCACGCCTTGACCAACAGGTTTGACATCACCGGCTAAACCATTGGCTAACCTAAGATCCGTGCTGCAATCAACGCTTTGGCACGAGCGTCGCGGAGTTGACTTTCCCACTTTAGGTAAGTATGAGTCTGTTTGATGTCAATCATTTAATGATTGCAGTTCTTAAACGATAAAAAGACAAGCATTGGCTTAAAATTTCAAAAATGAATGAGTTTCGCTCGATTATAGCGGCGGCTCTGGGCGAGAATCAAGGCAACAAAAAACCCCGCCCGAAATGCAATCACTCCGGCGCGGGGTTGGGTTGAAGGTGGCGGACGCATCTTGCGTTCGCTGGGAGTAAAGCGGCACCTGGAAGGTGCCGCCACGGGGGGCGAATCCGCCTTACGGGTTTGATGTATTTGATTCATCATGCCAGCGCGCTTCGATCTGCAATGCGGCTTCATGAGCCATCCGCGCCCGCTCTGCGACACGGTAGCCTGCGGCCTCATTCAATTGACGCTTCACCTCCCAAAGTTCAGCAAGAATTGGATCAGGCGCGCTCATGGGTTGAGGTTGGGTTTGATCTGGTAATGTCATCGGATGCCTTCGAGTAGTTCTTCGGGTGTGGTCAGTAAGGCCGGTGTCTGACCCAGTGAAATGAGTGTATCGAGCAGTCGGGATTTTTGCTCCGGTCCAACAAGATGGGCAAAGTTCCAGCTCAAAAGATAGCGAGCGCCGTGATAGCTGGCCAGCGCAACATGCAGCGCATCCTCTGGTTCCGTTGCTGGAAGCGCACCCGCCTCGATGATCTGTTGCGCCAACCGCTCGCAGTCAGGATTGATTCGGAGAATCTCAATGCTTCGCACCGCATCCAGCCTACGCTGTGCCGCTGCAGGGTCACCTTTTGCAGCTTCGTCGATCACCAGTTCAGAAATCGCCCGCGTCCAGTGTTGATCGGCTTGATCCCACCAGTCACGCGTCCAAACCTGACGCGCCGCCGTCACTACATCTCGGCTCGGGCGCGCTGTCAGATAAGAAATGACCGAGGTTTCAACATAGACTAAAGGTTTCAAGCGTGGTTCGCCTCGTGCGTTGCGCGAATCGCCCGCAATTGCTCCAGCACCAAATTTTCCACATTCTCAGTCATCGGCGGTCACTCTCTAACGGGTTGCTTCTCTGTCAAGCATAGCACAAACAAAAAACCCCGCCCGAAATGCAATCACTTCGGCGCGGGGTTGGGTTGAAGGTGGCGGACGCATCTTGCGTTCGCTGGGGGTAAAGCGGCACCTGGAAGGTGCCGCCACGGGTGGCGCTTTTTGTGCGGCATCAGGATGATGCCGCCACGGGGGCGGATTGTCGCTAACGCGCCGAATCTGCCTGACGGGTTACGCGCTTGCAGCGACGGCGAGCGAATCTAGCCGCATCCTGTATGGCGTTTGCCTCGTCGGTCGCCGCTTGTTTGGCAAGCTCAGCTTCGGTGGTGGCATCCACTCGTGCCGGGTCAATTCGCCCGGATGCCAGCGATGCCGGGATAGTTGGGTCAATCTTGATGCGTACTGTTTTCATAATAGCTCACCTCTCGTTGGTTGGCTTTGCGTGCCGAGATGATGCGGGTGCTGTCATTTCTCACTGTATAAACCACCACAAATAGGCGCTGTTCAATTTTGCCCAGCAGTTGGTAGCGATCTTCGCCATCGTCGTATCGGGTATCGGCTTGGATCAAGCGGTCTGGGTCGAAAAAAGCTCTCGCTGCATAGGCAAAATCAAACCCACGCTGGACAAAGCAGGTATCACTTTTGGTTTCGTCCCATTCAAAATTCATGGTTCAGCATACCACACCCCCCCAACAAAAAACCCCGCCCCCGGGGGGTCGGGAGCGAGGTTTGGTTAAGAGTGACGCGGGCATCCGTGCCCGAGGGGTTAGGGTCTCAAAGGGGTGGCTGGAAAATTAATTCGTACCTGACCCCTTTAATTGCTGATTGAGGACGGCGAGGTACGCGAATTCCATTAGGGCACGGGGATCGACTTCGATGATGATCCCGCTAACGATGCCGGATATATGGCCGCAACGTTTCCTTCTACCAAACAGCGATTTTCCTCTTGCATCGCGGGGCGGACCATATATGGCCCCTTTGATTCCAACTGGTTAACGTGCTCAATGGGTCACCTTTAGACATTAAAAAACCCTGCCCCTCTTGCGAAGGACAGGGTTTGCAGTGTCACCTAAACCCAAGCCACCGGGGTGGCAGGGGCTCTCCAAGGGAGATTAGACAAGTACGAAGTTATCAGCCGTAAGCGTATGCAGCCCAGTAAGCTGCACGGCCAGATCAGTATCGGCAAGAGCAGCGCTCGCGTCTTGGGCGAGGACGTAAGTGTTGCCGTCGAACTGGAAGGCTCCAACACCATTCGCGCCAATGGCCACAGCCGCTGCAGTAAAGGCAGCCGCCAGATCAGCTGCATTACCTACTGCAGTCTGAACCGTCACCTGTGAAACAAAGGTCGTGCCACCCGTAAAGTCTACGAGGTTGAGTTTGTTAGCACCATTCCCGAAGTCGGTAATCACGTCAATAGAAGCGACCTGATCTGCAAGGGTAGCGCCAACAAAGGATTCAGTTGCGGCGTTGTAATCGACAACGTCGTTACCAGCACCGAGCGTGATCGTATCTTTGCCGGCCGAGCCGAAGATCGTATCCGCAGCGGAACCGCCGATGATGATGTCTGCAGAACCACTACCCGTCACAGACAACTTGCCAGTGAGCGCAGACGCATCGATCTTGTGACCCGTACCAACGGCCGCGACCGCATTCGTGATGGTCAGGTCCTTGGAACCCGTGATCACGATGCTGCTGTTGTCCTGAACTTCCAAAGTGCCGATGATGTTGGCAAACTTGCCCGACGAGACGATGTTCGTCGTGCCCGCACCATTGATGTCCAGCGTGGTGATGGTCTGAGCAGCGGTATGCTGGTTGTTCAGTGTCACCGTGGTGGAGAGTTCGCCCACCTTGTTGCTGATCTCGACCTCAGTCACTGTAGCACCGGCGACATCGACGGAGAACTTGTTTGTTGCTGACGCCGCGTTGAACGTCGTAGTACCCGCGTTCAGAACCGAGTACTCAGACAGCGATGTGATCGTAGAGACATCCACGGTAGCAGCATCGCTCAGCCCAAGGACCTCGACGTTGGTGAAGGCATTGATACCCTTCGTGATCTCGGCGGTGAGAGCCGCGTCGCCGATTACTACGGTGTCGCGACCAGCGCCACCATCGACCACGTCCTTAGAGTTGAACGCAGTTGCAGCAAAGGTGATCGTGTCATCACCTGCACCACCGGTAAATTTCACATCTGCCGCGCCTGCAGTGACGAGCGCACCACCTGCGGTCATTGCAGAGGCGTCAACGGTCTTGACGGTATCAGCCAGTGCATCGGTAACGGTCAGCTTTTGGTCGCCAGTGATGGTCACCGTCTCTTCGGTGCCATCAGAGGCCAAACCCTTAACCACGTTGGCCTTGCTACCCGAGGAGCTGACATTCAGGGTCTTGATGGCGGTGCCGTTAAGGGTGACTGTGCCCACATACGAACCATTACTCAGGTTCAGGGTGGCTGCGGTTGCGGTGTTGCCGACCGTCGCAGTAACGGTACCAGTGGTTGTGACGTTGTTCAGTCCAAGCTGCTGAGTGGCTGCCAACGTAATACCGGACAAGTTTGCAGTAGTGAGCGCGGCATTAACGTAGTTCACTTGCTCAAGACCGCTAACAGCAGAGGTATTGAGGCCAGTCGTTGCCGTCGGAGCGAACAGGTTCAACACTTCGACACCACTCATCTGCGGCAGAACCACTGCAGCGGCCGCACCGAAATAATTGAACGTATCGGTCCCGGCAGCGCCGTCGATCTTGTCGCCAGCACTGACCGTAACTAAACCGGCAGAATTATCACCCACGAACGTGTCGTTACCCGATGTGCCAACGAGATTGTCAAGACCGGTAGTGAGCGTGAAGGTTTGGCCCTCGGTCGGGGTCTCGCCACCCGGGGTGGAGAAGTCGAGTTCAGTGCCCGACAGCCCGGCAAAGGCATTGCCCACCAGGTCAGTGATCACGCCAGACTGCATGATCACGCGGTAGTTGACCCCTTCCAGAAGATCATTGGTTGGATTGATGGTCACGCGCGCGCCGTCAAAGGTCACCTGGGTGGCATCGGTGATGCTGATGGTGCGGGTGTCGGCGCTGTTGGTGGGGTTGACGATCTGGATGTTGCCCGTACCCGCTTTGACCGGCTCGGAGAAGGTCAGCACGATGTCGCTGCCCACGGGGATGTTGGCAGCACCATCGGCAGGCGTGCTGCTCACCAGCGTTGGGGCGGTGTTGTCCACCGCAGCGGTCTGGTTGGTCAGTGCCAGCGCGGCATTGCCGACCATGTCTTGCAACTGACGGCTTGCCGTGGCGTTGGGTGTGTAGCTGATGGTGATATTGGCGGTCGGTGCCTGTGCCAGGGTCAAGGTGACAGTGGAACCCTGAATGTTGACGGTTTGCACACCAATGGCGGTTGTGCCTTGTACCACGCTGAAATCAGTGGGCAGCGGCAGGTTGGCCGGATTGAGGTTTTCGCTGTAACCCAGCACCACACTGGAGCCAGACACGGCGGCATTCACCAACTCCGGCGGGGTGTCGTTGAGGTCGGTGACATTGAGCACGACTGGGACGGGCGCGGACTGATTGCCCGCGGCATCGACGGCGCGAATGCCCAGGGTGAAGGTGTTGGCACCGCTTTCAAAGTCGTTGGCACCGGCGGCTTGGCCGTCGGGCTTGTTGACCAGACCGGCCTCGGTCAGGGTGATGCGCCCTTGTTCGTCGATCTGGAAATACCCGTTGTCATTGCCAGAGACGATTTCAAAGCCGGTCACGCCGACATTGTCGGTGGCGGCGACGGTGGCGAGTACGGCGTTAGCCGCCTGGTTTTCGGCATAGCTGAAGGTCTGGTTAGCAGCGATGACCGGAGCTTCCTGGTCGGTGATGACATCGAGAATCAGCGCGCGGGCAGTGGCGACGGGGGTGGTGCCATCAAGCACAGTGACGCGGAAGCCTTCGGTGTTTTCAACCACATTATCAGCGCGAATTGGCACGCTGAAAGTGGCGGTGCTGGCGCCCACTGCCATGGTGACGGTGCTGGGCAGGGTGCCGAAGTCGGTATTGGCACCGCCGACGGTGGCTGCATCCACGGTACCATCAAGGGTATCGCCTTGGAATGACAGGGCGAAGGTTCTGGCTTCGCCTTCTTCCAATGGACGCGAGGCGGTCAGGGTGAAGCTGATGCTCTCGCCTTCGTTGACCTGGCTCGGGCCGGAGAGGGTGAAGGTCAGCTCGCCGGGGGGGGTGCCGCCTTCGATTTCGTCTTTGGCTTGCTGGACCTGGGTTGACAAGGCCACCGTGTTGCCATTGACGGCGGTACGCACGTCGCTGCTTTGCATCAAGACGGCAGCAACGGCGAGGTTACTGGCCTGGCCGCTATCGAGCATCGCTTGCAGCTTGGCGGTGTAGGCCTGCATCAACAGCGCGTTGAGCTGCACGCCGAGGTTTTCAAGAATTTGAGCAATCAGGGTGGAGCCTGTGACTTGAGACATAGTGTATTACCTTTTCCTTACTGAACAAAGTGGGTTAAAACAGCTGTGAATGATTCTATTCGCAAAGCATTTAAATCGCAATGCATTTGCACGGTTTATGGATCGCCGAGTTGTACTCGGCTTGGATCGCCGAGTTGTACTCGGCTTGGATCGCCGAGTTGTACTCGGCTTGGATCGCCGAGTTGTACTCGGCTGGTTTTAAATCCATGCTCCGGCTGCTCGACCCGCCGACTGCAAGTCGGCGATCTATCATAAATTATGCCGAGTGCAACTCGGCGCTCCAAGTCGGCTGGTTTTAAATCCATGCTCCGGCTGCTCGACCCGCCGACTGCAAGTCGGCGATCCATTGGGCCTGGATCGCCGAGTTGTACTCGGCTGGTTTTAAATCCATGCTCCGGCTGCTCGACCCGCCGAGTGCAACTCGGCGATCTATCATAAATTATGCCGAGTGCAACTCGGCGCTCCAAGTCGGCTGGTTTTAAATCCATGCTCTGGCTGCTCGACCCGCCGACTGCAAGTCGGCGATCTATCATATGCCGACTGCAAGTCGGCGCTCCATGATGCCGAGTGCAAGTCGGCGCTCCAAGTCGGCTGGTTTTAAATCCATGCTCCGGCTGCTCGACCCGCCGACTGCAAGTCGGCGATCTATGATGCCGAGTGCAACTCGGCGCTCCAAGTCGGCTGGTTTTAAATCCATGCTCCGGCTGCTCGACCCGCCGACTGCAAGTCGGCGATCTATCATAAATTATGCCGAGTGCAACTCGGCGCTCCATGATGCCGACTGCAAGTCGGCGCTCCAAGTCGGCTGGTTTTAAATCCATGCTCCGGCTGCCCGACCAGCCGACTAAAAGTCGGCGATCCATTGGGCCTGGATCGCCGAGTTGTACTCGGCATAATAAATCCATGCTCCGGCTGCCCGACCAGCCGACTAAAAGTCGGCGATCCATGATGCCGAGTGCAACTCGGCGATCCAGCGCGGCGATCCTATAGACCGAGGGCGGGTTCTATGCCGGTGAGTTCGATCTGTTGTTGTGTGAGCAGGACGAATTCAACGCCTTCAATGTCTTTGGGTGTGCCGCCGAAGGGCGGGCTGGCGGCGCCCATGATCTGTAGCCATTGCTCCGGTTGGGGCGGGTTGTCCGGAGATGGGTTGAAGAGGATGCGGGCGTTGCCTTCCTGGGGTTCGACGTAGTTGCTGAATTGGGTGATGTCGATGCCTTGGGTGTTGCTTTGGTCGATGAAGACGATGCGGTCGCCGTCGGCCTGGCGATAGTTGTTGATGGTGACCTGGCCAAAGCTGGAGAAGCCGCCGTTGCGTTCATCAAACAGGTAGTTGAGGATAAAGAGGTCTTGTACGCCGGTTTGGCCGCTGAGGGTTTGGGCGCTGCTGCCATCTTGGGCGTAGTGCAGGCGCCAGCCGCCCGGTTCTTCACCCAGTTGGGCTTTGGTTGCGGCAATTTCAGCCGACAGGGCGGTGATGAGGCCGTTGACGGCGGCGCGAACATCGGAGGATTGCATGAATACGGCGGCAAGGGCAAGGTTGCTGTCTTGCTGCGCATTGATCATGTTTTGTAGTTTGTTGCTGAAGGTCGTTTGCAGCAAGGCGTTGAGGTTGACGCCGAGACTGTTTAATAGGTGTTCGGATAATGACGAGCCGGTTAGTCGTGACATCGTATGTTACCTGTTATGCCGCTGCCGATGATGAAATAGCGCGAAATGGTACACAGTGGATGGTTTGGTTAATCAGGGTGTGATGGTTGATGTGCTGCTGTGCATGTGATGTTCCTTCAATCATCGTGACCTATGCGGTCGTCAGTGGGTGCGTTGTGTCTAGGCCGGGGTCGCTTTTGATCGGCGAGGCCGAGGGGCGACCCCGGTTTGATGCATGTTGCGTTTTGTTACCGGCTAACCGTTACCCACGGCGTGAATGCAGCTACGCCGTGGGTATCCGGGTCAGGCCGCTTTAGGCGGCAATCAACCAGTCGCTAGTCCATTGTGCCGCGATTAGCTGGATCTGTGCATCCAGGTTACCTTCGTTGGCTTCGACAGCAGCCACCAGGGCAGCATCCACGTTGTGGAAGTTGAGCACCCAGGTGTTGGTAAAGTTGGTAACGTCACCAAAGGCAATGTTGAGCTCGGTGGTGCCGGTGGTGTCGATGACCATGCCACTGCCTGCAGGCTCGGCGCTGATGTTGATGGCATCGCCGGCACTGAAGTTTTGAATGGTGGCTACATTGACACCGCCATTGAAGCTCAGCACATATTCATTGTTGCCGGTAGCTGCGTCGTAAGTCTGCAGATCGACGACAATGATGCTGTTGTCAAATTCACCAGGGGTGCCACCACCGCCGTTGCCACCGCCGTTGTCGCTGTCAATCAGCCAGTCGGCCCATTGGGCGCTGATCAGGTTGACCTGTGCATCCAAGTTACCTTCGTTGGCTTCGACAGCAGCCACCAGGGCAGCATCCACGTTGTGGAAGTTGAGCACCCAGGTGTTGGTAAAGTTGGTAACGTCACCAAAGGCAATGTTGAGCTCAGTGGTGCCGGTGGTGTCAACGACCATGCCGCTACCGTCTGGTGCATCGCTCATGTCGATGGCATCACCGGCGCTGAAGTTCTGGATGGTGGCTACATTAACGCCGCCATTGAAGTCCAGCACATATTTGATGTTGCCTGCGGCAGCATCGTAGGTTTGCAGGTCAGCAACGGTAATGATATCGTCGAATTCAACCGGCGGGATCACATCGTCTGGCAGAACGGTGATGGCTTGTACCACTGGCTCGCCGGCTCCGTTGTCTGCGCTGACGCTGGCTGTCAGGGTGTAATCACCCGCTGGCTTGGTCAGACCGGAGAAGACCGCACGGTTATCCGGGCCAACATCAACATCAGGTATTTCTGTGCCGTTGAGCGTCAGGGTAACACGGATTGCACCGGGATCATTTTCCGGGGTTAAGTTGGTGACTTCAACGGTGACGCTGAATTCTTCATCGGCTTTGGGCTCTGCTGGGCTGACATCGACAATGGCGACAGACAGTACGGCAGGATCAACCGTGGTTTCATCAGGCAGAACGGTGATGAAGGTGCTGCTGGAGACGTCTTGTGCGTTGTCTGCACGCACCGTGACATCCAGTGCTACCTCCTCAGCGGCTTCGTCAACCGTCACACCTGGGAAGGTGATTTGCAATCCATTAATGATGCCCCCGTAATTGACGTTGTTTACCGTCAATACCGCATTCAGGCCAACCGGAGCCGCATCGCCGGTGTTTTGCAGCTCAACGACTACATCAAAGGCTTCGCCGGCTTTGACGTCAGCAGGCACTGGGGTGATGGAGTCCACTACCAGTACGGCACTGCCTGGCGGCTCAATCACATCCTCAAAGCTGAATTTGCCATCTGCAAACTGGAGCTGCTGCGGCATTTGGGTCAGCTGTAAGGCTTGACCATCAATGATGAGCTGGCCTTGACCCGTGAGGGAGGAGAACAATACATCTGCATGGACAAAACTCATTGCCTGGGCAGCGGTTACTACCAGGGCGGAGTTAACCGTGATGCTGCCAGCTACGCTGATCTGGCCTGCCGTCGTATTCAGGGTGCCGCTGTTGACGGTGAGATCGCCATTGAGTCTCAGGCTGCCGGTCAGGTTGACGGTCCCCCCATTCATGTGGAACGTCATGGAGGCGCTGCTGATATGCGCTGCGAGCGTCTCCGTACCAGAGACACTAACATGGAGGCTATATGGCAGAGAGACATTCCCCATTTCATTCAGCTGGTTAATGCTAAACCAGTTAAACCAGGGTGAAACTGCGGGCGGGGTGATCGGACCCGGCGCAGCAAAATTGTTGGTGCCAAAATCCAGCACGCCGATCGCAGTTGCGGTAGCGAACTGGTTGTTGTTGGCACCGGCAGCGGCGGTCAGGTGAAACAGTTTGTATTCACCTGGGTTTTCGCTGTTGTGTACCATCAGCACATAGTTGCTGGCCGCATTCAGACCGGACTGGGCATTGACGCTGCTGGGCAGGCCGGCAATGTTGTCGGTTGCGGTGGCGGTGCCGTTGAGGTTGGCACGCACCAGCTCACCACTGAGACGGGCAAAATCTGCAGCATTGACTTCCAGGCTGACAACGGCGTCGTTGTTGAGCTGACCGGAAGCCGCTTGTACCTGATCCATGACGAACTTGCCCGGCGTTTTCGCGTCGTAAATGATGCCACGGATGCCATAGGCGCTGACATCAATGTAGTCACGGGCGGTGCTGCTGGAATTACCATCGTAGTTGAAGATGGTGTTGCGTCCAAAGTTGCCCGCCAGGACGATGGTGTCGTTGCTGTAGGCACCGGTTCCCAGCACAATGACGTCTTGACCGTTGCCGGCGTTAATGACGTTGTCGCTTTCTGCCGTGCTGTTTGTACCTGCCTGAATGGCACCTTCATTGAGGCTCCAGGTCCAGTTATTGGTAACTACACTGGGCAGCTGTTTGGCAGCAAATTTGGCATCGCTGAAAACATTGACAATAGGATTCACGGCCACACTGCCGGCGGTGGCCGTCTGGGTCACGGTGACCACGGCGCCATTGGCGGTGGCAGTCACGCTGGCCTGACCACCCAGCAGATCGCTTTGGCCGTTGAGTGCCTGGGCAATCTTGTCGGCAATCGCCAGATCGTTGTCACCGTAGTCCAGCGCAATATCACGACCTGCAATGGTTAAGGTGCCCGCTTCGGTCACTTCCATGCCGCTGGTGTTGATGGTCTGGGTCAGCGTACCGGTGGCCGGGGTGATGACAGTAGAGGCATAGGCGGTGCTTGAACCACTTGGCAAGCTGCTACCGGCGGCCAGGGTAGCACTGCCTGCGGCGATGCTAACGGTACCATGATTGCCTTTGCCAACTTCGGTCTGGGTCGGCGCACTTTCTTCAAACCAGCGGATTTCTACCTGCGTTCCGCGTACTGTTGCCCAGCCTTCGCCACTGAGATTGACTGCAGCAGCGACTTTGTTGGCAATCGCCAGGGGGCCGTCGCCATTGGCAACCGTCACAGCGATGTTGAGCGGTGTAACCACGGTGGTGGAGGCCGGACCCACAGCCGGTAAACCGCTTAGATCGGAGCTTAGCGTAAACTGACCACCGCCATTAACGGCAATTTTGCTGTTGGCAAAATCGAAGGTGGTGGTTTGCCAGGCGGTGGTGCCACCGGTTGCAGCCAATGGCGCGGCACTGGATACATTCATTCCACCACCATCCTGCGGGTTGGTGGTGCTCAGATAGGCATCTTCTGCACCGTCAACACGACCGACCGTGACAGTACCGGGCCGATCACCAAAGGGCACACGAATGCCTTCAATGAATTGAAGATTTACAACGCTACCATTGACGGTGGCACTGTTGAGGTAATGATAGCCATCGCTGGTGCTCAGCCGGGCCGCACCCCCTGAAGCGTTGATGGCACCTTGCAGGGCAGTGGCAACCGCCTGGGCAATCTGCGCGGAGCTCATGTCATCTTGCAAGGTGATCCGTATACCACCGACCTCGATGATATTGCTGCCTGAGAAGACCGGGTCAATATGGTCATCACTGGTCTGGAATCCGGCAAAATTGATGCTTTGCTCAAAGACCACTGGGTCACGCTGACCACTCATGACAAACGCGGTGTCATACAACGGTCTGGCATTGTCCACTGCGGTGTTGATGTCGGCATGACTGCGATCAGCGGCGGCCAGATCACCACTGTTGAGCATCAGGCGACCTTCGGCCATGAGCGCCCGCTCGGCGGCCGTGGGGTTGGCATTGTAGGCCAGCGGGGCGAACAGGGTGACGTCAAGGTCATTGAACACCATGCGCCCGTCAATTCTGGATTCGACCAGCAGGGTGTTGCCGGGGCCGTCTTTGGCATCCAGAACTTTGCTCAGGACTGGATCGTCATTGATGGCTTTCTTGATGGCCTGATTGATTTGCAGGGTGCTGCTGGTGTAGCCCGTGCTGGGGATTTCGATGTGACGGGTTTCAATCCCCTGGAAGGTGACCTGTACGGTGCCTTTGAAGAAGTTAAAGGTCTGTACCTGGTCGTTGCCACGGGAGGAATCGAGCACACCGCTGTTGCTCAGTTCATTACCATCACCCCGGAAACCGGCTACGGAGTTGAAAATGAACTGTGCTTTGGCACCTGAGTTGTCGGTTTTGATGACGTCGTCGTTGCTGCCGGTGGTGATGCGGGCATTACCTGCACCCCAGGTGTTGACGAAGTTGTCACCGTCGCCGGCATGGATGGCGATGTTGTCGTTGAGCTGCTGGTTGACCAGACGGTTGGCGGTGTAGCCTGCGGTGTAGTTTTCATTCAGGATGATGCGGTCATTGCCTGCACCGCTTTGAATGTCTAAACGGAAGTCTTCACGCGCCAGCACCTGCCAGTTGACATTGAGTGCCAGGAAGTCGTCGCCATCGCCCAGGTGATAGGTGAAAAAGACGTTGTCGTCTTGTGGCTGGTTGGGCGCACGGTCACGCAGGTCCATGTACTTGGCAATGCTTTCACGAGTGATTTCTGCATGACGCAGGGTGAAATCACCGAGGAATTGCGTGGTGTCCAGAACCCGCACGTCTTTCAACGAGATGCCATCGCCCGCGTAGTTGTTGGCGGTGTTCGTGTTGCCGATGGTCAGGTTGGCCGGGTTGTTGGCGTTAGCCGCTGCCGTGGAGACATAGACTTCGCGCAGGCTGTTGTTGGTCGAGGCCAGGCTGGAGAGCGAGCTGGGCTTGTCGGCACCGCCATGCACGGTGATGTTGAAGATGTCAATGCCTTTGGAGCCGGAGCCGGCGTCCCAGACGTTGGCGTTGGTCTTGGACATGCCGCCGATGATCAGTTCGCCACCATCGCTGGCACGACCGACTTTTTCAAGATCTACGTTGATGATGAGATCTTGACTCTGCTCGGCTTCTTCACGGCTGGCGCGTTCAAAGCGGTTACTGTTGAGGTCGCGCGGATCGGTAATGCCTCGATCGATGACGGTAGGGTGGTTTTGCAGATTGATCCGCTCGACGGGCTCAATGACCGCCCAGGCGTCTTCGGTACGCAGTGTGCCGAAGCTGTCGGTGGTGCCAGGACGAACCAATTGGGCCGCAGGGACTTCGAGGACGAGGTCGGTACCGATACGCTGGGCACCGGATACGGGGCTGATGTCGGCCAGGAAGGGTTGACCTACGGAGAAGCTCAGATCCAGGGTGCTCCAGATGGCATCCTGTTGTTGCAGGGTCTGCGTCCAGTTGCTGAGCAGTGCGGTCAGATCGTCTTGCGAGACGTGGGTGTCAAAACCTGCTGGACGGCCGGCAAAGTCAAACCACGCCTGGGCCGCTTCGGCCGCTGTAAGATCGCCACGCACCATAGGCACGGCAGCTATGTTCAGGAAGTTCGCCAGGTCTTGTACGGTGACGAAGACGTTACCGGGGGTGGCGATTTCCAGACCGTGCAGCAGCTCGTTAAAGGCGGTGAAGCGGGTTTCGTTGGTGCCGTTGCCATTTGACCAGTCAATGGCAAATTCCAGACGCTGTACGGCGACGGCGTTTAACGGTTCCAGGGCGATGCCGCCGTTGGGATTGGCGATCTGGTCGTACCAGTCTTCGTTGAGCAGGCGGTATACGACGCGCTCAACACCACGGTCCAGGGTGGGGACGAGGTAGTCCTGGTCAAAGAAGACGTGCAGGTCGGAGGCCTGCCAGCGGCTGTCACCATTGCCGGTGTATTCCATGCCGATGGTCATGCTTTCCAGCGGACGGGCAACGCCGTTGTCGTCTTTGGTGGTGAGGTCTTTGATGGTCAGGTTGGCATTGGAGTACCACGAGCCGATTTTGTCAATGCCGTGCATGTTTTTGGCGTTGACGTAGACTTCGGAGTTGCTATTCGGGTTAGCAAAGGTGCCGCCGATATGTGCATTCAGGGCTTCGAGCTTGATGTCCTGGATGCGGTGGGTCACTGGCTGGATGGGCATGTTACCGCCACCCATGAAGGCACCTTCGGTGACCTGGGCCTGCAGGCTGTTGTTGCCGCCACGACCGTCAAGGCGATCACCGGTGCCGAGGGTGTTGACCTGCGCACCGAACAGATTTTGCACAACATCACCAATGAATTTGGTGTCGCTGTTGCTCGCTACCAGGGTTTCAGGCGTATCGCGCCCTTCGGTCAGATAGAGGGTCTGCGAAGGACCGCCCGGCTGACCTGCATCATAGCCCAAGGATTGCATGGCGCTGGCAATCAGGGTGTCGATCTGGCTGGAGGTGGTGGTGGCGGTGATGCCTTCGCGCAGGGTCGCGGCGACGTCAAGGAATGCCTCGCGCTCGTCGGAGTTCATGTGGTTGAAAGCGCGCACCCCGGCGGCTTTCTGGGCGTCTACAAAACGCTCACCCGACAATACGAAGTTTTTGTACAGGGCGTGGGTGTCGGCGGCCTCGGGATTGCCCCACATGCCGTCGATCATCTGGATGACCAGGGTGCCGATGTTGACGCTCAGCAGGCTGGGGTCTTCTTCGATTTTGCCCTGCCAGTAGGCGAAGCCTTCGGCGTCAGGTTCAGCTACGTTGAAGATGTTGAGGTAGAGGGCCTCAAGGAAGTCATCTCCGCTCAGGCCGGCATATTGGCTTTTGACCAGAGGCTGGTCAAAGAAGCTGGTCGCGATATCTACACGGCTCATGGATCCGCTGATGAGCTGCTGTGTCCAGTAATCGGCCCCTTCCCAATCTGGTGTTCTACCCCAGATACCGGCGTAGATTTCCATGGCGAGCTGTTTGGGTCCGTAGCTAATTGGTCTTGCTGACATTTAGGAGTCTCCGTAGAGGGTTGTTGAAAAAATCAGGTTCATTATGTGGCGATTGAGGCATTAACGCAATCCCTTTGCGGGGGGAATTTTTTCCAGTCGCATCATTCCATTGCATGTGGTTTTTCAAGTAGCGCCGATTGATATGTTTGCTTCAGCCAACATGCGTTGTCCTGTGCTTGGTGTTTTACAGTAGGGCAGTACGAAGCGGTGTCTGTGCATGGCGATGGATTTGCCGTGTGGCCTATGGTTTTTTGTCTGGTGTATAGCATCGGATAGGCTACCTTGGTTGATCCATGTCACGCGAAACATTCACCTGCTCCAGCAAAGTGGAAGGCTATCCCGGTTGGGGGGTGTTGTCAACTGAAAATGTGCGTTTAAACGACACAGATTTTTTTTTGTGACAAAAAAGCGACACGCTGGGTGAGGTTTTGCGAGAGGCACAATTGTCCGGCATTGTTTTAGACTGGAAACCGAGTTCTGGGTATCGGATTTTAGTATTCATCCTTAATGGGGCTTGGATCATAGAACATTTATCGGGTGCTGGCAAGGATGAATTAAGCATATTCTGTTTCCAGGCGATGCGGAGCGCCGGGCTGCCAAGGGAGCGCGGGAGCTCTGC
This sequence comes from Thiorhodospira sibirica ATCC 700588, assembly GCF_000227725.2. GTDB lineage: Bacteria > Pseudomonadota > Gammaproteobacteria > Ectothiorhodospirales > Ectothiorhodospiraceae > Thiorhodospira > Thiorhodospira sibirica. The sequence continues at coordinate 190,004 of NZ_MU255057.1, read as the reverse complement.
GCTCCTGGCTTTGGCGATTTAGCTAAAGGGAGAGCTGGAGCTCTCCCACCCCCGGTGCGGAGCTAGCGCTCCGCGCTCCCGGTGCGCTCCGCGCTCCCGGTGGGCTTTGCGTTCCCTGAGCGTTGCTTATGGGGCCTGGCAGGGGGTGTTACTGACCAAGCGGGTAAATGCCGGTGAGGCTCGGCCTGACAGGATGCCGTTGCCGGTGTTAAAACCGATGACCCAGGCAGCATCGCGGCTGCTGTCGGCTCCGTAGGGCGATGAGGACCAGTATAAGCTGCCGGTGACGTTGGGAAAGAGTGACGGGTTGATGGCCGGCAGTGTGCGGCATTGGTCTACCAGGGTACTAAGTTCGTTAATATTGGGTATGCGCCAGTCTGCCTGGTCGCGAGCCAGCATGAGCGCCGTTTGCCAGGATTCCATTCTGGCGGTGCCGGTGCAGCGAACACCGTTCCAGGTTTGTCCGAGGCTGCAGCGCTGCCATTTTAAGCCGGTGGCGGTGTGGCAGAGGGTGCTGCCGTTGTCCATTTCAATGAATTCGCCTTCGGGGGTGCTGGTGCCCAGACTGCAATAGGAGCGGGCGCGCGGGTGTATGACGTAGTTGCTGCGCACCAGTCTAAGATAGGCAGGGGTGTCTTTGTGCGCCTGCTCGCCCAGGTGTACGCCGATGCCGGTGATGGCGAAGCGGATGTGCCAGTAGGTATCCTCACCGGATGCGTGGGGTGAGGCCGACCAGTAGTTGCCGCGTTGGGTGTCCGGGAAGGCATCGGTGTCAATCGGTGGATCTTGCAAGCGCCCAAGGTTGCGGATGGTGTGCAGCTCCAGGCGTGTGGGCAGGCGCCAGTCACGATAGCCGCAAATTCCGCTTTGGTTGATTTCTTCCATGTAGGCCAGTGCCTGATCGCGGGTGTATAGTTGCGTGGCCCTGGCTGAGGTTGGGGCAATTTGCCAGGTCAGCTGGGTGTGGTGGTCGTATACGCAGCGATGGTTGCCCGGTGCAACCCGTTGGCCGTTGGCGTTGAGGGTTTCAAAGTCAAAGCCGGCTGATCCGGCGTTGCCTTGTTTGCTCAAGGTGGCTTGCTGGTGTTGCCAGTCGCGTCCGCTGTCACCGTCTTGATCGGGCAAGAAGGGATAGCGGCAACGGGTGGTGGCACTGGCATGGGCGCAGTAGGTGATGCCGGTGTCGTTGAGCGGAATCGGCTGCAGGGGGTTTTCCAGGAGGAAATTGACCGGGCTACTGGGTTCGCTGAATTTGCTGAGATCGTAGGCATAGACAACGATGGTGTAGGGAATGTCTGTGAAAAAGTCGATCAGTTCATATTCGGTTGCCGTCAGGTCGGTGATGCAATGGCCTTCTTCTTGCGCATCGCGCTCGTTAAAGGTGAGCAGTTCTTCCAGCCGGGCAAACGCTGTGATGGTGTCTGCGTGTGCGCTGTGAGCATAGCATAGGGCAAATTGGTAATCGTTGGGATTAAAGGGGATCTCTTCGTCGTCAATGGCCTCCGGTGGGGGCAGTGTCCAGGCGATATGCATTGCGCCAAGTGCTTCGTCATATGCATAGCTCAGCGCGCTGGGTCTGGGGACAATGACGGGCAGGCGCGTGGGTTTGCTGCTTTCGCGTATGCTGAACGTGCCGTCGTCGTTAACATTGACTCTGATCTGGCGCGCTTGATAGTTCCCCAGGCTAACCCAGGGAGATAGCCCTTCACGATTGACTGGCAGCGTTAATACCCGGATATTTTGGCTATTGGTGATTTCTATGCGCGCTGTGTCAGGGTTGAAGTGATAGGTGTACTCTTCTTCGGGGTAGAGTCTGAAATGTGCCTTGCGGGCAATGGCATAGCTGACATCAGCGACGGCGCGCGCTGTGGTCAGGTTGATGTCAATATTGTGTTGATAGATCTCGTTGGGTACGGGGCGGATGGCTAACACACCGGTTAGGCCGGATATGTTGATAAAGGCTACGTCTTTGTCAGCATCGTAATTCAGCCGGGTCGGCCTTGGATTTTCATTGATGTAGACGTGCGGGCGGTATGGCTGCGTTTCTGCGTGGGCGAATCCCGTCGCCAGCAAGATGATACCAAGCAGGCAATACCCTAACGTTTGCAGTTTAATGGAATAAAACGACATGGGCTTTACCTCAACATAATTAATGAAAATGTTCAGCCTGGCTATTGTAAAGTGCGGGACGGGGAACTTGCTGAGTATGCCGCGCTGCTCCCTAGCGTCATTGTGGAATGGGGGTGTCATGGAGCTGGCGACAGGGATCGAACCCGCGACCTGCTGATTACAAATCAGCCGCTCTACCAACTGAGCTACGCCAGCGTGCGTTTGTTTTTGGGCGCCCGATTATAGGGGATGGGGCGGGGTGTGGCAAGGGAATTTGCGGAGCGCCGAGTGTGTAGCAGGTGTAAGCTCGGCCATTACCGGGCGTTGGTGTGTAGTCGGCTTGGTTTTTCATCCAAGTCCCGGTTGCCCGACCAGCCGAGTACAACTCGGCGCTCCCAGCAATTGACAGGTTTTTGACACCCTGCTGCTGTTTTTTGCTCCCCACGGCTAAAGCCGGGGGATTCTCGCGCATCACTGGTGACTGGATCAAGCAGCGTTTGAGTCGTTATCCTTATTAGACCGCTCATAAAATGCTTAGGAAAATCACGAAAATCTATGATGATCTTTGGCATGTTCACGCCGTCAACGCCATTGCGGGCGAACCCGTCTTGCCTGGCTCTTGCGTGCGTTTAAGGTCTCGCCTGAGCGCGTCGCGACCATGATCAGCACTGGGTTATCGTGCTGGACAAACTCTATATAACCGCTCGGCGGGTTGTCAAGTTATCGAGAAAATAGGAGGTTTTCATAGAAAAACGCATATTATGGCCACCAGTTACAAACCCTGATCAGGTGATGGTCCCGTGGGGGCGTCGGGAACTGGACAGGTGGTAATGCTGGGTCTGGATCAGCCGGTAAGACTCACCGCTCGATCATGCCGACCGACCCTGAGCACGGGAGCTTACACCTAGGTTTCGATGCGCTAACATTTACGTGATTAATTTCCAAACAGCCTCTAAGGCCCAGCCCTGAGCGTCGAGCATCGGCCACGGCATGAAGCGGTGGGCTTTGCGTGGTTTTCTTGTCGCTTTGGTGCGCGGCGTTCTGTCGCTTCGTCGAATAGATAAAGATTGATTCTCATTAATAAACCGCTTAGCATTCCAGCTTCTTTTTCACAACCTAACGCATAATCCCATGCCTGCAACACGGCCTGATTCTTGGCACATCGGTGTTATCCTCGTCGCGCTTATCCTGGCGCTGCCCGTGTTGGTGGTGTTTGCGCATGTATTTTTGCCGACCACGGAGGTCTGGCAACACCTTCAGGCCACCGTATTATCCGATTATGTGCGCAATTCGCTATTACTGATGCTAGGCGTGGGGGCCGGGGTGTTGCTGATCGGTGTGCCCACAGCCTGGCTAGTGAGTCTGTGCGAGTTTCCGGGGCGGCGCATTTTTGAATGGGCCTTGCTGCTGCCGCTGGCTTTTCCGGCCTATATCATCGCCTATACCTACACCGGGATTCTGGATTTTCCGGGGCCAGTGCAAGCGCAGCTGCGCGAGTGGTTTGGCTGGGGCTATGGCGATTATTGGTTTCCCGAGATTCGCTCGCTGGGCGGGGCGATTTTGATGCTCTCGCTGGTGCTGTATCCGTATGTGTATCTGCTTAGCCGGGCGGCGTTTTTGGAGCAATCGGTGTGTGTGTTGGAGGTGTCGCGCACCCTGGGGGCCGGTCCGTGGGGCGGTTTTCGGCGGGTGGCGTTGCCGCTGGCGCGCCCGGCGATTATCACCGGCCTGTCGCTGGCGCTGATGGAGACGCTGGCCGATTATGGCACGGTGCAATATTTCGGCATTCCGACCTTTACCACGGGTATTTTTCGTACCTGGTTTGGCTTGGGCGATCCCGGCGCGGCGGCGCAGCTGGCGGCGATTCTGATGAGTTTTGTGTTTATCCTGATTTTGCTGGAACGCCTGTCACGGCGCAAGGCGCGCTTTCATCACACCAGCTCGCGTTATTCGCGGCTGCCGCGCTATCAGCTACAGGGCTGGAAGCGCCTGGGGGCCTTCGGGGTGTGTCTGTTGCCGGTATTGCTGGGCTTTATTTTACCAAGCTGGCAGCTGGGCTTTTGGTCCTATCTGACCTTTGAACGCTGGTTTCATCCTGAGTTTTTCACCCTGGTGTGGAATTCGCTGTCACTGGCAGCGATTGCGGCGGTACTGGCGGTGGTTTTGGCCTTGTTCATGGCCTACGCCAAGCGTCTGCGCCCCGGTCTTGGGGTGGCGCTGGCGGTGCGGGTGGCGGGCATGGGCTATGCCATTCCCGGCACGGTGATTGCGGTGGGGGTGATGCTGCCCTTTGCCTTTATTGATAATGTGGTGGATGACTGGATGCGCGCACAGTTTGATATTTCCACCGGCCTGATTCTTTCCGGAACGCTGGTAGCACTGGTGTTTGCCTATTGCGTGCGTTTTTTGGCGGTTTCCTTGAATACCGTTGAGGCGGCGCTGACCAAGATCAAGCCGTCGATGGATGATGCCGCCCGCAGTCTGGGGATGTCGCCATCTCAGGTATTGTATAAAATCCACCTGCCGATCATGCGCGGCAGCGTGTTGACTGCCTTGTTATTGGTATTTGTGGATGTGCTCAAGGAATTGCCCGCCACCCTGATTTTACGTCCCTTTAACTTCAATACCCTGGCGGTACGCGCCTTTGAGCTGGCCTCGGATGAACGCCTGGCCGATTCTGCCAGCGCGGCTTTAGCCATTGTGCTGGTGGGGATCATTCCGGTGATCCTGCTCAGCCGCACCATTGCCACCTCTCGCCCCGGACATGCCAATCCATGAGTGCAGCCCCTACCCTGGAACTGGAAATAGATCACGTCGATATCGGTTATCACGGCAAAACCGTGGTACACAACGTCACCTTGGGCCTGCGCAAGGGGGTCATCGGCTGCCTGCTGGGTCCCAGCGGCTGCGGCAAAACCACCTTGCTGCGCGCCATTGCCGGTTTTGAGGGGCTGGCGCGTGGCACCATCAAACTCGATGGCGAAGCGGTCAGCCAGCCGGGCAGAACGCTGGCCCCGGAGCGGCGTCAGGTGGGCATGGTGTTTCAGGATTTTGCCCTGTTTCCACATCTGAGCGTGGCGGATAATATCGCCTTTGGTATCCAGCGCTGGCCACAGGCCAAGCGGCGTGAACGGGTGAAGGAATTACTCGCCCTGGTGGGCTTGCCAGACTATGCCCGGCGCTATCCACATGCCCTGTCCGGCGGCCAGCAACAGCGCATTGCCCTCGCGCGTGCGCTGGCACCCCGGCCCCGGCTGTTGCTGCTTGATGAGCCTTTTTCCAGCATGGATGTGGAATTGCGCGAGGGGCTGGCACGGGAGGTGCGCGCCATTCTCAAACACGAGCAGATCACCGCCTTGCTGGTGACGCATGATCAGATTGAGGCCTTTGCCATTGCCGATCGCATTGCGGTGATGCACGAAGGGCGCATCCTGCAATGGGATAATGCCTATAATCTCTATCATCGCCCGGCGGCACGTTTTGTCGCGGACTTCATCGGTCAGGGGGAGTTGCTGTCTGGTACGGTGTTGAATGCACACGAGGTTGGCACCGAACTGGGGGTGATCACCGGCCACATTCCCGCCGGTTGCGGGCCAGGCGATGCGGTGGATGTGCTGGTGCGTCCGGATGATATCGCTCCCGATCCGAGCAGCACCATCATCGGGGAAGTCAGCGCCAAAGCCTTTCGCGGCGCGGCTTTTCTCTATACGCTGCGCCTCCCCAGCGGCCAGCCAATCCTGTTACTGGCGCGCAGCCATGAAAACTACGCCCTGGGCGAACGCATCGGCATCCGTCCAGGCTTTAACCATCTGGTCGTATTTGCCGCCGATGCGCCTCAGCCCGCGTCGATGAGCAAAGCCCCCCGCGCTTTTTCAGAGAGTTGATTTAATGGGTAAATGCCGTCAAGGAAAATCCAAAATTGATCCCCATCCCGGCGCATTTCGCTGCAAAAAATGCAAGGCTGTGGTGGAAAAGAAAAAGCAGGTCTGCGATCCGGTGAAGATCAAAAAAGACTGATCCGGGTACGGCGCTGGCTGTGTTGCCTGCATTCGCATATACTGATCGAGTTTCGCTAACAAACGTTAGCGCGCACCCTCAAGTGAGGATGGGCCGATCCGCCAAAGCCAAATGAACAAACATCTGGCGCCAAGTTCTTGAGTACGATTCAGGTTTTACATCTAAGACTTGCCCAGATAACCGCAAACCTAAACTCATTAAAGAACTAGAACAGCCCTTGGTTCTCGGGCTAAGGCCATCGTAAGGTATGCTAAAGCGTATGTAAACCCTATTTCTAACTGAGCTGTCTAGGAGGGTTTGTATTTGAATGTTAGCGAATCGAAACCTAGGTGTAAGCTCAAAACGTATATCCCAAGGAATGTGAGGTGCGTGCTCCGGGGATTGCACCATTCTAAAAATATTGATGCATGAGGACGACAAGAGATATGCCAAGCCCTGATTTTATTGCGCCATCCATTTTGTCCGCTGATTTTGCCCGCCTGGGGGAAGAGGTGGATCAGGTTTTGAAAGCCGGTGCCGATGTGGTGCATTTTGATGTGATGGACAATCATTATGTGCCGAATCTGACCATTGGCCCCCTGGTGTGTGAGGCCTTACGCAAGCATGGCGTGACCGCGCCGATTGATGTGCATTTGATGGTCAAGCCGGTGGATCGGATCATTCCGGATTTTGCCAAGGCCGGCGCGACCTATATTACCTTTCACCCCGAGGCCTCCGAGCACGTTGACCGCACCTTGCAGCTGATCCGTTCCGAGGGTTGCAAGGCGGGTCTGGTGTTTAATCCGGCCACGCCGTTGTCGTATCTGGATTATGTGATGGATAAGCTGGATATGATTTTATTGATGTCGGTTAACCCCGGCTTTGGGGGACAAGCCTTCATCCCGTCCACGCTGGAAAAACTGCGTGAGGTGCGCCGCCGCATTGATGCCAGCGGGTGTGAGATTCGTCTGGAGATCGACGGGGGCGTGAAGGTGGATAATATCCGCGAGATCAAGGCCGCCGGGGCCGATACCTTTGTCGCGGGTTCGGCAATTTTCGGCGCGGCCAAGGCCAGCGATCCTAACCGTTATGACAGCATCATCCAGGCGATGCGCGCTGAACTGGCCAAGGCTTGAAGCGACCTTATCATGCAAAGACCGCAAATGATTCTCATCGACCTTGACGGAACCCTGGTCGATAGCGTACCCGATCTGGCTTTTTGTGTGGATGGCATGATGCAACAATTGGGCAAACAGCCGCATGGCGAGGCCGCAGTGCGCACCTGGGTGGGTAATGGCGTGGAACGCTTGGTCAAGCGGGCCTTGCTGGGCCAGCTTGAGGGCGAGCCAGATGCAGCCTTGTTTGCCCGCGCCTTGCCGCTGTTTCTGGCGCTGTATCAGGACAATACCTCGCAACGCAGCCGTTTGTATCCGGGTGTGCTGGAGGGCCTGGCGATGTTGCGCGAGGCAGGCTTTAAACTCGGGTGTGTCACCAACAAGGCGGAGCGCTTCACCACGCAATTGCTGCACGACAAAGGCATTGCCGATCACTTCTCGCTGGTAGTCAGTGGCGATACACTCCCGCGCAGCAAACCCGACCCAGGGCCTTTGTTTTATGCCGCTGGCTGGTTTAGGCTTAAACCGCAGGAGGCCTTGATGGTAGGCGATTCGCGCACCGACGTGCAGGCCGCCCGCAGTGCAGGTTTTCAGATTGTGTGTGTCAGTTATGGCTATAATCACGGCGAAGATATCCGCTTACAGCAGCCGGATGCCGTGATTGATCGCCTGGATGAACTGCCCAGGCTGTTTACCTAACCCCCCTCTGCCGACACGACACAGCGAACCATCAACTACCCCGCCCTAAAAGGCGGAGCTTGCCTGCCTGCCGCGCCGCACGCGGCGCAGACAGGTGAAAACAAGCTGGGTTGACCAGCCTAAGCCCTGTTAAAGGGGCTACGTGTACAACAGGTCGTTAAGACTCACCGGCGGATGCTTCCTCAGTCTGCCGCTCTGAAAGGTCAGGATCATGCTGACGAAAGGTAAAACGTCGAAGGTTTTGATCGCCGTGCAAGCGGGAGCCGGTTGTACACATTGGCGAGGGGAGCGACCACGCCGCGAGGCGTTGTCCGTCACCAGGCCCTTACGGGCAGAGCCTCACGGCCCAGCAGGTGAAAGGCCTGCACTTAATTCCGGCGGCTGCAAGCGCGTAGCCGCTATCCCTCCCCGGCCTGAAGGCCGGGGTTTCTCGCGGAGGAACTGATGACACCTGAGCAATTTAACACACTGATTGAACAAGGTTATAACCGCATCCCTCTGGTCAAGGAAATCCTTGCAGACCTGGACACGCCACTGAGTGTTTATCTAAAACTGGCCAGTATGCCCTATTCGTGCCTGCTAGAGTCGGTGCAGGGGGGGGAGAAGTGGGGGCGTTATTCAATCGTGGGTTTGCCAGCAAAAACCGTGCTCAAGGTCTATGGACAGCAGGTGTTGATTGAGGAGGATGGGCAGATTGTGGAGCGCCAGACCGTAGATGATCCGCTGGCCTTTATCGAGGCTTATCAGGCGCGTTATCGGGTCCCCGAGCATGACGGTCTGCCGCGCTTTACTGGCGGGCTGGTCGGTTATTTCGGTTATGAGACCATTGAGTATATCGAGCCGCGTCTGCGCCCGGATACCCCGAAAGCCGATCCGCTGGAGGTGCCCGACATCTTGCTGATGCTGTGTGATGAGCTGGTGGTCTATGACAATCTGGCCGGACGCCTGTATCTGGTGGTCCATGCAAAACCTGACGGCCTGTCAGCGGCAGAGGCGCGGCTGGCCGATTTATATCAGCGCTTGCAGGCTCCCTTAACGCCGCCAGCGACGACGCAGGATCATCGCCGGGTGGCGGAATCGGATTTCATTTCCGGCTTTACGGAAGAGGGCTTTAAGGCCGCAGTGGAGCGCTGCCGTCGTTATATCATCGACGGCGATGTGATGCAGGTAGTGTTATCGCAGCGCTTGTCGATTCCATTCAAGGCCCGCCCGCTGGATTTGTACCGGGCGCTGCGCTGTTTAAATCCCTCCCCGTATATGTTTTATCTGGACTTGGGCGATCATCAGGTGGTTGGCGCCTCGCCGGAAATTTTAGTGCGTCTGGAGCATGACACGGTTACTGTACGCCCCATTGCCGGCACTCGCCCACGCGGTGAAACACCGGAGAAAGATGTGCAACTGGAGGCCGATCTGCTGGCCGATCCCAAGGAATGCGCCGAACACCTGATGCTCATTGATCTGGGGCGCAACGATGCCGGGCGGGTCAGTGCCACCGGCACCGTGCGGGTCACCGAGCAAATGGTGGTAGAGCGCTATTCACATGTGATGCACATCGTCTCCAATGTCGAAGGCCGCTTACAGCCGGGTCTGAAAGCCATGGATGTCTTGCGGGCCACCTTTCCCGCTGGAACCGTCAGCGGTGCCCCCAAAGTGCGTGCCATGGAGATCATCGCCGAACTTGAACCGGTCAAGCGCGGCGTTTATTCCGGCGCGGTGGGCTATCTCTCCTGGCAGGGCAATATGGACACCGCCATTGCCATTCGCACCGCCGTCATCAAAAACCACACCCTGCACATTCAGGCCGGAGCAGGCATTGTCTATGACTCACTGCCAGACAATGAATGGGCCGAAACGCTGAACAAAGGGCGCGCCGTGTTTCGCGCCGTCGCCATGGTCGAAGCCGGCCTCGACGGACCCAAAGCCCCAACCCCTTGACGTAAAATCGCGGCATCTTCCAGATGCCGCGCTGCTTTCCTCATCAGTTTCTCCGCGAGAAACCCCGGCCTTCAGGCCGGGGAGGGATAGCGCACGGCGCGGGAATCTCGCTTGTGGAGATTCGCATAGCGCCGCTATACTGGCCATGTTCTATGAACCTACGGTCGGGCGGACCGAAAGTAACGCCTGTCAGAGACGAGAATGTGAGTCCTGGGGAGCACCTGCCTGCCGCGACGCGCGCGGCGCAGGCAGGTGCGTCGCGGCAGGCAGGTGGGTTGGTTCGCCACCGTAAAAGCTCCCGCGTGGAGCTTAGCGGCGATAACCAAGCCATCTTCTTGGGCGGTCTCAGGGCAGGAACCCACCGAAGCGTGTGTTGTATGTGCATTGTGCAACCTCGCCGTAGGAATCCTCTTCCTTCAGGGAGAGGAGCAGCAAAAAACAGCAGGGCAGTCTATCCTCACTGAGCCGTTAAGCGGTTTTGTCTTGCATGCCCGCCCGTTTCGGGAAAACAGCCGGGTGCTTGAATGGCTGAGCCTGGAGGAAGGGCGTATCGCCTGCATGGAGGCTCGCGCCAGACAGGGCGCTGTACGCTGTTTACCCGCTATCTGTTTTCTGTGCGCGGGCGCGGTGAGTTACCCACCTTGCAGCAGCCTGAGGAACAGCAGGTTTTTGTCTTGCAGCGGGAACGTTTATGGTGTGGTCTATATCTAAACGAGCTTGCGCTAAAATTGCTGCCGCGTCTGGCCCCGGAGGCGGAGTTTTTTGCACACTATGCCGCCTGTGTCGCCGACCTGGCAAACCCCGAATACCCCATGACAGACACCTTGCGCGCTTATGAGCTGGGTCTGTTGCGGGTGCTGGGCAGTGGGCTTGAATTCATTGACCCCGATACGCTGCATGCACACGCATGGTATGTGTTTGAACCACAGCAGGGCTTGCGCGAGGCTCGCGTGAGCGAACAGGGCGAAGCACACTGTATTCGTGGCGATGCGCTGGGCGCTTTATTGACGCTGCGCTTTCACGATGCGCTGCAGCGGGCGCAGGTAAAATACTTTCTACGCCATGTGATCGCCCATTATTTACATGGCAAACCCTTGATGACTCGACAATTATTTACCACAAAACATGGTCTGTGAATCCTTTGCCTTGAAATTGGGTATCAATATTGATCATATCGCCACCATCCGCCAGGTGCGCAACACCCCGTATCCGGATCTCGTCGCCGCCGTGCGCATTATTGAGGCACACGGTGCAGACACCATCACCTTGCATCTGCGCGAGGATCGTCGGCATATTCAGGATGCCGATGTCGAAACCCTGCGCCCGCTGATACAAACCGCGATGAATCTGGAAATGGCGGCCACCGCCGAGATGCAGGCCATTGCCCTGCGCCTGCGTCCCCAGGCGTGCTGTCTGGTGCCGGAACGGCGCGAGGAGCTGACCACCGAGGGCGGGCTGGATGTGCTCACCCATGAAGCAGCCCTGCGCGACTATTGTCAGGTATTAAGTGAGGCTGGCATTGAGGTCTCCCTGTTCATTGAGCCAGAGCCTGCGCATCTGGAGGCCGCCAGGCGCATCGGCGCGCCCGTGGTGGAATTGCACACTGGCCGCTACGCTCATGCTCTCACACCCGCTGAACATGCAAAAGAACTGCAGCGCATTCGTCAGGCTGCCGCTTACGGGCATCAGTTAGGCTTGATAGTGAATGCAGGACATGGCCTGGACTATAGCAATGTGACCGAGATTGCCGCGATTGCGGTACTCAATGAACTCAATATCGGCCACGCGATTGTCGCCCGCGCCCTGTTTGATGGCATCGGGCCTGCCGTTGCCGAAATGCGACGCCTGATGGATGCGGCGCGCAAGGCATGAACATTATCGGTATCGGTACTGATCTGGTCAGCATTGCGCGTATCCGTCAGGTGATTGAGCGCCACGAGGAGCGCTTCGCCCAGCGTATCTTGCATCCTCTGGAATGGGCGCGCTATTCCTCGCAGCACGACCCCGCCGCCTTTCTGGCGCGACGCTTTGCTCTGAAGGAGGCGGTGAGCAAGGCGCTCGGCGTGGGCATTGGACAATATATGAGCCTGCAGGATGCCTGGCTGGAATACACCGATCTGGGTCAACCCACCTTAGGTCTGAGCGGCCAGGCGTTGGCCACTGCTCAACGCCTTGGTGTCGTGCAAAAGCATGTCAGTCTGGCCGATGAGCGCGAATTTGCGTTGGCCTTTGTGGTGTTAAGCGGTCCTGCGGGCCAAGTGTCGTGTGCCACAGAATAGCGCCATCCATTGACGGCGCACCGTGCGCTGAAGATGGATGGCGCCACGCGCTATGAGCGGCTAGCAAGGAATTATCAGTTGCTACTGCTGCTGCTGTTCCTAAAAACCTAAGCAAAGTTGCTTATGCGATTTTTAGGCATTTCGCTCTCCGTTGATAGCGCCCCGAAGGGCGAGCAACTGGAGTCCTGGTTGAGCAGTCCCAACCAATGGCGCTCAGTGCGTTCCAGCAAGATCGCCTTGACCCGCTTGAACGGGGTAAACCGCTCAATGTCCGGGTCTGATAACCTCGTCAGCACGTTTCGCGCAGCGTTTTGGTCTGCCTGCAACACAACCCCGTCGGAACAGTAAAATTGATCCCCTTGCCGTTTGCCGTCAAGGCATCCAGTTCGAGAATCCATTTGCGATGTGTAAGCCGGATTGACCAGAACGACCGTCGAACCTCGACGGCTTGAAACACTGTCAAGTGCTTGGGCAATAACACCTTTCGTCCAGCTTGCCAGCCGACGATTGGCATTCTTGCCGAAGGACTTGCTCGCCATGGGGGCGGTTAAATCTTCTGCCGCGATCACGGCGGCTTTATCGACCACCTTGTGAACGGATTGAAATACGATGTCGCGGATGCGCGCATGGGTTTTGCTCATCTGCCGGTTGAGCTTCTTGCGCCCCAAGTTGAACTGGCGAATGTGTTGACGCTTGCGCGGGTTGCGGGTGTTGTTGGCGAGTGCCCGCAGCTTGGCGCGACGCTGGTATTTGATCTTGAGTTTGTCGGATTGGTCGGTGAGGATCGCGCCCAGTTCCTGGCCGTGGTGGTCGCCGTCGGAATCGACCAAGACTTCGGAGCGCACCTGCCCGAGTCGCTGCGCCTGTTCGCGCAACGCCCCGACTTTGCCCTGGTTCGGGCGCTTGGCGCACAAAATCCGCGTGACTTTCATTCGCACAAATCCTTGGGCTGGCGAACGGGCATCTCTGCAAAGTCCTCCTTGATGGATTGTTTGTATTTGCCCATCCCGTACAGCCGACAAGAAAAGGTCTGCACAATCGCCAATAAATCCTCGACCATTTCCTGCTCGGGCGAGAGCGATTCCTGGTTGACCACCACGATCTTGCAGCCGTTTTCATCCGCCAGGTGCGCAAAGAGATCAAAGCCAAAGCGCATCAACCGATCTTTGTGCGCCACCAGCAGCAGGCGCACTTCACCGCGCTGAATCCGATCAACCAAGCCAAGAAACCGCTTGCGCTTGAAGTTCATCCCGCCACCGATCTCTTGAATCCATTCATCCACCGCGATCCCCGCGCCCAGGCAGTAGGTTTCCATCGCTTGGACCTGCGAAGCGAGATCGTCTTTCTGTCCGGCACTAGAAACCCGGCAATAGACCACGACATCCCGCTCACGGGGCGCCCCACCAAGCATCAAGCGCACATCCGCTGCGTCAAAATAGCGATGTCCGGAAGGATGGCGCTTTGCGACGAGCTTCCCCTCGCGCTCCCAGCGCCGAATTGTCGAGGGTGCTTTTCCGATCCGTTTCGCAAACTCGTTAATGCGATATATCTTGCTCATATAAGCGATTATAGATATTTGCAGAAAAAAATCAAGCAACAGTTTTTAGCTCTACTTTTGTTTAAAAATGTAAGCAAAAGTTAACATAATAAAACCTAGGTTTAGACTCTCCGCTTGGCTTGAGGCGATACCTTCCAAACAGCTTCTGAGGTGCTGTCATGGCGATTGTTTATCTTAATCTACTTTTGACACCCCCCACGGCTAAAGCCGGGGGCTTCTCGCCCATCACTGGTGAAGGGTAGCGCTGTGGCGCGGGTGTCCCTGTCAACCCAATTCAGAAAAGTCCCCTTTTGTGCAAAGCAGAAGTGTCCCCCGTAGAATGCGTGGTTATGGTGTTTGGGCTGGTGCCGGAGTGATGTTGCCCCGACCTCTCCAAGGGTGGTCCGGCGCCGGTTTGTAGGTTGGCTTGGCGGTCTGTTTTGCCTTGGCCTGGTCGACGCTGTGGTGGACACTTTTTTCATCATCCAGCGGTGTGGGCGGTTCGCCCTCAGCCAACAGACGGTAAGGCATGATGTGCCCCTGGTGCAGGAGGGTGATGGTGCCGTCGAAGGCCTCGCAGACGGTGAGGGTGGCACC
>NZ_MU255057.1:103482-175637 GCF_000227725.2 Thiorhodospira sibirica ATCC 700588 | reverse complement strand
CGCTCAACCCCAGGCGCTGGGCCGCCTCGGCCTGCCGCAGATGCTTGTTCGCCACCGCCTGAATCATCTCTAGTCGGTCAATTTCTTTGTGACTCATCGTAATGTGCTCCTTCGTCATGCGTGCCCCTCCCGCTTAAATATAAAGGGGACATTTTAGAATTGGACGAAGGGGACATTACTGCTTTGGGCTAACATGTGGCGCGGGTGTCCCTTGTGGGGAATTGTAAGGCGCTGTTAGAATGACCTTTGCTTCGTCGGTAGATGGCCCCGCCCTGGATATTGAATCCTGATGGCATCAAGGTTTGGCCAGGCCTCAGCGAAGGATTTTGTCTAGCTTTTTTGTGAGGGCCTGTGCGTGGCCAATATTGTAGTCATAGATGATGATCCGCTATTTTGTGACCTGCTCAGTACCATGCTGGGACAAGACGGCCATCGCGTCACGGCCGCTTCAGATGGTGAGGCGGGGCTTGCGTTGGTGCAGCGTAATCCGCCAGATCTGGTGATTACCGATATTTTAATGCCCAGGCTTGATGGGGTGGATATTATCCGCCGCCTGCATGTGTCGCATCCCGATTTGCCCATCATTGCCATTTCCGGCGGGCGGCGCAGTATTTCAGCGGAGTTTAATCTAAATTCGGCAACCTTGATTGGTGCGCGTAAAACCCTGGCCAAGCCCTTTACCCGCCAGCAACTGTTGCAGACGGTCAAGGAAGTGCTGGGTTAGTCCGTCCCGCCCTGCCCTTTGTAAGGAACTTCGATTCTGCAGACAGTCAAAGTTTCCACATTCGTAGATGGTCTCACTCGGTGAAACAGTCGGCTTACGGCTTCATGCGTCGGCCTGTTTTGTCTGCTTTTAGTCTGCGTTTGCGGTGTCCATTGGGTCGTATCCCTCAACCTTTAAAGAGTCTTCTAAAAATTATGAAAAAAACCGTGCATTGTTTTGCGGCGTTGTGGGCCGCTTACGCCTTTGTGTTTGCGCCATTGGCGGTAGCAAATGATCAGGCGGTCGTTGATCAGCTGCGTGAGCGTTTGGCCACAATTATTCCCGGCAGCCCGGATACGATTGTGCAAACGCCGGTGAATGGTTTGTATGAGGCGCGTTATGGTGCAAATATCTTGTACCTGAGTGCGGATGGCCGTTATGCGATGCAAGGTAATCTGGTGGATCTGGAGACGCGCGATAATCTCACCGAGAGCAGCCGCACCAAGGCGCGCGGTGAATTGATTCGCGGGGTGAGCGAGGCCCAGACGCTGGTGTATGCGCCCAAAGGTGAGGTCAAGCACACGGTGACGATTTTCACGGATGTGGATTGCCCCTATTGCCAGCGGCTGCACGCCGAGATTGGCGAGCTGAATAATGCCGGAGTGAAGGTGCGCTATATTCTGTTCCCGCGCAGTGAGGAAGGCTCCCCCAGTTATGTGAAAAGTGAGCATATCTGGTGTGCCAGTGATCGCAAGAAGGCTTTTGATGCCGCCAAGGCAGGCAAGCCTGTAGCTGAGAGTAAAAGCTGTGATAGCCCGATTGCCCAGCATCGGGCTCTGGGTGAGTCCATGGGCGTCGGCGGCACCCCGGCGATTGTTCTGGACAGCGGGGATATTATTCCCGGTTATCGCCCCGCCAATGAATTGGTGGTGATGTTTGAACAGTTGGCGCTGATCAACGCCCATCGCAATGCGCAGTAAATCCATCATCTTGCCCTGATGGATGGCGCAGGCTTTGCCAAGACCGTATTGCTCGCCTGGACGGGGGCCTCCGGTGCGCACTATGGCCTGCGCCTGCTGGAGTGTTTAATACAGCAGCATGTGCGGGTTTATCTGACCCTTTCTGACCCGGCGCGGGTGGTTTTGCACACCGAGACCGCCTTGCGCCTCCCTCCCTCCCTCGCAGACACTCAAGCGTTTTTAGATGCGCACTTTGCAACGGCCCCAGGGCAGTTGCAGGTGCTGGCGCGCGATCAGTGGACGGCACCGGTGGCCAGTGGCTCGGCGCAGCTGGATGCGATGGTGGTCTGTCCTTGCACCACGGCAACCCTCTCAGCCATTGCCACGGGCGCCAGTCGCTCGCTGACCGAACGCGCCGCTGATGTGACCCTGAAAGAGCGGCGCACGCTGATTTTGGTGGTGCGGGAAACCCCCTTATCGGCGATTCATCTGGGCCATATGCTGAGCCTGGCACAGATGGGGGCAGTGATCATGCCCGCAAGCCCGGCATTTTATCACCGGCCGCAAACGCTCAATGATCTGGTGGATTTCATGGTGGCCCGCGTGCTGGATCACTTAGGCATCCGCCATTCGTTGATCCAGCGCTGGGGTGAAACGGACATCTAAGCTAGCGTTGACTGCGGTAGTGGTTCAGGCGACCTTCGAGGGAATCATCCCCCAGATATTTAGGGGCAATCGCCTCCAGCGGTGTGCTGCAGCGGGTGTTTTCGCCCGACGTGCAGAGGCTGTCTAGCGACAGGGTGTGATAGCGATCCATGGAAAACGGCTTACCCGGCAAGATTCCCAACAGGCGCGCCTGCAGGCGTGATGCACCGTCAGGCAGGGGCACAATGAGGCGGCGCTGGCCGGTAAGTGTCGCGGTGTAGCGCACTAATTGCGCCAAGGTGTACACCTTGGGGCCGCACAGATCATAGCGCTTGCCGACGCTGTGACGCTGCTTGAGTGCCTGTGCCATGCAGGCGGCCACATCTCCGGCAAACACCGGGGCACAGCGAAAGCCGGGGCAGGGCACGAAAAACACCGGGCTGAAGCGCAGCAGCGTGGCAAACTCCGTGAGAAAACCATCCTGTGGCCCAAAGATCATGGACGGGCGAAAAATGGTGGTCTGGGTCTCACCGGCCTGGGTATGCACCAGGTTTTCGCCCTCGCCTTTGGTGCGCAGGTATTCGCTGGGGCCATTGCTGGCATCGGCATTCAGCGTGCTGACATGCAGCAGTCGCGCCACCCGCTGTTCACGGCAGGCGCTCATGATCTTGCGCACCAGATCCACATGCAGATGACGCAGGCGGGTGTCGGGATGGCGTCCTTCATCAAAGCTGCCCACCAGATTGATCACCGCATCCACACCGCTAAAGAGCCGGTTTAGGGTGGCCGGATCGTGGATATCTGCCTTGATCAGCCGCACGCCGGGCACGATCAGCAGATGACGGTGCCGGTAGGGGTGGCGCGTGATCACGTTAATCATGCGCTGCGGACTGGCTAACTGGCTGAGCACATGCTGACCTAAAAAGCCGCTGCCGCCTAATACGCAAATCGTCTGAACCATCATAGCGTTAAAATCTTTAGCCTCGACAATCAGTGACCAATCAGGGCGTCGATGTGGGCCACCACGCTACGCCCCAACGCCGACAGCGAATATCCCCCTTCCAGACTGGAGACGATGCGTCCCTGCGCGTGGCGTTTGGCAATCTTTTTTAGTTCGGTGGTCACCCAGCCATAATCGGCCTCGACCAGGCGAAAATCAGACATCTCATCTTCGCGATGGGCATCAAAACCGGCCGAGATCATGATCAACTCCGGTGCAAAGGCCTCCAGACGCGGCAGCCAGTGCTGGCTGACGGCCTCACGAAAGGCCTGACCATCCGTGCGCCCCGGCAAGGGGACGTTGACAATGTGATCGGTTTGGGTATCTGCACCGGTGTGTGGATAAAAGGGGTGCTGGAAGGTGGAGCAAAACAGCACTCTGGGGTCATTGCGGAAGATGTCCTCAGTGCCATTGCCGTGATGGACATCAAAGTCAATCACCGCCACCCGCGAGAGCTTATATTCTTCCAGGGCATGGGCCGCCCCTACGGCGATATTGTTGTACACACAAAAACCCATCGCCCGGGCACGCTCGGCATGATGGCCCGGTGGGCGCACATTGCAAAACACACTTTCGGCTTCTTTACTCATGACCAGATCAACCCCGAGCACCGGCGCCCCGGCTGCCCGGCTGGCGGCGGTGAGGGAATGTTCGGTCAGACAGGTATCGCCCTGATCCAGGCAGATGATTTCCTGGTCTTGCGGCGCACTGCGCTCGACAAAATCCAGGTAACTGACATCATGTACCCGCTCCAGCTGTTCGCGAGTGACTAAGGGGGCGTCATAATGGCGCAGTAGAATACCGATGCCGGAGGCAATGAGTTGATCATCAATCGCCGCAAGTCGGTCAGGGACTTCAGGATGGTGGCTGGCCACACGATGTAGCAGGCAGTCGTGGTGACTGATCAATGCAATGCTCATAAAAAGCGCACGCTCACAGGTTAGCTCAAAGGGTGCAGGGAAATTAGCAAGATGGCGGCGCAAAGTCCACAGCGATTTACGGGGCTGGCTGGGTGAACACGCCTGTGCATGGGGACTTTGGATCGGCGTGAGCTGTTACCTTAGGTAACAGCTGTTTCCTAAGGTAACAGATGCAAGCTTTAAAATAAGATATAACTAAATGAAAATTAAATATAAAAAAATCGGCACACTCTGTGCTTTGGGCATGGCCATGAACTCGACAGCGTGAGTTTAAAACGTCTAAGTCTATGTCCGGGGCCCACGCGATGCATTCTTCTGAAGGGCAAAATGGCGTATTAACGCCTGTGCTTGAATTTTTGCGCCAATATCCGCCATTTAACCAGATGGAGGCCAGCGATCTGGAGTTTCTGGCAAAACGTCTGCGGCTGATTTTTTATCCCCGCGGGGAGCTGATCACCAGCCCTGAAGCCGGACCGGCGCAAAGTTTTCACATCATCAAACAAGGTCGGGTGCATGCCGAGCTGGCCCCGGTGCGCCAGGACAACACTGAAAAACTCATGGATCTGGGACCGGGCGAGTGCTTCCCGGTGGGGGCCTTGCTGTCGCGTCGGCCGGTGCGAGCCGTGTATCAGGCCGCTGAGGACACCTTTTGCTTTGAGCTGGATTACGACGATTTTCACAAGCTGCTCAAGCTGTCTAACCCCTTCAACAGCGCCTGCACCTTGCGTTTGGCCAATCTTTTGGATCAGGCCCATCGGCAGGTGCAAAGTCAGGCCAGTCAAGGCCTGGGCAATGACACCTCGCTCAATATCCGCTTAGCCGAACGGATTCGCCGCGCCCCGATTACCTGCACGGTCCATACCTCATTGCGTGAAGTCTTGCACACTATGGACCGTGAGCATGTGGGCAGCATGATTGTAGTCGATGAGGCGCATCGTCCGATTGGCGTGTTTACCCTGCATGACCTGCTCAACCGGGTCACTTTGCCGGAGCGCAGTCTGGATGATTCCATCGAGACGGTCATGAGCCCCAATCCGATCACCCTGACACCAGCGGCCTTTGCCTTTGAGGCGGCGATGCTGATGGCCTATCATGGCTTTCACCATGTCTGCGTGGTCGATCAGGGCAAACTGGTGGGCGTGATTTCCGAGCGGGATTTGTTTTCGCTGCAACGGGTTGGGCTGGTGAATCTCAGCCGTGCCATCCATCGCGCCCAGGATATCGACAAGCTGGCGCGCTTTGGTCGCGACATTCATCTGCTCATCGGCCAGATGATTGCCCAGGGGGTGCGCGTTGAGCAGATTACCCAGATCATTACCCTGCTCAATGATCATGTGACCCGCCGGGCCATTGAGATCTGCATGGCCGAGCATCCCGACACCGGGATTGAATTCAGCTGGCTGGCCTTTGGCAGTGAGGGCCGCGCCGAGCAGACCCTCAAAACCGACCAGGACAACGGCATTTTGTTCAGCGTGCCGGATGGACAAAGCGCCGATGCCGTGCGCGCTAAACTCTTGCCCTTGGCGCTGCGCATCAATCAGGCACTGGATCAGTGTGGCTTTCCGCTGTGTACCGGCAATATCATGGCCAGCAACCCGGAATGCTGCCTAAGCTTTGATGAATGGCGGCAGCGCTTTGCCCGCTGGATTGATCAAGGCACGCCGGAACACCTGCTCAAGTCGAGCATCTTTTTTGATTTTCGCGTGCTGATGGGGCCTGCTGAGCCAGCCGATTCATTGCGCGCCTGGCTGTTGGACAAAACTGCCAAAAACAGCCGTTTTCGGCGGCAGATGGCCGCTAACGCGATGGGCTTTCGGCCACCGCTGGGCTTTTTAGGCGATTTTCGCGTGGCCACCAAGGGGGCGCATCGCAACACCCTTGATCTCAAACTCAACGGGGTCACCCCGATTGTGGATGCGGCACGGATTATTGCCCTGAGTGCCGGGGTGCAGGAAACCAATACCACCGAGCGTCTGCGCCGCGCCGTCAGCCTGGAGGTGCTCAATGAGGAAGATGTCGCTGCCTGGATTGATTCCAGTCAATATATCCAGATGCTGCGGATGCGCGTGCATCAGCAACAGGCTCTGGAAGGCAAGCCTTTGAGCAATCATGTCAATCCGGATTTACTCAATGATCTGGATCAGCGCATTCTCAAGGAGGCCTTCCGTCAGGTGCGCAAGCTGCAGTCCCGGCTGGCCACGGAATATCAATTGTAAATTCCATGCAATCAAAAACTTACAACATAAATCGTTAAAGGAGAGTTTACGCTCAATTCAATAAATAATCAGTTTATGCGATCGTTTATTTTATGCTTGCTGGGTGACATCGCCAAAATTCGGCGACTAACCGCCATCAGGCATAAAAAAGACGCTACATTGGGGTTAACATTGCACGTTGTGTGTTGTGCTTGGTACTGGATGTGTATCCGGGCGCCAAGGCAGTGCATAGCCTGTTAATGGCAACATTCACTTAATTTGGAGATGATGAAATGGTTGATGAAAATAAACCACAGGCGGACGAAGAAAACAAAACGCCTGCGGCTGACACACCACCACTAAAGACTGAGGCAGAGGCTGCACCCGCTGCTCCTGTCACCCCGCCAGCAGCGGAGCGCGCCGCCATTCAGGATGCAGACCGTGAAAGTTACTGGAAGGCCAATGTACGCCTGCTCAGCATCTGTCTGGTGATCTGGTTTGTGGTTTCCTTTGGCTTTGGCATCTTGCTCGCGCCCTTGCTGAACCACATCAGCCTTGGCGGCTATCCCTTGGGCTTTTGGTTTGCACAACAAGGCTCGATCTACGTCTTTTTGCTGCTGATTTTGTTTTATGCCTGGCGCATGGGACAGATCGACCGCAAATTCAACGTTCACGAAGATTGATATCCAAACGCCATAAGGGGACCCTTCCATGGATCTAAAATTACTGACCTTTATTGTGGTCGGTGCCACGTTTGCGCTCTACATCGGTATTGCGATTTGGGCGCGTGCATCATCGACCAGTGAGTTTTACGTCGCCGGTAAAGGCGTCAATCCCATTGCCAACGGCATGGCCACCGCTGCGGACTGGATGTCGGCGGCCTCGTTTATCTCTATGGCGGGCTTGATTGCCTTCATGGGCTTTGACGCCTCGGTCTACCTGATGGGCTGGACCGGTGGTTATGTGCTGATGGCGATGCTGCTTGCGCCGTATTTGCGCAAGTTTGGCAAGTTCACGGTGCCTGAGTTCATCGGTGATCGTTTCTATTCACGCACCGCCCGTCTGGTAGCCATCATCTGCTTGCTGGTGATGTCGATTACCTATGTGGTCGGGCAGATGCGCGGCGTGGGGATCGCCTTCTCGCGCTTTCTGGAAGTGGATATCGCCGTTGGGCTGGCAGCGGGGATGACCATTGTCTTCATCTACGCCGTACTCGGTGGCATGAAGGGCATTACCTATACCCAGATCGCCCAGTATGTAGTACTGATCTTTGCCTACACCGTCCCTGCGGTCTTCATTTCCTTGCAACTGACCGGAATGCCGCTGCCGCAGATCGGTCTGGGTAGCACGGTTGTGGGTACCGATGGCGTTTATCTTTTGGATAAACTCAATCAGGTCATTGCCGATATAGGATTCCCGGCGTATACCGACCGCAACACCTTCAGTACGCTGAATATGGTGCTGTTGACCCTGGCGCTGATGATTGGTACTGCGGGTCTGCCGCACGTCATCATTCGCTTCTTCACCGTACCGCGTGTGCGTGATGCGCGTAAATCCGCTTTCTGGGCGCTGTTCTTTATTGCCCTGCTGTACACCACCGCCCCAGCCGTCGGTGCCATGGCCATCTACAACCTGGTCAAGACCGTACAACCGGGTGAAGTTGGCCATCCTGAAGGCAGCCTCCTGCATGAAGAACGCCCACGCTGGATGCACACCTGGGAAGCCACTGGCCTCCTGGAGTTTAAAGATCACAACGAAGACGGGCGCATTCAGTATTACAACGATAAAAACCCAGAGTTTTCTGCGATGGCCACCGAGGAATACGGTTGGCAGGGCAGTGAGCTGCGGGTCGATCGCGATATCATGGTACTGGCCAACCCCGAAATTGCCGGTCTGCCCAACTGGGTGATTGCGCTGGTGGCTGCGGGTGGTATTGCAGCGGCCTTGTCCACGGCGGCGGGTCTATTGCTGGCCATCTCCTCGGCGATTTCGCATGACCTCTTGAAGGGGATCATCATGCCCAAGATCTCGGAGAAACGAGAGCTGATGGCCGGGCGTATCTCCATGGTTGCGGCGATTCTGCTGGCCGGTTATCTGGGGCTTAATCCACCGGGCTTTGCCGCAGAGGTGGTGGCCCTGGCCTTCGGTCTGGCGGCCTCTTCGCTGTTCCCTGTGCTGATGCTGGGGATTTTCAGCAAGCGCATGAACAGCGCCGGGGCCATTGCCGGGATGTTGACCGGTCTGATATCCACCCTGTTGTATATTTTCATCTACAAAGGCTGGTTCTTCCTTCCCGGTACCAACGTATTCCCGGATAATGCCGATTACTGGCTGCTGGGCATCTCGCCGCAATCCTTTGGTGCCATTGGTGCAGCACTGAACTTTGCGGTCGCCATTGCCGTATCGCGGGTCACCGCACCACCCCCTGCACATATTCAGGAGCTGGTGGAAAGTGTGCGTGTACCGCGCGCCGGTTAAGGCTTTAAACCCTTAGCAGAAACGCTAAACGGCCCTGAGCCGACAAGCCTGGGGCCGTCTTTGGCGTCACACCGCAGCGCTCGACTTTCTCTACAGAAGGCCGGGCGTTTGCTTTGTGGTGATATCTAAAAAATCCGGCCAGGACGCCGCAGCCGCTGGATGTGGCGGCATCATCGTGATGCCGCTAAAAAAAGCGACACCGGGAAGGTGCCGCCACGAATGCACAAAAACAGCTCATCCCTTGGTAGACTATGGCCTGTCGAGCGCATGAGCATAAAAACCTTTGATTAAGGAGACCCACAACGATGTCAGAAGTCCATCTTCATAAAGTGATTCCAGAATTTGCCGCCAAGGCCCACGTCAACGCCGAACAGTATCAGGCGATGTATCAGCGCTCCGTGCAAGACCCGGAAGGCTTTTGGGCCGAACAGGCCGATACTTATCTGACCTGGTTCAAAAAATGGGACAAGGTGGTAAGTGGCTCTTTCACCGATAGCGACGTAGCCATCCAGTGGTTCTCCGGGGCCAAGCTCAATGTCGCCTACAACTGCCTGGACCGTCATCTGGAAAGCCGTGGCGATCAGGTCGCGCTGATCTGGGAAGGGGATGATCCCAACGCGGACAAAAAAATCACCTACCGCGAACTGCATGCCGATGTCAGCCGCTTTGCCAATGTGCTCAAAGCCCGTGGCGTGAAAAAAGGCGACCGGGTGTCGATCTACCTGCCGATGATTCCTGAGGCGGCTGTGGCGATGCTGGCCTGTGCGCGTATCGGTGCGGTGCATTCCATCGTGTTTGGCGGTTTTTCGCCCGATGCCCTGCGTGACCGCATTCAGGATGCCGACTGCCGTGTGGTGATCACCTCCGATCAAAGCCTGCGCGGCGGCAAAAAAGTTCCGCTGAAGAAAAACGCGGATAAAGCCATTGCTCAGTGCCCCGACGTACACACCTGTATCGTGGTACAGCATGGCGGTGATCCGGTGGAATGGCACGAACCGCGTGATGTCTGGTATCACGAGGAAATGGCCAAGGCCGACCCGCAGTGCCCCGCCGAGGAAATGGATGCCGAGGATCCCTTGTTCATCCTCTACACCTCCGGCTCGACCGGCAAACCCAAAGGCGCCATGCACACCACCGGCGGCTATCTGCTGCAGGTGGCCATGACCCACAAGCTGGTGTTTGACTACAAAGACGGTGAGGTGTACTGGTGTACGGCTGATGTGGGCTGGGTCACCGGGCATAGCTATATCATCTATGGCCCGCTGGCCAATGGCGCCACCTCCTTGATGTTTGAGGGGATTCCAACCTATCCCGACAATGGCCGCTTCTGGCAGGTCTGCGACAAGCACAAGGTCTCGATTTTTTATACCGCCCCGACCGCCATTCGTATGCTGATGGGCGCGGGCGATCAATTCGTCACCAAGCACTCACTGGATTCGCTGCGCCTGCTGGGATCGGTGGGTGAGCCGATCAACCCCGAGGCCTGGGAGTGGTATTTCCGCGTGGTTGGCAAAGAACGCTGCCCGATTGTGGATACCTGGTGGCAGACCGAAACCGGGGCACACATGATCTCTCCCTTGCCCGGCGCGGTAGATCTCAAGGCCGGTTCAGCCACGGTGCCATTTTTTGGGGTACAGCCCGTATTGCTGGATGATCGCGGCGAGGAAATCACCACCACCGTGGCAGAAGGCAATCTGTGCATCAAGGCCCCTTGGCCAAGCATGATGCGCAGTGTCTATGGCGATCACAAGCGCTTCATCGAAACCTACTTCAAAATGTATCCGGGCTATTATTTCACCGGCGACGGTGCCCGCCGCGATGAAGATGGCTATTTCTGGATCACTGGCCGGGTCGATGACGTGCTCAACGTCTCCGGGCATCGTCTGGGCACGGCAGAAATTGAATCCGCGCTGGTCATGCATCCCAAGGTGGCTGAAGCAGCGGTGGTTGGCTATCCGCACGACATCACCGGCCAGGGGATTTATGCCTACGTCACCCTGATGGCAGGCGAACAAGGCAATGATGCGCTGATCAAGGAGCTGATTGGTCTGGTGCGTGAAGAAATCGGGCCGATTGCCAAAATCAACCTGCTGCAATTTGCGCCCTCCCTGCCCAAGACCCGCTCGGGCAAAATCATGCGCCGCATTCTGCGCAAGATTGCCGCCAATGAGCTGGAAACGCTGGGAGATACCTCCACGCTGGCCGATCCCAGCGTCGTGGATAACCTCATCGACAACCGGCTGAACAAATAAGCCAACACCCTGCCTCCGCAGGGTCATCCTTGCGCCTGAGTGGATGTGCATACATGCACTCAGGCGCATCCCCCAGTAAACCAACCCAAACCACCCACCATGCTGTTATCCCTCAAACACCAGTTTTTGTTTGTGCATATCGCCAAAACCGGTGGCACCAGCGTGCGCGCCGCATTAACCCGCTACCGCTACCAAGGCCCGTGCGGCGTGCCGATGTGGCTGGCCAACAAACTCGACCAGCTCTGCAGGCATCGCATCGCCACCAAATTCCCGCGCCATGCCAAAGCCATCGCCGCCCAGGAAATGCTACCCGCCGAGGTCTACCGCAAACTTTATAAATTCGTTTTCGTGCGCAACCCCTGGGATTTACAGGTCAGCTCCTATCATCACCTGCAACGCGAACACCCACACCTCCTGACACACATCCATAGCTTTAGCGACTTCATCCGCTATAAATTCGACCCACAGCGTCCGTGGAATTATCTGCTGGATACCTCACTGGAGCGCCAGCGCGACTACCTGGTCGATCTGCAGGGAAACGTCATCGTCGACTACATTGGCCATTATGAGAATCTACAGGCCGACTTTGGGCATATCTGCACCCACATCGGGCTTAAACCAGTGGATCTGCCACACAAGCGCAAAGCCACCTCGCGCCAGGATTATCGGCGCTATTATGATGATGAAAGCGCCGAGCGAGTGGCACAGCACTATGCCCAGGACATCGCCCTGTTCGGCTATCAGTTCGACGGCGTATCGCCAGACTCGGCGATTGAAACCTTAAAGCGATAACCCCGCCCGCGCAGGGTTTCGATGAAGCGCTCCGTATCCGTGGGATCCAGCTTGCGGCGCAGCCGGGCAATCAACACTTCAATGACATTGCTGTCACGATCCTCATCGTGCGGATACAGATAATCTGACAGGGTTTGTTTGGAGATCACCTGCCCGGCATGGCGGCTAAGCTGTTCAAGCAGCAGATATTCAAAGGCTGTGAGGGAGATTGCGCGCCCATCCAGACTCACCGCCTGGGCATCGGTGTCTATCACCAGGGGGCCAAAATCCAGGCGCGCACTGACCGCCCCGGCCGCCCGTCGCGCCAAGGCCTTGAGCCGGGCCATCAACTCCTCAATATGAAAGGGCTTGACCAGATAATCATCCGCCCCCGCCTCCAGCCCTTCCACCTTCTCCTGCCACTGCCCCCGTGCGGTTAAAATCAACACCGGCACGCGGCGCTGCTGGGCGCGCAACTGACGAATCACCTCCAGCCCGGAAAGCCCCGGCAGGCCGAGATCCACCACTGCCAGATCCGCCGGATATTCCAGCAATTGATACAGGCCATCGTGCCCGTCACTGCTGGTATCCACCCGCCAACCTTCTGCCCGCATCCGCTGCGCTAACTGCGCCAGCAAGGCCGGTTCATCTTCAATCACTACGACGCGCATAACAATTCTGTTCCTGAAACACTTGGGCAAGTGAGGTATTGAGGGGTTTCGGTGATGTGCTCGGCGCTGAGCGCACCGTTCGATGCGCATGAACCGATGCCAAGACAATAAACGACAAAAGCTCCGTTCAGCAATCCCCACTCGCAATTAATAATGCACTTCAATCGCTTCACTGCCCAGATGGCTGCGTAGTTGTTCTAGGAGGGTGTCGTCGGGGTTTAGGTGCCAGGGCGGGCCGAGTCTAAACACGGCGCGGGCCTGGGTGTTTTCGTAGTGGATAAACACCGGGCATGGGCCATTGCGATGCGGGCTGAGCAGGCTTTCTAAGTGTGCGATCAGGTCGTGGTTAACAGGGGCTTTGAGTTGCACGACCATGCGCTTGGCCAGCTGGCGGCGGGCTTGTTCCAAAGACATCAGGGTACGGGCGCGGATGCGCACTGCGTTGTTGAACTCGTCGATGCCGCCGCTGCCTTCGACGATGACCAGTTGGTCTTTGTGCAGCAGGTGTTTGAAGCGCTCGTATTCTTCGCCAAACAGGGCGACCTCGATGCGAGCGGTGCGATCATCCAGGGTAAGAAAGCCCATTTTACCGCGCCCGCCTTGACGGGTGCGCAGCTGGATAATCAAGCCGGCAACGGTGAGCTCACATTCCGGCGCCCGGCGTTTTTTGCCGTCTCTATCGTTGTTCTGGCTTTGTCGTTCGGGTGAGCTGTGATCACAGATCTCGGTGGTCCACTCGGCAATGCTTTTGCCGGTGATGGCGCGCAGTTCTGTCTCATAGCGGTCAATGGGGTGACCGGTAAGATACAGGCCCAGGGTTTCTTTCTCGCCTTGCAGGCGGGTTTGATCGTCCCAGTCGGGAATGGTGGCGATGCTGATCTGCGTACCCGCGTCGAGCAGCGGCGAGGGTACTGGCTCCAAGGCCATGCCGAACATATCAAACTGCCCGGCGCTGGCGCTGCGTTGATGCTGATCGGCGCGGAGCATGGCATGTGGCAGGGCGTCCATCAGGCTGGCGCGATGGGCGCCGAGACTGTCGAGGGTGCCCGCCCGAATCAAGGCCTCCAGGGTGCGCCGGTTGAGTTTTTGTGCTTCCATGCGCAGGCACAGCTCGTCTAAATCCTGAAATTGCCCGCCCCGCTGGCGCGCCTGCAATACTGTCTCGATGGCCGCCTCGCCCACCCCTTTAATCGCGCCCAGGCCGTAGATGATGGTCTGTTCATCGCGGGCCGTGAAGATATACCCTGATTCATTGATATGCGGCGGCACCACGGCAAGTCCCATCGCCCGGCATTCCTCAATCAGGTTGACCACCTTGTCGGTGTGATCCATATCCGCCGATAAAACCGCTGACATAAACGCCGCCGGATAATGCGCCTTGAGCCACAGCGTTTGATAACTGACCAGGGCATAGGCCGCCGAGTGGGAATTGGAACAGCACAGCCCCGAGGCCAGCAAAAAATTATGGCCGGGGTGATCGACTTCCAGGTCATAGCCTTGCGCCCAGCCCACAAAACGCACGGCACGCGGATGGCGTAACACCACCCGCGTGGGAAAACAGCCTGCGCTGTGCGCCGCCAGATCGCTCAAGGCTTCGTCCGCCGCCACCCCCCAGACCGATTCATTGTGCTGCATAATCTGCCACAAAGGCCGCTGACCATGATGTGTCAGCCATTTATGATCCAGGGTGCAACGCTCCACCGTGCCATCATGAAAACGAACCTCCCATAAACTCACCTGACCATGATCATGCAGCGCCACCACCGCAGCGGGCGTAACACGGCCATCGGGGTTCATGCTGAACACCTGATCCCCCGGCCTGCAGTCCTCAATGGCTTTAATCCCCTCAGCGGTATACACCCGCGTCCCCGCCGCCAGGGTTTTGTTAAAGCCATAACCGGCAAATTTTTCCATCAGATCGAAGATGTAATTGGCATTGTCCTGCACAACCCCGTTCGCACTGGAACCGCTGACAAATATCTCGCGCTGCTGAGCCATCTCCTCGGGCTTCTTCTTTCCCATGGCCCGGCGCAGTAAATCCGCGCCGCCGAGGCTGTAGCCGGCGAGAACCTGGGCGATTTGCATGACCTGTTCCTGATACAAAATAATCCCGTAGGTAGGCTTTAGGATCGGTTCCAGGCTGGGGTGGGGGTATTCGACCTTGGCGCGGCCGTGCTTGCGATTGATGAAGTCGTCTACCATGCCCGATTGCAGGGGGCCGGGTCGATAGAGAGCCACCAAGGCGATGATTTCTTCAAAATTATCCGGTTGCAGGCGCTTGATCAGCTCTTTCATGCCGCGTGATTCCAGCTGAAAGACGGCGGTGGTTTCCTGGCGCTTGAGCAGGGCAAAGGCCTGTTGATCGTCGAGCGGAATATCGTCGATGCGCAGGGGGGGCAGTTGGGCCTGGGTGCGCTGGGCGTTGATGGCCTGGACGGCCCAGTTGATGATGGTCAGGGTGCGCAGGCCGAGAAAGTCAAATTTGACCAGACCGATGGCCTCGACATCATCTTTGTCAAAGTGGGTGACTACGCTTTGGCCATCCGCTTCACAATACAGCGGCGAGAAATCGGTAAGCTGTGAGGGGGCAATGACCACGCCCCCGGCGTGTTTACCCGCGTTGCGCGCCACGCCTTCAAGCTTTTGCGCCAGATCAATGAGGGTGTGTACTTCTTCGTCCTGTTCATACAGGCGCTTGAGTTCTTCTTCTTGGGCCAGTGCCTTGCTTAAGGTTATGCCCAGTTCAAAGGGAATCAGCTTGGCAATGCGGTCTACAAAACCATAGGGATGTCCGAGGACGCGCCCCACATCGCGCACCACGGCCTTGGCGGCCATGGTGCCGTGGGTGATGATCTGTGAGACTTTCTCCCGGCCATAGCGCTGTGCGACATAATCAATCACCCGATCACGCCCTTCCATGCAGAAGTCGATGTCAAAATCGGGCATGGAGACGCGCTCGGGGTTTAAAAAACGCTCAAACAGCAGCTCGTAGCGTAAGGGGTCCAGATCGGTGATTTTGAGGGCATAGGCCACCAGCGAACCGGCCCCGGAGCCACGTCCCGGCCCTACCGGGATGCCGTTGTCCTTGGCCCACTGGATAAAGTCGGCGACAATCAGAAAATAGCCCGGAAAGCCCATCTGACAGATGACATCCAGCTCAATCTCCAGCCGTTCTTCATAGGCCTGGCGGGGGATCGTCTGGGTAGGGTCTTGCAGCAGGCGTTCCAGGCGCTCGCTTAACCCCTGGCGCGATTGCATGCGAAAATACTCATCCACGCTCAGCGGTGGGGGCACCGGGTAATCAGGCAGTACACTTTTGCCCAAGGTGATACTTAGATTGCAGCGGGTGGCAATCTCCAGGGTATTTTCCAGGGCCTCGGGCAGATCGGCAAACAGCGCCGCCATGTCTTCGGTGCTGCGCAGATATTGTTCTTCGCTGTAGCGGCGTGGCCGTCTCGGATCATCCAGTACATGACCTTGATGAATGCACACCCGCGCCTCATGGGCCTCAAAATCCTCCCGGTCAAGAAAGCGTACATCGTTGGTCGCCACCACCGGCAAATCCAGGGCTTGGGCCATATCCACGGCGGCCTGCAGATAGCTTTCTTCGCGAGCACGCCCGGTACGCATCAACTCCAGATAGAAGCGATCCGGGAAGCAGCGCGCCCAGTGCGCCGCCAAAGCCTCTGCCTGGGCGGACTGACTGAGCAAGGCCCGCCCAATCTCGCCGCTGCTGCCTGCAGATAAGGCAATCAAGCCCTCCGTTGTGTGACCGAGCCAATCGCGGGCAATGATTGGTATGCCGCTGTGCTGATTCTCCTGATAGGCACGACTGAGCAAGACGCTCAAATGGCGATAGCCGACCTCATTTTGGCACAGCAACACCAGCCGGGAGGGCGGCTCAGACAGACGGGCAGCGCTGACCCAGACATCGGCGCCGATCAGAGGCTTGATGCCAGCTTTAAGGGCCGCTTTATAAAATTTCACCATGCCAAACAGATTGTGCTGGTCGGTGACGGCGCAGGCCGGTTGCCCTAGCTCCTTGAGGCGTTTGCACAGCGGCCCGATGCGTACCAGGCCGTCTTGCAGGGAGAATTCGGTGTGCAGATGGAGATGAACAAAAGGTATTTTCACAGATTTTTCAGTCGGCTGCGGCATCGCCAGCGGAGGAGCAGCGATGCCATAAGATTATCGTTTCAGGTGCGGGTCAAGCGCATCGCGCAAAGATTCACCCAACAGATTATAGGCAAACACGGTCAGAAAAATCGCACCGCCGGGAAAGGCCGCCATCCACCAATTAAATGTAGAAGACTGCACCGCCTGATTGAGCATCTGCCCCCAGGACGGATCATCCACCAGCCCCAGACCCAGAAAGCTTAAGGTGGCCTCCGCCAAAATGGCAGAAGCCACACCAAAGCTGGCAGCAACCAGCACCGGCGCCATGGCATTGGGGAGCATGTGACGAAATAACACCGAATGCAGCGGCAGGCCACAGGCAATCGCCGCCTGGACATACTCCTGTCCGCGCAATTTTAAAAATTCTGCGCGCACATAACGGGCATAGCCCGACCACGAGGTGATGCCGATGATAAACATCATCATGTACAGACTGCGCCCAAAAAAGGCCACAAAGGTCAGCAGCAAAAACAGGGTGGGGATGGCCTCAAAAATCTCCACCAGACGCATCCCCAGCATGTCCACAATCCCGGAAAAATAGCCCATCAGGCCACCAATCACCACCCCAATGGACAAGGCAATGCCGGTGGCAATAAAACCAATCGCCAGGGCGATGCGGGCGGCATGAATCATGCGCGAGAGCACATCCGCGCCGTTTTCCTCGGTGCCGAACCAATGACGCCGCTCGCTGCCGGTCAACGGCCCTTCCAGACCGGTGTCGCCGTAATCGCGCAGATAATCCTTGGGTGAGTAGGGAATCGGCGCATGAATCACCCAGTCATAACGCTGCTCGGCCTGTGCCTGGCGGTATTGCTCGTAAATCACCAAGGTCGGCGGACTCACCCAAAGATGGGTGAGCGTGAGCGTTGTCACTAAAAACCCCAGCACCCACAACAGCCGCGTTTTCCAGCGGCGCAGGCTCAGAGCGATCGGCAAAGCGATCAACACACACAGCAATAAACTCCAGTCCACGGGGCCAAGATGCGCCAACATGGGGCTGTGAATCACCCCCTGCTCGGAAAGCAACAAGGGGTGCGAATTGGCCAGCAGCGGGGCAAAAACCGCCAAAACGACCAACAGCCCAATCCACAGCAAACCGATGCGCGCCCCCCAGCGGATCAAGACATCCCCCAAAATCCGCCGGGCATAGCTTTGTGGCGCGTGTCGTTGTGTGCGCTCTGCCGAGAGGGGCGCAGGCATGGTCATCAGTTTCTCCTCCGAAGGTCGCGGCGGCTTCTAGCCGTCGCTTTATCAGCGAACGCAAGCTGCGTCCGCCACACGAATCGCCAAGATGGATCGCCGAGTTGCACTCAGCAGGTTTTTAATCTGTGTCCCGACAGGCCGAGTACAACTCGGCGCTCCAATTGGGCACATAGCGGCAAACCGCTTGCCCTGCGTGCCTTGCACAGATCGGTTGTCACGCAGCAAAGCGCGTGCTAGGCTCAAATGCAAAACAACGGGCCAACATGCCCCATTCACACACACCACACCCTGACTTGTTGAGTTCATGAACGCTGCACACGATAAACTTTGGGGAGGCCGCTTTGCCGAACCTACCGACGCCTTTGTTGAAGCCTTCACCGCCTCGGTGGCCTTTGATCAACGCCTGTATCGTCACGACATCGCCGGCTCCAAAGCCCATGCGCAGATGCTGGCCAAGGTTGGCGTGCTGAGCGAGGCCGAATGTCAGGCCATTGTGCAGGGGCTGGATGCCATTTTAGCGGAAATTGAGCAGGGTCAGTTCACCTGGTCGATTGCCCGCGAAGATGTGCATATGAATATTGAGGCGCGGCTGATTGAGCGCATCGGCGAGGTCGGCAAAAAACTGCATACCGGGCGCTCGCGCAATGATCAGGTGGCCACCGATATCCGCCTGTATGTGCGCGAGGCCATTGATCTTATCCGGGCGCAGTTGCAGCGTCTGCAGCAGGGTCTGCTGGATCTGGCCGAGCGTGAGGCCGACACCATCATGCCCGGCTTTACCCATCTGCAAACGGCCCAGCCAGTGACCTTCGGGCATCATCTGCTGGCCTGGTTTGAGATGCTCAAGCGCGATGATGCGCGTCTGGCAGACTGCCGCCGTCGGGTGAATATCCTGCCGCTGGGTTCTGCAGCGCTGGCCGGTACCAGCTACCCGCTGGATCGGGCGTATGTAGCGCAGCTGCTGGGCTTTGAGGGCATTTCCGATAACTCCTTGGATGCGGTCAGTGACCGTGATTTTGCCATTGAGTTTTGCGCCGCCGGGGCTTTGATCATGACCCATTTGTCGCGCTTTTCCGAGGAATTGATTCTGTGGACCAGCGCCCAGTTTGGCTTTATTGAATTGCCCGATCGCTTCTGCACCGGCAGTTCCATCATGCCGCAAAAGAAAAACCCCGATGTGCCCGAACTGGTGCGCGGCAAAACTGGCCGGGTCAACGGCAATCTGGTGGCCCTGCTGACGCTGATGAAAGCTCAGCCGCTGGCCTACAACAAAGACAATCAGGAAGACAAAGAGCCGCTGTTTGACACCATCGACACCCTCTTGGGCTGCCTGCGCGCCTTTGCCGATATGATGCCGCATCTTCAGGTACGCCGCGAGGTCATGTACGAAGCTGCGCGACGCGGCTTTGCCACCGCCACCGATCTGGCCGATTATCTGGTGCGCAAAGGTCTGGCATTCCGCGACGCCCATGAGGTGGTTGGCCGCGCTGTGCAACACGGTGTACACAGCGGACGCGATCTGGCTGACATGAGCCTGGAGGAATTACGCGGTTTTTGTGAACGCATTGAGGCCGATGTCTTTGAGGTCCTGACCTTGGAAGGCTCGGTCGCTGCGCGTAAGCTGCACGGCGGCACTGCCCCGGCACAGGTGCGCCAGCGCATCCAGGCGGCACGCCAAGCGTAGCGACACCTTCCAGGTGTCGCTTGATATAGGCTAACGCAAGGATGCGTCCGCCACGTCCCGACCAGCCGACGGCACGTCGGCGCTCCTCAACCCCTTGAATACTGGAGGTATTGCATGTCCACCCCCCGTTTACTCGCCCTGTGTGGCAGTACCCGTAAAGCATCCCTGAACCGCAAACTGCTCCTGGTCATGGCGGAAGGTGCGCGCACCCTTGGCGCTGAGGTTGAACTGATCGAGCTGGGTGATTATTCACTGCCCGTCTATGACGAAGAACTTGAACAACAACAGGGCTTACCCGCCAACGTCACCCGCCTGCATAGCCTGTTTGCCGAGCATGATGGCCTATTGCTGACCTGCCCGGAATACAACGGCTTTTTTACGCCGCTGTTGAAAAACACTTTTGACTGGATCTCCCGCCCGCTCGCCGATGGTTCCGGGCGCTTTGGCGGTGTGCATTTACACGGCAAACCGGCGGGCGTTGGCACCGCCTCACCTGGCGGCCTGGGCGGTATCCGTGCCCTGCAACACACCCGCCACTACCTGGCCAACCTGGGCTTTATCGTCGTCCCGGAACAAATGAGCCTGGGCAACGCCACCCGCGCCTTTGATGCCGCCGGACAGCTCACTGACGAAAACCAGCGCCGCAGCGCTCACAGCGTCGGCACCGCCGTCGCCCGCCTGGCCCAAGCGCTCAGACAGTAAGGCCGAACTGGAACTTGACAGGGTGACAGGCTATGGCAATAAGGCCTTAACGTTGCTGTGTAGGGTGAATGCGTTTTGCAAAAAAAACGGGCGCATGTCGCGCCCGTAAAGACCCACCACCTTGCAGGAGTTAAGGAGAAAACAACTGCATCTGTGTCATTTATTGGTAAATTCTGGATACGCTTCCAAACCGCATTCCGAGACATCCGCGCCGAGGTGTTCTTCTTCCTGGCTGATGCGTATGCCCATGGTGACTTTGATCAGCAGCCAGAAGATCAGGCTTAGGCTAAAGACAAAGCCGATGATGGCACCAAGTCCGGCGAGCTGTCCGATCAAGGTGGCCTCCGAGTTGGAGAGCAGCACCGCCATCACGCCCCAGATCCCTGCGGTACCATGCGCAGAAATGGCACCCGCCGGATCGTCGATACGCATCCGATCCAGAGCGACAATGGATAGCACGACCAATACGCCACCGACAACGCCAATGAGCATGGCCAGCCATGGATCAGGGGTGTGCGGTGAGGCGGTGATGGATACCAGTCCGGCAATGGCACCATTGAGGCCCATGGTCAGATCGGTTTTACCAAACATCAGACGCGAGGCCAGCAGGGCAGCGACAACACCACCCGCTGCGGAGAGATTGGTGTTGACAAAGACCATCGCCACCGCGTTTGCAGAATCCACATCAGAGACTTTGAGTTC
Source organism: Thiorhodospira sibirica ATCC 700588 (assembly GCF_000227725.2). Classification (GTDB taxonomy): domain Bacteria; phylum Pseudomonadota; class Gammaproteobacteria; order Ectothiorhodospirales; family Ectothiorhodospiraceae; genus Thiorhodospira; species Thiorhodospira sibirica. Next base: position 154,576 of record NZ_MU255057.1, on the reverse strand, counting down.
AGAGCCGCCGTTAAAGCCAAACCAGCCCATCCAGAGGATAAATACACCGAGTGTGGCCAGGGGAAGATTAGCGCCCGGTAAGGCATTGATCTGGCCGCCGGAGCCGTATTTGCCGCGTCGTGCCCCAAGCAGCAAAACCCCGGCCAGTGCTGCCATCGCACCGCTGAGGTGGACAATGCCAGAGCCGGCATAGTCGCTAAAGCCCAGGCCATCCAGGAAGCCGCCGCCCCAGCTCCAGTACGCCTGGAAAGGATAGATAAAGCCGGTCATAACAACCGCAAACAATAAAAAGGCCCACAGCTTCATGCGTTCGGCAACGGCACCGGAGACAATCGACATCGCGGTGGCGACAAAGACCACCTGGAAGAAAAAGTCGGCGGATTTGGAGTAATAGTCGTCGCCACCACTGGTGATTACGCCTTCTACGCTGTTATCCGGATCAAGGAAAAAGCCGAATCCAGGAATGAAGCTGTTGAGACCTTCGCCGTACATGATCTGATAGCCCACCAGCATGTACATGATGCAGGCGGTTGAATACAGACCGATATTTTTCGTTAAAATTTCAACGGTGCTTTTGCTGCGTACCAGACCGGCTTCCAGCATAGTAAAGCCCGCTGCCATCCACATAACCAGCACCCCGGACACCAGAAAATAAAAGGTGTCCATGGCATATGCCAGCTCAATGACTTGACCTTCCACGATACAGATCCCCCGCTACAAATTGATCGACACAGTAAATAAACAACGCCGTGGCAGCATCTTCCAGATTTGGATCGCCGAGTTGTACTCGGCTAATTTTTAATCTATGTCCCGAGCAGCCGACGGCACGTCGGCGATCCACACGGCAGACGCCACCGCCACTTACAAGGCATCTGCACCGGTTTCGCCGGTACGAATGCGAATCGCCTGCTCCAGCGGGAAGACAAAGATCTTGCCATCGCCAATTTTGCCGGTGTTGGCCGATTTGGTGATGGATTCAATCACCTGCTCCAGCAAATCGTCTTCAACGGCAACCTCAATCTTGACCTTGGGTAGAAAATCCACCACATACTCGGCCCCGCGATATAACTCGGTATGCCCTTTCTGACGCCCAAAGCCCTTGACTTCCGTCACCGTGATGCCTTGTACGCCAATCTCAGAAAGGGCCTCGCGTACATCATCAAGCTTGAAGGGCTTTATAATCGCAGTAATCAGCTTCATCAGTTCCTCCGCAATGCCTCCCGAGGTGATCGGGAGAAAATAGCAAACCGCCCGCTTGGCGGTTGTGAAGATGCCAGAAAGGCTAGAAATTCATGGTGTAGGAAACGAGAAAGCGCGGATCATCGTCATCATCGAGATCGTTTTGCACATAGGCAAAACTGAAATCACCCATGGAGGTCGCCTTGTTCAGTGATAATGACCACCAGGTATAATTGGTATCATCGGAGGGATTGGGATCAACATAGCCAATCTGTGCGCCCAAAGACATATCTGCCGCCACCGGAAATTCAGCGCCTAACTCATAAGACAGCGTCTTTTCCCAGTCGCTGTCATCGGCATTGATGACATAGGCAACCCCGGCGCTAAACTGTGAAAAACTGAGATTGAGGTAGATCTCGCCGGCGTCGGAATCATCCGCACGCGGATAGGCGTAATACACATAGCCCAGATCATAGCCAAAGCCACTGCTTAGCTCATTGGCAAAGCCAAAATAGCCGTCGATTTCGTAATCACCACCACCGCCCAGGCTGGATACCCAGGTGCCCAGATACAAACCGCTGGCATGGTTATAATCCACGCCGCCTTGCACCGCTGCATCATCGTCGGATTCACTTAAGCCGCGAAAAATGTAATTGCTGGTAATGCCGATATTGGCACTGACTTCTGCCATGGCCTGACCCGAAACCCCCAGTCCGCCAATTGCCAGGATGCTGGCTACCGCACACGCTGTTGCCGTGCGTTGATATGCTTGCATGATGATCTCCTCAAAAAGTATTTAAATGGATGCACGATGATAACCTGTCGATGGATAGCACAATACATGCCATTTTTTCAGGCACGCCACCGGGCGAAACGCCATGTCCGCTCCCCTATTCCCGGCGCAAAATGCACCATAAAGCGATACCGGCAAGCGGACTTGCACTTTTTTAGTGCAAGTTGGCGTCAAGCCTGTTTGCACCCCCTTGGCCCAGACCCGCAGCAACACGCTGTCGCCACGCTCATGGATGCGGGAATGTGCCAGCGGTGCAGATTAGGTGTAGCCCCCTGCCCTGAGCAGGGCTACAATGTAGCCACCGCTGCATGCGGTATTCCTAAACTAAAATAATTTCATGCATTAGCACGCAGGAGTGTAGGTAAATGGCAAAAATGTATATCGGTACGACGCTGACCAATTACATCATTGAGGCACAGCGTACGATCGAGGGCGCAACCGGTGAGTTTACCGGTCTGCTAAACGACATCGCAGTGGCTTGCAAAAAGATCTCCGATCTGGTGAATAAGGGCGATCTGGTCGGTATTCTGGGCACGGCGGGTTCAGAAAATGTACAAGGCGAGCAGCAAAAAAAGCTGGATGTGATCTCCAACGAGATCTTTATCGAGGCCTTGGCACATAATGGCCATGTGGCGGCGCTGGCCTCCGAGGAGATGGACGAGATTTATCACCTCCCGGCAGATTATGTGCGGGGGAAATATCTGGTGCTGTTTGATCCGCTGGATGGCTCCTCCAATATTGATGTCGATGTTTCCGTGGGTACCATTTTCTCGATTCTCAAGGCCCCGCCGGGGGTTGAAAATCCAGGCACCGAGGATTTTCTCAAGCCGGGGGTGACGCAGATTGCGGCGGGTTATTGCCTGTATGGGCCGTCTACCATGATGGTGCTGACCACCGGCTCTGGGGTGAATATGTTTACCCTGGATCGGGATTTCGGGGAATTTTTGCTGACCCACGAAAACGTCACGATTCCTGAAGACACCCAGGAATTTGCGGTTAATGCTTCCAATATGCGCTTTTGGGAGCCACCCGTGAAGCGCTACATTGATGAATGTCTGGCAGGAAAAGACGGTGTGCGTGGCAAGGATTTCAATATGCGCTGGATTGCCTCCATGGTCGCTGAGGTGCATCGCATTTTGGTGCGTGGCGGGATTTTCATGTATCCCTCTGACAGCAAACTCAAGGCCAAGGGACAAGACGGCAAACTGCGCCTGATGTATGAGGCCAACCCGATGAGCTTCATTGTTGAACAGGCCAACGGCATGGCCACCAATGGGCGCGAACGGATCATGACCCTAACTCCTCAGGATATTCATCAGCGCGTCGCCGTGGTGCTGGGTTCCAAAAACGAGGTGGAACGCCTGACCAGCTATCACCAGGCTTAAAAAAACCGCTCACCGCCCCTTCTTTCTATACAGAAGGGGCTTTTGAACGCTTAACCGGTTTCGTTTTGATAGTGGCGGCGGCGGGGGCGGTTTAGGGTTTTGCTAAAGATTTTGGAGTTGCGTTGCCAGTTGTATAGCTCACGCCGGGCTATGGGCAGGGCATCGAGGGCGTCGGCAGTAAAGCCGCGCTCTAAAAACCAGTGGGCGGTATGTGTGGTCAGGACAAACAGGCGGCTAATGCCTTGGGTCTGGGCCTGGGTTTCGAGGTGTTCGAGCAGGCGATCCCCACGTCCGCCATCGCGGTAGTCACGATGTACGGCCAGGCAGGCCAGTTCCGCTACGCCATCGCTGGCGAAGGGGTAGAGGGCGGCGCAGGCGAGTATTTTGGCGTCGCGCTCAATCACCGTAAAGCGTTCGATTTCCAGTTCCAGTTGTTCCCGCGAGCGGCGCACCAGGATGCCCTGGCTTTCCAGTGGGCCGATCAGTTCCAATATCCCGCCGATGTCTTCAATACGCGCTGGCCGCAGTTGTTCAAAAGATTCTGCGGTGATCAGTGTGCCTACGCCATCGTGGGTATACAGCTCCAGTAATACTGCCCCATCAGCACGGCGATTGAGGATGTGTACGCGGGCAATGCCGTGCATGCAGGCATTAACCGCCTGGCTGAGCTGGCGCTGCAGCAGTGGGCATTGCCCGGCTTCGCACTGGTGTAGCAGTTGCTGGGCCTGGGCAACCGTCAATTGCCCAATGAGCGCACCGTGGGCGTCTTTTAATGGGCCGCTTTCGCTAAGGAAAATCAGTTTATCGGCGTTGAGGGCGACGGCGGCGGTGGTGGCCACCTCTTCGCTGCTGAGGTTAAAGACCTCGCCGGTGGGAGAATAGCCCAGCGGAGATAACAAGACGATCTGTGCCTGTTCCAGATGACGGTTGATGCGCGTGGCGTCAATGCGGCGCACCTCGCCGGTGTGCTGATAATCCACGCCATTGCGCACCCCCAGTGGGCGGGCGATCACATGGTTGCCGCTGATGACTTCGATTTGCGCCCCGGCCATCGGGGTATTTGCCAAGCCCTGGCTCAGCAGGGCCTCAATGTCTATGCGCAGTTGGCCGACCACGGCTTTTACCACGCTCAATGCCTGAGTGTCCGTGACTCGCAGGCCATTGACATAGCGCAATGTTTGCCCGGTCTGGCGCAGTTGCTGTTCGATTTGCATGCGCGCCCCATGCACTAAGACCAGACGCACGCCAAGACTGTGGAGCATGGCGATATCATGAATCAGCGCGGGGAAGCGGGGATCCTGCAGGGCCTCGCCCTCAAAGGCGATGACCACGGTGCGCCCGCGATGGGCGTTGATGTAAGGTGCGGCGGCGCGAAACCACGCCAGCGGGGAAGAATGGGGCAAGCCGTGCTCGTTAAATCAGTGCGATAATGGGTTTAATCCAGCGCCCCGGCATCTTGCAGCAGGCGATGGATGCGCGCTGCAAGGATCTGATAACCGTCAGCATTGGGATGAATGGGGTCGGCCTTGAGCGCATTTTTCGACAGGATGTAAGCCAGCGCGCCATCTTCCAGCGGGATTGCAAATTGCCTGGCCAGATCGTGATACAGCGGCGCGGTGCGCAGACGCAACAGCGCCGGGGTTGGCACCCCCAGCAAGACCACGGCAACGCCTTGGCTGTGCGCGTACTCAATCATGGCGGCCAGATTGGCTTGCACAGCTTGGGGTTCCATCCGGCGCAACAGATCATTGCCGCCATGCGTCAGAATCAGCAGATCCGGCTGGTGTTGTGCCAACAGTTCTGGCAGACGCGCCAGCCCCTGCTCGCTCAGTTCGCCCGGTACGCCGGCATTGATCACGGTGCGCCCGGTCAATTGGGCCAGTTGCGCGGGATAGCTTTGCTCAGGTGCGGCACCGGTGCCAAAGGTCAGGCTATTGCCAAAGGCGAGCAGGGTGGCATCCCAGGAAAGGGGTGCTAACGGCGGTGGCGCCTTGCTGCAGCCCCACAGCCCGAGCAGCAGCGCAAGCACCCACAGACCGCGTAACAGCGCCCACCTCGCCGGCAGGATTTTTTGATGTGACACACCAAGCCCTCTGCGGGTTATTTCAGCAGATCTTTTAAGGCGGCAAAGGGCTGGTAGGTCACATCCGCGCCTTTTTTGCTGCTCCCGCCACCATGACCACTGGCGGCTTCCAGCAGGCGCTGATGCTCATTGTCATGACAATACAGACATAACAGCTCCCAATTGCTGCCATCTTGCGGATTATTGTCATGATTATGGTCTTTGTGATGCACGGTGAGTTCATGCAGGTTGGTCCGGCTGAACTCGCGTGAACAGCGCCCACAAATCCACGGGTACAGCTCCAGCGCCCTGGCGCGGTAGCCACGTTCCTGCTCATCGCGATAACGACGGGCATCGGCAACAACTTGATCCAGCCGGGAGGTCGCAGGTTTAGTGATTTTGCTCATGGGATGAAGATCTCAAAGAAAGTGCACAATTTAGCATGATCATGGGCTAAATTTAGCAAATTTTTAGCCGGGTTCACAGTCAGGCGGGAACGTATGGGCTGGCTTGATAACACGGCAAGACTGCGGGTGCATGGCGCACCCGCAATATTAAAGAAGGGCAAAACAAGCAATGACGTGGGTTTAAACCTCGGAATCCGCATTTTTGGCAACGGATTTGCCGGAGGCCGGAGTCTTGTTGGCGGCAGGCTGTTCTGCTTTAAGCAGTAAAAGCCCGCTGTGCCGTTTGCGGCGACGTTCATTGTGGTATGCCAGACCGGTACCCGCAGGAATCAGACGCCCGACGATAACGTTTTCTTTCAGGCCACGCAGATCGTCTTTGCCGCCACGCACAGCGGCCTCGGTCAAGACGCGCGTGGTTTCCTGGAAGGAGGCCGCAGAGATAAAGGATTCCGTCACCAGCGAGGCTTTGGTGATCCCCAACAATACCCGGTCGTACTTGCAAGGATACTGATCGTCGGCCAGTCGTGTATGTTCTTCCAGCACGCGGGCACGATCAACCTGTTCACCGGCCAAAAAGCGGGTATCGCCTGGGTCGGTGATTTCCACCTTGCGGATCATTTGCCGATTGATCACCTCGATATGCTTGTCGTTGATCTTTACCCCCTGCAGACGGTAAACATCCTGAATCTCTTTGACCAGATATTCAGCCAGGGCAGAAACCCCGAGCAGACGCACGATGTCGTGCGGATTAAGCTCACCATCGACGATGATTTCACCGCGCTCCACATGCTCACCTTCAAAGACGTTGACCTGTCGCCATTTATGGATGAGCTCTTCGTACTCTTCACCGGATTTGTCATCTTTGATGATGATGCGCTGCTTGCCTTTGGTGTCCTTGCCAAAGCTGACGGTACCGGAACGCTCGGCCAGAATCGCCGGTTCTTTGGGTTTTCTGGCCTCAAACAGGTCAGCCACTCGCGGCAAGCCCCCAGTAATATCGCGGGTTTTGGAGGAGTCTTGCGGGATACGGGCAATCACGTCACCCACTTCCACCTGCGCGCCGTCTTCCATGCGGACAATGGCATTGGCTTGCAGCGCATACTGGGCCGGGATTTCTGTCCCCGCCAGGCATAGCTCTTCGCCTTTTTCCCCGAGGAGCCTCACCGTCGGACGCAGTTCCTTACCCGCACTGGGCCGCTGTTTGGGGTCGAGAATGCGCACCGAGGTCAGGCCGGTGGTTTCGTCGGTTTCTTCCTTGACGGTGACTTCTTTGATGAAGTCGATCAGATGCACCCGTCCGGCCACCTCGGTGATAATCGGGTGACTCAAGGGGTCCCAGGTGGCGATTTCCTGACCGGCTTCAACCGTCTTGCCTTCGCTGACCATAATGACCGCGCCATAGGGCAATTTGTAGCGCTCGCGTTCGCGTCCCTGCTCGTCAATCACCCCGATTTCACCCGAACGCGATACTGCTACCAAGTGGCCGTGGCGATTGGTCACGGTTTTGATGTTGTGCAGGCGAATCTGGCCTTTGGATTTAACGTTAATATTGCTGGTTGCCGCAGTACGGCTGGCCGCGCCACCGATGTGGAAGGTGCGCATGGTCAGCTGGGTGCCCGGTTCACCGATGGATTGCGCGGCAATGACGCCCACCGCTTCGCCGATATTGACCAGATGGCCCCGCGCCAGGTCGCGCCCATAGCACATGGCGCAGATGCCATAGCGGGTTTCACAGGTGATCGCTGAGCGCACCAATACCTCATCGATACCCGCCGCTTCCATCTGATCCACGGCTTTTTCATCCAGCAGAGTGCCAGCGGTCAGCAGCGGGTCATCCATACCGATGGCATAGACATCACGGGCCAGAACGCGCCCAAGCACCCGCTCGCGCAGCGGCTCAACCACATCGCCACCTTCGATGATCGGCTTCATGACAATGCCGTGTTCCGTGCCGCAATCGGTTTCGGTGACCACCAGATCCTGCGCCACATCCACCAGACGGCGGGTCAGATACCCGGAGTTAGCGGTTTTAAGGGCGGTGTCGGCCAGACCTTTACGCGCTCCGTGGGTGGAGATGAAGTATTGCAGAACGTTGAGACCTTCGCGGAAGTTTGCCGTAATCGGGGTCTCGATGATCGAGCCGTCGGGCTTGGCCATCAGGCCGCGCATCCCCGCCAGCTGGCGAATCTGCGCACTGGAACCACGCGCGCCGGAGTCGGCCATCATATAAATGGAGTTAAAGGAGGCCTGATCAACGGAATTGCCCTGAGCGTCGATCACGGTTTCTTTTTTGAGGCGATCCATCATCGCCTTGGCAATTTCGTCGTTGGTATGCGACCAGATATCCACGACCTTGTTATAGCGTTCGCCTTTGGTGACCAAACCGGATTCGTACTGGTCCTCGATCTCTTTAACCTGTGCCTCGGCAACGGCCAGAATATCGGCCTTTTGCGGCGGAACCACCATGTCATCAATACCGAAGGAGAAGCCCGCACGGGTGGAGTAGTAAAAGCCGGTATACATCAACTGGTCGGCAAAAACGACCGTTTCTTTCAGACCCACCTGCCGATAGCAGGCGTTGATAAGACCAGAGATGGCTTTTTTGTTAAGGTCCCGATCCACCAGTTTAAACGGCAGCCCATCAGGCAAAATCTTTGACAACAAGGCGCGTCCGACGGTGGTTTCGCGGCGCACGGTCTGCTCCCGGCGCTGGCCCTGCTCATCAAGCAAGACTTCCCGGATGCGCACGGTCACGCGTGCATGCAGATCGGCCTGCTTGTTTTCATAGGCGCGATGCACCTCATCAACATCGGCAAAGCGCATCCCTTCACCTTTGGCATTGATGCGCTCGCGTGACATGTAATACAGCCCCAACACGATGTCTTGCGAAGGCACGATGATTGGGTCACCGTTGGCTGGCGAGAGCACGTTGTTTGACGACATCATCAGGGCGCGGGCTTCCAGCTGCGCTTCCAGCGACAGCGGCACATGCACGGCCATCTGGTCGCCGTCAAAGTCGGCGTTAAAGGCCGCACAGACCAAGGGATGCAGCTGAATCGCCTTGCCTTCCACCAGCACCGGTTCAAAGGCCTGAATGCCGAGGCGATGCAAGGTGGGTGCGCGGTTGAGCAGGACGGGATGTTCGCGGATCACCTCATCAAGGATATCCCAGACCTCCGGGCCTTCACGCTCGACCAGTTTTTTGGCGGCCTTGATGGTGGTGGCTTGTCCCCGGCGATGCAGTTTGCCAAAGATAAAGGGCTTGAACAGCTCCAGCGCCATCTTTTTGGGCAGGCCGCACTGATGCAGGCGCAACGTCGGGCCAACCACAATCACCGAACGCCCCGAGTAATCCACGCGCTTGCCCAGCAGGTTTTGCCGAAACCGCCCCTGCTTGCCTTTGATCATATCGGCCAAAGATTTCAGCGGGCGCTTGTTGGTGCCGGTAATCGCCCGGCCACGCCGTCCGTTATCCAGCAGGGCATCAACGGATTCCTGCAACATGCGCTTTTCATTGCGCACGATGATGTCCGGGGCATTCAGCTCCAGCAGGCGCTTGAGGCGGTTGTTGCGGTTGATCACCCGGCGATACAGATCATTGAGATCTGAGGTGGCAAAACGCCCACCGTCCAGCGGCACCAGGGGGCGCAGATCCGGCGGCAACACCGGCAATACGGTCAGGATCATCCATTCGGGCTTGTTCCCCGAATCCAGGAAGGATTCAATGATTTTAAGCCGCTTGGCAATGCGCTTAATCTTGGTTTCGGAGTTGGTCTCATTGACCTCGCCGCGCAATTTGTTGGCCTCGGCCTGCAAATCCAGGGTGCGCAACAGTTCAAAGATGGCCTCCGCGCCCATGCGCGCATCAAACTCATCGCCATAGCTTTCGATGGCTTCCAGATACTGATCATCATTGAGCAGCTGATAGCGTTCCAGCTCCGTCAGACCCGGATCAATGACCACGAAGGCCTCAAAATACAAGACCCGCTCGATATCCCGCAGGGTCATATCCAGCAACAGACCAATGCGCGAGGGCAGGCTCTTTAAAAACCAGATATGCGCAACCGGACTGGCCAGTTCGATATGCCCCATGCGTTCGCGCCGCACCTTGGTCTGGGTCACTTCCACGCCGCATTTTTCACAGACCACGCCGCGATGTTTCAGGCGCTTGTATTTACCACACAGGCATTCATAATCCTTGATCGGGCCAAAGATTTTGGCGCAAAACAAGCCGTCACGCTCGGGCTTGAAGGTGCGATAGTTAATCGTCTCGGGCTTTTTCACCTCGCCATAGGACCACGCCCGCACCATGTCCGGGGATGACAGGCCGATGCGAATGGCATCAAATTCCTCGACCTGCCCTTGCTGGGTAAACAGCTGCAAAAGATCTTTCATCAATCCTGCTCCAATTCGATGTTAATGGCGAGCGAACGGATTTCTTTCATCAACACATTGAAAGATTCCGGCAAATTGGCTTCCATGCGATGATCCCCATCAACAATGTTTTTGTACATCTTGTTGCGCCCCTGCACATCATCGGATTTGACCGTGAGCATCTCTTGCAGGGTGTAGGCGGCACCATAAGCCTCCAAGGCCCAGACTTCCATTTCCCCGAAGCGCTGACCGCCAAACTGGGCTTTACCACCGAGCGGCTGCTGGGTAACCAGGCTGTACGGACCGGTCGAGCGGGCGTGCATCTTGTCATCTACCAGGTGATTGAGCTTGAGCATGTGCATATAGCCCACCGTCACCGGGCGATCAAAGGCCTCGCCGGTGCGGCCATCATACAAGGTGCTTTGACCACTGACGGGAAGTTCAGCCATGCGCAGCAAGGTCTTGATCTCGGCCTCCGTCGCCCCGTCAAACACCGGGGTGGCAATGGGTACACCGCCGCGCAGATTCTTGCACAGGGTGAGGATTTCCTCGTCGCTCAGTGTCTCCAGATGTACCTTGTCGATATTGCCAAGGTTATAGAAGCTGTCCAAAAAGCTGCGCAATTCATCCATCTTGACCTTGGCATCGACCATGCGGGCGATTTTTTGCCCCAGTCCTTTAGCCGCCCAGCCCAAATGCACCTCCAGCACCTGCCCCACGTTCATGCGCGAAGGCACCCCGAGCGGGTTGAGCACGATGTCTACAGGGGTGCCATCTTCCAGATGCGGCATATCCTCCTCGGGCACGATCATCGAGATCACCCCCTTGTTGCCGTGGCGTCCAGCCATTTTGTCACCCGGCTGCATGCGCCGTTTGACCGCCACGTAGACCTTGACCATCTTCAAAACCCCTGGTGCCAGATCGTCACCGGTGATCAGCTTGGCCTTTTGCTCCTTGAATTTATGTTCAAAGGCTTCACGCTGCTGCTTGACCTGCTCGGCAATGGCCTCCAGCTGGGTATTGGCGTCTTCATTGCGCAGATGCACCTCAAACCAGCGTTCGCGGGGCAGATCAGCCAGATAGGACTTGGTGATTTTGGCGCCATCGGCCAGGCCATTGGGGCCACCCCCGGCGACTTTGCCCAGCAGCAGCTTTTCCACCCGGTCATAGAGGTCTTCTTCGTAGATGCGCAGCTGATCTTTGAGATCCTTGCGCACTGCCGCCAGCGCGGTTTCCTCAATCTCCTGGGCACGCTTGTCTTTTTCCACCCCATCACGGGTAAACACGCGCACGTCAATCACCGTGCCTTCCATGCCAGAGGGCAGGCGCAGCGAGGTATCTTTGACATCGCTGGCTTTTTCACCAAAGATGGCGCGCAACAGCTTTTCTTCAGGCGTGAGCTGAGTCTCGCCCTTGGGTGTCACCTTGCCCACCAGAATATCCCCGGCGCGCACCTCGGCACCCACAAAGACAATCCCCGATTCGTCCAGCTTGGACAGCAGACTTTCCGAGACGTTGGGAATATCGGCGCTGATTTCCTCGGAGCCCAGCTTGGTATCGCGGGCCACACAGGTCAGCTCCTCAATATGAATCGAGGTAAAGCGGTCTTCCTGCACCACGCGCTCAGAAATCAGGATGGAGTCTTCAAAGTTGTAGCCATTCCAGGGCATGAAGGCGATCAGCATATTCTGCCCCAGCGCCAGCTCACCCAGATCCGTGGATGAACCATCAGCCAGCACATCACGCGCCGCAATCACATCGCCGACGTTCACCAGCGGTCGCTGATTGATACAGGTGTTCTGATTGGAGCGGGTGTATTTGGTGAGATTGTAAATATCCACCCCCGAGGTTCCGGCCTCAGCCTCATCATCATTGACCCGAACGACAATGCGCGCCGCATCCACGGAATCGACCACACCACCACGCCGCGCCACAATCGAAGAACCCGAGTCAATGGCAACGGTGCGCTCAATGCCAGTGCCCACCAGCGGCTTTTCGGCACGCAGACAGGGTACGGCCTGGCGCTGCATGTTGGAGCCCATCAAGGCGCGGTTGGCGTCGTCGTGTTCGAGGAAGGGAATCAGTGCCGCCGCCACAGAGACGATCTGCTTGGGCGATACGTCGATAAAATCGACCTTATCCGGGGTCGACAGGGTAAATTCATTTTGTTGACGGCAGGATACCAGCTCGTCAATCAGGCGCCCTTCCTCATCCAGGGTCGCGTTGGCCTGGGCAATCAGGAATTGCCCTTCTTCAATCGCCGACAGATACACAATGTCCTCGGTCACCCGCCCGTCAACGACGCGCCGATAGGGGGTTTCCAGAAAGCCGTAGTGATTGGTGCGGGCATACACCGCCAGCGAGTTGATCAGACCGATATTCGGACCTTCCGGGGTTTCAATCGGGCAGACGCGGCCATAGTGAGTGGGATGCACGTCGCGCACCTCAAAGCCGGCCCGTTCGCGGGTCAGACCGCCTGGCCCCAGGGCAGAGATACGCCGCTTGTGCGTGACCTCGGACAGGGGATTGTTTTGATCCATAAACTGCGAGAGCTGGCTGGAGCCAAAAAATTCCTTGATGGCAGCCGCAACCGGCTTGGCGTTGATCAGCTCCTGAGGCATCAGCCCTTCGCTTTCCGCCACGCTCAGGCGTTCCTTGACCGCCCGTTCAACCCGTACCAGGCCGACGCGGAAGGTGTTTTCTGCCATTTCACCGACGCTGCGCACCCGACGGTTGCCCAGATGGTCGATGTCATCCACCTGATTGTTGCCGTTACCGATGTCAATCAATACCTTGAGCACATCGAGAATGTCGCGGATTTCCAGGACGCCGGAACCTTCGGTTTCCTCACGCCCGACACGGCGATTGAATTTCATCCGCCCAACCGGGGACAGATCATAGCGATCTTCGGCGAAAAACAGGCCGTTAAACAGATTCTCGGCCGCTTCCTTGGTCGGCGGTTCACCCGGACGCATGACCCGGTAAATCTCGACCTGCGCCTCCAGCTGCGAGCGCGTTACATCAATATTTAAGGTGTTGGAGATGAAGGGTTTGTGATCCAGTTCGTTGGTGTACAGGGTACGAAATGACGTGACCCCGGCCTGGCGAATCTTTTCCAGCAGCTCCTGGGTCAGTGGTTCATTCGCCGGTGCCACCACCTCACCGCTGTCTTCATCAACGATGGCATGAGCCAGCAGCCGTCCTTCCAGATATTCACCGCTGACATTGAGCGAGCGCAGGCCAGCTTGTTCCATTTGCTGTACATGGCGGGCAGTGATGCGCCGCCCGGCAGGAATCAACACCTTATCTCCCAGCACAATATCAAAGGCCGCCGTTTCACCGCGCAGGCGTTCCGGGAGTAGCTCCAGATCGAAGCCTTCTTCGGTGAAGGTGACGGTATTGGTGGCAAAAAAGGTACGCAGAATTTCTTCGGTATCCATGCCCAGGGCACGCAGCAACACCGTCGCGGGAAGTTTGCGCCGACGGTCGATGCGCACAAACACGCAATCCTTGGGATCAAATTCAAAATCCAGCCAGGAGCCGCGATAGGGAATGATCCGCGCATTAAACAAAAGCTTGCCCGAGGAATGGGTCTTGCCCTTGTCGTGGTCAAAAAACACCCCAGGGGAGCGGTGCAGCTGGGACACGATGACGCGCTCGGTGCCGTTGATCACGAAAGTGCCGTTTTCGGTCATCAGGGGCAGCTCGCCCATATACACTTCCTGTTCCTTGACATCCTTGATCACGCGGGAGCCAGCCGGAGCTTCCTTGTCATAAATCACCAGCCGCAATAAAACGCGCAGTGGGGCGGCATAGGTCTGGCCGCGTAATTGGCATTCCTTGACATCAAACACCGGGGTGCCGAGGCGATAGCTCACATATTCAAGCTCGACATGACCGGAATAGCTCACAATCGGGTACACCGACTTGAAGGCGGCATGTAGGCCGACATCCTCACGCGTTTTGACGGGCGTATCGGCTTGCAAAAAACGGCGATATGATTCAAGCTGCGTGGTCAGCAGATAAGGGACTTCGAGGATCTGCGGACGCTTGCCGAAGTCCTTGCGAATGCGTTTCTTCTCGGTGTAGCTGTAAGCCATTGCAATTCCTCACACTAAGAACCCCCGATACACTCAACCAAAGCGATGGTGAGCCGGGACAAGCAAGAAAAGGCCGGGGGTGTAGCACCGCCGGCCTCCAAATAATGATCAATGCCAGTGAGCCTGGCAACTAACAAACTGTACAATCAAGCAAATATCTAAGCTGGCGCGTACAAAACGAATGCCGTGTCAGGCCAAGGCAAACGGCGAAACGCTGCCAGCAATGACAGCGCCCACCGCAATCCAGACAATAAACGCCTGGGCTTACTTAAGCTCAACGCTGGCGCCGGCTTCTTCAAGCTCTTTCTTGATCTTTTCGGCTTCTTCCTTATTCGCGGCTTCTTTGACCGTAGCCGGTGCCGATTCAACCATATCCTTGGCTTCCTTCAGACCCAGACCGGTGATCGCACGGATCACCTTGATCACGTTGACCTTGTTGGCACCAAAGCTGGTCATGACGACATCAAATTCGTCTTTGACTTCAGCAGCCGCTTCGGCAGCCACAGCCACCGGGGCAGCCGCCACAGCAGCGGCAGCGCTAACGCCAAATTTTTCTTCCATGGCAGAGATCAGATCAACGATCTCCAAAACGGTCATGTTGGAAATGGTTTCCAGGATATCTTCTTTAGAAACGGCCATGCTAAATACTCCTAAGCGAGACAGGTTTTCACCCGATTCATGTGGTGATGGGGATTAAGCAGCGGACTGCTTTTGATCACGAACGGCAGCAACGGTGCGCACCAGTTTGCCGGGAACTTCATTAAGCGTGCGAGCGAATTTATCAAGCGGCGCTTTCATGGTGGCCATCAAAATACTGATAGCTTGATCACGGGTCGGCATACTGGCCAGGCGCTCAAGATCAGCCGGACCAAGCAGTTGTCCACTGACGGACACCAGCTTGACCTGTAATTTGGCATGATCCTTGGCGAAGTCTTTAATCAGCCTTGCTGCAGCACCGGGATCGTCTTGCGAAAATGCCAGCACCAAAGGGCCGACCAATCCTTCCTGCATACATGCAAAGCTGGTTCCCTCGACCGCACGGCGGGCCAGGGAATTCTTCACCACCCGTAGATAGACGCCATTTTGACGCGCCTTGGCGCGCAGTTCGGTCATCTCACCTACGGTAAGTCCGCGATACTCAGCTGCAACCGCGGAATGCGCCTGAGAAGCCACCGCAGCCACTTCAGAGACAATGCGTTTTTTGTCTTCCAGTGTTAATGCCACGATTGAGTCTCCTTAAAACCGCAAAAACCTTATACACAGCGGTTTTTGCAAAAGAAAAACCATCTCATGCCTGACAACGGCACAAAACGGCTACCGAATACGGCACACCCACAACCACAGCCAATGACTGAATCGGGGGACACCGTCTGCGCAGGCATGATTTAAGTCACATCTAAGGTGCGTGACACCTGCGGTCTTGGACGGAAGGCTGCATCATCACAGCCGTCCTCCAACCTGCAAATGTGGCACCATCCGCAAGATGGCACCACAAAAAACGCTTACAGACTGCTTTGATCCAGCATGATCCCCGGCCCCATCGTCGTGGAGACAGTGATCCTTTTCATGTAAATACCCTTGGCAGCGGATGGCTTCATCTTGTTCAAATCCGCCAGCAGGGCATTGAGGTTTTCATGCAGCGCCTCTGGGGCAAAGCTGACCTTGCCGATGGTGCAATGAATGATCCCGGCCTTGTCAGTACGGTAACGCACCTGACCGGATTTGGCATTCTTCACCGCCGTGGCCACATCCGGGGTCACGGTGCCTACCTTGGGGTTCGGCATCAAACCACGCGGCCCCAGAATCTGGCCGAGCTGACCGACCACGCGCATCGCATCCGGGCTGGCAATGACCACATCAAAATCCAGTTGGCCGGCTTTGACCTGGGCAGCCAGATCATCCATGCCGATGATATCGGCGCCGGCCGCCTTGGCCGCCTCGGCATTGGCACCCTGAGCAAATACGGCAACTCTTACAGATTTACCCGTTCCGTTGGGCAGTACCGTAGCACCGCGTACCACCTGGTCGGATTTACGCGGATCAACCCCCAGGTTGACGCTGACATCTACAGATTCGGCAAATTTGGCCGCCGGCAGGGATTTGAGCAGCTCAAACGCCTCAATCACAGGATAGCTCTTGGTGGAGCTGACTTTTTCACGAATGGCCCGCATCCGCTTGCTTAATTTTGCCATCTCAGACCTCCTCGACTTCCAGACCCATACTGCGCGCACTGCCGGCAATACACCGCACGGCTGCCTCCAGATCGGCAGCCGTCAGATCAGGCTGCTTGACCTTGGCGATTTCTTCCAGCTGTGCCCGCGTCACCTTGCCAACCTTGTTGGTGTTGGGCGTTGCCGAGCCTTTGGCAAGGCCAACGGACTTTCTCAGCAATACCGATGCCGGAGGAGTTTTGGTGACAAAGGTGAAGCTGCGGTCGGAATAGACCGTGATCACCACTGGAATCGGCAGACCTGGCTCAAGGCTTTGTGTTTGCGCATTGAAGGCCTTGCAGAATTCCATGATATTGACACCGCGCTGACCGAG
Organism: Thiorhodospira sibirica ATCC 700588; assembly: GCF_000227725.2. Taxonomy (GTDB): domain Bacteria; phylum Pseudomonadota; class Gammaproteobacteria; order Ectothiorhodospirales; family Ectothiorhodospiraceae; genus Thiorhodospira; species Thiorhodospira sibirica. The sequence goes on along the minus strand of NZ_MU255057.1, from coordinate 137,732 downwards.
CGCGGGGCCCACCGGCGGGCTTGGATTGGCCTTACCGGCGGGAACCTGAAGCTTGACATACGCTTCGATTTTCTTAGCCATACGAAGAGAACTCCTGAGATATGGGTGATAGCGCCTGAACGGCTCCCCTGGGAAACAGCAATGTCTGACCCTAAGCAGGATCGCAAACAGTCAGAATCGCTAGACTTTTTCGACTTGATGAAATTCCAGCTCCACGGGTGTGGAACGGCCAAAAATCTGCACGGCAACCAAGAGACGGTTTTTCTCATAGTTGACTTCTTCAACGACGCCATTGAAGTCATTGAAAGGACCATCGGTTACACGCACCACCTCGCCCGGTTCAAACAAAACCTTGGGACGGGGTTTTTCAATACCATCCTGCATCCGCTGCAGGATATTATTGGCCTCACGGTCACTGATCGGCGCAGGTCGATCGGCGCTGCCTCCAATAAATCCCAACACCTTGGGCACATCGCGCACCAGATGCCAGGCTTCCTCGCTCATCTCCATCTGCACCAGCACATAACCGGGAAAAAACTTGCGCTCGCTTTTGCGCTTTTGGCCATCCCGCATTTCCACCACTTCCTCAGTGGGCACGAGAATATCACCAAACTTATCTTCCATATTAAAACGCTTGATGCGCTCCATCATGGAGCGCTTTACATGGTTTTCAAAGCCTGAATAGGCTTGCACAACGTACCAACGCAAGGCCATTTAGAGGTTCCTCACGCGCCAGTACCGATAATAGAACGCACGGACCAACCCAGGAACATATCCACCAGCCATAAAAATATGGCGACGATAATCACGACCAGAATAACGATCAAGGTCGTCTGCAGGGCCTCGGCACGGGTCGGCCAGACCATCTTGCGCACTTCATTGCGCGACTCACCCAAAAAGCCCCACAAGGCGCGTCCGGGCGCAGTCGTGGCAAAAATGCCCACAGCAACGCCGACAACCGCTAACAGGCCCAACACCCGAAACAATAACGACTCGGCGGCAAACCAATAAAACGCAAGCACGCCCGCAACCAGCAGCAACACAGCGGCTACCAGCTTCGCGGTATCAACCCCGGAGCGTTCTACTTCAGCTTTGCCTGTCATAGGATGAATTACTTAAAAGGTTATGCGACGCCCCAAAGGGCGTCGTTTTGAAGAGATATGGCAGGCCAGGAGGGACTTGAACCCCCAACCTGCGGTTTTGGAGACCGCTGCTCTGCCAATTGAGCTACTGGCCTAAAGCTTTTACTAACAACAACTTGATGGGCACTGCAAACCGGCAGCCAACTGCTGCCGATAAAAACAACTCTGAATCACTCAATGATTTTGGCAACAACGCCGGCACCGACTGTGCGGCCACCTTCACGAATCGCAAAGCGCAATCCTTCCTCCATCGCAATCGGGTTGATCAGCGATACCACAACTTTGACGTTATCGCCCGGCATGACCATTTCGATGCCTTCTGGCAGGTCTACTGATCCGGTCACGTCGGTGGTGCGGAAGTAAAACTGCGGACGGTAGCCGTTGAAGAACGGGGTGTGGCGTCCGCCTTCTTCTTTGGACAGGACGTATACCTCGGCTTCAAATTTAGTGTGCGGCGTGATGGAGCCGGTTTTGCACAGCACTTGTCCGCGTTCTACGTCGTCGCGTTTGGTGCCACGCAGCAAGACCCCAACGTTGTCTCCGGCCTGTCCCTGGTCGAGCAGTTTGCGGAACATTTCTACGCCGGTGACGGTGCTTTTCTGGGTGTCGCGGATGCCGACAATGGAGACTTCGTCGCCGACTTTGACGATGCCACGCTCAATACGACCGGTGACGACGGTGCCACGCCCGGAGATGGAGAAGACGTCTTCGACGGGCATGAGGAAGGCGCCGTCAATGGCGCGCTCGGGCTCCGGGATGTAGCTGTCGAGGGCGGCTATGAGTTTGTCGATGGCGGGCACGCCGATGTCGGAGGTGTCGCCTTCAAGTGCTTTGAGGGCGGAGCCTATGACGATGGGGGTGTCGTCCCCCGGAAATTCGTAGCTGGAGAGCAGGTCGCGGACTTCCATTTCGACCAGCTCGAGCAGTTCGGCGTCGTCTACCATGTCGGCTTTGTTGAGGAAGACGACGATGTAGGGCACGCCTACCTGACGGGCGAGCAGGATGTGTTCGCGGGTCTGGGGCATCGGGCCGTCAGCCGCGCTCACGACCAGGATGGCGCCGTCCATCTGCGCCGCACCGGTGATCATGTTTTTGACGTAGTCGGCATGGCCGGGGCAGTCTACATGGGCGTAGTGGCGGTTTTCGGATTCGTATTCGACGTGCGCGGTGGCAATGGTGATCCCACGGGCGCGTTCTTCCGGGGCGTTGTCAATCTGGTCGTAGGCACGGGCTTCGCCACCAAATTTTTTGGCCTGTACCACGGTCAGCGCGGCGGTCAAGGTTGTTTTCCCATGGTCTACGTGACCAATGGTTCCCACGTTGACGTGCGGCTTCTTACGCTCAAATTTTTCCTTGGACATGGCTCAATACCCCGTTGACGCTTGATATCTTGTTTTAACTGAATGAATAACGAGCAAAAGAAAATGGAGCCCATAACCGGATTTGAACCGGTGACCTCTTCCTTACCAAGGAAGTGCTCTACCGACTGAGCTATATGGGCTAAAACATCACAACACTGGAGCGGGTGATGGGAATCGAACCCACACCATCAGCTTGGAAGGCTGAGGTTCTACCATTGAACTACACCCGCAACATCTTAATATCGGGCATCCCAGCCTTCAGACAAGACCTGCTAAGCGGAGCATAGAGCGGCTCAACGCCTTAAAACACACATCAGACCGTTTGCATAACAACCATCTAATAAAAATCCTGGTGGAGGGAGAAGGATTCGAACCTTCGAAGGCTGAGCCAGCAGATTTACAGTCTGCCCCCTTTGACCGCTCGGGAACCCCTCCAAGATGAGAGCGCGCAATTTTAGTGAGCCGCTGAAAAAATGTCAAGACATTTGTTTTTACTGTTAGCCCAAAGCAGTAATGTCCCCTTCGTCCAATTCTAAAATGTCCCCTTTATATTTAAGCGGGAGGGGCACGCATGACGAAGGAGCACATTACGATGAGTCACAAAGAAATTGACCGACTAGAGATGATTCAGGCGGTGGCGAACAAGCATCTGCGGCAGGCCGAGGCGGCCCAGCGCCTGGGGTTGAGCGTGCGCCAGGTCAAGCGCCTGGTTCGCCGCTATCGTGAGCATGGGGCGACAGGGCTACGCAGTGGCCACCGTGGCCGACGTCCCAATAACGCCATTGCCGAGACAGTACGCCAGGAGGTGCTCGCCTTGGTCAAGACGCACTACACCGACTTTGGCCCCACCCTGGCCTGCGAAAAGCTGGCCGAGCGCCATGGTCATCATCTCTCGGTCGAGACCCTGCGCCAGTGGATGGTGGCCGATGGGCTATGGCAGCCCAAGCAACGCAAGCAAGCCCGCATTCATCAGCGCCGTCCACGCCGCCCCTGCCTGGGGGAGCTCATTCAAATCGACGGCTCGCCCCATGACTGGTTTGAGGTGCGCGGCCCGCGCTGTACCCTGATTGTGTTCATCGACGACGCCACAGGGCGCCTGATGGCCCTGCGCTTCGTGCCCGCCGAGACCACCCAGGCCTACATGGAGACCCTACAGCAATACCTGGATCAGCACGGACGTCCGGTGGCCCTCTACTCAGACAAACACAGCATCTTCCGTGTCAATCATCCTGAGCACGACGGGGAGCTGACCCAGTTTTCCCGCGCCCTCAAGACCCTCGACATCGCCGCCATTCATGCCAACACGCCTCAGGCCAAGGGGCGGGTGGAGCGGGCCAACCAGACCCTGCAAGACCGTTTGGTCAAGGAGCTGCGCCTGCGTGAGATCTCGGACATCGACGCCGCCAACGCCTTCCTCCCCACCTTCATGGCCGACTTCAACGCCCGCTTCGCCGTCGAGCCACAAAGCCCCCAGGATGCCCACCGACCGGTGCTGCACAGCCCCGAGGAGCAGGCCCTCATCCTTTGCCTGCACCATACCCGTAAGCTCTCCAAGAACCTTTGCTTCCAGTTCAAGAACCGGGAATATCAGCTTCAGGGACAGGGCAAGGGCTACCGCCTGCGGGGTGCCACCCTCACCGTCTGCGAGGCCTTCGACGGCACCATCACCCTCCTGCACCAGGGGCACATCATGCCTTACCGTCTGTTGGCTGAGGGCGAACCGCCCACACCGCTGGATGATGAAAAAAGTGTCCACCACAGCGTCGACCAGGCCAAGGCAAAACAGACCGCCAAGCCAACCTACAAACCGGCGCCGGACCACCCTTGGAGAGGTCGGGGCAACATCACTCCGGCACCAGCCCAAACACCATAACCACGCATTCTACGGGGGACACTTCTGCTTTGCACAAAAGGGGACTTTTCTGAATTGGGTTGACAGACATTTGTTTTTACAGAATTGGGTTGACAGACATTTGTTTTTACATCCCTGCCATATACCTCAATACTCCGCCTTCGCTTCATAAACGTGCGCATTTTTCGCCAGAAACACAGCCCTAAGCTTTTGATATTCAAGCCTCAAAAAATAAAAATCAGGCTTGCTTGGATCAACGGGAATTGTTGTGCCCAGCACAACTGCGTTTTACCACAAGAAGGCTTTATATCTGCCTGATCTGGAAGTGTTTGATGCAGTCTCTGCCTACGACAGCATGTCGGGGTTGAACAGGCGCTGGTATTCGCCGATGGCGAAGCGGTCGGTCATGCCGGCGATGTAATCGGCGACGGCGCGGGCGCGGCCGCTGCGTCCGTGTTCATGTTCCAGGGTGGTGACGTTGCGTTGGTGTTCATCGGGCAGCAGTTTGGGGTCATTGAGGTAGGCATCGAACAGCGCATGGACCAGGCGGTCGGCTTTTTTGGTCATGCGGTGTACCCGATAGTGTTGATAGAGGCGGCGGTGCAGGAAGCGTTTGAGTTCCCGGTTTGCTTCGCGGGTGGCGCTGCTAAATCCGATCAGGGGTTCGGGATATTGGCGCACTTCATCAACGCTGCCGACTCCGGACTGGCTGATGCGGGCCTGTGAGGTGCTGAGCAGGTCGCTGACCAGGTGGTTGATCATGCGGCGGATGACTTCGTGGCGAGTGCGCTTGGCGTCAAGCTGGGGGTAGCGGGCGCAGACGGCGTGGTAATGTTCGGCAAACAGCTCAATCTCGAGCAGGTCTTCTACGCTAATAATACCGGCGCGCAGACCATCATCAACATCGTGGTTGTTGTAGGCAATCTCGTCGGCAAGGTTGGTCAGTTGCGCTTCAAGCGAGGGCTGCAGGCCCAGGACAAAGCGCTCGCCCACTTCGCCCAGGGTGCTGGCATCTTTCAGGGCGCAGTGTTTGAGAATCCCTTCGCGGGTCTCAAAGCACAGGTTGAGTCCGTCAAACTCGGCATAACGCCGTTCCAGATGATCTACCACCCGTAGCGATTGCAGGTTGTGTTCAAAGCCGCCATCGTCGCGCATACAGGCATTGAGGGTATCCTGTCCAGCATGGCCAAAGGGGGTATGTCCCAGATCATGGGCCAAGGCGATGGCCTCGGTGAGGTCTTCATTCAGTCCCAGTGTGCGGGCGCAGGAGCGGGCAATCTGCGCCACTTCGATGGTATGGGTCAGGCGGGTGCGGAACAGATCGCCTTCGTGATTCACAAACACCTGGGTTTTGTATTCCAGGCGTCGAAAGGCCGTGCAATGCACAATGCGGTCACGATCCCGCTGAAATTCGCTGCGCTGCGTAGGCAGGGCCTCGGCATGGCGACGGCCTCGCGATTGTGCATCGCTGAGGGCGTAGGGGGCTAAGGGTTGGCTGTAACTGAAGGGCATGGCTGGATTACCTGCTCTAATGAGCGACGTTTCATAAAAAAGCGGCATCTGGAAGATGCCGCCACGAAAACACCGGCTCAGGACCCGGCCAGTACGGCCTCCAGCTCAGCGGGAGCAACCGCTGCAGTAACGATGGCCTCGCCGATGGCCTTTAACAAAACCAGTCGCAGCTGACCGCGCAAGACTTTTTTATCCACCGCCATCAGTTCACGCAGCCGTGTCGCTGACAGCGCCTGCGGTGGCCGGGTGGGCAGATCGGCGGCGGCAATCAGGGTCTGGATACGGGTGACCGTGGCCTGATCCAGCCAACCCAGGCGCTCAGACAGTTGCGCCGCCATGACCATGCCCGCCCCCACCGCTTCGCCGTGCAGCCATTCGCCATAGCCCAGGCCGGTTTCAATGGCATGACCGAAGGTATGACCGAGATTTAAAATTGCCCGCCGTCCGCCTTCGCGCTCATCTTCAGCCACCACGGCGGCCTTGGTTTCACAGGAGCGGCGGATGGCATGAATCAGCGCGGGGGTGTCTTTGGCACGCAGCTGGGGTAAATGCTGCTCCAGCCAGACAAAAAAATCCGCATCGGCAATCAGGCCGTATTTGATCACCTCGGCCAGCCCGGCGCTCAATTCGCGATCAGGCAGAGTCTGCAGAGTTTGGGTGTCAATCACCACGCAGCGCGGCTGATAAAAGGCCCCGATCATGTTTTTACCCAGGGGGTGATTCACGCCGGTTTTGCCGCCAACGGAGGAGTCCACTTGCGCCAGCAGGGTGGTCGGGATCTGGATGAAATCCACACCGCGCTGATAGGTGGCTGCCGCAAAACCGGTCATATCACCGATTACCCCGCCACCCAGGGCCAACAGCACCACGCCGCGATCATGCCGGGCCTCTAGCAAGGCGGTATAGATACGCTCCAGCGTGGCGAGGGTTTTGTATTGCTCGCCATCGGGCAAAATCAGCACATCAGGGGCATAACCGCTAAGCGTGGCCTGCAGTTGCGCCAGATACAGGGGAGCCACCACTTCATTGGTCACAATCAGGCAGCGGCGGCCATCACCCAGATAGGGCGCAAACAGCCGGACATCGTTGAGGGCATCAGCGCCGATATGAATCGGGTAACTGCGCTCGCCCAGATCAAGGGTCAAGGTGTGCATAAAACGGGCATTATCAACCGTGCAAAGTGATGGATCAGGCCAAGACGCGCCTATTGTGCATTGATACCCATGGAACGCATCAGCAAAATGGCGCCCAGCACGACCACGCCGATGGTGACGGCAATCAGGGTCATCTTGGTGATGGCGATGATAAAGGGGCGTATCCCGGTGGCGGCCAAGGTGGTCGGGATGACTGAGTCTTCCCGTTCCAGACGGGGTTGACTGGTCACAACGGCATAAGGTGCTGTGTCGGTGACGCGGAAATACTCCAGTCCCAGATCGCCGCCTTTTTCAATGACGATGATTTCCGTTCCCTGAGCAAGCTGCTGACTGCTGGCGTATTCCAGCGCAAAGGCCTCCATCTGCTCCGCTTCACCTTCATATTCCCACTGTTTGGGCGCTTCAGGCCATACGCGCTTGGCTGCATATTTCACAAATACAAACCCTCTTCAAAGATAGCTTAAAAAGCCGGGGCGTGTGCCGTGAGTACGCTGACACGACGGCACACGCTGGACCGGCCTGAGTCAAATCCGGAGGGGATTATATCCCAATAGCGGCTTTGCTACCGATGGTGAATGGGCCAGGCTGTGATGAAGCCTTACGCTAAAATACAAATCTGTCCGGGACTTTGACACCCTGCAATGCTGGAACATGCGTTTCAAGCAGCACCTCACGGGCAAATTCACCCTCACCCAGGCGCGTGATCAAGTGGGCCTGCATCGCATACCCTTCACCCGTGATTACAAATAAACGCCCACCGAGCGTAAGCTGTTGTTCAAAGGCGGGGTGATATTCCGGCAAAGAGCCCGTCACCGCGATCAGATCATAGCGCATCCGCATCCGCGTATACCCGTAGGCCGCATCGCCTTCGCGCACCTGGCAGTTTTCAATGCCCTGGGCTTTGAGCCGTTGTGTCGCGGCCTGCTTTAATGGGGCATGAATCTCAATGCTATCCACCTGCGCACATAAGCGCGCCAGGCAGGCCGTCAGATAGCCTGAGCCGGTGCCCACTTCCAGACAAATTTCGCTGGGTTGCGGGTCCAGGGCTTGCAGCAAGCGCGCCTCAAGCTTTGGCGACATCATGTATTCGCCGCAATCCAGAGGGATTTCCAGATCGGCGTAGGCAAGTTTTTGATGTGCGAGCGGCACAAAATGTTCACGCGGTGTTTGCTCAATGGCGGCAAGAATACGGGTGTTAAGCACATCCCAGGGACGGATTTGCTGTTCTACCATGTTAAAGCGGGCCTGCGCAAAATCCATAAAGCCTCCTGTTACATCAAAGGGTTAAGTTAGCGACCGCGTTTAAAAACCGTGGCGTGACATTTGGGGCAGGGCGGAATGCGCCCACTGTTTTTGAAATGCAGCTTTTCCCCGCAGCCTTCACAGCGCAACACCCCTGGCCCGGTAATCTCGCCGGTATGCCACAAAATAGCCACCTGGGCACGCGCCGCCCATTCGCTCAGTTCCAGTTTGGTGCGATCAGCCACCGAGGCGATCAAATCCAAAACCCGCGCCTCAATCAATTGCAGATCCATCTGCAGCCAGGCACGATAATCTTGCTGCGTCTGCTTGATGTAATCCCCCATATCGTGCAGGTCACGGCGCACATAATCACGCACCTTTTCAGCCTCTTCACGAGTGATTTCGTCAAGCTCAATAGCGCGGTGATAGGCCCGATCCAGGGCCTGTTCAATGGTATGCCCGACTTCTTCGGCACTGTCCAGCATCTGCTTGACCCGCTCCAGCATCGCATCATAGGCGTGTGCCAGGCGGTCTTTATCATCTGGTGAATCATGCGTGTGCATGGTTGCAGTCCTCACATGGTTGATGGCGTGCCGAGTTGTACTCGGCTGTTTTTAAACCAGGCTTTTACAGGTGGATGTGGTATTCCGACGGGCCAAGAGAAACTCGGCGCTCCACGGCCTTCCAGATTACTCCCGCGCCCCGAAAGCCTGTATTGCCGCCGCCAGTTCGGGGTGTTCGCGGGCATAGTCTGGCAAGGCGATGCCCTGACGAATGGCGTCCCAGGCCTGGCGGATGCTGGCGGCACCGCCACGCGGTCCTTGTGGATGACTGAAGACGCCGCGCCCCGGCACAAAACCAAAATCAATGGAGCCGACCTGCTCATAAACACCCGCCAGCGTGCCCGCCCAGTCACTGCCGCCAGGCACCGGCAGGGCGGGTTTGAGTGATGCACTGAGGTCATCGGTACAGGCTTGCACGCAGTCACATACCTCGGCATGTGGGGTCATCATGCGTGACCCAAAACCGGGCATGATGATCACATCAAAACCGGCGATACGCTGCAGGTGGGTAAATACGCGGCTGTGGATGCCATAATGTGGCAGACGGCTGAAGGCGGCAATCATCGGAAAATGCCCCACCAGCGGCACAGAGGTATGTTTGCGTAGCATCCGCACGGCGCTTAGGCCGGTGGTCAAGGCATTCACCATCAAGGCGTTGGCCCCATTGGCAACGGCGATATCATGCAGGGCCAACAGCCGGTCAACCTCGTCGGTGATATTGGCCAGATAGATTTTCGGCTCGCCGGTTTCCTGTTCGGCCTTCTGGCGTAGCGCACCCAGCAGACGCGAGCGGGTTTCGAGGGTAGACCAGCTGACATCGGCCAGCATTTCATCGTCTTTGGCAATATCCAGCCCGCCCAGCCAGCTTTCATAGCCCGCCTGGGCAAAGGGTTCTGGCGCGAGTCCGATGTTGGGCTTGATCACACCGAAAAAAATCGGTCGATCCTGCACCTTGAGTTGCTCGCGCAGACCCTGGATGCCGAATTTAGGGCCTGCAAAGGCCTCCAGATAGACGGCGGGAAATTCAATATCCAGCAGTTTGACAATGGGAATGCCGGGGGCAAAAAACACCCCTTCCCCACAGATGGCACTGAGCAGATTGGGCAGTTTGGGGCCAAAATTGGCGTGCGGGTGGGCAATTTTGAGGCGACAGGCGGTCAACGGCCCGGCAAACGGCGTATCCAGGGGATAGCTGGGGGCTTCCAGACGTTCCAGGATGCGCAGCTCAATGACCTTGGCGCCAAAGCGTGGGCGAAAATCCTCATCCACGCCCACGCGCTTCCATTGGGCAGTAGACTGCTCACTGCAAAAATGTGCCGCCGCCAGTTCGGGATCGCCCTGACACTCCAGATAGTAATCAAGGATTAAATAATCATCGCGGTTTAACTGTTCCAGCGAGGCAAAAAAGCCGCTAATGTCGTGCGGATGCAAGGGGGCTAATCTCCCATTAAGTGCAGGATCACCTGACGCGCCGGACGCGGGCCGTCAAGTTCAATAAAAAACACCGATTGCCAGGTTCCCAAGGCCAGCTTGCCGGCATACAGCGGGATGCTTTCTGAGGCATTCATCGACAGGCCCAGCAGATGGGCATGGGCATTATCGCGCCCGTCCGCAGGCTTGAGATTATGCTGATAATCCCCATCACGGGGTGCCTGACGTTTCAGAAAGGCCAGCATATCCTTTTCCAGCAGGGCCTCTTGTTCGTTAATGCTGATATAGGCGGTGGTATGGGTGGAGAAAATCGTCAGCAGGCCGTTTTGCAGCCCGCTGGATTGCACAAAGGCACGCACCGGCTCGCTCAGGTCGATGATTTGCAGTGGCGTAACGGTGCTTAAGCTCAAGGTTTCCTGCAGATATTTCATGATTTTTGTCTCTCATTCGGCCCGGCTGGGGCAAGGCTGCGCCATTAGTCCAAGAGCGCCTTGATGCGGGCACCCATATCCGCTGGCGAGGCCACCACCTCAACCCCGGCAGCGCGCAGGGCTGCAAATTTTTGTTCAGCAGTCCCTTTGCCACCGGCGATAATCGCCCCGGCATGACCCATGCGCCGCCCGGTGGGGGCGGTCGCCCCGGCCACATGTGCCACCACCGGCTTGCTGATATGGGCCTTGATATGTTCGGCGGCCTCTTCCTCAATGGTGCCGCCGATCTCACCGACCAGAATAATGCCCTCGGTCTGCGGGTCCTGTTCAAACAGATCCAGACAGTCAATGAAATCCATGCCGTGAATCGGATCACCGCCAATGCCTACGCAGGTGCTTTGCCCCAGACCGGTGTCGGTGGTTTGCTTGACCGCTTCATAGGTCAGCGTGCCTGAGCGCGAGACAATCCCGACACAGCCCGACTGATGAATATGTCCCGGCATGATGCCGATTTTGCAGGCGCCGGGAGTAATCACCCCCGGACAATTCGGGCCGATCAAGCGCACCGTGCTGCCCGAAAGCACTGCCGTGACTTTGAGCATATCCAAAACCGGAATGCCCTCGGTGATGCACACAATCACCCCGATCCCGGCATCAAAAGCCTCCAGAATCGCATCGGCGGCCAGGGCGGCGGGCACATAAATCATGCTGGCATTGGCACCGGTTTCGCGCACCGCCTCGACCACCGTATCAAAGACTGGCAGGCCCAAATGGGTCTGTCCGCCCTTGCCGGGCGTTACCCCGCCGACCATCTGCGTCCCGTAGGCCAGCGCCTGGGCGGCATGAAAGGTGCCCTGCTTGCCGGTAAAGCCCTGACAAATCACCCGCGTCTGTGCATCCACCAAAATGCCCATCACAGCCCCCCTTGCGCGGCGGTCACCGCCTTTTGCGCGCCATCGGTCAAATCGCTGGCGGTGATGATATTTAGCCCACTGGCCTGCAATAATTCCCGTCCCTGATCCACATTGGTTCCCTCCAGGCGTACCACTACCGGCACCTTAACCCCCACCTCACGCACGGCCTGAATAATCCCCTCGGCAATCAGATCACAGCGCACAATCCCGCCAAAGATATTCACAAACACCGCTCGCACAGCCGGATCCTCAAGAATCAGCTTAAACGCATAGGTCACCCGTTCAGCCGTCGTGCCCCCGCCCACGTCCAGAAAATTGGCCGGTTCGCCGCCGTGCAATTTGATCAGATCCATGGTGGCCATCGCCAGCCCGGCGCCGTTGACCATACAGCCGATATTGCCGCCCAGATGGATATAATTGAGCGCCTGCTCACGCGCCTTGACCTCACGCTCATCTTCTTGCGAGACATCGCGCAAGGCGGCCAGTGCCGTTTGCCGATACAAGGCGTTATCATCCAGGGTAATCTTGGCATCCAGGGCCATCAGCGTGCCATCAGCATCCACCACCAGCGGGTTGATCTCAATCAGGGTCGCATCCACCGCCAAAAACAGCCGATACAGCTGGGTCAACAAGGTCACCAGGGCATTGATCTGTGCCCCCTGCAGATTCAGGCCAAAGGCCGCCCGCCGTGCCTGATAGGGCATCAATCCGGCAATGGGGTCCAAAAACAGGGTAATAATACGCTCCGGGGTCTGGGCCGCCACCTCCTCGATATCCGTACCCCCGGCATCGGAAACCACCAAGGTAATGCGTCCATGCGAGCGATCCACCAGCAGCCCCACATAAAGCTCGCGGGCAATGGCCACCGGCGTCTCCAGCAACACGGTATGCACCGGCAACCCCTCCGGGCCGGTTTGCGGCGTCACCAACTGACTCCCCAGCATGGCCTCAACAACCTCACGCAGCTCAGCGGTGCCCTTGGCCACCCTGATTCCCCCCGCCTTGCCGCGACTGCCGGCATAAATCTGCGCCTTGGCCACCCACTGATCCCCGCCCAGCTGCGCACAGGCCTGTGGCAATTCATCAAGGGAGCGCACCGCCACTGCCGGGGGCAGGGCAATACCATAATCACGCAGCAGCGCCTTGGCTTGGTATTCGTGTAGATTCATAGGGAAGTAAACGTCAAATCCTGGCTGATGAAGATGGAATGAACGACGCACATTGCACCGGAACAGGCGCAATGCTTGCTATCTGCCTGAGCTGAAAATATTGTAACCGTTCGCCACGCTGGGGGAAACACGCAACCGCGCATTTTTATGAATAAACGATTATATCTTTAGATTTTATTGTTCTTTAAAAGGCATACCCATAGACCAATACCTCGATGACACGCGCTGGCATGGCTAAAAATCTCATCAAAAAACTCTTTCCGGCCTATCAGCGCGTGCGCCATCATCCCTCGCTGCGCTTTTTTGGCACTCTGCTACAAGACCCCAACCTGTGGCACATGAATCGCCGCTCGGTGGCCAATGCCTTTGCCGTGGGGCTATTTTGCGCCTTTTTGCCCGTCCCGATGCAAATGGTGGTTGCCGCCACGCTGGCCATCATCCTGCGTGTCAACCTGCCGATCTCGGTGCTGCTGGTCTGGGTTTCCAACCCGCTAACCATGCCATTTATCTTTTTTATCGCCTACCAGATCGGGCGGCGCGTACTCGATGAACCCGCACGCGGCTTTGCCTTAACCCTCGACGCCCAATGGTTCAGCGAAGAACTGCTGTTTATCTGGAAACCCCTGCTCGTTGGCAGCCTGATCATGAGTGCCGTCGCCGCCATCCTCGGATACCTGTTCATCCGCATCATCTGGCGTTTGCATATTATCCGCCGTCTCAAGGAAAAACGCCGCCGCCTGCTCACCTTGCGCAAACAACACAAGGCATTGAAAAAATCCCATAGCGAGCCCCCCCCCGATCAGCGCCACCACTGATACACCGCGGCTACCAGAACGCATGCAGCGCTGCTCCATGATGGTTGCAGGGATGGCGGGATACCGCGTTGCAGTGCTAGAATCAAGCGCTTGTTTTGCGCGGTTTATTTTTTAAGGCTTTGTGCCCTGCTGCGCGCTGTTGCATAGACTCAATTATCTCCTTCTGCCCTTTGCCCTTTTAATAATAATGCGCCCATGATTGATGAATTTCCGAGAATTAAACGCCTTCCGCCCTATGTATTCAATATCGTTAACGATCTAAAGGCCAAGGCGCGTGCGCGTGGCGAGGATATCATTGACTTTGGCATGGGCAATCCGGATCAGCCGACCCCGCCGCATATTGTGGCTAAATTGGTGGAGGTTGCGCAGCGCGATGATACGCACCGCTATTCCATGTCCAAGGGCATTCCGCGCCTGCGCCGGGCGATTAGCCGCTGGTATGCCGAGCGCTATCAGGTCAGCCTTGATCCTGAAACCGAGGCGGTGGTAACCATTGGCTCCAAGGAAGGACTGGCACATCTGGCGCTGGCGACATTGGGGCCGGGGGATGCGGTGTTGGTGCCCAATCCGGCCTATCCGATTCATCCGTATGGCTGTGTCATCGCCGGGGCGGATATTCGCCATGTGCCGCTGACCCCAGGGGTGGATTTTTTTGCCGAGCTGGTAAAAAGCATTCAGGATTCCTGGCCGCGCCCCAAGATGTTGATTCTAAACTTTCCCGGCAATCCCACCACGCAATGTGTGGAGCTGGATTTTTTTGAGAAAGTGGTGGCGATTGCGCGTGAATACGGGATCTGGGTGGTGCATGATATTGCCTATGCCGATATTGTGTTTGATGGCTATGTGGCGCCGTCGATTCTGCAGGTGCCGGGGGCTAAGGAGGTGGCGGTGGAGTTTTTCACGCTATCTAAAAGTTATAACATGCCCGGCTGGCGGGTGGGCTTTATGTGCGGCAATCCGACCCTGGTGGCGGCGCTGGCGCGGATTAAGTCCTATCTGGATTATGGCACCTTCACGCCGATTCAGGTGGCGGCGATTGCGGCGTTGGAAGGTCCGCAGGAATGTCGCCATGAAATCTGCCAGCTTTATCAAAACCGCCGGGATGTGTTGTGTGATGGTTTGAACCATCTGGGCTGGACGGTGGATAAGCCCAAGGCGACGATGTTTGTCTGGGCGCCGATTCCTGCGCCGTATGTGGAGATGGGGTCGCTGGAGTTTTCCAAAAAGCTGTTAAAGCAGGCCAAGGTGGCCGTTTCGCCGGGGATTGGCTTTGGCAGTTATGGCGATACCCATGTGCGCTTCAGCCTGATTGAAAATGAGCACCGCACCCGTCAGGCGCTGCGCGGGATTCGCGCCATGCTGCGCGAAGACGGGCATTTGCTGGCGGGCTGAAAGGCCCCGATTTTCAATGCAACCATGCCGCATGATACGCAACGATAGCACGCCCTGCCTTAGCGACAGGCGGCGTGTTTATCATTCCAAGAATTGTTTTAAAATCAGGAGTATGTCTTGAAACCTGTCAAGGTAGGTCTGCTTGGATTGGGTACGGTGGGCTGCGGTACCGTCACCGTGCTGTATCGCAACCGTGAGGAAATTGCCCGCCGGGCCGGACGTGGGATTGAAATCAGTATTGCGGCGGCCCGCGATGTCAACTGTCTGCCACAGTGTCAGGCCAGCGGCATCCAGATCACACAAGACCCGGCGGCGGTGGTTAATGATCCTGAGGTCGCCATTGTTATTGAGTTGATGGGGGGCACCGGGCTTGCCCGCGAGATGGTGTTGCAGGCTATTGCCAATGGCAAGCATGTGGTTACCGCCAATAAGGCATTGATTGCCTTGCACGGCAATGAAATTTTCGCACGGGCGCAGGAGCGCGGGGTGATGGTGGCCTTTGAGGCTGCCGTGGCGGGTGGCATTCCGATCATCAAGGCGGTGCGCGAAGGCTTGGCGGGCAACCATATCCAATGGCTGGCGGGGATCATCAACGGCACCGGCAATTTCATTTTGACCGAGATGCGTGACAAAGGCCGTGCCTTTGCAGAGGTGCTGGCCCAGGCGCAAGCCTTGGGTTATGCCGAGGCCGATCCGACCTTTGATGTGGAAGGCATTGACGCCGCCCATAAGCTGACCATTCTGGCCTCGGTGGCTTTTGGTATTCCGCTGCAATTTGAAAAGGTGTATACCGAGGGCATTACCCACATCACCCGCGAAGATGTGGGCTATGCCACAGAGCTTGGTTATCGCATCAAGCATCTGGGTATGGCCCGGCGCACCCCGCACGGCATTGAGTTGCGGGTACATCCTGCCTTGATTCCCGCCAAGCGGCTGCTGGCCAATGTGGATGGGGTGATGAATGCGGTGCTGATCAATGGCGATGCGGTCGGTTCTACGCTGTATTACGGCGCAGGTGCCGGGGCTGAGCCCACCGGTTCTGCGGTGGTGGCTGATCTGGTGGATGTGGTGCGGGCGCTGACCGCTGATCCGGAAAACCGGGTGCCGCATCTGGCCTTTCAGGCCGATGCGCTGGCGGATTTGCCCATTTTGCCGATGGAGGCCGTGGAAACTGCGTTTTATCTGCGTCTGCGGGTGCTGGATCGCCCCGGCGTACTGGCCGACATTACCCGTATTCTGGGTGATCTGTCGATCAGCATTGAGGCCATTTTGCAACAAGAGCGCGATGAACAGACCACCGAGGCGGATGTGATCCTGCTGACCCATCGGGTGCGCGAGGGCAATCTCAATCAGGCCATCAGCGAGATTGAGGCCCTGGCCAGTGTGACCCAGCCGGTCACCCGGATTCGTCTGGAAACGCTGGCGCAATAGGTATTTTTAATGCCGGTCTGCTGACCGGTGTTCCCAACCCGCCGAGTACAGCTCGGCGCTGCATATCAGTTAGGAAATCGCATGTCTTTTCGTCCCCGCTACACCGGATTGATTGAGCGCTACCGCGACCGCCTGCCGGTCCATGATGACACCCGCCTGATCAGTCTGGGTGAAGGCAATACCCCGCTGCTGCGGCTCAATAATGTCCCGCGTCTGATCGGCAAGGAGGTCGAGATTTATGTCAAGTTTGAGGGCCTCAACCCCACCGGCTCGTTCAAAGATCGCGGCATGACCATGGCGGTGACCAAGGCCGTCGAAGAAGGCTCCAAGGCGATTATCTGCGCCTCCACCGGCAACACCTCCGCCTCGGCGGCGGCCTATGCGGCGCGTGCGGGAATTACTGCCTTTGTGGTCATCCCTGAAGGCAAGATTGCGATGGGCAAGCTGGCCCAGGCGATGATGCACGGCTCGGTGGTGATTCAGATTCAGGGCAACTTTGATGATGGCATGAAGCTGGTGAAAGAGGTGGCACAAAAAGCCCCGGTAACCCTGGTCAACTCGGTCAATCCCTATCGCCTGCAAGGGCAGAAAACCGCTGCCTTTGAGATCATTGAAGAGCTTGGCCGGGCGCCGGATTTTCACTGTCTGCCGGTAGGCAATGCGGGTAACATCACCGCCCATTGGATCGGTTATTGCGAATATTCCTCAAGCTCTGGGGAAAATGTCACCCAGGCCTGCGCCTTTTGCAAAGGCCGCTGCATGTATGCCGGCGGCGCGTTGGTCGGCAACCGCCCGAAAATGGTCGGTTATCAGGCCGCAGGCAGTGCGCCGTTTTTGCGCGGTCACATGGTGGATCAACCCGAAACCGTGGCCACCGCGATTCGCATCGGTCACCCGCAGTCCTGGGAGTTTGCCTGGAAAGTGCAGGCCGAATCCGGCGGCTGGTTTGATGAATGCAGTGATGCCGAAATTCTCGCCGCCCAGAAACTGCTGGCCGAACGCGAAGGCATCTTTTGTGAACCGGCCTCGGCAACCTCGCTGGCGGGGGCCTTGCGGGATATTCATTCCGGGCGCATCCCGGAGGGTTCCTGCGTGGTCTGCACCCTCACCGGCCACGGCCTCAAAGACCCTGACACCGCCATCGCCCAAAGCACCCGCCCGCTGATCAAGGCGCAAGCCAGCTATGCAGATGTGGAGCGGGCAATTTTGGATCATCTCAGCTAAGCTCACATTTATCTTTTCCCTTGGCTTTAACCGGAGTCCTGTATATGTACTGTGACCGTGTGACGCTTCCTGCGTATTCTGATATCCGCGCTCGCTTATCCGGCGTGACGCTGGCCGTGCTATTGTTAGGCGCTGCGGTGTTAAGCCCGCTGCAGGCCAAAGAGTTCAGCGCCTATATCAGCCGCGATACCGCACAACTGGGCGTGGTACTGGATACCGGCGCAGTGGGCGGACTGGGAGGGGCTGATTTTTCTGCGGCCGCTTTTTACAACGATAGCAGTGACTGGCTGTTTAGCCTCGGACTCAAGGCATCGGGCCGCCCGGCGGGCAATCAGCCAATGGTGTTCGGGGTGGGCGCAAAAGCTTATCTGGGCATGATCGACAAACCTGACAGCAATTTTCAGTCCCTGGCGCTGGGCGGGGATGTACGCCATGTGATTCCGGCCAATATGCCGGTAAGCCTGGGCCTTGAGGGCTACTATGCGCCACGGGTCACCAGCTTCAGCGATGGGCGCGAGTTGCTGGATCTGGGCGCCCGCATTGAGGTGGAAGTCACCCCCGGTGCGGCGGGCTTTCTCGGCTATCGGTACATCCAGGCTGATCTGAATCAGAAAAAACGCTATCGCATGGACGATAATGTGCATTTCGGTGTGCGGCTGGATTTTTAATGGGCCTGCTTGACGACATCCCCGCCGATCTGCCCGCCCTGGAGCGCGCCCGCTGTTTACAGGCGCGGGCCGCTACAGTGGGCTTTGACTGGGACAATCCCTGGCCGGTGCTGGACAAAATCGGTGAGGAGCTCAACGAGGTGCGCAGCGAAATGCAAAGGCCGCACGGCCCTGAGCAGGCGCAGCGCCTGTTTGCTGAAATCGGCGATCTGTTATTTGCCGTCAGCAACCTGGCCCGTCATCTAAATATCGACCCGCAGGCCGCCTTGCAGGGCACCAATGCCCGCTTTATGCAACGCTTTGCCTATATTGAGGCGCAACTGGCCGCACAGGGACAGCCACTGGCCACCCAAGATCTGGCACGCCTTGAGGCACTGTGGCAGGAAGCCAAGCAACACACCTAAACCCCCTATTCTGAGGCAAGATGCAACGTGTTTGAGCTAGTCAAAGCCGGGGGATGGTTAATGATCCCCATCATTGCATGTTCTATCCTGGCTCTGGCCATTGTGCTGGAACGCTTCTGGTCTTTGCAACGGCGCAGAATTATCCCCGCCGCGCTGGTGGTACAAATCTGGCAGTGGATTCAGGCTGGCAAACTCGACGGCCAGCGGATTCAGGCCCTGCGCAGCAGCTCGCCACTGGGGCGGGTGCTGGCGGCTGGGTTAATCAATCGCCATCATCCGCGAGAAATCATGAAAGAAAGCATTGAGGAAAGCGGACGGCAGGTAGCGCATCAGCTGGAGCGCTTCCTCAACACCTTGGGAACCATTGCTATGATCACCCCCTTGCTGGGACTTTTGGGCACCGTGGTCGGCATGATTCAGGTCTTTGCGGTTATCACCGACATCGGCGTGGGCAATCCCGGCGAACTGGCCGGCGGCATCTCCCAGGCCCTGATCACCACCGCTGCCGGCATCTCGGTTGCCATTCCTGCGCTGATCTTTCACCGTTATTTTCGCGGACGGGTGGATGAGCTGGTCTTGGAAATGGAGCAGGAAGCCATCAAATTGATCGAAGTATTACACGGTGAACGCGAGACCGTGGTTGAAAAGATCAACACTTAAAGGATAACCGTATGGAATATAAAGACTACTACAAAACCCTGGGGGTCAGCCGTCACGCATCCCAAGACGAGATTAAAAAGATCTATCGCCGCCTGGCGCGCAAATTTCATCCCGATGTCAGCAAGGAAGCCAATGCCGAGGAACGCTTCAAGGCGGTCAACGAGGCGTATGAGGTGCTGGGCGATCCCGAAAAGCGCAAGCTTTACGATCAACTCGGCAGTAACTGGAAAGCCGGTCAGGAATTTCGTCACCCGCCAGGCTTTGATCCCAGTGGCATGGGCGGTTTTCGCAGCAACAGCTCACACTTTAAAACAGAATTTGGCGACGGCGCGGCTTTTTCTGATTTTTTTGAATCCCTGTTTGGGGGCGGGCGCACACAAAGCAGCCGCAGCGGTTTTCGGGCCAAAGGCGCCGATCAGACCAGCACCATCGAGATTGATCTGCAACATGCCGCCCTCGGAGGACCGATCTCGGTGCGCCTGGCTTCAGGCAAAACCCTGGAAGTCAAGATTCCGCCGGGCGTCAGCCAAGGCCAGCGCATACGCCTGGCCGGACAGGGCGCGGCGGGCTTAGGCGGTGGCCCTGGGGGCGATTTATATCTGGAAATCAAAATTCGCCCGCACCGTTATTTTCGTCTGGAAGGGCGCGATATCTACCTGGATTTGCCCATCACCCCGTGGGAAGCCGCCCTGGGCAGCAGCGTGCAAGTGCCGACGCTCAGCGGTACTGTGGAAATGAAAATCCCTGCCGGCGCACAATCCGGCAACCGCCTCAGACTCAAAGGCAAGGGCCTGCCGGGCACCCCGCCGGGCGATCAATACCTGGTGTTGCAGATTCACACCCCGCCAGCGCAGACCGCCACCCAGCGCGAGTTCTATGAGCGCATGCGCAAAGACATGGCCTTTAACCCGCGCCATCAGTTCAACTAAGCGCGGCGAGCGCCATCAGGATACGCACATGGCCTATTGGCTGATGAAATCAGAGCCCATCGAGTTCAGTATTGACGATCTGGCCGCCCGGGATGTCGAAGCCTGGAACGGGGTACGCAACTACCAGGCACGCAACCTGCTGCGCGACCAGATCACAATCGGTGATCAGGCTTTTTTTTATCACTCCAGCTGCCCACAACCAGGCATCGTCGGCATCATGGACATTGTGCGGGCGGGCTATCCCGACCCCACCGCGCTTGACCCGAGCAGTCCCTATTTTGACCCACGCAGCGATCCACACACCCCGCGCTGGTATTGTGTCGATGTATGCCTGCACCAGCGTTTTCCTCAGACCATCCCCTTGCACACCCTGAAAGCCTGCCCACCCCTGCAAGACATGCCCCTGCTCCGGCGCGGCAACCGCCTGTCCGTCATGCCCGTCACCCCAGAACAATGGCAACACATCATCAACCTGATGCCCGGATAACGCATAACGCAGTGAACCATCATGCAAAATAAAGACTATGAGGCCCAAGCACTGGCTGCGTTGAAAAGGGCCGTTAATCAGGCCCTGGAACGTAAGCAGCAATTAGGTCAGTATGCCGTTGTGTGGCGGGATGGCAAGCCGCTGCGAATAATCCCAGAAGTGCTGACGCACCCAAAGAAAGCTACGGGGCGCGCAGAATAGCGCACCCCTCAGCGACGACAAAGCGTGTAACGATCAGAGCCTGTTGGACGTGTATTGATCGGCGACGATCTGGTCGCCCGGGATGTCGAAGCCTGAAGCAGGGTGCGCAATTACCAGCACGCAACCTGCTGCGCGATCAGGTCAAAATCGGTGCTCTGGCATTTTGCATCCTGGCTCGGTCTGAGAGACCCGCACGCTCAACGGCTCCGGACTGGCCAGGGCGAGCGTGTATAAAAGTTTTCAAATAGATGCAGTTGCGGCAATCTATCGAGAAACAACCGCAGGAGTTTCTCATGGCGGCCCGTTTGACAGAGTGCTTTGCCGGTCTGCGCGACCCCGGGTGGAGCGCAACCGATTGTATCCTCTCATGGAAATTTTGCTGCGGGTGATTTGTGCAACGTTGAGCGGTGCACAAGGCTGGGAAGCGATGGAGGACTTTGGCAAAGCGAAGCTTGATGGGTTACGCAAGTTCGCGCCCTTTGCCAACGGCATTCTCTCGCATGATCGCATCGCCCCTGTGATGTCGCGCTTGAATCCCAAAGCCTTTCAACAGGTGTTTCTCACGTGGACCCAAGCGGTCACTGAGGCCACCGAGGGCGATGTCATTGCCGTCGATGGCAAGACGGCGCACGGGTCTCGGGATCGGCGCAAAGGCAAAGCGGCGCTGCACAGGGTCAGTGCTTGGAGCCACCGCAACCGCTGGGTGCTGGGCCAAGAAGCCACCGAGGAGAAATCCAATGAAATCACAGCCATTCCCAAACTGCTGGAATTGTTGGCGCTGAAAGGCTGCATTGTGACCCTCGATGCGATGGGCTGTCAGACCAAGATCGCTGAGCAGATCATTGATCAGGGCGGCGATGATGTTCTCGGACTCAAGGGCAATCAGAGCACGCTGCACGAGGAGGTCAAAGACTTCTTCGAGACCGCACGCGCCGGGGAGTTTGCCCATGTTCCCCATGACTTCATTGAGGAGATCGACAAGGATCATGGGCGTCTTGAGGTGCGCCGTTATTGGATCACCGAAGAATTGGGCACGCTCTCACAGACCGAACGTTGGAAGGGGCTACGCAGTATCGGCAGGGTGGAGCGGGAATGCTGGATCGAGGAACGCCACAGCATCGAACGGCGGTTTTTCATCACGTCCATCCCGGCCCAGGCCGAGCGCTTCGCCCACGCCGTGCGCGGGCACTGGGGCGTGGAGAATCTCCTGCACTGGCGCTTGGATGTGGTGTTTCGCGAAGACGCGACCCGCATCCGCAAAGGCAACGCCCCGGCCATCCTGACCTCCATCCGACATCTCTGCATGAACCTGTTGGAACGAGATCCTTCCACGCTGCGTATGTCCAAGAAACGCCGCAAGGCCAACTGGGATGATGACTACCGCGCTAAGGTTCTATTTGGCTAAGGATTTATACGCGCTCGCCCTGTTAACCCGGTGATCAAATAGGTACGCATGTGTTAGGCTTTACGCATGAAACGAAATGTCTCATATGCGCAAGCTGCAGAAACTGCCCAAGCGGGTTGCCAGCTATTTCCAAGCCAAGATAATTCAGTACGCAGAAGCATAGCTATTTGATTGCCGGGTTAATAGCTTCCGCGCCTGCGATGGATAGGCAAGGCAAAATCTGCATCAGAAATCTTCATTGACGCAGCAGGTGTTTGTCTTGCCAGTTGGGGTCTGCAGCGACGCGGAGTTTGAGCATGATTTTGCGGCCAAGGAGTTCTTCGAGCGCTTTGCGGGAGCCGGTGCCGATGGCTTTGATCATGTGACCGCCTTTGCCGACGAGGATGCCTTTTTGGCTGGTGCGGGTGACAAAGATGGTGGCGTGGATCTCAAGGACACCGCCGTTGTCGCTGTCTTGATAGGCTTCGACTTCGACGTGGGTGTTGTAGGGGACTTCCTGGCCAAGGCGTTCGAGCAGTTGTTCGCGGATGATCTCGCTGGCGCGGAAGCGTTCGCTGCGATCCGTGATGGCGTCTTCGTCAAACAGGGGCGGGTTAGCGGGCAGCAGCGTGCTCAGGGCCTCCAATACCGGCTCAAGGTTGATGCCTTTAAGCCCGGAAAGCGGCACGATGTCTGCAAATTCATGCCGTTGGCTGAGGCGTTCGATATAGGGCAGCAGGGTGCGTTTGTCACTGATGCGATCGACTTTGTTGATGGCCAGCAAGATGGGACGGCGGCTGCCGATGGCCTGCTGCAGTATATGTTGGTCGGCATCGTCAAAGCGTCCGGCCTCGACCACGAGCAAGATGACATCTACGTCATTGAGGGTGGCCTGGGCGGTGCGATTGAGCACTTGGCCCAGGCGGTGGCGGTTGCCCAGATCAATGCCGGGGGTATCGACAAAAATCAGCTGGTCGTGGTTGGGGCGGGTGACAATGCCCAGGATGGTGTGGCGGGTGGTTTGCGGCTTGCGCGAGGCCGCCGCAATTTTTTCCCCGACAAAGCCGTTGAGCAGGGTGGATTTGCCGACATTGGGGCGGCCAATGATGGCGATGTAGCCACAGCGGGTGGCGGGTGTCGATGCAGTCACGGGTTGATGATCTCGGGGGCAATGCGTTGATGCTCGCGCCACAGGGCTTCCAGGCGGCGCTGGGTGAGGCGGATTTCCAGCCGCCAGCCACCGGCCTCGGTAAAGCTTTCGGCGAGGACGGCGTGCTGGGCAAACAGGGCGGCGCGCAATTTTCCGGCATGGGCGGGCAACTCGACGGTGCCGTGAAATACCGCCTGGCTGAAATGTTCAGCCAAAAGCTCACGCAGCTGTTCGATGCCTTCGCCGGTTTGTGCCGACAGCCAGACACGCGCCGGTTGGCCATGTGCGGCAGCTTCGCTGCGCACGCTGACCGATTCGAGCAGGTCGATTTTGTTATACACCAGAATTTGCGGAACCTCGGCGGCGTCGATCTCGGCCAGCACGGCGTTGACCTGTTCGATGTAGCGGTCGCGCTGCTCATCAGCAGCGTCGATGACGTGTAACAGCAACGCGGCCTCGCGGGTTTCGGTCAGGGTGGCCTTAAAGGCGGCCACCAGATCGTGCGGCAGGTGGCGAATAAAGCCCACGGTGTCGGCGAGGATCAGCGATTGCTGCAAGGGTAAATCCAGACGGCGCAGGGTGGGGTCCAGCGTGGCAAAGAGTTGATCTGCCGCGTAGACCTGTGCGCCGGTGAGCCGATTGAACAGGGTCGATTTGCCCGCATTGGTGTAACCCACCAGGGCAACCGTCGGGGTTTCGGCACGTTGCCGGGCCTGGCGGTTTTGCTCGCGGCTGCTGGCAACTTTGCTCAGACGGCGTTCGATCTGTTTGATGCGCGCCGCCAGCAGACGGCGGTCGGTTTCCAGCTGGGTTTCACCGGGGCCACGCAGGCCGATGCCGCCTTTTTGGCGTTCCAGATGGGTCCAGCCGCGCACCAATCGGGTAGAGAGGTGACGCAGCTGGGCCAGTTCCACCTGCAGCTTGCCTTCGTGCGAACGCGCCCGCTGGGCAAAAATATCCAGAATCAAACCGGTACGATCCAAAACCCGGCATTGCAACAGGCGCTCCAGATTGCGCTCCTGACTGGGGGAGAGCGTGTGATCAAAGATCGCCAGCTCAGCCTGATGCAAGGCCACCGCCTCGCGCAGTTCTTCTGCTTTGCCGCTGCCGATAAAATGGCGCGGGTCAATGCTGCGTAGCGAGCCGCCGAGACAGTCAAGAATCTGCGCCCCGGCTGAGCGCACCAGTTCGATGAATTCCTGGCGATCTTCTGCCAGGGCGCCGCTCAGTTCCATGTGGACCAGCAGCGCCTTTTCCCCGCTGCGTGGGCGTTCAAACACAAACAAAGGCGTTCTCGCGGGGCAGGGCGTCAGTCATCTGCGTGCTCATCACTTAAGGGCAGCCGGACCGGGCGCGACGGAACAATGGTCGAGATGGCGTGTTTATAGACCATCTGGCTGACGGTGTTTTTCAAAAGAATCACGAATTGATCAAAAGAATCAATCTGTCCTTGCAATTTGATGCCGTTGACAAGATAGATCGACACCGGGATGCGTTCCTTGCGCAGGGTATTGAGAAAGGGTTCTTGTAGCGTTTGCCCTTTTGACATGATGTGCTCCTAGAAAATGGGTTATTTTGGTTATAAAGCCATGCCAGTTTAGCATGATCAGGCCGCCCCCCAAGAGCAGCGCTGCCAGGGTGGCTACACCGGCGCTATTTGCGAATGCCATACCCCTTGTTCATAAGATACAGGGCAAAGAGATACAAAGCGATAATAAAGCCGATGATAATGGCGTATGAGATCCACAGATTCATGTCGCTGACCCCCAGCAGACCATAGCGAAAGGCGTTGACCATGTACAAAATGGGGTTGATCAGCGAGACATGTTGCCAGAATTCCGGCAGCAGGCTGATCGAATAAAACACCCCGCCAAGATAGGTCAACGGCGTCAGCACGAAGGTTGGGACGATGGCAATGTCATCAAAGGTGCGCGCAAACACACCGTTGATCAAGCCCGCCAGCGAAAACAAAATGGCGGTGAGCAGCACCACCGATAAGGTCACCGCAAGATTGTGTACGGCCAGCGGACTAAACAGCAAAGACACCAGCGTCACCGCCACCCCCACGGTCAGGCCGCGCAGCAGCCCACCACCGATAAAGCCGATGATGATCAAGCTGTTGGGGATCGGCGAAACCAGCATTTCTTCGATATGATGCTGGAACTTGGCACTGAAAAATGACGACACCACGTTGGAATAGGCATTGGTAATCACCGCCATCATGATCAGCCCCGGAACAATAAAGTCCATATAGCGAATGCCTTCCATCTCGCCGATGCGCGAGCCGATCAAGCCGCCAAAGATGATGAAATATAAAGACATGGTAATCATCGGCGGCAACACGGTCTGAATCCAGATGCGCGCAAAGCGCAGGGTTTCCTTGACCACGATGGTTTTGAGCGCAATGGCGTTAGCGTGCAGGTGCTTCATGCGGCGCGACTCTCCTCGACCATGTTCATAAACAGTTGTTCCAGGCGGTTGGTCTTGTTGCGCAGGCTAAGGACCTGGACCCCTTTTTGCGTCAAATCGATAAATAGCTGATTCAGGCCGGTCTGTTTGGCAATATCGACCTCCAGGGTCATATCGTCAATGCGCCGCAAGGTATGTCCGGGCAGACTCAGTTCTTCGTGTAAGGGTCTGGCCAGATCCAGCACAAAGGTCTCCATGCTCAGCTTGCTCAACAGGCCTTTCATGTGGGTGTTTTCGATGATCTCACCGTGGTCAATGATGGCAATGTTGCGACACAGGTTTTCCGCCTCCTCCAGATAATGCGTGGTGAGGATGATGGTGCGGCCTTCGCGGTTGATGGTGCGCAGAAAATCCCACATGGAGCGGCGGATTTCGATATCCACCCCGGCGGTGGGTTCATCGAGGATCAACAGCTGCGGCTCATGCACCAGGGCGCGGGCAATCATCAGGCGCCGCTTCATCCCGCCGGAGAGATTGCGGGCGATGTCTTTGCGCCGCTCCCACAGGTCAAGCTGCTTGAGGTATTTTTCCGCCCGGCGGCAGGCTTCCTTATAGGGGATGCCGTGATAACCGCCGCTGTTGACGACGATCTCAAGCACCGGCTCAAAATTATTGAAATTGAACTCCTGCGGCACCAGGCCGATACAGCGCTTGGCGGCGTTGAGCTCATGATCCAGATCATGGCCAAAGATCAACACCTGCCCGGCGCTTTTATTGATCAGCGAGGCAATGATGCCGATGGCGGTGGATTTGCCCGCGCCATTGGGTCCCAGCAGGGCAAAAAAATCCCCGGCCTGGACCTCAAGATCAATGCCTTTCAGGGCGTGCAGGCTGTGGTTATAGGTTTTGGTCAGTTTGCGCAGCGCAAGGGCACAGGTCATAAGCGTGAAAATATGCGGGAGGTGGGAATGGTTAAGGTCTTACATGATAGCACACGGGCGGATTGTGCAGCGCACAATTTTTTAGCGGATGCGTTGTAAAGCCCACAGCCCCACCGCAAGAAATAACAGCGTTGGCAAGGCGGCGCTTAGCAGCGGCGGCAGGCCATAAATCAGACCCAAGTGATTCAGGGTACGATTGAGCAGATGAAAGCCTGCCCCCACGACAATGCCGATGAACAGCCGCTGCCCGGCACTGCCAGAACGCAGCGAGCCAAACACAAAGGGCATGGCCAGCAGCAGCATGACCAGACTCGACAGCGGCAAAATCACCCGATTCCAGAAGGCCAGTTCATAAGGGGCGGCATCCAGGGCATTATCCTGCAGATAGCGGATGTAGCTAAGCAGGGTGAGCGCCGACATCTGTTGTGGCTCAATCACGATCACCGCAAACAGTTCCGGGGCCAGCAAGCGCGGCCAGGTCTCTTCGGCCACCCACTCGCTGCGCACGCCGTCGGTGTGGCTGATATGGCTGCGGGCAATGCCCTCAACCTGCCATTGACCATCAACATAGCGTGCCGATTCGGCCTGGGTGGCCCGGCTTAAGCGGCCCTGCGGATCAAATTCATACACCCGCAGATCCACCAGACGCGGCCCGGTCATGACCATACTGACATTGAGATAGCGGTTTTCATCCCGTGCCCACAGGCCACCAAAGCCCATCGACATCTGCTCGGAATGGGAAAAGGTGCGCAGGCTCTGGGCGCGGGCCTCGCTGGCGGGGGCGACCAATTCCCCCAGCAACACCGCCGCCAGCAGCATGATCACCCCGGCCTGCAACACCGAGCGCACAATGCGACGAATTGAGATTCCGGCAGCGCGCAGCGCAATCAATTCGCTGTGTGCGGCCAGCCCGCCCAGCCCTAGCAATGCGCCGAGCAAGACCGCGCTGGGGAAGAGATCATAAAGGCGTCTGGGAATGGTGAGCGCGGTGTAAACCAGTGCCTGAATCAGCCCATAATCACCGCGCCCAATATCATTGAGCTCGCCGATAAAGCTAAACACCACATCCAGCGCGGTCAGCATCAGCAAAGCCAGCAGGGTGCCGCCGATCACCGTGCGGGCAATATACAGATCAAGAATCTTGATCATCGGTGCCCCATCCCGCGCAGGGGCTGCCAAAAGCCGCCCTGTTGCTGATACAGCAGGGCCAGCATCAATAGCACGGGCAGTAGATGCACCCAGTTCATCCCCAGCCACGCCGGGGTATAACCGTCGGCATACCAGGACTTGGCTAAAATCAGCAGATTGGCATAGACCACATAGACTAAAATACCCGCCGCCAGCTTGGCATAGCGCCCCTTGCGCGGGCTGGTATGCGCCAAAGGCAAGGCCAGCAAGGACAAAACCAGCACAGAAAGCGGCACCGAGGCCCGCCACTGCCATTCCGCCCGCAGGGCCGGATCCTCACTGCGCCACAGTTGGTGGCTGGGCAGGGCATCGCGGTTCTGCCGCCGGTTTGCACCGCCGCTGGTTTCCGGCACCCGTACCCCATAGCGCTCAAAGGCCATGATCTGATAGGCCCCCTGCCCCGGGATGCCCTGATAACGATAGCCATCCAGCAACACCAAAAAGCGCTGTCCGGTGGTTTCATCCACATATTGCTCCGCCTGGCGGGCCACCACAATATCCGTGCCTTTGGCATCGCGGCGCTGGGTAAAGACCGCCTCCATGCGCCGACGATCTTCGCTCAGCGATTCAATATAAAACACCCGTGCATCCTGACGGGCTATCAGAAAACGCCCAGGGCTGATGCCGACCAGCTCAGAGCGTTGCAGCGCCTGTGTGCGCAGCTGCTCCATCAAGGAGACCACTGTAGGGGAAACCCAAAACACCAATACCGCCGCCAGCCCCATCGACGGTATGATCACCCAGGCAAAGGCCTGATATAAGCGCAGCGGGCCAACCCCACAGGCCCGCAAAGCACTCATCTCGCTGTCTTGATACAGCCGTCCCAGGGTGAGCATCAACGCCACAAACAAAGCAATGGGAAACAGCAAAATCAGTCCGCGCAGACTGCCAAACAGCAACAGCGGCATAATCAAATCGCTGGGAATACGCCCCTCTGCCGCCTCGCGCAACATGCGCGCCAGCACCCCGCCTAAAATAATCAGCAACAACACCAGCAACACCGCCAGCTGGGTACGCAGCAACTCACGCAGCAGATAACGATCCAGTACACCAGGAAGCACAGACAAAGCCCACAGCCTTTAAAATGAAGGATGTCCCGCCCGTTAGCGCACACAAACAGGCCGACCGATAAAATACACACGATTGGCACGGACCTGGCTTCAAAGCACCGCTGTCGGCGCAAAAGACCAAACCCGTCGCCACAAAGTGCTAGTATAGTGCAAATAATCCTCTGTCAGCAGCCAACGCGGCTAACGCCGCCCTGCTGGTATCCTCAACCTTTTTATGTAAAAGCGAGAAGTTATCATGTTAACGATTGATCCCGGTCTGGTGTGCTGGCTGATTGAGCGCATCCAGGAATTTCACGCCCAGGAAGACGTAGCCATTCATGAAGAACCGGAAATCCCCCACGATGACTGGGGGCTGGCGGGTATGGCCAGCGTTGCCGAATACGCCGATGACCCGGCCTATCAGGAAATCAAAAGCAATATCGACGAACTCGAACCCGAGCAGCAGGTGTGTCTGGTGGCCCTGATGTGGATGGGACGCGGTGATTTTGATGACAACGAATGGCAACTGGCCTTTGCTGAGGCCAAATCCAACTGGACTTCCCACACTGCAGAATACCTCATCGCCACGCCGCTGGTGTCAGATTACCTGGCCGAGGGGCTGTCCATGATGGGCTACTCCTGTGACGATGAAGATTAAGGCCGGCCTGTGTCCTGTGCATTAAAAATCCTAGCCATCGAAACCGCCAGTGAGCAGTGTTCTGCCGCCGTGTGGTATGACGGCACACTCTACCAGCAAAGCCAGCTCGCCCCGCGTGAACATGCGCGTCTGATTCTGCCCATGATGCAGGCCGTGCTGGATGAAGCGGGGCTATCCTTAAGCCAGCTTGACGCCATTGCCTTTGGCCGGGGGCCGGGGGCATTTACCGGAGTGCGGATTGCCGCCAGCGTGGCCCAGGGCAGTGCATTTGCAGCGGACTTACCAGTGCTGGCCATTTCGAGCCTGGCCGCCCTAGCGCAACAAGGGCTGGATCAAGGGAGCAGGGCGGTATTTGCCGCCACCGATGCGCGTATGCAAGAAGTCTACTGCGCCAGCTTTGGCGCAGACGCGCAGGGCCTGGCCCAGCCCTTGACAGAGGAGCAGGTATGTTCGCCACAGGCTGTCAGCTTGCCCGTTGAACCAGAACGGTTTAGCGGCATCGGCTCAGGCTTTGCCAGCTACCCCGACGCACTCCGCCAGGCCCTTGGCCCGCGCCTCACCCAATACCAGCCAAATGCCTTTGCCGAAGCCGCCTGCGTAGCCCGCCTGGCCGTGCGCGCATACCACAGCGGCCAGCAACTCCCCCCCGAACAGGCCATGCCGGTCTACCTGCGCGACCACGTCGCCGACCCACCCAAGCGCCCACCACTTGGCTATAGGTGACTCAGCAGAGCCTTGACGGCAACACCCGCACTGGATTGATTTTAGAAAGGTCTGATAGGGAGGACTAAAGTAGGGAAAATCAAGGGAATTTAAGAACGTGGTCGGAGTGAAAGGATTTGAACCTTCGACCCCCGCCTCCCGAAGACGGTGCTCTACCAAGCTGAGCTACACTCCGACAAAGATTAGTATTTAAACTTAAAATACCCCGCCTCACAGCGAATGCAAGCATTAAATGCACTCATTGCAAAACAGGCTGCGTATTCTGCAGCAAAATTGGCACAAAATGCAACTACGATAGCACCCAGGCCAGGGCGATCGCGCTATCAGGGTATTGACAATCATCAGTTGAGCAGGTGATCGAGGTGCCTTTTGTCGCGATGCCTGAGCTGCCGATGTCTCCGAAATTGGGTAGTCCTGTAAATGGTAGTGTTGAATGTGGTAAGATATAGAGGTGATGGGTTAGTAAAGAGTAAAAAACCATGCAGTGTCCTTCGTGTCATTCAGAGCATGTGATTAAAAATGGCCGTATCCATAACCACAAGCCGAAATTCGCGTGCAAAGCGTGTGGTCGGCAATTTGTCGAAAATCCCCAGAATCGAATCAGTGAGGATAAAAAAGCGCTCATTGATAAGCTCTTATTGGAAAGAATTTCACGGGCCGGTATCGCTCGGGTCGTTGGGGTTTCAGAGCGTTGGCTACAAAGCTATGTGAATCAAAAATATAAAGAAACACCTCGAAAGGTGCAGGTAAAAAACCAAAGGCAAGCGCGTGATCCCATGCGATGCGTGGTGGTCTTTTGTAGGAAATAAGCATCATAAACCCTGGGGTTGGTAAGCGATCGATCAGGATACGGGCGAAAGGGTCGGCGTGTGTGTCGGGGATCGAAGTCGGCAAGGGGCCCAAGGGCTTTGGGAGTCTTTGCCCGCAGTGTATCGTCAATGTGGTGTGTGTTACACCGATTTTTGGGACACCTGCGCTATCAGGGGGTATTACCTACACAACGCCATCGCGCCGTGGGCAAAAATGCCACATTAAGACAACGTGTATCTTGCTTCGTCAGAAAAACCCTGTCATTTTCAAAAAAGCTCGAAAACCACATAGACGCTATCTGGTATTTCGTTCACCATTACAATGAAACCTTGTTTTTCGCTGCTGATTGACTATTCACTATATTGTGCAGGAGTACCCAGTAAAGATCTGAGTTTATTGGGAAGCGGATGACAAGGGGGTGCCCTATTTGCCTTGAGAAGGACTCAGGCGGGTGCTGGAGGCTTATTGCGTTTTCGACACCGGTTGATACAATGCAGGAGATGCAAAATTAGAGGCTTGCGTGAGGGAACGTCCTTTTACGCGAGTGAATTATGACTGAAGAGCCTGGTACGGGAAAACCGCACGCCGGGATCTGTGCAGGGGGCGTCGGGTAACCGGCATTCCTCTGCGATGAAAAGAGGAAAAGATATGGATGCAGTCAATACATTAAAAGAACCATTTTCAATCGAGGTGCTTCCGCTCCTTGATTTTGGCTCGGCTGATGAAAGGAAAGATGAATCACTGGAAAAGAACTTTGTATTAACTACCTCTGTCAAGCAATTCTTGCAAGATCGACATTCTGTAATTGTTGGGCAAATAGGCTCGGGTAAGAGCGCTCTGTTCGAGTTGTTGAAAAACAGAAGCAAGAAGCTTGGTACCTACAGAAATCGACTCATAATACCTATATAAGAGGCGATATCATTCCAGTTGTTGCGTTCATTTATTGCAGAATAATTTCCTGGTAATGATAATAAAATAATATAAAAATTAACTTGTAAATTCAAAATTATCAACAGAATATGCGAAGAGCTATATAAACTTTCAGATTTTCCAGATACCCCGCATGAAAAGGAAATTAATGAATGTCTCAGACAGATAAAATCCAAAGAATTCGATGATTCAGTTATTAAAAAGCTAAAGGGGCTTTTAAAGAGTTTAATTATTTTGATTAAAAAAATATTTTGAATTATCTTATATCAGTATAAGCAAATAAAAAAGAAATTATTGGAGGCGATTCGATAAAAACCAAACTTAATCTTGACCGAATTTATCGGTGTGTAGTAAGTTATATTGCTGAACGCAATGTTGAGAAACCTTTGGTAATTATTGACCGTATTGCCACCTTTGTGGCAGGTGAAAATTATGATACTCAAAGAGATTTTATCGAATCCTTGCTTGAGGTAGATGATGATATAGATGCTTCTTATTCATCTATTGGCCGCAAGGTGTTCTTGCGAGCTGATCTGTTTTGCACGATTGGATTATGAAGCGCTTGGATACGATAAGATTAAGGAACCTCTGATTAAGTGATCTCGGGCAGCTGGCGAATGCACATCAAGGACGACATGTCGTTTGCTCGGTCAATTGGGGTCTGGATTTCCGGTTCTTTTGAACGATTCGGGCCTATTCACGGCCCACGGCACGGACAGCGGACGCCCCTATCCTGGCGTACGCAACAACGGGCGCCTCGCCAGGTACAGATTCGACAGCGCAAACAGGGGGGTCAACGGGGCCGTGTTCCTGGTCAGACCCCGGTAGCGCCCCTTGGTATATCCAAACTGGCGCTTGATGACCCGAAACGGGTGCTCCACGCGTGCCCGAGGCGGGGACAGGCGATGATTGATCTCGTGCGTGTCCTCGGGCCGTTCCCGGCCCCTCACGCGCTTGAACGGGAAACACCACCAGCGGAGTGCTGGCCGGATCACTCGCCAAGCGCAGCGAATTGCATACCTTCAAGGTCATCCCCACGCGCTGGGTGGTAGAGCGCAGCTTCGCCTGGCTGGAAAAGCACCGGCGACTTTGGAAAAACGCTGAGCGCAAGCTCAACACCAGCTTACCATTTATTCACCTGGCCTTCCTGGGCATCTTGCTTAAGAGACTTTGAACAGATTCTTGGCCCATCCGTCGGCAGCACTCTTCGCGTTCGCCTGCGCAGTCATTACCTACAATGTGCTCTCCGTGGCCAAGGCGGCGTTGCGTGTAGCGCACGGCGAGGAGGCCGACAGCCTTTCTGGCTACTACATGGCCAGACACATCAGCAATACGGCAGAGAGCCTCTGTGAGATTGTCGATTCAGAGGACTGGACGGTCTTCCACACCTTGGCCGTTGTGGACTTCGCTGCCTGGCTCCTAGCGCAGGCCGAGCGGACCAAACTGAGCCGCTACCACAAGGCGAAGCGGGGTCCGAAGAAACCTGCACCGCAGCGATCCCACGATCGAACCAAGCCGCACGTCTCTGTCGCTCGCCTGCTGGCAGCAAGGGAGAAGAAGTCACCTTGAAAGCCCTGGGGTTAAGGGCAAAAATAAAGCCCCTTGAAAAGGGGCTTTATTGCGAAACTTGGCGGAGAGAGAGGGATTCGAACCCTCGATGGGCTTTTGACCCATACTCCCTTAGCAGGGGAGCGCCTTCAGCCGCTCGGCCATCTCTCCTAAAATTGAACTCGCGCACCTTCAGAGGATATCAAGCTTTTGATTTCCTTGAAGGCTATATAGAGAAGGACGATTATACACGGTTTGAAAACGCAGGTAAAGAGGGTGGCGCTCACACTGTTAGCCCAAAGCAGTAATGTCCCCTTCGTCCAATTCTAAAATGTCCCCTTTATATTTAAGCGGGAGGGGCACGCATGACGAAGGAGCACATTACGATGAGTCACAAAGAAATTGACCGACTAGAGATGATTCAGGCGGTGGCGAACAAGCATCTGCGGCAGGCCGAGGCGGCCCAGCGCCTGGGGTT
>NZ_MU255057.1:94115-103382 GCF_000227725.2 Thiorhodospira sibirica ATCC 700588 | reverse complement strand
TTCACCTGGCCTTCCTGGGCATCTTGCTTAAGAGACTTTGAACAGGTTCTAAGGGCACCTCGAATAACCCGGGTTTTTCAATGAACCCGACCGCCAAATGATGGCCATGACCGAATTCGGTTCAATTTCCCCGGCGAATCACCGCTTTTTCGGGCGGTATCACCCCGTTTTTCTGGCGAATCGCCCTGTGAAACGGCGATTCGGCCCATGTTGGGCGTCAGAAGGCCTTAGCTCCGACCTTCCGGAAATACACCCGCCGCTTGAGGGGGTAGCAGGCGGCCAGCATTGTCAGCGCGCAAAGTTTGCGCACGCCTGACCCATCGTGCGGATCAACCTGCCGCCCCTCTGTTCGATGCTCCCAAACACAGGTTCGACGCGAGCACGCATCTTGGCAATGCGGTGGTTTTGGCGCTGCTGACACTCCAACAGCGGCGTGTTGCGCGTGCCCTTCCTCTGGATCTGATGGCGGTGCGTTTTTCATTGGATCGGCTGTGGCAGGTTTCACTACGATGTCATTTTGCCACTCAGCGGGGGCTGAGGTTTTTCGAGGTGCCCTTATGTGAGGTGGGGTAGGCTGATACCACGCCTTATATCCCCGGTCTGAAGGCTGGGGATATAAGGCGCAAACGGAGAATGCCTCATTAAAACCGATAGGGATGTCAATTTTCCTTGCTACGTTTGGTATCCAGGCCCAGGGTGCGTAGTTTGCGGTACAGGTGGGTGCGTTCGACGCCGACTTTTTCGGCCAGTCGGGTCATATTGCCTTCTACGCGCTCCAGTTGATGCAGCAGGTAATGGCGCTCGAAGGCTTCGCGGGCTTCGCGCAGGGGCATTTCCAGATTCAGGCCGATGCTGTCGGAGAGTTCGATTTCATGGGTGGGGCGTCCAGACAGCGCGCGTTCCACTTCTTCGCGTTCTATCTGTTCGCCGCTGCCCAAAATGAGCAGGCGCTGCACCAGGTTTCGCAATTCACGCACATTGCCCGGCCACGGGTAGCGGGAGAGAAAATCCTGGGCGGCTTCGCTGAAGCGGCGCAAGGGCAGTCCCTCCTGATGATGCAGCACTTCGGCATAATGACGCAGCAGGTGCGCCACATCGTCGAGGTGTTCGCGCAAGGGCGGGATGTGCAGCGGCACGACACTGAGGCGATAATACAGGTCATCGCGAAACTGGTTGTTGCGCACCGCCGTTTCCAGGTCTTGCTGACTGGCGGCAATCACCCGCACATTGATGGGGATGGGATCGCTGCCACCTACGCGGGTGAGGCGCTGACTTTCCAGGGCGGTGAGCAGGCGTCCTTGCGTCGGTAAATCCATATCGGCGACTTCATCTAAAAACAACACGCCCCCGCTGGCCTGTTCCAGCAGGCCGTAGCGAATCCGTTCGCCACGCTCCTGGCCAAATAATTCCACGGTGGATTCTTCGCGGCTGAGTGCGGCCACGACCACCTCCACAAAAGGCCGATCGCGCCGGGCGCTTTGGCTGTGCAGATAGCGGGCAAAGGTCTGCTTGCCCACACCGGCCTCTCCGGTCATCAGCACCCAGGTGTCATGCTGGGCGATGCGCTGGGCCTGTTCGCGCAGGGAGTGCATGATATGGCTATCCCCGACGGGGTGGGCATTTTTTTCAAACTGACGCCGCAGCCCGAGGTTTTCCTTGACCAGTTGGTCGGCCTGCAAGGCGCGCTGGATGGTGAGCGTAAGCTTGGCCAGCGATAAGGGTTTTTCAAGGAAGTCATAGGCGCCAAGGCGGGTCGCCTCGACGGCATTTTCCACCGAGCCATGACCGGACATGATCACCACCGGACAGGGCAAACCGCCAGCATCATGCCATTCCTTGAGCAGCTGGATGCCATCACCATCGGGCAGCCAGATGTCTAGCAAGATCAAATCCGGGCGGCGCAGACGGCGTTGTTCGCGGGCCTGGGCCAGATTGCTGGCCGTGGCCACGGCATAGCCTTCGTCTTCGAGAATATCCTGCACCAGGGTACAGATATCCGGTTCATCATCAACCACCAAAATATAGGCATTGTTCACAGTCAGTTATCCGTTATGTGTGGCCCGCGTGCTACGCAGGGACCAGCTCTTTTTTTGCACAGTTTTTCAGGGGTAAACGCACGGTGATGCAGGCACCACCGCGTTCTGGGTTATTGGCGGTGACCATGCCGCCGTGTTCTTCGACAATTTTTTTCACAACGGCCAGGCCAAGGCCGGTGCCTTTGTGTTTGTTGGTGACATAGGGTTCAAACAGCTGCGGCAGTAATTCTGCCGGAATCCCTGGGCCATTATCGCTGACGATCAATTCAATGGCGCTACGTTGCGCATCACCCGGGCAGCGGGTGAGGATGGTTAAGCGCGGTTCCAAGACCCCATCGAGCGCCTCCTGACCATTTTTGATGAGATTATGCAGCAACTGGCGCAGTCGCCCGGCATCGGCATGTAAGCGCGGCAGGGCATCGGCGAGTTG
The DNA here is from genome assembly GCF_000227725.2 of Thiorhodospira sibirica ATCC 700588. Lineage (GTDB taxonomy): Bacteria > Pseudomonadota > Gammaproteobacteria > Ectothiorhodospirales > Ectothiorhodospiraceae > Thiorhodospira > Thiorhodospira sibirica. The sequence goes on along the minus strand of NZ_MU255057.1, from coordinate 100,916 downwards.
CAGATTCAGTGCTAGCGGCTGTGAACCGGCACGGCTATGCCGATACAACTCGGTCACTTCAATAATAAGCTCGTTGAGATCCATCTCGCGCAGCTCCAGATTGGGGGGGCGGGCATAGGCGCTAAAAGCGTTGACCATCGCCTTCATCGCCTCGACCTGCTGCACGATGGTATGGGTATAGCGCTGCAAAAAGCGCATCTCTTCAAGCCCCAGATGCGGTTTGAGTTTGTGCTCGATGCGCTCGGCAGAGAGCTGAATCGGCGTCAGGGGATTTTTGATCTCATGGGCCAGGCGACGGGCCACCTCGCCCCAGGCGGCATCGCGCTGGGCCTGCAATAATTCGGTGACATCATCAAAAACCAGCACATGCCCGCCGCGCAAACCGGCATCATCGGGGAGCCAGACGCCCCGGCAGGTGAGGATTTTGCGGCCATCCTGACCAAACAGGTCAATCTGCTCAAACCAGTCAATATCGCTATCTTCCAGATGTGCACCCAGTTTTTGATAAAAATGCCCTACCAGGGCATGATGCTGACCGATCTGGGGCAGTGGCTTGCCCAGATGTTGACCCAGATCCGTTTCCAGAATCAGTTTGGCGGCGGTATTGGCGGTTTGCAGGACCAGATGCCGATCCAGGGTAATCACCCCGGAGGACAGATGCTGTAAAACCTTTTCCAGATAGGTGCGCTGACTTTCGGCCAGGCGGCGGCTGTATTCCACCTCATCACGCGTAGCCGCCAGGGTGGCAATCATGCTGTTAAACGAGCGTACCAGAAAGCCTAGCTCATCTTCAGAACTGACGCTAAGGCGTTTATGGTATTCCCCGGCGGCCACCGCCCGGGTGCCTTCGGCCAGTTCAGTGATGGGGGCGACCAGCCGCTTGGCCGAGTAAAAAGCCGCCCAGATTCCTGCCAGCACCGAGACCAACAAGGCCAGCGACAGGGTGATGGTAAAGCTTTGCTTGAGCGGCTGGCGCAGATATAAAAATTCCTGATATTCCAAAAAGGCATCCTGCACACTGTCGGCCAACAGACTCATGCGCGTGGCCAACGGGAAAATCCCTTGCAGGATGCGGGTTTCTTCACCGTGGGTGAGTGCTGGTAAGGTCACCAGGACGCGCACCGAAAAGCCATGCTCATAAATCGGCTCAAGACCGACATAATCACGCCCCAGGGCAATCAGCTGCAAAATCTCGGCAGACGGGAGTAACGGCAGGCGGTGAATACCTTCGCCGCTGCTGGCGGCAATGATGCGATTATTGGCACCGATGAGGATCAGCTCAGTGGCCTCGACGATTTCACGCAGCTCATTGAGACGCAGCGCCACCAGCGGCTCAGGAATCTGGGTAAGCTCCTTGGCTACCAGCTGTGTATGGCGGGCAAACTGGCGTACCCGCAGATCCAGCGAGACCCGCGATAATTCCAGGGCATCCTCCAGGGCTTTTTCCACGCGCACATCAAACCAGCTGTCGATGCCTTCATCCAGAAAGCGCAAGGAGAAATGATAAACAATCAGCACCGGAATGATGATCAACGTGACAAAGGTCAAGACCAGTTTGAGGGTCAGCCGGGAACCGGGTTCCTGGCGCAGGAAGCGGACCATCGCCTGATACAGCTTGATGCTGATCAGCAGGGTCAGCACACACAGGGCGAGGGTGTTAAACAACAGCAGCCAGATATAGATTTGCTCAAAACGGGCGGAATTGTGTACTGCCTCGCCCATCAGCCACAGCGAAACCAGCAGCAATACAAATAAAATCCCCATCGGCACCAGCCGCAAAGGCCAGGCACTTAGCGGAGTGGCCATGTGTACCAATCGCTGCTTGGACTCCATTCACGCCCGATATAGCCGCGTACCCGTAGCGGCAAGGGCAGGGCATCAAAGAGCAGGCGGCTGCGCATCCGCGCCCGATACGCTTCATCGGCATCCAGCAGCGCAGCATCCAGCAGGGGAACGCGGTCGATCTTGCCCATCGCGTGCAAGGCCGAGGATAAACGGAAAAACGTCTGTTTGACGCCGGTATTCAGATGCGTCAACACATACAGGCGGGTCAGCGGCTGATATTCCAGCCGATAGCGCAAAGACAATTCGGCACTGGTGACATTAAGCCACCAGTCACGCGGGCGGATGATCTGGATCTGTGCCTCAAAGGTCAGGGCCACGCCGCTGTGCAGCGCCTCATCCAGGACGCTGCCGAGGCGATAGTGTAAATCGGCGTGCAGATAATACACGCCCTCACTGAGATAGGTGCGGGCATGTTCTACCTTGAGCTGGGTTTCCTGGGCACGGGCGGCATTGCCCACTAACAGCGCCATTGCCAGCACCACCCAAACGCCGAGTTTCAACACCATCACTCGGCCAGACTCCGCGCTTTTTGCAGACGCGCATAATAAAAGCCGTCCATCCCCTGATCCCCGGTGAGAATCTGTCGACCCAAGGGCAGCGCAATGCCCCAGTCCGCCGTAATCGGCAACACCTGGGCATCGGCATGGCGGGCCACAAAGGCGGCTAGATTCGCCTCGTTTTCCTGCTCCAGCAAGGAACAAGTGGCGTACAGCAACACGCCATTAGGTGCCAGCAGCGGCCACACCGCTTCCAGCAGATTCTGCTGGGTTGTCGCCAGGGCCTCAATATCACTGGCCCGCCGCAACCATTTGATATCCGGATGACGGCGCATCACCCCGGTGGCCGAACACGGCACATCCAGCAAGATACGCTCAAAGACCTCCCCCGACCACCACGGCGCTGGCTGCTGTCCATCACCGCAGCGCACTGTAGCGCGATAGCCCAGGCGCGTCAGATAGGCCTCAATCCGCGCCAGGCGCTGGGGATCAATATCCAGTGCGGTCAAATCCAGCGCCCCATTGACACTTTCCAACAGATGCGCCGTTTTTCCGCCCGGCGCCGCACACACATCCAGCACCCGCATTCCCGGCTGACACGCCAGCAAACCCGCCGCCAGCTGTGCCGCCGCATCCTGCACCGATACCTCACCCTCCGCAAAACCGGGCAACTGCTGCACATCCACCGGTGTCTGCAAGCTCACCGCACTGGCCACGCCAGGATGCGCGCTGGCCGCAAGCCCGGTGGCTTGCAGGCGCTGCAGATACTCATCTCGCGTGATACGGGCAAGATTAACCCGCAAGGTCATCGGCGGATGGGCATTGATCGCCGTGAGCAGCGCCGCCAGGTGCTGTGGATAACTGGCAGCCAGACGTGCATACAACCACGGCGGCATGGCATGGCGCACCTGCGGGTTTTGATCCAGCTGGGCGCACAGCGCATCCTGCTCACGCACCACACGCCGCAAGATGCCGTTAATAAGACCCACCGCCCAGGGCTTGCCCAGCACACGCGCCAACTCAGTAACCTCTGCGGTCACCGCATAGGCCGGAGTGCGCTGATAGAGCAGCTCAAACAGCCCCATCTCGATCACATAAGAAATATCCTGATCACGGCGTTTCAGCGGGCGAGACAACAGCTGCGCCAACAACGCCTCCAGACGGCCATGCCAGCGCACCGTGCCATAACTCAAGGCTTGTGCCAGCGCCCGCTCACGCCCCGGCAAAGCGGGTAACTCGGTTTCCAGGGCCTCGCTCAGCGATTGCCCACCATCCAGCACACGCACAATCACGCGGCTGGCGACAAAACGTGCAGACATTGAATAATACGTCTCGGCCAGTCAGTTAATAAAGAGAGTCTGCAGTATAGCTAAGAACGCGGCTTGCGCAACGCAGGCCAGGCGGGGATTTTCCAATCCAGGGCCAGAGCCAGCAAGCGCAGCCCGGTGGTTGTCACCACCCCGGCGGTCAGACTGAGCCATGTCGGTGCTTCCAGCGTATGCAAGCCCACCAATACCCAACAGCCGATAAAGGCGCACAGGGCATAGGGGCGATGATCCTGAAACACCACCGGAATCTCGTTACATAACACATCGCGCAGCACGCCACCAAAGACCCCGGTAATCACGCCCAGCAATACCACCACCGTCACCGGCATCCCGGCTACCAAGGCCAGCGCCGCCCCGGAGGCGGCAAACAGTCCCAGCCCCAGGGCATCGGTAAACTGCATCAATTTGACCGCTGCCCGATGCTGCATCAGGCGCAGCAGCGGTGGCCCGGCAATCGTCAGGCCCAGCACCAGCCAGATATATTCCTGATGCACCACCCACACAAAGGGACGATGATCCAGCAACACATCGCGCACAGTACCCCCGCCAAAGGCGCTAACAAACGCCACCGTAAACACCCCGACGATATCCATGCGCTTGCGCACAGACTCGATCAACCCTGAAATGGCAAACGCACAAATTGCCGCAATCTCAATCAATGCCAGCATACAATGAGTCTCGAAAAGAAGCTTAAACCGGGTGCAGATACCCCAGAGTATCCGCAAAATTTACCGCAAAAGCGCACACGCGCTACACCGTGTCATGCCTAAAATTATGGCCATCATCGCAGGCCGTTGCTATACCTGCGTGGCATGGCTGATGTGAGGCTATGCACGCTGCGTAGCAAAATGGATAACCGGTACGCAGACCCGAGCTGATTAACGCAGTATGATGCCCAGGTGCGGTCTGCAAAAACGCGACTGCATTGCGGATATATCCCGTATTCAATCCCCCCATGCAGTGATGGCGTATCGAGGAACCTTAATCATGGCGTCAGATCAATTCACGCAGGTGACCACCACGTCCTGGCTCAAGCGTCTTGCGGCCTCCTTCAAGGCCATTGGCTTTGGGCTTTTATTGTTTGTATTGGCCTTTCCCGTGTTATGGTGGAATGAGGGACGGGCGGTAAAAACCGCCAAGGGACTGGAAGAAGGTGCCGGGGTGGTGGTCAGTATCCCGGAGCGCCCACTGCAACAAGCCTATGCAGGTCGTCTGGTGCATCTGAGCGGTGAGGCACGCACTGATGCCCGGTTAAGCGACCCGGATTTTGCTATTGAGGTCAATGCCATCCGGCTGGTGCGCAAGGTCGAGATGTTTCAGTGGCAAGAGCGCAAGCAAACCGAAGAGCGCACCCAACTGGGCGGCAGTACCGAAACCGTCACGACTTACAGCTACAGCAAAGGCTGGGCGGAGGGTTTGATCAGCTCCAGCCAATTTGCCCAGCCGCAGGGGCATCAAAACCCCGCGAGTATGCCGTATGCCTCGCGCAACTGGAGCGCTACGGCAGTACAGGTCGGTGATTTTACGCTCAACGCCAGTCAAATCAACATGATTCCGGCCAATCAACCGCTGAATCTCAGCACAACGCACACCGTTGCGCCACCGGCCGCACCTGCTACGGATACCCCGGAAGCTGACGCCGCCCCGGATACGGTTTCAGCAAATACCTCCCCGAGGGTGCAGCGTCTGGGTGAGATGCTGTATCTCGGTGATGATCCCCATAACCCCCAAATCGGCGATCTGCGCATCACCTACAGCGTGGCTTATCCGCAAACCGTGAGCATCATTGCCCGGCAAAGCGGGACAAGCTTTGAAGCCTACCGCACCCAGCACAATACCACCATCAACCTGCTCTATCCCGGCCAGCATTCCGCCGAGGCCATGTTCTCCTCTGAACACAGCAAAAACACCCTGCTCCTGTGGATCCTGCGGTTGGTCGGTTTTGTCATGATGTCGGCTGGATTGAAGATGGTACTCGGGCCACTGGGCGTATTGGCCGATGTCATCCCGCTGTTTGGCACCATCGTGCGCGCTGGCACCGGCCTAATGGCCTCTACCAGCGCCGTGTTTTTCTCCTTTTTCACCATTGGCCTGGCCTGGCTGTTTTACCGCCCACTCCTGGGCATCGGCTTGCTACTCATCTCCGCTGCAGGCATCACCGCCGCTACCCTGCTTTTGAAGAAAAACCAAAAACCGGTTGATACCCCACCCGCATCAACACCCAATCCATCTTAGAAGCTGTTTGGAAACTACCGCCTCAAACCAAGCGGTTAGCCATCAGTCGACTCATTGCGAGATAAATCCAGGCTTCGCTGCTCGACATCAAGCGCTCGTAGTCCTTGCTCAGACGGCGTGAGTGGTTCAGCCAGCCAAAGGTCCGCTCAACAACCCAGCGTCGCGGCAACAAAACAAACCCTCGGCGCTCCTTGGGACGCAAGACCCCCGTCAAGACGAAACGAAAGCGCTGGGCAACCCAGTCAACCAGGCGTCCACTGTAGCCGCCGTCAACCCAGATTTTGCGCAGCTTTTTGCAATGACCGGGGAGATGGCACAGGAGTTGGCGCGCCCCATCACGGTCTTGCACGCTGGCGGCGGTGACAACGACGGCCAGCACCAGCCCCAGGGTATCGACCAGAAGATGGCGTTTGCGGCCCTTGATCTTCTTGCCGGCGTCATAGCCGCGCTCACCAGGGATCGCCGTGGTCTTGACGCTTTGGCTGTCCAGACACCCGGCGCTTGGATGCTTGTGACGCCCGTGGCGTTGCCGTAGCCGAGCGCGTAGCCTGTCATGAAGACGCTGCCAGGTTCCATCGCGCCGCCAGCGATTGAAGTCATAGTACACTGCCGACCAGGCAGGAAAGTCGTGCGGCAGCTGACGCCACTGGCAGCCCGTCTGCAGGACATAGATGATCGCATTGATGACTTGGCGCATGCTGAGCTTACGAGGGCGCCCGACCGGGGCGCTCGGCAACAGCGGCTTGATCGCCTTCCAGGCGCCGTCGCTGAGGTGACTCGGGTAGCGTTTTTTTGCGAATCTTCTTGCTGCATTTCTGGGGCATGTGGGCCACTTCCTAGAAAAAATCGTAGGTTAAGCCATTACGCGATTAATTTCCAAACAGCCTCTGAGTTGA
>NZ_MU255057.1:69327-94015 GCF_000227725.2 Thiorhodospira sibirica ATCC 700588 | reverse complement strand
AGGAGCCCACCGACCGGTGCTGCACAGCCCCGAGGAGCAGGCCCTCATCCTTTGCCTGCACCATACCCGTAAGCTCTCCAAGAACCTTTGCTTCCAGTTCAAGAACCGGGAATATCAGCTTCAGGGACAGGGCAAGGGCTACCGCCTGCGGGGTGCCACCCTCACCGTCTGCGAGGCCTTCGACGGCACCATCACCCTCCTGCACCAGGGGCACATCATGCCTTACCGTCTGTTGGCTGAGGGCGAACCGCCCACACCGCTGGATGATGAAAAAAGTGTCCACCACAGCGTCGACCAGGCCAAGGCAAAACAGACCGCCAAGCCAACCTACAAACCGGCGCCGGACCACCCTTGGAGAGGTCGGGGCAACATCACTCCGGCACCAGCCCAAACACCATAACCACGCATTCTACGGGGGACACTTCTGCTTTGCACAAAAGGGGACTTTTCTGAATTGGGTTGACACACAATTATTGCTTGCTTGTCAATGCGTAAGTCCTAGTTTATTATTTAGTAGCCATTGCGTGTTTTATAGGCATAAGCCCAAAGATCAAAACATGCCCCTTTTTGGATGCGTACTTCTTTAAAGCCGGCATTAAGCAGTGATTCAGCTAAGAATTTAGCATCAAAACCACAGCGGTGTGCCATGTATTGGTTTCCCGCTGCAATCGATGCACTGTGCCCAAACAACATATCCAACGCAGTAATTGGTCCCACTGGCGACTGATAAGCAACTTCGGTAAGCTTACCGTTTGCCACCAATTCTCCCACAGCTTGCAAATCGGGTAAAGTAATCAGCGCAAAACCATCTGGTTTCAATACTCTGTGCATTTCTGTCAGGGCGCCTGGTACCTGATGCAGCTCAAGATGCTCCAGGCTATGGGACGAATAAACGGCATCAACACTGCCGTCTGCAATATTTTGCAGATTTTCACTGGAGGCGAGGATGTCGGGTTTGACATCCGGGTCGATGTCAATGCGTATTTCCTGCCAGCGTGGATCACGAAAAATCGGTGGCAATCGGTGTGCGGGGGTCAAGCCGCAGCCGAGATTCACAAAAACGCAACACGCTACTTGGGGGTTAGAATCGATCTCTGTCATGTCGCAGAATCATACACCACTGGTCTGGTTTGCGACAAGTCTTTCCCTTGTGGACATAAAATGTGTTTCACACTTAATATTTGGTAATTTCAAAAATTTAAGGCGGTCATATGCAATTAAAAACTGTTTCTATTCAGCAGCATGCCGCTATGATGTGGCAAAAACCAACATCTTACGAATTTGCACGCACCCATGCAGTGGTGCCTTTGGTGGCATCAGAGGTCCCCAAAGCGGCACTAGCGGCTCCGGTTGGTTTATTGCAAACGGATGCGGGTTTCATGCCGGTTATGCTAAGCGGTTTGGAAGCGGGAAAAAATCTCTTTATCGCTAAGAATGGGCATTGGTTATGTGATTATCTCCCTGTTATTTTGCGTTATTATCCGTTTCACCTCGTGGAGATCGAGGCTGGTCAGACTGTGCTCTGTGTCGATGAAGACAGTGGGCTGGTCGGCGAAAATATCGCCGCTGGTAAGCGTTTTTTTGCAGATGACGGACAGCTTACAGATGCCTTGCATGATGTAATTAATGCGCTGATTTCTTACAAAGATAATCGTTTAAAAACAAAACATTCTTGTGAAATTCTAGCGCAGTATGCTGTATTGGAACCTTGGCCAATTACACATCGCAATGAGTCGGGTTTTCATACGATGGAAGGTCTCTTTCGTATCAATGAAGCACAGCTTAAGGCGCTCAGCGCACAGGCGCTTGCTGCCTTGCATGCCGTAGATGCCTTGGCATTGGCCTATTGCCAACTGATATCCACGCATCGGATGCAAACCTTGCTGATGCTTGCCAAAGCGCATGCTGATATTGATCAGCGTCTGGAACAGGAATCCCGTGAACTCTTTGCTCTTGAAGATGAGGGGGAGTTGAAATTTTAGCCACTTTGTCAACACTATATCTTAATCTTGATGAATATTTTATTTGTGCATCAAAATTTTCCTGGTCAATACCAACACCTTGCGCAAGCATTGGTCAAGCTTGGGCATCGTGTCATTGCCATTCGGCAACGTGGAAATGGTTTTGATATTCCAGGCGTGCTTGCTTATAGCTATCATCTGACACGGGGTAATGCCTCTGACATCCATCCTTATGCGCTTGAGTTTGAAACCAAGGTTTTGCGTGCTGAGGCGTGTGCAATTACGGCAATGGGTCTGCGTGATGCCGGATTTATACCGGATGTGATCCATGCGCATCCCGGTTGGGGAGAGGCTTTATATCTGCGTGATATCTTCCCACACGCCAGACTGATCTGCTATGCCGAGTATTTTTATCAAGCGCATGGTCAAGATGTAAATTTTGATCCTGAATTTCCTTGCTCAGGTTTTTCAGATCAGGCACGCTTACACACTAAAAATAGCCATCTTTATAGTGTTCTTGATACGATGGACTGTGGCATATCTCCAACTCATTGGCAGGCTGATACTTTTCCGGCCTGGGCAAAGGAGAAACTGCATGTCATACATGATGGTATTGATACGGATACGGTAAGCCCTGATGCGTCTGCAAGGGTTGAGTTGCCACAGTATCAGCTATGCCTTAAACCCGGGGATGAGGTATTAACCTTTGTCGCACGAAATCTTGAACCGGTCAGAGGATATCACAGCTTTATGCGTGCATTACCAGAAATTTTGCGCACTCGTCCAAAGCTTCGTGTGTTCATTGTAGGTGGTGATGATGTGAGCTATGGTATACAGCCTGCAGTCGGAAGCTATAAGCAGCGTTACCTTGATGAGGTGATGGATAGGCTAGATGTGCGACGCGTATTTTTCATGGGTAAGGTCAATTATTGGGTCTATTTACGTCTTTTGCAGGTCAGCCGTTGCCATGTCTATCTTAGTTATCCTTTTGTGTTATCGTGGTCTATGCTTGAGGCGATGAGTGCAGGTACTCTGGTTGTGGCTTCACGCACCGCACCGATACAAGAGGTGATTCAACACGGCGAAAACGGTTTATTGGTCGATTTTTTTGCCACAGATGACATTGCAGCGGCGGTGTGTGCGGTGTTAAGCGACCCTGATGATTTCTCCAAACAGCGTTTACAAGCACGCGAGACAATTATCAGAGATTATGATCTAAACAGCGTTTGTCTGCCGCAGCGGCTTCATCTTACCTTATTAAGTGATTGAAATATATGTCGCAATCAGAGCGTTTTTTTGGTGCAATCCTTGGTTTGTATGAGAATGTGATCCAGGGCTGGGTCTTTGATCGTCAGATTCCGGATGCCCGATTAGCCGTTGAGATCTATATCAATGGTGAATTTGCCTCGCTAGCGCGTGCGGATCAATATCAGCCTGCTGCAACCTTGGGGGATTTGTTTCATGGTTTTACCGTGCAATTGCCCTCGGTCTGGATTGATGAGGCAGAACTGATCACGGTTCGTATCGCCAATCAGGGGGCATGGCTGGAAGGAAGTTTGCAGTTTCCATTAAGTGCGAATGCAGGTTCGATCACCGTTGCGCCTTCTGTCATCTGGTATACGGGCGGCTTGAAGGTGAACGGTTGGGTGTGGAACCCACTCAAGCCGGGTGTGCAGGTAGAGATTACGGCACGTGAAGGCGATACCATACTGGCGCAAGTGATGGCAGATCATCCGCATCCTGCATTTTGTGAGCAACAGGAGTTTGCCTATGGATTCAGTCTTGATTTGCCCTGGGAACTTGCAGATGGCGAGGTGCATACCATACATATTGAGTCGGAACAGGGATTGCCACTGTATGGCAGCCCTATCACTGTGTGTTATCGTCCGGAAGGCCTGGAGGCACTCATGCGCAGCCATTGGCCACGGTCATCGACTCAGGATGATGCGACACAAGAACAGGCATTTGAATTAATGACTTTATTAGCAAGGGATCAAGATCAACGCGCTCCACGAACCGTGGGATTTGTGCATTATGCTTGCTGGTATGCCTTGCATGATGCACTGGGCAGGCAACGCAGTCATGAGAATACGGTCTCTACTGATTTGCAGATTGGCATCCTGTTGCTTGACGATGCTGAAAATGATGCACGGTGTGAGCGTACTCTGAGCAACCTTGCGCAGCAATCTTACCCCGTTTCACTTGGCGTTCGCGTGGTCAGATCAAAGGTGATTGCGGGTATTGAAATGTTGTTGCAACAGGGCGCAAAGGCTATTTTGCCGATTAGAGCTGGGGATCATCTGTCGGCTCATGCATTGATAAGGCTGGTTGAACAATTGTCAACACAAGGTGCGGCCTGGATTTATAGTGATTGCGACACAGATGGCATGGATGGTCAACGGATAGCGCCCTGGCTTAAGCCCATCTGGGATATTGATCTGTTTATGGGCGTGGACATTTTCAGTCCCGGGGCTTTATTTGGCAAGGATATTGTGCAACAGGCCTTAGCACTCCTGCCAAAAGACGAAGACATACATAGACTGGGGTTACATGGCTTTATGGCTGCCATTGCCTTGGCAACTGAGCGTCATCAGGCGTGTGTTGTTCATCTTCCGGAAGTTTTATACCATCGTGTGAGTGGTTCTGTGGTAGATCCTGCCTATGCTGTCGCTGATTCTAATCGTCATGCAGCGATTACATGGCTGGCACGACAACTTAGCACACCTGATGCCAAGGTTGAAGCTCTACACGCCTATCCCGCACTTTATCAAATTCGCAGACCTCTACCTGCACCTTTGCCATTAATAAGCCTGATTATTCCTACCCGAGATAAATTTGACCTTTTGCGCCCTTGCATTGAAAGTGTGTTAAGCATTACAGATTACCCAACATTGGAGCTCATCGTAGTCGACAATGACTCGCGTTGCTCGCAAACCTTGGAGTATTTGCATACTTTGATGAAACGAGGGATACGAGTCTTATCCTATCCTTATCCTTTTAATTATGCGGCAATGAATAATTATGCAGTCAATTTAGCGCATGGCGAATACATTGTCTTGCTTAATAATGATGTCGAAGTACAAGACCCTGTCTGGCTTAAAGAAATGCTCAGTCATGCGATAAGACCAGAGATCGGTGCGGTTGGTGCAAAACTGTTGTGGCGCAATCACATGGTACAACACGGTGGGGTGGTTGTAGGTGTTAACAGGTTGGCAGCACATACGGGAAATAACTGGCTTGAGCAGGATCCAGGTTATCTGGGATGTAATCAGCTCGTGCGCAGACAAAGCGCGGTCACGGCAGCCTGCCTGCTGTTGCGTAAGCAGCTTTTTCAGGAACTTGGAGGGTTTAATGAACATGAATTTGCCGTAACCTTTAACGATGTAGAACTCTGTTTGAGGATATTAAAAACCGGACAGCATATTATCTGGACACCCTTTGCCAAGTTGGTACATGCGGAATCAGCCAGTCGGGGTAAGGATAATCAGGTAGATAGTCGTGCACGCGCCCGGCGTGAGCAACAAAATTTCATGCGCACCTGGGCGGCATATAACCGCATAGATCCTTATTATCATCCAGCCTTAACGCATGATTGGAGCGCAGGACCTTATAACGGTCTACGGGCTGGTACACCAGTATTTGAGCCACGCAGTCAAAGTTGAGCGCGTGCCTTGTTGACATCCACCCCGCCTAAAGGACGGGGATTCCTAACCTCACGATCAGGACTTTCTGTTTCAACGAGATCAGCCAATGCCGCTTTACAGCAACACGGGACTTACGTTCTCTGTGCAGACTAACCCCGCCAGCCCGGCGGTTAACACATTGCGCGCTGCATTCACATCGCGGTCGTGGAGACTGCCGCATTCCGGGCAGACCCACTCTCGGACAGACAGCGGCATTTTCGCTACGGTGTGTCCACACGCAGAACAGCGTTTGCTCGACGGATACCCGCGGTCGATGCCCACCAGCATTCGCCCACACCATTTTGCTTTGTACGCTAACTGCCGGACGAACTCAGACCACGATGCATCCGAGATGGATTTCGACAGGCAACGGTTCTTCTGCAGGTTGCTCACGGCCAGCGTCTCGACGGCGATCACTTGGTTCTCGTTGACCAGCCGAGTCGAGAGCGTGTGCAGGAAGTCCTTGCGGGCGTCTGTGATGCGTGTATGCAGCCGTGCAACTTTCAGCTTCGCCTTGCGGCGATTGGCCGAGCCTTTTTGCTTCTTCGCCAGCCGCCGCTGCAACTTGGCGAGCTTGGCTTCATTCTTGCGAAACGTGTTCGGCGCGGCGATCTTCTCGCCGGTCGAGAGAATGGCGAAGTGGGTCAGACCAAGGTCGATGCCCACCTTGTTGGCCGTTTCGGGCTTCGGCGATACTGTGTCGTCGCACAGCAGCGAGACAAAATACCGCCCCGCCGTGTCCTTAGACACGGTCACGGTTGTCACCTTCGCCGCTTTTGGTAAGGTGCGTGACCAACGGATGGCGAGCGGTGCATCCATCTTTGCCAGCTTCAGCGTCTTGCCATCCAAGCCACATCCCGCGCCACCTTCATTCCGCGAGGGGTATAAGGGTTGGACATCAAGACATAGGCACGGAGTGTAGCGCCGGCTTTTGCCAGCGCCTCGCCGAGCCAGTGGCGGTAGGTCTGGTAGCCTTCCTCGGCAAAGAAGCAAGCGGCGCGATTATGACCGCGCTGGACGATGTGATGTGGGTAGTCGGCGATGTGCAGGCGGGGGCGTCTAGGCATGCCATGAGCTTAGCACAGAAATTAAATCGATCCTGGCCCCTTTAAGGCTCCTCAAGGCTCCTCGACGAAACCTGTGGAATTGCTCAAATTACCACCACGGAGTGGCTTCGTCCTTGACAGGCCAGTTCGGCCCGAAAAGATCCTGCCATCAGAAGGGATTGGGGCTACTGCGCCCACCGCAAGCTTTGTTACTCCGGCCATGCGTGATCAAGTGGAAAACCCAAGCCAAATCTGCCCCAATCCCTTATGCAGACAGGGTTCAGGGCCGAACTGGCCTGTCAAGGATGGGAATTTGAGCAATCTGATTGAATTCCACATGAAACGTCGTGGAGCCCTTTAATTTTTGGTCCTATAGTTTGAACAACGCAAACGAAGTGTCTGTCTTTTTGTTTGAACAAAGTAGGTGTTCTTTACATTAGAGTAGGAGCGCAGATTCAGGATCTAGGCATCAGTTATGAGGAAGTACTTGCAGCAATCGGGTTGCGACATTATCTTGCATACTCACAGTAGCGAAGCAAGCCGCTGGATATAAGTAATCTTCACCAGATTCATCAATAATTCGCATCATTCCATGTCCAGCGTCTTGCTCTACAACCTCATATAACCGGCCAACATGTAGGTCATCTCCGGAAACATCACCCAGATTATCTACTTGCAAACACACAACAAAGGTTACAGCCATTTCTTCACCTTAATCTTAACCTTTCCAATACCATGGGCTTCATACCAGTGGATTTCTGCCTTCATGGGTTCATTGTCATTCATCTTCACAGTCGCAATTCCCTTTTTCTTTTTCCACCGGCCAGGCCCATATCTCTGGGACAAACTAAGTGACTGTCCTTTTGATTTGCATATCGGCAATCACGCAGCGGTGAGATTCGGTAAGATGGCGGTAGGACATTGCGAGGCTCCTTCAGGATTTGGTTTGGCAAAACCCATCCTACCGGATTCCTCGGGATGTCCCCCTATCCCAGGTGGTGCACTTGGAACTTGAGCCCGGCCTCATTTTATTTATTTGCTTTTGTTTGAACTACGAACGTTTGAGATCGCGATAGAAATTCTCGTGTGGGCCAACAGCTTCGAGAAAGACCAAACGTATGTCGTCATCGACGGTGTAGCCCAGCAGATACAGTTGGCTTTGGCTACGGAATTTGTAGACATACAAATCGGCCAAATCCCCCTTCTTGCGTTCGCCGACAGAGGGGTCTTTGGCAACTTGCGCCGCTGCGGTATCGACATCGGCGGCGACGTTGTCGTGCAGCTTCTTGTAGGCGCGAGCGAAGCGACGGGTTTGCTCCAGCTGATAGCTCATTGCTGACGGCTTCTGGGCACGAATGGAGTGGTCGTCTCGCGTGGCTCGGCCATTGAGGCCAGTGACTCGGCAATGAAGCTGACGGGCAGGTCGGGGTTGTCTAGTGCGGCACGGCCGATCTTGGCCCAGTATTCGACCTGACCGGCAATGGTGCGGTGCTCAGCAACGGCCTCGTTACGCGCCTGCTCGTAAAGCGTCTGGTTGATGCGGATGGATGTGGATGTCGTCATGGCATTCCCCTCATAAAGTGCGTTACCACAATTGTAGTAATTCTCCGCAAAGTGTACAACTCCATGCTGACTTCACCGCTTCTCCAACTGCAGCGCATTTTCCATTCAGCACGGCGTAAACCCGACGCACGGTGATCTGTAGCACAGGATATTGAGCCAGGCCCCCTAAATTCGACTGGCAAACAAAAGAATGCCCTTTTGATTTTCAGTGGGTGATTGGGCAGCGTCTATGCCGCCTTCTGGTCAAACAACCGCCGCGCTGCCTGCACCCCACGCACATAGCGGGTATGCCGCTGGGCACAGAGTTCCACCAATTTCTGCGGCTTGCCGACGGCACTGCTGAATTCCTTGAGAAAACGGTGAGCGTATTGGATGAACTGCTCGGCATCCATGCCAATGCGACTGAGGATTTTGGGCTGATGCTGGGGGATGGCTTCGCGCTTTTTTGGATGGATGGCCCTGCCGGTCCAGTCCACTAGGTCCAAGTAGTCGTTATATGTCAAGTCCCGCAAGATTATATGGCCGCTTAACAAACAACTCGGGCTTCATTTGATACCATTGTCTCAGAGATTGAATCGGAGCAACATGACCCAGTGCGCGTTGCGGGATGTGTTGATTATACAGTTTAACATAGCGCGTGATGGTTTCTGAAAGTTGCTCTCCAGATTGAAAGCGCGTGGTTTGCAGCACCTCGGCGATCCGACCATTGAACCGCTCAACCATGCCGTTGGTTTGGGGATGACGCGGCTTAGTCAGGCGATGCTCAATGCCATTGCGCTGGCAAGCACTGTCGAAGAGATGCTTGCCCGTTGGCTGCCGCTGACCGGTGACACAGAAGCGGTCAGTGAACTCCTTGCCGTTGTCGGTCAGAATCTTGGTGATGCGGAACGGAGCGGCTTTGATCAACCGCTTGAGAAAGGCTTGGGCGTGCTTGGCCGATTTCGCAGGGAGAATCTCCACATAAACCCAGCGGGTGGCACGATCAATGGCGACGAATAAGTACTGACGTGAGGACTCATCCGGCATCCGTGGCAAGTATTTGACATCGACATGCACGAAGCCAGGTTCATAATCCTTAAAGGTTTTCTTCTCTGTCGGCTGCGAGTTTTCCTCAACGGGCTTCAACGCTTTGAGATTGGAAACCCCATGACGACGCAGGCAGCGATCAAGACCGGAGCGCGAGACCTTGTCGTTGATGAATTCATGGGTCACGGCGAGCAAGTCATCCAGCGGCAGCAACAGCGTCTTGCGCAACTCCACCACAACCGCCTCCTGCACGGGGCTTAGGTTAGTTTGCAACCGCTTGGGGCAATGGGAGGCATCAGCGGTCGAATCGCGCTTGCGCCACTTCGTCACCGTCGCTGGATGTAGACCATACTGACGTGCCAGAACTTTGGTCGGCAATGACGAGGCCTTCAGTTCAGCACGGATCGCCGGAGTGGTGCGGGCGTTTTTATGAAGTCGAACCTGCATGGGTTATGCCTCCTTATTCTTGTGGTGCTTCGTTGTGCGTCGACGATGAGGGGTGTTTCCCTCCCGCTGCTCTGCCTTGACCTTGGTCAGCAGAGCTTCGAGAATCTCGCGGGCTAGGAACAATGGGTAGCTCCTTTTTGGTATATTATCATACGGGACTTGACAGTTAAAAACGATAAAATCGAACCTGACCCCTTTATTCTTTATTCCAACCATACACTCAATAAGTTCAGATGAAAACTCAACCGGATAGCCTTTTTCAAGAATCCATCGCAACACTGCTTTATCTTGATCGATATGTTCGCATTGGTATTTTTGGTTTAAGTAGGAATGGCCATCATTAAATGAAAAACCTATTGGTGTAATTGATTTTGCACCACATTGGATGAGGGTTAAAAGACTGAAAAAACCTGTCGATGGAACATGTTGATCACCGCTTCGACCGGTGAGCGGTTTTTCCAGGAATGCCTCCAAAAATTGACAACGTTCATCCAGGGTTATCGTTTCCGTTATTTCTCTTTCAATAGGCTTGAATATTTTCTCAGCTTCTTCTAAGGGATAACCGCTTTCAATAATGATCAGTTTTTTAGTTTTTAATTGGTGCAAGCGCTCTCTTGTTGGTTTTCCAGCATTTGGCGAACTGGCTACTGCCGTGTTGATTAGGGTGATTTCCGGCTTCCAATCGTTTTCTGCTTGAACACCTAATGCTGCTGCATTGGCGCAAACTAGGATTTGGTTGTTTTGAAGTGCTTCAAGTAGATATGCACCGGGGGCAGAGCCTAAAAGGGTAACTGTTTTCTGATGTACCGCGTTGCGGATTGTTTGAAAAGCGTGTGGTTCGTACATTGGGTAAACAAAACGACTGAGGGTTAGAGACCTTGACAGTAAACAAATGAAGCAGAAATTTAATTCGAGCCTGGCCCCTTAATTACTCCTTAATTGAACCCACTCCAAAGGGATTCCCCTTTCATTGAGCATTTGCCGGCAATGGGTACTAAAATCCATTGTTTTGTCCTTTCCTAAATTTTATTCGAGCCTGGCCCCTTTAATTCTAACTTTGGCATACCCTAAGTCTAGCAGAAAAAACAAACCGAGCCTGGCCCCTTTAATTCTTTAATTTTTGATGCCGGTTTTCTGCACGCCGTCCCCGAGCCAATGCAGGTAAGCTTGGTAGTCTTCCTCGGCAAAGAAGCAAGCGGCGCGATTATGACCGCGCTGGATGATGTGATGCGGGTAGTCGGCGATGTGCAGGCGGGGGCGTCTAGGCATACCCTAAGTCTAGCAGAAAAAACAAACCGAGCCTGGCCCCTTTAATTGTAACGCCTCGCTAGCGACGAACAATCACGATTAACCAGCCCTGAACGGGCTTCAAACCGAGTTCCACACCACGAGTTGCGAAGAGTGAAAGTCACTGTGATGGCATGAAAGGCACGACCGCCTCGCTGAAAACCTGGAAGGGGTCAAAGCCAGCGTAAGCTGAGACTGAGAACCTGATTGAGGACGGCAAGGTACGCGAATTCCATCAGGGCACGGGATCGACTTCGATGATGATCCTTCAACGATGCCGGATATATGGCCGCAACGTTTCCTTCTACCAAACAGCGATTTTCCTCTTGCATCGCGGGGCGGACCATATATGGCCCCTTTCCTCCTATCTTGTAACAAACAAATGCAAATGATTCCTAATCAAAAGGTGCCTGTCCTGTTTGGTAGTTATTAACCCAATGAATTTCTTAAACTAATGGCCATGTCATGCGAAGTCATTCGGCCAGAAATATTAGCAAACACTAATGTTCGAGAAATATTAGGGATTGCTAATATACTGCCTTCTAAAAAGCGCGAAACTTCAGTTTATTATATAAACAGAAATCACGGCCATACTTATTTTCTAATGAGTCTCTAATGTGAGTGGGCAAAAAATTATTGTAGGATGGGATTGATGGGTAATTTAATAACTCTGAAGGATATAGCTCAGAAATATCGCTAAGACACGATGTCTCAAAAATATCAGTAACATTTATGGCCACACCAGGAGTAGAACAACCTGTGCGATTGCCTAAAAAATCATAAACATCAGTCATTCTCTCTAAAGTAAATATTTTATCGAAGTTTACCTTTTCCAAATACAGGTATTGCGGTGCCCAATGTGACTCCAAATCACAGTCAGATGTATTTGTTAAATAGTCAACAAATTGGGAGAAGTTAATAGACTTTTCGTAGTCAACGATTTGTCCTTTATTTTTGTAAACCCAGTCAACTACATCTTTAACGATGATAGATGGAAGTGCGTTGTAGATTCTGGATGTAACGAACTTCTGAACATATGCAGAAACTGCCCTATCTAAAGGATTTCTAATGACAGCGAATTTTAAGTATTCAATATCTGCTAACATTTTCATTGCCATTTCCGGGGGCACTGTACTTAGCGTATACTTAGCCCCGTCCGTAAGAAAATATTGATGGACATCAATAGGTTCACTCCTGGTTTCGCTTGAGTTTAGAAGCGTATAAAATATATATTTTAACGAAGAGCAGCCGTTTTTAGCTATGGGGGCATAAATTATTTTATGCTTCACGCTATAAATGTATGTGCTATATGGCCATCTACTAAAATTAATTTCCATTGTCTGTACTCGTAAAAATTAGATTTATAAGTCGCGCCGATGTCACTATCGCCACTTGGATTTCCAGCGGACAAGCAGGCATTTAGTTGCTCGATTGCGTCGCAATGCTGACCCCGTGTCCGATCGCTATTGAGGATACCCTTGGTCTGCACATGTGAGTAGAGAAACACCTCATACACTGCGATCTTTCCCGAGAAAACCGTTAGAGTAATGGGTACGTTGGTTCCAAATTTCTCGTGCAGCGCTAAAACGTCTTTCTGATGTAGATTGATTGTTTGAGTTTCTTTATCGGCAAAAAAGTACATCTTGCCGACATCAATGTCTCCAACCCGCACTGATATCTCAGCAGGGACGTTATCCAGACTACGGCCAACAATGCGGACTACAAGACCAGCCTTCCGCCAGTAGTGCACCATCCGAATCGTCTGGGCGATGGATTGGGATGATCCGAGGTGGACCGATACAAAATGTCTATCTCGCTCGACCGTAGGCAGTGAGTCGCCAGCGGATTCCCAGCCTTCGAGTCCAAGCTGGAAGCGCGGATTAAAGACAACATTGTCGAGATAGTCGATCGTGGTCCAAACGCCATATCCAACTGAGTGCTTCAGGAGCAGTGGAGCGGCACCAACGATGAATTTATCGACTTCCTCACCAGATATCTTGGCGTTTGTTGCAATCGTATCCGGATGGTTGTCTATGTAATTGAACTGCTCGACAAACAGATTGGGCCATCGACCATTTTCCGTCATCAGATTCAATGCGAATTGCAGGCGACCAACCAAGGTTAGAGCGTCTACATCTTCGCCTTCATTCCGGGCGCCGATATAAGGTGCAAAGTAACAGGCACGCGGCCCTGGATCGTCGAACAGAAGGTCATGAGGGAAGTGATAACTCTTTCCATTGATCTCAAGGCGATCCCAGTCAATACGGATTTCGTAATTAAGTCGAGGAATCGCCTTACGGCCGATCGACAGTAGTTCGTGCCCCCAGAAGTGATCGATGAAGCGAACGAAGTAGAAATATGGAATGGTGCCGCTGAGCGGAATTGGTACGTCTTCCCAGCTCTCGAACACTACACCGTACCAAACTGACACCTCGTTCAGACCATGGCGTTCTGACAAATACCTCTGGAAGCCACTTGTGACCGCGACTTCTGTACGTGCGGATACAGATAAACCATCGAAAAGCCCGATAGGAATCCAGAGGTCTTCCCATGAATAAAAGCTGAATAGGTAATCTGGGTCGCCCTCTACAACATCCTGTATTTGGCGCAGGTAATCTGCCCAAGCCACTCGGACTTCAGGGTATCGAAGCAACCATTCGATTCGTTCCGTCGGAAAGCCCACACTCGCGGGATCAGGGCAATGTGGATACGAAACTCGCAACACATACTTCAATCCGGCACGAACTGCTGCTGATATACAGAAGCGCAGTCGGTCAAAATAAAAGCTATTGTAAACATGCGGCGCAAGGGTTTTCTGAAAGCCGCGCCATGGCACCACGAAGATCACTGTATTGAAACCTAGGGAGCGAATTAAGGCGAGATCCTCGTCGACACGAGAAGCATCGAAGGCCTCCCAGAAGTTAGTCGGATGATTATCTGCAAAATAGTGGGCAGCCCGAATATAGCTTGGCCCCTCTGCGTGTTCAGAGCGTGTCATCGTTCAGCCACCATGATCATCACCCCATTGATCGCCTCGGCAAGCACCCCGCTCTGACGCGAGCCGACCAGCACCATGCGAGCGCGCTTGAATCCGCTACGATTTGCACGGTCGAGAATGTTCCAGCCCGGAATCTCAAAGACCAGCGCGCCGCTTTCGGGGTCGACGGGGTTGCCGTGGTATTCGGGCGCGGTGAGATGCTCGACACTGCCATCCGGTCGCAGACGTGCCCGAATCAGGGATTCTTGATCGTGAAAGCAAAACGGGAATGTGCCCACCAGCGCGCCGCCCGGCTTAAGAACACGGCACAGTTCGCCTAGCGAAGCGTCGATGTCCGGAACGTGTTCAAACACCTCGTTGCACACAATGACATGGAAAGATCCATCCGGGAAAGTGAGCTTTTGCAGGTCCTGGTGTTGAATGGGAAAGAATGCGTTGCGTTCTGCCGCCGTCGGCATGTACTCAGAGCCAAGGAAGAAACGGTATTTTCCCCTCAGTCGCAGCGCAAAATCAGTCAATGCTTCTGGCGCAAAAACGCGCAACTCTTGGTCGGGAATTTCGGCTGCCGTCTGTATGCGAAGCATCTCTACCCAAACGGCCCGCATCCTGCTATTGAGCCCGCAGTAAAGTATGCCCTCGCGAAGGTCCGTTCCGATCTCGATGCGCGTCGGGTCGGCCCGCCCATCGCTGACCGGATCGTGGTAACCTTCGGCCCGAATCGCCTCCAATACGGCGGTGCGCACCTCTAGGCTGGAGATCTCCGGATGTTGCGGGTGCCAGGTGCGCCACTCGTCCAGTGAGCAAAACTCCTCCCTGACCTCATAATCAGCCATTAATGTAGTAGCCATCAAGTCGCCTTCCGCATCCAGAAACTTCCTCCACCGAGTAGCTCCCCATTGGCAACATCCATAATCTTTCTCGGAAAGACGTAATGCGCATAGGCGCTACCAAACACCACATGGAATGCATAAGAGTACATGAGCATCGCCTGCAAGACATATTGCTCGTTCCAGCTCCGGTTCTCTTCGATGACCCACTGTTTGGGGTAGTCATGGGGAAAGAAGATGTCGTGGATGTGTATAAAGACGCCGGGGCGCAATCGTGGCAGAACTTGAAAGTAGAGGTAATTCACGTCACTGCCGGTCTTAGCGACATGAGATGAGTCGATGAAAAGGACGTCGCCATCGTCCAGCTCAGCAAACAGCTCCAGCGGAAGCGACTCGACTTTGTTTTGCAGGACACGAGACAGCCCCGGGATGGGTTTCTTTAGAAAATCCCGTGGATAGGGTTCGATGCAGGTGAAGTCCATGGCATCGTCAAGGAAGCGGCGATTAACGTCCGCACTCAGCAGGGATGAAAAGCCCGACCCCACCTCAATCATTCGGCGCGGCCTGAGCTTAAGTAGCATAGCGAACAAGGCGCGCGCGTCGAGGCCGCCAAACAGACCGTTTTCCAGAAAGAACTTGGCATCGCTGTCGACCTCGGCTCGTGTCGCCGGATAATCAAAGACAGCGCCGATCGACCCGATGTCGCGCTCGAGAAACTCCAGCTGCTGTCTGGCGTTGAAATCGATGCCGGGCAGCACGGGAGGAGTGGACGGCCAGATGGCATCCTGACGCGCGGCGATGTCGATCGTATCGACCACCGGTGAATAAAAATGCCCCGCCGGAAATAGGGCATCCTGCGTCGTACTCCCATCCTTCTTGCTTTCTTCGTTCATTTGCGCTCCTTCAATTGGATTTAATTTGGCAAAATAGGGGGCCACAATTTCGGGCAATGCATTTCATTTCGCCAGAACGAACTTTTTGGTTGCACATCAGCGGAGACTATCTCTGTCGATGCGGTCTGACAGTTGCAGCCAAGGCGATTTCGTCAATACTCAAGCCAGGCGGTCCGGTTCTTCGCCACTCGGTGTAGTCGAACTTGTCACGCGAAACGGCGGCGAGGAACGGTTCGGCCTCAACCAGGCCCAGCCCACCGATGAGTGCTTGCATGATCGATCCTGTATCCATCAGTCTGTCTTCGCAACGGCATAACCCTCCGCCTTCCCCCCAAAAAACCCCAAATACGCGAGCGGCTTGCCCATCAACTTCCAGCCATGCTCAAACGAATAATTGTGCTGGGCCAGGCTCAGGCTGTTCTCTGAATACTTCTGCCACAAAGCGGGGTCGTCGTAGAGCTTGATGATGGCCTCCACCCATTCTTCCGGGGTTTCCGCGATGGCGGCGCTGATGCCGTTGGTCAAGCCCGTTGCCTCGGCCGCCACCGGGCTGAGCACGCTGGGCACGCCCCAGCTCATGGCTTCGAGCACCTTGCCCTTGATGCCGGCCCCTGAGGTGAGGGGCGCAATAAAGAGCCGGCAGTGTTCAAACACCGCATCCAGGGTCTCGACAAAGCCTTCCACGATCACACCCTCGGCCTCGTAGTCGTAGAAGCTATCCGGCGGATGGCTGCCGAAGATGTGGAAGGGGATATCGGTGCGCTGGGCACGCAGCAACGGCAGCACCTGTGCGATAAAGAACTCAACGGCCTCGACATTGGGGGGATGGCGATAACCGCCCAGGAAGGCGATACCCTGGCGCTTCTCGTAGGGGGTCTTGTGGCCGTGGGCCGGCAGCACCCAGGGGCATTTGAAGATGTTGTCGTCTTTCAGGATGTGGCTGGTGATGACGGCATGCTCGGCCTCGTTGTAGGAGAGGATGGCATCGACCTGGTTCATCAGCGCCAGTTCGCTGTCGCGGGTGCTGATGGCGGTGGACAGGTTCTTGTCGCTCCTGGACAGGGCAGAGCGCAGCTCGCGCAGGAAATGCAGGTCGGCGTTGTTGAACAGGATTTTGGCGCGGCTGTGCTGCTTGATCAGGTTCAGGTAGCGTTCCGCCACGCTGTAGCGGGTGATGAAGACCAGATCGAATTCCTGGCCTCGCTTTAGCAGCAGGTCTTCCACCGAGACATAGAAGGGCGCATGGATGCACTCGACCCCCATTTTCTGCAGTTCGCGGGTGTAGTGGCCGAAGTGCGCCAGGTTCTCGGGGATGAAGGTCAGCTTGAAGCCATGGGCCTGCAATAGCCGCATTTCTTGCACGGCGGCGTAGGCGCCGGCATTTTTGTCGGGCTCCGGGGTGCAGTAGTCGATCACCAGGCAGCGGAAGCGCACACCGCGCTCCTTGTTGCGCCAGAGGTCCGTGCCCATGCGACCGTTGTTGGTGTAAGCTTCCACCCACTTGGCGGCGAACTTGGGGGCGTTGATGGCTTGGTATTTTTTAAAGCCTGCCCTAATGTTCGTGCCGTGGGTTTGACCCTCGAAGTGGATCACCTCGGCATGGGGGCAGTAGAAGGTACGGTAGCCAGCGGCCCGCACCTTGAAGGCCAGGTCGGTGTCTTCGTAATAACAGGGAGCGTATTCGTCGCTCAGGCCGCCGATGCTATCCCAGAGGGTCTTGGGGACCATGAGGGCGGCGCCGGAGAGGTAATCGCACTGGCGAGCATAGTTCCATTCTGGGGCATAGGGGTTGCCGTTGGAACCCAAGTTCTCTGGTTGACCATTATCCCAAACAATACCACCGGCTTCTTGCAGGCTGCCATTTCCGTTCAGCAGCTTGGCGCCGACCGCGCCGACCTTCTGGTAGCGATCAAACACCGCAAGCATTTCATCCAGCCAGCCATCGCCCACCTCGGTGTCGTTGTTCAGCAGCACGAGATAACGACCCTTCGCCTGCTGGGCGGCCTTGTTGCAGTTGCGCAAGAAGCCTAGGTTGGTCTCATTGACAATAACCTTGATATTAGTGATGAATGATTTAACTTCAGTGGTTTTGTCGTTTGAGCAATCGTCTGCCAGGATAACTTCATAACTGCATTGATTGCTGCTTAGGATAAGCGAGGCAATGCAGTGGTAGGTTAGCGCGAATTTATTGTGTGCGGGAATGATGATAGAGATATCAGGGTAGGTGGTGGGATGGGGTAAGCTGAGTTGCGAGTATGCCTTGCGTTTTTCATGACCTTGATTGAGAACGCGCAGAGCGAGATCTAGGTTTTGAATTTCCTTGATTGCGCTTTTCTCTGCCAAGCTGGAAATCTGTGCCTGGAAGCTGGTTAAGCGGCGTGCGACCAAGCTCGGTAGGCCGGCATAGATCGGGTAGGCCACAGATGAGCTGGTGGCTAAATGTTCCCAAGGGGTGGTGATGGGTTGTAGTACTGCTACCAGGGTGGCGAGACACCTTGCCGTGCCATCTAGGTAGATTGAGAGCAAGTGCGCTAGGCCGTCAAAGTACTCACCCGGTAGTGGGCAGCCTATGGGATAGGTCTGATTTATCTCATCAAAACAGGTCGATTGTTGGGCGATTTTAGTATCGTCGACAAAGACATGGTAGATCAGCTCAGTTTGCCATTGCTCAGTTGTAGGTTTGATGTAGCCGGTAAGCCGTTGGTCTTTCACTTCGTGGAGTGTGGCACTGTAATTGGACTCGATGGTAACGTTCAGGCGAGCGGTCTCAACCCGCTGACCATTGCACTGCAAAGTGATGGTCAGCGGCTTACCTATTGGTAGGATGTTTTTTAATCTGAAGTTATAACCGTGCCTGCCATTGCCTATACCTAATGCCTTGAGGTCGCTGCGGTACATATCAGCTTTACCTTTGGCGATCAGGCTTTGTCCGACAAAAAGCGCTACCTGGGCAGGGTTATTCGGTTCATTGGGGTCGAAGGCCCAGCCGCTGATAAGGCCACCATTCAACTGATCGATATGACCTTGAACTTTATAATTTTGATTTACAATGTTTTTTTTCATTTTTCATGCCAAGCTCTTTATCTAGACACCCTTTGCCAAGCTAGTGCATTAGAAATCAGTCAGTCGGGGCAAGGATACTCAGGTAGATAGTAACTACTCAGGCTATGCTGGATTTTTTCTGCGCTTTAAAAACAGCAAGAGACCGTGATTTTCTTGAAAATACTTGAATCAGTCTTTTTAAAGCAAATTTTAAGTAGTTGATTTAAAACGATATAATTTTTCTGCGCAAAATCATTGACTTTCAAAAAGTATTTAAATTTCAGGCACATGACCTAGCCTGAGTAGTTACGGTAGATAGTCGTGCTCGCGCCCGGCGTGAGCAACAAAATTTCATGATAACGGTCTGCGGGCTGATACACCATTTTTTGAGCAACACTGTCAAAGTGAATAGACACCTATTTCGCTGGCAACCTTCGAATGTGCCGCAAACAGGGGTAATGTATAGCGGTTAGCTAGCGCGGGAGCCATCCAGCCTGATGAGGGTGTGGCATCAAGACTGACAGCCACACGGCAACCTGCAAGTTGTAACATCTCGCTGGTGTTTAAGCCCGTTGCAAGTGATGGCGTATACACACAACCACTTGCCTGTAGCATCTGCGCATGGGGTGTCTGCTGCAACAAGATAAACTTTTGCTTTGCTCCGCATTGCGTGAAATGGTGTGCCAGTTTCAGCCAGCGCTTAGCGATGCATGCATGGTTTAGGTGATCTGCAATCAAAATTGTCTTGGCGTGTGCGAGAAAATTGCCAGCCTCCGCTGCGCTCGGCAGCTTGGCATTGACCAGAGATGCGTATGGTGTGTGTATTAAGGATACCCCCGGATAGTGTTTCTCGTATGTAGAAAACAATGTCTTAAATGGTAACTCAATGGCTTGGGCGGTCTGTGCAAATTGACGGATCTGATGATTTGCCAGTGTCGCAGGGGAAGCGATCAGCAGGCTGTCATCTAGCGGATGGAGATGATAGGGAACATCCAGGTTTTGTAACAGCGCTAGCAACATCTCCGAACAATGGTGCAAATGGTACAAGACCAAATGCTTGATGGCAAGCTGGGACAGTGTGGTACGCAGTTTTTTGTAGTCAGCGGCTAGGCTGTAGTCAAGCACAATGGGTAATTCAGAGTCCGCATCGGTAAGTACCAGGCGCAATTGAGTGTCTACGGAATCTTGTCTCCAGCTTAGCAGGCATGTGTTTTGCGGCCAATGCGGCAATGTATCGGGTGGCTCGTCTGCGGTTAAAAAACCTAATCGGGGGTCTTG
This sequence comes from Thiorhodospira sibirica ATCC 700588, assembly GCF_000227725.2. Taxonomy (GTDB): domain Bacteria; phylum Pseudomonadota; class Gammaproteobacteria; order Ectothiorhodospirales; family Ectothiorhodospiraceae; genus Thiorhodospira; species Thiorhodospira sibirica. The sequence continues at coordinate 73,964 of NZ_MU255057.1, read as the reverse complement.
CCATGTTAGGCTGCCAATGCAATGCAGAACTCTGGGTTGATCCTGCGTGCGCCTTGATAACCTGGCATGTTGTAAACGCTGACGGTGGGGCTTGATAGGATCCCGTTTGCGATAGCGAGTATAACGCTGTTCAGCATGCGGATAGCGGCGGCGAATCCAGGCATTATTGCGGGCAACCAACCAGGCCTTGTGTAAACCAAAAGAAACATTGCCAGCATGTGCAACAAAGACATGTGGAGCGCCTACATGTTGCCAGCCGCGCATTCTGGCACGCAAACACCAATCGGTGTCCTCGCCATAGCCACGCAGCAGATGATGTTCATCTAGATAGCCTGTATCAATGAAGGCATCACGACGAATATACAGGCAAAACCCACAGCCTACTTCCAGCTCCGGTAGAGTGTTGTCCCAGCTCTGCGATGCAAGCGCATCTAGTTGCATCAGGCTTGCCAGATCCGGCATGTTTTGTTTTTGGGCGGGCTGGGGGAAACTCATCAGTTCCCCGTTATTGCTAAAGGGGGTGACTGAGGCAATATTCTCGGCGCTGTGTGCGGTTGTATGCAGTCGATCCAGCCAGTTGTGGCAAACTAAGGTATCGGCATTCAGCCAGACAATATGGCGTTTGGGATGCAAGGCCATGGCGCGATTCATGCCACGAATGAAGCCCAGGTTGATCGGATGGTGTATGAGACTGATGTGGCCTTGCGTGGATAAAATCTTTAAGGCATCGAGTAATGCGGTATCGGGTGAGGCATCATTGACAACGATGATCTCGTGGGGAGTTTTGTTATACGGGCGTGCCCGTAAGACGCTTTCTATACAGCCAAGTGTTTGCCGCAGGCCTTGATAGACCGGAATAATGACATCCACCACAGTATCGAAATGCGGTGTATACGATAAATCGGGTAAAGGAGAGTCTAACCAAAATGGACTTCCAGCAAGCGCTGTGCCATTTGCCATCGAGAGATGGATCGGATGTGCCTCGATCTCTGTTTGTATGGCAGACAGATCAATGCTAAACCCGCCTACTCTGATGCCGGTGACGGCATATAACAGGGGATGTTCTTCATTTGCCCTTACTAATTCTGTTTGGCGACCAATGCAAAGGTAAACATGAAGCCTGTTATCTCTACCGCCAGGATCAAAAACCCAGCCTTTAAGCAGTGGTTTGGACATATCCAGATAAGCTGCGCCAATGGGCATCTCTGGCATCAGCTCCAGCATGCATTTCAGTTCGCTTGCATCCTGCAGTGTAGGAAGCTGCGGCCAGAGATATTCCTTGCGTGCGGTAACAGAAAGATTGTTCGCTTGTGCTTGCCACGCTGCGATACGATATGAGGAGTCTAATGGCTTGTGTTTCAAGGCATGATTGATGCACTGCATTGCGGCAGCATCTGCCTTTTGCAGTCGGGCGGCTTGAGCGAGCAACAGGGGAAAATCAGGATGATGCGGTTGATTTTTCAATGCACCACAGAAATAAAGCCAAGCATCATGTGGATTTTTGGCTTCCAGAGCTTTAATGCCTGACCAAATCAAGGCTTCTGTGCGTGTAACACGGTTGGCTTGAAGCTGATAGCGTGTCTGCTCCGCCTGTTGTGTTGCTCCTGATTGATATGAGGCTGCTAACAGGGTAAATAGGTTTGCTTGGCGCTGAGACACAAAAGTGGTAATGGTGTGATTGAAGGAAAAGCCAAAATATGAAGGGGCTTTTGTCACAAAAACCCCTTCAAAATTTACAGTGCTATACGCAAAAAGCAATCACGCTTTATACGACCATGACACTATCTGCATAGAGATTAACCGCCTCGGCAGAGCTGATAACGGTAACGGCAAACTCCCCATAACCTGCAGCGGCAATCTGTGCTACGCCTGACTCAATTTCATCGGCAGTTGCAGCGCGTCCAAGTGCAAGTTGGTAAAAATTAGCCACAAAGGAGCTATCTTCTACCACACCTGCCTGGCCAAGTCTGCTTTCTACCGCATCTACCGCGAGGAAGGAGCGAACCACCTCAGCAAGTGATACATTGCCTTGCTGTAACCAGTGCGCGTAGAAACCGGCCTCCCCTGCTGTTGCAGAACGATCAAGCAAGGATTCGTACATACGCATGATGGTGGCATGATCTGCAGTAGTGCTTGCGGTGATGGCGGATCCATCATTGAACTTGATGTATTCAATGTTGCGAGCAGTGACCTTGTGGCCTGAGCTGTTATCAATCACTATAGCGCCATTAACGACACTGACGTTATAGTCGCTACTGCTGCCATGTATCTTCAGCTTGTCAAACCCGGCACCGCCGTCAACGCTGTCCTGACCTGCTCTTGAGTAGATCGTATCGTTTCCGGCTCCGGTAGAGACACTGTCATTCCCCGCACTGGTGACGATACTGTCATGACCACCAGAGGTGATGAGTGTGTCGTTACCGCCTAGGCTTTCAATCGTCGTATTGCCATCACCATTGACAACAATTCTATCATTACCACGCCCAGTGAGAATAACGCGATCTACCGTATTCAGTGTCAAATCAATGCCGTTATTATTCAATACAACGACCACTTCAGGTGGTATACGCCCACCTGCGCCTCCGCCGGTATCGCCGCCGCCGGTATCGCCACCGCCATCATCAGACCGCTGTGGAATGATTCTCACATAGTCAGGGTTTCTGTTATCTACATTGTTTTGTGATCCCGCTTGATAAGCGCCGGTAGCACCTCTGATCGCACTCACTGTCTCCGGGGAGAGATCAGGTGTATTGGTAATATTTCTGGCTAATTCCGAGCCTTCTTGTTCATACTGAGCCATGTTTCACTCCGAAAATTATGCACTGCGTGCGGAAAGTTAAAAGTAATCACACAAAAAATGACCTACCACATTTCAAACATCAGTTTGATCATGCGAGAAGGTATAATTTTTGTGTATCACCTCAGTCGTTCACCCTGAAAATCTGTGTGACTTCAGGGTCATCCCATGGAGAGGGGGAACGGGACATGGCAGCCTCTCCTTTTTTATCGCGAATGCGAATACTTAATGCGGTCAGTTGTTCAGTTTCTCGCAAACCGGAGAGTTTTTTACCAGCTTCAACCGGTACTGGGGGGCAACCCGCAAAACAGGCATAGCCCGACAGTTCGTAGTCACCTGCCCTAGAGCCTGCAAGTGCAAAAGAAACAGAGGTAATCGGCGTGGCTTTACCTCGCGTACCCACAAAGCTGCCTGAGGCCACTGCAGGGCTTTGCCCTATCCCTTTGGAGTAGCATGTGTAGATCAAGTCCGCATCCTGTGGACGACCTAGCCATTCAACAGAAAATCCTTCAATCCTTGTGACATTTTCGGGATGCCCCAACCATCCATTGGTGATGACCACGTCTCCCTGAAGTTCAACATGACCTGATAGCCGAATGTCATTTTTACTAGGGGTGAAACTCGCAACCTGGGGAAATCGATGCTGGCTATGTTCCATGCTAGGGTATGGAGCTGAACTTTGGTATCCTTTGTTCTCTTCCGTTTTTTTCTGCCCTTCTGTATTTCTTTCCAGTAGCCGTTCAGAGGTATCGATTCTGTCAATGTAGATGTTGATTTGTTCTTGCTGCGCTGCGGATCCAACATGGTATTCAGCCACCAAAACACCTGCATCGTACCCCTTCACTCTGACTATAATACAATCACCTAGGCTACGCAAGGTATTTTTGGTTACACCGTCGGCTGGAAAAAAATCCACGCTCCCCTTGCCTAGCGGAGCGGCTTGCAGGGTAACAGGGATAAACACCCCATCTTCTAGCTTGGTTGCATAACGAAAGATATACATGCCCGGCTTTAACAGCACGACTCGCGTTAAAACATTAAACTCATTACCCATATTGTTATTTATCTCTGCTCTGTATTTCTTTTTAAAGCTATTCAGAGGTATCGATTCTGTCGATACAGATGTTGGCTGGTTCTTGCTGTGAAACAGATCCAGCATGGTATTTACCCACCAAAACGCCCACATTGCAACTTTTTAGTTTAAATTATAATGCTATTATCCAAGCTATGCAAGGTGTTAGCCCAAAGCATGTTAGCCCAAAGCAGCTTACCACCTATCAGTTACTCGCGGGCATAAAAAGCGGGTAACGGGCTGTTGTTTTGGAGACAGCGCTGTAGATAGCGCAGACCGCGTTTAAACCAGGACAGCAGGCTGCGGGAGGCTTTTTTGAAGGTCCAATGCTCAGGGTCGTGTTGGGTCTGGAGTTTTTTTCAAGGGGTGTTGGGGAGGCGAGTGCCTCGGCGCGCCCCGCACGCACGCACCAATACATGGCCAGGGCCATGATCAGGACAAGGCGCTCCAGACGGTCGGCGTGCTGGAGTTGGGAGTGCTGGAGGTTGAAGCCCCGGCTCTTGAGGTCCGAGAACATCGGCTCGATGCACCAGCGTGCGGCATAATCCAGAACGCGCGTGCGTGTGGGCAGGGCGTCCATTGCGATGATCCAGGGCTGTGGATGCCCGGGGTCGTGCAGGATCCCGAGATGGGTTCGCACCCCGCAGGCAAACAGGCCGACCTCGGTGAGATAGCGCTCGCGCACGCCTTGGGCCAGTGCCCCGGTGGTCGTCTCCTCGCTCTGCCCACTGTCGACGCGCAGGTTGCCTTTGAGCCGCAGCCGGTAGC
>NZ_MU255057.1:54781-69227 GCF_000227725.2 Thiorhodospira sibirica ATCC 700588 | reverse complement strand
CCCCTCCAGCATCGCTCCAACGGCCAGCGCCAGTTTGTCGACCACCGTCTTACGCAACCCTGGATGCGCTTCGCGCAGTCCTCGGGCCACTTCTTCTGCCAAGCGTTTGACACTTCCCATGCTCACCCCTATGACCTCAGTTCAGCTATTCCTCAAAGTTTGCCATAAAAGTGATAGGTGGCAAGCCCAAAGCAGTAATGTCCCCTTCGTCCAATTCTAAAATGTCCCCTTTTGGTTTTTGCGGGGGGGGGCGCCACATGACGAAGGAGCACATTACGATGAGCCACAAAGAAGTTGACCGACTAGAGATGATTCAGGCGGTGGCGAACAAGCATCTGCGGCAGGCCGAGGCGGCCCAGCGTCTGGGGCTGAGCGTGCGCCAGGTCAAGCGCCTGGTCCGCCGCTATCGGGCGCATGGGGCGACAGGGCTACGCAGTGGCCACGGTGGCCGACGTCCCAACAACGCCATTGCCAAGGCAGTACGCCAGGAGGTGCTCGCCTTGGTAAAGACGCACTACACCGACTTCGGCCCCACCCTGGCTTGCGAGAAGCTCGCCGAGCGTCATGGCCACCCCCTTTCGGTCGAGACCCTGCGCCAGTGGATGATTGCCGATGGGTTATGGCAGCCCAGACAACGCAAACAGGCCCGCATCCATAGGGCGCCTGATGGCCCTGCGCTTCGTGCCCGCCGAGACCACCCAGGCCTACATGGAGACCCTACAGCACTATCTGCAGCAGCACAAACGCCCGGTGGCCCTCTACTCGGACAAGCACAGCCTCTTCCGCATCCATCACCCTGAGCACGACGGGGCGTTGCCCCCGTTTTCCCGCGCCATCAAGACCCTCGACATCGCCGCCATTCATGCCAACACCCCTCAGGCCAAGGGGCGCGTGGAGCGGGCCAACCAGACCCTGTAAGACCGTTTGGTCAAGGCGCTGCGCCTGCGTGAGATCTCGGACATCGACGCCGCCAACGCCTTCCTCCCCACCTTCATGGCCGACTTCAACGCCCGCTTCGCCGTCGAGCCACAAAGCCCCCAGGATGCCCACCGACCGGTGCTGCACAGCCCCGAGGAGCAGGCCCTCATCCTTTGCCTGCACCATACCCGTAAGCTCTCCAAGAACCTTTGCTTCCAGTTCAAGAACCGGGAATATCAGCTTCAGGGACAGGGCAAGGGCTACCGCCTGCGGGGTGCCACCCTCACCGTCTGCGAGGCCTTCGACGGCACCATCACCCTCCTGCACCAGGGGCACATCATGCCTTACCGTCTGTTGGCTGAGGGCGAACCGCCCACACCGCTTGATGATGAAAAAAGCGTCCACTACCGCGTCGACCAGGCCAAGGCAAGACAGGCCGCCAGGCTAACCTACAAACCGGCACCGGACCACCCTTGGAGAGGCCGGGGCAACATCACTCCGGCACAAGCCTAAACACCATAACCACGCATTCTACTGGGGACACTTCTGCTTTGCACAAAAGGGGACATTTCTGAATTGGGTTGACAGGCATGGATGCGATGCTTGATTTTTGCGACCTCTGTGGGCATCATTCGCTCTTTTGTGTACATAGATCATTGCGTCATTAGCGGTGAATGGAGGGGAGATGCGCAGGCCATTGGTAGCAGGTAACTGGAAGATGCACGGTGCCTTGAGCGAAAATCAGGCCCTGATCGCAGCGATTAACGCGGGCATGAATACCATCCGGCACGCAGAGGTCGCGGTGTGTCCGCCGCATGTTTATCTCATGCAGGTGGCTAATCTGCTAAAAAATACCGCCATTGAACTGGGGGCGCAGAATCTTTCCGATGAGGATCAGGGGGCGTATACCGGCGAAGTCTCCGGTGCGATGCTCACTGAGCTGGGCTGTCAGTATGTGATTATCGGGCATTCGGAACGACGCACCCTGTATGCCGAGGATGATGTCTTGGTGGCGCGTAAATTTGCCGCCGCCTGTCGGCATGGTTTGAAGCCGATTCTATGTATCGGCGAAACCTTGGCCGAGCGTGAACAGGGCATTACCGAGGCGGTGGTGGCGCGTCAACTGGATGCAGTTATCAGCGAGGTCGGTGTCACCCTGTTGACCGAAGGGGTCATCGCCTACGAACCGGTTTGGGCGATTGGCACCGGCAGGACCGCAAGCCCAGAACAGGCCCAGGCAGTACATGCCTTTATCCGTTCCCGTATCGAACAACTGAATGCGGATGTCGCCGCCGCAATCCGGATTCTGTATGGCGGCAGTGTGAAGGCAGATAACGCAGAGACCCTGTTTGCCCAAACTGATATTGATGGCGGTTTGATTGGCGGGGCCTCTCTCAAGGCAAATGATTTTATGGCAATCTGCCAAGCAGCAGATCGGGTAATCGACTAATTATGTTTTACGGAATTTTACTGATTGTGCAGGTTGTCCTGGCCATCAGCTTGATTGTTTTAGTGTTATTGCAGCATGGCAAAGGCGCCGATGCTGGTGCCGCTTTTGGCAGCGGTTCCTCGGCCACCGTGTTTGGTGCACGCGGCGCGGCGAATTTTCTCAGCCGCTCCACCGCCATCATCGCCACGCTGTTTTTCCTCAACAGCATGACCCTGGCCTACATGGTCAGCAACCCACGCGAAGCCCCCAGCGTAGTGGATTTAATCGAAATCCCGCCACAGCAGCAATTCATCACCATTCCTGAGCCTCAAGCCCTCCCGGAAGAACCCAGCGGCCCGGTCCCTGGTGACTTGCCTCTGGAGTAAGGGCGTCCGTATGCGAGGGGCAGGCTGATACCGCCAGCCTTGTGGCGAAGGTTGAGTTAGCCCCCTACCCCTCCGCATTCCCTGTTTATTCCGTGCTGATGGTGTCCTTATCGCCGTCCAGGGCAGCTTTAAGCGTGTGCCAGCACAGTGAGGCGCATTTGACCCGTGAGGGATAATCGCGCACGCCGGATAAGACGCCCAGCTTGCCCAAACTGCCAGGGTCCACCGTGGACTGGTCGTTGGTGAGCATGTCGTGCATCTGGCCAAACAGGGCTTGGGCGGTTTCGATGCTTTGCCCTTTCAGGGCCTCGGTCAGCATGGAGGCCGAGGCAATAGAAATCGCACAGCCTGCGCCCAGAAAGCTGACATCCTCAATCAATCCTTCGTGTAAGCGGACATAGATGCGCAGCTGATCGCCGCACAGGGGGTTGTGGCCATCGACCGCCCGGGTAGCATCGGGCATGTCGCGAAAATTGCGCGGATGGCGCTTGTGATCAAGAATCAATTCCTGATAGAGGTCGTTGAGTTCGTTATGCATGGCTTAGCTCAGCAGTTTGCGTGCTTTTAATAGCCCCTCAAAAAGGCGGTCGATTTCATCCGGGCGGTTATAAAAGGCCATGGAGGCGCGAGTGGTGGCGGGTACGCCATAGTAACTCATGATCGGCATTGCGCAGTGATGTCCGCCACGCACGGCAAGCCCTTCGTGATCGAGGATGGTGCCCAGATCATGCGGATGCACATCTTCCATGACAAAGGCGACCAGCGAGACTTTATTAGCCGCTTGCCCGATGATGGAAAGCCCCGGCACCTCCTGCAGGCGCGCCGTGGCATAGGCTAATAACTGCTGTTCATAGCGCTCAACAGCCTCCCCATCCAGAGCCATCACATAGGCCAGCGCCGCGCCCAGACCAATGACCCCGCCGATATTGGGGGTTCCCGCCTCAAATTTATACGGCAGGCCTGCAAAGGTGCTTTTTTCCAGACTGACCGTGCGAATCATATCACCGCCACCTTGATAGGGCGGCATGCTTTCCAGCAGCGTCTCGCGGCCATAAAGCACGCCGATACCGGTCGGGCCAAAGACCTTGTGCCCGGAAAAGCAATAAAAATCACAGTCCAGCGCCTGCACATCCACGCGCAGATGCGGCGTCGCCTGCGCCCCGTCCAACAGCACCGGCACATTGTATGCTTTGGCCTGGGCGATGATCGCCTCGACAGGGTTAATCGTGCCCAGTGCATTGGAGACATGAGTACAGGCCAGCAGGCGGGTGCGTGCATTGAACAGTTCCGGCAGGCGCTCAAGTTCCAGTTCACCCTGCGGGGTGATGGGAATGAAGCGTAATACCACGCCGGTACGTTCGCGCAATAATTGCCAGGGTACGATATTGGCGTGATGCTCCATCGCGGTGAGAATGATCTCATCCCCAGCTTGCAGGCGCTGACCAAAACTGCTCGCCACCAGATTGATTGCCTCGGTGGTGCCGCGTACAAAGATAATCTCACGGGTTGATGCGGCATTGATAAAGCGCCGCACCTGCTCACGCGCCGCCTCATAATCACGCGTCGCCCGCTCAGCCAGCAGATGTACCCCACGATGGACATTGGCGTTATCGTTTTGATAATAACGTGTCAGCGTATCAATCACGACTTGTGGCTTTTGCGTGGTCGCGCCATTATCCAGATAGGCCAGCGGATGGCCGTGTACCTGCTGATTCAGGGTTGGGAAATCAGCCCGGATGCACTCGACATCCCAGGTAGATGCATGCAAAGTAGGCGCAGCAGAGGATGTACTCATACTGAGACTCCTTCCGGCAACCGCGTTTGCAGGGCGTGTTCGATGTGTTTGGCCAGCGGGGCCAGGGGCAGGCGCTGTATCACCTCATCGGCAAAGGCAAAGATGAGCATATCTCGCGCTTTTTCACGGTCAATGCCGCGACTCTGCAGGTAATACATAGATTGCGGGTCCAGTTGTCCGATGGTGGCACCATGCGAGCAGCGCACATCATCGGCATAGATTTCCAGCTCCGGCTTGGTGTCGATTTCGGCCTTATCCGAGAGCAGCAGGTTGGCGTTGTGTTGATGCGCTTCAATCTTTTGTGCATCCCGCGCCACCAGCACACGCCCCTTGAAGACGCCGCGCCCCTGATCGTCGGCAATCCCATGATAGGTTTCATCGCTACGGGTATGCGGAGCGCGGTGATGGATGCGGGTATGGGTGTCTGTGTGCTGCGTGCCACCGACCACAAACAGGCCATTGAGCACTGCCTCAGCACCGGGTTCGCACAGATCGACGTTAAGATCATGGCGGGTCAACCGCCCACCCAGATTGATGTTATGCGAGATCAAACGACTGTCGCGCTGGGCACGGATAAACAGGTTGCCGATATGATAGCTGGCCTCGCTGTGTTCCTGTAGCAGGGTATGTTCCAGCGTGGCATTGGCGCTTAGATGAATCTCGGTGGCGCTATTGCAAAAACCCTGCGCACCGGGCAGGCCGATGTGATGTTCAAGGATATGCGCCTTGCTGCCCTGACCGGCCTGGATCACGCTATGTGGATGATAGATCTGCGGGGTGGGCTGCGCACTGTGTATAAATAACAGGTGAACCGGCTGCTGCAGGCAGGTATCCGGGGCCAGTTGGATCAGCGCACCGTCAAAAAGCTGCGCCAGATTCCAGGCCGCAAAGCTGGAATATTGCGCATCCACCAGCGTACCTAGCACGGTTTCCAGCCCCACTGCCCCGGCAGCAATGGCCTGCGCCAGGCTGGTGATTTGTACGCCTGCGGGTAAATCCCCCGGCTCCGATAAGGCTGGCTGATAAATGCCATCCACAAACACCAGCCGATGGCTTGGCAGATCGGGCCAGGTGCATCGCTCAAGGTCGGCTGCATCCAGCATGGGCGCGTGAGACGCTGTAACAAATGACTGGTTTTTCAGCGTGCGCAGCTTGGTGTATTTCCATTCCTCATGGCGTGGGTCAGGATAGCCGCGTTGGGCAAATTCTGCGGCGGCCTGAGAGCAGCGATCCAGCAGCCACGCCGGTGGTCGATGGGCCTCGATGGGCAAGGTTTCAGCAGGCGGGGTCAGTGACTCTGCGGCATTCATCAGGCCGCCTCCTCGATAATGCCCTGATAGCCATCCCGCTCCAGCTCATGGGCCAGGGTTTTGTCCCCGGAGCGGATGATGCGACCTTTGTACAGCACATGCACATGATCCGGCTCGATATGATTGAGCAGACGCTGATAATGGGTCACTAAAATAATTGCCCGCTGCGCGCTACGCAGTCGATTGACGCCCTCAGAGACCACTTTAAGCGCATCAATATCCAGCCCCGAGTCGGTTTCATCGAGCACCGCCAGCGCCGGTTCCAGAATCAGCATTTGCAGGATTTCATTGCGTTTTTTTTCACCGCCCGAAAAGCCGACATTGACCGCCCGATGCAAAAACTGCTCATCCATCTGCATCAATTTAAGCTTTTCGCGCACCAGCGCCAGAAACTCAAAGGTATCCGCTTCCGGCTCACCGCGATGAACCCGCAGGGCGTTATAGGCCGCCTTGAGCAGGTAGATATTTTTCACACCGGGGATCTCGACAGGATATTGAAAACCCAGCAACAGGCCCTCACGGGCACGCACCTCGGGGGCCATTTCCAGCAGATCCTGGCCCTTAAACTGCACCGAGCCGCCGGTGACTGTATAACCCTCGCGGCCGCCCAGCACCTGACACAGGGTACTTTTGCCCGAACCGTTCGGCCCCATGATGGCATGAACCTCTCCGGCCTTGACCTCAAGGTTAATGCCTTTGAGAATCTCCTGGGCCTCGACCCTGGCATGCAAGTGATCAATCGTTAACATCGTCGTTTCCCCTTCGTCTTAATGATTTCTTTATTTTTATCGTGGTGGCGGCGGCTTCTCGCCGTGTGGAGCGCCGACTTGCAGTCGGCTGGTCGGGATATAGATGCAAATCCAGCCGAGTATCACTCGGCGCTCCAACCCAGGCCGCTAACCGACCGCGCCTTCCAGCGAGACTTCAAGCAAAGCCTGGGCTTCCACCGCAAATTCCATCGGCAATTCGCTAAACACCTCTTTGCAAAAGCCGTTGACAATCATGTTGACCGCATCCTCTTCGGACAGACCGCGCTGTTTGAGATAAAAGATCTGATCTTCACCAATGCGCGAAGTGGTGGCCTCATGCTCAATGATGGCGCTGGGATTTTTTACCTCGATGTAGGGGTAGGTATGCGCCCCGCATTGATCTCCCATCAGCAACGAGTCGCACTGGGTGTAGTTGCGCGCCCCGTGTGCGCCGGGCAACACCTTGACCAGCCCGCGATAGGCATTGTTGGCCTTGCCCGCAGAAATTCCTTTGGAAACAATGGTGCTGCGGGTATGGCGTCCGATATGCACCATTTTGGTGCCGCTATCGATCTGCTGATAATTATTGCCTACCGCCACCGAGTAAAACTCGCCCACGGAATGATCCCCGCTGAGGATGCAGCTGGGATATTTCCAGGTGATGGCCGAACCGGCCTCAATCTGTGTCCAGGCAATCTTGCTGTGAACCCCCCGGCACTCGCCGCGCTTAGTCACAAAGTTATAAATGCCGCCTTTACCCTGTTCATCACCGGGATACCAGTTTTGCACGGTGGAATATTTGATGTGGGCATGATCCAGGGCAATCAGCTCCACCACCGCCGCATGTAACTGATTTTCATCGCGCTGCGGCGCCGTACAGCCCTCCAGATAAGAAACATAGGCGCCTTCCTCGGCAATGATCAGGGTGCGTTCAAACTGCCCGGTATCGGTGGCATTGATGCGAAAATAGGTGGACAGCTCCATCGGACAGCGCACCCCTTTAGGGATATACACAAACGAGCCATCGGAAAACACCGCCGCATTGAGGGCCGCAAAAAAATTATCGCGGGGCGAGACCACCGTCCCCAGGTATTGCTGGATTAACTCGGGGTGCTCCTGCACCGCCTCTGAAAAAGAGCAGAAGATAATCCCCTGTTTAGCCAGCTTTTCTTTGTAGGTTGTGGCCACCGAGACGCTATCAAACACCGCATCCACTGCAACACCCGCCAGACGGGCGCGCTCATGCAAGGGGATGCCCAGCTTGTCATAGGTTTCCAGCAGCTTGGGGTCAACCTCATCTAAGTTTTTCGGTGCATCCTCTTTGGATTTCGGCGCGGCATAATAGGAAAGCGCCTGATAATCAATGGGCGGATAACTGACATGCGCCCAGTGAGGCGGCTGCATGGTCAACCAGTGGCGATACGCTTCAAGTCGCCAGTTGAGCATGAATTCAGGCTCGCGTTTTTTCGCCGAGATGACCCGGATCACGTCTTCATTCAATCCGGGGGGCAGGATTTCCTGCTCAATATCGGTGCTAAAACCGTATTTATACTCACGCTTTAACAGCTGCTCGATGTCTTGATTTTGGCTGGACATGGACTTGGGCCTTTGGCTGATGAAAAATCCTGTGATATTAGTGGCTTGGCGGTAGCAACGGGGTCTCTGGCGAAGGCCCGCCCAGCGGGTGCGCGGAGCGGTTGGCCCGAGGTGCGAGCAACTGATCCAGAGTCACGGTAAGCAGCGCTTGGCGAAACGCGGCGTTGATATACACCCAATGCGAGCGGGGCGCACAATGTGGCCGAATCTGGCAATCACCGTCCTGCTCAATGCACTCTGTCAGTGCAATCGGGCCTTCGACTGCCTCAATAATGTCCGATAAACTGATCTCGCTGGGTGCCCTGGCCAGGCGATAACCGCCGTGACGCCCTTGCTCTGAGGACAACAGGCCCTGCTCTTTGAGCTGTTTCAGCAGCTTGACCACCGTGGGCTGAGCAATATTCGTACCCGCTGCCAATAGCCGTGCATTGGCGCGATAGTTGCCTGACTGTGCCATCTCGGTCAGCAGCACGATGGCATAGTCACTGAGCTTACTGACACGCAGCATGACCGCCCCTGTAAAATATAGAACTAGTTAGGTCCTGATTTAATCACAACCGACCCGCCGCACTCAAGCGCAGCGTGCCTATGTGATCGACCCGGCTCACCGAAGTGGCGGTGGGAAAGGCAGGCTGAGCAGCATCGCCTCATAGGCAAGGGCGGTGCGTTCGATGGTGTAGTCAGCGACGGCAGTTTGCAAGAGAGGCGAGGCGAGGGGATGATCAAGGGTTTGCAGGATGGCAGCGGCCATGATCTCTGGGGCGCGCATCGGTACCACGGTGCCGTACTGGCCGTGCTGCAGGATTTCACGCACACCGCCGGGACAGTCAGTGGCGACCACGGGGGTGCCCAGGGCCAGGGCCTCGGTTAAGGCATTGGGTGAGCCTTCGCGCAGTGAAGACAATACAAATACCCGGGCAGCCTTAAGAAATGGATAGGGGTTTTCCACAAAGCCGGGCAAATCCACATCCGCACTGAGCCCCAGGCGCTGGATCTCACGCTCCAGCGAGGTGCGCAGATGTCCTTCGCCCAGGATCAGTAAACGTGCCGGTCGTTCCCGGCGCACCTGTGCAAAGGCGCGGATCAGGGTGATGAAATCCTTGACGCGGTGCAGGTTGCCCATCCCCAGAATCAACGGAACCGTCTGCTCCAGCCAGGGATGCAAGGCCGGTGCATTGGCCTGTTGCAGCAGGTTTGGTGTGATCACCGGGTTGCGAATCAAAAAAATCTGCTGGGCGGGGATGCCGACAATGCGGGCGATATCCTCGCGGACGCTCTCGGCATTGGCAACCAGTGCCGTGGTTTGCCGGTAGCGGCGACGCATCTGCCAAAAGCTCAGTTCCCGCTGGAGATGCTGATAGGGGCGAAATTTGGCCGAGACCACGGTGCCGGGGCGCATGATCAGCCGTGTGGGGCTGTGGTATGCGCGAAGCAGTTGCAAGGCGGTTGCCAGATCGCGGTCTTTGGCGACAATCAGCGCATCGGGTATTTGCCTTTGCAGGTAGTGGCGCAGATAGCGGCACTGGGTGGCGTGCTTGAGCGGCAGAAAATGACGCACCACCTGTGCATCCAGACCATCAAGGTACACGCCATCATCCGGCGCCAGGTAGTCCACCGTATGCCCCCGCTGGGCAAGGCCGCTGGCGGTATTGATGAGCATGCGCTCAACACCGCCGCGTCCATATTTAGCCAGTAAAAAGGCGATGCGCATCAGCTTGACAAAATCCTTTATGTGCGTATGCCCAGAGCTTGCTGAAGATAGACGGTGGCCTGCGCGACGGTTTCAGGTTTGCCAAACAGATAGCCCTGCAGATAGTCACAGCCATGCTCATGCGCCAATAAGTCCCGCTGGGCCGGGTTTTCCACGCCTTCAGCCACCACTTCAAGCCCCAGCGTATGTGCCAGCGCCACCGTGGCGGCACTGATGGCGGCATTATTGCTGTCGTTTTCGATGTTATGCACAAAGCTGCGATCCAGTTTCAGGGTCTGGATCGGCAGGTGTTTGAGATAGGCCAGGGAGGAATAACCCGTACCAAAGTCATCAATGGCCAGACGTACCCCGACATCGCGCAGCGCCCGCAGCTGTTCGATGGCCTGTTCAGGAGATTCCATCGCCACCGATTCGGTGACCTCCAGCTCAAGATCCTCTGCAGACAGGGCATAGCGTTGCAGGCATTGCTGCACCTGTTCAACCAGGCGCGGTGAGCGTAGCTGATAGGCGGAGAGGTTGATCGCCATGCGCAGGCCATGAAAGCCTTGCGTCTGCCAGCGGCTGAGCTGGGCACAGGCCTCTTCAAGCACCCAAGCGCCCATGTCTTCAATCAGTCCCGCCTCCTCTGCCAAGGCAATGAAGCGATCCGGCGGAATAAAGCCTTTTTCGGGGTGTTCCCAGCGCAACAGCGCCTCAAAGCCGCAGACCTTCTGTGTATCGGCCTTGACCTGGGGCTGGTAGCGCAAAGATAGTTGCTGTTTGGCCAGGGCTTGGCGCAAGTCACGCTCCAGGGCCATGCGCTCGTTGGCCTGCTGGGTCATTTCCTCGGCAAAAAACTGGATATTATTGCGGCCTTGTTCCTTGGCATGATACATGGCGGTATCGGCGTTTTTCAGCAGCGTGTCCACCGTATCGCCATCATGGGGATACATGGCCACCCCGATACTGGGGCTGGTGTGCAGGCTGTGTTCCTCAATGGTGTAGGTATGGGCCAGGGATTTGAGGATTTTATGGGCAATGAGGGTGACGCCGTGAGTGGAGTCCGGATTAATCAGCACCACGACAAATTCATCCCCTCCCTGACGGGCGACAATATCGCTTTCACGCACATTCTGCAAAAGACGCCGCGCCACATCTTGCAGCAGACAATCGCCCACGCTGTGACCGAGAGTGTCGTTGATGAGTTTAAAGCGGTCCATATCGATAAACAGCACGGCCAGTGTGTGATACTCACGCTTGGCGCTGAACAAGGCTTGCTCCAGGCGGCTTTCCAGACTATAGCGATTGAACAAGCCCGTCAGGGCATCATGATGCGCCAGGCGCTCAATATGCGCCTCTGCAGCCTTACGCTCGCTGATGTCGATGAAGCTGGCGATATGATGCGTAATGGCATGGCCCTCATCGCGGATGACCGAAATGGAGACCCACTTGGGATACACACTGCCATCTTTGCGCCGGTCCCACAGCTCGCCTTGCCAATGGCCGGTCTGCTTGAGCGTTTCCCAGAGATTTTGATAAATCTGCGGATGGGTGTGTTGGGATTTGAGCAGGCGCGGGTTTTGGTAGCGAATCTCGTCCAATTCATAGCCGGTCAGATGCGTAAAGGCGGGATTGATGTCAATGATGCGATTATCCCGGTCAGTGACCAAAATCGCCTCGCCGCTGTGTTGAAATATTTGCGCATACAGGCGTAGCCGTTGCTGCTGGCGGCGCAGATGATGAATCGCCAGCGCCAGACCGAGCAATAGCGCCAAGGCCAGCACATATTGCAACAGCAGGGCATCCCGCTGGGCGGGCAGCTCCGGACTCTCCGCCAGACGCACCACATAGGCAATGGGATAACCGCTAATATCGCTAATCGCCAGAAAGGTCACGGTATAGCCCTGGCCGTGGTGTATCAGAGGCACGGCAAAGGTCTGGCCGGCATGCATCTGTCGCTGAATGTCGGGGTTCTGGCGCAGACTCGGGGCCAGTGCATGGATCAGCGGGGTCGGCGATGCATGCCTCAGCAGGCGCGTGATGGCCGGATTTTCATGCATATACCCCGGATGCAGGGCGCTGGGGGCGTATTTTTCCAGATAAGGGGGCTCAATGCGCTGCAGCACCGCCCGTCGATCCAGCAAAAAGGTGTATTCGCTGTCATTGAGCAGATGTTGCAAATGCGTCTGCAGATGCTCAAAAGGATGCGACAGCTCCACACTGCCTAGATGGCGTCCCTGATCCATGATGGGATACACATTGCGAAAACCCGACCGGGTACGGCCAATCTCAAAGCCACTGACCGGGCGTTGCTGGGTGTTGGCAATATACAGACTGGGGCGCAGCGCATATAAGGCATCGCCGACCTCATGCGGCAGATGAAAGCGCAATAACACCCGATCATCGGGCAGATGAAACTGGAATTGATACAGACCCAGGCCCTGCAATTCCTCGTAGACCGATTTCAATTGCCGATACAACTGCCCGCGCAGCACTGCCAGTTCGGCCTCGGAAGCATCCTGAGCCTGCGCCATCAAGGCAAGGATGTCCGGCTGCAAAATCTGGTAGCGCAGCCGGGTGACAATATCCAGGCGATAGGTTTGCAGCGTACTGCGATAGGCCACCTCAAGCGCCTCGATATGGTGTTGGGTATGGCGGCGCTGTTGCGTCTGGTACTGGTGGTAAAAATAGCCACTGACCACGGCGGCCAGCAACAGCAGGGTCAGCAATTCCCAGAAGCGGATACGAGGCAGGGCATTCTTCAACGGTGTGCCATTCATCATGGCGCAGGCTTTTGCGGAATACTGTGCGGATCACCCAAACGATACACCCCGGCAAAGTCTGCCTCACTGGCTTTCACCATGCCGTGGCGGATACTGCTACCCCACTGCTGATACACGCTTTCCGGTGTCGCCAGCAAAATCTGCTGCACATCGGCAAACAGCGCCTCGCCTAAATGACTGGCATTGGCAAACAGGCCCGTGGCCGGGAGCCAGTCGGTATACGCAGCGACGGTCAGCCCAAGCGGAGCGTATTTCACTGCAAACTCATCGCGCACACTGCCGGCGCGGGCCTCACCCGCAATCACGGCCAGCGCAACCGCCTCATGTGATCCCAAATAACGGTAATCGGTAGCGTCCAAAGACACGTCCGCAAACTCGCGCAATAAAGCCTTTGCCCCCAGATAACCGCAGGTTGACAAAGGCTGGGTCAAGGCAATGGGGGCATCATAAAGATCTGCCGGGCTTGGCGTGTCAGCGGCAAACACCACCAAGGCACAGCGATAACGCGCCAGGCCATTGGCTTCTCTAAAAAACACCAGCGGTATGATGTCGGCGCCCTGGTGTTGCAGACTGACATAGGGCAAAGGCCCCAGAAAGGCCAGATCAATCGTCCCATCACGCAACGCGCTGGCGACTTCCTGATTGCTTTCGTAATAATGCATCTCGAAGGGATGCCCGAGCTGTTGCTCCAGATAGGCAAGCAGTGGATAAAAACCCTGGATGATCATCTCGCGGTTTTCCATCGGCAGCGGCGCAAAGCGAATGGGCTCACGTTCTTGAGCCAGCAGGGGAGGGAGAAAGATGCAGCAAAAGATGGTGAACAGGGCAAGAAAACAGCGTTTGCCGGATAGGGTGCGTTGCATAAAGGCACGATGTTTGGTTAGCGACGCATCCTGCGCTCAAGGCAGACAAGACGATCCACACACCGGCGAACACGGCTCAGTCATGGATTCTGCAGACTATTCTAGCAAGCATCCTACAAAGCCGAAAGGGCTTGAGCAGTTCAGTCTAAATCTGCACATATCTATTTATCTCGACTTTGGCCATTTAGGGGTCACTGCGAGCGAGTCTAGCAGGCGCTCGAGGGAAATGAGGCGCTGATCGGGCGCTGAAGTGGAGTTGACGCCATGGTCCTGGGCCCAGAGGGTACGCCGTACCAAGGCCAAACAGTCGGAGAAAGTGGCTTGGGACTTGAGGTACCCGGCGGTGGAGCGCGGCAGGGTGGGCCAGAGCTCGCGCCACGGATAGACTATCAGGCACACCCGCGAGAACAGGGCCATGAGCACGGGGCGTGGTGCAGGCTGGGAGCAAGCATTCATAGGGATTGAATTAGCAAAACATAGGGAAAACAAAGCCCCGAAGAGGCATTTTCGTATTCAGTGCAGGCCCATTTCGTTTTTTGTGTATTCGCTGGCGGCGGGTTTGGATAAATTGCCGTCATTTTAGCCATCTCTGTGCCTGATACCAACAGAAAAAAGGCCAGAGGAGCCTGGCAATGAAAACCATACCACCTCTCAAAAAGGCCAACTACAGCCAGCGCATGATGCTGCTTGCCACCCTGCCGGTGGTGTTGATTTCTGTATTTTCACTGGCGGTAGTGAGGTAGACCCCATTGTCAAGACAAAAGGTGGCCGAGTTAAAGTTATCGCCTGCCCCTCACTCGCAGCTGCACAGCGCTGCCCTGATGCCGCAGATTCACCGTCGGTAGGCGTCACCGCCCCGGGCCGTATTTGTCTACGATCAATGCACCTCCTCCCTGCCGGGTCCTGTAGACCGTTGCTGGCGTCTCG
>NZ_MU255057.1:3815-54681 GCF_000227725.2 Thiorhodospira sibirica ATCC 700588 | reverse complement strand
AATGGCGAACGTTGAGGATGGGTGTTTCATCGGGGATCCGGTCACCAAGGCGCAGACCTGCAAATCGGCGCAGGCTCTCGATTTCGTAGAGCGCGTCTTCCATCCCCGGATCACTGAGGTTGTAGAACCGCTGCATGCAATGAATCCGGAGCATCATCTCCAAGGGATATGGAGGACGGCCAACGCGCCCCTTGGAGTAATGCACCTTGAGCTTCTTGACCAGCACAGACCAGGGAATGTGTCTGTCCATTCGCTCAAGGAACAGCTCACGTCGCGTCTTGCGCTTCTTATTCTGGGACTCAATGTCAGCAAAGCTCATCTGATCCATGGGGCAAATCTTACCACCTATCAATTTACTCACGGGCACGAAAAGCCGGCAGCGGCAGGTCGTTTTGCAGACAGCGCATCAGGTAGCGCAAGCCACGTGTGAACCACGAAACCAGGCTGCGGGCAAGCTTGCGGAAGCTCCAGAGGTTCGGATCGTCCTGTGCTTGGTTTTTTTCGAGCGGGGTCGGAGGGTGACACGCCTGTTCGCGCCCAATGCGCACACACCCATACATCGCCAAGGCCATGATCAACACCCGGCGTTCCAAACGATCCGCAGGGCGCAGGTGCGAATCCCCCCAAGCCAAACTCCTCGCCCCCTTGAACGTCGGAGAACATCGGCTCGATGCCCCACCAGTACGCGCGCCCGGGTCGGAATCGCATCCATGGCAATCATCCACGGCTCCGGATGACCGGATTCATGCACAATTCCCAGGTGGGTCACCACCCCAGAGGCGAACAGGCGCACACCCGGAAAATATCCTTCCCGCACACCCTTGGCCAAATCCCCGGTCGTGGTCTCCGCCACGCCGGTGTCCACCCGCAGATTCCCCTTCAAGCGCAACCGGTAGCCCCATTCGTGCGCATGCAACCACGCGAACAACGCCGCCGATGGGTAGAACCGATCCGCCAACAGCAGCACCCGCGCCCCAGCCGGCAGCCAAGCCAACACCGTCTCCAGGAGGGCTTTCTGGCCCGCACAGCCGATGTTCGCCGCGCCTTGCCTGGCCCACCAAACCAACGGCAACGCCCGCTCGCCCACGCGCAAGGCCAACACCAGCAACGCCATCCGATCCCCCAAATCGGTTTGATCCAGACTCAGGCACACCGTCTGATCGTGACGGGCCGCCTGCGCCAG
Source organism: Thiorhodospira sibirica ATCC 700588 (assembly GCF_000227725.2). Taxonomy (GTDB): domain Bacteria; phylum Pseudomonadota; class Gammaproteobacteria; order Ectothiorhodospirales; family Ectothiorhodospiraceae; genus Thiorhodospira; species Thiorhodospira sibirica. The sequence goes on along the minus strand of NZ_MU255057.1, from coordinate 53,498 downwards.
TTCGGCCATCGCCAACGGCTGCATGATCTCGGTTGGACACACCAACGGGTTCTTCAGCAACCGTCTCAACCACTGTTCGCGCATGTCTTGGCGCTCGGTCTCCAGCGGCAACACATTGCTCAACTCCACCGTGTTGGCGGTTTGCGCTTCGATCATCGCTCCGACCACCAGCGACAGTTTCCTCACCACCGTCAGGCGCAGCCCCGGATGCGGCTTTGCGCAGTCCACGTTCCACCTCTTCTGCCAAGTGTTTGATGCTTCCCATGCCCTCCCCCATGACCTCAGTTCAGCCAACCCTCAAAGTTTGCCATAAAAGTGATAGGTGGCAAGGCACATCACCTTTGACCTGAACCGTCTGAACCAAGTCAGCCTGATCATGCAAGGCGGCGAGGGCTTACCGATGACGCAAACCCATTCTAAGAACCGTCAAGCTCCACTATGGCCCGATCCATTTACGGCAACTGTTCCTACAATTGATCCAGCAAATTGATGCCTTCGCCGGTGATGCCGCTCTGCTGCAAGCCGCCGGTTTCAATGATCAGGTCTATCGTTTATTAGCGATGGCCTTACAGCCGGAAGTGTTCCTGAAGCAAACGGATTATCTAGCGGCGCAGCGCGTGGACACCCTGGCGGCTTTTGAGCGCTATGTTGAAGAACATCTTCAAAAACCTGTGGCGCTGACCGAAATCGAGCGGATGCTCGGCGTTTCGGCGCGTGCTCTGCAATACGCCTGCCTCAAGCGCCACGGCTGTTCGCCGATGGCGTATATCCGCAACCGCAAACTGGATTATTCCTACCAATACTTGTTGCAGAGCCAAAACGATATCAATCTCGCCAAACTCTCAGCGGAATTGTATTTTTCCATTCAATCCAAATTTTCCCGCTATTTCCGCGAACGCTACGGCGTTTTGCCGTCGGAATTCATGGCCAGTCGCAGCCAGAAAAAATAGCAACGTGCCAAGCAACACTACTCAAGCATTGACCCAAAAAAACACGCAATTTCGTTTTTTGTGTAAGCGGATTTCGTTTTAGAGGTATATCAAGAACCCACCAATCAATAGACTGGCTCCCTTGATTTTTGTCATCGATCTGGAGCTTTGATATGCACACCCCAAACCACCCCATTTCACTGCATGCCGTTGATCAGGAAGTCATTGTTATTGATGCGGTGCTGAGCAACGAAGCATCACTGCTGGATGCACTGCCCCTTGGTGGTTATGTGCACCTACTGGATGACACTGCCGATGCCATCACCCAACTGGCAGAAATTGTGGCGCACTACCCCGGCTTAAAAACACTGCACTTAATCAGCCACGGTGCACCCGGTGCTATTTTTTTAGGCCATCACACCCTGTGTTTGGATACCCTCCCACAACACACCCACTTGCTGGGAAGCCTGCGCCAGTCTATGGCACCGGATGGCGAATGGCTGATTTACGGCTGTGAAGTCGCGCAAGGCGATACCGGTCGTGCGTTGGTAGCCGCATTACAAACCAAAACCGGCTTGAAGATTGCCGCCGCCAGCCACAAGGTGGGGCACACGGATTTAGGTGGTGATTGGGTGCTGGATGTGATGCCAGCCACCTTGCACAGTCAGCCACTGGCGTTAAATGAATGGCGGGGGGTGCTTAATGGTGGCCCTGAGTTGGATTTGGATGGTTTTGATACGCCAGAAATCACCAGTTATGAAGTGAATTACATGGCGGACGCTCGCCCGAACTTTCATGACCTTGCATTCTTCACACATTCTGTCGAAGAAGCCAATAGCCGAGGGCTGACTCATTACGGCGAATTGCGGATCAGTTTTGATAAAACAGCTTTCACGGATGAACATGATGAGTTGTTAAAACTGGGTGAGGTAACGCTGACTTGGAACGCAGGAGCTACCGAAGCAACTGGAAGCGACATCGCTTTCACAGTGGGCAGTGACGATTACTTGTATTCCATTGCCGTGGTGGGTGATATTGCGACCATCACCTTCAAAGGCGATGGTGGAAGCCTGACAGCTAACCAGGTTGAATTCATTCTCGACAACATTTACTACACCAACACAAAGCAATTCCCAACCGGCGGCAATCGTATTTTTACTCTGAACTTGACCGATTCACTCAATCAGAATCCAGCAGAAACCACTTTTACCGTACTGTTTGGGCAGCAGGCAACGCCGCCAACGGTGGATTTGAATGGCCCCGGCAATCAGATGGGGGGTGACAGAGGGCATTTGGCACACCATCAACTTCCAAACTGCTACGGATGCTATGACGTTCACGGCATCCAACACCGTCAACATTCCTGACCTAAATCCAGCAGACCGGCTGGGAGAGCTGAAAGTCAGCTTTACCTTAGCTAACTTTGTCGATGGCAACAGTGAATCCTTGGGTATCGCCAGCACCCTTGTTACGATAGTCAGCAACCTTGGCACCACTTCGGCCACTTCTTCGCCTGTAAATTTCCAGGCAGGTGGGCACAACTTCACTTACTGCTCCTAAAAACCTAAACAAAGTTGCTTATGCGATTTTTAGGCACTTCGCTCTCCGTTGATAACACCCTTGCGGGCGAGCAACTGGAGTCCTGGTTGAGCAGTCCCAACCGAATGGCCGGTCAACACCGGCAACATGGGCGGTTTCAGCCGTCGAAACCCAGCTTGCGCCATAAAAGTGGCCTCGGCGTTCATCCTGAACAGAGAACAACTTTGCGATTCGACTTCGACCCCGACCATGGAACGCGAAACCTTCGCGCTTGTAGATAACCTATCTACAGTAGGAAATTTTGATGAAGAATGAAGAAAAAATCAAGAACTGTTTTTTGCTCCATCAGCGTCACGGGCGGTGTCGCCACCGTCACTTTTGTTGAGCAGGGCCAAACCGGTGTCATTGCCGGACAAGCCGAGGCGCTGCGGGCACCCCCACAGGCAACGACCGCCTTTTCGATGTCAGATTGTTTGAGCAAACCAACCAAAGCGCCAGCGATTTGGCACGGTTCACGGTGGTGTTTCCGGATACCACACCGCCGGTGTTCCAAAGCGCCGAAACCAGCAGCGATGGCACCAAGATCATCCTGACTTATAACGAAAACCTGATGAATACAGTTGGCGGCAAGCCCGCTGCAAGCACCTTCACAGTGCTGGTCGATGGTCAGGAACGCACAGTTACAAATGTTGTAGTCACAGGCATGACAGTTGAGTTGACGCTGGTGAGTCCGGTTACTGAAGGTCAAAGTGTAACCGTCGCCTACACAGACCCTACAGCCGGAAATGATGCAAGTGCTATTCAGGATTGGGCAGGTAATGATGCGGTATCGCTGCCAGCAACGCCGGTTACTAATAATGCACCTACCCCTTTAACCCTGGATTTGAACGGCCCGGCAGCAGGTGTTAACCGCACCGTCAATTTTGACCCGGCTCCAAATGCCATGACCTTCACCACAGGCATCAATGATAAAAATGCCTTGGGAGGACAACTGGTGGGTGAACACCAAATCGAGACCTTTGGCAAGGTAGAGATTGTTTTCAACAAAAACCACTTCACCGGTACCGACTCGCTCACCCTCTTTGATAGTAGCAACAACACCAATCCCATTGCCATTAACAACATCGGTGGTTTGACTTGGCCGGCAAGCGGGCAGACGAATGTCGCATTCACGCTGGGCGGTGAAAGCTTTGGTTATTCGCTGTTCAGCACGGGTAGCGGAAATTGGACGCTGGTGCTGAACACCGCCAACAGTACCATCCCCATGACCTCGGCCAGAGTGGAGTTGTTGCTGGATGCGCTGGTTTACTCAAACACCGCTTCTCCTGCACCCACCTCCGGCACCCGCCCCTTCACGGTCAAGCTGTATGAACCCGGTTTGAGTAACGTACATTCCACGGCCAACCTCACCGTGGACTTTGCGCCCGCCGACACCACACCACCAGTACTCCTAAATGCGGAAACCAGCACCGATGGCACTCGGATTTTCTTAACCTATGATGAGCTGCTGGATGCAACCCATACCGCAGCATCCGGTGATTTCAGTGTGATGGTGGGCGGGGGTGCCTTATCCCGTCGATAGCGTTAGCGTAATTGGCTCTACGGTTGTTCTTACACTGGGAACGCCCATTCCATACGGTGAATCCGTTGCAGTGTCCTACACCGACCCAACCGCAGGCGATGATCCAAACGCTACCCAAGACTTAGCAGGCAATGATGCCGCAACCTTTCAGGCTTTGCGCCCATGTGCGATCATCCGCATCCGCCCCACGGTCAAGCCAATCTGCCAATGCTTGCCCCAGTGCATTTAATGTTTGCCGCTCTCCAGCGAGTCGTTCGACGATGATCCAGTCATTCCAGGGCACATGCAAACCCCAGTCAGGATTATCAATATCGCTGTTGGGTAGCCGGTAATGGAGTGTCGGGCGGGCGTTGACACGCTCATCAGTGACCACCTGCCTGACACGTTCGGCATCCAGATAGGCAAACAGCGGCAGTAAATCCAGCGCCCGGTTGCGCGTAGGATTGGCAGCAAGATAGTCGTCGATCAACTGATCCTGCGAGGGCCAATAGCCCGGATCAATCACGTGACGCAGGTAGTCCCTTGCAAAAGGATCGGCAAAAAAGGTCAGGCGGCGTGTCCAGTCCACAGCACAGCGTTGACTTAACCAATCAGACAGCAACAAAAATGCTTTGAAATACCTTACGATGACCGATGTTTCCAAGCTGGGCAACTCAGGATTAAATTGCAGCCCAAAGGCATGCAATGGGTGGTCGTGGGTACCGCAGGCACCCGCATCACGCAAGGCTTTAATTAGCGCTTCAACTTCGCCAAGACGCTCCAGTGGCAACGGTGGACTGATAATTTCCAGCGGAACGAGTGGCTCGGACACGCGAAGCAACAGATGTTCGATGGTATCCTCAATCGTCTCACTCAAATCCTCGCTGTTACGGTCGCGCCGTCCCAGTCTTTTTAGCAGAGCAAAGTCGATCTCAACCCGCCAGTCACCGGCAGGATCGTTGCAAATGCGCGCATCATAGCGCCCGGTATGCTCAATAGTCCCGTTGATTTGATCAGCAACCAGCGCAATGGCATCGGCTAAAGATAGGCCGTTAAACTCGATTTCTATGCCAACGCGACGAGGTTGACCCTCATCAGTAACTAGGTTTGGCGGCATGCGTAGGTAAGCAGTTCTCATTATTCCATCGCGGCGAGCGCAACCATCATGCACAGCACGATCAATCGGCCCTGTTCGCGTCCTCCATTTATAGTGAGTGATTTCAAAAGTACAGGCTTTTTTCCTGAGATGTTGCCTGACGGCAGTGATCTTTAATACCGACAAGCAAAGTCCGGAGAATATCCGGACCTTATTGCTTAGCAATCGATCAAGATACGGGCGAAATGGTCGGCGTGTGGTTATGGATACGGCCATTTTTAATCACCTTCTCTGAATGACACCGCATGGCTTTTTACGCTTTAGAACCCATCACCTCTATATCTTACCCCATTCAACACTACCATTTGGAGAGCTACCCGTTTTTAAACCACTAGCTCAAAGGCATTGAGCTGTTCCGAGGCACCCTTGAAAAATTTTTGCCTGCCCCTATCTAAGCGCTAACCGGGGATGTCAGAGCGGTATCGTGGCGATGCCGCTTGTCGCAAAAACAGATGATATTCCCAGTCAACACAGTGTTTATTGAGATATTTCAAGAGGTGATTACCATGACGATGATGCGCTATGAACCTTGGAGTTTGATCAATCAACTGACTCGTGAACTGGACCGGGTTTACAGCGGTAAAGGCGGCGCTGAGGAAAGTGCTGCAACCAGCGATTGGGTGCCAGCAGTGGATATCCGCGAAGAAAAAGATGCCTATATTCTCTATGCCGATGTCCCCGGTGTCGATCCCAAAGCCATTGAGATCCACATGGAAAACGGGATATTGAGCATCAGTGGCCAACGCAGCTATGAAAATGTCGAAGAAAAGGAAAACTTCAAGCGGGTCGAGCGGGTCAGAGGCAGCTTCTATCGCCGCTTCTCCTTGCCGGATACTGCCGATGCGGACAAAATCAGTGCCCGCAGCACCAACGGCGTTTTAGAGGTGCGCATTCCCAAACAGGAGAAAATCCAGCCTCGCCGTATTCAGGTTGAAGGATAAACATAGCAATACCGACAATGCCGGGCAAGCCATCGCTTGTCGGCACCAAAAAACCAAAAACGTGCAAGATCGGCGGGCGTTACATTGGCGCCCGCCGTTTTTAATGCGGATAAAACGATCGGATACTTTTATGCCAACGCGGGGAAGCGCTGGCTAAGGCAGCTGATGATTTGTGCTTGTACCTGTGCCAGGGGCAGGTTGGCGTCAATGCGGATGATGCGGTGGGGTTCGGCGTGGGCGCGCTGTTGGTAGGCGGCTTGCACGCGGGCAAAAAAGGCCAGGGTTTCCTGTTCAAAGCGATCCGCCGCTGCGCGCTTTTGGGTACGTTGCAACGCCGTGCTGACCTCGGCATCCAGCCATAGGGTGAGATCCGGACGGAGCGGGCCTTGTACCCAGTCTTCCAGGGTTTGAATGCGCGCCAGGGGAATTCCCCGCCCACCGCCCTGATAGGCATAGGTTGAGTCGGTGAAACGATCACACAACACCCAGGTTCCCTGGGCCCGCAGGGGTTCGATGGTGTGGCGCAGGTGCTCGGCACGGGCCGCAAACATCAACAGCAGTTCGGTATCGGCATGCATGGCCGGGTAATCCGTAGACAACAGCAAGCCACGCACCGCCTCGCTAAGCGGCGGGCCGCCGGGTTCTCGCGTGGTGACGACGCTGACGCCACAGCGCTGCAAGTACTGCTGCACCCCTGCAAGGTGAGTGCTTTTGCCAACACCTTCAATGCCTTCCAGAGTGATCAAGGGTGCAGTCATGCCGGATTCGCCTAAAGGGTTTGTTAAGGTCTGTGGTGCCGTCAAGTCCGCCCACCAATGTGTGAAAAGGCCATCATTTAGGCATAACCACTGCTTTGCAGGCGCAGTTCCCAGGAGCGAATTTCTTCGCGGGTGTAATCCAAAACCTGCCGGCTGGCGACTTCACGATGCTGATCAAGCAATAATCCGCCCAGTTCATCAGCCAGTTCCTCGGCACACACGAGCATGGCATCAAAGGCCATGACCCCATCCCAAGGCCCCGGCAGACGTAAGATCAAGGCCAAGCCTGGGGTGGTGAAGGTGGCCATTTCGTAGGGATTGAGCGCGCCCGGTTTAACCATGCTGGCGACACTGAACAAGGTCATGCGCTGCTGGTGATGCTCGACCATGCGATGAAAAATGTTCATCTCGCCATATTCCAGCCCTTGCTGGCGCAACACTCGCACAATATCCGCACCATGAAAGTGTGCGGTCAAATGGGCACTGACATGCAGCGCCAGAATCTTTTCCGGCTCTTGTCGCGTGATACCTACGGTGGGCGCTTTTCCGATCTCTCGCGGGGGTGGCGAAGGCGCAAGGGGTTTGCGCCCTGGTGTCGGTGCGACAGGGTCAGGGGTTGCGGCTTTAGGCTTCACCTTGGCGCGGGCCTTGATCTGGATTTTGATGGCGGGCGCATCGGGATCTGTCGCCGCCGGTGCCGGATTCGCTGCGGCCCTGACGATCGGCGCAGCCGCGCTTTCGTCGGCATCAGAGCGCCGTCGTCGCCCCAAGATGGAAGGCTTGGATTTAGCCGTCACCGGTGCAACCGGTTCTGGCTCCCGCTCAAGCGGAGCATCGCCCAGCACCGGCTCACGCCGCCCGTCGCTGGCCTTGATGTGGACTTGTGCGCTTTCGTCAGCTGCAGGCAACGCCGCATCGTCATGCTCACGTTTTTCTTTTACACGGCGCAACCAGCCCACCAGATAAATGGCAGCCATGATCAACAGGCCAATGCCCAGCAAGAGCCAACGTAGGGAAGAGTCCATATACCACCTGCTATCAACAATCTCAAAGCCACAGGGCTTTTGGTCTTTGAATACGAAAAAAATCCCACCGGCGGTGGGGGATAAGCGGCTAGCATTGTACTGCCCGCCACAATCTGCGCATCCGCGCCAGCTGCATTCTAGCCATGCCATCTAATGCGCCGCAACAAAAATCCCTTCGCTGTCCATGATCTGACCAGCGCGCTGATAAAGGCACGCACGGTGTGTCAGGGCGCCTGCTCCGCGCACAGTGGTACAAAGCGGGCTTGCAGCAGGTGCGCCAGTGCATGGGGATCAAGCTCAAGCTGTAAACCTCGGCGACCGGCGCTGACGAAGATCGTCGAAAAATCCTGGGCCGAGTGGTCGATATAGCTTGGCAGGCGTTTTTTCTGACCCAGCGGACTGACCCCGCCGAGCACATAGCCTGTGGTGCGCGAGACCAGTGTCTTGTCGGCCATGCCGGCCTTTTTCGCCCCGGCAGCGCGGGCCAAGGATTTGAGGTTGAGCATGGCGGCGACCGGCACCACAGCCACCGCCAGTGCCGCAGTATCGAGTTGTACCACCAAGGTTTTGAATACCCGCACGGCGGGCAGGCCGAGTTTGTCGGCGGCCTCTTGCCCATAGGCCTGAGTGGCCGGATCGTGGACGTATTCGTGCAGCGTGTAGGGGATGGCTGCCTTGTTGAGTTGCACGATGGCTGGTGTCATCCGCTTTGCGCGAGAAACCCCGGCCTTTAAGCCGCCCGTCTCGCTTCCTCCGTTTTGGGTTGAGGTTGAAAGGTGTAACCATAGCCGTCAGCGCGCTGCACCACACGACAATGGCGGTGGGAAATACCCTGAACCACGCCGTGCGCGGTCTGGATATTGAAACTTCCTGATGCGCGTACCGCGACGCGCCCGCTATGGGTTCCTGCCTTTTTGCCCGTCGCAACCTGGGCAATGACACGATCCCCCGTCTGAAACCCTTTAATGCGTTTCTGGCGGGTCAGGTAGCCACGCGGGAAGCCAAAGCGGGAGAGCAGGGTGCGTTGATAGCTGCCGCGCCCGGTGGCTTTGATAGCCAACGCGGGTCTGTTCCAGCCATGGAGCGCGTCTATTTCACCCACGCAGGCAGCATCCAGTGCATGGGTTTTGGGTATCTCTAGGCGGCGGCGGTTGTATTTGGTGCGCCCGCCCGATCCGGTAGTTACGGGTAAGCCCGTTGCTTTGAGATGATTGAACAACGCCCAGCGAGTGGCATTGACGGCAGCGGCATCTTGCAACGGGGTTTTGACATGGGTCTGAATGCGGCGCAGCACTGACGGCCTATCTTTAAGATAGACATCAATGTCTTGATTGCCTTTCTGTTGATTACAGTGGGTGCAAGCCAGCGTGAGATTGCTAACACGATCTGATCCGCCTTTGCTGCGCGGGATAATGTGTTCAATTTCCAGCGGGACATCTTTTGCACCACAATAAGCGCAGGTGCGATGCCATTTCTCCAACAGATATTCGCGTAGTTCATAACCAGCCAGTTCACCTTGCTGATACTCAACCCCGCTGATTTCCGGTGTTTGCATGGCTTGAGTATCGAAGCGCACCAGCTCTTGACGGATGCAGGTGAGCGGTGCCAGCCGTTGCAGGCGTTTTACCCAACTCAGTGTTGTCTCCAGGCGATGCCGCAAGCTAGGTGGTAGCCAGCCTTTAGGTTTAGCGCGATTAAGGAACCGCGGCGCACGATAGCGGGTTTTGCGATTGCGGCGGTTACGGCGTATGGCACGGCGTGCGGTCAATGCGTCACGGATGGCAGCGCCGCGATGGGTAAGTTCACCCAACCAAAGCACGACTGCTTCGCTGCGCACTTCGCCGGTATCAGGGTCTATATTTTCTACTTCACGCACCAACGCCAGGCCGGTCGTTTTGCTACCCGGATCAAGCTGCAAGCGCAGGGGTTGCGCCGTCCCGCCGATGCGGTCTTTTAGGCGGATGGTGAAGGGATGCAACCGCACTACCACGGCACGATTGCGCTGTAAGAGCAAGCGCGCCCGCTTTTCTGAGCAGGGCATCAGCGGTTGCTGCTTTTTATCTAAAACAAACACGGCCATCGTATTCTCCCATATCAATACCCTTACGGGCCTAGTGACGAAACCTTGCGGCTCGCTCCCCTCGGGCATGTGCATCACCGGCTCCCGCTTGCGCGGCGGCTAAAACCTTCGGCGTTTTACCTTTCGCCAGCATGATCCCAACCTTCCAGAGTCCGGGACTGAGGAAGCATCCCGGAGTGGGTCTTAACGACCTGTGATGCACGTAGCGGGTTTGCACCGCTTGCCCTGGTCAACCGAGCTTGCTTTCACCTGCCTGCGTCGCGGCAGGCAGGCAAGCTCCGCCCTTTAGGGCGGGGTAGTTGACCCGCTTTTCCGTGTCAGGCCAGCGCCATGTCGGCGGCTTCGTTGATGTCTACCGTGACCAGACGTGATACGCCCGGTTCGTGCATGGTGACGCCGATGAGTTGTTCGGCGAGTTCCATGGTGGCTTTGTTGTGGGTGATGAAGATGAATTGCACTTGGGCCGACATTTCGCGCACCAGCTTGCAAAAACGCCCGACATTGGCTTCATCCAGCGGGGCATCGACTTCATCGAGCATACAAAAGGGGGCCGGATTGAGTGAGAAGATGGCAAAGACCAGGGCCACGGCGGTCAGGGCTTTTTCACCGCCAGACATCAGGTGAATGGTGGACAGGCGCTTGCCGGGGGGGCGCACCATGACCGCCACACCCGTGGTCAGCAGGTCTTCGCCGGTCATTTGCAGGTGTGCCTGGCCGCCGCCAAACAGACGCGGGAAGGTTTCCTGAAAGCGTTGGCTGACCTGCTCGAAGGTGTCACGAAAGCGGGCACGGGTTTCCCGGTCGATTTTCTGGATGGCGTTTTCCAGGGTTTCCAGGGCTTCATGCAAATCTGCATATTGCGCATCCAGATAGGTCTTGCGTGCGGCTTGCTCTTTATATTCCTCAATCGCGGCCAGATTGATGGCGCCCAGACGCTGGATTTTGGTGCCCAGTTGTTCCACCTTGAGTTGCCAGTCGGCAATGGTGGCCTGCGGGTCTAAGGTTTGCAGGAGTGTATCCAGGGTAAATGCGGTTTCGGCCAGTTGTTCTTGCAGGGTCTGGCCGCGTACGGCTATCTCCTGACAGGCCATGCGCAAGCCCTCAAGGACGCTGCGCTGTGTCTCGACCTCGGTTTCGGCAGTGGTGCGCTGGCGTTCCAGGGTGCGCAGCTGTGCCTCAATCCCTTGTACCGCTGCCCGCGCCTCATTGAGGCTACGTTCCAGGCTGACATGCTGGCTCAGCAGCTCGTCTAGTTGTTGCGCTTGCAGTTGTTCGGCCTGCGCGTGTTCTTCGCTAAGCTGCTCACTCAGGCGGTCAAGCTGTGCCTGCAGTTGTGCGGCCTGGGCCTGCAAGCGTTGCAGGTTTTGCGCGGTGGCCTGATGGGCGCTGCGGCTGGATTCTAGCTGCAAGGCCAGCTGATGGAACTGCTCGCGGTGCTGCTGGGTATTGGCGCGCGCCATGCTAAGGCGCTGGCTGAGTTGCTCTTTTTGCGTTTGCAAGGCGCTGCGCTGATGGCTGAGTGTTTCCATTTGGGTGACGGCGGCATTGCGGGCGTAGGTGGCCTCCTGCAGACTTTCCAGGGCCTCGCTGAGGCTTTCTTGCAGTTCCTCGCGCTCATCATTCAGGCTTTGCAGGCGCTGCTGCATTTGTTCCAGGCGGCTGTGACGCTGCTGCAGCTGGCTGTTGAGTCCGGCCAGCTGATGATGTGCCTGATTGATCTGGAGTTGTAGCTGTTCGCGGCTGGTCTCCAGGCTTTGCTGCTGGGCGCGGGCCTGTTCGAGGGTTTCTTCCAGCGTTTCCTGTGCGGCGTGCAGGCGGCTCAATTCTGCTTCCAGCGCTTGAATCTGTTGTTCCCGCGCCAGCAGCCCACGATGCGCATCGTGGCCCCGCGCTACCCGCAGCCAATCATGGCCAAGCCACAGACCATCCGGGGTGATCAGGGATTGTCCCGGTTGTAACGCCGGGCGAAGCTTTTTGGCCTGATGGACATCGCTCACCGTATAAATCCCATTCAGCCAGGTGGCGAGCACTGCCGGCCCTTGGGTCTGGCTGAGCAAGGAAGGGGTCTCAAAGCTGGCCGGTGGGGCGCTGAGCGATTCGCGCTGGCGCGGTTCAGCGGTGCTGGCCACCGCGCTTAGGCTGCCTTGTTCCAGATCATCAAGCGCACCGAGCAGCGTGTCGAGCTGGGTCACGCACAAAGATTCCAGATAATGCCCCAGGACCATCTCCAGCGCGGCTTCCCACATTGGCGGGACGCGAATCTGCTGCCCCAGACGGCTTGCCGTTTCTAAGCCATGACGCTGCAGCCACGGGGTTAGCTGCGCATCGCCCAGCCCCAAAGCAGCCTGTTGCAAGGTGTGCAAGGACGCCAGACGTCCGCGTGCCTCTTGTCCCTGACGGCGGGTATCATCCAGGCGCTGACTGACGGTCGTTGCCCGGCGGCGTTCATTGTCCAGACTGTCGAGCAGCGCTGCCAGTTGTTCATCCAGCTGCGTTTGCGCCTCGGCGGCCTGTTCTACCCGCGCCTGCAGGGCATTGATTTCTGCCTGTACCGCCTCGGTGTGCAGGGCCTGGCCTTCATCGTGCAGACGCTGTAGACGGTTTTTGGCCTGATCAATCTGGCGCTCCAGTTGTTCCATGCGCGCCCGTTCCACTTGGGCCACCCGCGCCGGTTCAGCGGCCTGTTCATTGAAGGCATCCCAGCGGTGTTGCCATTGATCCATCTCGGCCTGGGCATTTTCCAGATGTTCTTGCAGTGTTTCCATACCCGCCTGGGCCTGGGCATGGGCGGCGTCTAGCTGGGTGATCTGTTGCTGCAAGGCTTCCAGCCGTGTCTGATCCTGGTTGCGATGCTGCTCAACCGCCTGCAAGGCCGCCTCGGTCTGCTGCTGTGTCTGCAATTGCTGTTCGTGCAGTTGCCGGGCATGTTGCACCGCTTGCTCGGTGCGGGCCAGCTCGGTACCTACGGCATAGTAGCGTCCCTGGATGTCGGTATAGACCTCGTTGGCCTCCACCAGCGCCGCCCGCTGCTTTTCCTGCTCGGCTTCCAGGTGGCGCTGCTGGGCCAGTGCGGCATCCTGCTTGGTCTGCTCGCTTTGCAAGGTGCGCTGTCGTTCATCGGCCTCATGCTGCAGTGCCTGCAGGCGCAAGGCCAGCAGTTCCGCCTTGGTGCGCCGCTCTTCTTCTTTGAGCACGGTAAAGCGTTCGGCGGTGCTGGCCTGGCGTTGCAAATGCTGTAATTGCTTGCCAACCTCCTCGCGCACATCATTGAGGCGTTCAAGGTTTTCGCGGGTATGCCGCATCCGGTTTTCGGTTTCCCGGCGGCGTTCTTTGTAACGCGAGATACCCGCCGCCTCTTCCAGATACACCCGCAATTCCTCCGGACGGGCCTCAATCAGGCGCGAGATCATGCCCTGTTCAATGATGGCGTAGCTGCGCGGCCCCAGTCCGGTGCCCAAAAAAACGTCGGTAATATCGCGGCGGCGGCAGCGCGTATGATTCAAAAAATACTGTGATTGCCCGTCGCGGCTGACCTGACGGCGAATGGATATCTCACTGTATTGCGCATAGGCCCCGCCGAGGGTGCCGTCGCTATTGTCAAAGATCAGCTCAATGCTGGCCTGTCCGACCGGCTTGCGGGAGGCCGAGCCATTAAAAATGACATCTTCCATGGAGTCGCCGCGCAGATTCTTGGCAGAAGACTCCCCCATCACCCAGCGCACTGCATCAATGGTATTGGATTTGCCGCAGCCATTGGGGCCGACAATGCCGACCAGATTGCTTGGCAGGCTTAGGGTGGTCGGATCAACGAAGGACTTAAAGCCGCTTAGCTTAATCTTGCTCAGACGCATCAGTAGGCAGGCTTAGGACGTAGCACACGGCGACCTTTCGAGAATGCAAAAGGCGTGGGGGTAGGGATTGCGTTCATCGGCGGGCTGCGGCTCACAGACGATTTCCTGCCAGGTGTCATCCAGCGGCGGAAACCAGGTATCACCATCTTCAAAGCCATGCGCAATGCGGGTCAAATAGATACGCTGCGCAATCGACAGGCCCTCTTGATACAGCTGCGCACCGCCGATGATAAACACCTCCTCGGCCGGGGCTGCCTGTCCCAGCGCCGCCGCCATCGAAGACACAAAATGACACCCAGGCACAGCGTGGCGCTCCGGGTGGCGGGTAATTACGATATTTTTGCGTTCCGGCAAAGGCCGCCCGATGGACTCAAAGGTCTTGCGGCCCATGATGATCGGCTTGTGCAGGGTCAGGCGCTTGAAATGCGCCAGATCGTTGGGCAAGTGCCAGGGTAATTGATTACACCGACCAATCAACCCGTGACAATCCATCGCCACCACGAGGGCGATACGGGGAGCCTGTGTGTCATCGGAGTTATGCATAAATAAAGGTATCGTTGACCGCCAAAATTTTGATGAAATAGCCTGACATTACACGGCAATCGGCGCTTTGATGGCCGGGTGTGCCTGATAGTGCTGCAAGCTGATATCGCTGTATGTAAAGGCAAACAGATCCTCCACCGCCGGGTTGAGCACCAGCTGTGGCAAGGGGAAAGGCTCGCGGCTCAGTTGTTCTTTGACCTGGGTGAGATGGTTTTGATACACATGCAGATCGCCGAAGGTGTGGATAAACTCCCCGGCTTTTAAGCCGCAGACCTGGGCCATCATCTGCGTCAGCAGCGCGTAGCTGGCGATATTAAAGGGCACTCCCAGAAAAATATCGGCGCTACGCTGGTACAGCTGACATGACAGCCGCCCATCCGCCACATAAAACTGAAACAGCGTATGACACGGCGCCAAGGCCATGCGCCCCTGTTTGACATTTTCTTGCGGGCTTAAGCGTTCATCGGGCAGATCGGCGACATTCCAGGCACTGACCAGGAGGCGTCGTGAATCGGGGCGTTCACGAATCTGCTGCAGCACCGCAGCGAGTTGATCGATGGTCTCCCCCTGTGGGGTCGGCCAGGCGCGCCATTGCCGTCCGTAAATCGGCCCCAGCGCACCATGCTCATCCGCCCAGGCATCCCAGATATGCACGCCGTGCTGTTGCAGGGTTTCTACCTGCGTCTCCCCGCGCAAAAACCACAACAGCTCATGCACCACCGCCTTGAAATGCACCTTTTTGGTGGTCAGCAGGGGGAATCCCTGCGCCAGATCCATGCGAATCTGCCGCCCAAAGACACTGTAAGTCCCAGTGCCGGTACGATCCGCCTTAAAGCAGCCTTTATCCAGCACATCACGCAATAAATCCAGATAAATGTTCATGGTTAACCGACCTTTGAGGAGGGTAAGGTCGTTGGCGTGCGGCCTTTGTGATAGGCCCACCACAAAAGCGCCACCCCGGCCAGCATCATCGGCAGGGTGAGCAACTGCCCCAAGGTAAGCCAGTTCCAGGCCAGATAGCCCAGATGCAGATCCGGCTCGCGCACGAACTCAACCACAAAACGAAACAGCCCATAAGCCAGCAAAAATAATCCGGATACCGCACCTAAGGGGCGCGGCTGGCGCGAAAAAATCCATAAAATGGCAAACAGCGCCAGCCCTTCAAGCGCGGCCTGATAAAGCTGTGAGGGATGGCGCGGCATCCAGTCAGCCGCCGGGAAAATCATCGCCCAGGGAAGCTCTGTGGTTTTGCCCCATAGCTCGCCGTTGATCCAGTTGCCCAAACGCCCGGCACCCAAACCGATGGGAATCAAGGGGGCGACAAAATCCGTCAGGCGCAAAAAAGGGATTTGTAAATGACGCGCATAGGCCCAGGCCACCAGCAGCACTCCCAAAAGCCCGCCGTGGAAGCTCATCCCGCCCTCCCATATGCGCAGAATGATCCACGGCGCTTGCCAAAAGGCGTCAAATTGATAAAACAGCACATAGCCCAAGCGCCCGCCCAGAATCACCCCCAGCACCCCATAAAACAACAGATCGCTGATTTTTTCCGGCGGCAGCGGACTAAAGGGCGCTTGGGCACGGCGATACCCCAACCACCAAAAAGCGAGAAAGCCCACCACATACATGATGCCATACCAGTGAATTTGCACCGGCCCGGCAGCAATAGCAATGGGATCGATAAACGGATGCGTCAACATAGAATGTATCTTAGAAAAGCCTGACAACTCAGGAGAAGTGGATGGGCCGCCGGCCAGTCAGCGTTAGCGCACACAGCGGCGCGAGAACAACACAGACACACTGCCAGCAAGGCCGTACTCACCGGCGCTGGACTGATTGCACCGTTGAGTGGCGAAAATTTTGCCTGATTCAGACAGGCTTTGTCCAATGCTTGCATGGCCGTGGTGGGTGTCGGTGTCTGGCGTATGGCCCAAGCTATCCTTGGATGCGTGGAGCAAAAAACAGTTCTTGATTTTTTCTTCATTCTTCATCAAAATTCCCTACTGTAGATAGGTTATCTACAAGCGCGAAGGTTTCGCGTTCCATGGTCGGGGTCGAAGTCGAATCGCAAAGTTGTTCTCTGTTCAGGATGAACGCCGAGGCCACTTTTATGGCGCAAGCTGGGTTTCGACGGCTGAAACCGCCCATGTTGCCGGTGTTGACCGGCCATTCGGTTGGGACTGCTCAACCAGGACTCCAGTTGCTCGCCCGCAAGGGTGTTATCAACGGAGAGCGAAGTGCCTAAAAATCGCATAAGCAACTTTGTTTAGGTTTTTAGGAGCAGGCAATCTAAGGCATAATGCGCGGGTACTGGCCGCTGGCTGGCCAGTCCCCTTCAGCCTTGGAATCGAAGTGTAATGAAACGACGCCATCTCCGCCTTAGCCTGATTACGCTGCTTGCACTGGTCTTGATAATGCTCAGTGTCTGGCAGTTGTTGCGCCCTTTTCAGGCCGTTTCCATAGAATATTTTAGCGTGGGCCAGACCCCGATCACGCTGTTTGCGCCTGAGCCTGCTCCACAGCAGGCCCCGGTGGTGATCATTGCCCATGGTTTTGCCGGTTCGCAGCAGTTGATGCAGCCCTTTGCCCTGACCTTGGCGCGCAATGGCTACCAGGCGCTGAGTTTTGATTTTCCCGGTCATGGACGCCATCCCGTACCGATTGCCGGGGAACTGGCCGATTATGAGGCGCGCAGTCAGATGCTGGTAGCGGCCTTGACGGAAGTGGTGGACTTTGCGCAAGCGCTGCCGGGGGGTAATGGTGAGCTGGCCTTGGTGGGTCATTCGATGGCCTCGGATACGGTGATGCGCTATGCCAGCGAATACCCTGCGAAGATCAATGCCACCGTCGCGGTTTCGCCCTTTTCTGATCACAGCCGCCATGATGCCCCGCGTAATCTTTTAGTGGTGTATGGCGCCCTGGAGCCGCAGGGGTTGCAAGATCTGGGTGCAGCGGCCGTCGCCCATGCCACCCCTGATGGGCAGGTGCAGGCGGGTATCACCTACGGTGATTTTACTGAAGGTACGGCGCGCCGTCTGGCCTTGGCCAATGGCGTAGAGCATATTGGTGTGCTGTATAGTCCAGTCGCTTTGCAGGAAACGCTGGATTGGCTTAATCAGTCGCTGACCATCACCCCTGGAGATGGCTTTATCGACCGGCGCGGGCCGTGGCTGCTGCTGCTGTTGATGGGGCTGTTGCTGCTGGCGCGCCCTTTGGCAACCTTATTACCCAAGATTGCGCGTACGCCGTTGGGCAGTGGCGTGGATCGCTGGCGGGTGTTCTGGCCGCTGGCCCTGCTGCCGGCGATTTTTACCCCGCTGATCTTGTGGCCCTTGCCCAGTGTGCCGCTGCCCATTCTGATTGGGGATTATTTATTCCTGCATTTTGCGCTGTATGGCGCGCTGACCTGGCTGGGTCTGTTGTGGGCGGGCAAACTGCGCCAAGGGGTCTGGTTCAGCCGCCGCCGTCTGGTAGGCGCGATGTTGGCTGCCGGGGCTTATGTCACCTTGTCGGTGGCCTGGGTGATGGATACCTTTGTCGCCTCGTTTATGCCGATTCCGGAACGGCTGTGGCTGGTGATCGTGCTGTTCGGCGGCACTTTTTTGTTTTTTGCTGCCGACGAATGGTTTACCCGAGGCGCGGTGACCTTGCGCGGGGCCTATGCCTTGACCAAGGTGCTGTTTGTGCTGTCCTTGATTGCGGCGACTCTGCTCAGCCTGGAAGAACTGTTTTTCTTGATCATCATCATCCCGGCGATGGTGCCGTTTTTCATCGTGCATGGCCTGTTCAGCCGCTGGGCCTATCGACGCAGCTATCATCCGCTGGTCGGGGCCTTTGCCAATGCGCTGGCCTTTGCCTGGGCAATTGCCCTGACCTTCCCGCTGGTCGCCCGCTAAGGCGCATATTCTGATGGCTCAGCTTTTGCGCGCTACCTTGGTGGTCGGCGGGATGACCCTGATTTCGCGCCTGTTTGGCTATGTGCGCGATATGGTGCTGGCGGTCAATTTCGGCGCCACCGGGGCCACCGATGCCTTCTTTGTGGCTTTTCGCATTCCCAATTTTTTGCGCCGCCTGTTTGCCGAAGGGGCCTTCTCGCAAGCCTTTGTGCCGGTGTTTGCCGAGTACAAGACCCGTCATGGTCAGAATGCCTTGCGCGATCTGATTGATCACGTCAGCGGGATGCTCACCCTGGTGCTGTTTGTGATCACCGTGCTGGGGATGCTCGCAGCGCCCGTGTTGATCATGATCTTTGCGCCGGGCTTTTCCGGTGACGATGGCCGCCGCGAACTGGCCATTGAGATGCTGCGCATTACCTTCCCTTATCTGTTGTTTATCTCCCTGACCGCGATGGCCGGGGGCATTCTCAATAGCATGGGGCGCTTTGCCGTACCCGCCTTTACCCCGGTGTTTTTGAATCTCTCGCTGATTGGCGCGGCGCTATTCGCTGCGCCCTGGTTCAGCGAACCGGTCAAGGCCCTGGCCTGGGGGGTGTTTATCGCCGGGGCGGTACAGCTGGGTTTTCAAATCCCCTTTCTGCTACGTCTGGGGCTGTTGCCTCGACCCCGCTTGCGCCGCGCCCATGCCGGGGTGCGCAAGATCATGCGCCTGATGCTCCCGGCGATTTTTGGCTCCTCCGTGGTGCAGATCAATCTGCTGATTGACACCCTGATCGCCTCCTTTCTGGTGGCGGGCTCCATTTCCTGGCTGTATTTTTCCGACCGCTTTGTGGAACTGCCACTGGCCATTTTCGGCATTGCCATTGCCACGGTGATTCTGCCGCGCTTGTCGCATGAGCATGTCAGTGATGATCCAAAGGCGTTTAGCCGTACCTTGGACTGGGCACTGCGGCTGGCGGTGCTGATAGCCATCCCGGCGGCCTTGGGCCTGATCCTGCTGGCTGGCCCGATTCTCGCCAGCCTGATTCAATATCAAGCCTTCACCGCCTTTGATACCCGGATGGCGGCGCTTTCACTGATGGCCTATGCGCTGGGCCTGCCCGCCTTTATCTTCATCAAGGTACTGGCCCCCGGTTTTTACTCTCGCCAAGACACCAAAACCCCGGTCAAGATCGGCATCATCGCCATGCTGGCCAATATTGCGCTGAATTTTGCCATTGTAGTGCCGTGGGTCTGGCTAGAAATTCCCGGCGCACACGCCGGACTGGCCTTAGCCACCGCATTATCGGCCATGCTCAACGCCGGGCTTTTGCTAGGGTTGCTCTATCGGGATCGGATCTACCAACCGCAGCCGGGCTGGCGCCGCCTGGGGCTGGCCGTTGCCTTGGCAGGTCTGCTGATGGCCTTGGCCCTGTGGTGGCTCAGCCCGCCACTGGCACAGTGGGGACTCTGGCCCGCCTGGCAGCGCGTCGTCACCTTGTTTGGCCTGATCGGACTGGGCGCACTGAGCTATCTACTCACCCTGCTGCTGCTTGGCCTGCGCTGGCACGAATTCAGCCCCCAGCGCCTCGAATCCCCCACACATTAGATAGTGTCGTCACAAGATATCAGTTCAAAGCGCCCGGCAACGGATTTGTGCAGTGGCCACAAAGGAGGCGGTATTTTTTGCGGTAGCCCTGCATAATGTAGTGGGAAGTCCTCACCGCCCTACAAACCCTCGGCCTCGCCCAACACGACGGCACCCACTGGTTCTAACCGTGGAGCGCCGAGTTGTACTCGGCAGGTCGGGCAACCGGAACATGGATTAAAAACCAGCCGAGTAAAACTCGGCGCTCCCGCTTAGAAAGACTCTCCCCCTGCCAAGGGGGAGTCCCGCCGCCGGCGGGGAGGGGGTCAAAATCACCCATAACCACCCCGCCCCTGACGGGGCACCCCTCCTTCAAAAGGAGGGGAGTTTTTTGAGGCGGCAGCTGGAGCTGTGCGTTCCCGGTGCGGAGCTGGCGCTCCCTGCCGTTTATGGCATTAACCGAAAGTGATTGACTTGGGCGTTAAGCTCGCTGGCCAGATGCGACATTGTTTCACTGATTTGGGCAATATGACTAATGGCCTGACTGGTGTGTTTGCTGGCGCTGACCATTTCGCGCAAGGCAATCGTCACCTGGGTATTGGCGGTGCGCTGTTGCTGTGAAGACAGGGCAATTTGTTGTGCAGCGCTGTTGCTTTCATGGGCGCTGTGCAGCAGGCTTTCAAAGTGGGTGGCGCTGTGCTGCATGGCGCTTAGACCGGCGCCGATGGTTTCAACGCTGCGCTGTGAATTGATTTCCAGGCGGGCAATGGCCTCTTGGACATGTTCAATTTTTTGCTCGATCTCATGGGCAGATTGGCTGACATTATCCGCCAGGCGGCGAATTTCACTGGCAACCACCCCAAAGCGGCGTCCTGAATCGGTGGTGTCTGCAGCCTCCAGGGCGGCATTAAAGGCAATCAGTTTGGATTGATCGGCAATGGCATGGATGATGGACATGATTTTGCCAATTTCGTTGGAACGCACCCCCAAGCTCACGATGTCGTGTAGATTGGCTTGGCTGTCTTGCTGAATCATCTGCATTTTATCCATGACTGACTGCAGCCCCTGCTGACCGTCCTGGGCGTTTTGATAGGTGTTGTCGGAGATTTTGGCCAAGACGCCAGCATGTTCCGCTACCTGTGAAGAGGAGGCTGACAACTGCTCCATGGTTGCGGTGATTTCGGCAATGGATGAGGAGGTCTGAGTGGAGGTGGCTGCCTGGTCTTTGATGGCGGTGGCGATGGACTGCGCGGAATCATCCAGGGCTTTGGCGTGTTCCATAAGCCTGGCAACCAGTTGGTGTAACTGGATGCGCATGGTATCGGCAACCTGGGCTAGATCGGCGATCTCGTCAGCTTGGCTGTCCTGGATGGGGATGCGTAAATCGCCTGCAGCAATTTCGCGCATGTTCCGCGCCAGTTTCTGGGTACGCTGCTGAATATTTTTCACCATCATGAAGGTGAGCAGGATACCAAAGGCCAGCAGCCCCACGGTGACGGTAATGGCGGAATTGCGCACCTGCTGCAGGGTGGTGATGTAATGGCTGCGATCTTTGGCCAGTTCAATGACGCCAATGGCCTGGCCAGAAAAATCATGCACCGGCATCACATACACCGCCAGCGCCTGCCCGTTGATCTGCTCCTGAATGAATTGCTCCTCGCCGTGCAATGCCCGCCGCAGTCGAGGTGGATCGAGCAGGGGTTGGGCATGTGCCGAGGTGGCGAAGGTGTGTATCTCTTGGGCGGTGATTAAGTGCAAGGCGGCATCTACGCCGCGCTCGGTTGCAAATTGGCTAAAAAAATCCTGCCCCAACGCCAAGCCAAACTCCACGCTCCCCAAGTGCTGCCCCTGTTGATCGTACACCGGCACCACACTACGCATCCCCAGACCGGCGACGCCCACTTCCAGACCGGTGATGGTGCGTTGTTCCTGATTGGCTTTGACCACGGTGGCGCGAAAGGAAGATAGATCATCGCCAAAGCGGGTTGGCATGTGCAAGCGTAGAAAGGAGGTGGCGGGCGGGGTGTGAAACTGAAACTGCTCTAAGCCAAAACGCTGTTGCAGCTGCGTAAAGACCGGCAGCAGCATATCGCTCAGCGCCTGCCGGTCACCGGCCGCAAAAGCAGCTTGAACCCTCGGCTGCTGGGCAATGCTGTAAGCCAGCATTTCCCCGGTGCGCAGCTGGCCATGCATCCGATGGCGGATGTCCTGGGCCAAGGCCTGTAGTTCGCGCTGTTCTGCCTGGCTTATGATGGTGTTGAGGCTGCTGAGGTTAAGCACCGTCAACAGACCTGCACCCAGCACAAATAGACCCAATCCCAGACTGATTTTCCCCAATAGGCGCATTTTATTCAGCATTGCTGGAGTTTACCCATCAAATTGCGCGTCCCTGCACAGCATGATATGCGGCGGATTTGCGGTTTTGCGTGAGGTCAATCGTGTCTTGCCGCTCAGCCGGTTTTTTTCAGCCAGTTGCGGGCATTGCGAAACAGGCGCAGCCACGGGCCATCATCGCCCCACTGCGGCGGATGCCAGGAATATTGCACTGTGCGAAATACCCGCTCGGGATGGGGCATCATGATGGTGACGCGCCCGTCACGACTGCACAGGCCGGTAATGCCCAAAGGCGAGCCGTTAGGATTGGCCGGGTAGTGTTGCGTGGGTTCGCCGCCGTGATTGACATAACGCAGGCTGACCAGATGTTGCGCCAGGGCATGGGCGGCATCTTCAGGCTGGGCAAATTCAGCCCGCCCTTCGCCATGTGCCACCGCCACGGGCAGTTTGGAGCCTTCCATGCCGCGCAACAGCACCGACGGACTTTCCAGAATTTCGACCATCGACAGGCGTGCCTCGAACTGCTCGCTGCGATTGGCGACAAAGCGCGGCCAGTGATCCGTACCCGGAATCAGGGTGTGCAGCTGGGAGAGCATCTGACAGCCATTGCACACACCGAGGCTGAAGGTGTCCGGGCGGGCAAAGTAGCGGCTGAACATCTCGCGCAGTTGCGGGTTGAGCAGAATCGACTTGGCCCAGCCCCCACCGGCACCCAGCACATCCCCATAGGAAAAGCCACCGCATACCGCCAGACCGCGATAGTGGGCCAGATCCACGCGGCCGCTGAGCACATCGCTCATATGGACATCCACCGGCTCAAATCCGGCCCGTGCAAACGCCGCCGCCATCTCAATCTGCCCGTTGACCCCCTGTTCGCGCAAAATCGCCACCGATGGCTTGCGGGCTTTGAGAATCCACGGCAAGGTGATGTCTTCTTGCGGATCGAAGCTTAACACCGGGGACAGGCCAGGATCGTCGTTTTCATCCAGGGCGTCAAAGGCTTCTTGCGCGCAGCGCGGATCATCGCGCAGGCGCTGCATCTGGTAGCTGGTCTGCGCCCACAGCCGCTGCAGGCTTTTGCGTTCGGCGCTGTAAAACACGCTGTGACCGATGAAAAAGCTCAGGCGCTGGGTCTCATTTAAGGTGCCGATGACGTGGCTGTGATGGCTCAGATCGGCTTCACGCAACAGGGCCAGCACCTCTTCGGTGTCGCTATGGCGGACCTGCAAGACCATGCCCAGCTCTTCGCTAAACAATGCGGCAATGGGATCATTGCCCAGATCGTCTAAATGAATATCCAGCCCGCAATGCCCGGCAAAGGCCATTTCACAGACACAGGCCAGCAGACCGCCATCAGAGCGGTCGTGATAGGCCAGCACCAGGCCCTCACGGTTCAGCTCCCACAGGGCTTCCAGACTGCGTTTGAGCATGTCGGGATCATCCAGATCGGGCGGATAATGGCCCACTTCGTTATAAACCTGCGTCAGTGCCGAGGCGGCAATGCGGTTACGCCCCTTGCCCAGATCAATCAGGATCAGGTCGGTATCGCCACAATCGGTGCGCAGTTGTGGCGTAAGCGTGTGGCGCACTTCAGCCACCGGCGCAAAGGCGGACACCACCAGCGAAACCGGCGCGGTCATTTCGCGGCTGTCCTCATCCACCGTCCACACGGTTTTCATCGACAGCGAATCCTTGCCTACCGGGATGGCAATCCCCAGCCGGGGACAAAGTTCCTCGGCGACGGCGCGCACCGTATCAAACAAGGCGGCATCCTCACCCGGATGACCGGCGGCGGCCATCCAGTTGGCGGATAAACTCACCCGGCTCAGCGTGTTGATTGGCGCTGCGGCCAGATTGGTCAGCGCCTCGCCAATGGCCATGCGTCCGGAGGCCGCCGGATGCACCAGGGCAATGGGGTGACGCTCGCCCATCGCCATGGCCTCGCCGCTATAGTGCCAATAATCGGTCAGGGTCACGGCCACATCCGCCACCGGCACCTGCCACGGGCCGACCATCTGATCACGCGCCACCAGGCCCGTGATGCTGCGATCGCCGATGGTGATCAAAAAGGTCTTGGCAGCCACACTGGGCAAAGACAACACCCGCTGCACCGCCTCGGCAACCTCAATGGCCTGCGTGTTAAATCCCGGCTTGCTGAAGGTCTGATGCTGCACCTCGCGCAGCATTTTCGGCGGTTTGCCAAATAAAACCTCCATCGGCAAATCCACCGGGCGATTGGCAAACAGATCATCGCTAAGGTGCAACACCTGCTCCTCGCTCACTGTGCCGATGACCGCAAAGGGGGCGCGTTCCCGCGCGCACATGGCGCTGAACCGTTCCAGTTTATCGTGGGCAATGGCCAGTACATAACGCTCTTGCGCCTCGTTGCACCACAACTCCATCGGTGACAGCCCCGGCTCATCGCTGGGAATATCGCGCAGCTGTATGCAGCCACCGCGTCGGGCGTCATGAATGATCTCCGGCACCGCGTTGGACAGCCCTCCGGCGCCCACATCATGAATCGACAAAATGGGATTATCCGCCCCCAGCGTACAGCAGCGATCAATGACCTCCTGACAGCGGCGCTGCATCTCCGGATTACCGCGTTGCACCGAGGCAAAATCCAGCGCTTCGGCACTGCTGCCGCTGGCCATCGACGAGGCCGCACCGCCGCCCAGACCGATCAACATCGCCGGGCCACCCAGCACTACAATGGGCGTCCCCGGCGGTAAAGCCTGCTTGTCGACATGTTCAGCGCGCAGACTGCCCAGCCCACCGGCAATCATGATCGGCTTGTGATAGCCGCGTAATTGGCTGCCAAAGGCCCCCGGCACCAGGGCTTCATAAGTGCGAAAATAGCCCGCCAGGGCTGGACGGCCAAACTCATTATTAAAGGCTGCGGCCCCAATGGGACCCGCCAGCATGATCTCCAGGGCGCTTTCGATGCGTGCCGGACGGCCATAATCCACCGTTTCCCAGGCGTGAACAAAGTCGGGGATGCGCAGATTCGACACCGCAAACCCGGTCAGCCCGGCCTTGGGCTTGGAACCCCGTCCGGTCGCGCCCTCGTCGCGAATCTCACCGCCAGCACCGGTGGCCGCCCCCGGAAAGGGGGAGATAGCCGTGGGATGGTTATGCGTTTCCACCTTCATCAAAATCGGCAGATCCAGCGCCTGCTGGCGATATACCCCATCGGCCTCCGGCATGAAGCGATAGCCATGATGCCCCTCAATCACCGCCGCATTGTCTTTGTAGGCCGACAAAATCCCCGCGGGATGACAATGGTGGGTGTGGCGAATCATGTCAAACAAGGAGCGGCTCTGGGCCTGGCCGTCGATAATCCAGTCGGCATTAAAGATCTTGTGGCGGCAGTGCTCCGAGTTGGCCTGGGCAAACATCATCAATTCCACATCCGTGGGATCACGCCCCAGGGTTTCATACGCCTGCGCCAGATACTCGATTTCATCGGCAGACAACGCCAGCCCCATGTCCTGATTGGCCTGGTGCAGAGCCTGGCGGGGCTGCTCGCCCAAGGCAATGGTGGTCAGCGGACGGGGTTGATGGTGAGTAAACAGACCCTCGGCCTGTGCCACGTCCGGCAAAACGCTTTGGGTCATGCGATCATGCAGACAGGCCGCGATGGCCTGCCACTGTTGGGCGGACACATCGGCTGCGCCGCTGAGCCGGTAGGCGATACCGCGCTCAAGGCGCGCCACGCTACCGACCAGGCCGCAATGATGGGCAATTTCGGTGGCCTTGCTGGACCACGGCGACACCGTGCCCAGCCGTGGCACCACGAGAAAATACGGACCCTGTGCGGGCAAGGTGGCGGGTTGGCCGCCATAGTGCAATAACTGCTCCAGGCGCGCAGTGGCCTCCTGAGACAGCGCAGACACCCCCGCGCTCAGTTCGACAAAATGCTCAAAACGGGCGTTGAGGGCCACAACGTCCGGTGCTACGGCCTGCACGCGCTGCAACAAACGCGCTGCACGAAAAGCAGACAATGCGCCACTGCCTGAAAAGATCAGCATGGATGACCTCGTTGGGGCAAGCGCCTCATGCGCTCACCGGTTAAATGCCAAAATCCACTGCGTTCGACCCTGAACGCAGCCACAAACCCATGATCAGTGACGGAAATGCCGCATCCCGGTAAATACCATCGCGATATCATGCTCATCGGCTGCCGCAATCACCTCGGCATCCCGCATCGAGCCACCGGGTTGAATCACGGCGCGGATACCGGCCTGATGCGCGGCATCAATGCCATCACGAAAGGGGAAAAAGGCATCCGAGGCCATCACCGAACCGGCCACCTCCAGCTTTTCATCCGCCGCCTTGATCGCGGCAATGCGCGCCGAATACACCCGACTCATCTGCCCAGCGCCGATGCCGATGGTCTGTTCATCACGCGCATAGACAATCGCATTGGATTTCACAAACTTCGCCACCTGCCAGGCAAACAGCAGATCACGCAACTCAGCCGCCGTAGGCTGACGCTGGCTGACACATTGCAGATCAGCCGCCTCCACCCTTCCCAGATCACGCTCCTGCATCAACACCC
Organism: Thiorhodospira sibirica ATCC 700588; assembly: GCF_000227725.2. Taxonomy (GTDB): domain Bacteria; phylum Pseudomonadota; class Gammaproteobacteria; order Ectothiorhodospirales; family Ectothiorhodospiraceae; genus Thiorhodospira; species Thiorhodospira sibirica. The sequence continues at coordinate 26,757 of NZ_MU255057.1, read as the reverse complement.
CGCCGTTAATCCCCCGGTATTCCCAGTGGCTTAGGTCGCTGGATGGCGCGTTCAGCGCACCGCAGGCCAACACCCGGACATTGGCCTTGCTCGCCAGCACCGTGCTGGCCTCGGGCGTGATGTCCGGGGCAATGATCACCTCGACAAACTGGCGTTCGATGATCGCCCGCGCCGTGGCCTCATCCAGCGGCTGATTAAAGGCAATGATGCCGCCAAAGGCCGAAGTGGGGTCGGTCTGGTAGGCCCGCTCATAGGCGCGCTGCAGGCTCTCTGCCACCGCCACGCCGCAGGGATTGGCATGTTTGACAATCACACAGGCCGCTTGAGTAAACTGCCGCACACATTCCAGAGCAGCATCCGTGTCAGCAATATTATTAAATGACAGCGCCTTGCCCTGTAGCTGGCGCGCTGTTGCCACCCCCGCACAGGACGGCGAGAGGTCGGCATAAAAGGCCGCCCGCTGGTGCGGATTTTCACCATAGCGCAACACCAGGGCACGCTCATATTGCAGATTCAGCGTGCGCGGGAAATCCTCCCGATTGCCACACGGCTCCATGCTGCTCAGATAATTCGCCACTGCACCGTCATAGGCGGCGGTATGTGCAAAAGCCTTGACCGCCAGGTGAAAACGCAGCGCCTGCGGCAGACCCTGATGTTCATCCAGATGTTGTAACACCGCCGCATAATCCTCCGGATCAACCACCACCCCGGTAAAGCTCTGATTTTTCGCCGCTGCCCGCACCATCGCCGGACCGCCGATGTCGATGTTTTCAATCGCCTCCTCCAGGGTGCAATCGGGCTTGGCCACCGTCTGGATAAAGGGATACAGATTCACCACCACCAGATCAATCGGCGCAATATCATGCTCACGCATCACCGCATCATCCACATCATAACGGCCCAAAATCCCTCCGTGGATGCGCGGATGCAGCGTCTTCACCCGACCATCCATGATCTCGGGAAAGCCGGTATGACTGGAGACCTCAGTCACCGCAATCCCGGCCTCAGACAACAGGGTCGCAGTCCCCCCCGTGGATAAAATCTCAACCCCACGCGCCTGCAAGGCACGGGCAAAGTCAGTGATACCGGTTTTATTGGAAACGCTCAGCAGCGCACGTCGTATCGGAAGCAATTCAGCGGTCATGACGCTCTTTAGGATAAGGTTTGCAAAGAATGATGAGACTTAAGGATAGAGCGATCTATTGTAACAGGAACACGCGGCAAACACGCGCCCGCTGATGTCGGGCCTTGCCACCTATCACCTATAAGTCAGCGTATAGACCTGCCTGTCACATCATGAACTCATCAGCCTTGACCCCGGTGCGCTGTTTCAACGCAGCCCTGATCTCGTCCAGGGTGGCCGTCGGGCTGGCTCCATTTTTGTAAACACCCTCTGTAGTGATCTCAAGTCAATGCGCAGTTTTTGAGCAGTTATCACCCTGCCTGGGCTATACTCAAGAAGACACCTTCGTTGACATGGGGGCTATTCATAATGCGGTTTTTATACACCATGGCGGGCTTTGTGATTGTGGTACTCAGCATCCTGTCCAGTCCGCTGCGTGCGCTGGATCTGGGGCAAGGCAATGCTGCCTTTACGCACTTGCCACAGTATCAGTCCTATCTGCAAAACCACGACGATTCCCTAATGACGGAATACGGCGGCGCGGTTCCACATGACAAGCATGATGGCATCAACCCCTTGCCGCAGGGCTATCGTCATGCCCAGCCTTATCTGAAAAACCTCTGGCTGGGGTATCCCTTCAGCTATGAATATAAATGCGCCCGTGGGCACACCTTCGCCATCAAAGACCTGACGCATATTGATCGGGTGAATCGCTAAAGCGAGCAAGCCGGGCTGCCTGCCACCTGCTGGAACTGCAAAACCAACACCATGCCGCAACTGCTAAAACACTACGGCGAAGGTTTTTGGGCCTCGAATTTCCATGATTACCGGCAGATGCACGACGCCGATCACCACACCATCGGCTGTACCAATTGCCACGATCCGCAGCAGCAAATGCGCCTGACCATCACCAGTGTGCCCCTTGATGAGGCACTCAAGCGACAGGGCCGTGACTGGCGTCAGGCTTCGCATCAAGAGATGCGCTCTTTGGTCTGTGCGCAATGTCATGTGGAATATTACTTTGAAACCCGCGAGCACGGCGTGGCTGCAAAACCGCATTTTCCGTGGGACAAGGGCATGAATCCTGAAGATATTTATCAGTTCATGGCCGACGGTCAGCCAGATCGCGATGGCTTTGCCGGACAGTTTGCGGACTGGATCCATGCGGTCTCCAAAAGTCCGATGCTCAAGGCGCAACACCCTGAATATGAAATGTTTCATGACAGTATTCATGCTCAGGCCGGAGTATCCTGTGCTGATTGTCACATGCCACGCGTGCGTAACGGGCCGGTGGTCATTACCTCGCATCACTGGACCTCGCCACTGCGCAGCGAGCAGATGATCCAGTCGGCGTGCCTTGGCTGCCATCAGGATCAAACGCCTGCTTTCTTGCGATCCCGCGTGGAATATCATCAGAAGCGCGTCTGGCGACAGTTGAATATTGCCCAGGAAAAATCAGTACGCGCCCACGAAGCGGTGCGTTTGGCGATGGAATATCCCGGCCTCGATAAGGCGCTATTGGCCCAAGCGCGGGAACATGTGCGCAAGGGGCAATGGTTTTGGGATTATGTGGCTGGGCCTCAGTGGCATACTGATCGTTGGGTTACTGGCAGGCATGAGCACCGCCGCCCATAAATTCACCACCCAGGATGCCTTTTGCGCCAGCTGCCATGCCTACGAAAAAACCGCCTGCAACATCTGCGCTATGTGCAACAACACTGACGGGCCTGGAAAAACATCGCCACGGACAGGGGATATTTCAAGCTTTTTAAGGCGCCGGGTCCACTGCCGGGGCGGGGGCGCGTTGCAGCAACATTCCCGGATGGGTGCGCAGGTCTTCGCTGAAGGCATGGAGGTTGTCGGTAACGCCGCGCAGGTTTTCCAGGATGGCGGCGACATCGCCTTCATGGGAGATTAGCGTGCGTTCCGCCTGTTGCATGACCCGCTCAAAGCCTTGCAGGGCCTGGTTGAGGCTATTGATGGACTCATTGAGCTTGGGGTTTTCGCTCAAGGTGCGAAAGTTTTGCACGGCGGCCTGTAATTCTTTGGGAACCGCTTGCAAGGCCGGTGAGGCCAGCAGGGTGTTTAATTGTGCCCCGGCCTGATTAAGCTGGGCAGCCACGCCGATAAATTCGTTGCTGAGGCGTTCTGGATTAAAGCCGCTGACCAAACCATCGAGGTTTTCCAGCAGTTCGTTGAGATTGCCCAGGGTGCCTTCAATATCAAAGCCTTCCAGGCGCCGCAGGATCCCCTCGGCCTGTTGCATGAAGTGGCCAACGGTACTGGGGGCGGAAGGGATGTAGTAGTCATAGGGTTGCCAGTCAACCTCCAGCACCGGGAAGGCGTTGGGGTCGAGAAAATCCAGCTCGAGGAAATTCAGGCCGGTGACCCCCATGCCGGTGATGCGCACGCGCAGGCCGCGATCAATATAGCTTTGCAGCGCCTTGGCCTCAGTAAATTCGCCCATTGCCCCCAATAAATCGCGACGCACCACGGTTTGCACCATCACATATTGACGCCGCTCAATCAGTGGCAGGTCTTGCTGGTAGCGGTTGTAGCTAAAGCCGATATGACTGATCTCGCCAATCTTTACCCCACGCAATTTCAACGGTGCGCCGATATCCAGCCCCTGCACCGAGCTGTCGAAATAGGTTTCCAGCACCAGGGTGGGGCGCAGCAGGGCGCCCACGCCGAGTAATACGAGGATGGCTACGCCTACCCCGATAGACGACAGAATAAATAGCCCTAAACGGAAATAATTAGCTCGTGAACTCACGCATGCTGCTCCTGACCTAAGCGTGGATTGAAAAATTGTCTGACCCAGGGATGGGTGCTGGTATCGCGCAGGGTGGCGGGGTTCCCCTCGGCGACAATGCCTTTGGTTTCTTTGTCCAGCATAATCACCCGATCGGCAATGGTGAAGATGCTGGCCAGTTCATGGGTGACGATGATAAAGGTGATGCCCAGGGTTCGCGCCAGGCGTAGAATCAGTTGATCCAGCTCGGCTGAGGTAATGGGATCAAGGCCGGCTGAGGGTTCATCGAGAAACAACACCGCCGGGTCGAGTGCCATGGCGCGGGCAATCGCTGCGCGTTTTTGCATCCCGCCGCTGATCTGTGAGGGCATGTGCTGTTCAAAGCCTTGCAGACCGACCAGCCCAAGTTTCATGCGCGCAATCAGCTCACGCGCGGCCAGCGGCAGTTGGGTGTGCTCCTCCAGCGGCAGGCAGACATTCTGCAGCAAGGTCATGGAGCCAAACAGCGCCCCGCTTTGATACATCACGCCGATATTGCGCAACACCTCGCGCCGCTTGTCCTCCGCTTCATCATGGCCCATATCCTGACCATTGATGCGAATCTGTCCCGCCAGAGGCGCATACAGGCCGATGATGTGCTTGAGCAGGGTGCTTTTGCCGCTGCCGGAGCCGCCGAGAATCACAAAAATCTCGCCACGGGCGACGCGAAAGGAGACCTGATCGAGCAGAATGTGCGTGCCAAAACCGATGCGCAGGGCATCGACCTCAATAACCGGTGAACTTGACGTGGCCTTTGGCCTTGGTGTGGATGCGGGTGTTGACACTTAGATCCCTAAATGGAAAAACAAGACGGCGAACAAGCCATCCGCGATGACGATCAAGATGATGGCGCTGACCACCGCACGGGTGGTGGAAATGCCTACAGCGGCGGCGCCAGTGCCCGTTTGCAGGCCATACAGACAGCCCACCCCGGCGACCAGCAAACCAAATACTGCCGCTTTGAACAAACCCCCGAGAAAATCATTCAAGGCCAGCGCGGCCGCGACCTGATTAAAGTAGGTGGTGAGCGGCACATCAAAACTAAGCATCACCACCGCCCCGCCGATCAGGCCGATCATGTCCGCAAAAATGGTCAGCAGGGGCGCAACAATGACCCCGGCCATGATGCGTGTGATTACCAGAAATCGCACCGGATCAAGCCCCATCGTGGTCAGGGCGTTGATCTCTTCATTGACTTTCATGGTGCCGATCTCGGCGGCAAACGCCGAAGCTGAACGCCCTGCCAATAAAATCGCGGTCATCAACGGCCCAAGCTCACGAAACAGCGATAAGGCCAATAGATTAGCGACAAAAATCTCGGCCCCAAACTGGCGCATCGCAATCGCCGACTGAAAGGCCAGAATCACCCCTAGCAAAAAGGCAATCAGCGCCACAATCGGCAGGGCTTTGACGCCCGCCTCTTGCATGATGGCGAAGGCATCGTTCCAGCGCACACTGCGCGGATGACGCAGCGCATACATCAGCGCCGCGCTGCTATGCCCCACAAACAGGATATGGTCATAAAGATGCTTACCCACATCATGCAGCGAGTCACTCCATCGCTGGCGCCAGGAGCGCTCCGGATTGGCCGGATTCACCGGCTGGGCCAGTTGATTAAGATCGAATTGCGCCAGCAAGCGGCTTGCTGTTTCCGGGAGGTTTTCCAGGCGCACCGGCGCACCGTCCTGGCGCGGCTGGATCGTCAGATCAATCAGCAAGCCAATCCCGGCACTGTCGCAATACTCAAGCCGTGAGCCGTCCACAATGATGGTCGTATCAGGATGGCGTTGCAGCAGTGCCTGCGCCTGTGGCCAGAGTGCTGCAAGGGTGTAGACATCCAGATGTCCTTCGAGAAAAACCCGCAGACCGGAAGGCTCGGGCTGGGCGCGCAAGTGCGCTGCAGGGCGTGTTATGCTCACAAGCTCAGCAAGTCCCGTCTAAATGCGTGGAATGGCGATGGTAATGCGTGTCCCACGGCCTTCCTCTGAAGTAATCCAGAAGCGTCCGTCAAACTCTTTGGTAATCAGATAGGCCTTGGTCAGGCCCACACCCGCCCCCATGGTCGGCTTGTCTTTGGTGTTCTTGGCGCGATAGCCATAATCCACCACCTGCTCAATCTCATCGGCGGGAATCCCCCGTCCAGTATCCTCAATCACCAGACGCAACTCACGGCCATCATCCAAAAGCCCCATCAGGATATTACTGCCCGGCGGTGAATATTTGCGTGCATTGGCCAGCAGGTCGCGCATCACGTCTTTGAAGACATCCGGCAGACTGATCATCGGGCTATCCACGCTTTGCAGGCGAAGCATCACCAGATAATCGTTATCGCCGCGTGCGGCGGGGTTGTAAACCACGCGAAAGGCTCTTTTGCTGTTGCGCTGCGTGGCGGCAAAGAAGTTCATGAACTCTTTTTCCAGATCGTGAAGGTTATAGCTCAGCCAGCCAGCAGGCTTTTGCAAGCGCTGGCGGATTTCTTCGATGCGCTGGCGCAAAATATCGACAATGGAATCAATGTTTTGTGAAGAATCCTTGACCTCTTGCACCTTGGACAGCTGAGGATACTGATCCAGCAGCCGATCCCGTTCAAAGTGGATGAGGCTCAAATTTTCCTGGAGACTGTTAATCTGTTCGAGAAATTTAGGCTTGTCCGTCAACGAATCCTTGATGCTCATACACAGCTCAATGCTCTTGCTAAGGGCATTTTTTTTATCGGAAACGATTTCCAGCAATTGCAGCTCCAGCGCAAGAATATTGATGATATTCAAAATGCTGTGCATGCTGATAAAAAAATTGGCCTCCGCGCCAAGGTGTAACTGCTTGGTAATTTCGACTTGCATTTGAGACGATCTCGGTTCGTTGAATAAAAGCAGGATAGATAGGCGCATCGACACAACGTGATGGCACACCTACCGCCCTGAGAACCGGCAACGTGCCAGCCCCCCGCACGACATCACATACGCCAGTGGCTACCTGTTGCCAGCGACATTAAAGTCAAGCCTTTTACCTGCCACCCGCAAAGATATTGCCGCGATGTTGCGTGTTATTGTAGAAGACTTTGAGCCGCTTCTAAAGGATAGTGATGCTTGCATGGACGATTGAGCCGGTTAAAACCGGCTCAAAACTGCGCTAGTCCAAACCTAGCGCCAAGGATGCCGCGCTTTTAGCGCTCGGTGTGGGTGTTGGGTATTTTGTGAGCGGAGGATTGCTGGCAGGGCTGGGATGAGGACGGGCGGTCGCAGCCAGCGGCGCATTGGCAGGTGCCTGTGCGTATCCGCCGCCAGCGTAGCAGCAGCCAAAGACAGGCGATAAGTACAACGCCAGCCATCAGCAATCCTTCCAGCCAGCCGAGTGCAGGTGGCTGAAGCAGGGGCGTGGTGTCCATCAGTGGATGTCCTCCTCAGTGGGCGTGTGTCGGTTCAACGGGCGGCCTTGGGCGGGGCGTGGGCCAGAGTCCGATGATCAACAGCAGCGCCAGGGTGAGCAGCCAGAAGGCCATCATCATCTGCACCGCATCCAGGGCAAAATGGACGCCGGTGGTATAGATGGCGCTGGCCACCAGCAGGCCCAGCACGGTCGGGAAGATCACCGAAAAAACCATCCAGCCGGTGGAGGCCGTCTGGATGCGCACCATGATGGCAGTGGCCAGACAGGGGGGGTACAGGGCGAAAAAGATGATCAGGGATAGCGCCACCAGCGCAGCATCAGCATGTTGCATGGCTCCCCCCATCCGTTGCTCCAGGGTCTGACTGCTGCCTTCTTCGGCCTGGAACAAGACCCCCAGCGTGGCTACCGAGCTTTCTCGGGCGGCAAAGGAGCTGAGCAAGGCGACGTTAATCTTCCAGTCAAAACCGGCCGCCTGCGTTACCGGCTCCAGGGCCCGGCCAACACGCCCCAGCAGGCTGTTGACAATGCGGGTTTCCTGCATTTCCAGACGCACCATGCGCCGTTCCTGATCCAGGGTGCGCAGGCTACGTTGCATAGCCCGCACGTCCCGATCTCCGCCGCCGGGGCGAATGAATGCAAAATATTCGGGGTAGCGACTTTGAAAACGCTGATCCAGGGCGGCAATCGCCTCGGCATTTTGCAGATTCATGCGACGGGCACGGTATTGCGCGGCAAGATTGAGCGCGGTGAGCAGGTAGTCGGCATCCTGAAACCGGGCGGCATGCGGATTGTCTGCAATTTCGGCATAAAAGGTCTGTAAGGCGCTGTTGGCGCGTTGTTCAAAGGCGGCGCGTTCGTCTGCTGACAGACCGGGCAGGTTCAGTAATACAAAAATCACCACCGCCACCGCCAGCACCACCGTTCCCACTTTTTTGACATACAGCCAGGTGCGCTCCAGCGAACGGCGTACCACGCCTTGCACGGTGGGCAGATGATAGCGCGGCATCTCCATGACAAAGGGCACGGTTTCCAGCGGACGCAAGATGGAAAAGGTGAGCAGGCGTGCTACCAGCAGGGCCACCATCACGGTAATGGTGGCGATAAAAAACATCATCAGGGCCTTGTGCTCGACAAAGAAGATGCTGATGAGCAGGGTATACAGCGGCACCTTGGCCAGGCAATTCATATACGGCACGGTGAGAATGGTGGCCAGGCGCGCCCGGGGGTCGGGAATGGCGCGGGTGGCCATCACGCCGGGCACGGCACAGCCTCCGGCAAATACACCGCCCAGAATAAAGGGCAGGGTTGATTGTCCGTGCAGGCCGAAACGGTGCAGGATACGGTCCAGAATAAAAGCAATGCGCGCCATGTAGCCGGAATCTTCCAGAATCGCAATCAGCGCAAATAAAATCAGAAAGATCGGCACATAATTGAGCAGGGTGTTGACGCTATCGACCAGCCACAGGCTAAAAGAGCGGCTTAGAGGGTCATATAAAAATCCGGCGGCAGGGAGCCATTCGGCCAGCTGGTTGCGAATGCCCGACAGTAGCGGCCAGGTGTAGTGGGTCAGCTCATAGCCTTGCACAATGGAGGCGTAATAAATCAGATACACGGTCGCCAGCAATACCACCGGCGCAATGGCACGATGTAACAGGACCCGATCCACCCGCTCAGAAAACGACACCTTGGGCGGCCGGGCCGAGGCGATGCAGGCGGCCTCAATCTCGCGGGCATGGCGGTCGCGCTGAATGATGATGTGATCTCCCACGCTGATGCCCTGCTGTGCGGTGAACGCGGTGGCCTGTTGTTTGATCTCCGCCAGCAGCGGCGCGGCAGCCTCCTTAAGCTGGCTGTGCAGCTGCGTTTGCAATTCCTGATCGCCTTCCAGCAAACGCAGCACCCGCCAACGCGAGGCCATCTGTGCGGGCAGGGCCTGTTGTATGGTGCGGATAGCCGCTTCCAGCGGGCCATAATCGGGCAGGTATGGTGCCTCGGTGTGTCCCTGTTGCAGGGTGTGTGCCATGCACTGCTTGAGCTGCTCCAGCCCCTCGCCGCGTCGCCCCACCGTCTCGACCACCGACACACCCAGTAATTCGGCCAGGCGCCTGGCATCCACGGCCTGCTGATGGCGGCGCGCCACATCACTCATATTGAGCACACACACCAGCGGCAGCCCCATCTCCAGCACCTGCAAGGTCAGCGACAAGGAGCGGCGCAACTGTGAGGCATCCAGCACATTGACGCTCAAGCGCGGCGGCGAATTTAGCAGATACTGGCGCACCACTCGTTCCTCCGGTGAGAACGCCGTCAGGCTGTAGGTTCCGGGTAAATCCACCAGGGGCAGGCGCTGCGTGGCCAATTTCAGATAGCCAGTCTTTTTCTCGACCGTGACCCCCGGATAATTGGCAATATGCTGGCTTAAGCCGGTTAATTCATTGAATAGGGTCGATTTACCGCAGTTGGGCTGGCCAATCAGGGCAATGGCGGGGGCATCAGGAGCGCTCATGGAGATTTTGCTTAGCGTTGGGAGAGTAAATACATCGTAAAATGAGAATCAATAGCTATTTTGTCATTAAAAAAGAGCGACAGGCCTGCTTAGGGGCTTGTCGCTCCTTCTTTATAGCCTCATCAATCAAGGAGAGGCGCTGGACATGGCGAGGTTTTCTGTCACCAGAGCGGCTTCGCTGCACAGGCAGACATGAATGTAGCTGGCCTCCTGGCGGCGGATCGCGATAAAGCTGTCGCGCTCCCCCACCCGCAGCTCCAGCGGATCGCCCAGCGGGGCCATCCGCACCATCTCCACCTGTGCACTGGGTAATAAGCCCATATCCAGCAGGCGCTGGCGCACCGCGCCTTGGGCGGTAAGGCGCACAATGCGACACGGGTGTCCTTGCGGCACACGATCCAGAGTGTACTCAGCGCAGCTCATGGGCCTGCACCCAGATCACTGCCTCATGATGCAAGGGCTCGCCTTTGTGCTCGGTCCCCTCTGGACTCAGATCGACGGCAGCAAATCCCCAAAAACCGGCATGTGGCACCGTGAAATAGAAAATTCCCTGTGCATCGGCCCGTGTCACAAACGTCTCAAAGGCCGGCGAGGGAAATTGCAGGATGCCCTGAGGATTTAAACGGTTTGCGTCTAAGACCACCGGATGATTCATAAACTCCACCTCAATCTCGGCCCCTGGCACCGGCTCGCCCTGATACAGTACCTGGGCGCTGAACAGCATTCCGGCATACAGCGCATAGGGCTTGGTCAGCGGCACAATTTCCGCCGTCAGCCCCAACGGTTCATCCCAGCCTGAAGGAACGCCGCCGCGATTGACAATGGTTTTGGTGAATTGCTGGATATAACCTTCGCCTTCTTCATGGTACGGCGCAGGCACCAGGGCAAAGAGGTAATCGCCATTGCGCCGCACCGGGACCTGTGCCTCGAAGGCCTTGCCCTGATTATGCGCACCATTCCAGGTGATGGGCTTGAGGGTGCTCAACAGATCAGTTTTCTCCGTCTGATGCACCACGAAAAACTGCTCTGGCGTGGCCATATCCATGACCGCGCCATTGCCCGCCGGATGGGTGAACACCAGCTTGAATGGCAAAGTGGCCGGGGCGGCGTGATTGAGTTGTGGGGTGTAGAGCAGTTGAAAATGTGCCAGTACCGGATGAGCCAAGGTCAGACCCACCATTGCACAAAGACCGACAAACAGCGTGCGTATCACAATAAGCTCCTGATTTTAAATATCAATTTAAGGAAGAATTTGACTGCCGGGGATCTGGATACGATGCCCCTCTCCGCCGTCAAACAAAGCGCTGTACTCGCCTTCAGGCTTATCGAACTCAAACTCGCTAAGCGGATTGAGCTGCCCTTCCAGCAACACATTGCCCTGCGCATCCAGCACCCGGACGGGCACTCCCGCAGCCGATGAACCATCGGAAAAGCCCCCCTCACACAGCACGGTACCATCGGCATTGTCATAGCAGGCAAAGGAGGGGGTATGTGCCAGGGCACTTGCCGAAAAACCAAACAGCGACAGCATCAATACTATACGTAATTTCATACCTTATCTCAAAAGTTCATAAATTTAACGGGAATCGGTTGGCTAATTTATAAACCAAATGAGAATCGTTTACAATCAATCTTTTTTGATCCAGCACAGCATCAAGCACGCAGGAGCGCATCAATGCGGTCAGTCTTGTTGTGTTGCCAGTTGCGGCGTGTAGATCTGGATCCCGTTGGCGCCACCGTGTTTGGCGTGGTACATGGCGATGTCTGCATGGCGCGCCAGGATGTCACTTTCGGTTCCATGCTCAGGGTAGATGGCGATGCCGATGCTGGTGGATATGCTGAGTGTTAATCTATTGATAATAAATGGTTGTTCCAGCGCCTGGCGAATATTTTCTGCCACATTCACGGCATGCTGGATGCGCCGGATATCGGGAAGCATGACGATAAACTCATCGCCGCCGATGCGTGCCACCATGTCGGTTTCACGCACTGTGTCCAGCAGCCGCTGGGCCGCCTGCTGCAACACCAGATCGCCGACGGCGTGACCGTGGGTGTCATTGATCGGTTTGAAACGGTCCAGATCGAGAAACATCAAGGCGAGCATCCTGCCGTTTTGTCGGGCATGGGCCATGGCGGGCTCAAGTTGCTCAAACAGCAAGACCCGGTTAGGCAGGCTGGTCAAGCCATCATAATGCGCCATACGCATGATTTTAGACTCGTTAAGCTTGCGTTCGGTCACGTCATGCGCAATCCCCAGCATACCGATGATAGTGCCGTCTTTGTCGAGCAGCGGTGAGGCATTGGTGACATGCCAGCACCAGCCGGCGGTCTTGTGCTGTACCCGATACTCCAGGCCGCTTTGCTTGCTGCGGGTTGCGAGCACCCGCTCAAGAAACATCTGGCACTGCGGCAAATCATCTGGATGGACAATGGTTGCAAAATGACATCCCAGAAAATCTTCCGGGGAAAACTCCAAAATTTCTGCAATATTTGGCGAGATGTATTGAAAAAAACCATCTAAACTTAGAGTGTAGATAATGTCATTGGCATCTTCAACAAAGCTACGAAACTTCTCTTCATTGAGGCGTAACTGTGCCTCAGTCGCCTTGCGTCGGGTAATATCACTCCAGGCGATATGTAACACCGTCTGTTGCTCGTATTGAATGGCTGTTAGTATGAGCAACACATCAAGCGGCTGCTCGTCTGCACGCACGCAATGCCATTCACATTCATAGCCTCCCTGCATCAGTGTTTGTTGTTGCATTTCTCTGGTATGGTCGGTAGATAGCCGCCCATCCGGTTGGATTAAGGGTGCAAAATCAGTCAATGATCGATTAATCAGTTGTTCAGGGCTGCTTAGGTGAAACAAGGCTAAGGCAGATCGATTAGCAGCGGTGAAAACTCCAGCCTGATTCAGCAGCGTTAACGGTTGTTTGGAGTCTTCAAACAGAATGCGAAAGCGACGCTCGCTGGCGGCGAGGATTTGTACCGCACGTTCCTGAGCCATCACGATCAGCCCAAGAGCTATCAGGATGTTGGCAAGCAAAACGCCCTGAAAGGTGATGGTTTGCGTGGCATTGCTTTGTAAAACGCCGATTGTATTGCTCATGCCGCCCATTCCAGTTGACAGCATGCGCAACCCAAGCAGAAAAAGCCCGGCAATCAGGCTTACCACAATAATAATCTGACCTCGACCTGAAGGGTCGCCACGATTGCGGAGCACAATCAACAAAAGCAGCACGACCTGACATGACAAGACGATGGCAGCAAAGAAGACTCGCTGCTGAAAATTATCCAGCAGTGGTATGAGGCCGATCAATGTGACCGGTAAGGGAATCCACAATACCCAAGGTGGCAGTTGACAGCGACGATTGTAAAACTCTTGTAGTCCAATAGCGATCAGGATGAGCCAGATGGCTAACATTGAGTTGGAGAACAACAGCAAGGTTGGATGCCCTGTCTGACCTTGCCATATAAATCCTAGATAGCCTAAGGCATTGGCCAACATTGCCAGCGACCATAACCACATGGCATGGTGTCCTGGACGGTCAGCCATTGATGCCATCGCGATGGCTAGCAAGATATTCGTCAGCGCGATGATAAGAAAGAGTGTTGGTATATCCACTTAAATCTTAATCTCTTTGGTCATTGGCATCTTCGACAAAGGTGCGGAATTTTTCCTCGTTGATGCGCAGCTGGGTCTCAGTGGCCTTGCGCTGGGTAATGGTAATGTCGTTCCAGGCGATATGCAAAAGCGCTCCTTCTTCGTACTGGATGGCGGTGAGAATCAGCAGCACATCGAAAGTCTGTCCATCGGTGTGTAGAAGATAGTGCCATTCGCATTCATGCCCGCCCTGGCTCAGGGTCTGTGTGCGCATCGCGGCGGCGGATGACATCGAGGGCTGACCATCGGGTTGCTGCGGGGGCGAAAAATCCTTCAATGCCCGACCGATCAGCTGTTGCGGTTGTTGCAGATGAAATAATCGGAGCGCCGCTGGATTGACGGTCGTAAAGAGCCATCACGATCCATCAGGGTCAGCGGTTGGCGTGACGCTTCAAACAGAATGCGGAAACGGCGTTCGCTGGCGGCGAGAATCTGCTCGGTGCGTTCCAGTGTCAGCACAATCACACCCAGCGCCAGCAAAATCATGGCCAGCAGGCCCGCCTGAAAGGTCAACACCTGCAGGGCATTGCTTTGGAAGATGCTGGACATGTTTTCCAGCGCCCCCAGAAATGCCATCAGGGCGCGGATACTGAGCAGGATTAGCAAAGCCAGCAGACTGATGATAATGATGAGGTATCCACGCCCTGGCGTCTCCTGCCGATGGTGCCACACCATAAACAGCAACAGTAAAACCTGGCAGGAGAGGATAAGCGCGACCACCACAACCCGCCCCTGAAAGTTTTCCAGCAGTAACAGCACCCCGACCAGCATAATCGGTAGTGGCAGCCACAGCAGCCCACGCGGCCAGGCGTGGGCGTAAAATCGCTTAAATCCCTCACCGACCAGCGCCAGCCAGGCACCGATCAGCAGATTCGAGATCAGCAATAAAACAGGATGGCCGCTGTGCGCATGCCAGATAAAACCCAGATAGCCACCGGCATTGACCAGCGCCGCCAGCGCCCACGGCCACATGGCATCGTTTTCGGGACGATCCGCCATGGCCGCCATCCCACCGCCAATAAGACGTTGGTCAATGCGGTGATCAGAAACAGTGTCGGGATATCCATACGGGCGGCTCAGTCGTTGTGATTCCATCATCCGTTCCATCATCTACCTAAACCGGTTCAGAGGTATAGGCGCTGCCACGCTGTGAAACCGGATTGACAGGCCTGGCGAGCAGGAAACACCGTCAGGTCAGCGCAAGCGCATTATATTCAAATGCTGAGCTGATAACTATCGGCATTAGCTCAACAAAATGGGAATACATAAGGGCGCCTCGAAAAACCTCGGCCCCCGTTGAGTGATAAAATGACATCGTAGTGAAACCTGCCATAGCCGATACCAATAAAAAAACTCAAAAGTCCATAAATTTAACAGGAATTCCAGCGCAGGAAAGCCACAAAAAAAGCGACACCCTGCAGGTGTCGCTTTTTGCAAAAATACCCCGAAAACGGCCTCTACAGACCAGCCGATCAGGAGAGTCCTACTTTGACCATCTTGCGGCGCAGGAAGGCAATCTGGCTTTGCAGTGGCAGGTTTTTCGGGCAGACATCCTGACAGCCGAGCAGTGACATGCAGCCAAATATGCCATCATCGTCGCCGATCAAGTCATAAAAAGCCTCATCGCTGCGCTGATCACGCGGGTCCAGACGGAAGCGGGCGATGCGGTTCATGCCAACCGCGCCGACAAAGTCCTCGCGCATCTGCGCCGTTCCGCAGGCGGCAACGCAGCAACCACACTCAATGCAGCGCTCCAGCTCGTAAATGGCCTCGGCCAGTTCCGGCTCCATGCGGGCTTCCAGGCGCTTGATGTCTACGCTGTCGGTGCTGTGAATCCAGGTTTGCAGGCGTTCGCTCATGCTGCGCATCCATTTGCCGGTATTGACGGATAAATCGCCAATCAGCTCAAAGAAGGGCAGCGGGGCCAGGGTAATCTCCGGCGCCAGGGTGTGGGTCAGGGTCCGGCAGGCCAGCCCAGGACGCCCGTTGATCACCATCGCGCAACTGCCGCAAATCCCGGCGCGGCAGACAAAATCAAATTGCAGCGAGGGGTCTTGGTGTTCACGCAGATCATTGAGGGCCACAAACAGGGTCATGGCCGGGGCTTCTTCCAGCGTAAAGGTCTGCATGTGCGGCACGCTGGCAGGATCTTGCGGGTTGTGGCGCAAAATCGAGATTTTCAGGGTGCGCGGCGGCTGCTGGGCTTCAGTGGGATTGACGGTACTCACGACAAGGGCTCCGAAAGGCGTTCGTTTCTACCCCGACAGGATTCGGGTAGCAGGTGTTCATAGGGCATCAGGGCCTGTTGCAGACTGAAGCGGTCGCTGTGTTCCTTGCGCCTGGCTTCGACTTCGGCCTGACGGCGCTCGGTATCGGGGTGATCAATGTGGTTGCGTACTCCGTAGCCACGAAAGCCTGGCGGCAGTTCCATACTCATCACGTCCAGATCTTCATAGCTGAGCGTGGGCAGGGTGTCGTTTTCATCCTTCCAGCTGGCCAGGGTCCGCTTGAGCCAGTTTTGATCATCCCGCTGCGGATAGTCTTCACGCGAGTGTGCGCCCCGGCTTTCAGTACGCGCCAGTGCGCCGTAGGCCACGGTCAGTGCCACTTTGAGCATCTTCTGGATACGGTAAGCGGCTACCAGCTCAGGATTGGCGCCGCTGGCATGACAGCGCAGGCCAATGTTACGGCTGCGCGTGAGCAACGCTTGCAGCTCGTCCACGGCGGTCTGTAATTCCGGCCCGGTGCGGAAGATGCCAACTTTGTCCATCATGATGGATTCCATCTGCCGACGCAGGGCAAAGGCATCTTCATTGCCAGTGCTGTTGAGCAGGGTGTTCAGCTTGGCGCTTTCGCGCTGATAGAATTCACGGATCAGGCCAGTGGAGAGATTCAGCTCACTGTCCGGGGAATCACAGAAATCGGCAATGAATTCCGAGACAATCATCCCTGAAACCACCGTCTCGGCCACCGAGTTGCCCCCCAGGCGATTGAAACCGTGCATATCCCAGCAGGCCGCCTCACCACAGGAATACAGCCCCTTGAGGTTAGGGCTTTCGCCGGTGTGCTGGGTGCGTACCCCGCCCATGGTGTAATGCTGCGTCGGGCGCACCGGAATCCATTGCGTGGCCGGGTCAATGCCGAGGAAATATTCACAGATTTCCTTGACTTCGCGCAGGTTTTTCTCAATATGCGCCCGGCCCAACACGGTGATATCCAGCCATAGATGATCGCCGTAGCGCGATTTAACCCCTTTGCCCTTGCGCATATGTTCGGTCATACGCCGTGACACCACGTCACGCGAGGCCAGCTCTTTCTTTTCCGGCTCATAATCGGGCATGAAGCGATACCCATCCACATCGCGCAACAGCCCGCCATCACCACGACAGCCCTCCGTGGTCAGAATACCGGCGGGGATAATCGCCGTGGGATGAAACTGCACCGCTTCCATATTGCCCAGCGTCGCCACGCCGGTCTCCAGCGCCAGCGCCGCGCCAATGCCTTCGCAGATGATGGCACTGGTGGAAACCTCATACAGCCGCCCATAACCGCCGGTGGCGATGGTGGTGGCCTTGGCAACGTAGGCCGTCAACGCGCCGGTGATCAGGTCACGCACAATCGCGCCATAGCAGCGCTGCCCGTCATGAATCAGGGCCAACGCCTCCTGCCGCTCTATCACCGGAATAGCGTAGGCAATCGCCTGATCGCCCAGGGCATAGAGCATGGAATGACCGGTGCCATCAGAGGTATAGCAGGTACGCCACTTTTTCGTGCCGCCAAAATCACGCCCGGTAATCAGCCCGTGGGCCTCGGCCTTTTCGCGGATGGTCACCTTCTCGGCATTGATGATGGACTCACGCTCACCCTGCTGCACCCGACTCCACGGCACGCCCCAGGCGGCCAGCTCGCGCACGGCCTTGGGCGCGGTATTAACAAACATGCGCACCACCGCCTGATCGGCACCCCAGTCGCTGCCGCGCACGGTGTCTTCAAAATGCACGTCTTCGTTATCGCCCTCGCCCATGGTGCTGCTGCCCAGACTGGCCTGCATCCCCCCCTGAGCGGCTGCAGAATGTGAACGCTTGGCCGGAATCAGGCTTAAGACAATCGCCTCATGGCCACGGCGTTTCACCCCCACAGCGGTGCGCAAACCGGCAAGTCCGCCGCCGATTACCAATACATCGGTATAAACAATATTCATTCTAATCTGTTCCTACGTCTTGACCGGATGGCTCAACAACAGCATCAGACGCCAGCGGGGCGTCAACCTCAACCGCAGAATCCACCACGCTGGGCGCTGTTGTGTCTGGGGCTGCACTCTGGGCAGCAGGAATCAGTGCCTGAGGAGTAGGGGCTTGCGTCTGCCGCTCCCAACTGGGGACATACCGCTGACCGTAATTATCGCGATTATCCAGACCCACCTTGATATAGGCCGCCAGCGTCGCCAGACCCAGCACCAGGAAAAACACCGTCACTGCCCACTTGGCCTGCTTGAGGCGACGGCGCGTCGCTTGTGCATCCTTACCCTCAAACCAGCCCCACTTCACCGCCAGACGATACAGCCCAATCGAGGCATGCAGCTCAACGGCCAGCAACAGCAACAGATACAAAGGCCACATCCAGTCGGTCACCATACGATCCCCGGAACCATAAGGGTCGATGGTGTGCGGCTGCGTCATCATGATGTAAAGATGAATGGATACCATGAAAAACATGGCAAAGCCGGTGAAGACCTGAATGAACCACAAATTGGTGTCATCGTGGCGCAGGCTCTTCATGTGGCGGCGGAAGGTGCTGTACTGACGATAATTGGCGGGAAATTTACGCATCGCCAGACCGGCATGTGCAATCAAAACCGCAAACACACCGGCTGCCGCAATGGTTACCAAAATGGGGTAAGGCTGACCAAAAAAATGATAGCCTTCAAAGAACTTCGCAACGGTATACATCGCATCTTTGCCCAACAAGATCGAGGCCACAAAAAACATATGCAGCCACATAAACAGCGCCAGAAAAAGCCCCGTGGCGCTTTGCCAAAAATCAAGCCGGGCAGGTAGCTTGCTTTTCAAAGGCGTAGGCTTTGCCGACGCATCGGCCAGGTCAGTTGTTTTACTCATGCAAGACCTCTAGTCCGGGGAGAGGGGGAGGATAAAATCCGGGCAAAGGCGTGAATTATAGCGATGCGTAGCAAAAATGTGCAACTGCAACAAAAGCCCCAAATCCTGCCATTGATTTAACCCACCGGCCCATGCAGGCCAAATTCACCTGATTTTGTTGGAGCAAAAAAAAGTTCTTGATTTTTTCTTCATTGTTTATCAGAATTCTCCATTGTAGATAGGTTATCTACAAACGCGAAGGTTTCGCGTTCTATGGTCGGGGTCGAAGTCGAATCGCAAAGTTGTTCTCTGTTCAGGATGAACGCCGAGGCCACTTTTATGGCGCAAGCTGGGTTTCGACGGCTGAAACCGCCCATGTTGCCGGTGTTGACCGGCCATTCGGTTGGGACTGCTCAACCAGGACTCCAGTTGCTCGCCCGCAAGGGTGTTATCAACGGAGAGCGAAGTGCCTAAAAATCGCATAAGCAACTTTGTTTAGGTTTTTAGGAGCAGGCGTTAAACAAATCCGGCAGCGGTTGCGTCAAAATCGTGTGTATGCGACAGACAAAGGCGAATTTACCTAAATGTCACGGTGATTGTCGGGTTGTCTACACATGCCAACAGGATGCGCTGCTGATTTTGCCCTGACAAACTGCGGGGTATCTGCATAAGGCATATATCTTGCATTATGTTTTTGGTTAAACCATCCGCATGCCGCCAAGGGGATACCGCTGTGACGATGTTGAGCGAAGAGCAGTTACTGCGATATATGCCATTTGTACTGCGTTGTGAACAGGAGCTGCAGCATTTGGGAAGCTGGTGGCAGCATGTGGCCTTGGTAGGCAAAATCAATAGCTTGCAGGTGGCTAAAACCCTGCTCGATGAGATGGAGATGACCCAGCAGCGTTTTCAGGAACTGCGTCAGCAGTTGGTGGAAAATCTGGCACAGGAAAAGATCCGCAAGCTGAATCTGGATCTGGGCAGTCGGGCGCAGGTGGCTATTGATATCCTGGTGCGCAATCTGTTTGAACGCACGGCGGATGTCGGTTTTCTCGCCACCGACGGGGATATTCGTGCCTTCCTTGATCCGGCAGCACCACACCCTCCCAGCGCAGAGCAAATCCATGAGCGCTTACGGGCTTATACCGCCAAATACAGCGTTTATGATGAGATCATTATCATCGACGCCCATGCCCAGCTTCGCGCCCACCTCAATGAACACAATCCACTGCCCCCCATCCTCCATGATCCGCTGCTGGCTCAACTGGCCAGTGCACAGGCGCCGCCTTATCTGGAAATCTTTCGCCCCTCGGATTTGCAGCCCCTGCAACGCCACGCCCATCTTTTTGCCGCCCGCATCACCGCCACCGACGATACCCATTCCCCCTTGCTGGGGATTTTGTGTCTTTGTTTTCGCTTTGAGGATGAAATGCAAGGCATTTTCGCCCATTTGGCGCAACAAGATACCCTGATAGCGATTCTGGATGAAAAAAATGCGGTGATTGCCAGCAATAATGAAACCCTGTTGCCATGCGGGGAACGTCTCAGGCCCGCCTTGCCGGGTCAGTTGGGACTGGTGAGCTACAAAGGTAAGGAATATATGGTGCGCACGGCGACAACCAGTGGCTATCAGGGCTATGTGGGGCTTGCCTGGCGTGGCCACGTCATGCAGCCCTTGCATTCGGCCTTTGCCGATGAGGCGAGCAGTCCTCTGGATCAGGATAGCCCTCTGCTGATCCAGCAGGTATTGCACGATGACACCCTCACGCACATCAGCCAGGCAGCGGCGCGGGTCACCGATGATCTCACCCTGGCGGTGCTCAATGGACAGATCATTTCCGCCAAACAGGATGCCCAGGAATTTATGCCCGTGCTCAATGAAATCCGGGGCATAGGACACAAAACCCGCGAGGTCTTTGATCGCTCCATCCACAGCCTGCACCGTACCCTGCGCGACACCCTTCTGGCAGATGCCTCGTTCCAGGCCTCGCTGGCCGTTGATATTATGGATCGCAATTTATACGAACGCGCCAACGATGTGCGCTGGTGGGCACTGACTCGCCGTTTTCGCGAAATTTTTGCACAGCCCGAAAGCCTGCACGCCCAACGCCAGGAATTGGAAGGAATTTTAAGCTATATCAATCAGCTGTATACGGTTTATACCAACCTGTTTCTATTTGACCTGGACGGTCATGTGGTCGCCGTATCCAATCCCGCGCAGACACCGCTGGTAGGAACACGCCTGCCTGCCGAAATGCCCATTGCCAAGGCCCTGCATAACCAGGACCCGCAACAATATGTGGTCTCGGCATTTATGCCAACAGTGCTGTATGAACACCAGCCAACCTATGTGTACATGACGGCCATCCATGCCCCCGATAGTGTGGAAACGGTCGGCGGCATCGGCATTGTATTTGATGCCACACCTCAGTTTCAGGCCATGCTCAACGACGCACTCCCACACGATGCGCAAGGCATCGTCACAACCGGCGCCTTTGGCTTCTTTGTAGAACCTGGCGGACAGATCATTGCCAGTACGCATGAGCACCTGCCCGTCGGCGAGCGGCTGGCACTGGAACCGCACCTGCTACGCCTGAAAAATGGCGAACGGCGAGGCTCAATGATTACCTTTCAGGAGCAGTCCTACGCACTGGGGGCGGCCATGTCGCGAGGCTATCGTGAATATAAAACCACCAATGATTATAAAAACGACATCATCGCGCTGATTTTCATTCCAGCTTAGGCAGCCGATTTTGGAGCAAAAAACAGTTCTTGATTTTTTCTTCATTGTTTATCAGAATTCTCCATTGTAGATAGGTTATCTACAAACGCGAAGGTTTCGCGTTCTATGGTCGGGGTCGAAGTCGAATCGCAAAGTTGTTCTCTGTTCAGGATGAACGCCGAGGCCACTTTTATGGCGCAAGCTGGGTTTCGACGGCTGAAACCGCCCATGTTGCCGGTGTTGACCGGCCATTCGGTTGGGACTGCTCAACCAGGACTCCAGTTGCTCGCCCGCAAGGGTGTTATCAACGGAGAGCGAAGTGCCTAAAAATCGCATAAGCAACTTTGTTTAGGTTTTTAGGAGCAGTCGATGGGATGATGTTTCATGGCGGGGAGTTTGGCGGGCTTGGGAGGCTGGGCAATGCCTGCTGGGAGCGCGCAGCCCCTGGGAGCGCGGAGTACCCGCTACGCATAAAAAACTCCCCTCCTTATCAAGGAGGGGTGCCCCGTAGGGGCGGGGTGGTTCTTGACCCCCTCCCCGCCTGCGGCGGGACTCCCCCTTGGCAGGGGGAGAGTCTTTGGGCCGGGCTAAAAAGTAACCAAAAGGGGGTAGACAAAGGAATTTTTTTGCAATGCGTGGAGCGCCGAGTGGCACTCGGCCTGTCGGAACACAGACACGGATTCAAAACCAGCCGAGTACAACTCGGCGATCCGGGGGGGGGTAGACAAAGGGATTTTTTTGCAATGCGTGGAGCGCCGCGTGGCACTCGGCCTGTCGGAACACAGACACGGATTCAAAATCAGCCGAGTACAACTCGGCGATCCGGGGGGGTAGACAAAGGAATTTTTTTGCGGTAGGGTTTGCCACTGTCACGGGAGTGTTAGCGCACTTACCCGTGTAAAGCCCCGACTGATAGAGAGTCGAGTGCACCAGTGACCGGCGTATTGTAGCAAAGTCTTGCCTGTGATGCTGCCCGGTGCTGGCGATCCCCGCTCAATCCAGTCGGTGGTCTCCGTTTCTTGTGTTTGGAGATTACCGCGATGTCTGTAAAGTTTGCTCAATCCCCGACGGAAATCCTTCAATGGGAGCGCTTGGTCATTAGTGATCGGCGTTTGTCTCATGCGGTGGTGCGGGTGGCGACCCGCCTGGTTTTGTTTGTGAATTCGCAAAGCGGTCTGGCCTGGCCCTCACTCAAAGCCTTGATGGATAAATCACAAACCTCGCTCAGTACGGTGAAGCGGGCGATCCGTCAGCTTAAAGCCTTGGGCTGGGTGGCGGTGATTTCGGGCAATGCCCGCCGGACCAATCGCTATCGGATGGTGTTGCAGCCCTTGCCCGCTGATTCGCTGACACCGTCAGTACCTGATACCGCTCCTGTGGCAACGCCCCCCGCGCCGGTGCAGACAACTCCGCCGCCACAGACCCCCGCCCCGGTGAATACAGCCCCGGTGCAAGCCCCCGCACCTCCACCCGCCTCCCCACCAGCCACGCCGATGAGCCATGACCGCGCCGCCTATCTGCCCACCCCGCGAAGCTGCACCCCTGAAGAAATCGTTGCGCTCATCGAACACTTCAACCGCACGGCCCACACCTGCCTGCCCACCACCCCCGGCACCGACACTTACCGCACCGTGCGCCAGGCCCTGCAAC
>NZ_MU255057.1:0-3715 GCF_000227725.2 Thiorhodospira sibirica ATCC 700588 | reverse complement strand
GCCCCGCCCAACCAAACCCTCCTCTTCAGCCAATGGCTCTCCCGCGAAGCCAAAGGCGCCAACACCATCAAACGCGACATGCCCATCATGTGCATCATCGGCAACCCGCCCTACTCAGTGAGTAGCGCCAACACCGGCGAGTGGATCAACCACTTAATGATGGATTACAAGCGTGATCTTAAAGAACGTAATATTCAGCCACTTTCAGACGATTACATCAAATTCATCCGCTTTGCCCAACACCTGATTGAAAAAACCGGTGAAGGTATTATCGGCGTCATTACAAACAACAGCTTTCTTGACGGACTCATTCATCGTCAAATGCGCAAATCAATGCTGGAAACATTTGATAAAATATATATTATTGATCTACATGGCAGTACAAAAAAGAAAGAAGTGACACCAGATGGCAAGCCCGATAAAAATGTTTTTGACATACAGCAAGGTGTCGGTATCACCATTGCCCTCAAAAAGAAAGGCTCTCGCAGCGTTTTAGCAGAGGTGCATCATATTGATATGTGGGGTGAGCGCAAAGCAAAGCACGCAGAATTAGAAAAATTAATGCTGAGCGAAATGCAATTTAAAAAAATCTCACCAGAAAAGCCAAATTATTTCTTTATTCCAAAAGATTTTGAGCAGCAAAAAAAATACGAAGAAGGCTTTAAGGTTGATAATTTTATGCCAATAAATTCATCTGGCATAAAAACACATCGTGATAATTTTGTTATAGATATAGATAAGCTTTCCCTAGAAAATCGCTTAAAGCGTTTTTTCGATAAATCTGCAGCTGACGAAATTATTCGTGCTGAAATGAAGCTAAAAGACAATAGAGATTGGAGCCTCTCAGATTCGAGAAAAAGTAATTCCTTCAATGCAGAAAAAGTTACATTATGCAGCTATCGTCCATTTGATAGCAGATTCATATATTATGATTCATGTGTAATTGATTTTGATAGAATGAGAGTGATGCATAATTTATTGAAAAATAAAGAAAATTTTGGATTGCAGCTTTGCAGGCAATTTAGAGGAAAAGCATACCAGCATTGCTTGGTACATAACTTTGTTTCTGATATGTGCTACGTGTCATTAAACACGTCTGAAACTGGCTACACAATGCCCCTCTACCTCTACCCCACTGACCAAGACATCGACCAAACGCGCCGCGTCAACTTCGACCCCGCGCTCTACGCCAAACTGCAAACGCTGGCCACCCATCCCGACCACGGCACCCCTGACGAACTCAACGTCTTCGACTACCTCTACGGCGTACTGCACAGCCCCGCCTACCGCCAAACCTACGCCGAATTCCTCAAAATCGACTTCCCCCGCATCCCCTGGCCCACCAGCCCCCAACAATTCTGGGACATCGCCGCCAAAGGCAACCAACTCCGCCAACTGCATCTGATGGAACCCGCCGCCATCGGCCCCACCCCCTACCCCTTCACCGGCGACGGCGATAACATCATCAACACACCGCGTTATACCGACGGCAAAATCTACATCAACGCCCAGCAATACTTCGACAACGCCCCCGAAATCGCCTGGAACTTCTACATCGGCGGCTACCAACCCGCCCAAAAATGGCTCAAAGACCGCAAAGGCCGCACCCTCAACTTTGAAGAAGTCAAACACTACCAACGCATCATCAAAGTCCTCAGCGAAACCCAACGCATCATGCACACCCTTCACATGGATCTCTAACCGTGCAAACACCTCCGGAGCGCCGAGTTACACTCGGCTGGCTTTTAGTGCGTGTTCTGACTGGCCGAGTACAACTCAGCGCTCCCCGTGGCGGCATCTTCCAGATGCCGCTTAAAAAAAAGCGACGGCTGGAAGCCGCCGCCACACCTCCCAAAAATACAGTAAACTCCCCCACACAACCCAACAACAAACACCACAAGGAGCCGTCCATGAGCCGGATCAGCGACTTCATCCAACGCATTCACACCACCCACCAAAGCGGCCACGCCACCGAACACTCCTACCGCGCCGCGCTGGAAAGCCTGCTCAACAGCCTAGACCCCAGCATTCGCGCCATCAACGAACCCAAGCGCATCGCCTGCGGCGCCCCCGACTTCATCATCCAGCGCAACGACATCGTCATCGGCCACCTCGAAGCCAAAGACCTCAGCATCAACCTGCGCACCCTCAAAGACAGCAACAAAGCCCAACTCGACCGCTACCGCAAAGCCCTTCCCAACCTCCTCTACACCAACGGCCTGGACTGGGACTACTACCGCAACGGCGAACGCCTGAAAACCCTCACCATCGCCAGCCTGCAAAACGGCCACATCCAGCCCCACCCCGAACACTACCAAAGCCTCGACAACCTGCTGCGCGACTTCATCGTCCAACGCCCGCAAACCATCACCAAACCCCAAGACCTGGCCGAACGCATGGCCGGCAAAGCCCTGCTCATCAAAGATATCCTCCACAACACCCTACAAGCCGACACCCACCCCGAACACGAACTCACCGGCCAATACCACGCCTTCAAAGAACACCTCATCCATGACATCAGCCCCGCCGACTTTGCCGACCTCTACGCCGAAACCATCGCCTACGGCCTGTTTGCCGCCCGCCTCCACGACACCCGCCTTGACACCTTCAGCCGCCAGGAAGCCCTCGAACTTTTGCCCAAATCCAACCCCTTCCTGCGCTCACTATTCGGCTACATCGCTGGCGTAGAACTTGATGACCGCATCGCCTGGATCATCGACGACCTCGCCGACGTCTTCCAGGCCGCCGATGTCAAAAGCCTCCTCGCCCACTTTGGCAAACTCACCGGCCAACACGACCCCTTCCTCCACTTCTACGAAACCTTCCTCGCCGCCTACAACCCCGCCAAACGCAAAGCCCGAGGCGTATGGTACACCCCCGAACCCGTCGTCCAATGCATCGTGCGCGCCGTAGACGACCTCCTGCAACATGAATTCGGCCTGCCCGACGGCCTGGCCGACACCAGCACCCTCACCCTCGACCACTGGGAAACCGGCCAAACCGACAAAAAAGGCCGCCGCCAAACCATCAAAAAAACCCTCCACCGCGTACAAATCCTCGACCCCGCCACCGGTACCGGCACCTTCCTTGCCGAGGTCATCAAACGCATCGCCCCCAAAATCCAGGGCATCGCCCCCGGCCTGTGGTCCCAATACCTCGAACAAGACCTCATGCCCCGCCTCCACGGCTTTGAAATCCTCATGGCCTCCTATGCCATGTGCCACATGAAACTCGACATGATCCTCACCGACATGGGCTACCAACCCACCGCCAGCGCCCCGCGCCTATCGGTGTATCTCACCAACGCCCTCGAAGAAGGCGCCCCGCCCAACCAAACCCTCCTCTTCAGCCAATGGCTCTCCCGCGAAGCCAAAGGCGCCAACACCATCAAACGCGACATGCCCATCATGTGCATCATCGGCAACCCGCCCTACTCAGTGAGTAGCGCCAACACCGGCGAGTGGATCAACCACTTAATGATGGATTACAAGCGTGATCTTAAAGAACGTAATATTCAGCCACTTTCAGACGATTACATCAAATTCATCCGCTTTGCCCAACACCTGATTGAAAAAACCGGTGAAGGTATTATCGGCGTCATTACAAACAACAGCTTTCTTGACGGACTCATTCATCGTCAAATGCGCAAATCAATGCTGGAAACATTTGATAAAATATATATTATTGATCTACATGGCAGTACAAAAAAGAAAGA
>NZ_MU255056.1:2925217-2936659 GCF_000227725.2 Thiorhodospira sibirica ATCC 700588 | reverse complement strand
TTGATAGCTGATCCATGGGGCAAATACCGATTGATTGACTGATGAGTGAATTATCGCAAAAATGCGGAGTTATTCAGAGCTTCCTTAACTTGTCAGCTTTGCAACATCCCCTCGCGTTTATCCCGTCTGTTACATACGCATCTTGCTAAAAATCACTAAAAATCATTGATTTATTGATTGGCCTGCGCTTTGCATGAGGACATGCAATCCTTGCCTTGAGATTTGAAATCATGTCCGCACCACATATCATCATAGACGACACCACCTTGCGCGATGGCGAACAGTCCGCCGGGGTGGCCTTTACCCTGGAAGAGCGCATCGCCATTGCCCAGGGCCTGGATCAGCTGGGGGTGCCAGAGCTTGAGGTTGGCATCCCGGCGATGGGCACAGAAGAGCGCGAGGCTATCCGCTGCCTGGCCACACAAGGCTTGGCGGCACGGCTGCTGGTCTGGGCGCGGATGCGCGATGATGACCTGCTGGCCTGTCATGGGCTTGGGGTGGATATGGTCGATCTGTCAATTCCGGTATCGGATCAGCAGATTGCACGCAAATTACGACGCGACCGGGCCTGGGTCCTGGCGACTGTCGATTATCAGGTTCGGGCGGCGCGGCAGATGGGCCTTGAGGTATGCGTGGGCGGCGAGGATGCCTCACGCGCTGCCGAGGATTTTTTGCTGGCGGTGCTGCAAACCGCTGCCCAGGCCGGGGCGCGGCGCTTTCGTTTTGCCGATACCGTGGGCATCATGGAGCCCTTTGGGGTGCATGCGCGCTTCCAACGGATGCGTGCCCACAGCGATCTGGAGCTGGAGATGCACGCCCATGATGATCTGGGTCTGGCCACGGCCAACAGCCTTGCGGCGGCCCTGGGGGGAGCCACTCATCTTAATACCACCGTGCATGGACTTGGCGAGCGGGCGGGCAATGCCGCACTCGAGGAAGTGGTGTTAGCGCTCAGACAACTGCATCACGTGGAGACCGGCATTGATCTGCGCCGTTTTCCAGCCCTGTCGAAGCTGGTAGAAAATGCCAGCGGACGACCGGTGCATTGGCAAAAAAGCCTGATCGGTGAAGGGGTGTTTACCCATGAAGCCGGCATCCATGTAGACGGGCTGCTCAAAGATCCGGCCAATTACCAGGGCGTTGATCCGGCCCTCCTTGGGCGTAGCCATCGTCTGGTGCTGGGCAAGCATTCCGGCACAGGCGCGGTCATGGCAGCCTATGCCGCCCTGGGGATTAGCCTTTCCAGGGCACAGGCCTTTTTGCTATTGGCTCGGGTGCGCCAGATGGCGGTCAGCGATAAACGACCACCCAGCGAACACGAGCTGGCCCAGTGGTATCAGCAACTGGGTGAAGACGGCCCCAAGGTATCAGCGGAAGCCGTTTTTCCTGCATTACATCCATCTTCTGAAGGGCTGACCTGCTCATGACACTCACACATGATCTCAAAGAACTTAGCACTGCCGAGGAGTTTTTGGATTATTTCGGCATTGCGTATGACCCTGCCCTGGTGCAGGTGAATCGCTTGCACATTCTGCAACGCTTCCACGACTACCTGAATCAGGCGCCGATTGCCGCAGAGCAGGCGCGGACTGTCTATGCCGAGCGTCTGCGCCAGGCCTATGAGGATTTTGTAGCCTCGGATGCGCGTACCGAAAAGGTCTTTAAAGTCTTTCGGCGTGGCGAACCCCAGGTCACGGTGATCCCGCTCAGTCAGGCGTTTAGCAAACGGGAGGAATGATCATGCGCGCCCGTTTTGATTATGGGCAGGCGGTACGTCTGCGGCGCAATGTGCGCAATGATGGCAGTTATCCGGGCATTGGGCGCGGTGAATTACTGATCCCACGCGGCAGCATCGGGCATATCATTGAGATGGGATTGTTCCTGCAAACCCAGATCATCTACTCGGTGCATTTTCTCGAACAGGGTCGGGTGATTGGCTGTCGTGAGGAGGAATTATTAAACCTTGAGCAACCCTGGCATCCCAGCCGCTTTGCATTTCGCGACAAAGTAAAACCCACCAGACCCCTGGCGATTGACGGGGAAGTCATCGCCACCCCAGAGGATATCGGCGAAGTGATTAAAGTCCTGGCCGATGACCCGCAAAATTGTCATTACCATGTGCATTTTCACGGACGCACCTTGCAGCTTGGCGAGGCCTTGCTGTGCGAAGCCGAACACGTTTGAAGATGCCTTGATGCTTTAGCCATAGCGACACCTTCCCGGTGTCGCTTTTTTTTGCGGCGGCATCTGGAAAATGCCGCTACCCGCTGCGTCCCGATGAAACCCTGTGGATCCGGTTTCGCCTAGGCGGTGAAACGCTGCCTGGGCAAGGCCACACCCCATCGCTAAAAAACACTTTATCCTGTGGCGGCACCTTCCAGGTGCCGCTTAAAGCGACGGCTGCCTACCGCGACGCACGCGGCGCAGGCAGGGAAGCCGCTGCTGCATGGCGGGGCATCGTGCCTTCGCTTGGCTTTAAGCGGCATCAAGATGATGCCGCCACGGGAAGAGGCCGTCACGTTTAACTTCGTTGGGGAATCCGGGCAGTCGGCAAAAGTTCAGAAACGCCAGAGTAACCCACCGCCTGCGGCCTGGAGTCGCAAATCTTTGGTATCCGGATACGAAATAAAGAACCCCGCCGCAAGCGGCGGGGAATTAAACCCTTAGCGATTCAATATGCAGCAGCGTAGCTATTTGATTGACGGGTTATCATCAGTGGCTACCCATCAATGATGCCGCAAGCAGCATCATCCTGAGCGGCTCAAACACCTTGACGCCATCGTTTAGAGCGCCAGCTTATGTGCAAGATACAACGCTGGTCTTTGAGCTGCGTACCTCACGCGGGCCTATTACTGCGCAGACTGTATTCGCAGACTCAGAGCGCTCCCGACTAACAGTCTTCATTGAAGCGAAATTACCATAAGCGCTCAGACTCTCCTCCAATTTTTCGGCTGATGCGCAAAGATAAGCCGTTTTGGACGTTTTAGGAGGAGGGTCTGAATGGTTACGCTAGCAATGCCAGGCAGATTCTGTCTAGCACACCCGAGTCACTTTCTGTATACTTCAGTGACAACACAGAACCGCTTGTGCGGCTCTGTTTCATTAGGGCAGCAAAAGGAGTGCATTTAGAATTATGAAACTTGTATCAACTACAACACTTTCAAAATCACTTGGGCTTTCAGCGAAAGAGCTTTTTGAGTACCTGCTGGAGCGAGGATTTATTGAAAAGAATAATGATTCATGGGCATTAACAGCAGAAGGACAAGCAATCGGTGGTGAGTACAGAAACTCAGAACAATATGGAAAATATATTGTTTGGCCTGAAAATCTTGATTTAAATATTGAAAACGGAGAAGATTCTACTGAAAAAATAAAAATGGTTACCGCAACTGTAATCGGCCGATCATTTGAATTATCTGCAAATAAAATAAACTTCATATTTTCAGAGTTAGGCTGGCTAAACAAAGGAATCAAGGGATGGGTTTTAACGGAGCAAGGTAAAAAACAAGGTGGTCTGCAAGCAGAAGACAAAAAATCTGGCATTCCTTTTGTTAGGTGGCCAGAGGCTATCATTGAGTCAAAATCACTAAAGGAAACAATCGGGCACGTTAAAGGAACGGAGGAAGAAAAAACACCAGAATCAAAAAAAAGCGAACCTGATGACATAGGTTTCAGAGAAAAATTTGAGGCAAAACATCGCGCAGCTGATGGACATTTTGTTCGTTCTAAAGCAGAAATGCTAATTGATAATTGGCTCTATATGGCAGAGATAGTTCATGCATATGAACGCAAGTTGCCTATCGAAGAAGATGTCTACTCCGACTTCTACATACCTACTGGCAAGGTTTACATTGAGTATTGGGGCTATGAGAATGATCCAAAGTATCTAGCCCGCAAAGAGAAAAAAATAGAACTATATAGAAAGTACGGATTTAATCTTATAGAGCTTCAAGATAAAGATGTGCAGAACCTGGATGATATTTTGCCAAGAATGTTACTCAAATATGGTGTCCAGGCATATTAATTACATAAAAATTGAAATTCACACGAACAACAAAAAGCGCTGCGCTTTCGTCGCTCTGCTTTTTTGCCGCCGGTGATTTTTGGCGTTATTGTGAATAATTAGGCAGCAGAATGGATTTTTTACTAATCATTAATAAAATAATCAACGCTCTTTGGTATCTGATACCAATTGCGATTTTCGTAGTAGTTCTTAAATCTCCTTGGTTGAAAGGTGTTATTGGTGAGTCTTTCATCAATTTATCAGAAAATTTATTATTGGATAAAGAAAAATACTATCTAATCAAGAACGTGACCCTACCAACAGAAGATGGAAGCACACAAATTGATCACATTATCGTTTCAGAATTTGGCGTTTTTGTGGTTGAAACAAAAAACATGAAAGGATGGATATTCGGCAGCACTAACCAAAAAACATGGACCCAAAAGATTTATAAACATTCAAGCAAATTCCAGAACCCATTGCATCAGAACTACAAGCATACAAAAACACTTGAATCCTTATTGGGTCTGAATGCACAGCAAGTTCATTCTGTAATTGTTTTTGTAGGTGATAGCACATTCAAAATAGAAATGCCTGAAAATGTAACTCATGGCAGAGATTATGCGAAGTATATAAAATCGAAGAAAAATCCCGTTTTAACACAATCGCAAGTAACGGAAATAATTAAAAAATAGAACAAAAAAGGATTGCGCCATCATTTAAAAAACAGCGTGAGCATATCAGGCATGTAAAAAATATCATTTCAGAGAAAGAAAATAGCAATGTACCGAATTGTCCAAAATGCGGTAGCGCAATGATTCTACGAAAAACGAAAAATGGTCAAAAGATCGGTAAGCAATTCTGGGGCTGTACAAAGTTTCCTAAATGTAAAGGCACTATGAATGTCAAATAAAAATCACATAAATCTGGTCCAAAAATTGCTAAAAAATTTGATGTTAGGCGTTAGTCATAATTAACAAAAAATCAAGGGTAAGCATTCAGACCTTCAATTTTTCGGCTGATGCGCAAAGATAAGCCGTTTTGGACGTTTTAGGAGGGGGCGGCTGGGTCTCGATTATCCTGCATAGTTTCAGCGAATGGTGCTAGGTTGTTTTACAGGTGGCCAGGGCAGTGATGTAGGTGTACGAAGTGCGGGCGTCTTCGGCAAGTTCAAACAGGCTGATTTTGCGCTTGCGCCACGGGGTGAAATCCGGGGCGTCGAGGAGGTGGGTCATGTCGCGAAAGCCCATGCTCCAGTCTGGGAAGACGCGCTGGGTGCTGTAGCCTTCGATGACGGTGGTGAAGTCGGTGTGACGCAGATCAGCGCGGATATGATCTAAGAGGATGTGGATTTTGTCTTTGGGGCCTTCGAGCATTTGCATGAATTGCCCTTCCTGATAGATCAGACAGCCCGTGATCCCGGCAGCGACGTTGTAGGCGCGGGCTTTGACCAGGATTTGCTCAAAGGCGCTGGGGTTCATCTGTGCATTGGCGCGGCTGACGTAGATGATGAAGTAGTGCGGACTGTCTTTGGGCAGGGCGCACAACCCGGCTTGCTGATCCACCGCTTTGCCCAGCTCTTCCTGGGTGAGTGGCCGGTAGAACAGATAGCCCTGGATAAAATCGCAGCCGTGGGTATAGAGTTCTTGTTGTTGGGCCTTGGTTTCCACGCCTTCGGCAATCAGACGTAGCCCAAGGGCTTTGCCCAAGCCCATGACAGCGCGCACGACGGTGCGGTTTTCGCTGTGGTGTTCGAGGTCGTAGATAAAGGCTTGGTCGATTTTTAAGACGCTGGCAGGCAGGCGGGTCAGTTGGGCCAGGGAGGAGTAGCCGGTACCAAAATCATCCACTGCCAGACGCATACCCAATTCGGTAAAACGCCGCAAGGCCCGCAGGTTGCCATCAATATCCGCCATCAGGGAGGTCTCGGTGACTTCCAGCGAGATGCGGTGGGGATCGGCGCCGGTCTGTTCGAGAATGGCGATAAAATCCTCAACAATGGTGGGTTCGCTGAGCTGGCGGGCCGAGATATTGATGGAGATATACGGGGCCTGTTCGCCCCAGCGCTGCCGCCAGGCCACCTCCGCCTCACAGCCGGCACGAAACACCCACGCGCCAATCGGTACAATGGCACCGGTCATTTCCGCAATGGGGATGAAGACTGCCGGGGACACCAGCCCCTTGGAGGAACGCCAGCGCAGCAGCAGTTCGGCACCGATAATGCGTCCATCATTGGCGGTGACAATGGGCTGATAGAGGGCAAAGAGCTCGTTTTGCGCAACCGCCAGACGCAGGCCCTGGGTAATAGTCAGGCGTTGCAGGGCCTCTTCTTGCAGTTCGTGATTAAAGAACTGCCAGCCATCGCGGCCTTTTTGCTTGACCGAATACATCGCGGTATCGGCATAACGCAGCAGTTCATCGGCGGAGTGTTTGTCACCATGGCCAATGGCCACGCCAATGCTGGCGCTGACAAAGAGTTCCTGGGTGCTGTGTGAGATCGCTTCGCGCAGGCATTGATTGATGCGCTCGGCAAGGCTGGCGATATCTTCCGGCTGGGCGATCTGTTCGCTGAGGATGGCAAATTCATCACCCGCCAGACGCGCTACGGTATCGCCGGGGCGCACGCTGGCCATCAGGCGTTCGGCCACCACTTGCAACACGTCATCCCCGGCCTCATGACCGTGGGTGTCGTTGATCAGCTTGAAGCCATCCAGATCAATAAACAGCAGCGCCAGACTAAGATTGTGACGCTGGGAACGCAGCAGGGCATTGTTGAGCCGCTCGCGCATCAACGCCCGATTGGGCAGACCGGTGAGGGCGTCGTGCGTCGCCCGCCACAACAGCGCCTCTTCGGCCTGCTTGCGCTCGGTGATATCGCGCATGGTGACGGCTAAAAACCATTGCCCATCGCTGCGAAACTTGGCAATGGAGGCCTCCAGCGGAAAGAAAGTGCCATCCTTGCGATAGCCGGTGATCTCGCCCCGCTGCGACATGCGCCGGGCAGTTTCATCGCCACTGACAAATTCGGCAAACAGCTCGGCATGATGCGCCCGAAAATGCGGCGGTACCAAAAGATGTACCAACATCCCTTGCAGCTCGCTGAGCTCATAGCCAAATAACTGGCACACCCCCGGATTGGCATCAATGATCACGCCACGGGCATCGGTGGCCAGAATGGCAATATCGGCCATCGAGAGAATCTGCTGGGCACTGCCAAAGCGCTCCAGCGCCTCGGTGGCCTTGCTGGCAATATGGGCGGCCAGCTGCGGCGAGGTGGGTGAGGCATGGATCGGCCAGGCGCGGGCCACGGATTGATAACGCACCGGAATCTGTGGCGCAATGGTGCCGAAACTTTCAATGATTTCAAAGGTGCCATCGGCCCGGCAGCGCGACAGATAGCTGTTGACCTGCGCATGATGGGTCGCGGCATCCATGCACACCACGCCTTGCGGCCCCTCTACACACACTGTTTCCAGCGCCTCTACCAGCGCCTCGGCATCCAGACTGCCCGCGCGAGTGACCGCCTGGGCAAAGGCATTGACGCACATGAAGGCGCCTTCGCCAAAATTGGTCAAAAAACCATTGCCATGCGGCCACACGCCGTGAATCCCCGGCATCACAGCCAGCGCTTTGAGATAGGCGTGGTTTGCCGGGGTGTCTACGGACATAAAGTAGGTATTACTGGAATAAAAGCCCTCCCGCACCTGCGGCGGTAAATGGCTGACCATCACTTCATCATAATGCCCCATGACCACCGCCATGCGCTGCTTTAGGCCCATTTCGGTAAAGCGGGTCAGCAGTCTGAGCTGATCATCCCCGGCAAAATAGGGGACGAAAACATCCGCACCACTGCGCGCCACCCGTTCCAGTAGCGCTTCGATCTGCGCATCATCGGCCTCCATGGGCAGATATTCCTCGCCCAGCACATCGCCATTGAGCAGCTTTAGCGACTGCTTGGCTGCGTCAATGGAGCCGCGTGGCCACTCGTAATTATTCCCGGCAAAAAACATCTTCTCCCCATAGCGCGCCGCCATAAAGGGGATCATCTTGTCGATTTGCTGATTGGGCAGGGCGGCGAAGTGGAAAAAATAGCGCCCGCTGATACTGCCTTCGTAAAAGGAAAAATTGAGGTAGGGAATGCGTTTGGGTTCAGCCACCTGGGCAGCGATGGCAATGCGCGAGTTGGATAACAGATTGCCGATCAGCGCCACGCAGCCATGCTCCTCCATCAAACGCCGGGCCGCTGGCACCGCCGTTTCGGGATAGCTGCCATCATCTTCAACGATCAGCTCCAGCGGCAGACCCAAAAGTCCGCCGCGTTCGTTGATGCGCTGACAGGCAATGCGTGCCGCCCAGGTAATTTCAGCCCCATAGATGCCCACCAGACCGGTTAATGGCGGCATCAGGCCCAGCTTGATACTGCGGGAAGATGGCTTATGTACAGGCACTGTGGTTACTCGCTGACTACATAGGATTAAGGCACATCGCCGCGCTCTTGGGTGGGCGGCACATCCGGGAGTTGGCCATCCAGGGCAATGGCCTCTTCAGCGCGCTTGTTCAGCACAATAATACTGATGCGCCGATTGACAGAGCTCAGCGGGTCTTCCTTGTCAAACAGCACCGTATCGGCCAGCCCTACCACCCGTCCGATTTTTTCGGGTTGCATCCCGCCAGTAACCAAGGCGCGTCGCGCCGCATTGGCGCGTTCTGCGGATAATTCCCAGTTACTGTAATTGGCGCGCAGCAAGGGCCGCGCATCGGTATGTCCGGTAATGCTCACTTTATTGGGCACCTCGTTAATCAGCGCGCCTAATTCACGCAAAATCGCCTGTGAATACCCTAACAAGGTTGCACTGCCTAGATCAAACATCGGGCGGTTTTCATGATCAACAATCTGAATGCGCAAGCCCTCCGGGGTAAGATCAAGCAGCAGCTGATCCTTGAAAGGGGCTAATGCCTGACTGCTGTCGATGCTTTCACGCAAGACCTGCATCAACGCCTCCAGTTGCTCGCGCTCCATGCGTTCGCTCAATTCATGGCTGCTGTCAGCATCGTAGTCGCTTTCAGGGGCAACATCAATGGCACCCTCCAGATTGATCAAAGCCGGGGCCACGCCCGTACCATCCCCCAAAGAGCCGGGGGAGGCGGTACTTTTGCCCTCCACCGCTGAAGGATTGCGAAAATACTCAGAAATGCCCCCCAACTGTTCTGCCGTGGTAGCATTGAGTAACCACAACACCAGAAAAAAGGCCATCATCGCGGTGGCAAAATCGGCAAAGGCGACCTTCCAAGAACCGCCATGATGCCCGGCCTTTTTATAGACCTTTTTGACGACGATCGGTTGTTTTTTGTCATCCAGGGCCATGAATTAGCCCTCTTTGGCATTGCGCAGATGGGTTTCCAGTTCCTGAAAGCTGGGACGCATATCCGAGGCCATCGCCTTGCGGCCAAACTCCACCGCCACCGGCGGGTTATAGCCCTGAATATTGGCCAGGATGCAGACCTTGATACAGGCCATGAATTTGGCCTCTTCCTGGGCGCGGCGCTCCAGGGCAGTACTCATCGGGCCGACAAAACCATAAGCCAGCAAAATCCCCAGAAAGGTCCCGACCAGCGCGGCAGCCACCTTGGCACCGATGACCTCAATGGGACCATCCAGAGAGCCCATGGTGTTCACAATCCCCAAAACCGCCGCCACAATCCCAAAGCCTGGCAACGCATCGGCCACCCGGTTGACCGCATGACTGGGCTCTTCAGATTCCTCATGATGGGTTGCCAGCTCGACATCCATCAGGTTTTCCAGCTCAAAGGCATTCATGCTGCCGCCCACCACCAGACGCATATAATCGCAAATAAAATCCACCGCATGATGATCGCTCACCACCTTGGGGTATTTACTGAACAAGGGGCTGGCATTGGGGTCTTCAATGTCGGCCTCAATGGACATCAGACCTTCTTTGCGGATTTTGCCGAATAACTCAAACATCAAGGCCAAGAGCTGCATATAATGCTCTTTGCTGTATTTAGCCCCGCCCATTAAGGCAGGAATGCTCTTGAAGACCTTGCCGATCACCTTGTTGGGATTGGCAATCATGAAGGCTCCAAACGCGGCACCGCCGATAATCAACACCTCGTAGGGCTGCCAAATGGCCAGCAACTGCCCGCCGTGCAAGACAAAACCGCCAAAGACGCTAAACGTAACAATCAAGGAACCCACTATCAAATTCACGGCGACACGCTCCCAAGGGCTGGCAATGAGGGGAATGAAAAGCTTTACAGCAGGGTATTTTATCGCAGTTTATGCCTACGCAACTGCGCACTAGGCCAAAAAGCCGCCAATCTGCCATTGCACCGAGTCATTTTAGACATAAACCGCGCGCTGGGACTAGGGGCGCTAACAATGACCCGTTTTGCCAAGGTAGATGTCAGATAACTGAATTTGGATGCTTTATGCCCCGCTTGATGCTGCGAGATGACCCGTGGGAGAGGCTTGCGCCTCTCCTTCCTGGTAAAGTGACCGACGGTGGTGTGAGCGCCAAAGATAACCGCCTCTTTTTGGATGTCATCGAGGTTGACTAGCACAGCGATAAGGATCGTAACTTAGGAGAAAGATTCTTTCAGAAAATCAAAGCATTCAGGCGAATCGCCACGCGCTATGAGCGGCTGGCAAGGAATTATCAGTCGCTACTGTGTCTCGTGTCAGCCGTCGTATGGCTGGCCTGATTGTTAACGCCCCCTAGCAAAATATAGGGAAAACAAAGCCCCGAAGAGGCATTTTCGTATTCAGTGCAGGCCCATTTCGTTTTTTGTGTATTCGCTGGCGGCGGGTTTGGATAAATTGCCGTCATTTTAGCCATCTCTGTGCCTGATACCAACAGAAAAAAGGCCAGAGGAGCCTGGCAATGAAAACCATACCACCTCTCAAAAAGGCCAACTACAGCCAGCGCATGATGTTGCTTGCCACCCTGCCGGTGGTGTTGATTTCTGTATTTTCACTGGCGGTACTTCACTTAAAAGCTGTTTGGAAACTACCGCCTCAAACCAAGCGGTTAGCCATCAGTCGACTCATTGCGAGATAAATCCAGGCTTCGCTGCTCGACATCAAGCGCTCGTAGTCCTTGCTCAGACGGCGTGAGTGGTTCAGCCAGCCAAAGGTCCGCTCAACAACCCAGCGTCGCGGCAACAAAACAAACCCTCGGCGCTCCTTGGGACGCAAGACCCCCGTCAAGACGAAACGAAAGCGCTGGGCAACCCAGTCAACCAGGCGTCCACTGTAGCCGCCGTCAACCCAGATTTTGCGCTAGCTTTTTGCAATGACCGGGGAGATGGCGCAGGAGTTGGCGCGCCCCATCACGGTCTTGCACGCTGGCGGCGGTGACAACGACGGCCAGCACCAGCCCCAGGGTATCGACCAGAAGATGGCGTTTGCGGCCCTTGAT
>NZ_MU255056.1:2921562-2925117 GCF_000227725.2 Thiorhodospira sibirica ATCC 700588 | reverse complement strand
CATGAAGACGCTGCCAGGTTCCATCGCGCCGCCAGCGATTGAAGTCATAGTACACTGCCGACCAGGCAGGAAAGTCGCGCGGCAGCTGACGCCACTGGCAGCCCGTCTGCAGGACATAGATGATCGCATTGATGACTTGGCGCATGCTGAGCTTACGAGGGCGCCCGACCGGGGCGCTCGGCAACAGCGGCTTGATCGCCTTCCAGGCGCCGTCGCTGAGGTGACTCGGGTAGCGTTTTTTTGCGAATCTTCTTGCTGCATTTCTGGGGCATGTGGGCCACTTCCTAGAAAAAATCGTAGGTTAAGCCATTACGCGATTAATTTCCAAACAGCCTCTGAGTGCAGCTTAAAAGATGCGTTGCCAGAGGCTTTGAATCTCGGCGCGACGGTGGGCGAAACTGGTGGCTTGCGCGCCGTCTTTGGGCATGTCGCTTTGATCCAGGCTTAAACAGGGTTCATGTTCTGCCACGATGGCGGGCTGTTCCTGCAAGGTCTGGCGGTGGATGCGGTCGCGGAAACGGCGGTAGCTTTCGATCAGAAACTGGGCCTGGTCGGGGGTGATGAGTGCCGTGCTGGCCAGGGTTTCGAGAATGCGGATGGTATCTGGCCAGGTGAGCAGCTCGGGATACTCGTTGGCATAGGCCAGCACATAGTACTGGGCGATGAATTCAATATCGGTGATGCCACCGGGGTCGCGTTTGAGGTCAAAATAACCGGGCGCGGTGCGGCTGTGTTCGGCCCACATCTTCTCGCGCATCGTGCGTACCTCGGTGGCCAGCGCCTGCCGGTCACGCGCTTTGGCGAGAATCTCGGCACGAATCTCCAGAAACTGTCGGGCAACCTGGGCGTCGCCTGCAACCGGGCGCGCTCTGACCAGTGCCTGATGTTCCCAGGTCCAGGCGGAGTGGTGTTGATAGTCGGCAAAGGCGGTCAGGCTGCTGACTAACAGGCCAGATTCGCCACTGGGGCGCAGGCGGGTATCAACCTCATACAGACGGCCTGCCGGGGTGAAGGCGCCCAGCACATGCAGCAGGCGTTGCCCGACGCGGCCAAAAAACTCGCTGCTGTTCATCGGGCGGACGCCTTCGGTCATCAATGACTCGCCTTCGATATTATGCAAAAACACAATATCCAGATCCGAACCGTAGCCAAATTCCAGGCCACCGAGCTTGCCATAGCCGATGATGGCAAAG
Source organism: Thiorhodospira sibirica ATCC 700588 (assembly GCF_000227725.2). Classification (GTDB taxonomy): domain Bacteria; phylum Pseudomonadota; class Gammaproteobacteria; order Ectothiorhodospirales; family Ectothiorhodospiraceae; genus Thiorhodospira; species Thiorhodospira sibirica. The sequence continues at coordinate 2,923,924 of NZ_MU255056.1, read as the reverse complement.
CCGGGTTGCTGGATGCCTGCATCATGCTGACAGCGAGGCGCGCCGTGGCGTTCGAGCAGTTGCTTGTTGACCAGCTGCAAGACCTGCTCCAACACCACCTCGGCAATCCAGCTCAGATGGTCGCTGACTTTCATCAGCGGCAACACCCCCATGATGTCGGCGGCGGCCACTTTTAGCACCTGCACCTGACGAAACAGGCGCAAGCGGTCCATGAGCTGCTCCATATCATCGGCAGGCACTTGCAGTAATTCCTCAGTGACCGCCTGTTTGAGGCCTTCGCGATCTGGGGGGGCGTACAGGCTGCGTGGATCGAGCAGTTCATCCAGCAGCAGGGGATGGCGGGCGAGGTGATCGGCAATCCAGCTACTGGCGGCGCAGAGTCTGACCAGTTGTGACAGTGCCAGCGGATTTTCCATCAACAGCGCCAGATAAACTGAACGACGGGCAATGCCCTGCAACAGGCGCAGCAGGCGGTGCAATACCTGATCCGGCGCCCCCCCCTGTTCAGCTACCGCGCCCAGCAATAGCGGCATCAAGCGATCCAGCCGGGTCCGCCCGGTGCTGCTCAAAGCGCGCACAGTGGCGCTTTCGCGGAAAGCGTGCAGTTGTTCCAAGGTCTGTTTAGCTTCGCTGAAACCGCGTTCCTCAAGCATCGCCTGGGCGCGCTGCGGGCTGCATGAGCCTTCCCAGATGCTGTGCATATCTTTGTGCGCGGGCGGGGTAAGCTGCGTGGACTCGCCTTCGCTTTCGCTTTGCGGGGCGGCAAATACCTGGGCAAAGTGTTCCTGTACTCGCTGCTGATGCTGCTTGAGCTGTAGACTAAACGCTGGCCAGTCCGCAAAGCCCATTGAGCGCGCCAGTTGCTCTTGTGCATAGGGTTCTGTTGGCAGGCTGTGGGTTTGCTGGTCGGCGACCATTTGCAGGTGATTTTCAGCGCGGCGCAAAAACCGATAGGCCGCCAGCAGCTGCTCCACGGCATAGGCGGGTAACTGGCCCAAACGCCCGAGCTGCTCAATCACCGTGATGATGCTGCGCGCTTGCAAGGCAGGCACCCGTCCACCGCGAATCAGCTGAAAGGCCTGACCAATAAACTCAATCTCGCGAATACCGCCCTCGCCCAGCTTGATATCCCCGACACGCCCGCGCCGACTGGCCTCCCGGTTGATCATGGCCTTCATCTCCCGCAAGGCGGCAAAGGCCCCGTAATCCAGATAGCGGCGATAGATGAACGGACGTAACAAGGCGCTGAGACGTTCGGCCTGCGCAGTATCACCGGCCACCACCCGCGCCTTGATCAGGGCATAACGCTCCCACTCGCGCCCGTGCGTCTGATAATAGGCTTCCAGGGCCTCAAAGCTCATCACCAATGGCCCGGCATCGCCAAAGGGCCGCAGACGCATATCCACCCGATAGACAAAGCCATCCTCGGTGGTATCGTGAATCACCTTGATCAGACGCTGGCCGACACGTGTAAAAAACAGCTGATTTTCAATGGATTTATCACCATCCGTGCAGCCGTTTTCGGGATAGGTGAAGATCAGATCAATATCGGAGGAAAAATTCAGCTCCTGCCCACCCAACTTGCCCATGCCGATCACCAGCAGCTGCTGGGGCTGGCCTTGATGGTCACGCGGCTGACCGTGGCGCTTGACCGCCTCGGCATGAATCCAGCACAAGGCGGCATCCAGCAACGCTTCCGCCAGCGTGCTTAGGTCTTGTAATGTCTCTTCCAGGGCGGCCTGCTGACTCAGATCCCGCCAGGCAATGCGCAGCATTTCCTGCGTGCGCACCCTGCGTAATTGCTGCATCAGCCGGGCTTCATCGCCCACACCCGCCAAGGCCGCCTCAATGCGCTGCCGCTGTTGCATGGGCGTTTGCTGCTGTGACAGCGCCTCCTGCTCAAGCAGCTCCAGCAATAAAGCAGGACGCTGAATCGCACTGCGCGCCAGAAAATCACTGTAATACCATAGCGTGCCCAGCGCCTCGGGCCAGCGCGCAAACGCCAACCCAGCCTGCTCACAGGCATTGAGAAAATCCTGGGCGCGATGGCGCACCGTGGCATGAGCTGAGGGGGGAACGGCATCTAAGGCAAGGTCATCAACGGATGGATAAGACATAGGCGCGCAACGAGATCTTGGATGAATGGAATCACCATCAAAACACGCAGGCGCGCCAAGTGCAAGGGGCGATGACCGCCATGTTAGCCCAAAGCAGTAATGTCCCCTTCGTCCAATTCTAAAATGTCCCCTTTATATTTAAGCGGGAGGGGCACGCATGACGAAGGAGCACATTACGATGAGTCACAAAGAAATTGACCGACTAGAGATGATTCAGGCGGTGGCGAACAAGCATCTGCGGCAGG
>NZ_MU255056.1:2783827-2921462 GCF_000227725.2 Thiorhodospira sibirica ATCC 700588 | reverse complement strand
GCCAACCAGACCCTGCAAGACCGTTTGGTCAAGGAGCTGCGCCTGCGTGAGATCTCGGACATCGACGCCGCCAACGCCTTCCTCCCCACCTTCATGGCCGACTTCAACGCCCGCTTCGCCGTCGAGCCACAAAGCCCCCAGGACTGCCCACCGACCGGTGCTGCACAGCCCCGAGGAGCAGGCCCTCATCCTTTGCATGCACCATACCCGTAAGCTCTCCAAGAACCTTTGCTTCCAGTTCAAGAACCGGGAATATCAGCTTCAGGGACAGGGCAAGGGCTACCGCCTGCGGGGTGCCGACCCTCACCGTCTGCGAGGCCTTCGACGGCACCATCACCCTCCTGCACCAGGGCACATCATGCCTTACCGTCTGTTGGCTGAGGGCGAACCGCCCACACCGCTGGATGATGAAAAAAGTGTCCACCACAGCGTCGACCAGGCCAAGGCAAAACAGACCGCCAAGCCAACCTACAAACCGGCGCCGGACCACCCTTGGAGAGGTCGGGGCAACATCACTCCGGCACCAGCCCAAACACCATAACCACGCATTCTACGGGGGACACTTCTGCTTTGCACAAAAGGGGACTTTTCTGAATTGGGTTGACAGGGGCGATGACCGCCATTTGAACCCCGCATGGGCAGGAAATAGAATAACGAAGGAAAACAATCAGAATATATGGGTGTCTATTTCTGATTCCCCAAGCACGTTATTTCCTTATAATGGGCGATCTGTCTGAGGAGCGCTGCAGCGGTTTTTTCCGCCAGGCTCAGGCGGCATTCCCAGGTCGTGCGGGCTGTGTCCTGCCGACCTCACAAGGCTCAATGCCCTGTGCTTTCTTAAAAAACGGCGCTCGCTGTATCCCGGTACCGGGCGGCGAGCGCGTGTTCCTGCCTTGTGTCTACCGATCTCATGGATACGCCCAGCGCAGCACTGATCAAGGTGCCGGCCTGCTGTGGTGTGTCTTTAATCCATTCTACCTGGAGGTTTGCGTTGTGTCGGCCTTTGTGGTCGCTGAAAACGCAAAAAGATTGCCAATGAATGCTGTTGTCCAAAACCAAGCCAATGATTTTTATGTAAAGGATCTTTCTTTAGCCGAGTGGGGGCGCAAGGAGATTGCGATTGCCGAGACCGAGATGCCGGGCTTGATGGCGGTGCGTGAGGAGTTTGCCAAAAGCCAGCCGCTTAAGGGGGCGCGGATTGCCGGTTCTTTGCACATGACCATCCAGACGGCGGTGCTGATCGAGAGCCTCAAGGCGCTGGGGGCGGATGTACGCTGGGCCTCGTGCAATATTTATTCAACGCAGGATCACGCCGCTGCGGCCATTGCCAAGGCGGGGGTGCCGGTGTTTGCCTATAAAGGCGAGAGCCTCACGGAATATTGGGATTTTACCCATCGCATCTTTGAGTGGGCCGATGGCGGCACGCCGAATCTGATTTTAGATGATGGCGGGGATGCCACCTTGTTGATTACGCTGGGGGCGCGGGCCGAGCAGGATCGTTCGCTGATCCAGTCACCGACCAATGAGGAAGAGGAGGTGTTGTTTGCCGCCATTGCCCAGCGCCTGCAGACTCAGCCGCATTGGTATTCCACAGTTTTGAAAACGCTGCGCGGGGTGACTGAGGAAACCACCACCGGGGTGCATCGTTTGTATCAGATGGAAAAGGAGGGCCGTTTGCCGTTCCCGGCAATCAATGTCAATGATTCGGTGACCAAATCCAAATTTGATAATTTGTATGGCTGTCGCGAGTCGCTGGTGGATGGCATCAAGCGCGCCACGGATGTGATGGTGGCGGGCAAGATTGCGGTGGTCTGTGGCTATGGCGATGTCGGCAAGGGCTGTGCGCAGAGCCTGCGCGGGCTGGGTGCCAGTGTCTGGATCACCGAGATTGATCCAATCTGTGCCTTGCAGGCCGCGATGGAAGGCTATCGTGTGGTGACGATGGACGATGCCGCTGCACAGGCGGATATCTTTGTGACCGCTACCGGCAATGTGAATGTGATCACCCGCGAGCACATGGCGCGGATGAAAGATCAGGCGATTGTCTGCAATATTGGCCACTTTGATTCCGAGATTGATGTCGCCGGATTGCGTCAATATCCGTGGGAAAACATCAAGCCGCAGGTGGATCATGTGATTTTCCCCGACGGGCATCGCATCATCTTGCTGGCCGAGGGGCGGTTGGTGAATCTGGGCTGTGGCACCGGGCATCCGAGCTTTGTGATGTCAAACTCCTTCACCAATCAGGTGTTGGCGCAGATGGAGTTGTGGCAAAACGGGACGCAATATGCCAATAAGGTGTATGTGCTACCCAAGCATCTGGATGAACACGTTGCCCGCTTGCATCTGCAAAAAATCGGCGTCAAGCTGACCACACTCACGCCCGAGCAGGCGCACTATATCAGCGTCCCGGTGAATGGTCCGTATAAGCCGGATACCTATCGTTACTAAGTTCCGGGAGCGCGGAGCACCGGCTCCGCATAGACGTGGCGGCATCTTCCAGATGTCGCTACAAGTCAGCGACGGCGAGAAGCCGCCGCCACGATATTGCGAGGACTTTCTTATGCGTTCACAACAGGCTCATGAGCGGGCCTTCAGTTTTGAATTTTTCCCACCCAAAACCCCGGAAGGGGCAGCCAAGCTGAGCCAGACCTGGCAGACGCTGGCCGAATTACAGCCGCGTTTTTTTTCCGTCACCTTCGGCGCGGGCGGCTCCACCCAGGAGCGCACCCTGGAAACGGTGCTCAATATCCAACGCGAGGCGGGGATTGATGCCGCACCGCATTTATCCTGCATCGGCTCAACCCGCAATCATATCCGTGAGATTTTGCACACCTATCAAAACCACGGCGTCAGTCATATTGTGGCGCTGCGCGGCGATATGCCCTCGGGGATGCACGGCGAACCGGGTGAGCTGCGTTATGCCAATGAATTGGTGCGCTTTATCCGCGAAGAAACCGGCGATCACTTCTTTATTGAGGTCGGCGCCTATCCGGAATTTCATCCCCAGGCCACCAGTAGCAGCAAAGACCTGGAGAACTTCCGCCGCAAGGTCGAGGCCGGGGCCAACGCCGCCATCACCCAGTATTTTTATAATCCAGATGCGTATTTTTCCTTTGTCGATGCCTGCGAAAAACTGGGGCTGAGCCTGCCGATTGTGCCGGGGATCATGCCGATCACCAACTACACCCAGCTGGCGCGTTTTTCCGATGCCTGCGGGGCGGAAATCCCACGCTGGATTCGCAAACGTCTGGAAAGTTATGGCGATGACATGGCCTCGCTGCGGGCTTTTGGTGAAGAGGTGGTCACCCGCTTGTGTGAGCAGTTATTACAGGCCGGGGCACCGGGTCTGCATTTTTACACCATGAACCAGACCGGCCCCACCCTGGCCATCTGGCGCAATCTGAACCTGAGCCCATGCGACTGACCCTGCGTCAGTTACAGCTGTTTGAATGTGTGGCGCGTGTGGGCAGTTTTACCCGGGCGGCAGAGGTCTTGCACCTCTCGCAGCCTGCGGTGTCGATGCAGATCAAGCAGCTCGAAGACGTGCTCGGCATTGCCTTGTTGCAGCAGACTGGCAAACGCATCCGCCTGACCGAGGCGGGGGAAGTGGTGTTACAGACCGCCCAGGATTTACACGCCCGGCTGGAAAGCCTGCAGATGCGTCTGGCCGATCTGAAAGGCTTGAAAAGCGGACGCTTGCGGCTGGCAGTGATGACCACCGCGCAATATTTCATCCCGCAGGTGCTGGGGCTTTTTTGTCGTGCCTATCCGGGGATTGAGATCTGTCTTGAAGTCACCAACCGCGAGCATGCGCTGGAACGGCTGCAACACGGTCAGGATGATTTATATATCTTTGGGCGCAAGCCCGAAGGCCATGAGCTTGAGGTCTTGCCCTTTGCCCCCAACCCCCTGGTGGTTATGGCCAGCGCCAGCCATCCGCTGGCCAGACAGGCGCATATTCCCCTCAAAACCATCCTGCAGGAACCTTTTTTGATGCGCGAACCCGGCTCCGGAAGTCGGGATGCGGTGTTGCGTCTGTTCGCCTCACAAGGAATGAGCGCGCAGGTGCGCATGGAACTGGGCAGCAACGAGGCCATCAAAAACGCCATCGTCGCCGGGCTGGGCATTTCCGTGCTGTCAGTGCATACCCTGACCCTGGAAAGCGCCCGTGGCCCCATCGTGATTCTCGATGTCGAAGGCTTCCCGATTCTGCGCCAGTGGTATGTCGCCTATCCACGGGCACAGGGTTTGTCACTGGTCGCCCAGACCTTTTTTGAATTTTTAATGAGCGACGGCCAGGCACTGGCCATGCATCTGGCCGATGAACTACTGCAAAAGCCCCGCCCACCGATGCCCACCACCCCCGAGCCTCGCATCACCGAGTAACCCGGTTATCATCAGTTTGCGCGGGAAACCCCGGCCGCAAGGCCAAGGAGGGATAGCGCAGCACGCAAAGCGTGCTCCTGTTCCCGACGCCTCCTCTGTAGTGGGTTGTTATCTTTATACATGTATGCTATTTCCTGTGAATGGAAGTTAAACGCGCCTACCGCTTCCGGTTTCATCCGACGCCCGCGCAGGAACAAACCCTTGCCCGGACGTTCGGCTGTGTGCGTTTTGCGTACAACCACATGCTGCGGCTGCGTACGGAGGCGTGGTTCAAGGACCAAAAGCGCGTCGGCTATCACGAGACCTCCGCGCTTCTGACCGCGTTGAAGAAGACGCCAGAACATGCATGGCTCAACGAAGTCAGCAGCGTTCCGGTACAGCAGGCGTTACGCCATTTGCAAACGGCGTTCGTCAACTTCTTCGCCAAGCGTGCCGGGTATCCGCAATTCAAACAAAAATATGGGAAGCAGTCGGCGGAATACACCACCAGCGCTTTCAAGTGGGACGGCAAGGCGCTGAAGCTGGCGAAGATGGACGCACCGCTGGCTATTCGCTGGTCACGCACCTTGCCGAAAGTCGCGAAGGTGACGACCGTGACCGTGTCGAAGGACACGGCGGGGCGGTATTTCGTGTCGCTGCTGTGCGACGACACAGTATCGCCGAAGCCCGAAGTCACCGGCAAGGTGGGCATCGACCTGGGCCTAACCCACTTTGCCATCCTCTCGACCGGCGAGAAGATCGCCGCGCCGAACACGTTTCGCAAAAATGAAGCCAAGCTCGCGAAGCTGCAGCGGCGGCTGGCGAAGAAGCAGAAAGGCTCACGCAACCGGGCCAAGACACGTTTGAAGGTTGCACGGCTGCATACACGCATCACAGACGCCCGCAAGGACTTCCTGCACACGCTTTCAACCCGGCTGGTCAACGAGAACCAAGTGATCGCCGTCGAGACGCTGGCCGTGAGCAACCTGCAGAAGAACCGCTGTCTGGCAAAGTCGATCAGCGATGCAAGCTGGTCGGAGTTCGTCCGGCAGTTGAAGTACAAGGCGCAATGGTGTGGGCGAATGCTGGTGGGTATCGACCGCGGGTATCCGTCGAGCAAACGCTGTTCTGAGTGTGGACACACCGTAGCGAAAATGCCGCTGTCTGTCCGAGAGTGGGTCTGCCCGGAATGCGGCAATCTCCACGACCGCGATGTGAATGCAGCGCGCAATGTGTTAACCGCCGGGCTGGCGGGGTTAGTCTGCACAGAGAACGTAAGTCCCGTGTGGCTGTAAAGCGGCATCGGCTGATCTCGTTGAAACAGAAAGTCCTGATCGTGAGGTTAGGAATCCCCCGCCTTCAGGCGGGGGAGGATGTCAAGTGCTTAAACCTGCGTATGTAGAAGAAGGTGTAGATATGTTTTTTCCTAAAATCAGCAGCGTAGCAACCCCCAAGGTTATCAGTCTGCCGGAGACGGCCAGTATTGCCGATGCCATCGACATGATGGCCACGCATAATATTCGCGATGTGGTGGTGGTCACTCACGATCAAGGTTATCGGCTGTTTTTATCCAATATGCTGCTTGATTTAGAGCTAAATCATCTGGACTACAACACCCCCCTGGCGCAGCTGGATTTGGCGGAGGTGGTGATCATGCACCCGGGGGCTTCCTTGCTGGATGGTTTTCGGGCTATACGCAATCGCTCCGAGCATATCTGTCTGGTTGATGATGCGGGTCTGCTGGTGGGGATTGTCAGCTATACCGATCTGGCTGCCAGCCTTGATCCGCAAATGCTGGCACAAACCCAGACCGTCGGCGATCTGCTGTGGGGGGCGCGCAAGCTGACGGTCGATGAGCACACCCGTACACGCTGGGTTATCACACGCATGCGCCATGAGCAGCACATGGCGGCGCTGATTTTGCGCGAGCAAAGCCCGGTAGGGATTTTGACGCAGCGTGATGTGGTGTCTTTATTCAGTCAGCGGGCAGATCTGGCGCGCCCGGTCAAAGATTATATGAGCGCGCCGCTGCTGACCCTGCCAGAACGCACCAGTGTGGCCGCTGCGCTGGAATTTTGCCGCCAGCACCGCATCAAGCGCGTGGTCGTCGTCGATGCCCAAGGGCAGTTAAGCGGCATCATCACGCAAAAAGACCTGGTTAGCCTGTATTACAACCAGTGGTTTGATCTGCTGAAAAATCACCAGGAAGAGCTGTCGCGCCTCAATGAGCAACTTAAGGCCAATAATCATCTGCTGGCCAGCATTACCGATGAAGTGCCGGGCGGTTTGATGGTCATTGATGCGCAAGGGGTGATCATCCGCACCAACAAGGCGGCCTCCAACATCCTGGGTTTTAGCCCGCAAGAAATGCTGGGGCGACGGGCGCTGAGCTTTTTTCAATGTGCCCAGCAAAGCAGCATAGATAACCCAGCCAGCTGCCTGCTCAACTGTCACCGTGATAATACGCCGGTTCCCCTGGACCAGTGTCCGGTGTTTAGCGCCTGGCAAAACGGCGAGGATTTTCAGGGGCGCGAGGTCTTCATCCGCGCCGATACGCGCCCGGTGGTGGTGAATTTTTCCACCAAGCCCTTTGCCGAAAGCGGCGGGGCGGTATGGCTGTTTCAAGACATCACGCCGATGGTCAAGCGCGAACAGGCGGTGCAAAACGAGCTGCGTCTGTTTACCGGCGGCCCGGTGGTGGTGTTTGTCTGGCGTCCTGAAGCGGGCTGGCCGGTGGAATATGTCTCCCCCAATGTCGCAAGCATTTTGGGCTTTACGGCACAGGAAATGACCGATCCGGGCTTTGACTTTTCATCCTTATTGCATCCTCAGGATGCCGAGCGCATCACCGCAGAGGTTTCAAACCATCTGGCACAACGACATAACCATTGGGAGCAGCATTATCGCCTGCGCACCCGCACTGGCGAATATCGCTGGTGTTATGACTACACCGTGCCCGAATACGACGCACAGGGCCGCCTGCAACTGATTCGCGGTTATATCCTCGATCAGACCCAGGAACAGCAGACCAAGGCATCGCTGGCGCTGAGTGAACAACGCTGGCGGTTTGTGCTGGAGGCCACGCAACAGGGCGTATGGGACTGGAATCTGGCGGAGAACCAGGTGTTTTTTTCGGCCCGCTGGAAGCAGATGTTAGGGTATGCCGACGCTGAGCTGGGCAATCATCTCAGCGAATGGGAAAATCGCATCCATCCCGAGGACAAAGCCGCCTGTCTTGCGGCCTTGCAGGCTCACCTGGATGGCGCAAGCGATGTCTACAACAGCGAACACCGTCTGCGCTGCAAAGATGGACGCTATAAATGGATTCAGGATCGTGGCCAGGTCATTGAGCGCAGCGCCAATGGTGCGGCGATACGCATGATCGGCACCCATACCGACATCAGCGAGCAGCGCGCCATGCTTAAGCGCCTGCAAACCCAGGAAGCGCAATTTCGCACCCTGTTTGAGCTCTACCCGGACGGTACGCTACTGCTGGACCCGCAGACCACGCAGGCGGTGCAGTTCAATCGCCTGGCCCACGAAGGGCTGGGCTATACCGCCGCTGAATTTGCCCAGCTTACCGTGTCTGATTATGCCGTTGAGCACAGCCCGGCGGAGATTCACCACCGTCTGCACAGCGTTCAATCCACGGCGGGTGATGACTTTGAAACCCGCTTGCGTCACAAAAACGGGCAACTGATTGATTTTAGTGTGTCGATTGTGGGCTTACAGCTGGATGATAAACCCTATGTGCTGGCGGTGTTGCGCAATATCTCCACCCAAAAAGCCGCCAAACGGGCCTTGGCAGATAGCCAGGAGCGCCTCAAAATCGCCACCGAATCCGCCCAGCTGGGTATCTGGGACTATGATGTCACCAGCGGTTATCTGACCTGGGATGAGGGCATGTTTCGCATCTATGGGGTTGATCCTAAGCAGTTTAGCCACCGCTATGAAGACTGGGAGGCCACCCTGACCCCGGAAAGCCAGCGCAGCGCCTGCCAAGCCTTTCATGCTGCCCTGTATGAGCAACGCCCCTTTGATCTGGAAATCCAGATCTGTCGCCCCAGTGATGGGCAAATACGCACCTTGACCGCCCAAGCCCAAGTGATTCGCGATGCCCAGGGAAACCCTGTGCGCGCCGTAGGCGTCAATCGCGACATCACCGCCCAGGTGCATGACCGCAACGCACTTGCCGCCCAGGAAGCCAAATTTCGCAGCCTGTTTGAGCTTTCGCCGGTCGGGATTGCGATGAATGATTACGCCACCGGCGAATTTCTGGAATTCAATGCCGCCATCAACGAACCCGCAGGCTACACCCCCGAGGAATTCCGCACCCTAAGCTATTTCGATGTCACCCCCCTGGAATACATGGACGATGAAAAGCAACAGATTGAATCCATGGAAAAAACCGGACGTTACGGGCCCTTTGAAAAAGAATATATCCGCAAGGATGGCTCACGCTATCCGGTATTGCTGCATGGATTCAAAACCGTTGATACCACGGGGCGGGCCGTCATCTGGTCCATCATTCAGGATATCTCCGAACTGAAAGCCGCCCAGCAGGGACTGATCGAACGCGAACAACGCCTGACGCAACTGGCCGTGCAAAGCCGCACCGTTACCTGGGAAGTGGATGCACACGGGCTGTACACCTACGTCAGCCCGGTGGCCGAGGCCGTATTGGGCTACCGCCCCGAGGCGCTGATCGGCAAACGGCATTTTTATGATCTACATCCACCGTCAGGGCGCAGCGCCTTCAAGGCCGAGACTTTCCGGGCTTTTTCCCAAAAAACCGCCTTTCACGATCTGATCAACCCGGTGGTCTGCAAACACGGCGAGATCCTCTGGGTTTCCACCTATGCCTTCCCCATCCTCGATGAACAGGGGCAACTGTGCGGCTATCGCGGCAGTGATCGCGATGTCACCGAATCCAAAAAAGCCCAGCAGGCACTCGAAGAAGCCCGCAACCAATTCGCCTCACTGGTACGCAACATCCCCGGCATCACCTACCGCTGCGCCTTTGACGAGGCGCGTACCATGCACTACATCAGCGACGCCGTAGAACGCATCTGCGGCTATCCGGCCACGGCCTTTAGCGGTGCCTCTGCGCGCAGCTACAACGACCTGATGTTTGCACAGGATCGCCAGACCAGCGTAGACACCATCGCACACTGCATCGCCGCCAACAAACCCTGGGACATTGAATACCGCATCGTTCATCACCACGGACACATCGTCTATGTTCAGGAAAAAGGCCAGGCCATTTGTGATTCAACAGGCCAAGTCCTCTTTCTGGATGGCCTGATTTTAGACATCACCGAACGCAAACAAACCGCCATCGCCCTGGAAGAAAATCAGCGTAAACTGGACATCTTTTTTTCCCAATCCTTAAGTGGCTTTTTCTTTATGATGCTGGACGAACCGATTGTCTGGAATGACACCGTCGATAAAGAAAAAACCCTGGATTATGTCTTTAGCCATCAACGCATGACCCAGGTCAATCAGGCCATGCTGGACCAATACGGTGCCCGCCTGGAAGATTTTATCGGCCTCACCCCGCAAGCCCTGTTTGCCCATGATCTGGCGCATGGCCGCTACATCTGGCGTGGCCTGTTTGATCAGGGGCGCTGGCACGTCGAAACCCATGAGCAGCGCCGGGATGGTACCCCCATCATCATTGATGGCGACTACATCTGCATTTACGACGAACAAAACCGGATCACGGGGCATTTCGGGGTGCAAACCGACATCACCCAGCGTCGTCAGGCAGAGATCGAACTCCAGCGTCAAAAAGAGCGTTTCAGCGGAATTTTTGAAAAAACCCGCAGCGGGGTTGCGGTTTATCGCGCCGTCAATCAGGGCCAGGATTTTGAGTTTCTGGAATACAACGCTGCCGCTGAACGTATCGACCAAAAACATCGCCAGGACATCATCGGCAAGCGGCTCACTGAATGCTTTCCTGCCGCCAAGGAATTTGGCCTGCTGGATGCCTTAGCGCGGGTTTATGCTACCGGGCAAACTGAAGAGATCCCGGTTTCTTTATATTATGACGAGCGCATTCTTGGATGGCGTGAAAACACCATCTTCAAATTATCCTCTGGTGAAGTCGTCGCGGTCTATGATGACTTAACTGAAATCAAGCAGGCCCAACAAGAGGCCGAATTGGCCAGCCGCGCCAAAAGCGATTTTCTCGCCAATATGAGCCACGAAATCCGCACGCCGATGAATGCGGTCATCGGTTTGAGCCAGTTATTGCTACAAACCCCGCTCGACGAACGCCAGCAAGATTATTTAAACAAAATCCACAACGCCTCGCGCATGTTGCTGGGCATCATCAATGATATTTTGGACTATTCCAAGATCGAATCGGGCAACCTTGAACTTGAACAAACGGGCTTTCAGATCACAGATATTTTAGATCAGATGGCGGTGCTGTTTGGTGAGGCCGCCTCAGAAAAAGGGCTGGAGCTGTTATTTCATATTCACGCCGAGGTCCCTCAGGCACTGGTCGGCGATGCTTTGCGCTTAAGCCAGGTATTATCTAACCTGCTCAGTAATGCCATCAAATTTACCCTGCAAGGCAGCGTCACACTCACCGTCTCGCAGATACACCAAGACCCCCATCAGGTGCAGCTGCGCTTTTGTGTCAAAGACAGCGGCATCGGCATGACCCCAGAACAGCAAGCCAAACTGTTTAAACCCTTTACCCAGGCCGACACCTCCACAACCCGCAAATTTGGCGGCACTGGCTTAGGACTGGTCATCAGCCGCAAACTGGTAGAAAAAATGGGCGGCTCCTTACAACTGGAATCCGCCATAGAGAAAGGCGCTTGTTTTTGGTTTGATCTAAGCTTGCCGATCTGTACCGTGTTATCGCATATCACCAACTGCCCTGAAACGCAGGGGCGGCGCATCTTGATTGTCGATGATCACGCCAGTGCCCGCCTGATTTTGCGCGAAATGCTCCTGCAATGTGATTATGAAATCGAAGAAGCCAACAGCGGCGAACAGGCGATTGAAAAAATGCTTGCCGCTGAACAGGCCGGCGGCGGTTTTAATTTCATCCTGCTGGACTGGAAAATGCCCAACGGCATGGACGGTCTGCAAACCATTGACCACATCAAACAGCTGCAGGCCAGCGGTGTTTTGCGCAATCAGCACACCGAAATCTTAATGATCAGCGCCTACAACAAACAAGAGATTGCCCTGGACAGTCATCATATCAGCGCCTTTCTCTCCAAACCCGTGACGGCGACCACCTTGTTTGAAGCCCTGCAACGTGCTGAAAAAGGCGATACCCAAAGCGCCACCAAGCACCGTCAAATCAGCAAAGTACCGGCATTGACCGGCCTGCAGATTTTGCTGGTAGAAGACAACGAGATCAACCAGGAAGTCGCCCTGCGTATGCTGGAAAAAACCGGGGCCGAGGTATTTATCGTAGAAGACGGCGCGCAAGCCGTTGCCGTTGCCTTGCAAACCCACTTTGATTTAATCCTGATGGATCTGCAGATGCCGGTCATGGATGGCTTTGAAGCGACCCGCCAGATCCGTGCCCAAGGCCAGCGCATGCCCATCATTGCCCTGTCGGCAGCGGTGATGCAGGAAGACAAACAGCGCGCTGCCGCAGCCGGGGCCGATGATCACATCGCCAAACCCATTGACAGCGCCGTACTGTATCAAACCCTGCGCCACTGGCTGGGTGTCCATAGCGATGCCGGCAGCGTACAGCCCAAAACCCCAGCCTTAGCCACCCCAGGCACACCCACAGACCCCAGCGCCGCCGCCCTGCCCACGCAGCTTCCTGGCTTTGACCTGCACAAAGGACTCAAACAGGCCGATAACGATGCCGTGTTCTATCTCAGCATGTTAGTGCGCTTTCACCAAAAACTGCAGGGCTACCTAAACCTGCCAGAACAACTTGACACAGCACCGTGTACCGAACGCTCACGCCAGCTGCACACCCTCAAAGGTCTGGCCGGGCAACTCGGCGCCGTGCGCCTGCAAAACCTCACCGCCCAGATTGAACAGACCCTGCAGCGTGGCCACACCCTGCAAAGCGATACTGTGCAAAACTTCACCGCAGCCTTGCAGGAAGTCAACCACGCCTTAAGCGAACTCAGTACCATGCAAATCAACATCCTTCCCCCTCGCAACCCAGCCGCCTCACCGGCCACAGCCCCACAAGCCCATGCCGAGGCCATCGCGCATTTACAGGTCGCACTGGTTACGCATGAATTTATCGACGACACCCTGCTGCAAGACGCCCTGCACGCCCTGAGAAACCTCTACGGCAACGAACCCTGCCACGCCCTGGAACAGGCCATCGAAAACATCGACCACGAAACTGCATTGCAAATACTCACCGACATGCGCAAGAACTCATAAAATCCTGGAACTAGCTAGGGGGCGTTAACAATTACTAATTTATGTGCCTAATGTAGCATAACGGGATTTTGATGGATAACGGATGCCCCGACTCATGCTGCGAGATGACCCATGGGAGAGACTTGAACCGCTTCTCCCTGGCAAAGTAACCGACTGCGGTGTGACCGCCAAAGATAACCGCCGCTTTATGGAAGCGGTCCTGTGGATCGCGCGCACCGGGGCGCCTTGGCGGGATCTGCCGGAATGCTTTGAACGCTGGCACACGGTTTACATGCGATATAACCGGTGGTCGAAAAAGGGGGGTTGGCAACGCATTGCCGAGACGTGGGCCGATGCTCCTGATCTGGAGCCGCTGATGATGGACGGCACTATTGTCAGGGTTCATCCGCAGGGCGCATCAAAAAAAACGCTCAGGACACCGAGGCGATGGGCACGTCGCGAAGCGGATTGAGCACCAAGATCCATGCAGCTATCGATGCCTTGGGCAACCCGGTGCGGCTGATTCTCACCCCGGGCCAGGCCTGTGAATACAGTGTGGCTCCGGCGTTGCTTGAAGGTTTTGCCCCGAACGCGGTACGGGGTGACAAAGGCTACGATGCGACTGCGCCGAGAGACATCATCCGAGCGGTGGGGGCTGAGCCCGTGATTCCCCCGAGGAAGAACCGTTTGGATGTCATCGAGGTTGACTGGCACAGCGATAAAGACCGCAACCTTGTCGAGCGGTTTTTCGAGAAAATCAAAGCATTCAGACGAATCGCCACGCGCTATGAGCGGCTGGCACGGAACTACCACTCGCTACTGTGTCTCGTGTCAGCCTTCGTTTGGCTGGCTTGATTGTTAACGCTCCCTAATGAATCTAAACCACGTCCAGGCTGAGATGCGTAATTTCTGTGATACGCTATCCACGTGACCTGAGCCGCCGTGGGCTCGCCCTGTCATTCAGACAGACCAGAGGGGTTGCGTTGATGCTCAAAGTGGATCTGGCCAAGTGGAACCAAACCGCCGATGACCTTCGGGAGGCGGCGTTGACAGCCCCGCATGCGCGCACGCGCGAGCGGTTTTTCGCCCTGTACGAACTGACGCAACAGGATCGGGGAGCGACGGCGGTGGCCCGTCGCCTGGGACGTCCTGTGCAAACCGTGATCCGTTGGGTGCATCGCTACAATGCCGAGGGCCCGACGGCGCTGGAGTTTGTGCGCACAGGCGGGGTCTCCCCTTTTTTGACCCGCTGAAGGATGCGGCACTGGATCGCCTGATCCGTGACAGTGTAGCGGCTGCGGCGGCACCGGCGACACAGCGCGAAGCACAGACAGGGTGCTTGGTGCCCCATGAGGCGTTGGCGGCGCACACGGCCCCGGCGCGCTGGACCCTCAAACGCCGGGTAGCGTGGATCGAGGGCACATTCAAGCGCCGTGTCAGTCGCGAAACGGTGCGTCGGGCACTCAAGCGCCTGGGGTTTTCGTGGAAGAAAGCCAAGGCGTTGCTCAATCGCGCCTCCACGGCGGCGCGTGAAGCCTTCGTCGAGCGCCTCCAAGAGATCCTCCCGCGCACCCGGGGGCCACAGGCCCCCTGGATGATCTATCTGGATGAAGCCCACCTCCATCAGGACGCCGATCTGGGCTATGGCTGGGCCCCGACGGGTGAGCGCCTGTGGGTCGGTTCCCACAGCCCCGGATTGTCGGCCAAAGTCAGTTTCTATGGGCTGCATGTCTACAACCACGGTCAGGTTGAGATCTGGGATTTCCCCCGTTCCAACACCGCGCACACCCTGACGTTGCTGCGCCGTCTGCGCGAGCACTACCCCAGCGGCGAGATCATCCTGTTCTGGGATGAGGCCTCCTATCACCGTGCCGGGGCCGTGCGCGAACTCGCTCAGGCGCTGTCCATCACCCTCCAGCTCTTGTCCGACCCGCCGCGCCCGGGCTGCCCGGGTGAATTCACGTCCGAGCAGATTTGCCAGGTCATCGCGCGGGCGTGTGAGCAGCCACCGCCGCCGTTGACCCACTGGACACGCCAGGATCTGGCGCGCGAGCGCATCGCACCCGCTACGGGCTCAATCCCCACATCACCGATGAGGCTACCTTCCGTCAGGAGGTTCGCACGGTCTGTACGCGGTACCATCAGGCAACGCCGTTGCATGAACACGGGGTTCATCTCAAAAACCGGCATCCAGGCCATAGAGGCGATCCACCCGTCTCACCCGATGCAGCCCGGCCATCCCGAGGCCGTGGCGTTCGCGTACAAACGCCACGGTACTCAGACTCTGATCGCCCATTTCGAGGTCGCCACCGGGCTTATAATCACTCCCTCCATCGGCGACACCCGCACCGAGGCGGACTTCGTGGCCCACATCGCCGCCACCGTGGACACCGATCCACACGGCGAATGGAGCTTCGTCTGTGACCCACTCAACACCCATCAATCGGCCAGCCTGGTGGAATTCATCGCCCAACGCTGCTCAATCGACACCGAACTGGGCTGCAAGGGAAAGACGGGAATCCTCGCCAACATGTCCTCTCGGGCCGCCTTTCTCCAGGATCCCTCGCATCGTATCCGGTTCGTCTATACCCCCAAGCACTGCGCTTGGCTCAACCCGGTCGAGATTTGGTTCGCTATCCTGACCCGGCGACTGCTCCGGCGTGGGCGCTTCGCCTCCACCCAGGCGCTCAAACAACGCCTTCTTGAGTTCATCGCCGTCTTCAATCAGACACTCGCCAAGCCGTTTCGCTGGACCTACATCGGCAAGCCGCTGATGGCGTAAGTTATCCAGAGTATTTCTGGTGCACGGTACTGCTCCTAAAAACCTAAACAAAGTTGCTTATGCGATTTTTAGGCACTTCGCTCTCCGTTGATAACACCCTTGCGGGCGAGCAACTGGAGTCCTGGTTGAGCAGTCCCAACCGAATGGCCGGTCAACACCGGCAACATGGGCGGTTTCAGCCGTCGAAACCCAGCTTGCGCCATAAAAGTGGCCTCGGCGTTCATCCTAAACAGAGAACAACTTTGCGATTCGACTTCGACCCCGACCATGGAACGCGAAACCTTCGCGCTTGTAGATAACCTATCTACAGTAGGGAATTTTGATGAAGAATGAAGAAAAAATCAAGAACTGTTTTTTGCTCCTCATCCCCATTCTATTAGGAGCTTACACCTAGTTGGTCAACTGACATAAAAATCACCCCGCACCCAACCCATCTCTTGACGGGTGAATCCGCGTTCCCACAGAGAAACTGCCGTCTTGCGTTTCTCTTCCTGCGCGGCCGGGTGCAGTGTGCGAGCGTCTTCTCGTTTCATGCGTAAAGCATAACACATGCGTATCTATTTGATCACCGAGTTAATAATGGCAGGGTTTCGGATAGCTGGTAATAAAAGTGGAGCAGCCCAGCAGACCGGACCGCCCCTGAGAAAGCGCCGAAGGCGCACGAATCCAGCAAGCAAGTGATGATCTCCAATGTGGCGGTTTATCAAGGGGTGCCCTGATACGCTACAACCGCCAAGTAATGCCTGCTGGAAAACCTAAATCAAGCGAAAACGGTTAGCTCGCCATTCGGCGCCGTCAATCACCCCGGTGTTATATAGGTTTATCCAGTCATAAAAAAACGGATAGAAGCCTGACACGCCGAGCACGGTAAACAAGGCAGCACAAATCACCACCACGACACCGGCAAAAACATATTCTGCCGGGTCGCCTGTGCGAATCCGCCCACCGAACAGGTGAAAACGCCGATCTGACCAAGGCCCAAAAGGAACACCCGTAACGGTCATGGCGTCCGCCAGGACATGCGAGAGTCCCCCCAAGGCAAAACCCAGACCGATGTGACTGCTGTTTTCCTTGAGGCGTGAGAGCCTATAGCCGCCCCATGCGCTGACGCCATCCATGCCAGAGGCCTAGATGGATTTTGCGCCAGCGTTCGCGCCGTTGTTTGGCCAGCAGGAGATAAAAACCGTAGCGCAGGATCAGGCGCCAGCCGTCCACACATTTCCAGTTCAGTGGAACCCAGGGCTGCTGGTAGAGCCAGATGGCGTTGCGAAAATGATAGTAATGCCGCAGGGGCGAATGCAGCGGGATTTTGCGCCGCCCAAAAGAGAGAGCCGCATCGCCCAGGGCATGTTCCATGTGCGCGGTACACACGCCAAAATGGGCAAAACCTTGCAGACGCGCCCGCATTCCCCATTCAATATCAATGTAATCAATGAACAGGGCCTCTTGCATATCGCCGACGATATCGAGGGTTTGCACAGCGATCAATGAGCCTGAGGCGATCAGGTAATCGACAGCCACGGGGAGGTGTTCTGGCTGGCAGCGGTGGCGTTTCAGCCGCAGGCGCTGAATCTGAATAAACGGCGGCGGATTGTCCTGGCGTGGGTCAACATAGCGCGGCCCGACTGCACCGACGCGCAGCCCTTGACTGGCCAGCTGCGCCCGTACGCGCAGCAGCTGCTGCACCATATCTGCCGCAGGCAGGCTGTCTTGATCCATCAGCAAGACATCATGCAGACCCATTTGGCGACGCACCCAGGCAATGCCCTGATTTTGTGCGCAGGCCAGCCCCTGATTATCCTGGAGTGCCAAAACTTCAACACCAGCCAGACCTTGCGCATGTAGCCAATCCGCCAGATCAGGACATGAACCATTGTCTACGATGATGATGGCCTGTACCTGGGTACGGAGACGATCCAGCTGCTTTTTTAAGGTATCCAGACACGGGTGATAGCTGACAATGACGGCGGCAACACCATTGTCAGGGCTTGATGCAGCGCAATGCGGCATGTGGATTTAAACCGTGCGTCGGTTACAGCGTGTGTGTAAGCCGATCACTTTGCAAGGCACCGCCGAGCAAGCCTTCAATGCGGTTGCGGGTGCTGCCGTTATCCTGGGGATTGAATTGCACGCCGATGCCGGGGGTACGGTTACCCTGGGAGCGCGGCGGCGTGACCCAGACGATTTTTCCGGCAACCGGAATGCGGTCTTTTTCTTCCATCAGGCTCAGCAGCATGAACACCTCATCGCCAAGGCGGTAGCGCTTTTGCGTGGGGATGAACAGGCCGCCGTTTTTAACGTAGGGCATGTAGGCCATATACAAGGAATTTTTGTCTTTGATGGCCAGATTCAGAATACCTTGACCAGGTGGCATGGGGCGACTCCCTTAAGAGGTGCGGCAGGCGTTAAAGCGAATCAACAGATCTTCGAACAGCATGTGTACATTGAGCGCGGTACTGGATGCCCGCTGACCTTCGAGCAGTTGATCCTGAAAGTAAAAGGTCTTGTCCAAGTCTAGCCGGTTTGCCAGAGATTGCAAACTACCAGCACGCTCGGCCTGCGCTAAATAGGCCGGTGTCAGCATCAGTTTGTGGCGGATGATGTCGGCGGTCAAAAGATACAGGCGCTGGATGACATCGCCTGGCGCTTTGGACTGCCAGTGCCGGGCAAGCTCCATGGGGCTTTGCTCATTGTTAGTTAGGCGCAGCAGCTGTGCAATTTCTTCAGACCATGTTTTGTCATGATCCTGGTGTTGCTGGGCCAGTTGCAGTGCTTTGAGCGGTGCGCCATGAGCCAGCACCAGAGCGCTTTCCAGTACTGCGCTGTGCAGTGCCGCATTCTGTGCGTGTAGCCAGCTCAAGGCGAGCGGTGTGGGCGGCAGTCCGACTTTGATGAGTTGACAGCGGCTGCGCAGGGTGGCGGGTAGACGGGCGGGATGGGCACTGATCAACAACAGATGCGCACCCGGCGGTGGTTCTTCAAGGGTTTTGAGCAAGGCATTGGCCGCCGCAGAATTAAGCTGATCGGCGACATGAATCAAGGCCACGCGGGTATTGCTGCGACTCCCTTTAAGACTGATGAAATGCATCAGCCCCCGGATTTGTTCAACGCTGATCTGGGTTTTGTCCTCCGCCGTCTGGATATGGTTGATATCGGGGTGGGTTTGCGCGCCAAACCACAGGCAGTCCTGACAGCGCTGGCAGGGCTGATGGGCCGCATCTCGCTGTTGGCACACCAAGGCTTGCGCCAGATACTCGGCGAGATGTTGCTTGCCAAGCCCTTCAGGGCCGGTAAACAGCAGGCCATGTGGCAGATTGCGCGCCTGGATGCGCTGCCCAAGCAGTGCCCAGGACGGCGCTAACCACGGATATAAGGCAGTCATCCCCGAACTCCTACGGTGCTGCGCGCTCTATTTGCGTCACCTGATCGTGATCAAAATAGACAATCACATGACGGGTTTCAGGCTGCCCATCGCCGGGCTTGAAATAATAAATATAATCCCAGCGCTCTTGCCCGCGAAAAGGGTGCTGTAGCACCGGTTCACCCAGCAGATAGCGCACCTGCGCCGGGCTCATGCCGGGTTGCAGTTGTGCCAGTCGGCTTTCATCAATGGCATTGCCTTGCTGGATGTCCAGGCGATGCACGGAAAAAAGCCCCCCACAGCCGGACAATAACAAGATACCCAGTAATAAAAGATAAGGCATGATATGCCGTTTCATTCGTTTCTCCGCGAGAAACCCCATCTTAGGGCGGAAAAAAATAGCCGCGACGACCTCGCCGCTGCGAAATAGGTGCAGGCTGTCCACCTGCCGGACCGTTGAGGCTCTGCACGGTTCAAGATCAAAGCTGCCGCGCAGTCCGCACGTTGGGTCAATCGTCCGGGGCAAATACTGGATTAGCAAAGCTAATTAAGATACAGTCCAATCATGATTTTTATTCACCCAAGGCGACGCTAAGGCACTGGCTATTTACTACCAGAGGCTGGGGTGCAAAGTAGCGGCGGCTTAAACCTTCAGGCGGCCAAAGCGCCCCCCGTCTTTTTGTGGACAGACATTCCCTGATGCGCTGCCTTAAGGTACAGCGCGTTTTAGACAGCATAAGGATAGCATTTAAGCGGTCTTTGGGAGAGCAGACCGCATCCCCTTTGGGCGCTGCCTGGGATTTTACACCAAGGCGCTTTTTGCCACCGTTTCTTTCTTTTGAGGAGCCATCCAACGTGGAAACCCAAGAACTTAAAAAAGCCGGATTGAAAGTCACCCTGCCACGGGTGAAAATTCTGGAAATCCTGGAAAATGCCAGTGATCACCATATGAGCGCCGAGGATATTTACCGCAAGCTGCTCGATGGCGGTGAGGAAATCGGTTTAGCCACCGTCTATCGCGTCTTGACGCAATTTGAGGCGGCGGGTCTGGTGAGCCGACATCACTTTGAAGGGGCGCAGGCCATCTTTGAGCTGGAGCGTGGCCATCACCACGACCACATTGTCTGCGTCAAATGCGGTCGGGTTGAAGAATTTGTAGACCCGGTCATCGAAGAACGCCAGCAGGCCATTGCCAAAAAGCTGGGCTATATCATCAAAGATCATGCCTTAACCATTTACGGGCAATGTGATCAGAAAAACTGCGCCAACCGGCGTAACAGCGACAGCTAACCCAGCAGCACAAACAGCCAGATCAGGGCGGCATTGATCAAGGCAATGAGTACGGCCGCTGATCCCATGTCTTTGGCACGGGCGGATAAGACGTGGTATTCGCCGCCGAAACGGTCAATGGCCGCCTCAATGCCGGAGTTGAGCAACTCAACGATAAGAATCAACAGCAGGCTGCCGATCAGCAAGGCGCGTTCAATACCGGTGTCAGCCAGCCACAAGGCGATGGGAACCAAAAAGAGCAACAGCAGCAACTCCTGACGAAAGGCCTCCTCGTGCTTGAAGGTTGTCTTGAGACCACGCCATGAATAATTTGCGGATTTGATCAGGCGGGTCACACCGCGATGCCCACTGTAAGCCATTCAATTCTCCTGCTCAGGTGTGTGTAGCGTCGGCGCGCCCCGCCAGGCAACATCAAGCTCACGCGCTGCCCGTACTTCGTCAAAACGGCGGTTGCTTTGCGTATAGGGCGCACCGCGCAAGGTATCAGGGCTGTCATGCGCTTCTTGCAAAATGGTGCGCATGGCCTCGATAAAGGCATCCAGCGTCTGCTTGCTTTCCGTTTCGGTGGGTTCAATCAGCAGGCATTCCGGCACCAATAAGGGAAAGTAGGTGGTCGGTGCGTGAAAGCCATGATCCAGCAAGCGTTTGGCAACGTCCATCGCGGTGATGCCCTGTTCCTTGGCCAGGGTTTTCAAGGTGATGATAAATTCATGCGTGGCGCGCCGGGAAGGATAGGCCAGCTCAAAACCGAGCTGTTGCAGGCGTGTCATCAGATAATTGGCGTTTAAGGTGGAATAATCCGCCACACGGCTCATGCCCTCAGCCCCCAACAGCCGCATATACACATAGGCGCGCAGCAAAATCCCCACATTCCCGGCAAAAGCGGACAATCGGCCAATACTCTGCGGACAATCCGCCTGTTCCAGCCAGCGATAATGGCTGTGTGGCTCGCTGTGATCGGCGGCCTTGCCGCATTCCCTGGCAACGATGGGCACCGGCAGAAACGGCAATAATGAGGCACTGACCCCGACCGGCCCAGCCCCTGGACCGCCGCCGCCATGCGGCGTGGCGAAGGTTTTATGCAAATTGACGTGAATCACATCAAAGCCCATATCGCCGGGGCGAACCTTCCCCAAAATGGCGTTAAGATTGGCGCCATCGTAATACAGAAGCCCCCCCGCAGCATGGACCCGGTCGGCAATCTGGCGAATGCCGCGCTCAAACACGCCCAAGGTTGAGGGATTGGTGAGCATGATACCGGCGGTATGCGGCCCCAGCGCAGCATCCAGCGCACGCAGATCCACATCGCCGTGTTTATCCGTTGGCAATTCGCGCACACGATAGCCGCACATGCTGGCGGTAGCGGGATTAGTGCCATGGGCGGCATCGGGAATCAGAATCTCCCGCCGCTGATGGTCGCCGCGTGCCTCATGATAGGCGCGGATCATCGCCACCCCGGCAAATTCACCCTGGGCACCGGCCATCGGACTGAGCGACACCCCTTGCATCCCGGTCACCTGCTTGAGCATTTCCTGTAACTCATACAGACAAGCCAGGACACCTTGACTGTGTGTGAGGGGCGCATAAGGGTGGCGCTGGGTGAATCCCGGCAGACTGGCCAGCGTGTGACAGGCTTTGGGGTTGTACTTCATGGTGCATGAACCCAAGGGGTAATAATGGGTATCAATGGAGAAGTTTTTTTGCGACAGGCGGGTATAGTGGCGCACCACATCCAGCTCGCTGACCTCGGGCAAGCTCGGCAAAGCGGCTCTGCGAAAGCGCTCCGGCAACCCCTCGACGGTCTGTGGTGCCAGCGGCGCCTGAGTCGCTGCACGACGACCAGGGCGGGAATGATCAAAAATAAACATGCAAAAAACCTTTGAAATCAATTAAAAAGCGGCGCAGCCTGAATGTTTTCAGCGCACCCCTCAAATGACAGCGGATACTACACCAAAGCACCGCCTCGCGGTAGGCTACGCGCTGATCGGCACATAAGTGTGCCTTTTGATCACACTTTGATTAAACGGCGTCCATCAGCAGCATCCACGCGTTTTTGCTACCTTGCACAAGGCGCAAAGATGGATTTGGGGATGACATGGGCGGCTAACGGTGTGAAAAGGCCGCCGCGTGTTCGACGGCCTTGGTTTCGTGGTTTATAGCAGGCGGGCGGTGTGCCAGGCGATCATGCGTTCTTCATCAGTGGGGATGACCCATACGCCGACCGCACTGTGTGGCGCAGCAATCGAAAGCGCATGGGCATGGTTGGCGGCCTCATCCATGACCACACCTAGCCAATCACAACCCTCACAGACAGCGGCGCGAATCGGGGCGGCGCGTTCGCCGATGCCGGCGGTAAAGATCAGATGATCCAAGCCACCTAAAGCGGCCGCAAGACTGCCGATGGCGCGCACGATTTGATAGACGAACAGCTCAATAGCCTCGCGGGCAGAGGGCGCATCACTGGCCAACAGGGTGCGCATATCCGCGCTGATGCCCGATACCCCCAGCAGACCTGAACGCTTATATAACAGGTCGCTGATTTGCGCGCTGTCCCAGCCGTTATCCAGCAGATGCAGGATCACGCCAGGATCAAGATTCCCGCAGCGCGTCCCCATGGGCAGACCATCCACCGCCGTAAAGCCCATGGTCGAGGCCACGCTGCGCCCATCTCGCAGCGCACACAAACTCGCGCCATTGCCCAGATGCGCGACAATCACCCGGCCTGTATCAGCGCGCCCTAATTCGCGGGCCAGGCGCTGGCTGATGTATTCATAGGACAGGCCGTGAAAGCCATAGCGCAGGATGCCGCTGTCAGTCAGTGCCTGCGGTAGGGCGAACTGCCGCGCCACCGCCGGCTGCTGGGTGTGAAAGCTGGTATCAAAGCAGGCGACTTGCGGCACCTCCGGCAGCATCTGCGCCAGCACTTCCACCGGCGCAAGACAATGCGGCTGATGCAGCGGCGCCAGAGGAATCAGGGCCAGGAGCGCGTTAAGGCTGTGTGCCTCCAGACGCACCGGGGCTTGATAGTCCTTGCCGCCGTGGACCACACGATGTCCGATGGCGCTGAGCTTGGCCACGTCAGGCTGGGCATTCAGCCAGTCAATGAGCAGGCCCAGCGCCTGTTGATGGTTCAGACTGCCGTTAACGCTGGGCAGGGCCTCCAACGAGGCCCCTTGAGCATCATCTATCTGTAGCCGGGTCTGCGCCCCGAGGGCGGAAAAATGGCCCCGGTAGTGTAGCCGGAAATCCTCCATGCGATCCTCGCGTTCGGCCTGAAACAGGGCGAACTTGAGACTCGACGAGCCACTGTTAAGGACCAGCAACTGCCTCATGATGACTTGGCCTTTTTCTTTTGGTAATCCGCCAGCAATAAGGCCAGCGCACAAGAAGCTATGCGGGTAATGGCATCATCGGCACGACTGGTCAGCACAATCGGCACCCGCGCCCCAATCACCAATCCCGCGCCAGTGGCATCGGCCAGATACGTCAACTGCTTCATCAACATATTCGCCGCCTCCAGATCTGGCGCCACCAGAATATCGGCCTTCCCCGCCACGGGGGAGTGGATGTTCTTGGTCTTGGCCGCCGCTTCAGAGACGGCATTATCAAATGCCAGTGGGCCATCAATGATGCCGCCTACAATCTGGCCGCGTTCGGCCATTTTGCACAATGCAGCCGCTTCCAGGGTGGAGGTCAGCTTCGGATTGATGGTTTCCACCGCCGATAAAATCGCCACCTTGGGATTTTTATTGCCGATGGCATGAGCCAGATCAATGGCGTTTTGCACAATATCCACCTTGTCCGCCAGGGTTGGGTAGATATTGATGGCCGCATCGGTGATAAACAAGGGGCGCGGATAGGTCGGCACATCAAAGGCCATCACATGGCTGATGCGCCGCTCGGTGCGTAAACCCGCGTCCTTGCGCACCACTTCGCGCAGCAGCTCATCGGTGTGCAGCGCGCCTTTCATGATGGCCCCGATGGTTCCCGCCCGCGTCATCGACACCGCTTCAGCCGCTGCCGCGTGACTGTGCAGTACATCGACCAGCTCAAAGCCGGAAATATCAATGCCGGCGGCCTCAGCAGCGGCGTGAATGCGCGAGGCCGGCCCCACCAGAACGGGACGAATCAAGCCCGCCTTGGCCGCTTCATAGGCGCCCATAATGGAGGGGCTGTCCACCGGATGTACCACCGCCATGGTGACCGGTTCGGGATGATTCGCGGCACTTAAAATCTCGTGCAGGTGGGCGCGCTCGGTCATGCGCACCCGTGGCAATACCATACGGGGACGGCGGATTTTTTCCGTGGGGGCGATCACATCAGCCACCCCTTCAACCACGCTGGCCCCTTCCTGATTGACGCAGCGACAGTCGAATTTGATGCGCTTTTTATACGGCTCTTTTTCTATCGCCTTCACTTCAATACGCAGCACATCGCCCAGCCCGACCGGCGCAAGAAAGCGCAGGGTCTGTCCCAGATAGATGGTGCCAGGGCCGGGCAATTCCGTGCCCAATACCGTTGAAATCAGGGCACCGCCCCACATCCCGTGCGCAATCACCTCCTGAAAGCGGGTGCTCTTGGCAAAATCCTCATCCACATGAGCCGGATTGACATCCCCGGAGATAACCGCAAACAGCTTGATGTCTTCCATGGTAAGCCGCCGTTCAATGACAGCGGTTTCGCCAATCTCGATTTCATCAAAAGTACGATTTTCAATATATTCAATTTTTTGATTCATAAAACGCAGTAAGACCTATCTGTTTGAGTGGTTTGGTTTCACACATTGCGCGCAGGCAATGGCGGCGCAACATGCGCACATATTGGCTATACGCCTATTATTATGGTGTTTCCTCAACCCTCGTAAACCTTGTGTGCCAGACCGCCGACTGGGCATTTAATGGACACCCAAGCGCTGACGGCCTGCGCATCGTCTGTGTCTCTCTTTCAAGGATAGCGCACAGATATTGCTAATTGATTTATGCATTGAAGGTGGCCGCATCAAGCTCTTTGGCTAGAATATCAATGCGCTGCCCGATCTCGCGCATGCGTTGTGAATCGCGCAAGGTTTGTTCGCTGTCTTGCTGGGCGTTCATCGTATCATTGACATGCCGTGCGACCTCGGCCTGGGCGTGGGCCAGCTCGTCAATACGCGTCGCCAGTTCTGTGAGCGTGGCAAAGGCGCTGGCAATGTCTTCCAGGGCGCTGACCGCATCATTGGCCTGCGTGACGCTGGCCAGGGTTTGCTCGCGGCCCTGACGCATCGCCGTCACGGTCTGCTTCGATGCCCCCTGTAAGCCATGAATAATGCGCTCAATGTTTTCGGTGGATTGCTGTGATTTAATGGCCAGACGATGCACCTCTTCCGCCACCACGGCAAAGCCGCGTCCCCGTTCGCCTGCCCGGGCGGCCTCAATCGCCGCATTCAAGGCCAGCAGATTGGTTTGATCGGCAATCCCTTTGATCACATTCAAAATCACGCCCACCTGCTCACTGTCATCTTGTAATTGCGTCACCATGCTTTGGGTTTTATCCATCAGTTGCGCCAACACACTGATGGTTGAATGGTTTTCCTGCACCAAACGGCGCCCAGTGCGCACCAAGGACTGAGAGGCGGCGCTGGTGTGCGTGGATTCCTGCGTATGTTCTGCAACCTCGTGGGCGCGCCCGGCCATTTCCGTCACCGCACTAAGCAACAGCTCATTAGCCTCATTTTGCGTCTGCGCCCGTGCCGACAAGCCATCACTAAACTGCGCCAGGGTTTTGGCTTCATTGGACAAGGCCGTAGCATAACCCGCAATCTCATCCAGCAAGCGCTGAAAAAAATCGGCATAGGCATTCACCGCCTGCTGCAAAGCCCCGATTTCATCATTACGCTGTGTCGGCAGACGCTGTTTGCTCTGTCCCTGATCCGGATTGGCCAACTGGCGGATGCGCTCAGTGGTCTGGTTAATCGCATCCAGCAGGCGCTGCGAAGCCCACAAGGCCAGGATGATGGAGACCACCATCAGCGGCACCACATAGGCCAACAGCGTCCAGGTCAATGCTCTGGCCTCACCCACCATGCGACTCCAGGGCGTGACCAACACAATGTGCCAGCCGGTTTCCTCCAGGGTAAAGCGGTGAGCATAGGTGGAGACATTGAGCACCGGGTCCTTGGCGATACGCACCCCGGCAGAGGGCTGCTTGCGCTCCTGAAAGAGCGTCTGCACCCGTTGATAGCCGGGCAATGCCTCCAGCAAGGCCTGCCGCGACATAAAATCCTGATCACGCTCCACGCGAATCATCGGTGCCAGCGACGCCGGGAAGGCCAGCAACTGTCCGGTTTGATCAAATAACAGCGCGTAGCCGCCGGTAATCTGGCCTTGTTCCGCCAGCAAGGCATTGAGACCGCCCAAATCCACATCCAATGTAGCCACCCCGGCAAATGCACCGGCGCGCAAGGCTACCGTGCAGGTAACCATCGGCGCCTGGGAGTGTGGATCGGTATAGGCCGGCGACCACACGCAGCCCTGTGAGGCATCCCGCCCCCGTCCTGCCTGATACCAGTCTTCCTGATGATAGCCGCTGCCAGCGGGATCATTATAATCATCCAGATAGACCATGCGGCCCTGTTCACGCGCCCAAAAAAAGCTGCGACGCACCACTTCGGAGTCAAAGACACGCGGCTCAGGCCAGATACCACCCCCGGCAATGGCCGGATTACCGTGCTGATCCAGCAGCGGGGGAAATACCTGATGATACAGTGCCGCCTCTTTTGGCAAGGTTGCCCACAGATCCGCCAGCGTCATCGTCAGCGTCTCCACCACCGTCAGCTGTTGCTGTAACTGAACCTGCAGCGACAAACCCGCTTGCTCAATCAGTTGCTGAGTCTGGCGAACCATCCTTGGTTCCCCTTGAAAAAAGATCACCCCGGTAATCACTAAAATCAACACGAGCAATACCAGCGCCAATCCCATCCGAATGCGCATTTTAAGACTTTGATATGCCGCTAGATTCATTATTTTTCCTTGTTAATTATGAGCTTATAACCTAATATCATCTTGTTGCCTTGGCGAGTATCCTTCAAATTCTTGATGGCATCCATTGCCCAGATCGCAGTGGCCACCCTGCTGTCTCAGGTGTTTTATGATCTTAATCCCCGCTGATCCATCAGCACCGATAGCCCAAGGCGCGGTGATCATAGCATTTGACACGAATAGCTCCTAAAGGGCACCTCGAATAACCCGGGTTTTTCAATGAACCCGACTACCAAATGATGGCCATGACCGAATTCAGTTCAATTTTTCTGACGGCTCAGCGCTTTTGCATGCGATTAGGCCCCATTTTTCTGGCGAATCGCTCTGTGAAACGGAGATTCGGCCCATGTCGGGCGTCAGAAGACCTCGATCCCGGCCTTCTGGAAGTACACCTGCCGCTTGAGGGTGTAGCAGGCGGCCGTCATCGTTATCGCAAAGTTTGCGCGTGCCTGTCCGATGGTGCGAATTAGAAGGTCGGCGTGGCTGGAGTCTGGAACAACTCAACACTTACAACCGCAAGCGCTTCGAGTACCTGATCTCGGCGCTGTGGGATCTGACTTATGCCAGCAGCGGGGCAGTGTATACTTTTACCACGATGCAACACCAACGGACGGTCCAGACCGTCAACGCCTGCGCGGGCAGCGTCAGTACAATATCAGGTCAAGCCCATGATATCCTGGTAAAAAAATCTATCGAGTCTCGATAGTGCTTTGATTTTTTGAGCAGTGTTCACAAATTTAAAGAGGTTAATTGGCCATCGGGGTTGGTTTTTTGGCGGGAAATCTCGCTCGCGACAAAATCATTGAGGTCACGGAGCTGGCCCTGACCGATAAAATTTTCCAGATGGCGGACAAGCTGGATCGGGATATGTTTGAGCGCTACCGCGAGATGCTGATCATTGCGCAGTGGCCCGGCATGACCGACCGCACCAAGCCAGTGGCCGAAAAGCGCGCCTTGCTGGAAACCCTGCGCAATACTTATCCGGTGCATTCCTGGATTGGTTTGACGGATATTAACGGGACTGTGGCTGCGGCGACAGATGGCCTGCTGGAGGGGCTGGGGGTGTCCCATCACCCGTGGTTTGCCGAGGGTTTGCAAGGGCCTTATCTGGGCGATGTACACGATGCATTGCTTTTGGCCAGGGCCTTGGCCACCGAGGAAAACGAGGTGATCCGCTTTGTCGATATTGCCGCGCCGGTATTGGATGATCAGGGTCAGGTCTGGGGTGGGTGGTGGTTGCGCGGGTGGACTTGCACAGCGCCTTGGCCCCGGCAGATGAGCTGCAAGCGCGCATTTTCGTGGCAGGTTTGGGGATCGCGCTGCTGTTGGCGTTGCTGGGCTGGCTCACCTCCTGGAATGTCATCAAACCCTTGCGCCAGCTTGCCTTGCAGGCCGAGCGTATTCATCACGGCGAAACCGGGCAGGTTTTGCAGGCAACGACTGGACGTGATGAGGTTTCGGTTTTATCGCGTACCCTGTCAGAACTGGTGGCCACCTTACACGCGAAAAATTGCGACCTGGAAAATACGGCCCGCACACTGCGCGATGAGATCAAGCTGCGCAAAAATACCGAGCAGCATCTGCTTAGCGCCAACCGTTTGCTGGAATTGACGGTGCAAGGAGGGCATGAATTAGTGCAGGCCGAACAGGAAACTGCATTTTTGGAGGCCATGTGTCAGATGCTGGTGCAATACGGCGGCTTTCATCTTGCCTGCATCGGCTATCACCAGGACGATTGTCATATCGTTAAATCGGCAAGCCACGCGCAAAGCAGTGCGCTACAACAGGATTTTTGCCATCTGGAACACCCGCAGCGGGCTCATTTTTGTATGGTAAAACAGGCCATTGGCACACAGAGCATGGTTTTACACCGCGTCGATGATCCCGACACACCACAGGATGCCCCCTGGCGCACGGCGTTGCAGGAGCGCGGCTGTCAGGCATGTATCGCCTTTCCCTTGCAGGAGGATCAGCAGATTATCGGCGCCCTGGCGCTGTATAGCACGCAGCCCAATGCCTTTGCAGATGCGCGTGAAGTGGCCTTATTACAGCAATTGACGCAGGAGCTGGCCCTGGGCGTTGAGGTCATCCGGGCCAAGCAGGCGCGTGATCGCATGTTTGACATCCTCCCCGCCCTACCTGCCTGCGCCGCGTGCGTCGCGGCAGGTAGGAAGGAGGGGGATTCCCAGCATTGCTGCTGAGCGCTTTCTGCTTCGCCGAGACCTGCCAAATGCCTCAAAGAGACACCGGACTTACAGTTTCTCCACAGACTAACCCCGCCAGCCCGGCGGTTAAAATATAGATAGCATCCATGTATAAAGAGAGCAAGCTACCAAAGAGGAAGCGTCGGGAACAGGAGGCTTGCTTCGCAAGCCGCGCTATCCCTCCCCGGCCTTCAGGCCGGGGTTTCCCGCGCAAACTGATGAAAATAACACTACCTGCATCACCCTCACCGATGCGTCCCTGCATTGAACCCGGCAAACATCGGGTGGGTCTGTATCCATCCACGTTGGCGGCTGCGAGGTTGTAGCCGCTATCCCTCCCCGCGCCCGTGTGGCCGGGATTTCTTGCGTAGGAACTGATTGATGCACACACCGCCTGCTCCTGGATTATTTGCGTATCGTCCTTATTGGGCGGTGCGTTTTGGTATTGCGCCTTTTTTGCCGATGTCACGCGCCGAGATGGAGGTGCTGGGCTGGGATGCCTGTGATGTCATTCTGGTAACCGGGGATGCCTATGTGGATCATCCAAGTTTTGGCATGGCGATCATCGGTCGTTTGCTGGAGGCGCAGGGCTTTCGCGTGGGGATCATCAGCCAGCCCGACTGGACTTCGGCGGCAGCCTTTCAGGTGCTGGGGCAACCCCGGCTGTTTTTTGGGGTGACCAGCGGCAATATGGATTCGATGGTGAATCATTATACCGCTGAGCGTCGGCCCCGCAGCAATGATGCCTATACCCCGCATGAGCAGGCCGGGCGGCGTCCGGATCGGGCGGTGCTGGTGTATGCGCAGCGTTGCCGCGAGGCCTATCGTGATACCCCGGTCATTCTGGGCGGGATTGAGGCCTCGTTGCGCCGGGCGGCGCATTATGATTATTGGTCTGACAAGGTGCGGCGCAGCATTTTATTGGATGCCAAGGCGGATCTGCTGCTGTATGGCAATGCCGAGCGCGCCGTGGTCGAGGTGGCACACCGCCTCGCCAAGGGGGAAGGTATCCGCCAGTTGCGCGATATTCGCGGCACCGCGTTTGTCTGCAAGCAAGTGCCGGAGGGGTGGACGCTGCTGGATGCACAGGCGTCGCCACAGGGGTTGCCCAAGGCGCTCGCCCAGCCGTTGATCCAGCTGCCCAGCTATGCCCAGGTCAAAGATGATCCGCTGGCCTATGCCCATGCGGCCCGCTGTCTGCATCTGGAGAGCAATCCTGGCAATGCCCGCCCCTTGCTCCAGGCGCATGGGGATAAATTTCTGTGGCTGAATCCGCCACCGCTCCCGCTGACCACCGCTGAAATGGATGCCGTATATGCCCTGCCCTTTGCGCGGGCCCCGCATCCGCAGTATGGCGATGCGCGCCTGCCTGCATGGGAGATGATCCGCAGCTCCATCAATATTCTGCGCGGCTGTTTTGGCGGTTGCAGCTTTTGTTCGATCACCGCCCATGAGGGGCGCATCATTCAAAGCCGTTCCGAGGCTTCTATTTTGCAGGAGGTGGAAGACATCAAGGCCAAGGTAGCCGGGTTTACCGGGGTGATCTCCGATCTGGGCGGACCGACGGCGAATATGTACCGCCTGGGCTGCAAGGACAAGGCGATTGAGGCACAGTGTCGGCGTTCCTCCTGTCTGCATCCGCAGATCTGCAGCCGTCTGGAAACCCGCCATACCGAACTTAAGCGGCTGTACCAGCAAGTGCGTAGCACACCGGGTATCAAGCGCGTCCTGATTGCCTCCGGGGTGCGCTATGATCTGGCCCTGCAAGACCCTGACTATATCAAGGCACTGGTGACTCACCACGTCGGCGGCTATCTGAAAATCGCCCCGGAGCACACCCAACCCGGCCCGCTGGCGGTGATGCAAAAACCGGCGATTGCCCACTATGAAGCCTTTGCGCGCCTGTTTTACCAATACTCCCAGGCGGCGCACAAAGAACAATACCTGATCCCCTACTTCATCGCCGCCCATCCCGGCAGCACCGATGAAGACATGCTGGCGCTGGCGCTGTGGCTCAAGCAGCACGACTACCGCCTGGATCAGGTGCAAAGCTTTCTGCCAGCGCCGATGGCCCTGGCAACCACCATGTACCACACCGGCCTCAATCCACTCAAAGCCATAACGCCGGGGGCGGGGGTGTTTATCCCCAAAGGCGAGCGCCAGCGCCGTTTGCACAAGGCCTTGTTACGCTACCACGACCCGCAAAACTGGCCACTGCTGCGCGACGCCCTCATGCGTATGGGACGCACGGATTT
This sequence comes from Thiorhodospira sibirica ATCC 700588, assembly GCF_000227725.2. Classification (GTDB taxonomy): domain Bacteria; phylum Pseudomonadota; class Gammaproteobacteria; order Ectothiorhodospirales; family Ectothiorhodospiraceae; genus Thiorhodospira; species Thiorhodospira sibirica. The sequence goes on along the minus strand of NZ_MU255056.1, from coordinate 2,889,822 downwards.
GATCGGCCAGAGCAAGCGCCACCTGATTCCCCCAGAACCGCGTCCACGCCCACGCCCGTCCCTCAGTAATAACCGCCCACACACAAGCGCCAAACCGCGCCGCAAACACCCGCGCTGAGTCACCGCGTCCTGAGACAGTTAGCGTGGCCTTAATAGCAGGGCCAAGGTTTTTTTTTCCTCGGGGGTGAGGGGATGTTCCGCCGCCCGGCTGAGCAGTCGTTGGGTGTGCAGGTCGCGATGGCGTTGCTGAATGCGCCGAATGGCGTCGTCAAACAGGCGCGCATGGGCCGTAGGGCTGTCGGTGGGAATGGACCACTGGGCGAGTTTTTGCAGATGGGGGCCATCGGGATGGCTTTGATACTGTTGCAGCAGCTCTGGCCCTTGTAGCTGCGGGCTTTGCTGGATCCGCTGGATGACTTCGCTTAATAAGACGCTGCCGGGAATGTCGGGGTTTTGCAGGCGTGCGGGGTCTTCTACCCGCAAGGCCAAGGGCGGGCTTTGCAGTAACAGCGCCAGAGCTATGCGCACCGGGGTTTGCATCACCTGCGGGCTGGGCAGTTTGGAGGTGCGTGGCGGGCTTGCTGTGTGCGGTGCCGTGGGCATTTGAGGGGGCGGCGGTGTTTGACTGACATAATGCGCTACGGTATCCCGCGCAATCGCGGTCAAGCGGCTCAGCTCGGTGAGCAATTGCGCTTTGAGCAATCCCTCGGGCATCAACGCCATCAGTCTGGCCGCTTCGCGAACCAGTTGTGCCCGCCCCTCGGCGCTATTGAGCGCATGGCGCTGGCTTAATTCACGGATTAAAAATTCACTGAGCAGCATCGCTTGTTGCAGCAAGTGCTCAAAGGCAGCAAGCCCTTCACGTCGAATCCAGCTGTCCGGATCATCTCCTGGGGGTAAAAACAAAAAAGCCGCCTCGCGATGATCCTGCATCACCGGCAAAGTATGCTCCAAGGCCCGCCAGGCGGCTTTTTTGCCCGCCGCATCACCATCAAAGCAAAACACAATGCGTGGGCTGTGACGAAACAATAAGGTGAGTTGTTCCGCCGTGGTCGCTGTGCCTTGTGTGGCAACCGCATAGGGTAAGCCAAACTGCGCCAGGGCGATCACATCCAGATAGCCTTCAACCACCACGAGCTGGCTCAGGCGGCCTTGGGCCTGACGCGCCTCAAACAGGCCATATAAGGCGCGGCCTTTGTGAAAGACCGGCGTTTCCGGGGAGTTGAGGTATTTGGGGCTGTTTTGCCCCAGGCTTCTGCCGCCAAAGCCGATGACCCGCCCGCGTCCGTCGCGAATCGGGAACATGATGCGATCGACAAAGCGGTCATAATAGCCGCCCTGTGGCCGTTCCCCAAGCAGACCTGCGGTCAGCAGGATGTGTACATCAAAGGCGCTGCCCAGTGCTTTGTAGAGCGCATCCCAGCCTTTGGGGGCATAGCCGATCTGAAAGGTGCGGGCGATCTGGCCGGTGAGTCCACGTTGTTTGAGGTATTCAATGGCCTCGGGGCTGTGGCGCAACTGGGCGTAGTAATACTCTGCCGCTTTGGCCAAGGCTGCGTAGAGGGTTTCATGCTGCTTGCGGTGTTCCGGTGTTACGCCGCGTTCATTTTCCGCCTGCGGAATCTCCATCCCGGCATCCGTGGCTAAGCTTTCGATGGCCTCGCGAAACGCCAATCCTTCATGGCGCATCAGAAAGCGGATGGCATCGCCACTCTCGCCACAGCCAAAGCAGTGATAAAACTGCTTGGCCGGATTGACGGAAAAGGAGGGGGTTTTTTCCGTATGAAACGGACAGCGGGCCATGTAATTACTGCCCTGACGCTTGAGCGGCACCCGCGCCGAAATCAGCGCCACAATATCCGTGCGCTCAAGCAGCTCATTAATAAATGGCTCAGGAATTAGAGACATATACCGCTCAGAATAGCCAACCCTGTAAACATAAACTTCTTGTGCTGATGATATTTCAAGCGAACGGCGCAAGCCTCCAGGGCCGTTTTACAGGCGCGCAGGCCCCGGAGGTGTGTGCTGTATTTAGGTGTCGCTGCGTTGTGACGCGGGTTGGTCTTCGTTAGTCGAAGGGGCGGGCGTATTGGCGGCAGCCGCAGGCGCGTCCGGACTGGGTGTTGCTGTGCTTTCGCCGGATGGCTGATTCATCAGCGCCGGGTTGTGCTGGGCAGTGCTGGCCTCTGTGGCAGGAGTGCTGTGTTGGTCTGTCGCGGTCTTTCTCGGTCTGGGTTTTGGCTTGTAGTAATAAAAAACCCCGATGCATGCGGCAACACCAATCAGCAAAACAATGACTTCTTTTGACACGGGCATTCTCCTTCTATCGTTTATCAGGATACATCGTTGAGATAGCGTCATTTGCAACGCGACCGACGCAGCGGGTGTCTTGTGCCCCGACAGAGGCGGAAAAGCTCACTGCGCCCGGCATTGACGGGCACTTTGAAGCCTTTTGCGTATGAGGCATTGGGCAAACCCCGCCCGGTCGAGATAGTCGCTTACATCGCGCCTGGGTGCAAGCGATCTGTGCAGGATTTAGCGCAGGCGCTCAGGCCAGCAGCCAGCTGACGGCCACAACCGCCGCAATCACGGCCACAATATCGGCGGTCAGCGCGGCGGGGATGGCATGGCGCAGACGGCGGATGCCTACCGCACCAAAATACACCGCAATCACATAAAAGGTGGTTTCGGTGGAGCCTTGCAAGGTGGTGACCAGATAGCCGATATAACTGTCCGGGCCAATGGCGGGGTCATTGATGATGGAGGCCATGATGCCATAGGCTCCGGAACCGGATAAGGGACGCAACAAGGCCATCGGCAAAGCCTCGGCGGGCATCCCTAAAGGAACCGTCCACGGGCTGATCCAGGATACCATTGCCCCCAAGGCGCCGCTGGCACGCAGCATTCCCACGGCGACCAGAATCGCCACCAGATAGGGAATGATGCGCACCGCCACTTGAAATCCTTCCTTGGCACCCTCGACAAAGACCTCATAAATCCGCACCCCGCGCAGCAGACCAAAGCTCAGAAAGCCGAGCACCAGCGCGGGAATGATCCACGGTGCAATCACCTGCCCATACAGCACGGTAAGGGGAATCAGGCTGACAAAGGCGAGCAGGGCCAGCGCCGATACCCAGCCGGGATAGGGCGGATCGTCAGCGTGGGGAAGTGCTGCCGCTTCGCTATCCACCGGCGCAGCGGGGGCCTTGCTGGGTGTAGCTTCATTCTCCGGGGATGCTGGCACATGGTCTGGCACGCTCGGCGGCAGCGCAACCGGTGGCGGCAGGGGAAACCAGCGGCGATAGAGCATCGCCGCACTGATTCCGGCAAGGGTGGCGCAGAGGGTGGCAAATAAGGTGGTGGGCAAGATCGCCGCCGGGTCTTGCGAACCCGCCGCTGCCCGCAGGGCAATCACCCCGGTGGGTAACAGGGTGACGCTGGAGGTATTAATCGCCAGAAACAGCACCATGGCATTGCTGGCCACCCCCGGATGCGGGTTGAGCTTTTCCAGCTCCTGCATGGCGCGGATGCCAAAGGGCGTGGCGGCATTGCCAAGCCCCATCATATTGGCCGACAGATTGAGGATCATGGCGCCCATCGCCGGATGATTGGGCGGCACTTCGGGAAACAGGCGTACCATCAGCGGGCGGATCAGGCGCGCCAGAATGGCCAGCAGGCCGCCAGCTTCGGCAACCTTGATCAGCCCCAGAAACAGGGTCATGACGCCGATCAGGCCAATGGCCAATTCCACCGCGCCGCTGGCGGAATCGATAATGCTGCGCGTCAACAGCTCCATCGGTGCGCTGCCTTCGCCATCCCAGCGCAGTTGGGCAAAGGCTGCTGCGCCAAAGGCCATTGCCACCAGCGCAAAAAAGATCACATTCATGCGCGTGTGCTCACGAAAGCCGACGCTAGTAATGGCATACGCGCTGCCATGATCTCAGGCCTTGGGCAGGGTGACGCCGAGTTGGCCTTGGTATTTGCCGCCGCGATCTTTATAGGAGGTGGCACACACTTGATCCGATTCAAAAAACAGCATCTGGGCCACGCCTTCGTTGGCATAAATGCGTGCCGGCAAGGGGGTGGTGTTGGAAAACTCCAGGGTCACATGCCCTTCCCATTCCGGTTCCAGCGGGGTGACATTGACAATGATGCCGCAGTTGCGCACAAACACTCCGGCCTTGAGGGCAAAGTTATGCGTATCGGGGACGCTTAGGCAATATACATCATGATCGCCAGGCAGTTCGCGCACCGCAACCACTTGGCGCTGTATGGGCATTAGCGCATCGCCGGGACGCAGCGCATGTGCCGGGGTCAGGCTGTGATCAGATCGCAAAAACTCATGATCCGAGGTGCAGCGGATCGTTTCGCCATGATCCAAAGTCAGCTCCAGCAAGGCATCCCGCCCGATATAGCGCGGTGCCATCAGGGGGCTTGCACTCACCTCGCCGTCGGGATGCAGGGTGTAGCCCTCAAAGACATCCCCCCGACCGTGCCCCTCGGCCATCGCTTCCAGCGTCATGGCGCGACCATCGCTTAAGGCCACGGCCGTATCGGCGCTGAAACAGCGGGCATAGGTGCTTTTCCCCAGACACACCACCAAGACATTGCGCGGGATGCGGAAATATTCCACCGTGCGCGCCAAAGCAAAGGAGTTCGGCGGGATGATGCACTCATCGGCCTCAATATCCACAAAGCTGCGTTCGTCAAAATGCTTGGGATCGACGATGGTAGAGTTGATGTTGGTAAACACCTTGAATTCGCGGGCACAGCGCACATCATAGCCATAGCTGGAGGTGCCATAGGAAATCACCCGTTGCTCATTGACATAGCGCACCTGTTCGCCGGCAAAGGGCTCAATCATATGATAGCTTTGCGCCATCTGGCGAATCCAGTGATCGGATTTAATCGACATTTAGGTATTCTGAATCACAATATTGGGGAAGCGGGCGCTGTAATCCTTGCCCTGCAAGGCCAAGCGGGCCGCCGTGCGCCGGGCGATTTCACGGTAGATCTGCGCGACTCGCCCTTGGGGATCGGCGACCACAGAGGGCTTGCCGCTATCGGCCTGTTCACGAATGCTGATATCCAGGGGCAGACTGCCTAAAAAACTGACCTCATATTCTTGCGCCATGCGCTCACCGCCGCCCTGGCCGAACAGGAAGGATTCATGACCGCATTCGCTGCAAATGTGGATGCTCATATTTTCCACAATGCCCAGCACCGGCACCTCGACTTTTTCAAACATCTTCAAGCCCTTGCGCGCATCCAGTAAGGCAATATCCTGCGGTGTGGTAACAATGACTGCGCCGCTGACCGGGATTTTTTGCGCCAGCGTCAGTTGAATATCCCCGGTGCCCGGCGGCAGATCAATGACCAGATAATCCAGATCCTGCCAGTTGGTTTCGCGCAGCAATTGCTCCAGGGCCTGAGTCACCATCGGCCCGCGCCAGATCATCGGCGTGTCTTCATCAATCAGAAAACCAATGGACATCGCCTGGATACCATAATTTTCCAGAGGCTCCAGGCTGCGTCCATCCTTGGTTTCCGGTTTGTCAGTGATGCCCAGCATACGCGGTTGACTGGGTCCATAAATATCGGCATCCAGCAGCCCCACCCGCGCCCCTTCCAACGATAAGGCCAGTGCCAGATTCACCGCCGTGGTGGATTTGCCGACGCCGCCTTTGCCGGAGGCCACCGCGATGATGTTTTTGATGTGTCCAAGGGGCTTTAGGTTTTGCTGTACCGCATGCGTGGCAATCTTGATCTGACCGGAAACGTTGACCTTGGTGACTCCGGGAAGCTGCATCAGGGAAGTGCGCACCTGCTCACACAGCGTCGGCAGCCAGCCCTGTGCAGGATAGCCCAGCGTCAGGGTGAGGCTAAGCTCACTGCCATTGATATCAATGGCGCTGACGGCCTGGGCATTGAGCAAATCAGTGCCTAGATAGGGGTCTTGAATGTGTGTCAGCGCGGTTTCAACCTGCGCACGAGAAAGTTCGGGCATAAGTCATCCTGTGGATATAAAACAGTGTTGTGGCGGCGGCTTCCCTGCCTGCCGCGACGCACGCGGCGCAGGCCGGTAGCCGTTGCTGTTTTTAAAGCGGCATCAAAATGATGTCGCCACGCTAGCTGGTAGAAAAATCATAATCAAGCTTTTCTGACGGCGGCTGCATGAAATTACCCTGCACATAATTCACGCCAATGCCCCAGAGCACCGACAGGGTGGCGGCATCCTCAATATGCGGAGCAATGATCAGCTTGTTCAGCGAGTGTGCGGTTTCGGTAATATGTTGAATAGCTTCATGATTTTCTTTGCTGTCCGCGAGCTTGTGCATAAAGTGATGGTCAATTTTCAGATAATCCACGGAGAGCTGATTGAGAATCTGAAAGGGATTGAGTCCGCCGCCAAATTCCTCCAGGGCAAAGGCACACTGGATGGTTTTCAGACCCTTGCAAAACTCCTTGACCTGCTTGAGATAGGCCAGCGCAGTGGTTTCGCGCATTTCCAGCACGATATTGGGCGCCGGGATGCGTTTTTCCTTGAGCTTTTCATTGATCCAGTTCAGGAGCAAGGGATCTTGCAGCGAACCGGCGGTGATTTTGATAAAAAAAGTGGTATCCCGGCCTTTTTGGCGCTGCTCGGCGAGTTTATCCATCGCCTGGGTCAGAATCCAGCGATCCAGCGCCTTGGCCATGCCGGAGCGTTCTGCGCTGGGTAAAAAATCATTGGGTGCAATCAGTTCGCCTTTATCATCAATCATGCGCATGAAAACCTCATAGCGCTCGCCGCCTTCACCGTGCAGGCTGATGATCGGCTGAAAATTAAGCCGCATACGCTGATGGCGAATCGCATCGCTGATGCGCGCATTCCAGAGATCGTCCAGTTGTTTTTGGGTCATCTCACCTTCCTTGGGCTGATAAATCACCAGGCGATTGCCGCCTTCCTTGAGGGCTTGCGCGACCGATTTTTGCGTGCGGGACAAAAGCTCATTGATATCTGCGGTGTTTTCATCCAGTTGTGCTACGCCCACCGACACTGTGCAGGTGATGGAGCGCCCTTCCACATCACAGATATGGTTGGCAACCGCCTGTAACACCCCGTTATAAAAGCCTTCCAGATCCTTTTGCTCCCAGCGTCTGAGCAGGATGGCAAAGGTTTCACCCTCAAAGCGCGCCACCAATTCGCCGCGCTCTTCCTGACATTGGCGCTCCAAAATCTTGCCGATGTCATTTAACACCAGATCGCTGGCCGCCACGCCAACTTGCTCGCGGATGATATTAAAACCATCAATCTTGATTTCGGCGAGGCTGGCGTTGCCTTCGCCTTGCGAGGCTTCATCGAGCGCCGTACCGCAGCGTTCAATGAAATATTGCCGATTATACAGGCCGGTGACCAAATCGCGCTGGCTGAGGTAATTGAGCTGTTTTTCCAGCTGGCGGGCATTGGTGTTTTGATTGCGGATCAGAATTTGGGTGCAGCTCTCGCCATCAATGCTGGCGGGACTGAACTCCATCTCGGCGGGAAACTTTTCATTGCGGGCATTGCGTAGCTGAATATCCAGCAAGGTGGTCTGCGCGCTTTCATCCTCTGATTTATCGTAATTGCGCAAAAACTCCTTGAGCTTTTTTTGTTCCTCGTCAGCCACCAGATCCATCAAGGGCATCCCTTCGATATCCTCCATGTCGGTATAGCCAAACAGCTCCAGATATGAGGCATTCACATAAATGTGCATGCCTTCATGCACATAACTGATGGCATCGCGGGAACTGTCGAGCAGGGTCTTGCACCGTCGCTCGGCCTCACGCAAGGCCGATTCGAGTTTTTTCATCTGTCGCCAGTGCTTTTGCCCCTCCAGCGTTCGGGCGACCACCCGCTTGAGGTGTTCCGGGTGGCTTTTATGCACCATATCATTGGCGCCAAGCTCCAGGCAGCTGACCACATCGACACGATCATCGACGGCCAGGGCAATCACCGGAATGCGCCGCCCCATGCGATGGATCACTGCCAGCGTTTTGTCCAGAGGCAATTGCGCATGGGCCAGCGAACAAATCACCAAATCCGGCGTCTGCGAGCGCAGTTTTTCCTGCAAATCCTCCTCGTTGTCAGCCTTTTCCGGGCGCACCACAAATCCTGCAGATTTTAGCCTGCTGATCATCATCTCTGCGTCATTGATGTCCTCATCAATCACAATAAGCCGAAGGAGGTTCTCCATAGTGTTGCCCGTTATCTTTGTATGGTGTTTTGCGTGGCCAGGAGGTATGGCTGTGGCATGTGCCAATCTCGGTGGCGGCTACGAAGCTGGCCTCAAGGCTTGGCGACTCGAAGATTCGTTCAGCAAGCAGTCTACCTTAGTCGCATCATAGACAGCCGCCCATCAGGGCGTCAAGGTTGCCTGCCATGCGGGCAAACCGGGCTTGCCGGAGTGCGGGTCTGGCTTGAGCGGTGTCATGCACGATACGCATTGCTCAAGCCGGCAAAGCCGCTTTGTGCGACTTTGCGCCCGGCGAGCTGGCAGGCCTGGCGTAGGGCCTGTGGCAGGGGCTGACCGCTGGCCAGTGCGTCAATGACTCCTGCATTGAAAGTATCCCCGGCGCCGAGGGTGTCGATGACCTGATCCACGGCAAAGGCGGCTTGATGGATCAGCGCATTGTCGGCGTCAATGCCCCAGGCGCCCTGTTCGCCCCAAGGGCATAGCAGAAGGCTGTCGGGGTGGCGTGGCTGCAGGGTGTGCAGCCATGCCGCAGGATCGTCAATCCCTTGCGCCTGTACAAAACGGCGGGAAAATATCACCACATCGGCATAGTCGGCCAGTTGCAGGATATCCGCGCGGTTTTTTTCGATTTCCAGAGAAATGGGCTGATCCACGAGGCGCTGTCTGAGTGCCTTGAGCATGGGCAGGGTGTAGGCCACATCACGGCCTTCCAGATGCACCCAGTCGTACTCTTCCACCGCCACCTGCGCCAGGTGTTCTGCCTTGAGCTCCGCCAGATCACGATAATGAAGGATGGTGCGCAGCCCATTGGCCTGATTCAGGGTAATATAGGAGCACGGCGTACGGCCTGGTTGCCAATGGCAGGCAGCGATGTCAATTCCCAGCTCTGTTAAGCTGGCAGCCAGTCGCTGTCCGTCGGGCTCCTTGGCGAGTACGGCGGCCAGATGACTTTGATGGCCCAGTTGCGCCAAAACCCGCAGAGTGTTGACCGCATTGCCGCCCGGACTGATGCGCTGGCTTAAGGCGCGCAGCTCTTCATCCTCGGCAGGATAATGGTCTACCTCATGGATAATATCTAAGGTGGCAATACCAATGGCCAGAATGCGCGCCATGCGTGTGGGACTCCTTGGTGTTTGCTCGTTAAGTTTGCGAAGTGATGGAAATTATGCCACAGCGTTTTCAAAATTCAGAACAGGCCGAAGCGGCTTATTATCAGGCACTGCGCAATGCAGACCTGGATGCGATGATGAATGTCTGGCAGGAAGACGCCCATATCGTTTGTCTGCATCCTTTTTCTGAACGGGTCTTGCGCGGTTATCCGGCGGTCCTTGAAGGCTGGTTGCATGCCTTCGCCCGACAAGGCCCGTTGCAGATCCAGCCCAGCGAGGTGATCCGGCTGATCAGCTCGGATATGGCGGTTCACAATGGCATTGAACAACTGGCGCATGCCAGTGAGGCCTTGCCGCTGACCACGCAAAGCTTTACCCATGTGTATCGGCGCACCCTGGACGGCTGGCGCATGGTGTTGCGTCATGTCAGCAGCCTGTCAGAACGTTCGCCGCTGGCCTTTGATGCGGATTTAGATGAATCCGGCTCACTGCATTAAAACAGCATTTAGGATGGTGCCATGTTAATTATGGGAATCGGTTCGCCGCTGGGCGAGGATGCCATTGCCTGGGAAGCGGTTAATACCTTTAGTAAACATCATCAGCACTACCCGGTTGTCACACAAACCATTGACCGACCGGGCGCGTTATTGCTGTCACATTTTTATCCGCATGATTTTGTGATTCTGGTGGATGCCATGCGCGGCGGCTTCCGCCCCGGCGAGGTCAAGGAGCTGCAACGCGGCGAACTGGACATACTGGTTCGCCCCACCAGCAGCCATGATCTAGGCTTATCGGAGACGCTGGGATTGGGCCTCATGCTCAATGCCTTGCCGCGATGTTTGCGCATTATCGGCATCGAGATTGGTGAGGGCCGCTTGAGCGACGCTGAAAAGACCCGCGCCTTGGAGGATTGTCACCTTTTGTTGTGTACCATGCTTGGGCCTTCGTAATATCGCCCAAACCTGTAATATCTATGGGTGCATCATGTGACCTCAACGCCTTTGGGAGCGCGTACCGGGTCACCCCTTTTGAGATTTTTGCGGAATCGTGTATGGAAAACCGTTGGATTGCCAAAGATTTTATTCTTCTTGCAGTCTTGCTGCTGCTGGGTATCTTGCTGGTGTTGCTGATGTATCAGGTGGATCGGCAGTGGCAGCGGATGACCGATATGCAGCGGGTGATGCAGGAGCAGGCGGATGATCTGCGCCGCTTGCGGGTGCACGTACAAAGTGTTGAACAGCGGGTGCGTCAGGGTGGGCTGACATTCAATGCCACAGACAGCGCAGACATTCCGCCAGCCTTTGCCCGCGCCTTTGCCGCCACCCAGCAGCCGGATTATGCGCCCGGAGACTGGCTGGTGCGCGCCTTTCCTACCGGTCTGGCAACGCTGACCCCGCTGGTATCCTCGGATGCCTATGCCAGCGAGGTGCAAGCCTATGTGCTGGAGTCTTTGTTGACGCGCCATCCGCAAAGCCTGGAGTGGGAGGGGTTGATTGCCCGCGACTGGGCCTTTAGCGAAGATGGCATGAGCATTCATTTTCAGCTGCGCGATGATGTGGTGTTTTCTGACGGGATGCCGCTGACCGCCGAGGATGTCGCCTTTTCCTTTCGCTTCACTATGAATGAGGCGATTGCTGCCCCCAGGGCGCGCGCCTATCTGGAAAAACTGGCCAGTGTCGAGGCCGTAGGGCCGCATGAGGTGGTGTTTCGCTTTGCCGAGCCGTACTTCAACAGCCTGCAACTGGCGGGCACGATGGCGATTCTGCCGCGCCACTTCTATGAACCCTATCTGCAAAGTCCGGAGGTTTTCAACCGTTCGCGCGGGATTTTATTGGGGTCAGGACCGTATCGCCTGGCCGATCCGACCGGCTGGACGCCTGATCAGGGATTGGTCGAATTGGAGCGCAATCCGCGCTACTGGGGGCCGGTGGAGCCCGCATTTCAGCGCTTGCTGTGGCGCGTGATTGAAAATGACAGTGCGCGCCTGACCGCCTTTCGCAATGGGGAAATTGATGTCTATGGTGCCCGTTCGCGGGAATATCAGCGGCTGCGCGACGATCAGGCCCTGCGCCAGCGCACCCACCATTATGAGTACATGAGTCCCACCGCAGGCTATGCCTACATTGCCTGGAACCAGCTACGCGGTGAGCAGCCGACCCGCTTTGCCGATGTGCGGGTGCGCCAGGCAATGAGCTATCTGACCGATCTGGAGCGCATCGTAAACGAGATCATGCAAGGCTATGCCGAACCGGCCATCAGCCCCTTTAATCCGCGCAGTCCGCAGCATGATCAGAGCCTGACGCCCTATGCCTTTAATCTGGAAAAAGCTCAGGCGCTGCTGGCCGAGGCCGGCTATCGTAGCCGTAATCGCGAGGGCATCTTGCAAAATGCCGCTGGCGAGGCCTTTGCCTTTGATCTGGTGTTTTTCCAGGACAATGAAGACACCCGGCGCATGGTGTTGTTTTTGAAAGACCTGTATGCCCATGCCGGGATTTTGTTACGGCCCCGCCCCACCGAATGGTCCGTGATGATTGATCTGCTCAACCGCAAGGATTTTGACGCCATCACCCTGGGCTGGACCAGCGGGGTCGAGACTGACATCTTCCAGATGTTTCATTCCAGCCAAACCGTTGCCGGGGGGGATAATTTTATCAACTATCGCAACCCCCAACTGGATCAGCTCATTGATCAGGCCCGCGCCACCGTTGACGAAGATGCGCGGATGCCGCTATGGCATCAGGCCGAGCGCATCCTCTATGAAGATCAGCCATACACCTTTCTGGTTCGCCGCCAGACCCTGGCCTTTATAGACCAGCGCCTGCACAACCTGGAACAAACCCGCCTGGGCTTGAATCTGGGCGCCGTCCCGCTTGAAAACTACGTCCCGCTGTCACAGCAAAAATACACACCCTAGGGAGCGTTAACAATCAAGCCAGCCAAACGAAGGCTGACACGAGACACAGTAGCGACGGATAATTCCGTGCCAGCCGCTCATAGCGCGTGGCGATTCGTCTGAATGCTTTGATGTTCTGGAAAAACCGCTCGACAAGGTTGCGGTCTTTATCGCTGTGCCAGTCAACCTCGATGACATCCAAACGGTTCTTCCTCGGGGGAATCACGGGTTCAGCCCCCACCGCTCGGATGATGTCTCTCGGCGCAGTCGCATCGTAGCCTTTGTCACCCCGTACCGCGTTCGGGGCAAAACCTTCAAGCAACGCCGGAGCCACACTGTATTCACAGGCCTGGTCCGGGGTGAGAATCAGCCGCACCGGGTTGCCCAAGGCATCGACAGCTGCATGGATCTTGGTGCTCAATCCGCTTCGCGACGTGCCCAGCGCCTCGGTGTCCTGAGCGTTTTTTTTGATGCGCCCTGCGGATGAACCCTGACAATAGTGCCGTCCATCATCAGCGCCTCCAGATCAGGAGCATCGGCCCACGTCTCGGCAATGCGTTGCCAACCCCCCTTTTTCGACCACCGGTTATATCGCATGTAAGCCGTGTGCCAGCGTCCAAAGCATTCCGGCAGATCCCGCCAAGGCGCCCCGGTGCGCGCGATCCACAGGACCGCTTCCATAAAGCGGCGGTTATCTTTGGCGGTCACACCGCAGTCGGTTACTTTGCCAGGGAGAAGCGGTTCAAGTCTCTCCCATGGGTCATCTCGCAGCATGAGTCGGGGCATTCGTTATCCCTCCAAATCCCGTTATGCTACATCAGGCACATAAAAATTAGTAATTGTTAACGCCCCCTAGCTACGCACCGAGGCCACAGGCCTCGTGGGATTTAAAGCGTATTTAATGCGTAGCTGGTGCAGGGGCGGCATCAAGATGATGCCGCCACGGCTGCAGTGGTCGCCACGGGTTAGACGGCGGTAGCGGTTAGCCTGCCCAATCACTCTCCCGTCAGGCTGCGGGCCAGGGGGCGGTATTGGAGGGCGTAAAACATTTCCAGATAGCGGCGCGCTTCGGCGCGTTCGAGGTTGGTGACGTATTTCCAAAAGCCATAAATGCGCGATAGTGTCATCATGCGCTGGGCATAGAGGCTCCAGGTGTAATGACGTTCGACGCGTTCCATGCCGCCGTGTGAGATGCGCACCCAGTAGTCCGGGTCTTGTTCACATTCGCGCAAAAATGCCAGTAGTTGGGCGCTGGCCTGATCACCGCGCATCGGGTCGATATGAAAGCCCGATTGACCGTGTTCGATGATCTCCAGCGGACCACCGTAATGCGTGGCGAAGGTGGGCAACCCGGAAACCATGGCCTCAATCACTGTCAGACCAAAGGCTTCAAACAGCGCCGGTTGCACAAATACGCCGCGCCGGTCAGCGATAAAGCGATATAGTTCCCCGGCAAATACCTTGTCAAGGCGCACGCCCAGCCAGCGCACCTGTTCATCGAGTCCGTGGGTGGTAAACAGATGATGCAGATAGCCGATCTGCTCTTGTTCTTCGCGGTCGGCAGATTTTCCGGCATCGGTATAGCCCGCGACGATCAAGAGGTTGGCCTGTTCGCGCAGGGCCTCATTTTCGGCATACCATTGCACTAATCCGGCGATGTTTTTAATCCGGTCCAGGCGCGCCATGGTGAAAATGAGGGGACGCTCAGGGTGTTTGAGCGTGCCGCGCATATCTTCGGAAGGCGTGCCAAAAATCAGTGTCTGCAGCTCATCGTGCAGACCGTGTAAACGCCGCTCGCTGTCTTTATAGGAAAAATACACCTCGGCATCTGCCCCCGGTGAGACGATATTGAATTTGGGATCAAATACATCAATGCCCTTGACCACTCGATACAGTCCCGGCATGGAAAAGGCGCTGTAGCTTTCATATTGGCCGACGCTGTGATCAGTGCCGGCGATTTCCTGGTAGGTGCTGGTGATAATAAAATCAGCCGCATTCATGGCAATCAGATCGGCGGTAAACTGACAGGAGAAGTGATACTGGGCCTCGTTTTCTTTCCAATACAGATCGGAGTACAGGTATTTGGTTTTTTCCAGCGCATGGGCGATATGACACTGGGTCACCTGCATCCGCGCCGATAACAGGGTGGCCACCAGATTGCCATCCGAATAATTGCCAATAATTAAATCCGGGCGGGTGCCCAGTTCCGCCCGCACGGTCTGTTCCACATCATCGGCAAAACGCTCCAGATAGGGCCAGATCTCAAAACGCGAGATCCAGTGGGGAATAATTTCCCCCTCCTTGCTGCGAAAGGGTACGCGCAGAATCTGTGCATTGCGGGTGCCGTTAATCCGTTCAACGGGCTGATCACAACTGGTGCCTTGCGCCTCGGGAATCAGGCGCGTGACCACCAGGATACGCGGCTCAATGTGCAGCCCCTGGGCCTGCAGGCGGCTGCGCATTTCCCGCTCCAGGGCGCGCACCTGATCAAGGATATACACCACCTGCCCGCCGGTATCGGGACGCCCCAGCACATTGGCCTGTCCGAAAAAGCCGTGTGGACTGAGAATCAGCAGGCTGAAAATCATCGGAATCCGTGCCAAAAAGCGCTCCAGGGTCTCCGGTGAGGGCGCCTCCAGTAAATCCGACAGGAGCCGCAGGGTTTCCAGAATCCGCCCGACATCACTGCCCCAGCCCGGTTCCAGACCCACATCACGCAGCAGCGGCGCCACCTCGGCCCAGGGGGTATGGCGAGCATAACCATTGAGCAGCTTTTCACAGCGGCGGATCACCCCGCGCAATTCATTGACGTTGCGCACGCGCTCGTTGATCATAAGGATCTGGCCTTCGCAGCAGTGCTCATGCAGGAAGTGAAACAGCTTTTCCAGACCCTGGTCGCCACCATCAAACAGCTGGCTGGAGAGTTTACGGTTTAAAAACTCCATGCCGCGCCCAATGGAGCGCGATTCCCGCAATTTCGGAAAGCCCCGGTCAAAGGGTTCAATATCAAACTCCAAAGGCCGTTCAGTGCCGGCCTGAGCGCTGATCAGGCGCTCCTTGAAGCCTAAAAACTCGCTGGCCTCAACGCTATCGGGATATAAATCATCGACATGCAAACGCAGATACCACCAGCGCCCGACACGCGGCCTGACCGCAAAATACACCCAGGGGGCTGACAACACCGCTTCTTGGGCATCCCGAATCATTTCGCCCAGCGGGGTATGCGCCAGCTCCGGCAGGTTTTTATCCGCCATCAGGGCCTGCAGACCGTCTTGCAATTCGTTACGCAATAAAAAGCAGCGATTTTCACTAAAATAGCGACGCAACAAGAGATAGGCAGGTTCACGGTGGCGGCTAATAAAGGCCTGGAGTGTCTCTAGCATGGGGCACCTTTGGGCAGATAGTCTGTCTGGTCTGAAAACATCGCGCAGGTTGCGTGTACGCGCATGATACGGCCTTTCAGGCCGCTAAGGATGGCCGAGGTGTTAGGGTGATCGGCCAGGTTTTGAAGGACAAACCCGAAGGATAACCCACTTTTTTCCGATTCTTAACCCTTCAGGAGGCGTCTTTATGTCGCAAACAAACGAGTCACAGGCAAAGATCCGCGTCTTATTTGTGTGCATGGGCAATATCTGCCGTTCACCGATGGCCCAGGGTGTGTTTGAGCATCTGGTTGCCGAGGCGGGCCTTGCAGAACGCTTTGAGATTGATTCTGCCGGGACGCACGCCTATCACATCGGTGAGCCGCCGGATCAGCGGGCGATGGCCACCGCCAAGCAACGCGGCATTGATCTGAGCAGCCAGCGCGCCCGCCAGGTGGAGGCCGAAGATGGGCGTGAGTTTGATTATATTCTGGTCATGGATCAGGACAATCTGGCCGGGGTGCGGGCGGTTTTGCCGCCGAGCACCCGCAACAAACCGCGCCTGTTTCTGGAGTTTGCCCGCAGCCATGAATATCGCGAGGTGCCAGATCCCTACTACGGCGGCCAACGCGGCTTTGATCAGGTGCTGGATATGATTACCGATGCCGCCACCGGTCTGCTCGCTGAAATCCGCACCACTCACCCTCTGTAAGGCGCGTTGAGCCGATGAAAACCATTGCACACGAGCTACACGCCTGTCGCCAACAACATCTGCTGGCGGCCAAAGATGCCTGGGAATTTGCGTGTCGCCTGTATACCCGCCCCGGCGTTGAGGCCGCCTGTCAAGACCTGCAAAACCGCCGCAATCTTGATCCAGTCTGGCTGCTGGCCCTTTGCTGGCAGGCCGTCCGGGAGGCCGGCAGCGTCAAGACCGCACGGATTGCACAGCTTGATCAGGCACTGCTGGGCTGGCGCGAACAGGTGATCATCCCGCTGCGCTGTCTGCAGCTACGTCTGGAAAATGAGGCCCATGCCTCACTCCCCGCCCACCGCCTGCGCCGGGCACTGCTGGACACTGAGCTCTATGGCAAACGGCTCGCCCTGCAATGGCTGGCACAACAGCTTTATCCCGACACAAGCCCGGCCAGCAACGCCCGCGAAGACGCCATGCAAAGTCTGCTCAATTACTGGCACCTCAGACACACTTTCCCCACCAGCAGCGATGATCAACGCAGCCTGCATTGCGTGGTGCATTATCTCGCTTAAACCCACTGCCCAGAGCGCGTCGTGAACCTGTAATCCGGCATCAGCACCCTCGCCGCGCTCGGGCCGCCACCGCGTCCCTAGACGCTCACATCACGACCGAAAAATTAAACTTGGCTCCCATTTCGCCTGCCTTCGTGGCATACGCAATGCTCTCCTGATCTATCTGATCGATATGTTACACCGCCTCGCCAGCAACTTTAGCAGACATCGCCAGGGCGCGTAGCGGACGCATCTTGCGTTCGCTGTTTGGAGCGGCATCTGGAAGGTGTCGCCACGCTTTATGCGGAGCTGGGGCTGTGCGCTCCCAGGACGGTGCGGTTGCGACCGGTTTGTTTGGCGTGGTATAGGGCCTGGTCGGCCTGGTCGATGAGTTCGTCGAGGGTTGCGGGATTTTCGGGGTGGAGTACGGCAAGGCCAAGGCTTAGGGTGACCGAGAGGGTGGCGTTTGGAGTCTGGATCTGTAGCGCATAGATGGCCTGACGCAGGCGTTCGGCGAGAATGAGGGCCATCTCGCCGGAGGTGTCGGGCAGGAGCATGATAAATTCTTCGCCGCCGTAGCGTCCCAGCAGGTCGGTCTGGCGCAGGTTGCTTTGCAGAGTATTGGCAACGGCGCGCAGGACGTGGTCGCCAACGACATGGCCGTGGGTGTCATTGACGGGTTTGAAGTGGTCGATGTCCATCATGAGCAGTGCCAGCGGGCGCTTATGGCGGCTGAAGCGTTGGTATTCGCGTTCCGCCAGGGTAAAGAAGTGGCCACGATTGAGCAGGCCGGTGAGGGCATCAATGCTGGAGAGGCGTTGCAGTTCGGCTTCCATGTGTTTACGTTCGGTGATGTCGAGCTGGATCAAGAGCATGCGCTGCTGTCCGTAAATGATGGCGGCGTTGAGGTAGAGCATGACCCAGGCGTTTTGCCCATTGCTATGCTCAATATACCATTCAAACACTTGCAACCCTTCACTCAGGGCTTTTTGGTTCCAGCGCAGGGCATCGGCGCGGGAGTAGGGGGGCTTGGAAAACCAGATAGCGCGCTGCCGCAGTTCCTGCAGGTTGGCACAGCCGTAGGTGGCGATGGCGGCACGGTTGGCGTCGATGATGTCGGCGGTTTCCACCTCGCAGATGAGAATGGGGACCGGCAGATCGGTAAACAGGGCGCGGAAGTGCTGTTCACTGTTTTGCAGGGTTTGTTCGGCGCGTTTGCGTTGGGTGGTATCGGCAAAGACGACGACGAATTTGCCGGGCGCGGGCCGGTAGGCATGTACCTCAAAAAATTTGTCCAGTTCCTGGGAGTAGTTTTCAATGCGCATCGGTTCGCCGGTTAGCGCAACCTTACCGTAAGCCTCAATCCAGTGGTCCTCGGTGTCGGGTAATACCTCCAGTACGCGCCGCCCGATCAAATCGTCGGCCTTAAGGCCGGTCATCTGCTCAAAGGCGGGATTGATCTCGATATAGCGGTAATCTATCGGCTGTCCTTGGTCATCGCAGATGATCTCATGCAGGGCATACGCGTCCGGCATCTCCTTGAAGAGCTGGCGAAAACGTGCCTCGCTTTGCTCCAGGTGCTGTTCCATTTGCTTGCGCTCGGTAATGTCGTGAGCAATTTGCAGGTAGACGCAACGGCCATCGTTCCATGATATGCATTTGCGTTGGCACTCATACCAGCGGTCGGTGTACGGATTGTGAATTTCCCAGCGTTGCACAGCCTGATCCAGTGCAAGATCTTGATGATGGCAACCTGTGCAATGGGCGGTTTTGGCGTTGAGGATAATCTGCGTGCAGGCACTGTGCTCTGTGATGCCCAGGGCGTGTTGCCCCTGCGCGTTGACGAACAAAACCTGCTGACTTTGCGGGTCGCAGACAAAGACGATGCTGTCGAGGCCGTCAAAAATGCCGCTAAGGCGCTCTTCCCGTTGCAAGGGCTGGATGAGGGTGCGCGAACTGCCCAGCAAAAGCAGCAGGCTCACGGCGAACAGGATCAGACCCAGGCCCAGGGTGTAGTTGCGCAACGTCGTCAGTTTGGCTTGCAGATAGCTTAGCTCCAGGTCCACGCCAATGACATAATAGTGACCATCGTCAAGCGCTATGGGGAGAAAGATGGAGCGAAACGCGCCATAGGCGTCCTGATATTCCAGATAGCGGGTTTTGCCGTCCTGAAAGCTGGCGTAGAGCTCAGGCGGGGCGCTGGCATAGTGCTGAAAGAAGTGATCGTGGGTTTGATGGCGGCGTTCGTAAGGGGTGGCAGAGCTGGCCGTAGTGACAATACGCCCGGCAAACTGCATATAGGTGTAAACATAGGCAAAACCTGCCCGATCCGCGTAGTCTGAAAGCACCGCCATATCGGCCAAAAAGCGCTCGGCGTTAACAGAATCCGGGCCGGTGATGTGCTGGTGATAGTCGGGCGCGAGCAAGGCAAGCACGGCATAAGCCCCAGCCTGCAGACGCTGGTCGGATTCGTGTAGCAGGGTTTGGCGCAGGCCGTTGTAGCTTGCTGTAATGAACACGCTGGCAATCACCGCCGTTGTTAGCACCACCATCAACGCCAATTTGCGCCAAAATCTCAAAATTCGCACTCCCATTGCTCTGTTTGCCTGTGGTGTTTGTAACGCGCAAACCGAATATTAAACATTTTTAGCTGAATGTTGCATGAATGAATGTGTATCTCTTTTTAGCACCTTCTGAGCTGGATGTCTTGCGTCATGCACGGCTTGGGTTTTCTGCGGTCAGCACCTGTGCTGATCCGTATCAGCGCAATGCCCCCGCCGTGATGCCAAAGGTGCCCAGAATCAGCGACGATGCCTTTGAGGCGGAGCTTAAACGCCAGTTTCAGGCGCTTCCGGCGCACATTCAAGGTGCGTTCAGTTTTGCGGATTTTCGCGAGAAGGTGTTGCCCAAACGCCCGCAGATTGAGGCGCAGATGCAGCAGCGCCTGCTGGCCAAGGTACCCAAATTACCGGAGCCGAAGGGGTATGCCAGTCTGGTGTGGTGTCGTTTTTTTAAGCGCTGGGATAATCCGCTGCTGTGGGAATATTACGCAGACGCGCATCGCGGCCTGGTTTTGGAGATTGACACGGCACACCCCGATTTTAGCAGCAACAAGCAGGTGTTGCGCCCGGTGGTGTATGCCGCCGAACGCCCCACGGCAGATCATCCGCTCAAGCCTTTTCCGGCGCTCTTTCACCGCGCCCCGGAATATGCCCACGAAGAGGAGATTCGCCTGATTCGTCCGCTGGCCGAGGCACACCCCGCAGAGGCGGAGGGGGCGTATTATTATCCGCTGCCGGTGCAGGCCGTGCGTTCACTGACCCTGGGGATTGATGCACAGGCCGCAACGCGCCAGTGGATCAACCAGACCTTTCGCTATGACCTGCGCTATAAATCGCAGTGCCATTTGTACGAGATCCGCCTTGATCCACATCGTTTTGACTTACACCGCATCACCTTGCAGGAGGCGGTGGATGAGGAATAAGGCGTACTTAAACGGGCAATCCGTAGACTGCGCCGGGGCGTGGCGCTCTCAGTTTATGGCGGGCTGAGGCGGATGTGGAAGGCGGCACCTTGCCCTTCGTCACTTTCGACCCAGATGGTGCCGCCCAGGCGTTTGATAATCTGGCGACAGATGGCCAGCCCCAGGCCGGTGCCTTCGGGTTTGTTGGTGAGGGTGCCGCCGACTTGCTGGAATTTTTCAAACAGATGGGTCTGGGCGGCGAGTGCGATACCTGGGCCGTTGTCTTTAACGACGATGCGTGCGCTATCGGTGCCTTCGCGCCGCACCTGTACCCACACCTGCCCTGTTTGGGCCGGACTGAATTTGGCCGCATTGGCCAACAGGTTGGTGATCACCTGCTGCAACCGGTCGCTGTCGCTGTCCAGCCATAGCGGCGTGGCGGGGGCATCCAGATGCAGGGCAATCGCTCTGGCCTGAAACAAGGGCTGATTGGCGATGATGGCATCCTGCACCACCTGCACAATGTCGGTGGGACTTAATACCCAGTGCATCTGCTCTGATTCCAGCCGGGAGAGATCCAGCACCTGATTGATCAACCGGGTCAGGCGCTCGCTTTCGCGGATGATAATCGCCAGAAATTCCTGGCGCTGTAGCTCAGGCAGCTTGGGATTGTCATATAAAATCTCGGTAAAGGAGCGGATGGAGGTCAAAGGGGTGCGCAATTCGTGGGTGACTGTGGAGATGAAGTCATCCTTCATGCGATCCAGCTCATGGAGGCGTTCGTTGGCGATACGCAATTCCTCAGTGGCCGCCTCCAGGGCGCGTGACTTACTTTCAAGTTGTTGGCTGTAGGCTATCAGTTGACTGCTTTCTTCCAGAATCTGCATGAGCTCTTCTAAACCGATCATATCCCCTTGGGCAAGTCTGGACACCATCACCTTGGCCGCCGTGTGACCGATGATATTCCCCAAAATCTGCTCGCAAAATGTGATCAGACCGGGGTCGACACAGGGCGTGCGCAGCAAGTCGATCTGGTGTGCCACGGCATACTCATACAGGGCGCGCTGCGCATCTACCTGACCAAGAAATCGCTCCAATAACAGGCGCAAATTATTGATACTGGCCGCCGGCCCCTGATGCCAGAAACGCGGGTCATCCGGCCAATAAGCAAGGGCAGTGCGTGGGGCATCGGGCTGATCGGCACTCATGCCAACAACCTAATCCTGACCGCGCACTAACAGCACATCACAGGGCACCTGATTGACCACCCGCCGAGCCACGCCACCCAGCAGCACATCCTTGAAACGCCCGCGTCCGTGCGTGCCCATGATTAACAGGTCGGCCTGCATCTCGCGGGCAAACTGCTCAATCACCAGCGGCGGATAGCCGGCCTTCATGGTTTCTTGCAGGTTGGCGGTATTGACGCCGGAATCTTTGATAAATTCCTGCAGCAGTTGTTGATCTTCGCGCTGGGCCTGGGCCTCGATACGCTGGATCATGCCCTCATCCACACCGGTGCGATAGATATGATCCATCGGCGCGGTATTAAAGACATGCAACACCTGCACAGGGTGGCCCGTGGTCTGTAAATCCTGGGCCAGGGACAGGGCATGGCGCGAACGCTGGGAAAAATCGACCGGGACCAGAATGCGCTGATAGGGGGTGTCCTGGGTCGGATTTTTTACCACCAATACCGGTCGATCTGTGTGGCGCAGCAGATTTTCAGCGGTGGTGCCCACCAATACATCGTGCAGATGATTAACGCCATGTGCGCCGATGACGATTAAATCCGCGCCGAATTGCTGGGCCTGGCTTAAGATCGTGCGACACACCGGCCCCATCATGGCGGTGCTTTGCAAGTCCTTGCCCGCAAACGGCCCCAGACCATCCAGATGTTGACGCAGGCGTTGGCGATGGCTTTCAATGAGGTTGTTTTCGATCTCGGTGCCGACCTGGCCGGTCATGTGTAACAGTTTGTTTTCGCGCAAGTCGGCATCAATCACGCACAGCGCAAGCACCGTGCTGTGATGGGCCTGCGCCAGGGCAAAGGCTCGTTGCCCGGCCCGATCCGCACGTTCGGATAAATCGGTTGCATAGACTATTTTGGCTAAACTCATCGCACCCCTCCAAACCTTGATGATAGAAAGCCGGCTACCTGGAACTGCACAGCGCCCGCTGCGTCTTACACGCGCCGACCGTAGTATTTTTGATTCCGCTGTATTTGACGTATACTGCAGATGATGCGGCTTCCTATGCTACCAGAAATCCAGAGAAACCGCGTTGGCATGGCCCGTTATCCCTGCTGATCCCCGTACTGGCAGGCACTATTGCCCAAGGAATTGTCCCGATGATGGAAAAATCAACGGCACCCGCCGTCACCGAGCCCACAGCCTCGGCCTGTGTTGATCTCGAACAGTTATATGCATGGCTATGTCTGACCCATACCCCCAGCATCGGCCCGGTACGCTTTGCCGCTATCCTGGCGCATTATGGCAGTGCGCAGGCAGCGGTGGCCGATGGTTTGGCCGCCTGGCGCGAGTTGGGCCTCAAGCAGGCGACACGTCGCTTCATTCAGCAATGTCCGCATCCGGGCGTGGAGGCTGATCTGGCCTGGGCGCAGCAACCCGGCCATTATCTGCTGACCTGGTTAGACCCCCGCTATCCGCCCTTACTCAAAGAACTCAATGACGCCCCACCGGTTTTATATGTGCTGGGTGATCCGGAGGTCTTGGCTTTGCCACAGCTGGCCATTGTCGGCAGTCGCCGTCCCAGCCCGGGCGGGATTGATACAACCGCCACCTTAAGTCGCCAGCTCAGTGAACAGGGCTTGCTGATCAGCAGCGGTCTGGCCTTGGGCATTGATGCCATTGCCCACGAAGCCACGCTAAATGCACAGGGTATCAGCATTGCCGTTATCGGTACCGGGGCGGATCGCGTCTATCCGGCGCGTCACCGGGCCCTGGCACATCGTCTGGTGGAACAGGGCGCAGTGGTATCAGAATTCCCCATCGGCACCAGCCCCAAAGCAGAGAACTTTCCACGCCGCAACCGTATCCTAAGCGGCTTAAGCCTGGGAACCTTGGTGGTTGAGGCCTCGGTGCGCAGCGGCTCGTTGATTACCGCCCGGCTGGCCGCCGAGCAGGGGCGCGAGGTGTTTGCGGTGCCCGGTTCGATTTATAATCCGCTCAGTCACGGCTGTCATCAGCTGATTCGCCAGGGCGCTAAACTGGTCGAAACCGTTGAGGATATTCTGGAAGAGATGGCGCCCTTGCTGGCGATACGCGGTCATACCCTGGCACAGCGGGCAACGGCGCATCACAGCCCCGCAGAGCAGGCGGCTCAAGGCGTTACCATCGCATCCACACAGCCCTCACCGGCGCTACATACGGGCGAGCAAGACGATTCAGGCACCGATGATAGTGATGCGAATGCCCAACACCTGCTCGATTGCATGGGGTATGATCCGGTCGGCATGGACCTGTTAGTGCATCGCAGCGGATTGACCATCGCCGCAATTTCCTCCATGCTGACCACCATGGAATTAAAAGGCTATGTGGAGTCCTCACCCGGCGGGCGCTACGTTCGCCTGAAATAGGGTCATACATAAGCATAAGCATGAATGCCCTTGGCCTGAAGACCGGACGCCGCTGGCAGATCTTTCCTAGCGGCGTGGGTCGCAAGGCCCACCTTAGCAGGCCCTTGTGGGCAGAGCCTCACGGCCCGGCAGGTGGAAAGCCTGTACTTTCTCAATCACGCACGACAAACGGAGGACGCGAACAGGGCTGCGTGATCGTGCGACGCACGGTGCAAAAGCCCTCTCTGGCATGAATGCCGGAGTCTCTCGCGCAAAAAAGATGAAAGAAAGCGTCCTAGATGTACTCATGTATCTTTTTGAAAACTATGCAGATGAGGACACCGAGCTGGAACCTGATCGCGAGCAGCTGCAACACCGCCTTGCAGAGGCCGGTTTCCCTGACCGGGAGATTGACAAAGCCTTTGACTGGCTGGAAAACCTCGCCAATCAAGCGGCGCAGTTTGACAGTGATAGCAAAAGCCAGGCGCTACGCATTTACAGCGTCCAGGAAATGGAGCGTCTTGACGCCCAGGCGCGTGGTTTTTTATTGTTTCTCGAACAAAACCGTGTATTGAATCCCTTGATGCGCGAATTGGTGATTGATCGCGTGATGGATCTGGAAACCGATGATTTTTCGCTGGATGAACTTAAATGGGTGGTGTTGATGGTGCTTTTCAATCAACCGGGACAAGAAGCCGCCTATAGCTGGCTGGAAAGCATCATGTTTGAAGGTCCACCGGAATATCTGCATTAATTCAGGAATAGCATGACTAAACATCTGGTCATCGTTGAATCGCCCGCGAAAGCCAAAACCATCAAAAAATACCTGGGCCCTGACTTTGAGGTCATGGCCTCATATGGACATGTGCGTGATCTGATCCCCAAGGAAGGGGCGGTTGATCCAGATCACGGCTTTCGGATGCATTATCAACTCATCGAGCGCAATGCCCGTCATGTCGATGGCATTGCGCGTGCCCTGCGCAACGCCGATACCCTGGTATTGGCCACTGACCCGGATCGCGAAGGCGAGGCCATTTCCTGGCATTTGTACGAATTGCTCAATGAACGCGGCCTGCTCACCGACAAGCCCGTGGTGCGCGTGGTGTTTCACGAAATCACCCAAAAGGCGGTGCGTGAGGCGATTGCCAAGCCGCGTGATCTCTCCATTGACCTGATCAATGCCCAGCAGGCCCGCCGGGCGCTGGATTATCTGGTGGGCTTTAATCTCTCCCCGTTGTTGTGGAAAAAGATCAAGCGCGGACTTTCTGCCGGGCGCGTACAAAGCCCGGCGCTGCGCATGATTGTGGAGCGTGAAGAGGCGATTGAGCGCTTTGTCAGCCGCGAATATTGGCACGTCACCGGGCAGTTGACCCAGCAGACGCAGCCCTTCACTGCCCGTCTGGCGGTGTTTGCCGGGCGCAAGCATGACCCCTTCGACATTCCCAATGAATCCCAGGCCCATGCGGTGCGCGATACCCTGCACGCGGCGGCACAGGGGCAATTACACGTCGCCCAGATTGAAAAAAAGCAACGCCGTCGCAATCCTGCCCCCCCCTTTACCACCTCCACCCTGCAACAAGAGGCGGTGCGCAAGCTGGGTTTTTCCGCCAGCCGGGCCATGCGCGTGGCCCAGCAGCTGTATGAAGGAATTGATCTGGGCAGCGGGGCCACCGGCTTGATTACCTATATGCGTACCGACTCCGTGACGCTGGCCGCCGATGCCATCACCGAACTGCGTGAGTTTATCGCCCAGCGCTACGGCAAAAACCATTTACCCGCCCAGCCGCCCCAGTATAAAACCAAGGCCAAGAATGCCCAGGAGGCGCACGAGGCTATCCGCCCGACCTCCGCACTGCGCATCCCTGAAGAGATCAAGGCGCATCTGAGCATCGAGCAATACAAGCTCTATGATCTGATCTGGAAACGCACCGTCGCCTGTCAGATGATCCACGCCACGCTCGATACCATCGCCGTCGATCTGGCCACGGCGGATAGCCTGCACGTTTTTCGCGCCAATGGCTCGACCCTGCGCGATCCGGGCTTTATGCAGGTGTATCGCGAAGGCGTGGACGATACCCCCGAGGAAGGCGATGAGCGCCTGCTTCCTGCCTTCACCGAGGGCGATGCCGTCCCCTTGCAGGAGATTGCCTTAAGCCAGCATTTCACCGAGCCACCGCCGCGCTATTCCGAGGCCAGCCTGGTCAAGGCGCTGGAAGAATACGGCATTGGTCGGCCCTCGACCTATGCCAGCATCATCTCCACCCTGCAACAGCGCGAATATGTGGACATGCCCAACCGGCGCTTCGTGCCCACGGATGTGGGGCGCGTGGTCAACAGCTTTCTCACCCAGCACTTTACCCAATACGTCGATTATGATTTCACCGCACATCTGGAAGATGAGCTCGACGAGATTTCACGCGGCGAAAAAGACTGGATTCCGGTCATGGAGCGCTTCTGGTTCAGTTTCCGTGACCGGGTTGAAGAAAAAGAGGCCTCAGTATCACGCGAACAGGCGGTGCAGGCGCGCGAACTCGGCCTGGATCCCAAAAGCGGCAAGCCGGTCAGCGTGCGCATGGGGCGCTATGGACCGCTGGTGCAGATTGGCACGAAGGACGACGAAGAAAAGCCCCGTTTTGCCAGTCTGCGCCTTGGTCAAAAGATGGACACCCTGAGCCTGGAAGAGGCCCTGGAGCTGTTTAAATTACCCCGTGCGCTGGGCCATACCCCTGAGGGCGAGCCGGTGAGCGTGAGCATCGGGCGCTTTGGCCCCTATGTGAAATTTGGCAGCCGCTACGCTTCCATCAAAGGTGAGGATGATCCCTACACTATTGAACTGCCGCGAGCCCTGGAGCTGGTGGAAGAGAAAAAACAACTGGATGCCAGCCGCTTTATCAAGGCCTTTGAGGCCGAAGGCATTCAGATCCTCAATGGACGTTTCGGGCCGTATGTGACCGATGGCAAGAAAAATGCCCGTGTGCCAAAGGATCGCGAACCGGCAGCGCTCAGCCTCGAGGAATGCCAGACCCTGCTGGCCAATGCCCCGGAGAAAAAAAGCCGCAAGGCCGCTGGCAAAACCAAGCCTACCAAGGCCGCCGGCGCAGATGGCGTAGACGCCCAGAAAAAACCCAAAAAAGAGAAAAACCCCAAAAGCAGCACCGCCAAAACGCGCAAGGCCACCAGCGGCGCCAAAAGTGCAGCGGATAAACCCAAGAAGGCCAAAGCCAAACCCAAAAAAGCCGCCAGCCCGCGCAAAAGCAGCGCAAAAGGCAAAAAATCGGCGACCGATTCCAACGCTAACGTCTCAGGGTAGACCTCATCATGGCCCGTTATCTGCGCGATCCGCAAAAAGCCGCCGCCATCCTGCGCTTTGGGGGCATTTTGGCCTATCCCACCGAGGCGGTGTATGGCTTGGGCTGTGATCCCATCAATGCCCAAGCGGTGCAACGCCTGCTGCAGATCAAAGGCCGCGAGGTTGAACAGGGGCTGATTCTGATTGCCGCCGAATTGAGCCAGCTCAGCCAGTGGCTCAACCCCCTGCCAGCACAACGCGAGGCCGAGGTGCTACAAAGCTGGCCGGGCCACGTCACTTGGTTGTGGCCGGCCAAGCCTCAAACCCCGCACTGGCTCACCGGCAAGCACAGCGCTCTGGCGGTACGGATCACCGACCACCCCACCGCCCGCGCCTTATGCAGCCACTTCAACGGCGCGCTGATCTCCACCAGCGCCAACCGCCACGGCCAGCCGCCCGCTCGCAGTGCCGAGGAGGTCGAGCGAGTGCTCGGTAAATCCCTGGATGCCATTGTGGACGCCCCCCTCGGGACACGCAGCAAGCCCTCTGAAATCCGCGACGCCCTCACCGGGGCGATCCTGCGTCCTGGCTAAGACTTGAGCTGAGATCGGGCACGCCCTGCTGCATCTCCAGCAGGCGCTGTAGGCCGATACTCAGTTCGGCAAAGGCCTCGGCATATTCGGCCAGCTCCTGCTGCAACGCTTCCGGGCGCAGGGCCGGATTTTCATAGATGTGCTTTTCTATGGCGCTGGCGACGCTAAACAGCCGGGTCGCGGAGATGTTTCCGGCCATGCCTTTAACACTGTGGGCGATCTTTTTGATGTCCTCCAGATCCCCGCGTTCTACCGCCTCTGCCATCAGCTCGCGTTTTTCCAGAAACAGCGGCGCAATATCGTACAAAATATCCCGATATAACAAGGCATCCTGGGCAAAGCGCTCAATGCCTTCCTGCAGATCCAGACCCGGCAGCGGCTCAGGAAATAAGGCCTGATGTTCCGCCGTAAGTCCTGGTGTCGGCGTTTGCACGACCACCGGGATAGCGGCCAGGTGCGGCGAATCCGGTGGTTTTGCGGCTGAGCGGCAGGCAACGGGTTCCAGCCAGCGCAGTAAAACCTCACTGAGTACATGAATATCAATGGGTTTGGCGATATGGTCGTTCATGCCGTGCGCCAGGCATTTATCGCGTTCGCTTTGCATGGCGTGGGCGGTCATGGCGATGATGGGCGTGTCGCGAAAGGCCGTCTGGGCGCGCAGCATTTGGGTGCATTCATAGCCGCTCATGCCGGGCATTTGAATGTCCATGAGAATGACATCCACGCCCCCCTGTTCGGCCAGCATCTGCTGGGCTTTGGCCAGCGCCTGCGGGCCGTCATCTGCCACCTCGGCGCTCACACACAGGCTGTTGAGCATCCCCAGTGCCACCTGCTGATTGACCGGATTGTCATCGACCAGCAACACCTTGGCGTTACGCACGCAGGCATGCTGGCAGGCAGCGCAGTCTGAGCGCGGCAACTTTAGGGTGCTTGAGGTGAGATGCTGCGGTATTTCATCGGTCAGTTGCAGCGGCAGAATGAACTGAAACTGACTGCCTTTGCCCGGCTGACTGTGGACGCGGATATGTCCACCCATCAGGTCGATCAATTTGCGACAGATGCTCAAGCCCAGCCCGGTTCCACCATAGTGACGGCTGGTGGAACTGTCCGCCTGCGTGAACGGTTTGAATAACTGGCTGATTTGCTCGGCGTTCATCCCAATCCCGCTATCCGTGACGCTGTAGCATAATTCAACGATCTGCGCGTACTTGTCCGTGTGGATGCTGAGGGTATCAAGACGGCGCACTTCAAGGAGGACGCGCCCTTCTCGCGGGGTAAATTTTAAGGCGTTGCTGAGTAAATTGAGCAGAATCTGGCGCACTCGCAAAGGATCACCCAGCACCACGCAACGCGCCGCTGCGCCCATCTGCAGATCCAGGTGAACGCCTTTTTCCTGGGCCAGAAACTGCATCTGCGCCATGACATCATCGACCACCTCGCAGACACTGAAGGGGACTGATTCAATACTCAGCCGCCCGGCCTCGATCTTGGAAAAATCCAGCAGGTCATTGATGATCCCCAGCAGGGCCTTGGCGGCGTGATCGATTTTGCCCAGATAATCCCGCTGCTGGGCATTGAGCGGAGTTTGCAAGGCCAGCCAGCTCATGCCGATAATGGCATTCATCGGGGTGCGGATTTCATGGCTCATATTGGCGAGAAATTCGCTTTTCATGCGATTGGCCTGGGTGGCCTTATACATGGCCAGACGCAGCGCGTCTTCCTCGGTCTTGCGTCGATAATAGACAACCGCCAGCCACACAAACAGCAGCAGAAAGGGGATCACTACCAGCAGTAACACCAGCACCGTCTGATAAAAATTCTGCAGCGCTGCCGCCCGCTCCATGTGTACCAGCACCGCCACCGGATACAGTGCAGACACCCGATACGACGATAAAACGGCGCGCTGTGCATGGTTCTGCTGGCTGAAACTGCCGGACAGATACTGTTCAAAATTCTCCAGATGCCCGGCGAGCGAGATCAACGATCCAGGGCGTTGTTGTGGATCTGTACTAAACAACAAGATGCCGTCAAGGCGCACGATATCCACGCTGCCTTGGTGGGTAGAAAAGCTTTGCTCGATGTGATCAATAAAAAAATCCGGATTGATGGATGCCAGCAGCGTGCTCAGACCAGAGCCTTCGCTCAAGACCTGACTGACCGGGATAAACGACAGATCTGTCCCGGCGAGCGGCTGTTGCGGGGTGACAGGGTATCCTGAATGCAGATCGCGCCCCGCCCAGGGCGTACCAATGCGCAACACCCCCTCACGCTGGGTCAGCGGCAAAAAAGCGTCGGTATTCAGACGAAGTCCAACGGCCTGCTCGTTTGAGCTGAGCACGATCTGTTCATGTTGCAAAAGCGACAGCGAACGCAGAAAGGGGGTATGGCGGAGGGCGGCGTTAAAGCTTTGCTGGATGCCATCAGTAGGGAGTTTTTCGGCATCCTGAGTGTAGAAATAGACGGTGTTCGCAGCCAGCAGCTCAGTCACCTTGAGGGTCTGGGTCACAAAGTCTTCAAAACTGCGCGCATGAGTTTCGACGACGATGAAACTGTTATCCAGGGCATCCTGATACAGCTGGTACAGGGCAAAAGCGGCAATGAACAGCACCAGCGCTGCAAATGCAGCCACTGCGGCGATATACAGGCGCACAGCCGAGCCGATGGGTTTGGACATCGCTAAAAAAACACGCAGGACATAGGTAATCCCGTCAGGATATGTGCGGCATCCTGTTCCTAAAAACCTAAACAAAGTTGCTTATGCGATTTTTAGGCACTTCGCTCTCCGTTGATAGCGCCCCGAAGGGCGAGCAACTGGAGTCCTGGTTGAGCAGTCCCAACCGAATGGCCGGTCAACACCGGCAACATGGGCGGTTTCAGCCGTCGAAACCCAGCTTGCGCCATAAAAGTGGCCTCGGCGTTCATCCTGAACAGAGAACAACTTTGCGATTCGACTTCGACCCCGACCATGGAACGCGAAACCTTCGCGCTTGTAGATAACCTATCTACAATGGAGAATTATGATAAACAATGAAGAAAAAATCAAGAACTTTTTTTTGCTCCCGATGTCGCGGTGGCGACGGCCAAAAGCCGCCGCCACGATGTATTAAGTATTAACGGTTAACGCAAAAACGGTGACCAGGCGGGTTCACGCACCTCGCCTTCCTGCGAGAGCAGGCGCTGATGCACCCGGCCGTCCTCACTGACCGCAGCCAGTACCCCGCGCCCTTGTTCAGAGGTGGCGTAGATGATCATGCTGCCATTGGGGGCAAAGCTTGGGGATTCATCCATGCGTCCCTGCGTGAGCATCCGCGCTGCCTGTGTGGCACGATTGAGCGCCGCAATGCGAAAACGCCCGTCATCACCATAGACAAAGGCCAATGTGCGCCCATCCGGGGCAATATCCGCCGCGCCGCTGTAACGTCCTTCAAAGGTCAGGCGACGCGGTTGGCCGCCATCAATGCCCACCTCATAAAGCTGCGGATTGCCGGCACGATCCGAGGTAAAAATGATCGAGCGGCCATCAGGTGCCCATACCGGTTCAGTATCAATCGAACGGGTCTGGGTAAGCTGGCGCAACTGGCGGCTGGCCAGATCCAGCACATAAATATTAGGCTCGCCATCTTTGGATAGGGCCAATGCCAGACGGCGCCCATCGGGTGACCACGCCGGAGCACCGTTGATGCCGGGATGACTGGCTACCAGCGTGCGGGTGCCGCTGCTGATGGTCTGTATATAAACCTCGGAGCGCCGGTTTTCAAATGACACATAGGCAAGGCGTTGCCCATCCGGCGACCAGGCGGGCGACATCAGCGGTTCAGTGGAGCGAAAGATGGTGCGCGGATTATGCCCGTCGGCATCGGCAATCTGCAGGGTAAACTGGCGCTGGGTCGTGCTACGGGTGGCGCTGACATAGGCAATCTGGGTATCAAAGGCGCCGCGTTTGCCGGTGATGCGCTCAAAGATCAGATCACTGATTTTATGGGCGGTACGGCGTAACTCCGCACGGGTACTGGGAATCGCATACCCGGCCAGCGATTTTTCCGTCAGCGTATCAAACAGTTCAAATTCCACCTGATAGCGCTCGGCGCCGCTTTGCTGGATGCGCCCGATGACCAGATATTCCATGCCGCGATCCCGAAACACCCCAAACTGGATGTCCTGGGCCTGGGTGGGACGCTGCGGCATGGCATTGCGCGCCAATGGAGAGAACTGGCCACTGCGGTACAGGTTGGTACTGATGATCTCGGCCAGGTCCTCGCCCGGCGGAGGCGCACCTGCCGTCAGGCCAAAGGGCGCGATGGCAATGGGCATGGCGCCCTCGCGGCCCTCAGTAATGCGGATCTCCAGCACCGCCTGGGCAATACCGGGTAGCCACAGAATAAGTAGCAATAACAAGGGGATACGATACAGGCTCATGGTGTCGATTCAATCGGTTAAGGTTCAAAGGTAAAACGAATCTCGCGACTAAACAGCGCGGGATCGGTCGGCGTAGGCAAGGGCTCTGCCTTGCGCACGGCAGCTTCCACGGAACGGCAAAACAGCTCATCGCCAGTACAACTTTCCAGACGCACTTCCTGGATATACCCTACCGGAGTCTGACGCACAAAAACAGTGGCTTTATAGCCCGAGCGATACGCCGGTGGCACCACCCATTGACGTTGTACAGCGGCCCGCACCGCACCGATATACTCAGCCAACTGGCGGTCACGCAGTTGTTGCGCCCGTTGGGCGGCAGCCTGGGCCTCGCGTTCCTGCTGGGCGCGGCGCTCGGCTTCCTGGCGTTCGCGTTCCTGTTGGGCACGCTGCGCCGCTGCCTGGGCCTCACGTTCCTGCTGGGCCTTGCGTTCCGCCTCCTGACGTTGGCGCTCTTGCTGCGCTTTGCGTTCTGCTTCTTGGCGCTCGCGCTCCTGTTGCGCCCGTTGAGCCGCCGCTTGAGCCTCACGCGCTTGCTGGGCCTTGCGTTCGGCCTCCTGACGCTGGCGCTCTTGCTGGACGCGGCGTTCGGCCTCCTGCTGACGCTGGCGTTCCTGTTGAGCACGCCGCTCGGCCTCCTGGCGTTCACGTTCACGCGCCGCTGCCGCTTCACGTTGCCGCTGTTCCGCCAGACGCTGCTCGTTAGCCTGACGATCAAACTCGCGGGCGTCAATCGCCACGGCCTGAATCACTTCACCCGGCGGACTGAGCGAAACCTCCAGCGGGGTGCTCGGCGATTTAAAATGAAAATTCATCCCCAGCAGGACAAAAAACAACAGATGCAAGGCCACGACCACCAGGGCCACGATGGGATGCGCACGCAGATCCTGCCACATGGACTTATCTCTACGGTCCGCTCGGGTCAGTCATCAGGCCCACACGCTCAATGCCGGCTGCCTGTACCGCCACCATGGCATCGATCACCTGCCCGTAATCCACATGACGATCACCACGCACATACACCGGCGTGTCCGGGCGCGCAGCCAGCAAGGCGGCGACCTGTGCGGTCACTTCGCTATAGCCCAGGGTCAATCCCACCCGCGCTCCCTGATTGAGACTAAACTCACCGTTGCGTGACACCGTGACGATAATCGGCTCCCCTTTTTGGGAATCTGGCAGCGGGCTGGCATCGGCCTGCGGTAACTCAACCTCAACGCCCTGCTGCAACAAAGGCGCAGTCACCATGAAAATGATCAGCAGCACCAGCATCACATCAATAAACGGCACCACATTGATTTGCGACATCGGCATCCGCCGATGGCCGCGCCGGGACGAGGCACTCATCGCAGCGGCCACCCGTTAATAAATACGCGCATCATCAGGCTCCGGCCTCCTCTTTTTGCAGGATTTGCCGTTGCAGCAATCCGGTAAATTCCTCGGAAAAATTCTCATAGCGCACCACCAGACGATCCACATCATTGCTATAGCGGTTATAGGCAATCACCGCCGGAATCGCCGCAAACAGGCCCAAGGCAGTGGCAATCAGCGCCTCGGCAATCCCCGGCGCGACCATCGCCAGCGTCGCCTGCTGTGCCCCGGACAGGCCGATAAAGGCGTGCATGATGCCCCACACGGTCCCAAACAGGCCGATATACGGACTGGTGGAGCCGACCGTGGCCAGAAAGGGCAGATGGCGGTCGAGTTGATCTGCCTCACGCGAAATCGTCACCCGCATGGAGCGCAGCGCGGTATCGGTGATGGCCAGGACCACATCACGCGGTTTGCGCACCCGCAAAAACTCCTTAAAGCCGGCGGCAAAGATATGTTCCATCGCATTGGCCCCACCGCGTCGGCGGATGCCCTCATACAACAGTGCCAGATCAACCCCCGACCAGAAACGCTCCTCAAATTCATCCGCGCTGGCATGGGCCTCGCGCAGGGTACGCCATTTCAGCACAATGGCGACCCACGATAAGACAGAGGCCATGACCAGCATGATCATCACCAGCTGCACAATAAAACTGGCTTCAAGAATCAGGCGGGTTAAGGATAAATCAACACTCACAACGTCGGTTCTCCCAGGTATGGAATGCGTCGAGGATGGGGTCAGGAATGGGGCAAGGCGTCATATTTTTTGCGGCAAGACAGGCTATCTTAACCGTAGCGCGTGTCAAGAGGCGCGGATAAGACGCACACTTAGACTGGATTTGCTGGGAAAACTCCATGCTTGCCCGGCGAATTTTCAGCGCCCCCACACGCACACACAACTGATCATCCAGCCGCGCCGGATACAGATAATCCACACTCAGGCGGTGTACTGCAAACAAAATCCCGCGCTCGCGCACCAGTGCCTCCTGCGCATAGCCTAAAGCCCGCAGCCATTCGGTGCGGGCGCGCTCCATATAATTGAGATAGGTGGCGTGATACACCACCCCACCGGCATCGGTGTCCTCATAATACACCCGCACCGGCCAGCAATAGCCGACTGATGCCTCCACATCGCCCACCACTGGCGGGCATGAGCTGCACGATTCATGCATAAAAAACGATTCTCACAGTAAAATTTGGACAGATCAGCGTCTCGCGCAACCACCAGACACACCGCACCGGGCTTAGTGCTTTAGAAAAAATGCCAGAGTAGTGAGCGCACCGATCACAATAATGAGGTTACGCAATAACACCGGCGACAGGATACGTCCCACCTTGGCCCCCAACAGGCCGCCCACGGTGGCTGCCACCGCCATGAACCACACAAAATAGCCCTCCACCAGACCGCCCAGCAGATAAATCAGCACCGCAATCAGGGTCAACACTGCAGACAGCAGGTTTTTCAAGGCATTGGCCTGCAACAGATTGCTCACCCCTAACAGGCGCAACAGAGCCAGGATGATGATCCCCATCCCGCCGTTGAAATACCCTCCGTAGGCACTCACCCCCACCACGCCCGCCCCGGCCAGCGAAGGATTTGCCCGGTGCTGCGTATGCTGGCTCAGACGCCGCTGAATCCACGGGCCACTGGCAAACAACACCGTCGCAAATAACAACAGCCACGGCACAATACCGCGAAAGGCCTCATTGGAGGTCAGCAGCAACAGACCCGCGCCTAACACCCCGCCCACTAGCCCCAACACCACCAATAACCACACAGACACCCCCGCCGAGGAGCGCATCTGATCACGCAAGGCCCAGGCACTGGCCAGATAACCGGGCAACAGCGCTGCCGTCCCCGTCGCATTCGCCATCACCGGCGGCACCCCCACCCACACCAGCGCCGGTAGGGTCAAAAAACTCCCCCCCCCCGCTAAGGCATTAAGCATCCCGGCAACAAAGGCCGCCGCACACACCAGCATGATATCCAAGGCGATGATCCTGAAACAATTTTAAGGAGGGAGATGAATAACGGATGTGGTCTAGCCCTTAGGGCCGGACTAAAAAAGCGGATAGTTTAAACGCTGGCCGCGTTGTGTGCATCTAATCCTAATGATGCCGCCACTTGGCCAGGCCCACGTCACCCCTTGCGATTTGCCAATGATGCCGATGCAACGGCGTGCCATGCCTGTTTAAAGCCGCCGTGTGACACATTGCAGCGATGTAGCAAAAAACATGCGATATACTGCCTCCTCGCATAAGGCTTTGCTTTCGCTTGCATCGGAGCGCGCCACTGATGGTACGCAACTCACCCATGTGCTCATAATTATGAATACGTGCTGCACGGTATCCAGATAAGACCGTTTGGCTGGGTTTGCATGTTCATATTGCATCTATTTTATTACGCAATTAAAAAATTGATTTTATTTTAATTTTATTTAAATTGCGTAAAATCATTGATAATGGGGTTAAATGTCTTATGACGTTCACATTTGAACGCCCACGCCTGGTGTTTCTGATTTTACTTTTTCTGTCAGCCTGTTATAGTACGAGCAGTCTCTGGGTATCCACCGCCGGGGCACAAGAAAACCTTGACCCCTTAGTGATTGCAGGCGCCTCAACCTTGCAACCAATATTGGAGCACCTCGCCCCAGCCTATCAAGCACACACCGGGCAAGCCTTGCAAATAACTGCAGGAGGAAGCGGGGCGGGCATACGTCAGGTCATGGAAGAACACGCCCATGTGGGCATGGTATCCCGCGCATTAACCACAGACGAACAGGCCGCATTGACTCATGTCACCATCGGTTTAGATAGCCTGGTTTTTATTGTCAATGCGCAAAATCCATTGCCAGGCATAAACCGCGAAATACTTCAAGAACTGTATTCCGGACGCATCAGTCATTGGCAAAGCCTCTGTGACTGGGATCAGGCTGTTGTTTTAATCAACAAAGAAATCGGACGCGCAACCCTGGATTTATTTGAAGATTACAGCGGGCTTCGCCACCCGCAACGCGGCTCTTCCTCTCATCCTCGCATTAGTCAACAGGCCATCGACATCGGCTCAAATCTGGAAAGTCTAACCCTGGTGGGTGGTTTACCAGGTGCTATCGGCTATGTTTCGATGGGTAGCGCCTATGCCATGATTGATGCGGGAATGCCGGTGCGTGTCCTGCCTTTAGAGGACCAAATGCCTAATGTGCAAGCAGTGAGCTCAGGCATCTATCCCATTCAGCGACAGCTCAATTTAGTCTACAAAAGCCCAACCCCTGCCATTACCGCATTAATTCAACAGGCCCTCTCATCGCATGGCCAGCAGTTAGTCACTGAATTTGGATTTATTCCTGTGCAATGAGATAACTTCATGAAACTCACTCTACAAAAAAAGATCTTAACGCCATTCTTTGCGCTAACGCTGATGATTTTTTTCTTTATGGCGTATCTACATCATGCCTTGAATGTAGAAATTTCTCGCATCAGCACAGAACAGCGTCATTTTTACTCCATTGAAGAGGCCATTAACGCAATCTATCGTGATGTGCAAAGCGGTATTCTCACCCGTGACGAAAACTATGCCATTACCGCTGCGCGAACTTCTGTAGACTTGTTTGAACAATTTGAGCAGCTTTCAAAAGCATATCCAAAATCCACGGCTCACTTGCAACAGGCCTATCTTGAATATTTTACCAGATTAGTGTCCGTGACTTCATTGTTTTTGGAAAATCGCACTCTCGAAGCACGCCAGCGCCTTGTAGAAATTGATAAAATCTTTGTCCGCATACAGGGCGATATGCACACCGTCAAAACGCAGCTGGAGGATACCCAGCAACAGATGACAGACCGCATCAACCAGCTGATTTTTATCTTTTCCGGATTAGTGATTGTCGTGCTTTTATTGCAATGGTTTTCGATAACTTCTTCCATTCGACCAATCAAGGCATCAAGGACAGTGCTAAAAGCGATTACCGCCGGTGATCTGACCTTGCGGCTGCCTATAAAAAACCGTGACGAAATCACTGAGATGATGCATTCATTCAATCAAGTGGTTGCCCACTTGCAAAGCCTGATTACCCGATTAACCCATAACGCAGACACCCTGGCCACTGCGGCGACAGAATTATCCACAGTCAGTGCGCAAACCACCGATCACCTGCACGCTATGTCAGAACACACTGCAAGCGTAGCCAGCACAGCCAAACAATCCAGCGCAGATACACAGGAGGTTGCCAAGGGCATGGAACACGCAAATGCCAACCTTCAATCCGCCGCCACTGCCACAGAGCAAATCAGTGCCACCATTGGCGCGGTGGCGCTGAATACAGACAAAGCCCGCCAGATTACGCAAGATGCCGGTAACCGGACAACGGCAATGAGCGCCCTGATGGAAAAACTTTCGCAAGCCGCCGCAGAGATTGGGGAAGTCACTGACACGATTACCCGCATTTCCTCACAGACCAATCTGCTGGCGCTAAACGCAACCATCGAGGCGGCAAATGCAGGCGATGCTGGCAAAGGCTTTGCCGTTGTGGCCAAGGAAGTCAAACAACTCGCTACGCAAACAGCACATGCAACCGATGATATCAAGCAAAAAATCCACAGCGTACAAGACTTTGTCGAACAGGCAACGACCGACATCAGTACCATCACGCAGATTATGACCGAAATGAATCACCTGGTCATAGACATCGCCTCCGCCATCGAAGAACAAACCAGCGTGACCCAAAATCTCGCCCGCCATGTCGCTCAAATCGCTTTTACCGTCAGTGATGCCAATCAAAAAACCGCTAAAACAGCCGCAGCATCACAGGATATGGCCGTAAATATTAGCCAGGTTGACACCGCTGCCAGCGAAATAGGCTGCAGCAGCAAACATATACATGACAGCGCTACTGAACTGGCAAAACTTGCCGAAGAAATCAAAACCGAAATCCGCCAGTTCAAAGCCGCGTAACTGAAAATACCCCGAACAAAGCGGTAACGTTCAGATGGGGCTTTGCAAGCGCCAAGCCCCACGAGTAATCATTAGCTTGCTTAAGCCAGCATCTGCTGACCCAGATCGCGGATCTGCGTCTGGAAGGCGGTTTCGCTGTTCGCCTGCCAGCGGTCATGCTTGACCTTGAACTGCCAGAAACTGTCGTTGACCTTTTTCACCAGCGGGTCTTCCTTTGCTTTGCTATTGAGAATGTCGCGGGTCGCCTCAAACAGCGCCCGGATAATATCATCTGGCAACGGCTGGAAAATCACCTTATGGTTATTGATCAGATCATCGAGTGCCTCGCTGTTGCGTCCTTCCAGCCAGGCATGAGAAGTGATATTACAGGCTGCGGCTGCATTGCGCATGATCGCCTGCAAATCCTTGGGCAGGGATTCCCAGGCCGCACGATTGACAATCACCTCGGTACTGGTGGAAGGCTCATGCCAGCCGCTGGAATAATAATATTTCGCCGCCCGATGCAGGCCCAGCTCGCGGTCGGCATACGGCCCGACCCATTCCGCCGCATCAATGGCACCGCGCTCCAGCGCTGCAAACACCTCACTACCCGGTAACAGACGCGCATTCGCCCCAACGGCGTTATATACATCCCCGGCCAGCCCCGGAATGCGAATATTTAAACCCTGCAAATCCTTCAGACTTTCCACCGGACGGCGGAACCACCCTACCGGCTGCACCCCGGTACAGCCCACCAGCAGCGGCACCAGATTAAAAGGCCGGTAAACCTCCTCCCACAGGGCATAACCACCCCCTTCATTCATCCAGGCGTTATACCCCTGAAAGGTCATACCAAAGGGCACCGTGGTGAAATACTGCGCGGCAAAGGATTTGCCCGACCAGTAATAGGCACAGCCATGATTAAGCTGCACCTGACGCCCGCTGGATACCGCATCAAAGCCCTCAAAGGCTGGAATCAACTCCCCGGCAGCATACACCCGAATGCGGATACGCCGGTCCGACATCTCCTCCACGCGTCGGGCAAAATCTGTGGCACTGCCCGGCCCGGTCTGAAAAAACGGCAACCCTGGTGGCCAGGTGGTTGTCATCCGCCAGTTAAAGGTCTCCCGCGCCGTGACAATCGCCGGTGCCGCCAACACCCCGGCCCCTGCCGCCACCGAACCTGCTTTCAGAAAATTACGTCGATTCATCGCCATCGCTCAACTCCGTTCAATTTTCGTATATAACGCGCACATTGCGCTTGATTATTCGGCATTTTCTGCCGTGATCAGTATACGAAGGCCACACCCAGGACGCCATCCTTTTACCTCCAGGACCACCACCCTGGGAGCGCGGAGCACCCGTTCCGCATGAAGTAGCGGCGGCTTCCCTGCCTGCCGAAAAGTACGCGGCGCAAGCCGGCAGCCGTCGCTTTTTTAGAGCAGCGTCTGGAAGATGCTGCCACACTTTTATGCTGTGCTAAATTGTGTCGTCACAAAATCCTCACCCGGATCGCCATACAGCGGATCTGAGCCACCGCCAGGAACAAAGCCGCGTTCTTGGCATAGCCAGTGGCAACCGCTAGGTGCGGGGTTCTGGCATTATCTTTTTTCATGCAACACATCATCGCACAATGCGTAGCTATTTGATTGCCGGGTTAATAAGATGCAAAACACGATTCTCGTTGATCTGCCAACCGGCACCTTGCACCTGCGGCTTGAGCACAGCGACTCGACGTACACCGAGCTGATGGACTTTGCCGCCCGGGCGAATCCCAAACGGGCGTTTTTGTTTCTCAGTAAAGTCCTTGGCAAGCACTATCCGTCGCGTCCCAGTGCGATGGCCGGGGTACACCAAAGGCTGGCGGCAAGCGTGCCGCATAGTCATGCGCCGGTGGTGTTCATCGGCATGGCAGAAACCGCGACCGGGCTTGGGCAGGGCGTGTTTGAGGCCTGGATCAGGGCGCATCCTGGGCAGGCGGCGCTGTACTTGCAGACAACCCGCTACCGCATTCAGGGTGCAAAGTGTCTGTTATTTGAAGAATCCCACAGTCATGCGCCCCGGCTGTTTTTGCACCTGCCGCCACGCGCCGAGACGATGGCGCTGCTGCAAGCGGCTCGCCAGGTGGTGCTGATGGATGATGAGTTGAGCACCGGCAATACCTTTATCAATCTGGTCGAGCGCCTGCGCGCCGTCATGCCCGTACTGACTCAGGTGCATCTGGCGACAATCGCTGATTTCACCGGCAGGGAGTGTCGGGCAGTGCTCGCTGAGCGCATGGGCTGTGCGTGTTCCATCGGAGCGCTGCTGCGCGGTGCGTGGCGCTTTGCGTACAGGCCTTCGGATTCTCTTGCATCGTTTTGCGTCCCCAGCGCGGCCCAATGCGCCGTGGGTGCGGAGGTATGGCTTGATGATACCGGTTACGGTCGTTTGGGACGCGATGCCTGCGTGTCCTTGCCGCGGGCACTGGTTGAGCGTCTAGCGGGTGAGTCCATCGAGGGCGGCACCTTGGTGTTGGGTACGGGTGAATTTATGCACACGGCCTTCGTGCTTGGTCAGGCGCTTGAGGCATGCGGTGTAGATGTGCGCGTACAGTCCACGACCCGCTCACCGATCCTCAAATGGGGCGCTGTTCGCCATATTTTGCCGGTGCCCGACCCTTACGGCGAGGATATCCCCAATTTCATCTATAACGTTCATCCAGGGCAGTATGCTCGCGTCTTGATTTGCCACGAAACCCCGCCCAATGCGCACCTTAGGCAGTTGGCGCAGCGCCTTCAGGCGCGTCTGATTCACTTTCAGGCACATGATGAGGCGGAAGAAATTCCTGTTTAGTGATTTCGATGGCACACTGTTTTAATCTTAGGGGCAGCCCAATCAGTCAGTCGTGGGGGAGGGTGTGATGTTTAGCGGTTCCTATCGCCCCGATGATGTTGAGTTTTTGCTCAAACCCATCCAGATTGAGTACATGAGCGACCTTGCACTCAAGGAATCGCTCATCCAGTCAGGTGCGCGACATTACAGTGAGATGCTCTCGCCGGAGACGCTGCCTTCCAGGCACTATCTCGCACTTTTTCACCAGGCACACCAAGATAACCGCGAGCAGCTGGCGGGCGACTGTCTAAAGCTTGCCTACCTGCTCTATCACCGATATGGCGCAGACCTGACCCTTGTTTCTCTGGCACGGGCGGGTACACCCATCGGCGTGATTGTGCGCCACTTGCTCTCCCGGCTGTATGGCATCAACGCGGCGCACTACTCAATCTCGATCATCCGTGACCGAGGCATTGATACAGTGGCGCTGAATGAAATCCTCTCCAGAGGCCATCGGCCCGAGTCAATGGCCTTTGTCGATGGCTGGACGGGCAAAGGGGTTATCAGCCAGACGCTGACCAGCGCCATTCAGGCATACAACCAGCAGGCGCATACCGCCATCGCCCCTGGGCTGAATGTCTTGACCGATCTGGCGGGAACCGCTGCGCAGGCAGCCTCTAGCCACGATTATCTGATTTCATCTAGTATTCTCAACGCCACCATCAGCGGACTGTTGAGCCGCTCCATCCTCAATGAGGCCATTGGCCCAAAGGATTATCACGGCTGTGTTTTCTTTAGCGAGTTCGCCGCTGAGGACCTGTCCCGGTGGTTTGTCGATGATGTGGTGGCTGCGGCCATGGCGATTTTTGAACGTGAGGGCATCTCCAGTGTGCCGGTGCGAAGCCGCGAAGCCCAGGTGGCGATTTCGCAGGCCTATATGAAGGCTGCCATGGCGCACTATGGCATCTCCGATGCAAACCTCATCAAGCCCGGCATTGGCGAGGCGACACGGGTGTTATTGCGCCGCATGCCGCAGTGCGTGATTGTACGCAATACGCATGATCGCAAGGTTGCCCATCTGTTGGCATTGGCCGCTGACAAAGGGGTGCCCGTCGAAATGACACCCTCCCTACCCTACAACGCAGTTTCCATTATCAGGAGCAAAAAACAGTTCTTGATTTTTTCTTCATTCTTCATCAAAATTCCCTACTGTAGATAGGTTATCTACAAGCGCGAAGGTTTCGCGTTCCATGGTCGGGGTCGAAGTCGAATCGCAAAGTTGTTCTCTGTTCAGGATGAACGCCGAGGCCACTTTTATGGCGCAAGCTGGGTTTCGACGGCTGAAACCGCCCATGTTGCCGGTGTTGACCGGCCATTCGGTTGGGACTGCTCAACCAGGACTCCAGTTGCTCGCCCTTCGGGGGCGCTATCAACGGAGAGCGAAGTGCCTAAAAATCGCATAAGCAACTTTGTTTAGGTTTTTAGGAGCAGTGT
The DNA here is from genome assembly GCF_000227725.2 of Thiorhodospira sibirica ATCC 700588. GTDB lineage: Bacteria > Pseudomonadota > Gammaproteobacteria > Ectothiorhodospirales > Ectothiorhodospiraceae > Thiorhodospira > Thiorhodospira sibirica. The sequence continues at coordinate 2,847,059 of NZ_MU255056.1, read as the reverse complement.
TTGTGACGCGTGATGCCAATGAACTGGGTGCCAGCCTTTACATGCCTGCCACACGCGGCGATCTGCTGGAGGTCGTGCGCGGCGAAAAACTCACACAGGTGCGCTCGATCATCTTCTGTACCGAAGACTCGGTGAATGAGCGCGACCTGAGTGCTGCCGTTGAGAACCTGCGTGTCCCCCTGGCGGCGCTGCGCCGCACAACACAGCAAATGCGCTTTGTCCGGGTGCGTAATCCGGACGTGATGCGCCAGTTGCTGTGCCTGCCTGGCATTGAGGAACTGGATGGCTTCGTGCTGCCCAAAGTGACCCGTAGCGTGCTGTCTGAGTACCTGCATCTGCTGCATGGCAGTGGACACCTGCTGATGCCCACGCTCGAAACCCGCGAGGTGTTTGAAGAACAGGAGATGATGGCGCTGCGTCGTGCCTTGGAAAAAGACGGCGTGCAGGAGCGCGTGCTGGCGCTGCGCATCGGTGGCAACGATCTGCTGTCGATTCTGGGGATGCGTCGGCCTCGGGGCCGCACCTTGTACCAGACTCCCTTGGGCCCGGTGATTGCGCGCTTGGTGACAATCTTCAAGCCCAGCGGCTTTAACCTCAGTGCCCCGGTCTTTGAGTACCTGAGTGATATTGTGACTCTGCAGCGTGAAGTCGAAGACGACCTGGCACATGGTTTGGTCGGTAAAACCGCAATCCACCCTGATCAGGTGCCATGGATTCATGCCTGCTACCGCGTACATGCGGCGGATATGGAGATGGCCGAGCATATCCTGCGTGATGACGCCCCGGCGGTATTCCGAATGCATGATGCGATGTGCGAAGCCTCCACTCATCGAAATTGGGCACAAAACATCCACAAGACCGCATCATGCTTTGGCTTGCAACAAAGCGATACAGCGAATTCGGTAGCGGCCTGATCTCAATACTGGCCATTAACTAACCCTAGTTCTGGAGGGTGGCGGCGGGGTTGCCGGGGGTTTGCTGCGCCGGGCAGTTGATCTGGATACGCTGCGGTGCAGGGCCGTCTAAGCGCACAGCGGTGAGCTTGCCGCCCCATACGCAGCCGGTGTCCAGGCCGATCAGGCGGGCGTTGTGATCCTGGTAATAGCCCAGGGTTGACCAGTGTCCAAAGACGATGCGCAGGTTGTGATGAGCGCGCTGCGGGGCCGCAAACCACGGCACCAGTCGGGTGGGTTGGGTACCGGGCGGGCCTTTGTGGTGCATATCCAGATGGCCGTTGCGGGTGCAGTAGCGCAGCCGGGTCAGGCAGTTGCTGGTAAAGCGCAGGCGCTGCCAATACGACAGCCGAGAATGCCAGCGGCGCGGACTGTCACCGTACATGCGCTCCAGCAGCAAACGCTGCTGCGGCCCTTGCAGGGTGGTGCAAAATTCCTGGGCCGCCGCCTTGGCGGTGAGCAGGTCCCATTGCGGCGGCAGACCGGCATGAATCATGACCCAGTCCAGCGCGGGGTCATGGTGCAATAAGGGACGCTGCTGGAGCCATTGCATGAGTTCTTCACGATCTGGCGCTTGCAGGATGCTTTGCACGGTGTCTTTGGGGCGGGCGCGATGGACGCCGGCGTGAATCGCCAGCAGGTGCAGGTCATGGTTACCCAGCACGGTGACGGCACGATCTCCCAGGCCACGGACAAAGCGCAGGGTTTCCAGCGATTGCGGGCCGCGATTGACGAGATCGCCGACAAACCACAGTTGGTCGTGCGCGGGATCAAAGGCGATGTGCTCAAGCAGTTGCTTGAGCGGGTCAAGACAGCCTTGCAGGTCGCCGATTGCGTAAGTGGCCATAAAAAATAAGGGGTTGACGGGGGGTGCTTGCAGTCAGTGCAGCACCCGTGGGATCGAGAGGGTAAAACGGGGGATGGGGGCTTTGAAGGTTTGGCCCGTGTCGTCGATCCATTCGTAGCTGCCTTGCATGGTGGCCACCGGGGTTTCAATCATCGCCCCGCTGGTATAGCGAAAGCCTTCGCCGGGGCGCAAGTAAGGCTGTTCACCGACCACGCCTTCGCCATGCACCTCGCGCACCTGGCCATTGGCGTCGTTGATGATCCAGTGGCGCCGTAACAGGCGGGCGGCCACCTTGCCTTCGTTGCGGATGGTCACGGTGTAGGCAAAGACATATTGCGCTTGTTCGGGGTCTGATTGTGCCTCGACAAAAAAGCTTTGTACCTGGATACGAATATCATGCGGTTTGTCTGTGTCCATGGTGTACTCCTTTAATTCATCAGGCGCTCAAAAATGGTAAAGCCTGCGGTGTAGGTGCCGATGGCTGAACCCAGGGTTGTGAGCATAAATACCACAAATACGCGTGAAACACGATTATTCCACCAGCCACGCAGTCGCATGGTGTCGCGTCGCAGATTGGAAAAATCGCCGACATTGGGCTTGCGCAGATAGATTTCTACGGCAGCGGCCACCATGCCCACGCCAATGGTGGGATTGAGCGAGGTCAGCGGTGCGGCCAGGGCGGCGGCCAGCACGGTACCGGGATGGGCGCGGGCAATGATGGCGCCCAAGGCTGCCAGACCGCCATTGATATAAATCCACATCAACACCAGGCTCATGCCCAGCTCGGGATTGCGACTAAAGCCAATGGCAAAGCCGGTGAGAATCAAGGCGACAATGACCCACGGCACGAATTTGGGCCAGCGGGCCGGGGGGGGCACCTGTTCCATATCGCGAATCACCTCGACCGGGGCGCTGGAGGGGGTGCGCAGATGTGCCTCAATGCCTTGCAGATGGCCAGCCCCGACCACCGCCAGAATATGGCGATAGTCGCCGTCACGGGCAATACTTTGCAGGCGCGCTGCCATATAGCGGTCACGCTCGGCAATCAACGGCTCATATAATTCGCGGGAGTCATCGGCAAACTGGGCAAAGGTGGTCTCCAGCATATCGCCTTGCTTGAGTGCCTCGATTTCGCTTTCGCTGATTTTTTCCCGACTCACCAGGCTGGCCATCAGACCGGCAAACAGATTAAAGCGTTTCCACCAGGGCACATTGCGATAACTGCGCTTGAGGGTAGTTCCCAGTTCGCGGTCGATCAATAACACGGGCAATTGATGTTCGCGAGCGCCTTGTAAGGCCATGCGCATCTCTGCCCCCGGCTCAATCCCGAATTGCTCGGCCAGACGCTGCTGATAGGCCCCCAATGCCAGACTGGCAGCAATCATAGTGACCTTGCCCTCGCGCAGAATCTGAAACAGATCCATGCGCGCCATGTCATCGGGTTTGACCAGCGATTGATGGCGGCTGGGGCACAGTTCTACGGCCACTGCGTCATACGCGCCGCTATCGAGCATCTGCTGCACCACCTCGGCGGAGGTTTTGGAAACGTGCGCCGTGCCCAATACCGTGATCTGCGTATCATGCAGCGTGAGGCTAAAGTGTGGTTCGGTGGTCTGGGGGGTGGAAGCTGAATCCATAGAAGCACTCGTGAGCGAAGATAAGGGGTTGTGGTGGATACGGCTGGCTAAGGGCGATCATGTGCATCGGGCTTAACGGTATGGGATGCGTTGTCGCAATGCTCCATCAGCTTTGCAGCAGGCGTTTGGGGGCGATACGCCCATCCTCCAGAACCTGTCCCAGCCCGATGAAACGCTGCGCCGCATCGTATAGGCGTAAATCGCCGTGGGTGGGCGCATTGGGCACAAACACCGCCTGCCCTTGGCGCACAAAATGCGCGCTGGCCTGATCCAGCATAATCTGTGGCCAGTGACTCAAGGCCGCATCCATCGGTGTCAAGCTTGCCAGCAGGGCGGCATCGTCATGTTCAGCCAAGGCGGTGAGCGCCTCCAGGGTGTACAGGGTGTGCTGCGCCAGCTGTCCCAGGCCGGTTCGACGCAAGGCGGTCAAATGTGCGCTGCCACAGCCCAGACGGGCGCCGATCTCCTCGGCGAGGGTGCGCACATAGGTTCCTTTTGAGCAATGCACGCTAAAGCTCAACATCGGACCCTGCAAAGATTCCAGCGTTAAGGCATGAATCTGCACGCACCGGGGCGCACGCTCCACCTCGCGTCCTGCACGCGCCAGGGTATAAAGCCGCTGGCCTTGGTGTTTGAGCGCGGAATACATGGGCGGAATCTGTTCCAGTGGGCCATGTAGCCCGGCAAAAACCTGGGCAACGTGTGCAGGCTCCAGCGCCGGCAGGGGGTAGCGGGCAATCACCTCGCCCTCGGCATCCCCGGTGGTGGTGGCCTCACCCAGGCGACAAACCGCCTGATAGTATTTATCGGCATCCAGCAGATAGCCCGATACCTTAGTGGCCTCGCCCAGACAGATGGGCAACACCCCCGTCGCCAGTGGATCAAGGCTACCCGTATGGCCGGCCTTGCGCGCCCGAAACAGGCGTTTGACCCGTTGCAGGGCCTGATTGGAGGAATACCCCGCCGGTTTATCCAGCAAGACGATGCCATGCACATCTCGACGCACGGGTTTGGACGCTGGGCTGTTCACGGTCTGTGCTCAGCGCTCAGACGGCGTTTCGCCATCGGGTGGGTCATCCGGGGTGTGCTTTGCCCGATCCTCGGCAATGGCCTGATCAATCAAGGCCGAGATCTTGGCCCCGCGCAGCTGTGTATCGTCATAGACAAAGCGCAGCTGCGGGATGGTACGCAGGCGTATGCGCCGCCCCAGCTCGCGGCGCAAAAAACTGCTGGCCCGTTGCAGTGCGGCTTGACTGGCCTTGATCTGGGTGTCATCCCCCAGCACCGAAAAATAGACCTTGGCATAGGCAAAATCACGCGATACCTCAACCCCGGCCAGGGTGATCATGCCGATCCCCGGGTCATTGACCTCATGGCGCAGCAGTTCAGCCAGCTCGCGCTGAATCTGGTCACCGACCCGGTCGGTACGCGCATAATCTCTAGGCATGTGGCGAGCTCCTACAGGCTGCGGGCAACCTCGAAGCGCTGATAGACCTCGATTTGGTCGCCAGATTTGACATCGTTGTAATTTTTCACCGCAATACCGCACTCGGTACCGTTGCGCACTTCGTTCACATCATCTTTGAAGCGGCGCAGCGATTCAAGTTCACCCTCATAGATCACCACGTTATTGCGCAGCACGCGAATCGGATTACCGCGCTTGACCGTGCCTTCAATGACCAGACAGCCGGCCACCGCCCCAAATTGCGAAGACTTAAAGACATCACGCACCTGTGCCAGCCCGATGATCTCTTCGCGCATCTCTGGCGAGAGCAGACCGGAAAGCGCCTGTTTGACATCATCAATGGCCTCGTAAATCACGCTGTAATAGCGCAGATCGACGCCTTCCTCAGCGACGGTCTTGCGCGCAGCGGCGTCGGCACGCACATTAAAGCCAATGATGATGGCCGTGGAGGCCTTGGCCAGATTGACATCCGATTCGGTAATCCCCCCCACCCCGGCGGCAATGATCTTGACCTTGACCTCATCGGTGGAAAGTTTTTCCAGAGAATCACGCAGCGCCTCAGCACTGCCTTGCACGTCGGTCTTGAGCAGGATATTGACCGAGGCCGCGCCCCCTTCCTGCATCTGGCTGAAGATGTTTTCCAGCTTGGCGGCCTGTTGCGTGGCCAGCTTGGTCTCGCGGTATTTGCCCTGACGGAACAAGGCCACTTCCCGCGCCTTGCGCTCATCCTGCAAGACCAGCACATCATCGCCGGCATTGGGAACGCCAGACAGCCCCAGCACCACCACCGGAATGGACGGGCCGGCAGATTTGATGGCCTTGCCGTTTTCGTCAAACATCGCCCGCACCCGGCCATATTCCTGCCCGGTCAACACCACATCGCCACGATGCAAAGTGCCGCTTTGTACCAAAATGGTCGCGACCGGGCCGCGTCCCTTGTCCAGCTGGGATTCAATCACCACCCCTTGGGCATGACCTTCGCTGGGGGCGGTGAGTTCCATCAGCTCAGACTGCAGGCTGATAGCTTCTAGCAGGCCCTCAATGCCCTCGCCGGTTTTCGCCGAGACATATAAAAACTGGGTATCGCCGCCCCATTCCTCAGGAATCACATTGTGCTGTGCCAGCTCATTTTTCACCCGGTCAGGATCGGCATGGGGCTTGTCGATTTTATTGACCGCGACCACCAGGGGCACCTCTGCGGCCTTGGCATGTTGAATGGCCTCAATGGTTTGCGGCATCACGCCGTCATCAGCGGCCACCACCAATACCACTACGTCAGTGACCTTGGCGCCACGGGCGCGCATCGAGGTAAAAGCCGCATGGCCGGGGGTGTCCAGAAAGGTGACGCCACCGCGTGAGGTGCTGACATGATAGGCCCCGATATGCTGGGTGATCCCGCCAGCCTCTTTGGAAGCCACTTGCGTGGAGCGGATGTAATCGAGCAAGGAGGTCTTGCCATGATCCACATGCCCCATAACAGTGACCACCGGGGGGCGCAAAATCGCGGCCCCTTGTTGCGCAACCGCCAGCGAAAGCTCATCTTCAAGATCATTCACCTGCACCGCTTTGGCGACATGGCCCATCTCCTCGACCACCAGCGTCGCGGTATCCTGATCAATCGGCTGGTTGATCGTCGCCATCACCCCCATCCCCATCAAAGTCTTGATGACCTCGGGGGCTTTCACCGCCATCTTCTGGGCCAATTCGCCGACGGTAATAGTTTCTGGCAAGGCCACCTCACGCACCACGGGCGCGGTGGGGCGTTCAAAGCCATGCTTGGCCACGGCCTGTTGCGTGCGCCCGCCTTTTCCGCGCCGTCCGCGCCGATCATTGCTGGCTTGCAACTCCTCGCGCCGCTGGCGGCTTTCGTTGAGGGCCTCTTTATTTTTACTGCCCGGACGCCGCCGTTTACCGGCAGCCGCCGCAGCGCTGGTCGCGGGCGCAGCAGCGGGGGCGATACCGGCAGCGGCGGGACGTTTGCGCGGATCTGTGCCGCTACTGCCTGCGGGTTTGTTGGGTTCGCGGCGCTTTTCGGCCTGTCCGCCTGCGCTGCTGCCCTCAGCGGGCTTGCGGGCCCCGGCTCCAGCAGGACCACTCCGGCGCTCGCCAGCCGGTTTGTTGCGCTGCTGTCCTGCGGGTTTATTGCCGGGAGTGTGTTCTTTTGTGCGTGCCTGTTCTACCAATTTACCCGATGCCTCGCGCTGGTTACCGTGTGCTGCTGGTGGTGCATTCGCCGTGCTTGCTTCTGCTGTGCTGGTTTCAATAGGGGGAATCGCCTGCGCTTCAGGGGCTGGCGGTGCTGGTGGTGTTGATTCTGCCGCTGCGCTGCTCGGGGGTTGCTCAGGCGTGACCACCGCTGTCTCGGGCGATGCAATGACAGGCTCGGCTTTCTTGGGTGCTTCCTGTGCCTTACGCGCTTCTTCTGCGCGGCGGGCCGCCTCCTCTTCCACCTGACGGGCAACCTCGGCCGCCCGACTCGGCGGTGGGGTTGGCACCACTTGCGCCTCACCCTCACGCTTGACATAGGTCCGCCGCTTGCGCACCTCCACACTCACCGTCTTGGGACGCCCCTGCGGATTGGTGATCTTGATCTCTGAGGTGCTCTTGCGCCGCAGGGTAATGCGCCGGGCCGAGGCCTCGGCCACTTCCTTGCCGTGCGTCTTGCGCAAATAGTCAAGCAATTTCAGTTTTTGCTCTTCGGTGACTGTCTGACCGGGGCCGGAGACGGGCACACCCGCTTCACCCAGCTGTTCTATAAGCTTTTCCACCGGCGTACCTACCACCTCGGATAATTGTTTTACCGTTACATCGGTCATACCGTCACCTCCGGTGCAACTCTGATCCTGCACCCAATTAACATACCATCAAACAGTCAACCTGCTGGTTAAACTGATAACCTCAACGTGCTCAGCCCTGGCTGTTTTCGCTAAACCAGGGCGCCCGCGCAGTCATAATTAACTGTGCGGCCTGGGCCTCCTCAAGCCTGGCCAGGCTCATCAAATCATCCACCGATTGCTCGGCCAAATCCTCCATGGTGCGAATCCCCTCCGCCGCCAGGCGGTAAGCCAGTTCTTTATCCATCCCGTCCATATTCAACAAATCCTCTGCCGGTTCATGGCCTAGAATCTCTTCTTCGCTGGCAATCGCCTTGGTCAGCAGCGCATCGCGTGCCAGATGACGCAGATTCTCAATCATCGCCTCATCAAATTCCGCAATCTGCATAATCTCGGAGGAAGGCACGTAGGCCACTTCCTCGATACTGGAAAAGCCTTCGCGCACCAGAATACTCGCCGTCTCTTCGCTGATGCCCAGATGCTCGACAAACAGGCGCTGCAATTCCGCCGCCTCAGCCTGATGTTTCTCCTCGGCCTGCGTCTGCGTCATCACATTGAGCTCCCAGGCGGTGAGCTGCGAGGCCAGACGCACATTCTGCCCGCCCCGGCCAATGGCCTGCGACAGCTTCTCCTCAGTGACCGCAATATCCATCGCCCGGCGATCTTCATCCACTACAATCGACAAGACCTCGGCGGGTGACATCGCATTGATCACAAACTGCGCCGGGTGTTCGTCCCACACAATGATATCAATCCGCTCGCCAGCCAGCTCATTGGAAACTGATTGTACCCGTGAGCCGCGCATCCCCACACACGCGCCGACCGGATCCAGACGCGGATCATGCGAGCGCACCGCAATCTTGGCCCGCAGCCCCGGATCACGCGCCGCGCCCATGATCTCGATCAAACCCTGACCAACCTCGGGCACTTCCAGCTTAAACAGCTCAATCAAAAACTCCGGCGCGGTGCGACTGACAATCAACTGTGGGCCGCGCATCTCGGTACGCACCTCACGCAGATAACCGCGCAGCCGATCATTGGGCCGCACCGTTTCACGGGCAATCATATCCTCACGCGGAATAAAAGCCTCGGCATTATTCCCCAAATCCAGATACACCCCATTGCGCTCAGACTTTTTGACCGTTCCCATGATCAACTGCCCCAACTTGGAACGGTACTCATCCACCACCTTGTTGCGCTCCGCCTCGCGCACTTTCTGCACAATCACCTGCTTGGCGGTTTGCGCGGCAATGCGTCCAAACTCCACCGACTCCATCGGCTCCTCAAGATAATCACCCACCGCGCAGTCGGGCGCTTTTTGCTGCGCATAGGAGAGCAAAATCTGGCGGTCATTGGATTCAAAGCCCGGATCTTCATCATCGACGACCAACCAACGACGAAAGGTCTCATAATCCCCGCTCAGGCGGTTGATGTTCACGCGCACATCAATCGCGCCTTCGTATTTTTTACGCGTGGCCGAGGCCAGGGCAGATTCAATGGCCTCAAAGATAATCTCCTTGGCCACACCCTTTTCATTGGATACGGCATCAACCACCAGCAAAATTTCTTTATTCATCATGCCCTCTTGGGTATCAAACGCGCGCTGGCAATCGCGTCCAGTGGAAGCGCAACGCGCTCTTGCTTCAGCGCAATTGTGACCTGCTCAGCATCCACGTCAGCCACCGTCCCGGTAAAATGGCGCTGCCCCTGCACGGGCCACTCCATGCGGATTCTGACCTCACAGCCCTGGTAGCGAAGCAACTGCTCCCGATTAAATAACGGGCGATCCACCCCCGGCGAGGACACTTCAAGGGTATAGGGCAGCTTGATGGGGTCTTCAACATCCAGTACCGCACTGACCTGCTCGCTGACCCGCGCACAGCGATCAATGCTAATGCCATCGGCATGATCAATATAAATACACAGCCGGGCGTGGCCTTTGCTGGCCTGATAATCAAGCCCCCACAGTTCCAGACCCAGCCCTTCAACCACCGGCCTTAAAAGCGTTTCTAAAGAAAGAGGATCCCGCTGCACAACAGACTCCACAAACAAAAAAATGGGCCAATGGCCCATGTAAACGTCAGCAACAAAAAACCCCCTATCCGGGGGTTTTGAGAACTAGAGTGTTGCGATTTGACATGGTATTGCCATCAAACCCACCCTGTAGCAATCTTTCCAACGGCCTGCCACACGAGAGGCATACACTCATCGCAGACAAATAAAATATACGGTTAATTTTTAAATTTTAACAAAAAGCGCCACACCTGTCCAGCAATTACCCCAGACCTTGTTAGCCCAAAGCAGTAATGTCCCCTTCGTCCAATTCTAAAATGTCCCCTTTATATTTAAGCGGGAGGGGCACGCATGACGAAGGAGCACATTACGATGAGTCACAAAGAAATTGACCGACTAGAGATGATTCAGGCGGTGGCGAACAAGCATCTGCGGCAGGCCGAGGCGGCCCAGCGCCTGGGGTTGAGCGTGCGCCAGGTCAAGCGCCTGGTTCGCCGCTATCGTGAGCATGGGGCGACAGGGCTACGCAGTGGCCACCGTGGCCGACGTCCCAATAACGCCATTGCCGAGACAGTACGCCAGGAGGTGCTCGCCTTGGTCAAGACGCACTACACCGACTTTGGCCCCACCCTGGCCTGCGAAAAGCTGGCCGAGCGCCATGGTCATCATCTCTCGGTCGAGACCCTGCGCCAGTGGATGGTGGCCGATGGGCTATGGCAGCCCAAGCAACGCAAGCAAGCCCGCATTCATCAGCGCCGTCCACGCCGCCCCTGCCTGGGGGAGCTCATTCAAATCGACGGCTCGCCCCATGACTGGTTTGAGGTGCGCGGCCCGCGCTGTACCCTGATTGTGTTCATCGACGACGCCACAGGGCGCCTGATGGCCCTGCGCTTCGTGCCCGCCGAGACCACCCAGGCCTACATGGAGACCCTACAGCAATACCTGGATCAGCACGGACGTCCGGTGGCCCTCTACTCAGACAAACACAGCATCTTCCGTGTCAATCATCCTGAGCACGACGGGGAGCTGACCCAGTTTTCCCGCGCCCTCAAGACCCTCGACATCGCCGCCATTCATGCCAACACGCCTCAGGCCAAGGGGCGGGTGGAGCGGGCCAACCAGACCCTGCAAGACCGTTTGGTCAAGGAGCTGCGCCTGCGTGAGATCTCGGACATCGACGCCGCCAACGCCTTCCTCCCCACCTTCATGGCCGACTTCAACGCCCGCTTCGCCGTCGAGCCACAAAGCCCCCAGGATGCCCACCGACCGGTGCTGCACAGCCCCGAGGAGCAGGCCCTCATCCTTTGCCTGCACCATACCCGTAAGCTCTCCAAGAACCTTTGCTTCCAGTTCAAGAACCGGGAATATCAGCTTCAGGGACAGGGCAAGGGCTACCGCCTGCGGGGTGCCACCCTCACCGTCTGCGAGGCCTTCGACGGCACCATCACCCTCCTGCACCAGGGGCACATCATGCCTTACCGTCTGTTGGCTGAGGGCGAACCGCCCACACCGCTGGATGATGAAAAAAGTGTCCACCACAGCGTCGACCAGGCCAAGGCAAAACAGACCGCCAAGCCAACCTACAAACCGGCGCCGGACCACCCTTGGAGAGGTCGGGGCAACATCACTCCGGCACCAGCCCAAACACCATAACCACGCATTCTACGGGGGACACTTCTGCTTTGCACAAAAGGGGACTTTTCTGAATTGGGTTGACAGCAATTACCCCAGACCGCCGCAACACCAAGCCGTGCCCTGAAATCCTTCCGGGGTGTGGGGTTAGTACCCGGCGGGCGATTCTTTCCGGCCCAGAACGCCGGGGCGTGTCGCGTATCGGCTCAGTCCATAGGCGGCAACGGTGAAGCATAAGGTGCCCATCGTGGTGAGGATTTGTTCGCTCCAGTGCAGCATAAGGGTTTTGGGTTCAATCAGGGCGAGCGGCTGCAGGGCAAACACCATGAAGATGTTGAGCGCAAACAGTGCAGCAAGACTGCGGGCGCGCAGCCGTAGGGCCATGAGGATAAGCACGATGCTTAAGCCCAGGTTGCCGACGGTGGTCAGGCTCATGATGGGGATAAACCAGCCGCGTGGGATTTCAAGCCCCCAGGTGCGCACGGCCGCCAGAATAAAGACGGCGGCAATGACCAGCACCGCCCACAGCCACGGGTAAACGAGTGTTTTGCCGCTGCGCTGCTGATACCAGCAGGCAAAGCTGAGCACCGCCAGCAGAAAAAAACCCGGCCCGATCAGCGGAAACAGGGCATTGGAAAGCCACAGGATGGATTCGGTGCTGAGGGTGGCGATGAGTTTCCAGCTGGCCTTGGCCAGACCGCCGGCCACGATGAGCAGCACAGCGAAGATGGCCAGCGGCGTGTGTGTGGGCTGGCACTGATGCAGCCAGCGCACAATGAAGCTTAAGCCAATGGCGGTAAAGATGACCGGCAGGAAATTGAACAGCGCCAGCGGCAGGGTGAAGGTGGCTAACATGGGCAAGAAGGTGTGTGCTTAACCGGGGCGTTTGAGGCCCAAAACATCGTGCATATCGTACAGACCAGCGGCTTTGCCGTTGAGCCAGTGGGCTGCTCGCACAGCTCCCTGGGCAAAGGTCATGCGGTTAGTGGCCTTGTGGGTGATTTCGATGCGCTCGCCCAGCGCGGCAAACATCACCGTATGTTCGCCGACGATATCGCCCGCCCGGATGGTTTCAAAGCCGATGGTGTGGCGTGCCCGTTCGCCGGTATTGCCCTGGCGGCCATACACCGCGCATTGCTGCAGATCCCGTCCCAGGGCCTGGGCGACCACTTCGCCCATGCGCAGGGCAGTGCCCGAGGGGGCATCAATCTTGTGGCGGTGATGGGCTTCGATGATTTCGATGTCCACCTCATCGCCGAGGATACGGGCGGCCTGATCCAGTAAACTCAGGCACAGATTCACGCCGATGCTCATATTCGGGGCCATGACGATGGGAATCTGCCGGGCGGCCTGCTGGATTTGCGCACGTTCCTCGGGGCTAAAGCCGGTGGTGCCGATGACCATCCCTTTGCCGCCTTGGGTGCAGATGTCAAGATAGCGCAGACTAGCCTCGGGGCGGGTAAAATCAATCAGCACCTCGAAGCGTTCCAGCGCTTGTGCCGGGTCGGCTTCAATGGCAATGCCGTTGCGCCCCACGCCGGCCAATTCTCCGGCATCGGCGCCAAGCAGGCTGCTGTGGGAGTGTTCAAAGGCGGCCCCCAAACGTAAATCAGGCTGTTGGGCCACGGCCTCAATCAGGGTGCGCCCCATGCGCCCACCGGCACCGACAATCGCAACGTGCATCAGGATTTCCCCCAAAATTTCAGGTCTTCAAAAAAGCCTTTTACCCCGTCCAGAAAGCTTTCCTCTTGCGGGCTGTGGCGATTGCCACCGGCTTTCATGGTGTCATCAAGCTCGCGCATCAATTCGCGCTGGCGCTTGGTCAGATTAACCGGGGTTTCCACCATGACGCGACAGACCAGATCACCCTGGGCGCTGGTGTGAACCGACTTGACGCCTTTGCCGCGCAGGCGAAACAGCCGCCCGGTCTGGGTTTCTTCGGGAATCTTGAGCAAGACGCGCCCATCGAGCGTGGGGATTTCAATCTCGCTGCCCAGCGCCGCCGTGGTGAAGCTGATCGGTACATCGCAAAACAGGTCATTGCCCTTGCGCGAGAAGATCTTGTGCGGTTTGACCTGTATCTGCACATATAAATCGCCCTGCGGGCCGCCGTTCAATCCGGCCTCACCCTCACCGGACAGGCGGATACGATCGCCGCTGTCTACCCCGGCAGGGACATTAACCGACAGCGTGGTGTGCTGTTCCACCCGTCCATTGCCATGACAATGACGGCAGGGGTTGCTGATGATTTTGCCCGTGCCGCGACAACGCGGGCAGGTCTGCTGCACCGAGAAAAAGCCTTGCTGGATGCGTACTTGCCCCACCCCGCGACAGGTGGTGCAGGTCTCTGGGGCATGGCCTTTTTCCGCCCCGCTGCCGCCGCATTCGGTGCAGATGTCCAGACGCGGTACGCGAATCTTGACCTCGGTGCCAAAGACCGCCTCTTCCAGGCTGAGCTCCAGGTTGTATTGCAGATCGGAGCCGCGATAGGCGCGTGAACCGCTGCGCCCACCGCCAAAGATATCGCCGAAGATGTCTTCGAAAATATCGTTAAAGCTGGGGCCACGTCCGCCGCCCCCGGCGCCACCCATCGAATCAACCCCGGCATGGCCGAACTGATTGTAGGCGGCGCGTTTTTGCGGATCCGCTAAGACCTCGTAGGCCTCTTTGGCTTCCTTGAAACGCTCTTCGGCCTGCGTATCGCCCGGATTGCGATCCGGGTGATATTTCATCGCCAGGCGCCGAAAGGCCTTTTTTAGCTCGTCTTCGCTGGCGTTACGTGCCAATCCGAGCACTTCATAATAGTCGCGCTTTGCCATGTCCGCCTTTATCTAAATCGTGATATCAATGCCTTGCCCCACGGGAGCGCCGAGTTGCACTTGGCCAATCGGGACACGGATTAAAACATCAGCCGAGTGCAACTCGGCGCTCCGTGGAGTTTACGGCGGCACCTGCCTGCCGCGACGCACACGGCGCAGGCAGGGAAGATGCCGCCACGAGAATGCCGCCCATGGCTGCGACTATTTTTTGTCTTTGACTTCCTGGAATTCTGCATCGACCACATTATCGGCGGTGCTTTTTTCCTGTGTGCCTTGGCTTGGGCCGTCTTGCGCAGTTTCGGCACCACCGGGGGCGGCCCCCTGGCTGTACATACGTTCTGCCAGTTTGCCGGCCAGCTCTGTCAGCTGCTGGGTTTTTTGTTCGATGTCATCTTTGTCATCGCCCTTCATGGCCTCACGCAGACTGCTGATGGCCGCCTCAATGCCTGATTTTTCCGCGCTGTCGAGTTGCTCGGCCGCATCTTTCAGGGTTTTTTCCACACCGTGAATGGTGTTATCCGCCTGATTACGGGCGCCCACCAGCGCCTGAAATTTGCGGTCTTCTTCGGCATGTTGCTCGGCATCCTTGACCATGCGCTGAATTTCGTCTTCATTGAGTCCCGAAGATGCCTTGATCACAATGGACTGCTGCTTGCCCGTGGCCTTGTCTTTGGCCGAGACATGCAAAATGCCGTTGGCGTCGATGTCAAAGGTGACTTCAATCTGCGGCACGCCACGCGGTGCGGTCGGAATATCGGTCAGATCAAAGCGCCCCAGCGATTTGTTGGCGCTGGCCACCTCGCGCTCGCCCTGCAGGACATGCACGGTGACGGCGGTCTGATGATCGTCCGCCGTGGAAAACACCTGATTGGCCTTGGTCGGGATGGTGGTGTTTTTCTCGATCAGCTTGGTCATCACCCCGCCCAGGGTCTCAATCCCCAGCGATAACGGCGTGACATCCAGCAGCAACACGTCTTTCACCTGACCGCCCAAGACCCCGCCCTGAATCGCCGCACCGACGGCCACGGCTTCATCAGGATTCACGTCCTTGCGCGGCTCCTGACCAAAGAAGTTCTTCACCGCTTCTTGCACCTTGGGCATCCGCGTCTGGCCACCGACCAGGATCACATCGTCGATCTGCGAGGCCGACAACCCGGCATCTTTAAGCGCAATGCGGCACGGCTCGATGGTGCGGCTGACCAGATCATCCACCAGCGATTCCAGTTTGGCGCGGGTGACCTTGATATTGAGATGCTTGGGCCCGGTGCTGTCGGCGGTGATATAGGGCAGATTGATCTCGGTCTGCTGACTGGACGACAGCTCAATCTTGGCTTTTTCGGCGGTTTCCTTCAGGCGCTGCATCGCCAGCGGATCACCGCGCAGATCAATGCCTTGCTCTTTTTTAAATTCGTCGGCCAGGTAATCGATCACGCGCATATCGAAGTCTTCACCGCCGAGGAAGGTATCCCCGTTGGTGGCCAGCACTTCAAACTGATGCTCGCCATCGACCTCGGCAATCTCAATAATCGAGATGTCAAAGGTGCCGCCGCCCAGGTCATACACCGCCACCTTGCGATCTCCGCGCTTTTTGTCCATGCCATAGGCCAGGGCTGCTGCGGTGGGCTCGTTGATGATGCGCTTGACCTCCAGCCCGGCGATTTTCCCGGCGTCTTTGGTGGCCTGGCGCTGCGAGTCGTTGAAATAGGCCGGGACGGTGATCACCGCCTCGGTCACCGGCTCGCCCAGATAGTCCTCGGCGGTTTTTTTCATCTTCATCAGCACCCGTGCCGAAACCTCCGGCGGGGCCATTTTCTTGCCCTGCACCTCGACCCAGGCATCGCCGTTGTCGGCCTTGATGATCTGGTAGGGCACCAGCTTGATGTCTTTTTGCACTTCCTTTTCAGTAAAGCGCCGACCGATCAGCCGCTTGACCGCAAACAGGGTGTTTTTGGGGTTGGTGACCGCCTGACGCTTGGCCGACTGACCAACCAGGATTTCGCCATCATCGGCAAAGGCCACAATGGAGGGCGTGGTGCGTGTCCCTTCTGCATTTTCAATGACCTTGGCGCCGTCGCCTTCAATGACCGCTACACACGAGTTGGTGGTGCCAAGGTCAATACCAATGATTTTACCCATGTACAAGTACTCCTAAATGTTAAGTGATACTGAAGTTTTTTTGCTTACCCGCCATCATGGGGGTCGAGCGGAATTTTTCAAGTGTATGAATCCCGCAATCCTTAAGCGGTCGGTGTGATGCACGCAAAAGCACGAAGGCGCGAAGTGGTTGTGCAACAGTCATGCACTATCCGCGACAATAAAAGCATAGCGCTTCGCGGCCTGGCGTCTTCACGTGGGCTGTCTGGTGTGTAAACCCAGCAGTCCCTAAGCGGTTTCGTTGATGCTGGCATCCGGGGCCTTGCTGACCATCACCATCGCCGGGCGCAGCAGGCGGTCATTGAGCCGATAGCCCTTTTGCATAACGGCGGTGACGGTATTGGGTTCTACATCCGCTTTGGGCTGCACTGACACTGCTTGATGGTATTCCGGATTGAAGCGTTCCCCCAGCGGGTCGATCTCGCTCACCCCGTATTTATGCATCGCTTGGCTAAAGATGCGCAGAATCATCTCACTGCCTTCGCGCAGTTTCTCCACGCTGACCTCGCCTTGCGCGGCATCAATTCCCATTTCCAGGCTGTCTTTGACCGGCAACAATTCCTGCACGAACTGCTCCAGTGCATATTTATGCGCGTTTTCCAGATCACGCGCCGAGCGCTTGCGCAGATTGTCCATCTCGGCCTTGGTGCGCAGCAGCATATCCCAATGCTCCTGGGCCTGGGCCTGAGCCTCTTCCAGCTGTTTGAGCAGGCTGGCGGTGAGGTCTTGCGGGGTGGCCGTCTCGGCGTCTGTCTCGGGGGCGGGCGCGCTCGTTGGTTCCGGGATATCAGGGCTTTTAGGCGCTATGGGAGGGACCTGAGAGAATGGCGCTTCGTGATGAGTCATACTATGGCTCCGTCTTAGAATGTAGCGGTGGCTTCTCGCCGTCGCGCTTTGTAAACACAGCGGCGGCGTTTAGCAGTCGATTTTTTTGGCAGCGACACCGCGAAGGTGTCGCCATGTGCACCCCCTGTAACAAACAGGCCCCGTCCGGGTGGGCGAGGCCTGATAGTTTGGGATGCAGGCGAGCGCGGTCAAAACACCACGCAAAAAAACGCTCAGTTAACCCATGTTGGGTATCAATTGCGAGAGTTCAAGGCAGCACCTAATAATTTTGCGGTGATGTCCACCACCGGAATCACCCGGTCATACGGCATACGGGTGGGGCCAATCACGCCCAGAAAGCCGACGATGCGCCCGGCAACGCTATAGGGTGCAGTGACGATGCTGCAATCATCCAGCAAACGCTGTCCGGATTCCTGACCGATAAAAATCTTCACGCCTTCGGCATCAATGCACTTATCCAGCAAAGACAATAGCTCGCGCTTTTCATTGAACACCTCAAACAATTGGCGTAATTTATCCACGCTGCACAGTTCGGCGTAATCCATCAGATGCACCTGCCCGGCAAACACCACATCCGCCTCGCTTTCTGCATCCGGGCTGAGCGCCCGCTCGCCCAGATCAATGGCGGCCAGCATCAGGCTGTTGAGGTGTTCGCGCACGGTGCGCATCTCCTTGAGGATTTGTGAGCGCACATCCTGCAGATCCCGCCCGACCAGATGCTCATTGAGATAGGCGGCCATCTGTTGCAATTCCGCCTGGGTATAATCGCGCTCCAGTTGCAGGATGCGGTTATGCACCTCGTTTTTGTTCATCACCAAAATCACCAGCACATGACCCTGTGAGAGGCGCAAAAACTCGATCTGACGCAAGGCCGCATGTTCCTGACGCGGCACCCGTACCATCCCGGCAAGCTGGGTAATCGCCGATAAAATGCCCGAGGCCGATTCGACCAGATGCTTGGTGTCCAGATCGGGATTCAATTGCTCCTTGAGGCGGCGCACTTCCAGGCTTTCCAATGGCTTGACCTCCAGCAAGGCATCGACAAACAGGCGATAGCCCAGCGGGGTCGGAATCCGCCCGGCGGAGGTGTGCGGCGAGGTCACCAGCCCCATATCTTCCAGATCAGCCATAACATTGCGAATCGAGGCAGGGCTTAAATCCAGTCCCGCCGTGCGCGCCAGGGTCCGCGAGCCCACCGGCTGGCCATCGCGGATATAGCTTTCCACCAAGGCGCGCAATAAGCACTTGGCGCGTTCGCTGAGATCACTGATATGCTGCTCGCTGTTACCCATAAGATGTCTCGCTGATTCTCGCTGTCGGGCAAACCCTATGCCTGGCACTCTAGCATTAGGAGTGCTAGAAATGGGGATGATATACCGATGCCCTTCAACGTGTCACTTTTTTTGGGCGGATTGGTCCAAGCCAAGCAACGCGGTGGCGAGGGTCAGACCTCATGTTTTGGTGCACACCGCCGCCCAGACGATGACACCGTGCAGGTGTCGCGCCCAGGCGGAGTGACGTGGGCTTATGCTGCAGAAGGGGATCAGTCGAGCGCCGTGCTTTCCTGGCCGCGCTGCTGAGCCATGCGGGTTGGCGAGAGCGTATCCAGCTGTGCTAACAGCGGGGTGGCGTTGCGCTGAAACTCGGCAAGCTGGCGACTGGGCAGACGGTCTGCATCGGGTAGGGAGGTCACGGTCAGCGGGTCGATGTGCCGTCCGTCTTCGTGGAATTCATAATGCAGGTGCGGGCCGGTGGCCAGGCCGGTCATGCCGACATAGCCAATCAGATCCCCCTGACGCACCCGGTCGCCTTCCTGCAGACCGCGCGCAAAATTGTTCATGTGGGCATATAAGGTGCGATGACGCGGGCTGTGCTGCAAAATCACGGTTTTGCCATAGCCGCCGCGATCCCCCATAAAGGCTACGCGCCCATCGCCAGCGGCGCGAATCGGGGTGCCGGTCGGCGCGGCATAATCGACGCCACGGTGTTCACGCATGGTGTGCAGAATCGGGTGACGCCGCATGCCGAAATGCGAGCTGACGCGGGCAAACTCCACCGGTGTGCGCAAGAAGGTTTTGCGCATCAAATGGCCTTTGGGATCGTAATAATCCGCATCCCCATCGGGATTGACATAGCGCAAAGCGCGCACCTCGCGGCCACGATTGACAAAGGCCACGGCGAGGATATTACCATCACGCACATACTGGTTATCAAGATACTGACGCTCATAGATCACGGTGAAATGATCCCCTTCGCGGATATCCAGGGCAAAGTCGATATCCCAGGCCAGAATCTTGGCCATGTTCATGATCAGGGTATCCGATAGCCCCGCCTCAATCCCGGCCATAAACAGCGAGTGAGTGATGACCCCGCTGCCTTGCGCAATGCGGGTTTCAAATTGACGCTCCTGGCTTTGCGCTTGATAACCATGCGCGGTGCGCCGAACCTTCAGAGTGCGCGTTCCCTGACCTTCATACACCAGGGCCTGCAAGGCTCCAGCCTCGTTTTTCAGGACGCGGATTTTTTCGCCCGGATGAATCGCATTCAGTACCCGGGTTTCCCGGCCCAGGGCCAGAATCGGTTTTAATTGACTGTGGATATATAATTCACTGAACACCAAGGACAAGCTGTCACCAGGCTGAATCGTTAATTCGTGCCAGCCATCATCACGCAAGACCACCCGGCTTTGCGGCGGCGCCGGTGGATTGCTGGCCTTTGCTTGCGCCACAGCGGGCGGTGCTGATGCCGGCTCAACACGCTCGGCCACTGGCTGATCAGTGGATGCCTGCTCAAGCGCTAATGCGGATGCTGTAAGGTTTGACGCCGGATTATCAGGCGGTAGGGAGTCAGCTTCTGGGGGTACATGAGGGGAGAGATTTTGGGTATCATGCTGGCGTTTCACAGCAAGATCGGGAGCGTCTGGACTGCGCAGATCCACCTGCATTTCTTGCGTTTTCGCCAGCACGACGCTGAGAATGATAAGGCTTGAAATAAGTAGCACCAGTCGCAGACGCCAATGACGGCGCGGGGGGCGGTTGCTGCCTATCCCATACTTATAGTCAAGTGTTCGAAAGTTGCGATAATGCATGGATTGGATTCCGATTTTTTCTAAACAATAGCCCGTATAAATACTAAGGTCAACCTTTTTTTTGTGAAATTCATCACATAATAAAGTCTCTCTCATCATCGCTGTCATCACCGCCAAGTGCAAGATGTTGAATGTGCAGGGGTGAGGTAGCAAAAGCGCGAAAGGTTACATGAATGACGGATGTTATGAAACAGCTTGCCCTGATTGAACGGGGGATGCATGAGCTGTTATTACGCGAGGAATTACAGGAAAAACTCAAGCTGGGCAAACCCTTGCGGGTGAAAGCCGGCTTTGATCCCACCGCCCCGGATTTGCATTTGGGGCACACGGTGCTGCTCAATAAATTACGCCAGTTTCAAAGCCTGGGGCATCAGGTGCTGTTCTTGATCGGTGATTTTACCGCGATGATCGGTGATCCCTCGGGCAAGAATGCCACCCGCCCGCCACTGGATCGTGAGGCGGTACTGGCCAATGCACGCACCTACGAGACGCAAATCTATAAAGTGCTTGACCCGGAGCGCACCAAGGTGGTCTTCAATTCTCACTGGATGGGGAAGATGGACGCGGCGGACATGATTGGCCTGGCTTCCCGCCACACCGTCGCCCGGATGCTGGAGCGCGATGATTTTCACAAGCGCTACACCAACGGCCAGCCGATTGCCATTCATGAGTTTTTGTATCCCCTGATTCAGGGCTATGACTCGGTAGCACTGCAGGCCGATGTCGAGCTGGGCGGTACTGACCAGAAATTTAATCTGCTGATGGGGCGTGAGCTGCAAAAGCAATACGGCCAAAGCCCGCAGGTGGTGCTGACCATGCCGATTCTGGAAGGTCTGGACGGGGTGCAGAAAATGTCCAAATCCCTGGGCAATTACATCGGCATCACCGAGGCGCCCGAGGAGATGTTTGGCAAGCTGATGTCGATTTCAGACACCTTGATGTGGCGTTATTTTGAGCTACTGTCAGCCCGCGAGATGCACGAGATTGAAAACTTGCAGCAGTCCGTGCAGGAGGGACAAAACCCGCGTGATGTGAAATTTTTGCTCGGTGAAGAACTGGTCACACGCTTTCACGATAGCCACAAGGCCCAAGCCGCCAAACAGGCCTTTATCGACCGCTTCCAGAAAGGCGCCTTGCCAGACAATATGCCTGAGATGACCCTGGCGGTGGGAGAAACGGGGCATCTGTCATTGCCCGCGCTGTTGCGTGATGCCGGACTGGTTCCCAGCACCTCCGAGGCGCTGCGCATGATCCGTCAAGGTGCTGTGCGCATCGACAACGAGCGCGCCGAAGACCCACAGCAGTCATTCAGCCCCGGCAACCCCCTGATCTGTCAAGTAGGCAAGCGCCGCTTTGCCCGCGTAACCCTGATCAAATCACAATAAGCCGGAAATCCACTCATACGCCTGTAACCCATCAGGTCATCGGGTTTATTCCGGGCCGATGATGCGGTTGCGGCCTTCGGTTTTGGCGCGTTTGAGGTTTTCCTCGGCGTGGTTCATCAGGACGTGGATGGTTTGCATGGGTTGGCCGTGGTAGTAGTCATGCACGCCAATGGAGACGGTGATGCGGATGTCGGCCTCGGAGGTGCGGATGGGTTCGCGGCTGATGGAGGTGAGGATGCGTTCAAAGACGGCGTGGTTGAATTGCTCAGGGTCGCGGATTTGCATGACGACGGCAAACTGACCGCCATTGAGTCGGGCAACCAGGTCGGTGGGACGGACGACCAGGCGCAGGCGTTTGCCCAGGCCGCTGAGCACTTCGTCACCGATGCTGTGGCCGTGTTCGCGGTTGACATCCGTGAAATGGTCGATATCGACCAGGGCAATGCACAGTCCGCCTTCGCGGGCCTGGGATTCCAGCAGCAGGGCTTCCAGGCGTTTGTTGACCGCCCGGCGGTTGGCTAGCCCGGTTAAGGGGTCTTGGGTGGAGAAATGCTCCAGCAGGCGGTTGGCTGAGGTCAGGGCAGAGGTTGTTTCCAGGAGGGTGTTTTGCAAGGCGGCGATGCGTCCGGCGGCATGCAGGCGGGCGGTGAGCTGTAAATCGCTGATCGGCTTGGTGAGGTAATCATCTACGCCGTGTACGAAGGCTTTGAGCATTTGGGCATCACCCTCCTCGGCAGTAAACAGCAAAATCGAGGTGTAGTGGTGGCGCTCTTCGTCGCGCTGGCGAATCACCTGTGTCAGTTCCAGGCCATCCATTTCCGGCATGAACCAATCCGCCAAGACCACATCCGCCAGACGTTCTTCCATCATGGCCAGGGCCTCTTTGGCGGAGGCAGCGGGGCGAATGTCGGTATAGCCAATGCGTTGCAGGGTGTTTTGCAGTACCGTGCGGCTGTAGCGCGTGTCATCGACAACGATGATGGAAAGCTCAAGAACCTGTGTCATATTACGTTTCAACGTGGTTGAGGGATACACAGCGGCTGGGCGGCTGTTTTGATAGGTGGCTTAATCTAGCCGTTTTTGCGCCGCTAACGCAACCGCTACGGCAACGTGACGTGCGGGCTAAAGCGCCCTCCAGGGTTTTAGCGGCTGATGCGCAACAGGACATAGACCGCGCCGGTACCGCCATCGCTGGGGGGCGTGGAACAAAAGGCGAGGATGTCGTCACGCTGGGTCAGCCAGTGTACCACCCGTTGTTTCAGGACCGGGCCTTGATTACTGGAGCGGCGGCCTTTGCCGTGGATGATGCGTACACAGCGCAGGCGTAATTCCCGGGCTTGGGCCAGAAAGATAATCAGCGCCTGTTTGGCTTGCTGACTGGTCATGCCATGCAAATCCAGTTCGGCATTGACCGGAAAATAACCACGCTTGAGTTTGCGAAACAGGCTGCGCTGCAGTCCCGGACGCATGAAGGCGACTTCATCGCCGGGTTGTACGTCAGTGACTTCCTGGGGATCGGCCAGGGTATCTTGCAGGGCCTGGCGTTCATCGGCTTGGCTGTGTACCGGATGCGGCGGCGGCCTGGGCACCTGGGGTAGATGTGTGTCCTGGCGTACCGGGCGCACCTCACCCACGGCGGCACGAAACAGGGACAGATCATCCGGAGATTCGGGTCTACTCATCTGAATATTATATCCTTAGCTGTGTAAGCATGTGCGTCATATTCGCTTTGCAGTATAGTAAGCTGTGACCGGGAAGGGTTTGTAACTGGTGGCCATAATATGCGTTTTTCTATGAAAACCTCCTATTTTCTCAATAACTTGACAACCCGCCGAGCGGTTATATAGAGTTTGTCCAGCACGATAACCCAGTGCTGATCATGGTCGCGACGCGCTCAGGCGAGACCTTAAACGCACGCAAGAGTCAGGTAAGACGGGTTCGCCCGCACTGGCGTTGACGGCGTGAACATGCCAAAGATCATCATAGATTTTCGTGATTTTCCTAAGCATTTATGAGCGGTAAGTACTTACTAAAGCCAAGGCATGATCTAAAAACGGTTCAGGCTGATGGGTTAATCAGGCTATCCCTTCGCGAAGATACCCCGCCAGGCCTGTTTTGACCAAGGATCTGGTGCGTGGCCTCCTTTCATTTTCTTGACCTTTGACCAAGCATTGAACCATGCGCATTTTGCTGAGTAATGATGATGGGGTACATGCCCCCGGCCTGCAGTGTCTGGCCAAAACCCTGGCGACGGTGGCCGAGATTGCGGTGGTGGCACCAGATCGCGACCGCAGCGGCGCAAGTAATTCCCTGACGCTGTCGCGTCCCTTGCGGGCGATTACCCTGGAAAACGGGGATATCCGTGTAGATGGCACCCCGACTGACTGTGTTCATCTGGCAATTACCGGATTGCTGGACAAGGAACCGGATATGGTGATTTCGGGGATCAATGCCGGTGCCAATTTGGGCGATGATGTGCTGTATTCGGGTACCGTGGCTGCTGCCATGGAGGGACGCTTTCTCGGTCTTCCCGCGATTGCGGTTTCGCTGGAGGGCCATGCCTGCAAGCATTATGATACCGCCGCGCAGGTGGTGCTGACGCTATTGGAACGTTTGCGTTTTATGCCCTTGCCCGCCAATACCATCCTGAATGTGAATGTCCCGGATCTGCCCTATGAGCAATTGCGCGGCATTTGTGCCACTCGTCTGGGGCATCGGCATAAATCCGAGGCGGTCACGCGCACCACCGATCCGCGTGGCAAAACCATCTATTGGGTAGGCCCAGCGGGGCCGGAGCAAGATGCCGGGCCGGGCACTGATTTTGACGCGGTGCGTTCCGGATATGTCTCGGTCACGCCGATTCAGGTGGATCTGACCCGTTATGATGCCATTGATACGGTGGCTAACTGGCTTAGCGGCGTGTATGAGGATCCTCAGGTTTGAGTTTTTCGTCGCATTCGCTCAACATGACGTATCAGCGCTCTCGCGACCGCATGTTGACCACGCTCATGGCGATGGGAATTACCCATCCGCGTGTGCTGGCGGTGATGCGCTCCACCCCGCGCCATTTGTTTGTGGATGAGGCGCTGGCCTATCGCGGCTATGAAAATACCGCGCTGCCGATTGGCTTTGGGCAAACCATTTCCCAGCCCTATATCGTGGCGAAAATGACCGAGACCTTATTGCAGCATGAGCCGCTGGAAACGGTTTTGGAAATCGGCACAGGATCTGGCTATCAGGCAGCGATTCTGGCGCAGCTGGTCGGCAAGGTCTATAGCGTGGAGCGGATTCGCCAGCTGCAACGCCAGGCCCGCGAAATCATTTGCAGCCTGGGCCTGAATAATGTGAGCCTGCGCTACAGCGATGGGCATTTAGGGCTGCCCGATTGCGCGCCTTTTGATGCCATTATGGTCACGGCAGCGGCCCGCCAGATTCCACCGGTGCTGTTGATGCAGCTAAAAGAGGGGGGGTGCCTGATTGCCCCGGTTGAAGAGGAGCCCAAAAAGCAGCGCCTGGTCTGCGTGATTCGGCATGGGGATGTGTTTGTAAAACAGTGGCTTGATGGGGTTTTGTTTGTCCCCCTGATCCCGGGAGATCTGGCATGAAGCTTTTCGGACCGCTGTATGATCAGGTCTTGCATTACAGTGCGCATCCTCATGCCCCGCGCTATCTGGCCGGACTGTCCTTCGCCGAGTCTTCCTTTTTCCCGGTACCCCCGGATGTTATGCTGGCACCGATAGTGCTGGCCCGCCCGGATCAAGCCTGGCGACTGGCCCTGATCACCACGGTGTTTTCTGTGCTGGGGGGGCTGCTGGGCTATGTCCTGGGCTATCTGGCCTATGGCCTGATTGCACCGTGGGTGATCAGTCTCGGCTATGGTGATGCCCTGACGCAGGCGCGGCTGTGGTTTGATACCTGGGGTGTCTGGGTGGTGTTGGTCGCGGGGTTTTCCCCCATCCCCTATAAACTATTCACGTTCACGGCAGGGGCTATGGCGATGCTTTTGCTGCCGTTTATTATCGCCTCATTGATTGGCCGTGGCTTGCGTTTTTTTGCGGTGGCATTGTTGATCAGCTGGCTTGGGCCACGCATTGTGCCAAAGCTACGCCCCTATATGGAGTGGCTCGGCTGGATGACGGTGCTGCTTTTAGTGATCGCTGTGGTCATCTTGCACGTATTTAACTCATGAAGATGCTACCTTTATTGAAATTATGCGGTGTATTGTGGGTCGTGGCGGCCTTGCTGAGCGCGTGTTCATTCCCGCAGCGCGGTGATCCGGCCTTTCGTTCGGGCCATTATATCGTGCGCTCCCAGGATACCCTGTATTCCATTGCCTGGCGGTATGATCTGGTCTGGCAGGATTTGGCCAGTTGGAACCAGATTGCCCCCCCGTATACCATTTATCCAGGGCAGCAATTGCGGATGAATCCCCCCGGATCGCCGCCTACTGCGGTTGCAGCGCGCACCACGCGTGGTGAATCCACCCCACCCCCGGCGCCGCGCCCCGGAATCCCGACGGCAACAACAACCGCCAACACGGCAGGCAGCCGCCCCACACCTCAAGCCTCGCCCCCGATGCCCGCGCCCCAACGCACAACCCCGCCCGTGGCCGCTTCAACACCCGCCCCGGCGCGCACGGCCCCCGCAGCCCCGGTTATCGCCAGCGCGCCCACCGGTCAAACCGCCACCGTTGGCGGACTGACCTGGCAATGGCCTACGGAAGGTCAGGTCATTCGCACTTTCTCCACACAAACAACCGGTAAAAAAGGCATTGCCATTGCCGGGGTGCGCGGCCAACCGGTGCGGGCGGCAGCGGCGGGCCGGGTGGTCTACAGTGGCAGCGGCCTGGTGGGCTACGGCAAGCTGATCATCATCAAGCACAATGATCGCTACCTCAGTGCCTATGCGCATAATGATGCCTTATTGGTGAACGAAGGCGCCAACGTCGTTGCCGGACAGCAGGTGGCCCAGCTGGGTGACTCGGGCACGGATCGCGTCATGCTGCATTTTGAAATCCGCCGCGATGGACAACCGGTTGATCCGCTGCAACACCTCCCCCGGCGTTAAACGTGATCGGCGCATGATGCTCTAAAAAGCATGACGCATCCGGCGGATGTCTGATGCCCGCATGGCCTGCGGCTTAACTCAAAACGTTTTGGTTTATGGAAAGACGACAACGCAAACCGCGACCACGCGCTCGGCAAGAGGATCCTCAGACACCTTCGGTAGACCCGGCACCTTCGGTAGACCCGGACATCCACGGAGATGACGCCACGCCACTGGCCGATGAACAGGGGCCATCCGAGGATGAAAGCCAGAGCGTGCTGGCTGAAGTTGATGACAGCACCGCACCGACAGCGCGCCGCCGTGAGCCGGAGGCCTTAGCGCTTTATTTGAGCGCGATAGAATCGTCGGCCTTGTTAAGCGCAGAAGAAGAACGCCATTATGCCCGCCAGGCGCAACGCGGCGATGTGAGTGCCCGGCAAACGATGATTGAATCCAATCTGCGTCTGGTCGTGCGGATTGCCCGCTGTTATACCCATCGCGGCCTCGCTTTGGCGGATTTGATCGAGGAAGGCAACCTGGGTCTGATTCATGCCGTGGAGAAATTTGATCCGGAGCGGGGCTTTCGCTTTTCCACCTATGCCACCTGGTGGATTCGTCAGACCATTGAGCGGGCCTTGATCAATCAAACCCGCACCGTGCGCCTGCCGGTGCATATCATCAAAGAACTCTCACACTATCTGCGCAGTGCCCGCCAGCTCACCCAAGCGCTGCACCACGAACCCACTCCCGAGGAACTGGCCCAGGCACTGGGGCGCCCTTTAGCGCGCATTAAACACATCCTGGCCCTGGCTGAACGTGCCACCTCCATGGATATCAGCAGCGGAAAAGACGGCGGGCGCCCGTTGCAAGAGGTGCTGCCTGATGAAGAGGCACAGCAACCCAGCCAACTGGTGCACACGGATCATATCCGCCACGGCATGGACGCCTGGCTGGCCGAACTCAACAAAAAGCAGCGCGTGGTCATCATCCACCGCTTTGGCCTGTATGGCTGCGAACCTGCCACCCTCGAAGAAATCGGCCAGATGCTGGGACTGACCCGCGAGCGCGTGCGCCAGATTCAAAATGACGCCCTCCAGCAACTGCGCCACATCCTTGAGGGTCATGGTCTCTCCGAAGAAGCGCTATTAAACGATTAGCCTCATCGCGGCATGTTCACAGTGTCCCTATCAAAGTACTCCATCCAGCGCGTGGGTTTATTCTTCCAGATCGAGTTTAAGCTCATTGATCTTGCGACTGAGCGTGTTGCGGCCCCAGCCGAGCAGGCGGGCGGCTTCCTGACGGTGGCCGGTACTTTTTTTCAGGGCGGCCTGGATGAGGATGCGTTCAAAGGCCGGGGTGGCGCGCTCCAACAGATTGCTGGTGCCCTGTTCCAATTCACGCTCGGTCCAGCGGCTGAGCGCTTCCTCCCAGTCTTCGGGGTGGTTTTTCGGGCTGCTGTGATGGCTGCGCAATTCCTGGGGCAGGTCATGAAGATGAATCTCGCGCCCGGAGGCCATAACGGTCAGCCAGCGGCAGACATTTTCCAGTTGCCGCACATTGCCCGGCCAGTCCAGGTGCATCAGGTAGGCGCGGGCGTCGGGGCGCAGCTGTTTACAGTCGGTGTTAAGTTCCTGGGCGGCGGCGGCGAGAAAGTGATCCAGCAAGAGCGGGATGTCTTCACGCCGCGCCCGCAGTGAGGGAATCTGGATGCGGATCACATTGAGCCGGTGAAATAAATCCTCGCGAAACAGCCCTTTGCTGACATGGTGTTGCAAATCCTGATGCGTGGCCGCGATGATACGCACATCTACTTTAAGCGGGGTATGTCCGCCGACGCGGTAAAATTCCCCATCCGCCAGCACCCGCAATAGCCGGGTTTGCAATTCAGCGGGCATGTCGCCGATTTCATCAAGAAACAGGGTACCCCCATTGGCCTGCTCAAAGCGCCCGCAGCGGGCCTGTTGCGCGCCGGTAAAGGCCCCCTTTTCATGACCAAACAGCTCAGACTCCAGCAAATCCTTGGGGATAGCGGCGGTGTTAAGGGCGATAAACGGCATCTGCGCCCGGGGGCTGTGGCGATGTAAGGCCCGCGCCACCAGTTCTTTGCCGGTGCCGGATTCGCCATTGATCAAGACGGTGATATTGGAACGGCTCAGGCGCCCGATGGCACGAAAAACCTCCTGCATGGCCGGGGCTTCGCCGATGATGTCAGGCGCCTGATCACGCACCGCCTGGCTGTGGGCGCTGACCTGCCGCGCCGATAAACAGGCACGCCGCACCAGCTCAACCGCCTCGTCGATATCAAAGGGCTTGGGCAGGTATTCAAAGGCACCGCCCTGATAGGCACTTACCGCGCTCTCCAGATCGGAATGCGCGGTCATGATGATCACCGGCAATGCCGGATGGCTTTGCCGCAACTGATCAAGCAGCGTAAGCCCATCCATGCCGGGCATACGAATGTCGGTAATCAGGGCATCGGGGACTTCCTGAAGCAGGGCCTTGAGGGCCTCGGTCGCGGTGGCAAAGGTGATCACCTTCAGACCGGCTTTGTTCAGGGCGCGCTCCAAAACCCAGCGAATGGCGTGATCATCGTCGATGACCCAGATGGTTTCAGCGTGACTCGCATGACTCATGGGTTTGGCTCTACGGGGATAAGCAGGGAAAAAACCGTCTTGCCGGGGCGGGAGCGAAATTCGATCAAACCGCCGTGTTGATGCAGCAAAGACTGGGCGATGGAAAGCCCCAGGCCGGTACCGCCGGTGCGGCCCGATACCATCGGATAAAAAATATTATCACGGATGTTTTCAGGAATGCCGGGGCCATCATCCACCACCTGAATCATGGCCACCAGGCGATGACGCACCTGCCCCAAGGTATATTGGCGCAAAATGCGCGTGCGTAACAGCAAACGCCCTTGGCTTTCCAAGGCCTGCAGGGCATTGCGGGCGATATTGAGCACCGCCTGCACCAACAAATCCCGGTCAGCGCGAATATCTGGAATACTTGGATCATAGTCGGTGTGCAGGCAGATACCCGGCGGGGCCTCGACCTGGATCAGCTGATACACATGGCTGAGCACCTCATGGATATTCAGAAGTCCCTTGCGCGGCAGACTGTTGGGACCCAGCATCCGATCCACCAGATTCTGCAGACGGTCCGCCTCACCGATGATGATGCGGGTAAACTCCATCAGCTCGGCACTGGGCAGTTCGCGTTCCAGCAATTGCGCCGCGCCGCGCAAACCGCCCAGCGGATTTTTAATCTCGTGCGCCAAGCCACGCAATAGCGCCCGTGTGGCCGCCTGTTGCTGCAACAGATGCTCTTCACGGCTGATGCGCAACTGGCGGTCGATTTGCACCATCTCAATCAACAGCGAACGTGGCTGATTGGTTTCCGACAAAGGCGAGACGCCGATATCCACCGTAATATGCCGACCATGCGGCAATTTCAGCTCACGCTCGCGTTCAGTAAAGGGATGACCGCTGGCCAGGGATTGTTGCAGATTTTCCTGAAAACGCGCATCGCCCGGCACCAACTCCCTGATGGGAAAGCCCCGCACACGGCGCAGGCTGACCTCAAGCAGCATCTCCCCGGCGGGGTTCATATACATCAGACAGCCTTGGGCATCTAACAACAAGACGACAGTGGTCAGATTTTCGACCAGATAGCGGTGCAGACTTAGCGGGGGGATGGGGTATTTAGTGGCGTTTTTCAGGGGTTTGACCATGCATCGACATACACAACATTCAAAGGCAGCGGTAAAATCACGCTGCCTCGTGGGTGTCGATTATTTTACAATCTGTTGCGCCACAGATAAATATTCCTGACCCTTGCTGGATACCTTGGCGGGATCGTAATGCTCCGAGGCGACATGCAGCTCTTCGAGGGTTTCGGCCAGCGCCTGCATCTGCTCATTGAGCATTTCCAGCGCATTTTCCAGGGTGTAGGTCAACTCGTGAATTTGCGTGATTTTGGCATTATCCAGCGTTCCTTGCAGCAATTTAGCCAATTCCTGATTGCCACTGCTAAAATTTTCCAAAGCCTGCTCCAGGGTTTCGGAGGGCTTGCCCTTGAAGTGTTGCGCACGCTCTTCGGAGGCCATGCTATGTGTGGAGAATGCCAAGACAAGCAGCAGGATGCCAAGACTGAGTACGTTTTTCACGATTTAATGCTCCCAAAGATATAAACGAGACTAATTATTATTTATATTATCAGCATATGCAAGCCCCCATTTCACCACCAGTGATGCGGGAGAAGCAAGATGACTCATACCCAACCGTTTGGGCTGCTTAAGCAGGCTCGTAATAGATTCACGCAGCGCGAAATTGCCACGCAGGTTGGCAAGGACATCAAGACCGTGAGGAGTTGGGAAAAGGGCGAAACGCCATGTCCGGCAATGCTTGAACCCGCGTTGCGCGACCTCCTGCAACAACCAGCAGCCAACACAACGGAAGGTGGCAACAGCTTCAGGTTCATTGATCTATTCGCAGGCATTGGCGGCATCCGTATGGGCTTTGAGGCCCACGGCGGCAAATGCGTATTTACCAGTGAATGGAATGACTTCTCGAAAAAGACCCATCTTGAGAACTACAGCGACAATCCCCTCTTCATTGGTGACATTGTGCCGTATCCAGCTGAAGATGTAATTTCGGTCAGTGATACACAAAAGTCTATCAACTTATTTGGAGATACTGTTATAGTGCTTCTTATTAATTTAGTTGCAGAAAAAATGGTTACACATCTAGTCGAACTATGGAATTTGAATAATAAGAGAGTTATTTATGCCTAGCAATAAAGGATGGACTCGACAGGAGTTATTGGTTGCGTTTGGAATTTATTGCCAAATGCCTTTTGGAAAATTGCACTCAAAAAATCCAGAAATTATTAAGCATGCTGAGCAGATCTGGAAAACGCCTTCAGCATTAGCTATGAAGTTAACAAATATTTCAAGCCTCGATCCTGCAATAACATCTACTGGTCGAAAAGGTCTTTCTGGTGCATCTTTTGCCGACAAAAAAATGTTGAAAGAAATGCAAAATGATTGGGAAATCTTTGCACTTTAGTTAGAGATGACAATAGATATAATTATACAAAAAAAGGAAGACTCTGCTAAAATAGAATCCGAATATTTGGAAAAAGAAGATTATACTGTAATGGATAAAAAGATTAAAACAAAAGCACGAATTGGTCAGAGCTTTTTTCGTCAATCGGCGCTTAGCGCTTATAATTATAAATGCTGTATAACAGGGCTTGCTGTTCAAAAATTATTAGTTGCGAGTCACATTATTCCATGGAGGTAAGACCCAACGAATAGATTAAATCCAAGAAATGGGCTGTCATTATCTATGCTGCACGACAAAGCTTTCGATCTTGGTATTATTAAAATAAATGAAGATATGACACTACGGATTTCAAACACACAAATTTCTGAAGATGATTATTTTTTTCAAATTGCGCTTAAGAGTTATGAAAAAAAATAAATTATTTTTCCTGAAAAATTTACCCCTCATAAAGAATTTCTTTCTTACCACAGAGAAAATATATTCAAAGGTTAAAATTCATTATTAATTATAAACATGTTATTAGAGTACCTTTATAGAGATACAGGAAACAATAAAAAATATGGTGATGTGATTTTTTCAAAAAAAAAATGAATATTGAAATTTCTGAATTAGATATTTATATAAAAAATTCACTTATAGATGGTGAATTTTTTGTTGAATAAGAAGTTGGATTACCAACTTTATATTTTGAAAAATTTGACGAAGAATTGGATCACGGCTGGCATGAATATTTTTTGATAAAGAAAACAAAAGAAGATCAAAATGACAAATTATTCCGTGATATTTTAGATTTTATTAAAATATTAAATTTGTCTTCATTGTGCAAATAAAAAACTTTTATGTATGTATTTTTTTTGGATTTAATTTAAAGAAAATTTTTATAAAAATCTGTTTTTAAATTGTTAACACTTAAAGTGTCATTTTTCACAAACGGCATAAGTGCTTCGCATAGTGTTCAGTTGCCCGCTTGACCCACTTCGGGCGCGTGTAGCTGGCCATCTTACTCGATGCGGTACGCGAGCGCCATCGCATGCGGGTGAAAGCGCCAATCTGGCGCGTACTCAGTTCGCCAGCAGAAACAAGGTGTGGAGTTGAGCGCGGTTCATGGCCATCCCTTTGTTACCACCGTGCGGTACCCAAACAGGTCCGAGGTGAAACGGAGGTTCGACACGCGTCCACACCAGGGCTTTCCGGTGCTCGACAGCAGTTCCTCCCTGGGTAAGTTTTGCGCTGTTGCCTGGCTTTCAATATACTGCCTGTCAAGTAGATGTATCCCGATGGTATTGATAATTGAGCGCTGAGTGTATTGATGCAAACTGAAGAATTGACGGCCCTGGTGGTTGATGCGCTGGAGGCGATGAAGGCACAGGATATTAGCTGTGTGGATGTGCGCGGGAAGACGGCGATTACGGATATGATGATTATTGCCAGTGGAACGTCTAACCGGCATGTCAAGGCCCTGGCGGATAGTGTGCTGGTGAAGGCCAAGGAGGCCGGGGTGATGCCGGTGGGGATGGAGGGTGAGCGGGATAATGAGTGGGTGTTGGTGGATTTAAATGATGTGGTAGTGCATGTGATGCTGCCCCAAACCAGGGATTTTTATAATTTGGAAAAGCTGTGGCTGACCGAGGGTGCGTCCACGGAAAGCGAGCCGGTGGCGGTGCTTAAGCGGCTGCGTGGCTGAGTGTCTTGAAGATTCATCTGCTGGCGGTTGGTACGAAGATGCCGGGCTGGGTGGTGCAGGGCTATGCAGAATATGCCACACGCCTGCCGCCGGAATGCGCGTTGTTGCTCAAGGAAATTCCGGCCCTGAAGCGGGGTAAGCAGGCCGATCTGCGCCGTATTGCCGAGGATGAAGGGGCGCGGATGCTGGGTGCTATTCCGCCGCAGTGTACGATGGTGATTGCGCTGGATGAGCGGGGGCGTTTGCTGGATACGCCCGCGCTGGCAGAGCATCTGCAGGGCTGGATGGGGCAGGGCGGGGATGTGGCCTTGCTGGTCGGTGGGCCGGAGGGCCTGGCGCCGCAATGCCGCGAGCGGGCCAGTTGGCAGTGGTCTTTGTCTCCGCTGACCTTGCCGCATCCTTTGGTGCGGGTGGTGGTGGCTGAGCAGCTGTATCGTGCCTGGGCGGTGCTGCGTCAGCATCCTTATCATCGGGCTTGATGGCGGCGGCTTTTAGCCGTCGCGAGTGGTGGCGGACGCATCTTGCCTTCGCTGATTTTTATGCGACACCTGGAAGGTGTCGCCACACGATGGGAGCGCCGATGGATAAGACGCTGCTGATTTTTTTGCTGGCGGTGTTCTTTTTTGCCTCGCCGCTGTTGCAGTGGTGGGCGGCGCCGCAGATGCCGTGGTTTTTGCCGTATGTGTTGTGGGGGGTATTGATCGGCCTGCTGATCGGGTGTCGGCGCTGTCGCGATGCACTTTGAGGTTATCTGGCTGTACGCTGCCGGGGTGGGCTATCTGGCGGTGTTGTTTTTTATTGCCCATGCCACCGAACGCGGCTGGCTGCCCAGCCGCCTGATTCATCATCCGCTGGTGTATGCCCTGGCCTTGGGGGTGTATGCGACCTCCTGGAGCTTTTATGGGAGTGTGGGCTTTGCCCAGTCTCAGGGCTATCTGTTTCTCACCATTTATCTGGGCGTAACCCTGGCTTTTATTCTCACCCCGGTGCTATTGGCGCCGATTCTGCGCCTGGTGCGCGATTATCAGCTAACCTCCATTGCCGATCTGTTTGCCTTTCGTTATCGCAGCCCGTGGACCGGGGTGCTGGTCACGCTGTTCATGCTGGTGGGCTTGATGCCCTATATCGCCTTGCAGATCAAGGCGATTACCGAATCGGTCACGGTGATCACGCAACAGCCGGCCCCGCATTTGCTGGCCCTGGTGTTTTGCCTGACGCTGGTTTTATTTGCGATTTTATTCGGGGCGCGCCATATCAGCCCCCGCGAAAAGCATGAGGGGCTGGTGGTGGCGATTGCCTTTGAATCGGCGGTCAAACTGCTGGCGCTGTTACTGGTGGGCGGTTTTGCCCTGTTTTTTGTCTTCGATGGGCCTCGTGGCTTGAATGCTTGGCTGGCAGCACATCCGCACACGCTGGAGGCTTTGTATGCGCCGGTGCATCAAGATGCTTGGCTGACGCTGTTAGTGCTGGCCTTTGCGGCGGCGTTTTTGCTGCCGCGTCAGTTTCATATGATTTTTGTGGAAAATATCAATCCACAGGCTTTGCATACGGCGGCCTGGGCTTTTCCGCTGTTTTTGCTGCTGCTGAATCTGCCGATTCCCCTGATTTTGTGGGCTGGACAGGCCAGCGCGCTGAGCACACCTGCTGATTATTATGTGCTGGGGCTGACGGTGGCGCATGGACCGGCCTGGCTGGCCTTGTTTACGTTTATTGGCGGGTTGTCTGCCGCCAGTGCGATGATGATTGTCACCACCTTGTCGCTGGCGGCGATGTGTCTGAATTATCTGGTTTTACCCGCGCACTTCACCCAGCGCGCCGCCTTGCCACAACGCAATCTGTATGCCTGGCTTTTGTGGGGGCGACGCATCTTGATCGCGGTGATTATCGCGCTGGGCTATGGTTTTTACTGGATTTTAGAGGTGCATCAAGGGCTGGTGCAGATCGGCCTGATTTCTTTTGTGGCGGTGGCACAGTTTTTACCCGGCCTGGTGGGGGTTTTGTGGTGGCGACGGGCCACGCATATCGGTTTTATCGCAGGGCTGGCGGGCGGCATTGCGGTGTGGACGGTGACGCTGATTTTGCCGCTGTTACATAGC
Organism: Thiorhodospira sibirica ATCC 700588; assembly: GCF_000227725.2. GTDB lineage: Bacteria > Pseudomonadota > Gammaproteobacteria > Ectothiorhodospirales > Ectothiorhodospiraceae > Thiorhodospira > Thiorhodospira sibirica. The sequence goes on along the minus strand of NZ_MU255056.1, from coordinate 2,811,497 downwards.
TCCGGTTTGAGCGTGACCGCCTTTGATATGCAGCAATGGCTGGGCGCCGAGGCTCAGGATCGCTGGGTTTTTGCGACCTTCTGGACTCTGAGCGTCAATAGCCTGTTGTTTGTGCTGGGTTCTTTGTTGAGCCCTGCGGGTGCGCAGGGACAACGGGCGATTCTGGCCTGTCAGCTGGATCGGCCTGAGCCGCCGCGGGGGCTGCTGGATGCGCTCAGCGTCAGCCAGTTTGAGGCGCGACTGGCGGATATTCTTGGCCCGCATACTGCCCGTCTGGAGGTACAGCGGGCGCTGGCCGATTTGGAGATGTCTGCACAGGAAACCCGTCCCCATGAGCTGGGGCGCTTGCGTGAATGTCTGGAGCGCAATCTCTCGGGTTTGCTGGGGCCATTGCTGGCGCGCATGATTGTCGACCATCAGCTCAGTGTAGACCCTCATGCCCGGCTGGCACTGGCAGATAGTCTGCGCTTTATTGAGCAGCGCCTGGCGCATTCCAATCTGCGCCTGCAGGGGCTGGTGGCTGAGCTGGATACCCTGCGCCGCTACCATCGCCAGGTGCTCTATGAGCTGCCGCTGGGGGTGTGTGCGCTGGCCCCGGATGGCGAGATTTTGATCTGGAATACCGCGCTGGCGACGATTTCCGGGATTCCGGCGGAGGTGGCGACCAATCGCACCCTGTATCATCTGTACGATCCCTGGGAAGGTATCCTGCGCGCCTTTGTCAACGGCCAGGATCGCCATTTGTATAAGGTACAGATTCAGGTGCAGGGGCGGATGCGCTGGATCAATCTGCACAAGGCGGCGATTGAGCCACAGTCTCTGGATACTGCCACCGCTGCCTTGGGAGGAACGGTGTTGCTGATTGAGGATATGAGCGAGCTGCATACCCTGGAAAGCGAGGTTGCGCATAATGATCGGCTGGCTTCCATTGGCCGTCTCGCTGCCGGGGTGGCGCATGAGATCGGGAATCCGCTGACCGGTATTGCCTCGCTGGCGCAAAATCTGCAATTTGAGACAGACCCGGCAGAACAGCGGCTCACGGCGCTGCAGATTCTCGAACAGACCCGGCGCATCAATAATATCGTGCAGTCTTTGATCACCTTCAGTCATGCCGGGGATGCCCGTAGTCACACCCACCAGCCCACCCAGCTCCACCGCTGTGTCGCTGAGGCGGTGCAGCTGGTGCAGCTCAGTGATCGCTGGCCGCAGATTGATTGCCGCAATCAGGTGCCAGAAAGTTTACAGGTACGCGGTGATCCGCAGCGGCTGCTGCAAGTGTTTGTCAATCTGATCAACAATGCCGCGCAGGCCTCCCAGCCCGGCGATACCATTCAGATTGATGCGCAGCGGCGCAGCGGCAAGGTGCGGATTGTAGTCGAGGATGAAGGCAGCGGCATTCCGGAGATGTTGCTGGATCGGATTTTTGAGCCGTTTTTTACCACCAAACCGCCGGGCGAGGGCACGGGCTTGGGCTTGTCGGTGGTGTATAGCATCATTGAGGATCACGGCGGCCTGATCTATGCCGAACGCCGCTATCCAAAGGGCACCCGCTTTGTGCTATTGCTGTCGGCATTTTAGATGAGGCGGGCTTTGCCTGACCTTATATGGCGCAAAAGCTGGCACTTGGGCTTAAAATATTGTCCAATAAGCCCCTCTTGGGCGAAATCGCCACGATTTGCTGCTCATTTAACACAAAATAAAACAAAAGCATTTGCAGGAGTGATTGTATGAATCGTGCCCCACAGGCAAACCCTTCGAGCCCCCCACCGGGCAGTGAGACCGAAAGCCGTTGTCAATTACTGGTCCTGGGTGCCGGGCCCGGCGGATATACAGCGGCCTTTCGCGCCGCCGATCTGGGGCTTGAGGTGATTTTGGTTGAGCGTTTCCCCACCCTGGGCGGGGTCTGTCTGAATGTGGGCTGTATCCCGTCCAAGGCGCTGTTACAGGCGGCGCAGGTGATTGATGATGTTGATCAGTTTGCGCGTCATGGCCTGAGTTTTGGCAAACTTGCCCTCGATCTGCCCAAGCTGGTGGCCTATAAAGACGGCATTGTCAGCAAACTCACCGGCGGCCTCAAGCAACTGGCCAAGCAGCGCAAGGTGCGCGTACTGCAGGGTGTTGGGACTTTCAGCGGCGCACACACTCTGAGCGTACACAGTGAGGCCGGGACGCATACGGTACATTTCGAGCAGGCCATCATCGCCGCCGGTTCACAGCCGGTCAGGCCGGATATTTTTCCATGGGAAGATCGGCGCATGATGGACTCCACCGATGCCTTGCGCCTGCCGGAGGTGCCGGGGCGCTTGCTGGTGGTGGGCGGTGGCATTATCGGCCTGGAAATGGCCTGTGTGTATGATGCGCTGGGCAGTCGGGTCAGTGTGGTGGAACTGCAGCCGGAGCTGATTCCGGGCGCGGATCGGGATTTGCTCAAGCCGCTGGAACGGCGCATCAAGGGCCGCTATGAAAATATTTATCTCAAGACGCGAGTCACCGCCGCCAAGGCCACGCCAGAGGGCATTGAGGTCCATTTCGAGGGCGACAAAGCCCCGGCAACGGCCTGTTTTGATCGGGTGCTGGTCGCGGTGGGACGCAGTCCTAACGGCCTGCGCATCAATGCCGAAGCGGCAGGGGTCAAGGTGGACGAGCGCGGCTTTATTGCGGTGGATCGCCAGGGTCGCACCAATGTCGCGCATATTTTCGCCATTGGCGATATCGTCGGCCAGCCGATGCTGGCACATAAAGCGGCGCATGAGGGCAAGATTGCCGCTGAGGTAGCTGCCGGGCATAAGGCCTTTTTTGATGCCCGTGCCATTCCCTCGGTGGCTTATACCCACCCCGAGATTGCCTGGACGGGATTGACCGAAAATCAGGCTAAGGAACAGGGTATTGCATACACCAAGGGGGTTTTCCCCTGGGCCGCCAGTGCCCGCGCCCTGACCCAAGGCGGCGAAAGCGGACATACCAAGCTGCTGTTTGATCCCCAGGGGCGGGTCATTGGTGCCGGTATTGTCGGCCCCCATGCCGGTGAGCTGATCGGTGAGGCCAATCTGGCCCTGGAAATGGGCGCGGATGCCCAGGATCTGGGCCTGACCATCCACCCACATCCGACCCTGTGCGAAACCTTGGGCTTTGCCGCCGAGGTGGCAGAAGGCACCGTCACCGATATTCTGGCGCCTAAACGCTAGGCCCTGTCTGGCTCAACTGCTGCGATTTGCCCATGCTCCCTGTTGTGACTTCACTGACCCCACCCGTAGCGCTCCCCTGGTCTGAGCGCTGTGCCCGCCTGGCGCACGAGGCCCCGCCCGATCTGGCGGTGTTCATCTCGCTGTCAGGTGCCGGTGGGGTGGAGAAGATGGTGTTTCATCTGCTGCATGAATGGGCGCATTGCGGGCTGCGGATTGATCTGGTGTTGCTGCGCGAACATAGCCCGCATCTGGGGGCATTGCCCGCCGGGGTGCGGGTGATTGCCCTGGGGGTGCAGCACCATGCCCTGAGTGTGGGGCGCTTGCGTGATTATCTGCAGTGCTGTCAACCGCCGGTATTGCTGGCCGCCAAGGATCGCGCCGGGCGGGTGGCGCTCAAGGCTCGTGCCAAGGCCAGAGTCACCACCCGTATCTATATTCGGCTAGGTACGCATCTGTCGGCGGCACTGGCAGACAAGGCAGCCTGGCTGCGCTGGCTGCGCATTTTTCCGATGCGCCGCCTGTATGCCCAAGCCGATGGCGTCATTGCCGTCTCTGCGGGGGTGGGTGAAGATGTCAGCGCGCTGACCGGGCTGGAGACGGCGCGGATTCACTGCCTGCCCAATCCGGTGATTACCCCGACCATGCTGGATCTGGCCAAGGCGCCCTGTCCACATCCCTGGCTGGAAGATGCCGCGCTGCCGGTGATCATGGGCATCGGGCGGCTGACCCGGCAAAAAGATTTTGCCACCCTGCTGCGCGCTTTTGCGCATGTGCGCCAGCAGCATCCCGCCCGCCTGCTGATTCTGGGTGAAGGGGCACAGCGACAGTCCCTGCAGCATCTGTCGCTACAGCTGGGCGTGGCCGAGCATGTCCAGTTCCCTGGCTTTGCGCAAAATCCCTATGCCTGGCTTGCCCGTGCCCGATTATTTGTGCTGTCTTCGCGCTGGGAAGGTTCACCGAATGTGCTCACGGAGGCCCTGGCGTTGGGCGTTCCGGTAGTGGCCACCGATTGCCCCAGTGGCCCGCGTGAATTGCTGCAGGACGGGCGCCTGGGGCGTCTGGTGCGCCCCGGCGATAACGAAGATCTGGCGATGGCAATGCTGGCAACCTTATATGCACCGCAAACGCCCGGCGAGCTGATGGCCGCCGTGCAGGCGTATCAGGCGGCCTCCAGTGCCAACGGCTATCTGCAGGTGCTGGGGCTTCTCGCCGGCGCTGACACATCGCCATCCGTGGCACCAGGGCACGGTGCATGACGCCCCCGCAGCGCTTCGTCAAAACCGTCCTGATCACTGGCGGGGCACGGCGCATCGGGGCGCAGATCAGCCGTTATCTGCATCACGCTGGCCTGAACATCGCACTGCATTATCGCGGTTCTGCGGCAGCGGCGGAGGCACTGGCTGTAGAACTCAATGCCCAGCGACCTGATTCTGTCGCCATATTCCGTGCGGATTTATGCGCGCTGAACGAACTGCACGCGCTGGCAGCGGCGGTGGTGCAGCACTTTGGCGGCGTGGATGTGCTGATCAACAATGCCTCCACCTTTTATCCTACGCGCTTAGGCGAGATCAGCAGTGCGCATTGGGAAGACTTGCTCGGCACCAATCTCAAAGCGCCGTTATTTCTCGCCCAGGCCCTGGCCCCGGTGTTGGCACAGCGTCACGGCTGCATCGTCAACATCGTGGATATTCATGCCCTCAAGCCGCTCAAGGATTATGCCGTCTACAGCATCGCCAAGGCCGGTTTGTGGACACTGACCAAAGCCCTGGCGCGTGAACTCGGGCCACAGGTGCGGGTCAATGGGGTCGCACCCGGCGCAATTTTATGGCCCGAGGCCGACGAAAACACCGCCAGCCATGCCGAGATGATCCAGCAGACCTTGCTCAAGCGTGAAGGTAGCCCGCAGGACATCGCCCGCACCGTCAGCTTTTTAATCCATGACGCCGATTACATCACCGGCCAGATCATTCCGGTGGACGGTGGGCGGAGTGTGTAAACGGTTCGCCGCGCTCACGCCCGCTCGGCAAGGATTCCAGCCCTTCAATAGCTTCCGCAGAGATTTCCGGCAAGCGTGAATCATCAACCTCAGCGCCCAGCTTTTTCAGGGCATGGGTGGTTTCATCAACGCGCTGATCTAGCGTATGCAGATGATCCAGAATCAGGCTGATGGCATTGGCAATGGGGTCTGGCATCTCCTGACTGATACCGTATGCAGCAAATTTAGTCTGACTTTGCAGATTATGCGCAGGCGTTTGCTCATCGGCCTCACGCACCAGAATCCGCCCCGGAATTCCCACCACGGTGGCATTGGCCGGGACCGATTTCAAAACCACCGCATTCGAGCCTACCCGCGCCCCGCTGCCAATGGTAATCGGCCCTAAAATCTTCGCCCCGGCCCCCACCACGACATGATTCTCCAGCGTGGGATGGCGCTTGCCTTTCTGCCATGTGGTCCCGCCCAGGGTAACTTGATGATACACCGTGCAATCATCACCAATTTCCGCCGTTTCCCCGATGACCACCCCCATCCCATGATCAATAAAAAACCGCCGACCGATACACGCCCCCGGATGGATCTCAATGCCCGTCAGCCAGCGCGCAAAATAGGATAAAAACCGCGCCAGCCAGCGCAAGCCGCGACGCCACAGCGCATGACTAAAGCGGTGCAAAAGCATCGCGTGAATGCCGGGATAGGTCGTTAGAATCTCAAAGGTATTGCGCGCCGCCGGGTCGCGGTCAAAAACACAGTGAATATCTTCGCGCAGTTGTTGAATAAAACTTATTGACACATCATGATCCAGGTTTAAATGAGAGCAGCAAGCCAAGGCTGGCTGACTGAAACGCGGCACCGGGCCCGTCTTTGCGGCCGGTCAGATGCCCCGCGCTTAAAAGGCCAAACACCGCAACGCTACCGGGTCAATAACTTATGGCAGATACTAGCGTTACACTGAACGGTAAGCGATTGATTTTAGATTATTTAAAATTATTTTAAAATTCCGGAAACCGGTGCTTACAGTTAATGCTCCCATACGCCCTTGTCGCGCCAGTGGCAAATGCGCCGCGGGGTGTTTTTCCAGTCACCCTGGTCCAGGGGCAGATCGCGCCACGGCGCGCCGGTGCGGATGATCCAGAAGACCGCATGGATAAACAGGCGGTTGTCTTTGACAACCCCGCCCCAGGTGCCACGGCGTCCGGGGCATCACGGTTCAAGCAATCGCCAGATTCGGTCAGGGATGTCGTGGCGTCGGTGCGCGGGGATTTGATGGGTGTGAGGAGTCATCATGGCGATTGACGACACCTTCTACAGCCCGCAGAGCTGCTGTTCGCGCAATAATACCCGTCCTTGCTGGGTATCCAGTACGCTGCATAAAAAAAGGCGTTTATCGGCCAGAGATACACTGACATTCAAGCGATAATAGGTTGAGGCGCCGGCCTCTTGCTGGGGCAGGTCGCTGAAGGCGATTTGCAGGGTGTCGTCAGCATATTCCAGATTGAGCGCCAGATCTGTGCCTGGCAGTGCGGTCACATAGGGTGCAAGCGCCTGCCAGATGTCGTCATTGACGCCCTGCACCAAACGCAATTCCGTGGGGCTGAGCATCGCTTGATTGGCGCTCAGGTAAGGCGGGTTCTGCAGGCGGTAATAAGGCTCATCCGTTTGCGGATTGAGCCAATCCTTGATCGCCCGGGCAAGGGATTCAGGTTGCAGGTAAAGCTCGGGATGTTCGGCATTCATCAAAGACAGCCAGCGCACAAAACTTTGCATGATCACATCTGAACCAGCCAGCGCATTGAGATTAACGCGGCAGTGCAGATCCTCCACCCAGACTTCCAGCAGGGCATCATCTAGCGCTACCGGCAGGGTCGGCGACACGCAGTCGTCCCAGGGTAATTCGCGATCCGGCCCCGGTCGGCCGAGCAAGTGCAAGGCGTAGCTTTCCGCAGCCAGGGCATACAGGTAGGCCTGATCATTGAGCAACACATTGCCCGCACGGCGGATATCGAGCTGCTGGCGCAGGGTCATGTCCACCGCTGCAATGGTCGCCAGAGCCACGACCAATAGCGCCAAGAGGAGGGCAACGCCATGTTGTTTGGTTCGTGATGCGTGGGGCAATGGCATGGTCGGGCAGGCTGGTGTGGGCGAGTTATATGGTGATTGATCGGGTACATATCTTGCTTGGTAGTGCTGCAAGTCACCGTTTCACTTCAACGAGAAAGTGTATCATGAACATGCCACTGACACAGCTTTTCCTGGCCCTGCAAGGCCAGACGCCGCAAGGTATCAAGGCCTTGTCATCCGATTCGCTCACGGCAGAGGGCGATGATAGCCTGTTGCTGTCCTTCAGCGCCCACTTGCAGGCCCTGGAAACGCACACTGCGGCGCCAGAGATTGCCTTGCAGGGCTTAGCCATATGTCAGGATTTGCCGCCTGAGGGCAAGGCGTTGCCGCCTGAGTTGCCATTAAGCCAAGAGGAACTTGATAACGCACATGCCCTGCACGATGCCTTGGCTTTGCTCAGTCCCTTGGGTGCCTGGTCTGATGAGGTAGCTGCCTTGCTGTCAGCCAATCAAGAGGCCCTTACTGCATTGATGAACGGCCAGGCAGGGCTCAATCGGCCTGAGTTGGCCGTCATCGATCCTCGACAGGTGAGCTACCTTGCCTTGGGTGAAACCGAGGCAGCGCCGACCAACAAAAACGTATCCTTGATGGACATCAGCAAGGCCATGCTGGCCGCACAGCTGGCAAATCAGGCCAGTACACAGGCGCAAACGGCGCCTGCCACTGCGGATGCGGATGGCCTGCTCAGGCAGCCTGCGCGTGATGGATTATCTCTGGCGGCAACGCCACTGACCATGACCGAGACACCCGCCCAGGCCAGTAGCCAGGCAGGGCTCAATCGGCCTGAGTTGGCCGTCATCGATCCTCGACAGGTGAGCTACCTTGCCTTGGGTGAAACCGAGGCAGCGCCGACCAACAAAAACGTATCCTTGATGGACATCAGCAAGGCCATGCTGGCCGCACAGCTGGCAAATCAGGCCAGTACACAGGCGCAAACGGCGCCTGCCACTGCGGATGCGGATGGCCTGCTCAGGCAGCCTGCGCGTGATGGATTATCTCTGGCGGCAACGCCACTGACCATGACCGAGACACCCGCCCAGGCCAGTAAAGCGGCCATGATGGATTTGTCCAAAATGATGCTCACCGCAAATCTTTCCAGTCAAACGGATGCCGATAGCCAGCGTGACCCCCAAGAGCGCTCCCAAGGCAATATGATCCTGCGCTTTAATGAACTGGCTGCATTGAGCCAGGCCGCCACTTTAAACGCACAGCAGACCAGCTCACTCAATACCCCGCCATCAATGCCGGTCTTTCAGTTAAACACCCCGTTGCAGCAGCAAGCCTTGTGGGGTGAGCAGATGGGGCAACGGTTGATGTGGATGGTCAATCAAGGGATGCAGTCCGCCGAGCTGCGGATGAATCCGCCAGAACTTGGCCCCATCGAGATCCGCATTCGTATGGATCAGGATCAGCGCGCACATATTCAGTTTACGGCATCACATAGCCTGACCCGTGAGGCCATTGATGCCAGTATGCCAAGATTGCGCGAGCTGTTTGCCGAAGGCGGCGTTGATTTAGGCGATGTGCATGTCTCTGATCAAGGGGCGGATCAAACCGGCGGCCAAGGGCGGGATCGCGGCAGTGATTCATCATCGGCGCACACGCAGGGTGGCTCTGCCGAGGAAGGGCATAGCTCACGGCCTGCAGTGCATATCGCACAAGGCTTGGTGGATGCCTATGTTTAGAGGGTGTCGTCAGTCTCCCTATCAGACATAACTTCACCATAACGAGGCCCGACGACGCACGGTTCAAATCCTATTCCCGCACATCAAGGCCATGACATGTGCGATGCACACCGGGCTTGCTGGAGCCTTTTTGACCATGACCTTGAGGCGTCTTGGGCAGGATTGCACGTAGAAAACCGCATGATGGCTCCATGCGGTTTTCTCGGTGATGCGCACGGGTGTACCTTGATGCATCACGCTCACTCAACCACCCTTACCAATGGGAAGCGCCAGGCATCGGCCTGGCACCAAGCAGCCGGCGTAGTGCGGCTAATTTTTTTCGCTAAATACAGGCGCGCTATCTGTTTGGAATCTGTTGGAAAAGCAAAGGCTGCATGGGCATGTGACACGTCCACGCGGCGAGTGTCGGCTGGATTTAGTATTCGGCCTAAAGTACCATATATAGTGTTTTCACTGTTCCAAATAACTATATCTTGTATTTTTGCCCACTTTTCAGGGCGTTAAAACTCCTCTGTTGCAAAGATCACCCCTGTGTCCTTTTGCGCTGCATGGCGAGGCCTCATACCCTCGTGATGAATGCGCAAGCGGGACTGTCTGTGTTTGCCAGGCTGCTGGTTTGCACGTCGTTGTCAGGGGGCGATCTTGTAAACACGCTCAATCAAACTCAACCCAAATGGATGATCTGCGCTCAATGAACACTCCCGCTGAACTGCAACGTATTTCGCTTGAAGTTATTGCCGAAAAATACTGCAAGGGCAAAGAAAAGACAGCTGATGATACTTTTCATCGCGTCGCCCATGCCTTGGCGGCGGCAGAGCGTGAGCCTGAGCGCTATGAGCCGCTTTTTCTGGAGGCACTGCGGGCAGGTTTTGTCGGCGGTGGGCGCATTATGTCGGCGGCAGGCACGGATATTCAAGCGACCTTGATCAATTGCTTTGTGCAGCCGGTGGGTGATGCCATGAGCGGCGAGCATGATGGCAAGCCGGGCATTATGGATGCCTTGCGTGAGGCGGCCGAAACCATGCGCCGGGGTGGCGGCGTGGGCTATGATTTTTCGCGTATCCGGCCACGCGGGGCGCAGGTGAAGGGCACCCGCTCCAGCGCCTCCGGGCCGGTGTCGTACATGCAAATATTTGATGCGATGTGCGCTACGGTGGAATCGGCGGGGGCGCGGCGGGGGGCGCAGATGGGCGTGTTGCGCGTGGATCATCCGGATATTGAGGAGTTTATCCAGGCCAAGGACCAGGCCGGGGCGCTGACCAATTTCAATCTCAGTGTCGGGGTGACCAATGCCTTTATGGAGGCGGTGCATAATGAGACCGCCTTTGCGCTGGTGCATCAGGCCGAGCCTAATGAAACCCTCAAAGCGCAGGGGGCCTTACAGCGTGAAGATGGTCTGTGGATTTATCGCACGGTGCCCGCGCTGGAGCTGTGGCAAAAAATCATGCAAAGCACCTATGACCATGCCGAGCCGGGGGTTTTGTTCATCGATCGCATGAATGAGGATAATAATCTGCATTATTGCGAAACCATCGAGGCCACCAATCCCTGCGCAGAAGAGCCCTTGCCTGATTATGGCTGTTGTTGCCTGGGGCCTGTGAATCTGACCCGTTTCGTGGAAAAGCCCTTTACCTCCGCCGCCCGCTTTATGAGCAATGAGTTCACTGGCGTGGTGAAAACGGCGGTACGGATGCTGGATAACGTGCTGGATGTGACCTTCTGGCCCTTGCCACAGCAAAAAGAGGAGGCCCGCGCCAAGCGTCGTATCGGCCTGGGTTTTACGGGTCTGGGAGATACCCTAATCATGCTGGGGCTGCGCTATGACAGCGATGAAGGTCGGCAAATGGCGGCGCGCATTGCGCAGATGATGCGCGATACGGCCTATCGTGCATCGGTAGCGCTGGCCCAAGAGAAAGGGCCGTTTCCGCTGTTTGATGCCGGGAAGTATCTGGCTTCCGGCTTTTGTCAGCGCCTGCCCGAGGATATCCGCGCCATGATCCGCCAGCATGGCATCAGAAACAGCCATCTGCTCGCCATTGCGCCGACCGGCACGGTGAGTCTGGCCTATGCCGATAATGCCAGCAATGGCATTGAACCGCCGTTTGCCTGGAGTTATACCCGTAAAAAACGCCGCCAGGATGGCGGCTGGGAAGAGTACGAAGTGGAAGATCATGCCTATCGCCTGTATCGTCAGCTCGGCGGTGATGTCAGCAAATTGCCCCATGCCTTTATCTCGGCTTTGGAGATTTCGGCACGCGATCATCTGGCGATGGTGCAGGCGGTGGCGCCCTTTATTGATACGGCGATCAGCAAAACCGTCAACGTCCCGGAAAATTACCCCTTCAAGGATTTTCAGGATCTCTACACCCTGGCTTTTGCTGGCGGCTATGCCAAGGGTTTGGCGACGTATAGACCCAACAGTGTCACCGGCGCGGTGCTGTCAACCAATACCCCGGAGCCCGCTGCAGATCTGGATCAATCCGATCCCGACCGGCGCATCACTTTGAAAAAAGTCCCGGAACCGGCACTGGCCACCCTGCGCTGGCGCAAGCGCCCCAGCTTTCCATCCGGCAATCCGGCCTGGACCTATATGGTGGAACATCCGCACGGGCATCATTTTGCGGTGTTTATCGGCCATGTGGAAAACAGTCACCGCTATCCCTTCGAGGTCTGGGTCAATGGCGCTGAGCAGCCACGCGGCCTGGGAGCGCTGGCTAAATCGCTGAGTATGGACATGCGCTGTAATGATCGGGGCTGGCTGAAAACCAAGCTGGAAAGCCTGGAGCGCACCCACGGCAATGACGGCTTTTATCTGCAGATGCCGCCGGAAGGGCGCGAGGTGCGGGTGCCTTCGCTGGTGGCCGGGTTTGCCAAACTGGTGAAATGGCGTTGTCATGAGCTGGGTTCTTTTGAACACATGGGCGAGACCCCGGTACTGGATGCCCTGATGAGCCTCAAAGAACCCAAAACCGGGCCGGATGGCACGCTGGCGTGGACGGTGGATGTCTATAACCCGGTGACCGGCGATGATTTTGTCATGGGACTCAAAGAGCTGGTATTGCCTACCGGCCAGCGGCGCCCCTATTCGCTGTGGTTATCGGGACATTACCCGCATGTGCTCGACGGTCTGAGCAAAAGCCTGTCCTATGATATGCGGGTCATCGATCCGGCCTGGCTGGGTGGCAAGCTGCGCCAATTGCTGGATTATGCCGAGTCACGCGGCGATTTCATGGCCCGTGTCCCCGGTGAATCCCGGCAGGAAAACTACCCTTCGACGGTCTCCTACATGGCCCGTTTGATCATGCACCGCTACGCCATGCTGAGCATTCTCGACGAAGACGGCTACCCGGTGAACCCGATGGGCGCCGTAGAAATCGACGAAGAGGAAAATATCATCCCCATGCGCCGCTCCGTCGGTGCCATGGAAACCATCGAGGCCGCCGGCAAGCGCTGCCATGAGTGCGGGAATTACAGCGTCATCAAACGCGATGGCTGCGATTTTTGTACAGCCTGCGGCGCCCTGGGGAGCTGCGGCTAAGTTTTGCTAGGTGTAAGCTCTCACACAGGGCGGCTTGTGTTTCAGGTCACCCTACTGACCCCGCCGCCAGCGCCACCACAGCAAGCCACCGAGCACGGTAAACAGCCAGCCAAGCACCGGCATGTTGCTTAGCTTGCTGTAGGGCGTTGCGCCTTGGCGCGGGTAAATTTCAGCCTGCAGCAGATGCGTGGTGAATTGCGGTGAGCGGGCGATGAGGCGGCCATCATAATCAATCACCGCCGAGATTCCGGTATTGGTCGCCCGCAACATGGGGCGGCCGGTTTCCAGGCTGCGCATTCTGGCAATTTCCAGATGTTGATGAGGGGCGATGGAATCACCAAACCAGGCATCGTTACTGACGTTAACCAGCACACGGGCCTGTGGCAGGGCCTCAATCACCTGCTCACCAAAGGCGCCTTCATAGCACACCGACAAACCGAGTGGGATCTCGCCCACCGTCAGCACCGGTGCTGCCGTTCCGACATCCAGATCTGACATCGGAATCTCCAGCCAGGCATTGAGCCACATTAACAGCGAGCGCCCCGGCAGGTATTCTCCAAAGGGCACCAGATGGCGCTTGTGATAGGCATGTGGGGCATAGACATAGGGACTGCCTCCGAGATGCACGATGCTGTTGTATATATGCTGGCGTAACGGTTCGTAGACAAAAATGCCGACCAGCGTTTCACCGCCGTGGGCGCGGGCCTGTTCAGCCAGCGGCAACAGATAATCTTCCAGGATTTCATCATAAAAGGTCGGAATCGCGGTTTCCGGCCACACAATCAGATCACTGCCCAGGGCCTGCTGATGTAGCTCGGCATACACCGCCATGGATATTTCCAGCCCTTCGGCCTGCCACTTGGTTTCCTGGGCCACATTGCCCTGCAATAAGGCCACCTGCAACGACACGGCATCCGGCTGTGTCCATGCGCGCATCTGCAAGCCATAGCCCCCGGCCCAGATCAGCGCCACCAGCGCCGCTGCGGGTAAGGCGCGGCGTTTAATATCATTGAGTCCCCACACCAGCGCCCCGGCCAGGGTTGCTACCAGCAGACTGACCCCATAGACCCCCAAGACCGGCGCATAGCCTCCTAACGGCGTATCCACCTGCGAATGTCCTAATAACAGCCAGGGAAAGCCGGTCAAAAACCAGCCGCGCCACCATTCAAATAAGACCCAGAGGGCGGGGATCACGAGCAGCCAGGTCAGCCCCTGATGGCGCGGACGCAGAGAGGCAATCACGGCTCCCAGCAGGGCCGGATACAGCGCCAGAAAGGCCACAAACAGGGCGGTTAGCAGGGCCGCCAGTGGCGCGATGGCCTCACCAAACAGATGCAGGCTGTAATAAACCCACGACACCCCCGCCCCGAAAAATCCTAAGCCAAAGGCATAGCCCAGGCCCATCGCCTGGCGGCGCGGTGCCTGCCCCCACAGCCAAAACAGCGGCAATAAACACAGCACCGCCAAGGGACGCTGCGCATACGGCGCAAAACTAAACACCAGCCCGACACCGCATATTAACGCCAGTACATAGCGCAGCGCAGGATACAGGGGATGCAAGGGCCAACGGGATAACAACGATGACAGGGACATAAGCAGTGCTTTCAAAGGCCGTTGAGTGTGATTGAGAAGGCGAGTGTGTTAAATCATCCCCTCAAGGCGCGACCATGAAATGATTCTTGCCTTGGGCTTTGGCGAGGTATAAGGCCTCATCGGCGATTTGCAGAAGGCCCTGAAAATCTTCGCCATGATAGGGATAGCGGCTGATGCCGATGCTTACACCCACCTGACAACAGTGCCCATCCAGCCAGACCGGCGTGTTTATCGCCTGTACGATGGCCTGGGCGCGGTGCTCGATGGCCTGCAGATGCGGCAGATGCTGGATTAACACCACAAATTCATCCCCGCCGACGCGGGCGGCCACCTCCTCGCCGTGTAACTGGGCCTTGAGGCGGCGGGCAATCTCTTGTAATACCTTATCCCCGGCTTCGTGCCCAAGGCTGTCGTTGATCGGTTTAAAATCATCCAGATCAAGAAACATCAAAGCCATTTCACTGGCTTTATCACGGGCGCAGTGCAGACTTTTATCAAAGCAATCACGGAACAAACGCCGGTTGGGCAAGCCGGTGAGGTTATCATGCAAGGCCATATAGCGGATATGATCTTCGGCCTGTTTGCGCTGGGTGATATTAAAGGCCAGCCACAACACCAGCTGCACATCGCTGGATTGACGATACTGCAACGGCACCACACGCCCCTCAAACCATTGCAGGTCTTCCCCCTGGCCGTTGCTGGACACGCGCTCTCCAGGCTTCAGGCGCAGCGGATATTCAATGGTTTGCAGGCTTTGGGTGTCCAGCGCGCTGCGAATCACCGCCATAAAACGCTCGGCGGTTTCTGCGGGGAAAATATCACGGATGTAGCGTCCGTATGACTTGCGCGAACGCTGATACAGCAAAGTCTCATGGCCGCCAAAGGACTCGATATAGCACCCCTGCTCATCCACCACAAAGGCCACATCCGGCAGCGCACTGATCAAGGCATGCAGGCGCTCGGTAGTGGCGTGCAACATCTGCAACAAACGGGTGCGATCATCAATATCAGTCACCGTGGCCAACACCGCAGGGCGCCCCTCCCAGCTGATGCCGGCCACATTCAGACGCACATACAAAGGTTCCTGATCCCGACGCCGTAGCCGCAGCTCATATTCCCGTACCTCTTGCTGACTGGTGGATAAGGCCGTCAAATCAGCCCGACTCAAGGTGTTACGATCACCTTCTACAATCAGATTATGCAAGGGGCGATCCAGCAACTCACCGGGCGGATAGCCGGAAATCACACTCATGCGCGGATTGACATAGCGCAGTCGGCCATCCTGAATGATGCAGGCACCATCGCTGAGATGCTCAATCAAGCTGCGGTACTTGTGCCCGGCCTCGCGAATCCGCAGTGTCTGGTCAAAAAACTTCCAGGTCAAAAGACCACACATCACCATCAGCAATAAAGCCGGTCCGGTCCAGCCCGGATACTGGCGCACCGCCTCTTTCCAGCCGGGCAATGGCTCAGCCGCCAGCTCCCAGCGCCCACCGAGCAATTCCACACTCTGGCGCAGACTTTTAGCCTGTGGCTCGAATAAACGCGCCTCGCCAAAAAACACCGCGCCATCCTCGCCCAAACCATCGCGTCCACGAATGGCCAGGCGCAAGGGCAGATGCTCCAGTCCCACCTCCCGATAAAAGGTCGGCATATCCACCGGGACACTTGCAAGCCCCCAGTAACGGTGTTCCTGACGGGCGGCATCACCGTCTGCACCCGGCTCCGGCAGATAAAAAATCGGCGTGCGGATCAGCAGCGCCTCCGTCCCTTGTGCGAGCAACCAAGGCCCTGCCAGGACCGTTTCCTGCGTGGCCATCGCCCGCGCTACAGAGGAGGATTGTTCGCTGTGCCGCAACAAATCAAGGCCCATGGCGGCCTCATTGCCTTGTAAGGGGTAGACATAGCGGATGATATTATCCGGGGCGAGGGTGAAATTGCGGATCACATGGCGGCGCCGCTGCATCAAATAGGCGGCCATCAGCTCAAATTCAGTCACGGATAAGGCAGGATTCAGCGAGACATAGGCCGCCAGCGCTGAGGTCAGATGCACCGTGGCATTCATCTCGCCTTCAATGCGTGCGCGGATACGCGACAGCTCATGAAGCACCTCGGCGCGCACCTGCTCCTGCTGACGATGCCGCCACTGCTCAATCCCGCCCAACAGCAGCACCAGTCCCACAATCCCGGCCAGCAGCCCAGCCAGCAAGGGCTGTAGCCTCACTTGCGCAAACCCTTGGTGAGACATCAATCAAAGCACCCAGCGCCGGACACAAACCGCGCCGCACGCTTACGCATCATCCGCCAGCAAGGCATCCAGCAATCCCTTGTATTTTTGCCGCTGCGGCAACAGGCGCAGACGATTTGCCGTGAATATCGTCTGCAACTGCGCCAGGGCTTGCGCAAAATCATCATTGACAACCAAATAATCAAAGGCGGTATATTGGCGCATCTCCTTGACCGCCTCGCTCAACCGCCGGGCAATCACCGCCGGATCATCCTGCCCGCGCCCCTGCAAGCGCGCCTGCAAGGTCTGACGCGAGGGCGGCAGAATAAAAATGGACTGGGCATCCGGCAATGCCCGGCGCACCTGGGCTGCGCCCTGCCAGTCAATTTCCAGGATTACATCCAGACCACGTTCTAAAAATGTCTCCACAGCGGCCAGCGACGTACCATAAAAATGATCAAACACCCGCGCATGTTCCAAAAATGCACCATCTTCAATCATGGTCAGAAAGGTCTGCGCATCACAAAAATGATAATGCTGACCATTCACCTCACCCGGGCGCGGGGTGCGTGTGGTATGCGACACAGATAACACCACCTCGGGATTATTTTCCACCAAGGCCGTGACCAGCGAGGTCTTACCCGCACCCGAGGGTGCCGAGACAATATACAGCGTACCTTTACAAAGCAAAGTCGTCTCCCGTATAACAGCGAGCCAATATCCGCCAGATTTGAAATAGTATGCCGCCGAGTGACACCCACGCTACCATGCCACCCTTCAGCGCCGTCGAGCAACAGCTGCGCCAACACTTCAGTGGCCGTCGCGTCCTGGTGGTTGAGGATAACGCACTCAATCAGCGGGTCACCATCGACATCCTCAAGCGCGTCAACCTGCACAGCACCATCGCCCCAAATGGCGCGGTGGCAATCGAAACCCTCCAAAATGACGCACACTATGAGCTGATTTTAATGGATGTGCAAATGCCCGTCATGGACGGCCTGCAAGCCACCCGGATCATCCGCACCATGCCGCAGGTCAAGCACCTCCCGATCCTTGCCATGACTGCGCATGACCAGATCCATGATGTGAGCACCTGCCTGGGCGCCGGCATGAGCGACTACCTCAGCAAACCGATACTGCCTGAGCTTTTGCTTGAAAAAATCCTGTATTGGCTGCGCCAAAAGTCCACTGCCGCAGCGTCTGCCACCCGCCAGAGTGCGCCAACGACCCCGGCCACGGCAAGCCCGCTGGATCAATTTGCCTGGATCAACCTGCGCATTGCCCGCAGCATCTGCGGTGATAATCCCGCCATCTATCGTGAATACCTCAGCATGTATCATGACCTGCATGCTCAGGACGTCACCAAACTACGCCATGCCCTGGCACAGCAAAACTACCCCGAAATCAGCCGACTGGCCCACACCCTCAAAGGCGCATCACTGATGATCGGCATCGATCCACTGGTTAGCACCTGCACCCAACTCACCCAGAGCAGCCAAGCCTCCCCCCCCGACCCAGATACCCTGCACCGCTTGATCCAAACCATCGACAGCGAACTCACCCGCATCGCCCAGGACCTTGCCGCCTGGCCTCCCTAGACACCGGTGGCGTGCGGATGAGCCTTAAAGGATTTTTATCGTTCAAGTTTGCAATTGCTGTTTGCACAAACTCGGCAAGGCCAAGCGGGCTTTGAAGTGGTATTATTAGGCGCTTTTCCTACCACAGACGAGCCTTAGCCACTGACCATGCCACGTATCCGCGAAATCCCCTATAACTACACCTCGTTTTCTGACCGAGAGATTGTCATCCGCTTTCTGGGCGAGCCGATGTGGGAAGTGCTCAATGCCCTGCGTTCCCAGCGTCGCACCGGGGTTTCGGCGCGTATGCTATTTGAGGTACTGGGGGATATGTGGGCGGTGATGCGCAACCCCTATCTGCAAGATGATCTGCTGCGTGATCGCAAGCGTCTGGCCTTGCTGGTGGAGGCGATGGATCATCGTGTGGATCAGATCGTGGTGCGCGCTGCTGGCAATGAGCAGGCCCTGGATCTGGCGCAGCAGGCCCGGGCGGCGGTGCGCCGTTTTGAGGAATGGTTTCCCACGCAGCGCAGTTTGCGCATCCGTACCCTGCGGCGGCTGGCGCGGGCAACCGCTCGCGATAATATCCGCTTTGATGGCTTTGCGAGGGTGTCGCATGTCACGGATGCCACGGACTGGCGGGTGGAGCTGCCCTTTGTGGTGTTGACTCCCGACACGGAGGCCGAGATGGCGGCGCTGGTCGCAGGCTGTATTGAATTGGGGCTGACGGTGATTCCACGCGGGGGTGGGACTGGCTATACCGGCAGTGCGGTGCCGCTGGATGAACACAGTGCGGTGATTAACACCGAAAAGCTCGATGCCCTGGGGCCGGTGCGCTGGGAGAATCTGCCGGGCGTGAGCACACAGGTGGCCACGGTGCGCGTGGAGGCCGGGGTAGTCACGCGCAGGGTGGCTGATCTGGCCGCGCAGCATACATTAAGCTTTGCGGTGGACCCCACCTCACAGGAGGCCTCAACCATCGGCGGCAATATCGCCATGAATGCCGGCGGTAAAAAGGCGGTGATGTGGGGAACGGCGCTGGATAACCTGGTGTCCTGGCGCATGGTGACGCCGCAGGCCACATGGATTGAGGTCGAGCGCCTGGAGCATAATCTGGGCAAAATTCACGAACAGCCCCAGGTGCGCTTTCGCATCACCCATTACGGCGCGGATGGCACCACGCCAGAAGGCAGCCCGCAGCTTTTGGAGTTGCCCGGCAGCCTGTTCAGACATCCTGGGCTGGGCAAGGATGTTACCGACAAACGTCTGGGCGATTTGCCGGGGGTCCAAAAAGAGGGTTGTGACGGCCTGATTACCTCGGCGGTGTTTGTGTTGCACGCCCTGCCTGAACATATACGCACCATCTGCCTTGAGTTTTATGGGGATGATCTGCATGAGGCTGTGCCCGCCATTGTCGAGATCAAAAACAGCCTGGATCAGAATCCGCAGGTGGCGCTGTTTGGGCTGGAACATCTGGACGAGCGCTATGTGCGGGCCGTGCAATATACCCCCAAAGGAGCACGCGGTGAGCGCCCGAAGATGGTTTTGCTGGCGGATATCGCGGCGGCTGATGAAACGGCGGTGGAGCAGGCCGCCGCGCAGACCGTTGCCCTGGCCCAGGCGCGCAATGGCGAGGGTTTTATCGCCAAAAGCCCCGAGGCCCGTCAGCGCTTCTGGTCCGAACGCGCCCGCACCGCCGCGATTGCCGCGCATACCAATGCTTTTAAGGTCAATGAAGACGTGGTGATTCCGCTGGAACAGCTGGCGGCATATAGCGAGGGCATTGAGCGCATCAATATTGAGCAGTCGCTGCATAATAAATTGCGCATGCTGGCGGAGATGCAAGACGCATTACGCGGCGAACTCCCTGAACTCAACGCCTGGCGCATGGAGAGCAGTGCCGAGGATCATCGCTGGTTACAGACCAAGGTGGATGCCGCCTTGGCGCATCTGCACACGGTGGCAGCGCGCTGGCAGGAGGTGCTGGATCATCTGGATGCCCCGGCGGATGCCCATGAAACGCTTTTGCAGGCCTATGAACTCAAGAACCGCCACCCGCAAGACCGGCTGATTCACCTGCTGCTGCGGCGTAGCCTGCGTATCTCCTACCGCCAGGAAGTCGAGGGTGTGCTGGCCGATCTGTTTGAAGGCCAGACCCTGGCCCCGATTCGCCAGCGGCTGGCAGAGATTCATGCCAAGGTCTTGACCAGCCGCCTGTTTGTGGCGCTGCACATGCATGCCGGGGACGGCAATGTACATACCAATATCCCGGTCAACTCCAATGATTATCTGATGATGCAAGAGGCTGAGCGCATTGTTGAGCGGGTCATGCACCTGGCGCGCAGTCTGGGCGGGGTGATCTCTGGCGAGCATGGCATCGGTCTGACCAAAATGCATTACCAAAGCCCTGACCGGGTTGCCGATTTTGTCAGCTACAAGCAGCGCATCGACCCGCAGGGCCACTTCAATCGGGGCAAGCTGCTGCCCGGTTCGGGGCTGGCGCGGGCTTATACGCCTTCTTTGCGTCTGGTGCAGCAAGAGGCGCTGATTCTGGAGCAAAGCGCCCTGGGCGAGATCAACAATCAGGTCAAGGACTGCCTGCGCTGCGGCAAATGCAAGCCGCTGTGCTCCACCCATGTGCCCCGCGCCAGTCTGCTGTATTCCCCGCGCAACAAAATTCTCGCCTCCGGCATGATCACCGAGGCCTTTTTATACGAAGAACAAACCCGGCGCGGCGTGTCGCGCCAGCACTTCAAGGCGCTCAATGATCTGGCGGATCATTGCACGGTCTGTCACAAGTGCAAACCGCCCTGCCCGGTCAAGATTGATTTTGGGGATGTCACCATCCAGATACGTACCGCGCTCAAAAACCGGGGTAAACGGGACTTCAAAGCCACCGCCTATGCCTCGATGAGCTTTCTCAACATCCAGGCCCCCATGCCCATCAAGCTTATGCGCAAGCTGCTGATTGAGTGGGGTTATGCCGGGCAGCGTGTGGGCCATCATCTGTTTCGGCAACTGCGCCTGCTGGGCGTGGTCAAACGTCCACCGGCCACCACCGGTAAGGCCCCCTTGCCCGCGCAGGTGGTGCATTTTCTCGGCAAACCGATGCCGGCGGATTTACCGCCGCGTACCTTACGCGCCCAGCTCAGTCTGGAAGATGCCAGCCAGGTGGCGATTATCCGCGACAGCCATAAGCTTAGCGAAGACAGCGAGGCGGTGTTTTATTTTCCGGGGTGTGGTTCCGAGCGCCTGTTCAGCCAGATCGGCTTGGCCACACTGGCGATGCTCTATGATCTGGGCGTGCAGACCGTATTGCCGCCGGGCTATCTGTGTTGCGGCAATCCCCAACTGGCCAGCGGTGATCAGGCCAAGGGACTGGCGATTACCATGGAAAACCGGGTTTTGTTCCATCGCCTCGCCAACACCCTGAATTATCTGGACATCAAAACCGTGCTGGTATCCTGCGGCACCTGCATGGATCAGCTCCTGCACTATGAGTTTGAGCAGATCTTTGCGGGCTGCCGCCTGCTCGATATCCATGAATACCTGATGGAAAAGGGCGTGGTGTTACCTGCAGCGGCGCGGGAGGCCTGTGAGTATCTCTATCATGACCCGTGTCATACGCCGATGAAAACCTATGCCCCGCAGCGGGTGGCCAGCGCCCTGATTGGCAAGCCGGTGATGCTCTCGGATCGCTGCTGCGGCGAGGCCGGAACCTTTGCCATCAGTCGCCCAGACATTGCTACCCAGGTACGCTTTCGCAAGGAAGAAGCCATCAAACAAGGCATGGCGCAGATTGGCAAAAACACCGCACCGCTGCCCAGGATGAAGCTATTAACCTCCTGCCCCGCCTGTCAGCAGGGCTTGGCACGCTACCGACACGATACGGGCCTGCAAACCGACTACATCGTCGTCGAACTGGCGCAACATCGCCTCGGCGCACACTGGCAAAACAGCTTTGTAGACCGCGTCCTGGCCGGTGGCATCGAGCGGGTCTTGCTGTAGCGGCATCCTGTAAAAACTCCCCTCCTTGAAAAGGAGGGGTGCCCCGTAGGGGCGGGGTGGTCAAACGCCTGTTCCTAAAAACCTAAACAAAGTTGCTGATGCGATTTTTAGGCACTTCGCTCTCCGTTGATAACACCCTTGCGGGCGAGCAACTGGAGTCCTGGTTGAGCAGTCCCAACCGAATGGCCGGTCAACACCGGCAACATGGGCGGTTTCAGCCGTCGAAACCCAGCTTGCGCCATAAAAGTGGCCTCGGCGTTCATCCTGAACAGAGAACAACTTTGCGATTCGACTTCGACCCCGACCATAGAACGCGAAACCTTCGCGTTTGTAGATAACCTATCTACAATGGAGAATTCTGATAAACAATGAAGAAAAAATCAAGAACTGTTTTTTGCTCCCCGCCAGCGGGGAGAGAGTCCTTGGCCTGATGCTGTACAACCTCCTTAAATATCAGGAATTTTTATGATCACTGCAGAACAATTACTCGCCTACCGCCCTACAGACCTGCTGCTGCAAGACCGGGTGATCCTCATTACCGGGGCAGCGATGGGCATGGGCCGCGCCCTGTCACTGGCCTGTGCTGCCCAGGGTGCCACCGTGATCCTGCTGGATAAAGTGATTCGGGAGCTCAAGGCGGTATACGACGCCATCGAGGTCGCCGGATCACCGCAACCGGCCATCTATCCGCTTAATTTTGAAGGCGCGACCGCCAAAGACTACCAGGATCTTGCCAACACCTTGGGCGAGCAATTCGGGCGTCTGGATGGCGTGGTGCATAACGCCGCCTGGATAGGCGCCCTAACCCCACTGCGTCTCTACGAGGTAGAAATGTGGTCGCGCACCCTCATGGTCAATCTGCACGCTCCGTTTTTACTCTCGCAGGCGGTACTGCCCCTGCTGGAAAAAGCCGCCGACCCGGCCATGGTTTTCTCCACCCATGACTGCCAGAAAGCCTACTGGGGCGCTTTTGGCGTGGCCAAGGCGGGCCAGGACGGACTACTGAAAATCCTCGCCCACGAATATCAGGATCAGCCGCGCATCCGTATCAATGGCGTAGACACCGGCCCCATTAAAAGCGCCCTGCGCGCCGAACACTACCCCGGCGAAGATGCCGACGCCCTGCCCTCACCCGAGGAGCGCATCTGGCCTTATCTGTATTTCCTCGGCCCGGATGCTGGTCATACTACCGGACTCAACGTGCGCCTGTGAGTGTTTGGGCACTATGTGGCGGTCGCTTTACGCAGCTTCCCATGAAAATCACGCCATGACCCGCTTAATTCACCTGCAACCGCTTGAAGCGGAAAGCATCTACATCCTGCGCGAAGTCGTCGCAGAAACGGACAACCCGTGATGCTGTGTCTCGTTTCTGCCGTCATAGGGCTGGCTTAATGGTTAACGCCCCTTAAGTATTTTTGATCAATAAGGATTCTTCCGGTGAGGCTTTTGTATTCTACGTCGATGGGTGGGGTGTGGCCGCAGTTGAGTCTGCGTTTTATTCCCGTGTGGCAGCGTAATTTCAGGGTGTGGCGCAAGATTATGGTGCCGTCGATTTTGGCAAATTTTGGCGAGCCGATTTTGTATCTGATGGCCTTTGGTTATGGTCTGGGGGCGTTGGTGGGCTCGGTGGGTAGCTTGCCGTATATGGTTTTTTTGGCCTCGGGGATTTTATGTTCAAGTGCCATGTTCAGCGCCAGTTTTGAGGCGATGTACTCGGCCTATACGCGGATGTCTGAGCAAAAAACCTGGCATGCCATGCTGGGCGCGCCCTTGACCATTGATGATATTGTGCTGGGAGAGATTATCTGGGCGGCGAGTAAGGCCCTGATGGGAACGCTGGCTATTTTTGTGGTTGCTGGGGTGTTGGGCCTATTTGCCAGCTGGCAGGCCCTGTGGGCGATTCCGGTGATTGCCCTGGCAAGTTTTAGTTTTGCCGCTTGCGCGATGATTTTTACGGCTTTGGCAAAGAGTTACGACTTTTTTATTTATTATTTCACCCTGCTGGTGACCCCCATGATGTTATTTTCCGGGGTGTTTTTTCCGCTGGATGCCTTACCGGCGGCGGTGGTGCAATTGGCCTATCTGTTGCCCTTGGCGCATGCGGTGGAGCTGGTACGGCCACTGGTGACGGGGACGATGCCGGAGCAGGTGTGGGTGTCGCTGTCGGTGATTGCAGGCTATGGTTTGTTGGGGCTGATGCTGTCGGTGTATTTACTGCGTCGGCGCTTGTTAGCGTGATGAGCGATTGGGTTGACTGATGACGGATTCAGTTTCGCAGCGAGCGCTGTGGCATCCGCGTTATATCCCGGTGTGGGCGCTGGCCGGGCTTTTATGGCTGTTAAGCCGTTTGCCTTGGCAAATGCAGGTGTGGCTTGGGCGCCGCCTGGGGGATGGCTTATATCTGCTGGGGCGCAGGCGGCGGCGCGTGGCGCAGATCAATTTGGCGCTGTGCTTTCCGCAATGGTCAGAAACAGCGCGACAGCAAGTGCTGCGCGGCCATTTTCAGGCGCTAGGCATCGCAAGCCTGGAGTTGGCAAATGCGTGGTGGGGGACGGCGCGCACCTATCAATGGCTTGAGAGGCATTCACAGATTGAGGGTCTGGAACATGTGCAGGCCGCCTTGGCACACGGCAAAGGGGCCTTGTTGCTGTCAGCGCATTTCACCTCGCTGGAGCTGACCGGGCGGCTGTTATTGGCGCGCCATCCCATCGCGGTCATGTATCGTAAGCATCAAAATCCGGCGGTTGAATGTTTGTTTGCGCGTAAACGCCGGCAGTATTGCCTGGCGGCGATTCGTCGGGATGATGCCAAAGGCGTATTGCGGGCGCTGAACGCCAATCAGGCGGTGTGGTATGCCCCGGATCAGGCCTATCGCGCACGTCATAGTGTGTTGGCGCCGTTTTTTGGCGTTCCGGCGGCGACCCATACCGCCACCTCGCGCCTGGCGAAAATCAGCGGCGCGCCGGTGTTGCCGTTTTTTGCGCATCGCCTGCCCAATGGTGGCTATCACTTGCGGATCGGTGCCCCGCTGGCCCAGTTTCCGGGAAATGATGTGCACGCCGATGCAGCGCGCATCAATGCGCTGATTGAACAGGCGATTCTGGCTGCGCCGGAGCAGTATTTATGGACTCATCGGCGATTTAAATACCGCCACGGGCAAGGTCTTCCGGATTATTACCACCAGTGAGGTCATCGCAGGACGCGCCGAGTATCACGCGGCATTATTGAGGATTTGGCGAACGGGCGACCGGGCGACCGGGCAAGACCTGAATTGGGCACCTAAAATCACTGCGTTCACGCTGACCTGGCAAGAATATCAATCCTCAGGCCTTAGCTGTGGATAGGTTCAAAATTATCCTTCCGTATTGGAGTGTTTTATGTCTTCGTATCCTCATTGGAGTTCGCACGATACCGTGCCAGCAGCGCCTGAACATCTGGAGACGGTGATTATCCCGCGTGCCCATGATCTGGGTGGCTTTGAAATCCGCCGGGCTTTGCCCAGCCCTCGGCGGCAGATGGTGGGGCCGTTTATTTTTTTCGATCAGATTGGTCCGGCGGCATTTATCCAGGGTCATGGGGTGGATATACGCCCGCATCCGCACATTGGGCTGGGTACGGTGACGTATTTGTATCAGGGGGAGTTTGAGCATCGCGATAGCCTGGGCAACCATCAGATGATTTATCCCGGCGAGGTGAACTGGATGTTGGCGGGGCGAGGGGTGACCCATTCGGAGCGTACATCTGCATCAACCCGTGCTAACCCGCATCCGCTGTTTGGTATTCAGACCTGGATTGCTTTGCCGCAGGACAAAGAAGAGGTGGCGCCGGATTTTGAGCATCACGCGCAGGCAGCTTTGCCATATTTTACCGATCAAGGCGTTACCGTGCGGCTGATTCTGGGTCATGCCTGGGGGTATCAGGCGCCGGTGAGCCTGTTGTCGGAGCTGTTTTATGCTGATGTGACGCTGGCGCCGGGCGCTGTTCTGCCGCTACCGGATACTCATGAGGATCGCGGGTTGCATATTGTGCAGGGTAGCCTTGAGGTTGCCGGGCAGGTGTTTGCGGCAGGCCAGATGATGATCTTTCGTCCGGGTGATCATATTGCGGTGCGTGCCGGTGCTGACGGTGCGCGGTTGATGGCGCTGGGTGGTGCAACGCTGGATGGCCCGCGCTATATCTGGTGGAATTTCGTCTCCAGCTCGCTAGACAAAATTGAGGCCGCGAAAGCGGCCTGGAAGGCCGCAGATTGGCAACATGGCGCATTTTCTCTGCCGCCGGGCGATGATCAGGCGTTTATCCCCATCGACCCGGAGCAGGAACGGATCAAGCCTCATGGCCCATCAACGCAGGAATAGTTCGGCGCTGATGGGGCGGTGATCGGAGCCCAGGGCCGGGCCCACGCGATGGTGGCGACTTTCCCAGTGGGCGCTACCGAGGATGTTGTCCAGGCGCAATACGGGAAATAGGGCGGGCCAGGTCGGGACAGGGTCGGCGATACGATAATGCTGCGCTTTGGCAAGATGGTGCAGGGTGACAGACTTACCACCTATCAATTTACTCACGGGCACGAAAAGCCGGCAGCGGCAGGTCGTTTTGCAGACAGCGCATCAGGTAACGCAAGCCACGTGTGAACCACGAAACTAGGCTGCGGGCGAGCTTGCAGAAGCTCCAGTGGTTCGGATCGTCCTGTGCTTGGGTTTTTTTTCGAGCGGGGTCGGAGGGTGGCACGCCTGTTCGCGCACAATGCGCACACACCCATACATCGCCAAGGCCATGATCAACACCCGGCGTTCCAAACGATCCGCAGGGCGCAGGTGCGAATCCCCCAAGCCAAATCCTCGCCCCTTGAAGTCGGAGAACATCGGCTCGATGCCCCAGCGCGTGGCATAGTCCAGTACGCGCGCACGGGTCGGATCCGCATCCATGGCAATCATCCACGGCTCCGGATGACCGGATTCATGCACAATTCCCAGGTGGGTCACCACCCCAGAGGCGAACAGGCGCACACCCGGAAAATACGCTTCTCGCACACCCTTGGCCAAATCCCCGGTCGTGGTCTCCGCCACGCCGGTGTCCACCCGCAGATTCCCCTTCAAGCGCAACCGGTAGCCCCATTCGTGCGCATGCAACCACGCGAACAACGTCGCCGATGGGTAGAACCGATCCGCCAACAGCAGCACCCGCGCCCCAGCCGGCAGCCAAGCCAACACCGTCTCCAGGAGGGCTTTCTGGCCCGCACAGCCGATGTTCGCCGCGCCTTGCCTGGCCCACCAAACCAACGGCAACGCCCGCTCGCCCACGCGCAAGGCCAACACCAGCAACGCCATCCGATCCCCCAAATCGGTTTGATCCAGACTCAGGCACACCGTCTGATCGTGACGGGCCGCCTGCGCCAGTTCGGCCATCGCCAACGGCTGCATGATCTCGGTTGGACACACCAACGGGTTCTTCAGCAACCGTCTCAACCACTGTTCGCGCATGTCTTGGCGCTCGGTCTCCAGCACCAGCACATGGCTCAACTCCACCGTGTTGGCGGTTTGCCCCTCGATCATCGCTCCGACGGCCAGCGACAGCTTCCTCACCACCGTCAGGCGCAGCCCCGGATGCGGCTTTGCGCAGTCCACGTTCCACCTCTTCTGCCAAGCGTTTGATGCTTCCCATGCCCTCCCCCATGACCTCAGTTCAGCCAACCCTCAAAGTTTGCCATAAAAGTGATAGGTGGCAAGGCACATCACCTTTG
>NZ_MU255056.1:2737808-2783727 GCF_000227725.2 Thiorhodospira sibirica ATCC 700588 | reverse complement strand
GCGCAAGGCCAACACCAGCAACGCCATCCGATCCCCCAAATCGGTTTGATCCAGACTCAGGCACACCGTCTGATCGTGACGGGCCGCCTGCGCCAGTTCGGCCATCGCCAACGGCTGCATGATCTCGGTTGGACACACCAACGGGTTCTTCAGCAACCGTCTCAGCCACGGTTCGCGCATGTCTTGGCGCTCGGTCTCCAGCACCAGCACATGGCTCAACTCCACCGTGTTGGCGGTTTGCCCCTCGATCATCGCTCCGACGGCTAGCGACAGCTTCCTCACCACCGTCAGGCGCAGCCCCGGATGCGGCTTTGCGCAGTCCACGTTCCACCTCTTCTGCCAAGCGTTTGATGCTTCCCATGCCCACCCCCATGACCTCAGTTCAGCCAACCCTCAAAGTTTGCCATAAAAGTGATAGGTGGCAAGGTTTCAGCAAGCGCGGCTTGCTCTTGGCGTGGTGCTTGCGGTATAGTCCGGCCTCGCAATGTTGTGGTGACCTGTGTTGGTGCCCTCGCGACAATGATCCGTAAACCCCGCCAGGCCCGGAAGGGAGCAACGGTAGCGGTGATGTTGGGCGCCGAGGTGTGGCTGGCATGGGTTGCCGTCCTTGATGAAGACAAGGCGCACACATCAATGAATCTAATGCACCCGCCTGCTTGTTCTCTTTATATCCCCGTCTTATGTACACGCCTGTACGGCCTTTGTGAGCCACCCCGTCGATGAGTCACCAGGTTCTCGCCCGTAAGTGGCGCCCGCGCAGTTTTGAGCAGATGGTCGGCCAGCCGCATGTGGTGCAGGCGCTTAGTAATGCCTTGCAGGCGCAGCGCTTGCACCATGCCTATTTGTTTACCGGAACGCGTGGCGTGGGCAAAACCACGGTGGCGCGGGTGCTGGCGAAGTGTCTGAATTGTGAGGGAGGGATTACGCCCACCCCCTGCGGTCAATGCAGCGCCTGTCAGGAGATTGACAGCGGGCGTTTTCTGGATTTGATTGAGGTGGATGCGGCCTCGCGCACCGGGGTCGATGATACCCGCGATCTGTTGGAAAATGTGCCGTATGCCCCCAGTCATGGCCGCTTCAAGGTGTATCTCATCGACGAGGTACACATGTTTTCCAAATCCAGTTTTAATGCCCTGCTCAAGACCCTTGAGGAACCTCCCCCGCACGTCAAGTTTTTGCTGGCCACCACCGATCCGCAAAAAATGCCGCCGACCGTGTTATCGCGCTGTCTGCAATTTCATCTCAAGCCGATGCCGGCAGAGCTGATTGCCCGCCATCTGGAACGCATTATGCAAGCCGAGCAAATCCGCGCAGAACCGGCGGCACTGCTGCAAATTGCTCAGCAGGCCGATGGCAGTATGCGCGATGCCTTGAGTTTGCTGGATCAGGCGATTGCCTATGGGGCCGGTGTCCTGGAGGAAGAGGCGGTGCGGCAGATGCTGGGGGTGGTGTCGCGCACCCATTTGCTGCGCCTGTTGCAGGCCTTGATCCATTCCGATGCGCAGACCTTGTTGAGCACGCTGGATGAGCTGGCCACCCAAGGCCCGGATTATGATGCCTTGCTGGCGGAGTTTATCAGCCTGTTGCACCAGCTGGCGGTGTTGCAGCAACTGCCGCACGCCGCCGAACAGCTGCGCACCGATACAGCGGCATTATTGCCGTTAGTCGCGCAGATTCCGGCAGAAGATCTCCAGCTGTATTATCAGATTGCCGTGCTGGCCCGGCGTGATTTGCCCTTTGTGCCTAACCCGCGCCTGGGTCTGGAGATGGCCTTGCTGCGCATGTTGAGTTTTCGCCTAGCCCCGGAGGCAGGTGCAGTGAGTAGCCCGACCCCATGCGCACCGGTGACATCGCAGCCCAGTGCTCCGCTGGCCCCACCAGTCGCCATGTCAGCCGCGCCCCCGGTGCCGCCCGCCCGCGCTCCTGCGCCAGTCCCATTGAATGCGCCCGTACCGCCTGCTGCATCGCCACCGCTGGAATCCGTGCCCGTGGCAAGGCCAGCCGCTTCCGGCCCCTTGGATTGGGCAGAGTTGTTGCCCCATTTGAATCTGCGCGGCATGACCTCCGCCTTGGCTAATAATTGTGTGCTGCTTTCTTATGAGAATCACGTCCTGCGACTGGGACTCACCGAACAACATGGGGCCATGAGAACGGAGAATGCGCAGCTGCGTTTGACGCAGGCCCTGCAGCAGGTGCTCGGCAGCGAGGTCACGCTGCACATTGAGATTCTGGAGGCGCAGGCACACTCCCTGGAAACTCCGGCACAGCGCTTGTCACGGCTCAATCAGGAACGCCAGCTCGCCGCTGAACAGGCGATTCATGATGATGCACTGACACACTCGGTATGTCAGACCTTTGACGCCGAGATTGTCCCCGGCTCAATCCGCCCACTCAACCCCAAGCCCGATGCCTGAGCCGCTTTTCAGGCCAGCGTGCACCCTCTCCCTTGGCAAAACCACACTGAAGACGCCGCTTGTCGGGCGGAATGGGCTATACTTTGCAAGCTAGTCATTCTGGATCCGCTCCATGTGATCCGTCGATTGATTCAATGGATCAATCCAAACCCTTCACATCAACATAAAACACATAAGGTAGTCGACTAATGATTAAAGGTGGAATTGGCGGCCTGATGAAACAGGCGCAGAAAGTGCAGGAAGATATGGCACGGATGCAGGAAGAACTCGCCAATATTGAGGTCACTGGCCAGGCTGGTGGCGGCATGGTGAGTGTGCTGATGACCTGTCGCAACGAAGTCCGCCGGGTCACGATTGACCCCAGTCTGCTAGGGGATGATAAAGACATGCTGGAAGATTTGGTCGCCGCTGCATTCAACGATGCCCTGCAAAAAGCCAGCGCCACGGGTAAGGAACGCATGGCCAGCGTGACCGCCAACATTCCCCTGCCTCCGGGCATGAAACTGCCCTTTTAGGTCCACCGGTCGGTGAAGGACATCCCTTTGCTGGATAGCCTGATGCAGGCATTACAATGCCTGCCGGGTGTTGGGCGAAAATCGGCGCAGCGGATGGCCTTGCACCTGTTGCAGCGGGATCGTGAAGGGGCGCGGCAGTTGGCGCATCACCTGTTGCAGGCAGTTGAGCGTATCGGCCACTGTCAGCAGTGCCGTACCCTGAGCGAACATCCCGTATGCCATCTGTGCGCTGATCAAAGCCGTCTGCGCGATATCGTGTGCGTGGTGGAAACGCCGGCGGATGTCCTGGCGATTGAAAAATCCACCCACTTTCGCGGCCAATATCATGTCCTGCTAGGTCGCTTATCGCCGCTGGATGGCATCGGCCCGGCTGAGTTGGGGCTGGATCAGCTTGAACAGCGCCTCAACAGCGGCGCCATTCGCGAGTTGATTTTGGCCACCAATACCACGGTAGAAGGCGAGGTCACCGCCCACTATATCGGTGAACTGGCCCGTGTGCGGGCCATCAAAACCACCCGCATTGCCCACGGCGTCCCTCTGGGTGGCGAGCTGGAATACGTCGATCAGGGGACTTTACTGCATGCTTTTGAAGGACGACGCGAGTATTTTTTATGACAGAATGTATCTTTTGTAAAATTATCACCGGCGACATTCCCGCCAAGATTATTTACGAAACGCCGGAACTGCTGGCCTTTCATGATCTGAATCCGCAAGCCCCGCTACACGCCTTGATTATCCCGCGCAAGCATATTGCCACCCTCAATGACCTCACCGAGGCCGATGCGCCGCTGCTGGGGCAAATGTATCTTGCCGCACAGCACATCGCCGCCCAGGCTGGCTTTGCTGAGCGCGGTTATCGGTGTGTGATCAACTGCAACCTGGATGGCGGCCAATCGGTTTATCACATTCACCTGCACCTGCTGGCAGGACGCAAACACAGCTGGCCACCCGGCTGAGGGTTTTCCGGTGAACAGGGGCGCCCAGGTCGCGGTGATCGAGTTAAGACCCAAGCCTTCCTGGGTCTTGGCCGGAGGGCTGGCATTGCCGCACGCCGTCGCCCTGCTGGCCTTGGTCTATACCGCTCTGCCGGGATGGATATTGAGCGGACTGGCGCTGCTTATCATCCTCAACGGGCTGTACACGATACGTCTGCATGCCTTGCGCTGCAGCAGTAAAAGCCTGACATATCTGCGCTGTAATGCCGACGGAAGCTGGTATGGCGAAACCCTGCGCGGCACGGCATGGACCGCACAACTGCAACAGGAAAATCTCGTCTTGCCCACCTTCATCAT
The DNA here is from genome assembly GCF_000227725.2 of Thiorhodospira sibirica ATCC 700588. Lineage (GTDB taxonomy): Bacteria > Pseudomonadota > Gammaproteobacteria > Ectothiorhodospirales > Ectothiorhodospiraceae > Thiorhodospira > Thiorhodospira sibirica. The sequence continues at coordinate 2,779,506 of NZ_MU255056.1, read as the reverse complement.
CCTGCGCCTGCGAAAACATCAAGCCCCACGCCTCAGCCTAGGCACAACATTACTCCTCACGCGCCACTGCGAACACCCCGAAACGCTCAGACGCCTGCGTACCTATCTGCTCGCACATCAACCCGCCAAAAGCTTAGCATCACGCCAATGGTAAGCCTTCACGCAAGACATACCGATCATGAAGGGCCAGCAAGGGCTTGAACGCAGGTAAAGGCTCATACTGGGCACCATGGATGAGCCTGCATACCGCATGGCGTCGACTGACAGTTTCATACGCATTGAGCCATTGGTTGAAGGTCTGTTGCGCAGCAACGGTTTCGCGTGGATAGGTGTTGGGTGCCGTGCGACAGCGACAACGCCAAGGCTTGGGGGTGAGTCGTGCGCGAAAGCTTTGCTGTGCCTGACATAACCGGATATACAAAGGATCGCAATCAAGTTCGGCAAAGAGCCTTTGTGTCTGCGGGGCATCGGGGGCCAGCGTTTGGTTGACCACCATCACCCGGTAGCCGGCAAAGCTTTCATAGATGCGCAACTGATATTCCGGATGGTCCTGCTGATACGCCTCAATCGCCGCTAGCGTGCGCGGCCTGGGCGTACCCTTGACGCGAAACAAGTCGGCGAAAAAACCGAATACGCCCACGCTGCGCCGGTCAATATCCGCAATCAGCAGATCCGCTGTATTCAGCACCAAGGCGCCGTAACGATTGCGCGTCACAGCAGCCTTGCGCTGCCCCTGTGCGTCGCAAAATTCCTCAATGATCTCTTCACGCCGCATGCCGTGTGCATAATCACTGGCATAGTGCCGATCCTGCCACTGACGCGGATACAGACGCACCAAATCCAAGGTTTTTTCCAGCTTGCTCGCCGCCATCGTATGCGCATCCGCCATGCTGTCATCCGAATAGCCCCACCGCTTTAGATGCACGGGGTGGCCTTTGGTATCCTGTAGCTGCGTCGATTTTGACGCCCAGTATCTGGCAATTTTCATCGGTTTACATCTAGTGGCAAGCCGTTCACAATTTCGCGGATAGCCGACCACATTGAGATCAGATTTGTCGCACCTGTAGATAGAAAATACTGCTTGAGCTTGGCTTGCAGACGATAACATTGCACAGATCGACCGCTGGCGGGGCTTAACGGAAGGGCACGCTCAAACAGCGCCCGTGGTTCATTGGATCATACATGGTGGAGCGGATGGGGGTCGAACCCACGACCTTAGCAGTGCGATTGCTGCGCTCTCCCAACTGAGCTACCGCCCCATAATCTGCTACAGGTGCTAAATTATAGCGACCTCAACGCACAAAAGAAAAGCCACCGATCTCAGAACCTTGCCACCTATCACTTTTATGGCAAACTCTGAGGGTTAGCTGAACTGAGGTCATGGGGGTGGGCATGGGAAGCATCAAACGCTTGGCAGAAGAGGTGGAACGTGGACTGCGCAAAGCCGCATCCGGGGCTGCGCCTGACGGTGGTGAGGAAGCTGTCGCTGGTGGTCGGAGCGATGATCGAGGGGCAAACCGCCAACACGGTGGAGTTGGCGAATGTGTTGCCGCTGGAGACCGAGCGCCAAGACATGCGCGAACAGTGGTTGAGACGCTTGCTGAAGAACCCGTTGGTGTGTCCAACCGACATGATCAAGCCGCTGGCGATGGCCGAACTGGCGCAGGCGGCCCGTCACGATCAGACGCTGTGCCTGAGTCTGGATCAAACCGATTTGGGGGATCGGATGGCATTGCGGGTGTTGGCCTTGCGCGTGAGCGAGCGGGCGTTGCCGTTGGTTTGGTGGGCCAGGCAAGGCGCGGCGAACATCGGCTTTGCGGGCCAGCAAGCCCTCCTGGAGACGGTGTTGGCTTGGCTGCCGGCTGGGGCGCGGGTGCTGCTGTTGGCGGATCGGTTCTACCCATCGGCGGCGCTGTTCGCGTGGTTGCATGCGCACGAATGGGGCTACCGGTTGCGCTTGAAGGGGAATCTGCGGGTGGACACCGGCGTGGCGGAGACCACGACCGGGGATTTGGCCAAGGGTGTGCGGGAAGCGTATTTTCCGGGTGTGCGCCTGTTCGCCTCTGGGGTGGTGACCCACCTGGGAATTGTGCATGACCCGGGGCATCCACAGCCATGGATCATGGCCATGGATGCGATTCCGACCCGTGCGCGCGTACTGGACTATGCCACGCGCTGGGGCATCGAGCCGATGTTCTCCGACTTCAAGGGGCGAGGATTTGGCTTGGGGGATTCGCACCTGCGCCATGCGGATCGTTTGGAACGCCGGGTGTTGATCATGGCCTTGGCGATGTATGGGTGTGTGCGCATTGGGCGCGAACAGGCGTGCCACCCTCCGACCCCGCTCGAAAAAAAACCAAGCACAGGACGATCCGAACCACTGGCGCTTTCGCAAGCTTGCCCGCAGCCTGGTTTCGTGGTTCACACGTGGCTTGCGCTACCTGATGCGCTGTCTGCAAAACGACCTGCCGCTGCCGGCTTTTCGTGCCCGTGAGTAAATTGATAGGTGGTAAGGTCAGCAAAGCTCATCTGATCCATGGGGCAAATACCGATTGATTGACTGATGAGTGAATTATCGCAAAAATGCGGAGTTATTCAGAGCTTCCTTAGGATGGTAAGGCATTGAATCAATGAATCAAGGGGGTAGTCATGCAGTATGCGGCCAGTGTCAGACCTCAGAGGCTGAGGGCTTTGTATCGGGCAGTGCTTGGTGGGGTGTTGTTGTATCCATTGACGGTGGTGATGGCAGAACCTTCCATGCCACAGGCACCGCCTTCATTACAGCAGCTTGAGGCCGAGGGCAAGCTGACGGTGCGTGCCTTGCGTGCCTGGGATCAGTTGCCCGCGCCTTTTGTGCAGTTGGCCCTGAGTCTGCACGCACTGGATGTTGATCTGCTGGCGGCGGATCGTGCGGCGCTGGAGGCATTGATGGCGCAGGCACAGGCCGCCGATTCGTCCTTGCATGAATATCGTGACGCGCTGGCAGCCTTGGCCGAGCATATGCAGGCAGTACTGGCTGCGCCTGCTTCGAGTAAGGCGGATCTCAGAGCCCAGCAGATACTGGCGCGTGATCTCAGTACGCAGATTGCGGCGCACGAACGCTGGGAGCATGAGGCCATCGAGGCGTTATTTTTGCGCCTGATTAAAGAAGCCCCGGATACCCCACAGGCGCAGATGGGCTACTGGCGCCTGAGCAATCTGTATCTGCAAGGCTATACCCCGCCGCGCCAGGAACAGGCTATCGCGCTTTTGGAGCAGTATCTTGCGCGTTACCCGGATTCCACGCTGCTCGATGAGCACTTTGCGATGTTTGCCCGTGAAGGCTTGCCCCTTGTCAAACAACGCCTGCTGTCTTTATATCAACAGACAGCGCAGTGGGATAAGGCGGTGGCACTATATGCGGCGCTGATTCCTGAGCCTGCGGCAGCGCCGGAGGGGCTGGTGGATCACTTCATCGCCTACGGTCGGGCCCTGCAAGGACTTGGGCAACCGGATCAGGCGATTGCGATTTATCAGGCGTATCTGGCGCACGCCACGCGCCGTTCCAGCAGTATTTTGGAGCAGGCGGCCCGCATGGAGCTGGCTAAATTAGGGGTAGTGGTGGAAGCCGATGAGGACGCCGAACCGCCCAGCCTGCTGGCGCTGGTGACTGCCGGGGATCTTGAGGGGGTGAGGGCCTTGGTACAGGCCGGTGTGGATATGAATGCGCCAAGCGCACCTGCCGCGATAGGTTTTGTGCGGCAGGCCGATCAGTACACCCCATTGCAGCAGGCGGTTTTACAACAGCACCGCGACATAGTGGCCTATTTATTGGCGCAGGGGGCGGATGTCAATGCCGTGGGGAGCGGCCCGAAGGGCGGTCTGCCGCCGTTGATCCTGGCGGTTGAGCAGGTCGATGCGCAGATTACCCATCTTTTACTCGAAGCCGGTGCCCCGATCAATGCCCGCTTGCCCGATGAGCGCACGGCCTTGCTTGTGGCGGCTGGCATACGACGCAATGCGGCGGTCTTTCCGCTGCTTGAGGTATTGCTTGATGCGGGTGCTGATCCTGCCTTAGCCTCCCGACGGGGGGACTATCCCTTTGAGTTTGTCATGGCGGGGATTCTTATTGATCCTTATGAGGAACAGGGGGCAGCGGCCATCCTCGGCAGGCTGTATCATCCGGAAATTGATCTGAATCAGGAGCTGACTTCAGGCTGGACCGCGCTACATTTTGCCGCCCTGCGCGGCGCCGTTGCCTTTGCTGAGGCTTTGCTGGCGCTGGGGTCTGATGTGAATGCGCAAAGCCCCAGAAACGAGACGCCGCTACTGCTGGCCAGCCAAGTGGGGCAACTGGGCCTGGTCGAAATGCTGTTAAAGCGCCCCGGCATTGCACTGAATCAGCCTGACCAGCGTCAGCACACCCCCTTAACCCGCGCCATTGAACGCGGTCATGCCGAGATTGCGTTGCGTTTAATCGCGCAGGGCGCAGATCCGCATCCGCTTGAGGCCAATGCACCCAGTCCCTTTCATCTCACCTTGCAGCAGCGCCAGTTTGACACTGCAACCCAGGAGCGCATCAGTGTTGCCCTGGTCAAGGCCGGACTGGATACCGGCTTGCTTGATCGCAGTCAGCGAACCCTGCTGCAGTTGGCCATTGAGCAGGGGCTGACACACACCGTCGCCGCCCTGCTGGCGCAGGGTGCTGATCCCAACACAGCAGATGCACGCGGCAATACGCCATTGCATCATGCGGTCAGACAGGATCAGCCGGAGATCGTTGAGCTGTTGCTGGCCGCCGGGGCTGCGGTGAATGTCGCCAATGAGGCCGATGAGCAGCCATTGCATCAGGCCGCACAGCAAGGATATACCGAAATTATCAAACACCTGCTGGCCAAGGGTGCGGAGCCCCAGGCCACCCAGCGCCACGGACAGATGCCCTTGCATCTCGCCGCCCGGCAGGGACATCTTGAGGCCGTGCGTCTGCTGGCCCAGGCTGATCACATCAATCTACCCGTGGCGCGCAATCAGCAAACCGCTCTGTATTTAGCCGCCGAGGGTGGCCATCAGGAGGTGGTCGCGTTTCTGCTGAGTTTGGGGGCTGATCCGCTGTTGGCTGACCAGCGTGGCGATACTCCGGCCATACGCGCCCATGCCAGAGGGCATGAGGCTGTGCTTGAGGTCTTGCTGGCGCATATCGACACGGTCTATCCCTCACTGCATCAAGCCGCCGCTGTAGGCTATCTTGATGATATAAACCGTCACCTTGAGCGCGGGGTGGCGGTGGATGCCCAGGATGAGGATGGTCATACGGCGCTGCATCTGGCCGCAGGGGGTAACCATCTTGCAGCGGTACAGCGATTACTTGAGGCAGGAGCGCCGGTCAATGCACTCAATGCCCACCAGGTCAGCGCCCTGCATCTGGCCGTCGCCTATTATGATCCTGAGATAGTGGCGCTTTTAATCGCCCAGGGGGCTGATCAAAGCCTGTTGGCCAATGCGCACAGTCTCGATCAACAGGGTGATGGTGTTTTGCATTATGCCTTGCAAGGGGTGGCCTATGATCTGGCATATCAGGATGCGCTCAGCTATCTGCTTAAACAGGGCGTGAACATCAACGCCACCAATGTTCATGGCGAGACGCCGCTGCTGCAACTCAGCAAGCTGATGCGCGACTTTCATCAGCAACACCAGGAATTAGTGATGCGCGGCTGGGACATCGACGAAGGGATGCTGGCCCGTCAACAGGCGTTGCGCGAAGCCATATCACAGCTCTTGGCGCACGGCGCTGAAGTGAATGTGCTGGATGACGAACAGTCATTCTCCCCACTGCATTTTGCGGTTTTGCTGGGCGATGAAACACTGCTGGCGGAGCTGTTGGCGCACGGGGCACGCCTGGATTTACCCGAGCAGGGCGGGCTGCAACCGCTGCATCTGGCCATCAATGAAGGCCAGCAGGCCCTGACAGAATGGCTGATCGCCCGGGGGGCAAAGCCGGAACTGGCGCAATATGGCCCATTGATGCTGCACGATGCGGTCAGCCGTGGGCTTTTTGAGGCCGTGGATTACCTGCTGGCTCAGGGCGTGGATATCAATAGCCGCGATGCACAGGGGCAAACGGCGCTGACGGGCTTATTGGGTCAGGAGGATCAGGAAATGCCTTTGGGCATGGCCGAGGCCTTGATTGCACGCGGTGCGGCAGTGGATCCACAACACATCGACTGGCCACCGGTACGCATCGCAGCACTGCAAGGGGATGTCAAACAGCTTGAGCGTCTGCTGCGGCGTGGCGTGGCAGTGTTGGCCGAGGATAGCGAGCGCTTTGCCTGGTCGGTATTCCAGGCGGCAGCCCGCGTCGGCCAAACCGCGAGCATTGAGGCGCTGATCGCCGCCGGGGCTGATCCCAACGAAGGCCGGCGGGAAGACACACCGCTTGCCCAGGCCGCCTTGCATGGCCATGCGCAGACGGTGCAACGCCTGCTGGCGCTGGGGGCTGATCCCACACCGCTGGATGATCTCGTGCGTGGTGCGATGTACCAAAGCGATCTTGAGGCACTAAGCCAGTTGGTCGCCGCCGGCGTTGATTTGAATGCCGAGTATATAAACTCCGGCGATGCGCTGCTCTTTAGGGTAGATGATGATGCGCTGCTGCGTCACCTGCATCAACTGGGAGCGGACATCAACCGCATCAGCCGATTTGACGAGACCCTCTGGCATGAGGCGATTGACAATGGGAATGCGCCGCGTCTGGCACTATTGCATGAACTGGGTGCAGACATTGAGCAAACAGCGGGTTTTCGCCAACGCAGCCCCTTACACTATGCCGTCGCTGCAAACCAGGCAGCGTTGGTAGAACAGCTACTGAGCTACGGCGCACAGGTCAATGTACGCGACGCTGACGGCAACACCCCGTTGCACAGCGCCGCAGAAGAAGGCCATATCGAGCTGGTGCAGCGTTTGCTTGACCACCAGGCCGATGTACATGCCCACAATGAACAGGGATATACCCCGCGAGACCTTGCCAGATATTCCCGCCATGCCGAGATATTCCGTCTGCTCTCCAGCGCCGCGCCCAGTGCGGAGCAATGATGGCGCTTTGCTACGAAAGGTGAAATTTTTGCCACCATAGGCATCATGGAATGCCGGGCACTCGCCCGGCAACACACCGCCGCTCCATGTTACCCATAGTGCAGTATCCATTCACTGTGCCGCTACTAAAAATCTATGAAAATTTATTTCACGGATTTGTATACGCCGTCACTGCTATTGCCAGGAAAAACCGGGTCTTACATAACTCTTGCGTACGGATTAACGTCCAGCCGTAGCCTGTCTGGACGGTGCAAAAGCGCACAAGGACAGCCTACTACATAACAAAGCACAGCGCAACCGGGCGCAAAAAGACAAGGTTTTTATAGAAAATGATAGATTTTAGCCAGCAGTTACAAACCCCGGCGAGTGGAAAATGTCGGTTAAGACTGGAAAAACCGCGCGCATTAAGAAAAAATAGCGCACCCCATCCCGAGCCGTCAAAGTATAGGTTATTGAGTGAGCCAAGACCCAAACCAGCATAAAACACCCCGCAATCACGCAAGCGACAACTCACCCGATCTTTTCCCCGCGATTGATGACGACGACCCCCGCTTTCGCCGGGCGCCGGATATCAGCGTGTTGGGGCATTTTCGTGGTGAGGGCGGCTTATGTCGCCATCTGGCAAATCTGGTGCGGGAATGGGTTAGCCGGGGCTTGCGGGTTGAAATGGTCAATTTCGCCGACGGCACACTATGCTATCCGGATGAAATCGCCTACCTCGTGCGCTGGGTTGAGCTGGAAGGGGATGGCGGTTTTGCCACGCGCACGGCCTTATGGCGCTATCTGGTCACGCGCAAGCCGTATGTACTGCTCGCCACCTCACACCCTGCAAGTCTTCTGGCGGCGCGTGTCAGCAAGCGCCCCTTCGTGCATACCCGCTGTGTTTTGACCGCTGCAACGCTGCATACCCAGGCCTTGCAACATGACCCCGACAGCTTACGCCAGCGACTGCGCGAGATACAGCGCAGCTACCCCAGTGCACAACATATCATCGCCTTTTCCGACAGCATCCGGCAGGAACTGGCCGAGATCACCGGCCTTGGGGGGACGCGCATCATCACCGTATACCCCGCCTGCGCCGCGCCCATGATGGAAAAAAAGGCCGCCCAAGTGGTTGAACATCCATGGTTGTCACAGCCCGGCATCCCACTGATCATCAGTGTTGGGCGCCTAACCCGGCATAAAGATTATCGAACCCTGCTGCACGCCTTTACCCATTTACTCAAGCAGCGCCCGGCGCGTCTGCTGATTTTAGGCGATGGGCCAGACCGTGCCGCCCTGGAAACCTTGGTCAAAGCGTTGGCCATCGGTGCCTTTGTGGAATTTCATGGGCATGTGTTTAATCCCTACCCACTGATGGCGCGGGCCGATTTATTTGTCACATCCGCACGATGGGAAGGCTTTCCGCAGACCCTCGCCGAGGCTTTATACCTGGGCGTCAAGGTCGTTGCTACCGATGCCCCCGGCGATGCAGGCGATATTCTGCAACAGGGGAAATACGGCACCCTGGTTCCCCCCAATGACGTACAAGCGCTCACGCAAGGCATGGAACGCGCGCTGGATGCCTTACCCATAGAAGAAGACAGCGCCAAAATTTGCCGCCGCTTCATGGCATCCTATGTAGCCGACACTTATCTACGCATCTTCAACCTTCAGCAAAGCCGCCGCGACGTGTTTTAAATCGTTAGAGGGTTAGAAAGCGTGCGTCTTTATGGCAGCCGTTCAAAGAAACACCGTAAGCGGGCGAAGATTTAGACCGCAATGGTCTGGATCGTCTGGACGCGCTCAGGCCGGACGTTAAACGCACGCAAGAGCCAGGTAAGACGGGTTCGCCCGCGCGGGTGCTGACGGCGTGAACATGGCGAGACAAGGACGGATGGTGTCGATTATCTCAGCCATTGATGAGCGGTAAGTCCTGCAAGGTTATCGCCATTGTTTCGTTAAGTCGCAAAACTCAAAGGGTTTGTGCGCTGAACAGCACAGTTTTTTGTATACTGGCGTTTTATGACGGTTGCGTGGTGTGACAATACGCGCCATCCGTTGTCTTCCGACTTTTACCTCATCAATAGCCCTGCATGGATTTAACGAATCATATTATTTTGCTTGGTGGTCTGATTTTATTGGTCAGTGTGCTGGCCAATGTCATCACGGCCCGCGTCGGTGCGCCTTTATTGCTGGTTTTTTTAATCATCGGCATGTTGCTGGGCGAGGAGGGGCTTGGGGGGATTGATTTTGATAATGTGCAGATTGCGCATTTATTTGCCTCACTGGCCTTGGCAATTATTTTGTTTGATGGCGGGATGCGCACACCGGTAAAAAACTTCCGGGTGGGTTTGAAACCGGCGCTGGTGCTGGCGACCGTGGGGGTGGTGATTACCTCGGCGATAACCGGTGCATTTGTGGCGTGGTGGCTGCAACTGGGCATCCTGGAGGGCTTGTTACTCGGCGCCATTGTGGGTTCAACCGATGCGGCGGCGGTATTTTCTTTGCTGCATTCTCGCGGTCTGGAGCTTAAGCAGCGGGTGGGCGCAACGCTGGAGATTGAGTCGGGCAGTAATGACCCAATGGCGATTTTTTTAACGATTCTGTTAATTGAGCTTTTGCTCAGTGGCGCTGAGCATATGGGCCTGATGGTGTTGTGGCAGTTTGTCCAGCAAATGGGGCTGGGGGCCTTGCTTGGCATTGCCGGGGGTTTTGCGCTGTTGTGGCTGATTAACCGTCTGGAGCTGTCAGCGGGTTTGTATCCTTTGCTGGCGCTGGCTGGGGCCTTGTCAATCTTTGGTCTGGTGTCTGTTGTCAATGGCAGTGGTTTTCTTGCGATTTATCTGGTGGGCTTGATTCTGGGCAATCGTCCGCTGCAGTTTAGTCACCATATCAGCCGCTTTCATGATGGCATTGCGAATCTGTCACAAATCGGCATGTTTTTGATGTTGGGACTGTTGGTGACGCCTTCGGCGCTGTTACCGGTGGCCTTGGATGCTTTGCTGATCGGCTTGGTGCTGATTTTGCTGGCGCGGCCGCTGGCCGTGTGGCTGTGTTTGTTGCCCTTTCATTTTCCCTGGCGTGAGCAGGTGTTTATTGGCTGGGTGGGCTTGCGCGGGGCCGTGCCCATTATTCTGGCGCTGTTTCCGCTGCTGGCCGGGCTGGATGTCGCGGCGAGCTTTTTCAATATCGTGTTTTTCGTGGTGTTGCTGTCGTTGTTGATTCAGGGCTGGACGGTGTCTTTGTCGGCGCGCCTGCTGAAACTGGAGGTGCCGCCGACCAGCAAGGAGGTGCAGCGGGTGGCGCTGGATATTCCCGGTCAGCAGGAGCTGGTGTTGGTAGGCTATCGCCTGACCGAAAATACCCCGGTGGTGCGCAAAAAGTGGAGCAATTTCACCCTGCCAAAGACGGTGCGGGTGGTGGCCCATCTGCGTGATAAACGGCTGCTGGATACGTTGGATTTCTTTGATCTGCGGCCAAACGATTATTTATATCTGATGGCTGTACCCCAGGATTTTGCGGTGCTGGATAGTCTGTTTACCCAGAGTCTGGCACCCAAGCGGCTCTCGGAGCAGCGCTTTTTCGGCGAGTTTGCGCTCAATGGCAAGGCGACGCTCGGCGAGCTGTCCTTGGTGTATGGCCTGAATATGCCGCCAGAACAGGCGGATCAGACCCTCAATGAGGTGATTCACGCGCATCTGCAAACCCAGCCGGTCGTCGGCGATCGACTGCAGATCGGCGGTGTGGAGCTGGTGGTACGCGAAATGGAGGGGGATCAAGTGACCCGCGTGGGCCTGAAGTTGATCCGCGATGATGCCTAAGGACCTTCGCCGTTGTGCGTAGTAGCCTGCTTGCGGCCATGGTGCTTGCGGTGTTTGCCAGCGTGGGTACGGGGCTGGTGGCGCTGACCCATTGGGCCACGGCGCCGCGCATCCAGGCCAATACGGCGGAGGCGATGCGCCTGAGTCTGGAGGCTTTGCTGGCTAACCGGGTTTATGATAACGACATCCTCGCGCAGGCTTTTACCGTTGCGCCCGATCCGTGCTTAGGTCACAGCCAGCCGGTGTGGGTGTACCCGGTGCGCCAGCAGGGGCGGACCACTGCGCTGATTTTTGCCGCCCGGGCGCCTAAAGGCTATGCCGGACCGATTGATCTGCTGATTGCCATTGCACAAGACGGTGCGGTTGTGGGGGTACGGGTGGTGGCGCATCAGGAAACCCCTGGACTGGGTGATGATATTGAGCTACGCCGCAGCGATTGGATTCTGGGTTTTAATGGACGCTCGCTGACTGATCCGGCGCTGACCCAATGGGCCGTCCGGCGCGATGGTGGGGTGTTTGACCAATTCACCGGCGCAACGATTACGGCCCGCGCTGTGGTTCATGCGGTGCGTGATGTGCTGCGCTATGTGGCCCTACATCCGCAACTGTGGCATGAGCCCACCGAGCCATCATGATAGCGCCGCCGAGTTATCGCAGTATTGTGTATCAAGGGGTGTGGACGAATAACCCGGCGCTGGTGCAATTGCTGGGATTGTGTCCATTGCTGGCGGTGTCAGGAACGGTGATCAACGCCCTCGGGTTGGGTCTGGCGACAATGTTGACCCTGCTGATCTCCAATGCCAGCGTGTCGCTGTTGCGCCACTGGATACGCCCGGAGATCCGCATCCCGCTGTATGTATTGATCATTGCCTCGGTGGTGAGCACGATTGAACATCTGATGCAGGCGTATTTCTATGAACTGCACACCCTGCTGGGGATTTTCATCCCGCTGATTGTCACCAATTGCCTGATTATCGGGCGCGCCGAGGCCTTTGCCTCGCGCCAGCCCCTACCACGGGCGCTGCTGGATGCGCTGGCCATGGGTCTGGGCTTTACCCTGGCACTCATCGCCTTGGGCGCCGTGCGTGAACTGATCGGACAAGGCACCCTGTTAACCCAGGCGCATCTGCTGTTTGGCGAAAAGGCTAAGGCCCTGAGCCTGATCATCTTCCCCGACTACCCCGGCTTTTTACTGGCGCTGCTGCCCCCAGGGGCATTCATTGCCCTGGGGCTTTTGCTGGCATTGAAAAACTGGCTGACGGCGCGCGCACACAAAACCTGATCCAGGCATTGACAAGGCCGCAAACTCACCAGAGGCGGCAAGCGCGATGGCTTGCCGGGGCGGGGTTATGCCGGTTTACACATCGCCCAGTTGTGGATGAGCGCGGGGGTTGGCGGGGAGTTCAAAGCGGTTAAGCGCATTGAGATAGGCCTTGGCAGAGGCGATGACGATATCGGTATCCGCGCCCTGGCCGTTGACGATGCGCCCGGCTTTTTCCAGGCGCACGCTGACCTCGCCTTGTGAGTCGGTGCCGCTGGTGATGTTGTTGACCGAATACAACATCAACTGGGTATGATTGCCGACCACGCTGTCTATCGCCCGAAAGGAGGCATCTACCGGGCCACTGCCGGGGGCGCTGCCGGTGTATTCCTCACCGCGCACATTGAGGGTTACGGTTGCCACCGGGGTTTCGCCGGTTTCTGAGCAGACTTTCAGCGCAATCAATTTTAAGCTTTCGTGTTCCATGGTGCTGAAGGCATCTTTGACCACCGCCTGCAAATCCTCGTCGTAGATCTCGTGTTTTTTATCGGCTAAATCCTTGAAGCGGGCAAAGGCCTCGTTTAATTCTTCCTCAGAGGCTATTTCAATGCCCAAATCTTTCAAGCGGGTCTTGAAGGCATTGCGCCCGGAGAGTTTGCCCAAGACGATGCGGTTATCGGTCCAGCCCACATCCTGGGCGCGCATGATTTCATACGTTTCGCGTGATTTTAGTACGCCATCCTGATGAATCCCGGACTCATGGGCAAAGGCATTGGCACCCACCACGGCCTTATTCGGCTGCACCGGAAAGCCGGTAATCCCGGATACCAGCCGTGAGCAGGGGAGAATTTGCGTGGTATCCAGGGTGGTATCGCACGCAAAAATATCCTGGCGGGTGCGCACCGCCATGACAATTTCTTCCAGCGCGGCATTGCCAGCCCGTTCCCCCAAGCCATTGATGGTGCATTCCACCTGCCGGGCACCATTGAGCACGGCGCTCAAGGAATTGGCCACGGCCAGCCCCAGGTCATTATGGCAATGCACGGAAAATACCGCCTTGTCGGCATTGGGAACCCGTTCGATCAAGTTTTTCAACAATTCGCCGAATTGTTGCGGGATGTTATACCCCACGGTATCGGGAATATTGATCGTCGTGGCCCCGGCGTCAATCACCGCCTCAATCACGCGGCACAAAAAATCCAATTCAGAGCGCCCGGCATCCTCGGGTGAAAATTCGACATTATCCGTCCATTGGCGTGCCCGCTTGACCGCATGCACCGCCTGCTCCACGACCTGATCCGGGGTCATGTGCAACTTATGCTGCATGTGAATGGGCGAGGTGGCCAAAAAGGTGTGAATGCGTTTGGATTCGGCGGGTTTTAAAGCCTCACCGGCGCGGTCAATATCGGCCTCCTTGGCCCGTGCCAAGCCGCACACGGTGCTGTCTTTAATCACCTTGGCCACGGCGTTGACCGCCTCAAAATCACCGACACTGGCAATCGGGAAACCGGCCTCGATCACATCGACCCGCATCTTTTCCAGGGCCTTGGCAATGCGCACCTTTTCATCACGAGTCATGGAGGCGCCGGGGCTTTGTTCACCATCGCGCAAGGTGGTATCAAAAATGATCAATTTATCTTTGGACATGGCTGCGACCTCATAAAACAGGCGCACGGCGGCACCTGCTGCGGTTAAAAGTGGGGCTATCTTATACGATTCCTGCCACCATCAGGACAGGCGTGTTTTGGGGAATGCGTTAAGCCTCGCCAGGCATGATCAGGAGAAGTCGCCGCACAGCCGCGGCAGTCGCAGCAAAACCAGGAGGGAAGATAACAAGGCAACCGGCAACACCGTAGCGACGCAGCCTGTCGATGGCGGCGTCACCCAAACAGCACTATGGTGAGCGTTTGCGCATGACATGTGTGTATTTCAGCCGTGTATCAAAAAAACTCGGGTCAAACAGCGCCGTGATTTAGCGACGCCATTTGACCCGAATCTAGCAAAGCCTTAGTGTATAAGTCAAGTATATTTATCGAATGCGCGTGGCGTGCTTAAAAGCGGCCATAGCCATAACCGGGGCCGGGGCCAAATCCCTGCTGTCCGTAAGGTGCGGGGTGCCAGGGCTGCTGGGCATAGGGGTTATTATAGCCTTGACCACGTCCCATGCCCTGCTGTGGCATTCCCTGTTGCGGCGACATCCCTTGCCAAGGGCCACGAAAAGCCGGGTTAGCACCGCCTTGGCGCTGCATCATCCGCTGCTCCGGACTGAGAATCTCATCCATGCGTGCCTGCATCGCCTCGCGCTGTTTCATGCGTTCGGCGCGCTGTGCGTCGCGCTGTTCCTGCTGCTCTTTGAGCAAGCTGCGCATCTGTTCTTGCTGATCGGCATCAAGCTCTAAGCGCTGTGTCATGCGTTGCAGCCGTTGCTCAATCCGCTGTTGTGGATCGGCCTGCATCATGCGCTGGCCTTTTTGCATCTGCCCTTGGCCATGACGAGGCTGCATCATGCCGGGATGGCAATAATGGCCTTGCGGCTGCTGCCAGGCCCCCGGCCCGGCTCCCGGACCATACGGCCCGTATTCGAAGCCCTGCGCGTGAACCGTAGCGGTGCCTGCCAGCAACCCCAGAGCAAGTACGAGTGCATGTTTTCTCATGGTGTTCTCCTAAAAATGATTCAACGAACGAAGCGGCTCGGAGCCTATTTTCCTCACCGTTGGAACCTAGTCTACTCGCTAACATTGCAAGTGTTTTGCATAGATTGTGCAAAGACTGTGAAAGTTTCTCCTGCGGCTTGGGCGTGCCGAGCACCCGCCTGGCCCGAAGTAGCGGCGGCTTCCACCCGTCGCTTTGCAACGGCATCTGGAAGATGCCGCCACTGGGAGCGCCGAGCTCCAGCTCCGTGGCCGTTAAAAAACTCTCCCCCTGTTAAGGGGAACTCCCGCCACAGGCGGGGAGGGGGTTATGTTTTAAGGTGTTTGCTTTTATAACCCCCCCCCCTAAAGGGGCGGCATCATCTTGATGCCGCAAAAAGAAAGCGACGGCTAGAAGCCGCCGCCACTGCGTGCCGCGCCCATACAGAGTCGCTTTGGCGCTGCGCTCTTGCGGTGACTTGGCTTGCACCGCTAAACTTGAGGCTCTTCTTGCAACCATTCGATTGATCGAGATCATGCCTGATATCGTCCGCTTAAGTTCCCGCCAGTCTGATTTTCGCCAACGCTTAGATACCCTGCTTGCCTGGGATTCGGTCTCTGATGAGGGCGTGTTTAATACCGTCAAGGATATTCTGAAAACCGTCCGGCGTGAGGGGGATCAGGCGGTGGTGGAATACACCAATCGCTTTGATCGTATGTCGACTAGTTCGCTGGCGGAGCTGGAGATTTCCCATGAGCGCCTGTCGGAGGCGCGGCGTAATATTCCGGCGGCGCAGCTTGAGGCCATTGAGCTGGCGGCTGAGCGGATTCGCGTTTATGCAGAAAAGCAGCGGCTGGCGTCCTGGTCCTATACCGAGGCGGATGGCACTTTGCTGGGGCAGCAGGTGGCGCCGCTGGATCGGGTGGGGATGTATGTGCCCGGTGGCAAGGCGGCTTATCCGTCGTCGGTGTTGATGAATGCGATTCCTGCCAAGGTGGCGGGGGTGCCGGAGCTGATTATGGTGGTGCCAACGCCCGATGGCGAGATTAACGATATGGTGATGGCGGCAGCGGATGTGGCGGATGTGGATCGGGTGTTTGCCATTGGCGGGGCGCAGGCGATTGCGGCGCTGGCCTATGGCACGCAGACCATTCCGCAGGTGGATAAAATCGTTGGGCCGGGCAATATCTATGTCGCCACGGCCAAGCGGATGGTGTTTGGCACGGTGGGCATTGATATGGTGGCCGGGCCGTCGGAGATTTTGGTGATCTGTGATGGCCAAACTGATCCGGCATGGATTGCCGCTGATCTGTTTTCGCAGGCGGAACATGATGAGGATGCGCAGGCGATTTTAGTGTCTCCCGATGAGGCTTTTTTGGATGCGGTGGCGGCGGCGATGGATACCCTGCTTGAGGATATTCCACGCGCTGAGATTATCCGCGCCTCGCTGTCTTTGCGCGGGGCCTTGATTCATGTGCAGGATATGGATGAGGCGGTGGAGTTAGCCAATTATATTGCGCCGGAGCATCTGGAGTTATCGGTGGATAATCCGCAGGCGCTGGCGCCACGCATCCGTCATGCCGGGGCGATTTTCATGGGGCGTTATACCTGTGAGGCGCTGGGCGATTATTGCGCCGGGCCTAATCATGTGTTGCCGACCTCGCGCACGGCGCGTTTTTCCTCGCCGCTGGGGGTTTATGATTTTCAAAAGCGTACCACCCTGGTACATGCCAGCGCCCAGGGCGCGGATACTCTGGGGCGCACGGCGGCCATTCTGGCACGCGGCGAGGGTCTGATTGCCCACGCCCGTTCGGCGGAATATCGCTTGATGCAGGACGATGCCCGTGACGACGCCTAAGACCGCGCTGGAGAACGCGCTGGAGAACGCGCTGACGCGCTGGATCAAGCCGCTGGTGCGCACGATCAGCGCCTATCCGGTGCCTGACAGTACCGGCATGATCAAACTGGATGCGATGGAAAATCCCTATCACTGGCCAGAACCGTTGACCGAGCAGTGGCTGGCGCGCCTGCGTGAGGTGAGCGTCAATCGTTATCCAGATCCTCGGGCCAGTGCGTTGCTTGAGCGGGTGCGCCGTCATGCTCAGGTGCCCCAGGGGCAGTCGATCATGCTGGGCAATGGCTCGGATGAATTGATCCAGATCCTGCTGCTGGCGCTGGCCCAGCCGGGGCAGTGTGTGCTGGCACCGGAGCCAGGCTTTGTGATGTATCGGATGATTGCCGGGTTTACCGGGCTTGAGTATGTGGGGGTGCCGCTGCGCGAGGATTTCTCGCTGGATATGCCGGCGATGCTGGCCGCCATTGAGCATCATCAGCCGGCGGTGATGTTTATTGCCTATCCGAATAATCCGACGGGTAACTGTTTTGCGCGTGCCGATATTGAGCGCTTGCTGGAGGTTGCGCCGGGGCTGGTGGTGCTGGATGAGGCTTATGCCCCCTTTGCCCGCGACAGCTTCATGGCTGATTTGCCCGCGCATCCGCAGCTTTTGGTGATGCGCACGGTGTCCAAGCAAGGGCTGGCAGGGCTGCGTTTGGGCTATCTGTGTGGCGATCCGGCCTGGATCAGTGAATTTGACAAGGTGCGCCTGCCGTATAATATCAATGTCCTGACCCAGATCAGCGTCAGCTTTGCTTTGGAGCATGAGGACGTTTTTGCCGCCCAGGCACAGGCCATTTGCCGCGACCGCGAGCAGGTCTTTGCAGCCTTGTCTGCGATGCCGGGTATCACACCCTTTCCCAGTGAGGCCAACTTTATCCTGTTGCGCACGCCCAGCGGGCAGGCCACCTCAATCTTCAATGCCCTGCGCGAACGGCGGATTTTAATTAAAAATCTCGCCCCAGCGGGCGGTTTGCTGCACGATTGCCTGCGCGTCACCATCGGGACACCGGATGAAAACCGCGCCTTTTTAGCCGCGCTGGCAGATTGCCTGTAGGCAACCCACGCCGTTACAAACCCTTTTGCTGTCTGATAGAGAGCAGCCTCATGTCCACACTTCCTGATCTGCACACACTCCTGCGGCGGCTGATTGAGATTCCCTCCGTCAGCAGTGTCAGCCCTGCCTTTGATCAGTCCAATCTGCCGCTGATTGAGGTTCTGGCGGAGTTTTGCCAAAGCGCCGGCTTTGAGGTCAGCATTCAACCTTTGCCGGGGCGGCCCGGTAAGGCCAATCTGGTGGCAACCCTGGGGCATGGCGAAGAGGGTCTGCTATTGGCGGGGCACACCGACACAGTGCCCTGCGATCCGGCATTGTGGGATAGTGATCCCTTCTGCCTGACGGAGCGCGACGGCAAGCTGTACGGGTTAGGCACCAGCGACATGAAAAGCTTTTTTGCCCTGGCACTGGAAGCGGTGCGGGGTATCAAGGCTGAAGATCTGCATCGTCCCTTGATATTGTTAGCCACCGCCGATGAAGAAAGCTCCATGGAAGGCGCCAAGCTGCTGAGCAGCATCGCCCCTTTACCGGCCCGCTATGCGGTCATTGGCGAGCCGACCAACCTGATTCCGGTACGGATGCACAAAGGCATTCTGATGGAAGGCATCCGCCTGACCGGGCGCTCCGGACATTCGAGCAACCCCGCACTGGGCATCAATGCCCTGGAAGGGATGTATGCCGTGATCGGGGAGCTACTCGCCTGGCGTGACACGCTGCAAAAACACCATCACCATCCCTTGTTCAGCGTCCCCCATCCCACGCTCAACCTCGGCCATATCCACGGCGGAGACAATCCCAATCGCATTTGCGGCCAGTGTGAATTGCATATTGATCTGCGCCCGCTGCCCGGCATGGCGCTGGATGAACTGCGTCACACCCTGCGCGAACGCCTGGCGCCGATTGCCCAGCGCCACGGCCTTGGATTGGAGCTGTTTAGCCTGTTTGAAGGGATTGCGGCGATGGAAACCCCGGCGGATTCGCATCTGGTGACGAGCCTGGAAGCCTTGACCGGCGAAAAAGCCCAGGCGGTGGCCTTTGGCACCGAAGCGCCTTATCTGCACGCCTTGGGCATGGATGTGGTCATCTGCGGCCCCGGCGATATCGCCCAGGCTCATCAGCACAACGAATATCTCGCCGTGGAGCGCCTGGCGCCAACCGTGACACTGTTACGCGCGCTGATCCAGCGCTTTTGCGGCACCGCTGGATAGATCCGCGCCGCATTCGCGCTGGCTCACCGTTGTGGTATCGGGATGCGCTTTGGCCACAAAATCGCCCGTATACGATGCCATTCTGGCCTGATTGCGCCCGGCGGTTTTGGCGGCGTACATGGCCGCATCAGCGCGCTGGAACAAGTCAATGCAACTGTCTTGTAATTCGCACAGGGCTACGCCGACGCTGGCGGATAAGGCCAGTTGTGTGCCGTCTTCGAGGATGACTTCACAATCGCGTACCGCCTGGCAGAAGCGTTCTGCGGCGAGCTGTGCCTGTTCAGCGTCGGTGTTGGGGATCAAGACGACAAATTCCTCGCCGCCATAACGAAACAGGCTATCGCTTTTGCGGGTGGCTTTTTGCAGGGCTTGGGCAACGGTTCTTAAGACCAGATCCCCGGTGAGGTGGCCATATTCGTCGTTAATACGCTTGAAGTGATCCAGATCAATGACGACCAGGGCGGTGCTTGGGCCGCCCCGGCGAAACTGGGCCAGCTCTTTGTTGACCAGGGTTTCCATCGCCAGGCGGTTGGAAAGCCCAGTCAAGACATCGGTTTGCGCGGCCAGCAACGCCCGGCGATACCACAAGGCGTTACGAATCGGGTACGCCAATACCGCCAAAAACTCCTCCAGCAGGCTCAATTCAGCCTCACGGAATTTGCGCCCCCGCAAAAACCGCAATTCCCCCAATGACTCGTTTTCCAGGCTCAGCCGATAACTGCAACTGTGGCGGGAGATGCGACCTTGAGACAGGTGCAGGCCGCTGTCTTGATGGCTAAAGGTCAGACCATCGTGGGGGATGGCGTAGCCAACCGTTTGCGAAAACAGATCCAGCAGCTTTTCAATCTCCAGCGTGGTTTGCAAACGCAAGGCCAGTGCGGTTGGCGTCAGTAAAGCATGGTTTAATGTATTGAGCTCTTGGGGGAAAGCGCCGGCAGTTGCCACAGAGGTCAAAAGCTGCGGGCTTGTGGAGTTATGGTTCATTGCGCAGACCTCAAATGAAGATTTAGTATGTTGACGGGTCTGATGCGAGTTCTGTGCCAATTTAACTTTATTGTTTAATCTTTTGATTGTAAAAGACTTGATTTTTATACGAGTCAAAATATTGATGCGCGGGCGGGTTTGGATAAACGCCACGCGGGCGGGTGTCAAAATTGCGGCAAGGTGCAGCTTTCGGCAGTGCTCTCGCTGGCAATAACGCGATTGCGTCCGCTATTTTTAGCCAGGTATAGGGCTTGATCGGCGCGGGCCAAGGTCTGGTCGATGGTTTCATGCGGCTGCCATTGCGCGACGCCGATGCTGGTGGTTAGCGGGATATATCCTTGCGGGCTTTGCAGACGGATGGCGGCGACACCTTGACGCAGGTGTTCGGCGATGGCCAACGCCTCATTGAGCGTGGTTTGCGGGAGCATCACGCTGAATTCCTCCCCGCCGATCCGGGCGAAGTGGTCGTCAGGGCGCAGCAGGGCCTGAATGGTCCGGCTGAAGCAGCGCAGCGCCTCATCGCCATTGGCATGACCAAAGCGGTCGTTAATACACTTGAAATGATCAATGTCAAAAATCAGCACGCTGACCGCGCGGCCTTGTTGAGCCGCGCTTTTCAGTAGGTGTTCGGCATGATGAAAAAATGCCCGACGGTTGGCGATGCCGGTGAGCATATCGGTGGTGGAGAGGCGTATCAGCGCATGCAGCGTGGCGAATTGTTCGCGGCGCATCAGATCTTCGCGATGAGCCACCGCCAGAATCATCAAAACGACGCCGCTGACAAACAGACCACTCATAAAGATCTGCGCATCAGTGGCCACGCCTTGGCTGTCTAGCGCAACCAGCCAGGTGGACACCAGGATCAGGGGCGTGAGCAGCAGGCGGGTGGTGAAGGTGTTAGGCAGCAGCAGCAAAAACACCAGGCCGATGAAGGCAAACTGGGTGACATTGCCCACCACGGAACCATGGTCAGTTTTGTATAGCAAGGTAATCAGCAGGGTACAGAGGGTGGCCAGTATGCCGGTGGCCGGGGCGATGCGCATCAGGCTTGCCGGGCGGTAACAGGCGATAATGCCCAAAATGATCAGGCCGCCGATAAAGAAGCTGCGCACCGCCAAGACCGCATGCAATTGCCCACCGCTTAAGCGTTCGATATCCAGCGGAGCGATGGCGGCGGCCATGAGGATAATCAGACCAAGGATAATCAGATAGGTGCGCAAAAATCCGGCAATGCGTAGCTTGCAATAGGTATTTTCGACCTGCTGATCTACAAAACGGGCGCGCAGGCGCCGGATCTCGGCAATCTCGGGGATGGGCAGTTGCGACAATGGGTTTTTTGGCACGGGGGGGTCCATGGTACGGCGCAAGGCCGCCTAATCGTGTTTATCGCGAGTGCATGGCGGGCACTCTATCCCAGAGGCAGCGCATTGTACCAGAAGCGCGGGGACATTTAAGGAACGCTCAACGCAAGACAGGATAAAATGCGCTGCTTTGTATTTTAAAGACTTCTGCATTACGGCAAAAGATGATTTAAGCTATTTGTTTTTTATGGGATAAAATTCAAATAGCCGCATGTTGTAGCATGGAAAACCTAAGCACACAAAAAATCCAGACGCATTACCCCAACATCACGAGAAGGTCACAGGATGACTCTGACAGAAAGCCAGATTGAACAAACGCTGATCGCCAAGCTTCAGGAGCTGAAATACACCTACCGCCCCGATATCCGCGACAAAGCCGCGCTGGAGGCCAACTTTCGCGTCCAGTTCGAGGCGCTGAACCAGGTCAGCCTCACCGATACCGAGTTCGCCCGGCTGCGCGATAAGATCATCTGCGCCGATGTCTTCCAGGCCGCCAGACAGCTGCGCGAGATCGGCTATTTTCAGCGCGAGGACGGCTCGGCGCTGCATTACATGCTGGTCAAACTCAAAGATTGGTGCAAAAACCATTTCGAGGTCATCCATCAGCTGCGCATCAACACCGACAGCAGCCACCACCGCTACGATGTCATCCTGCTGCTCAACGGCCTGCCGCTGGTACAAATCGAGCTGAAGACCCTGGAGATTACCCCGCGCCGCGCCATGGAGCAGATCGTTGATTACAAGAACGACCCCGGCAACGGCTACACCAACAGCGTGCTCTGCTTCATGCAGTTGTTCATCGTCAGCAACCGCAACAATACCTACTACTTCGCCAACAACCACAGCCAGCATTTCGCCTTCAACGCTGACGAGCGCTTTTTACCTATCTATCAGTGGGCGGATCAGAACAACCGCAAGATCACCCATCTGAACGACTTCGCCGAGGCTTTCTTGGCGAAATGCGCCCTTGGGCAGATGCTCAGTCGTTACATGGTGCTGGTTGCCAGCGAACAGAAGCTGCTGATCATGCGGCCTTATCAGATCTACGCCGTGCAGGCCATTGTGGACTGCATCCATCAGAATCGCGGCAACGGCTATATCTGGCACACCACCGGCAGCGGCAAAACCCTGACCAGTTTCAAAGCCTCCACCCTGCTCAAGGACAACCCCGACATCGAGAAATGCCTGTTCGTGGTGGATCGCAAAGACCTCGACCGCCAGACCCGGCTCGAATTCAACAAATTCCAAGAAGGCTGCGTTGAGGAGAACACCAACACCGAGACCCTGGTGCGCCGCCTGCTCTCCGAGGACTACGCCGACAAGGTGATTGTCACCACCATTCAAAAGCTCGGCCTGGCGCTGGATGAATCCAGCAAGAAAGCCTTGCAGCACAAGGAGAAAGGCAAGCAGACCTACAAGGAACGCCTGGCCCCGCTGCGCGACAAGCGCCTGGTGATCATCTTCGACGAGTGCCACCGCTCGCAGTTTGGCGAGAACCATCAGGCCATCAAGGCGTTCTTTCCCAAGGCGCAACTGTTCGGTTTCACCGGCACGCCGATCTTTGAAGAAAACGCCAGCCACACCCAGATTGACGGCACACAGGGCACCTTCAAGACCACCGAGGATATTTTTCAACAGCAGCTGCACGCCTACACCATCACCCACGCCATTGATGACCGCAATGTGCTGCGCTTTCATATCGAGTATTACAAGCCCGAAGTCAGGACCGAGGGCGAGTCTGCGGCCACGCCCAAGCCCAACCAGGCGCTGACCCAGCGCGCCATCGCCGAGGCGATTCTTACCAAGCACGACGCCGCCACCAACCAGCGTCGCTTTAATGCCCTGTTTGCCACCGGCTCAATTAACGAGGCCATCGCTTACTACGACCTGTTCAAGCAGCTTCAGGCCGAGCGCAAAACACAAACCCCGGATTATCACCCGCTCAACATCGCCTGCGTTTTCTCGCCGCCCGCTGAGGGCAACCGCGATGTCAAGCAGCTTCAGGAAGACCTGCCGCAAGAAAAGGCCGACAACCAGCAGGAGCCCGAGCACAAAAAAGCCGCGCTGCAAGCCATCATCAACGACTACAATGCTCAATACGGCACCAACCACAGCTTGAGCGAGTTTGATCTCTATTATCAGGACGTGCAGACCCGCATCAAGGATCAGCAGTACTCCAAAAAAGACGTGCCGCATCGCCTCAAGATCGACATCACCCTCGTCGTCGATATGCTGCTGACCGGCTTTGATTCCAAATACCTCAACACCCTCTATGTCGATAAAAACCTCAAGCACCACGGTCTGATTCAAGCCTTCTCGCGCACCAACCGGGTGCTCAACGACACCAAGCCGCACGGGCAGATTCTCGACTTCCGCGCCCAAGAGCAGGCTGTTGATGCCGCCATCGCGCTGTTTTCCGGCGAAAACACCCACCGCTCGCGCGACATCTGGCTGGCCGATTCCGCGCCCACCGTCATCCAAAAGTTCGAGGCCGCCGTGCAAAAGCTCGAACAGTTCATGGCCGCCCACAACCAGCCCTTCACCCCCGCAGCGGTCAACAACCTCAAGGGCGACATCGCCCGCGCTGAGTTCATCGAATGCTTCAAGGCGGTGCAAAGGATCAAGACCGATCTGAATCAATACACCGACTTAAGCGACGCCCAGCGCGAACAGATCGAGCAATGCCTGCCCACCGAGATTGATCGCGGCTTCAAGGGCATATACATAGAGATCGCCCAGCGGCTGCGCAAAAAGCAGGGCAAGACCGGCAACGACGGCGCCCTTCCGCCGGAGATCGACCAACTCGACTTCGAGTTCGTGCTGTTCTCCTCGGCACTGATTGATTACGACTACATCATGGGCCTGATTGCCCAATATCGTCAGGAGGCACCGGGCAAGGAAACCATGACCCGCGAGCAGATCGTCAATCTGCTCTGCGCCCACAGCAACCTGATGGACGAGCGCGAGGACATCATCGCCTACATCGACACCCTGAACGTCGGCAAGGGCCACGGCGGTATTGAGGAGATCAAAGGCGAGTATCAGGTGTTCAAGACAAACAAAAGCCGCGAAGAACTCACCGCCATCGCTGAGCGACACGGCCTTGACGCCGACGCGCTGCACAGCTTTTTTGAGGAGATTATCGAGCGGGGGAGATTCGACAGCGAGCAACTGAGCGAGCTGTTCGCTCCGCAAGATCTCGGCTGGAAGGCACGCGGCAAGGCCGAGACAGCCTTAATGGTAGAATTAGTCCCGGTGCTCAAGAAGCAAGCCGGGGCACGCGAGATTTCGGGATTAGCAGCATATGAATAACAAGGGGAAATCGAGATATGCACAATGAATTTGTCTACGCCATGACGGAAAGCTTCGTGTGGGGCCACGACATCGCCGACCATTTTGCCGATGTCGGGAAAATGGTCGAACTCGGCTCCGGCAGTCAACGCGAGATCAGCGACATCATGCTGACGTGCTACGCCTGCTATGACGGGTTGGAGGATCAATGAGCGAGAAAAAAGGATTGGTGCCGAGGTTGCGGTTTCCCGAGTTTCGGGAGGCGGGGGAGTGGGAGGAGAAGCCGCTTGAAGGAATTGGTGAATTTACTGGCGGCGGGACGCCAAGTAGAAGCAATGACTCTTTTTGGAAAGGAAATATTCCATGGGTTTCGAGTTCTGACATATCAGAAGACTCGATCCATGAAATTAAAATCAGCCGATTCATCACTCCTGAAGCTCTGAAAAACTCAGCTACAAAGCTAGTGCCCAAGAACAGTATTCTTCTTGTGTCTCGTGTTGGGGTTGGAAAACTTGCGATAACGAAATCTTCTGTTTGCACAAGTCAAGACTTTACCAATTTGACACCGTGGAACGATAATCTTGAATTTCTTGGCTATTTGCTTGCGTCAAACAGAAGTGTACTGGAAAGCTTTGGCCAAGGCATGGCTATTAAAGGCTTTACAAAAGAAGACATTTCAAAACTCGCGGTCTACCTACCAAACCTAAAAGAACAACGCAAAATCGCCGCCTGCCTTTCCTCCCTCGACGCCCTGATCACCGCGCAGGCGGACAAACTCGACGCCCTCAAGACCCACAAGAAAGGGCTGATGCAGCAGCTCTTCCCCCGCGAGGGCGAAACCGTCCCCCGCCTGCGCTTTCCCGAGTTTCGGGAGGCTGGGGAGTGGGAGGAAACTACGTTAGGCCAACATCTTTCAAGACAGCCTGAGTATGGAATCAATGCGCCAGCGGTGGCATACCACGAAAAACTTCCTGTCTATCTCCGGATAACTGACATTTCTGACGATGGGCAGATCCGTCAAGATCAAAAGGTATCTGTTGCCAAGAATGTAACCGACCAGAATTATCTGGAGGAAGGCGATATCGTACTTGCTAGAACTGGCGCGAGTGTTGGTAAAGCTTACAAGTACAGAAAAAAAGATGGCAGGTTGGTTTTTGCTGGATTCTTGATTCGGATAAGACCGGACGAAAATAAACTCGATTCCGAATTATTGTATCAATTCCTTTCAACCGAAAAATATTGGCGCTGGGTTGCCTTTATCTCTGCTCGTAGCGGCCAGCCTGGAATAAACGGAAAAGAATATGCATCCTTACCTTTTCAGATACCACCTACATTAGACGAACAACAAAAAATCGCCGCCTGCCTCTCCTCCCTCGACACCCTCATCACCGCCCAAGCCGACAAACTCGACGCCCTCAAATTGCACAAAAAAGGGCTGATGCAACAACTTTTTCCGGTGGCATCCGCCACCGAAGAGGAACCGACGCCATGACCATCGAACAACTGATTCCTTCGGTGAATTCGCTGTCTCATGCGGAAAAAATCCGCTTGATGCAGATTGTTCTTGAACAACTTGTGCAGGATGATGGCACCACTGAGCGAGCACGGGAACGCTTTGACCCTAAACGCTTTTATGGTCTAGCACACCAGTCACGGCAAGCCGTAGATCAGTACCTGGCCGAAGCGCGCGAAGGTTGGCGTGAATGACTCATCTTTTCGATACTAATATCGTCATCTATTACTTCAACGGTCTGACCGCCGATGAAACCCTGCATCAGCGTCTGGCCGAGAGTTTCAACATCTCCGCCATCACCAAGATCGAGTTCTTGGGATGGAGCGGATTTGCCAGCGATCCTCGGCTCTACAACCAGGCGCAAGCCTTTCTCAGCCATGCTCAAGTGTTCGCGCTCTCCGAGGCAATCATTGAGCAGACGATTCGCTTGCGGCAGCAGTTTAAAACCAAAACCCCGGACGCCATCATCGCCGCGACGGCGCTCGTTCATGATTTAACAGTGGTGACTCATAATACGAGCGATTTTGAGCGCCTTGGACTCAATACCGAGAGAGTGACCCTGAAGCCGAGTCTTGAACAATGACCCAAGAACAACTGAACCAACTCGGCAAAACCCTAAAAACCCACAAAAAAGGGCGGATGCAGACGCTTTTTCCGGTTGTATCCGTCACCGAAGAGGAATAATTCATAATGCATCAGATCACAATCAACATCAAAGACGATCAGTTAGCCAAACAGGTTCTGTGGTGGCTTGAGCACTTCAAGGAGGATGGCCTGGAGATCATCTCTGTCGAAGACCTTGAAGACTTGAAGGCGCTTCACGCGACGCGCCGAGAGGCGTCAGTGCCGTTTGAGGATTACTTATCCCATGCGGATTGAATTGCGCAAGAGCGCGATCAAGGATCTGCAACGGATTGACAAGCACCAAAAACAACGCCTGCATGAGGCGATCAAGACGTTAGTCGATTTTCCAGATGTACCTAATCTGAAACGATTGACGAATTTCGAGCCGGCCTATCGGCTTAGGATTGGCGATTATCGCGTTTTATTCGATATCGACGGCGAGACTATCCTGATTGGCCGGGTTCTTCACCGAAGAGAAAGCTATCGATGACCCAAGAACAACTGAGCCAACTCGGCAAAACCCTCTGGAGCATCGCTGATGATCTGCGCGGCGCGATGAATGCCGACGATTTCCGCGATTACATGCTGTCGTTTCTGTTTCTGCGCTACCTCTCCGACAACTACGAGGCCGCCGCGCAAAATGAACTCAAGGGGGACTACCCCACGCCCGCCGCCGACGACCGCCGCGCCCCGCTCGCGCTCTGGTATGCCGACAATGCCGCTGATGTGCCCGAGTTTGAGGCGCATATACGGCGCAAGATTCACTATGTTATCCACCCGGACTATCTTTGGAGCAGTCTGTACGAGCGCGCCCGCACCCAGGACAATGCGTTGCTGCAAACCCTGGAGCGCGGCTTTAAGTACATCGAGAACGAATCCTTTTCCAGCACCTTTCAGGGTCTGTTTTCCGAGATTAACCTGAACTCCGAAAAACTCGGGCGCACTCCCGCCGAGCGCAATAAAAAGCTCTGCACCATCCTCACCAGGATCGCCGAGGGTATCGCTGAGTTTTCCACCGACAGCGACATTTTGGGCGATGCCTATGAGTATTTGATCGGCCAGTTTGCCGCTGGCTCTGGCAAGAAGGCCGGGGAGTTCTACACCCCGCAGACGCTCTCCACCATCCTCTCGCGCATCGTCACCCTCGACAGCCAGGACCCCTCCACCGGCAAGAAGCAGCGCCTGAAATCTGTGCTTGATTTCGCCTGCGGCTCCGGCTCCCTGCTGCTCAACGTCCGCCAGCAGATGGGGCCGCATGGCATCGGCATGATCTACGGGCAGGAGAAAAACATCACCACCTATAACCTGGCGCGCATGAACATGCTGCTGCACGGGTTGAAAGACAGCGAGTTCAGCATCTACCACGGCGACACCCTCACCAATGACTGGCCGCTGCTTAGCGAGATGAACCCGGCCAAGAAGCTGAAATGCGATGCGGTGGTCGCCAATCCACCCTTCAGCTACCGCTGGGAGCCCAACGAGGCGCTGGGCGAGGACTTCCGCTTCAAGAGCCACGGTCTAGCCCCGAAATCCGCTGCCGACTTCGCCTTTCTGTTGCATGGCTTCCACTTCCTCAGCGACGAAGGCACGATGGCCA
The DNA here is from genome assembly GCF_000227725.2 of Thiorhodospira sibirica ATCC 700588. Lineage (GTDB taxonomy): Bacteria > Pseudomonadota > Gammaproteobacteria > Ectothiorhodospirales > Ectothiorhodospiraceae > Thiorhodospira > Thiorhodospira sibirica. The sequence goes on along the minus strand of NZ_MU255056.1, from coordinate 2,751,214 downwards.
TCATCCTGCCCCACGGCGTGCTGTTCCGGGGCGGGGTCGAGTCGCGCATCCGCACCAAGTTACTCAAAGACGGCCACATCGACACCGTCATCGGCCTGCCGCCCAACCTGTTCTTCTCCACCGGCATCCCGGTCTGCATCCTGGTGCTGAAGAAATGCAAAAAGCCCGACGACGTGCTGTTCATCAACGCCGCCGAGCACTTCGAGAAAGGCAAGCGCCAGAACTTCCTCAAGCCCGAGCACATCGACAAGATCGTCGCGACCTACCAGCACCGCCAGGAAGAAGAACGCTATTCCCGCCGGGTGAGCATGGAGGAGATCGAGAAGAACGACTACAACCTGAACATCTCCCGCTATGTCAGCACCGCCAAGGCCGAGGAGGACATCGACCTGGAAGCGGTACATGCGCGGCTGGGGGAGATCGAAAAGCGCATGGCTGAGGCAGCAAACCAGCATAACCAGTATCTGAAACAGCTAAATCTGCCGCCGGTGTGAGCGCGGATTACCGGGCGCATGGCACCAGAGACGCTGGAGCATTTAATTTGGAGCATTTGTGATTCCTTTGAAAAAAGATCTTTTGGTGCCTTCGTCGGCGGATGGTGCGTTGTCTGGGCGGATTGTGCAGCGTTTTGGCGCGCAGGTTTTGGTGGAGGATGCGCAGGGCGGCTTGTATCGGTGTACCTTGCGGCGGCGCTTGCAGGATGCAGTCTGTGGGGATGGCGTGGCCTGGACGCACGATGCGGCGCGGCGCGGCCATGTGGTGACGGCGATTGCGCCGCGCCGTAATCTGTTACAGCGTGCCGATGCACGGGGGCAGCTCAAGGGCATTGCCGCGAACCTGAGTCAATTGGTGATTGTTCTGGCGCCACGCCCTGCGCCCAATCCTTTGCTGTTGGATCGTTATCTGATCGCGGCGGAAAATCTGCCGGCACAGGCGCTGCTGGTGCTTAATAAATGTGATTTGTGTAGTGCGGATGATGCGGCGTTGGCGTTGCTGGATGAATATGCGGCCTTGGGCTATGCCATCGTGCAAACCAGCACGCTCAAGGGCACGGGGATTGACACACTGGCCGCCCGCATAGGCGAGGGTACGGCGGTGTGTGTGGGGCAGTCGGGGGTTGGTAAGTCGTCGCTGGTGCAGGCCTTGATTCCGGGGCTGGAGATCCGCATTGGTGCCTTGTCGGCCTTGAGCGGCGAAGGGCAACATACCACCACCAGTGCCGCCTTATATCATCTGCCGCAGGGCGGGTCTTTGATTGATTCGCCGGGCCTGCGTGATTTTATTCCGCAAGGGCTGGATAAGGCGGCCTTGCAACAGGGCTTTGTGGAAATTCGCGCCCTGGCCGGGGAGTGTCGCTTTCATAATTGTTTGCATCTTCATGAGCCGGGCTGTGCGGTGCAGGCGGCGGTTGCCCGTGGGCAGATCAATGCGCGTCGCTATGCGCATTATCGGACGCTTTTGACGCAGGAGGCGATGGCTTAGGAGTTGGGGTCTTGCGCTTGGCGCGGCGCTGGGCCTTGAGCTGGGCCTCGCGCTGCAGGCGTTGCTGACGGTGTTCGTAGCGTTGCCGGGCCTCGGCGGCGCTGCGGCGCTCTTGCTGCTGCGTGCGAATGCTGTGTTTGGCGAAGCGATAATACTGCACCAAAGGGATATGGCTGGGGCAGACGTAGGCACAGCAGCCGCATTCAATGCAGTCAAACAGGTGGTAATCCTCCAGTGCCGCAAAATCCTGAGCTTTGGCGAACCAGTAAAGCTGTTGCGGCAGCAGCTGTGCTGGGCAAACCGGCTGACAGGCCCCGCAGCGGATACAGGCCTGTGCAGGCCGAGGGTGGCCCAGTTCCTCTTTGCCAGGCACGAGGATGCAGTTGCTGGTTTTGATGATCGGCAGCTGATCATGCGCCAAGGCAAAGCCCATCATCGGCCCGCCCTGAATCAGGCGCGGTGCGCGTTCCCGATAACCGCCAGCGGCGGCTATCAGGGCGCTCACCGGGGTGCCGATAGCGACCTGAAAATTACCCGGCTGGCGGACGCCGTGCCCGCTGACGGTGACGATGCGCGAGATCAGCGGCTGGCCTGCATAGACGGCCTGGGCAATGGCGGCGAGGGTGCCGACATTATGGCAACCCACGCCGCTATGGGCGGGTAAACGTCCACTGGGAACCATGCGCCCGGTGAGGGTGTAGATGAGCTGGCGTTCACCGCCGGCGGGGTAGCGGGTGGGGATGGTGATAATGTCGATGTGTTCTGTCGGCCATTGCGTGCGCGCCTGATGCATGGCTGCCAGCGCCTGGGGCTTGTTGTCTTCGATGCCCACGAGGATGCGCGCAGCGCCGAGCAGATGGCGTATCAGACGGGCGCCCTGCAAGATGGCTTCGGGCTGGGTGCGCATCAGCAGATCGTCGCAGCTGATGTATGGCTCACATTCGGCGCCGTTGACAATCAGGGTGTCAATGACCAGCCCCTCTGGGGGGTGATTTTTGCGGTCTGTGGGAAAGCCGGCCCCGCCCAGACCGACAATCCCCGCCTCGCGCATCCGTTCACGCAGCCGCGCGTTGGGCTGGTTGAACGGGTTTTCAATGGGGAGTAAGGGGGACGGGGTGCGCTGATGCAGGCCATCCGCTTGCAGGATCAGGCCGGGAGCACGCAGTCCCGAGGGGTGCGGCACGGCCATTTCGACCTGCCCCTCAATCCAGCCGGACGTGGGGGCGTGCAGATGGGCGCCAAGGGGATCTTCGCAGCGCGCCAGCAGCTGCTCCCGATAAACGTAGTCACCCATTGTTACCACCGGCGTGGCCGCTGCACCGATGTGCTGGCGCAGCGGCAGATACAAGTGTGTGGACAGTGGCGTGGATTGTAGCGGTGTGTGTGTGCTGAGCGCTTTACGATCTGGCAGTATCAGGCCGCCGGGGAAATGCCATGTTTTGGGGTGCGCGGTTGGCACGGCACGGCGCCACACGCGGCGCAGTGCCTCACTCCACACGCGGCATCCGAAAGGGCATCAGGGAGCGTACCCATTTTTTGCTGTAGCGATCCAGATCCAGGCTTTCATGCATCGCGGTGACGGGCTCGCCAAAGAGCTGTGAATGTACCATGGAGCGGGCATAAAACGGCGTATCTTCAAAGGTTTTGGCAATCCTGGGCTGATGGCCCTCATCGGCTTGCATGTTGCGCCCCGCCCGCCAGATCGGGCCGCTGGGCAAGGGGTGGGCAGGCGGCGGCGGTAGTTGGGTCAGCCCGCTGTCAGGGTGGTATTTCAAGGCCAGGGCAAAGGCTTCGCCATTGCGTCGGGTGATGTCGTACAAAATCGCCGTGCCGTCTTTAAGCTCGGCGCGTGACCAGTCCCAGCGGGTGAAGCCCTGCTCAATCGACTCATCGCCCCAGTTACTGTCCAGATAACCCGGCCCACTCCAGTGCAATTCTGGGCTGTTCAGCGCCACCTCCACCCGCGCACAGGGGGCCACCGGGCGCCAGTGATGACGCTGCGCCGCATCCAGGCTAAAGCTTTGCGGATTGAAGGCTTGCGGATAAACCCGCACCTGTCCCCGGATTTTTGAGGGAACGGGCACGGTGACTTCGTTGATGTCAATGAGCAAGGCGCCATCCTGCCAGCATAACTGGCTGGGGCCAATGCGTAGAAAATCACGGCCGCGCTCAACCGATGAACGGCCTCGGTCGGTCAAGGCCCAGCGTTTGCCATTCGGGCCATAAAGGGCAACATTGAGCGCGCAATGATTCAGCGGGTCAAGCTCACCGCGTGCCCGAGAACGGGCGTAATACGGGGAAAACACGCTTCCCAGCATGGCAATCAGGATGATGCCAAAGCGATGGTCTTCGCTGAAGGCATCCACATACCACCAGAGATAGCCCCCCGGCGTTATCGCTTGGTCGAAAGCAGGTCTTTGATCAAAATCTGTGCCGCCAGGCGTCCCGACATCGCGGCCATCGGAATGCCCGGCCCTGGGTGTGTGCTCCCCCCCGCCAGATACAGCCTCGGGATGCGCGTTTTGGCAGCAGGGCGCGTGAAGGAGGCCCGCCAGCCGTGGGAGGCCTGACCATACAGGGCGCCCCCGGTCGCCGGAAAAAGCTGGTTGAAGTCGCTGGGGGTACTCAGTACGCTCGTCTCGGGATGAAGGGTCAGGCCACAGCGCTGAAGCAGGGCAAAGGTCGTTTCTTGGCATGATGCAATCTCATTGGGGGCGAAGGGGCGTTGATCACCGATAGCGGGCGCATTGACCAGACATAGCAGGCGCTCAGGGCTGGCTGGATTGAGGTGTTCATGATCATCGCGATCCTGTGCGCAAATATACACAGTGGGGGTTTGCGGGAGCTTGTGCTGGTTGAAAATGGCGTCAAATTCGTCCTGATACTGATCGGAAAAAAACACATTGTGCCGCAGCAAGGGCATTCCTTCACAGCGCGCCAGCAGACTCCAGGTCAGGGCCGAGAGCGAACGCATTCGCACCGGGATGGGGGACACGGCAGACTGTACGGAGGCGCCAAAAAGACCAGCCGCCAGGGCGGCAGGGTCCGCATTGACCACCACCGCATCGGCATATACGGACTCACCATCGGCCAGGCGCACACCCTGCGCACGTCCGTTTTTTAGCAAAATCTCGGCGACGTGGCAATTGTAACGCAGGCTGACGCCCTGCTGTTGCGCAAGGGTTGCGAGCGCCTGAGCCATGCGGTGCATTCCGCCTTGCGGCAGCCAGACGCCGTTTTGCTCCACATGCGCGACCAGCATCAGAGTGGCCGGGGCTGCAAAGGGCGAAGAGCCGCAGTAGGTGGCATAACGCCCAAACAGTTGGCGCAGGCGCGGGTTTTGGAAAAACTCCCCGAGGCTTTGCCAGAGGATGCTAAAGGGATTGATGCGCCACAGATCACTTAACCCACTCAGCCCGGCATCCTTCATCAGTGTCAAGGGGCTGGGTTTGAGGGTGCGAATGAATGAGTGTTCCAGGGTTTGATAGATGGAGCGCGCCCGTTCGCTGAAGGCCAGAAAGCCTTGCGCCTCTTTAGCCCCGGCAAAATTCGCAATGGCATCATGCGAGCGGGCCAGATCGGCAAACAGGTCCAGCTGTTGGCCATCCGCCCAGGCATGACGGGCGAGGGTTTCAACCGGCTGCAGATCAATATAATCTGCAAGCTGCGCCCCGGCCTCGGCAAAAATCTCTTCAAATACCCAGCGCATGGTAAATACCGTTGGGCCGGCATCGATGGCATGGTCGGCGAGACGAACCTCACGCATTTTCCCGCCGGGGGTGGCCGCGCGCTCAAGCAGCGTGACCTCAAAGCCTTGCGAGGCCAGCTCAAGGGCGCTCACTAAGCCTCCCATGCCCGCCCCAATCACAATCACACGATGTGTCGGCATGCATTGATCCTGATCATTGGTCCTGAAATTTTTGATGTAACGCCACCGGGGTACGCATTGATGATCTGCAATGATCTACGCCTGCTTCCCGACGGACTTGCTGTTTGCGCCAATCTTCGGCAAGCCAGGCCAAGGTGTGCTTGACTCCTTATCCGTGCAATGTCTATTCTACATGACTCAAATCGGCATTAAGCAAGTCGTGTGCTCAATAAAAGGCGCTTTTGTCTTTGCCTTGCGTGATTTAACGTGATGGTGTTGACCGAGTTGCCGGGCTTTTTTATCGTTAAATCAAATCTCTTTGGGAGCTAAACAACGTGGACCCCTTGATGCGTATCGAACAGGCCCTCATTGAGGCGTTGGCCTATGAACAAGGGCCGCATTGTCCGCCCCAATTGGCTGCTGCCATCCGATATGCCGTGTTTCCGGGTGGGGCGCGGGTGCGTCCAAGTCTGGCTTTAGCGGTTGCACAGGCCTGCGGTGAGGATGATCCGCGCTTGGCGGCCATGGCGGCGGCGAGCGTGGAAATCATGCACTGCGCCTCCCTGATTCATGATGATCTCCCCTGTTTTGATAATGCCTGCATTCGCCGTGGCAAACCCTCCGTGCATGTCGCCTTTGGTGAGCGCATTGCGGTATTGGCCGGTGATGCCTTGATTGTGTTGCCCTTTCAGGCCCTGGCGCGGGCGGCCACGGATTCGCCGCAGCGTCTGCCGGCTTTGATCGCGATTGTGGGTCGTGCGGTCGGCCTGCCCAGCGGCATCATCCCCGGACAGGCCTGGGAATGCGAGTCAGAGATTGTGCTGGCCGATTATCAGCGCGCCAAAACCGGCGCCTTGTTTGCCGCTGCGACGATGGCGGGTGCGGCTGCAGCGGGTGCAGAACATGAACCCTGGCGGACGCTGGGTGAGTGCTTGGGCGAGGCTTATCAGGTTGCTGATGATATTCTCGATGCCACCGCCACCGAGGCTGATATTGGCAAACCCGGCGGGCGTGATGCGGCCCTGGGGCGACCCAGTGCTGCCAATGAGCTGGGCTTGTCCGGTGCCAAGACCCGCCTGCGGACGCTGTTGGCCGAGGCCATTGAATCCATCCCTCCCTGCCCCGGCCAGGCTGAGCTCCGGGCCTCTTTTGCCAAGGAAGCCGAGCAGTTTCTGCCCAAGGCCTTGGCGCGGTTTGCCGCCTGAGTGTCGCGTATTGCCTTATTTGCCATGAGCCTATTTGATCATTTCTTTGCTGCCCGTGACCGCTGGTTGAGCAATGCGCGCTTTCGCCGCTTTGCCGCCGCCTTCCCCTTGACCCGCCCGCTGGCGCGCCACCATGCCCGCGCCTTATTCGATGTATGCGCGGGCTTTGTGTATTCCCAGACCCTGCTCGCCTGTGTGCGCCTGCGTCTGTTTGAACATTTGTCCCAGCATGGCCCGCAAAGCCCGGCGGAGCTGGCCAGCCGTTTTGCCTTATCGGAGGAGGCGATGCTGCGCCTGTTGCGGGCCGCCGCCTCGCTCAAGCTGGTGCAGGCGCGCAGTGGCGGGCGTTATGGTCTGGGTCGCCTGGGTGCGGCGATGATTGATAATCAGGGCATCATGGCGATGGTAGAGCACCATGCGCTGCTCTACCATGATTTGCGTGACCCGCTGGCCCTACTGCGTGGTGAGCAGGAGCAAACGGGCCTGGGACAGTACTGGCCCTATGCGACGACGGATCAACCCTCCAGCCTGCAGGCGGAAAAAATCGCCGCTTACACCGAGCTGATGGCTGCCTCGCAGCCGATGGTCGCCCAAGAGGTCTTGAATGTTTATTCCTTCAAGCGGCATCGCTGCTTGCTGGACGTGGGTGGGGGCGATGGTACCTTTTTGCGGGCGGTGGCTGCACAGGCCCCGCAGCTGCGCTTGATGCTGTTTGATTTGCCCGCCGTGGCGCAGCAGGCCAAAGCGCGCTTTAATGATGCCGGGCTTGCCGAGCGCGTGCAGGTATTTGGCGGCAGCGCCTTGTCGGATACCTTGCCCCAGGGGGCGGATATTATCTCTCTGGTACGGGTGATTCATGACCATGAAGATGAGGTGGCACTGGCCTTTTTGCGCGCTGCGCGTGCGGCCTTGCCCGATGATGGGGTCTTGTTGCTGGCCGAACCAATGGCGGGTACCAGCGGTGCAGAGCCGATCAGCGATGCTTATTTTGGCTTTTATCTCCTGGCGATGGGAACCGGTCGGGCACGTACCCCCACCGAGCTTCAAGCGCTGCTGATTGCCGCAGGCTTTGAGCGCTTTCGCATTTTAGCCACCCACACGCCCCTATTGACGCGCGTCATGCTGGCGCATCCAGCCCGCTGAGATCAGCGGCGGCGAGCTAAGCGACATTAAGCGGCATGATGCCTGATGTATTTGAAGCGCGTTTCTGCCGTTGGCGGTGGGACTGCGCTTGCAGGGACATACAGGGCGTCGCTACAATGCCACGCCTAAGATCGACGACCCGCATATCGGTGTGTCCATCACCCGTATTTTTATCTGGAGACTGCCTTGTCTGCTGCAACATTTGATCCAAATCTGAGCCTGAGCGCCACCGCTGTTGTGCTGGAGCGTCCTGAATCCCTGGTGGTCAAGACCCTGGATCTGACACCGCCGGGCGCTGAAGATGCGGTGGTGGATATTCACTACAGTGGTATCAGTACGGGCACGGAGCGTTTGCTGTGGATGGGGCGCATGCCGAGTTTCCCCGGCATGGGCTACCCGCTGGTGCCAGGCTATGAGTCTGTCGGCAAAGTCATCTGGGCAGGCGCAGATTCCGGGCGTTGTGTCGATGAATTTGTGTTTGTGCCTGGGGCGCGCTGTTATGGTGAGGTTAACGGTTTGTTTGGCGGGGCGGCCTCGCGGGTGGTGATACCCGGCGTGCGTCTGGTTCCGATCAGTGAATCCCTGGGCGAGCAGGCGGTTTTGCTGGCCCTGGCGGCTACCGCGTATCATGCTGTTTTCCACCTGAGCGAGGACTTGGGTAAAACCCTGGTGGTCGGGCATGGCGTGTTGGGACGCTTGCTGGCGCGCATCATTGTTGCCAAAAAAGGCCCGCACAGCGTTACAGTCTGGGAGCGTAACCCCGAACGCGCCAGTGGTGCATTGGGCTATACTGTGCTTGATCCGGACGCCGATGATTGCAAGCAGTATAAAACTATCCTTGATGTCAGCGGCGATTCCACCATACTGGATACCCTGATTGCCCATCTGGCACCGCAAGGCGAGGTGGTGCTGGCCGGTTTTTATAGTCAGCCCTTGTCGTTTCATTTCCCCCCGGCCTTCATGCGCGAAGCGCGTTTGCGGGTGGCCGCCGAATGGCGTGAGACCGATATCAAGGCCGTCAAAGCGCTGCTTGCCGACGAAAGCCTTTCGCTGGAAGGCTTGATTACGCACCGGATGCCCATTGACAAGGCAGATCGTGCCTATCGTACGGCCTTTGGCGACCCGGCCTGTTTGAAAATGATCTTAGACTGGAGAAGCATGTAAATGACCCTGAGCTCCCAGGATGCGCAGGCTGCATCGGCAAAAGAGACCCAGATTATCGCTATTTATGGCAAGGGAGGTATTGGCAAAAGTTTTACCTTGGCCAATCTGTCATATACCTTGGCCCAGCAGGGCAAAAAAGTATTGCTGATCGGCTGTGATCCAAAAAGTGATACCACCTCATTGCTGTTCGGCGGGCGTGCCTGCCCGACCATCATTGAAACCTCGGCCAGAAAAAAGCTCGCTGGGGAAGAAGTGACCATCAGCGATGTGTGCTTCAAGCGTGACGGCGTTTTCGCCATGGAACTCGGTGGTCCGGAAGTCGGGCGTGGCTGTGGTGGGCGCGGCATTATTCACGGCTTTGAGTTATTGGAAAAACTGGGCTTCAATGAATGGGGCTTTGACTACGTTTTGCTGGATTTTCTCGGCGATGTGGTCTGTGGCGGCTTTGGCTTACCGATTTCGCGCGATATGTGCCAGAAGGTGATTGTGGTCGGTTCTAATGACCTGCAATCGCTGTATGTGGTGAATAATGTCTGCTCGGCGGTGGAATATTTCCGTAAGCTGGGCGGCAATGTCGGCGTCGCCGGTATGGTGATCAATAAAGACGATGGCACGGGCGAGGCGCAAACTTTCGCCGCCCAGGTAGGGATTCCCGTACTGGCGACCATTCCGGCCAACGAAGAAATCCGGCGCAAAAGCGCCAGCTATCAGATTGTCAGTGGCGCAGACAGTGCCTGGGCGCCGTTGTTTAATCAGCTGGCAGAAAACGTCACCACCGCCCCGCCGATGCACCCCACGGCCCTGAGCCAGGACGCCTTGTTAGGGCTGTTTGCCGGGGATGCCGTAGGGCGTGATGTGGTGTTAGAGCCTGCCACCCTCGAAGATATGTGTGGTCAGACCGTGACCAAGAAGCCTTCGCTTGAAGTGATTTACGACGACGCGTAACACGCACTGGATCCCGGCATGACTGAATCAAATCCCTCCTGTCCCCAGGGACCTCATGATCGCCCGCAAACCATGTGCCCGGCCTTTGGTGCCTTGCGCGTGGGGCTACGGATGCGGCGCACCGCCAGCGTGCTGTGTGGCTCGGCCTGCTGCGTGTATGGCCTGAGTTTTACCTCGCATTTTTATGGTGCCCGGCGCACTGTGGGCTATGTGCCCTTTGATTCCGAAACCCTGGTGACCGGCAAGGTCTTTGAAGATATCCGCGCCGCAGTGGAAACACTGGCCGACCCGGAACGCTATGATGCCATTGCCATCATGAACCTGTGCGTGCCGACGGCCTCCGGGGTGCCGCTGCAGTTATTGCCCAAGGAAATCAATGGGGTGCGCGTCATTGGTCTGGATGTGCCGGGGTTTGGTGTGCCCACCCATGCTGAGGCAAAAGACCTGCTGGCCGCCACCATGCTGCGTTATGCGCGCAATGAAGCCGAACAGGGGCCGGTGCAGGCCCCTCGCGGCGGGCGTAGTGCCAAGCCGACAGTGACCTTACTGGGTGAGATGTTCCCGGCAGACCCGATGAGCATCGGCATGATGCTTGAGCCGCTGGGGTTAGCCTGTGGGCCGGTGGTGCCGACGCGGGAGTGGCGCGAGCTGTATGCCGCGCTTGATTGCGCCGCCGTAGCGGCGATTCACCCGTTTTATACCGCCAGTGTGCGTGAGTTTAATCTGGCCGGTCGCGAGGTGATTGGTTCTGCGCCGGTCGGTTACGAGGGCACCGCAGGCTGGCTGGAAGGGATTGGCACCTTGTGCGGGATCACCAGAGATACCATTGACGCCGCCAAGAACCAGTTTTTGCCGGCCATCAAGGGCGTTTTGGCACAAACCCCGATCAAGGGGCGCATCACCGTGTCCGGCTATGAAGGCTCGGAGCTGTTGGTTGCACGCCTGCTGCTTGAAAGTGGCGCAGAGGTGCCTTATGTGGGCAGCGCTTGTGGGCGTACCCCGTGGTCAGATGCGGATCGCCAATGGCTACAAGCCAAAGGCGTGCGGGTGCAGTTTCGTGCCTCCCTGGAACAAGATATTGAGGCCGTGCGCGAATTCAAGCCCGACCTGGCCATAGGAACCACGCCGGTGGTGCAAAAGGCCAAAGAGATGGCCATTCCTGCTTTGTATTTTACCAACCTGATTTCTGCCCGCCCGCTGATGGGGGTTGCCGGGGCCGGTTCACTGGCGCAGGTAATCAATACAGCCTTGAATAATAAAGCGCGTTTTGATGTGATGAGATCTTTTTTTGAAGGCGCCGGAACCGGCTATGCCGCCGGTATCTGGGAAGACATTCCACACGACCGTCCGCAATTCCGTCAGCGTTATGCACAGCGCACCTTGCATCGCATCAATGTATTGCCTGGCAAGGAGGGCTGCTGATGTTGCTGGATTTAGATCGCGCCGGCGGCTATTGGGGCGCCGTGTATGTTTTCAGCGCCGTCAAGGGCCTGCAGGTCATCATTGACGGGCCGGTGGGCTGTGAAAACCTGCCGGTGACCTCGGTATTGCATTATACCGATGCCCTGCCGCCGCATGAGCTGCCCATTGTCGTCACCGGCCTGGGTGAAGAAGAGCTGGGCCAACTGGGTACGGAGCAGGCGATGGAGCGGGCGCATCGCACACTGGATCCGGATTTGCCCTCCGTGGTGGTCACCGGCTCCATTGCCGAGATGATCGGTGGTGGTGTGGTACCTGAAGGCACCAATATTTTGCGTTTTTTACCGCGCACTATTGACGAAGATCAATGGCAAAGCGCGGATCGCGCCTTATTCTGGTTATGGCGTGAATTTGGTCTGAAAGCGGCCCAGCGTAGCCCAAAAAGCCCGCGTGCCGTCGATCAAAAACCCCGCGTGAATATCATTGGCCCAAGCTATGGCTATTTTAATAGCGCCTCGGATCTGGCCGAAATTCGCCGGCTGGTCGAGGGTATCGGGGCTGAGGTCAATCTGGTGTTCCCGCTGGGTACGCATCTGGCCGATATCCCCAAGCTTGCCGATGCGGATGTCAATATCTGCATGTACCGTGAATTTGGGCGCCAGCTCTGCGAAGCCCTGGATCGCCCCTATTTGCAAGCGCCGATTGGTCTGCATAGCACCACTCAATTCTTAAAAAAATTGGGTGAATTACTAAAACTTGATCCAGACCCCTTTATTGAACGTGAAAAACATACGACTATAAAGCCTATTTGGGATCTCTGGCGTTCGGTGACCCAGGATTTCTTTGGCACCGCCAGTTTTGCCATCGTGGCCAGCGAAACACATGCTCGCGGGATTCGCCATTTTCTCGAACAGGAAATGGGCTTCCCCTGCACTTTCAGCTTTATGCGCAGCCCCGGTGTCAAGCTCGATAACGCACAGGTGCGCCGTGCCGTGCATGAAAAAACGCCGCTGGTATTGTTTGGCAGCTATAATGAGCGCATGTATCTGGCCGAGATCGGCGGGCGGGCGATGTATATCCCGGTGTCTTTTCCCGGGGCGATTATTCGCCGCCATACCGGAACCCCCTTTATGGGCTATGCCGGGGCGACCTATATCGTGCAAGAGGTATGCAATGCCTTGTTTGATGCCTTATTCAACATCTTGCCGTTAGGCACAGACTTAGATAAAGTTGAGGCCACCCGCGCCCGACTCCATCGGGAGCTGCCGTGGGAGGATGAAGCAAGACTGGCGCTGGATCGAATCGTCAATGCCTACCCGGTATTGATTCGTATCTCCGCCGCCAAACGTCTGCGGGATCAGGCGGAAAAACTGGCCCAGGAAAGTGGCGCCGAAATGGTTACGCAACACCATGTAGAGCAGGCCAAGAGGGTTCTGAGCTAAAGCCCGGCAGGTGTTGTAATATAGAATTATCTGCCCGATTTACGGGGGGTAAGCCAGCGCAGCGGCTCAATGCCGTTGCGCTGAGCGGCTGCGCTGTCAAGGCGCAGCTATTTGAGTTGGTGTAAATCTAAAAAAACCTTAAATCTTGGAGGTTATAAAATGGCTGATAAATCAGTAACGGGTCTGACAGAAGACGAAGCGCTTGAGTTCCACGGCATTTTCATGATGAGCTTTGCTGCCTTCATTTTGGTGGCCATCGTGGCCCACTTCCTGGCATGGTCCTGGCGCCCCTGGATTCCTGGTCCAGAAGGCTATTCCTGGCAGGTTGGCATGATCGTTGATCAGGCCAAAGTGCTGGCACAAACCTATGTTCCTTTTGCATTCACCAACTTGGGTTAATTGAGGAGTAGCGCATCATGTATAAAATGTGGCAGACCTTTAATCCACGCGGCACCTTGACTGCTCTGTTTGCTTTCCTGACCCTGCTGGCATTCATCATCCATTTTATCGTGCTCAGCACAGAGAACTTCAACTGGCTGGCTCAGTAATCGTTAGAACCTACGCGTTCTGATTGACTGGTATGCAGATCAAGCCATCGCTTGCACCACAAGTGTATGTCTTGGTTTGGCTGAGCCAGGGGGTGAAGGAGCGGACGAATTCCGTGAGTATTGCCTGGATTCGTCCGCTGCTTTGAGTGCTGCGGGGGGGTGTTAAGAAAACACCTTCCGATCAGAGGAT
>NZ_MU255056.1:2726289-2737708 GCF_000227725.2 Thiorhodospira sibirica ATCC 700588 | reverse complement strand
CACCCCAGGCGGGCGGCTTTGCGGCCAACCGTTATGGCATGAACCTGGGATCAGCCAGCGTCATGTACGCCTCCCTGCCGTATGATCCGTTCACCCCCTTCCTCAAAGGGGACAAAGACATCCCGATCGTACCGCTAGAAGCGTTGCCACAGCGACTGGGCGAAGGTGAACAGCGGGTATCCTTCATGGACACCTACCAGACCTACGGGTTGATGATGCACATCTCAGGGGCCTTAGGCGTCAACTGCACCTACTGCCACAACAGCCGGTCCTTCCTGACGGAAGAAACCACACCCAAGCACAGCCTGGCATTGATTGGTATCCGCATGGCGCGGGACATCAACACCAGCCAGCTGGAGCCGATGGCGGGGTTATATCCGGAAGAAGTGCTGGCAGCACATGGTGGAGAAGTCGCCAAGGTTAACTGCCTGAGCTGTCATCAAGGCGTGTTCAAGCCGCTGTATGGGCAAAGCATGCTCAAAGACTACAAAGGCCTGAACTAAAGGCCGGATGTCTGGCTGAGGGCGTGTGTTGTTGGGGGCAAGCGCTGGTGGGGAATTTTATTCATCCCCTGCCAGCGCCCCTGACCCCTCAGATCCTTATCTCACCCGCCAGCTCTTTACCTCCTGGCGGGTTTTTTTATGCCCAATATTCTGCTACTGTTTATAGGGTTTATATTTTTGCGTGTTTTAGGGCTTGCTTATGTTCCATGTCCTTGATTTCAGGATTGCAACATTGCTTGATCAAGTGCGTGAAGCATACGCAGGTCTGCGTTTCAATAAAAGGAGAAGATCCCTTTTTGCCTATACCTTAAAATCTTTTGTAGATTATTGAAACTATGAATATTTTTAGACTTGGAGAATACTTTATGAGCTACTCAGATAGTTCCAGAAACGACAACCAGGGGAATGCAACCCCGCAGCGAAGCAGCAATATGGATGACATGAAGGAAAACCTCCTTAAAGGAAGTACATGGCGCCGTTTTTTGTATATGGTGCTGTTTTTAGTGGTCTTTGTGGTCGTGGCCTTTGCCGGCTTTGTGTTGCTGGTATTCCAGTTCTTCACCACCTTGATTACCGGCCATCCCAACCCGAACCTCTCAGGCCTTGGCAAGAACATCAGCCGCTTACTGCATCAGGTTGCTGAATACTTGCTGTATTGCACCGAGGAAATCCCTTTCTCCATTGCCAATGCGCAAAATGTCGCTCCCACCGCTGATTCCGCAAAAACCGATAGCAGCTACGGCAGTGACGATAGTTCATCGCGTTATTGATCATTAAGCGAAAAGCCGTGCGTCAAGAGGTCTCTGGGCTTTGGTGTCTTTGCCAAGGCCCGCTAATCCGGGCAGGCCAGCAGACTGAGCCTGGGCTGTTTTAAGCAAAAAAGTTCGGGCAAGATTTAAATAAAAATTGATCTAGGCCGGGTTTCTTGTTTTTTTTTAGAGCAGATGCCAAAACAGGGCTTGCATAAACCTGAATCCGGATTAGAATTGAGGCTAAGATTTTCAGATGCAGGTTGAGAATCTTGTTTTAACCGCTGTCCACCAACCGTTTCAAGCAGACGATCTGGACAGAACAACGAAGTGTCAAGCCAGAAAAGGCTTGAGCATCGTAAGAACTGCTGTAACAAAGTAT
Source organism: Thiorhodospira sibirica ATCC 700588 (assembly GCF_000227725.2). GTDB lineage: Bacteria > Pseudomonadota > Gammaproteobacteria > Ectothiorhodospirales > Ectothiorhodospiraceae > Thiorhodospira > Thiorhodospira sibirica. The sequence goes on along the minus strand of NZ_MU255056.1, from coordinate 2,736,074 downwards.
TTTCGAGGTCTTCTTTGTTACGGCTATTCCCTCCGCATAGTATCGTGCGGTAAACAGTGGCTCTAAAAGCCTAGCGTGTGTCAATGGCTGCAAAAAGCCCAAATTTTGGAGGTCATACAAATGGCTGATGAAAAATCCCTTACTGGTCTGACAGAAGACGAAGCCCTGGAGTTCCACGGCATTTTCATGATGAGCACGGCTGCATTTTTGCTTGTAGCGATTGTTGCCCACTTCCTGGCATGGTCCTGGCGCCCCTGGATTCCTGGCACCGACGGCTATTCCTGGCAGGTCAGCATGATCGTTGATCAGGTACAAGCCTACGCAACCCCGATTCTGTCAATCCTGGGATAAGGAGTAATACACTATGTACAAAATGTGGCTCTATTTCGATCCGCGCAGAACTTTGACTGCACTGTTCACCTTCTTGACCGTTCTTGCGTTCATTATTCACTTCATCGTACTTAGCACAGAAAACTTCAACTGGCTGGCCCAGTGATAGTTTGACTGACTAGTGGTGCGGACGGAAGCGGAGCCTTGATTCTGTCTGAGGTTCCGCTTCCACCATCTAGCTATAACCCGTTATGTCGTCATGATTACTCTTATTGAGTGCGTTGTTGGACATAGCGTCGTTATTCGGTGGTAACGGACGGACCCTGGGAGACATTGCCTGGATTCGTCCGCTGCTTTGAGTGCTGCGGGGGGGTGTTAAGAAAACACCTTCCGATCAGAGGATCGAAAAATGGCGATGCTCAGTTTTGAAAGAAGATACCGCGTACGCGGTGGTACGTTAATCGGGGGCGATCTATTTGATTTTTGGGTAGGGCCGTTTTACGTCGGATTTTTTGGCGTGTTAACGGTATTCTTTGCGGCGTTAGGTACACTGTTAATCGTGTACGGAGCGGCGTTAGGGCCTACCTGGAATCTATGGCAAATCAGTATTGCGCCACCCGATCTAAGTTATGGACTAAATATGGCGCCCCTGATGGAAGGGGGCTTATGGCAGATCATCACGATGTGTGCGATAGGGGCATTCGTCTCGTTTGCACTCAGACAGGTAGAAATCTGCCGCAAACTGGGGATGGGTTATCACGTACCGGCAGCGTTTGGCGTGGCGATATTTGCCTATGTCACGCTGGTAGTGATACGTCCTGTGCTGTTAGGTGCATGGGGCCACGGATTTCCGTACGGGATTCTGAGCCATCTTGACTGGGTATCCAATGTTGGCTACCAATTTCTGCACTTTCACTACAATCCCGCGCACATGATCGCGATCAGCTTCTTCTTCACGAATGCGCTGGCGCTGGCATTGCATGGGTCGCTGATTCTCTCGGCCACGAATCCTGCTCCTGGCGAGCCGGTGAAGAATGCCGAACATGAAAACACCTTCTTTAGAGACGTGGTGGGCTACTCGATCGGAGCCTTAGGGATCCATCGTTTGGGTCTGTTCCTGGCGCTGAACGCAGCGTTTTGGAGTGCGGTGTGCATGCTCATCAGTGGGCCGTTCTGGACGCGTGGTTGGCCAGAATGGTGGAACTGGTGGCTCCAGATTCCGATTTGGGCCTAAGAAAAGGGTATCACCATGGCTGAATATCAAAACATCTTCACACAAGTACAGCTGCAGGCCCCGGCCGACCCGGGCGTGGAACTCAAAGACAGCCCGTGGGGCAGAGACGGCAAGCCGTTTTTCTCCTACTGGCTGGGCAAAATAGGTGACGCGCAAATCGGACCGGTCTACCTTGGATTTACCGGGGTGGCCTCACTGATCTGCTTCTTCGTTGCGTTTGAAATCATCGGGCTGAACATGTTGGCACAAGTCAACTGGAACCCGATCGAATTCATCAAACAAATCTTCTGGCTGGGCCTGGAACCGCCCCCGGCAGAATACGGCCTGGGAATCCCCCCGCTCAATGATGGCGGCTGGTGGTTAATGGCAGGCTTCTTCCTGACCGCCTCCATCCTCTTGTGGTGGGTACGCACCTACCGGCGTGCGCGTGCCTTAGGCATGGGCACCCATGTTGCGTGGGCGTTTCTGGCCGCGATCTGGTTATACCTGGTCCTGGGCTTTATCCGTCCCTTAGTGATGGGCGACTGGAGCGAAGCGCCGCCGTTTGGGATCTTCCCGCACCTAGACTGGACCACCGCGTTCTCATTACGCTATGGCAACCTGTTCTACAACCCCTTCCACATGCTCTCGATTGCCTTCCTGTTTGGCTCAGCATTACTGTTTGCCATGCACGGAGCGACCATCCTGGCGGTGACCCGCTTTGGCGGAGATCGTGAGCTGGAACAGATCACCGATCGTGGTACCGCCTCAGAGCGTGGCGCGCTGTTCTGGCGCTGGACCATGGGCTTTAATGCCACGATGGAATCGATCCACCGTTGGGGTTGGTGGTTTGCAGTGCTGGTCACCATCACCGGGGGTATTGGCATCCTGTTATCGGGAACGGTGGTAGACAACTGGTACCTGTGGGCGGTCAAGCACGGCGTAGCGCCAGCCTATCCTGACGTCTTTGCGCCGGGGGTAGCACAATGAAGAGCTTGCGAAATAAACTGATGCCGTTGATAGCGGCAGGCGCCGCAGTGGCGTTACTGAGCGGATGTGAAGTACCCATTGGAATGGAAGCCGAACAGATTGGCTACCGTGGCACCGGGATGGAAGAAGTCAACAACCCGAGACTGCAAGCCAAACTGCTCGAAGCCAACCAAATCCCTGAACCACAGCCACCGGCCTCACAAAGTGGGCCGAAGGCAGGGGATGTGTATGAAAACGTCAAAGTCCTGGGAGATCTCAGCGTTGCTGAATTCAACCGGCTGATGAACGCCATCACCGAATGGGTGGCCCCGGTCGAAGGGTGCCACTACTGCCATGATGGCGACAACTGGGCAGCAGAAGCGCCGTACACCAAAATGGTGTCACGGGAAATGCTCAAGCTCACCCGGCACATCAACAGCCAGTGGACCAGCCACGTAGCCCAAACCGGGGTCACCTGCTACACCTGCCATCGCGGCAACCCGATCCCGGAAAACACCTGGCGCACCCATGGCGAACCACCCCAGGCGGGCGGCTTTGCGGCCAACCGTTATGGCATGAACCTGGGATCAGCCAGCGTCATGTACGCCTCCCTGCCGTATGATCCGTTCACCCCCTTCCTCAAAGGGGACAAAGACATCCCGATCGTACCGCTAGAAGCGTTGCCACAGCGACTGGGCGAAGGTGAACAGCGGGTATCCTTCATGGACACCTACCAGACCTACGGGTTGATGATGCACATCTCAGGGGCCTTAGGCGTCAACTGCACCTACTGCCACAACAGCCGGTCCTTCCTGACGGAAGAAACCACACCCAAGCACAGCCTGGCATTGATTGGTATCCGCATGGCGCGGGACATCAACACCAGCCAACTGGAGCCGATGGCGGGGTTATATCCGGAAGAAGTGCTGGCCGCACACGGTGGAGAAGTGGCCAAGGTTAACTGCCTGAGCTGTCATCAAGGCGTGTTCAAGCCGCTGTATGGGCAAAGCATGCTCAAAGACTACAAAGGCCTGAACTAAAGGCCGGATGTCTGGCTGAGGGGTGTGTTGTTGGGGGCCAGCGCTGGTGGGGAATTTTATTCATCCCATGCCAGCGTCCCTGACCCCTCAGATCCTTATCTCACCCGCCAGCTCTTTACCTCCTGGCGGGTTTTTTGTGTCTGCAGTTTATTGATCGTCCGCTTTATTTTCCTTCCTCGCTACGCATAACTCGCTCCAGGGAATCCCAAATGATCGCAGAAAAACCAAAGAATTATCGCAAATTGCTGATTTGCAGTGTCTTAGCTACCCTGTTTTCGTCGGCCACGGTAATGGCACAAACGCCCGATCCTCGCTTTATGCCACCTCACCCCGGCGCCGTACCCCCAATGATGGGTGCGCATGGCTATCCCGGAATGTATGGTGATGAGATGACCATGCCCGGTTATCGCCCGGACCGCTTTCCTGCCTATGGCTACGGGCATCCTGGCGTTCCGCCCGCGATGGGTCCCGGTCCCGATTATTACGGCCCGCCACAACGCGGGGCTATGCCCGAATGGCGTCCTCCGCATTCGGGGTCTGTGCGTACCTGGCAAGACGTACCTGCCAATGTTCGGCCGCAACGACCGGCACCTGATGCAGCAATGGAGCGTTATCCTTCGATGATGGACCGCAACATGCGTGGCATGGATCGGCCTGATATTTCAGCGTTGCTGGAGCTAAGCGACAAGCAGCGTGAGCAAATGCGTCAAATCGAGCGCCAGCAAAGGCGTGCGCACTGGCAACACACTGGAGAAATGATGGAAGCGCGGGAACAGCTGATGGACCTGTATGCCAAGGGAGAACGTGATCCCAAAGTCATTGGCGAGGCCTATGAAAAAATCTTCACTCTGCGCCGCGCCATGATTGAATCTCGCCTGCAATCCCTCAATGAGATGGAAGCCATGCTGGAAGAAAATCAGCGTGAACGCTGGCAACAGCTCTACCGTAATCGCCAAACCATGGACGCTATGATGGGACCGATGGGGCGTTAATTATTTACCCGTCTTATCTTACGCGAAAAGCCCCGCCGCTCAGGGCGGGAGGATGTCAAGAATCGCCCGAACCTCGGTTCGTCACTGATCAGGGCACAGCTTCTGCTGTGCCCTCATTGAAGGAGAGCTTTTGCAGGGAAATGGGCTGGATATCCTGCGCACGGGCTTCATAGCGGCTGTAGGTTCTGAAGGCAAAGGCGCTATCTGGGTTATTCACCACCTCAATCAATTGCGTCTGATCGAGTTTCGCTAACAAACGCTAGCGCGCACCCTCAAGTGAGGATGGGCCGATCCGCCAAAGCCAGATGAACAAACATCTGGCGCCAAGTTCTTGAGTACGCTTCAGGTTTTACATCTAAGACTTGCCCAGATAACCGCAAACCTAAACTCATTAAAGAACTAGAACAGCCCTTGGTTCTCGGGCTAAGGCCATAGTAGGGTATGCTAAAGCGTATGTAAACCCTATTTCTAACTGAACTTTCTAGGAGGGTTTGTATGCAAATGTTAGCGAATCGAAACCTAGGTGTAAGCATCTTGTCGATGCAGATTGGTCGCAATCAACACCATGCTGATCAGAATCAGGCTGACCCAGAAAAAGGAAAAACGCGCCAACACGGATCATTGCTTGCATACATTATCTATACCTGTGACAGTAAAAGAATCAATTGCGCGAGAATGATTTTAACCACCGTGGCCAGAGGGAAAACCGTAGCATAGCCCAAATGCGGTAAATCATTGCGCGATTGTTCCACCGCATAACCCAGTGCGGCGGGCTGGGTATGTTGTCCGCAGACAACGCCGAGCATGATATTCATCGGCAATTTGAGCAGCCGATAACCGATGATCAAGGTACTTAGCGCCAGGGTGAAGGTTAGCAGCGCCCCTGCCAGCAGCAGATCAAGCCCCTCACCGGCGCGTAAGGTGGAGGCAAAGGCATAACCGGAATTGGTGCCCACTCCCGCAAGAAACAACAGCAGACCAAACTGGCGTAAGGTCAGATTGGCCGAAAATGGCAGATTCCATAACACCGGGCCACTGTGACCGATGGCCCCCAGCGCCAGCGCGACCAGCAAAGGCCCTCCTGCAAAGCCCAACTGCAAGGTCAGCCCGCCCGGTAAAGGTATCGGCACCATCCCCAGCATCAGCCCCAGACATAAGCCGGTTGCCAGAATCGGGATGTTGACCTCGGACAGCGCCTGATACGAATCGCCAAAAAACTGGCTGACCCGCTCGACGTGATCACGCCGACACACCACCCGCACCCGATCCCCCAACTCCAGACGCAGATCATCACTGGGCAAAAATTCCATATCACCGCGCCGCACCCGCGTAATCACCGCCCCCAGCCGCTGCGGGATGCGCAATTCCGCCAGAGTGCGCCCGGCAACCTTCGGATTACTGACAAACACCCGGCGAAAATCCAGGCGCGAATGATCAAAGGTCAGATTGATATCCACCACCTCGCCCATCCGGGCGGCAGCGGCATGCAAATCCTCATGCGTGCCCACCAACGTGACCTCATCGCCCACCTGTAAAACGGTATCGGGCTGCACCAGATCAAGCTCATCATGGCGCCGGTAACGCCCAAGAATGACATGCCAGTGTTCCTGTTCACGCCAAAACTGGATCGGTGCCTGAGACAATTCAGCGCGGGTAATGCGCACCGTCAGATTCGCCAAATGCTCGCCGGTGGCCCCATAGTCACGCAAGCCTGCCGCCTCCCGCGAATAATCAATACGCCACAGCCGCTGTATCAGAGCAATCGCAATAATCACCCCAAGCACCCCGCCAGGATACGCCAGCGAATAGGCCACCACCGCCGTTGCCTGTGCCGCCTCGCCACTATTGCGCAGCGTTTCCAGAACGCCGGCCAGCGCCGGGGTATTGGTCGTCGCACCGACAAACAAACCAGCGGCCACCGCAGGGTCCAGCGCCAACAGCTGTGCCAGCAGCAGCGTGAGCCCCGCGCCACACAGCAAGGCCGTCAGCACCAGCGCATTCGCCCGCAGCCCCCGACGATTAAACGAACGCATAAACGCCCGCCCACTGGCCAAGCCCACCATATACACAAAAATCGCCAGCCCCAGCTGCACCACAAATTCCGGCAGCCGCAACTGCGGGTCCAAGGCCCCAAAGGCCAGCCCGGTAAACAGCACCGCCGCCACGCCCACCTGCACCCCCAAAATCCTGATCCGCCCCAGCACCATGCCAAGCGCCGCCACCACAAACAACAGTAACAGCGGATTGGCAATCAATATCTCCACCACGAAAAAAGCCCCTCAGCCGAAAAAATACGCCATTATCGTATGTCCGGTGGTACATTGGGAGCACCGAGCCCTGGCTCGGCATAAATCGGCATAAAAACATAGCGGCATCTTCCAGATGCTGCAGCAAAAAGCGACGGCTGCCTGCCGCGACGCACGCAGCGCAGGCAGGGAAGCCGCCGCCACATCGCTTTACACTACCGCACAACAAACAACCACACACGCACCCATGAACGCCGTCGAAATCGAACAAGCCATCACAGACCTCGCACAACACCCCTTTAACCCCGCCGAATTCCCCTACGCCTTCCTCGAAGCCTTCGGCAACAAAGCCACCACCCTCAAACGCCTGCGCGCCGGAGTCTCCAACAAATCCGACCTTGGCGGCGTTTTGCAAACCCACAACATCCACATCCTCACCTGCGCCCCCGGCCAGGTCACGGCAACACTCGCTGCCCTCAAAGCCAGCCCCGCCACCACCAAAGCCAAAGTCAAATTCATCCTCGCCACCGACCTGCCTGCGCCGCGTGCGTCGCGGCAGGCAGGCGGCACCGACCTCGAAGCCGAAGACCTCAACAACGGCGAAACCATCGCCTGCGCCTACCCAAACCTCCCCGACCATTTCGGCTTCTTCCTGCCACTGGCCGGCATCAGCACCGTCCAGCAAATCAGCGAAAACGCCTTCGACATCCGCGCCACCAGCCGCCTCAACCGCCTCTATGTCGAACTCCTGAAAGACAACCCCGACTGGGGCAAAGCCGAGCGCCGCCACGACATGAACAAATTCATGGCGCGGCTCATCTTCTGCTTTTTCGCCGAAGACACCGACATCTTCCTCGAAAAAGGCCGCTTCACCGCCACCATCAGCCAAATGAGCGCCGCTGACGCCTCCAACACCCACACCATCATCGCCACCCTCTTTCGCGCCATGAACACCCCCCGCGCCAACCGCACCACCGCCCAAATACCCCGCTGGGCCGACGGCTTCTCCTACGTCAACGGACGCCTCTTCTCCGGCAGCGACACCGTACCCCGCTTTAGCAAAATCGCCCGCGCCTACCTGCTCCACGTCGGCGGACTCGACTGGACCAAAATCAACCCCGACATCTTCGGCTCCATGATTCAGGCGGTTGCGGCGGATGAGGAGCGCGGCGAGCTGGGGATGCACTACACCAGCGTCCCCAACATCCTCAAGGTACTCAATCCGCTCTTCCTCGACGATCTGCGTTCCAAACTGAACGAGGCGGGCGACAATCCGCGCATGTTGCTCAACCTGCGCAAGCGCATGGCGAGGATCCGGGTGTTCGACCCGGCCTGCGGTTCAGGCAATTTTCTGGTGATTGCCTACAAAGAGATGCGCGCCATTGAGGCCGAGATTAACCGGCGGCGCGGTGAATCGGATCACGCATCGGAGATCCCGCTGACCAATTTTCGCGGCATCGAACTGCGTGACTTTCCGGCGGAGATCGCCCGCCTTGCGCTGGTCATTGCCGAGTACCAGTGCGACGTACTCTATCGCGGGCAGAAGCTGGCCCTGGCGGAGTTTCTGCCGTTGAGCCATGAGAGCTGGATCACTTGCGGAAATGCGTTGCGGCTGGATTGGTTGAGCATCTGTCCGCCAACCGGAACCGGGGTCAAATTGCATGCCGATGATCTTTTCGGCAGGCCGCTGGAGCAAGCCGAGATCGACTTTGAGAACGAGGGGGGCGAGACCTATATTTGCGGCAATCCGCCCTATTTGGGTTCCACTTGGCAAACTATCGAACAAAAGGCCGATTTGCAAATTATTTTCGATAAGCGCACCAAGAACTGGAAATCACTTGACTATGTGGCGGGCTGGTTCATGAAGGCCGCTGATTACGGCACGCATACCCACTCCTCTGCGGCTTTTGTCTCTACCAACTCCATTTGTCAGGGGCAGCAAGTGGCGATTCTCTGGCCGCTGATTTTTGCCAGTGGTCATCAGATTGCCTTTGCGCATACCTCGTTTAAATGGGCAAACCTCGCCGCGCACAATGCGGGCGTGACGGTGGTGATTGTCGGCATCGCTAACCCAGCCCCTAAAGTGCGGCAGCTTTTTGCGCTCACCGACGACGGCGAGACGGAGGTCAAGGAGGTGGCGCAGATCAACGCCTATTTGGTGCCGGGAGCCAATGTGGTGGTGGAGAAGGCGGCGCGGCCTTTGAGCGGGCAGGCGGAAATGCTTCGCGGCAACATGCCTTACGATGGCGGACATCTGTTGCTATCCAGAGATGAGGTCGATGCGCTTGGCTTAACTCCAGAACAGCGTACTCGCTTTATTCGTCGTATCTACGGCTCGGCAGAGTTTATTCGTGGTCTGGAGCGCTATTGTCTATGGATTGAGGATGCTCATCTCGAAGAGGCGCTGGGTATTGATGCCATCCAGCAAAGAATTGAAGGGGTGCGAACGATGCGGCTGGCAAGCCGAGATCGCGGCGCTAATGAAATGGCAGCGCGGGCGCATCAAATGAGGGAAATGAATATTGGACGGAGCCAGACGATTGTGATGCCTGGTGTTTCATCTGAATCGCGTGCTTATTTACCCGTTGGGATTGTAGATAACAATACATCTGTGACCAATCTAGCCTTCGCCCTCTACGATGCCACGCTCTGGAGCCTCGCTTTTATCGCCTCGCGCCTGCACCTGGTCTGGATCGCCACCGTCTGCGGCAAGCTGAAAACGGATTTCCGCTACTCCAACACCCTCGGCTGGAACACCTTCCCCGTTCCCACACTGACCGAAAAAAACCACAACGACTTGACACGCAGCGCCGAAAACATCCTGCTCCTAAAAACCTAAACAAAGTTGCTTATGCGATTTTTAGGCACTTCGCTCTCCGTTGATAACACCCTTGCGGGCGAGCAACTGGAGTCCGGGTTGAGCAGTCCCAACCGAATGGCCGGTCAGCACCGGCAACATGGGCGGTTTCAGCCGTCGAAACCCAGCTTGCGCCAT
>NZ_MU255056.1:2675657-2726189 GCF_000227725.2 Thiorhodospira sibirica ATCC 700588 | reverse complement strand
ATACCTTCAAGGTCATCCCCACGCGCTGGGTGGTAGAGCGCAGCTTCGCCTGGCTGGAAAAGCACCGGCGACTTTGGAAAAACGCTGAGCGCAAGCTCAACACGAGCTTACAATTTATGGCTGCTCCTAAAAACCTAAACAAAGTTGCTTATGCGATTTTTAGGCACTTCGCTCTCCGTTGATAACACCCTTGCGGGCGAGCAACTGGAGTCCTGGTTGAGCAGTCCCAACCGAATGGCCGGTCAACACCGGCAACATGGGCGGTTTCAGCCGTCGAAACCCAGCTTGCGCCATAAAAGTGGCCTCGGCGTTCATCCTGAACAGAGAACAACTTTGCGATTCGACTTCGACCCCGACCATAGAACGCGAAACCTTCGCGTTTGTAGATAACCTATCTACAATGGAGAATTCTGATAAATAATGAAGAAAAAATCAAGAACTGTTTTTTGCTCCTGACCCGAGAACACCACTTCCCCGCCACCATCGCCGAACTCTACAACCCCGACACCATGCCCGCCGACCTACGCGCCGCCCACGACTACAACGACGAAATCATAGAACGCATCTACATCGGCCGCCGCTTCAAAAACGACACGGAACGCCTCGAAAAACTCTTCGACCTATACACCCAAATGACCACCACGCAGACAAAACGAGGAAAATTAACTTGACATCCTCCCCGCCCTAGAAGGACGGGGATTCCCAGCATTGCTGCTGAGAGCTTTCTGCTTCGCCGCGACCTGCCAAATGCCTCAAAGAGACATCGGACTTACAGTTTCTCCACAGACTAACCCCGCCAGCCCGGCGGTTGAAATAAAGATAGCATCCATCTATTAAAGAGAGCAAGCTACCAAAGAGGAGGCGTCGGGAACAGGAGCACGCTTTGCGTGCTGCGCTATCCCTCCCCGGCCTTCAGGCCGGGGAGGGATAGCGCAAACTGATGAATCACGACGCGAACAGGTCTGTCGCCCTTGGCGCCTGAATCTGGGCGCATTGCGGCAGGGCATCTTTTTTTGCGAGAACTCGCCCGCTGTGAACGGCAAAGCATCCAGCTTGCGTTTGAGACAACGTTGTCCGGTCGGGGGTTTTTAACTGACGCTTACAACCTCTGATTACCTCTGATAATCTACGATAATGGAAAAGCGATTAGTTAAGATAGGCGAGGCCGCAAAACTCCTGGGGTGTTCCATAGACGCTTTGCGTCGATGGGAGGCCACCGGAGAATTGCTCCCTGCGCGTAAGACCAAAGGCGGTACACGCTACTACGACACCGCGCACCTGCTTGGTCTAGGTGATGTAGACGCGCCGACCATTTGTTACGCCCGCGTATCCAGTCATGACCAGAAAGCCGACCTCGACCGCCAGCAAGAAATGTTAGAAACGTACTGCGCGGCTAAGGGATGGCGGGCAGAGGTCATCCGTGACCTTGGATCGGGCATGAATGACCGCAAAAAAGGACTGCAACGCCTATTAGAAATGATCTTGCGGCGGCAAATGCGGCGGCTGGTCATTACCCACAAGGATCGGCTGTTACGCTTCGGTTCAGAGCTTGTCTTTGCCTTGTGTGAGATGCAAGGCATTGAGATTGTCATCATCCATAAAGGCGAACAACCCTCGTTTGAGGAAGATTTGGCACAGGATGTTTTAGAAATCATTACGGTCTTTTCCGCGCGCCTCTATGGCAGTCGCTCCAAGAAACACCGCAAGCTGCTGCAAGACCTGCAAGCCTCGGCAGACGTGATCGCAGAAGACCTCGGACTCCATAATGCTCATCGCAAACAAGATTGAACTGCGCCCAACCCCTGAGCAAGCCGATTATCTTAATCGGGCCTGTGGCGCGCGTCGGCACTGCGACAACCAACTGCTGCATTATTTCAGTCAGGACGGCGTAAAATGGTCAAAAGCCGCAGCGTATCCGTATTATATCCAGGTATTGCGCGTTCAATTTTCGTGGTATGCGGAAGTGTCCAGCCGGGTAACGCGCAACGCGATTGATGATCTTGACAACGCATTCAAGCATTTCTTTCGGCGCGTGAAAGCCAAGGCCAACAAGCCAGGCTATCCCCGCTTCAAGAAAAAAGACCTCCATGACTCCTTTGCCCTGCGCGAGTCAGGCAAGTGCGACGTAGACGGGCGCACACTGCGCATTGAAAAGCTCAAGACCCGCATCAAGATGCGCCAAGGCTTGCGCTTTACCGGGCAGACCAAACAGGTCACGATCAGCAAGCGGGCAGGCCGGTTCTATGCTTCTATTCTGGTAGACACTGACGAATACAACCCACACGCCCCCGAACACGCTTCAGTCGGTGTTGATCTGGGTATCAAGGATTTAGCGACATTAAGCACCGGCGAAGTCATCCCCGCCAATCAGCGCCTTAAGAAACACCTCAAATATTTAAAGCGGCGGCAACGGAACCTGTCGCGCAAAGTGAAGGGTAGTCGTCGGAGCGCGAAAGCCAAGCTCTCCGTTGCACGACTGCACCAGCGGATCAGCCATCAACGTAAGGCCGTTTTACATGAGCTTTCCGATAAGCTGACCCGCACCTATCAGGTCATTACCCTGGAAGACCTGAATGTCTCCGGGATGATCAAAAACCATTGTCTTGCCCGCGCTATTGCCGATGCTGGCTTTGGCGAATTGCGGCGACAAATTGAATACAAAGCGGCGTGGCGCGGCGTGACCGTGATCTTTGCGAATCGGTTCTATCCGTCTTCAAAGACCTGTCACGCCTGCGGGAAAATCCATGACATGCCACTGAATCAGCGCACAATGGCGTGTGACTGTGGGCATGTAATGGATCGTGATCTCAATGCCGCAAAAAATTTAGACCGTTATGGTCTGGATCGTCTGGACGCGCTCAGGCCGGACGTTAAACGCACGCAAGAGCCAAGTCAGACTGCTTCGGCAGCATGGGTGTTGACGGCGTGAACATGCCAAAGATTGTCACAGATTTTCGTGATTATCTGAGGCATTTATGAGCGGCGATAAGCTTCAGCCTTGGCTGTGATGAAGGCTTCCAAACCATTCAGCGTGGGGTTCCCTTTGCAAACCCCGTGCTGCAGAACCCTGATGAGGTATCTCATGAGCACGCTACATCAATGGCCTGTATTTCCACGCTGGATAACCGGGCGTACACGGATGGTTCTGCATTGCCTGATACTGATGTGGCTGATTTTGCCCGCATCGGCGCTGGGATTAACGCAGCCGGGCATTGCGCTGTTGCTGGAAGCTGAAATTCCGGAGGCTTCAAAAAAAGCCTTGACCTTGCCGGAGGCGACGCTGGATGTTCAAACATCCCAAGCGGTTAAACGCCAGCGGGCGGTGCAGATCAATCCGGAGGTATTCGTCCCGGATCGCCTGGGTGTGGGCGATCAGGTCTATCTGGGATTATTTGATGATATCCAGCTTTGGGCGGAGATTGAATCCGTTGCCGTGGATATCAACGGTATTCGCAGCCTTCGCGGGCCTATCAAAGACACGGCAGATGGCATCATGCTGCTTTCATTTGACACGCAAGCCATGCTGGCACATCTCCTGATTCCCGAACGTTCTCAGGAGTATGTACTGCGGCGCGGTCAAGACGAGTCCTGGCATCGGCTGGAAGAGCGGATCTTGCATACAGCAGATCGCCTGCCCTCCGCCCCTGCACGGCGCGTGCCGGTATCACAGCGACGGCCTGCCGCCTTGCCATTGCTGGAAAGTACACCGCGTTTTAGCCTTGCAACGGCCCCGGTGGTCATTGATCTGATGGTGTTATACACCCCGGCGGCCCAGCGGTGGGCGAATCGCTCAGCTACCAGTATTAGCCACGTCATCAGTCAGGCCATGCAGCGCAGTCAGCTGGTTTTGGATAACAGTGAGATCGGCATTCGTCTGAATCTGGTACACAGCGCCCAGATCAATTACACGGAAAGCGGGAATGCGGAAACCGACCTGGATTGCTTAACCTTTGACCCAGATCATGCCCCTTATGAGATCCAATGCAGCGCATCAATGAACGAGGCACACCGCTGGCGTGATCAATATGGTGCCGATCTGGTGACTTTATTTGCCCAAGCCGAAGATGTTGGCGGGATTGCCTGGCAGCTCGAAGATGCCCGTGGTGAACCCGATTATGCCTTCAGTCTGATCCGCATACAGCAGGCACACAACAGCTACACCTTGATCCATGAGCTGGGGCATAACAAGGGAGCAGACCACCATAAACAGCAAAACTATCAAGCCGGTCCGGGACTGTTTTCCTATTCTGCCGGCTGGCGCTGGCGCGGACAGGACGGCCAGTATTACAGCTCCGTGATGGCCTATGAAGACGGCGAATTTTATGCAGACCGGCGCACGCACACACTGGTGCCCTATTTTTCCAATCCGCAGGTCTACTATGCCGGAGTTCCCACTGGCCATGCCAGTGAGGGTGATAACGCACGCACCCTCAACAGCACGCGCCATGTGATTGCAGCCTATCGCAGTGCCTTGCCAGAGCCCCCTGCAGCACAGCCATCCAGCAGGTATTTAGAGAGCGGCGCGCATTATTTGACCATCCATAACCCGGTGAGGCTGTTACCCACACCCAATGCACGCTATGAAGACATCCAGGTTGTGCTCAGTAGCGCCACAGCGCGGGTAGAACCCCAGGCCGCCATCGCCCACAGAGCGCAATTTTCGCTGTATCCAGGCTTGGCCTACCGCTATGTTTTTAATGCCAGAACCGGGCGGGTGGAGGTGTTTGCAGATACTCACACCCTGCCGGTTTTAACCCTGCCCGTCAATGCACAGGGCCTAACGCCTCCGGTATCCATCGGCGCTGCACAGCCAGCCCCCATCGCCCTGAGCATATCCAATGGCACCGTTAGCATCGTCAACAGCAGCCTGCCGCGTTAACGGGATAAAAGCAAATGGGGACTTGGGATAATCTCCCGAACGGTCAGGCACGAGGCAAGGTTTTTAGGTGATGACATCCGGGACGGTGCGGTCGGTGCGTTGGCGGATCTGGGCGAGGTGGTCGGCCAGGGTGATCAGTTCGCGCAGGGCTTCCTGGGTGTCGATGTCGTGTTTGTGGCTATCGGGTTCGTGACGTTCGATGTAGACCCGCAAGGTCGCGCCCTGGGTGCCGGTGCCGGAGAGACGGTAAATGATCCGGCTGCCACCGGCCAGGAGAATGCGCAGTCCTTGATGTTCAGTCAGGGAGTGGTCAATCGGGTCGGTGTAGGCAAAATCATCCGCTGCTGCAATCTGCAGGCCGTTGTGATCGGTGCCGGGCAGGCTGCTTAGGCGGGTACGCAGGTCGGCCATCAGTTCCTCGGCGCGGGTGCTGTCGATGCCTTCGTAGTCGTGGCGGGTGTAGTAGTTACGCCCGTAGATGCGCCAATGGTCACGCACCAGCTGTTCAACCGATTCACGCCGCACCGCCAACAGGTTTAGCCAGAATAACACTGCCCACAGACCGTCTTTTTCGCGCACATGGTTAGAGCTGGTGCCAAAGCTTTCTTCACCGCACAGGGTGACGCGCTCGGCGTCTAACAGGTTGCCGAAAAATTTCCAGCCGGTCGGGGTTTCAAAACATTCTACGCCCAGGCGCTCGGCGACCCGGTCGGCGGCCTGGCTGGTGGGCATGGAGCGGGCAATTCCGCGAATCCCTTGACGATAGCCGGGGACCAGATGTGCATTGGCGGCCAGTATGGCGAGGCTGTCGCTGGGGGTGACATAAAAGCGCCGCCCCAGAATCATGTTGCGATCCCCATCACCATCCGAGGCCGCGCCAAAATCCGGGGCCTGGGCTGCAAACATGCGCGCCATCAGGGCCTTGGCGTGCATCGGATTGGGATCCGGATGGCCACCCCCAAAATCCGGCAGCGGCTCTGCACGGATCAGCGCATCAGGGCCGGCACCCAGCAGTTGGTCAATGATGCGCCGGGCATACGGGCCGGTGACGGCGTTCATGCCATCAAAACACAGGCTAAAACCGCCGGAATCGAGCATGTGGCGAATCCGGTCAAAATCAAACAGAGATTGCATCAGTTGCGCGTAATCGCTCACCGAATCAATCACTTCAATCTGGGTATCGCCGTAGCGATGAGTGCCCAGGCGATGCAGGTCCAGCGGCGCGAGTTCCTCGGCGATCTGGTAGTGCGTCAGTGCCAGACAGCGGCGATAGATGGCATCGGTCACCCGTTCCGGAGCCGGGCCACCGCTGGGCATGTTGAATTTGATGCCAAAATCGCCGTCCGGGCCGCCGGGGTTGTGGCTGGCCGAGAGGATGATGCCGCCGGCAGCCTGATAACGCCGAATGATGGCGGAGGCCGCCGGGGTGGAGAGAATCCCGTCCTGACCGATCAAGACCCGCCCGATACCGTTAGCGACCGCCATGCGCACAATGATTTGCAGGGCCTCCTGATTATAAAAACGCCCATCACCGCCCAAAACCAGGGTATTGCCGCGTAAATCGCTTTGCGTATCAAAAATCGCCTGGACAAAGTTTTCCAGGTAATGCGGCTGTTGAAATACGCTGACCGCTTTGCGCAGACC
Organism: Thiorhodospira sibirica ATCC 700588; assembly: GCF_000227725.2. Classification (GTDB taxonomy): domain Bacteria; phylum Pseudomonadota; class Gammaproteobacteria; order Ectothiorhodospirales; family Ectothiorhodospiraceae; genus Thiorhodospira; species Thiorhodospira sibirica. The sequence goes on along the minus strand of NZ_MU255056.1, from coordinate 2,719,666 downwards.
CGAGGTGCCGGGTTTTTGGTCGTTAAACGGTTGGGTTTGCACAGTTCGTAGTTGCATGGGGCAGAGATCCTTTACGGCTAGGGGTTTAAGTTCGGGGGGAATCATAGCAAACCGCTTGGGCGGATGCGCACTGTCTGCAACGGCCCACCAAAGATGTCACAGCCGTACGAGAAATGGCTGCCCGTGTCGCGTTTGCAACAAAGCGTTTGTTTTAAAAATAACTTTAAAAATAATATTTTATTTTGAAAATTCTCAGGGCACAGCCCTTGCATCCCCGCCATTAAGGTACGCATTCAACAACAATAAGCATCGTGGTTTTAAGGTGCTATGGCGGAGAACATTCAATGGCACTTACCCCTGTATCCAGCACCTCCTCACATTCTGGTGTTACGCGCTTGCTTCCTGATGCAGTGGCTGCACAGATTGAGGATCATCCCTGTTTCTCACCCGAGGCGCACCAGCACTTTGCCCGGATGCATCTGGCGGTGGCACCCGCCTGTAATATCCAGTGTCACTATTGCAATCGTAAATATGACTGCAGCAATGAGTCGCGCCCAGGCGTGGTGTCTGAGGTGCTCAAGCCAGAGCAGGCGGTGCATAAGGCGCTGGTGGTGGCCAGCCAGATCCCGAATATGACGGTGGTGGGGATTGCCGGGCCGGGCGACCCGCTGGCTAATCCGGCGCGCACCTTTGCAACCCTGGAAGGACTGGCCACGGCCGCCCCGGATTTGCGTCTGTGTATCTCGACCAACGGCCTGGCCTTGCCCGAAAGTGTGGAGCAGCTGGCTCGCTATCAGGTCAGTCATGTGACCATTACCATCAATTGCCTGGACCCTGAGATCGGTGCGCAGATTTATCCCTGGATTATCTGGAATAAGCGGCGGGTGTATGGGGTGGAGGCGGCACGGATTTTAATCGAGCAGCAGCTGCAAGGGCTGGCGATGCTGGTGGCGCGGGGCATTCTCGTCAAGATTAACTCGGTGATGATTCCCGGTATTAACGATGCGCATCTGGTTGAGGTTGCCGCAAAGATGCGTGAACAGGGCGCGTTTTTGCACAATATCATCCCGCTGATTGCGCGCCCCGAACACGGCACCTTTTACGGCCTCAACGGTCAGGCCGAGCCTACCCCAGAGGCGCTGGCGGATTTGCAGGCGCGCTGCGGGCAAGATATGCAGATCATGAGTCATTGCCAACAGTGTCGGGCAGATGCCGTCGGGATGTTGGGCGAGGATCGTCATGAAGACTTCACCCTTGCACAGATTGAGCATGTCGAGATTGACTACGCCCAGGCACAACCCCAGCGGGCGGCGGTACAAGCGGCCATCAAGCGCAGTCTGCACACCCCGGCCTCGCCCGGTACAGCCTCCTCAGCGGTGATTGATATTTCACGCCTGGGACGCACTAAACCGGCCAAGGGAAACAGGGCCACAGCGGGCTGTCAGTGCAATAGCCTGTCAGCCGCCCGCTCCGAGACCGTGGCCATTATTCCGCCGCTCACGGGTGCGCATCTGCGCCCGGTGCGGGTGGCGGTGGCCAGTCTTGGTGATGGTCGGGTCAGCGAGCATTTTGGTCGGGCAACGAGCTTTATGATTTATCAGGCCACCCCGGAGGGCATCTGGCCGCTGGAAACGCGCGAGGTTTTACCCTATTGCGCCGGATCATCCCCGGATGGCGCGGGTGTCAGTGCCCTGGAGCGGATTATCGACACCCTGCATGATTGCGCGGCGGTGCTGTGTGCCAAAGTGGGCTTTGAGGCATGGCAAGGGCTGGAAGCTGCCGGAATCCTGCCCAGCGGCGAACATGATGGTCTGATGATCGAACAGGCGGTGATCGGCATCTATCGTGAGTTGATGAACAAAGCCGCTGCCTTGGCCAATTGCAGCACCACGGCGGCTTGAGGAATGCCCCCGGCCAGCATCGAATCACGCGCCCTGGGGGCCTATTTGGGGCTGGCGCTGGGGGATGCCTTGGGGGCGACGGTGGAATTCATGATGCCGCGCGAGATTCAGGCAGAATATGGCGTACATTCCCAGATTCGCGGCGGCGGCTGGCTGCATCTGAAACCCGGTCAGGTCACGGATGACACCACCATGGCCCTGGCCCTGGGTCAGGCGCTTTTGAGTGCCGGTGCGCTGGATGCCACCGCAATGGCCGAGGCTTTCAGCGACTGGCTGCGCGCCAAGCCGGTCGATGTGGGGCATACGGTGCGCCGGGGCATCGTGCATTACCGCAACACCGGCCATACGCAGATGCCGTATAGCGACAATGACGCGGGTAATGGGGCGTGTATGCGGGTTTTGCCGGTGGCGCTGGCGACGCTGGAGGCCGATACCGCCTTTGTGCGTCACGCCTGCCAGGTGCAGGCACATATCACCCATCATCATGCGCTCTCCGATGCTGCCTGCGAGACCGTCAGTCTGATGGTGCAAGCCTCCTTGCGCGGGCTGAACGACATCAATACCCTGCTGGGGATGGCCCAGAAGCTGGTCGCGCTGCATCCGGAGTTCAATTTTCGCCGACGCCGCAGCGACAATCCCAGCGGCTACATCGTGCACACCCTGCAGACCGTCTTTCAGGGCCTGTTTGATACCGAATCCTTTGAGCAATGCCTGATTGAAGTGGTCAATCGCGGCGGTGATGCTGACACCACCGGCGCGATTGCCGGCATGATCGCCGGGGCTTTTTATGGCCTTGAGGGGATTCCCGGTGCCTGGCTTAAAAAACTCGACCCCCGCATTCGCGCCGAGATTGAGCGGCAAACCCCGGCCCTGTTGATGCTAAATCTGCAAAGCGCCGAGTTATACCCGGCCAGTCAGGACACGGATTAAACATCAGCCGATTGCAACTCGGCGATCCGTGGGCTGCTGTGTAGGCGGTGCTGTTCATGCCAGCACAGGATCTGCAAGTGGCCTTGGGCATCTTCAACCAGGGCGCTGCAATGCTCTACCCAGTCACCGATATTGCAATACAGACTGTGCTCCATCAGGCTCATCCCGGCCTTATGGATATGCCCGCCGATGTAACCATCACACCGACGCGCTTTAGCCTCAGCGGCCGCCGCCTGCTCAAATTGCTGAATATAGCGGCGCACACTGGGCAGGCGTTCCTTCAGGTACAGCGACAAGGACCAATACGGCTTGGCCCGGCGCTGCCGCCAGCCGTTATACAGCCGGTTGAGCCGGATCAGACCCTGATAAAACTGATCTGCAACCGCTTTGAGCAGCGGGTTAACCGTCAACTGAGTATCAAATTCATCGCCATGACTGACCCAGAAACGGCGCCCGTCGGCGGTGGTATGTACGGCATGGGCGGCAATCTCCACCCCATAAATCTGCTTACCCACCAGCGCCCGCACCGCCGCGTCGTGATTGCCGGGGATATAAATCACCCGCGTTCCCTGGCGCGCCTTATCGAGTATCGTCTGCACGATCTGCGTATGCGTGGCGGGCCAATAAACCCGCTGGTGCATATCCCACAGATCCAGAATATCCCCCACCAGATAGAGCGTTTCGCAGTGCATGGACTGCAAAAACTGCAATAACTCCCCAGCGCGGCATTCACGCGTGCCCAGATGAACATCCGAGATAAATACGCTGCGATAGTGCATCATCAAACCGCCTCATGATTCGCTGATAGATTATGGCGGGGAAGTATGCACAAGCGCGTATGACAGCTTGATCTCTTTTTGTTGACGTTTACATGGCAAGGTTCGCTGGCAAAAAATCCGAGCCAACGGCCAAATAAGGCGGGTGGGGGCGAGGGCGTCTTGCGCAAACAATGTCAACCCAATTCAGAAAAGTCCCCTTTTGTGCAAAGCAGAAGTGTCCCCCGTAGAATGCGTGGTTATGGTGTTTGGGCTGGTGCCGGAGTGATGTTGCCCCGACCTCTCCAAGGGTGGTCCGGCGCCGGTTTGTAGGTTGGCTTGGCGGTCTGTTTTGCCTTGGCCTGGTCGACGCTGTGGTGGACACTTTTTTCATCATCCAGCGGTGTGGGCGGTTCGCCCTCAGCCAACAGACGGTAAGGCATGATGTGCCCCTGGTGCAGGAGGGTGATGGTGCCGTCGAAGGCCTCGCAGACGGTGAGGGTGGCACCCCGCAGGCGGTAGCCCTTGCCCTGTCCCTGAAGCTGATATTCCCGGTTCTTGAACTGGAAGCAAAGGTTCTTGGAGAGCTTACGGGTATGGTGCAGGCAAAGGATGAGGGCCTGCTCCTCGGGGCTGTGCAGCACCGGTCGGTGGGCATCCTGGGGGCTTTGTGGCTCGACGGCGAAGCGGGCGTTGAAGTCGGCCATGAAGGTGGGGAGGAAGGCGTTGGCGGCGTCGATGTCCGAGATCTCACGCAGGCGCAGCTCCTTGACCAAACGGTCTTGCAGGGTCTGGTTGGCCCGCTCCACGCGCCCCTTGGCCTGAGGCGTGTTGGCATGAATGGCGGCGATGTCGAGGGTCTTGAGGGCGCGGGAAAACTGGGTCAGCTCCCCGTCGTGCTCAGGATGATTGACACGGAAGATGCTGTGTTTGTCTGAGTAGAGGGCCACCGGACGTCCGTGCTGATCCAGGTATTGCTGTAGGGTCTCCATGTAGGCCTGGGTGGTTTCGGCGGGCACGAAGCGCAGGGCCATCAGGCGCCCTGTGGCGTCGTCGATGAACACCATGAGGGTACAGCGCGGGCCGCGCACCTCAAACCAGTCATGGGGCGAGCCGTCGATTTGAATGAGCTCCCCCAGGCAGGGGCGGCGTGGACGGCGCTGATGAATGCGGGCTTGCTTGCGTTGCTTGGGCTGCCATAGCCCATCGGCCACCATCCACTGGCGCAGGGTCTCGACCGAGAGATGATGACCATGGCGCTCGGCCAGCTTTTCGCAGGCCAGGGTGGGGCCAAAGTCGGTGTAGTGCGTCTTGACCAAGGCGAGCACCTCCTGGCGTACTGTCTCGGCAATGGCGTTATTGGGACGTCGGCCACGGTGGCCACTGCGTAGCCCTGTCGCCCCATGCTCACGATAGCGGCGAACCAGGCGCTTGACCTGGCGCACGCTCAACCCCAGGCGCTGGGCCGCCTCGGCCTGCCGCAGATGCTTGTTCGCCACCGCCTGAATCATCTCTAGTCGGTCAATTTCTTTGTGACTCATCGTAATGTGCTCCTTCGTCATGCGTGCCCCTCCCGCTTAAATATAAAGGGGACATTTTAGAATTGGACGAAGGGGACATTACTGCTTTGGGCTAACACGTCTTGCGCAAACAATGTCAATTTAGCGGGCGCTGTGATACCCTGATCGACCTTTTTCTGGCCCGCTGTGTTGGCGGTTGCCGGTTTGTTATTTTGAGCCAATGGCGCACGGCCCCGCGTACAGGTCGGCGCAGGAGATGTGTTTGCATGCCTGTTGTTACCCTTCCCGATGGGAATCAGCGTAGTTTTGATCATCCGGTTTCTGTAGCTGACGTCGCGTTGGCGATTGGTCCTGGTCTTGCCAAAGCAGCGTTGGCGGGATGCGTGGATGGGCGGCTGGTGGATACCAGCTATGTGATTGCTGTGGATGCCTCGCTGGCCTTGATTACCGAGCGTGATCCACAGGGGCTGGAGATTATTCGCCATTCTACCGCGCATTTGCTGGCCCATGCGGTGAAAAGCCTTTTTCCGACAGCACAGGTGACCATTGGGCCGGTGATTGAGGATGGCTTTTATTATGATTTTGCCTTTGAGCGGCCATTCCATCCGGAGGATTTAGAACGGATTGAGGCGAAGATGAAGGCGCTGGTGAAGGCGGATATTCCCTTGAGCCGGGAAGTGATGGAGCCTGCGGCGGCGGTGGCGTTTTTCCAGGCCCAGGGTGAGCACTACAAGGCTAAGATTATTGAGGATATTCCCAGGGATCAGGCCTTGTCTTTATATCGTCAGGATGATTTTGTGGATTTGTGTCGCGGGCCGCATGTACCCAGTACCGGTAAGCTTAAGGCCTTCAAACTGACCAAGGTGGCTGGGGCCTATTGGCGCGGTGATTCGCAAAATGAGATGTTGCAGCGCATTTATGGCACGGCGTGGGCCAATAAGCAGCAGCTGGATGATTATTTGCAGCGCTTGGCGGAGGCGGAGCGGCGAGATCATCGGCGTATCGGTACGGAGTTGAATCTGTTTTCGGTGCAGGAGGCCGCTGGGGGTGGATTGGTGTTTTGGCATCCTCATGGTGCCCGGATGCGGCGGGTGATTGAGCAGTTTTGGTATACCATGCACGAGCGCGCCGGCTATGAGTTGTTGTATACCCCGCATATTGCCAATCTGGCCTTATGGAAAACCTCGGGGCATGCGGATTTTTATGCCGAGTCGATGTATGAGCCGATGGAGGATGAGCATCAGTCCTTCCAGCTCAAGCCGATGAATTGCCCGTTTCATGTGCTGGTGTATAAGGATCGTTTGCGCTCGTATCGTGATTTGCCCCTGCGCTGGGCCGAAATGGGGACGGTGTATCGGCGCGAGATGTCGGGGGCTTTGCATGGTTTGATGCGGGTGCGCGGCTTTACGCAGGATGATGCGCATATTTTTTGCCGTGAGGATCAGATCGAGGGCGAGATTTTACGCATTCTTGAGCTGACCTTGGGGGTATTGCGGGCCTTTGGCTTTGAGGATTTTGATATTAACCTGTCAACGCGCCCGGATAAGGCGGTGGGTTCTGCGGCGATCTGGGAACATGCAACCCAGGCCCTGACGGCGGCCTTGGAGAAAAAAGGACTGGCGTTTGCCATTGATGCCGGTGGCGGAGCCTTTTATGGGCCGAAGATTGATATCAAGATTCGCGATGCGATTGGGCGCCAATGGCAGTGCTCGACGGTGCAGCTTGATTTTAATCTGCCGGAACGCTTTGACATGGAATATGTGGCCGAAGACAACAGCCGCCAGCGTCCGATTATGATTCATCGGGCCTTGCTGGGGTCTTTGGAGCGTTTCTTTGGGGTATTGATTGAGCATTATGCCGGGGTATTCCCGTTGTGGCTGGCGCCGGTGCAGGTGGCGGTACTGACGATTACGGATCGTCAGGATGCTTATGCCAGGGCCTTGCAGGCGCGTCTGCAAAAGCAGGGGCTACGCGCTGCAATTGACTTGAGAAACGAGAAAATTGGCTTTAAAATCCGCGAGCATACATTACAACGCATCCCGTATCTCTTGATTGTGGGCGATCGGGAAGAAGAAACCCACACGGTGGCGGTGCGCACGCGCAGCGGCGAAGACTGGGGAAGCATGAATCTCGATGAGCTGATTGTGCGTCTTGAGCCTGAGCGTGTCCCGCAGACTCATTTTGTTTTGGAGGATTAAAGCATCAGTACCGGAAAAGAAAACCGCCTCAACGATCAGATTACCTGTCCGCGCGTGCGCCTGATCGGCGCCGATGGCGAAAATGTAGGTATTTTGCCCGTGCGTGAGGCACAAAAGATTGCCGATGAGGCGGAGCTTGATTTGGTGGAGATCGTGCCCAATGCCGATCCGCCGGTTTGCCGGGTCATGGACTACGGCAAATTCAAGTTTGAACTGAGCAAAAAAGCGCAAGTCGCCAAAAAAAATCAAAAGCAGGTGCAGCTTAAAGAAATCAAGTTTCGACCCGGCACCGACGAGGGGGATTACCAGGTCAAGCTGCGCAGCCTGATACGTTTTCTCAATGATGGCGACAAGGCCAAGGTGACCATCCGTTTCCGTGGCCGTGAAATGCGCCATCAGGAGTTGGGGGGTAAACTGCTTAACCGGATCGAGACGGATCTGGGCGATCTGGTCACGGTGGAACAGCGTCCCAAAATGGAAGGCCGCCAGATGGTGATGGTGTTTGCGCCGAAAAAGCGCTGATGCCTGAGCGCTAAGCGGTTCTTGGTATGGGGCGCGCCGGGCTATTGGCCGGGCATCCCGCGTTGAGTTGTATGATCGGCTTGTCATTATCATCGAGTAAAAGCCGCGTGAAGCGTAAGCCCCGCGCGGCTTTTGCTTTTTATTCCACGCACGGCGCACGGGCGGCCGACGTGGGTTTTCCGCACACGCTGTTGTGTGCATTGCCTTTAGTGTTTAAGGAGCTCAACATGCCCAAAGTAAAAAATAACAGTGGCGCGTCCAAGCGTTTCAAGCCTACCGGTTCAGGTGGCTTTAAGCGCAATCAGTCGCATAGACGCCACATTCTGACCAAAAAGAGCCCCAAGCGTAAGCGTCAACTGCGTGACACCACCTTGGTGGCTGCCTGCGATGTGGCCGCTGTGCGCAAGATGTTGCCAAATCTATAACGGGAGTCGCTAGTCAATGCCAAGAGTAAAAAGAGGTGTGACCGCTCACGCCCGTCACAAGAAGGTTTTAAAGCAGGCCAAAGGTTATTATGGTGCGCGTAAAAACGTCTACCGGGTTGCCAAGCAGGCGGTAACCAAAGCCGGTCAATATGCCTATCGTGACCGCCGCCAGCGTAAGCGTCAGTTTCGCGCCCTGTGGATTGTGCGTATCAATGCCGCAGCGCGCCAGTTCGGGCTGTCCTATAGCCGCCTGATGGACGGTCTGCATAAGGCCAATATCGAGATTGATCGCAAGGTGTTGGCGGATTTGGCGGTGCATGATATTGAGGCCTTCGGGCAGATTGCCGCCAAGGCCAAGGCGGCGGTTGCGGCAGTCTGAGTGCCTGGCATCCCACGCGGATCACAGGCTTTTAGGCCGTATGCGGCACAGATAAAGTGCTAAAATCAAGGGGAAAGGCCATACCTTTCCCCTTTTTTTGTTGCGATGGCGGCACAAGGCGCTATGGGCTTTGGGTGATTTGGGATCGCACGCTGCCGGTGCGTTTTGTCAGATGCTGAGCTTTTTTGTGGAAATACCGATGCAGGATCTTAACGATGTTATTGCGACAGCCCTGGATGAGATCAAGGCCTGTCAATCACTAAAGGCCCTTGACAGCCTGCGGGTACAGTACCTGGGCAAAAAGGGCATCATTACCGAACAACTGAAATCGCTGGGCCAGCTCCCGCCAGAACAACGGCGCAGCGATGGTCAGCGGATCAATCAGGCCAAGCAGACGCTCACTGAAGCACTGGAGCAGCGTCATCAGCGGCTGGCAGAGCAGGCGCATCAACAGACCTTGGCAGCGGATACGCTGGATGTGACGCTGCCGGGACGCGGCCAGGAAAGCGGCGGTTTACATCCCCTGACACTGACCATTGAGCGCATTGAACACTTATTGGCGCAGGCAGGGTTCAGTGTGGTCGAGGGGCCGGAAGTGGAGGATGATTACCACAACTTTGAGGCCCTGAATATTCCCGCGCATCATCCCGCCCGTGCGATGCACGATACCTTCTATTTTGATGCCAGCACCTTGCTGCGTACCCACACCTCGCCCGTGCAGGTGCGGGTGATGGAAAGCGGTCAGTTGCCAATCCGGGTAATTGCTCCAGGGCGGGTGTATCGCTGTGATTCGGACATGACCCACAGCCCGATGTTTCATCAGGTGGAGGGGCTTTTGGTGGATGAAGGCATCACGTTTGCGCATCTGCGCGGTGTCCTGGATCAGTTCTTGCAGGCATTTTTTGAACAAGCGGATCTGCAAACCCGTTTCCGGCCTTCGTATTTTCCGTTTACGGAACCCTCTGCCGAGGTGGATATTCAATGTGTGCAGTGCTTCGGTCAGGGCTGCCGGGTCTGCAAGCACACCGGCTGGCTGGAGGTGATGGGCTGTGGCATGGTGCATCCCAATGTATTTGCCCATGTGGGCATTGATGCGCAGCGCTATAGTGGTTTTGCCTTTGGCCTGGGTGTCGAACGCATGGCGATGCTGCGCTATGGGGTCAACGATCTGCGTTTGTTTTTTGACAACGATATTCGCTTTCTCAGGCAGTTTGCCTAGCCGATCCGGGCTTGATCACGCCACTTGTCTGTAATTTATTGACGGCACCGCTCGTTGCGGGACATCCAGCCACATCCGCCAGGCACACCGCCCGCTGATGTATGAGACGGTCACGATGTCCGCTGAACGTGTGCTACGCATTTTGCCGGAGAGAATTATTTGAAAATCAGTAACGAATGGCTACAAAGCTGGGTGGATCATGGCCTGACACCCGAGGCACTGGGGCACCGGCTGACCATGGCCGGGCTTGAGCTGGATGCCATTACACCCGTGGCCGCCGAATTTAGCGGCGTGGTGGTCGGGCGTGTACAGCGCGTCCAGGCGCATCCTGATGCGGATAAGTTGCGGGTATGTGAGGTTGACGATGGCAGCGGCACACTGCAGCAGGTGGTCTGCGGCGCCCCGAATGTGCATGAGGGCATGTATGCCCCCTTGGCCCGTGTCGGTGCGGTGTTGCCGGATAATTTTCAGATCAAAAAGGCCAAGCTGCGCGGTGTGGAATCCTTTGGCATGTTGTGTTCTGCCAAAGAGCTGGGGCTTGCGGAAAGCAGCGATGGTCTGCTGGGTCTGCCGCATGACAGTCCGCCGGGGATGGATGTCCGCACCCTGCTGGGCCTGGATGATGTGGTGCTGGAGATTGATCTGACCCCCAACCGGGCGGATTGTCTGAGTATTTCCGGGGTGGCGCGTGAGGTGGCTACCCTGGTTGAGCGGCCTTTGATCCCTTTGGCGATAACTCCCGTGCCGCCGACCATTACCGAAACCTTCCCGATCACGCTGGAGGCGCCGCAGGATTGTCCGCGTTATGCCGGGCGGGTGATCCGTGGGGTCAATCCGCAAGCGCCCACCCCGCTGTGGATGCGGGAGCGCCTGCGCCGCTGCGGGATTCGCAGTTTGGGCCCCTTGGTCGATGTCACCAATTATGTGATGCTGGAACTCGGCCAGCCGATGCACGCTTTTGATCTGGCGCATCTGCATGAAGGCATTGTGGTACGTCGTGCCCGCGTTGGTGAGCGCCTGCAGCTGCTGGCCGGGCAAGAGATTGAGCTCAGCGAGGCAGATTTGCTCATTGCCGATGGGCGAGGGCCATTGGCCCTGGCCGGGATTATGGGCGGCGATATGAGCGGTGTGGACGAAACCACCCGCGATGTCTTTCTGGAAAGCGCCCATTTCAGTCCACAGGCGATAGCTGGACGCGCCCGCAGTCATGGTCTGCACACCGATGCCTCGCACCGTTTCGAGCGCGGCGTTGATCCGCAACTGCCGGTGCAGGCCTTAGAGCGTGCCACTGCCCTTTTGCTGGAGATTGTCGGCGGACAGGCCGGGCCGGTACATGATGTAATCGCGCCGCAAGGCATCGCCCAACCCGCCGCGATTGCCTTACGGCCTGCGCGGGTGGAGCAACTGTTGGGCGCACAGATCCCCAGCGCACAGATGCAGCGCCTGTTACAGGCCTTGGGCTGTCGTCTGGAGTCTGCGCAGACAGCAACATGGCAAGTCTGGCCGCCGAGTTTCCGCTTTGATCTGGCGATTGAGGAAGATCTGATCGAAGAGGTGGCCCGCGTTTACGGCTATGATCAGCTCCCGCGCCAGATGCCGCCGCTGCAAGCCAGTATCCGGGCGCAGGATGAACGCCAGGTCTCCATCCACGCCATCCGCCGCAGCCTCAGTGCGCGAGGCTATCGGGAGGCGATTACCTATAGCTTTGTAGACCCGGCGATTGAAGCCCTGTTAGCGCCCGAGCAATCGCCGCTGTCCCTGGTCAATCCGATTTCCAGCGAAATGGCCGCGATGCGCACCACGCTCTGGCCGGGCCTGATCAAGGCGGCACAATACAATCTCAATCGCCAGCAAGAGCGGATTCGCCTGTTTGAAACCGGGCTGAGTTTTGTGCCCACGCCGCAGGGACTGCAACAACAGGCCCAGCTCGCCGTGCTGGTGTGCGGACCGGTGTTGCCGGAACAATGGGGCAGTGCGGCGCGTCCGGTGGACTTTTTTGATCTCAAGGGCGATCTGCAAGCCGTGCTGGCGCTGGCGGGTCTGGAACAGAGGGTCGTTTATCAGGCACAGACCCATCCGGCCTTACACCCTGGGCAAAGTGCGCGCCTGCTGCTGGATGAACAGCCCATCGGCTGTCTGGGGGCCTTGCATCCCCAGGTACAGGCACAACTGGATCTGCCCGGCGCGGTCTATGTATTTGAGATAGCGCTGGATCGCCTCAGACGCAGCACCCAGGTGCGTTATCAGGAACAATCACGCTTTCCGCTGATTCGTCGGGACTTGGCACTGCTGGTCGATCAAACGCTAAGTGCCGATACCGTGATCAACGCAGTACGCACCTTTGCACCCAAAGAGGTCAAAGACATTGTGCTGTTTGATGTGTATACTGGAAAAGGTTTGCCTGATGCCTGTAAAAGTCTTGCTTTAGGCTTGATTTTACAAGACTTATCACGCACTCTTACAGATACGGAAGTCGATGCCATCATGGCACAGATTACGCAACAATTAGCACAACATTTAGGCATTCGTTTAAGGGGTTGAGCATGGCTCTCACTAAGGCCGATATGGCAGAAAAGCTCTTTAATGAGCAGGGTCTCAACAAACGCGAGGCCAAGGAGTTTGTCGAGTTTTTCTTTGAGGAGCTTCGTTGTGCCCTGGAGCAGGGCGAGCAGGTGAAATTGTCTGGATTTGGAAACTTTACATTAAGAGATAAAAACCAACGTCCTGGACGCAACCCCAAAACCGGTGAAGAGATTCCGATCTCAGCCCGCCGGGTGGTGACTTTCCGTCCCGGGCAAAAACTCAAGGCGCGGGTAGAAACCTATGTTGGAAGCCGGTAATAACAAAGAGCTGCCGGTCATTCCCGGCAAGCGGTACTTTACGATTGGCGAGGTCAGCGAACTGTGCGGCGTCAAGCCGCATGTATTGCGCTACTGGGAGCAAGAATTCCCCTCGCTCAAACCAGCGAAACGGCGTGGCAACCGGCGCTATTATCAGCGCCAGGACGTGATCCTGATACGCCAGATTCGCAGCCTGCTATACGAGCAGGGCTACACCATCGGCGGCGCACGCCAAAAGCTTGCGGGCAATCAGGCCAAAGATGATGTCTCCAAAAGCAAGCAAATCATCCGCCAGATGCGCATCGAACTGGAGGATATCTTGCAAGTGCTGCGACCTAAATCCTGAACGGCAAGAAACGTGGCGGCATCTTCCAGATGCCGCTGAAAAAAAGCGACACCTGGAAGGTGTCGCCACGTCAAAAACCCCCTCCTTATTTAAGGAGGGGTGCCGCGTAGCGGCGGGGTGGTTGTAAAAAGCAAACACCTGAGAACCTGACCCCCTCCCCGCCTGCGGCGGGACTCCCCCTTGGCAGGGGGAGAGTTTTTCACGGCTGCGGAGCTTTAGCTCCGCGCTCCCGGTAAGGCTATGAGGTGATGTTGTTTTTTCTTAAGAAGAGCTGCTGGCAGCGTTCGTCGTTTTCATATTGTTCGCGGCGTTCGCTGACTTGATATTCTTCCTTGCGGAAACGATCGACGGCTTTGTTAATCGCGTCACTTTTGATTTTGGTTTGCATCCATTGATGGCGTGAGGCTTCAACTTCCTTGCGGGCCAGTTCAATCATCTGCGCTTGTTGTTCAATCGCTTCGTTGATGCGCGATAAAAACAGCCGGTAGTCGCGGATGCCGATGCCGGACATTCCACCGCCGACATCGGCATCAAAACGGCGCAGGTATTCTTGCTGAAAGCTTTCCAATTCTTCCAGGCGGTGCAGGTGGCTGTCCAGCGCTCGCTGACGGTCGCCAAGGCGGCGTGCTGCGGATTGCTGGCGCTCGTGGGCCACTTGCACCACCGGTTCCATGCGTCTGGAGCGGTTGTTGGTCATGTTTTGCCTCCAAGTCTTTACGACCGCCCACAAGCGGATGGCCGGGGCGTGTCATGGATCGTCTAGCGGGCACCGCCTGGGGCTGAATCGCCCACCAGACGCTCCAGCGAGATGATGCTTTCATTGAATTGTACGCCTTCACGCAGATCCTGTTGCAGATAGTGTTCTAGCAGCGGATAAAAGCCGATGGCCTCATCAACCCGCGGATCGGCACCTTTCTGATAGGCCCCTACGCTGATCAGGTCACGATTGCGCCTGAAGGTGGCATATAGTTGCTTGAAGCGCCGGGCGGCCTGGATCTGGGCCTGCGGGGCGATTTCATTCATCACGCGGCTGATGGAAGCCTCAATATCAATGGCTGGATAGCGTCCGCCTTCGGCGATTTCGCGAGACAGCACCACATGTCCGTCGAGAATGGCCCGCGCTGCATCGGCAATCGGGTCATTGACATCATCGCCTTCGGTGAGCACGGTATAAAATGCGGTGATGGAGCCGCCGCCGTGATCGCCATTGCCTGCCCGCTCAACCAGTTGCGGCAATTTGGCAAACACCGAGGGGGTATAGCCCTTGGTGGCGGGTGGCTCTCCAATGGCCAGGGCAATCTCGCGCTGGGCCTGGGCAAAGCGGGTCAGTGAGTCCATCAATAACAAGACATTCATGCCCTGATCGCGGAAGTATTCGGCGATGCTGGTCGCTAACATCGCGCCATGCAGGCGCATCAAGGGTGAGTGATCCGCCGGTACAGCGACCACCACGGCCCGCGCCAGCCCCTCTTTGCCGAGAATATTTTGCACGAATTCATTGACTTCGCGGCCTCGTTCGCCGATGAGCGCGACGACGGTAATATCGGCAACGGTGTAGCGGGTCATCATGCCTAAGAGCACACTTTTGCCCACGCCGCTGCCCGCAAACAGGCCCATGCGTTGCCCACGTCCCACGGTCAATAAACCGTTGATAGCGCGCACACCGACATCCAGGGGTTCACTGATCGGGCGGCGGGCCAAGGGATTGATGGAGCGCCCCAGTAGCGGTACGCGGGTATCGCATTGCGGCGGGGGTTGTCCATCCAGCGGGCGCCCCGCACCATCCAGAACCCGTCCCAGCAGGGCTTCACCGACCGGGGTATCGCTGGCGCTGAGCGTGGGAATGACTCGCGCTCCAGGGGTTAGGCCCACCAGTTCGCCCACGGCCATGAGTAGGGTGCGCTGCCCGGAAAAGCCGACGACCTCGGTTTCAAGCTCATGGCCGCCGGCGGAAACCACCTTGCAGCGTCCGCCCACGGGAACCTGGCAGCCTTCTGCTTCCAGGGTTAAACCAATCATCCGCACCAGGCGGCCCTCGGCCATCATCGGCTTGGTTTGCTCGGCGCGCTTGCGATAGCGTTCTAAATGCCCGGCGATGCGTGCATTACGCTGTATTGGCGCAAGCTCGCTGGGCAAGGTCTGGGTTTCGGTGACTAACTGATTCATAAGTTTTGTGGGCACACTGGCGGCTTGTTGCGGCGTTGCGAATGTGGCTCAGTAGCCCACCCTCCTGTTGTGCTGAATGAATAACAGTGGCCCTCACGCGTCGATTCAGCCACCTTCGTTTGTTGAAACCGTCCACCCACCGCTTGTGTGGGTGGTGTCGTTGAATGGTGTCTCGCCCTAAACCATCAGCCTTGTGGCGGTGGTGCTGGCGGCCTGGCCGCTGGTTTGGCGGCGGGTGCTGCCGGTTTGGCGGCCGGGGCGGCAGGTGCCGCTGGCTTAGCTGCAGGCGCTGCCGGTTTGGCGGCCGGGGCGGCGGGTGCTGCTGGTCTAGGCGCAGGCGCTGCCGGTTTGGCGGCCGGGGCGGCAGGTGCCGCTGGCTTAGCTGCAGGCGCTGCCGGTTTTGCGGCCGGGGCGGCGGGTGCTGCTGGTTTAGCTGCAGGCGCTGCCGGTTTGGCGGCCGGGGCAACGGGTGCCGCTGGTTTAGGCGCAGGCGCTGCCGGTTTAGCGGCCAGGGCGGCGGGTGCTGCTGGTTTAGGCGCAGGCGCTGCCGGTTTAGCGGCCGGGGCGGCGGGTGCTGCTGCTGGTTTAGCTGCAGGCGCTGCCGGTTTTGCGGCCGGGGCGGCGGCGGGTGCTGCTGGTTTAGGCGCAGGCGTTGCGGGTTTTGCGGCCAGGGCGGCAGGTGCTGCCTCGGGTGCCGCTGCTTGCTCGGTGAGCGCGCTGGCAACGGAGTTTGCCATTTCAGCAGGGATGCCTGACGCCGTTGGCGTTTCTGGCCGGTCTTCATCAAAATCGGGCTCAACCGTGTCAATGTCTGGCCAAAAATCCGGATTTTCATCCAGTGCGGGACCGGTGTCTGCGCTCAGCGCTACCTCAGCATCTGACGGGGTATCCGTCTCTGGCCAGATCGGTGGATCAGGATCCAACTCGGCCTTGGCGACCGCGCTAGGCTCTGTCGGCGCATCCTGCTCCGTCATTTCAGCAGGCAAGGCCTCTTCGGGTGCAGCTTCTACGACATCAGCGCTGTCAGTGACTTCTTGATAGGCTTCTACGGCCTCGCTTTCGGGCAATTCGGCTTCTGTCTGTACTTCGCTCTCTGCCGACGGTTCTTCGACATAAGCCTCGGTTTCTGCCATCTCGGCAGGGATTTCTTCTGCGGGTCGTTCTTCTTCCGCAACGGCCTCAACGGCGGCGGCTTCATCCTCAGCGACGGCAGTTTCGGCCACTTCTTGATAGGCTTCTACTGCTTCGCTTTCTGCCGCCGGTTCTTCGGCATAGGCGATATCTTCACCCAGTTCAGCAGACATGGCTTCTTCCAGCATGGCTTCATCGGCTTGCCGGTCATCTTCAGCGACCTCGGGTTCGGCTTCAGCCAAGGCTTCACTGTCTGCTGCCGCTTCTTCACTATAAGCTTCTTCGGGCGCTGCTTCTACGGCTTCATCATCAACCGCCGTTTCAGCGACTTCTTGATAAGGGTCTACCGCTTCTACTTCAGGTAATTCCTCGGTCAAGACTTCGCTGTCTGCTGCCGCTTCTTCGGTATAAGCTTCCGCTCCAGCCATCTCGGCAGGAACTTCTTCTGCGGGTAGTTCTTCTTCCGCAACGGCCTCGACCGTAGCAGCTTCATCCTCAGCGACGGCAGTTTCGGCCACTTCTTGATAGGCTTCTACTGCTTCGCTTTCCGGCAGTTCGGCCTCGGCCAGCGCCTCTGTCTCTGCCGCCGGTTCTTCGGCATAGGCTTCAGCCTCGGCTATTTCTGCGGGCTGTTCTTCTTCAGCAACGGCGGTTTCATCTGCTTCTTGATAGGCTTCTACTGCTTCACTTTCCGGCAGTTCGGCCTCGGCCAGCGCCTCTGTCTCTGTCGCCGGTTCTTCCGCGTAGGTTTCAGCCTCGGCCATCTCGGCAGAAACTTCTTCTGCGGGTAGTTCTTCTTCCGCAACGGCCTCGACCGTAGCAGCTTCATCCTCAGCGACGGCAGTTTCGGCCACTTCTTGATAGGCTTCTACTGCTTCGCTTTCGGGTAGTTCAGCTTCCGTCAGTGTTTCGCTTTCTGCCGCAGGCTCTTCCGCGTAGGCTTCAGCCTCGACTATTTCTGCGGGCTGTTCTTCTTCAGCAACGGCAGGTTCATCTGCTTCTTGATAGGCTTCTACCGCTTCACTTTCTGCCGCCGGTTCTTCCGCGTAGGCTTCAGCCTCGGCTATTTCCGCAGCTTGTTCTTCTTCTGCAACGGCCTCAACCGCAGCGGTTTCATCTGCTTCTTGATAGGCTTCCACTGCTTCGCTTTCCGGCAGTTCGGCATCGGTCAGCGCCTCTGTCTCTGCCGCCGGTTCTTCGGCATACGTCTCGGCTTCTGCCATTTCGGCAGGGAGTTCTTCTGCAGGCAGCGCGTCTTCCGCCACGGCCTCGCTGCTTTCCGGGAGTTCATCCACCGCGTCTGCCACAGGATCGGTTGGCGTGGGAACATCATCCGAAAGCGCTTCGACCGGCTCAGCCGGTGCTTTGCCCGCGCTTTTGTAGTCAATCGGCTCCAGCGGATAATCCGGGCCGAGTTCCTCGTTTAACAAGGCTCCAAAGTCAGGTTGCGGCTCGGTTTCTTCCGTGTCCTCCACCGGCTTTGCTTTCGCCTTGGGGGCGATCTCGATTTTTTCGAGCGGCAGATCATCGGGCAGCGCCTCGGCCTCGGCGTTTGTGTCCATGGCCTCCGTGGGGATCTGCTCTGCTTCAGGGGCTGGCTCCGGTTCAGCCTCCTGGGCGCTTTCCAGCGGCGCAGGCGGGGCTAAGGGAGGCGGCAGATCAATTTTTTCCAGGCCTTCGAGTTTGTCATCTTCCGCCATGGCATTGGCGGGGAGCATGTCGGCCTGACGTTCGCCGCCCCAAATGGCCGCCACCACGGCATTAAAGCGTGATTCCAGGGTGGCGTCGATGTAGGAGCGTTCGGTTTCCACTCGCACGCCGCCACGGGTCATGGCCGGGTCTTCAACCACAGACCAGGCATGACCGCCATCCTGCAGATGCAAGGTGTCGCGCACCACTTTGGCCTCATCAGGGTGCAGGTGCAGCCGGGGGTTGCGTTCTGCGCTGGGCAGGGCGCGCAGCGCCTCACGCACCACGGCGATGATCTGCTTGGGATCCTGGCGGATTTCACGTCGCAGTAACTGCCGCGCCACAGCAATTGCCAGGGCGACAATTTCTTTTTCCAGGGCCTCATCCAGGGTTGCCACCGGATCGGCCAGATTGTGCATCAGCGTCTGGAAGGTGTGGGCAACCGCCTGGGTCTGTTTTTCCGCCTCGCGCAGTTTCGCCTCGGCCGCCTGAATCTTTTTATTGCCTGCCGCTATTCCATCCTGTTCACCCTTGACCATACCCTCGGCATGGCCTTGGCTGTAGGCCTCGTCATAGGCCTGTTTTTGGATCTCGGCGATCTGCTCGGCGGTCAGCCGATGCGGTTCCGGGGTAGCCGGGGCAGGTTCCACCGCTTCAGCGTCCTCCTTGGGAGGGGTCTTTGCTTTGGTGGGTTTTTCACTCAATTCGGGGGCCTGCCAGCGCTGTACATTGTCAGCCTCAGCCGATTTTTCAGGAATCACGCCTGTCATTTCATATATCCTCATCAATAGCCACGCCAGGCGTTTGCCTTAGCGCCTAGAGCATTTGTTCGCCACCCTTGCCGCCCAAGACCAGTTCGCCTTCCTCGGCCATGCGGCGGGCAATGGCAATAATTTCTTTTTGAGCGGCTTCGACTTCGCTAAGACGAACCGGCCCTTTGGCCTCCAAGTCATCGCGCAGCATTTCGCCGGCACGCTTGGACATATTGCGGAAAATCTTTTGCTTGAGCGGTTCGTCTGCCCCTTTGAGCGCCATAACCAGCGCATCGGAGGAGATTTCACGCAGCAGTGCCTGAATGCCACGATCATCCACATCAACCAGGTTATCGAACACAAACATCAAATCTTCAATGGTCTGGCCCAAATCGTCATCGGCCTGACGGATGCTGTCCATGATGATCGATTCCTTGGAGGGATCGACAAAGTTAAGGATTTCTGCCGCCGTTTTGACGCCACCGATATTCGAGGTACGGGCAACATTTTCCCCGGCAAACTGTTTTTCCAGAATATCGTCAAGTTCTTTGAGCGCATTGGGCTGAATGCCGTTGAGCGTGGCAATGCGCATGATTACGTCAGGTTGATGACGCTCGGGCAGATTGGATAACACCTCGGCGGCATGATCGGGCTCCAGATGCGTCAAGACAATGGCGATGATCTGCGGATGTTCCAGACTGATGATTTCTGCCACTGCGCGTGGATCCATCCATTTAAGCGCCTCCAGACCCTTGGAATTGCGCCCCAGCAGGATGCGATCAATCAGACTGCCGGCCTTATCCTCACCGAGCGCGGTGACCAGCATGCGCCGGATGTATTCATCTGAACCGATGCCTAGCGCGGTTTGTTCCTCGACCAGGCGGATAAAGTCATCCACCACATGGCCGATGTCGGTTTTGGTAATGTTTTGCAAGGCGGCCATGGTGGCCCCGATGCGCTGCACTTCCTTGGGTCCCATGTGCTTGAGCACTTCAGCCGCAACCTCTTCGCCCAAACTCATCATCAACACGGCGGCGCGTTCGGCGCCATTGAGGCGGCTTTTATTTAGGATGGTTTCTGCCCCTTGGGTTACCGGGGTGGCATTTTCAGGTTCCATAGCACACTCTCTTAGGCTGCGTCGGTGGCGATCCAGACTTTAATCACCTGGGCCACACGTTTGGGATCTTCGCGCACTAAATTGCGCACCAGTTCCAGATTATCCTGAAAGCTTTCGGCTTTTTTCTCAGGGCTTTCAAGCTGCCCCTGGGCATGTTCACCATCATGGCCCAGCGTTAATTGGTCATCTTCCATCTGGTCCTCCAGGGCCATTTGTTCAAGGGCTTCACGTTCTGCGGCGCCTTTTTCAGCCAAGGTGCGTAACAAGGGACGCAGGACCGCCAGAATCAGAATCAGGATCAGCAAGGCACCTAAAGCGGTTTTGGCCAGTTCCTGAATCCAGGCTTCACGCCACCAGGGCTGTTCGGCCATCATCTCCACCGGCGCGGGCCTAAAGGAGGCATTGATCACATTGACGCTATCTCCGCGCCGTGCATCAAAGCCGACCGCATCGCGCACCAAGGCATTGATACGCTCCATTTCCTCGGCAGGCCAGGCTTCACGTACCAAGACCCCTTCTGCATTGGCCACCTGGCGATGATCGACCACCACGGCGACCGACAGGCGGCGCAAGGAACCGGGGGCTTCGCGGATATGGCTGATGGTACGATCCACTTCAAAATTACGGGTACTGCGACGGCTCATGCTGCTGGGCAGTTCTGGCTCAGGCTGGCCTTCCACGCCTTCACCCTGGGCAATGGCGCCACCGGGAGGCGGTTGATTCACCAACGCACCCGGAACCCCCATGATACCGATCATGCCACGGGTTTCTTCTTCGCTGATCTGTTCGCTGCGCAGTGCCGAAAACTGCGGGTCATAGGCCTCCTGGGTGCGCTCAACCCGTGAAAAATCAAGATCAGCAGTCACTTGAGCGCGGACGCCTTCAAGACCTACCAGCGGACTTAAGATTTGCACAATACGCCGTTCAAAGCCTTCTTCAACCCGTTGTGCGTATTCCAGATGATCCGCCCGCAGGCTCATTTCATCCTTATCATCGTGATTGGTCAGCAGGCGGCCCTGTTGATCCACCACGGTGACGTTTTCCGGGTCGAGGGTGGCGATGCTGGAGGCCACCAGATTCACGATGCCGGTGACCTGTTGTTCATTGAGTGAGCGCCCCGACAGCAGGGTCACGATGACCGAGGCTGTGGCTTTGGTGCGTTCGCGTACAAACACGGAGTCACGCGGTAAGGCCAGATGCACCCTGGCGCTTTCCACGCTGGCGATGGTGCTGATGGTGCGTGCCAGCTCACCTTCCAGGGCATGATGATAGCGGGCCGTTTCCACCATGCGACTGGTGCCCAGCCCCTGATCACGCTCTAAAATCTCAAAGCCAAAGCCGGGGGTTTTGGGCAGCCCGGCGGAGGCCATTTGCAGGCGTGCCTCATGGATATTGCTTTCCGGCACCATGATGGCGCCCGTGGCTGGATCCAGACGGTAGTTTACCCCGTTGATCCTTAATGCCTCGGTGATCTGTGCGGCATCTTGTTCGCTGAGATTATTGTACAGCGGTGCATAGGTTGGACGGGTGATCCAGATAAACAGAGTGATAACCAAGGCCACCACGGCGGCGGCAGCTACCATGATGCCTACCTGCTGCTGTGCCGGCAGCTTGGTAAAGCCTTGTACCTGGTCGTTCAGCACGGTGCTTAATGCGGTGGCCATGGATTTTGCCTCTTTGCTCTTTTCTTAATGGCGAATAATTGTGAGTAATGTGAAAACCTGAACTGCCGGGCCGCCTGTATTCAGGACGGCGCCGGGCATGGATTTGGGCCTAAATCGGCATCTTGATGATGTCTTGATACGCCTCTAACAGCTTGTTGCGAACCTGAGTGAGCGCGGTAAACGACAGACTGGATTTTTGCATGGCGACCATGACCTCACCCAGATCCACCTCTGGATCACCCAGCTCAAAACGGGTGGAGAGCTGGTTGGACTCTTGCTGGAGGGCATTGACCTGATCCAGCGAATACTTAAGGGCTGATGCAAAACTGACGCCATCATCACGCGCAGCGGGCAGCTCAACCTCCAGACCGGATTGGTGGGCCAGATGGCGCATTTGGAATACAACGTCGTTAATTTGCTGACTCATTAGGATAATCTCCTGTTTGAACGTAGGTTGCTTGGTAAGTCCCGCCGAAGCGGGGATTTTCTAAGGTGTTTGGGCCGTGGTGATATCGCCACGGCAGGGCTTTTTGCTTAGCCGGGTATGGCCACACCGGCCTCACGCAGCCGGGCGAGTTTGTAGCGCAGAGTGCGCGGGCTGATCCCTAAGCGGGCGGCTGCCTCCTTGCGCTTGCCGCTTTCTGCGCGCAGAGCTTCAAGGATCAGGCGCTCTTCACGCGAGCGCAAATCCATATCCAGATAGCCCGGCAAATCATCTTCATCCTCATCGTGATCGAAATCTAGATCATCGAGATCATCGAAGGCGCTGATGACGGAGACAGGCTCATTGCCCATCGGCTCAAAGCGGATGACGCTGGCATCCAGACGCTCACCGGGTGCCAGAATCAAGGCACGCTGAATGACGTTATCGAGTTCGCGCACGTTGCCCGGCCAGGGATGATCCAGCAAACGCGCCATGGCGGATGAAGTCAGTTGGGGTTGGCGGGTGCCACGGGCGTGCAGTTCAATCATGCGCTGTGCCAACGGCAGGATGTCGTCGGGACGGTCGCGCAACGGTGGAATCCACAGGGGAAAAACATTCAGGCGATAATACAAATCCTCGCGCAGATGGCCGCTTTCGACACTCTGGCGCAGATTGCGATTAGAGGTTGCCAGCACGCGCACATCCAAAGAGATCACGCGGCGTCCGCCGAGACGTTCCACCTCGCGCTCCTGCAAGACACGCAACAGCTTTGCCTGCAGGCCCATGTCCATCTCGGACACCTCATCCAGCAGCAAAGTACCGCCCTGAGCCTGCTCAAACTTCCCGGCGCGGGCTTCATAGGCCCCGGTAAAGGCGCCCCGCTCATGCCCGAACAGCACTGCTTCGAGCATATTTTCCGGGATCGCTGCACAGTTGATGGCGACAAAAGGACCGTCACAACGGCTGGAATGGGCATGGATGAAGCGGGCATACACTTCTTTGCCAACCCCGGATTCGCCGTTGAGCATCACGGTAGCCTCCGAGGCGGCGACTTTGGCAGCCAGGGAGAGTAGCTGCATACTCTTGGGATCTTTGGCGATTAAATCCACGGTGGAAGTATCTGGCATGCCTCCGATCAGGCGGCGAATCGCTTCGACCACGGCCTCGGTGCCTGCGGTCTTGAGGACAAAATCGGCAGCCCCTTCGCGCATCGCTTCCACGGCTACCCCAATGCCGGTGGCGTGACTGGTCAATAGTACCGGGGCCAGTAAACCACCACGCCGCCGCAGACGACGCAGTAAACTGATGCCGTCAAGTCCACGACCTTTGAGCGCAGCGACGACGACGTGAATGGTTTCACGCTCTAGAATGGCCGGGACTTGAGCCGCGTCGGCCGTGTCAATCACCCGGTAACGCTCACCGGAGAGGGCCTCACCGAGCCGGACACGCCAATCCTCGTCTTCATCCGCAATCAATACGCTTTTGGAATTCATGAGTTCTCTTGGCTCCACTTGAACTACCCGTTGCACATACTTCTGTGACCTACCCTTCTTGCATGATTTCGCAGATCAAGAAGTGGTCGCATATCCGCAAAAGACCGCTGTATGGCGCTTTGGGGATGGCGTACCCAGGTAGATACCGATACGTCAAATGACGTTTATATGCTTTTAAGCAGATTGTGTGCCAAGAATGATTTTGGCTTTAAAGACAATAACTCAGGAGGGAGGAAGCGGTAATGAGTGGGCGGCGGGCGCACGGCCCGTCAAATTCCCGTCATTTCATCATCGCGCTGGATGCCAAATTTACGCATCTTTTCTACCAAGGTCGTGCGCCGCATTCCCAACAGCTTGGCGGCATGGGCGACCACGCCGGCACTTTCGTCAAGGGCCTGGCGAATCATGTGCATTTCCAGTTCGCTGATGTATTCTTTCAGATCAATGCCCGATTCCGGTAAGCGCCCGGCAGGCAGGGCCAAAGGCCCGGAGATGGACTGATTCTGGGACAGCTCGGAGAGGGTGCTCTCGTCGAGGTGTTCGCGGAATTTGCGCGGCAGATCGGCCACCTCGACCGTCTCGCCAGGATGCATGATCGCCAGACGCTCAATCAGATTGGCCAGTTCGCGCACATTCCCTGGCCATTCATAGCGCGCCAGCACCTGCAAGGCCCCGCTGGACACCCGCACACTGCCACGGCCCGCACTTTCCAGGCGCGCCACCAGTTCACTGATCAATAAGGGGAGATCCTCACTGCGATTGCGAAGCGGCGGAGTTTCAATCGGAAAGACACTCAGCCGGTAATACAGGTCTTCACGAAAGCTCCCCTCCTTGATGCAGGTATCCAGATCACGGTGGGTGGCGGCGATGATGCGCGCATCGGTGGTTAAGGCTTTATTACTGCCCACCCGTTCAAAGGTTTTTTCCTGCAAGACCCGCAATAACTTGACCTGCATCGGCAAGGGCATGTCGCCGATTTCATCAAGGAATAAAGTGCCGCCATTGGCCAGTTCAAAACGCCCCTGGCGCGAGGTGATCGCGCCGGTAAAAGCCCCCTTTTCGTGGCCGAACAGTTCGCTTTCCAGCAGATCGGGGGGGATGGCACCGCAGTTGACCGCGACAAAAGGCTTGTTGTGCCGACTGGAGAGCGAATGAATATTGCGCGCCACGACCTCCTTGCCCGTGCCGGTCTCGCCTAAGACCAGGACGTTGGCATCCGATTCGGCCACCTGACAGATCAAATAGCGCAGGCGTTGCATGGTCTGGCTACGTCCCACCAGGGAGTGCATCAGTTCTGTCTGCCGTTGGGTCTGCGTGGCATCGCCACTGATCCAGAAATAGCGGGCACGGCGCAAGGCATCGGCCAGTTCAGGATGACGCAGGGGATAGCTTAGACAGCGGACCACCTGAGTGGATAGACGGACATCTTCGGGAGTTGGCGGATCTTCACCGATGAGCGCCAGCGGTAAGCGCGGACTCCAACGGTTAAGCTCTGTCAGCAGCTTTGCCAGATCCACCTGGGCGCAATCACTGACCAAGGCGGCAAGCCATGTTGTATCTTGCCCATTGACGGAAACCTGCCATTGTCGGGCACTGACCAGAACCGGACGCACATCCATAAACTCAAGGACAATGCGGATTTGGTCAATACGTTGATCATCATCGGCAATCACCAGCACCTGCTCGGGTTCTAATGAAAGGGAATGCCGTTTATGCATACTGTCAGCGGTGTGATCAGATGACATCGTTACCAGCCATGATGTTGTTTTAAGTATCGCGTGCGCGCCAAAGCCTGTGGCACACCATGAATGCACCTCAGTCCGTTTTTGCCCGCTCCTTATTTTAAGATAAAAAAGCAAAAATGCATGAATCTCGATCACTCACTGCGGCTGGCGACGCTTGCACGCCTTGGCCCCCTAGATCAGCTTGAGATTTTTGAGTTCTTCAAGCAAGTGAATCTTGGCAATCGGTTTGGTGAGGTAGGCATCACACAAATTATGAAAAGCCACATGAATATTTTTCAGGTCATTGAGCGCACTCACCATGATGACTTTCGCATTAGCGGGAGAAAAGATGCCATGGGTCTCTTCCAGCGCCCGAATCTGTTTGAGCGCATCATGTCCGCTTAACTCAGGCAGCATGATGTCCAGACAGATCAGCTCATAAGGCTCACCGGACAAAATGGCCAGGCGCACCGCCTCAACCGCCTCAAGCCCATCGACGGCAACATGGGTGGTGCCATAATCTTGTAAAATCGTTTGCAGCAGCAAGCGGCTGGTCAGGTCATCTTCGACGATCAATGTTCTCATGCAAAAGCCTATCTACTGCCGTGTCTCTATCACAGCAAAGCCCGTTAGCGGCGTTGCCTTTTGAAGGTTTCAATGGCGTGCGCCAGTTCGTGAAAATGTCCCGTTAATTCGGGAAGTTTTGCGCAAACTTCGACGGTATTGCCGCTATCTGCGGCGTGTTCGATGACCTGCGCACACGCCTGCAAGCGCGGGGCATTCACGTTGCCGGCGGCCCCTTTGAGCGAATGCGCCAGGCGCTTGACTTCCATCAGTTGACCTTGCCGGGCCTGTTCTGCCAAGCGCTGCAGCTGTTTGGGGGTGTCTTCCAAGAAGGCATCCAAGAGCAGCTCAGCAAAGGCCTGATCCCCCATCAAGCGTGAGAGTAATTGCGTCGGAACAAAGATCGCGGGCGATGTATCCGGATCACGCATCAAATCAGTACCCGTGCGAATCGCTTTCCATGCGGGGGTTTGAACCACGAATGCACATGTGTCTATTTGTGCTTAGCATTGGCGCTGCGCAACATTATGCACAAGGCTCGTCGGTGGCAGCGTCACAGCATAGCACCAAGGCCCCCAGAGGTGGCAGGGTCAGGTTGATGGAATGGGGATGTCCCATCCAGGCCTGCGGTTCGCTGTGCAGGCTTAAATTGCCCACATTACTGCCGCCGTAGTACATGGAATCTGAGTTAAGCAATTCACGATAGCAGCCGGGCTTAGGTACACCGATGCGGTAGTCATGGCGCACCACCGGGGTAAAATTCAACACCACCAGAATGGTCTGGCCGCGTTCGCTTTTGCGCACAAAGGAGATCACCGACTGGGCCGCATCATGGCAATCAATCCAGGCAAAGCCCTGCCAGTCAAAATCATGCCGGTGCAAGGCCTCCTGGTCACGATACAGGTGATTGAGATCACTCACCAGACGCTGCATCCCCTGATGCAAGGGATAATCCAGAACATACCAGTCCAGCGCGGCGGCGGCATCCCACTCCCGCCCTTGGGCAAATTCACAGCCCATGAATAATAATTTTTTGCCCGGATAGGTGTACATATAGGTGTACAGCAGGCGCAGGTTGGCAAAGCGCTGCCATTCATCGCCCGGCATCCGGTAGAGCAGGCTGCGTTTGCCGTGGACCACTTCATCATGCGAGAAGGGCAGGACAAAGTTCTCCGTAAAGGCGTAGAGCAGACCGAAGGTAAGCTGGTCGTGATGATAGTGACGGTGTACGGGATCGTGCTTGAAGTACTCCAGGGTGTCATGCATCCAGCCCATGTTCCACTTCATCGCAAAGCCCAGCCCGCCCAGCCAGGCCGGGCGCGTCACCTGTGGCCAGGCGGTGGATTCCTCGGCAATGATCAAAGCACCCGGATGCTGGCCCTGGACGGTGCCATTGAGTTCACGCAGAAAATCAATGGCGTCGAGGTTTTCATTGCCACCGTATTTATTCGGCAGCCAGTCATCGGCCTCGCGGGAGTAATCCAGATAGAGGATGGAGGCCACGGCATCCACCCGCAGGCCATCAATATGAAATTCCTCGACCCAGTACATGGCACTGGACACCAGAAAATTGCGGACTTCATTGCGCCCGTAATTGAAAATCAAGGTGCCCCAGTCGCGGTGTTCGCCCAGCCGGGGGTCTTCATGTTCATACAGGGCAGAGCCGTCAAAACGCGCCAGTCCGTGCGCATCCTTGGGAAAATGGCCCGGTGCCCAGTCCAGCAATACGCCGATGCCATTGAGGTGACATTGATTGATAAAATAGCGCAGATCGTCGGGTTTGCCAAAGCGCGAGGTCGGAGCATAGTAACCGGTGGTCTGGTAGCCCCAGGAAGCATCGTAGGGATGCTCGGTGATCGGCAATAGCTCAATGTGGGTAAAGCCCATCTGCTTGACATAGGCCACCAGCTCATGGGCCAGGGTGCGATAATCCAGAAACTGGCCGTTGGCATCGCGCCGCCAGGAGCCTAGATGCACCTCATAGATGGACATGGGCTGTTTGAGCCAGTTATCTTCCCCACGGGCCTGTAACCAGGCCTGATCTTCCCAGGCAAATTTGCTCGGCGCGGTGACCACACAGGCCGTGTGCGGCCGCAGCTCAAACTGCTGGCCATAGGGATCGGATTTAAGCAGAATCTGCCCGCTGTCGCGCTGGCGAATCTCATATTTATACAGGCAATCGGCCTGCAGCCCCGGAATAAATAGCTCCCACACGCCGCTGCCCCCGCGCACCCGCATCGGATGACGGCGCCCGTCCCACTGATTAAAGGAGCCGATCACGCTGACCCGCTCGGCACTGGGTGCCCAGACCGCAAACAACACCCCATCAATGCCATCTACGCAATGCAGGTGCGCCCCCAAAAAGCGGTAGGCGTGCCAATGGCGACCTTCATTGAACAGATGCAGATCGAACTCCGAGATCTGCGGCGGAAAGCAGTAAGGATCGTGCGCGATGTGCTCATGGCCGTGGCCATCGCTCCAGCGGATGCGATACGGCATCGGTAAGGCGTCTTTTTTTCCTTTCCATTCAAACATGTCCGTAGAGCCGACAGGCTTCATCGGGGCGTTGATATCGGCGAGCACGACCTCGTGCGCGCCAGGAAGATAGGCTCTGACAACGGCGCGATCACCTGCCAATGGATGCCAGCCCAACAGACTGAACGGATCATGGTGGCGGGCGTCGATAATTCTTTGCAGTTCGCCGTTTATTGCACGCATTTGCTGGGTATCCCGTGGATCTGATTATCCTAGATAATGTGAACGTTGCTGGAAATGATGCTGCCTTGAGCAAGGCTTAAGTCTGCAGTCTAGCCAAGCCGACCGTCCCACGCAACCAAGCGCAAGGATGCCACGCTTTAGGCACTGTCCAGACGCGCCAAAATCTGTGCCGCCTCTTGCTGCATCGCCTTGCGGGAAAACAGCATGCGCCACTGACTGCCGCCCGCCTGTTGCCACAGCACTGCCGCACGAATCCCTGCAAGTAAGAGGGCGCGAATCTTGTCCGCTTTGTCACGCTGTCCCAGATGTACCTGATCCCCTTGCACCATAATCCGTGGGCCAATCTGGCTGATCGTGCTCTGATAGGTCTCTGCCAGCCGGGCAATGACATTTTCATGCAATTTATCAAAGTATTCCGTTTGCGCCTGAGCGGCTTCAATACCCACCCGCACCGTGTCCAGCATATCCGGGCGCTTCATCAGCTTACGCTGCAAAAATAACAGCACCACAACATAACGGGCGATTTCCACATGCTCTGGATCCGAGCTGCCCGATTCGAGCAAAATCGCCGCACACACTTCCAGTCCCTTGCGCAGATGATGCACGCCATCATAGACATGCTCAATGCTTTGCGCCTCAAAGGTCAGCAGACTGGAAATCATGATGTCCAGCAGCGCTTGATCACACTGCCCATTCCAGGCAACCTCCCTGACCAGGTAGGCACTTTGAAAAACTGCCGCTAAGGCCAGCGTACGATTATAGTGATTCGATTCCACAGTCGTTAAATCAAGCGGTTGGCTGGCAAGCATCAGAGCTTGCGGTGGATTTAGAGGTTGGCGTGTTGCCGTGACTGCCCATACGTTGATCCGTCCGTTGAGTTTTTTGGCGGAGGGCTAAACAGCTATTTTTGCACAAACACGATGATGATAGCGAAAAAACCATGATTCTGGGAGCCATTCCTGTGTTGGCGTGCTAATGCCGCCATGTAGCGTATTCGATGCCATCTCAGAACAAGCCCCTGTGACCCACGTCAGCCACTCATTGCGCATGTTCCATGCAAAAGCGTGGTAGGCGACACCGCCCAAGGTGTCGCTACGCACCGTCATGCGTCCTCTCGTTTACGATAATTTGCCATGACATTGCTTGAATTTTTTACCGGAACCACACCAGCAGGGATCATTGCGCCCGACTTTGGGCGTATCGCGCTTGTAGGGCTGCGCCGGGGTGTTGTCCTCGTCCTGATTCGTCTCTGAAGCGGACAACGGCCCTTGCGGACTGGCGTGCTGGTATTGCAGATTCTGCGCCTGCTGGGTCTGTGCCTCCATACGCTCAATATCCTGGGCGGAACGCACCTGAATGCGCAAGAGCATGGAGATGGCATCATGCTTGATGCGCTCCAGCAGGGCCTGAAACATCTCAAAGGCTTCACGCTTGTATTCCTGCTTGGGATTGCGCTGCGCATAGCCACGCAGACCGATACTCTGGCGCAGATAATCCATCGCCGCCAGGTGGTCTTTCCACTGCGTATCCAGCACTTGCAGCATCACATCCTTTTCCACTCGCCGCAAAATCTCGGCACTCACTGCCGCCTCTTTATCTTCTATCGCCTGGGCAATGGCTGCATGAATCCGCGCCCGCAGCGACTCTTCATTGAGTTCATCGTCTTCGGCCAGCCAAGTGGCCAGCTCCAGCGTTTGCCCGAATTCATGCTGCAGGGCCTGGGTCAGGCCAGGAATATCCCACTGTTCTTCAAGGCTTTGCTCGGGGACATATTGACTGATAACACCGTCAACCACATCGTGGCGGATCGCCTCAATGGTTTCCTTGATATCATCGACTTCTAACAGCTCGCGGCGCTGTTCATAGACCACCTTGCGCTGATCGTTGGCGACATCATCATAATCCAGCAAGGTTTTGCGGATATCAAAGTTATGCGCCTCGACCTTGCGCTGGGCGTTTTCAATCGCCCGCGTCACCAAGGCATTCTCAATGGCCTCGCCTTTTTCCATGCCCAGGCGCTGCATCATGTGCTTGATCTTGTCAGAGGCAAAGATGCGCATCAGATTGTCATCCAGTGACAAAAAGAAACGCGAAGAACCCGGATCGCCCTGACGCCCCGCACGGCCGCGCAGCTGGTTGTCGATACGGCGGGATTCGTGGCGTTCCGAACCGATAATATGCAGACCACCGGCGTCCAACACCTGCTGATGACGAGCCTGCCAGTCGGCTTTGACCTGGGCAAGCTTGGCAGCATCAAGCCCTGAGCCCAGATCTTCCAGTTCGGCCTCCAGGCTGCCGCCCAGCACAATATCGGTACCGCGTCCGGCCATATTGGTGGCAATGGTTACCGCGCCTGGACGACCCGCCTGGGCAACCACCAGCGCCTCTTTATCATGCTGCTTGGCATTGAGCACCTGATGCTTGATCCCGGCTTTTTTCAGTAAACCGGCCAGATATTCCGAGGTCTCCACCGAGGCCGTGCCCACCAGCACTGGCTGCTCGCGCTGCTGACAGTCCTTGATGTCTTCAATGATGGCCTGGAATTTTTCTTCCTGGGTCAGATACACCAGATCCTGCATATCATTGCGGATCATCGGCTTATTGGTCGGGATAATCACCACTTCCAGCCCATAAATCTGCTGAAACTCAAAGGCCTCGGTGTCAGCGGTCCCGGTCATGCCGGACAGCTTCTGATACAGGCGGAAATAATTCTGGAAGGTGATGGAGGCCAGCGTTTGATTTTCGCGCTGAATCGTGACCCCTTCCTTGGCCTCAATGGCCTGGTGCAGTCCCTCAGACCAGCGCCGCCCGCTCATGATGCGGCCCGTGAATTCATCAATGATCTGCACCTGGTTATCGCGCACCAGATAATGCACATCGCGCTGAAACAGGGCATGGGCGCGCAGTGCCGCATTCAGGTGATACAACACCAAAATGCTGGCCGCATCATACAGCCCCTGCCCCGGCTGCAGGATGTCCGCCTCCTGTAAAAGCTGCTCGCTCTTTTCCTGACCCTCTTCGGTCAAAAAGACCTGACGCAGCTTTTCATCCACGCTGTAATCCCCCGCACCCTCCTCCTCTTCCTGACGTGAGAGCTTGGGCACGATGGCATTCATGCGCTGATACAGATCGGAGTTTTCGTTGGTAGCGCCCGAAATGATCAACGGCGTGCGCGCCTCGTCGATCAGAATCGAGTCCACCTCGTCCACGATGGCGTAATTCAGCCCGCGCTGCACCCGCTCCTCGGCGCGAAAGGCCATGTTATCGCGCAGATAATCAAAACCGTATTCGTTATTGGTGCCGTAAATAATATCTGCCGCATAGGCCTCTTTACGGCTGACCGGGCGCAGATGGGCAAAGCCCTGACCGTTTTCCGGCTGATACTCCGGGTCATAAAGATACGAGGCCATATCCGGCCCCAGCCCGCCGGAGGAATTGATCACCCCGACGCTGAGTCCCAGCGCATGATACAAGCGCCCCATCCATACCGCGTCGCGGCGCGCCAGATAATCATTGACTGTAATCACATGCACGCCTTGACCAGGCAAAGCATTCAAATACGCCGCCAGCGTGGCCACCAGGGTTTTACCCTCACCGGTGCGCATCTCGGCAATACGCCCATCATGCAACACCATGCCGCCGATCAGCTGCACGTCAAAATGGCGCATCTCCAAGACTCGCTGGCCCATCTCGCGAACCACCGCAAAGGCCTCCGGCAGCAAGGCATCCAGCGCCTCGCCTTGTTGCAGACGCTGCCGAAATTCCGTGGTCTTGTGCGCCAGTGCAGCCAGATCAAGCCCTTGATACTGGCTTTCCAGCGCGTTGATCTGGGCAACGTGCTTGCTATAGCGTTTAACGATGCGATCGTTGCGACTGCCGAAAATCTTTTTGATGATACCGGTGAGCATGATGTAGTGAACGAGTCAATTTGCTGTGTTAGGGGCGGCTATGATAACCGATTAACGACTAAAGTTTCATGGCACCTCTGGGGGATATCACCTGAAGTCAAGCCCTGCTGCGCCATAACAGGCAGGATCATTATTTTCTATGGGGCGTTATAATGCCCATTCAACTATTTGGCCGTCTGGCCGATACATCACATAGCACCAGAGTGTCGTCGCTGTATGCTTTGCCCAGATCATCCAAAATCAGAAAAACACGCAGCAAGCGCTTGGATCAAGCGGCAATATCTGCCTCATCTGCGCAGGCGTGGGCCGCTGTTTGTCACGCTCCGTGAAGATGCCATCCGCAGCGCTTGGCGCTACCGGCCTGTTTGGGGCGTACTTGCCTGCCTGCCGCGGCGCAGGCAGGGGGTTTGGCGGGTATTTTGCATCAAAAATGATTAAGTTAAGGCGGTTGGCTTAACTATCCGGGCACACAACACGCATTCCTGCCTGCGCCGCGTGCGTCGCGGCAGGCAGGCGCGGCGCAGGCAGGTGGCGATCTTTTCTTTCCTCGTTTCCTGGGTAGCTGCGGTGGCAGGGCCTTGCTTTGCAGGGTGTGTAGCGCCGCTGTGCAGGGAGTTATACGGCGAGCGTGGGTGTCGGGATTAAGGCTTTTGAGATGTTTGGCGAAACGTGCTTGAATCAGGTCACAAGGGGGCCGTTATGACTTTAGTAAAGAAAAATCAGGGTCGATTGGCCAGCGGGCATGAGGCATCTGAGGATGCCGCCCAGCGCCAGTCGCAACGTATGGCGGACGAACAGCGCCGCAAGGCGCGCACACTGGCCAAACAGCAGCAGGTGGCGGAGCGCATTGCCTCAGCCAGTGTGCAGCTTTCCAGCGGTATCAATGAGGCCAGTTCTGCCGCTGAAGAACTCAAACGGGCGATGGATCAAATCGCCAGCGGTGCCGAGCAGGCCTCCGGCGCGGCACAGGAATCGCAGCGCGCCATGACACTGATTGCGCGCAATATTTTAGAAACCTCAGAGGCAGCGCGCAATTCTATGCACCGCTCCGAGTCGTTGCAGACTCTGGTGCAGTCGGTGGCCTCAGAGATTGAGAAGACCGTCGTCGCGGTGCGGGCGGCGGCTGAACAGCAAAGCGGTTCGGTCAAGCGGGTTGAGGAGCTGGAGCGTCAGGCGGCCAATATCGGTGATATTGTCAAGGCGGTGGCGCGGATTGCCGATCAGACTAACCTGTTGGCGCTGAATGCGGCGATTGAGGCGGCCCGCGCCGGGCAGCATGGCAAGGGCTTTGCGGTGGTAGCCGATGAGGTGCGTACCTTGGCCGAAACCTCGGAAAAAAGCGCCAAGGATATTCAGGATCTGGTGACGCAGATTCAAAAGGAGGTCAAGGTCATCGCCGAGGGCATCAACCGTTCGGCGGATACCGTCTCCAAAGAGGTCGAAAAAAGTTCGACGATCATCGCCCAACTCAACCAGATGCGCTCCGATCTGGACTCCATTGTGAAAGGTGCCCAGGATATTTTGCGCACCTCGCAGGAATCTGAACGGGCGGGCAAAGATGCGCAAAAAGGCGCTGAAGACATTGCCGCTGCCGCTGAAGAGCAGTCCTCCGCCTGTGAAGAGGCCGTAAAAACCGTTGGCGAGCAAACCCAGGCCCTGATGGAGTCAGAACAGGCCGCGCAAAATCTCTCCGAGCTGGCCGAGGATCTCAAAAACAGTACTGACATTAGCAAAAGCGCCGAAGAGGTGGCCTCCGCCGCCGAGCAATTATCTTCAGCGGTGCAGGAAATCAATCGTTCATCGGCGCAGATTATGGCGGCCATTGATCAGATCCGCAAAGGCGCACAGCAGCAGGCAGCCGCCTCGCAAGAATCCAGTGCGGCAGTAGCGCAGATTGAAAAGGGGGCCAAGCTCTCCGACCAGCGTTCCACTGATGCGGTGAAAAAATGCGAAACCATGGCAGCCGTTATGAATGAAAACAAGGAGTCCGTGGACAATCTGGTCGACGGGATTACCAAGGCGCTGGATGAGGCGCGCAGAAGCCGTGATCAGATCAATGCCCTGGAGATGGTGTCGCGGCGCATTGACAAGATTGTCGATGCGATTACCACAGTGTCGATTCAGACCAATATGCTGGCGGTCAACGGGGCCATTGAGGCCGCCCGTGCCGGTGAGTTTGGCAAAGGCTTTGCGGTGGTCAGCACCGATATTCGCAATCTGGCGCATGATTCCGCCGAAAATGCGGATCGTATCAAGGATCTGGTGAAATCGGTGCAGGATCAGATTGCGATGGTGCGCCATGATCTGGATGATATTACCGCCAATACCACCTCCGAGGTGGAAAAAACCGCTGCCATCACCAAAAACCTGGGAAGCATGGAAGTCGAGATGACCGAGGTATTGAAGGGTAATCGCACCATTTCTGCCGGTTCGGCAAGCATCGTCGAGCAGTTGATTGAGGCCAAAAAAGGCGCGGATCAGATTGCGGCGGCAGCCGCTGAGGCCGAGCAGGCATCGGGCCAGGCCGCAGCCGCCAGCAAGCAGCAGGCACAGGGGGCGGAAGAACTGGCAGCGGCCATTGAGGAGATTGCCTCGCTGGCCGATGAACTGCAAAGCAATGCCTGATCATCGCCATTTACCGATGCCTTCGGGAGAAGAATATGCAAGCCAGCACAGAGGATTTATCGGAACAAGGCGAAAACCGCCAGTTTGTCACCTTTTTGGTGGATAAGGAGGTCTTTGCCGTGCCCATGGCCCCGGTGCGTGAGATCATTCGTGCCCCGGAGGTGATGGCCGTTCCCTTGTCACCGCCCAGTTTAAAAGGGCTTTCCAACCTGCGCGGGCAGGTGCTACCGATCATCAGCCTGCGCCATATCTTTAATTTTTCGGTGCGTGAAGATGATGACAGTACCCGTGTGCTGGTGATTGATCATGGTATCCCGGTCGGCTTTGTGGTTGACCGGGTGGCCAGCGTGATTTCGGTGGAACCTCAACACATTGAAGATGTGACCAGCATTCAGTCCACCGTCAACAGCGATTTTCTCGAAGGGGTGATCAATAACGCCGGCGGTCATGAGATGATCATGATTCTGGATTTTTCCGCCCTGATTGAGCGTGAATTTGCCGAGCTTTCCGCAAATATGCGCGATGCTTCCAGCCTGGCCTTGATGCAGGGCGGGAGTGCGCAGCATCACGATATGCTTGGCCGCGCCAATAACGATGAGTTGCAGTTGGTGAGTTTTGTCGTGGCCGAGCAGGAATACGCCATTGCCATTGAGCGGGTGCAAGAGATTGTGCAGGTGCCTGAGCATATCATGCAGGTACCCAATTCCCGCTCGCATGTGCTGGGTATCATGACGCTGCGCAATCGCCTGTTGCCGTTGGTCAGTCTGCGGCTGATGTTTAATCTGCCGATGGAGGCCTTGTCTGAGCATAATCGCATTGTGGTGATTTCGCTGGATGAAGGCGTGTCGGTGGGGATTGTGATGGATACGGTCAACGAGGTGTTGCGGGTGCAACGCTCGATTGTCGATGAGATGCCGGGGCTGCTGGCGCGCAATCAGGATATTCAGGAGATCGAATCGATCTGCCGCATTGATGGCGGCAAGCGCCTGGTGTCCATTTTATCCGCCGAGCGCATGTTTAATCACAAGAGCATTCATGAGGCCATCAAGACTGTGGAATCCATGAAAGACACCGAAGACACCGCCCACGAGGGCACCCTGGATGATGAGAGCAGTTATGTGATGGATGATGATGAGCAGATGGTGGTGTTTCGGCTGGCGCATGAGGAATTCGGCGTGCCGATTGCTTCTGTACAGGAGATTGTGCGCGTGCCCGAGGTCTTGACGCGGGTTCCCAAGGCGCCGGTCTTTGTCGAAGGGGTCATTAATCTGCGCGGCACGGTGTTGCCGGTGGTGGATCAGCGGCGGCGTTTCGGTCTGCCGGATATGACCCGCAATGACCGCCAGCGCATCATGGTGTTTTTGATCAACGGGACGCGCACCGGCTTTATCGTCGATTCTGTCTCGGAGGTGCTGAAGGTGCCCAAGGCCGTTATAGGCCCCGCCCCGCGCCTTTCCAGCGAACAGGCCGAAATCATTCAGCGCGTCGCCAATCTGGAAGCGCAGCATCGCATGATCCTGCTGCTGGATGTGGACCAGATGATGGATGCCCACGAGATTGAGGTCTTATCCAAGGTTGCGGTCGGCCAAGGCTTTAATGGCAATGGTAACGGTGCCAACGGTGCAGCGCGCGCGTCGGTAGAAAAACCCGCCAGCCCGACACCGGCAGCGCCGGTTAAACCTGCAGAGGCGGCACCACCGCCAGCACCTCCGGCCAAACCCGCAGCGCCGGCAGCCGCCTCGGCTAAACCTGCAGTGCCAGTTAAACCCGCAGAGGCGGCCCCACCGCCAGCACCTCCGGCCAAACCGGCAGCCCCGGCACCGGCTGAACCCGCTGATGCCGTGGCTCAATCTGCCGAGGATGCGCTGTGATCAAGCTGTTGATTGTCGAAGACTCGGCCTTGATGCGCCGTCATCTGGTGACGCTGTTTGAGGCAGAGGGTAATTTTCGCATCGCCACCTGCCGTAATGGTAAGGAGGCCCTGGAGGAGCTTAAATCCTTTGAGCCGGATGTGATCACCCTGGATATCAATATGCCGGAGATGGACGGGCTGACCTGCCTGTCACATATCATGGTGGAGCGGCCCACGCCAGTGATCATGGTGTCTTCGCTGACAGAAAAGGGTGCCTTGGCGACCTTTGAGGCCCTGAATATGGGGGCGATTGATTATGTCGCCAAGCCCGGCGGCACCATTTCGCTTAACATCGACAAGGTCGGTCAGGAGATTGTCGCCAAGGTGCGAGCAGCGGCCCGGGCCAAGTTGCGCAGCGTGAAAGGACTCACGCAACGGATTCGCGAGGCCAATACCAAGGCGGCCTCAACCCGCACCACCCGCAGCACCACGGCAAAAACCTCGGGCAAGCTGGAGATGCATGTGGTGTTGATCGGTGTTTCCACCGGCGGGCCGCGTACTTTAGAAGAGATTTTACCGCTGCTGGGGGCGGATTATCCCTTCCCGGTGGTGGTCTGCCAGCACATGCCCCCGAATTTCACCCACACCTTTGCCCAGCGGATGAATGATTTATGTGCGCTGGAGGTGGTGGAGGTCACGGCGCTTACGCCAGTACAGCCGGGCTATATCTACGTCGCCCGTGGGGGCGGGGATCTGGTGTTTACCCGCCGCTCTAGCGGGCCGATGCTGTTGCCGCGTCCGGAATCTTCGCAGCATCTGTGGCATCCGTCGGTCGAGCTGATGGTGCGCAGTGCCCTGGAGCATTATCCGGCTGAACAGTTAATCGGCGTGATGCTCACCGGCATGGGCTATGATGGGGCCGATGCCATGACCGAGGTGCGCAAACGCGGCGGGCGCTGTATCGCTGAATCGGAGGATTCGGCGGTGGTCTTTGGGATGCCGGCGGAATTGATTGCCCGTGGCGGGGCGGATGTTATCTGCCGCAGTGATGAGGTGGCGCGCCATCTGAATCGCTGGGCCTCGGCCTAGTGCGGGGCCGGTGTCACATCGCCGGAGCAAATAAGCGCATGACGGTGGCGGCATACCTTACTACTGACCGGCAATCCCTATTACGTTGAGGTCGTACACATGGCTTTGATCAAAAAAACGGTTTCAGCGCCCCCGGAGGAACACCGTCACAGTGCGCGTGATCTGTCGGGCTTGCTGGAACAATTGCGTTCCGATAAACCTGATATTCGCCGCTGGGCCGCGCTGGATCTGAGCGAACACAGCGAGGCCGCCGAAATCCTGTGCCGCTGTCTGGAAGAAGAGCAAAACATGGCGGTGCGCGATGCCCTGTTTACCAGCCTCATCCGCATCAATAACAATGCCGCCGTCAAGGGGCTGATTCCGCTGTTAAAAAGCGAAGATGCGGCCTTGCGCAATGGAGTCATTGAGGCGCTGCGCCAGATGCCCGATGCCTTGGCCCCATATATGCAGGATATGTTGCATGACCCGGATTCCGATGTGCGTATTTTTACCGTGAATGTGCTCGAATCCTTATGTCACCCGATGACCCCGGAGTGGCTGCTGGGGGTCATTGAGGAAGACACTCACATCAACGTGTGCGCCACCGCCGTGGATTTATTGGCCGAGGTGGGCTCACCAGAAATGATTGCAAGCATTGACGCCTTGCCGGGACGGTTTGCCAATGACCCATTTTTACGCTTCGCCGCCGATATCGCGATCCGACGGATCCGTGGCGCCAATCCAAACTGAGCGGAGAGATGCCTGCTTGTATCTTGATACAGACCTGAAACGCGGCGGTGGGGGTGTTATGCATGGCCAGCCTGAGCCTGTGATCACGAATGAAGAATTTCTTAAGTTTCGGGAATATTTTTATCGTAAGACAGGCATTTACTTTGAAGAAAGCAAGCGCTATTTCGTCGATAAGCGCATTTTAGAGCGCATGGCCAAAACCGGCGTAGACAGCTTTCATGCCTATTTCATGAATCTGCGCTTTGAGGCATCAGGACGGGAATTGCAAACCCTGATCAACGCGATGACGGTCAACGAGACTTATTTCTTTCGCGAGGATTACCAGTTTCGCTGCATGGTGCGTTCAATGCTGCCCGAGCTTACCGCCTATCGCGCCGCCAAGCGCCCGATCAAGATCTGGTCGATTCCCAGCTCCTCGGGGGAAGAGCCTTACTCCATTGCCATCTGGCTGCTGGAATACTGGCCGCAGGTGGATGAATGGGATATCGAGATCGTCGCCTCGGATATTGATACCAAAATCCTTGATCTGGCACGAGAAGGGCGCTATGGCACCCGCTCTTTACAGAATCTCCCGCCCAACCTGTTGCGCAAATATTTCAAACCGGTCGGGAATCAGGAACATCAGATCATTGAGGATTTGCGTGGCTCGGTGGAATTTACCCAGGTGAATCTCTCGGATCGCGCCACCACTCGACAATACCGGGGCTTTGACATCATCTTTTGCCGCAACTTGTTGATTTATTTTGATGATATTTCGCGGCGCGAGGCCGCAGAAGTGTTTTTTGGTGCGCTCAATCCCGGCGGGTTTATCTGTCTGGGGCATTCGGAATCGATGAGCCGCATTTCTTCGTTGTTTACGGTGCGCAAGTTTCCAGAGGCCATCGTGTACCAAAAACCGCTGTAGGGGATGGTGATGAAACAAATCCTGGTGATTGATGATGCCGCCACCGTGCGTTTATATGTGCGTCAAGTGCTGGAAGCCGAGGGCTTTTATGTCGATGAGGCCACCAACGGCCTGGAAGGTCTGGAAAAAGCGCTCTCACACCACTTCGATCTCGTGCTGTGCGACGTGAATATGCCGGTCATGGATGGCTATACCACCGTGACCAAATTTCGCCAGGAGCGGACCTTGGCGCATATTCCCATCGTCATGATCAGCACCGAGGCCAAAAAAAAAGACGCCAACCGTGCCTTTGCCGCTGGCGCCAATGATTATCTGGTCAAGCCCGTCAATCCAGACAAACTCATCCTTGAGGTGCGCATGCTCACCGGGGAAGGCTAAGGCTAATTTCCATGACACCGATACTGGCACAATTTATCAGCGAAAGCCGTGACCTGCTGGAAACCACCGGTCGTGGTTTGTTGCAACTGGAGCGTCACCCCGATGATAGCGCGGTGATTGATGAGGTCTTTCGCGCCGTACACACCATCAAAGGGGCCTCGGGCCTGTTTGATTTTCTCCCCATGACGCGGCTGGTGCATGCGGCGGAGGATTTGCTGGATGCCTTGCGTGACCATCGCCTGAGCTACAGCGCCGAAATCGGTGATTTATTGCTGGCCACCTTCGATCTGGTGTCTTTGTGGATTGATGTCCTGGAAACCGACGAGGCGCTGCCAGCGGATGCCGAGGAGCCTTCGCAGGCCTTGGCCGTTCGGCTGCGCGCCCTGGTGCCCAAAGAAAGCGATGAGGAGGCCGACCTAAGCTCTGCAACGGCGAGTGCCCCGCCGGTCAAATCGGTGGCGTGGCTTAAAGACCTGCCCGAAAGCCAGCGCGTGGGGTTTTATCTGCGCACCCTGGGCGTCGATGCCGAAGGCCGCCCCGACGGTGAACCCTCGTCACCCCTGTTCGGAGTACGTTACCGCCCCATACGCGACGCTTTTTTTAGCGGTGAAGACCCCCTGTTTGTGGTCTGCAATGCCCCTGGGGTGGTTGGTCGGGCGATTGCCCTGACCGCCCCCTTACCGCCCCCGACAGAACTCGACCCCTATCAGTGCAGCCTGGATTTGCGCCTGGTCTGTGATAGTGAACGCAGCGCCTTGGTGGAACATTTCCGTTACATGGCCGAAGCAGTTGAAATCACCCCGCTGCATGCACTGGATTATGTCATCCCCACCGGCACCCCGAACGAGGGGCCGGTCTATGAAGACTTTATGGAAGAGGCACAAACATGGCTTGCGCAAAACGATCTGGCCAGCCTGGAACGTGCCGCCCAGACGCTGCTGGCATTGGCCAATCCCGAATCCTGGCCCGCCTCCATCCTGCGTTGGCTACAGTGCCTGCTCAAGACCCAGCCCGAGCGCCCCGTGCTACAGGCTTTGCTCGATGCGATGCGTACCCAGCAAGCTCCGGACTGGATACCCCTGCAAAGGCATGCCGATGAACAGACAGCGGCAGATTCCTCAGCGCGGGCATCCTCGACACAGGGCACCGTCACACTTCATAAAACACGCGAGGTCAGCCCCGCAGAATGGGCCAGCTTTGCCGCCCTGTTGCAAACGCAGTTGGCCATTTTGGTGATTCCGGTGGAAGAGGAATGCTGGCGCGGGCGGATTTTGTCAATGAGCGAAACCGTCAGCAACGCGCTGCGCTATGTGGGGCTGGTCGATCTGGTTGATGAGGTCGCAGAATGCCGCGAAAGCGCCCTGGAACACAAAAGCAGCGAAACCCTGGTGAATCTGCTCGGCGACATCTTAAGCGATATTGCCATGCATCTCCCCCTGGAAGAAGACACCGCCGAGGAGAGCACCAGCCCCATCAGCCACAAAGCCGAAGGCGGCAGTGCGGCCAGCGCCGCCGATGGGACACGCCGCGAACAATTGATTCCCAAGGTATTAAAGATTGATCAGGCGCGCATTGACCTGCTCATGGATCTCATCGGCGAGCTGGTGGTGGCCAAAAATGCCCTGCCCTATCTGGCCAACCGCGCCGAGCAACAATTCGGCGTGCGCGAATTATCCCGCGAGATCAAGGAGCAATACAGCATCGTGCATCGCATCAGCCAGGAATTGCAAGGCGCCATCATGCAGGTGCGGATGCTCCCTGTTTCTAATATTTTTCAGCGTTTTCCGCGCCTGGTGCGCGATTTGTCCCGCAAGCTCAACAAACGCATCAATCTGGT
This sequence comes from Thiorhodospira sibirica ATCC 700588, assembly GCF_000227725.2. Lineage (GTDB taxonomy): Bacteria > Pseudomonadota > Gammaproteobacteria > Ectothiorhodospirales > Ectothiorhodospiraceae > Thiorhodospira > Thiorhodospira sibirica. Next base: position 2,677,867 of record NZ_MU255056.1, on the reverse strand, counting down.
GGTAGAAGGCGAGGAAACCGAGGCCGATAAAAACATCATCGAGTCGCTGGCCGATCCCTTGATCCATATCCTGCGCAACAGCATTGATCATGGCATCGAACTGCCCGAGCAGCGCAAGGCCGCCGGCAAACCCGAGGAAGGCACCATCCGCATCAAGGCTTACCCGGACAACGACCGGGTGATCATTGACATCACCGACGATGGCAAGGGCATTGACCCCCAGATTGTCAAACTCAAAGCCTTTGAAAAGGGCTTATTATCCGAAGAACGCCTGGAAGCAATCACCGATGAAGAGGCCATTCAACTGGTCTTGCTGCCCGGTTTTTCCACAGCGGCCATTGTGTCAGACCTTTCCGGGCGCGGCGTGGGCATGGATGTGGTGCGCCAGGCAGTCAACGCCTCCGGCGGCAGCCTGCGACTGAGCAGCACACTGGGTCAGGGAACCCAGGTCAAACTCAGTCTGCCGCTGTCCATGACCGTCACCCAGGTAATGGGCGTCACCGTCGCCGAACAGCGCTTTGGCGTACCCATTGACGTGGTTTCCGAAACCGTCAAAATCAACCCGCGAGCCATCAATATCATCAAACACCAGGAAACCTTTGTGCTACGCGAACAGGTCGTGCCATTAGTGCGTCTGGCACGACTGCTTGATCTGCATGAAAACCACCGGGCACGCGAAGAACTCCCGGTCTTGGTGATTCGTATCGGCGAAGAACTGGTCGGCGTCATCGTCGATGCCTTTCATGAAGGCATCGAAATCATCCTCAAACCCATGGAAGGCTTTCTGGGCAAACTCCACGGCTTTTCCGGCACCGCCCTGCTGGGCAACGGCTCAGTGCTACTGGTCTTAGACCTGCGCACCCTGGTCTTAGGGATGCAGGAATACACCCGCATAACCGCCCTCAATACCACCACATAGCGCCACGTCAAAAACTCTCCCTCCTGCCAAGGGGGAGTCCCGCCGCAGGCGGGGAGGGGGTTGGTTTTAAGGCTTTTTAAACCACCCCGGCGCTGCGCGCCACCCCTCCTTAAAAAGGAGGGGAGTTTTTCGTGACGGCATCATCTTGATGCCGCATTCTATGGAGCGCCATGCAACCCTGCGCCCCTTACCACCTATCAATTTACTCACGGGCACGAAAAGCCGGCAGCGGCAGGTCGTTTTGCAGACAGCGCATCAGGTAGCGCAAGCCACGTGTGAACCACGAAACCAGGCTGCGGGCGAGCTTGCGGAAGCTCCAGTGGTTCGGATCGTCCTGTGCTTGGTTTTTTTTCGAGCGGGGTCGGAGGGTGGCACGCCTGTTCGCGCCCAATGCGCACACACCCATACATCGCCAAGGCCATGATCAACACCCGGCGTTCCAAACGATCCGCAGGGCGCAGGTGCGAATCCCCCAAGCCAAATCCTCGCCCCTTGAAGTCGGAGAACATCGGCTCGATGCCCCAGCGCGTGGCATAGTCCAGTACGCGCGCACGGGTCGAATCCGCATCCATGGCAATCATCCACGGCTCCGGATGACCGGATTCATGCACAATTCCCAGGTGGGTCACCACCCCAGAGGCGAACAGGCGCACACCCGGAAATACGCTTCTCGCACACCCTTGGCCAAATCCCCGGTCGTGGTCTCCGCCACGCCGGTGTCCACCGCAGATTCCCCTTCAAGCGCAACCGGTAGCCCCATTCGTGCGCATGCAACCACGCGAACAACGTCGCCGATGGGTAGAACCGATCCGCCAACAGCAGCACCCGCGCCCCAGCCGGCAGCCAAGCCAACACCGTCTCCAGGAGGGCTTCTGGCCCGCACAGCCGATGTTCGCCGCGCCTTTCCTGGCCCACCAAACCAACGGCAACGCCCGCTCGCCCACGCGCAAGGCCAACACCAGCAACGCCATCCGATCCCCAAAATCGGTTTGATCCAGACTCAGGCACACCGTCTGATCGTGACGGGCCGCCTGCGCCAGTTCGGCCATCGCCAACGGCTGCATGATCTCGGTTGGACACACCAACGGGTTCTTCAGCAAGCGTCTCAGAAGCTGTTTGGAAACTACCGCCTCAAACCAAGCGGTTAGCCATCAGTCGAATCATTGCGAGATAAATCCAGGCTTCGCTGCTCGACATCAAGCGCTCGTAGTCCTTGCTCAGACGGCGTGAGTGGTTCAGCCAGCCAAAGGTCCGCTCAACAACCCAGCGTCGCGGCAACAAAACAAACCCT
>NZ_MU255056.1:2599010-2675557 GCF_000227725.2 Thiorhodospira sibirica ATCC 700588 | reverse complement strand
AGGGGAGTTTTTTTGATGCGCAGCCAGTGCTGCGCGATCCCAGGGGCGCACGCTCAAAAGCCGCCACGTTGGGGGGTTAGGGGGGCGTTCATTTATTTCCGTTTATGCGCATCCGTTCTGTCAGCCCGTTAGTGGGTTAGGGTTGACCCTACTTTTAGGTCATGCCTGACCCTACAGAGGGGTCAGGGCTTACCACCTATCAATTTACTCACGGGCACGAAAAGCCGGCAGCGGCAGGTCGTTTTGCAGACAGCGCATCAAGTAGCGCAAGCCACGTGAGAACCACGAAACCAGGCTGCGGGCGAGCTTGCGAAAGCGCCAGTGGTTCGGATCGTCCTGTGCTTGGGTTTTTTTCGAGCGGGGTCGGAGGGTGGCACGCCTGATCGCGCCCAATGCGCACACACCCATACATCGCCAAGGCCATGATCAACACCCGGCGTTCCAAACGATCCGCAGGGCGCAGGTGCGAATCCCCCAAGCCAAATAATCCTCGCCCCTTGAAGTCGGAGAACATCGGCTCGATGCCCCAGCGCGTGGCATAGTCCAGTACGCGCGCACGGGTCGAATCCGCATCCATGGCAATCATCCACGGCTCCGGATGACCGGATTCATGCACAATTCCCAGGTGGGTCACCACCCCAGAGGCGAACAGGCGCACACCCGGAAAATACGCTTCTCGCACACCCTTGGCCAAATCCCCGGTCGTGGTCTCCGCCACGCCGGTGTCCACCCGCAGATTCCCCTTCAAGCGCAACCGGTAGCCCCATTCGTGCGCATGCAACCACGCGAACAACGTCGCCGATGGGTAGAACAGATCCGCCAACAGCAGCACCCGCGCCCCAGCCGGCAGCCAAGCCAACACCGTCTCCAGGAGGGCTTTCTGGCCCGCACAGCCGATGTTCGCCGCGCCTTGCCTGGCCCACCAAACCAACGGCAACGCCCGCTCGCCCACGCGCAAGGCCAACACCAGCAACGCCATCCGATCCCCCAAATCGGTTTGATCCAGACTCAGGCACAGCGTCTGATCGTGACGGGCCGCCTGCGCCAGTTCGGCCATCGCCAACGGCTGCATGATCTCGGTTGGACACACCAACGGGTTCTTCAGCAACCGTCTCAGCCACGGTTCGCGCATGTCTTGGCGCTCGGTCTCCAGCACCAGCACATGGCTCAACTCCACCGTGTTGGCGGTTTGCCCCTCGATCATCGCTCCGACGGCTAGCGACAGCTTCCTCACCACCGTCAGGCGCAGCCCCGGATGCGGCTTTGCGCAGTCCTCGGGCCACTTCTTCTGCCAAGCGTTTGATGCTTCCCATGCCCTCCCCCATGACCTCAGTTCAGCCAATCCTCAAAGTTTGCCATAAAAGTGATAGGTGGCAAGGCCGTTGCGCGGCAAGCGTTGTTTTATAGGCTCCCGTTAATATATAATTAGCGTTCATGCTTTGGAGAGGTGTCCGAGTGGCTTAAGGAGCACGCCTGGAAAGTGTGTATACGCTAATACCGTATCGAGGGTTCGAATCCCTCCCTCTCCGCCAATAAAAATACCCAAACCTGCTCTCAAGCGCCTGCTGAAAACTCAGGCAAATTGTCTGCAAGCTCTTTCCTTGTTAGCCCCGCATTGATATCACCCATTCAATTGACAGTCTTCCCACAGCGCAGTCTGCGTGGATTCCTTCTGCGAGACGCTCATGCCCGGGCGCGAAAATATTTCCTGCTACATTGATATCTCAGTCATGGCGCGTACCGTGCGCCCGACAGATCAATTCTCTAATCTTCAAAGACCTATCCTGTGCCTTTTGGCTCACTGCATGATTCCCAACGTGACCTTGGAAAGCACTCGCTGAGCAGGCGCCACCTCTATCTTGAGTTATCCATTCCATTACATCGTTATTGCTGTTCCTAAAAACCTAAACAAAGTTGCTTATGCGATTTTTAGGCACTTCGCTCTCCGTTGATAACACCCTTGCGGGCGAGCAACTGGAGTCCTGGTTGAGCAGTCCCAACCGAATGGCCGGTCAACACCGGCAACATGGGCGGTTTCAGCCGTCGAAACCCAGCTTGCGCCATAAAAGTGGCCTCGGCGTTCATCCTGAACAGAGAACAACTTTGCGATTCGACTTCGACCCCGACCATGGAACGCGAAACCTTCGCGCTTGTAGATAACCTATCTACAATGGAGAATTCTGATAAACAATGAAGAAAAAATCAAGAACTGTTTTTTGCTCCTTGCTCTGGGCAGGACATCCTTCAAAGTGCCCCGCCCCTCTCCGGTTTGTGCCCACGCTAACGCGGAATCGTTTGTGAGAAGACCATGATTCCATCGTGATCCTGGATTTAGAATGGCTGAAAATTGCGTGCCGAATGCGCAAAGCCAGGGCAAACACGTTAAAATGAGGCAACGTATCGGCAGGAGGCCCGTGCACGACGAGGTTTTTATGCCGGGCGGGTGCCCGGCGCTCCATGATGATTATCCAAGGCTGCTGGTGGGCTGGCTTGCGATGGCCTTGTCCCTGGTGATGAATGTTTGCGGAGAGCGCAATGAATTTTCGTCCGCGTCAGACTGAAGAAGTGGGGATCAATCTGACCCCTTTGATTGATGTGGTGTTTTTGCTGCTGATCTTTTTTATGGTATCAACCACCTTTGATCGCCATGCCGAGTTAAAAATTGCGTTGCCGCAGGCCAGTGCCGAGCCGACAGCCAGTGAGCCGCAGATCATTGATCTGGTGATTGATGCCAGTGGCCGTTATTTTGTCAATGGCCGGGAGCTGGTCAATACCCAGCCGACGACCTTGCGTGAGGTGTTGGCGCAGTATCTGGAGGGCGAGCGGGAGCGTCCGCTGATCATTCGGGCGGATGCCCGCACACCGCATCAGGCGGTGGTTACCGCGCTGGATGTAGCTTCACGCCTGGGGATTTCGCGCCTGTCTATTGCCACGACCGGCACGCTGGATTAAGCCGGTCAAGACCCGATGCGTGCATCTGGGTATTATGTTTTTTCACCCGTGGTCACTGACCATCTAACCGCTTTGTAAGGAGCTTATATGGCCTATCAGCATATTAAAATTCCCACCGATGGCACCAAGATCACTACCCGCCCTGATAACTCCCTCGATGTCCCGGATCGTCCGATCATTCCCTTTATTGAAGGCGATGGTATCGGTGTTGATATCACCCCGGTGATGCAGCAGGTCACCGATGCTGCTGTACAAAAGGCCTATCAGGGCCAGCGCAGCATTGCCTGGATGGAGGTCTATGCCGGGGAAAAGTCCACGCGGATTTATGGCAATGATGTCTGGTTGCCCAAAGAAACCCTGGAGGCGGTGCGTGAATTTGTGGTCTCCATCAAAGGCCCCTTGACAACGCCGGTCGGCGGTGGGATTCGCTCGCTGAATGTGGCCTTGCGCCAGGAGCTGGATTTGTATGTGTGCCTGCGGCCAGTGCGCTATTACGCCGGAACCCCCAGCCCGCTCAAAGAACCCGAAAAAACCGATATGGTCATTTTTCGTGAAAATTCCGAAGACATCTATGCCGGGATTGAGTGGGCCGCCCGTAGTGCCGAGGCGCAAAAGGTGATCGAGTTTCTGATCAAGGAAATGTCGGTCAGCAAGATTCGTTTCCCGGAAAGCAGCGGCATTGGCATCAAGCCGGTGTCTGAGGAAGGCACGCGCCGCCTGGTGCGCAAGGCGATTCAATACGCCATTGATAATAACCGCGACTCGGTGACCCTGGTACACAAGGGCAACATCATGAAATTCACCGAAGGGGCTTTCAAGGAGTGGGGATATCAATTGGCCAAGGATGAGTTCGGTGCCAGCGAGATTGGCGGCGGGCCTTGGTGTAGTCTGAAAAACCCCCATACCGGCAAAGAGATCGTGATCAAGGATGTCATTGCTGACGCCTTCTTGCAGCAAATCCTGCTGCGTCCTGCCGAATACAGCGTGATTGCCACGCTTAATCTCAACGGGGATTATATTTCCGATGCGCTGGCCGCCCAGGTCGGTGGTATCGGGATTGCCCCCGGTGCCAATATCTCCGATACGGTGGCGATGTTTGAAGCCACCCACGGCACTGCCCCCAAATATGCCGGTCTGGATAAGGTCAACCCCGGTTCGCTGATCCTGTCTGCCGAGATGATGTTGCGCCATTTGGGCTGGACCGAGGCGGCTGATCTGATCGTCAAGGGCCTGTCAGGGGCCATCAGCTCCGGTCGCGTGACCTATGATTTTGCGCGTCTTAAAGACGATGCGGAGGAATTGTCGTGCTCTGAGTTTGGTGAAAACATCATCCAGCACATGGATTGATGGGCTTTGCCTTGCACGCGTGCTTTGTGGCGGCATCATCTTGATGCCGCTGAAAGGAAGCGAACGCAAGATGCGTTCGCCACTTCTTGATACACGACTTGATCATGCATCCGGCTAATCACACGCCCGCCCTGCTCCACCGTCAGTGGCTTTTTCCCCTGCTGGGCGGCATTTTGCTGCTCTGTGTCAGCGGCTTGCTGCTATACCTTGTAGGCTATTTTTTTTATGGCGCAGTCATTGCCAGCAGCCCGGCTGCGGCCTATGCCACGCTGCCAGCCCATGCCCCAACCAGCCCGACCCTGGAACAGGACCTGATCATGCTCAGTGCCACCTTGCGCGATCTCTGGTGGCAACAGGGGTTTTTCATCTATCTGGCGTTGTTTTTGCTGTGTTTCAGCCTCGCCTTGCTGGCACAGGGCCGTGGCTTGATTCTGGCGCTGATCACCGCACTGGTGCTGTTTTGGCTATTGTGGCGACTGCAAGGCAGTGCTTTGGCGCCCGGCTGGGTCACCGCCAGCATTACCCTTGCCGGGATCTTGAATCTGCTGGGTGCGGCCCTGGTCTATGGGCGCTCACACGGCACATTCACTTCACAACACGCAGAGCCCGCCCCATCAGCCCTGCCTGATGAACAAAGAAGCCCGGTCCTGGAGTCTGGCCAAAGCGCACAAGCGCCTAATGTCGAGCCCGTTCATCACGCAAACCCGCCGCCGGCTCGCAATCCCCACGCTGTGTGGGCACGTCTGCGCCAAGCGCTTGACATGCCCCTGCGCCGCCAGCCTGCTCCCGCTCCGCCAACACCCCGTCTGCCCCCGCGTCTGTGGACCCCTGATGGGCTGCGAGATGACCATCACACCACGCCACGCGCACAGCCCGCCTTCCGACATCCATATTGGCAAGCGCTGCGTGACCACATACAACGCCTGCGGACGCAATGTGCACGCGTGGACTGGGTGGATTGGGCCTTGCTGACCTTGGCACTGTTGAGCATTCTGGGATTGATCGGTGTGCTAACCCTGGCTGCGCGTTTTTAACGTGTTTAACGCAGCGGCGTTTAGCGATGGGCGTGATACGGCATCTGCTCATGCGACATCTGCAAGATGCCGCGAAGGCTAATCAGCAACGGTTTCGGCCATGCGTTCCATCAGTGCTACATCAGCGGCGGAGAGGATGCGATCGATCTGGAGGATGATGATAAAGCCGTGTTCCAGGCGCCCCATGCCTTCGATAAAATGGGTCTGGATATTGGCGCCAAAGGAGGGCGGGGGGGCGATTTCGCGGGCGTCAATTTCCAGCACTTCATTGACGGCATCGACAATCACACCGATAACCTGCACTTCTTCAAGCCATTCCAGCTCCAAAATGACGATGCAGGTACGGCGCCCGATCTCGCTTTTGCCGCGTCCGAAACGACATGACAGGTCGATCACCGGCACCACCGCACCGCGCAGATTGATGACCCCGCAGATAAACTCGGGCATCATCGGCACGGGGGTGAGTCTGCCGTATTCAATGATTTCCTTGATGTGCAGGATACCGATGGCAAACAGCTCGCCCTTGAGCTGAAAGGACAGGTATTGATGCAAGCCGCCAGCGGTGTCGGATACCGGGGCGGGTGGATCGTTTTTTCTGGCGGGTGTGCGTTCCATGAGCGTTCCCTCAAAAGCGCACGAATTCGTTTTCATTCAAACGTTTGGATTCCAGCGTTTTGACGCTCAGGGTTCCTGCAGATGATGCCCCTTTACCCCTTGAATCCCTGCCCGGTGCTGCCGGTGGGCGCGCTGCCGGAGGGTGCGAAGGCATTCCCATATTCAAGCCATCGTCTACTTTGAAAAATTCCATGGTGGCTTGTAGCTGCTCTGCCTGGGAACTCATTTCCTCGGCGGTGGCGGCCAGTTCTTCTGCCGCCGAGGCGCTTTGCTGGGTCACCTGATTGAGCTGGTCCATGGCGATATTGATCTGCCCCACGCCGGAGGATTGTTCCTCGGAGGCCGAGGTAATCTCTTGCACCAGATCGGAGGTTTTGGTAATGGAGGGGACAATTTCATCCAGCAGTTTACCGGCCAGCTCGGCCATTTCCACCGAGCTTGCGGCCAGTTCACCGATCTCTTGCGCGGCAATCTGGCTGCGTTCGGCGAGTTTGCGCACCTCGGCAGCAACCACCGCAAAGCCTTTGCCATGTTCACCGGCACGGGCGGCCTCAATGGCGGCATTGAGGGCTAGCAGATTGGTCTGGTAGGCAATATCGTCAATGATGCCAATCTTGGCGGCAATGCTTTTCATGGCGCTAACCGTTTGCTGCACCGCCTGCCCGCCTTCCTGGGCTTCTTTGGCGGCCTTGCTCGACATGCTGTCGGTGATTTTGGCGTTTTCGGCATTCTGGTTGATGGAGGCACTCATCTGCTCAATGGAGGCGGTAGTTTCCTCAACGCTGGCTGCCTGTTCGCTGGCCCCCTGACTGAGTGACTGGGCGGTGGCGCTGATCTCTTCGGCGGCACTGGAAAGGTTATCGGTGGCACCGCGCACCTCGCCGATGATCTCGGAGAGTTTATGCACCATATTGCGCATGGCGGCGAGCAGTTGCCCGGTTTCGTCTTTGGGAGTCACGCCAATATGCACATCCAGCTCACCGGCGGCAATATGGTTGGCCACATCCACCGCCCGTCTCAGCGGTCTGGCGATCATACGCGCAATCACCAAACCCAGTACCAGCCCGAGCAGCACCGCAAAGATCACCAGGCCGATCATCAAAACGCGGCTATCTTCATAGATCGCGTTGGCATTTGTGGCCATTTCATTGGCGTTATCTTCCTTGATGCGACTGAGGCCATTGAGCAAACCATCGAGTTGCTCACTTAAGGGTACAATGCGCTCCTGCAAAAAACGCAGCAATTCCAGGTGATTATTATGCTCTGTCAGCAGTTGGCGCAGGCTTTCAATTTCATGATGCATCTGCGCAGATACCGTGTCATAACGGGCAAACAGCTGCATCGCCGCATCGCTGGCAAATAAAGGACGGGCCTGCTGCATAAAGCGCGCCTCGGCCTCGGTATAGCTCGCCAATGCCGCCAGATGCGCCTGCTGTGCTTGCCGGTTGCTTTCCAGCAAGGCATTACGCAACGCCCGATCGGCGCTGAGTAACTGTACATTGGCCTCTTTGATATAGGATAACCCCAGCAATTCGCGCTCATAGAGCTGATCGGTCAAGCGGTCCATGGTCGCCATATTGTAGATCCCAAGGATACCCACGGCGGCGGTCAGCATCGACACCAGAAAAAAAGCCAGGCTCAGCTTAACCCCAACTTTCAGATTGGCTACCCATTTCATCAGTTTCTCCGCGAGAAACCCCGGCCTTCAGGCCGGGGAGGGATAGCGGCTACGCGCTTGCAGCCGCCGGAAATCGTTAGGTGCAGGCCTTCCACCTGCTGGGCCGTGAGGCTCTGCCCGTAAGGGCCTGGTGACAGAGCCTTGCGGCTCGCTCCCCTCGCCAATGTGTACAACCGGCTCCCGCTGGCGCGGCGATCAAAACCTTCGACGTTTTACCTTGCGTCAGCATGATCCTGACCTTTCAGAGCGGCAGACTGAGGAAGCATCCGCCGGTGAGTCTTAACGACCTGTTGTACACGTAGCCCCTTTCGACTTCCCGGTCAGGCGGGCTTAGGCTGGTCAACCCAGCTTGCTTTCACCTGTCTGCGCCGCGTGCGGCGCGGCAGGCAGGCAAGCTCCGCCCTTTAGGGCGGGGTAGTTGACTACAAGTTCTCCACGACTTTTAAGCGGCTTGCGACCATGCACATGGCGTTGCGGCCAGGCTCAATGACAGCAAGGTGGCGGTATTTGTCTAAAAAATAAATGCAAATGTCGCGCCAATACTCAGTGCAGACCTGCCGCCTGATCCAGCAGGGTAGACACATCCAGCACCAAGGCCACCTCACCCGAGCCCAGTATGGTGGAACCCGCAATCCCTTTAAGCGCACTAAAGACCGGCCCCAAGGGCTTGATCACCGCCTGCAATTCGCCTTTGAGCTCATCCACCACAAAGCCGGCCTTGCGTTGGCCCCACTGCACCACCACCACATTTTGACGCCCATGCCGTTTGCCGCTGAGCTTGTAGTATTCGCGCAGGCGCAACAGCGGCAAAATCTCGCCGCGCAAATCCAGATAAGCCTGCCCCTGGGTCAATTTGCGCGGGTCGAATTCAACGCATTCCAGCACCATGTCCAGCGGAACCACATAATGCCCATCAGCCACCCGCATCAAAAAACCGTCAATAATCGCCAGTGATAAGGGCAAACGAATGCGAAAGGTCGAACCCTGGCCCGCCTGGCTGTCAATTTCAATGGTGCCGCGCAGCCCCTCGATGGAGCGCTTGACCACATCCATTCCCACCCCGCGCCCGGAGAGATTGCTGACCTGTTCGGCGGTGGAAAAACCCGCCTCAAAAATCAGCTTGCAGATTTGTTCGTCGCTGAGAACCTGAGTATTTTGCACCAGACCGCGCTGTTGTGCCTTGCGTAAAATACGCTCGCGGTCCAGACCGCTGCCATCGTCACTGACCTCAATCACAATGCCGCCAGATTCATGATAGGCATTCAGCGCCACCGTGCCCTGGGCCGGTTTACCGCGTTGCAGACGGGTCTGGGTCGGCTCAATGCCATGATCAATGGCATTGCGGATCAAATGCGTCAAGGGATCACCGATACGATCCACCACCGTCTTATCCAGCTCGGTATCGCCGCCATTGATTAACAATTCAATCTCTTTGCCGGTCTCCTTGCTCACCTCGCGCACCACCCGGCGAAAGCGGCTGAAGGTCTCGCCGATTTCCACCATGCGCAGATGCATCGCGGTATCGCGGATCTCTTCGACCAGATGCGTGACCTCAGACACCGACTCCAGCATATCGCTGTCCTGGCTGTTTTCGACCAGCAGGCGCAAACCCGCATGGGCAATCACCAGTTCACCGATCAGATCAATCAGGCTATCGAGTTTGTGCGCCTGCACCCGTAACAGTTTATGCTCCTGATGCTGGCGGTTGCGCACTTCTTGCTGTCGATGCAGGGCAGCATCCACCAGCTCGCGCTGTACCAGTTGCTCTTGCACCAGCACATCCCCCAGCAAGGGGCGATCTTCGCCATCCTGACGGGCCTGCAAATTTAGGACCTCATCAAGCTCGCGGCGGGTAATCGCCCCGCAGCCAACCAATAATTCGCCCAGACGCGAGGCTTTTTCCGGCAGGTTTTCGATCATCTCCACATAATCGTGCAACCGCGAACCGGGCGGCAGAATGCGAATGGCGCTGCTATCGCGGACAAAATCAAAAGCGCCTTCAATCTGCGCCTTATCGGCACAACTGGCAAAGCGGATCTCAAATCCCAGATAACAATGCTCCGGATTCATCTGCGCAGCAGGGGGGAGACGGTCGGGCAAAGTGACCAGATGCACAATCTCGCCAAAGGTCTGCAGATAATGCAGAAAAGACAGCGGGTCCATGCCGTTTTGCAAGACATCCTCACCAAAGCGCAAGGAAATATGCCAGATATCACCCTCTTGCGCGGGCGATGGGCTGGCTGCGGGCGGGGAATCGGTTGCCGTGGCAGTGGTGGCGGGGATCTCGGTGCCCAGGTAGCGGCATAACTCACGCACCAAGGCTTGATCGGTGGCTTGCATGGCCTCATCCAAAGGCCGGTCTTCATGTTCCAGTAATGCAAAAATATGGTCATGCGCCCGCATCAGGGTTGCCAGCAGCGTGGCATCCAGGCCAATGTTGCCATCGCGTACCTGATCCAGCACACTCTCGACCTGATGGGTAAAGGCAACAATGGCATCCAGCCCAAACAGCCCCGCCGAGCCCTTGATGGTATGCGCGGCCCGAAACAGCGCATGAATCAGCTCAGTATCCTCCGCCGGTCCTTCCTTTAAGGCCAGCAAGGCTTCTTCCATCTCGCTGAGCAGGTTGTTTGCCTCGGCAAAAAACGTTTGCAAGGCATCGGCCATGGTCGCAGACATAAACAGTGATCTCGCTTGCGCAAAGCCTGTGCTAAAAAGGCGTTCTCAACGGGGCCGTCGGTGGCTTTCTCAAGCCGGCGTGCGCCCGCCTGCGGTACCCGCCATGCAAGGCATCAGCAATACCGCAGCGTGCGCTTTAGCGCCTTTCCTGAGCGCGGCGCTCATCCACCGGAATGCCGCCAACGCCCCAGTTTTCCATCTCGACCTCATCAATCACCACCACCGTGGTCGCCGGGTTTTTGCCCAATACATCCACCAACAGCTGAGTAGCCCCGGCAATCAGCTGCTTTTTTTGCGCCTGGGTCACCCCTTCACGGGTGATTTTGATATTGACATACGGCATGGCAAATCCGCTCCTCTGTGGATATTAACGGTAGCCCAGCCCCATCGAGCGGCGTACCTCGTCAAGCGTTTCGCGGGCCATATCGCGGGCCGCCTCACAGCCTTCTGCAATAATGGCGCGCACCGCAGCGGGGTCAGCCTCATATTCCTGGGCGCGCTCTTGAATCGGGGTTAATTCACGCAAAACGGCATCAATCACCGGCTGCTTGCATTCAATACAGCCAATGCCTGCTTCACGACAGCCCTGCTGCACAAACTGATGCACGGCTTCATCGGAATACACCTGATGCAAGGCCCACACCGGGCATTTATCTGGATCACCCGGATCGGTGCGCCGCACCCGCGCCGGATCGGTGGGCATGGTGCGAATCTTTTTCTCTACCATTTCAGGCGCCTCACGCAGGGAAATGGTATTACCATAAGACTTTGACATCTTCTGCCCATCCAGGCCCGGCATTTTTGAGGTCTTGGCCAGCAGCGGCTGCGGCTCCACTAAAATGAGCTTGGTCGAGCCTTCCAGATAGCCAAACAGGCGCTCGCGATCGCCCAGCGAGATATTTTGCTGCGTCTCCAGCAAGGCACGCCCGACCTCCAGGGCCTGGGTGTCGCCCTGTTCCTGATAGCGGCGGCGCAGATCACGATACAAACGGGCGTTTTTCTTGCCCATCTTGTCAATGGCCGCCTCCGCCTTCTCGGCAAAGCCCGGCTCACGCCCATAGAGATGATTGAAGCGCCGCGCCACCTCACGCGTCACTTCCAGATGTGCCACTTGATCTTCCCCGACCGGCACCAGCCCGGCCTTATAAATCAGCACATCGGCGCTTTGCAGCAGCGGATAGCCCAAAAAGCCATAGGTGGATAAATCCTTTTCCTTGAGTTTTTCCTGCTGATCTTTATAGGTCGGCACCCGCTCCAGCCAGCCCAATGGCGTGATCATTGACAATAACAGATGCAGCTCGGCGTGTTCCGGCACCCGCGACTGAATAAACAGCTTCGCCGCCCCCGGACTGATGCCTGCCGCCAGCCAATCGACCACCATCTCCCAGACGCTTTCCGCCAGCATCTGCGGTTGTTCATAATGCGTGGTCAGGGCATGCCAGTCGGCCACAAAAAACAGGCATTCGTAGCTATGCTGAAGCTCAATCCAGTTTTTCAGCACGCCATGATAATGACCCAGATGCAAGCGCCCCGTCGGGCGCATACCGGAGAGGACACGCTGATTTTGCGCAACAGATGAACTCACAAAAACACCTTTGATAGATTAGCCAAGGGGAAGAGCAAACACGGTATTGAGCAGATTGACAAAGAAGTGATAAAAGGGCCACAAAATCGCCGTTAACAGGCCGGTAAACAGCAAAATCAGCACAATCACCAGACCAAAGGGCTCAAGCCGGTCGTAATGACGCCCCACCCGGCGAGGCAACACCCCAGACACCACGCGTCCACCATCTAGCGGCGGAACCGGCAGCAAATTAAGCACCATCAGCAAAATATTGATGGCAATACCGGCCGTGCCCATCAAAATCAAGGGAATGGCCACCCAGTCAAGGGTCCCGTGCAGCATAAAACCCAGCTTGACCATCACGGCCCAGAAAATCGCCATCAACAGATTCGCCAGCGGCCCGGCCGCTGCCACAATCGCCATATCGCGGCGCGGATGGCGCAGATTGCGCGTATTCACAGGAACCGGCTTGGCCCAGCCAAAGATAAACGGCGGCATTGGGGTTAACGCGGTGAGAATCAACAAGCCCACCGGCACCGCCACCGTGCCGACCGGATCAATGTGTTTGAAGGGATTGGCGGTCAAACGCCCCAGCATTTTTGCGGTAGGATCGCCCAACTGCTTGGCGATAAAGCCATGCGCGGCCTCGTGCAAGGTGATGGCAAACAACACCGGCAAGGCCCAGATGGCAATGGTTTGCATAACATGATTCATATCCATGGGCGCATTATACGCAAGCCCAGGGGAATTTTGTGCAGGTGTGAGAAGATGGGGGTCGGAAATACCTACATGCTGTGACCCGCTAAAACCTGGGAGCGCATAACTGATGCTCCGCGCTCCCAGCGGCGATACCTTCCAGAGATCATTGCACCTGTGATAAAAAGATTGCTGGGCGTACTAGGTGTAAGCTCTTTTAAAAACTCCGCTCACTATTCAAGATCGCACTGCGTACAGTGCGCTGACCTGGGTTCTTTATGTCATCTAATACCTCCCCTGATACGCTGATTGTTGGCCTGGGAATCACCGGCCTGTCGGTGGCCCGCTATCTGCTGGCCCGTGGGGAATCCTTTGCGGTGGTGGATAGCCGTGCCCAGCCGCCCAAACGGGAGGCTCTGGCACAGCTGGCCCCACACATCCCGGTCTATACCGGCCCTTTCGATAGTGTACGCCTGACACAGGCGCGACGGCTGATCGTCAGTCCGGGCATTCCGCTCAGTAACCCAGCACTGCAGGCAGCCCATGCTGCAGGTGTTGCGCTGCTCAGTGACATCGAGCTGTTTGCCCGCGAGGTGCAAGCGCCCTATGCAGCGATTACCGGCTCCAATGGCAAAAGTACCGTCACCACCCTGCTGGGGGAAATGGCTCGGGCCTGCGGGCTATCGGTTGGTGTGGGGGGCAATCTGGGGGAGGCGGCGCTGGATTTACTTATCCCGCCGCCGTGCGATGTGTATGTGCTGGAGTTGTCGAGCTTTCAACTGGAGCGGGTGCAAAGCCTCAAACCTCAAGCCGCCGCCGCGCTCAATGTCTCCGAAGATCATCTGGATCACCACGGCAGCCTTGACGCCTACATCGCTGCCAAGGCGCGCATCTTTGCCCAGGCGCACACCGCCATCTATAACCGTGATGACCCCATCACCGCCGCCATGCCCGGTGGCCAGCAGCGCATCAGCTTCGGCCTGCAGGCGCCGCCCACGCCGCAGGATTATGGCCTGCGCGAACAGCACGGTATGCGCTGGCTGGCGCAAGGCAGCCAAAACCTTATCCCTGTCACGCAATTGGCACTAAAAGGTCAGCATAATATGGCCAATGCCCTGGCTGCCCTGGCCTTAGGCAAGGCACTTGGGCTCGCGCCAGCGCCCATGCTGGACGGGCTGCGCCGCTTTCCCGGCCTGGCACACCGCTGCCAGTGGGTCGGCCAGCACCGCGGTGTGGACTGGTATAATGATTCCAAAGCCACCAATCTCGGGGCCACACTGGCGGCCTTAAACGGCCTGCCCGCGCCGATTATCCTGATTGCCGGAGGACAGGGCAAAGGTCAGGATTTCAGCCCCCTGGCGGCGGCGGTCAAAGGGCGGGTGCGGGCAATGATCTTATTGGGCGAGGATGCCGAGCAGCTGGCGCAGGTGGTGCGTGAGGTGGTACCGACATGGCGTGTCGCTGACATGGCCGAGGCGGTGCAGATCGCCCACCAGCAGGCCCAGCCCGGCGATAGCGTACTCCTCGCCCCGGCCTGCGCCAGTCTGGATATGTTTGCCGATTATGCACACCGTGGCGAGGTGTTCACCCAGCAGGTTCTTGCCCTGCTGGATACCTGTTGACAGGATTATCCCATGCTCCCTGATTTGCTTGACGATGATGCCAGCTACACCTTAGAAAAACCCACCCTGCTGGTCGTGGATGATTCCAAGACCATGCGCCGTGCCATTGTGCGCCTGCTCAGTCAGGAGATGAACGTGCTGGAGGCCGATGACGGTGATACTGCCTGGGAGTTGATCCGCGACGAGCACGCTATTCAGGTGGTCTTTGCCGATCTGATGATGCCGCGCATGAACGGTTTTATGCTGCTGCGCCAGATTCGTGAATCCATTCACGAACGCATCAAGCAGCTCCCCGTCATCATCATGACCGGCCACGAAGACGACGAGAACATGTGCCGTCAGGCGATGGTGCTCGGCGCCACGGATTTCATCACCAAACCCTTTGACAGCCTGCAGCTGCGCGCCCGTGCCAAAGCGCATATCCGCTCCGGCGACACCCAGCGCAAATTACAGGAGGCCTCAACCGCGCTGGAGCAACGCTCTACCATTGATCCGATCACCGGGCTGGCCAATCTCAACCACTTTCGCGAACATGGCGAAGTCTTGCTGTCTTTTGCCCTGCGTCATGCGGCCAATCTGTCGGTGCTGCGCATCACCATTGACCAGTTTGAAAGCATTGAGGCCAAGCATGGGCGGGCGGTAGCCGATCGGATTCTTGGCAACATCGGCAAAGTCATCAGCCACTGCGTGCGCAAAGAAGATACCGTCGCCCACATCGCCCGCGCCCAGTTTGCCGTCCTGATGCTGGATGCCGGGACGCAGGGCGCCTCACAGATTGCCCGCCGCATTCATGCCCTGATGCGCAAAACCAGCTACCGGCTGGGCGAGGTACGCTTTAGCATGACCGCAAGCCTGGGGCTGGTAACCCCGGAACTGCTCGAACATCTGCGCTTTGATGAAGTGGTGAAACTGGCGGAAGGGCGGGTACAAAAGGCCCTGGCGCTGGGCGGAGATTGCGTGGTCCTCGATGAAAAACACCCCCCGGCGACCGATAAAGCGATGCAACGCCAAGCGCTGACCCTGGAACAGGCACTGGTTTTATTACGTGCGGGCGACCAGGAGGCGGTACGTCCCCACTTGCCACGCCTGCTGCACAGCCTGCTGCCGCTGCTGGAGTTGGCTGACCAGCATTACACGCTTAACCTGTCCGCCAGCCTCGCCACGCTGGCCAAACCCACTGCCGAATAAAACCGCCCCATGCCACAGCCTACCTCCATCGACACCCTGCCCATCCGCCGCTATCTGGTCGGCGGTGCCGTCCGTGATGCCCTGCTGGGCCTGCCCGTCAAAGAACGCGACTGGGTGGTGATCGGTGCCCAGCCCGAGGACTTGTTAGCCTGGGGCTTTAAACAGGTCGGGCGGGATTTTCCGGTGTTTCTCGATCCGGTGTGCCATGAAGAACATGCCCTGGCACGCACCGAACGGAAAAGCGGACGCGGCTATCACGGTTTTACGGTCAATGCCGACCCGGATGTCACCCTGGAAGAAGATTTATTGCGCCGTGATCTCACCATCAACGCCATGGCCCAAAGCCCGGACGGTACGCTGATTGACCCGTTCAATGGTCAGGCAGACCTGGCAGCGCGGTATCTGCGCCATGTCTCCCCGGCCTTTGCCGAGGACCCGGTGCGCATCTTGCGCGTGGCCCGCTTTGCCGCCCGCCTGGCACCGCTGGGCTTTCGCATCGCCGCCGAAACCCGCGAGCTGATGCAGGCCATGGTCAATGCCGGTGAGGTCGATGCCCTTGTCCCCGAACGGGTCTGGCAGGAACTGGAGCGGGCCCTTGGCGAACCCTGCCCGGAACGCTTCATTGAAGAACTGCGCCACTGCGGGGCGCTCAAGGTCTTATTGCCCGAAGTAGACCGCCTGTTTGGCGTCCCGCAACCGCCACAGTATCACCCCGAAATCGACACCGGCATCCACACCTTGCTGGTCTTGCAGCAAGCCGTCCGCCGCTCCACAGACCCCATCGTGCGCTTTGCCGCACTGGTGCATGATCTGGGCAAAGGCAACACCCCACAACACCTGCTCCCCAAACACCACGGCCACGAACAGCGCGGCGTCAGCTTGATCGAAAACCTGTGCCAACGGCTACGCGCCCCCAGACGTTACCGCGAACTCGCCTGCCTGGTCGCCCACTACCACACCCACGCCCACCGCGCCCTGGAACTGCGCCCCGACACCCTGCTCAAAACCCTTGAAAAACTCGACGCCCTGCGCAAACCGCAACGCTTTGAAGATTTCCTGTGTGCCTGCGAAGCCGACGCCTGCGGCCGCCCTGGCTATGCAGACCGCCCCTACCCCCAAGCCGACTACCTGCGCCAAGCCCTCGCCCTATGCCAAAACATCAACCCTCATCCACTCACCGCCCAAGGACTCAGCGGCCAAGCCATCGCCGCCGCCCTGCGCAGCCAACGCCTGCAAGCCCTGCGCGAACTCGCATCCCAAACCCCGGCATAACGCTTCCGCGATTAAGATGTTCCGGCAGATTCGGCCATCTTCGTGAAGGGCGTCGCTTAGCATTCTTCTATAGAATGCTACCCAGTCCATGACGCCAGAAAGAGGCATGCAATGAAACATGAACATCATCTGACGGCATTGGGAACAGCGCTCTTCGCGGTGTTGCTGAGTTTATTCGTGCTGATTGGCGCACAGTTGTTTCGCTTTGAATCCGAACGCCACCAGCAGCAGGAAATAGAAACCGTCAAACAGCAACTCGACGTGCTGACGACAGCGCTAAAGATTCGCATCTACTCGAATATCTTTGCCGTTTCGGGGGTGAAAGCCCTGGTAGCGATGAATCCTGAGCTGACACAGGAAGATTTCACCCGCGCCATGACCGTGGTGTTCAAGGAGCAAAGCGATTTGCGCAACATCGGCCTGGCGCGTGACATGGTAATGCGCCTCATGCATCCCATCGCAGGCAATGAAGCGGCCATTGGCCTGGACTATCGAACCGTTCCTGAGCAGCTTGAGGCTGTCCAGCGAGCACTGGATCTGAACCAGATCGTCCTTGCCGGACCGCTGACCCTGGTGCAGGGCGGCGAGGGCCTGATTGCCCGCATCCCTATTCATGTTGCCGATGCGGCAACGGGTCAGGAACAGTTTTGGGGCTTTGCCTCAGTGGTCATGAACGCCGATGCCATTTTTGCCGGCGCGGGTATCACGCAACACAATGACGTGCGCCTCAGCATCCGGGGGCGCGATGCCCTCGGCGAACAGGGCGAGGTCTTTTTTGGTGACCCAAGGGTCTTTGAAAACCAGCCGGTCACCCAGTGGCTCGAACTCCCCCACGGAAACTGGCAGATGGCGGCAATCCCCGCTAGTGGCTGGAGTGCTTACTCGGTGTTTTCCGCCCCGGTGATGTGGATTTATCTTGTCGTCGCGACGGCCATCCTAACCTTTGTTGCCGTCATCGTTTTGCTGATGGCGGCAAACAGGAAAGCCGGAGATGCGCTGAAACGAGAGCGGGATCTGTTTGCCGAGGGACCGGTGTTCACCATGGAATGGGAGGCGGAGCAGCATGGTCACTGGCCAATTAAGCGCGCCTCCTCGAATATCGAACGCATTCTTGGCTACAGCCAGGCCGAGATGCAGCAGCCTGAGTTTTCTTATCCGGCTTTGATCCATCCAGATGATGCCGAGGCTGTCGTCAGTCGGCTCAAACAGAATATTGCCGAGCACATTGATCGCTTCGAGGAGTCCTATCGCTTAAAAACCCGATCGGGTCAGTATTTCTGGGTGTATGATTTTACCGTGTTGCTGCGTAACAAAGCCGGCCAACTGACGAATATTCGCAGCTATATGTATGACCAGAGTGCGCAAAAGCGAACAGAAGAAGCCCTGCGCATTGCTGAGCAACGCTTGGAAAAAACCGCCTATGAACTGACGGAAAATATCCCGGTCGGCACCTACACCATGGTACAACCCGCAGACGGCGGCATGGCGCATTTTGCCTTTATGAGCCGTCGTTTTCTGGAACTGACTGGAGTCACGCGGGAAGAAGCCGCCTCAGATCCCATGAAGGGCTTTGCCTGCGTGCATCCAGACGACTTTGAGGCGTGGGTCGCGCTGAATGTAGAAACCTTCAACAAAAAGAAACCGTTTTTTGGTGAAACGAGGGTGGTGGTGCAAAATGAAGTGCGCTGGATCACCGCTGAATCCTTTCCCCGCACCCTGTCTGACGGAACAACCGTCTGGGAAGGGGTGCTTGCGGATGTGACTGATCGCAAGCGTGCCGAGGAGGCTTTGAGCGAGAGTTTACGCCGTTTCAACGATCTCGTTAATCGCGTGTCCGTAGGGGTTTATGTGTTTTGGCTCCGCGCCAATGGTACGATGGAATTCGAGTATGTCAGCGATAGCTGGTGTGTCATGAATCAAATACGCCGCGAAGCATTGCTGAACAATGCGTTTCTAGCCTGGGATGTGATTCACCCGGATGAGTTCGAGGAATTTAAACAACTGAATGAACACGTCGTGCGTGAACGCCGATCATTTCACTGGGAAGGGCGGGTGATTATCAATGGCGAAATTCGCTTTATGCTGATTGAATCCACGCCGATGTTCTTTGACAATGGCGACACCCGCTGGTTTGGCTATCAGCAAGATGCGACCGTGCGAAAACAAGCCGAAGCCTTGTTGCAAGAAACTAATTTCGCGCTGGAACAGGAGATCACTGAGCGCAAGCAGGTGGAGCGGGAACTCAAGCTCAAGACCGAGCTGCTTGAAAAGCTCTCGATGCAAGACGGCCTCACCGGCATTGCCAATCGGCGCTATTTCGATCAGCGCGCGGAGGTCGAATGGAAGCGTGTGCTGCGCACCGGTCTGCCCCTGTCTCTGGTACTCATTGATATCGATCACTTCAAGCAATACAACGATCATTATGGCCACGGCGCGGGGGATGATTGTCTCAGGCAGGTGGCGCAAGCGCTTGCGCACTGTGGCGAACGTCCGCTAGACCTGGTGGCGCGCTATGGCGGCGAGGAATTTGTCGCCCTGCTGCCGGAAACCGAGATTGATGGCGCGCTCCATCTTGCCGAGCAGATGCGCGTCGCCGTGGAGGCGCTGGCCATCCCCCATGCCCGCTCCAGCGTTGGTTCGGTGGTCACTTTAAGCATTGGGGTCGCCACCCATGGACCAGACAGCACCAAGACCGATCTGCGCCACCTCCAGGAATGCGCCGACCAAGCCCTCTACCGCGCCAAACATCAAGGACGCAACCAGATCTGTGGAGCTTACACCTAGGTTTCGATTCGCTAACATTTACAGACAAACCCTCCTAGAAAGTTCAGTTAGAAATAAGGTTTACATACCGCTTTAGCATACCCTACTATGGCCTTAGCCCGAGAACCAAGGGCTGTTCTAGTTCTTTAATGAGTTTAGGTTTGCGGTTATCTGGGCAAGTCTCAGATGTAAAACCTAAAGCGTACTCAAGAACTTAGCGCCAGATGTTTATTCATCTGGCTTTGGCGGATCGGCCCATCCTCACTTGAGGGTGCGCGCTAACGTTTGTTAGCGAAACTCGATCAGAATGACTCCTAAGCCGCTCATAAATACTTAGGAAAATCACGAAAATCTATGATGATCTTTGGCATGTTCACGCCGTCAACGCCAGTGCGGGCGAACCCGTCTTACCTGACGCTTGCGTGCGTTTAAGGTCTCGCCTGAGCGCGTCGCGACCATGATCAGCACTGGGTTATCGTGCTGGACAACCTCTATATAACCGCTCGGGGGGTTGTCAAGTTATCGAGAAAATAGGGGGTTTTCATAGAAAAACGCATATTATGGCCACCAGTTACAAACCCTATGTGCTGCATTTCTTATGGCGGCAATTGGGCATCAAATAAGCGGACATAGACGCTTAATCCGCCGAGGGTGTCTGAGCGGCTGAATTCAATGTGTCCTGCGTATTGCGCAACGATATCGTGAACGATCAACAGGCCCAGGCCATGTCCGAGGGGTTTTTCATCGTAGCGCATCACCCCTTTGGCCAGGCGTTCCAGGGTGGCCGGGTTCATACCGGGGCCGTCGTCTTCGATATAAAAGGCCAACTGCGGGGTATCCAGCACCCGCAGGGTGACGGTGCTGCGGGCCCATTTATGGGCGTTATCGAGCAGATTGCCGAACAGCTCCAGCATGTCCTGTGCATCCAGCGGATACTCGCGGGGCGGAATCTCCATGTGCAAGGTGATGCGTTCTGCATATAAGCGCTGCAGGGCTGTCGCCAGTTCGCGCAGCTGGGGGGCGAGCATAAAGCGATGGGTGCCAAAGCCGCCGCCCGCAAGCTGGGCACGGCGTAGCTCACGGTCAATGCTGTGGTGCATGGCATCCAGTTCGCTGTGCATCGCCTGTGCGTCCACGCTGGATGATTCCTGCATCTCGACGAGCTGATACAGCCGGGTTAAGGGGGTTTTCAGGGCATGGGAGAGGTTAGCCAGGGCGTGGCGAATACGGGTCAGGCGCCGATTATGGTAATGCGCCAGCTGATTCACCGCTTGCAGCAAGGGCACAATTTCTTGCGGACCGCGCAGCGGGAGCGTGACCGCCTCGCCGCGTTCGATGCGTTGGCAGGCGATAATCGCCTCATCCAGCGGACGCAGCGCCCGCCGGATCATCAGGCTATGTACTATAAATAGCCCCAGCAATGCAGCGCTTAAACCCACCAGCAAAAATCCCCGCAGGCTTTCCAGGGTCTGCTGAAAGATGCTGATATCCTCGGCAACCGTGATCCATACCGTGTCTGCGTCCAGATCGTAGGGCTTGCGTAATACCAATAAAGGCTGACCGGCCAATTGGCTGAGTTCTATGATTGCTGTAGCGGCCTCAGCGTGCCGGGGTGACAGGTGCAATGCCTCATCCCACAAGGAGCGCGATCCCATCTGCTCGGTGCCCCGTTCCAGCAGAAAATAATGGCCCGAGAGCGGCAAGGCGTAGACGGTTG
Organism: Thiorhodospira sibirica ATCC 700588; assembly: GCF_000227725.2. GTDB lineage: Bacteria > Pseudomonadota > Gammaproteobacteria > Ectothiorhodospirales > Ectothiorhodospiraceae > Thiorhodospira > Thiorhodospira sibirica. Next base: position 2,654,430 of record NZ_MU255056.1, on the reverse strand, counting down.
TGCTCATGGCCTGCGCGGCATGATGCAGATCCGCCGTCTCCAGCACCTTGGCATAAAGCATATCGGCATCATGTTCCAGCCGCGACAAAACATAGGTTTCGACCAGGGTTTTGAGCTGAGCGTGCAGGACTAGCCCCACGATGATAAAGACCGTCCCCAGCCCTACGGTCAGCAGGATAATCAGGCGCTGGCGCAATGAATACATGGTTTATTCCAGGGCACGGGGATTGAGGCTGTAGCCTTTGCCGCGATGTGTCTGAATGGCATCCACACCAATGCGCTCACGCAAGCGGCGGATATACACCTCCAGGATATTGCTGTCGCGGGTGTCCTGATCATCATAGATATGCTCGCTTAATTGCGTCTTGGACAGCACCACCTCGGGGTTGCGTAAAAAATAGCGTAGCAGGCGAAACTCAGTGGCGGTCAGGGCGATAGCCTGTTGCTGTTCATCCACCAGGCACTGACGCTGCTCATCCAGACGCAGCCGACCGATGCGCAGCTCCAGTGCATAGACCTTGGCACTGCGCCGCAAAATCGCCTGCAGACGTGCCAGCAATTCCTCGGTTTTAAAAGGCTTGCCCAGGTAATCATCAGCACCGGCATGCAGACCGGCCACCCGTTCGCTCCAGCCATCGCGGGCCGTCAGAATCAAGACCGGGGTATCGACCCCGGCATTGCGCCAGCGGGCTAATACCTCCATGCCGGAGATATCCGGCAGGCCCAGATCCAAGACGATGACATCATAGGGTTCATAGTGCCCCTCATGCAGCCCATCAACCCCACAGGTTCGCCAATCGACGGCATAACCGGCCTTTTGCAGGCGCTGTTTCAGTCGTGCGCCAAGCAGGGCATCATCTTCAATCAAAAGCAGACGCATAATGTGTAAATACCGTCGCGGTTGGCAAAAAACTCCCGGCGGTAACTGAGCGCTACCGCCGCATGCTCATCATGGCAGTCAGCGCAGCGGCACAATCTTGACCACGCTGAGCGCACCCACCACCGCGCCCTGCGGCGATTGGTGGCAGTGTGCGCACACCCCGGCGGGCTGGAGTGCGCGCATATAGTGAAACTCAGTCGTCGTTTTGTGCTGATGGCGTTCATAAAACTCCAGTTTTTCAAGGGCATCACCGGCTTTTAACTGTGCGTTAAAGGTTTCCAGCACAACCTTTTCCCAGCGCTCCGGCTGAGTCTGGGGATGCTGGGCATATAAACTGATGCGCTTGATGGTAAAGCCGGTGTCTGCAGACATCTGCTCCAGAATCGCCTGGGTTATTTGATGACACCGCGCCAGCGCCCCCTGCCCGGATGCCGACTCAAGCCTCTCTTTTAAGTCGCGCTGTAAACGCTGTTCAAGCTGTTCGGCAATGGCACGGCTTTCAATCAAGGTATTTGCCGATGCACCCGCCATCCCTACCGACGGTATGCCCAGCAGCACGGCCAGCAAAATATGTCGTGATATGCGCTGCATAAATATCCCGCTCCCATAAAAAACCTCAATGAATACAACATACAACTGCCCTGATGATTTCTTGACTCACCAGGGCAGCGATAGCGGCTTAGCGCGTTTTCTGACGAATAACCTCCCCAGAACCGGCATCCAGATAAAGCTTATGGAAACGATCCTGCGCATCAATCAGCTTAACTTCATAGACGTATCTCCCGTCTTCGCGATCCAGTTCAATCTCCACTACATCGCCGGGTTGCACCGTGCGCGTTTTGGCTAAAATGCTTTCCATGGACAAAATCGTACCGTTTTGACGCAGCTCACGAACCTCGGTTTGCGACAGCTTATCGCTGGCAAAGACCGGCGGGCTCAAGCTCACTACCGCACTAAACAGTAATACGGTCATCGGAATCAGGGCATAACGGGATTTTTTACGCATCATTATCGTCATCTCAGGTTTGGGTTAAAAACACGCATTATTGGCGTTTATAGCCAGTAATCATCGACATAATCAGGTTTTCGCGGTGTACTAAGCTGCTGAGCAGTACCCCCGCGATATGTAAAGCAATCAAGCCCAGCAGTAGATTTGCCAAAAATTCGTGTGCCTCCTCTATCCATTCGCGCTGCGCATGGGAAAGACCACTTAAGGCCTGCACCAACGGCCCGGTGTGCTCCTCAACCGCCAGGGTTGCAACGCCACTGATGGCCACCAATAGCAACACCGTTAACAACAGCAGAATCATCCATCCCGCAGCCGGGTTATGTCCGAGAAAACGGGGGGCCTTGCTCTGTATCAGGCCGAAAAGATAGCTGCCAGCCTGTGTTGGGGGTTTGACAAAATCATGAAAACGGGCATGGGTGGGGCCGATGATCCCCCACAAGATACGCAAGCCCACTAAAAAGAAAATCGCATAGCCGGCAAAGGTATGTATCTCCAGATAATCGTCGGCACTCAGCCAGGCGACCAACACGGCCAGCACCACGAACCAGTGAAAGGAACGCACCAGGGCATCCCAGATTTTGATGTTTTGTTGCGAGCTCATACGGCGTCTCCATGATGAGAGATGAAGGATTAAGTACACGCGCAGTATGCAAAAGACAGGCTTAAAACACGCTGAAAAAACGGGGGGCAATAATTTATACAGCGCTCCGTTGCAAGCTGCTGTGGGGATTGGTATTGATGCGGTGCGTAATTCTGCAAACCGCATCCCAAGCATGATAACGTGCCACCTCCGCCGCTATACCTTGATCATGGCCGCTTCCATGCGGGCCGTGATGTCGCTTTTTATGCATCAGGCACGCCGTTGCCTTTGGATCATCCCTGACGGCTTATCACCTTATGACAAACGCCGAGATGCGCTAAACTTAAAAAAGAAGCGAAGGGGGAATCATGGGACGCCTCAAGCACTTGGCTGAAGCTGTCACCGGAGGTCTGCGTCAAATGTATCCACGACGGTTGCGCGCCCCGATGATCGACACACGAGGCCCTGGTGGTCGGGGTGATGATCCAAGGCCAACATAGCCTGTCAGGTGGCAGGCCTGCGTCTTTTTAATGAATGCCGGACTCTCTATGGGCAAAACTAATGATTGAGGAATTGATGTATGTCACGCCGTGTTGATGTTGCGATTATCGGGGCCGGGACTGCGGGCTTGAATGCCTTTAAGCAGGTGGCTCCCCATAAACCAGAGACGGTGCTGATCCATGATGGCCCCTATGGGACGACCTGTGCCCGGGTGGGCTGTATGCCGTCGAAAGTGTTGATTGAGGTGGCGCGTGAGTTTGAACGGCGTCGTCACTATAGTCAGTTTGGGATCACCGGGGCGGAGGCCTTGGGCATTGATCCCGCGCAGGTGATGCGTTATGTGCGCGAAAAGCGCGATTTTTTTGTCTCTCGGGTGATGCAGGGCATTGATAAAATCGGTGCGCGCAATCTGCAGGGACAGGCGCGCTTTGTCGCCCCGGATACGCTGGAGGTCAACGGCGAGCGCATTCAGGCCGACAAAATTATCATTGCCACCGGTTCGCGCCCCGTGTTGCCGGATGCCTGGCGGGCGCTGGGTGAGCGGGTGATCACCACCGAACAATTTTTTGAATTGCCCACCCTGCCGACGCGGATGGCGGTGATTGGTCTGGGGGCGATTGGCTCGGAGTTGGGGCAGGCGATGGCGCGCCTGGGCGTTAAGGTCACGGGCATCGAGCAGACCCAGCAGCTTGCCGGGCTGACAGACCCGGTGGTCAATAAGGCAGCCATTGAGGCCCTGGGTGCCGATATGGATCTCTGGCTTGGGGTTACCGCAGCGCTGGAACCGGCGGCGCAAGGGGTGTTGGTGAATGGCTCCGATGGGCGTCAGGTGCAGGTTGATGCGGTGCTGGCCTCGCTGGGACGACGCCCTAATATTGATCACCTGAATCTGCAGGAGGCTCTGGGTCTGGAGGATCTGTCGGCACAATGGCAAAGCCTGCTGGATACGCGCACCCAGCGTCTGGGGGATTGGCCGATTTATGTGGCGGGGGATGCGGCCGCGTATCGACCGATTCTGCATGAGGCAGCGGATGAAGGCACGGTGGCCGGCTATAACGCGGCGCGGGATCATGATACCGCCTTTGCCCGCCGTCCGGCGCTGGCGATAGCCTTTACCGATCCACAAATTGCCCAGGTCGGCGTCCCCTTTAATCAGCTCGATGAGGCCGATATCGTCATCGGTGAGCGCGGTTTTGTGATGCAGGGGCGCTCCATTGTCATGGCGCGCCAGCAAGGGGTGTTGCGCGTCTATGCCGCACGGGCCGATGGGCGCCTGCTGGGGGCGCAGTTGTGCATGCCGGATGGCGAATACATCGCCCATTATCTGGCCTTGGCCATCAGTCAGGGCCTGACGGCCCGCGAACTACTCAATCAGGCCCCGCAGTATCATCCGACCCTGATTGAGGGGTTGTTTGATGCCCTCAGTGCCTGTGTGCAGCACATCGAAGGCGCTGCACAGGCGCCCTTCCTGCCCCGCTATTGATGAGGTGTCTTGCCTATGCCGCCCATGTTTCGACGCCGTACCCTCCCCGAATTGGTTGCAGCGGTTGATTTGGGATCCAACAGTTTTCACATGATTGTGGCGCGCATTACCGATGGCAATGTGCATGTGCTGGATCGGCTGCGCGAAACGGTGCGTCTGGCGGGGGGTCTGGATGAGCGCAATCAGATTACCGCTGTGGCAACCGAGCGGGCTTTAAATACCCTGGGTCGATTTGGCCAGCGGGTCAAGGATTTACCGCAGGGCACGGTGCGCGCCGTGGGCACCAATACCTTGCGCAAGGCGCGCAATGCCGCACAATTTCTGGCGCAGGCACAGCGCTGTCTGGGGCATCCCATTGAGGTCATCGGCGGGCGTGAAGAGGCGCGCCTGATTTATCTTGGGGTGTCGCATTGCGTGGCCCAGCACGAAGGGCATCGTCTGGTGATTGATATTGGCGGCGGCAGCACCGAGGTGATCATCGGTGAACGCTTCAATCCGCTGCACACCGAAAGCCTGCACATGGGCTGTGTCAATATGACCCGGCTGTATTTCCCCAAGGGCGAGCTTGGCGAGATGGCCTGGCGGGCGGCGGATATTGCCGCCCGTCTGGAGATTCAGCCGATTGAGCAGCTGTATCGGCGGGTGGGCTGGCAGGCGGGCTTTGGGGCCTCGGGTACGGCGCTGGCCATTGAGCGGGTGCTGCGCGAACAGGGCTGGTCGAATGATGGCATTACCTTGACCGGCCTGTTGCAGTTGCGTGCGCATCTGATCAAGGCAGGCCACATGCAGCGCGTGCATCTGCAGGGGCTGAGCGAGGAGCGCAAGCCGGTCTTTCCGGGCGGCGTGGTGGTGATGCTGGCCTTGTTTGAGGCACTGAGTATTGAACGCATGCAGGTCTCGGATGGGGCCTTGCGCGAGGGTCTGATCTACGATCTGCTGGGGCGGATTCGTGATGAGGATGTGCGTACCCGTACCGTTGATTCCCTGATGCGGCGCTTTCAAATCGACACCCAGCATGCAGGCCGGGTGGAAGCCACCGCCATCAGCCTGTTTAATGCGGTCAATCAGGTGTGGGCGCTGGATGAAACCGCCGCTGATTTTCTGGTGTGGGCGGCCCGCCTGCATGAGTTGGGTTTATCCATTTCCCATAGCGACTACCATAAGCATGGGGCCTATATCATGGAAAACGCTGATCTGGCCGGTTTTTCACGCGAGGACCAGCGGATCCTTGCGCTGTTGGTGCGGCTGCATCGACGCAAATTGTCGCTCAAGCAGGCGCACGCACTGGACGCGGCACAACGCCTGATGGTGCTGCGGCTGGCCATTTTATTGCGGCTGGCGGTGTTGTTGCATCGCAATCGCAGTGAAAACCCCATTGAGCTGGCGACCATCAAAGCCAGTGACGCCTGGCTTAAGCTGCGCTTCGCCCCGCATTGGCTGGATCAGCATCCCCTGACCTGTGCGGATCTGGAGCTGGAGGCTGAACGGATTAAGCCCTTTGATATCCGCCTTAAATTCAGCTAAGTGCCGATGATGCCACGGCCTGTGTGAGGACGAAAAAGACTCCGATGACTAAGCTAGCTCCTGGCGCCCTGGCGCTTGACAAAATAGACTCAGGTGGGCGCGAGCCAGGGGTGTTGACGCGGCGGCTGATTTATCTCACCGCGCTGGCCTGGTCTTTGTTTCAGCTGTGGATTGCCTCGCCTTTGCCGTATTGGTTCGATGTGTTCATGGTCAGCGAGACCCAGGCACGTTCGATTCATCTGGCCTTTGCCATTTTCCTCGCCTTTTTGATGTTTCCCGCCCGTCCGGCGTTGGGCAACGGGGCGAGCTTCATCGGGCCGGTGTATGTGCTGGCTGCCTTGGGCTTTGTGCTGCTGGCGCTGTATCAATATACCCAGGATTCCGGCCGCCCGCTGGTTTTGCTGATGTTGGCGCTGCTCAATGGCCTGCTGGCCTATGCCGCCTTGCGCCCGGAAGATCCGCGCCGGGTACCGCTCAATGACTGGCTGCTGGCCTTTGCCGGGGCTTTTTGTGCGGCCTATCTGTATCTGTATCACCGCGAGCTGGCACTACGCCCAGGGTCGCCGACCTTGAGCGATCTGCTCGTGGCGGTGTGCGGGATTGCGCTGTTGCTGGAGGCCACCCGGCGAGTGCTGGGACCGGCCTTGATGATCATTGCCCTGGTGTTTTTGGTGTATACCTTTGCCGGGCCGTGGATGCCGGATATGATTGCCCATCGCGGCGCCTCGCTGGGACGGGCGATGAGTCAGCAATGGCTGTCCAACGAGGGGGTATTCGGGATTGCCCTGGGGGTCTCCACCAGCTTTGTATTTTTGTTTGTGTTGTTTGGCGCATTGCTGGACAAGGCCGGCGCCGGAGGCTATTTCATTCGCGTGGCCTTTGCCCTGCTGGGACATTTGCGCGGTGGGCCAGCCAAGGCGGCGGTGGTGGCCTCCGGGATGACCGGCCTGATCTCGGGTTCATCCATTGCCAACACCGTGACCACCGGCACCTTTACCGTACCCTTGATGAAGCGGGTGGGCTTTCCAGCGCATAAAGCCGGGGCGATTGAGGTCAGCAGCTCGGTGAATGGGCAATTGATGCCGCCGGTGATGGGGGCAGCCGCCTTTTTGATGGTCGAATATGTGGGCATCTCCTATGCCGAGGTGATCAAGCATGCCTTCTTGCCTGCGGTGATTTCCTATGCCGCACTCTTATATATCGTCCATCTGGAGGCCCTTAAAGCCAACATGCAAGGTCTGCCGAGGGCCGTGGGGAGTACCTGGCAGGGGCGTTTAGTAGGGTTTGGTTTAAGCCTGAGCGGGCTGATTATTCTGGCGGCGCTGGTGTATTACGGGCTGGGGTGGATTAAAACCGTCGCCGGGGAAGCCGCGATTTATCTCATTCTGGCCTTGATGCTGCTGGCTTATCTGGGGCTTTTGTGGATAGCCTGTAAGATCCCGCCGACCTCGATGGAAGATGGGGATACTCTGATCTTGCCGGCGGCTGGGCCAACGATTCTGGGCGGCTTGCATTTCCTGTTGCCGGTGGTGGTGCTGATCTGGTCATTGGTGGTTGAGCGCCTTTCGCCGGGCCTGTCAGCCTTCTGGGCCGTGCTGTTCATGATCTTCATTCTGCTGACCCAGCGTCCGCTCAGCGTTTTGTTTACCCGGCAGCGCGGCGTACCCGCAGCAATCCGGCGCGGGGTGCGTGAAATGCTGGAGGGTTTGGTGCAGGGCGCACGCAATATGATCGGTATCGGCGTAGCCACTGCCGCCGCCGGGATCATCGTGGGCACCGTGGCGATGACCGGCATTGGCCTGGCGATGACTGATTTTGTCGAGTTTGTCTCCGGGGGCAATCTGCTCCTGATGCTGTTTCTGACAGCGTTCATTTGTCTGATCTTGGGTCTGGGGCTACCCACCACCGCCAATTACATTATTGTCGCCACCTTAATGGCGCCGGTGATTGTCGAGCTGGCGGCGGTTAACGGCTTGCTGATGCCGTTAATTGCCGCGCATTTATTTGTGTTTTATTTTGGCATCATGGCGGATGTCACGCCGCCGGTGGGCCTGGCTTCCTTCGCGGCGGCGGCGGTGTCGCGGGCTGATCCCATCAAAACCGGCATCCAGGCTTTCTGGTACAGTCTGCGCACCGTGGCCTTGCCGTTTTTCTTTGTCTTCAATCCGCAGCTGCTGCTGATTGGGGTACACAGCGTATGGCAATTACTGCTCACCGTATTTGGCGGACTGGTGGGGATGCTGATATTTGCCGCTGCCACCCAGGGCTACTGGCTGACCCGCAGCCGCTGGTGGGAATCATTGGCGCTGCTTTTAATTGCGCTGACCTTATTCATGCCCGGTCTGTGGCTGGATCGCTTACAGCCGGAGTTTCGAGCGGCACCCGCCGAAGCACTGTTTGCCACCATCGACGACCTTAAACCCGCTGCGCATCTGCGCCTTGAGGTTGAGGGATTGAGTCTGGATGGCCGCGTGCAAACGCGCCAGGTGATGCTGGCTTTAGGGTCTGAGGGTAGCGCCCAGGAGCGGCTTAGAGATGCCGGGCTTGGGGTGATGAGTTTTGCCGGTCAGGTCAGCATCACCCAAGTGGATTTTTCCTCTCAGGCGGAGCGTCTGGGTCTGGAGCCGGGATCTCGCGTCAGTGCGGTGCTGGTGCGCACCGAGCGACCGGCAGCGCAATGGATGTATGTCCCGGCATTATTATTGCTGCTGCTTATCGGCTTTCTACAGCGGGCGCGGATGAGAAGCTGACCATTTTTTTCTCTGCGGTTGCATAAATCGGTTGGCAGGCACTGCCAACGTGTTGCTATTAACCTTATTTAACGATATGAAGGAGGGGGGTGGGTAATCCCAGGCGCGGCCAAACCGCTGCTTCCTCAATACTACGATGATGAATTCAGTCCCAGAAAACAACCCAGCAACACCGCAAACGGATTCCACGGACAGTTCATCGGACGACACCACATCAGTCACTGAGTCTGCACAAATCGTTGCCGTTAGCGAAGTCACTTCGCCCAGCGGCGAGGAGGCCGCCCCTGCGCCACCCCCTCAAGACCCTCCAGATGCCGAGACAGCGGCAGAGGCGGCAGCGCCTGCCGTTGAGGCACCACCCAAGCCCAGCCTGAACACCAGCAGCGTACAGATGATGCTGTCCTCGGATAAATGCACGCTTTCCCTGAATGCAGAATTTGAGGCGGAGCTGGTCGATGAATTCAAGGAATATATGGTGCAGAGCCTGAAAAAAATGGGCTGTCGCAAGCACAACATCATGGAAGAGGCGCTGGTGAATATCGATCTGATGATTGGCGCCGCGCTGGAACTTGAACAACAAGCCCGGAACAATAATCCATCTGCCTATGCAGACAAACCACGGATGGTGCGCCTGCACGAGCAGGTGCTGCTCACCGGCACCCCGCCGGTTGAGCCGCAAGATGCCCGCCTGGAATGGGCCAAGGATTTTTTTAGCCATGAAATGAGCGTTGACCCGGATCAGGGGAGCGTGGATTATCGCGAGCGCGGGAATAATCTGTCGGTGCGTGATGACCAGTTGCTCGCCATCTTGCATCCACCCCAGCCCGGCAAAGCCGGCGTGGATGTGTTTGGCCGTATTCTGCCGGCGCGGGTACCACAACATGTCAAGTTGCGGGTGGCCAAAAACGTCAAGGTGGATACCGTCAAAGGGGAATATTACTCCGCCATCAAGGGGCGTTTGCGTTTTGTCAACCAGATTCTGGCGGTGGATAATGTCTACATGATCCCCGGCAGCGTTGGCCTGGAAACCGGCAATATCAGCCATCCCGGTGCCTTGGTGGTGCGTCAAAATGTCGAAGCTGAATCGCGTGTTGAGACCGATGGAGATATCGAAATCGATGGCTATATTGAAAATGCCGTGGTGATCTGTGGCGGCAATATTATCGTCAAAGGCGGCATCATTGGCATGGAAGGCTACATCCGCGCCGCCGGCACCATCCACGCCAAATTCATTCAAAACGCCGAGATTGAGGCCGGGGGGGATGTGATTGTTGAACGCGGCATTGATCAATCCAATGTACGCTCACGCGGCAAGGTGATTGTCAATAACGGCCGCATCGTCGGCGGGCATATCCTCGCCTTGCAAGGGGTTGAGTCCGATTACATCGGCACCGAGGCCAATATCGTCACCACCATCACCAGCGGTGAAGACTACCAGCTTGAGGAGCTGCTCGAAGAGCTGGAAAGCCAACGTCAAGGCTACATCAACATGAAGGAAAGCATTGATAAAAAGATCGCCCCGTTCATTGATACCCCGCATTTGCCGCAAAATAAATACAACATCTTGCAGACCCTCAAGCTGCAAGCCGAGGAGCTGGGGCGGCGCATTAGCCAAACGGATGAAGAAATCAATGCCTTGCATGAAGAATTCAAAAATCACCAGGTACTGGAAGTGCTTGCCCGCAAAGAGATTTACTCTGACTGCATTTTCCATCTGGACGGCCAAACCCTGCGCTCTCAGGATGCCCTTTATGGTCCGGTGAAAGTCTGCCGCCGGGGCGAAAAAATCTTGTGCATCGGAGCCAGCGAATAAAAGGGTGTCGCCATGGGAACGCCGAGCCTCGGCCTGGACATCTCGAAGATGTGGTTATGCCAATAGCACGACAAACACCGCGGCCTCGTTGCCGGTCTGCTGGCCTGTGCTTCATGAAGCACAGGCAAAGCCTTGTCGAATGGCTTAACAAGTGGCGTGGGTGTGGCCTATACTGCGAGGGTCATTTCACTCTATTGCATAACGGGGGTTCCCTTTATGGCTGTCAATCTCCCTCTTCGACCTGCGGGGCGCACGATGTCAACCTTTAGCAAGATTCCTTGGACCCTGACGATTATCTTGTATATGGTGGTGGTGCATTTCATCAACATCGATATGTCGGGTGTGGCTGGTTACATTTTCCTGGTTTTGTGTCTGGTGGTGTTATTTTTTGAGTTCTTTAAGTCTGGAGATGTGAACGAGTTTGCCTTTCTGATAGATATTCTCAGCGCGGTGTTTGCCCTGGTGGTGGCAACGGTGCTGATGTCGTATATGATTTTTGCGCTGAAGGAGACACCGACCTTTTTCCATTGGTTTGGTTGTGCGGTGATTTTGATTGATGCCGTTCTCAGTCCCTTTAATTCTTTCCGTACCGCCTTGCGTAACTTTGGGCTGGGATCGCCGGTTTGATGTAGTAGTGTGTGGATTGCACAAAGACGCCCGGCGGCTTGCGCCTGCCGGGCCTTTCACAACGAGGAGCGATATATGCAGACCCCATTGAAAACCTTATCCATTGCGTTGCTTGCCGGTTCAGGGCTGGTGTTGGCCAGTCAGGCGACCTTGGCAAATGAGTCAGTGACCCAGGATGGCTATGTCACCGGAACGATGGTGATCGACTGGCATTCGCGGTTACCACAAAATCAGGAAAATGACGCCCCCAAGCCGGGCGTGGCGGATTTTTATCAACTGGATGCCACCGTCGGTAATACCTTTTACAAGGGCAGTATCCAGTGCGTGCCCTACGTATTTTCGCGCCATTTGGGGCGTTTGCTGCAAGAGGGGAGCTGCCAATATGATGTCAATATTGGGGTGATTAACCCGGCGGATACCAGCCAGCGTGCGGTCGTGGGTAAGGTGGTCGGCACCGCGCCCAAAGATCGTGAAGGGCGGGTTGATTTAGGCCGCGCCAATTTGCGGATAGAAGTGCAGGCGATGGGCCGCGCTCAGGCCTTTACCTCAAGTTTTGCCGGGGTGGTGGTATCCAGTCCCGTGAAAGCCACCAGCACGCTGCGCGAGGCTTTGGATACGGCGGCCAAACAGAGCGCCACGATCACCCGCATGGTGGGAGAGCGTGAGGTGTCAGTGACGCTGGGCGATGTGGATCCGGTGAAGTTTCAGCGGGTGACGCTGGCCGCTGGCCCTTCGGCCAATTATACCGAGGCGGTGGTCGATGGCCAGCTGGTGTATTCCTACGAAACGGATAACTGGTTCCCGACGCTCACCTATAGCTATGGCGGTACCCAGGATGTGGTGTCTGGCGGCATGAAGTGGGTGGAACTCAGTGATACCGAAGGCCGTTATGAGCTGAATGTCGTATTTAATGAGGATAAGGGCGGTCCGCAGGATGAGGCGGCTTTCTTTGGCGATGCGCAAGGGGAAGAGGCCTTTTTCATGAGCACGCCGAATCGTTCCACGATTAACGGCACCATCCATTTCAAGGATACTTATACCGGCGGGGTGGAGCGGCCTGTGAAAAGTGCCGTGACCTATAACATGGGCGTGCAAAAGCTGACTGCACAGCAGGCGCAGCTGTTCTGGAAAACGCTGCTGCTGATTCCCAGTCAGGTGTATGGCGAATAAGCCGCCGTTGTTTGTGTAATTCAGGGGGGAGCTTTTCAGCTCCCCTTTTTGCTTTGGGGGGAGCGATGCAACTTAAACCGGCGCAACTGGGCGCGCATTTACACCAGCATGGTCTTGCACCGATTTATGTGTTAAGCGGCGAGGAGCCGTTGCAGTTGATGGAATCGCTGGATCTAATTCGGGCGGTGGCTAAGGGGCAGGGCTATCATGAGCGCGAGGTGTTTGAGGTTGAGAGCGGTTTTGACTGGTCAGGCTTTTGGTTATCCGTGGAGCATCGTTCACTGTTTTGTGCCAAACGGCTGCTGGAATTAAGAATGCCCACAGGTAAACCCGGCACCCAAGGGGTCAAGATGCTGGAGGCTTATGTCAAACAGCGACCTGAGGATGTGGTGTTATTGGTGCAGTGCGGCAAACTTGACCGGCAAGCGCGCTGGGTAGAGATGCTGGATAAACAGGGCATCTGGGTGCAAAGCATGCCGCTTAAACCGGCGCAGATGGAGACCTGGTTAAAACAGCGGCTGCAAAAACATCATTTGCAACCCTCGGCGGCGGCGGTGCAATTGCTGCTGGAGCGCAGCGAAGGCAATCTGTTGGCCGCCGCCCAGGAGGTGCATAAACTGGCCCTGTTATATCCGCACGGCGGCGCGCTCGATGAGGCGGCCATGCTCAGTGCCGTGGGCGATCATGCGCGTTACAGCCTGTTTGACCTAAGCGATGCCATGCTGGCAGCGGATGGCGCCCGCATTGTCAAGATTATGCAAGGCTTGCAGGATGAAGGCGTAGAACCCTTATTGGTGCTGTGGCTGGTAACTCGTGAGACCCGCACACTGGCGGAGATGGCCTTTCGTCAGGCGCGTGGCGAGCCATTGGAGGCGATTTTGCAAGGGGTGCGCAGTTATATCCAGCGCCCCTTGATGCAGGCGGCACTCAAGCGCGCAGGCTATAGGCGCTGGGAGGCTTTGCTTGGCCAGTGCGCACGGCTTGATCGTTTGCTAAAAGGCCAGGCGCAAGGCGGCAGACCTTGGGAAGAGCTGCAGAGCCTGGCGCTGGCTTTTGCGGGTGTTATCCTGCCACAACCGCTGCGTCGGGTCAGCTGATCGTGGTCTCTGCGCTGTCCTGTTGACCCCGGTTATCTTGCCAGCGAATGTTCAGCTGATCCCCCGCTTTGGCACCGCTGAATTTAAATGAAAGATGCGGATCTCGCGCCACGGCTGGCCCCCAATACGCGGTGATGACGTGCTCACCGTTGACTGTGGCATTAACTTCCGTGATGTAATGTGCAGGAACCAGCTGGCCCTGTTCATCGCGCCGTCTGCCGCTTTCCATGGGATGACTGATGAGCGCCCGCACCGTGGTAATGCCTTCGCTGATCTGCGCCCGAACTCGAATGGTGGACATAAAAAATTCTCCTCAGAGCCTGATGTACTTATACGCAGCCGTCGCCTTCGGGCACCAGTACCTGGGTACGGGTGCTGTAGGCCTGATCGCGGGTTTTGACCACCGCCACCACGTCGCTGCTTTCCGCCATTTTGATGCGGGTAGCCACATAGGGCAAGGTATTGGGGCCTAGCACATAGGTCCCATTCAGCGGGCTGGCATTGCCCTGGGCTACCAGCAAGGCAATCTCACGCACCCCACTGATCGTGCTTTCAATGGTAATCAATACTGAAGAAGGGTTTTGCGCAACCTGTGGGGCGTCCAGCGCAATATCACCATCCAGGGGGTTTTCGGTTCCCGCAACCGCCCGCAACGCACTATTAAATGAACTGCTGGCAAAGGCGCTATCTGGCCGGGCGGCATGGGCGGTGGCACTCAACAGGCCCGTGCCCGCGCTAACACCCACGGCAGTGGCTGCCAGAGTACCTTTTAAAACCATACGACGTTTTTTGATCACGTTATCCTCCTTATCGGGTCAGTCATCAGTGTAGGGCTTGCAGCCTGATATTGACACATCTTGGCCTTTAAAAACCACCTGATCAAGCGGCCCAGATGCTAGAATCCGGAGATCTGCACAACAGATAAAAAATACCTGTGAGCGCCACGCACTTTTCACGCAAAGCATGTCAAACTAGCCACGCTGATCCAAGCGTGGATGTGGTCATCGGTGCAGCGGGCCAACGCCGTTTAAGCGGCAAACGGCGCAGGTTTGCGCCGTATTGTCAAAGCTTAAGGCGGGTGGCTGGTTCGGTCATCCAGACACTCAAGGCCATGTCTTCGCGGTTATCTGCCCTTGGCTTGATGTCGCACTGTCTTCAGGCCATCGCATACCCAACGGTTTCATCCCCCCCATTTCCCTGTTTTTACGAGGCAACTGGCAAAGATTATGTTGATGTCATTGACTGACGTATATGCGCTGCTGCAAATTCTTTTAGGCGTGGCGCTGGTATGCCTGATGTTGATGTCTGGCAATCTGCTGTTTTTGGCGATTGCGCGGCATGTTGCTCCAACGCGGGTTTATCCCACCCGATCCCTGTCTGAGGCGGCATTGCCTGCGGTACTGGTGCAATTGCCGTTGTATAACGAGGGCGATCTTGCACAACGCTTGCTTGAGGCTACGGCTCAACTGGATTGGCCACGCGACAGGCTGTATATCCAGATACTTGATGACAGCACCGACGGCTCGCTGATACACAGTCAGCAGGCGGTGGCGTGGGCGAAAGCACAGGGCTTGCAGGTAGAATTGCTGCACCGCACAAAGCGCCATGCCTATAAAGCCGGGGCCTTGGCGGAGGGCTTGAAGCGACTGCCACAGGTGCCGTATGTCGCCATGTTTGACGCAGATTTTATGCCGCCGCGTGATTTTTTGCGCCGCACGGTGGCTTTACTGGAGGCAGATCATGCCCTGGCTTTCGTGCAGGGTCGCTGGGTCCATGCAAACCGCCGACAAAACCTCTTGACCCGGGTGCAGGCGATGTTGCTGGATGGGCATTTTCGCGTGGAGCAGGAAACCCGTGCCCGTCTCGGCTTGCCTTTGGCCTTCAATGGAACCTGTGGCATGTGGCGCTGTAGCGCCATTGATTCAGCAGGCGGCTGGCAAGGCGATACCCTCTCCGAGGATCTGGATCTGAGTATGCGGGTGCATCTTGCCGGGTGGCGGGCGGCATTCCTTCATGATCTGGGCGTACCGGGTGAATTGCCGACGTCTGCCCAAGCATGGCGTACCCAACAGGCCCGCTGGACCAAGGGCTTTGCCCAATGCACCCTGAAACTCTCGCCAACCATCTGGCGCAGTGCATGGCCGGGATGGCACAAGCTGGCGGTCAGTCTGCAGATGGGGCAAAGCCTGTTTTTCCCCTTGGGGTTGGTGTGCTTGCTGTTGAGTTTGCCCTTACTGGCCGCAGAGATCGCGTTGCATCCGGCATTGATGATTCTGGGCGTTCTGGCGACGGTGCTGGGTTTTGCCGGAACCATCGGTTTTTTAATCACCGGCCAGCGCTGGCGCACTGATCCCGCTGAGCCGCATGAACCCCATCCCCTTGTGCTGATTGCCCTGTCCTTGATGTTTACCAGTGGCTTGGTGTTATCGAATGCCCGCGCTGTGCTTGAGGCCCTGATCGGACGGCAAAGTGAGTTTGTCCGCACGCCCAAGGGTCTGATGCAAGGCACTCATGCCAAAGCCAGATACCCCTGGAAAGGCGTGCCGGAGCTGGTTTTGGCGGTGGCGCTGATCGGCTTTATCTTGCTGGAACAGGCGTGGAGCGGGTTGTTTATGAGTATCATGATTAGCGGACTGGCCAGCGTGGGCACCATGCAGCTGCTGGAAGCACGCCTAAACGCGGCCAAGCCGCCGCGTTAGGTACCGGCCAGGTTCTGCGATACGCTATAATCTGCACAGATGCTTGCTGTCGTTGCGGACAGCAAGCCTGCAGATGTCGAAACGGATACCCCTACTGATGAGCGATATTTTAACCTTCCTGGCGGAGGATCTTTTCTGGCTGCTGCTATTGACCGGGCTTGTGGGTCTGGTCATCGGCAGCTTTTTAAACGTGGTGATTCACCGCCTGCCCATCATGCTCGAACGCCAATGGGCGCAGGACGCCTATGGCTACTTTGAGGCCAGCCAAGGCCCGCCGCCTGGCGAGCCGCCTGCCTCGACGCCGTATAATCTCATCGTGCCGCGCTCGGCTTGTCCGCACTGCAATCATCAGATCAGCGCCCTGGAAAATATCCCGCTGCTCAGCTATCTGTTTTTGCGTGGCCGCTGTCGTGCCTGTGGCACCCGGATCTCCTGGCAATATCCGCTGGTTGAACTCGCCAGCGCCGGGTTATCAATGGTCGTGGTCTGGTATTTCGGGCTGTCCTGGGAGGCGCTGGCGGCGCTGGTGCTGACCTGGGCCTTGCTGGCCCTGGCGGTGATTGATCTGCGTACCACCTTATTGCCGGATGTGATCACCCTGCCCATTTTGTGGCTGGGTCTGGTGCTGAATTTATCGGGGCTGTTTACCGATGCCACCAGCAGTCTGTTGGGAGCGGTCGCAGGGTATATGAGCCTGTGGCTGGTGTATCAGGCATTTCGGCTGTTGACCGGCAAGGAAGGCATGGGCTTTGGCGATTTCAAGCTGTTTGCCCTGCTGGGGGCCTGGCTGGGCTGGCAGATGCTGCCCTTGATCATTTTGCTCTCGGCCTTCACCGGCGCCCTCGTGGGCTTGACCTTGATCCTGCTGCGCGGGCGGGATCGCAATATTCCTCTGCCCTTTGGTCCCTATCTGGCCGCTGCGGGCTGGATTGCCTTGCTGTGGGGAGAAGACATCATGCAGCTTTATCTGCGTAGCGCATTTTGAACACACCACTGCCCGTATTATTGAAGCGGCCACCGCCCTTATTACCCTTCTGCGTGGGCCTGACCGGTGGGATTGGCAGTGGCAAATCGACGGTTGCCCGGCTTTTTGCCGAGTTGGGTGCCGAAATCATTGATGCCGATGTGGTGGCGCGTGAACTGGTCACGCCCGGCTCACCCGCCTTAGCCCACATTACCCTGCTGTTTGGCCGGGTGATTCTACAGGCGGATGGCCAGCTCAATCGGGCCGCCTTGCGCGCCCGCATCTTTGCCGATGCCAAGGCCCGCGAGGCACTCAATGAACTAATGCATCCATTGATCCGCGAGCGCATGCAGGCGCTGCGTGCGCAATCGCGCAGCCGGTATGTCATGATGGTCATCCCCTTGCTGGTCGAATCCGGATGGCAGGATCTGGTTGACCGCATCCTGGTCGTGGACTGCCCGAAAATTTTGCAGCGTGAGCGCGTGATGGCTCGCGATGGGCTTTCTGCCGAACAGGTGCAGCACATGCTCAATGCCCAAAGTACCCGTATGCAACGCCTGTGCAGTGCCCACGATTTGATTGATAATGGCTATGAACATACGCCCCAGAGCCTGCAATACCAAGTCCGTCCACTGCATCGGCATTATCTTGATCTGGCCCGCCGCCCATTGTCTTCCCGGCCTAAAAGACCGCCATTCTCCTTACAAAAGGCTTCCTCATGAGGCCCCGCCTGATAAAGCGCTGGCCGTGCTTTTTACAGGTGAGCGGCGCTGATACGGTTGCGGATGCTTTTAACGATGCGATGATGGTGACACGCTTTGCCTAAGTTTTACCCGGAAACATCCTAATGTTTGTCAATTTCGCCCTAACAGTAGACAATAGCGACTACTCGATTCACAACTTACCCATGGTTTCGCCTGTGAATGACTTTGTCGTCTACGAACAACCCCTCAACGAGCGCATGCGATTGTTTATGCGCGTGGAAGAACTCACGCAGCGCTTTCACCACAGCCTGGAAAAAGACACCAGCATCGACACTCACATGGCGCTGAGCACCTTGATTGAGATGGTCAATCTGACCAATCGCATCGATTTGAAGCGCGAATTGATGAAAGAGCTGGAGCGCCAGATTGCCAATCTCGGGCGGCTGGCCGAGGAGCCTACCGTCGATCAGGAACGGCTGCATGAAGTCATGGATCGTCAGCGCCTGTTCATTGAAAAAATCCACACCATCAATGGTCAGCTGGATCAGTACGTTAAAAACAACGAGTTGTTTAACAGCATTCGCAAGCGGACCTCCATTCCCGGAGGCACCTGTGATTTTGACCTGCCCGCCTATCATTACTGGTTGACCCGCTCGCAAACCCAGCGCCATGAGCTGCTCTGTCAATGGTCTGCACCGTTTTATGATATTCATGAACCCATCGTGCTGATTCTGGATCTGATTCGCAATAGCATCCAGCCGCGTCGCGTCACTGCCGTGCAAGGTTTTTTTGAGCAGGCCCTCGATAACACCGTTCCCTGGCAGATGCTGCGCGTGATCTTGCCGTTTGATTTTCCCTGCTATCCAGAAATCAGCGCCGGGCGGCAACGCTTCTCCATCCGCTTTCTCGAACCCGGCGATATGCTCGGACGCCCGCAGCAATGTGGTAACGGGCGTGACCTGGAATTTCAACTGACCTGCTGCGCCCTTTAACGGCTCAGGATTGCATTGATCGCCTATGCCACAGCATCCCTCCAGCATACCGCCAAGCCCCCTTAACGCCGCGCCCCAGGATGGCGAGGTTATCCTCAGCCTGGGGCCGTCACATCCGGCCATGCACGGCACCATCCAGATCTTTACCCGCTTGTTGGGTGAAAAAGTGGTGGGCGCGGATGTGCATTGCGGCTATCTGCATCGCGGCTTTGAAAAAGAGTGCGAAGATCACACCTGGCATAATCTCATCCCCTATACGGATCGGCTGAACTACTGTTCAGCCATGATCAACAACTTCGCCTACTGCGATGCGGTTGAGACCTTGATGGATATCGAGATCACCCCGCGTTGCCGCTATCTGCGCACCCTCCTGTCAGAATATTCGCGCATCGCCGATCATCTCACCTGCACCGCCGCCGGTCTCATGGAACTCGGCGCGATGACCGCCTTTTTATACCTGATGACCATCCGCGATTACATCTATGAACACATGGCGGATCTCACTGGGGCGCGCATCACCCACAGCTTTGGCCGTATCGGCGGGCTGGCCTGTGACCTGCCCACAGGCTGGCTCAGCCGCTTGGATGAAATTCTCAAGGAATACGAAACCTTTGTGGGCCGGGTACATACACTGGTCGATCGCAACCGCATCTTCATCGACCGGATGCGCAATATCGGCGTGCTCAGCACGCAAGAGGCCATTCACTGGGGCTATACCGGCCCGATCCTGCGCTCCACCGGGGCCGCCCTGGATCTGCGTAAAGACACGCCTTATCTGGCCTACAGCGAGCTGGAGTTTGAGGTGCCGGTAGGTATTAAAGGGGATAACTACGACCGCTACTATGTGCGCATGTGCGAAATGGACGAATCAGTCTATATGATCCGCCAGCTCATGGACCTGCTCCCGGAAGGGCCGATCAACGTCGATGACCGGCGCTGCGTCTTCCCGCCCAAAACCCTCGTCTATCAGGAAATCGAATCCCTGATCAACCACTTCAAACTGGTGATGGAAGGCCCCAAAGTCCCGCCGGGCGAAGTGTATCGCGCCCATGAATCACCCAACGGCGAGCTGGGTTTTTACCTCATTAGCACCGGCGAAGGCGCGCCCTACAAAGTGCATGTCCGCGCCCCCAGCTTTGTCCACATGGGCGGCTTACACCGCCTGCTCGAAGGCTACCAACTCGCCGATATCGTCGCCACCTTCGGCTCGATCAACATGATCGGCGGTGAATGCGACCGCTAATCCCTGCATAGCTGGTGCGGCATCTGTGAAGATGCCGCTACGTCGTTCTATCGTCCAGTTTTGAAGAAAAACGGGGCGGTTAGCAGCGCTTTATCGGTATCGCTGAACAGTTTGACCTGCCAGGTCATCTGTGCGCTCATGCAGGCGGGTAAGATGATCGAGCCGCGCAATACACCATCGGCATCTGCTTGCAGGCGGGTCTGGTTTAGACCCATGAACATCTCCACGCCGGAGAAGTCGATAAGCAGTGCTGACAGGCTGATGCCCTCTAGCTGTACGCTGATTTCCTGGCGGGTCATGGTTTTGATCGGGCGCGGGGTGATGGATAGGACCGCGAAAGCCTCGCCGGTATGCAGCGGTGCCCGGCATTCGCTTTGGTGTAAATCGCAGGTGGCCGCTTCTACGGCCTGTGCTGTACTAAAGCCACTGAACCAAAGCCCGCTGGCGAGCATACCGAGTAGTAATAGAGAAACGAGGCGCATGAACAGGAATCCCTCATCAAAGGTTAGGAAAGCAGGCCGAGCTTAGGCGGGCCCGCGAATTTTATCAATCAAGGCAGTGGTGGAATGGCCGGGAAGAAAGTCTAGCACGATTACTTGCCCGCCGTGGCGGCGGACGCAATCCCCGCCGGCGATGTGCTCGGGCCGATAATCGCCGCCTTTGACCAGGACATCCGGACACAGCGCGCAGATCAGGGCCTCTGGCGTGTCTTCGCTAAATGCCGTAACCCAATCCACGCAGGCCAGCGCGGATAGAATACTCATGCGTTGAGCCAGCGAATGCACGGGCCGGGTCGCCCCCTTGAGCCGTTGCACGGAGGCATCGTCATTGACCGCTACCACCAGTCGATCCCCCAGGGCTTTAGCCTGCTGCAGATACTGCACATGCCCGGCATGTAAAATGTCAAAGCAGCCGTTAGTCATCACAATGCGCTCTCCGCGTGCCTTTGCGTCGGCAACGGTGCTTTGCAAGGTGGCCTGATCCAGGATACCGCAGTGCGGGGCAGGCGGCGGCCGCAAAGCCGCCTGGAGTTCAGCGACACAAACCCCGGCGGTGCCCAGCTTGCCAACCACAATCCCGGCGGCCAGATTGGCCAGCCGTGCCCCATCCGCCAGATCTTCACCACAGGCCAGACAGGCCGCAAGTACCGCAATCACGGTATCACCCGCTCCCGTGACATCAAAGACCTCACGCGCCTGGGTTGGCAGGCATAGGGGGGGCTGGTGCTCGCGCAAGAGCAACATGCCGCGCTCCCCCAGGGTAATCAGCAAGGCAGGCCAGTGCATCGCTGCCCGCAGGGCCTCGCCGCGCTCACTCAGGCTGTGCTCATCGACACAGTGACCGACCACCGCCTCAAATTCGGCGCGGTTGGGCGTGACCAGCGTGGCTTGACGATACCGCGAAAAATCCCGGCTTTTGGGGTCTACCAGCACCGCAATCCCCCGCGCCCTTGCCAGTGCAATCAGTCGTGAGACCTCCTGCAGAGTCCCTTTGGCATAATCCGATAACACCAACACCTCAACCCCTGTCGCCAGGCGGGCGCTGAGGGTGTCCTCTAAAGCGCGGCTGTCCCAGTCGCGCAGCGGCTGCTCAAAATCCAGGCGCAACAGTTGCTGATGCTGACTGAGAATGCGCAGCTTGGTGATGGTGGGATGCTGGGGGTGCGTCAGCAGCGCATTGCTAATGCCATGTCGGGCCAGAAGTTGTGTGACCGTGTGGCCAGCCTCATCACGACCGATCACACCGCTTAGGCTCACCTGCACGCCCAGCTGGGCCAGGTTCAGCGCGACATTGGCCGCCCCCCCCAGGTGATCGTGTACGTCCTGGATATGTACAACCGGCACCGGGGCCTCAGGCGAAATCCGTGCAACCAGCCCGCTCCAGTAGCGATCCAGCATGACATCACCGACAACGGCTACCCGTGCCTTGGTAAAAGACGGCAGGCGCATCACAGGGCATACTCAGCGGGGTAAGCGACACGGACGCGTGAAAAAAAAGCGACCCGAGAACGGGTCGCAAAGAAAGAATGAGGAGAAAAGTCAACGACATGAAGATCGATCACTGGTGTTGCGCAACATGGGGTGTGGCACAAAGCAGTACAACGATGCTCAATGCAAATGATAATGATTTTTATTAGCATGTCAACTGATTTATTAATTATTTTCCGCTGAGGGGACTTCCAGACTCGCACGGATGCCGTCGCTTAACTGCGGATAACGCAGCTGTACCTGCAACTGGCTAAACAGCGCCCGGCAATCCAGCACGCGCGATTCATTGATAAACGACATCATCATCGGGCTTAAATGCGCTGCCGCCTCAGCCAGCGGCACACAGGGCGGACGCGGCACACCGGCGATATCGGCCACCGCATAAAAATAATCGGTCATGGTGCTGGCCTGACCATCCGCGACATTATAAATGGCCTGCGCCAGGCCGCGTTGCAATGCCGCCAGACAAATGCTGGCCAGATCATCGGCGTGAATGCGGTTGCTCAGGGGGGCTTGTTCTGGGCAGACCACCACCATCCCCTCACGAATCCGCTCCAGCGGCAAACGCCCAGGCCCATAAATCCCCGCCACCCGCAAAATCACCGTAGGCACGGCATAGGTCCGGCCAAAGGCCTGCACCTGCTGTTCTGCATCCAGACGCAACCGGGCGCGCGCTGTCGCCGGATTGACCGGGCTTTGCTCGGTCACTGTAGCGCCTTGACAATCGCCATACACGCCACTGGTGCTGATATAGACGACCTTGGCTGGGGTCTGCGTTTGACAGCGGTGCAGAAAATGCCTCATGCCTTGGTCTTGATTCCCGTGTAGCGCCGCCGGCGGCGCCAGATAGACCACCTCTGCCCCTTCGGTGGGCAATGCCTGCACCGCCTGCGCATCATGCAAATCCATCTCCTCGGCAGAAATTCCGTGGGCGCGCAACACCTCTGCCCGCTGCGCAGAGCGTACTACCCCGATGATCTCGTGGTAGCCTGCGCCCTGTGCCTGGCGTGCGACGCGCAAGCCCACATCACCGCAGCCAATGATCAATAATCTGTTTTGCATGTTCACCTGAAAGGGTTAATGGTTCTCAAACACCACGCAGCGCCTGCTGGAAACGCTGGGTGCGACTTTTGGGAATGGCGGTACGCACGCTGGCCAGCAAAGGCTGAATGCCTTCAATGCGCTGGCTTGGGGCGGGATGCGTTCGCGCAAAATCCAGCCCACCCGGCTGCAACCGCTGCTGCATCTGCTCAAGCATGGTCGGCAGCGCCTGATCATCATAACCGGTGCGCTGCAAAATCCCCACCGCAATACGATCCGCCTCCTGCTCCTGCGTCCGCGCATAGCCGCGCTGCACCATCGTATTCATAATGTCACCGATAGAACCTTCCAGGGCCTCCACCAGCATAGTCAAATCCGTACCGCGTGCATAATGGCGTATCCCCTCCACGGTGATCGCCTGCATCGCGGCTACAATACGCGCCTGTGAAATCGCCTGCACCGCGTGGCGCTGTTGAATATGACTGACCTCGTGCGCCAGCACCGCCGCCAGCTCATCTTCCGAGGTACAGCAGCGCAACATGCCACGCGTGACCATAATCAAGCCGCCCGGCGCTGCAAAGGCATTGATTTCCTCAGAATCCAGCACCAAAAACCGATAACCGCCGAAGGTCTGCGGGGTTTGCGAGGCCAGACTGACATAACTGCCGAGCAGATTAAGATAACTGTGCAAGGCCGGGTTTTGATACACCGGGTATTGGCTTAACAGGGTCGCCCCCACGCTGCGCCCGATATAATATTCCTGCTCTGGGTCAATCTGCTCCATGGCGCGCCCCACCGCAGTGCCCGTGCGCACCAAAGACTGCGCCTGCTGGGCATCCAGCAATCCCAGCGATTGCCCCAGATTAGCTCCGATTTCCAGGGTTTTACAGCCACCCAGCATCCCACCGCCCAGGCCGATGGCCAGTGAACGCCAGCCCCACACCAACACCGCCCGCCGTGCTTGATCTGACATGATAATGCCTCCGCCAAAGGCCCATTGCGTGATGCGTATCTTATACCTTATTCAGGCTACCTTGAGTGACAAAACGCGCAATCTGCGCTGTGGTGCTTTGTAGCGTCTCGGCCCGATCGACCCAGGCAAAATCTGCCTGCTGGTGACGCTGACGATATTGCTTCTCCACCTCGGCATTAAAGCCCTTGCCTGCCAGGGCAATCTCGGTGCTATTGGCGGCCCTTTCTACATCCTGGGCGCTGGGATTTAAAATGATTTCCTTGGGCGTGAGGGCGGATTGATGCATCCAGCCGTACTGGCCGTCACTGCGTACCTGTAGCCAGTCTCCTTCACTGCGCACCCGCAAAACCCGCGCCCCATAGGCCAGATCAGCAACCACCTGCCCCAGAAAAGACGGCGTAGAACGTAACTGCGCCAAACGGACCTGCACACTCATGTGCTCCATCGTCTGCGACCTCACTTAATCAACGATTACAATGAATTGGGAGTCTTGGTGACCAGTTGCAGCGTAACGCCGCCCACGGCGTGTCTATCAGGGAATGCCCAGCAGTTTATGCAGCTGCAGGCTTAAACGCCACGGCGGATGCTGCAGGCAATACTGCGCGGCCAGCTGTTGATGGTCAGCCAGGTTAGGGCCGTCCATCGGCTGGAGAAAAAAATGGCTAAACGACAGACCTGTCAGCTTTTCTGGCGATAATTGCGGCTGGGGAAACACCAGTTTGAGTTCATCGCCGTGATGCACCCGCAGGCGGTGTAAGGATTTAGGGCTGACGCAGACCCAGTCAATCCCCTCGGGCACGGGCAGGGTGCCGTTGGTTTCCAGGGCAATCTGAAAATGCTGTGCCTTCAGGGCCGCCAGCAACGGCGCATCCACCTGCAATAACGGCTCGCCACCGGTGAGCACCACAAAGCGGGAACAGGCGGTATCGCGGGCCTGCCAATGCCGGGCAATCTGCTCAGCCAGCTGCGCGGCATCTGCATATTGCCCCCCTGCAGGGCCATCGGTGCCATTAAAATCGGTATCGCAAAAGCCACACACCGCGCTGGCCCGATCACGGTCTTGCCCCGACCACAGATTGCAACCACTGAAACGGCAAAATACCGCAGCCCGGCCACTGTGGGCGCCTTCACCTTGCAGGCTGTAAAAAATCTCTTTGACCTGATACGCCATGTACACGCGCTCTTAAATCAGTCAGCCGCCGCACAGCGGATCTGCCATCCCGGCCTCGGCAAAGCCCTTGGCCCGCAACAGACAGGCATCACAATGGCCGCATGGCTGCCCTTCCGGCGAGGGATCATAACAACTGCAGGTCAGGCCATAATCCACACCAAGAGAATGACCCAAGCGGATGATTTCTGCCTTGCTCATGTGAATCAGGGGGGTATGGATACGCAAGGGATCTGCGTTTTCCACCCCGGCGCGGGTGGCCAGATTGGCCATGGCTTGATAGGCGTGAATAAACGCCGGGCGGCAATCGGGATAGCCGGAATAATCCAGCGCATTCACCCCGATGAAGATATCTGCCGCCTCTAAAACCTCCGCCCACGCCAGGGCAAAGGATAAAAAGATGGTATTGCGTGCCGGTACATAGGTCACGGGAATGGCGCTACCGCCTGAAACCTCAGCGCGATCTTTGGGCACGGCAATATCTGCCGTCAAGGCCGAACCACCAAAGATGCGCAGATCAATCTCCAGGGAAACATGCTCCACCACCTGATGCGCCTTGGCCAGTTTAGCCGCCGCCGCCAGTTCAATCTGATGACGCTGGCCGTAGCGAAAGGACAGCGCATACACCGCAAAGCCCTGACGCTTAGCCAAGGCCAGTACCGTGGCCGAATCCAGGCCACCGCTTAACAGCACAATCGCTTTTGGGGATGCTGACATCACGAACCTAACTTAATGCTGATCCGGCAAAGACGGATTCACCCGGCCTGAATCCAGATCAGGCCCAGGAGCAGAGGACGGCCAGACCATAAAGGGAAAGGGGCGCTGTTCGCTGGAATAGGTCAAATAGCTCCAGATTTGAAAAATATAGCGGCTCAGACTGCGCCCAAAGCCGCTGACAAATTCATTGCGCTTGCCCGTAATCAAGGTGCTGCCGATCTGGAATAACACCACCAGCAAGCCCACCAGCTCGGCAATGTTATACACAATGGCAAACAACACCATATAAGCCACCCGAATCCAGGAAGAAGTACGGGTCAGATTGTCTTTGAGTTCAGGATTCACAAAAGCCTCACAAATGGCGTTGATGGTTGCCGAGCGCACAACGCCGCCATCGCAATGCCGCCCAGCTGATTTAAAAATACGCCCCGATAATACGCCAGTTCCCAACCCACTGACTACACCTGCGTAACCCGGAAACTACCCCACAGCTGCGCATCGCCTTTACATGATCAAAGCCTTTGGTTTTTGCTGTCATGGTTTACACGCAGATTACGGGTCTACCGCGCAATATCTTGGGCGGCAAAACAGACCGAGCCGGGGTTTGGCGCTCCATAAGATGTCCGTGAATCCGTGATCCGTGGTGAGCGGTTGTGCGGGGAATTTTGACACTGGGGCAGGTTACGCTTTATCATTGTGTGCTTATGTCTCAAGTCGATTTATCCTTGACGGTTGATCCTTTTCGCCTTGCTAGTCAAGGACGCACCCTGCAGGGCAGTTTACCGCTTTGTGATTTTCCTCGTCTGGCCGATGGTGTTGAGGATGCCGCCGGTGCGGTTTTTTTTCGCCTTGAGTTCAGGCATGTGGCACCGGGTCGGGATAAGGTCAGCGGGCATGTTGAGGCGACGGTGAGGTTGCTGTGTCAGCGCTGTCTTGAACCGTTTGCATATGCGCTGGAAACTTCGCTGGATGCCTGGCTGGTGGAAACGGAGGTGGATTTAGCCAGTTTTCCAGATGAGGAGGATGTGGTGTTGGTGCCGGAGGGACGCTTGCATGTGGCGAGTCTGATTGAGGATGAGCTGTTGTTAGGGATTCCGTTTGCGCCCTTACATGCCGATCTTGAGGCATGTCGTGGGGTGTCTCACCGGGGGAGCGTTGCGCAGGCAGCGCCGGTTGCTCCGACAAAACCCAATCCTTTTGCGGTACTCAAACAGCTCAAGGATAAAGACCGCAAGACTTAGCGTTGCAGGCATAGGTTTTTTGCGCGGTTGGCCGGGCACCGGATGAAACGGTACACGGCGGATTTTTGGGTTGCGGTTTATTAAATCTTCTTTGCGGAGTGTTATTGCATGGCTGTACAACAAGGTCGTACCACGCCGTCCCGTCGCGGGATGCGCCGTTCTCATGATGCCCTTAAAGGGCAGACGCTGTCGGTTGATCCGGTTTCAGGTGAGGTGCATCGCCGCCATCATCTGACCGCCGATGGCTATTATCGCGGGCGTCAGGTGGTTAAAGCGCCGGTGGCACAAGACGACGATTAAATAATTATCTTTAACCCTGCCAGGCTTGGCAGGGTTAAAACAGCTTGCATTGAATCTATCTGAATTTATTTCACTTTTTAAGGTGTTGCGAACGCCTTAGCCGGGTGCACCGAATACGATTATGAGCGAAACCTTTACGATTGCGCTTGATGCCATGGGCGGAGATCATGGCCCCGGCGTGGTTGTCCCTGCGGCTGTCCAGGCTTTGCGCCATCGCCCTGAGCTTGAGCTGGTGTTGGTGGGGGATCAAGGCGTTATTGAGGCTCAGCTGGTTGCGCTTAAATCCTCGGGTCATGCGCGGCTCAAAATTCACCATGCCTCGCAGGTGGTCGGGATGGAAGAACCACCCGCCCTGGCGCTGCGTAACAAGAAAGATTCTTCGATGCGGGTGGCAATCAATCTGGTCAAGCAGGGGCAGGCGCAGGCGTGCGTCAGTGCGGGGAATACCGGGGCTTTGATGGCCACGGCCCGCTATGTGTTAAAGACCCTTCCAGGGATTGACCGACCGGCCATCAGTACCTCCATTCCTTCGATCAACGGGCACACCCACATGCTGGATCTGGGGGCGAATGTCGATTGCACCGCCGAGCATTTGTATCAGTTTGCGGTGATGGGGTCGGTATTGGCCGGGGCCATTGATAATAATGCCGCGCCCAAGGTCGGTTTGCTCAATATTGGCGAGGAAGATATCAAGGGCAATGAGCAGGTCAAGGATGCGGCCCGTTTGCTGGAGCAAAGCGCGCTGAATTACATTGGCTTTGTGGAAGGTGATGATATTTATTGTGGCGATGTGGATGTCGTCGTCTGTGATGGCTTTGTCGGCAATGTCTCACTGAAAACCACGGAAGGCGTGGCGCGGATGGTGGCGCATTTCATGCGCGCTGAATTCAAGGGCAGTCTGTACGGACGGCTTGCCGGTCTGTTGGCCATGCCGGTATTGCAGCGTTTCAAGCGGCGCATTGATCCGCGCCGCTATAACGGCGCCAGTTTGCTGGGTTTGCAGGGCATCGTGATTAAAAGCCACGGAGGGGCGGATGCCACGGCCTTTGAAAATGCGATTCGCATTGCCTGTCTGGAGGCCAAAAAAGGGGTACCACAGCGCATTGGCAAGGAAATCGAGCGGTTTTTGCATGAAAGGAGAGGCTCGTGAGCTATGCGCGGATCACCGGAACCGGGGGCTATTTACCCGCCAAGGCCTTGACTAACGCAGAACTAGAGCACCTCGTCGATACCACGGATGCCTGGATCACCGAACGCACCGGCATCAAAAAGCGCCATATTGCCGCCCCCGATGAAACCTGCTGTGATCTGGCGGAACGGGCCGCCCGGGCGGCATTGCAGATGGCGAATCGCCACCCCACGGATGTGGATCTGATTGTGCTGGCAACCACCACCCCGAATCACGTTTTTCCCAGCACCGCCTGTCTGTTGCAGCAACGCTTGGGGGTGCATGGCTGTGCCGCCTTTGATATTCAGGCGGTGTGCACCGGCTTTATCTATGCCCTGGGTGTGGCTGAGCGCTTTGTGCGTACTGGTGGGGCCAAGTGTGCGCTGGTGGTGGGCGCAGAAACCCTCTCGCGCATTTTGAACTGGGAGGATCGCGGCACCTGTGTGCTCTTTGGCGATGGTGCCGGGGCGGTGGTGCTGGAAGCCTCGGACAGGCCGGGGATTTTATCCACGCACCTGCATGCCGATGGCCGTTTTGCCGAGCTTTTGAATGTGCCCTATGGTGTCTCCAGCGGCTATGAGCGCCTGCTCGCCGGGGAAGCGTTTATCCAGATGAAGGGTAACGAGGTCTTCAAGATGGCGGTCAATACGCTGGGGCGCATTGTTGATGAGACGCTGGAACACAATCAGATTGATCAGGCAGACATTGATTGGCTGATTCCGCATCAGGCAAATATCCGCATTATTCAGGCCACTGCCCGCAAGCTGAAGATGCCGATGGAGCGGGTGGTGGTCACCGTAGAGGATCATGGCAATACCTCAGCGGCCTCGATTCCGCTGGCACTGGATGTGGCGGTGCGTGATGGCCGTATCCGGGAGGGCGATATGGTGATGATGGAAGCCTTTGGTGGCGGTTTTACCTGGGGCTCGGCCTTGTTGCGTTACTGAGGTGGCGGACGCATCGTACGTTCGCTGTAGCGGCGGCTTGGCCCGTCGTTTTTTGAAGCGGCATCAAAGATGATGCCGCCACAGCGTGGCAGCGGCTTCCCTGCCTGCCGCGACGCTTGCGGCGCAGGCTGGTAGCCGTCGCGTTATGCAGCATCACGATGATGCTGCCACGAAGATGTCGCTATGTTAGACAAATCTTGAGGTGATTTCGATGTCGATGGCCGACCGTGATGGTCTGATCTGGTTTGATGGCAAGATGGTTCCCTGGCGTGAGGCGCAAACCCATGTGCTCACCCATACCCTGCATTATGGCATGGGCGTATTTGAAGGTGTGCGCGCCTATCATGCCGAACAGGGCACCGCCATTTTCCGTTTGCAGGATCACACCCGCCGCCTGTTTAACTCAGCGCATATCCTGAATATGCAGATCCCCTTCACTCAGGACGAGCTCAACGCCGCACAATGTGCCGCTGTGCGTGAAAATGGCCTGGAAAGTGCGTATATCCGGCCGATGTGTTTTTATGGTGCTGAGGGCATGGGCCTGCGGGCGGATAATCTAAAGGTGCATTGCATTGTCGCCGCCTGGCAATGGGGCAGTTATCTGGGCGCGGAGAATATGGAGCGCGGCATTCGCATTCACACCTCTTCGTTTAATCGCCATCATGTCAATATCACCATGTGCAAGGCCAAGGCCAATGGCAATTATATGAATTCCATGCTGGCGCTGCAGGAGGCCTTGAGCGGTGGCTATGATGAAGCCCTGCTGCTGGACACCGAAGGCTATGTGTCTGAGGGCAGTGGCGAGAATTTCTTTTTGGTCAAGGACGGGGTGATTTTTACGCCGGATCTGACCGCTGCACTGGATGGCATTACCCGGCGCACCATCTTTACCCTGGCCGCCGAGCAAGGCATTGAGGTGCGCGAAAAACGCATCACCCGTGATGAAGTCTATGTCGCTGACGAGGCCTTCTTTACCGGTACCGCTGCCGAGGTCACGCCCATTCGTGAGCTGGATCGGCGCAAGATTGGCAACGGCGGACGTGGCCCGATTACCGAACGCCTGCAAAGCCTGTATTTTGATGTGGTGCATGGGCGCACAGACAGCCACAGCCAATGGCTGACCTTTGTCTAAACGCCTTCATCCGTTTTTTATCCAGGGAACGCGGCGCCTAAGTTTTGCAGTGTGTTGACTGAATGCGCAGCGGGTGCTGCGCGCTCCCAGATTGAGGTGGCGGACGCATCCTGCGTTCGCTTGGTTTTCAGTGGCATCAAGATGATGCCGCCACGTGGTATTTTTTGAGGACCTCCACCATGCCCAGTCCACAAACGGCCAAGCAACCGACGCACTATCCCGCTGCCAATACCAAGGCGCACATTGAGATCAGCGCCGCTGATCTGCCGCTGTATTGCCCGGAACCGGGCAGTGCCCTGTGGGCCTCGCATCCTCGGGTATACCTCCCCATTCACGAAGCCAGCGATGGCCAGATCCGCTGCCCCTATTGCGGCACGGTGTATGTGCTGCGCTGAGCTTTTCCTGCTTTTCTAAACGATTTGCTACACACAATGCCGCCTGAACATGCGAACGCACGACGTGTCCGCCACTTGATGCTTAACGATGTCTGCATTTTACCGTGCTTTTGAGGAGCAGTTTCGCGGCACTCGCGACACCATCATCTCACGCCTTGGCTTTTACCGTCCCTTCCTGCAGCCGCTGTCGGCGTTGGGTGTAAAACCCAAGGCGCTGGATCTGGGCTGCGGGCGTGGAGAGTGGCTGGAAGTCCTGAAAGCGCATGGCTTTGATGGCGTGGGTGTGGATACCGATGCGGCCATGCTGGCAGCGGCGCGCCGTGCAGGTCTTTTAGTTTATGAAGCGGACGCGCTGGCCTATCTGCGTACACAGGACAGCAATTCGCAGGCCGTCATCAGCGCCTTTCATCTGGTGGAACATTTGCCGTTTGCAAGCCTGCAAGCGATGCTCGATGAGGCATTCCGGGTGCTGTGTCCCGGCGGGCTGCTCATTCTGGAAACCCCGAATCCGGAAAATATCAGCGTGGGCTGCAACAGCTTTTATCTTGATCCCACCCACCAACGGCCTCTTCCCCCCGATTTATTGCGGTTTTTAACGGAGCATCATGGCGCGGCCCGTACCCTCATTGCCCGTCTGCAGCATTTGCACGAGCTGGAAAGTGAAACCCGTATCACCCTGCTGCAGGTACTGACCCAGGTGAGCCCGGATTATGCGGTGATTGCGCAAAAAGCGGGCTTGCCTTCGCAAATGGTGGCATTTGATGCCCTGTTTGCCAAAGAGTATGGCTTGAGCCTGTTAGCCCTGGCGCAGCGCTTTGATCAAAAGCAGTTACAGCAAGAACAGGCCCTGCGATGTCAGGCACAACATCTGGAAGCGCTGCGTGGCCAACTGATAGATATACAGCAGCAGATTGACCGCGCACAACAGATAACCAACAGCCTTTCCTGGAAAATCACGGCACCCTTGCGCTGGACCCTGGATGGGTTGCTGCATACCCGGCGCACGCTCTCTGCACGACGTGCACAACTCATTTTTTCCTTGCAAATAAAATTAAGTCGTCACCGGGCTGGGCAAATTTTTCTTGTTAATCTGTGGGAAAAATTCTCTTTTGGGGCGTCACTACTGCGCCGTTTCCATCCTGCCAAACGCGCAAGAACGCAGCCTAAAGCCTGCCGCTGGCTTAATGAGATTCGCGCTGCTGACGATCTAAGCCCACAGGCGCGACACTTCTATCACGCCATCAAACAGCGCATCCCACCTGCCTGTCGCGCCTGCCTGCCTGCGCCGCGTGCGTCGCGGCAGGCAGGCGCGGCGCAAACTGGTAAGGCAAGACGATCATGAGAATCGTGATTGATTTGCAAGGCGCGCAGAATAACAGCCGTCTGCGCGGGATCGGGCGCTATTGCCAGTCCTTGCTGAAAGCACTGGTGCGCAACAATCAGGCCGGACATGAAATCCTGGTGGTGCTCAATGCCGCCTTTGCTGACAGCCTGGATGAAGTAAAGCGTTCGCTGGCGGAATATCTACCGCCCCAGCAGATATTGAGCTTTCATATTCCCGGCCCGGTCCAGGAGGCCTGCGCCGTCAATGACTGGTTTCCACAGGCCGCAAAGCTATTGCGTGAGCAGTTTTTGCAGGATCTGCATCCCGATGTGGTGTTGATCGGCAGCCTGTTTGAAGGCAGCTATGATGATACCGTCACCAGTATTGGAGAATTACCGCAAAGCAGCCTGACAGCGGTGATTTTTTATGATCTGATTCCCTATATCAATCCCGCGCAATTTATCCCCGGTCAAGGGCAAAAAAAATCCTATTATCAAAAAATTGAGTATCTGAAACGCGCTGATCTGTTGCTGGCCATTTCGGCCTATGCCAAAACCGAGGCCGTGGATCATCTGGGGCTTGATCCGGCGCGGATTGTGCCGATTTTATCGGCAGCGGATGGCATCACACCGCCCGATGCACAGCTGAGGGAGGCCGCCCGCCAGACCCGCTTGCAGCATTTGGGGATTACCCGCCCCTTTGTGATGCATACCAGTGCCTATGAGCCGCGCAAAAATTTTGAAGGTCTGATTCAGGCTTATGCCCGCCTGCCCACACCGCTGCGGCAAAAACATCAGCTGGTGTTAGTGTGTAAATTACAGCCAAAACAACGCAGCCACTTACAGACGCTGGCCAGGCAATGCGGCCTGCAGGATGAGGAGCTGATTTTAACCGGTTATCTGCCGGATGCAGATCTTGCACTGCTGTATGCCCAGTGTCACTTATTTGTATTTCCTTCCCTGCATGAAGGTTTTGGCCTGCCGCCGCTGGAGGCGATGAGCCTGGGCGCGGCCACCATCGGTTCCAACAGCTCCAGCATTCCTGAGGTCATTGGGCGCGCCGATGCCACCTTTGACCCGACCTCCGTCGATGCCATCGGCGCGCTGATGACCCGCGCCTTAAGCGATCAGGACTTCTGGCAAAGTCTTAAAGACCATGCGCATCTGCAGGCGCAAAAATTCAGCTGGGATCAATGCGCCCAGAAAGCCCTTGTCGCGCTTGAGGCTCTCGTTGCTGCCCAGCCCGTCAGGCAGCGTCCGCAGGATTATGACGCCATTCAGACACGGCTTGCGGCCCTGGCGCACCGTTACAAGATCACGGAGGTGGAGCTATGTCATGTCGCGGCCTGCCTGGACCAAAACCTCAAGACCGCTTACCGGGCACGTCGCCACCTAAATCCCGCGCACCCCGTGCATTGGCGCATTGAAGGGCCTTTTGACAGCAGCTACAGCCTGGCCCTGCTGAATCGTGAAACCGCCCGGGCGCTGGTTGCGCTGGGGCACACGGTCAGCCTGCATTCCACAGAAGGGCCTGGAGATTTTGCGCCAGACCCCGCCTTTCTTGCCGCTCAGCCCGACCTGGCCGAATTATATGCCCGCAGCCGCGAGCCAGCGGTACCGGTCGATGTGGTCAGCCGCAATCTGTACCCGCCGAGGGTGCATGATATGCGCGGCATGGTGTCGATGCTGCATCATTACGCCTGGGAGGAATCGGGTTTTCCGCAGGACTGGGTGGCGGCCTTCAATCGCCATCTGGATGGCCTGACCACGCTTTCCCGGCATGTGCAGAAAATTCTGATAGATCATGGCGTGTGCGTACCCATGCAGGTGTCGGGCTGTGGTGTGGATCACTGGGAGCGCATCCATGCCAATCCGGCTTTTGTCCTCACCGCCCGGTCTTTTCGCTTCCTGCATATCTCCTCGTGCTTTCCGCGCAAGGGCATCGAGACATTGCTGAACGCCTATGGGCAGACCTTTACCCAGGATGATGATGTCTCGCTGGTGATCAAGACTTTTCCCAATCCACACCACGACATTGCCGCCACCCTGCAGGCGCTGCGGGCACATGCGCCGGATTATCCCGATGTGGTGCTGATTCAGGAGGATCTTCCCGAGGCCGATCTCAAGGCCCTGATGGCCGCCTGTCATGTATTGGTCGCCCCCAGTTACGCGGAAGGCTTTGGTTTACCGCTGGCTGAAGCCCTGCTGAGCGGGCTGCCGGTGATTACCACCGCCTGGGGTGGACAACGAGATTTTTGTGATCATCACAACAGTTGGCTGCTGGATTATCAATTTGCCCCGGCACAAAGCCATTTTGCACTGTTTGACTCGGTCTGGGCCGTACCCGATGTCAAGACCTTGGGGGAGGCATTGCACGCCGCCTCGCAGACCCCGCCAGCACGCCTGGCCCACATGGCAGAACAGGGACGGACAAAATTGCTGCAGGATTTTCGCTGGAAACAGGTCGCGCAACGCTGTGCAGATTTTGCCCACCGGCTCAGCGAAGGCCCGCAACGCCCTCCCCCGAAGCTGGCCTGGATTACCACTTATAACACCCATTGCGGGATTGCCCTGTATGCGCATCATCTGCTAGGCGCCTGGCCGGAGAACCAGCGCCATGTACTGGCCGCCAAAACCGACAGCCCATTAGGGCCTGATCCGGTTTATTGCCAGCGTCTCTGGCACGTCGGCAAGGCCGACAATCAGCTGCAGGCGCTGGCGGCACCGCTGGCGCAAATCCAGGCTGATATGCTGGTGATTCAGTTTAACTATGGCCTGTTTGATTTTGCCGCATTGTCTGAATTTGTTTGCGGACAACAGGCGGTGGGCCGAAGGGTGATCATGATCATGCATGCCACCCGTGATCCCTACGGAGAAACCCCTAACTGGCAGTTACAGGAGCTGCGTGAGGCCTTGCAGGCGTGCGAGCGCATCCTGGTACACAACATCAGCGATCTTAACCGCCTCAAGGCGCTGGGTCTGGTGGATAATGTCACCCTGTTTCCGCATGGGGTGCTGGATTACCCGCCCCCGCCGCCGCCGCGCTGGATCAAAAATTATCTGAAACGCCGCCAGCCGCCGCTGGTGGCAAGCTATGGCTTTTGTCTGCCACACAAAGGTCTGCTGGAACTGGTGGAGGCTGCGGCACTGCTCAAACAGCGCCAGCAACCGATCCGCCTGCTGCTGCTCAATGCCGAGTACCCGGTGGACAGCTCGCGTGAACTGATGCAGAGACTGCAGCAAAAAATCCAGCAGCATCAACTTGAAGCGTTGGTGATCACCGAGCATCGCTTTCTTCCGGAGCCGGAGACCCTGGCGCGCCTGCAACAGGCTGATTTATTAGTCTTTGCCTATCAGCACACCACTGAATCTTCCAGCGCCGCCGCCCGTCACGGCATGGCCAGCCATCGCCCGGTGGCCGTCAGTCCGCTGGAAATTTTTGATGATCTGGGCGAGAGCGTGTTTCGCCTGAGTGGCACAGAGCCCCAAGAGATTGCTCACAGCCTGCATCGCATTCTGGATGAACTGCGCCAGAACAGCCCCAGGGCGCAAGCCATTACCGCCAACGCGCACCGCTGGCGCGAGACGCACCGCTATGACCTCATCAGTGAGCGGCTTTATCGTTTGTCTCTGTCGCTGTGGCGCAATCACGCCACGCCATAGTCAACTACCCCGCCCTAAAGGGCGGAGCTTGCCTGCCTGCCGCGGCGCACGCGGCGCAGACAGGTGAAAACAAGCTAGGTTGACCAGCCTAAGCCCTGTTAAAGGGGCTACGTGTACAACAGGTCGTCAAGACTCACCGGCGGATGCTTCCTCAGTCTGCCGCTCTGAAAGATCAGGATCATGCTGACGCAAGGTAAAACGTCGAAGGTTTTGATCGCCGTGCAAGCGGGAGCCGGTTGTACACATTGGCGAGGGGAGCGACCACGCCGCGAGGCGTTGTCCGTCACCAGGCCCTTACGGGCAGAGCCTCACGGCCCAGCAGGTGGAAGGCCTGCACCTAACGATTTCCGGCGGCTGCAAGCGCGTAGCCGCTATCCCTCCCCGGCCTTTTGGCCGGGGTTTCTCGCGGAGAAACTGATGAATCCCCAAGCCCCCCATCGTTCCAGCGTCACAGCGCCGCCAGATGCCTTAATCCAGGCCCATGCAGTGACGCTGCGGTTGGGCGGCCGGGTGATTCTTGAGCATATTGATCTGAGTCTGCAGGCGGGGCGCATCATCACCCTGATTGGCCCCAATGGCGCGGGTAAAACCAGTCTGCTGCGGGTGTTGCTGGGCTTATTAGCGCCCAGCGCCGGGCATATCAGCCGTGCCCCCCGGCTGCGTATCGGCTATATGCCACAGCGCATCGTTATTGATCCGGTATTGCCGATTACCGTGCGACGCTTTTTAAGCCTGGCCGGGCGGGTGCAGCCCGCACAGCTGGCCGCCGCCCTGGAGGAAACCGGGGTGGGCTATCTGCTCAATCAACCGATTCAGTCCGTCTCAGGCGGTGAGATGCAGCGGATTTTATTGGCCCGCGCCTTGTTGCGCCGCCCCCAGTTACTGGTGTTGGATGAACCGGCCCAAGGGGTGGATGTTGGCCGTCAGGGCGAGGTTTTTGCGCTGATTGAGCAGCTGCGCCAGCGCTACCATTGCGGGGTATTGATGGTTTCCCATGAATTGCACTGGGTGATGGCCGCTGCGGATGAGGTGATCTGCCTCAATCGCCACATCTGCTGCACCGGACAGCCACAGGCGGTCAGCCGCCATCCTGAATACCTCAAATTGTTTGGCGAACAACTGCCCTTCGGGGTAGCACCCTATCGGCATCAACATGACCATGCCCATGACCTGTGCGGGAATGTGATCAGGCAAAAAGCCGCCGCAACAAA
This sequence comes from Thiorhodospira sibirica ATCC 700588, assembly GCF_000227725.2. GTDB lineage: Bacteria > Pseudomonadota > Gammaproteobacteria > Ectothiorhodospirales > Ectothiorhodospiraceae > Thiorhodospira > Thiorhodospira sibirica. Next base: position 2,617,127 of record NZ_MU255056.1, on the reverse strand, counting down.
GGACAATCGCTCGCCATGAGTGATGATAATCCAGATCAGAAAAACAATGCTGACACCACAAATCATCCTCGGGTGTTATTAGTGGATCTGGAAAATTGCCCCACACAATTCACACAGCTTGCCCAACGGTTTGATGATTTTACAAAAATTCTTATCTGTTACGCGAATCCCAGCGTCAAACTGCCGATTGATTTACTCATACCCTTGAGCAAAGCGATTGCAGAGCATCGCTTGACGCTGCACAAAATGGAGGCCATTGGTAAAAATGCAGCAGATTTCGGGATCACTTTTCTGGCTGGAATGCTGGCAATGCAACTGCCGCCTGACACAGAATTTTGGATTTTATCTAATGATAAAGACCTTGATCATGTCATTACCCTACTCGGACAGCACCAACGTCAGGCGCAACGCATCAGCAACCTTGAGCGCGAGACGCCATTTACGCCGTCCAACCAAGAGCCCTCAACCGATCCAGATCCCTTGATCGTCTATTGTCAGCATCTATCAAACTACAGCAAAAATCGTCCTGCAAAAGAGCAGACCTTGCGCAATAGCATCAAAGCTAAACTGCCCAAGCAGTCGGATGCAGTGCATCAGGCTTTGCTGCAAAAACTGCAGACAGTGGGTGCGATCCACATAAAAGATCAAAAGGTGAGCTATTGTGAGACAAAGATCAGGACGATTGCCACCCAGGGAATGTCATGAAATTGTATCGCTTTGGCACCCCACGTCCCACGGTGCTGTTTGTATTGCCTGCGACGGTGCCGGGTGGGGCGGAGATTCGCTTGTTGCAGATGTTGCCGCAGTTTACGCGCATTCGTCCGGTGCTGCTGACGCAGCGCAGCTTGCCGGGTGTCCGTGAGCTGGCGCTGGAATGTCATTATTTTGAGGATATGCAGTGCAGCAATCCCTATGCCTATGACCTGCAAAACAGCCTGCATTATGCCCAGGCGATTGCCTTAAAGGCCCACCGTCTGCGCCCGGCGCTGACCTTTGGCTGGATGCACCACGGCACGTATTTTGTTACCTTGGCGGCCTTGACGGCAGGCTTGCGCGGTTTGCGCTTTGGCTGCATTCTGGGGCCACCAACGGCGCATTTTCGCTTCTGCGGACATCCGCCCAGTACCTACGAACGTGTTCTGTTTGGCTTGATCTGTCGCGGGATGGATGCGCTGATTACGCCCTCATTCGGAGTGCGTGAGGATTTGATCAGGCATTTTCATGCCCCGGCAGCGCGCCTGCATTGCATTTACAACGGCGTTGATTTAGCGCGTATCCATAGCAAGGCTCGCCAGACCCTGGTGCTGCCACCCAAGCAGCGCCCCTGGATTGTCACCGCCTCGCGCCTGAGTGCAGAAAAGGGTCTGGATGTCTTGCTGGCGGCTTTCGCCCGGCTACGACAACATATGGATGCGCAACTGATTTTGCTCGGCGAAGGGCCGGATCGGGCGCGGCTGGAGCAGTTGATGGCATCGCTGGGCTTACAGGGGCAAGTCTGGCTGCCTGGTCATCAGGATAATCCCTTTCCCTGGATTGCGCGGGCGGATGTGTTCGCCATGGCCTCGCGGCTGGAAGGGTTTGGCAATGCCCTGGTTGAGGCGATGGCCTTGGGCATTCCGGTGGTTTCCACCGCCTGTGAATGGGGGCCGCAAGAAATCATTGAAGCGGGTAAGAGCGGCATTCTGGTGCCGGTGGATGATGCCACCGCCCTGGCAGAGGCATTGCAGCGGGTGTTGCAGGATCGCACCTTGGCCGCGCAGCTATCCACCGGTGCCCGACAACGGGCCGGTTGTTTTTCTTTTGCGCAGATGCTCACGCGCTATGAACAACAGCTGCTCGCGGCGCTCATTGAAGACAAAAACACAGCAAGCTGATGGCAATCACCGCGTGAATGGTTGTCGCTGTGGCTGTGGGTCAGTACAATCGTTTCCCTTCGAGCTGTGGTGTTTGTATGGCCCGCGTTGATCGCTGCGATCAGGCGTGAACGGGAACGCCAGGCGCCAAGGCTTTTAATCACTTTTTAATCTGATGGTGCGCTGCCTTGGCGTTGTTGCAACGGCTTGCGTGGTGACCAGGAGTCTATTGTCTTATGAGTCTCTCACAAACCCTAGAATTTGATACCGATTTAATCCGTCGTTATGACACGGCGGGCCCGCGTTATACGTCTTATCCTACGGCGGTGCAATTTCACGATGGGTTTGGTGCTACGCGCTACGCAGAGCTCGCCCAACAGACCAATCCATCCGCTCGCCCGCTGTCTTTGTATGTGCATATCCCCTTTTGCGATACCGTCTGCTTTTATTGCGCCTGCAACAAGATCATCACCCGCGACCGTAACCGCGCCCAGCCTTATCTGGACCGGCTGCACCGCGAGATCGCCATGCAAGGCGCGCTGTTTGACCGCACCCGCCCGGTCGAGCAGTTGCACTGGGGCGGCGGCACACCGACCTTTTTGTCATCCGATGAGATGCGTGAGTTAATGGAGGTCACAGGCCGCCATTTTCTGCTCAGCAAAGAGGCCCATGCGGAATTTTCCATTGAGATTGACCCGCGTGAGGTCGGTGATGACACCTTAAGCCTGCTGCGCAGTCTGGGCTTTAATCGCATCAGTCTCGGCGTGCAGGATTTTGACGAGAAGGTGCAGCAGTCGGTCAACCGGGTACAAAGCGAAACCCAGGTCATGGCGGTGCTGGAAGAAGCGCGGCGGCTGGGTTTTGGTTCGACCAGTCTGGATCTGATTTATGGCCTGCCGCATCAAAATCAGGCCAGTTTCCGCACCACCATCGAGAAGGTGATTGAGATCTCACCGGCGCGTATCTCGGTATTTAACTATGCGCATCTGCCCGACCGCTTCAAGGCGCAGCGACGCATCAATGAAGACGAATTGCCCTCCCCGGCAGAAAAGCTGGCGATTTTGAAAAACACCGCCGAACAGCTGGCCGAGGCGGGCTATGTCTATATCGGCATGGATCACTTCGCCAAGCCCGATGATGAACTTGCCGTGGCCCAGCGCGACCACACCCTGTATCGCAATTTCCAGGGCTATTCCACCCATTCCAACTGTGATCTGATCGGTCTGGGCGCTACCAGTATCGGCATGGTGGGTAACAGCTACAGCCAGAACCGCCACGATGTGGAAGCCTATCAGGCCGACATCGACGCCGGGCACTTGCCGATTTTCCGTGGGCTTGAGCTGAACGCCGATGATCTCCTGCGCCGTGAGGTCATCACCCGACTGATCTGCCACTTTGAACTCGAATTTGCCTTGGTAGAACAGGCCCACAATATTGTGTTTAACGCCTATTTTGCCAACGAGCTCAAAGCCCTTGCCACCATGCAGGAAGACGGTCTGCTCACCGTTTCAGAACGGCATATTGCGGTATCTCCCAAAGGCCGCTTATTGATCCGCAATATCTGCATGGTCTTTGATGCCTACTTGCAAGACCCTGCCGCTAAATCACGCTTCTCACGGGTGATCTGAGCGCACACAGCGCCGCTTATGGAGCGCCGGTCACCAGCCCGGCACAGTGACTGGCCCAGCGTCCGGCGCTCCACGATGTGTTTGCATAGACAAAAAAATGATGACTAACAACGCCCTGAACACTGTCCGTCCAAGCCTTGGGGTCTATCTTGGCTCGATACTTTTCTGGATGGGATTTGGGCTGAGCACGATGATTTTCTCCACATTCGGCTGGCTGATTTTATGGCCTCTGGATTTTCGCGGACGCTATCGCGTCATGTCGCAATGGAGCCGCTTTAATATCTGGTGGCTCAAACGCTGCTGCGGTCTGGACTGCGAGGTGAGTGGTCTGGAACATTTACCCCGCGAAGGCGCCGCCATTGTCATGGCCAAGCACCAATCAACCTGGGAAACCCTGGCGATTCAGCGCTTTATCCCGCCGCAGGTGTGGGTGCTCAAGCGCGAATTGATGCGTATCCCCTTCTTTGGCTGGGGTATGGCGATCATGCACCCTATTGCCATTGACCGCAAAGCCGGCAAAAAATCCATCGACCAGCTGATTGCCCAAGGCACAGATCGACTGCAGCGCGGCCTGTGGGTGGTAATCTTTCCGGAAGGGACGCGCATGCCAGTCGGTCAGCAGGGGCGCTACAAAAGCGGCGGGGCCATGTTGGCGGTCAACACCCAAAGCCCGATCATCCCGGTGGCGCACAATTCCGGGCAATATTGGCCGCGCCGTGGCTTTTTAATCTATCCGGGCAAAATTTCCATGGAGTTTGGCCCGGCGATTGATCCCAGCGGCCAAACCGCCGAGGCGGTGCTGGAAAAAACCCGTGCCTGGATTGAGACACGCATGCAGGTGCTTGAAACCCCTGCCCCCGCGATGCCCACAAGCGATGACCGCGCCAAACCTTGAAAAACCGCCGCCTCAACACACCGCGGAGCGTAGACCCAGTTATGCTGTAGCTATGTGGCAGGATCATGGGTGGGTGCGCGAATTTTTGTTGACCAATTTTCACCGCATTGATGCCCACGCTTTTCGTTCCGGCCAACCCTCGCCCCGCCATCTGCGCCACTACATCCCGCGCTACGGGATTCGCAGTGTCGTCAATCTGCGCGGTGAGGAACCGGGCAATCCGATGCTTGCCCTGGAGCGTGCCACCTGCGCCGAGCTTGGTGTAGCGCTGCATACACTTAAACTGCATTCTCGTGACTTGCCCCGGCCAGAGGCCTTACACGCGGTGCATGATCTCTTGCCCCTGCTGGAATATCCCACCTGGTTTCACTGTAAATCGGGGGCTGACCGGGCGGGTCTGATGGCGACCTTATATCTGCACTGGATGCGCGGGATTGCGCTGGAGCAAACGCACCAGCTGCGCCTGTGGCCCTATTTTCATTATCGCTACGCCAAAACCGGCCGGCTGGACTATTTTTTTGCGGCCTATCTGGCGGATCAGCGCATCCATCCGTGCTCCCTGCTGGAATGGATTGACACCCGCTATGCACGAGACACCCTCAAACAGCAGTTCAAACCGACCCCCTTGTTTGATGTTCTTATTGATCGACTGCTGAGGCGAGAATAACCTGATGATTCCAGTGATTTTATCCGGCGGTTCCGGAACCCGGCTGTGGCCGTTATCGCGTGAACTCTACCCCAAGCAGTTTTTATCCATCGGGGCTAGTGGGCCGTCAATGTTGCAAAGCACGCTGGAGCGCGTCAGCGGCATTGAAGACGCGGGCGCCCCGGTGATTGTCTGCAACGGCGAACACCGCTTTCTGGTGGCCGAACAGTTGCGCGCCAAGGCCATTAGCCCGGCGGCAATGGTGCTGGAACCCTGTGGACGCAACACTGCCCCTGCTGTTGCCATTGCCGCCCTGCTGCAACCCGGTGATGCCCAGCTGCTGGTGATGCCGGCAGATCATGTGTTACACGACCTGGCGGCCTTTCACTATGCGCTCAGCGTGGCCCGCCCGGCGGCAGCGCAAGGCAAGCTGGTCACCTTCGGGATTGTCCCCGACAGCCCGCAGACCGGCTATGGCTATATTCGCGCCGCGACTGCCGAGGCCGGCAGCGAAGTGTATCCCGTAGCTGAATTTGTGGAAAAACCCGATGCGAAAACGGCAGCGCAGTATCTCGCCACCGGGCAATATTTCTGGAACAGCGGCATGTTTTTATTTCAGGCCAGCACCTACCTGCAACAACTGGCCCGCCATGCCCCGGATATTTTGAAAGCCTGTCAACAGGCACTACAGCACGCCCGCCGCGACCTGGACTTCATCCGTCTGGATGCCGAGGCCTTCCAGCGCTGTCGCAGCGAATCCATCGACTACGCGGTGATGGAAAAAACCGATCAGGCGGTGGTGGTCCCCCTGCAGGCCGGCTGGAACGACATCGGCTCGTGGGAATCCATGTGGCAGGTGCAAAGTCGCGATGAAAACGGCAACGTCTTGCATGGCGATGTCATCAGCCAGGATGTGCGTGATAGCTACATCCACGCGCAAAACCGCCTGATTGCGGCGGTGGGTATTGAAAATCTGGTGATCATTGAAACCGGCGATGCCGTGCTGGTGATGGACAAGGCGCGCACTCAGGAGGTCAAGCAAGTGGTCACCACCCTGCGCAAAGACAATCGCCACGAGGCCCAGGCGCATCGGCGCGTCTCGCGCCCCTGGGGCAGCTATGAATGCATCGACCGCGCCGAGCGCTTTCAGGTCAAGCGCATCAGCGTTAAACCCGGCGAAAAACTCTCCCTGCAAATGCACCACCACCGCGCCGAACACTGGATCGTCGTCAGCGGCACCGCCCGCATTACCCGTGGTGAAGAAAGCTTTGTCCTGAGCGAAAACCAGTCCACCTACATCCCCCTAGGTGTCGTACACCGCCTGGAAAACCCCGGCAGAATCCCTCTTGAACTGATCGAAGTGCAATCCGGCACCTACCTGGGCGAAGACGACATCGTACGCTTTGAAGACACCTATGGCCGCACCGGGCGCTAAGCAGGATTCGCCGCTCACCCAGGAAACGCCGGACACCTGTCCGGCATAAACACGTCGCGGCATCTTTTTGATACCGCTTTTGCGGCAGCTGAAAACCGTCGCTGCATGGAAAGCATAGATATTTATCCAAGCTGCTACTACAATGCACCATTCCCTCGCTAGATTGCCCTTTTTCTAAACGATACACTCAGTCATTCAACGTTGGAGTATGCTCATGCCCTGGAACGAACCAGGAAGAAACAGCAAAGACCCTTGGGGTGGCGGTCATCGCGGTGGCGGTAACCAAGGCCCACCGGATCTTGATGAATCCCTGAAAAAACTGATGAACCAGATCGGCGGCCTGTTAGGCGGCGGTGGTGATGGCGGCGGTGGTATGGGCCGTGCCGCTTCGGCAGGAATCAGTTTGGTGCTGATTCTCGCCCTTGTCATCTGGCTGGCTTCGGGCTTTTTTATTGTCAGCGAAGGACAGCGTGGCGTGGTCTTGCGCTTTGGCGAATTCCAGAAAGTTGCCACGCCGGGTCCTAACTGGCATATCCCTTATCCGGTGGAGCGGGTGGAGATCGTCGATATCGATACCATCCGCAGCCTGCAACATCGCGCCCTGATGCTCACCGGCGATGAAAACATCATTGATGTGGATATCGCCATGCAATATCGCGTGCGTGATCCGGAAGATTTTCTCTTCAATGTGCGCAGTCCTGACATTACCGCCCGCCAGATCATGGAAAGCGCGATTCGTGAACGAGTCGGCAAAAACAATCTTGAATTCATTCTCGGTGAAGGCCGTGGCGATGTCGCCGTGACCGCCCGCACTGTGATTCAGGAAGCCCTGGATGCCTATCAATCGGGCATTTTCATCACCTCGGTCAGTATGCAGCAGGCGCAGCCGCCTGAGCCGGTGCAGGAGGCCTTTGCCGATGCCATCCGCGCCCGCGAAGACGAGGTGCGTTTCCGCAATGAGGCCGAGGCTTATTCCAATACCGTGATTCCACGGGCACGCGGTGAGGCCGCTCGCCTGATTCAGGAAGCCGAGGCCTATCGTGAACAAGTCATCGCCAAGGCTACCGGTGACAGTGCGCGCTTCACTCAGCTTTTGGTGGAATACCAAAACGCGCCCAGCATCACCCGCGAGCGTCTCTATCTGGAGACCATGGAAAGCGTATTGGGCAGCGTGGGCAAGGTCATTGTTGACACCCAGAACAGCAATAATCTGCTGTATCTGCCCATCGACAAGCTGATGCGCGAGGGCGGTGCTTCACAAAACCTGAGCCCCATGCCCTCTTCCAGTACGGTAGGTGTGCGCAGTCCGCAGCAGCAAAGCAGCCTGTCCTCACAACGTCCTGATCCACGCACCCGGGAGATTCGCTGATGTTTAAGTATATCCTGATGGCGGTTGCGGTCCTTGGTGTGATCATCTCCTTATCGACTTATACCGTGGACGAGCGCGAGCGCGTCATTTTATTTAGCCTGGGTGAGATCAAAAAGGTTGATCTGGATCCGGGTTTGCATTTGAAATTTCCGCTGGTTAACAATGTGCGCAAATTTGATGCGCGGATTCTGACGCTGGATATTCCGCCGGATCGCTTTTTGACCAGCGAGGCCAAAAACGTCATCGTCGATTTTTATGCCAAATGGCGCATTGACGATGTAGGCCAGTTTTTCCGTTCAACGCGGGGTAATGAGCGCAGTGCTCAGGATCGTCTGGCGCAGATTCTGCGCGACGGGATGCGTAACGAGTTTGCCCGTTACACCCTGCGCGATGTGGTCGCCGGTGAGCGTATCACCATCATGGGCGCGGTCCGTGAAGCGGCCACTCCGACGGCCCGCGAACTGGGGGTAACGCTGGTGGATGTGCGCATTCGCCGCATCGACCTGCCCGATGAGGTCAGCGAATCGGTGTATAACCGGATGCGCGCCGAGCGTGAGCGTATTGCGCAAGACTTCCGTGCCCGAGGGCAGGAAGAGGCCGAACGCATCCGCGCCCGTGCAGACCGTGAGCGCACCGTCATTGTCGCCAATGCCTACCGTGAGGCCGAAACCGTGCGCGGTGAAGGGGATGCCGGATCGGCACAGATTTATGCCGCCGCCTTTGGTAAAGATGAAGAGTTCTTCCGCTTTCATCGCAGCCTGACCGCCTATCGCAACACCCTCAGCGGCTCAGGCAATATGTTCGTGATGGAGCCGGATTCAGACTTCTTCCGCTACTTCACCCATCCGCAAGGCAGAATGGGGATTGAACAACCCTCTGCCGCCGCACCCGCCACGGGGCGTCGTTAAGCGCCCGCCGTAGCGATGGTGGGCCGCACACCCTGCGTGTGCGGCTCGCTGCCTGCTCCCAAGTGACCCCATTATGTTATGGACGGATTTTCTGGCAGCCATTGCCCTGTTGTTGATCATCGAGGGCATACTGCCGTTTTTAGACCCCGCTGGAACCCGTCGCCGTCTGCTGCAAATGGCCCAGATCCCTACCGGCGTTTTTCGCGGCGTCGGCCTTTTTTGTATGCTCGCGGGACTGTTGCTGCTATGGTGGGTAAGAGGCTAGGCAAAAATTCATGACAGATTCCAATTGCTGGTTATTGCCTGAGGGTATTGACGAGGCCCTGCCGCCGTTGGCGCGCAAGCTTGAGCACTATCGTCGTCATCTGCTGGATATTTATACCGCCTGGGGCTATGAACTGGTCATGCCGCCCCTGATCGAATATCTGGAGTCTTTGCTGACCGGTGCGGCGCATGATCTCTCCCTGCACACCTTCAAACTCACCGACCAGCTCAATGGTCGCCTGATGGGCGTGCGGGCGGATATGACCCCGCAGGTGGCGCGCATTGACGCGCATCGTCTCAAACACAGTGCGCCCACCCGGCTATGTTATATGGGCAGCGTATTGCGCACCCGCCCGGATGGTTTGGCGGGCTCACGCGCCCCGCTGCAAATCGGCGCAGAGCTTTATGGTCATGCCGGTCTGGCCAGTGATCTGGAAATCCTCAAACTCATGCTGGCCACGCTGCAAGCCTGTGAGATCCCGTCGATTCACCTTGACCTGGGCCATGTCGGCATCTTTCGCACGCTCAGCACCCTGGCCCGGCTGGATCAGCCGCAGGAAGCCCTGTTATTTGAGCTATTGCAACGCAAGGCCCTGCCCGAGATTGAAGAGTTTCTCAACGCCCATGATGCCGCCCCGCAGTATCGTCAGGCGCTGGCGGCCTTGGCGCAACTCAACGGCGATCTGGACGTATTGGGTGAGGCCCGCGCTGCCCTGCCTACCGAACAGCCGGGCATTGAGGCGGCCTTGCGCCACCTGGAGGCCACCGCCAGCGCCTTGCAAACACAACATCCCGACATCGGCCTGCATCTTGATCTGGCAGAACTGCGCGGCTATCACTACCATACCGGCCTGGTCTTTGCCGCCTACACCCCCGGCATGGGTCAGGAAATTGCTCGCGGCGGGCGCTATGATGCCATCGGCGAAGTCTTTGGCCGGGCCCGGCCAGCGGTAGGTTTTAGTGCGGATCTCAAAACCCTGGCGGGGCTTTCACCGAGTACACCGCCCGCGCCAGAGCGCATTTTTGCCCCCTGCAGCGATGACCCGGCATTAACCCAGACCATCGCCACCCTGCGCGCCCAGGGCATGTGCATCGTACATGCTCTAGCGCCGGGCGATACGGCGGATGCGCTGGGGTGTCAGCGCCGTTTGCACCAACACAACCAACAGTGGATTATTGCGGATATTTAACACATGCCTAAATTTGTTGTAGTCATTGGCAGTCAATGGGGCGATGAGGGCAAGGGCAAGATTGTTGACCTGCTCACCGAAAGCGCTGCCGCCGTGGTACGGTTTCAGGGCGGCCACAACGCCGGCCACACCCTCGTCATCAACGGCGAAAAAACCATCTTGCACCTGATTCCCTCCGGCATCTTGCGCGCCGGGGTGGAGTGCCTCATCGGCAACGGCGTGGTGCTCTCGCCGGAGGCCCTGCTCAAAGAAATGCACATGCTGGAGCAAAAAGGCGTGCCCGTGCGTGAACGCCTGCGCCTCTCCGATGCCTGCCAGCTGATTCTGCCCTACCATGTCCGCCTTGATCTGGCGCGAGAACAGGCGCGGGGCGGCGCCGCCATCGGCACCACCGGACGCGGTATCGGCCCGGCCTACGAAGACAAGGTTGCCCGTCGTGGGCTGCGTCTGGCCGATCTGTTCCACCGCGAACGCTTTGCCGCCAAACTGGGCGAAGTGCTGGACTATCACAACTTCGTCCTCAAACACTATTTCAAAACGGATCCGGTCGAATTTCAGCCATTGCTGGAACAATCGCTGGCAGCCGCCGAACTTCTCGCCCCAATGGTCATTGACGTGCCCCAGCGCCTGCATCAGCTTCACCAGGCCGGCGCCAAGGTCATGTTTGAAGGCGCACAGGGCGCATTACTGGATATTGATCACGGCACCTACCCCTTCGTCACCTCCTCCAACACCACCGCTGGCGGCGTGTGTACCGGCAGCGGGATCGGCCCGCTGGGGCTTGAATATGTGCTGGGGATCACCAAGGCCTACACCACCCGCGTCGGCGCCGGCCCCTTCCCCACCGAACTGTTTGACGCGATGGGCGAACATCTCGCCCGGCGTGGGCATGAATTTGGCTCCACCACGGGCCGTCCGCGCCGCTGCGGCTGGTTTGACGCCGTGGCTCTGCGCCGGGCGATTGCCATCAACAGCATCAGCGGCCTGTGCGTGACCAAACTCGACGTCCTCGATGGCCTTGAAACCATCAACGTCTGCATTGGCTACCGCTGTGACGGCCAGGATCTTGCCGTCCCTCCCTCGGGCGCTGAATCCTTCGCCGCCTGCGAGCCTATCTACGAAACCCTGCCGGGCTGGCAAAGCTCTACCCTGGGCATCACCCAATACGAGGAACTCCCGCAAAACGCCAGAGACTACCTCAAACGTATCGAAAGCCTCACCGGCGTGCCGATTGACATCATCTCCACTGGCCCGGATCGGGAACAAACCATCCTCCTTCGCCACCCCTTCGACACCCCGCTCTAAGCGCTGCGCCTCTAAAAACGCCCCTCCTCCTCAAGGAGGGGCGCCGCACGTCGGCGGGCAAGCGATTAAACATTCTATCCAGGCCCTGTTTTCGCAAGGAACGTCTTGAACGAAGCTTCGTGCATTTCTCCCCGGCTAACCGCTGTTGACGCCGTCTACTGAGCCAAACAAAGTAGCGACAATGACCAGGTATCGTGTACCTTAAAATGCGCGGGGGTTTATCGACTGGCCGTCTGCGTCCGGCAGCGCTCACCATTCCAGTGATTCAACGCCTTGAAAGGCAAACACACAATCTGAAAAGCATGGAGATCAACGCGTTATGAATTCTATGATTTTATTTATTGCACAAGGCTTTGGCACCGGGCGGGTGCCAAAGGCGCCGGGGACGGTGGGAACCTTACCGGGGGTGTTTTTATTTTGGCTGATGGCCGATTTACCGCTGTGGTGGTATCTGGGAATTACCCTGGTGTTGTTTGCCCTGGGGGTGTGGATTTGCGAGCTGGCGGCGCGCCAGCTCGGGCGTGATGACCCGCCCTCGGTGGTGTGGGATGAGATTGTCGGTTATCTGATTGCAATGATCGCAGCACCAAGCGGTTGGGAATGGATGGTCGTGGGCTTTATGCTATTTCGCCTGTTTGACATCTGGAAACCCTGGCCGATTCGCTGGATTGATCGCCGGGTTCACGGCGGCATGGGGATTATGCTGGATGATGTCCTGGCCGGGATAGCGGCAGCGGCGGTGTTGCATTTACTGGCCTGGGGGCTGTTGCACCTTGATTGGCTGCCGGTTTTGGGATAGTGCATAAAAATAGAGTGCGTCGTCACAAATAGATCGATAAGATAAAATATCGCCATGACGACACCGTCTAGGTATCGGTGCGTATGTCGATATTTAACAGGGGTTGGTAGAGTCGCTCGGCCCATTGGGGCAGGTCGTTGGTGGCGATGAGTGGTGCAAAGCGGGGGAATTCGCGCAGTAGGCACAGGTCGTTAGAGACTTCGCCGGTGCGGGCGTAGCTGCCTTCGTAGCATTGCTGTGCTTTGTGTGAAGCGGCGGTGTTGTCGCCGTCGTTTTTGTGGAGGGCCTCAAGCCAGGCAAATGCGGTTTTGCAGGCCAGTCCTAGCGGGCGTTGGGTGCCTTCTTCCCAGGCGGTGAGGAGATCGCTGAGGTATTGCGTGGCGGCAGTGTCTGCCAATGTCGGCCAAAAACAGATTTGATCATGGGCGATGAGGTAGCTGGTTAAGGCTTGGCCACTGGCACACAGCAGCAGGTGCCTGACCCAGGGTCTGACCAGGTGGTGATGTTTGTTTTTCAGCGTGGTGGGTAAGAGTGTGATGGATGCGCGCTGCGCGCTGGCGTTTTCATACAGGCCGTGTACGGTATCACGAATCACGCGGGGGCCTTGGGTGAGTTCCAGTGTCACGGCGTCTACGGGGTTGGGGTATTGGCTTCGTAGCGCTTCATAGCGCTCAAGCAGCGTGGCGGTGACGGTTTGCAATTGCTGGCGAGCGGGCTCACCGCGCCCGAATAAGGGGAGCCGTCCGGCGCGTTGTAGTCGGGCAATGGCGTGCTGTGCCACGGCGTGTCGTTGTGCGGGGTCGTGCTCTTCAAGCAATGCCTGATCCAATACCTCGCTGTGGCATTGCCAGCGGCTCAGTCCATCCAGGCTAAAGGCTTCCTCATCCAAAACCTCGGCATCGGGCAATCTGGCAAAGTCAATGCGCAGGCGTTGGCTGTAAAAATAGCGCACCGGATGTCGTAAAAAGGATTGCAGATCATTGATTCTTAGAATCATTTCATGATCCATGGGCGGTAGACGAGAAAGCGTTGGGACGGCGTAAGTCATGGCTTGATGGACGCGCCGCCAGTGCTGTGCATAGGTAAATAGCCCATGATCTTCCGGGGCACTGGAAAAATAGCGGATGCTGAAGGGCTGGAGCGGGTGTTGTGTGGTGAGGCGGACGAGCAGCCGGGCACCGTGCTGTGGCGCATCAGGATGCGCCATCACCGCAAGGGTGTCGCGCAGCTGTCCTACCGGTACGCAGGCCGGGCGTTCGCTGTTATCCCGGATAAAGCGGCCGATCCAGCTGATGTAGAGGGTGTCTTGGGGGGTGTGCAGTGCCTGCAAGAAAACCTCGCGTTCATCTTCACGCACGGAGGGATCGCCCGCTTGATAAGTCGGGGCTAGCAGGTCAAATTCCAGCTGCGCGGGGGTACGTGGGAAGGCACCATCGTGCATCCCCAGCAGGCACAGGTAGCGCGTTGGCCGCAGGCGGGCGCTACTGAGGCTGGCAAAATTCACCACACCTAAGCGCAGCGGCGTACTCGGCAGCTGGGTAAGTTCGGCCAGCCAGCTTGCTCGCGCCACGTCCAGCGGCACATCGTCTTCCAATCCGGCCTCGCTGAGCTGTGTTATCCAGTGTGTCAGGGCTTGGCGCAAAGCCGATAGCAGCGCGATCTCCGCCTCACTGTTCGGGGCAAAAAAATCATCCAGTACCTGCGTAAAGCGCGTTTGCCACTGAGCCGCATGGGTCGCTTGCAGGAGCTGCGTTTGCAGGCGCTGGATGGCGTCGATCAGCTGTGCCAGCTTACCCGCCAATGCGGCCTCCAGCCCCGCGACTTCGGGATAGGGTTCGATCTCGTGCCAGGCGCTGTGCTGGTCGGTGACATAGCCCAGCAACATGCGCTGCAACCCAAATTGCCAGGTGTGCTGATGAAGCCCATCCGGCAGCTCCAGGCGCGTGCGCTGCGGCGCATCCAGCCCCCAGCGGATGCCAGACTCGCTGATCCAGCGTTGCAGGGTGGGCAAATCCTCCTCGCGCAGGGCAAAGCGCTCGCGTACGGCAGGAACATCCAACAGGGCCAGAAGCTCGCTGTGTTGCCAGCGGCTGAATTCAGCATCAAGCAGGGCTTGCAGGGCCAACAGCAAGGGATGATGCTGCAATGGGTTCTGGTCATGAATGGCAAAGGGAAGATAGGCCGGATGATGAGGGGCATATTGCCCAAATACGGCCTCAATCGCTGCGCTATAGGCACTAATATCCGGTGATAGCACCAGAATATCCCCAGGATGCAGTCCTGGGGTGCGCGTTAGGGCGTCAAGCACTTGATCATGCAGGATCTCGACCTCGCGATGGGCGCTGTGTGCCAGATGAAAGACGATGGAACGATCATCCGGGGCGATGGCGCTGGCCCGTTGAGGGGCCTTGCCATGACGCAGCTGCTGCTGTAATTGCCCAAGCAGGGTATCTGCCCCCGGCGGCATTGGCAGCGCGTGAGCGTCAGGCTCAGTGAGCCGCGCCAGCCAGCCGTTGTGTTCCCGCGAACGTTGGCCTAATGATTGACACAGTGGATGCGGTCTTGCGGGGTCCAGTTCGCTCCCGCGTCGCAGAAACAGATGAAGGCGCATGACCTTGGTACGCTGTATGGCTTCCAGGGTTTTACAGACCGGCGCGGGCAAGCGCCCCAGGCTAAACACCCACAGGCGCTCAGGCCATCCCGTTGACGGGAGTTGTGCGCGGTGCAGGGCCTCCAGAAAACGGGCCTCGCGGTAACGCAAGGGGCTTGCTGCGGTGGTATCTGCTGGGTGTTGGGCACATAATGCCTGCCACAAAACCGCCTGCCAGCGTTGTTCTGGCGCTAAAGGCACGCCCTCGGATGTGGGCTGATCACGCTGGATCATCTGCCCTGCGTACCAGTCCTCCAGCCACTGGGGACGATAATATTGATACTGCGCAAACAGCCCGGCCACCTGCACACTGAGCTGATAGCGCTTGCGCTGGCCCTGATCGCCGGCCAGATAATGGGCCAGGGGGATACAGTCGGGATGGGGCAGGAGCTGAGGCAGCACCCGCCAGATCCGCCATTGCAGGCTGGCCGGTTCCAAGGGCGGCGCGCTGGACGAGACGGGGCCGAGCACCCGCTGCATGGCCCAATGCAAAAAAGCCCCCGGCAAACGCCAATCAAAGCCGCTGGCAATCCCCAGACCGCCGTGCTGTGTGGGCTGTGCCAGCGCCGTTTGCAGCCAAAACGCCGTGTCCGGGCTATCCACCAGAATCAATTCATGGGCAAACACCGCCAGGGGCTGGCTGGTTAAATGCTGTATAAACGCCGCTTGCAGGCTGGCGGGGTCATGACTGTGATAAAGCATTTACAAAATCCTTCCAATTTTGTACCAATCGCACTATAACAGGGAATCAATCCATGGGACTTGGCCGGCTTTGCCGCCGCCAGTCTCACATATCCAATACTCACCTTAGCCAGTGGAGTTTTTCAATGCAAGAACAGGGCAACCCCTCGCAAAACACCGTGATCGATCGCTATATCAGCTTCAAAGGCATTGATTGCAATGGCAATGCTGAAAAGCTCATGCAGCAGGTTGAAAGCTATGCCGAGCGTGCCGGTGAACATGGCCCCTTGGTGAGCTACCTGTTGAACAAACGTACCGGCGCCTCGGGCCCGCAGCCCGATGATTTGTTTTTGATCCATGCACATCTTAATTCCTTGCGGGAACTCTTTGAGGCGCATGACGATGAGACGGCGCTGGAGCTGCTCGACTGGGTTGAGGAAAACTGCTGCTAAATGCCTGGTGCCCGGCGCTCTATATGTGCCGGGCGGGGGCCCGACGTTTCATCATTAACCTTGCCTGGGAGTCTTTTATTTTGGAAAGCGAAAGCACTGCCGCCATCCACTACACCCCGGTCGGCCTGATCAAGCGCCTGCTGGTGGTCATTTATGATGCGTTCTTGCTTGCCGGAACCCTGGTCTTTGTCTCTTTTGCCCTGGTTGTGGTGGGCATGCGTCCCGAAAGCCCTCTGTTTGTGCTCAATCTGCCCATTCTTGTGGGCGTGAGCTTTTTTCTGTATGGCTGGGTCTGGACGCACGGCGGTCAATCGTTGGGGATGCGCGCCTGGCGGGTCAAGCTCATCGCTGATGATGGACGCGCGGTGGGCTGGAATCTTGCCTTGCTGCGCTTTATCTACGCCTTTTTGCAATGGCTGGTGATTCTTTCGCTGGTGTATGTGTGGATACGACACTGGTATGCCGGAGTCGGCCTGATCGCAGCGCTGATATTTATCGGGCTTGCCTTTAGTCTGCGACATCCGCAAAAATTGATGCTGCATGACTGGTTGTCACGCACGCGCCTGGTCAACCTTCCGAAAAAATCCTAAAGGCGCGTGCGCTCACCTTCGCATGCTTAACCCTTGGGGCCGCTGAACATGCGCTATTTGGCGGCGGATACTTGTACAGAATTGGAGTCTCCTAGATGGTTCAGGAACAGAACAGACGGCGTTTTAATCGCATCAGCTTTGGTGGCGAGGCGTACCTTTCACTGCCCGGCGATAGCGAACGCAAAGTCGATCTTATCGACCTCTCTTTGCACGGTGCCTTGATCAAGGCCGATCAGCACTACGCCATGGATGAGACACGCTATCAGTTGCGCGTCCCCCTGGGCGCCGGACTGGATATTTTTTTGGAAGTCACCGTGGTGCGTGTCGCCGATGGCACCATCGGCCTACAGGTTGAGCAAATGGATATCGAAAGTGCCCAACACCTGCGCCGCTTGGTAGAGCTCAATTTAGGCAATGAAACGCTGTTAAATCGCAATCTGGCGGCCTTGTTCAAAGTCTAGGCCATGGCTCTCCGTTGTGTCATCAGTTTGCGCGGGAAACCCCGGCCGCAAGGCCAAGGAGGGATAGCGCAGCACGCAAAGCGTGCTCCTGTTCCCGAGGCCTCCTCTTTGGTAGCTTGCTCTCTTTATACATGGATGCTATCTTCATTTTAACCGCCGGGCTGGCGGGGTTAGTCTGTGGAGAAACTGTAAGTCCGGTGTCTCTTTGAGGCATTTGGCAGGTCTCGGCGAAGCAGAAAGCGCTCAGCAGCAATGCCGGGAATCCCCGTCCTTCCTGCCTGCCGCGACGCACGCGGCGCAGGCAGGTAGGGCGGGGAGGATGTCAAAGTCCTTTGCCCATTGGGCTTGGGGATTGCCGACCGATGCCCGTTTTCCCGCCTGCATTTCGGCAAACAGATCATCAAGCATGAGTTTCCAATCCGGCGGGCGTGTGGGCTGAGTAGTCACGCCCCCCGCTGTCACTCGATGCCGTGCGTACAACCGCTTAAGCCACTGCATAACCGTTATCCATTTAGGCGATGATTGCGTGATGACTGCATTAAAGGGTTTTTAACTGACGCTTACAATATCTGATTATCTCTGATAATCTACGATAATGGAAAAGCGATTAGTTAAGATAGGCGAGGCCGCAAAACTCCTGGGGTGTTCCATAGACGCTTTGCGTCGATGGGAGGCCACCGGAGAATTGCTCCCTGCGCGTAAGACCAAAGGCGGCACACGCTACTACGACACCGCGCAACTGCTTGGGCTGGGTGATGTAGATGCGCCGACCATCTGCTATGCCCGCGTATCCAGTCATGACCAGAAAGCCGACCTCGACCGCCAGCAAGAAATGTTAGAAACGTACTGCGCGGCTAAGGGATGGCGGGCAGAGGTCATCCGTGACCTTGGATCGGGCATGAATGACCGCAAAAAAGGACTGCAACGCCTATTAGAAATGATCTTGCGGCGGCAAATGCGGCGGCTGGTCATTACCCACAAGGATCGGCTG
>NZ_MU255056.1:2570032-2598910 GCF_000227725.2 Thiorhodospira sibirica ATCC 700588 | reverse complement strand
ATCCAGTCATGACCAGAAAGCCGACCTCGACCGCCAGCAAGAAATGTTAGAAACGTACTGCGCGGCTAAGGGATGGCGGGCAGAGGTCATCCGTGACCTTGGATCGGGCATGAATGACCGCAAGAAAGGACTGCAACGCCTATTAGAAATGATCTTGCGGCGGCAAATGCGGCGGCTGGTCATTACCCACAAGGATCGGCTGTTACGCTTCGGTTCAGAGCTTGTCTTTGCCTTGTGTGAGATGCAAGGCATTGAGATTGTCATCATCCATAAAGGCGAACAACCCTCGTTTGAGGAAGATTTGGCACAGGATGTTTTAGAAATCATTACGGTCTTTTCCGCGCGCCTCTATGGCAGTCGCTCCAAGAAACACCGCAAGTTGCTGCAAGACCTGCAAGCCTCGGCAGACGTGATCGCAGAAGACCTCGGACTCCATAATGCTCATCGCAAACAAGATTGAACTGCGCCCAACCCCTGAGCAAGCCGATTATCTCAATCGGGCCTGTGGATCGCGTCGGCACTGCGACAACCAACTGCTGCATTATTTCAGTCAGGACGGCGTAAAATGGTCAAAAGCCGCAGCGTATCCGTATTATATCCAGGTATTGCGCGTTCAATTTTCGTGGTATGCGGAAGTGTCCAGCCGGGTAACGCGCAACGCGATTGATGATCTTGACAACGCATTCAAGCATTTCTTTCGGCGCGTGAAAGCCAAGGCCAACAAGCCAGGCTATCCCCGCTTCAAGAAAAAAGACCTCCATGACTCCTTTGCCCTGCGCGAGTCAGGCAAGTGCGACGTAGACGGGCGCACACTGCGCATTGAAAAGCTCAAGACCCGCATCAAGATGCGCCAAGGTTTACGCTTTACCGGGCAGACCAAACAGGTCACGATCAGCAAGCGGGCAGGCCGGTTCTATGCTTCTATTCTGGTAGACACTGACGAATACAACCCACACGCCCCCGAACACGCTTCAGTCGGTGTTGATCTGGGTATCAAGGATTTAGCGACATTAAGCACCGGCGAAGTCATCCCCGCCAATCAGCGCCTTAAGAAACACCTCAAATATTTAAAGCGGCGGCAACGGAACCTGTCGCGCAAAGTGAAGGGTAGTCGTCGGAGCGCGAAAGCCAAGCTCTCCGTTGCACGACTGCACCAGCGGATCAGCCATCAACGTAAGGCCGTTTTACATGAGCTTTCCGATAAGCTGACCCGCACCTATCAGGTCATTACCCTGGAAGACCTGAATGTCTCCGGGATGATCAAAAACCATTGTCTTGCCCGCGCTATTGCCGATGCTGGCTTTGGCGAATT
The DNA here is from genome assembly GCF_000227725.2 of Thiorhodospira sibirica ATCC 700588. Lineage (GTDB taxonomy): Bacteria > Pseudomonadota > Gammaproteobacteria > Ectothiorhodospirales > Ectothiorhodospiraceae > Thiorhodospira > Thiorhodospira sibirica. Next base: position 2,597,598 of record NZ_MU255056.1, on the reverse strand, counting down.
GCGGCGACAAATTGAATACAAAGCGGCGTGGCGCGGCGTGACCGTGATCTTTGCGAATCGGTTCTATCCGTCTTCAAAGACCTGTCACGCCTGCGGGAAAATCCATGACATGCCACTGAATCAGCGCACAATGGCGTGTGACTGTGGGCATGTAATGGATCGTGATCTCAATGCCGCAAAAAATTTAGACCGTTATGGTCTGGATCGTCTGGACGCGCTCAGGCCGGACGTTAAACGCACGCAAGAGTCAGGTAAGACGGGTTCGCCCGCGCGGGTGCTGACGGCGTGAACATGCCAAAGATTGTCACAGATTTTCGTGATTATCTGATGTGTTTATGAGCGGCATAATAGCGCCACTTTATCCACCGATGAACGCAACACGAAGCGGCGCCCTCATGCAGTGCGCCGACGATGAGGAGCTGTCAAATCATGAGCTATGGTTTAAAAAAAGGCTTTTTTTGGTTTTTGTATACCACCCTGGCCTGGTTATTTCTGGCCGTGGTGATTGTCCTGTTTGGACTGGGGACCGACAACCCCGAGCAACAGCGCAATGAGGCTATTGTCATTTTTATCCTGGGGGTGATGTTTAGCAGCATCCCCGCTTTTTTATTGGGGCTGGTCACCGGCAATCGTGAAATGGCCGCCAAACAGCCAAAGCCTGCACCCACACCTTCAGCACCTCAAACCCCCGTTGCGCTATCACCGCAACCTGATGTGTCTGAGCCTGCGGCGTCTGCGATGGCCAAAGACTCATCGGTGCCGTTGCCTAAAACTCCCAGCCTCAAGGATACCCCCGAACAGCTGGAACAACTGCGCAAACTCAATCACGCCATCTATGCGCTGTATGCGGCCAGCTTTTTGTTTTTCTTCACCGCCCTGATCGGCGTGATGCTGGCCTATACCAAACAAGCCCAGACCCAGACGCCGTGGGTTTTAGGGCATTTCCGCTGGCAGATTCGCACCTTCTGGTTTGGCATGTCGTGGATGTTTATCAGCGCCCTGCTAACCCCCTTTTATGGCCTTGGCGTACCTTTACTGGCGCTGGCCGTGATCTGGTATATCTACCGCATTGTCAAAGGCTGGATGACCCTGGCTGATAAACAATCCCCCTATGGTCTTACACATCCTACAGGACGACCACGATGACCCACAGCATGACGGGCTACGCCCGCTGCGAATCCAGCGGCACTTACGGCACTCTCAGCTGGGAGCTTAAAAGCCTCAATCACCGCTTTTTAGACCTCAGTCTGCGCCTGCCCGAGGCCTTGCGCTGCCTGGAAGGGTCGGTGCGCGAATCCCTGCAGGCCACGCTAAGCCGTGGCAAAATTGAGGCCACACTGCGCTATCGCCCCAACAGCGCACAAAGCGTCCAGCTTGAGATCAATAAAGGTCTTGCGCAAGGGCTGATTGCGGCCTGCCGCGAGGCGGAAGGAATGCTCAGCAACTCCGCCCGGATTACCCCGCTGGATTTTCTCGCCTGGCCTGGACTGGTCAGCACCAGTGACACCCTCCCCGAGGCCGCTTCACAGGCCGCATTGCAACTGCTGCATGACAGCCTGCAGGCCCTGAATGCCAATCGCGCCGACGAAGGTCGCCGCCTTGCCAGCCTGGTGCTGGAACGCTGCGAATCCTTAAGCCACTGGGTTGGCGTGGTGCGCCAGCGCAGACCCGTGGTGCTGGAAGCCCTGCGCACCCGCCTGCAACAGCGCATTGCCGAACTCACGCTCAGCCTTGATGCCACCCGCTTGGAACAAGAAATCGCCCTGCAGGCCCAACGCCTGGATGTCGCCGAAGAGCTTGACCGCCTCGATGCCCACATCCTCGAAATGCGCAAGGTCTTTGCGCGCACAGAGGCCATCGGCCGCCGCCTGGACTTCCTTACCCAGGAAATGCACCGCGAAGCCAACACCCTCAGCGCCAAAGCCAATGACCTCGAAACCACCCAGGCCACGGTGGAAATGAAAGTACTTATCGAGCAAATCCGCGAACAGATTCAAAATATCGAATAATGACCAGATTTATGGCATGGCCGGGCGGTGCCGCCTTGAAACCCGCACGCAGTCCGGTAGTGTGCGCGGCATCGGAGCAAAAAACAGTTCTTGATTTTTTCTTCATTGTTTATCAGAATTTTCGCTTGTAGATAGGTTATCTACAAGCGCGAAGGTTTCGCGTTCCATGGTCGGGGTCGAAGTCGAATCGCAAAGTTGTTCTCTGTTCAGGATGAACGCCGAGGCAATTTTTACGGCGTAAGCTGGGTTTCGACGGCTGAAACCGCCCATGTTGCCGGTGTTGACCGGCCATTCGGTTGGGACTGCTCAACCAGGACTCCAGTTGCTCGCCCGCAAGGGTGTTATCAACGGAGAGCGAAGTGCCTAAAAATCGCATAAGCAACTTTGTTTAGGTTTTTAGGAGCAGGGGATAGCGCGCACACCACAAAGTTAGCGGTCGTTTGTTGAGGGGAGACGCTGGTGCAGCCGCTCGAAGCCTTCACCTTGATGGACGGTGATCTGCTTGAAGGGAATGATCCAGCCTTGCTCATTGCAGGTGCGAACACAGGCGCTTTGAATGATGCGCTCGACCTTGAAGTTTTGCCCGGCAGACGCGCCATTGACCGTGACCACGATCAGGTAATTGAGCGAGGATTCGCCGGCATCTTTAAATTCCACCAGCAGGTCTTCCACATGCTCGGCCACCACGGATTCGGCCAGCTCTTTTTGCACCGCAGCTTTGAATACCTCAGGCACTACGTCCAGGGCAATGTCTTGATGTTGGTAGTCGATGCCAAAGATGCCGATTACCACAAAGCTGCCGCGTGACATATTGCGCGGACGCAGCGCGAGAAAGTCTGCGGTGGCGTAATACACGGCGTTATTGCGCACCTTGAGCTGGACGATTTCCGGGGTTTGGCGCTCCACTAAGGCAAAGGTGCCATCGGGAAGCATGATGAATTCACCGGGACGGGTGGGAAACCACGGTTCATCGTGCGGCACCGGACGCGACACCAATTGCGACAGCTCGGATAGCGGCAGACGGATCACCCCGTTATCCAGCTCCGGATTAACCAGCCGGGCATAAAAGCCGATGCTGTTGATCTGCCAGGGAATGCCGCGATAGATCACGCGCTCGCTTTCACGCACCTGCCCGGCATTGAGAAACAGCTTGGCCTCGTTAAGATAGCGCGGCAGATAGTTTCTAAAGCTGAGCAGCAGGGCAATGACCACCAGCAGGGCCAAGGAAAACAGCACCAGATCGCCGGCGGCATACAGCACCATCAAAAACACCAGCACGGCCAGCAAGCCGGTAAACAGCCTGTAGCCCAAAATAAACAGACGCACCTTGATGCTGCGGCGGACCTTGTGTTTGCGCGCCCGGTAGCGCAGCCATTGATTCATGCCGCCTTGCAGCAGCACAATCAAGGCCAGAAAGCTAAATACCGCCAGTAGCAGGGTCATGCCGCGTCCGACAAAGAACTCGCTGGCGCCGTACCACGCCTGTTGATACCAGGTATGTTCCTGCGCCAACAAGTTATCCAACTGCAACTGCGTCATATTGCGCTGGCGCTGCAATTCGCTTAAGCGTTCGCTCCAGTTTTGTTCAAGGTCTTTGAGGCGTGTGCGGGTGGCGGCAGATAAATCCTCAACATTGACCGCCGCCAGATTGGCCAGGGCTTGCTCGGTGGCATACAGGCGCTGATTGATCAAGGCCCGTTCACTGCGCAGCCGCTCGATGGTGCGCGGACGCTCGGTGAGCTGGCGCATCTCGCTAAACAGTGGGCGCAGAATGGTCAGCAATTCCTCTTGCCAGTTGAACTCCTGTTGAGCCGAGCGGGCATCGTCAAATAACGACAAATCCAGCCCACTGAGCGCGATGCTTTCAAAGCTGGCGCGCAGAGTGCGGCGCTGAGCCTCGACCTGCAATAACAACTGCTGCACCTCTTCACGTTCTTCCTCGGGCAGATTGCGTGCGCTTCCCTGGCGGCGTAATTGATCAGCACGGGTACGCAGCTCATCCAGCGAGCGTTGCATCTCGTCAAGCTGTAGGCGGGTTTCAGACAGGCGCGCCTCGCGCTCAGACAATACCGGGGTTTCTTCGGCAAGCGGAAGCTCGTCAAGCACTGCCTCGTCGGCGGCTTGTGCCAGTGCTGCTGCATGCCATAAAAAAATCAGCCCGAGAAGTAATAGCAGCCTTGCGGCCAGATGGCCGCGCAGTCGCTGTTGCTGTAAAGGAAGGGATAAAGACACAGAACAATCTGCTCCTAAAAACCTGAACAAAGTTGCTCAGGATGGTTTTTCGGTAATTCGCTCTCCGTTGATAGCGCCCCGAAGGGCGAGCAACTGGAGTCCGGGTTGAGCAGTCCCAACCGGAGGCGCTCAGTCCGTTCCAGCAAGATCGCCTTGACCCGCTTGAACGGGGTGAACCGCTCAATGTCCGGGTCATACAATCTCGCCAGCACGTTTCGCGCAGCGTTCTGGTCTGCCTGCAACACAACCCCGTCGGAACAGTAAAATTGATCCCCTTGCCGTTTGCCATCTAGGCAGCCGGTTCGGGAATCCATTTGCGATGTGTAAGCAGGATTGACCAGAACGACCGTCGAACCTCGACGGCTTGAAACACTGTCAAGTGCTTCGGCAATCACACCTTTCGTCCAGCTTGCCAGTCGACGATTGACATTCTTGCCGAAGGACTTGCCCGCCATGGGGGCGGTTAAATCTTCCGCCGCAATCACGGCGGCTTTATCGACCACCTTATGAACAGATTGAAAGACGATGTCGCGGATGTGCGCGTGGGTCTGATCCATTTGCCTGTTCAGCTTTTTGCGTCCTAGGTTGAACTGGCGAATGTGTTGACGCTTGCGCGGGTTGCGGGTGTTGTTGGCGAGTGCCCGCAGCTTGGCGCGACGCTGGTATTTGATCTTGAGTTTGTCGGAGGTGTCGGTGAGGATCGCGCCTAGTTCCTGGCCATGATGGTCGCCATCCGAGTCCACCAGGACTTCGGAGTAGCCTTTATCGACGCCGAGGGTGCGCGTGCCGCAGTTCTGTTTGGCTTCGACTTCAATGGTGTAATGCACTTCGATGCGGTCATCGTCGGTCAGAATGATCCGCAATGTGCCCGTGGGTGCGACATGGGTATCGAGCGGAATGGCGATGCGCTGGCCTTTGACCAGGCCGGGAATCTTGATCCAGACGCGCCCGCCAAGATGAAAGGTGGTGTAGTTGTCGGAACGAACGATGATTTGGTTGTGCGTGTGATTGTGACCATGCTTCCAGTGCTTGCGCATCATTCGGCGCAGATAAGGATCGTGTACCCAGTCGTTGCCTTTGAGCGCGGTGAAAAGCCGTTTTTGCTCGGTCTTGTCTTGGGTATGCCGCCAAATGCACTGCCGCACCTTGACCTTGGCAGCTTCCATGTAAGCCGTGATGTCGCCCTTGGCATCGCGCAAAGTTTCTTTCCAAGCGTTGGCTGAGACGGAAAAGACGCGCTTGTCTTTCAGCCATTGGTCGCGGATTTGGCGATCCGAGCGGGTGACGCCGCCAATTGAGCCAAACCGCTGCCAGACCTCGGAGCGCACCTGCCCGAGCCGCCCCGCTTGGTCGCGCAACGCCCCGACTTTGCCCTGGTTCGGGCGCTTGGCGCACAAAATCCGCGTGACTTTCATTCGCACAAATCCTTGGGCTGGCGAACGGGCATCTCGGCAAAGTCCTCCTTGAGCTTCCCCTCGCGCTCCCAGCGCCGAATTGTCGAGGGTGCTTTTCCGATCCGTTTCGCAAACTCGTTAATGCGATATATCTTGCTCATATAAGCGATTATAGATATTTGCAGAAAAAAATCAAGCAACAGTTTTTAGCTCCATGTTGTCGTGCTTGAAGCCCGCCGCTGCTGGCGGGTCGCGGATGATCGCGGCATCAAACGGGCCGCATATCACGTGGTGTATGTATCAACATACCATGCCCAATCCATCCGATAAAGCCAACGCCAGGCAGGCCAGACGACAACCCGGCATGATTTTATAGCGCCCGGCGCTTTATGGCGGCGGTGTCAGCGCAGCAGCGTGGCACTCCTGAAAGATGCGCCGGGTGCAGCGTTTGCAGACCTCCGGATCCAGACGCGAGTGGATGGTCGCCAGGGCGCGATGTTTAGAGATAAACAGATTTTCCGGGCCGATGAGCGCCAGATAACCGCCCTTTTGCAGCGGTTCGAGTACGCCTTCCTTGACACGGTATAGATACAGACCGCCGCCTTCCTCGCGGCGTGTTTTGGCTTGCGCGGCGAGAAATTCTGCCCCGGCCACGTCGATAAAGTTGATGCCTGAGGCAACCAGCAGCAGGTGCTTTTGGCCAGGTTCGATGCGCAGCATACGCATGAGATTTTCGCGCACATGATGCACCGCGCCAAAAAACAGCGAGCCATCAATGCGCAGGATTTTTAATTGCGGACATTCCGGCAGCGCGGGATCGGTGATAAAACTGCGTTGCGGGGAATGCGGATTGGGTACCCGCGTAATCATGCGCGGGCGCGAGGTGCGCGACAGATACACCACTAGCGATAAAAATACGCCCAGCAGAATGGCAAACTCCAGATCCAGCAACAGGGTGGCGGCAAAGGTGGTGCCCATCACCGCCGTTTCCGGCAGGCTGGTACGCATCACCTGATGGATATGATGAAAATCCAAAAGCCCCCAGGCCACCAAAAACAAGACCCCAGCCATCGCCGCATGGGGCAGATACGCGGCCACCGGGGCCAGCAGCATCACCAGGCCAATCAGCGCAAGCCCGGCGATGATCGCCGCCAGCGGCGTGCGTGCCCCGGCCTCATAATTCAAACCGGAGCGGTTAAACGAACCGGTGGCCACGTAGGCGGAAAAAAAGCTGCCCGCCAGATTGGACAGCCCCTGACCGATGAACTCCTGATTGCCGCTGACATGCTGACCGGAGCGCAGCGCAATGGAGCGCGATATGGAGACGGCCTCGGTCAGTGCCAGCAAAGACAGGGCCAGCACCGCCGGGGCCAGGGTTTTGAGCGTATTTAGATTCAGATCCGGGGCCGACAGCGGCGGCAAGCCTGCAGGCAGGGCACCGACCGTACTGATACCGGTATGCGCCGCCCCCAGCCAAACATTTAAAGCGGTACCCAGCAGACTGCCGATGAGCAGCGCAAGCACCATATACGGGATCGGGCGCAGATAGCGGCGCGCCAGAATGCCGCTCAGCAGGGTCACGCTGCCCACCAGCACCACATAGGGATTGATGGCATCCCGTTGGCTGAAAACGTTGAGCACGATCTCATGCAGATGTAAACCGCGTGGCATCTCCAGCCCCAAAAAGGTTTTGAGCTGATTGGCGGCAATGAGGATCGCCGCGCCTGCGGTAAAACCGATGATCACCGAGTGGGAGATAAAATTTACCAGTGAGCCGAGTTTAACCAGCCCCATGATGACCTGCACCATGCCCACCAGAAAGGTCAGCGTAATCGCCAGGCGGATGTATTCTGGCGAGCCAGGTTCTGCCAGTGTCGACAAGGATGCAAACAGCACCAGCGAGGCTGCCGTGGTCGGCCCGGAAATCAGGTGCCAGGAGGAGCCAAACAAGGCCGCCACAATCGCGGGCACCATCGCGGCATAAAGCCCGTATTCCGGCGGCATCCCGGCAATGATCGCAAAGGCCACGCCTTGCGGTAATACCACAATGGCCCCGGTCAGTCCTGCCAGGGTATCGGCCTTGAGCGTCGTGCGATTGAGCATCGGCCACCACTGCAGGAAGGGAAAGATCAAGGCCAGCCGTTCTCGAAAATGCATAGACATCCTTCGTACAAAAGATAATAAGCATATTATGAATATGATTATATCTTTATTTACTGAACGGATGCAGCACACGCGGCCACTGCGGCCTTGTAAGCCACGGTGTTTGTCACGCCCTAAAATGCACAAAGGCCGCATTGCGCGGCCTTTGTGGTACAGCAAACCGATCCGGCGAGCGGTCGGTTATCCGGCATCAGTTGATGCCCAATTGCTCACGCTGACGCTTGGCGGCAGCTTCTGGCAACGGCACATAACCATCGCGCACCACCACTTCCTGACCGGGCTTGGACAGCACCAGCTTGAAGAATTCGCGCTCCAGCGGCGGCAGTTCGCGGTTGGGGTGCTTGTTCACGTAGACATAAAGGAAGCGAGCCAGAGGATAGGTGCCATCGGCGGCGGCTTCCGCAGTGGCCGGGGCAAAGGGTTGACCGGCCTCTTTAGCCAACGGGACGGCGCGCACCCCAGAGGTGATATAGCCGATACCGGAGTAGCCGATGCCATTGATGGATTCCGTCACACCCTGCACTACCGAGGCGGAGCCGGGTTGTTCGTTGATGCTGGGCTTGAAGTCACCGCCGCACAGGGCGTTGTCTTTGAAATAGCCATAGGTGCCGGAGACGGCATTGCGGCTATACAGGGTGAAATCACGGTTAGCCCAGGCACCGCCTAAACCCAGCTGGCCCCAGCGAGTGATGTCTTCAGGATGGCCGCAGCGCCGCGTAGAGGAGAAAATGGCATCCACCTGTGCAAAGGTCAGCCCTTCAATCGGGTTGTCTTTGTTGACATAGACGGCAACCATATCAATGGCGACGGCAACCGGCGTAGGTGGATAACCGTGACGGTTTTCAAACGCCTGGATTTCAGAATCACGCATCGCCCGGCTCATGGGCCCAAAGTTGGCAGTGCCTTCAGTCACGGCTGGTGGTGCGGTGGAAGACCCTGCGCCTTGAATCTGGATATTGACGTTAGGGTAATTGCGTGCGAATTCCTCCGCCCACAGGGTCATCAGATTATTGAGCGTGTCAGAGCCAATCGAGGACAGATTGCCAGAGACCCCGGTGGTGCGCTCATAATCAGGCAGCGCCGGATCAACCCGGTCGGCGTGTACGGCACCGGCGGTCATGACGGTAGCCGCCACGGCGGTCACGAGTGCGTTTTTGAGCATAGTTTTACCCCTTGAAACAGTTACAAAAATCATGAAACGAGCCGATACCGGCCTCGCAGGATAGCCAGCAATACACACACATCGCTGGATGATGCACACAAAGTCACTGCATATCCCTAAAGGGTAGGGGCAGCGCGTGTCACGATTGTGAAATAAATATGACAAGATCATGACAGCGCACCGATACCGGGCCGATGCCGGGCGGGATTGTCGTGCCTGAGCATTTCGGCAGGGCGCGCGGGTGGTGTATGATGAGAGCCAGACACGACCGATCGCTTTTTGTCTTTAACGTACTGCGGCACAGCGCCTTGCAATGCGGGCGGCGGGCCTATCCATCTATACTTTCCAGGTAGTTTTTATTCATGACGGCTAAGACTTTATATGACAAGCTTTGGGATGCGCATGTCGTGCGCTATGAAGACGATGGTACGGCGCTTTTGTATATCGACCGGCATCTGCTACATGAAGTGACCTCACCGCAGGCCTTTGAAGGTTTGCGGCTGGCCGGACGTAGCCCCTGGCGGGTAGACACCGCCGTGGCGGTGCCGGATCACAACGTCCCGACCCTGGCCCCGCAGCATGAGATTGCAGACCCCGTGGCGCGGTTACAGGTTGAAACCCTGGCGCGCAATGTTTCCGAGTTTGGTATCACCTTCTTTCCCATCGGCGATGCCCGCCAGGGGATTGTGCATGTGATGGGCCCTGAGCAGGGCGCGACCTTGCCCGGCATGACCTTAGTGTGCGGGGATTCGCACACCTCCACCCACGGTGCCTTTGGGGCGCTGGCCTTTGGTATCGGCACCTCGGAAGTCGAGCATGTGCTGGCAACGCAATGCCTGTTACAGCGCAAGATGAAAAATATGCTGATCAACGTCGACGGTGTGCTGGGCACCGGGGTTAGCGCCAAGGATATGGTGCTGGCGATTATCGGCCAGATCGGTACCGCAGGCGGCACCGGCCATGCCATTGAATTTGCGGGCGAAGCGGTGCGGGCCTTATCCATGGAAGGGCGCATGACGGTGTGCAATATGGCCATTGAGGCCGGGGCACGCGCCGGTATCATCGCCCCGGATCAAACCACCTTTGATTACTTAAAGGGGCGTCCGCTGGCACCGCAGGGGGCGCTTTGGGAGCAGGCGGTCAAGGCATGGCAGGCGCTGTATTCCGACGCGGATGCCCACTTTGACCGTGAGCTGTTTATTGACGCCGCCAGTATTGCCCCGCAAGTCACCTGGGGCACCTCACCGGAGATGGTGTTACCGGTCGATGCGCGCATTCCTGACCCGGCGGATCTGGGCGATAAGGTCAAGGCCGATGCCGCCCGCCGCGCCCTGGAGTATATGGGCCTGCGCGCCGGGATGGCGATTCACGAAATTCCCATTGATAAAGCCTTTATCGGCTCATGCACCAACTCGCGCATTGAGGATCTGCGCGCCGCCGCCGCCGTGGTCAAAGGACGCCAGCGCGCCGCCCAGGTAAAATTGGCGATGGTGGTGCCTGGTTCCGGGCTGATCAAGCAACAAGCCGAGGCCGAAGGGCTGGATCGCATTTTCCGGGAAGCCGGGTTTGAGTGGCGCGAGCCGGGCTGTTCGATGTGTCTGGCGATGAATGCTGATCGTCTGGAACCCGGTGAGCGTTGTGCAGCCACGTCCAACCGCAATTTTGAAGGCCGCCAGGGACAGGGCGGACGCACCCACTTGGTCAGCCCGGCCATGGCGGCAGCCGCCGCCTGCGCCGGTCACTTTGTTGATGTAAGAGATTTGATTTAATGGAAAAATTTATCACCCTGACCGCCAAGGTGATGCCCTTGGCACGTTCCAACGTGGACACCGACGCCATCATCCCCAAGCAATATCTGAAATCGGTACAGCGGGCAGGTTTTGGCCCCAATCTGTTTGATGACTGGCGCTATCTGGACCCCGGCGAGCCGGGCGATGATCACAGCCAGCGCCGCCTCAATCCTGACTTTGTGCTCAATGATGCCCGCTTTGCCGGGGCAAAGATTTTGCTGGCACAAGAAAATTTTGGTTGTGGCTCCTCGCGGGAACATGCCGTGTGGGCCTTGACCGACTACGGTTTTCGCGTAGTGATTGCGCCAAGCTTTGCCGACATTTTCTTCAGTAACAGCTTCAAAAACGGCCTGCTGCCCATTGTGCTCGGGCATGAGGCTGTGGATCATGTGTTTGCGCAAACCCAGGCCGACCCGCAGGCCCTGGTCAAGATTGATCTGGAAGAGCAAACCGTGACCAGTCAGGCTGGCGAGGTGTTTTTCTTTGAAATCAATCCATTTCGCAAATATTGCCTGCTCAATGGACTCGACGACATTGGCCTGACCCTGCGCCATGCCGATGATATCCGCGCCTATGAGGCCAAGCGGCGCCAGCAAGCCCCCTGGCTGTTTGCCAACGTACAATGAATCCTGCAAGTTTACGACGTGGCGGCATCTTCCCGGATGCCGCGCCAACGGAGAATGTCCATGAGTAAGAAGATTTTAATCCTGCCGGGGGATGGCATCGGCCCGGAAATCATCGCCCAGGCGATGAAATTGCTGGAAACCCTCAAGCATGATTTTGATTTAAAAATCACGCTGGAACAGGGCGCGATTGGCGGTGCGGGCTATGACGATTGCGGCCATCCGCTGCCCGAACATACCCTGAAACTGGCCCGCGAGGCCGATGCCATTTTGCTGGGCGCGGTAGGCGGCCCGCAATACGACAGCCTCCCGCGAGAATTGCGCCCGGAGCGCGGCCTGCTGGGGATTCGTTCAGCCTTGGGCCTGTTTGCCAATCTGCGCCCGGCGATTCTCTATCCGCAGCTGGCCGGGGCCTCAACCCTGCGCGCTGAGGTGGTCTCGGGGCTGGATATCATGATCGTGCGCGAACTCACCGGCGGGATTTATTTTGGTCAGCCACGCGGCATCCGCACCCGTGAAGACGGGCAGCGCGAAGGCTTTAATACCATGATCTATACCGAGGCCGAGATTGAGCGCATCATGCGTACTGCCTTTGATATTGCCCTCAAGCGCCAGCGGCGGGTGTGCTCGGTGGATAAAGCCAATGTGCTGGAAGTGTCTGAATTATGGCGCGAAGTGGCCGAGCGGGTCAGCAAGGATTATCCTGAGGTGAGCCTGTCGCATCTGTATGTCGATAATGCCGCGATGCAGCTGGTGCGTGCGCCCAAGCAATTTGACGTGATGGTGACCTCGAATCTGTTTGGCGATGTGCTTTCTGACATTGCCGCGATGCTCACCGGCTCGATTGGCATGTTGCCCTCGGCCTCGCTGGATGCCAACGGCAAAGGCATGTATGAACCGGTACACGGTTCTGCCCCCGATATCGCCGGGCAGGATATCGCCAATCCGCTGGCCACCATTTTGTCAGTGTCCATGATGCTGCGCTACAGTCTCGATGAGGCCGCCTTGGCCGATACTGTGGATCAGGCCGTCAGCCGGGTTCTGGCCCACGGGCTGCGCACCGGCGATATTTACACCGAAGGCTGCGAACGCGTCGGCACCCAGCTGATGGGCGATGCCGTGATTGAAGCCCTCAGGGACTAATCCGGTAAACACAGGCAGGCCCAGGGTCTGCGTCGCTTTTTTATACGCAATACTGCAAGATTGATCTTTTCAGGATTTTATCATTTTCATGAGCAAACAATATAACGTGGCGGTTGTTGGTGCTACCGGCGCTGTTGGCGAGGCCATGCTGTCCATTCTGGCACAGCGCAATTTTCCGGTAGGTGAGGTCTATGCGGTGGCCAGCAGCCGCTCAGCCGGTAGCCAGGTCAGCTTTGGCAAGCGTCAACTGGAGGTACAGGATTTAGCCACCTTTGATTTCTCCCAGGCCGACATTGGCCTGTTTTCGCCGGGCGCCTCGGTTTCTAAGGAATACGCCCCCAAGGCAGCGGATGCGGGCTGTGTGGTCATTGATAACACCTCGCAATTTCGCTACGACGACGATATTCCCCTGGTTGTGCCGGAGGTCAATGCACACGCCGTCGCCGGGTATACCACCCGTGGGATCATTGCCAATCCCAACTGCTCCACCATTCAAATGCTGGTCGCCTTAAAGCCCATTTATGACGCCGTGGGCATCACCCGCATCAACGTCGCCACCTATCAGGCGGTCTCGGGTACCGGCAAAGAGGCCATTGAAGAACTGGCCAGCCAGACCGCGCAACTGCTTAACGGGCGTGAGATTGAGCCCCAGGTCTATCCCAAGCAGATCGCCTTTAACGTGCTCCCGCATATTGATGTTTTCATGGAAAATGGCTATACCAAAGAAGAGATGAAAATGGTGTGGGAAACGCGGAAAATCATGGAAGATCAGAATATTCAGGTGAATCCGACCACCGTGCGGGTGCCGGTCTTTTATGGTCACTCCGAGGCAGTACACATCGAAACCCGCGACAAAATCACCGCCGAACAGGCCCGCGCCTTGCTGGCCAAGGCCCCTGGTGTCGTGGTGATCGACGAACGTCGGGATGGCGGCTATCCTACCGCCGTGACCGAGGCTGCCAATCAGGACCCGGTGTACATCGGTCGCATTCGCGAAGACATCTCACATCCACGCGGGCTGAATCTGTGGGTGGTTGCCGATAATGTGCGTAAAGGTGCGGCACTTAACAGTATTCAGATTGCAGAAGTCTTGATCAGTCAGTATCTTTGAGTCGCAGCATCCGGTGGCGGCATCTTCACAGATGCCGCTATTAGTGAAAGCAAAAGGCATTCGCTAACCCGGCAATAACAAGAATTTAGACTTGCTGAGAGAAAGCAGAACATTAAAACCAAGCGGATAATTTAGGATAGAATTGGCCGTTGTTTAATAAATCTAATGAGGGGTCAGGCTGTGCGTACATTGGCTTTGAGCGTTCTTATCTGGATAGTGTGGCTGCCAGGACTCTCGCACGCGCTGGGACTAGGCAATATCACGGTCAAATCAGCGCTGAATCAGCCCTTGCACGCTGAGATTGCGCTGAGCGTAGAGCGCGCAGAAGATCTGGAAGATCTGAGCTTCAAGCTGGCACCGGAGGCATTGTTTCGCCGCCTGGGCATTGAACGCCCCCACTATCTCACCGAACTGCGCTTTCAGCCGCTGGCCCGCAGCGATGGGCAAAGGGTATTACAGATCCAGACCCCTAACCCGGTGCGTGAACCTTTCCTGAATTTTTTGATTGAGGCCACCTGGCCCGGCGGGCGCGTGGTGCGTGAATACACCGTCCTGCTTGATCCGCCCAAGGTCTTTGAACCTGCCCCGGCCGCCTCCAATCTTCCGGTCAGCGTACCCAGCCCCTCACGCCCTGCCCCGGCGGCCACCGCGCCGCCTGCCGCACCACGTCCCGACACTGCCGCCCAAACGGCACAAAGCTATCGTGTCCAGGCCGGTGATACCCTGTGGCAACTGGGCACTCGGTTGCGGCCGGACAATGACATCAGCGTGCAGCAGATGATGATCGCCCTGCTGCGCGCCAATCCTGAGGCCTTTATTGATAACAACATCAATCAGGTGATCCGGGGTCGCGTCCTGCGTATTCCCTCACGCGAGGAAATCCTTGCCCTGTCACAGCAAGAAGCGCTGCAAGAAGTGGTGCGCCAAAACAACCTCTGGCGCGATTATCGTACACGCCTGACCCAGGATCCAGTATCGCCTCCAGCAACCACACCGGTTGCCCAGGCAGTAACGCCGTCGGCTGCGCCTACCCCGGCCCCGGTTGAGCGCACGCCCCCCTCCGCACAAGCCGCAGCACCGGCGGAAGACCGCCTGGAAATTCGCGCCAATGACATTCCTGTCGAAGAGCTGGAACAGCTGGCCCGTGCCGAACAAAATCTTGCAGTCGCCCGGGAAACTGCTGAGGCTCGTCGTCTGGAAATTGAGGAATTACGCAGCCGGGTGCATGAACTGGAAGAAAATCTGTCGCGCAAGGACCGCCTGCTAACCCTGACCAATGAACAGATGGCGGAATTACAGCAGCACATGATTGAGCTGCAAAGCGAACGTACCGACAGCCGCGTGGAGGAAACGCAACAGGCCCTGAGTGCGCTCACCCAAGAGCCACCTACCGGCCCTGACGAGACAACACGCACACCAGAGCCTCCGGTCAGTGACACCTTGGCCGGGCTGGAATCACTCGCCACCCCGCCAGAGGCTGCACAAACAACGCTCCCCCTACTGGAGGCATTCACCGAGCCTCCGGCTCACTCCATACTGCCGGATGAATCCCTGTCACCCCCTGTCCCAGAACAGGATTGGGCACCGACGATCCTTGATGAACCGTTTGCGGATGAACCGGCTGCCCCGCTGGCCGTTGAACCACTGCCCCCGGCAACCCCAGTGACCCCACCGCCCGCCGCTGAGCCTACGCCGACGCCCGCGCCAGTCCCGGCCACGCCGAGTCTGTGGGAAGAGCTGCTGGCAGACCCACGCCTCCCCTTGGCCGGTGTCGGGCTGGCCGGCATTCTGGTCCTGTTATTGCTGTGGACGGTGATTCGCGGCGTATTGCGACGCAAGCAAGAAGACAGTGGCGATACCTTGTCAGATCAGATGCCTACTGCACTGACGCTGAACAAACCCGGCGGGCGTACCCGTGACACCGCCCCAGAGGACTTGTCCAGCGTATCTGCTGCCACGGCGCCACTGGCGGCTGCTGTGCCACCCAAAGAGCAGACGGTGGAATTACCCCCCGAGGATATGCCCAGCACACCGGAACAGGCGCAAAGCCCAACCGATGAGCTGCAGGAGGCCACCCAGGCAGAAAAAGAGATTCACACCGACGACACCATCGCCGAGGTGGATGTCTATCTGGCCTATGGCTTATTTGATCAGGCCGAGGAGCTGCTCAAAAACGCGCTGAACAAACATCCCGAGCGCATTGACTACCATTACAAGCTGGTCGAAACCTACTTCGCCACAAAAAACCAGGATGCCTTTGACGCTGCCGCGCAAAACATGCACATCGCGCTGGAAGGCAAACCCAGCGCCCTGTGGAAGCGGGTGGCGGAAATGGCGCAAGAACTCAGCCCGGAAAATCCCCTGTTTGCCGCTGGCGGAACCACATCCGGCACTGGAAGCAGCAGCGTGCTGGCGGCCGGTGCCGCAGGTGCAGGGCTGGCGGGTGCGGCGGCCGCGATTGGCGCCTTGGACACCAAGGAATTTGAATTCGCCCCACACGAGCTGGAAGAAACCCTCTCCGGCGTAGAATTTGAACTTGATGACGAGCCAACCTTGGGCCAGGATACGATAGAGCAAGAAATTGACCTATCCGCGACGCCCACAGAAGCCGCCGAAGAAATCGCCCCGCCGACCGCGCAAGACTTCGCGTCAGAACTGAGTGATCTGACGGCAGCCTTTGATGCCGTCGATGTGGCTGACCCGCTCACAGACGACAGCTTCACCATTGAGCTGGATGACGTTGCCACCGACTTGGATGACAGCCCGCGGGAGCCAGCGTCGCCCTCAAGCGAGACCACCCCCGCCGTCCACGATGAACACACGCGCAGCCCAACGGCCCAGGAAGATGACGACCTAAGCATTGATCTGGATGACGTTGGCGCGGACCTGGATGACAGCCCGCTGGAGCCAGCGTCGCCCTCAAGCGAGACCACCCCCGCCGTCCACGATGAACACACGCGCAGCCTAACGGCTCAAGAAGGCGATAGCCTAAGCATTGATCTGGATGACTTTGGCGCGGACCTGGATGACAGCCAGCTGGAGGCAGCACCGCCCGCACAGGATGCGCAGACGCCCCGTCCAACAGCCCAGGAAGACGACGCCCTGAGCATTGAGCAGGACGATCCCTTTGCTGCTACGCTGGATGACCGCCCAGAGGAAGAAAAGAGCGCACCGCGTGACGATGCGCGTGATACTCCCGCAGAGGAACCCGACCCGTTTAGCACCTCCTCGCTGGACGACTTCGCCTTTGACGCAGAAAGCCCCGCCGCCGATCAGCCCTCCTCGGCAAATCGTCTGGCAACGGACACCGGCGACATCATGGACTTTTCTGCGGACGAACTGGAAAGCCTTGAACTGTCTGATCTGGAAAAAGAACTTAATCAGCTTGATGACGCGGCCCCCAAAGGGCAAGACAGCACAGTGGAACTGGACGCCGATAGCGAGGCGTTTTCCATCGCCTTTGATCGCGATACCCAAAGCAGCGACAGCGCGGATGATTTCCTCTCGGATTTACAACTGGAAAGCACCGCACATTTCGAGCGCACAGACTCCCAAAATGACGACCTCAAGGCCGATGAGTTCAGCGACTTTGCAGACTTCACCCAAACCGGCGAAATCTCCACCAAGATTGAGCTAGCGCGTGCCTACCTGGAAATGGGCGACCCCGAAGGCGCCCGTGCCACCCTGGAAGAAGTGCTGGCCGAGGGCAACGACGCGCAAAAAGACCAGGCCAGTGCATTACTCAAACAACTGCCTGGATAAGCCAAAGACATGGCGGCATCTTTCCCGGTGCCGCCCCTGGAATCGCGCAGCACCCCTGTGCAGCAACAAAATACCACTAAATCGCTGACCGCCTCGCTTGAGGCGGCAGCCCTTCCCAGCCAACACTCCGACGTAAAAACATGATGAACGCTGCTCTATTCAAACACGCCGCACGCAAACCACTGACATACACAGCACTCCTCATCGTCATCGGCCTGTTCACGCTGGCGCCTATCGCCGCCGATGACACCCCCACCACCGCCGTGGAAGTCTCCTGCACCGCCGAACTGGAAGCCGAACTGGCACACATGCAGGCCCAGACGCAGCAGCTCATGGAGCGCGTTGATCGTTTTGAGCAGCAGGCCCAGGAACATCAACAACTCCGCGACCAACTCCACAGCGCAGAAAACCACCATCAGGAACTCGCCACGCAACTGCAAACCTGCCAGCGCGAACGCGATCAGCAAACGCACGAACACCAGACCCTGCTCAGCGAATGCCAGACAACACGCCAGCAAGTGCAAGAAGACAAAGCCAAACTGCAAGAACAACTGATCGAAGAACAGGCCAAAACCCAGCGCGCCGATGCCGCCGTACAAGCCACGCGTGACGAGCAAAGCCAAATCTACGACGCCCTGACCCAGCTCCAGCAGCGTCTTGACGACACGCTTCAGGAACGAAATACCCTGGAGCAACGCCTTAACGCACAAGATCAAAGCCTCACGCGCCAAGCCGAGGAACTGGCAGACCTGCAACGCCAGCTCCAACAACGCACCGAACAAAACCAGCAACAAGCCGCCGAGCTACAACAGCGCGCCGAACAACTCACCGCCCAGCGCGCCCAGCATGAGGCCCAAACCGCAGAAAACCAGGCCCTGACCCAGCGCCTGCACAGCGCACAAGAACGCGCTGAGCACTTAACCGCCGAACTTCACGCATTACAGCAACAGCAGCAAAGCACCCTGACCGAAAAACAAAAGGCCCAGGCAAATCTGGCCCAGGCCCTGACCAACATCGACACCTTAAACACCCAGCTGGCCGGACGTGAACACGAACTCGACGAACAAATGACCCTGCTCCAAGAGGTCATGGCCTACATCAGCGACCTTGAAGCCAACACCGACCAACAACAACGCGAGCTGAAACACCTCAGCCAATCCCTCGCCCCGCTTGACGGTGGCCAGGCCGATGCCCAAACCGTCAAAGAACAGGCCCGTGCCGCCGCCGAACAGTTCCAGACCTTACGCCGCCAACACGCCACCAGCCCCGATCCGCAGCGCACCGAACAGCTCAACCACGCCATCGCCGAACTGAGAAAACACCAATTTCTCATGGCCCGCATCGAAAACGCCCGTGGCGTCTACCAAGTCCGTCGCGAAGACACCCTCGCCCGCATCGCCGTCCGCGTCTACGGCGACGGCAACCAATGGCGCCGCCTCTCAGAGGCCAACCAACACGTCATCGCCGACCCCAACGTCCTTCACGCTGGCCTCATCCTCATCGTCCCCTAACCCTGGGAACGCGGAGCACCCGCTCCGCATAAAGTGGCGGCATCATCTTGATGCCGCTGCAAAAAAAGCGACACCTGCATAGCGAGCAAAAGCTCAAGCCCCACACCCACATTGATGCACTGCCTCACCCGGCGGCAACGCCTCACCCGAGGCCAACGCCCTCACCGCCGCCAGCGGATCAGACGCCCCCGTCACATGCACCGCAATCCCGTGCGCCGTCAGCCGCTGCACAAACCCCGCACCCGCACTTTGCGTAATCACCGCCTCCGGACGCGCCTCCAACAACGGATGCTCCCCACCCTGATAATGATGAAACACCAACGCCCCAGGCACCTCCACCCGCGCCACCTCCACAGGTTCGCCCTGCCCATCGGCCTCAAACACCCAAAAACGACGACACCGCCCCGCATGGCCCGAAATCGTCGCAAAATCCTCACTCGTTACCGCAACACGCATAAACACACCTCAATCAAAAAACAAATAAACTCAACCCGCCTGAAAAACCTGCCGCGCCAGCTTCAAATCCGCCCACGCCTTCGCCTTCTCCTGCGGGCTACGCAACAAATACGCCGGATGATACGTCACCACCACCGGAACCCCCTGATACACAAAACGCTGACCGCGCATCTTGCCAATAGGAATCTCCGAGGATAACAAATTCTGCGCCGCCACCCGCCCCAGCGCCACAATCACCCGAGGCTGCACCAAGGCAATCTGCCGATCCAGAAAACCGCGACACGCCGCCGCCTCCGCTGGCAAAGGATCACGATTCTGCGGAGGCCGACACTTCAAAATATTCGCAATATACACCCCCTCCCCGCGCTTTAACCCCAACGCCGCCAACATACTATCCAACAACTTCCCCGCCCGCCCCACAAACGGCTCCCCCAAACGATCCTCATCCGCCCCCGGCGCCTCCCCCACAAACAACCACGGCCCGCGCACATCCCCCACCCCAAACACCGTCTGCGTCCGCGCCCCCGCCAACACCTCACACGCCACACACCCCCGCACCCGCGCCGCCAACCCCGCCCAATCCAACCCTGCCACGCCTAAATCCTCCTGGGACCGCGTAGCACCAGCTACGCATAAATCCTCCTGCAACCGCGTAGCCCCTGCCACGCCTAAATCCTCCTGGGACCGCGTAGCACCAGCTACGCATAAATCCTCCTGGGACCGCGTAGCACCAGCTACGCCTAAAACCTCCTGGGACCGCGTAGCACCCGCCACGCCTAAATCCTCCTGCAACCGCGTAGCACCCGCTACGCATAAATCCTCCTGCAACCGCGTAGCCCCTGCCACGCCTAAATCCTCCTGCAACCGCGTAGCACCCGCCACGCCTAAATCCTCCTGCAACCGCGTAGCCCCTGCCACGCCTAAATCCTCCTGGGACCGCGTAGCACCCGCTACGCCTAAATCCTCCTGGGACCGCGTAGCACCAGCTACGCCTAAATCCTCCTGCAACCGCGTAGCACCAGCTACGCCTAAATCCTCCTGGGACCGCGTAGCACCAGCTACGCATAAATCCTCCTGGGACCGCGTAGCACCCGCTACGCATAAATCCTCCTGCAACCGCGTAGCCCCTGCCACGCCTAAATCCTCCTGGGACCGCGTAGCACCCGCTACGCCTAAATCCTCCTGCGACCGCGTAGCACCCGCTACGCCTAAATCCTCCTGGGACCGCGTAGCACCAGCTACGCCTAAACCATCCTGAGCCTGCACAACATCCGCCACACACTCAACCACACGCGACCGAGGCACCCAACACTCCACCCCCAACCGCTGCAAATAAAACCGCCGCCGCTGCTCGTTCATTACACACCTCATCAAAAACCACCCCCGGGAGCGCGCAGCACCCGTTGCGCCCTGGGAGCGCGTAGCACCAGCTGCGCACCGAGGCCGCAGGCCTCGTGGGGGTTTATGCGCAGCTAGTGCTGCGCGGTCCCAGAGCTCCGCGCTCCCAGGGTTTGCTACCAGGCACGCGGACGAAATGTGGCCGCATTGACGATGCTTGCTGAATCGCCGGTCGCTCGAATACTCAACAGCCCTCGGTTTTCTGCCATGATCTCGGCTCCCGCATCGGCGGTTAGCCATGCCACAGCACCGTAAATGCGATTCTGCGCATAGCGCGGGATCCAGCCCTTCATATGATCGAGTTTATAGAGAAAGTGTTTGACATCATCGGGGCGTAAGGTGGTTTTGACTTCCACCACCACCATCTCGATGCCATTGTGGGCGAGGATGTCGAATTCATAGTTGCCGCCATCCGGGCACTTGCCTTTGAGCCGGGTCGAGGTGTCGGAGACGGGAATGCCGTGCTGAATCAGCAAAGGCACTAAATCCCCTTCCACCAAAGCCTCCATTAACCGGCCCCATTGGCTGGTGAATAAGTCTTTCAGTTCTTTGAACTTTTGATCTGTCTCCTTAAATTTGCGGTCAGTTTCCAGCGCGGATTCTTTCATCAGGCGCTCGGTTTCCAGCGCGGATTCTTTGATCACACGCTCAGTTTCCTGAAACCTGCGATCGGCTTCCTGAAACCTGCGACTGGCTTCTTGTGCCGATTCCTTCATCTGGC
Organism: Thiorhodospira sibirica ATCC 700588; assembly: GCF_000227725.2. Taxonomy (GTDB): domain Bacteria; phylum Pseudomonadota; class Gammaproteobacteria; order Ectothiorhodospirales; family Ectothiorhodospiraceae; genus Thiorhodospira; species Thiorhodospira sibirica. The sequence continues at coordinate 2,576,123 of NZ_MU255056.1, read as the reverse complement.
GATCGGTTTCCTGAAACTTACGATCAGTCTCCTGAAACAGCCGCCAGACATCATCGAGAGTGGGGTTGGTTTGAGTCATGGGAAGTTCCTCCGTCAATGATGGATGCCATTATCGCACAACCGCCGCCGTATCTCCTGAGACCGCGTAGCCCTGGGACCGCGTAGCCCCTGGGACCGCGCAGCACCAGCTGCGCATAAAAACCCCCACGAGGCCTGCGGCCTCGGTGCGTAGCTGGTGCTCCGCGCTCCCAGGGGTGCGCGCTCCGGCTCCCCCCCAAAAAAAATTTTCAAAAAATCCCTAAAGCTTTCTCCCCACCCGCCGATAAACAGGCCAAGAGCGGTGCATGAGGCCCACGGCAACCAGCCCAAAGCCCACCACCACCCAAGCTCGGGCGGCACAGCACCAAGACCACGCCGCCATCCCTGCAACACGGCAACACACCAAAACCTGGAGAATCGCCATGTCAAACACCGTCATCAACACCAACGTGCTGTCCATCAACGCACAACGCAACCTGTCCAAATCCGCAGGCCAGTTTGCCCAAAGCCTGGAACGCCTGTCCTCGGGCCTGCGCATCAACGGCGCCAAAGACGACGCCGCCGGACTGGCCATCGCCACCCGCTTTAGCGCACAGATCAACGGCTCGCTGCAAGCCATGCGCAACACCAACGACGGCCTCTCCATCACCCAGACCGCCGAAGGCAGCATGAACACCATCATGGACAACCTGCAGACCATGCGCCAGCTCGCCGTCCAATCCGCCAGTGACGGCAACTCCGCCCTCGACCGTCAGGCGCTCAACAACGACCTCAACGCCCTGCTCAGCGAAGTCAAGCGCATCGCCGCCACCGCCGAATTCAACGGCCAGCGCCTGCTCGATGGCACCACCTTCGGCCAGGTCTTCCAGATCGGCGCCAACCAGGGCCAGACCATCGCCGTCAACGGCGTCGACGCCCGCGCCACCCAGATCGGCGCCACCCGCGTCGTCGGCTCCGAGGGCTTGAGTGCCGACAACATCAAAGCCGGCTTTGAAGTCAAAGGCAAAATGGAAATTGGCCTGAGCCAATCGCGTGGCGTCGGTCTTAATGAAAACCTGCTGCTGGAAATCGACCTCGACAAACTCGGCGGCTTTAACGACGCCGCCAAATACAACAGCGTCGAAATCGGCAATCTCACCTCGGCAGCGATTAACAGCATCGGCTCTATTGCCGGGACTCAAAATAATTGGGGCGGCGTTGATCTGACCATCAATGGTGCAAAATTTGATGTCAACCAGGCTTTCACGGATGTTGCGGGATATAACAACTGGGCAGACATCACCACGGGTACCCAACTGGCTGATTTTTTAAATCAGGCAGTTCTGGCACAACCGGCAACCTATGGTGTTGAAGGTCAATGGGATTCGGCCACCAACACCTGGAGCGGTGAACATGTGCAATTTGCCACCTGGGAGCCATCGGGTAACTCAGGCAAGCTGGTTTTGCAAACCGAGGCTACCGTGAGCATGGTAACCGGAGATAACGGCGTCCTGTTGAATACCACCGACGGTCAACGCGATAGCGTAGGCACAGTCACGCAGTCTCTGGTGCAATTCAGTCTCAGTGGCTCAAACAGCACAACCTATACTGAATTTACGATAGCTCCAGGTGCAATGACCTTCGATGGCTCTGAAGGTGATATCACCCTTTCCTATGAGGATCGTGCAGGTAACTCCCAAACATTTACCGTGTTACAAGGAAACCAAGGCGGGGCATGGACGGTTAATGACTTTGTCAATCATTTAAACTCCGATACGGCCCAAAACCAAAATGGCCGCTTTGAATTTTCAGTCACTGGATTGAGTGAAATTCGCGTAAGAGACAATCAAGGTGCGGGCGTCAATGCAACCCCTGCCTTTAATTTAACTGATACGACTACAACTGTTACAACTGGAACAGTGACCGCAACAGAAACCCGGATCAGTGATGTCAGTGCAACCGCAACCTTTGCGGCAGGTACCTTCCATCAATTAAAGCTAACTATTGGTGGCGAAACTAGAACCATTGATGTTCAAAAAGCTGAGAGCATTGCTGATATACAAACAGCTCTGCAAGATGTAACTGGGTTTAACCGCGGTAACGTTTACGCTACCTTAGATGGCACTGACTTGGTAATCAGCGATGGTGATGGTACTGCAGATGATGGCGGCGGTGCTCGCATTACGGGTGTGTCACTGACAGGGCCGTATGCCGATGCCGCAGCTAATAAGTTGGATATCAGGCTGACCGCCAATGAGCTAAAATCCATTACCCACCTTGACATCAATGTCGGTGTTGGCTACGACACCATCAAGATCGGGGGCGTTACACAGACAAATAAAAATGTGTTTGATACATTGGCGACTCTGGAAACCGGGGCTGATATTGCCAACTATCTGAATACCTTGACGTTTGAACATGCTGCTGATCCTGATCGTAAATTGGAGGCCTCTTGGGATCAGGGTACCCAGACCATGACCATTCAGGCGTATGAAGTCGCCAGCGCTGGCAATCCCGATAGATATGTCCTGCTTCAGGGTGACATCTTCCAGGCCGGTTCCAAAGTAGGTACCGAAGAGACCACACAGGCAGGAACCCGAGTAAATTCGCTGGAAGACCTGACTCGCGTGATCAACTCTGCCATTGACGCCGCTGTCAAAGGCACTGAACCCGAAGGCGTGGGCCTGAAAACCGCCGATGGCAGCGCCGTCACGGCTGCGCAACGTCAGGAATTCGGTCTGGCCAACCTCAAGGCCGGCATCGTCACCCTGCAAGGCGGCAATAGCACCATCACCATCACCGGGGCCTTTGATGCCAAGTTTGACCTGGACATGACCGACTTCCGTGCCGAGGTGAATGATCAAGCGCAAACCAAAGTCAGCTTCTTTGGTTCAGAAGGTGAAATCTTGGCCTCCAAGCAGGTGAACCTGACCGAGATCACCGTCGCCACCCGTGAAGATGCCTCGCTGGCTATCAGCGTCATCGACGGCGCGCTCGCCATGGTCTCCGACAAACGCTCCGAAATCGGCGCCGTCCAGCGCAAATTCGAAAGCGCCCTGGAAAACTTAGGCATCGCCCGCCAGAACATGGAAGCCTCACGCTCGCGCATCGTCGATACTGACTTTGCCGTGGAAACCGCCAACCTGACCAAGGCGCAGATCCTGCAACAAGCCGGCATCTCCGTCCTTGCCCAGGCCAACGCCTCCAGCCAAAGCGTCCTCTCGCTGCTGCAATAACCGCCGCCGGGAGCGCCGAGTGGATCGCCGAGTTGCACTCGGCATCATGGAGCACCGACTGGATCGCCGAGTAAAACTCGGCGCTCCACCCACAACCCAAGCCGCCCCCCCCAGGGCGGCTTTTTTATGCCCGCGCCGCAAAAAAAACTCCCCCCCTGCCAAGGGGGAGTACCCCCGTAAGGGGGGGAGGGGGTCAAAAAACCACCCCGCCCCTACCCCTCCACCGGCCTATACACCTTCACCCGCTGATTTGGCGCCACGGTTTCACGCTGTGACACCCAGCCCAATGCCTTGAGCATACAGCCCAAACGCGTTTGTCCGGCGCGGTTGAGGTCTTCGGGCGGTATACCAAACACTTCCAGGCACACCTCATACAAGGTACACCGGCTGCGGCCGTGTAGCCAGGCGGCGAGTTTTTCTTGCATGGATTCGCTCAGGGCGTTTTCCGGTTCGGGGGTGTAGCAACTGGGGGGCGGGGAGGACGGAGGTGATGCGGTAGAGGGTTGAAGGTTCGTGGGGTTAAGGCGGTGTACCAAGTGGCTTAGATGCTCGCGCTTGCGGCCTTGGGCCTGTTGCAGGGCTTCGGTGAGGTTGTGTAAAGCGCCGCTGAGGTGATCCACCGCCTGGGTCAGGTGGGTTTCGATGTCTGTGCCGTGACGCAGGCAGGCGGCCGTCGCTTGTTCTTCCTGCGACACCTGAAAGGTGTCGTCACGAGTTGTGTGAGATTCGCTGGCTGCTTTGGCGATGCGTTCGCAGTCGATGAAATAACGCCGCGCCTGACGCCCTTTGGCATTGCGTTCTACCATCGACAGCTCTTTGGCCATGTCGAGAGTGAGGTGGTAATCGGTGTGTTTGCGTTTGCCACCAAAGGCACTGGCGTCATTGATAAAATTATCAATTACACAAAAATCAATATCTTGGGCGAAAGCATATTGCTTGATGCGTCCTTTGATCCAGTGGGTAAATTCCTGTTTGCTTTGTAAAAAGGCGTGTAATTCGCGGGCGTTCACAGATTGCTGAGGTACGCCACCAATAAGGGACTCGCGGATGCTGATTAACGGATTTATCACCTGTTATTCCTCTTTCAGTAGGTTTAAACAGTAGGCAGACCCTTTAAATGTTTAAAGGGCGATCAGGAGGCTGAAAGCCGTATAACAGGAACGGTGGACTTATTTCCCCCGAAAGGGTGTTGTATTCATCCCCTCCCGATCAAGAGGGAAATTTCACGCAGAGAAAAAAACCGCATCATCGGCACGGGGAACCGCCTGTTATTTAGAGCTTTCAGACTCTGCAAACAGGCTACGCTTCAGCGTGAGCGGTGTCAAGCGGCTCCTGGGACCGCGCAGCACCAGCTGCGCACCGAGGCCGCAGGCCTCGTGGGGTTTAAAGCGTATCAAATGCGCAGCGGGTGCTGCGCGATCCCAGGGCGATTAGGCTGGATGTGCGTTCAGCCAGGCATCTACCTCGGCACGGGTTTTAAATTCCAGCAGTGCCTCGCCGAGCGCTTCAAGCTGTTCTACCTGAAGGGCTTTTATCTGTCTTTGCTGGGCTTCGCTTAACGCGCCAAAGCGGCGCTGCAGTTGGCGTAGCAGCAGCTGGGCTTCGCCTTCCCGCAGCCCTTCCCGCAGGCCTTCCTGACGCCCTTCCTGACGCCCTTCCTGACGCCCTTCCTGACGGCCTTCCCGACGGCCTTCCTGACGGCCTTCCCTACGCCCCTGGTCAAGCCAGATGGGTTGGTTTTTTTCGACGATGTCGCGATAGGCGCGGGTTTGTTCTAAGGGGGTGAGTTCTCCAAGCATGATGAGGATCTCCTCTAGGGTGAGTTGGTCAAAGCGTGCCATGAGCCAGGATTGGAAGACGTCCAGGCAGTGACGGCGGGCACGCGCGCTCAGGGCGGCCTGTTGGATTTGACGGTAGGCCTGTGGTGCCTGTTCCCGCAGGTGTTCGCGGTCTTCGAGCAGGTAGGGCAGGAAGGTGGCGAGCAGTGGGTGTTCCGGGGCGGTGTGTTTCAGGCGGTTGAGGACATCAAGCAGATAGACCCGGCGCACGGGGCAGTGTGCGCTGGCCTGTTCCAGGCATGGCTGCCAGGGGCGGGTTTTGGGGTCTTGTGCAGGGCTGAGAAACAGTAAAAGGCCCCGGATGTCGCGTTTGGGGTGGCGTTCGCCGAGCAGTCCCATGTCGATGAGGAGCCGATGGTAGATCAGTGGATCACGCTGGGCTTGTATTTCTATGGCCCAGATCGGTTGTTGGTCGTCCTCGGGGAGTATCACGCCGTCGATGCGCCGCTCCAAGGCTTTGACGTCCAGGGCTTCGAGGTGGTACGGGCCTGTGATGTTTATCCCGTCGGTCAGCAAGCGCAAGCCCCCTGGGACCGCGCAGCACCAGCTGCGCACCGAGGCCGCAGGCCTCGTGGGGTTTAAAGCGTATCAAATGCGCAGCTGGTGCTGCGCGATCCCAGGGCGATTAGGCTGGATGTGCGTTCAGCCAGGCATCTACCTCGGCACGGGTTTTAAATTCCAGCAGTGCCTCGCCGAGCGCTTCAAGCTGTTCTACCTGAAGGGCTTTTATCTGTCTTTGCTGGGCTTCGCTTAACGCGCCAAAGCGGCGCTGCAGTTGGCGTAGCAGCAGCTGGGCTTCGCCTTCCCGCAGCCCTTCCTGGCGGCCTTCCTGACGGCCTTCCTGGCGGCCTTCCCGACGGCCTTCCTGACGGCCTTCCTGGCGGCCTTCCCTACGCCCCTGGTCAAGCCAGATGGGTTGGTTTTTTCTCGACGATGTCGCGATAGGCGCGGGGTTTGTTCTAAGGGGGTGAGTTCTCCAAGCATGATGAGGATCTCCTC
>NZ_MU255056.1:2511991-2569932 GCF_000227725.2 Thiorhodospira sibirica ATCC 700588 | reverse complement strand
CATGTCGATGAGGAGCCGATGGTAGATCAGTGGATCACGCTGGGCTTGTATTTCTATGGCCCAGATCGGTTGTTGGTCGTCCTCGGGGAGTATCACGCCGTCGATGCGCCGCTCCAAGGCTTTGACGTCCAGGGCTTCGAGGTGGTACGGGCCTGTGATGTTTATCCCGTCGGTCAGCAAGCGCAAGAACTCGGGATCTGCGCTTAACAGCAGATACATCGGTTTGTCGGTGTGCATGGCGTGTCTTTCACTGGGCTGGAAAACGCTATCATGCCATGCTGAGGTGTCGCTCACCAGCGCGGCATTGCACCCTGGGAGCGCGCAGCACCCGCTACGCATAGCCTTTAAACCCCGCGAGGCCTGCGGCCTCGTTGCCGAGTACAACTCGGCGATCCGGTTCTAAGGTTCTATTTGGCTAAGGATTTATACATGCTCGCTCTGCCGTTATCACCTATGTGGCGGTGGCTTTTGTGTGTCTGTCAATAACATGGGATAATATTTGCCTAGTGAACGCTTGTTATGTGCTGTTTTTTGCTCTTCGCAGCAAGTGTTTGATCATCATTATCGTCTCACCGTGTAATCTCCTGAGTCAGTCCTTTGAAAGATAAAGCCGAAAAAACCGAAAAAATCACGCAACCCGCAAGAATTGCCGCTTTCTTGCACAGCATCGCGGGTAAGCGTTCCTTGGTCAATGTACGTCTGGCAGGTAGTGAACGTTACTTTAACAGCGCCTTGCTGAATGTGGATCAGGAGCGCGGGTATCTCTATCTGGATGAGCTCTTTCCTGCTGAGGGTCATCAGCGTGTGGCGCCGGGTATCAAGGTGCATATCTACACCCTCAAGGATCGGGTGGGGGTGCATTTTATGACGGTGATTGAATCAATTCAGACGCACGACAAGACCGCAGTGTATGTGCTGCCTTTTCCGGAGTCGATCGATTATCAGCAAAAACGCTCCCACTACCGGGTCTATATCGGCCTGGGCCAGCATTTCGGGGTGAAGCTGAAAAATGCCGAGGAAGAAGAGTTTGAGGGGCGTTTGGTGGATCTGTCGCTCGGTGGACTGGGGGTTTCCCTGCCACGCGATACGCCGATCAAGGAGGGCGAAGAACTGGAATTGATGGAGTTATACCTGCCCGATGAAGATAACCTCAATGTCAAGGTTGAAGTGCGGCGGGTGCAAGACGACAGTAACCGGCGGCAGCTAAGCGTAGGTTTGATGTTTCTCAAGCTCTCGGCGCAGGCCGACCGGATTTTGCAGCGTTCCATGATTGTCCTGGAGCGTGAGCAAATCCGCCGTCAGTCACGCACGGACTGACGAGAGCAAAAAACAGTTTAAGGCGTGTGCCAGCGGGTGCGCAGGGCGTCATGGTTGAGGCGCAGCCATTGCAGGGCAATGATGGGCATGGCGGATTCGATCCGGCCACTATCCAGCAGGGCAAAGGCCTGTTCCACCGGCAGGATATGTACGCGGATTTCTTCGCCTTCATGGGCCAGACCGTGAATCGCCTGATCTTGCAGCTGGCGGCTGTCTACCCGCGCCATAAAGACCCCGATGCGTTCTGAGGAGCTGCCGGGGGTCGCATAGTAATGGTGAATCGGTAACAACTCCAACAGGGTGCAACCAGCTTCTTCCAGCGCTTCGCGATGTGCCACCTCGGCCAGGGCCTCATCAGGCTCGACCAGTCCGGCAATCGTCTCTATCATCCACGGACCGTGGGAGGACTGCAGGGCGCCGATGCGGAATTGCTCTATCAAAACCACCGTGTCTTGCTGCGGGTCATAGGGTAGCACCGCCACCGCATCCCCGCGCTGGATCAGCTCACGCTCAATCACCATGCGGTTTGCGCCGCTAAAGCAGTCATGGCGTATGCGCACATGGCAGACATCAAAAAAACCTTGATAGCGCGTCTGTTTATCCAGGATATCCCATTGCATCGCGACGTTTTATCCATACATGGACCGCCACCAGGACGGTCGTGATCAAAGAAGCCTGAGAACCATTAGCTGGCAGAAGGTGTGCCGGGTTTGGCTGGGTTATCGTCCGGCAATGGCGCATCCAGCGGTGGATTGGCGCTATCTGTTGCCTGAACCTCGCCTTCCTTGGGGGGATGATATTCCAGATAGGGTCTTTGGCTGTCTGTGGGCGGGCGGTGCAACAACATGGCCAGTATGGCGGCAATGCGTTCACGCATCTCGCGCCGGTCGATGATCATGTCGATGGCCCCGTGTTCAACCAGGAATTCTGCCCGCTGAAAGCCCGGCGGCAGGGTTTCGCGCACGGTTTGCTGGATCACCCGGGGACCGGCAAACCCAATCAGCGCGCCGGGTTCAGCGGCATTGATGTCACCGAGCATCGCCAGACTGGCCGAGACGCCGCCCATGGTCGGGTCCGTCATCACCGATAGATAGGGCACACGCTGGGCACGCAGGCGCGCCAGGGCGGCACTGGTTTTGGCCATCTGCATCAGGGAAAACAGCGCCTCCTGCATCCGCGCCCCACCACTGGCACTAAAACAGATCAAGGGGATGCGCTGCTCACAGGCCACATTCACTGCCCGCACAAAGCGCTCACCCACCACCGAGCCCATCGACCCGCCCATGAAGTTAAAATCAAAGGCCGCCACCACCACCGGGATGTCTTTGAGGGTGCCGCGCATGGCGATCAGGGCATCCTTTTCACCGGTTTCCTTCTGTGCCGCTGTCAGCCGATCCTTGTACTTTTTGCTGTCGCGAAAACGCAGAATATCCATGGGCTCAATCTGCGCGCCGATTTCCTCGCGTCCCTCGCTATCGAGAAACACCTCCAGGCGACGGCGGGCGCTCAGACGGCGGTGATGCCCACACTTGGGGCAGACATCCAGACAGCGCTCCAGCTCGGGCTTGTAAAGGGTGGCATTACAGCCATCGCAGCGCAGCCACAGCCCTTCGGGAACGGCGCGTTTATTGGTGGCGTCAGTACGGATGCGTGAAGGGACGAGTTTTTCAAACCAGCTCATGAGTAGTGACCTGTAATGCGGAGCAAGGGCGGCTAAGCGCTACGTGGATTGATCAATGGCCTGGCGCATCTGCGCGAGCAGCTCACTGACCTTGTGCCGGGCCAGCTCTGGTTGGCTGCCGTGTTCGGCGAGTATCGAGACCAGCGTGCTGCCAACAATCACCGCATCGGCGACTTGCGCCACCGCTGCAGCCGTCTGGGCATCGCGAATACCAAAACCCACGCCCAGCGGCAGGCGGGTATGTTGGCGGATCTGCTGTAATTTTTCGGCAACGGCGGGAATATCCAGAGATTTGGAGCCAGTCACCCCTTTAAGCGAGACATAATACACAAAGCCCGAGGCCAGCTCACAGATGCGCTGGGTACGCGCTGCTTCACTGTTGGGCGCCAGCAGAAAAATCGGATCAATGGCATAGGGGCGCAAGGCCGCAAGAAACTCACGGCTTTCCTCGGGCGGCAGGTCCACCGTCAGCAGGCCATCCACCCCGGCCTCGCTGGCCTCCTTGGCCAAGGTTTCATAGCCGATGGCCTCAATGGGATTGAGATAGCCCATTAAGACCACCGGGGTGTCCTGATCATCGCGGCGAAAACGGCGCACCAGGCCCAGGACATCCCGCAGACTCACGCCGTGCTTGAGGGCACGCTCACAGGCTTGCTGAATCACCGGGCCATCCGCCATAGGATCGGAAAACGGCACCCCCAGCTCCAGCAGATCAGCACCGGCCTTGACCATATCGTGCATCAAGGCCAGGGTCACATCCAGATGCGGATCACCGGCAGTAATATAGGGAATCAGGGCCTTGCGGGAGCGCTCCTGCAAGGCGACGAAACGCGTGGCAATGCGGCTCATAGGGTAATGCCCTCTCGCTGGGCGACGGTGTTGATGTCTTTGTCGCCACGTCCGGAAAGATTGGCGATAATGATCTGCTCAGGGCGCAGGGTAGGGGCGAGTTCCATCGCATAGGCCAGCGCGTGGCTGGATTCCAGTGCGGGGATAATGCCCTCCGTGCGGGTAATATGATGAAAGGCAGCCATCGCCTGCGTATCTGTCACCGCCACATAGTTCGCCCGTGCGGTATCTTTGAGCCAGGCATGTTCTGGCCCCACGCCCGGATAATCCAGCCCGGCAGAGATGGAGTGGGTTTCGATGATCTGGCCGTTGGCATCTTCCATCAGATAGGTGCGATTGCCATGCAAGACCCCGGGCCGACCGGCACACAACGGCGCAGAATGACGCCCGGTCTCAATGCCCTCGCCAGCGGCCTCAACCCCATACAGCGCCACCTCGCGATCGGCCAGGAAGGGATGAAACAAGCCGATGGCATTGGAGCCGCCACCGACACAGGCGATCAGGGCATCCGGCAAACGCCCGGTCAGCTCCAGGCATTGCGCCCGTGCCTCACGCCCGATAATGGCCTGAAAATCGCGCACCATCGCCGGATAGGGATGGGGCCCGGCGACTGTGCCGATGATGTAGAAGGTATGATCGACGTGCGTCACCCAGTCGCGCATCGCCTCGTTAAGCGCATCTTTAAGCGTCCGCGAGCCGGAGGTCACCGGCACCACGGTGGCTCCCAGCAATTTCATGCGATACACATTGGGGGCCTGGCGCTGAATATCATCGGCGCCCATATACACCACACATTCCAGCCCCAGACGCGCCGCTACGGTGGCGGTTGCCACCCCGTGCTGTCCGGCGCCGGTCTCGGCAATGATGCGGGTCTTGCCCATGCGTTTGGCCAGCAGCGCCTGCCCGATGGTGTTATTGACTTTGTGCGCGCCGGTGTGATTGAGATCCTCGCGCTTGAAATAAATCTGTGCCCCGCCCAGTTCCCGCGATAAGCGTTTGGCATGATACAAAGGCGAGGGCCGCCCGACATAATGGCGCAGATCGTCATCCAGTTCAGCCAAAAAATCGGGATCTTGCAGATAGCGCGCATAGGCATTGCGCAATTCTTCCAGCGGCTGCATCAAGGTTTCTGCGACAAAACAGCCGCCATAGGGGCCAAAATGGCCGCTGGCATCGGGGAAGGCGTTCCAGTCAGTGATACTGGAGGCAGCCGGTATGGCGTTAAGTGAATTCGACACGTCTTACCTCGTTGATAAAAGAGCTGATCAGCGCCGGATCTTTATGGCCCGGTGCGGACTCTACGCCACTACTGACATCCACCGCCCAGGGGCGCGTCTGCACAATGGCCTGTGCGACATTGCCGGGCTTGAGTCCACCGGCCAGGATCAACGGCTGGGCGAGCTGCGCTGGAATCGTGTTCCAGTCGAAGGTTTCTCCGGTGCCCCCGACCTTGCCCCCGCCGTGGCTGTCGAGCAAAACCCCGACCGCATCCGTATAACGCTGAGTATAGGTGAGCACGTCCAGCGGGGTTTGCATGGGTACTGCCTTGATATAAGGCCGATCAAATGCGCTACACTCGCTGGGATCCTCGTTGCCATGAAATTGCAAAAGATCCAGCGGTACGCTGTTGATGATCTCCGTGACCCGCTCGCGTCCGGCATCGACAAACAGACCCACGCGGGTGATAAAGGGTGGCAATCGCAGGGCAATTTCACGCGCTGCATATGGTGCGATATAGCGCACACTGTTGGGGTAAAACACAAAACCGATGGCATCTGCCCCGGCCTGTGCCACCATCAGGGCATCGTCGAGTGAGGTAATGCCACAGATTTTAATGCGGATACGGGTATTCATCATGACAAAACAAGGGATTGATTCACCGCAGACAGAACCTGCATGGGGTCTTTGGCCTGCGTGATCGAGCGCCCCATCACCAGATAGGAGGCGCCATCAAAAATGGCCTGAGCCGGAGTGACGATGCGCCGTTGATCGCCGTGTTGATCGCCCGGCAGGCGAATCCCCGGCGTAACCAGTAAAAACGCCGGTCCAAAGCGGGTACGCATGGCAGGGGCCTCCTGGGCAGAACAGACGATTCCATCCAGACCGCAGACCTGCGCCGCGTGTGCCAAGGCCATCACCTGCTCAGCCAGCGGACGCTGTACCCCGGTGTCCTGCAGGTCTGTCTGATCCATCGAGGTGAGCACCGTGACGGCAATCAGCTGCGGACGATGGCTTTGAGAATCCACCGCCTCACGCGCTGCCAGCAGCATCCGCTGACCACCGCTGGCATGTACATTCAGCATCCACACGCCAAGCTGACAGGCCGCCTTGCAGGCCGCCGTGACGGTATTGGGAATATCGTGAAATTTAAGATCCAGAAACACCTCAAAGCCCTTGGCAATCAGCTGCTCAACCAGGGCCGGACCACCGGTCACAAATAACTCAAAGCCGACCTTGAGACGGCAAGCGGTGGGATCCAGGCGCTCGACCAGCGCATTGAGCTGCGCGATGTCGGAAAAATCCAGTGCCAGAATCACCCGTGGCGATGCAGATACGTTCATAAGCTATTTTTCAATCAAGGTGTTAATGGCTAAAGGCAAAATACGGTTCCCTAGGTATGACAACTCGGACAGCACCAGAAATGGGCGCTGGCCTTAAATCCACAGTGCTGGCAGCCAAAGCGGGGACGTTCGCTGAGTTGTTGATCCAAAACCCGTTGCAAGTGTGCGACCACCTTGGCCGAGCCTAACTGTCCCTGGCGTTGCGCCTGACGGATAAACAGGGCCAGGACGCCCAGATTGAGCGATTCGCGCTCGATCTCCTGATGCAGCAGGGCATCAAGCAGGGTGTGCTCACCGCTGTCTTCCAGGGCCTGCAACACCGCCAGACGGCTGCAGTCCGTGTGCGCTGTCTGGCTGATCTGGCTTAAAAAAGCACGATACGGGTCTTGCGCATCCATCGCCTGATAGGCGGCATGCAAGCACGGCAGAACCAGCACAGCCAGACGCATATCCTGCTCAATCGCCTTGCTGCAATGCAATACCGCCTGCGGATAATCGGCATCCTGCAAGGCAATCTGCCCTAACAGCAAACGGGCGCGCACACTGAACGGATCGGTTGTCAGGGCCTGCAGGGCCTGCGTTTTGGCTGTCACCAGTTGGCCTTCGTGTAAGGCCAGATCCGCCCGCTCACAAAAATAATGGGCCAGCTGTGTCGTGGGTTTTTGCGTACTGTAACGCGTCCATTGCTGCGCCGCCCAGATGGCTTTTTCCCATTCCTTTTCCTGCTCATACAAACGGCACAGACACTGCGCACTTTCGCTTTGCAGATGACCGCTGGTCAGCACGGTTTTAAACAATGCCTCGGCCCGATCCAATACCCCGGCCTTGAGATAATCGCGGGCCAGTTCCAGGGTGGCCTGGGCGCGCAGTGTTTGATCCAGGGCGGCATGTTCAATCAGTGCCTGATGCACCTGAATGGCCTTATCCACCTCGCCACGGCGTCGAAACAAACTGCCAAGGATTAAATGGGTCTCCACGGTGTCGCGGTCCTGCTCAACCATGCGCCCAAACACCTCCAGTGGGTGGTCGGATTGCTCATTGAGCAAATAACCCAGGCCACGCAGATAGGCGGGTTTAAGCGCATCGGAGACACTGCGCTGGCGGGTTTGGGCTTTACGGGCGGCAAACCACCCCGAAGCGGCCGCCACCGGAAGGAGCAGCCACAAAAATTCGGTCATTATTGCGTCGGGCCGCTACCCTGAACACTTTTGGCGCGCACCGGACGCAAGCGCGCCAGTTCCTTGTGTGCCGCTTTTAATTGACGCCGCAGCTCACGCAGCCTGGCACTTTTTCTGAATTGCGCACCGATGCTCATGATCAGGCCCAGCAAGGTGCCCAATAGAATCGACAGCAGCACCAGAATGGACAACGGCAGGGTAAAGCTACGCGTGTATAGATCCAGCGTCACCATGCCGGAGTTGAGCACGGCAAATACCGCCGCGACGGCAAGAATGCAGGCGAGCAACGCAATGGCGAGAAATTTAAACATCAATACCGCCCCCCAGCAGGATCAGAGGATCACCAGAGACTTTGGAAAAACGTCGATTAAAGCAGCCTCCCCCGTATTCGGGGAGGCTGTGGATGGCGTCAGTCCTCGGATGTTAAGCCCTGATTGACGCGTTCCCTTAAATCTTTGCCCGGCTTGAAATGAGGCACATACTTGGCCTCCAATGGCACTTTTTCACCGGTTTTTGGATTACGTCCCATCTTTGGCGGACGGAAATGCAACGAAAAGCTGCCAAAACCGCGTACTTCAATGCGCTCGCCGCTGGCCAGTGCCTGGCTCATATGTTCGAGGATGATTTTAACGGCTTCTTCCACGTCTTTGGGAGGGAGATGTGACTGCTTGCGGATTAACGCTGCAATAAGTTCGGACTTGGTCATGCCCACGGGCCTCCTCGGGCGTACACTAAATAAAAAAAACACAGAGTCCTTGACCCAGAGGTCGATGATCCAGATTAAATCGCTCAGGTTTAGGAGAAGGTTGGGCAACATACGCCCCCGAGCCGTCCCTGGCCCGGTGAGCGTGGTCGGGCGATTTACTTGTCTTCTGGATCGTGGCTGAGTTTTTCTTTCAGCAGCGCACCAAGTGACGTGGTCGGATTGACCGAGGAGCTGTAGTCTTGCAATACCTCGGCTTCCTCATCGTTTTCCTTGGCCTTGATGGACAGGGACACCGTGCGGTTTTTACGATCAACGCCGATGAACTTGGCCTCAATCTTCTCACCAACGTTAAGAATGCTGCGGGCATCTTCAACGCGATCACGCGATAGCTCAGAGGCCCGCAAGATGCCGTCTACGCCGTCACCCAGATCGACCACAGCGGCCTTGGCATCCACCTCACGCACCACCCCGCTGACGATGGAGCCCTTGGTGTATTCCGCCACAAAGTTGGCAAAGGGATCCTTGTCCAGCTGCTTGATACCCAGCGAAATACGCTCACGCTCCGGATCAACCGACAGCACCACCGCTTCGATTTCATCGCCTTTCTTGAAATTATGCACGGCCTCTTCGCCGCTCATATTCCAGGACAGATCGGACAGATGCACCAGACCATCAATACCGCCATCCAGGCCGACGAAAACACCAAAATCGGTGATGGATTTGATGACACCCACCACGCGGTCATTTTTGTTGTGCGTGGCTGCAAATTCTTCCCACGGATTGGCACGGCACTGCTTCATGCCCAGGGAGATACGACGGCGTTCTTCATCAATGTCAAGAATCATCACCTCGACCTCATCGCCGACAGTGACCACCTTGGCAGGATTGACGTTTTTGTTGGTCCAATCCATTTCCGAGACATGCACCAGACCTTCAACCCCGTCTTCAACCTCGACAAAGCAGCCGTAGTCGGTGATGTTGGTGACCTTGCCAAACATGCGGGTGTTGACCGGATAGCGGCGGGTGATGTTTTCCCACGGATCATCGCCCAGTTGCTTCAGACCCAGGGAGACCCGGTTACGCTCGCGGTCAAACTTAAGCACCTTGACTTCGATCTCTTCACCGATGCTGATCACCTCGGAAGGATGCTTGACCCGCTTCCAGGCCATATCGGTGATATGCAGCAGACCATCAATGCCGCCCAGATCCAGGAAAGCGCCATAATCGGTGAGGTTTTTGACGATGCCCTTGAGTACCATGCCTTCCTGCAGATTTTCCAGCAGGGCATCACGCTCGGCACTGTATTCCTGCTCGACCACCGCACGGCGCGAAACCACCACATTATTGCGACGGCGGTCCAGCTTGATCAGCTTGAATTCCAGATCCTTGCCTTCCAGATAGGTGGTATCACGCACCGGACGCACATCGACCAAAGAACCTGGCAGGAAAGCGCGAATATCGCCCAGTTCAACCGTAAAGCCACCCTTGACCTTGCCGGTGATTTCTCCGGTGATCGTGGCTTCTTGCTCCATCGCTTTTTCCAGACGCTCCCAGGCCTTGGCGCGTTTGGCTTTTTCGCGCGACATGCGTGTTTCACCGAAACCGTCTTCGGCGGATTCCAGGGCAATCTCAACCACATCGCCCAGTTCTATTTCCAGTTCGCCACGCTCGTTGTAAAACTGCTCAATGGGGATGACCCCTTCCGACTTAAGCCCTGCGTTAACAACAACGACATCGGCACGCACGTCGATGACGGTTCCATTCAGTATGGACCCAGGCTTCATCTGGGTTAAGGCCATACTTTCTTCAAACATCTGCGCGAAACTTTCACTCATGAGTTGGTTGAACCTACGATCAATACAAAAGGTTTGTCTACATCCGTATGCAAACCGGTTGGGTTAAAGTAAAGGGGTGTGGCGGCATCATCGTTGATGCCGTTTTAAACAAAGCGACGGCTACCTGCCTGCGCCGCGTGCGTCGCGGCAGACAGGCAAGCCGCCATTATATACGCTGTGCGGGACAAAACCCGTTTCAAGATGGATGCACGCCTTGGGCCACATAATCAAGCACCTGCGCCAAGACCTCATCAATCCCTTTGCCGGTAGAATCAATCACCAGAGCATCGTCTGCCGGCTTGAGCGGAGCGACCGCCCGGTTTGCATCGCGTGCATCACGCGCCTGCAGGTCTTCTAAAAGGGTCTGAAGGTTAGCATCAAGTCCTTTTTCTTTCAACTGCTTGTAACGCCGATTCGCCCGTTCTTCCTGACTGGCTGTCAAAAAAATCTTGTAATGGGCCTGCGGAAACACCACCGTCCCCATATCCCGCCCATCGGCCACCAGGCCCGGCACCTGACAAAAGGCCCGCTGACGCTGCAACAGCGCATCGCGTACCAACGGCCAGGTCGCCACCTTGGAGGCGGCCTCCCCGGTGCGTTCTTCTCGCAGCGCTTCATCAACCGGCAGACCATTGAGCCAGACACTCAATCCCTTCACGGGATGCAAGGCAAAACGCGCATCCAGATTCACCGCAATGCGTGCCAGGGCCTGCTCATGATCCAGCGAGACAGCGTGGCGCAGCGCTGCCAAGGCTACCAGCCGATACAAGGCCCCACTGTCGAGCAAATGCCAACCGAGTTTCTCAGCGGCCAGGGCACTGATCGTCCCTTTTCCCGAACCGGCCGGGCCATCAATGGTCAGCACCGGCGCCACCATGCCCCCTAACATCAGGCCCCCTCCCGGGTCAGCAGGCGCACGCCCGTATGCCGCGCCAGTTCGGCAAAGCCGGGAAACGAGGTATTCACATTCGCGCAATCATGGATCAGTAACCTCCCCTGCGCCGCCAGCGCGGCCATCGCAAAGGCCATCGCAATGCGATGATCGCCATGACTGTGAATCTCCCCGCCCTGCAGCGGCCCACCGGTAATCACCATGCCATCTTCCGTAGGCTGTGCGGCCACCCCGCAGGTTTGCAAGCCATCGGCCATCACCTGAATGCGGTCACTTTCCTTAACCCGCAGCTCGCGGGCACCGGTCAACACCGTCTTGCCGTGGGCACAGGCCGCCGCAATAAAAATCGCCGGAAACTCATCAATGGCCAGCGGCACCAGCGCTTCGGGAATATCCACCCCATGCAACGGCGCACTGCGCACCCGAATATCCGCCACCGGCTCACCGCCCGCCTCACGCACATTGAGCAGCTCGATATCTGCGCCCATCAGGCGCAAAATATCAATCACCCCGGTACGGGTCGGATTGATACCCACATGCTCAAGCAGCAGCTCCGAACCCTTGGCAATTGAGGCCCCCACCATAAAAAACGCCGCCGAGGAAATATCCCCCGGCACATCAATCGCCGTTGCCTGCAAGGCATGTCCACCCTCCAGACACACCTTCGGCCCCTCCCGGCGCAAGGGATAGCCAAAACCCTGCAGCATCCGCTCGGTATGATCGCGGGTTGGGGCGGGCTCGGTGACACAGGTGGTGCCCTGTGCATACAAACCGGCCAGCAAAATGCTCGATTTTACCTGGGCGCTGGCCATCGGCATCACATACTCAATGCCCTGCAAGGCATGACCGGCATGAATGTTCAGCGGTGGATTCCCGTTATCGGCCGTGGCAATCTGCGCCCCCATACGCGCCAACGGATCGGTCACCCGCCGCATTGGACGGCGCATCAACGAGCTATCGCCCACCAATACCGCCGCCAAACCATGCCCGGCCAGCAAGCCCGTCAACAAACGCATCGAAGTCCCGGAATTACCCATATCCAGCGGCTGTGCGGGCGCCTGCAGACCGCGCAAGCCAACCCCATGCACCCGCACCCGACCATCCACCGGCCCCTCAATGGGCACCCCCATCGCCCGAAAGGCCTGCAAGGTCGCCAGACAGTCCTCGCCCTCCAAAAAACCACTGATTTCGGTGCATCCCTGCGCAATCGCCCCGAGCATGATCGCCCGATGCGAAATCGACTTATCCCCCGTCACCCGGATACGGCCCTGCAACACCCCGCCCGGCTCGGCCACAAATGAAAGCGGCGCTTGATAATGCGTAACAGTCATGCAATTTCTCTAAATGAACGTGATAAACCAAAGATGGGAATGATGTCGCGACATCTTCCACAGAATTATGTCTGAAATTCCGCCTGTAACTGACCGCCATCCAGACTCAATCTGAGCCGGGCAGCATAAGGAAGGCTTAAACGGTACATGCGTTCCGAGGGAATATCCAGCACATGCGCCAAGGTGGCACGGATGACCCCGGCATGGGTCACCACCAGCACCTGCTGATTAGCATGCTGGCGAAACAAATGCTCAAGGCGCGCATCTACCCGCGCCCGAAACACTTCCAAAGGCTCCGCGCCCGCCGGACGAGACCCCAAGGCATTGCGCTTGAAGGCTTTATACAGCTCGCTTTGCTGCTCGCGGATCGTGTCAAAATCAAGACCCTCCCACGCCCCAAACCCCACCTCCTTGAGATCTTCATCCACTGTCAAGGGAAGCTCAAGGTGCTGTGCTAAGGCCGTGGCAAAATCCAGACAGCGGCGCAAGGGCGAACTGACCACCTGATCCCACCCCACCGCCTGGGCGCCCTCAACGCCCCCCACCGCCTGCCACATTTGCTCCCAGCCGGTTTCACTCAAAGGATCATCCACCCCATGCCCGCGAATGCGCTTACCCCCAACCGGCTCACCATGACGTAAAAAATCGAGTCTGATCATCTCGCCTTCCCCCCCCAATCAATGTTGAACGGGCATTGTAGGCGAGCCACCCAGCAATGGCCAATGACCCCGCAGAAAGCGCGTACTGCTGCCCCTTGCGGTGGGGCAATACGGCGTAAAAAATGCCACGCGAGTCTGTGACACGGATACGCCGGGTTAGATCACGCGGGGGTGCTTTTGCTATGCTGCACTCCTTTCTTGCTACTCAGGTTCTGATGCTATGGAGGATCGCGTGGACACGCGCATTGCTCATGTTTTAATTGAGGCTCTACCTTATATCCAGCGCTTTGCTGGCAAAACCCTGGTGATTAAATACGGCGGTAACGCGATGGTGGATGAAATCCTCAAGGAGGGGTTTGCCCGCGATATTGTGTTGTTAAAACAAGTCGGCATCAATCCGGTGGTGGTGCATGGCGGTGGTCCGCAGATCGGCAAGGTGCTCAGCCAGATCGGCAAGGAGTCGCGCTTTGTCGATGGTCTGCGCGTGACGGACCGCGAGACCATGGATGTGGTGCAGATGGTGCTGGGCGGCCTGGTGAATCAGGAAATTGTGTCCTTGATCAACCGCTTTGGCGGTCGGGCAGTGGGCTTGACGGGCAAAGACGGGCGCTTAATTCATGCCCGCCGTCTGACCCATATCCGCCCCAATCTGCAGGCTGAGGCCCCGGAGATTATCGATCTGGGTCATGTCGGTGAGGTAGCGGCCATTGATCCGGCGGTGGTGCATATGCTGGATTCGGGTGCCTTTATTCCTGTGATTGCGCCGTTTGGCGTGGGTGAAGACGGCGCCACCTATAACATCAACGCCGATTCTGTTGCTGGAAAAATGGCCAGCGTGCTGGGAGCCGAGAAATTGATCCTGCTGACCAACACCAGCGGCGTACTGGATAAACAAGGCCAGCTGCTGACGGGCTTGAGCGCATCCCGGGTCGATGAGCTGATTGCGGATGGCACCATTCACGGCGGCATGATTCCCAAGATTCAATGCGCGCTGGATGCGGTGCGTTCCGGGGTGAAAACCGCTCACATCATTGACGGGCGAGTAGAACATGCGGTCTTGCTGGAATTGTTTACCGATCGCGGGGTGGGCACCCTGATTCGTGGCTAAGTAAAAACGGCATCGGGAAGATGCCTGTACCGTTGTTTTCGCCCATCGTATACCTTTAAGGCTAAGCATCCCTTTATGTGTGGAATTGTTGGCGCCATCGGCGCAAATGACTTTACCCCTTTCCTGCTCGCAGGCCTCAAGACCCTGGAATATCGCGGCTATGACTCGGCCGGGCTGGCGGTGCTGGATGCGTCCGGGGCGTTGTGTCGCGTGCGCGCCAAGGGGCGGGTATCTGAACTGCAGGCGCGGGTGGCGCAGCTGGGAATTAGCGGTGCCGTAGGCATTGCGCATACCCGCTGGGCCACGCATGGCATCCCGGCAGAGCACAACGCTCATCCGCATGTCTCGGGCGGTCTGGCAGTGGTGCATAACGGCATTATCGAAAATTATGAAGCACTGCGAGGGCAGCTCCAGGCCTTGGGCTATGTGTTTAGCTCAGATACCGATACCGAAACCATCGCGCATCTGCTGCGTGCCTGTTTGTGCGAGGATGCCACGGCATTGGGCTTTGCGGGGCCTGCTCCCGATCTTTTCACCGCCGTGCGCCGGGCAGTGCTCTTTCTGCAAGGGGCTTATGCCCTGGCGGTCATGCGTGAGGAAGAGCCCGACTGTCTGGTAGTAGCGCGTGAGGGTTCGCCGTTGATGCTGGGGCTTGGTGAGCGGGGGCATTTTGCCGCCTCGGATGCCTCGGCGCTGGTGTCGGTGACGCGCCGCATGATCTATCTGGAAAACGGCGATGTCGCCCGGCTACGCGGTACGGGCGTGGAGCTGGTCGATCGTCAGGGGCAGGCGGTGGTGCGTGAGGTGGTTCAATCCACGCTCAGCGCCGATGCCGTCGAGCTGGGCGATTACCGCCATTTCATGCAAAAAGAGATTTTTGAGCAGCCCCAGGCTTTGGGGAATACCCTGGAGATGATCGGCGGGGCAGCCCGTTTGCAGCCCGGCATTTTTGGCGTAGAAGCGAGCGAAATCTTTGCACAGGTGGAGGCGGTGTTGATTCTCGCCTGCGGCACCTCCAGCTATGCCGGTCAGGTAGCCCGCTACTGGATTGAAGCGGTGGCAGGACTACCCTGCACGGTGGAGATTGCCAGCGAATACCGCTATCGCCACAGCGTGCCGAATCCGCAGCAACTGGTGGTGGTGATTTCTCAATCCGGCGAAACCGCAGACACCTTGGCAGCCCTGCATCATGCCAAGGCACAGGGCCATGCCTATACCCTGTCCATCTGCAATGTGCCGGAGTCGGCCATGGTGCGCGCCACGCGCCTGCGCTTTATCACCCGCGCCGGGCCAGAAATTGGCGTGGCCTCAACCAAGGCCTTTACCGCACAGCTGGCGGCGCTGTTTTTGCTCACCTTGTCCTTGGCCAAGGTGCAGGGGCGTTTATCATTGGAGACGGAGCAAACTTTTCTGGCAGAACTGCGCCATCTGCCGGTGGCGGTGGAGAATGTCCTGGCCCTGGAACCACAGATCAAACGCTGGTCACAGCGTTTTGCCAGCAAGCAACATGCCCTGTTTCTGGGGCGGGGACATCATTACCCCATTGCCCTGGAAGGTGCCTTAAAGCTCAAGGAAATCTCCTATATCCATGCCGAGGGCTACCCCGCCGGTGAGCTTAAACACGGGCCGCTGGCACTCGTGGATGCACAGATGCCGGTGATTGTGGTCGCGCCCAATGATGCCCTGCTGGACAAACTCAAGGCGAATATGCAGGAAGTACACGCCCGAGGCGGGGAGCTTTATGTATTCGCTGACGGCGGAACAGGCGTTGTACAAAGTGATGGCGTCAACGTCCTGCGCCTGCCGGAACACTATGGCCTGTTATCGCCCGTCTTGCATGTGGTGGCCTTGCAATTACTGGCCTATCACGTCGCCCTGGTCAAAGGCACCGACGTAGACAAACCCAGAAATCTGGCCAAGAGTGTGACGGTGGAGTAATAAGCCATGTGATGCTGTGTCGCGGGCGATTTGCGCGGCGAAAGGATGGCGAACCGAGGTTATCCGGGACTTAGGCTCATGCCGTGTGCGGTGAGCAGGTTTTCCGTCCAGACGCTGGCTTGCAGGTAGTCCTGGTTTAAAAGGGCGATGAACTGTGGCGATTTTTGTAGCAGGCGTCCGGCTTCGTAGTCTTCCACCAGTTGCAGTAATTTACCCAGTTCGCCTTCACGGTGCAGCAAGGCGTCTTTGATTGCCTCGCTAAAGGGCATGGTTTTGAGCAGTTCATTGAGGGGGGTGTCTTCCAGGCCTTCGAGGTTGGAGAACAGGCCGACGATGAAGGCGCTGTCTTTGTCCAGGGTGCTGATGCGTTGGGCCAGATGTTTGCACATCGCCGCGCGGATCAGCACGGTGCGCAGGCGCACTTGATGAATGGGGTCGTTGCGTGATAGCAAAATCGCGGAGGCTAGCGCCTTGATGCGGTCAAAACCGGCAATGAGGATGGCGTCGCGCAAATGGGTAATCGTATGCGCCCGGCGTTGATTGGCAGCGGAGTTGATGTATTTAAGCAGCAGGGTGCATAGATGCGGGTCTTGCGCCAGCAGCGTTTCCAGTCGCTCCAGGGCGGGTTGGGCCAAACACAGCTCACTGAGAATGCGCAGTTGGGCCTCGCGGTTGCTGTGTCGCTTGAGACCGAGGGTGCGGATTTCTGCGGGGGGCGCAAAGACATAGCCCTGAAACAGATCAAAACCTGCGGCCTTGGCCTGTTCCAGTTGCTCGATGCTTTCCACAAAGCAGGCGACCAGCAATACCCCGGCATCTTTGTAGGTTTGCAGGTAGCGCAGGGCGTGGGGGGCGTGGGGGGCGCGGATGTCGATTTTCAGATAATCCACCAGATTGAGCGCCGACAGGGGGTGGGTTTCCAGCGAAAAATCATCCAGCGCAATGCGGTAGCCATTCTGTCGCAGATATTCGAGTTTTTTGCAGGCATCGGCCTGGTGCAGCAGATGACAGGGCACTTCTGCCACCAGTTGTTCACTGGACAGCGGCATGATTTCGGGGTTGTTGATCCATTCTTCAGAGGTATTGAAAAACAAAGAGCGCGAGCCCACCAGGGCAGACAGCCCGACTTCATACAGCGCGGCGCTGCAGGCACGGGCGGTCGCCTGCAAGGGGTCGGCGATGTCGGCATGATCAGCATTGTGCTGTGCCCGGTAGAGTAATTCATCGGCCACATGGCGATAGTGGCGGTCACAAATGGCTTGCAAGGCAATGGTGTAGCTTGCCTGGGTCTTGGATGCGGCAGGTACGGGGGAGGCTGGGTCTGTCATGGTTTTATCGTTATTATGCTAAGCGGGTACGCTGGGCACTTTCAATGGGTTGTCGCTGTTGGGCAGTGCTTTGTATGGCGGTATCCAGCGCCTCAAGTTCCCTTAAGAGTTGCTTGAGTGCGGCCTCAATCTGTGCAGGCGTCTCTTTGGCCTTGCACAGTTGTTCAAGGTTGAGGGCGGCGGCTTGCGCCGGGGCGGCGCAAAATGTCGCGCACTGGCTTTTGAGTGTGTGCGCCAGCAAGGCCAGGCGGGCGATGTCCTGATCAGCAAAGGCCTGACGCATGTCCTCGAAGGTCTGTGGCAACCCTTCGGTAAACATCGTCAGCGCCGTGCTCAGGATGGCGGCCTCGCCCCCCAGTTGCTTAACCGCACGATCCCAGTCCAGCAACAGCGGCGCCTCTGTGGGGATGGCGTCGCTACTTTGCGCCGTTTCCATGTTTGGAGCGACATCTGGAAGATGCCGCCACGTATCTTCTGTGTCAGCATCGCCCAAGGCCAGCAGATCGTCCAAGCCGCTTAGCCGTGCGCTCTTTTTAACGCGATGGCTCACCGGATGTTCTGCCACCACCCGCTCAATCTCCAGATACAGGGCGCTCGGTTCCACCGGCTTGGCGACATAGCCCTGCACGCCTTCGGAAAGATAATACTCTTTATCGCCTTTCATGGTATTGGCGGTCATGGCGATGATGGGCACGAAGGGACGCCCGTGCGTTTGCGCATCCTCACGGATGCAGCGAATGGCTTCAATGCCATCCATCACCGGCATCATGATGTCCATCAAAATCAGGTCAAAATCTTTTTCCTGCGCCATGCGTACCGCCTCGGCGCCGTTATTGGCCACGCTGCACTGGGCGTGGATTTTTTCCAGCAGTTTCAGCGCCACCATCTGATTGATCTGATTATCCTCCGCCAGCAAGATAGCCAATGGCCGGGTGGTCTGTGCCAAGGCCGAGACATCCTGCGGCGGGGCATTCAGGCGGGCATTTTGCGCAAACACCGCCCGCAGATCATTGAGCGCAATGGGTTTGGTGAGATAGCCCAAGAGGTCTAGTTCTTTGCAGCGTTCGGATTCTTCTTTGAGCGCGGAGGCGGTGAGAATCAGAATCTGGTGCCCTTCGAGCAGGCCGTTTTTGATGATTTGCTCAGCGGCGGTGTAGCCGTCCATGCCCGGCATGTGGCTGTCCATGAACACCAGATCAAAGGGTTCTTGAGCCTCCCGCGCCCATTTCAGGCGAAAAATCGCTTCCGGCCCGCTGCTGCAAATCTCATGCGGGAGATCAATGATCTGCATCATCGCCGCAAACACCTCGCGATTGATCGGCTCGTCATCCACAAACAAGACCTTGCGAATCTGCGGACAGTGCGGCGGAGCGGTGTCGATGATCGCGGCGGGATCGGCCAGCGGCAGCGGCAATTTGACGGTAAATTGCGAGCCTTTGCCCAGCTCACTGCCCACGCTGATCTGCCCCTGCATCAGCTCCACCAACTGCTTGGTAATGGCCAGCCCCAGCCCGGTGCCTTCATATTTGCGATTACGCTGCGTATCCACCTGCTCAAAGGCATCAAAGATGCGCACCAGCTTATCTTGCGGGATGCCGATGCCGGTATCTTTGATGTGAAAGGAGAGCAGACACTGATCCCCGGCATCACTGTCCAGAGCATTGGCCTCCAGCGTCACGCTGCCGCGTTCGGTGAATTTGAGCGCATTCCCCAGCAGATTAACCAGGATTTGCTGCAAACGCACCCGATCAGCAGTGACATAGCGCGGTAACTTAGCGCCCAGGCGATAATGCAGCTGAATATCTTTGGCCAAGGCCAGCGCGCTTTGGGTTTGCATGACCTTGCCGATAAAATCCACTAAATCGAGCACTTCTTCATGCAAATCAACCTTGTTGGCCTCGATCTTGGAAATATCCAGCACCTGGTTGATGATCCCCAGCAAGTGCTGTGCCGACAGCTTTGCCAGCCGCAGATAATCCTGCTGGCTTTTTTCCAGCGGGGTTTCCAGCACAATATCCAGCATCCCGAGAATGCCGTTCATCGGGGTGCGGATTTCATGGCTCATATTCGCCAGAAAGCGGCTTTTCGCCACATTGGCCGCCTGCGCCGCCTCCATCTGATGCTTTAATTCGGCTTCATACAGACAGGCCTTGGCCGAGTAGGCCAGCTTATCCATCAGTTTTTGTAAGGACTGCACAAAGGTCTCGCGCATCGCCTCGCCGGTACGATGCAACACCAGCACCCCAAAGTCGGGGAGATTGAAGGCATAAAAGGTCTGTCCCGCCACCGCGCCTGGCGCAGCGCGTGGCAGGCCTTGAGTCCATGCGCTGATTTCACAAATACGCATGGGCAGCGCCAGCGATTCGCGAAACTGAACATATTCCGGCTTGTTGGCAATATTGCGCGGCGCGACATAGACCTTATCCCAGGCAATCGGCGCCTCCAGACTGATCAGGCGCTTACATTCCTCACAGTCCACCTGATAGCGCAGCACCACCGCTGCATTGCAATTGCACAGACGCATGAGGGTGCCCAGGCTTTGTTTGAGCATCGCCTCCAGCTCAAGGGTACGGCCAATGGATAAGGAGATTTCATATAAAATCTCGGTTTCATTGATGGCCTGAGCGTGTACTGTGTCGGGCATGGGTATCTCAGCGAGTAGGTCAGGGGTAGCCAGTTAGGCGTCAGAAGCCGGGCAATGTTGCGCCTGCTCGACGGCGTGTTGCTGGAAAAAGGCTTCAAATTCATCGGCGGGCAAGGGTTTGGCCAGCAAAAAGCCCTGGATTTCCTGAATCCCGAGGGCATCCAGATAATCACGCTGGCGCTGTGTTTCGACCCCTTCGGCAATGATTTTCAGGTTCAGGCCATTGCCCAGCACATTGAGCGCCCGAATGATGCTGCGACTGCGCGCCTCATCGGTGATATTGCGGACAAAACTGCGGTCAATCTTGAGTTTATCCAGTGGAAAGCGCAACAAATATTCCATGGATGAGTAGCCGGTCCCAAAATCATCAATGGCAATCTGAAAGCCCGCGCTTTTGAGCTTTTGCAAGGTGAGCAGGGTCGCTTTGGGATTGCGCATCGCAATGCTTTCGGTGATTTCCAGCTCAATATGTTCTGCGGGTACGCCATACTGCGCCACATGGTGCTTAATCCTCGCGGTCAAATCCGGCTGCTCAAACTGCAAGGCCGAGAGGTTAATACCCATGCGCAGCGCCATCCCCTGCGCCCGCCAGCTCGCCGTCTGGGCGCAGGCCGCTTGAATCACCCACTCGCCCACGGCCTGAATCTTGCCGCTTTCCTCCAGCAAGGGGATAAAGCGATCCGGCGAAATCACCCCCTGCCTGGCATGGCGCCAGCGTAACAGCGCCTCGGCGCCGACAATCTGCCCGGTGCTCATATCCTGCTGGGGCTGATACACCAAAAAAAACTCATCGCGCTCCAGCGCCCGGCGTAAATCCGTCTCCAGAATAATCCCCTGGGTTGAGCTATCCAGATCAATCTGATGATGAAAGCTCAGTTTCAGACCGTTTTTCTGGCGCGCATGACGCTGGGCGCGCTTGGCCAGCTGAATCAAGGCCTCGGCCTGCTGGGCATCGTGCGGATAGCGACAGCCACCGACGGAAAAATCCACAAACACCTCGCGGCTGCCGATGCCATAAGGCCGCTCCAGAGATTCAGCCCATTGATCAAGCACGATCTCATTGACCTTATCGCCCGTCTCAATGGGAAGCGTCAGCGCAAAGGTATCGGCCTCCAGCCGACACAGCAGCGCATTAGGCGGGGTATGCTGTTGCAAACGCTGGGCAAAGGTGCGCAACACCTCATCGCCGGCCTTGATCCCAAAGCCCTCATTGATGCGATGCAGCCGATGGATGTCAAATACCAGCAGGGCAAAGGGCGCCTGCGTGGCGTTCAAGCGCTGAATCTGCTCGCCAAGCAGGCGGGTAAACAGGCGCTGATTGGGCAGGTCGGTGAGTTCGTCATGCCCGGTCAGATAAAAGGCTTGATCTTCAAAGGCGCGCAGGGCGGTGACATCCTGAAAGGCGCCGATCATTACGGTATCTTGCGGTGGAATCGTCCCCTGCAAACGCAAGGTACGCTCCTGATGGCCCTGTCCCAGGGTCACTTCGGTATTAAAACCCTCGTGATGCTGCACCGTAAGATTTAACAGGCTTTCCAGGCGCGCTTGATCCGATGGCACCACCTGCTTGACAAATTCATCCACCGTCGCGGGGAGCGCCTCATGCCAGCCCAGCAGCTCGGCGGCATCCTCCGACCAGCAAATCATTTTTGTGCGCACATCCAGTTGCCAAAAGCCCAGGTGCGCCAGCCGGCAGGCCGTTTGTTGCTGCAAATAGAGCTGGCGCAACATGGTTTCGCGCTGCGCCCCGCGCAAGGCATAGCGCACCCGCTGAATCAGCAACGGCAGATTGATCGGCTTGGTGATGAAATCCGTCGCCCCGGCTTCAAAAGCCTCATTAACCGATGCCACATCATCGGCCCCGGTGAGCATTAACACCGGCAAATGCTCATGCCCCGTCAAGGCCCGCAGGGTTCGCAACACCTCAAAACCACTGATCCCCGGCATCATCACGTCGAGCAACACCAAATCCACCGGATGCGCCCTGATCTGCTCCAGTGCCTGCACGCCCTGCTCTGCCTGGATCACACGATAACCTTGCTGCTGCAACCCCGCCGCGACCAGTAAACGCAGCGTAGGATCATCATCAACCAGCAACAGCGTATGCTCTGCACTCTCCGATAAGCGTTTCATCAGTTTTTTTATCCAGTGATGGCGGGATGGGCCGATACACGATGCCACGCTACCAAAAACCACGCAACATAGGCCAAGATAACGCGGTATTTGGATATACTTGACCTCGTTGACCCCCCTGATCAGCGGCCTCTATGCTAACCATGCGATGCGACAACAAAGGCAGATAAACATGCAGCTTTATTTTGAACCCACAGGAAGCCTGGCGCAATTTGCCCTCGCCCTGCAAACCCTCAACCGCAGCGACGATCTTAAGGCCATTCTCGTATTAGGCTGTGATCATAATGACTGGGATACACAAAAGCTATCCCAGCTTCTGCGTGACAACCCGCTGCCGGTCTTTGGCGGCATCTTCCCGCAAATTGCCTATGCCAATACCAATTACGCCCAAGGCACCCTGCTGGTCGGCTTACCGGTCACCCCTGACCTGGCAGTGATTGAGGGCCTGAGCGATCCGGCAGCTGACTTTGATCAACACATCGAACACGCCACCGCCGCATGGGAAGATCTGGATGGCCCCGCCACCCTGCTGGTTCTGGTGGACGGTCTGGCCAGTCGCATCAGCAGCCTGATTGAAGGCCTGTTTCTCTATTTCGGCCTGGATGACAACTTCATCGGCGGAGGCGCAGGCTCATTGAGCTTTCAACAACGCCCCTGCATCCTCACCCCGCAGGGCGTCTTGCAGGATGTTGCGATTCTCGCCCGTCTGCCACTGTACAGCAGCATCGGCGTCACCCACGGCTGGCAGGCCATCAGCGAAGGCATCAAAGTCACCAGCGCCCAGCGCAACCTGATCCAGACCCTCGACTGGGAACCGGCCTTTGCGGTCTATAAACGTCTGGTGGAAGCCCACAGTGGGCAAGAACTGCGTGAAGATAATTTTTTCGACCTGGCCAAATCCTACCCCTTTGGCATTGCCAAACTGGGCACGGAGATGATCGTGCGTGACCCGCTCAAAGTGGTCAATGGCTCTGAATTGCTGTGCGTAGGCGAGGTGCCGGAAGGGTGCTTTGTCAAACTGCTCAACGGCACCAGCGACTCCTTGATCGAAGCCGCCGCCGCCGCTCGGGATCAGGCCAAAGACGGGTTCAAACAGCCGGGTGCAACGGCAGGCCTGTTTATTGACTGCATCTCGCGGGTATTATTTCTCGGCGACAAAATCACCCAGGAATTACAGGCCGTGGGACGCGAAACCCCGGTCTTTGGCGCCTTTACCCTGGGCGAAATCGCCAACAGCGGACATGATTATCTGGAGTTTTACAACAAAACCTCCGTCTTGGGACTCTTCCCCACACGCTAAGCCAAACAGCCCGCCATCTTCGGCGAAGCTGCTGCGGGTAGCTGGCCAGATCGGTACGCAGGCGCGGCCAAGGGGTGTATGTATATACAGTGTTTGCCGGGAGCGCACAGCTCCCGCTGTGCACCGGGGGAACGGAGCTTTAGCTCCGTGCTCCTGATAAACTGGGGCTGCGCGTTCCCAGGGTGTTGCTACGTATGACGATTTAACAGTATTGAGGATTCTGATCATGGTGATCAAAAAGCGGATTAAATTTGATTTTGTGATGGATGGGCACACGATAAGTGATATCGACAGCTTACGAGAGCATTTCTGCACGGAGGTCTATGAGCATTTGCACAGTGGTTTATTGGAAAAATGGCTGTTGTCCCGCAAAGAAAACGCCTTGGCTGAGCAGGTATAGGGGTTAAAAACTCTACCTAAAAAGACGCTTTGCAGGGTTTATGTACCGCATTTGATATTGAGATAGATGCACAAATTCTGGAGGCGATGTGTGCCACTCCTAGCGGCGACAGCGCGGGGACGATGAAGTTATTGCAAGATCATGAGGCCGCATTAAAGCGGGTAGAGGAGTTAGAGAAACTACTTGCCCATGAACGCAGCTTTATCGGTTCTCGACGTTACCAGGATTTATATGACGGCACGGTGCTGGATGTCCGAACGGGGCTGCAGTGGATGCGTTGCAGTCTGGGACAAACCTGGGAAAACGGGCGCTGTATCGGCAAGGCCAATGAATATACATGGGATGCGGCCTTGCAGGCCGCGCAGGCGCTGAATGCCTCCGGTGGCTATGCCGGTTATACGGATTGGCGCCTCCCGACACTCAAGGAATTATTCAGCCTGGTGTATTGTTCCTCTGGCCGACAAAAACCTTTGGAATTTGATGCAACGGGCGAGCCTGTAGGAGGTTCTGGGCGTTGTGAAGGTGACTATCACAAGCCAACCATTGATTCGCTGGCCTTTCCAAAAACACCTGCTGATTTCTTTTGGTCGTCTTCGCCCTATGCCAGTTATACTGCTGATGATGCGTGGTACGTGAGCTTCGGGTACGGTAATGTCGGTAACCGCTACAAGATCGCGCAGTACCGGGTGCGTCTCGTTCGTGCGCGACAGTAATGGGCTTTTGGCCTTCGTGGCGGCATCATCTTGATGCCGCTTAAAAACTCCCCTCCTTTTCAAGGAGGGGTGGCGCGTAGGGGCGGGGTGGTTATGGGTGGTTTTGACCCCCTCCCCGCCTGCGGCGGGACTCCCCCTTGGCAGGGGGAGAGTCTTTGACGTGGTGGCATCAAGATGATGCCGTCACACGCGCCCCACGCGGGCGCGTGGATTGAAACTTTATTACTCATCAGTTTGCGCGAGAAACCCCGGCCGCAAGGCCAAGGAGGGATAGCGCAGCACGCAAAGCGTGCGCCCGTTTCCGACGCCTCTTCTTTGGTAGGTTGCTCTCTCTATACATGGATGCTACCTTTATTTTAACCGCCGGGCTGGCGGGGTTAGTCTGTGGAGAGAACGTAAATCCTGTGTTGCTGTAAAGCGGCATTGGCTGATCTCGTTGAAACAGAAAGTCCTAATCGTGAGGTTAGGAATCCCCCGCCTTCAGGCGGGGGAGGATGTCAACAAGTTATGCTTGCCAAGGTGTTATGTCGTGCCTGACACGGGCGCGTAAATTAAAACTAGGAGGCTGTTGATGCGTAGATTCTCTTTTTCTCAGTGGTTAGTATTCGGATTGCTCTTGAGCGGTGTATCTAGCACCCCGGTGTTGGCGCAGGGCGCCATCCATGCGGGTTCGCCGACGGGCAGTTATACCAATGATTTTTGTCCGCAGGTGGAGCGGGCGATTCGCAAGGAGTTTTTTGAGCATAAATGCGCTACCAGTCAGGGCAGTGCGGATAATGTGGCCAGGGTGTTAGAAAACCCCAAAGATATCGGCATCGGTCAGTTTGATGTGGTGGCGGCGGTGGCCGATGAGCAGCCGGGGCGGATTGCGTTGGTGAATCCGGGCATCGGCCTTGAGTGTCTGTATGCGGTTACCCGTGAGAGTGGTATCGACAACCTGCGCGGTTTGTCGCCACGGATGCCGGTAGCCTTGCCGTCTGAGCGCAGTGGTTCTACGGCGACCTTCCGTTATCTGCAAAGCATGGATGAGAGTCTGGCCAATATGCGCAACATCACCTATTTCGATGGGGCGATGGAGGCGGTGCAGGCGGTGATCGATGGGAATGCGGCTTTGGCCTTTTTTGTGCAGTTCCCCAACACGCAAAATCCAGTGTTTAAGGCCATTAACGATGCAGGCTTAAATTTTGTGCCGGTGGTCAATCGTCAGATTTTGCGCCGCGAAGTGGCGGGGCAGCAGATCTATCAGCCGCAGGAAGTGGTCGTGACTCCGGCCGGTTTGCTGGGGCGTCTGGCGGGGCGTGAGCCGGATAAGGTGATTACCACCTGTATGCCAGTCGTCTTGTTTACCGGTGATCCTTCGGTGTTTGCTGAAGGGAGTGACGAGGCTCAGGATCAGGCCGATCTGATCAAGCATCTGGCCGCCACCAAAGCGCCGGATTCTGGCAACTGGACGGATGTGCTGAAAAATGCGGTGTCGGTCAGCCGTGAGCGGATGCAGGAGATGATGGATCGCTTCTAAGGGGCAGCCGCTTTGCGACTAAAAAAACTGCCAGAGCGGTGTTGCTCTGGCAGTCTGCGTATCCCGGATTAAAGCCTAATCAACGAGAAACCCGGAAGTCATCGTGGCAGGCCTTGCAGCTTTGCCCAACGGCACCAAATTGGGCACGAATGGCACGGGCATCCCCGCCGGCAGCGGTTTCCGCCAGCTTGCCAATTTCCTGCTCAAAGGCGTTTTGGCGCTGCATGAAGGCATCCCACTGGGACCAGATTTCTGGCTTGGAAGTGGTGTCACCAATCGCTGAGTTTTCCACATAACCTTCAATGGCGTCTTCACGCATGGCGTTGATGCGCCCGGCATGCAGGGCAAAACGCTCGGCATCAAAGGGGGCTTCTCCGCGTGCCATGGCGGCCATCGCGTCCATATTCCACTTGTACACCTGATAAACCGCTTTACGGTATTTCAGCGCATCTTCCGGGCTCGTCGCCCAGGCAGAACCGGCACTCAAAACCAGCACCAGACCAGCAATCATCGCATAAACTGCGTTCTTCATCAGTCACAATTCTCCGTTACTTTATATTTTAAATGGATATTCCAAACAGGGCTGTGCGAATACACCCGCACCCGTTCAATGACCCGGATATGCCAGACAGGTTCCATTTACCGTGCCAAGGGTCAAGGGTCAAGGGGGTTAGTCTAACACAGCTTAAGTGGCGTGGCGGTGTGGGGCAAGCGGACCGTTATATCGATATGCTCTGGTGGTGAACGCTATTCACGGCCAGCGTACATAGATCAAACATTCTCCGCGATAAATCAACGGGATGCGTTCGCGTTCCCAGGGGGGAATCCCAGCGGCCTGAAAGCGTTTTTTTAGCGATTGGGTGTGGCCTTGCCAAGGCAGCGTTTCACCGCCTTGGCGAAACCGGACCCACAGGGTTTCATCGGGACGCAGCGGCGGGGTGAGTGCGGGTAATTCTGCGGGCGTTAAGCACAGGTTTAACGTCTCAAGTCGCAGCACGCTTTGGCCATCCCAAGGTAAGGATATGCGAGGGTCATGGGGCGCCAGCGGCGGCATGGCGTAGAGGGTGTCGCGATAGCGGCGCAGCTCGGCACCCTCCCAGGTGATGTGCGGGCTGGCATCGTGGCGGGCGGTTAACAGCTGCGCAAGTCCGCTGTGCAAACGGGCCTGTGGCGGCATTGGCAGGCCTTTCTCATGCAGCCAGTAGCGCAACGCATTGACCTGGCGTGCCGGTTTGAGCAGACGCAGACCTGCGATCGAGAGCTGACCGGGGGTGAGGGCGCGCACACTGTCTAAATCACGGCGGGCCAGTTCACCGAGTAAATCCTGGGCCTGGGCCTGGTGTTTGGCAGCGCGCGCCAGCGTGGCGACGGTGCCGGGAAAGCGCTGCTGCAGGCGCGGCAGAATCTCATGGCGCAGGTAGTTGCGATCAAAGCGCGTATCCTGATTACTATCATCTTCAATCCAGCGCAGTTGATGGGTGTGGGCATACTGCGCCAAGGTGCTGCGTGACACCTCAAGCCAGGGGCGGGCCATGAAACCCTGGGCAAAGGGTTGCCAGGGCGCCATGCTGGCCAGTCCGGCAAGGCCCGCGCCGCGCAGCAGCTGCAATAACAGGGTTTCCGCCTGATCATCTTGATGTTGAGCCAGTAACAACCCGGCGCCCGGCGGGAGTGCCTTGGCCAGTAATTGATAGCGTTGGCGGCGGGCAAAATCTTCCAGGCTGTATCCAGTGGACGGGCGGGCGTTGATCCGCTGCACCGTCAGCGGGACTTCAAGCGCGGCACAGATTTGCTGGCAATGTTCGACCCAGTGATCCGCCTGGGGATTGAGGCCGTGATGGATATGCACAGCCTGTAGGCTGAGTGAGGCATCATGCTGCGCCAAGAGCTGCATGGCATGTAACAAGACGTGGGAATCCAGGCCGCCACTGTAGGCCAGACAATAATGGCGGGTAGGCGGATAACGCCGCAGATTCTGCACTAGCTGTTGCTGCACGGTCTGGACGATGGCGGAGTGCGCGCACGCGGACATGCTTGTTTTAAGCGGCATCTGGGCGATGCCACCCCTATTGGGCAAGGTAGCTGCAATGCGGAATGCGGGCGAGCAGGTGGTCCTGGGTGGCGTCATCTGCGACCTTGCACAGCGCTAGACCACCACCCAGCGCGGTGAGGATATTGTGTGCCACCACCGGTGCCAGCCCCATGTTTTCGGCGCGTGAGCAGGAGCGCACAGCAGAGGCCAGCTGAAAAAATTCCTCTGCCTGGGCGGCATTCAGTGACAAATCATCCAGGGCGATGCGGAGGTTGAGCACATGCTCCTCCAGACTGAGTTCCAGGACAAGATGGTGCCTGGGTTTGGAAAAACAATGGGCCAGTTGTACGGCGGTTTTTAGCGCCTTTTGTACTAAAACGGGGTTGGCCTGGCTGTGCAGCGCGGTGAGATCGGTGCGCGTGTGTACGGTAATCACCAAGGGTCGCAGCGCCTGTTTGAGATCATCAACAATATGGGCCAAGGACGTGCTTTGCGCCATATCGGTGCTGAGATGCTTCAGCTCGGCCAGCAGGGTGGCGTCGTTAATCAGGTTATGCAGACGTTCGCTGCTTTGGCGAAAGGCATCGGCAAAGCCTGCCGTTTCCTCGTTATCGGCGCACAGCTCCAGCAATAATTCACCAATGCCTAGAATGCCATTGGCCGGGGTGCGGATTTCGTGTGAGATCATGTGTAAAAAATCGTTTTTCAGCCGATCCAGCTCCAATAAGCGGCTGTGCGCCTGGGCGAGTTCCTGGGTGCGCTGGGCGACAAGCTGCTCCAGATTTTCGTTGTGTTCGGTCAGGCGGCGTTGCAGATGGATGATGCGCAGATGGGTGGCGACTCTGGCCAGTACCTCGGCTTCCTGAAAGGGCTTGGTGACATAATCCACGCCGCCCAGCTCAAAGGCCTGCAGCTTGTGTTCAGTGTCGTCCATGGCGCTGATGAAGATCACGGGAATGCTCGCCAGAAGGGGGATGGCTTTGAGCTGCCGACAGACCTCAAAGCCATCCATCTGGGGCATACGGATATCCAGCAAGATCAAATCCGGCGGGTTTTTTGCGGCGGCCTTAAGCGCAAGCTCTCCACTGGGAAAGGCTACTGCACGATAGCCATTTGCATGGAGGATTTCTCCCAGCAAAATGAGGTTGGTTGGCGTATCGTCCACCAGCATGATCGTGGTGGTCGCCTGTACACTCGACATAGATGATGCGCCCTTTATATTTTGAATGCAGAAAACGCTGCGCTTTAGCTGTGTTAAGTTATGCTAACCGAAAAACCACCGCGCTGCGATAGTATGTATCGCCTCGTGTCAAATGAACTCACCGCAGCCCGGCGTTCTCATAAGGCAACCCAGACGCTGTGCTTTTCACGCTGCAGCGGTCTGCCCATGTGGTTTTAACGGGTGTTTTTTTGCATGATTAACCGTGAGTAACCTGTCCATTCCGACCATCGCGAGGTAAGCATCATGGATTCGGCAGAGACTTTAATCGCGCACTATGCGCGTCATTATCAAAAACGTCAGGAAGCGGAGCTGTCCCTGGCACAATACCTTGAAGCCTGCAAGGATGACCCATTGCACTATGCCAGTGCCGCCGAGCGCATTGTGGCGGCCATCGGTGAGCCAACGGTGGTCGATACGGCCCAGGATGAGCGGCTCGGGCGGATTTTCATGAACCGCACCATCAAGCTCTATCCGGCCTTTGAAGATTTTTACGGGATGGAGGAAACCATTGAGCGCATCGTGGGCTTTTTCCGCTATGCCGCCCAGGGGCTGGAAGAGCGCAAGCAGATTTTGTATCTGCTGGGGCCGGTGGGCGGAGGCAAATCCTCGCTGGCAGAACGCCTCAAAAGCCTCATGGAAAAGCATCCGATCTATGTGCTCAAGGTCGGCGATGAGCTTTCGCCGGTATTTGAAAGCCCGCTGGGGCTGTTTGATCCGGTCACGATGGGGCCGCTGCTGGAGGAGCGTTTTGGTATCCCGGCGCGCCGTCTTACGGGCTTAATTTCACCGTGGGCGGTCAAACGCTTAGATGAACTGGGCGGCGATATTTCCCGCTTTAGTGTGGTGCGGCTGTATCCGTCCAAATTGCGCCAGATTGCCGTGTCCAAAACCGAGCCGGGGGATGAAAATAATCAGGATATTTCCTCGCTGGTGGGCAAGGTGGATATCCGCAAGCTTGAGCTGTATAGCCAAAATGACACCGATGCCTACAGCTACTCCGGCGGCCTGAACCGCGCCAATCAGGGCATTTTGGAATTTGTGGAGATGTTTAAGGCGCCGATCAAAATGCTCCATCCGCTGCTCACAGCCACCCAGGAAAGCAACTATGTGGGCACGGAAAACATTGGTGCCATTCCCTTTCAAGGTATCATCATGGCGCACTGCTTTAGCGAGGATACCGAAATCCTCACCGTCGGGGGATGGAAGCGCCGTGAAGCGGTCGAGGTCGATGATCTGATCGCCACCCTTAATCGCGAGACTGGCAAGATCGAATATCAACCGGCGCTGAAGAAATACGAAATGTATTACGAAGGCCCGATGTACCACCTCTCCAGCAGTGCGGCTGATCACCTCGTCACGCCGAATCACAAGATCATCTACGAGTCCTATGGTTCTTATAAGGAAACGCTCGCCGAGGACTTCTTCGTCAAGGGGGCACATCTGCCCGTCTCCGGCGTTTTGGAGCGCCCGGATCTCGATTACTACGCCAGTGATGATGAGTTACGCTTCCATATCTGGTGTGTGACCGAAGGCTCGGTCCATTACATTGCCAACGACGGACGTCTTAATTATCGCTTTCACTTCAATAAAGACCGCAAGATCAAAGCCTTCCAGGAACTGCTGTCCCGACTGGATTTTTCCTGGCAGCAGGGTGAGGAATCTCCGGACGGCACCACGGCATTTTATGTCAAGCGCATGTCGGCCAAATTCACCAAGCAACTCACGGAAATCCACCGCCTCCTGTCGGCCCGGCAAGCCACGATACTCTTGCAGGAATGGGGCATCACTGATGGCAGTCAGGGGCAAAACAGTCGGGAGAATCACTACCAACTCAGCACCAATGTGCCTTTCCATCGTGATCTCCTGCAGGAACTGGCGGCACTGAGCGGCAGCAAAACGACCTGCGCCATCAGTCGTAAAGAAGGTTATGCCGATGTGTTCATGCTCAACACCCGGCTGGGCGTGAATCAGGTGCGCAGTGACAACGTTAACAAGGGAATGGTTGACTATGCCGGCATGGTCTGGTGCCTGGAGACGCCGAACCATACGCTGATTGCGCGCCGCAATGGCAAGGTGCTGATTACCGGCAACTCCAACGAATCAGAATGGCAGACCTTCAAGCACAATAAAAACAACGAGGCTTTCATTGATCGCATTTCGGTGATCAAGGTGCCCTATTGTCTGCGCGTCACCGAAGAGGAGCTGATTTATCAAAAGCTGGTCAGTACCAGCGAGCTGGCGCAAGCCCCTTGTGCGCCCTCAACCTTGGAGATTCTGGCGCGTTTTTCGGTGCTCACCCGCCTCAAAGAGCATGAAAATTCCAGTCTGTATTCCAAGATGCGCATCTATAACGGCGAGAGCCTCAAAGACACTGACCCGCGTGCCAAATCCTTGCAGGAATACAAAGATGTCGCCGGGGTGGATGAGGGCATGGACGGAATTTCCACCCGCTTTGCTTTCAAGGTACTCTCCGAGACCTTTAACTACGACACCCGCGAGGTGGCTGCCGATCCGGTGCATTTGCTGTATATGCTGGAGCAGGCCTTGCGCCGTGAACAATTCCCCGAGGAAACCGAACGCCGCTATCTGGAAATCATCAAGGCTGATTTGGCACCGCGCTATGCCGATTTCATCGGCAATGAGATTCAGAAGGCCTATCTGGAGTCTTATCACGACTTTGGGCAGAATCTGTTTGAGCGCTATGTGGCCTATGCCGATGCCTGGATCGAAGACCATGATTTCAAAGACCCGGACACCGGACAACTGCTGGATCGTCAGGCGCTCAATCAGGAATTGACCAAAACTGAAAAGCCCGCCGGCATTGCCAACCCCAAGGATTTTCGCAATGAGGTGGTCAAATTTGCGCTACGCGCCCGCGCCAGCAAGGGGGGGGAAATGCCGGAATGGACGGCGTATGAAAAAATCCGCGAAGTCATTGAAAAACGCATGTTTGCCCATGTTGAAGACCTGCTGCCGGTGATCAGTTTTGGCGCCAAGGCCGATTCAGATGTGGACCGCAAACACCATGAATTTGTCGAGCGCATGGTGACGCGGGGCTATACTGAACGCCAGGTACGTCGCCTGGTCGAATGGTACATGCGGGTCAAACAGGCCGGTTAAGCTTAAGGGGGCCGTGGTGAACATTGTCGATCGGCGTTTGAATCCCAAGGATAAAAGCCTGGCCAATCGCCAGCGTTTCATCCGGCGTGCCAAGCGCCAGATTCTGGACGCGGTGCGTGATATTTCCGCCCGGCGCAAGGTCTCCGATATTGCCCAGCAGGAAGAAGAAATCCGCGTTCCCGCAGACAACCTGCAAGAGCCGTTTTTCCACAAAGGCAGCAGTCACGGCCAGCGTGAGCATGTCTTGCCCGGCAACAAGCAATACCGCGCCGGAGATCGCATTGCCAGACCCCAAAGCGAAGGCGGCGGACGGGGCAACAGCGGCAGTGACCAAGGCGAGGGGGAAGACGAATTTCAGTTCACCGTCAGCCGTGAGGAGTTTCTCGACCTATTTTTTGAGAATCTCGAACTGCCCCGGCTGGTGCGCAATCAGATCACCAAGACCGAGCACGAGGGCCTGCAACGCGCCGGTTATGCCACCTCCGGCTCCCCGGCCAACCTCAATCTGGGGCGCACCATGCGCAACGCCATGTCACGCCGCCTGGCCCTGCACCGCCCCAAACGGGAAGAGCTATTGGCGCTGGATCGGGAGATTGACCGCCTGGAGCGCTCCGGCAAAGAGCCTGAGCGGCTGCGGGCGCTGATTTTGCAGCGCGAAGAACACGGGCGACGTGCCCGGCTGATCCCCTATATCGACCCCATTGATATCCGCTACAACCGCTATACCCCGGTGCCCCGCCCCATCTCCCAGGCGGTGATGTTCTGTCTGATGGATGTCTCCGGCTCCATGACCGAGGGCATGAAAGACCTGGCCAAGCGTTTCTTTATCCTCCTGTATCTGTTTTTGGAGCGGCGCTATCGGCATGTGGATGTGGTCTTTATCCGGCACACCCATATCGCCGAGGAAGTGGACGAAGACACCTTCTTTTATTCCCGCGAAACCGGCGGCACCCTCGTCTCGCCCGCCTTTGAAGAAATGCAGCGCGTGGTGCGCGAGCGTTATACCCCCGCCGACTGGAACATCTACGCCGCCCAGGCCTCCGATGGCGACAACACCGAAAGCGACAACCCGGCAGTGGCACGCATTCTGGAAGACGTGATTTTGCCGCTGTGTCGTTATTTTGCCTATATTGAAGTCAGCGAAGAACGCGGCTGGGACATCCCCTCCGATCTGTGGCTACTGTACGAAGGATTGCTGGAAGCAGGACATGCCATGGCCATGCGCAAAGTACGCGCCAAAGGCGACATCTTCCCGGTATTTCGAGAACTGTTCACCAGCAGCGCTTGACCGTAGCGTAGCGACGGCTTCCAGCCGTTGCTTTTACGCGGCATCAGGATGATGCCGCCACAGGTGCGAGAGCATCCCCATCAGCGCCTCGGCCTGCTGCAAAGGTTCCAGCTTGGGGCAATCCACCGTGTATGAAGGCTGGCAAGTTGGGATTTTTTTGCTATAATGCGCAGCCTTCAGTTTTGCAGATGTGGTGGAATTGGTAGACACGCCGTCTTGAGGGGGCGGTGGCGCAAGCCGTGTCGGTTCGACTCCGACCATCTGCACCATAGATTTATCCCTTCGTTTTTTCTCTTAACAGGCGATCGGCCTGATGCATCCTGCCTTGCGTATCCTTGGGGTTATGCTGTTTATTGCCTGTCTGGCGCAGACGGGGTGGCCTGTGTTGCTGCTCGGTGCGGTGTTTATCGTGCTGGGACTTTCTTTTCTTGGTAGCCTGGCCTGGCGGCGTTTTGGCCAGATGGCGCGGCGGCTGGTGTGGTTTTATCTTTCCATTTTCGCTATTTTTGGCTGGTTTACACCGGGTGAGCCGCTGTGGCCTGCGCTGGGTCTGCTGTCACCGACCGCGATGGGTTTGCTCGCGGGTGTGCAGCACACACTATTGATTGTGTTGTCGCTGGGGGCGGTGATCTGGCTGTTGCAGACCACCACGCAGGATACGCTGGTGCGCGGTCTGCTGTGGCTCACCCAACCATTGCAGGCGGTGGGTTTTCCGGCACAGCGGTTTGCGGTGCGTCTGGTGCTGACCCTGGATGCCGCCCCGCAGGTGCATGAGCTGGCGACGAAGTTGGTCAAGGACGGACACGGTGGCCCGCTGGAACGCTCCGCGCAATTGCTGGATACGATTTTGACGCACGCCCGGCAGGCGCCGTTGACCTGCCTGACAGTATCGCCGCTGGCGCGTCCGAGCATGAGGGATTGGCTAAAACTGGCGATGATCATCATGCCGATGTTTTGGCTGGCGGTGATGTACTGAGACAACTGGAGCGCCCAGTTGCTCCCGGCAACGAAAACAAGACAGCTCACGCGAAGACGCCAAGTCAAGATCAGCCGAGTATAACTCGGCGATCCAGATCAAGATGATGCCGCCATGTAGTTGCGGGATTATTTGCGGGTCAGGATGTCGCGCAGGCTGCGGTTTAGATGCACGGCCTTATGGGATTGATAGCGTAGCACATCCGGTGAGGCGGTCTGCCCAGGGAGGGGTTTATGGCTGGCGAAGGTCGGCCAGGTGCCGGTTTCCCCAGGCGCTGCTGGGGTGATGGCCACACGCAGATCATACCAGGCAGCCTGTCCGGTGATGGGATCTGAGTTGGTGATGGCATCCTGTGCATCACCGCGTGCAGGCAGCAACTCCGAGATCAAATGATTCATCAAAAAACCCCTTTGCGCTTCGTTGGCATCCGCTTTAAGGCCCCAGGTACCGGATTGTTTACCAATGGCATTCCAGGTCCAGACCGTGTTACGTTCCACCGCCTCAATCAGCTTGACTTGTACACGAATCTTGCCCTTGTGCGAGCTGACCCATACCCAGGATAAATCAGCAATGCCCATGGATTCAGCCTGTGCCCGATTCATGTACAGATAATTATGGGCACAAATCTGGCGCAACCAGGCGTTTTGCGAATCCCAGGCGTGGTACATAAACATCGGGCGTTGATTGATGGCATGAAACGGGTATTTTGCCTCGTCAATACGGCCTTGTTCTAAAGGCGTGTACCAGATGGGCAATGGGTCAAAGTATGTACGCAGACGCCGTTGATGTTCAGGCTGCTTTGGCATAGGTCCTTCATACAGCCCTTGCCCGGCCAGCTTGAAGCGTTGCTGGGTTTCGGAATAGATCTCCATGATGATGGGATCGGTTGAACCCACCCAGCCGGCATGCTTGGCTAATGTCAGATAATCGCGGTTGACGAAACGGTAAAAACGCTGCGATGGTTCAAAGTGATGGGCAAAAAACGACTGATTTTCAATGTATTTTTCCCACTGCCTCGGATTAGGTTCACCGCGCAGATGTTGTGTACCATCCTTGCCTCGCCAACCGGCAAGAAAGCCAATGCCGGGCTCTTTTTCGTAGTTGATGATGAAGTCCTGATAGGAACTAAAACGAGGGCTGCCATCCTCACGCGTGAAAGCAGGGAATTTAAGCCGTGTGGCGAGTTCAACCAGCACCTCCTGCCAGGGACGTACATCACGCTTCGGCACAAGCAGCGGATGCCGGATCGAATCTGCCGCAACATGGGGTTCTGAAATAGGACGATCCAGCATGGAGATGGTGTCATGACGCTCCAGATAGGTGGTATCCGGCAGTACCAGATCGGCAAAACGCACAATTTCCGCATCAAAGGCATCACACACGACCAAAAAGGGCAATTTATAGCGGCCATCTTCGTGTTTGGCACGCAACATATCCATGATCTCGCTGGTGTTCATGGTGGAATTCCAGGACATGTTGGCCATGAAAAAAATCAAGGTATCAATCGGATACGGATCGCCTTTGACCGCATTGGTAATCACCATGTGCATCAATCCGTGATTGGCCATAGGAGCTTCCCAGGAATAAGCCTTGTCAATACGCAAGGGATTACCGGCCTCGTCGATGACCAGATCCTCAGGACCTGTAGGAAAACCCAGCGGTGGGCTTTTTAAGGGCGTATTGGGGGTAGTTTGCCGCGCCGGTTTGATCGCCGGCGGAATATGTTTGGGATACGGTGGTTTGGCGAGATGGCCTCCTGGCACATCCACGCTACCCAGCAGCAGTTGTAACAGGTGAATGGCGCGGGCCGTCTGAAAACCATTGGAATGCGCCGAGATACCGCGCATGGCATGCATGGATACCGGACGTCCAATGAATTTATCATGCACGCGCCCGTAGGCATCTGTCCATTGACAGTCAATCTCAATGCTTTCCTTAAAGGCAACGTGCGCCATCTCCAGTGCCAGACGCTCAATGGTCTGCGCCGCAACCCCACAGGTGGCAGCCACCGTCTCCGGTGCATACTGGGCATCCAGGTAACGTTCTGCCAACAGCGTCATGGCCGTTTTGAGCTTGCGCCCATCCGGGGTAACAAACTCACCAAACAGCGCCGGTGTGGTATCAACCTCCAGGGCATTAACAAAGCCCTGGCTGGTTTGATCAAACACCTGGGGGCGTCCCTGCGCATCGCGCCAGATCAGGCCATGCCCCTTGACACCGGGGGTATCAATGACGAGCCAGGGCGCATTGGTGTAGCGAATCAGATAGGCCCAGTCAAACTGCGAATTTTTCAGCAAGACGTGAATCATCGACAGGGCTAGCAGTCCATCCGTACCCGGGCGAATGGCAACCCATTCATCCG
The DNA here is from genome assembly GCF_000227725.2 of Thiorhodospira sibirica ATCC 700588. Lineage (GTDB taxonomy): Bacteria > Pseudomonadota > Gammaproteobacteria > Ectothiorhodospirales > Ectothiorhodospiraceae > Thiorhodospira > Thiorhodospira sibirica. Next base: position 2,532,840 of record NZ_MU255056.1, on the reverse strand, counting down.
CGACGGCCTGGTAGCCGGTGCGTACGGGATTGATGGCAACAAATTTAGCCCCGCGCCGTTTGATCTGTTCTATACCGAGCTTGATGGGATTGGAAGCATGATCTTCAGCCACCCCCCAGAGCATGAAATATTTGGTGTGTTCCCAGTCAGGGTCGCCAAACTCCCAAAAGGCAAAGCCGGTGGTATAAAGCCCCGCTGCGGCCATATTGACCGAACAAAACCCGCCATGCGCGGCCCAGTTAAGGGTACCAAACTGCGCCGCCCAAAGCCCGGAGAGTGCCTGCATTTGATCACGCCCGGTGAAAAAGGCCAGCTTTTTGGGATCCGTTGCCCGAATCTGTGCCAGACGCTCGGTCAGCCGATCCAGTGCTTGCTCCCAACTAATGGGTTCAAATTCACCGGCTCCACGTTCGCTGCCCTCTTTGCGCCACAAAGGCTGCGTGAGCTTGGCCGGTGAGTTTTGTTTCATGATGCCCGCATTACCCTTGGCACATAACACCCCTTTATTGACAGGATGCTCGCGATTTCCCTGAATATAGCGGATTTTACCCTCTTCAAGGGTCACCTTGATCCCACACCGACAGGCGCACATATAGCAGGTGGTATATTTGACTTCTTGCTGGGCGTGGTTTTCAAATTCAGGCAGGGCACTCATCAATCATTTACCTCGGGCAGGTGTTATGTGTATGTGAGATGGCGCGCCACGCTCCCGCGTGGCCTTGTATCGCCGAGCTGGGGCGGGGCCGCTCCATGGCATGTTTTTATATGCTAAGTTTATAACAAACTGATATAGATTGAGTGCCCTGAAACGCGCATCTGCGGTATTTTATTTGCGCCAGGCCAGACGGGTGAGGGTTTGCGCCATGTATTCGACTTCGCTGGCGGCGTTGGCCACCTGGCGAGCGGCGTCGAGATTATCCTCGGCGGTGTGGGCCACCCCATCGACATTGCCGGCAATCTCGTCGGTGGCCAGTGCTTGTTGTTGCAGCAGTTCGTAGATGTGGGTGATGGACTGTTCCACGCGCTGGGTCTTGTCTTCCAGTGCGGCGACCTGATCCCCGGCATCATGGGCAGAGCGTACCCCATCATCGACCAGAGACGCGCTGTGTTTCATCTCACCGACGGTTTGCTCGGTGCGCGCCTGGATGCGTTCCACCATATTGCCAATTTCAGCGGTGGCCTTGGTGGTGCGTGAGGCGAGATTGCGCACCTCATCGGCAACGACGGCAAAGCCGCGTCCGCGCTCCCCGGCGCGAGCGGCCTCAATGGCGGCGTTGAGCGCCAGCAGGTTGGTTTGTTCGGCAATTTCATGAATGCTGTTGACGATTTTGCCGATTTCTTGCGAGATGTTTTCCAGTTCACTCAATTCAGCGGCGGCGTGATTGACGGCCTTGGCAATATGGGCGATTTCCAGCGCCGCATCATGCACTGTCTTGGCCGCCCGGCGCGAGGCATGTCCGGCATCCACCGCAATGTTTTGCGTCTCGCCGGCGTCCGTTTCCAGGGTACGAATGGAGGCCGATAATTCTTCCACCGCCGCCGAGATGGTAATGGCGGCGGCTGATTGATTTTCTGCGCCAGTGGCCGTGTTATGGCTGGATTGGGCCAAGCCTCGCGCACTGTCGTTGAGTTTTTCCAGTCCCTGACGCAGGCTAAATACCATCTCGGCCATGCGGTTGCGCATAAAGGCCACGGCACAGGCCAATACCATCACATCGTCTTCGCCGCCATAGGGCAGTGAATGGGTATAGTCATCCGCACAAATGGCCTGGGCAGCTGTGGCAATCCGGCCAAGGCGCCGGGTTTGCTGGTGTAGCAGCGTCGCCAGTGCAGCAAGGGTCAGCAGCAGCGGCAGACCTACCCCGAGGGCCATCGGCCACCATGCCCCTTCCAGCATGAGAGCAAGCCAGACGGTACCGCCAAGGCCGCCCAGCAGCGCGATCAACACGGTGGGCAGGAGGATTTTGGCCAGCAAGGGCAGGCGCGCATAAACCCGCCGCAGCGCGCCGATGATTCCCGGCTGGTATAACAGTCCACCGGCCAGGCGGATGTTGGGGTTTTTGCGCATCGCGGCATACAGTATCTCTGCGCTTTTGATCTCTTCACGGGTGGGCGCAATCCGCACGCTCATATAGCCGCTGTTATTGGGCAGGGGCGTGGCGGTGGCCTTCACCCAGTAATGATCCCCGTTTTTGCGCCGGTTTTTGACGATGCCTTCCCACGGGCGTCCGTTCTGGATGGTATCCCATAAATCACGAAAGGCCTCGACGGGGACATCCGGGTGACGCACGATATTGTGCGGCTTGCCCATCAGTTCATCACGCTCAAAGCCGGAGGCCTCGATAAAATCCTCATTGGCGTGAGTGATCAGCCCCTTGAGGTCGGTATAGGAGATGATGACGCTCCCTTCAGGCAAGACGTATTCTTTTTGCGTGATCGGCTGGTTGTTGCGCATGTCAGTCTCGGTTCCTGCTGGGTTCAGTTAGAGGGGATGCCAGGCTTAGGGTCACGATCTGGGCCCTGCCTGCGCCGCCCGCCGCTCAAGACGCGCCTGCATCTGTGGGCGTTAAGCCTGACAGGCGGGGCAATAATAGCTGGCACGCTGCCCATGCACGGCCTTTTTGATCAGGCTGTGGCAGTGGTGGCACGGCTGGCCGTCACGCTGATACACCTGCAATTGCTGGCGAAAATAGCCATGCTGGCCGTCTTCGCGGACAAAATCGCGCAAGGTGGTACCACCCTGCGCAATGGCGGCCTGTAACACCGTCTTGATCGCCGTCACCAACCGTGCACAGCGGGCTTTACTCAGCCGGGCGGCGGCGGTACCGGGCCGTATTCCGGCCATAAACAGGGATTCTGATGCATAAATGTTGCCAACACCGACCACGCAGCGCGCCTGCATGATCAACACCTTGATGGGTATGATTCGCGAGCGCGTGTAGTGATACAGGTAGGCCGCATCAAAGACATCCTCCAGTGGCTCTGGCCCCAGTCCGGCCAGCAGCGGATGAGTGGCGCTGTGCTCCCCAGAAAGCCAGAGCACGCAGCCAAAACGACGTGGATCGTGCAAACGCATGGCGATATCGTCTTCTAAATGCCATTGCACATGGTCATGCTTTTTATAAGCCTGCGCGGGCGTACTGATGCGCAGACTGCCCGACATGCCCAGATGCAGCAAAAGCTGGCCGGTATCAGCGGCCAAGAGCAGGTATTTAGCGCGCCGCGTTACCGCATGAATGCGCTGACCGCACAGTGTGCTTGCAAGGTCTGGGGCGATGGGCCAGCGTAACCGGGGATTTCTGACGGTAACGCCAATAATCCGGCGTCCGATGAGATACGGCGCAATGCCGCGCCGGGTGGTCTCTACTTCGGGCAATTCAGGCATAGCGCTTCAATCTCAACCAGCAGGTCAGTACGGCAAATATCCCCGCGCAGATAAATGATGGCCTCATGCCCGCCCAGCACCTGCTGAAGATAATGGGCAATGGCCGGTTGCATGGCCGGATCGCGCACATAGACTTTGATCAGATCCAGCGCACCGGGGTGCTCGATACCCAGCCGGGCTTGCTCAAGCAAGGCCTTGAGATTGTTGATGATTTCTGTGCTTTGGGCGATGGGGTCCTGATGCACGGTTTCGTGACCCACAATGCTGGCAGTGCCGGAGATATACAACTGCCTGTGCTGGCCGCAATGGCTTAGGGTGGCCCGCGAAAAGGAAGGGCTTTGCGGACCGTAACGGCGTGGATACTGAAAGGCGCTAAGCTGTCGGGGGTTTTCGAGTTGTTGACCGGGCTGTTTGCCGGCAAGAAAATAAATCAAAAGCCCCGGTGTTGCGGTGCCGATGGCGGTAGCGGCGGGCAGTTCGCTTTCCTGCAAGGCGGCGCGGCACAGTGCCTGATGCCGCCCCAGACAGAATTGCTGATAACGATCCAGACCGTCGCTAAGTTGATGAATGGCCGAAAAATAATTCCAGATGCGCAGAATATGCGGATAACCACTCTCGCGGACAAAGCCCAGTAACTGGGTATAGGCGTGGGCACTGATGCGTTGAAAGGCGTCACCGTGCGCGCTGTCTTCCAGCAACAGCCAGCCAAAGAGAAAATCTTCGGTATAGTTATAGGCCAGCCCGTCCACCTGGCCCCGCTCAATCGGGCCGCTGACTTCCCAGCATTCCAGCCCCAAGGTCTGCCCCAATGGCGGCAGACCCACCTGCAACAGGCCTGGATGTGCGGTGCTGGCCTGATGCGCTTCACCAAAGCCGATCTGGATCAGAGACTGCGTGACCTGCGTGGACGCGGTGAACGGCGCAAGGTGCAGGTGAACACGCGGGCACGCAGTGGAAAGATCAGCTTCAGTCAGCATGGGGGCGCATACACGGTGACAGGGCCTAGCGGATGATCAAATCATGCCCCCACCCAGCGGGCAGGATATAGACAATCCCCAGGTCGGGACGCGCCAGCCGCAGGACCGGCTCAGTCTCCAGAACCTGAAAGGTGATTTGCTCGCCGCTATCCAGATGCAGGGTCAATTCATACTCAGGTGTCTGTGAGCCCAAGGCTTCAGCGCCAGCCGCCACCATCTCCTCCCAGGTATCCGCCAGTAGCCGCGCCTGCACCGCATCGACGGTATCCGCTGGCGAGGCCTCCCAGTGATCGCCATCATAGCTTAAGGTGGCCTGTGGCAATTCCACCTTGACGATCTCGACCCCTTCGGGCAGCAGGCGCGGGCTGACATAGGCGGCAAAATTTTGCGGCAGGTCCCGGGTCAGATAATCGGGAATCAGCAGAATATCGCCATCATCCACTCGCGCATAGCGTTGCCGGGTGACCGGATTGACCTGCCCCAGACTCAGGCGAATATCATTAAAGCGCACGATATGCTGGGGGTTGCTCAGACCAAAGCTGTGTAACTGCATCTCATCTTCAACGCTGTAACGGACCGTCGGCGTTAAGGCCAGCAAGCGCGTGAGTTGATGCACCCGACCGGGATTGGCAGGGTGCTGAATCGGTGCGCTCACCCACCATTTATCCTCCGCATCCCGCGTCAGTACCACTGCGCGGCTGTCAGCGGAGGCTGAGCCAATCTCAATGCGGGTCAATGCCTCGCTGCTCAAGTTCAGCAAGGGCTCAGCGGCATCTTGTTCTTCATCTTTTTGATCCAGCCACCAGGCCAGGCTCAACAGCAAAATCACGATGATCGCCAGACTCAGGTTGATCCATAAACGACGACGATGTGCAGTGCTCATGAACGGCGCCTCGCAATCCAGATAGCGATGCCTATCGCCAGAAGGGTGAGTGGCAACATGATTAAGAAAATGACCCCGAGGGCAATCAGCGTGCGTTCGCCGATGTCCAGACGGGTGTCCGGTGCACTGCGTGGATTGATGGACAGCAGGGTGTCATCCTGGGTCAACCAGTTAAAGACATTCATGGCCAGATCCAGATTGCCGCCATAGCCCAGGTAGTGATTGCCGATAAAATCGCTGTCGCCGATCACCACCACCCGCTGCTCTCCCGCTTCGGGATGCTCACGGCTCAGGCTCAATCCCAACACCAGCGGGCCGGGCCGATCACCAGCCGTTTCATCCAAGGTCAGCTCGCCTTCCAGCGGGCCGGTTTCTGCCCAGGTACGCGGCAGCGTGATCAAAAAGGGACGCGCATCCCAGGCACTTTCCAGATCCAGATCAATGGCCACAGCTACGGGGAACAGGGTGTGGACATTGAGTTCACGGGTCAATGGATGCCCGCCATAGTCCACCACCGGAATCACCGCCGGATGATCAATCCCCATCAGGGCGCGCAATTCCAGATTAGCATCCACCACCACCCCGTCGATAAAGGCAATGCCCAGATCGGCGGCTAAATCATCCAGACCGGTTTGGGTGTTGGGTTCTGCCAGCCACAGCAGCGAGCGCCCCCGCGCCAGCTCATCACGCAGCGCACGCTGAACCCCTTCTGGCATCGCGTTGACTGGACCGGCCAGCACCAGAGCACTGGCCAGCTCGGGCAGCGTGGGGTTGCGAATCAGGTTCTGGCCGCTGACCATAAACCCGCTGCGTTCCAGCAGGCCCTGTAGCTGGCTCAGTCCCCGACTCCCAGAATCCTGCAGGGAGCGCTCTCCAAAGCCCTCAACAAAAACCAGCCAGCGGTCTTCTGCCCGCAGCAGGCGTTGCAGCGCCTGACCGATTTCCTGTTCGGCGAGGCTTTCGACGCGCTGTTGCCGCTCAGCCCAGGTAATCAGCATTTGCCCCTGGCGGGTAATCCCGGCAGCCAGCGCCGCATCGGGGTTTAAATCCGGGTTGACCAGATGCAGGCTAATATCGGGCTTGACGCGCTGATACATGCCAATGCGCTTAGTGATCGCCTGGTGCAGACCGGGGTCATCCTGCACAAAGGCGGTAAACTGCACAGGGCCTTCGAGCGCCTGCAATAATTGACGGCTTTGCTCGGTGAGTGAATTGCGCGCCCCGGCGCTTAAGTCGATTTCGCGGTAATGCTGCTGACTGAGCCAGGCCAGCAGGCCAATGACACCCAGAAACAACACCACAAACAGGGCATTTTGCAAGCGTATCTGCCAGCGTGAACGAGAACTGATCTGCATGAGTTTAAAGGCTTGGCTGATTTAACGGTTGAGGGTTTCGTTATCTAAGCGACGCACGGCCAGAATCAGAAACGCGGCGATGAATAATAGGTAATAGCTTAAATGGCGGGTATCAAACAGCCCTTCCAAAAAGGCGATGAAATGCCCGAAATGCGATAAATAGACGAACAGTTCCGAGGCCGTGCCCGGCGAGCTACCGGAAAGATATAACACCACCAAAAACAGCAGCAAGCCAAAGCTGCTGACAGCGGCAATGGTGGGCTGTGCGGTCAGGGTGGACAGATAAAGCCCGGCGGCGCCAAAGGAGGCGCTGAGCAAAAACAATCCCAGCGCACCGCTTAAAAGCTTACCCCAATCCAGGCTGGTAAAGGGCGCCAAGGCCAGCGGCATCAGTAAGATCAAGGCCAGCATCGCCAGAATAAACCCCAGCAAGCCAAAAAATTTCCCCAGCACCATCTGCGTGGTCGATAGCGGAGCGGAGCGCAATAATACCAAGGTTTGACGCGCCCGTTCCTCGCTGAACAGGCGCATGGTCAACAGCGGCATCACTCCCAGCATCAACACCCCTGCCCACAAAAACAGCGGCGAAATCACCGAATCGGTCACGCCCGGTGCGCCATCAATGCCGGCAAAACGCGGCTGCACCTGAGTCAAGAAGGTCTCGATAAAGACCAAAAACAACAGCCCCTCGATCAATAACAGCATGGCCAGAATAAACCAGGCCAAAGGGCTGTAGAACATGCGGCGAAGTTCATTGGCGGCAATGACAAATATCATGATAAAGCCTTCTCCTGGGTGGCCTCTGGGGCAGTGGCGGCATTGCGTTCGTGATACACCACATCAGTGAAGATACGCTCCAGATTGGCCTGCTCGGTGAGTAATTCCTGCAAGCGCCAGCCGTGAGCCACCGCCTGTTCGGCAATGCCTTCCGCCAGTGCCATCTTGGCGTGGGGCACCAGGCGGATATGTCCATCAGCCAGCACCTCGACCTCGCGCACCCCCTCAAGCTGCTGCAAGACCTCCACGGCGGGTGGATTGGCAAAGCGGGCTAACACCGCGCCGGAGGCATTTCGATCCAGCTCACTCAATAGGGCCGAGAACACTGTGCGTCCGTGGTGGACGATTTGCACCCGTGAACACACGCTTTGCACCTCGGGCAGAATATGGGTCGATAAAATCACCCCATGTTCACTGGCCAGTTCCTGGATCAGGCGGCGAATTTCCTGAATCTGCAGGGGATCAAGCCCCACCGTCGGCTCATCAAGCACAATCACTGCCGGGCGATGGATAATTGCCTGGGCAATGCCCACGCGCTGCTGATACCCCTTGGAGAGATGACCGATCAAGCGGCGGCTGACCGTTTTCAGGCCACAGCGCGCACAGGCTTGATCCACCGCAGATTGCACCTCCCGCCCCGGCACGGCATGTAAGCGCGCACAATAGCGCAGGTACTCGCGCACCGTCAGATCACGATATAAGGGCGGCTGCTCGGGTAAATAACCAATATGCCGTTTGGCTTTGCGCGGCTCATCGAGCAAATCCTCACCATTGATGCGGATGCGTCCGGCACTGGGGGCCAGATTTCCGGTAAGCATCTGCAGGGTTGAGGATTTGCCGGCCCCATTTGGCCCGAGCAAGCCCAAAACCTCGCCGCGATGCAAGGATAAATCCAGGTTGGCCACCGCACAATGCGGCCCGTAATAACGATAAAGCCCTTCGGCCTTGACTAATTCATCTGTCATCAGTTCCTGCTCAACCGTGTGCCGTATTGAAAAGCCATAATAACCGTTCTTTCTAAGAAGGATCGGCCAGATTGCCGGCATCTTCTAACCAGCGCCGACGATCGGCGGCACGTTTTTTTGCCAGCAGCCGATCCAGAGTATCCAGGGTCTGCGCGACATCCTCCAGACCTAGCTGCACCAAGCGGCGCGTATCCGGGTCCATGGTGGTTTCCCGCAGCTGCAAGGGGTTCATCTCGCCCAGTCCCTTGAAACGGGTCACGCTGATTTTAGCGCGTTTAGCTTCCGCCTCAATGCGTGCCAGAATCCCCTGTTTTTCTGCCTCATCCAGGGCATAAAAAATCTCTTTACCCACATCAATGCGAAACAGTGGTGGCATCGCCACATACACATGCCCCTGCTGCACCAGCGCGGGAAAATGACGCACAAACAGCCCGCACAGCAGGGTAGCAATGTGTGCCCCGTCGGAATCGGCATCGGCAAGGATGCAGATCTTGCCGTAGCGCAGACCGCGCAGATCCTCACTGCCGGGCTCTGCGCCGATGGCCAGGGCAATATCATGCACCTCGCGCGAAGCCAATAACTGATCGACCGCGACCTCCCACGTATTAAGAATCTTACCACGTAATGGCAAAATGGCCTGAAAATCACGATCACGCGCCTGTTTGGCCGATCCCCCGGCAGAATCACCTTCCACCAAAAACAGCTCGGTGCGGTTTAAATCCTGACTGGCACAATCGGCCAGCTTGCCCGGCAACATCGGCCCCTGGGTGAGGCGTTTGCGTGCCACCTTGCGCCCCAGACGGGCACGGCTATGCGCCCGGGCAATCACCCGCTCGGCAATGCGCTCGCCGGTATTGGGATGCTGATTGAGCCACAGGCTCAGGCTGTCTTTTACGCCCCCGGCGATAAACGCGGCGGCCTCGCGTGAGGACAGCCGCTCCTTGGTCTGGCCGGAAAACTGCGGTTCCTGCAATTTACAAGACAGGATATAGGCCACGTCCTCCCAGACATCATCGGCGCTGATTTTAAGGTTTTTGGGCAAGAGATTGCGATATTGGCAGAACTCACGCAGGGCCTCGGTCAGGCCCGTGCGCAAGCCATTGACATGCGTACCGCCCGACACGGTGGGAATCAGGTTCACATAGCTTTCACTGAGCGTTTCGGCGCTGCCCTCCGTTAGCCAGGCCACGGCCCACTCGGCGGCCTGAGTCTCGCCGCTGAGCGCCCCAAGCAGCGGCTCATCCGGCAAATACTCAAAACCGTGCAACAGCCCCTGCAGATACTCCTTCAGCCCAGCCTGATAATGCCATTCCTGAAAGGCATCCTGGGCCTGGTCATAAAAGGTGATGTGCAGGCCCGGACACAGTACCGCCTTGGCGCGTAAAATATGGGTGAGTCGGGAAACGGAAAATTTCACACTGTCAAAGTAGTGCGGATTCGGCCAAAAATGCACCCGGGTGCCGGTGTTACGCTGCCCCACTGTACCAATCTGCAAAAGCTTGCTGGCCGGGTAGCCATCCACAAAGTGCATCGCATACTCTTTGCCCTCGCGGCGAATATTCACCTCCAGGCGCGAAGACAGCGCATTGACCACCGACACCCCCACCCCATGCAGCCCTCCGGAGAAACGGTAATTTTTATGGGAAAACTTGCCGCCCGCATGCAAGGTGGTCAGAATCACCTCAACCCCCGGACGCTTTTCCTGGGGATGCAGATCCACCGGCATCCCCCGGCCATCATCGGTGACTGACAAGGCGCCATCGGCATACAACACCACCGCAATGCGTTTGGCAAAACCGGCAATGGCCTCATCCACCGCGTTGTCGATCACCTCCTGGGCCAGATGATTGGGGCGCGTGGTGTCGGTATACATCCCCGGACGCTTGCGCACCGGGTCCAGTCCGGATAAAACCTCGATATCCGAGGCGGTATAACTAGACATACGTGTTTAGTGATGCTCCGATTCGGCCATGGACTCGGCCATGACCAGCCGCTTGAGCTCACTCATCAAGGCGGTGATGGTTTCTGCCGATTCGCCGGTTTCATCCGCCAACTCCTTGACCTTATCCGCCACCACGGCAAAACCGCGCCCTGCTTCACCGGCACGGGCTGCCTCAATGCTGGCATTCAGGCTGAGCATCTTGAGGGTGCGCAGGATCTGCAAAATCTTTTGCGTCTCGCTGATAATCGAGCTGCTGGTCTGGCCAACCTCATCAAGCCGCCGCCGCCGCTCAGCCTCCAGATCCTTGCGGTCACTGATATTGATGACCAGACCTTCAAGAAATAGCGGCTCGCCATGTTCATCAAAAATCGCCCCCCCGCTTTCCGTGACCCAGCAGTGTTTACCGCCGGGTTTTTGCAGACGGTAATCGACCCGCCAGTTGGTTTTTTTGGCGTTGGCTTTCTTGATGGCATCATTGACCACGGTGGCGTCGTCTGGATGAATCAGATTGGCGTAGCTGACCCGTCGCCCTTCCAGAAAATCCTTTTCGCTGTAACCGGTGATCTCCTTAACCGCGCCACTCATCACCACCATGCTGAAACTGGTGTCGCTGCGGCAACGGTACAAAAAGCCATCAATGCGGCGGCTGATGCTTTGATAGACACTATCTTGATCATCGGCGGACATTGCATCATGAGCATAACGTGATTTCATGGATTTTGCGCGGGACGGCCTAACCGCGAAAGGCTAGGGAGGGATAGCACGCGATGCCAAGGCACCGCCCTCAGCCCCATCTCCTTCTTTATGATCAGCTTGGCTATCTTTAGGGTTAATGGATCGGGTTCAATGATGGTCACACAGCCAGCGTGGGAAAACGGCACCCCCCTCGCATCAATAGCGCACAGTATCGACAGCCACAGCCCCGCTGGCAAGTACACCGTGCTCAGCGCCGGGAGGGTGTGTCAGTGGCTATGCGTAAACTGCATTCCGCCGAACGTAGGGTATAGGTCTGTCCCTGACACAGCACCCGCAGATTACCTTCAAGATCAAGCCCCTGGGCAATCCCCTGCATAGTCTGACCGGCCTGGATAAAGCTGACCGCGCGCCCATGACTCACATCACGCGCCTGCCAACGCGGGGCATAGGCGGCAAACCCGTGAGCCGGATAGGTGTCAAGAACATCCACCAGAGCGGTGATCAGCACCGCCGCAATCACCGAGCGCGAAGGCTTGGGCGGCTGCAGGCCGGTGCGCACCAGATCTGTCCAGGCCTGATCAATCGGTGCATCAGCGGGCAAACACACATTCAGTCCCACGCTCACCACCAAGGCCCTGGGCTGTCCCCCACAAAACACCGCCTCAGAAATCAGACCGCCGAGTTTTTGACCCTCGACCAGCAGATCATTGGGCCATTTCAAACCGATATGCGCCGTTGGCGATGGCGCCAGCCGTTCCAGCGCCTCGGCGATCACCACCCCAAAGGCCAGACTCAGTGTGGGTGCCAGCGCACTTGATGCATCCACTGGCCAGAGCAAGGATAAGGCAATACCGCTGCCTGCAGGCATCACCCAGCAAGAACCGCGCCTACCGCGCCCCGCCGTTTGATACTCCGCCAGACAGATTTGGCATGTGATGTGCTTTTTACTACGCGCTTGGCCTAACAGCATGGCATGGGTAGAATCTACCGAGGCCAACACCAGCGGCTTGGGCAAACTGTGCTGCAAGCGCTCAGGCAGGGCCGCAAATACCCGCTCAGCGGATAACATCGTATCGTCGCGCACGGTCAATCATTCCGACATTTTAATTAGATGGGAATACGCAGCCGCCATGTATGCATTATTCAAGAGGATGATCCCGCTGGGCGGGTGTCGCCACCGCCCTCGCCTCGCGCCCCGCAGCGCCTACACTCTGGCACTTTGGCTGGCCGGGCTGAGCCTGCTCAGCGCACCGCTGCTGGTCCATGCCGAGATCTACATCCATCGTGACAAAGACGGCACCCGCTGGTTTACTGACCGGCGCGACATGGGCGCCGGCTACACCTTCATCGGCACCCATGGCCGCCCCACCGCCACGGCATCCTGTCAGGGCGTCAACAGCCGCGTCATGAGTGATCGCGCTGCACCCTATCAAGAGATCATCCGCCATTACGCGGCACACTATCGGGTTGATCCCAACCTGGTCCACGCCGTCATCATGGTCGAATCCTGCTTTGATCGTCTCGCCGTCTCGCGCGTGGGCGCTCAGGGGCTGATGCAACTGATGCCCGGCACGGCCCGCGAAGTCGGGGTGGATGATGCCTTCAACGCCCGCCAGAATATTCGCGGCGGCATTACCTATCTGGCACGGATGCTGGAACGCTTCAATCACGACACCCGCCTGGCGCTGGCCGCCTACAACGCCGGCCCCGGTGCCGTGCAACGCCACGGCGGCATCCCGCCCTACACAGAAACGCAAAATTACGTCAAACGGGTACTGGGGCATTATAATAGCATGGCTTTGATCAGCCACTAACCACGCCCTGCCTGTGAGCAGCGCGCCCGGTTTGGCATCATCTAAGGCCGCCTGGAAAAGCGGCCTGAACACCTTGGCGTCGTTGCCGCATGGCGGCACGACACCCCACGCACCCGCCAAAATTTGAGGTTTTTTCCGCCCTTGGAAAACATTTCTCTCACGGTTTTATTTTCTGTTCTGATCGCGTTGTTTCTTTGCTCGGCCTTTTTTTCCGGCTCAGAAACCGCGCTCATGTCGCTTAACCGCTACCGTATGCGCCATTTAGCGCAAACGGGGCATCGCGGCGCGCTCAAGGCCCAGCGTCTGCTGGCCAAGCCAGACCGGCTGATTGGCCTGATTTTGCTGGGCAATAACCTGATCAACATTCTGATCACCCAGTTAGCCACCTACATCGGCTATCGGCTGTATGGCGACATCGGCATCGCACTGGCGACCGGGCTGTTAACCCTGTGTCTGTTAATCTTTGCCGAGGTAGCACCCAAAACCTTTGGCGCCCTGTATGCCGAACGGCTGGCCTATCCGGCTGCCCGGGTTTATGCGCTGCTATTAAAACCCCTCTACCCGCTGGTCTGGTCGATAAACCTCTTATCCAATACGGTCTTGCGCCTGCTCGGCGTGCGGGCCAACGAAGCTCAACAGCAGGCGCTGTCCAGCGAAGAATTGCGCAGCGCCGTCAACGAGGCCGGCAGCCTGATTCCGCGCAAGCATCAACGCATGCTGATCAATATTCTTGACCTGGAAAAAGCCACGGTAGAAGACATCATGGTGCCGCGCAACGAGATTATCGGCCTCAACCTGGAAAAGGATTTAGATGAGCTGGCCAGCGAACTGGTAAACAGCCAATACACCCGCCTGCCGGTCTATGTCGGCAATCTGGATCAGGTCCTGGGTTTTATCCATCTACGCAAAGTGTTAGCACTGATTTATGAGGATCGTTTCAGCATCGACGAATTGCGCCTGCTGCTCAAAGATCCCTACTTCATCCCCGAGGGCACGCCATTAAACCGCCAGCTGATCAATTTCCAGCGTGAACGCCGCCGCATCGGCCTGGTGGTCGATGAATACGGCGATATACAAGGACTGGTCACCCTGGAGGATTTGCTCGAAGAAATTGTCGGCGAATTTACCAGCGACCCGGCCGCCCGCTCACCGGAGGTCATCCCGCAGGCCGATGGTAGCTACATTGTCGATGGCGGCATCCATCTGCGCGAATTAAACCGCGTCCTTGGCTCACACTTTCGGCTAAGCGGCCCCAAAACGCTCAATGGCCTGATTCTTGAGTACCTGGAAGATATTCCCGATGCCAATACCAGCGTGCTGATTGACCATTACCCCATTGAAATCGTACAGATCAAACACAATGGCGTAAAAACCGCCCGCATCGGGCCACGCCTGCATCGCTAAAGGCCCGCAACGCCGGCGCTATACAGCACGCCCCGGGTTTGGCGCAACCCACGATGCTTTTTCGCAAGGGCTGTTTTTGTGAACCCACTCCCGTTTGTGGTCAGCATCTCCAATCGCAAAGGCGGCACCGGAAAGACCACCACCGCCGTCAATCTGGCCGTGGAATTCGCCCAGCGCGATTATCAGGTCTTGCTGATCGACCTTGACACCCAAGGCCATGCGGCTGTTGGGCTGGATGTGAACTGTCCGCGCGGTGCGCCCACTGCGCAGGACATGTTCGTGCAGCCAGATTTTGCCCTGGTGTGCGCCATCGTGCCCACCCTGGTCAGCGGCCTGCATTTCGTGCCTGCTGACCAGAATTTCGAACATGGCGGCGGCCCCAAAGATCTGCTGGTGCTCCGACGCCAGATAGAGGCCCCGGCGATTGCCGAACACTACGACATCATCGTCATCGACACACCGCCCAGCCTCGACATCCTGCTCATGAACGCCATGGCCGCCGCCAATGGCATCCTCATCCCGATGCTCCCGCATCACCTCTCGGGCGAAGGCGTGCGCCAACTGTCCCGGCTGTTTTTCCGCATCGGCAGCAGCATCAACCCCCACCTGCAACTCCTGGGACTTTTGCCGGTAATGCTCGAACGCGGCGTCGAATGTCATCAATCCGTACTCGACAACATCTCCCTGCAATACGGACGCCAACGCCTGCTGCGCGGCATCCGCACCGACATCCGCCTGGCCGAGGCCTTCGCCGCCAGAAAACCCATCCAGCTCTACAGCCCACGCAGCCGAGGCAGCCTCGATTACTACGTCCTGGCAGAGGATTTATTACTCATGTGGCAAGACATTCGCGGCATCCGCCCCCAGCGCCCCTGAGCGACACACAAACACAGCGAAAACGATGCACCTCTGCACGGTGTAGTCGCGGGTAGATTTTATAGTTCACAAAACGCCAAATGATTGATATAAATCAATTTTTTCATCAAAAAAGCCTTGCCTTTGCTGCGCTGTTTGCATATCGTTACCCGTATCAGGATCAATCCAAAAATCCTGTGGGATAAACATAAGCATGGCATCTGGACGTGAACACGCAAAACCGTAACCGCACCAAGAAATCCTACCCACGCGCCAGATATCTGGAGCCTCTTTACACGTTCCTGTTTTCCCTGACAACGCCCGTGGTCATCACTCGCGCCCCAAAGGCACTGACCTAACCCAACCTTAGAGCATCGACTCATCATGGACTCACTACGATCCCAACACCGCCTACGGCATACCATCGTCTTTCTACTGCTCTTATTCGGCTTAAGTAGCCTGCCCGCTGTACAGGCAACCGTTTTACAGTTAAATGGCGGCACGGCTTACCTTGACAGCACCAATACCACCGTTTGGATCAGTGGCACCGTCAACCTTTACCCACGGCCTAACACCCAATACGGTACGCTGGATATTATCCTGCAAGATACCAACGCCCGCATCGCACATCTAAGCGCCGCTATTGCCCGTCATGCGCAATTCACCCTGCCACACAGCGATCAATACACATACCGCTTCAATGTCAATACGGGCCGCGTAGAGATTCGCCATGCGGGTAATCTCATGCTCAGCTTACCCGTCAACCGCCAAGGGGAAACGCCACGCATCAAGGTAGGTGAGAACAGCAGCGATACGCGCATTCAGGTGGATCAAAATGGCCAGATTGTGGCAAACACCTTGCCTGTGGTGGAAACAACACAACCACCTCCGGCACCGGGAAATCTTGTGGCCGTGGCAGCCGATCAAAGTATCGAGTTGTCCTGGAATGCTGTCAGTAATGCCACAGCGTATGTGCTGTATTACGGCACGGATTCCAATATCCATCCAGATGTCAATAACAGTTTTACGCAGCGAGTAGTCCTGGGAAATGTGACACAGCATCGTGTAAGCGGGCTTAACAATGGCACGACCTATTATGTTGTCTTAACCAGTCAACGCAACACGGTTGAAAGCAGCCCCAGTGCGGTAGTGAGTGGCACGCCACACGCCGCCACGGCGCAATTGATCGCCGGGCGCTACCTACCCATCGAAGACGGCTCCATCATCAGGGATATCACCACCAACCTGGAATGGCAACGCTGCGCCGTGGGGCAAACCTGGAATGCCACGCAGCGAAGCTGTGATGGCGACACTAGCGGGTTTGGCTGGGGCAGTGCCGTTGCCCTGACCGCCCCGGGTGGTTTTCGTCTACCGGATATCACCGAACTACGCAGCCTGGTCTACTGCTCCACAGGTTTACCACAAGAATTTGGTATGGATGCAGACTATACAATGTGCAGTGGCGATTACCAGCGTCCGACCATCGTAGAACAGGCTTTTCCCAATACGCCATCTCTTGGGTTTTGGTCGTCTTCGCCCGATGCCGGTAATAGTCTCCATGCGTGGCTCGTGAGCTTCAATAGCGGTCGTGTCAGCGGCAGCAGCAAGAGCTTTGCAAGCCGGGTGCGTCTCGTTCGCGCGCCGCAGCCCACCGTTGATGACGACCTAATTGCCGGGCGCTACCTGCCCATCGAAGACGGCTCCATCATCCGCGATATCACCACCGACCTGGAATGGCAGCGCTGCGCCGTGGGGCAAACCTGGAATGCAGTGCTGCAATCCTGTGATGGCGACGCTAGTACCTTTAACTGGGACAATGCCGTTACCCTAACTGCCCCCGGTGGCTTTCGTTTACCTGATATCACCGAACTACGCGGCCTGGTCTACTGCTCCACAGGTCAACCACACGAGTTCGGAACGGATGCAAATTTTTCAGCGTGCAGTGGCGATTACCAGCGTCCGACCATCGTAGAACAGGCCTTTCCCAACACGCCATCTAGTTGGTTTTGGTCGTCCTCGCCCCATGCCTATAGTAGTGTCCATGCGTGGGGCGTGGACTTCCATTACGGTCGTGTCCTCAACGGCTACAAGAGCAATACTCTCCGGGTGCGTCTCGTTCGCGCGCCGGATTCCAGCCCGGATGATGATCTAATCGCCGGGCGCTACCTGCCCATCGAAGACGGCTCCATCATCCGCGACATCACCACCGACCTGGAATGGCAGCGTTGCGCCGTGGGGCAGACCTGGAACGCCACACAGCAATCCTGTGATGGCGAGGCTGACTGGGTTAGATATCCCCTTGATAATGCTATGCAACTGACAGATTCCAGAGGTTTCCGCCTGCCTGATATTACCGAGTTACGTAGCCTGGTCTATTGCTCCACCGGCCAACCACAGGAATTTGGTATGGATGCAAACTTTACACGCTGTAGTGGCGATTTCCAGCGTCCTACCATCGTGCAACATGCATTTCCCAATATGCCTATACCTTACGTTTATTTCTGGTCGTCATCCTACAGTGGAGGCTCTGGCATGGATACTAGCGCGTGGCAGGTAGACTTCGATAACGGTAGCATCTTCGGATCTTTCCAAGACAATGCAAGCCGGGTGCGTCTCGTTCGCAATCCAAACGAGGTTGAACACCCTCTACCTGAGTTAAGGCTTGAGGCCGGTGATAGCCAGATCACCGCTTCATGGAATGAAACATCAGGCTATGTCTACAACCTGTTCATTTCAAGCGATGCCAACTGCGATATCAGTAACTACAGCCGTTGCGCCAATGGCCAGATGTTTAGCAATGTCAGCAGTGGTTACACCCTCCGTGGCCTGGATAATAGCAGGGAATATTACGTGGTATTGCAAGTTGAAGGCCAAGGCATCGACAGCCCCATATTGACCGGAGCAGTTGCGGCCACCCCGCAGGCAATTGAGACTGAACCCCCATCTGTCGTTATCAACAGTGCTATCCCGTTAAACGACACCGGCATTGACTGGTGTGCCGATAACAGCAGCAATAACCTGAGCTGCCCGGTTGCCGGTTTTCCAGACCAAGATGGTGATCATGGCCGCGATGCCTTAGCACGCCAAGGGCAACTGCAAAAGATAGGCGCAGGTGCGGCAGGCTTTGACTACACCAAGCTCGATGCCAACGGCAGACCGCTGGCCATTCAGAACATGCCTTGGAGTGATGGCGGCAATGAAACCGATGGCACGCGCTGGTCATGCGTACAAGATAACGTCACCGGTCTGATCTGGGAGGTCAAGGTCAATGAGTCTACCCTGCGTTATCATGGTCACACCTATTCCTGGTACAACCCCGATCCCAACACCAACGGCGGAGATGCAGGCACACAAAATGGCGGTAGGTGCGTAGGCAGTGCTTGCGACACACTAGGTTATGTGCAAGCGGTAAACGCTCAGGGCTTGTGTGGCGCCAATGACTGGCGTCTTCCAGACATCAATGAACTGGAATCTCTTGTCCATGCCGGGCGCTTTGATCCTGCTATTGATATTCACTACTTCCCTGAGGGGAGTTCCAGTGTATTTTGGTCATCCACATCTACGTCCATTATAAATATGTATGCATGGGGTGTGAGATTTTATGATGGCCTAGTCAACGATTATGAAAAGGTAGCTGAACAACGTGCACGGATACGTCTCGTTCGTGTGATACGCTAATATTTTAGAATTATTTTTCAGATTCACCTTGGAATCATAGAAAATCATCAGCTCCACTTATCAAAATTTACTTACTGGAGCGATATTGATGCTTTTAATCAGCGTTATAGTATCAATCAAGCGTTGACGCTTACCCCGACGAACAATAGAGAACGTGAAAAATGCTTTTAAGAATAAAATTCCATATGCTTGGCATCGTGTTGATGGTGTTAATCACTTTGCCCGCTGCGGTGCTAGCTGATGTAATATGTATGCGCCAAGATCCTAGTGTACCCATTACTACTCCCACCACTGATTTTATATTGCACGAAAATGGTGTAGCTACACATACCAAAACGGGCTTGATGTGGATGCGCTGCAGTTTGGGTCAAATATGGGATAACAATACCTGTATTGGTGATGCATCAACTTACACCTGGGTTGGTGCCCTGCAAACCGCACAAAACACTGAATTTGCAGGCTATACAGATTGGCGTTTACCTAATCGTCGTGAACTGATGTCTATTGTAGAAAGAAGCTGTATTCCATCTGCTAATATCACTGTTTTTCCCAATACAGCATCAACAGCATTTTGGTCATCATCGCCCTATGCAAGAGATGGTGGTTATGCGTGGCATGTAACCTTTAATGCTGGTTATGTTAATTATGAATCTATTGATAATAATCGCTCGGTACGCCTCGTTCGCACACCGGATTCCAGCCCGGATGATGATCTGATCGCCGGGCGCTATCTACCCATCGAAGACGGCTCCATCATCCGCGACATCACCACCGACCTGGAATGGCAGCGCTGCTCCGTGGGGCAGACCTGGAATTCAGCGCAGCAATCCTGTGATGGCGAGGCTGGCAGGTTTACCTGGGACGATGCCATCGCCCTGACTCCTCCCGGAGGCTTTCGTCTGCCTAATCGCACCGAACTGCGCAGCCTGGTCTACTGCTCCACAGGTTTACCACAGGAATTTGGCATGGAGGCTGACTTTACATTCTGTAGTGGCGGTTACCACCGTCCCACCATCGTAGAACAGGCCTTTCCCAACACGCCATCTAGTTGGTTTTGGTCGTCCTCGCCCAATGCCTATAATAGTGGCCATGCGTGGTGCGTGGGCTTCGATAACGGTCCTGTCAGCCATTACTACAAGTACTATGCTTACCGGGTGCGTCTCGTTCGCGCGCGACAGTAATGGGCTTTTGGCCTTCGTGGCGACACCTTCCCGGTGTCGCTTTCTGTTTGCGGCATCAGGATGATGTCGCCATTGGGATCGCCGAGTTGCACTCGGCGGGTTTTAAGCCTGGCGTTGGAGCTGGCCGAGTACCACTCGGCGCTCCTTCACACCCGGTTGACAGGGCGAATGGGCTTGCCTAAGCTTGCCATGCACCGTGTAAATGGTGTCGGGATTTGCACCCCGAAAACAGAGACCATAACCCACGCTCGCCATAATCCGGCGCGTTTTTTCCTGCCTATCATTTCGCTGTGGTGGCTTGCGCAGGGCACCTTCCCGGTGGCCGGTTTCTCTGTAACGGTAGTGCAAACCTTGCGCAATCCGCCGTCCCTATACTTTGCACTATATACGGCGGTTTATCCTTAAATTTACGGAGAAACTTGCTCATGTCTCAAACGTTCTTGAATCCGGCATTATCCATGACCAGCCGCGAAATTGCGGACCTGACCGGAAACAACATCCGCATATCCTGCGGGACATACGCACCATGATTACGCGCCTGGAGGCCGATCCAAATCTGGATTGGCATTGTGAATCAGAATCTTATGTTGATGTGCAAGGAAAAAACGAACGCAGTACCGGCTGGATAAATTAACTACACTAACCTTGGTCAGTGGTTATGATCCCGTCTTGAGGATGCGTATCATCGCTCGCTGGCAAGAACTCGAAGCCCAGCAGACAGCCACCGCCTCACCGCCATTTTCCCCACCCGCCACCGTCTTCTTCCCACCCAGCCCGGTGACACCCCTGATTGAGCGGGTTTGCGCCAAGGGCGAATTACTCAAAACCTCGGTACACATTCTCAAACCCTCCCAACCCAGCATCCTGCGAATGCTCCATGAACTTGGCGCCAGTGAAGGCTTGGATACCGGCTTTCTCCCCGCCTACAGCGAAGAAC
>NZ_MU255056.1:2493855-2511891 GCF_000227725.2 Thiorhodospira sibirica ATCC 700588 | reverse complement strand
CCCCTGCCAAGGGGGAGTCCCGCCGCAGGCGGGGAGGGGGTTGGTTTTGTTAAATAACCACCCCGCCCCTGACGGGGCACCCCTCCTTGAAAAGGAGGGGAGTTTTTTATGCGTAGCTGGTGCTACGCGGTCCCAGGATGGTGTTGCCACGAGGTGGGGGTTATAGGGCGTCAACGCCTTCTTCGCCGGTGCGGATGCGCACGGCGCGTTCGATGTCGCTGATAAAGATTTTGCCATCGCCGATTTTGCCGGTGCGGGCGGCTTTGATGATGGCTTCTACGCAGGCATCTACGCGGTCATCATCGACGACAACGTCGAGTTTGACTTTGGGGATGAAGTCCACCACATATTCGGCACCGCGATAGAGCTCGGTGTGTCCTTTTTGGCGTCCGAAGCCTTTGACTTCGGTGGCGGTGAGTCCGGTGATGCCGATTTCCATTAGGGCTTCACGCACATCTTCAAGCTTGAAGGGCTTGAAGATCGCTTCGATTTTTTTCATGAGTTCCTCCGCGAGAAACCCCGGCCACACGGCGCGGGGAGGGTAGCGGCTACCCGTCGGGTAGCCCGGTTTATCAGGGTGCCGGTGTGAGCCGACGGTCAAGGCGTTATTCTCAAATAATCTCAGCCCAGATGGCTGGCATAGCCCGAGGTGATCGGATAACGCCGATCCTTACCGAAGGCACGCTCGGTCACACGCACGCCAGGCGGGGCCTGGCGGCGCTTGTATTCATTGCGCAAGACCAGGGTGGCGACCCGGTGTACGGTCTGGGCCTCAAAGCCTGCGGCGGTGATTTGGGCAACGGATTGATCCTGTTCGACAAAACGCTCCAGGATGGCATCCAGTATTGGGTAGGGGGGCAGACTGTCTTCATCTTTTTGCCCCGGTGCCAGCTCTGCTGAGGGCGGACGGGTGATGACGCGCTCCGGAATCACCGGCGAGAGGGTGTTGCGATAGCGCGCCAGCCGGTAGACCCACTGTTTTGAGACGTCTTTGAGCGGGGCAAAGCCACCGGCCATATCGCCGTAGAGGGTGGCATAGCCAACGGCCATTTCGCTTTTGTTGCCGGTGGTCAGGACCATGCGCCCGGTTTTGTTGGAGATGGCCATGAGGATGATGCCGCGACAGCGGGCCTGGATGTTTTCCTCGGTGACATCTTGCGCCAGGCCAGCAAATTCACCCCGCAGTCCGTGCATGAAGGCCTCGACCATGTTGGCAATGGGGATTTGCCGGTAGTTGACCTTGAGGGTGTGGGCCTGGGCAGTGGCATCTTCAATGCTCATGGCGGCGGTGTAGTGATAGGGCATCATCACGGCTTCTACGGCCTCCGCGCCCAGGGCATCGACGGCCAGCGCTAGTGTCAGCGCAGAATCAATGCCGCCGGATAAGCCCAGCACCACACCCTGAAAGCCGTTTTTGCTGACGTAATCATGAATGCCGGTGACCAGCGCCTGGTACAGGTCTGCATCGGCTGCGTCAGCGGGCGTGGCAGGGGCGCTGGTCTGTGGCGGTGCAGCCGGGGTCAGATTTGCGGGCAGTTCGGCCAAAAACACCCCTTCTTGCCAAGCGGGGGCGAGATAGCCCAGGCTTTGATTTTGCCAAATGACCAAGGAGCGTCCATCAAACACCAGTTCGTCCTGGCCGCCGACCAGATTGACATAGATCAGCGGCAATCCTGTTTCGATGACACGCTGGCGCAGTACGGCCAGGCGTTGTTGCGGTTTGCCCAGATGAAATGGCGAGGCATTGAGGTTGATCAATAGCCTGGCCCCGGCCTGCATGGCCTGACGCGCCGGTTCCGGTCGCCAGATGTCTTCACATAAGGTCAGCCCGATACGGATACCCTGAAAATCCACCACGCACGGCTGATGTCCGGCCTGGAAATAGCGCTTTTCATCAAAGACGCTGTAATTGGGCAGCGCCTGTTTGTCGTAGCGCGCCTTGATGAGGCCATCACGCAGCCACAGGGCGCTGTTATACAGGCCATCGGTGGTGTGGATGGGGGCGCCGAATATGGCGTCAATGCCCTGGATTTTCTCCTGCATATACGCCAGCGCGGCCTGGATACGCTGGTGCAGACTGGGCCGTAACAGCAGGTCCTCGGGTGGGTAGCCGGTCAGGGCCAGCTCTGGAAACACCACCAGACCCGCCTCCATTTCCCTGGCGGCGTTGGCGGCGTCAATCATGCGGGCGGCGTTGCCTTCGACATCGCCCACCAGTAAATTAAGCTGGGCTAAGGCAATTTTGAGGGTTTCAGCCATGCCCGCTATCCACACAGGGCATTCTGCCGGGGGGACGATAAAAGCGCACGCCCCTGGCTGTTGGTATTGCCCCAGCAAATACCGGATGATCCGGGTATGCCGATTTTGCAGGCATTAACATAAGTGCCATCACCTCGTGGCAGTAACCGTTATTGTTTTTGTGTGCGCCGCCGCTGGGCAATGCGCATGATTGCAGCCATCTGAAAACGCCTTTGGCGTACCTATAAAGCATAACAAAAGGCAGACCGTCGTGGTACCGGGACACGCAGGCGCGGGGCATGTGTCGGGTTTTGCCGCCACCGGCGCAACCGCCCGGTGTATTCGGGGGCGGTGGGGGCTTGCCGCCGCCTGCTGGCTTAGGTATTGTTGACCTCATGCAAACCATACATATCGATAGTTTAATACATGCGCGCTGGGTGATTCCGGTTGAGCCGGATGGCGTGGTGCTTGAGGATCATGCGCTGGCGGTGCATAAGGGGCGTGTGCTGGAGTTGTTGCCCAGTATTGCGGCAACCCAGAAGTTTAGTCCGCACACGGAGTATCACTTGCCTGAACATGCGCTGATTCCGGGGCTGGTCAATGCCCATACCCACGCGGCGATGAGTTTGTTGCGCGGGCTGGCCGATGACAAACCGCTGATGGAGTGGCTGCAAAAGCATATCTGGCCGACCGAGGCGCGGCTGGTCGGTGAGGATTTTGTACGCGACGGCACCCGCCTGGCGATGGCGGAGATGATCCGGGGTGGCACCACCTGCTTTAATGATATGTATTTTTTCCCGGATGTGACCGCACACGCCGTGGCCGAGGTCGGAATGCGCGCCGGGATCGGGCTGATTGTGATTGATTTTCCCAGCGCCTGGGCACCAGATACAGATGCCTATATCCAGCAGGGGCTGGATTTGTTTGAGCAGTATCAGGGGCATCCGCTGCTGTCGTTTAGCTTTGCACCGCACGCCCCGTATACCGTCTCGGATGGACCTTTAACGCGGATCAAGGCCCTCTCAGAAGAGCTGAATCTGCCGGTGCATATCCATGTACATGAAACGGCCCATGAGGTACAGGAGGCGCTAGCGCGTGACGGAATGCGTCCATTGCAGCGCCTGCAACAGTTGGGGCTGGTGAATCCCCGTTTGCAGGCGGTCCACATGACGCAGCTGGCGGCGGCGGATATTGCCTTGCTGGCGGAACACGGCGCACATGTGCTGCACTGTCCGGAGTCTAATCTGAAGCTGGCCTCGGGCTTTTGTCCGCTGGCGTCCTTGCGTCAGGCCGGGGTGAATGTGGCCTTGGGTACAGATGGCGCAGCGAGTAACAATGATCTGGATATGTTCGGCGAGATGCGCACGGCGGCCTTGCTGGCCAAGGGGGTTAGCGGTGATGCAGCCGCCATTCCGGCCAAAGAGGCGCTGCGCATGGCGACCTTGCAGGGTGCCAGGGCTCTGGGGCTAGGCTCGGAAATCGGTTCCTTGTTACCCGGCAAAAGCGCCGATTGTGTAGCAATTCGGCTGCAGGAACTGGAAACCTTGCCGCTGTATGATCCCATCTCGCACTTGGTGTATGCGGCCAGCCGACACGCGGTCACCGATGTCTGGGTGGCGGGTGAGCCTTTGCTGCGCGAGCGGCGCTTAACCACGCTGGATGAAGCGGCCCTGATGCAAACGGCCCAGACCTGGCGCACACGGGTGCTGGCTTAGGCCAGGCGCTGCACGCTGCTTGTTACTGACTTTCTGGATATCCACCGTGTCGATGCATTCCAACCCAAACCCGCAAAACGTTGATCCTGAACAAATTGCCCGTTTTTCTGCCTTGGCCCACCGCTGGTGGGACCCCCAAGGTGATCTGCGCCCCCTGCATGAAATTAACCCCTTACGTTTGCATTATATCGACGAGCGCGCCCCCCTGGCCGGACAGCAGGTGCTGGATGTGGGCTGCGGCGGCGGGCTGCTCAGTGAGGCAATGGCCCGCTGTCAGGCGCAGGTTGTCGGCATTGATGTGGGTGAGGATGCGCTGGCCGTGGCACGGATGCATGCCCAGGCGGAGGGGCTGGCGATTGATTATCGGCAGATTACCCCGGAGGAATTAAGCACCCAAAGCCCGCAACAGTTTGACATCATCACCTGCATGGAGATGCTGGAGCATGTGCCCGATCCGGCCTCGGTGATTAGCGCCTGCGCCCGTTTGCTCAAGCCCGGCGGGCAGGTGTTTTTCTCTACCCTGAACCGCAATCCCAAGGCGTTTGCCCTGGCGATTATCGGTGCTGAATATCTGCTGCGCATGATTCCGCGAGGTACCCATGAATATGCGCGCTTTATCAAGCCGGTGGAAATGGATCGCTGGATACGCCAGGCCGGGCTGAAAACCCGTGAATTTACCGGCCTAAGCTATCATCCGCTGATGCAACGCTACCGTCTGACGCAAGACATCAGCGTTAATTACTTTGTCCACGCCTGCAAGGAGCAGTGCTCGTGAGCGCGTTTAATCTGCAGGCGGTATTTTTTGACCTGGATGGCACCCTGATTGATACGGCGCCGGATATGTACGCAGCCTTGCACACCCTGGGGCTAGAGGAGCAGGTCGAGATTCCGCCTTTTAGCACCGTGCGGGGTTATGTGTCTCACGGCACCAGCGCGCTGATTCGGCTGGGTTTTCCCGATGTCGATGCGCCCCGCTTTGAACATCTGAGGCAGCGTTTTTTGCAGATCTATGCCGAAAACCTGCACCTCAATACCGAGCTGTTTCCCGGCATGATGGCGGTTTTGGCCTATCTGGAGCATCAGGGGATGCCGTGGGGTATTGTGACCAATAAACCGGCGAATCTGACCGATCCGCTGGTGCGTTCTCTGGGCCTGGATACGCGCGCCGTGAGCGTGGTCAGCGGGGATACCACCGACCAGCGCAAGCCCCATCCCAAGCCGCTCTTGCTGGCCTGCGAGCAGGCCGGTATCGCGCCCGCGCAGTGCCTGTATATCGGTGATGCCAGCCGGGATATTGAGGCCGGTCTGGCTGCCGGGATGCAGACCCTGATTGCCCTGTATGGCTATATCGACAACACCCAGCAACCGGATGCCTGGGGGGCTCATGGGGTGATTCATGAACCCCGCGACATTGTGCCGTGGCTGCAGTCCTATTCCTGAGCATAGGCACAGTGATTGCCCGCTGCCCGGTCTGAAGATTTAGCCTTTTGCTGAGGAACTGATGACAGAACTTACCCGTGGTGCATACGCCAAACCGGCTTCCTCGCTGGCCTTTAAAACCGGCACCTGGCGTATTCATAAGCCGGTGCATCAGCATCAGGCAGCGCCCTGTCATGCTGCCTGTCCTGCCGGTGAGGATGCGCAGGCGTATCTGTCGCTGGTGGATCAAGGCCAGTTGCAGGCGGCCTGGGAAAGTCTGGTCAGTGCCAATCCCCTGCCCGCGATTACTGGCCGGGTCTGTCCGCATCCCTGTGAGCAAGCCTGCAATCGCCGCCATTATGATGAGGCTATCAGCATTCATGCGGTGGAGCGGCTGCTGGGCGATGAGGCGCTATTGCATGACTGGGCCTATCCGGTGACGCCGCCAGCGCCAAGTGCGCCGACCATTGCGGTTGTCGGTGCCGGACCGGCGGGTTTGGCGGCGGCGTATCATCTGTTGCGCCAGGGGCTGCGGGTGGCCCTGTTTGAGGCTATGCCGCTGGCCGGGGGGACGATGCGCACGGCAATTCCGGCGTATCGTTTGCCGCGTGAGGTTCTGGATGCGGAGGTGCAGCGTCTGCTGGCCCTGCCGGGCCTGCATTTTCATCCCCATACCCCGCTGGGGCGCGATGTCTCGCTGGAGGAATTGCGCAGCGATTATCCAGCGCTGTTTTTAGCCCCTGGGCGGCGTCTGGGCCAGCAGTGGGCGGCGGATTTTGCCATTCCTGGTGATTTGCATACCGGGTTGCAGATGCTGGAAAACTGGGTGGCAGAAGGCACCCTGCCGGAGTTGCCCTCAGCGGTGGCCATTGTCGGCGGCGGTAATACGGCGGTGGATCTGGCCCGGGCGCTGCGCCGCGCCGGGGTGGCGCAGGTGCATCTGATTACCCATCAGCGCATTCCCGCCCCTGATGTCCCCCCCGCCGATGCCATGCGCGCCAGTTATCGAGAAGTGGCGCAGGCGCTGGAAGAGGGGGTGATGATTCATGAACATCGCGGGGTGCGGCGCTTGATTTTGCGCGGTGAGCGGGTGGTGGGCATGGAGCTGATCCACATGAAAAAACTGCTTGACCAGCACGGTGAGTTGCAGCGCGTAGCCTTTGATGGCACCGAGACAGTCTTGCATGTGGGGCAGGTGATTCCCGCGATTGGGCAAGGCATTGACGCCAGCGGCTTTGAGCCTTTGCTACATCAAGGGCGCTTTGTGCTGGACCCCTACTGGGGGCAGTTAGCTGCGCATGAGGGGGTGTTTGTCGGCGGCGATGCGCGCAGTGATCATGGTAGCGTCAGCGAAGCCGTGGGAGATGGGCGCCGCGCCGCGCTGGGCATTGCGCACCGCCTGCAGCAAACGACCCTGCCACCTGCCCCGCAGGCGCTTGCGGGGATTGCCTATCAACGCCTCAATACCCACTATTTTGAACCCACGCCCGCCGCTAAAGAGCCGGTGTTGCCGGTTGAACAGCGCCGGGGCTGTGAGGAAATTGAAGGCGGTTTGCAGATCTCGCAAGTGCGTCATGAGGCGCATCGCTGCTTTTCCTGCGGTAATTGCCTGGCCTGTGATAATTGCTGGACCCTGTGCCCGGATCAATCGGTGCTTAAAACCCGCGACATTGCTGCCGATGGCAGTCATTATGTCTTTGACTACGATTATTGCAAAGGCTGTGGGCTGTGCGCCCACGAGTGCCCCACTGGCTATATCCAGATGCAAGACCGCTAAAGGCGCACCGTAGCACGCCCGCGAGCCGATGCTTTATGGGGCCATGCTCTCCTGCACTGAGCTGAAGTTGCGAATAAAGGGTTGGCTGCGGCGCACCTCGGCGGGCAGGGCGGTGATGGCACTGCGGGCCGCATCGGCGGTGGGATAGACGCCAAAAACCAGGATGTGCAGATCGGCATTACCGCGCCGTGTTCTAAACCACGCCACATCACCTTCAAGGGGCTGCTCCTGGGCAAAGCGGCGCACACCATCTTCACTGCCCAAGGCCAGAATCTGTACCGTAAAATGGTTAGGATTTTGACTGCGTATCCAGGCGCTATCGCGCAGCCGTTTGCCGCTGACCACTGCTTGCGCGGGTTGTGGTGCCGGCGGCGTGGGACGGGCGGCCGGTGGTTGTGCCGGGGGTGGGGTGGGTTGTGCTGGCGGGGTAGCCGGGCGCTGCGGCGCTGCCGCCGGAGGTTCTGCCACCGGTTGTGGTGCTACGGGCTGGGCAGGCGGTGTTTCGCGCCGGGGTGGCGCGAAAAGAGGGTTATCATTGGCCGCCAGCGGGGCCTGTGGGCGGGTGATGATCTCAGGCTCCACCGGCGCCACGGCGGCGCCGGGCGGTACCGCTTCAACCGGTGCCGGCGTTGGGCGCGGGGGGGCGTATAGCGGTGCCCGGGCGGCTTCGCCAGGCAGGGCTGCCCCCGCTGGTTGTTCGGGCAAATTAAGCTGCGGCAGGGCCAAGGGTTGAAACACCGGCTGCGCCGGGGTGCTATCGCGCCCAGACATCAACGCACTGACCACGGTCAGCAGCAGACCCAAAACCGCCACGGCGCTGACCGCCGGGATAAACCAGCGCTGTTTCCACCAGGCGCTGTGGCGCTTGCCACCGGCCACCGGGCGGCGCCGTTTTTGGCGAGCGGACCTTTTGGCGGCGCGGGGCGGTGCATCATCGGCCATTTCCTCATCCAGGTGCAGATCAAAGGCGTTGTCCTGGGGCTTGGCCGCCGCTTTCTTGTCCTTGGGGGCGTCAGCATCCTGACCAAACAGGCGCGCCCGCTGTTTAAACAGCTCCGCCATAAAATCTTTGGTGGCGGTGTTTTCTTCCACGTCCTCATCCGGCACTTCGTCATCCCGGGCGGAAAAGCCTGCGCCGGCCGGTTTGGCCTTTTGTTCGGAGATACTGGCCAAGAAGGTGTTCGCGGCGGCATTGATACGTGCCGGACGGCCATTGCTTTTGCTGAAGATGGTGCGGATGGCCTCCTCATCAATGAAATCAGGGTCTTCCAATCCCGCCGTTTGCAGCCGATGACGCAGGTAGGCCACTGTTTGTTCACGCGTCAGGGTGCGCACCTGCACGGCCATGCGGCTTTCTGGCACATCGAGTTTTTCGTCGATGATGGTCAGGCGCATTTCCACCTCACCGCCACCCGCCAGCAACACCCCCAGATGATATTCGCAATAATTCAGCACATGCTGGCGCAGCCGCACCAATTCATTGAGCACATCCACATCAAGGTGCTGGGCATCATCAATGGCAATGACCGGGCGGTGACCGCCATTGGCGAGCGCACAGATAATTTGCTCCAGCGGCTCGGATTCCATGTCCGGCAAAAGCTCGCGCCAATGCTGGCGCAAGGTGTAGTCAATTGCCGTGAAGCTGATCGAGGGGCGGGCGCGAAAGGCACAAAAATCAAAATCCTCCTGCCCCTGGGTCAGCACCCGGATCATTTGCGTGCTTTTGCCGCTGCCGGCCTCGCCTTTGAGCAGGATGAGGTTTTGGGCCCCGCCAAGATGGTCCAGAATCACATTGACGGGCATGTCCAACACCGGATCGGTGTAGAGAAAATCACCCGGCGAGCCGTCTGCAAAGGGCTGTTGCTCAAGTCCTAGATAGGCAAGCTGTGCA
Source organism: Thiorhodospira sibirica ATCC 700588 (assembly GCF_000227725.2). Classification (GTDB taxonomy): domain Bacteria; phylum Pseudomonadota; class Gammaproteobacteria; order Ectothiorhodospirales; family Ectothiorhodospiraceae; genus Thiorhodospira; species Thiorhodospira sibirica. Next base: position 2,502,851 of record NZ_MU255056.1, on the reverse strand, counting down.
TTGGATAGCGGTTCGTTAGGCATAGCGTGTCCGTGACCGGTGTTTGCGGAGGTAGTTAGCAGAAATCATAAAGGAGGCCAAGTTTTCCTGAGCATCGCGGCGCTTTTCGAGGGCTTAAAGCTGCTTTAAGGCGGCGATGATCTCATCGACATGGCCATCAATGCGCACCTTGCGCCACTGGGCGCGCAAAATGCCCTCGCGGTCAATCAAAAAAGTCGAGCGTTCAATGCCGCGCACCTGTTTGCCGTACATGTTTTTGAGTTTCATGACGCCAAATTGTTCGCAGACCGTTTCTTGCGTATCGGCCAGCAGGGGAAAGGGAAAGCCAAAGCGGGCCTTGAATTTTTCGTGTGAGGCCACGCTGTCACGCGAAATGCCCAAAACCTCTGCGCCCAGTGCCTGGATCTCTGCGTAGCGGCTAGTGAAATCCTCGCCTTCGCTAATGCATCCGGGGGTGTTGTCACGCGGGTAAAAATACAGCACCACATGCTGCCCCCGAAAATCGGACAAGCGTATCGTTTGCTCGCCGGTGGCCGGAAGCGTGAAGTCAGAAACGGCCTGGCCCAGGGTAATGGTGGATTCAGACATGGGTAAATACCGCTCCTTGGCGCCTTTAGCGCAGGTGGCCTTCAAAATACGAGGGCGGATTGTCGGGGTTGATTGGCTGGGGTTCAAGCCAGGCAACCGTGCGTTGATCGATCTGTAGATAGCGCTGGGCCACGCTTTGCACCTGCTCGGCAGTGACCGCCCGAATCCGCTGGGCAAAGGCCTCGCTCAGTTCCCAGCCCAGGCCAAGACTGGCAAACATGCCCAATTGCATGGCCTGACCCTGGATAGAATCACGCCCAAAGACCTCATCGGCAATCACTTGCGCCTTGACGCGCTCAAGCTCTGTGCTGCTGACCGGGCTTTGTTGTAGCTGGGTAATGGCCTCGCTCAGCGCGTTTTCAACCGTTAACAGCGATTGGCCGCTGGCCGGAACTGCGCTCAAGGTGAACAGGGTATCGCGCCCGGCAAAGGCGTGATAGCTGGCCCGTGCGGAGGTGACCAGTTCGCGGCGGCGTTGCAATTCGCTGGGCAGGCGGGCGCTATTGCCACCCGAGAGCACTCCGGCCGCGACCAATAAGGCATAGGGTTCCCACGCATGTTCAGCGGTTATGGCGCTGGGGGCTTTGTAGCCCATGAGCAAGTAGGGCAACTTGGCCGGGGCTTTGACGATAATACGCCGCTCGCCGCGTTGCGGGGTTTCGGTGCGGGCCTTGCGGTCAGGCAGAGTTCCTGCGCGAATGCGGCCAAAATGGCGTTGCGCAAGACGGTGTACGGTGTCAGGTTCCACGTCGCCAACCACGACCAGCACCGCATTATTGGGCATATAAAAGCGCTTATACCAGGCGCGCAGATCCTCAACGCGGTATTCTTCGATATCACTCATCCAGCCGATGACCGGGATGCCATAGGGGCTGTTGAGCCAGGCAGTGGCGTTGAAATGCTCAAAGGTCAGGGCATTGGGGTTGTCTTCGGTGCGCAGGCGCCGCTCCTCTGTGACCACGCGCATTTCCTGCACGAATTCATCTTCAGGCAGGGTGAGGTTTTGCATCCGGTCAGCTTCCAGAATGAACAGTTTTTCCAGATGTTGGGCGCCAATCTGCTGGTGATACACGGTGTAGTCACGGCTGGTGAAGGCGTTTTCACGACCGCCGCGAGCGGCGATCTGGCGCGAAAATTCACCCGCTGGATAACGGCGCGTCCCTTTGAACATCATGTGTTCCAGGGCGTGCGAGATGCCGGTGATGCCGCCGTATTCATCGGCAGAGCCGACGCGATACCACAGCTGGCTGACCACAACGGGAGCACGATGATCCGGGCGTACCAAGATCTGCAGACCGTTTCTCAAGGTGTATTCATAGACCCCAACGGGTTTTGGGTCGGCCTGCACCACGGAGGCTGCGCAGACACACAGCAGGCAGGCCATCAGGCAAAGTCGTTTAAGCATCAAAAACTCGCTTGCAGGTTGTGATCCAGGCACGGACCCTGGCTTGGGCGCACGGTGCGTGATATGGCTTAGCGTGTCAGCGGGCGCGCTCACGCAAACGTTGCAGACGTTGTTCAGCCAGATGGGAAAACGTGGTGTTAGGGTAAAGGCGCACGACCTCGTTGAGCGTCTGTCGCGCCGGCTCCCATTGTTCCAGCTCATAGTAGGTAAAACCCAGCTTCAGGCGCGCATCCGGGGCTTTGTTGCTGTCGGGGTATTGATCCAGCACTTTTTGGAATTCCACCCGCGCTGCCTGAAAATCCCGTCCCACATAGCGGGCCTCGCCGAGCCAGTATTGCGCATTGGCAGCGAAGCCACTGCGCGGATGACGACGCACAAATTCGGCAAAGGCCGAGGCCGCCTGCGTATTGCGACCTTGCAGCAACATATCCAGGGCCTGCTGATATTCCTGGCGCTCATTGCCGCTGGTTGACGCAGCAGGCGCAGCGGGTGTGACAGGCCGTGCAGGCGCGGGGGTGGCTGGCGCTGGCGTGGGTGTCGCCGGGGTGGCTGCGCTGCTGCCGCCTTCTTCAAGGCGTTGCAGACGTTGATCCACATCCAGATAAACATCCCGCTGGCGAGTGCGCAAGGCATCAATTTCATGGCGGTTGCTTTCCGCATCGCCGCGCAACAGCCGTAGCTCCTCTTCCAGCGTATCCAGGCGGCGGATGGCATCAATCAGCGCCGGGTTATCCAGCAAGCGCTCCAGGCGCGCAATGCGTGCCTCCTGTTGCATCAAGCGCTCCTCCAATGCCCGGTTGCTCTGGGCAAAAGGGGTCTGTGGCACCCCGAACAACAGTGTGCCACAGACCAGCGCAAGCACCAGGCGCTGCTTCATCTTGCCGTGCCGGGATATACCAGCTCAACCCGGCGATTCAGGCGCCAGGCACCTTCATGACTGCCAAAGGCCGCCGGCGTTTCCTCGCCGTAGCTGATCACCTCGATTTGCTGTTCACGGGCGCCCTGGGTCATCAACATCCGCCGTACTGACTGGGCACGGCGTTCGCCAAGACCCAGGTTATATTCGCGGGTGCCCCGCTCGTCGGTGTGCCCCTCGGCACGGATCCGAATCTGCGGATTTTCTGCCAGATAACGGCCATGGGCGGTAATGGTGTTGACAAACTCGGAGCGTACCTCGCTGCGATCAAAATCAAAATAGATCACGCGGTTGGCCAGCGGACTATTGGGATCATTGAGCGGATCAGCGTACAGCCCGGCGCGCCCATCCAGCCCGGTGGCCGTCCCGGAATCATAGCTTGTGGTACCGCCGGGGATGGGGTCGGTGGCATCTTTGCGCGAGCGATCCAGCGTAGAACAGGCGCTGAGTAAGGATAAGCTGACCAGCAAAACCAGGAGTTGTAAAAAGACTTTCATGAACAAACGCTCCGAATTTTATTGTTTAAGAAGGCCTTGCGGGCCACACACATAACTATAAAGACGCTTTGATGCATTCGCTACAAGTGCAGCGCCAACCTGGGTCTGCCCTGATGCCGCAGGTTTGAAAACGCCTTCGGGCGTGGCCTGTGTCTTTGGGTCGGTGCCGGGAAAAGCAATGCCTGGAGCGTCATCGTGATGTCTGCAGATCAACCCACAGGCGAAGGCCGTGCCAGCGCACAACCAAGAAGACATAGCCCATCAGTGCAGGTGCAAGCCCTATAAACGCATGGCTTAGTCCTGAAACGGTAGCGCTAAACTTTGCTAGCAGATTAGTATAGACTTGTTTTATTGATTTTTGCAGGGCGCATGAGGGTCTTTTTTGTGCCTTTTGTGCGGTATCCGGCAAGGTATTTCAGGGCTTATGTTTTTTCCGCGCCGCAGTCGGGCGCTCTATGCTCAAAGATGCGCCCGATGTGATGAATATCATTACCTATCAACTCACGTTTGAAAATCAGCAACGCGTCTGCTTTAAGCTGGATACGCAGCAAGGCGTGGTGGTGCCCTCGGCAGGTCATCAGCAAGACTGTCCGCCGTGGACCCGGCTGGAGGTGGAGCAATGCCAAAACTGCCCGCTCAGTCCTGAGCAATGGAGCCACTGTCCGGCCAGCCTGGCCATTCATGAGATTGTGGCGCTGTTTGCCGATCATCTGTCCATTGTGCCGGTTGATGTGCAGGTGACCACCAAGCAGCGCACCTATTGCAAAAAGACTGACCTGCAAAGCTGTCTGCATTCCATCCTCGGTCTGGCGATGGCTACCAGTCAATGCCCGATTCTCTCTCGCCTGCGCCCGATGGCGTATTTTCATCTGCCCTTTGCCTCCCTGGAAGAAACCCTGTTTCGTCTGGTCAGTACCTATCTGCTCAAGCAATATCTGCTGGGGCGTAAGGGCACGCAGGCGCCGGACTGGGACTTGCACGGCATTGAATCCTTGTACAAGGATCTGGAGGTGGTCAACCATCACCTGCTCAAGCGCATTCGCCTGGCCTCTAAGGAAGACGCCAACATCAATGCGGTGCAATCGTATTGTTCCATCAGTTTTTTGGTCGGAATCACCCTGGAACAGACCCTGAATGAATTTTTGCCCATCCTGGAAGATGGCCTCTAGGCCCGCTGCAACCCCCTTTTAATACCGTGTAGATCGTGACTAAACCAAGCAAACCCCAGCTTAAAGCCCTGCGCCAGCGCCGCCGCCAATTGATGCGCCAGATGGGGCGTGGCAGTATCGCCATTCTCGCGGCCCAGAAGGTGTGTACCCGTAACCGTGATGTGGAGCACCCCTACCGCCAAAGCAGCGATTTTTTATATCTGACCGGCTTTGCTGAGCCCGAGGCGGTGGCGGTCTTGATTCCCGGACGCCCTCAGGGTGAGTACATCCTGTTTTGCCGGGCCCGCGATGCCGAAAAGGAAACCTGGCACGGGCGGCGCGCCGGACAGCGTGGTGCCGTGGAAGATTACGGCGCAGATGACTCCTTTCCCATTGATGATCTTGATGAAATCCTGCCGGGTCTGATGGAAGAACGCCAGCGCGTCTATGCCTGCCTGGGCCTGGATACCGGCTTTGACCAGCGCTTGATGGGCTGGGTCAATCAGCTGCGTGAGAAAATCCGTATCGGCGTCCATCCACCGCATGAATTTGTCTCCCTGGAATATCTGCTGCATGAAATGCGCCTGATGAAAAGCGATCTGGAGATTGAGCTGATGCGCCAGGCTGCACAGATCACCACCCAGGCACATATCCGGGCGATGCAGGTGTGTCAGCCGGGGATGCTGGAATATGCCATTGAGGCCGAATTACTGCATGAATTTCGCCGCCATGGCGCACACCCCGCCTATCCCTCTATTGTCGGCGGTGGCGCCAATGGCTGCATCCTGCATTATCATGAAAATGACGCTGAGCTGCGTGACGGGGATCTATTGCTGATTGACGCCGGTTGCGAAGTCGCCGGTTATGCCAGCGATATTACCCGCACCTTTCCGGTCAACGGGCGTTTTTCCAGTGTGCAGCGCGATCTCTATGAATGCGTCCTCAGCGCTCAGGAAGCTGCCATTGCCCAGGTAAAACCGGGGAATCACTGGGATGATCCGCACACCGCCGCCGTGCGGGCATTGACCAAGGGCCTGATTGAGCTGGGTTTACTCAAAGGTCGGCTGAACAATCTGATCAAACGCGGTGCCTATCGCAGCTATTATATGCATCGCACTGGCCACTGGCTGGGCCTGGATGTGCATGATGTGGGGGACTATAAAATAGAGGATCAATGGCGCGTCTTTGAGCCGGGGATGGTGCTGACCGTTGAACCCGGTATTTATATTCCCGCCAGCCATAAAGACGCCCCCAAGCCGTTTCATAATATCGGCATTCGCATCGAAGACGATGTGCGCGTCACCGCCAGCGGTCATGAGGTATTAACCGCCGGTTGCCCGAAAACAGTCAGCGAGATAGAGGCGCTGATCTATTCTCGTTAAAAAATAACACTTCATTATCAAGAATATCCATCATCAAGAATGGATCGGCGCGTCGGTGTGGTCGCTTTGCGCACAGACCCGCAACCACACGACTGATAACTGTTGCACAGCCGCCCGGTAGCGGCATACATGAGGGGAGTGGTTTTTATGATTCATGAACGCAATATCATCACGGCGGAGCAGGCGCAAACCCTGTCCAGCCTGTTTCGCATCCGCCTTGAACAATCACCTGACAAGGTGGCGTACCAGCAGTTTGATGCCCAGCAAGGTCAGTGGGTGGGCAGCACCTGGGCAGAGATGGCCCGCGAGGTGGCCAAATGGCAAGCGGCCTTGCAGGCCGAGGGGCTAAAGGCCGGGGATCGGGTAGCGATCATGCTGCGCAACTGCCGGGAATGGGTGATGTTTGATCAGGCCTGTCTGGGGTTGGGTCTGGTGACCGTTCCCTTGTACACCGATGACCGCCCCGACAATGTCGCCTATATTCTGGAAAATGCCGGGGCCAAACTGCTGCTGTTGGAAGGAAAATTCCAATGGCAACGCCTCAAGGCCATCCACGAAACCCTCAACCGCCTGCGCGTGATCTCGATTCAGGCTATCGAAGCAGACCCCCAGGACACCCCCGCAGCCCCCGGCCCCATCCCCTTGACGCACTGGCTTGACGGGCGCGAAGGTGAGCTGATAAGCGGTACCCATAGCGCCGATAGCCTGGCCACCATTGTTTACACCTCGGGCACCACCGGTCGCTCCAAAGGGGTGATGCTCAGTCATTACAATCTGCTGTTTAATGCCTATGCCTGCACCCAGTGCGCCGATATTGATGCCTCCGAGGTGTTTTTGTCCTTTCTGCCCCTGTCGCATACCCTGGAACGCACCGCCGGTTATTACATGCCGATGATGCTCGGTGCCGAAGTGGCCTTTTCACGCTCCGTGCAGCAGCTCCCCGAGGATTTGCAGGCCATCCGCCCCACCGTATTGATTTCCGTGCCGCGTATCTATGAACGCATTTACGCCAAGGTGCAAATGGGGCTGGAAGAAAAAAGCCCGCTGGCGCGCAAGCTCTTTAGCCTAACCTTAGACACCGGCTGGCAGCGTTTTGAACGCCAGCAAGGCCGCGCGGGCTGGCATCCCAAATTATTGCTGTGGCCACTGCTGGCGCGCATCGTCGCTGGCAAGATCACCGCCCGTCTGGGGGGACGCTTGCAATATGCCGTCAGCGGCGGTGCGCCCTTGCCGCCACCGATTGCCCAGTTTTTTATCGGCCTGGGCGTGCCGGTTTATCACGGCTACGGCATGACCGAAGCAAGCCCCGTGATCAGTGTCAATCGCACCGACGACAACATCCCGGCCAGTATCGGCACCCCTTTGCCCGGTGTTGAGGTCAAAATCGGCGCCAACGACGAAGTGCTCACCCGCAGCCCGTGCATCATGCAAGGCTACTGGAACAACGCCGAGGCCACCCGCGAGGTGATTGACGCAGAAGGCTGGCTGCATACCGGCGACAAGGCCCGCTATGACGAGCATGGTCATCTCTATATCACCGGACGCATCAAGGAAATCATCGTGCTCAGCAGCGGCGAAAAAGTCCCGCCTGCCGATATGGAGATGGCGATCACCCTGGACCCCTTATTTGAGCAGGCGATGGTGGTGGGCGAAGGCAAGCCCTTTCTCTCGGCCATCGTGGTGCTCAACGAAGAACAGTGGCCCGCCTTTGCGCAAAGCCTGGAACTCGATCCAGAGGATATCGAAATCCTGCGCTCACGCCAGGTGGAAAAAGTCATCAAGGCGCGCATTGCCCAACTGCTGCGCAATTTTCCGGGCTATGCCCAGGTGCGTCGTATCACCCCTACCATTGAGCAATGGAACGTCGAAGGCGGCCTGCTGACACCCACCTTGAAAATGAAGCGTGCCCGCATCATGGAGCGTTTTGGTAGGGAAATCGACAGCATGTATGCCGACTATTAACGCAACGCCTGCAAAAGGGGGATACATTTCACAACACACCGGCTTAACCACGTTTTAAGCATTACCATCACCAAAAACAACGAAAAGTCTGCGCCATCAGGACGGTCATTGTGCATGACCGCCGGGGCGCAGACCGCTTCAGGAGAGAGCAAAAAACAGTTCCTTGACTTGTTATCAAAGTTATTTATAATTCCTTGCTATGAGCAAGCAATACAGCATTGGCGAGTTTTCCAAACGCCTTGGGCGGTCGCCACAGACGATCCGGCGCTGGGAAGCTGAAGGGAAGCTGCAAGCCAAGCGGCTGCCGTCGGGGCATCGGTATTTCGATGAATCCGACGTGCGTTTGATGCGGGGTGGGGCGCCGAAGACGCGCGACGTGGTGGTCTACTGCCGCGTGTCGAGTGCCGGGCAAAAAGACGATCTCGCCTCGCAGGTGCGGGCGATGGAGGCTTACTGTCTGGGCGCGGGAATCGCGGTGGATGAGTGGATTCAAGAGATCGGTAGCGGGATGAACTTCAAGCGCAAGCGCTTTCTCGCACTGGTCGATCGCATCCAGCGTGGGGACGTGCGCCAACTGCTGATTGCCCATAAAGACCGCTTAATGCGCTTTGGTTTCGATTTCTTCGCCCACATCGCCGCAGAAAACGGCTGCGAGATCGTGGTGGTCAACCAGGAATCGCTCTCACCTGAGCAGGAAATGGTTGAGGATTTATTGGCGATTGTGCATACCTTTTCTTGTCGGCTGTACGGGATGCGCAAATACAAACAATCCATCAAGGAGGACTTTGCCGAGATGCCCGTTCACCAACCCAAGGATTTGTGTGAATGAAAGTCACGCGGATTTTGCACGCCAAGCGCCCGAACAAAGGCAAGCTCGCGGCCCTTCGCGAACAGGCGCGGCGACTCGGGCAGGTGCGCGCCGAAGTCTTGGTCGATTCCGACGGCGACCACCACGGCCAGTGTTAGCCCAAAGCAGTAATGTCCCCTTCGTCCAATTCTAAAATGTCCCCTTTATATTTAAGCGGGAGGGGCACGCATGACGAAGGAGCACATTACGATGAGTCACAAAGAAATTGACCGACTAGAGATGATTCAGGC
>NZ_MU255056.1:2471974-2493755 GCF_000227725.2 Thiorhodospira sibirica ATCC 700588 | reverse complement strand
GGCGACCACCACGGCCAGGAACTGGGCGCGATCCTCACCGACACCTCCGACAAACTCAAGATCAAATACCAGCACCGTTCCAAATTGCGCGCCCTAGCTAATCAACATCGCAACCCGCGCAAGCGTCAACACATTCGCCAGTTCAACCTGGGGCGCAAGAAGCTCAACCGGCAGATGAGCAAAACCCATGCGCGCATCCGCGACATCGTGTTCACATCGGTTCACGCCGTTGTCGATAAAGCCGCCGTGATCGCGGCAGAAGATTTAACCGCCCCCATGGCGAGCAAGTCCTTCGGCAAGAATGCCAATCGTCGGCTGGCAAGCTGGACGAAAGGTGTTATTGCCGAAGCACTTGACAGTGTTTCAAGCCGTCGAGGTTCGACGGTCGTTCTGGTCAATCCGGCTTACACATCGCAAATGGATTCTCGAACTGGATGCCTTGACGGCAAACGGCAAGGGGATCAATTTTACTGTTCCGACGGGGTTGTGTTGCAGGCAGACCAGAACGCTGCGCGAAACGTGCTGGCGAGGTTGTTCGACCCGGACATTGAGCGGTTCACCCCGTTCAAGCGGGTCAAGGCGATCTTGCTGGAACGGACTGAGCGCCTCCGGTTGGGACTGCTCAACCCGGACTCCAGTTGCTCGCCCTTCGGGGCGCTATCAACGGAGAGCGAATTACCGAAAAACCATCCTGAGCAACTTTGTTCAGGTTTTTAGGAACAGTTTTCGCCATGCCTGTTAACACAACACCTTACGCGGCTAAACCGCGCGCCGCCCGCCTTGCCCTGCCCGCCGTTTTGATGCTGACATTACCGGGGCTTACGCACGCCGCCGGTTTTTATATCCAGGAACAAAGCGTCTCCGGTCTGGGTCGCGCCTTTGCCGGTGATGCCGCACTGGCCGCCGATGCCAGCACGATTTTTTTCAACCCCGCCGGCATGACCGCGCTACCCGGCTCAGAACTGCAGCTGGCCGCACATCTGTTGATTCCTACGGCCAAAGTCAGCAATCATGGCTCCACCGTCACCGCACCCGGCACCCAGGGTCAGGCACTTGGCTATGCCGGTGGCAGTGGCGGCAATCCTTACGGCCCCTCACCCGTGCCCAATCTGTTTTATGCCACGCCCGTCAACGAGCTGCTGTGGTTTGGCTTTGGCATCACCGCCCCCTTTGGCCTGGCCAATGATTACAAGCAGGACTTCTTCGCCCGCTACGACTCCACCGAAACCGCCCTCACCGTCATCAACCTGCAACCCAGCCTCGCAGTTGCCCTCACACCGAGCTTCTCCATCGGCGCGGGCCTGGACGTGCAATATGCCGATGCCACACTGGAAGCCGCCCTGCCAGACCCCACCCAGCCCGGTGGCCCCACCCCCGGCAGTGACGGCTATTCCAGACTTAGCGCGGATCATTGGGGCTATGGCTTTAATCTGGGGATGCAATGGGCCTTATCGCCGCAGACCCGCGTAGGGGCACATTATCGTTACGGCATCAAACATACCCTCACCGGCTCGGCAGACATCAACCCGCCCGCCTCCCTGGCCGCGTTTGGGCGCACCGCAGAACAGATCAGCGGCAAAGCCGATCTCCACCTGCCCGACATCTTCTCGCTGGGACTGGTGCATCAAGTGGGTCCACAGCTGAACCTGCTGGCCCAATACACCTGGTTCCAATGGTCCAATTTTGATGAAATCCGGGTGCGCTTTGCCGATGGCCGTGCCGATGATGTCACCGTGCAAAACTACCGCGACAGCTGGGCTTTGGCGCTGGGCGCGGAATATCAATGGGATGAACGCTGGACCTTGCGCGGCGGCATCCAGTTTGATCAAACCCCCACCCAGGACGGCTACCGCACCACCCGCACCCCCGACGGCGATCGTACCTGGTTTTCCTTCGGCGCAAGCTATGCCTACGATGCCCGCCTGGGCTTTGATCTGGCCTACACCTACATCGACATCGCCAAAGAATCGCTGGATCTCAGCCGCCAGTTCTACGCCCAGACACCGCTGGCCACCCAGGTCAACCTGCAAGGCACCACCCAAGGTGACGTACACATCCTTGCCGGTGCCCTGCGTTATCGTTTTTAACGGTTTTTTTGATTCAGCATCGGTTAAGCGACTTTCATGTTTAATGAAAGCGTAGTATTTTACGGGCCTTTGTAAACCAACCCAAAAAGCCTCACAGCGACCCAGGCATCCGCCACGCCGTGAAGCCACAAAAACTTGAGGAGAATCGTCATGAAAAAGTCCATCCTGAGCAGTGTCGCCCTGGCGGTAGCCCTGGCGCTGAGCAGCGCCGCCCATGCTGGTGATGTCGCCGCCGGCAAAGAAATTTACGACAAGCAAAGACCCCAGCCCTGCTCCAGCTGCCACGGCGCCCAGGGTCAAGGCATGGCGATTTTCCCGCCACTGACCAAGCACAGCGTCAAGCAAACCACCGATCTGCTCAAGCGCTACCGTGCCGGTGAAACCGTCGGCAGCAACACCGCCCTGATGACCCCGCACGCCAAGAACCTGAGCGACGAAGACATCGCCAACCTGGCCGCCTACATCGCCACGTTCTAAAACCCACACCTCACACGCCCTACCCAGCGGTCGTAGCCCTGCGACCGCTTTGCTTTTTCCTCCACTTAGATGCTGTTTCACAAGATCTTCGCCCAGATCGCCATACAGCAGATTTGAGCTGCCGCCAGGAATAAAGTCGCGTTCTCAATCAGATGTCGATGACGGTAAAGCTTGGCATCATAGGCCCGAGACACCGTGCGCTTCTTGCGCGGGGGAATGACGACCGGCATGCCTTGCGTGTGGCCTGAGTACAGCCCACCGTGAGCAGAATGCGCCCGGGCATTGCATGGACATCGACGGCCAGGTGCAGCTGGCTGTAAAAAATCCGGATTTATCCCAATGCACACAGCAGAACCTGTTTTGGATATCCAGTGGCTTTGTTTTGAAAAACGCGGCGCAGGCTGGTATGTTGACCGTGGCATCGAATGCCGTTGGTGGATTGTTAAACTCAAATTGATGCAGGAGAGAACACGATGATGCGTATCACAGGTCTGTTGGCCGCCTCGGTGCTGGCGTTGAGTACGGCGCTGGTAGGCGGTGTTGTCAGCGCTGATGCTCAGCGCTTTGTGACCATTGGCACCGGTGGGGTCACCGGGGTGTATTATCCGGCGGGGCAAAATATCTGTCGCCTCGTCAATGCGGCGCGTGATGAACACGGGATGCGCTGTACGGCAGAAAGCACCGGAGGCTCGGTGTTTAATCTCAATGCGATTCGTGCCGGCGAGATGGATCTAGGGGTGGTGCAGTCGGATTGGCAGCATCATGCCTATCATGGCACCGATCTTTTTGCTGAAGATGGCGCCAATCCAGAGCTGCGTGCGCTGTTTTCATTGCATCCGGAGCCCTTTACCGTCGTGGTGCGCGCGGATAGTGGCATCCAGCATTTTGATGATCTCAAAGGCAAGCGGGTCAATATCGGCAACCCCGGTTCGGGGCAACGTGCCACGGCGGAGCGGCTGATGGCGGAATATGGCTGGACGACGCGCGATTTTTCCTTGACCTCGGAGCTGCCCTCGCGGGAACAGGGGCAGGCGCTGTGTGATAACCGCATTGATGCCTTTTTCTTCGTGGTGGGCCATCCCTCTGCGGCCATTCAGGAACCTATCGCCACCTGTGGGGCGCGGGTAGTCCCGGTCAGTGGTGAGATTGTGAGCCGGTTAATCGCCAAGACGCCGTATTATTTCGAGGCCACCATTCCTGCCGGTATGTATCCGGGACAAAGCGAAGATGTCAAAACCTTTGGCGTTGGGGCGACGATAGTGTCCTCGACGCACACCACGGATGAGGCGGTCTATCAAGTGGTGCGGGCCGTGTTTGAAAATTTCGAGACCTTCAAGACCATGCATCCGGCCTTTACCGTACTTGATAAAACCTTGATGCCGACTCAGGGCTTGTCGGTGCCCTTGCATGAAGGCGCCAAGCGCTATTATCAGGAGGCGGGCCTGCTGCAATAAGGCGCATCTTTATTGATATAAAAAGCTGATCAAGCTGTCGTCGCTCAACGGCGACAGCCCATTCTGGCCGACCCGCAAGGTCGGCATTTTTTTGTGGGGCGATATCTAATGACCGGATTGCAAGAAGCGGTATTACCTTCCGGCATCGCGTGGTCTTTGCTCGCTGCGTTCAGTGTGCTGTGGGTGTTTTTGGGTTGGTGGCTGGGGCGCCATGCGCGCACCGTCGATGATTATATGTTTGCCGGGCGCAATGTCGGCCTGGCCTTGGCCACCGCGACGGCGATGGCCACCTGGGTCACCAGCAATACCACCATGGCTGCCCCCCAAGTCGCCTTGCAACTGGGATTATGGGGCATGGTGGGCTATTCCCTAGGGGCGATTGGCTTGATCCTGTTTGCCCCTCTGGCACGCCGCATCCGTGAATTGATGCCACGCGGGTATACCAGCGGTGATTTTATCCGCCTGCGCTATGGCCCCTTTGCCTGGCGCGTCTTTTTGATCATCTCCCTGTTTTATGGCATTGGCTGGCTGATCAGTCTGGGCATGGCCGGCGGTGTCCTGATCAATGCCCTTTCTGGTATTGATTATCGCCTCGGCATGAGTGTCATCCTGTTTATCTGCGTTCTGTATACCTTGCTCGGCGGACTGCGGGCGGTCATTGGCACCGACTTTGTGCAGACCATCCTGATTCTGGTTGGGGTGGTGATCCTGGCCTGGCTGGCCATTCATCGCATCGGCTTTGAAGGCATTCACAGTGGCGTGGCTTTAGAGCGTCCGCAATTACTCAGTCTGTTGATGCCCGCCGCGATCATGTTTTTGTTTAATAATCTGCTGTTTGGCGTGGGGGAGATTTTCCACTCGAATGTATGGTGGAGCCGGGCCTTTGCCTTTGGCCGGGGCGTGGGCTTTCCGGCGTATATTATCGCCGGGCTGTTGTGGCTGCCGATTCCGATTGTGGCCGGATTTATTGCCCTGAGTGTGCCCGCCCTGGGCCTCAATGTCCCGGCAGCGGATATGGTCGGGCCGCTGGTGGCTGCTGAGCTGCTGGGCCTGGCTGGCGCGATTGTGGTATTTATCGTGGTGTTTGCCGCGCTGGCCTCCAGTCTGGATTCGCTGCTGGCCGCGACCTCTGATCTCATTACCCGCGACATCTATCAGGGGCATTTTCGCCCACAGGCCAGCGAGCGCGAGATTTTCATCGCGGCCAAGGCCATTGTACTGGGACTGGGGATTATCACCTGGCTTTTATGTCTGCCGCGTCTGACCACGCTGGCCGAGCTGCTCTATTTCACCGGCGCCTTTGTTGCCAGCACCATCTGGCCGATTGTTGCCGGGCTGTATTGGCGGCGCACCAACCCCCTGGGGGCGGCCTTGGCCATGGTCTTAGGGACCGCCCTCGGTCTGGCCAGTTATTTCCTCATCGGCTTTTATGTGGCCGCTTTAGTCGCTGCGGGGGTATCCATGCTGATTGTTATGCTGAGCACCTGGCTATGGCCACGTCCCTTTGACTGGAACGCGCTGTCATCGGAGTCGCGCTAAATGTATGCCGAGCCGGGCACCTATCTGGCCGCCGCGTTGGTAGGTTTTTTAGGCGGGGTACACTGCGCGGGCATGTGCGGTGGCATTGTGGGTGCCTTGACGCTGGGCGTTCGTACCCAGGAGAATGCGCCGAAGACCGCGCTGTTGCCCTATCTGCTGGCCTACAACCTTGGCCGCATCCTCACCTACACCCTCTTGGGCGCCTTGGTGGGCGGGGTGGGGCTGATCGCCGCCAACCTGGCCCACATGCACGATCTGCAACGCGGCTTGCACCTGCTCGCCGGGCTGTTCATGGTGGCTTTGGGTTTATATATCGCGGGCTGGTGGCGTGGTCTGAGCTATCTGGAACGCGGCGGCGGGGTGATCTGGCGACGGCTGGAGCCTTTGGGACGCACCCTGCTGCCCGTACACCGCCCACGCCAGGCCCTGTTATTGGGCCTGCTGTGGGGCTTTTTGCCTTGTGGGCTGGTGTATAGCGTCCTGTTCTGGGCGCTCAGTGCCACGGATTGGCTCAAAGGTGCCCTGCTGATGCTGTGCTTTGGGCTGGGCACCCTGCCCAACCTGCTACTGATGGGCGGCTTTGCCGTACAGCTGCGCCCGATCATCAAACACCCCGCCGTGCGCATCGGCGCGGGGCTTCTGGTCTTGCTGTTTGGGGTGTATATGTTGGGCCAGCTGCTGTAGCGGATGCTTGCAGAATAGCTTGCTTTTAAACGGTAGTGATGCGGCTCATGCGGATCGGGCCATGGCGCAGGCCGCGAGGGAGTTTATGGCCCCGCTGGCTGCGGCTTCCGCGATAGGCCTGGAGCTGTGCGGCGCTTAGGTTAAGGCGCTGGGCGCCCATCTGTATGCACAGTCCGTCGGCAGGTCCGAGTGTGGTCAAGGCTAGCACCTGGGCCTCGCGGCTTTGCAGTCTGGCGGGCGGGATGTGTATCAGTTTATTGCCTTTTCCCTTGGCCATCTGCGGGACTTCATACAGGTCAAAAAGCAGCAGGTAGCCTTCGCTGCTGAGAATCGCCACCCATTGATCATGGCGTGGGTCCACCGCCACGGCTGGTAGCGCCTGGGCCTGCTCCGGGACGCTCAGCAGTGCCTTGCCGGCTTTGTTGCGGCTTTGCATATCGGCCAGACGGCAGAGAAAGCCATAGCCGTGATCACAGGCCAGCAACCACGGCGCATCCTCGGCCCCCATTAACACATCGCTAAAGCGCGCCCCATCGGGTAAGCTCAGGCGCCCGCTTAGGGGTTCGCCGTGGCCGCGTGCCGTGGGCAGGGTATTGACGGGCAAGGTATAACTGCGTCCCGTGGAATCCAGAAAGATGGCGTATTGATTGGCGTAGCCTTTGGCCAGTGCCAGAAAGCCATCACCGGCTTTGTAGTTGAGCAGCGCCGGGTCCACCTCATGGCCCTTGGCCACCCGCACCCAGCCCATGCTAGAGAGCACCACGCTGACGGGTTCAGCGGGAATCAAGGCGCTGTTTTCCAGTGCCTGGGCCGCTTTGCGTGCCACCAGCGGGGTGCGGCGGGCATCGCCATAGCGCGCAACATCGGCCTGCATTTCTGCACGCAGCAAGGCGGTGAGGCGTTGCTCGGAGGCTAAAATCGCTTGCAAGTCATCGCGTTCCTGGCTTAACACCTCAGTCTCGCTACGCAGGCGTGTTTCTTCCAGGCGGGCGAGCTGGCGCAGGCGCAGTTCCAAAATCGCCTCGGCCTGGGCGGTGCTCAGAGCAAAGCCTTTGCACAATTCGGCCTTGGGGTCATCTTCGTGGCGCAGCAGGGCAATGATGGCATCCAGATGCTGATAGGCGATCAGCAGGCCGTGGAGCACATGCAGGCGGGTTTCGACCTTGCTCAGACGCCATTGCAGGCGACGGCGTACCGTCTGGGTGCGAAATTCCAGCCACTCGTGTAATACGCTCAGCAAGGGCTTGACCTGGGGGCGTCCATCCAGGCCGATAACATTGAGGTTGACCCGGTAACTGCGTTCCAGGTCGGTGGTCGCAAACAGATGCGCCATCAAGGTTTCGCTGTCGTGCCCCTTGCGCGGGGTAATCACCAGTCGCAAGGGATGCTCATGATCAGATTCATCGCGCAGATCTTCGACCATCGGCAGTTTTTTGCTGCTCATCTGGGCGGCGATTTGTTCCAGGATGCGATTGCCCGAGGTTTGATAGGGAAGCGCGGTGATGATGATGTCGCCGTTGTCGTGTTCATAACGGGCGCGCATCTTGAAGCTGCCGGTGCCATTTTGATATACCGCCAGCAGCTCGGCCTGCGGGGTGATGATCTCGGCCTCGGTGGGAAAATCCGGCCCCTGGATAAATTGGCAGATCTCCTCCAGTGTGGCCTGCGGATGGTCCAGCAGATGGATACAAGCCTGCGCCACTTCCTTGAGATTATGCGGCGGAATATCGGTGGCCATGCCCACGGCAATGCCGGTGGCGCCGTTGACCAGAATATTGGGCAGCCGGGCGGGCAAGACCTTGGGTTCTTCCAGGGTGCCATCAAAGTTGATGCCCCAGTCTACGGTGCCCTGGCCCAGTTCGTTGAGCAACAGCTGGGCATAGGTGGTCAGGCGTGACTCGGTATAACGCATCGCGGCAAAGGATTTGGGATCATCCATGGAGCCCCAGTTGCCTTGGCCGTCAATCAGCGGGTAGCGGTAGGAAAAGGGCTGGGCCATCAGCACCATCGCCTCATAGCAGGCGCTGTCACCATGCGGGTGAAATTTGCCCAGCACATCGCCGACGGTACGGGCGGATTTTTTGTGCTTGGCAGTGGCCTGCAGGCCCAATTCGCTCATGGCGTAAATAATGCGCCGCTGCACCGGTTTGAGGCCATCGCCCAGATGCGGCAAGGCACGATCCAAGATGACATACATGGCATAATCCAGATATGCCTTTTCGGTGAAGGTACTGAGCGCGATGCGCTCACATCCGGGGGTTTCTGAGGGAGACGATGACATGCAGGAAAAACTCACAAAAAGACGGTAGGAGCCGTGCGTTGGGCCTTTAAGAGGCCGCTGCTTTTTGCGCCTTGAGCACGGCTTTTACATACAGCAGGCAACCGGCAAAAAAGATCAGGCTTAAGCTGATCAACGCCAGACCATAGGGCCAGGTATGCGCATCAGGAAGGTAGAAAAAACCCAAAATGAAATACCACAGGCCGATCAAGGAGGCCCATTGATGGGTATAGATGCGCTGATACAAAAGCCCCCGCAGCGGAAACAGCAAGGGCGCCAGCGCCAGTAATAAGGCCAGCCAGCGCGGCAGTGGACCGGGTGAGGCCAGCCAGCCATACCAGGCCAGCAGACTAAAAAACAACCCAAAATAGCCCAGCCAGACCATGCCCCGGCTGAGATGCAGCCGCTTCATGCCCACCTCCACACAGACACACGCTGCGGCCTTGTATTCGTCCGTGGCATGACCAGATTGCCAAAGCCTGTGGGCGTCGGGAAAATAGGGGTGTATGGATATGCGCCCCGGTACACTAGCTGGGGCATGGTGTGTCTGATGATGGGCTGCATGAGATTCTCCAAAACGTGGTTTATCCACGGCGCGAGCGTATTTGTCACCGCATTGTCATAGTTTTTCGCTGTAATACACGGGATATTTTTCATGAGACTTAAGGCGAACCGAATGAACGGCAAATCCATTTTATTTGTCGAGGACGAGGCCCCCATCCGCGAGATGGTCAGCTTTGCCCTTTCCCGTGCGGGGTTTGAAGTGACTGAGGCCTGCGATGCCAGCCAGGCGCAAAATCAACTCGCCAACCAACTGCCCGATCTGATCTTGCTGGACTGGATGCTGCCCGGCATCAGCGGGATTGATCTGGCGCGACGGCTCAAGCGCGATGAATACACCCGCGAGATCCCCATTATCATGCTCACTGCACGCGGTGAGGAAGACGACAAGGTGAGCGGCCTGGATGCCGGCATTGATGATTATATCACCAAGCCTTTTTCCCCGCGTGAACTGGTCGCCCGCATCAAGGCAGTGCTGCGCCGTACCCTGCAAGAGGCACCTGATCAGCCCATCAGCATCCACGGCCTGACCCTGGACCCGGCCAGTCACCGTATTACCGCAGACGATACGCCGCTGGACATGGGGCCGACGGAATTTCGTCTGCTGCATTTTTTCATGACCAACCCGGAACGGGTCTATTCACGTTCGCAATTGCTCGACCGGGTCTGGGGACGCAATACTTATGTGGAGGAACGTACGGTGGATGTGCATATTTTAAGGCTGCGCAAAGTGCTCACGCCCTATGGCTATGATCGCTTTGTGCAAACCGTGCGCGGCGCGGGTTATCGTTTTTCTGATCGCATTTAGCCCGTGTATAAGCCCTGGAGTGTGGAAATCTGGCGTCTGGCGGGCGCCCTGCTGGCCGGGTTGATCATCGGCGGGTTGCTGGGAGCCGTGGCCTGGTGTCTGTTTGCCGCCGTGCTGGTGTATCTGGGCTGGCAGGCGTATCAGCTGCGGCGTGTATATGAGTGGATTCGCAGCGGCAAACGCAGTGACCCGATCATCGCCAGCGGCATCTGGGATGGCTTGGTCTATGAGCTGCACCGGCTGCATCAGCGCAGTCGGCGGCGCAAAAAAAAGATCGCCAAATTGATCCGCCGCTTTCACGAATCCAGTGCGGCCATGCCGGATGCCACGGTGATTCTTGGCCAGACGCTGGAGATCGAATGGTTCAATGGGGCGGCCATTGAGCTGCTGGAATTGCGCCTGCCGCAAGACATTGGGCGGCGTATTACCAATCTGTTGCGCCACCCCAGTTTTCTTGCCTATATCGAACGCGGCGATTATCGCGAGGCGGTGGAATTTCCCGCCGGGCCAGATCATCAGCGCCAGCTCAATGCCCGCCTGGTGCCCTATGGCAATAAGCAGTTTTTGTTATCGGTGCGCGATGTCACCCGCCTGTATCGTCTGGAAAAAATGCGCCGCGATTTTGTGGCCAATGTCTCGCATGAATTGCGCACGCCCTTGACAGTCATCAGCGGCTATCTGGAGTCACTCAGCGATGATCCCGAGCTGGATGCGCAGTGGCAGCATTCGCTGGCGGTGATGCGCAGCCAGTCAGACCGGATGCAGCGCCTGCTGGAGGATCTTTTGACCCTGGCGCGTCTGGAAACCCATGAAAACGAACAGGCCCCGCGCCATGCCCTGGATATTCCGCATCTGCTGGATCAGGTGCTGGCCGATACCGCGTGGTTGACCGAGGAGCGCCAGCAGGCCCTGTGTGTAGACATCGACCGGGGGCTTTGGCTCAAAGGGGCCAGTTCGGAGTTACACAGCGCCTTTGCCAATCTGCTCAGCAATGCCGCCCGCTACACGCCCAATGGCGGGCGCATTAGCGTACGCTGGTATGCCGATGAGAAAGGCGCCCATTTTGAGGTGGAAGATACGGGCATCGGTATCGCCGCACAGCACATTCCCCGCCTGACCGAACGCTTCTACCGCGTGGAGTCGGGGCGCTCGCGTGACAGCGGCGGCACCGGCCTGGGACTGGCCATCGTCAAGCATGTCCTGGGACGCCACGAGGCCAGCCTGCGCATCGAAAGTACGCTGGGCAAGGGCAGCCGTTTTATCTGTGATTTCAAACCCGAGCGCGTTATTGTGCAGGATCTGGCCGCCTGAGTCGGCGCGCCCAGCGCCGCCAGGCAGGTCAAGACTTAGCGGCGCTTGCTGCTCAATGAGCCGAGAATACCGCGCACAATCTGCCGACCAATCTGCGCGCCAATGGTTTTAACCATGCCCTGGCTGGAAGTATTCAAAATGCTCCCCAGGGTGCCTTCGGGTTTTTTTTGTCGATAGTCCTGCCGGGTTTTAAGGGTTTTCGGGCCTGCCTTACCAGGGGCGCGCATGACCTGGGTCTGTGGGGTGGCCTCCTCGCTTAGGGCCTCCTCGGCCTGCTGCTGCAAGATCTCATAAGCCGATTCACGGTCTATGGCGGTATCAAACACCCCGGCAAACGGCGACTGGGCAATGATGGCCTGTCGTTCTATCTCACTTAACGGCCCCATGCGGCTGGCCGGTGGGCGGATCATCACCCGCTCGACGGGCGTGGGAATGCCCTGATTGTCCAGCACCGACACCAATGCTTCCCCCACCCCCATCTCACCAATGACCGCCTCGGTATCCAGCGCCGGGTTGGGTC
The DNA here is from genome assembly GCF_000227725.2 of Thiorhodospira sibirica ATCC 700588. Lineage (GTDB taxonomy): Bacteria > Pseudomonadota > Gammaproteobacteria > Ectothiorhodospirales > Ectothiorhodospiraceae > Thiorhodospira > Thiorhodospira sibirica. The sequence goes on along the minus strand of NZ_MU255056.1, from coordinate 2,482,036 downwards.
TAAAGGTTTGAGCCGCCGTGCGCACCGCACGCTGATCACGCGGGGTAAAGGCGCGCAAGGCATGCTGTATACGATTACCCAACTGGCCGAGGATCGACTCCGGGACATCCAGCGGACTTTGGGTGACAAAATACACCCCCACGCCCTTGGAGCGAATCAGCCGCACCACCTGCTCAATCCGGTCAATCAGGGATTTAGGCGTATCCTTAAATAGCAGATGCGCCTCATCAAAAAACAGCACAAAGCTCGGTTTCTCGGCATCGCCCACCTCCGGCAACTGTTCAAACAGCTCCGACAGCAGCCACAACAGCAGACTGGAATAAATCAATGGACTGCTGCGATACAACCGGTCAGCGGCGAGAATATTGACCACCCCGCGCCCGTGCTCATCAACGCCGAGCAGATGCTCCAGGGTAATGGCCGGTTCACCGAACAGATTGTCACCGCCCTGCATCTCAAAATTGAGCAAGGCGCGCTGAATCGCCCCGATACTGGCGGGAGCAATATTGCCGTAGCGGCTCATCAGCTCTGCCCGGTTCTCCGAGACCCAGGCCACCATGGCGCGCAGATCTTTAAGATCCAACAACAGCCATTGGCGATCATCGGCCGCCCGAAAGACAATCTGCATCAGACCGGTCTGGGTCTCGTTGAGATTGAGCAGACGGCTGAGCAAGGCCGGGCCAAAATCAGCCGCCGTGAGGCGCAAAGGATGCCCCGCCTCGCCAAAGACATCCCAGAAAATGGTCGGCGCGCCGTGTACCTGAAAGTCCTCAATGCCTACTCGCCGGGCGCGCTCCAGCAAGCGCGCAGACGGCTCACCCGGTGCCGCAATCCCGGAGAAATCCCCCTTGATATCGGGCACAAACACCGGCACACCCAGATCAGAAAAGGACTGCGCCAAACCCTGCAAGGTAATGGTCTTGCCCGTACCGGTAGCCCCGGCAATCAGGCCATGGCGATTGGCCATGCGCGGAAAAATGGCCACCGGCTGATCGGCCGCGCCAATCAACAAGCGTGTGTCGAGAAGGGTCATGAGGATTATGCCTTGATGTTGGCGCCGGCATCGACCAGTACGATATTACCGGTGAGCGAGCGTCCGGCATCGCTGATCAAAAACACACTGGTCTGGCCAATATCATGAATATCCACCAGACGGCGCAACGGCGTTTTGCCACATTCTTCCTGCATCATGGCATCAAATCCGGCAATCCCCGAGGCGGCCCGCGTTTTGATCAGACCCGGAGAAATCGCATGTACCCGGATACCTTGCGGGCCCAATTCCTCGGCCATATAGCGCACACTGGACTCCAGCGCCGCCTTGACCGGCCCCATCAGGCTATAGGTGGGCACCACCTTACTGGCCCCGTGATAACTCATGGTCAGCAGACACCCGCCCTGCGGCATCAACGGCTCGGCCAGGCGCGCCATGCGAATAAAGGAATGACACGAGATATCCATCGCCAGGGCAAAACCGTCTTGAGAGGAATCCACCACGCGACCGTGTAAATCCTCACGATTGGCAAAGGCAATCGCATGAATCACAAAATCCAGCGTCCCGAACTCCTCCTTGGCCTGGGCAAACAGCGCCTGCAATTGCGCATCGTCACGCACATCACAAAACACCAAAGACGGATGACCCAGCGCCGGCAACAAGGGCGTAATATGCGGCTCGGACTTGGCGTGTCCATAGCTCAATAACAGCTTCGCCCCCGCCTCATGCAGCGCCTTGGCACAGCCAAAAGCAATACTGTCGGCATTCGCAAGCCCCGTGACAATGCCCTTTTTGCCTTCTAATGAAAATACAGATTGCACGATACACCCTCCAGGTCTTAGCCCACACACACTGTGCAGCTATCAAAAAAGCATTATAAGGGAGCGCGATGACAGTACAACCGCCGCAATCTGTCAGACGGCGTACCCCCGTTTGCATCAAAGGCCGCTGGATGCGTCAATTTAAAGATCTACAGCAGGGGAAAGCGGCTATCCCCATCAGTGAAAATTATCGTTACCGTTGAGGGATTTTTGATGGGTTAAGGTACAAGATAGGTACAACGCCAGGAAGGCAGGACGTGGAGACAAGAACAAAAAGCGTATAGAGGATTGATTTAATTGGTGGGCCGTGTAGGAATCGAACCTACAACCAATGGATTAAGAGTCCACTGCTCTACCAATTGAGCTAACGGCCCTTGAAGGGAAGGACTAAAAGGAGATGGGGTGACCGATGGGACTTGAACCCACGACAACCGGAGCCACAATCCGGGACTCTACCAACTGAGCTACGGCCACCATAACAAACTGAAGAAACTGGCGCGCCCGGCAGGACTCGAACCTGCAACCCCCGGCTTAGAAGGCCGGTGCTCTGTCCGGTTGAGCTACGGGCGCAAAATGAGTGCCATTGGGCGGCATTTTAACGTCAAAATATTGGTCGGGGTAGAGGGATTTGAACCCCCGACATCCTGCTCCCAAAGCAGGCGCGCTACCAGACTGCGCTATACCCCGTGGTGTTTTAACCTGGATTTTCGGGGCAGTGGATAAATCAGCGAAAGCCCCGAAAGCGCAGTATAATACTCTGATCTATTCTTTTAAGTCAACGAAAAATTGGGATGCCTTCCATGCGATTCCTTGCCAGCCACGATGATTTTTTTCAGGGCGTGTTAACGTGACGGCCCGCATTCTTGACGGGCGTGCCTTGGCCCAATCGATCCAGCAGCAAATCAAAACGCAAATCCTTGAGGCGACCGGCCGTGGTGCCCGTGCGCCGGGGCTGGCGGTGGTTCTGGTTGGCAGTGATCCCGCCTCACAAGTGTATGTGCGGCATAAGCGCAAGGCCTGTGAATCCGTGGGGATTATCTCATATTCCCATGACCTGCCCGAGACCACCTCGCAGGCCGCCCTGCTGGATGTAATTGATCAGCTCAATGAAGATCCGGCGATTGACGGTATTTTGGTGCAGCTGCCTTTGCCGCGCCATGTGGACCCGGAAACCATCATAGAGCGCATCAACCCGGCCAAAGATGTGGATGGCTTTCATCCGTATAACATCGGTCGCCTGGCCTTGCGCTTGCCGGTGCTGCGGCCCTGTACGCCCTTTGGGGTGATGCGTCTGTTGGAAACCACGGGTGAGTCTTTGTTAGGGCGTCATGCGGTGGTGGTGGGGGCTTCCAATATCGTCGGGCGACCGATGGCATTGGAGCTGTTGTTAGCGGGTGCCACGGTGTCAGTGTGTCATCGCTTTACCCGCGATACACAGGCGCATGTAGCCCAGGCGGAGGTGTTGATTGTTGCAGCAGGCCGCCCCGGCCTGATTCCGGGGGCGTGGATTCCGCAAGGTTGCACGGTGATTGATGTTGGCATCAACCGTTTAGAGGATGGCCGCCTGGTCGGCGATGTGGAATTTGCCACCGCCCAGGAACGCGCCGCCTGGATCACCCCGGTTCCTGGCGGCGTTGGGCCGATGACGGTGACCATGCTTTTGGATAACACCTTGCAGGCCTATCGTCTGCGCATGGCTTGATGGGTCTAACACTCAGTCAAACAGCGGCGCTTGGTGCAAGGCAAGGCCAGCCTGATCTTTGGCGGACAGGCTGGTTGGCACGCCTTCGAGTAACGGCCATTGAATACCGATGGCCGGATCATCAAAGCGGATGCAGCCTTCGTATTCGGGGGCGTAATAATCGGTGCATTTATACACAAACTCAGCCCAGTCAGAGCACACATAAAAGCCGTGGGCAAAGCCCTCCGGCACCCACATTTGCAAGCGATTCTCGGCGGATAGCTCGGTTCCGAACCATTGCCCAAAGGTGGGAGACTGACGCCGCAGATCCACGGCAACATCAAACACACAGCCATGAATCACGCGCACCAGCTTGCCTTGCGGTTTAGGGTTTTGATAATGCAAACCGCGTAACACCCCAGCCTGCGAGCCGGAATGATTATCCTGCACAAAATGCACCTCGCGCCCCAGCCATTCCGAGAGCACACTGGCCCGATAAGCCTCATAGAAAAAGCCCCGCGCATCGCCAAAACGTTGCGGTTCGAGCAGCAGCACATCAGGCAGTGAGGTGGTGTGGATTTTCATTGATCAAGCCCCTGCCCATACGCTATGTAAAAAATCTTCTTCAACGTGCATTCCTCATATTAAAAAAATTTATCCTCTGGAGAGATAAAGCGCCCGCAACAACCCAGTGATCGCATGGTTTGCAGCTAAGCTAGCACACGAGCGCGCGTGACACCATGCCCCTGGGACCGCGCAGCACCCGCTGCGCACCGGGAGCGCACAGCTCCAGCTGTGCACCGGGGGAACGGAGCACCCGCTCCGTTTATAAAAACAGGGAGAGCTGGAGCTCTCCCACCCCCAGTGCGGAGCGGGTGCTCCGCGCTCCCAAGGCTTGTTTTATGCCAGCGGCGGGCGTAAAGTTACCCGGCGGCTGTCACACAGCCGCACGGGATTAGCCTCCCTTGCACTGGCAGATACAAACTGCTTCGGCAGTTTTTTTGTGTCTGTAATCTTCTGCGTGCTTCTCGCTCCATGCGGGCGGCTGTGTGTGGGCGTCTTCGGACGCACCAGACTAGTGCCTGGTAGGCTAACCCATACAGTCGCCTGCGCCCTTTCGGGCTCAGGTTCTTTTTAGAACTGTTATGGAGTTAGTCGATCCATGTTAAATTCTGCGCATCTTTCTCTGATTCCCTTCCGTTTTGAACAGTCCAACGTGCGTGTTGTCCTGGCAGAAAATATCCCGTGGTTTGTTGCCCGAGATGTCGCGCTGGTGCTGGGCTACACCGACACCAAAAAAGCGGTTGCCACTCACTGCAAAAAAGCTAAGCCTTTGATTGATATAGGGGGGGCGAATCACCCCCCCTATACAAATCAAGCACTTAATTTAGACTATCAAACCAAGCTCATCCCCGAATCAGACGTTTACCGCCTGATCCTTCGCTCCAAACTCCCCAGCGCTGAACGCTTTCAGGATTGGGTCACAGAAGAAGTCCTCCCCACCATCCGCCAGACCGGCGCCTATCACAGCCCGACCGCAGACCCCCTCCCCGCCGATTTGCTCCGCGCTTATATCCATCTTACCGCCTTGAATTTGTACCTCACTCACCTGCCGTTGGATGCTCTCAGCAAACGCCAGTGGATTGAACACACCCTGGCCGAACTCGGAATAACCCCCCAAGACCTGCATCCACCGCCGCCACCGCCCCCAGCCCAACCCAGCGAACGGGATCTATTCACCTTAAGCGCCTTACTGTCTTTGCACCAGCAACGCCACAGCGTGCAAGTGGTCAACCGCGCCTTGGTGCGTTTAGGCTGGTTACAAGACATCCGCCGCGAAACCCCACGCGGTTTAAAACGGGTCAAGCAGTTAGTCGGCGAAGGCTTGTGCTATGGCAGAAACCAGTGCAACCAACCGCTGTACTACGCCGTGCAGTTTCCGGAGTTATTGCGAAGGATTAGCGGGTATCTGCGTTAAAAAACCTGGGAGCGCGGAGCACCAGCTCAGCACCGGGGGTGGGAGAGCTCCAGCTCTCCCTTAAATAAAGCTCTCCCTGTTTTTCTAAACGGAGCTGGAGCTCCGTTCCCCCGGTGCACAGCTGGAGCTGTGCGCTCCCGGTGCGTAGCTGGTGCTACGCGCTCCCAGGGTGCCGCCACATCAAAAACTCCCCTCCTTTTTAAGAAGGGGAGTTTTTGAAATGCGGCAAAAAATCGCCGCCTTCCCCCCGCAAAACGGCAAGCCCACCCTTGCCGCCCCTACCAAAAAATGACACCACTTCCTCAAAAACACCCATCAACCCCTTAAAAAATCAGCCAATTCACAAAATGGCACACCCATTGCTTAACTAAAAGCAAGTCGAGACGCACACCGGCTCGCCCAAAAAATTACCAAACCCGATTTCGTCTCATAACCCAAAACCATGAAGGAGAGATGCCATGTCATCCACCGTCATTAACACCAATGTCATGTCGCTCAATGCGCAGAACAACCTCAGAAAATCCGAAAACGCCCTGGCCACCAGCCTCTCCCGGCTATCCTCCGGGCTGCGCATCAACAGCGCCCGCGACGACGCCGCAGGCCTCGCCATCTCCGATCGCTTCACCGGCCAGATACGCGGCAACGACCAGGCCATCCGCAACGCCAACGACGGCATCTCGCTCGCCCAGGTCGCCGAAAGCGCACTCAGCACCGTCAGCAACGACCTGCAACGCATGCGCGAACTCGCCGTACAATCCGCCAATGATACCAACGCCCCGCTCGACCGGCTCGCCCTGGACAACGAATTCCAGCAGCTGATCCGCGCCATCGGCCGCGTCGCCAGCACCACCGAATTCAACACCCGCCGCCTGCTCGACGGCACCCTCACCACCCAGGTCTTCCAGACCGGCGCCAACCAGGGCCAAACCATCGCCATCGGCGGCGTCGATGCCCGCAACACCCAACTCGGCGGCACCGAAATCGTCGGCGGCGCTCGTAGAATAGACCCGGTTTCCGGGGAAATGGTCTTTGACTTTAGCCAGCAACTCGGCCTCACAGAAGAACAAATCAAACAAGGCTTTGAAGTCAAAGGCGCGATGACCATCAACGTCACCACAGTGCGTGATCAGATCGTCAATCCGCCCTTAAGCCTCAAAATTGATCTGGGACTGCCGCCCCCGGACGGCTTTAATCCAGACGCGGACCCCAATGCCAATCCGCCCAAAACCAACATCGTCACCCTTGACGACCTCTCGCGCATTTTAAACTCAGCGATAGAACGCGCGGTCGCTGGCGTCGAACCCACCGGCACCTTCGGCCCGCCGGATGCCAATGGCAATCTCGCCGACAGCCGCCTCAAACTGGCCCAGGCCAACGTCTCCGCCGCCATCGTCACCCGTGACGACGGCACCAGCACCGTCATCATCCGTGGCGCCTTTGGCACCGAGTTTGAGTTAGTACCCCAGGAAGACAACGAGGTGCAAGCCTACCTGCCCGGTAGCGCCCTGCCCGCAACCAACTACAACTCACCGCTGCGCAGCAATGGCACCGGCGCGGGATGGGAAACCGTGGCTACCGCAGAATTAAATGCGGGTACTTATGATTTCGATGGCGCTGAATCCTTCAAAATTCAATTTGATCTGGGGGGTAATACTGAAACGATTACCATACCAGCGAGTGCGCTAACAGGTGCTGCTACTACGATTGCGCAGATTGCTGATCATCTTAACAATCGTCCGGATGTGCAGGCACTAGGAATTACCTTTAGCAATCCCAGCGTCAATAATCTTGTTATTACAGACTCTCAAGGGCGAGGGATTAATGCTACATCGATAACAGTACAGCATGGTGATCCGTTAGGTAATATTTTGGCGCTTGCGCCTGCGCCTGCGCCTGCTACTACTCCATCGGTAGCCACCATCGCGGGTTTTGAGCCTAATTTTCCTGTTCCAGGGTCAACTGATTGGACAGCAGGTCATTTACAAACCCTGAAACTAAATATCGGTGGTCAGAATTACACCATAGATTTATCTACTACAGAAAACCTAACTGATATAGAAACCGCAATAGACACTGCATTAGGCGGTCCTTTACCTCCTAGCGGTATTACAGCGAGCTTTGATGCCAACGGTAATTTGGTATTAACCGATGACCATGGCCGCAGCATTACCAATGTCCGTCTGGATATGTATTCGACTTCCGTCATTGATTCGCTGCCGCTTGATCAGCCATTTAACAATCCGCAGGGTTCGGATCTGGGGCGTTTCTCGATGGTGATCGGAGGCATCAGTGTCGGTCCGGTGGATGTCTCGGACGTAGAAAATTATGCTGATTTAGAACTCAGAATACAGGCTGCGATTGACGAGAATCCTGATTTAGCGGGGGTCACTGTAACCGTAGACAACGGTCTTCTGACCGTGACAGACCCGGACGGGCGCCGGATTGAAAATACCACCCTGGTTGCGCCCGAATTAGTCACCATTTTTGGTAATGTCAATGATCAGCCCATTAAACACACACAGGTCAACCTGACCCAGATCGACATCACCACCCGCGAGCGGGCGACGATGGCCTTACACATCATCGACGGCGCCTTAAGCCAGATCTCCGACCTGCGCTCCGAACTCGGCGCCATCCAGAAACGCTTTGAAAGCACCGTCGACAACCTGGGGATCTACAACGTCAACCTCTCGGCCTCACGCTCACGCATCATGGACGCCGACTTCGCCGCCGAAACCGCCGCCTTAACCCGCGGCCAGATCCTGCAGCAAGCCGGCATCTCCACCCTCGCCCAAGCCAACGCCGGCCCCCAAGCCGTCCTCGCCCTCCTCCAGAACTAACCCCCTGGGAACGCGTAGCACCAGCTACGCATAAAAAAGACTCCCCTCCTTTTCAAGGAGGGGTGCCCCGCAGGGGCGGGGTGGTTATCTGGAGCGCCGAGTTGCACTCGGCCAGTCGAGACATCGGCTTTCATAGGGAATGGTTTAAAACCAGCCGAGTACCACTCGGCGCTCCATTACTCCAAACCAAGCACGTCTTCCACACAAGTAGCATCAAAAATCCTGTCCAGCCAGGCATCCAGCTGCGCCTCAGGGGCGGCGTGAATGCGCTGCGCCGCCCACACGGGCAGGGAGCCAAAGCGGCGAGTCAGTAAGCGGTGCAGGGTACTGGCCTTGCCTTCGGCTTTGCCTTCGGCCTTGCCTTCGGCTTTGCCCTTAGCCTTGCCCTTAGCCTCGCCCTTGGCCTCGCCTTTGGCATAGATCGACTGATAGGCTTTGGTTTCTTCAATGGGAGAGAAGAGATTTAACATGGCCCAGATTTCCTCCTCGGTTTTGTGTTTGAAGCGTTGAAATAACCAGTATTCCAGTACATGAGACAAGGTGGTGCGAATGTCTTCTGCCAGGGGGGCATCTTGGATCGTTTGCCACAGGTGGGCAGCGCGTGTGCTCAGTTCGGCATCGCTGTCGATGATCAGCGGCGCGAATACGGCCACAAAGGGGTTGTCCGGTTCCGTGGCCAATAATGCCTGCAGGATGTCATCGAGTGCGACACAGCGGATCGGCGAGCCGCTGTGATGCACCCAGGTCGGGTGCTCGGGGATGTCGCGGGCACGCAGAAAAACCGCAATGCCCAGCACTTCGCGGGTGGGCTGTTGTTCACCCACCAGGCCGATCTTGGTGTTGAGATTGTACAGCGCCTTGGCCGAAGGCTGTGCCTGAAATTCAACCACATAGGTCGGGCCGTCATGGCCCTCCGGTTCGACCAGGCCATCCAGCCGTCGTTCGATGTCTTTGATGGTCAGCGAGCAGGCACGATAGGGGCCGTGCAAGGCAATACCACCGCTGAGGATGCGAAAAGCCTCTGGCCCGCTGCGCAGATAGAGATAGATCGGGTGGTCTGTTTTCATGATGGTATCGGTGTTGGGTATCGCTGTCTCCTGGGAGCGCGGAGCTTAAGCTCCGCATTTTAAGTATGCTGCGCAGCGGGTGCTCCGCGCTCCCAGGTGCCGCCACTGCCGGATGCTATGATTTACCCAACTGCGCCTTGAGCCGTTCAATTTCCGCCAGCGCCGCTTCCTTCGCCGCTTGTTCTCGCTCCTTTTCAGCCAACGCTTGCTTCTCACGCGCTAAGGCTTTTTCCTTCGCCGCTTGTTCTCGCTCCTTCTCAGCCAACGCTTGCTTCTCACGCGCTAAGGCTTCTTCCTTTGCCACTTGTTCTCGCTCCTTCGCCGCCCGTTCCTGCTCTTCCCGCGCCTGCGCTAACGCTTCCCGCCTCCGCGCCTGCTCCGCTTCCGCCCGCCGCTGCTCGGCCTCAACCCGCCGCCGCTCAGCTTCCGCCTGCAGTTGCTCTGTCTCCGCCTGCAGTTCTTCCAAATGCCGCTGAATACTGCGCTGTTCGCGCAGGTAGTTTTGCCGGGCCTGATAGGCATGATAGGCACGGTCTTTTTCCGAAAAGCGTTTTAAGGTGCTCATGGCTTGCCTCATTTCGTCGGTGTCCATCCAGGCGGGGAGGGCCTCGGCATTGAGCTGTTCGCCATCCTGGAAGAATTTGAGCCAGCGGTGTTGTTCGGTTTGGACGGTGTGGATGGGAT
>NZ_MU255056.1:2469089-2471874 GCF_000227725.2 Thiorhodospira sibirica ATCC 700588 | reverse complement strand
GTTGGATTTCGATCTGGTAGAGATTGCCGTGTTGGTCACGCGCTTTGACATCGACGATGCTGAGTTTGTCGTCAAGGAATTCTTTGTCATTGTAGGGGTTGAGGATCTCGACCTCGGTGATGGGGGCGGGCAGGGCAGTGTTGAGGTTGGCGTTGAGAAAGTGAATCAGCAAAGCGCGGTTGTCCTCGGCGCCGAGCAGGGCTTTAAACACGCAGTCGATTTTGGGGTCGATGGGGTGGTGGTTCATGGTGAGGAAGTTTAGCCGGGTGAGGCTGTCTGGGCAATGGGTTGGAGCATGGAGTACCCGCTCTGCTTGACGTGGCGGCGGCTTCTAGCCGTCGCTTTTTTGCAGCGGCATCAAGATGATGCCGCCACGAGGAGCGCCGAGTTGCACTCGGCCAGTCGGAACATCAGCTTTCATCGAGAATGCTTTAAAACCAGCCGAGTACCACTCGGCGCTCCGTACCCCGGTTATTCACCGCGCAACTGCGCTTTAAGGCGCTCAATTTCCGCCAGCGCCGCTTCCTTCGCCGTCCGTTCCTGCTCTTCCCGCGCCTGTGCTAACGCTTCCCGCATCCGCGCCTGCTCTTCCCGAGCCTGCGCTTGTTCTCTGGCCGCCCTTTCCTGTTCCTTCGCCGCCCGTTCCTGCTCTTCCCGAACCTGCGCTAACGCTTCCCGCCTCCGCGCCTGCTCCGCTTCCGCCCGCCGCTGCTCCGCCTCCACTCGCCGCCGCTCAGCTTCAGCCTGCAGTTGCTCTGTCTCCGCCTGCAGTTCTTCCAAATGCCGCTGAATACTGCGCTGTTCGCGCAGGTAGTTTTGCCGGGCCTGATAGGCATGATAGGCACGGTCTTTTTCCGAAAAGCGTTTTAAGGTGCTCATGGCTTGCCTCATTTCGTCGGTGTCCATCCAGGCGGGGAGGGCCTCAGCATTGAGCTGTTCGCCATCCTGGAAGAATTTGAGCCAGCGGTGTTGTTCGGTTTGGACGGTGTGGATGGGATGTTTGTTCAGTTCCAAAAGCCAGATGCCGCCGTGCTCAATAAATCCCCGCCCGGCGCTGTCGCGTAGGCGAAAGTCGTGGATGGCCTCGGGGTGCTCGGGTAACAGGGTTTCTCCCAATAGCCAGATGGCATAGGTGGGTTTGAGCTGGCCGTAGTCCTGACCGGTTTTGAGTTGGGCGCTGTAGAGGTCTGTCCAGGTGTAGAGGATGCGGGCGGGGAGGTCGCGGTGGCTGAGGAGTTGGATTTCGATCTGGTAGAGATTGCCGTGTTGGTCACGCGCTTTGACATCAACGATGCTGAGTTTGTCGTCAAGAAATTCTTTATCGTTGTAGGGGTTGAGGATCTCGACCTCGGTGATGGGGGCCGGCAGGGCGGTGTTGAGGTTGGCGTTGAGAAAGTGAATCAGCAAAGCGCGGTTGTCCTCGGCGCCGAGCAGGGCTTTAAACACGCAGTCGATTTTGGGGTCGATGGGGTGGTGGTTCATGGCGGGGGAGTTTAGCCGGGCGAGGACGTTTGGGCAATGGGTTGGAGCATGGAGCACCCGCTCTGCTTGACGTGGCGGCGGCTTCCCTATCTGCGCCGCGTGCGGCGCGGCAGGCAGCCGTCGCTTTTTTGCAGCGGCATCAAGATGATGCCGCCACGAGGAGCGCCGAGTTGCACTCAGCCAGTCGGAACATCAGCTTTCGTCGAGAATGGTTTAAAACCAGCCGAGTACCACTCGGCGCTCCGTACCCCGGTTATTCACCGCGCAACTGCGCTTTAAGACGCTCAATTTCCGCCAGCGCCGCTTCCTTCGCCGCTCGTTCCTGCTCTTCCCGCGCCTGCGCTTGTTCTCTAGCCGCTCGTTCCTGCTCTTCCCGCGCCTGCGCTTGTTCTCTAGCCGCACGTTCCTGCTCTTCCCGAGCCTGCGCCAACGCTTCCCGCCTCCGCGCCTGCTCCGCCTCGGCCTGCAGTTGCTCGGCCTCCACTCGCCGCCGCTCAGCTTCCGCCTGCAGTTGCTCGGCCTCCACCCGCCGCCGCTCCGCCTCCGTCTGCAGTTCTTCCAAATGCCGCTGAATACTGCGCTGTTCGCGCAGGTAGTTTTGCCGGGCCTGATAGGCATGATAGGCACGGTCTTTTTCCGAAAAGCGTTTTAAGGTGCTCATGGCTTGCCTCATTTCGTCGGTGTCCATCCAGGCGGGGAGGGCCTCAGCATTGAGCTGTTCGCCATCCTGGAAGAATTTGAGCCAGCGGTGTTGTTCGGTTTGGACGGTGTGGATGGGATGTTTGTTCAGTTCCAAAAGCCAGATGCCGCCGTGCTCAATAAATCCCCGCCCGGCGCTGTCGCGCAGGCGAAAGTCGTGGATGGCCTCGGGGTGCTCGGGTAACAGGGTTTCTCCCAATAGCCAGATGGCATAGGTGGGTTTGAGCTGGCCGTAGTCCTGACCGGTTTTGAGTTGGGCGCTGTAGAGGTCTGTCCAGGTGTAGAGGATGCGGGCGGGGAGGTCGCGGTGGCTGAGGAGTTGGATTTCGATCTGGTAGAGATTGCCGTGTTGGTCACGCGCTTTGACATCGACGATGCTGAGTTTGTCGTCAAGGAATTCTTTGTCGTTGTAGGGATTGAGGATCTCGACTTCGGTGATGGGGGCGGGCAGGGCGGTGTTGAGGTTGGCGTTGAGAAAGTGAATCAGCAAAGCGCGGTTGTCCTCGGCGCCGAGCAGGGCTTTAAACACGCAGTCGATTTTGGGGTCGATGGGGTGGTGGTTCATGGTGAGGGAGTTTAGCCGGGTGAGGGTGTCTGGGCAATG
>NZ_MU255056.1:2454378-2468989 GCF_000227725.2 Thiorhodospira sibirica ATCC 700588 | reverse complement strand
TTCTCTGGCCGCCCTTTCCTGTTCCTTCGCCGCCCGTTCCTGCTCTTCCCGAACCTGCGCCAACGCTTCCCGCCTCCGCGCCTGCTCGGCCTCTGCCTGCAGTTGCTCCGCCTCCACTCGCCGCCGCTCAGCTTCAACCTGAAATTGCTCCGCCTCCACTCGCCGCCGCTCCGCCTCGGCCTGCAGTTCTTCTAAATGGCGCTGAATACTGCGCTGTTCGCGCAGGTAGTTTTGCCGGGCCTGATAGGCATGATAGGCACGGTCTTTTTCCGAAAAGCGTTTTAAGGTGCTCATGGCTTGCCTCATTTCGTCGGTGTCCATCCAGGCGGGGAGGGCCTCAGCATTGAGCTGTTCGCCATCCTGGAAGAATTTGAGCCAGCGGTGTTGTTCGGTTTGGACGGTGTGGATGGGATGTTTGTTCAGTTCCAAAAGCCAGATGCCGCCGTGCTCAATAAATCCCCGCCCGGCGCTGTCGCGCAGGCGAAAGTCGTGGATGGCCTCGGGACGCTCGGGTAACAGGGTTTCTCCCAATAGCCAGATGGCATAGGTGGGTTTGAGCTGGCCGTAGTCCTGACCGGTTTTGAGTTGGGCGCTGTAGAGGTCTGTCCAGGTGTAGAGGATGCGGGCGGGGAGGTCGCGGTGGCTGAGGAGTTGGATTTCGATCTGGTAGAGATTGCCGTGTTGGTCACGCGCTTTGACATCGACGATGCTGAGTTTGTCGTCAAGGAATTCTTTGTCGTTGTAGGGGTTGAGGATCTCGACTTCGGTGATGGGGGCCGGCAGGGCGCTGTTGAGGTTGGCGTTGAGAAAGTGAATCAGCAAAGCGCGGTTGTCCTCGGCGCCGAGCAGGGCTTTAAACACGCAGTCGATTTTGGGGTCGATGGGGTGGTGGTTCATGGTGAGGGAGTTTAGCCGGGTGAGGGTGTCTGGGCAATGGGTTGGAGCATGGAGTACCCGCTCTGCTTGACGTGGCGGCGGCTTCTAGCCGTCGCTTTTTTGCAGCGGCATCAAGATGATGCCGCTACGTTTTTATGCGGAGCCGGGGCTGTGCGCTCTCAGTGGCGGGCGGGTTCGGCGGCGAGTCCCAGGGTGACCTGGAGCAAAAGATTTGCGCCGCGTTCGATGTCTTCCCAGGCAGTCCATTCTGCGGGGGAGTGGCTGCGGCCTTCAATGCTGGGGACGAAGATCATGCCGGTGCGGGCGATGCCGGCCATGATTTGTGCATCGTGGGCTGCGCCGCTGGGCAAGCGCAGGTGTTCGATGGCAAGGGCGTCGGCGGTTTCGCTGATCAGTTGGGCAATGCCGGCATCACAGCGACGCGGGGGGATGGCGGCGAGGACTTCAAATTCAAACATGAGCTTGCGGCGGCGCGCCAGAGCGGAAAGGGTCAGGCGGAAGGCATCCGCCAGGGCGGTGAGGGTGGCGCTATCGGTGTCGCGCACATCCAGGGAAAATGTGACGCAGCCGGGCACGGTATTGGCAGCACCGGGCTTGAGTTCGACACGTCCAATGGTGGCGCGGCTGTATGGGCCGCCATGTTCTTCTAAAATGCGGTTGATCGCCCCGGCAAACTCGGCCAGCCCCTGAAAGGCGTCCACGCGCATGTCCATCGGGGTGGTGCCGGCATGGTTGGCCGCGCCGAGCAAGCGCACTTCCCATTTAAACAGGCCGGTGATGGCATCAACCACGCCCACGGAGATGCCTTTGCGATCCAGCACCGGGCCTTGTTCAATGTGCAATTCCAGATAGGCATGGATGCTTTCCGGGGCGCGGCGCGCAAACAGCGCAGCATTGGCATCCAGCCCCCAATGTCCCATCGCATCGCGCAGGGTGATACCTTCCAGGTCGCGGGCGGCGTGTATCAGTGCCGGGGTGAGCTGACCGGCAATGGCCTGTGAGCCAAATAAACCGCCAAAACGCCCTTCTTCGTCACTGAAGCTGATGACTTCCAGCGGGTAATGCAGTGGGATCTGTGCCTCGGCAATGGTAGTCAGGACTTCAAGCCCCACCAGCACGCCCAGGGCCCCATCTAACGGCCCGCCACCGGGCACGGTATCCAGATGGGAGCCGATCATGACGCTGGGGCGCTGGCCGTCCCAGTCCAGCCGTCCGTGCAGGTTGGCGGCGCCGTCTTCATACAAATCCAGACCGGCAGCATTGATTTGTTCGCTAAACCACTGCCGGGCCGCCCAATCAGCTTCGCTAAAGGCCATGCGGTGAATGCCGCGATCCTCCGCCTGGCCGATATTGCCTAGCGTCTGGATGTTGCGCTGCAGGCGGCTAAAATTGATGGTTAAGATGGGCTTAGACATGGCGTTGTCTCGTACCGAATGCAATGACGATGAGCAGGGCGGCAAATACAACCGCGCCAAGGGCAAAAAAGCTCAAAGCGCGCCCCAGGCTGTGATGCTGTACGGTCACCGCCACGATGTCGCTCAACAGCGCGGGGTCATCATCGGCCTGGGGCGGGGTGCTGAGGCGGTAATAATACACGCCATCCGCTCGCCCACTTTGCACACTGGCGGTATCTGGCCCACTGTAAAGGACACGGTAATCATGAAATTCCGGGTGCTGTGATTCGTGCAGCTCGAAGTGGCTGTGTGCAGATCCCTCCCAGCTCAGTCGATAAAATCCGGCGGTGGCCAGCTCCGGGCTGACGGTTAAAGACAAGGTGCCCGGCTGGGCCAGCGCGAGGGCAGGAATGAGTAAGGCGCTGAGAACGAAGATGCGGATTGTTGCGTGCCAGTTCATGCAAAAGAACCTCCGGGATTGCAGCAGGCGGGCGCTTCGCGCATAACGCACGGCCAGCGCCTGCTAAATGAACGAGCGGCTTACCTTAACATCACCGCGAGACTGGCTCAAATGGCACGGTTTTTGGTGCGTAAGGTCTGGGTCAAGATGCCGCGCAGAATGTTGATTTCTTTGACGGAAAGTGGGGGTTGGCGGCCATACAGGCGGCGCAGGCGGCGCATCAGGTGTTTGGGGTTTTGCGGATCGAGAAAGTCGATGGCGATCAGGGTGTGTTCCAGGGCTTGATAAAAATCTTCCAGTTGTTGCTGTGAGGCGGGCTGTTCATCGTCGGGCAGTGGCGCAGTGGCGGTGGCTGCGCTGGGCTGTGCATCGGCAGCCAGACGCAGTTCATAGGCCAGGATTTGCACCGCTGCGGCAAGATTTAAGGACGGGTAATGTGGATTGGCGGGGATATTCACCAGGGCCTGACATTGGTCGAGTTCCGCGTTGGTCAGGCCAATGCGCTCACGCCCAAAGAGCAGGGCCACCGGCCCGTGGCTGGCCTGTTCCAGTAACTGTGCGGCGGCTTGCCGGGGGCTGAGTTGTGGCCAGCGCAGACTGCGCAAGCGTGCGCTGGTGCCGATGACCCAGTGGGTTTGCGCCAACGCCTCGGATAAGTTTTGATAGACCTGCGCCTGTTGCAAGACATCATCAGCACCGGAGGCCATTGCCAGGGCTTCTGCGCTGGGGTGGTGTTTGGGCTGCACCAGTTTGAGGGTGCCCAGGCCCATGGTTTTCATCGCCCGTGCTACCGCGCCGATATTCCCCGGATGGGAGGTGTGGCTAAGGACGATCTGGACATGAGTTAACGGCATCTGGTCATTAACCGGAATCAGGCAGACGCAGTAACATGGTCTGCACCTGATTATTGCTCAGCCGTTCACGCACCCGATCCACCTCGCTGCGGCTGTTAAACGGGCCAATATGTACCCGATGCCAGGTGTCGCTGTTGACCGTCACTTGCTGAATCTTGGCCTCAACCCCTAACAAGGCCAGGCGGGCACGCAGGCGTTCGGCTTCCTGATGCTGACGAAAAGAACCCGCCTGCAGCATGAAGCGCTCACGCGAAGCGGCTGCCGGTGGTGTGGGCGCTGCCGGGGTCGCAGGTGTGGCCGTCTCGCGGGGTGGACGCACCGCCGCACTTTCACCACCGGGCGTGCTTTGTGGCGGGGCAGTCTGTCCCGCCGGGGGTGGCGTTGTCGGCGGTGTGGCGGGCGGTGGTGCAGGACGCGCCGGGGCTGTTTCCGGAATGACCACCTCCAGCTCTGGCAACAAGGTATAAAACTCAAACTGCGGGCGCTGTGCTTCCGGACGCGTAGTTGGTGCTGTGGCAGGCGGTTGCGGCGGTGCATAACTGCTCACCGGCGGCGGGGCCTGCATCGGCGGCTGGCTGGCGACACCGGGGGTGGGTGTGCCACTTTGCCCCTGAAGCGCGACAATTAAAGCCACCACCAAGCCACCGGCCAGACCCACCAGCCCCCAGACCCAGCCGGGCAATGCAGCAGAGGACTTTTTGCGGCTACGGCTTGACGCTGTGACGGTATTTTTATAGTCGCGGGGCATGGTTTTACATCTCCTCGGGCGCACTCACCCCAAGCAATTCAAGCCCATTGGCAATGACCTGACGCACCGCTAAAATCAAAGCAAGGCGGGCATTGCGCAAGGGCGCATCATCGACCAAAAATGGATGGGCGTTGTAATAGGTATGGAAGGCACAGGCCAGATCGCGCAGATACTGTGCCAGTTGGTGTGGCTCCTTGTTCAGGGCGGCGGCTTCCAGCACCTCCGGATAACGCGCCAGAGCTGCCAGCACATCTTCTTCGTGCGGCGCCTGCAGGCGTGCAAGGTGCTCAAGCCCCTGGGCCAGGACAAAGACCTCGCCTTTGGCCTGAAGCTGGCGCAAGACACTGCACACCCGTGCATGGGCGTATTGAATATAATACACCGGGTTATCGGCTGACTGGGATTTGGCCAGATCCAGATCAAAATCCAGATGCTGCTCGCAGCGGCGCATCACATAAAAAAAGCGCGCCGCATCTTTGCCGACTTCCTCACGCAGCTCGCGCAGGGTGACAAAACTGCCTGAACGGGTTGACATCTGCACCCGCTCACCGCCGCGATACAAAATCGCAAACTGCACCAGCAACACATCCAGGCGCCCGGTTTCCATGCCCAAAGCCTGCAACGCCGCCTTCACACGCGGCACATAGCCATGATGATCCGCTCCCCAGACATCCACCACCTGCGCATAGCCGCGCTCGAATTTATCCAGATGATAGGCGATATCCGAGGCAAAATAGGTGGTTTGCCCGTTTTCCCGTTGCACCACGCGGTCTTTTTCATCGCCATAGGCGGTGGAGCGAAACCACCAGGCCCCTTCATGCTCATACAAGGCATCCTGCGCCCGCAGCCGATCCAGCACCCGGTTGACCGCCCCATTTTCCGCCAGGGAACGCTCGGAATACCAGGCCTGGTATGTAATGCCAAATTGCGCCAGGTCCTCGCGGATATCTTCCAGAATACGGCTTAGACCCAATTCAAACACGAAGCGATAGCGGTTTTCACCCAGCAATTCCCGGCCGCGCACAATCACCGCATCAATATAACGCTCTTTATCCCCGCCGTCGAACTCATCGGGCGGCAGATCGTCCAATAAAGCGGCGGCCGCCACCGCATAGCTGTGCGCATGTTCGGCATACAGCCCCTGAGCAATCTCGCGCACATATTCGCCCCGGTAGCCATTGGCCGGAAAGGGAATATCCTGCCCGCAGAATTGCAGATAGCGCAGCCACACACTGACCGCCAGAATATCCATCTGACGCCCGGCGTCATTGACATAATATTCCCGATGCACGCTAAAGCCGACCGCTTCCAGCAAATCCGCCACCGCCGCACCATAGGCGGCACCGCGCCCATGACCGACGTGCAAAGGCCCGGTGGGATTGGCCGAGACAAACTCAACCTGCACCCGCTGCCCCTGTCCCAAATTAGAGCGGCCATACTGCGCGCCCTGTTCATGAATCAGCGGGATTACTGCCTCACGCGCCCGCGCACTCAGGAAAAAATTGATAAACCCCGGCCCGGCAATCTCGACCTTTTCCACTAAAGTGGATGCCGGAAGATGATCCATAAGGCGCTGTGCCATCTCGCGTGGCTTGACACCCGCCGCCTTGGCCAGCTGCAAGGCCAGATTGCAGGCAAAATCGCCATGCGCCTTATCCTTGGTGCGGGTCAGATGGATGGCCATCTCCACCCCAGCAGGCACCATGCCTTGGGTTTGCAAATGCTGCAGAGATTGTTGCAGTAGGGCCTGAAGAGAAGCTTTCAAGGTTAGCAATCCGGGGACAATGAATGGAAAATAACAGATTGACCGCACAAAAAACGGTCATATCCGTTTAAACGGCTATTTTATCGACAACCGCCGTGGGATAGAAGGGTTAGAGCACCCGGTCAGCAAGAACGCCGCTCATCCGCGCCATCAGCGCATCGATGCATCGTCGTCGGGAGTGCGCCCGCCCTGGATCCGAGCTTATGGGGCGTTAACAATTACTAATTTTTATGTGCCTGATGTAGCATAACGGGATTTGGAGGGATAACGAATGCCCCGACTCATGCTGCGAGATGACCCATGGGAGAGCTTGAACCGCTTCTCCCTGGCAAAGTAACCGACTGCGGTGTGACCGCCAAAGATAACCGCCGCTTTATTGAAGCGGTCCTGTGGATCGCGCGCACCGGGGCGCCTTGGCGGGATCTGCCGGAATGCTTTGGACGCTGGCACACGGTTTACATGCGATATAACCGGTGGTCGAAAAAGGGGGGTTGGCAACGCATTGCCGAGACGTGGGCCGATGATCCTGATCTGGAGCCGTTGATGCCTTGGGCAACCCTTGTTTGGCTGGCCTGATTGTTAACGCTCCTTACGTTTGTGTAGGTATTGCGAAACGGCGAAAACAGGGTCTGCAACATGGCATGGGCCGCCTGTTCGGGGAAATATTGGGCAGCGTCTTGCAGGGCGCGTTCGATGAGGCGGGTACGCAGGGCGCTGTCTTCAATCAGCTGCATCAGTGCCTTGGTGCAGGCAGCCTCGTCCTGGGTATCGACCACCAGGGCATTGTCCTGATCTCTGGCATAGCTTAAGGCGCCACCTTGTGCCGGGACAATGACAGCGGTGGCACAGGCCATGGCCTCCAGGGCGGCCAGTCCCATCGCCTGATAATCAGAAAAATCCACAAAGATGTCGCTTTCACTGAACAGTTGCGCCATCTCGCAGGCGGTTTGTTTGCCCACACAGCGCCACGGCTGCGCCGGCGGCAGGTCTGCAAAAATGGCATGTTCCGGGTTTTCACCAAAAAGCACAATTTCCACGGCCTTACCATAGCGTTTGGCGATTTTTTGCAGGATACGCAGGGTTTTTTCCGGGGCACGGCGTGGCGTGGTAGGTCGGATCATCGCGCTGATGCGCAAGGGTCCGGCAGGCCAGCAAGGCTGTTGGCGGGGGCGGGGATAGTACAGATCTACGTTCAGACTTGGCCCAATCACAGTACAGTCTGCACCGGCGTGGGTGTGCAGCATCTCCTGGTTCCACGCGGTTTTGCAAAAACGGCGTAGCGGTTGCTGATAGGAGGCGAGGGCCTCCTGGTATTGGGCGCTACCTGCCGGGAAAAAATACGGCTCAAAATCCTGGATGTAATAAGCCAGAACCGGCGGCTTTGCCTGTTTGGCGCAGGCTGCAATCCAGGGCACGGTAAAAAATACTGTGGCAATCACCGCATCAAACCCGGCGCAATACGGTGCAAGATTATGCGCATCCTCGGCATAGATCACCGGCACGCTGAGGTAAGGATGCTGGCGTGAAAAATGCTCGCGGTGACGCTCAAGATTGAGGAGCTGGGCATCCACGCCCATGCGGATCAGTGCCTGGGCCTCGTTAATGATGATATTGCCACCGCCGCCCGCATCCAGAACGGGCAGGATAAATAATACCCGGCGGCCTTCAAAATCCCGCCGTCCTTGGTGCAGTTGTGCGTGACGCGCTGCCAGGGTCTGCATCCGGGCACGCACGCCCAGCCACACCAGATCATGCTGGCAGCGGTGTACCCCGTCGGCAATCTGTGCAGCATCATGTTTTTGCGCCAGAATCTGGTCAGCTCGCGCCGCCAGTTCGCGCCGCCGGGCGGTGGAGTAGCTTTTGGATTGCGCATGATAAATGTACACATCATCAGCCACCGCCAGGGCAAAACCCGCTTGCCGGGCGCGCAGGCAGTAATCGTTTTCCTCACCATAGCCTTGCGCAAAATGGCTTTCATCAAACAGTCCGATCTGCTCGATAACGGCGCGCTTGATCAGCAGGCAAAAGCCGTTGAGAAAGCCGATGTGTGGATAGATACGCTTGGCAGCGTGCGCCACCCGGTCAGCCATTGCCGCCACGGATAGATCGTCTGGCAGGGGATTGCTGGCCCAGTCGCCGTCGGCATTGAAGATTTCGGGAATGGACTGCCACGAGGCGGTGTTGCTTAGCGGCCCGACCAGACCAATGGCGGGGCTTGCAACGGCGCAGGCCAGCATCCGCTCCAGCCAGTGACGGCTGACGATGGTATCGCTGTTTAGCAAAATGACAAAGGCTTGATGCGTGGCCCGCAGTCCCTGATTGGCCGCCAGGGTATAGCCCTGGGCCTGCTGATTTTCCAGCAGCATGGCGCCGTGAGCCTGCGCAAAGCGGCGCAGATACTGGCTAGTTTCCGCTTCAGAGCCGTCATTGACCAGAATCAGCTGATAGGGGGGGGAGCTGTAACGCAGTACACTGCTCAGGCAACGTTTGACATCTTCCAGGGCATTGTGAATGCACACAATAATGGCAACGTCTTCATTGAGGCGGGTCACGCTCGTTGTATGCTGACAGGGCGGCGTGATGGGCACCTCGGGGGTGTTCGATGCTGGGTGTGACAGGTGCAACTGGACCCGACGGAGCAGGCCGGTAAACCCATGACGGTACAAAACCTTGGCGGTTTTTTTGAGGAGCCAGCCGCTGCCTTTCAGCAATCCGCCCTGACCCAGCGCAATCCGCCGCGCCCGTACCCACGCCCGCTGTCCATTCTGACCAAGCTGCTTGAGGGCGCGCAGCGGCTTGGTCAGCCGCCAGGAGCTGGAGGCATACAGGGCGCTGATATGGTTTTGCGCCTGCGCCAGTGCCCACTCGCTTTGCTGTAATTGCTGTCCCAGGCGCGCCAGTTCCGCCTGATACCCGGCGCGCTCGGCACGAAAAGCCGCCTGCAGGCGCAGATGTTCCAGGCGCTCCTGCCGGGCCTGTTCCAAGGCGTGTTCCAGGCCGGTGGCATGGGCCTGTGTCTGGCTTAAGTGCTGTTCCAGATCACGAATCCGCGGGGAGCGCTGCCAGGCATAGTCCAGCATCTCTGCCCACTGGGCACCTGACCACTGCAGGCGCCACTTATCAAAGAAAGCGGCACGGGATTGTGCAATCACTGCCAGATCGGGCTCAATCCCAAAACCAGAGGCCCCGGTATTGTGATAACAGGCGCTGAGCTGATCCACATGGGCAAAATCGGTATGCTGCAACAGACACAGCCAAAAATCCCAGTCTTCGTAGCGATCCAGGCTTTCATCAAAACAACAGCCTGCTTCATACAGACTGCGCGCAAACAGCATGGCATGGATAGGGATATGATTTTCCAGTGGCAGTCGCAGACGCTCAAAAGGGGTATTGAGGACAACCTGAGGGCCTTCCGTGCCATCTGGATAAAAATGGCGCACCAGAACACCGGCGTAAGCAGCACGGTATTGCGGATGTTGTTGCAGCGTGGCGACCAGCGCACTGATGTGCTGCGGATAAAAAATATCATCATCATCCAGAAAAATCAGATAAGCGCCGCTGGCCTGCGCCATGCCAGCATTGGCCGCCCGACTGCGTATCAGGCGATGACCTTCATTCACCACCCGCAGCCTGAATGCGCCACACGCGGGCGGCAGCAACAACGTGCCGGTGCCGCTGGCATCGACGACCACTACCTCAATGGCCGGATAATCCTGTGCGGCAATGGAATCCAGTGCCTGACTGAGCTCAGCACGCCCCAGGGTACGCACAATGACAGAAACCAGCGGCAGGGAATCCGGGGAAGCAGGTGTTGATGGCATGAATAGATGATCTGCAAATAGGGAACGCCGCAGCAGCGGTGTGCATCAAAAAATGCCGCTTAGGCGTAGCGACTGTCCATATACGAAGGCGGAGGTACCCGCGTTGCTAAGGAGGCGGTATCGCTTAGGCTGAATTCTGCGGGCAGGAGGATTTCAACGCTGATCGGTAAATGATCCGAGTAGTTGACGTTATAGGCACGCGCCTGGGTGATCTCCAGTCCGGGGGTACAGAGAATATAGTCCAGAGCCTGTTGTGGTCGCCAGCTGGGATAGGTATTTGACAGCGTACTCGGGCTTTGCAGGCCCGTGGTGTAGAGCAGGCGCTGAATCTCGGTGGAATGGGCAGGGGTGTTCATATCCCCCATCACCACCACATGCTGATGTTCGCGCAAGACCTCGGCGATATACTCCAGCTGCATCCGCCGGGAACGGCGTCCCAAGGAAAGGTGTACCAGCACAACCACGAGGGTCTGTCCGGTATAAGGATTGCCAAAATGGGCTTCCAGGGCGCCGCGACCGGGAATCGAGCTGGGCAGTTTGTGGGCAATCACCGTGTGGGGCTGATAACGGCTCAACAGTCCCAGGCTGTGTTTGGCCAGTTGACCGAGGTTACGATTGGTGCGGTGATACCAGTGCGGAAAAGCGGCGCGCTGGGCCAGATATTCGGCCAGGTTGATGAAATTGCTGCGCAGACTGCCGGCATCAAGTTCTTGCAGGCCGACAATATCAAAGGCATTGATAAAGCGCGCGATACTGTCCAGATTATCCAGCCGCCCGCCATAGGGCAGGAAATGCTTCCAGCTATTGGTCAGATAGTGGCGGTAACGCTGTGCGGCGATACCAACCTGAATGTTATAGCTGAGGATCTTAAGCCTTACCCGTTCAGAGTCTGGAGCAAAACCGATAGGCAGCATGGCAATGGGGTCTCGATGGTCCGTGTACATGCGTGGCGGCATCATCTTGATGCCGCTGTATGCTTTAGCGAACGCAAGATGCGCCTGCCACTTCAGCGCACAGGATGCCTTATGTAAGGTGACTCACCCTGTGCGGTCTAAACGCCTAAACTAATTGGGGAAGCGGGGCAGAATGTGGGCCATGTACTCCGCAACCGCACGGATTTCTTCATCACTCATTTTTTGCGCAATCCCCGGCATGATGTTTCTGGTGTCGGTGATGCGGGTGCCATCGCGATAGTGCTCAAGCTGGGCGATGTTATACATGGCATGTTGGCTACCCACCGCAGGATACACCGCAGCACGATCACCGGCGCCATTAGGTCCGTGACAGGCAGAACAGGCAGTCAGGCCGGTGGCGCTGTTGCCGCCCAGATACACCTGACGACCCAGATCCAGCAACGCTGGGTCCATACCCATGCCGGGGGTGGGAATCTGGGTGGCATAAAAAGCGGCCAGATCGCGCATATCCTGATCACTTAAAGGCTTGGCCTGATCTGTCATCAGCGGGTCCTTGCGGCGCCCTTCTTTATAATCCAGCAGCTGTTGATAGGTATACTGCGCGCTTTGTCCGGCAAGGCTAGGCCACTCTGGATTGAAGCTGTTACCATCAGGGCCGTGACAGGCCATACACACACCCGAGATACTCTGTCCGCGTTCGGCATCACCCGATTGCGCCAGCAGCGGCGCAGACATGCTGATGCCCACACAGGAAATCAGCGCCATCAGTACAGATTTTTTCATCAACTTTTTTCTCCCGAAATACCCGTTAAAAACATCCGGTATCGTTATCAGTTTGGCAAAATAAACCCAGCGGCGGTGTTGGCTGCGAATGCATCAGGACACCGGCCACCTATCCACTTTTGGACCCTAAAAATGACCGCATTGTATACCATAAACCGCACCGACTCGCAAAATACTTCCCCCGCCAGCCTCGCCAGGCGCAATGCCGTAGAGGCCTGTTTTGCGCGGGCCACGTTCAGTCTGAGTGCCGCCGCGCTGAGCGGGCTGCCCAGCGATACGGGCACCGAGGTAGCCTTTGCCGGGCGTTCCAATTCAGGCAAATCCAGCACCCTGAACCTGATCTGTCGCCAAAAATCGCTGGCCCGCACCAGCAAAACCCCAGGCCGCACCCAGCTGATCAACTTTTTTACCCTCAGCGAACAGGCCCGGCTGGTCGATCTGCCAGGCTATGGTTATGCCAAAGTGCCCGAGGCCATGCGCCAACGCTGGGGCGCCTTGATGCAAGGCTATCTGCAAAAGCGCCAAAGTCTGCAGGGGCTGATGCTCGTTATGGATATTCGCCACCCTTTGACCGATTATGATGCGCAGATGCTGGCATTTTGTCAGGCCAGGGCCTTGCCGGTACATATTCTGCTCAACAAGGCGGATAAATTACGCCGTGGCCCCGCCAAAGCCACCCTGCAACAGGTCAGCAAAGCACTCAAAGCCCAGGGGATGGCCGCCAGCGTACAGACCTTTTCCGCCAGCCAGCCCGAGGCCGGCACTTTGGATCAAGCCTACGCCGTCCTGCACCGCTGGCTGTTTGCTGAACAGGCCCATAATACTGTCACGGAATAATGCGGGATAGCGCGCATGTCCTTACTCACCATCAAACAGCTTGGCCTGCACCACATCGGCCCGATCAGCCTGGAACTGGCACCCGGTCAATGCCTAAGCCTGGCTGGGCCCAGCGGTTCCGGCAAGACCCTGTTATTACGGGCCATTGCCGACCTGGAACCGCACCGTGGAGAGATTTATCTGGATGGCCAGCCTTGCCACAGTCTGCGTGCTCACCGCTGGCGTCAACAGGTGGGCCTGCTGCCCGCAGAAAGCCAGTGGTGGCGAGAGCGCGTTGGTGATCACTTTGCGCACGGACAAGATGTGATCCATTTGGAGGCACTGGGTTTTGATCAGGCCGTCCTGGGATGGGATGTTGCGCGCTGCTCCACCGGCGAACGCCAGCGCCTGGCCCTGCTGCGACTGCTGCAAAACCGGCCCCGCGTCCTGCTGCTGGATGAACCCACCGCCAGCCTGGACAGCCAAAATGTCGCCCGTGTGGAACAGCTCATTGCCCGCCTGCGCCAGGAGTGGAACCTCGCGGTCATCTGGGTCAGTCATGATGCCGAGCAAATGGCGCGGGTGGCAACCGATCATCTGCACTTTAGGTCTGATGGGCAACTACAGAAAGGGTACGCAACGTCACTTTAAACGTTCAGGCGGCGCTGCGCGCCAAGACTCTCCCCCTGCCAAGGGGGAGTACCCCCGCAAGGGGGGGGAGGGGGTCAAAAAACCACCCATAACCACCCCGCCCCTACGGGGCACCCCTCCTTGAAAAGGAGGGGAGTTTTTTTATGCAGAGCCGGGGCTGTGCCGCCATACGCCAAGCCATTGCCCAGACACCCTCACCCGGCTAAACTCCCCCGCCATGAACCACCACCCCATCGACCCCAAAATCGACTGCGTGTTTAAAGCCCTGCTCGGCGCCGAGGACAACCGCGCTTTGCTCATCCACTTTCTCAACGCCAACCTCAACAGCGCCCTCCCCGCCTGGATGGACACCGACGAAATGAGGCAAGCCATGAGCACCTTAAAACGCTTTTCGGAAAAAGACCGTGCCTATCATGCCTATCAGGCCCGGCAAAACTACCTGCGCGAACAGCGCAGTATTCAGCGTCATTTGGAAGAACTGCAGGCGGAGACAGAGCAACTGCAGGCTGAAGCTGAGCGGCGGCGAGTGGAGGCCGAGCAACTGCAGGCAGAGGCGGAGCAGGCGCGGAGGCGGGAAGCTCTAAATAACAGGCGGTTCCCCTGCCGTCGATCACCTCAGCGGCGCTTTACACAACCTCACCGAAGCCCCTGGGAGCGCGTAGCACCAGCTACGCATATCTTTTAAACCCCGCGAGGCCTGCGGCCTCGATGCGTAGCTGGTGCTACGCGCTCCCAGGGGGCTTGTGTTTGCGTGGTGGGCGGGGTAGAGTAGCCACGCGGTGGCCGTTACGGCTGCTGCGCGGGATTAGCCTCCCTTTCACTAAGCAGACACCCCCGCTGCTTCGGCAGCTTTTTTGTGTCTGTCATCTTTCTGCGTGCTTCTCGCTCCATGCGGGTGGCTGTATGTGGGCGTCTTTGGACGCGCCAGATTTAGTGACTGGTAGGCTAACCCATACAGTCGCCTGCGCCCCTTCCGGGCACAGGTTCTCAAATGAACGTGTATGGAGTTAGCCAATCAATGAACACCGTTAACCCTTCTGTGATTCCCTTTCAGTTCGATCATCTTGACATCCGTGTTTTGCTGCTGGACGGCCAACCGTGGTTTATTGCCAAGGATGTGGCCGTTGCGCTGGGCTATCAAAACACAAGCAAGGCGATTAGTGATCATTGCAAATATGCTAAGTCTTTGAATTCATTAGAGGTAACGAATCGTTACCTCTATATAAATCAACAATTTAGCTTTGATCATAAAACCAAACTCATCCCCGAACCTGACGTTTACCGTTTAATTCTGCGCTCAAAATTGCCCAGCGCAGCGCGCTTTGAGGCGTGGGTGATGGAAGAGGTCTTGCCGATGATCCGGCGCACCGGCGGCTATTCTGGTATACCTGACACACCTGCCGACCGCCGCCACGCGCCCGACATCGAAACCCACCTGACCCAGGCGGTGGATCACCTCAGCGGCGCTTTACACAACCTCACCGAAGCCCTGCAACAGGCCCAAGGCC
>NZ_MU255056.1:2424615-2454278 GCF_000227725.2 Thiorhodospira sibirica ATCC 700588 | reverse complement strand
CACGGCGCCGAGTTCGGAGCGTAGGTCGGAGATCTGGTTGAGCGCGCCGTCGATGATGTTGAGGGCGAGCATGGAGTCATAGCGGGTGGTGACGTTGATTTGGGTCAGGTTCACCTGTTCGCTGGCGTAGGGGTTGTCGGTATCAGGGTCTTTGAGCGCGGCATCATATTCTTCGTGGTCGAAGAGTTTGATGGTTTCCGGGCCGCTGAGGCGGGTGGTTTCGATATTGCGCCCTTGCGGGTCGAGAATTACCAGCTTATGGGTGCCCGACTCTGTCCCCGCGACAACGTCCACGTCAACATCGGCAAACGGTGCCGGTACGGTGGGGTTACTGGGGTCAATCTGATAGCCATGAATGGCGGTTCTGACCGCATGGCTCAGGCTGTCCAGACCGCCATCTACCTCAGTAACCCCGGTGAGATCGACATCAATGCGCTGGCCGTCGATGGTGATGCTGAAGTTGGAGATATTCTCTCCGACACCATCGTTAAAGGTCGGCGTTAAATTGTCAAAACGAGCCTCCGAAGGCAAAGACAGACTGACATTGCTGATACTGCGGCCATGTATCGCATCTGTGAGTGTAATTACTGGTGGAGGACCAGCAGTGACGGTGGCGGCTATGTCCTCTTGTGCCGACGGTGTGGCCGCCGCTAAAACCGCGTTAATTTCATCATAAATCAAGTTTGGATTTCCAATTACATCACCATTCACCCCCGACAAATCGACTTCGTAGTCTATGCCGCCCAGGGTC
The DNA here is from genome assembly GCF_000227725.2 of Thiorhodospira sibirica ATCC 700588. Taxonomy (GTDB): domain Bacteria; phylum Pseudomonadota; class Gammaproteobacteria; order Ectothiorhodospirales; family Ectothiorhodospiraceae; genus Thiorhodospira; species Thiorhodospira sibirica. The sequence goes on along the minus strand of NZ_MU255056.1, from coordinate 2,453,527 downwards.
AGTTTCAAGACGCCCAGATCACCGGCTGTAACATTGGCGTAGTCAACCGTGCGCGAGCTGAGATGGGTGATGGTTGAGGTGCCCGCTGCAGTAACTAAAGAGACATTAGTTTGAGTATAGGTAGTTGCATCATTGGTAGCACTTAATGTCGACGGTATCCCGCGTCCGAAGGTGTCGGTAATGCCAAGTTCACCTGCATTGAGTGAAAACACCAAGCCTAGGTTATTGGCGATTGATGCGGCGTTTAATTGATCTGCGAGTTGTCCTATATCGGCATAATTACCCCCACCAATAGTAATTGCCGTGACACCACCACTACCACCAATCACCTCCTGCCCGTTGGCTGCAGTGTATGTAGTTAAAACAAAATCATCAGCTGGAACTAAACCAGCAAGAGCTAACTTAAACACCGTCTGTGATGACGCAGAATTAGTGCCCGTGAGTGGCGGTACGCTGTCAATGGCTGGTGTGCCGACATCGCGTCCGGCTTTGAGTGACATTTCCACGCTTTCATCCATGCGCAGTTCAAATTGTGAGTCAAAGGCGCCGCGCAGGATGATGGTGTTTTCGCCGTTGTTGCGGGTGACGATGGCGGCGGAGACGTTGGCCTGGGCCAGTTTAAGGCGGGCGTCGGCTTCGCTCATGGTGCCTTCGCCGTAGCTGAAGGTGTTGGCAAAGGGTCCGTTGGGGTCGTTGCCCTTTTCGGTGCCGGCGATGGCGCGCTGGATGGCGTTGTTGACGACGCGGGTGACGTCTTCGAGGGTGGTGAGGCCGGTGGTGCCGGCTTTGGTGCCTTCGGAGGTGGCGCCGCCGGGGTTGACGTCGGGGTTGAAGATGGGGTTGCTGAGGTCGATTTCCAGCTCGATGGGGACGATGCTTTGTCCGCGCACTTCGCTGATGCTGACGGTGAAGCTGCCTTTGATTTCCTGTACGCCGTTTTTGAGCTGGGCTTCGGTGACGCCTTCGTTACCCAGGATTTGACGGGAGCCGAGTTGGGTGTTGCGGGCGTCAACGGAGGTGGTGGCGATGGTGTTGCCCTGGTTGGCGCCGGTCTGGAAGACTTGGCTTTGCAGGGTGCCGTCGAGCAGTTTGCGGGTGTTGAAGTCGGTGCTGTTGGCGACCCGGCCAATGGCGCGGATGAGTTGCTGGAATTCGTTGTCGAGGGTGACGCGGTCGAGCGCGGTGTTGCTGTCGTTGGCCGATTGCACGGCGAGTTCGCGCATGCGCTGGAGGTCGTTGCCGATGGTGCTGAGCGCGCCTTCGGCGGTCTGCACCATGGAGATGCCGTCGTTGGCGTTGCGGATGGATTGGGCGTTGCCTTTGATCATCGCGGTCATGCGATCCGAGATGGCGAGTCCGGCGGCGTCGTCTTTGGCGCTGTTGATGCGCAGCCCCGAGGAGAGCCGTTGCAGGCTCTGGGCGAGGGAGTTGTCGGATTTTCTCAGGTTGTGCTGAGGGTTGAGTGACATGACGTTGGTGTTGATGACGGTTGAAGACATGATGTCTCTCCTGTGTTGTTTGGGTTTGGTTGGTTTGGTGCTCTTTGGTGCTTGGTTGTTGGGAGTGCCCTGGGAGCGCGTAGCACCTGCTACGCATAGTTTTTTATGCGCAGATGGTGCTGCGCGGTCCCGTTTTTTATGCGTAGCTGGTGCTGCGCGGTCCCGTTTTTTATGCGTAGCTGGTGCTGCGCGGTCCCGTTTTTTATGCGTAGCTGGTGCTGCGCGGTCCCGTTTTTTATGCGTAGCTGGTGCTGCGCGGTCCCGTTTTTTATGCGTAGCTGGTGCTACGCGGTCCCAGGTTTCTCGATGCGTAGCTGGTGCTGCGCGGTCCCAGGGGTGTACACGCCTGTTAAAGCAATTCCGGGGCCAATTTTGATTTTGCTTTTTTTTTCAGTGAGATGAGGGGTTTTGTTGGTGGAAAGCGGCAGAAATAGACGGCGGCATTTGCCGCTTTGGGGGTGGCAAGGCGGCAATGTTTGACGGGGTGGAGTTGCAGTTGTTTTGCAAGCCGATTAGCTTAATCTCAATGACCCTAACTCGCTTAAAACTGCCCATCGGCATTCAGACCTTCGCTACTTTGCGTAACGAAGGCTGCTATTACGTCGATAAAACCGCGCTGGCGTTGAAGCTGATCGAACAAGGCAATTATTACTTTCTCTCTCGCCCGCGCCGTTTTGGCAAATCCCTGTTTCTCGATACGCTCAAAGAGCTGTTTGAAGGCAACGAGCCGCTGTTTCGCGGACTGTATATCCATGATCGCTGGGACTGGCAGATTCGTTATCCGGTGATTCGCCTAAGCTTTGCCGAGGGTGTGTTACACAGCCGTGCCGAGCTGGATCGACGCATCTTCGATCTGTTGCGTGTCAACCGCGATGCGCTCGGTGTCACAGTGCATCCTGACCTCGATATCGCTGGCAGCTTTGGCGAACTCATTCGCCGGCAGCCGATCCATCTCATTGGTGTGGAATTCAGCCGTGATAAGCGGTGCGTGGTAGGCTTTGAGGTGGAGACACTGGCAGCCTCGGCGGGCTAAGCATCCCGTGGCGGCATCATCTTGATGCCGCTTAAAAAACACCCCTCCTTTTTTCTTCAGGGCGCCTCGAAAAACCTCGCCCCCCCCCGCTGAGTGATAAAATGACATTGTAGTGAAACCTGCCACAGCCGATCCCGATGAAAAATGCACCGACCTCAAGACAGACCTGTTCGCTTTGGCCTGATAGAGCGCCCGGTCGGCGTGGGTAAGGAGCAAAAAACAGTTCTTCCGGGCGTTAAGCGCCATCGGGGTATCGGCCAGTGCTTGGCGCTCCCGGTGTTGATGGAACGGGGAAAAGGTCAAGGGATTAGCCAGACGGTGGCGTGGCGGGTGGTGCCGTGTTGATCAAGGACGGTGATGTCTGCATAACCAGGGCCATCGGGTGTCCAGGCGCGGCTGTGGGGTGGCAAGGGCTGGCCATTGATCAACCAGCGGTAGGGTGGCTGGCCGCCTTTGGCGTGCAGGGGCAGGCTCAGCGGGGTAGCGTGGCGGCCCGTGAGTTCGAGCTCGGCACCATCGGGCGGAAAGAGTAGCTGTAACGCCGGGACAGGGCTATGTCGTTGGGGACTGCCTTCCAGGCGTTGCCAGGCGATAGGCAGGGCATCCGGTGTGGTGATGTAAGCCCAGGGGTCATTGGCCAACGCTACCGGTGGGCGCAAGGCGCGGGCGGGGTCAGCCGGTAACAGATCAAACAGGGCAAACAGCAGCGGCGCGGCGCCCTGCCGCCCATCAACACCAGGGCGCGGGGTACCATCCGGTTTGCCGACCCATACGCCGATGGTGTAGCGGGTATCAAAGCCCATCGCCCAGGCATCACGAAAGCCATACGAGGTTCCGGTTTTGAAGGCAATCGCGCCCTGTGCATAGGCCAGACGAGCGCCGTATGCGCCCGGCGGCGGGGTGGTGCGCAGGATGTCGGTGACTTGCCAGGCGGCCTGCGCACTCACCCAGTTAGGCGCAGGCTGGCTGGGCGATGCCTCGGCCTGCAGGGTCAGCGGGCTAACCTGTCCTCCTTGCGCCAGTCCCGCATACAGTTGCGTCAAGTGCGCCAGCGAGATGCCAACCCCACCCAAGGCCATGGCCAGACCGGGCTGTGCCTGCGCGGGAAGGCGCAGCGGTGTACCAAGGCTCTCCAGACGCTGCAAAAAATAGCGCGGCCCAAGGCGTTCCAGCAGCGCCACCGCCGGAATATTCAGGGAATGGCGCAGGGCCTCGCTGAGGCTGATCTGGCCACGATACTGGCCATCAAAATTGGTTGGCGCATAGCGGCCAAAGTGGCGCGGGGTGTCGTTGACCTGGGTGTATGGATGGGCCAGATGGTTATCAAAGGCCAGGGCATAGATAAACGGTTTGAGCGCAGAACCGGGGGAGCGCACCGCCTGCACCATATCGACCGCGCCCTGATGGCGGCTGTTGAAGTAATCGCTGCTGCCGACATAGGCGCGGATTTTCACCGGATGACCATGCTCTGCCACCAGCACAGCCAGACTGGCCCCCGGTTCAAGACGCGTCGCATAATCACGGACCAGGATCTCTACGCGGCGTTGCAAGGGGGCATGTAAGGTGGTGTGCAACACCTCGGCCTGCGGCTGTTGACGCCTCGCCAGCTCGCTGGCGTGCGGTGCATAAAACGGTAACGGGTGGCGCTGGGTGGGGATGGGTTCTTGCAGTGCCTCATGCAGCTGTTGCGGGCTTATAATCCCGGCCTGCATCATGCGCTGCAATACCTTGTCACGAGCCTGCCGGGCGCGCTGCGGATAGCGATCCGGGCGCAGACGCGAAGGCGCTTGTGGCAAAGCGACCAGAAGGGCAGCCTGGGCCGGGGTGAGGCGTTTGGGTTCTTTGCCAAAGTAGGCCAGCGAGGCCACCCGCGCCCCTTCCAGCGCCCCCCCAAAGGGGGCCAGGGTCAGGTAAAAGCCGAGGATCTCTTCTTTGGTGTAACGGCGCTCCAGCTGCACGGCGCGGGCCATTTCAATGCATTTGGCAGGCAGCGTGCGCGGACGTGGCTCCAGCAGCCGGGCAAGCTGCATGGTCAGGGTAGAACCACCAGAGATGATGCGCCCATGCGTGAGCCATTGTCCGCTGGCGCGCAACATCGCCAGGCCATCCACGCCGGGATGTTGCCAAAAGCGCCGATCCTCAAAGGCAATCAGCATCTGCACATACAGCGGATCAACCTCGGCAGGCGTGGTTTTGAGCCGTAGCGCACCATAACCGGTGGCATTATCTGCCGGGATGGCAAACACCCGCAGCAATGCGCCCTGACTATCCACCACGCTGACAGAATGCTGGGCCAGGGGCGTCAGCGGCGGCGGCAAACGCTGCTCAAGCGCAAACAGCAGCACCAGCAGGCTAGCGCTTAAGATCAGTATTGCGATCAGCCAGCGCCAGAACATCTTTGCGCCACGCCTTAGCGCGTCAGGGCAAAACGGCTAACGCCGACAGGCCGGTTTTTTCCGGCAGGCCGAACATCAGGTTCATATTCTGGATGGCCTGCCCGGATGCGCCCTTAACCAGATTATCAATCACCGCCGAAATCACCAACATATCGCCATTTTGTGGCCGATACACGGCCAGCCGACAGAGATTGGTACCCTGCACACTGCGGGTTTCAGGCTGACTGCCCGGCGGCATCACATCGACAAAGGGGCTATGGGCATAACGATGCTCATACAAGGCCTGAATCGCCTCAAAATCAATGCGCGGGTCACGCAAACGGGCATAGAGCGTAGCTTCGATGCCGCGAATCATCGGCACCAGATGCGGCACAAAGGTCAACCCCACCGTATCGGCCGCAATCGCCTGCAAAGTCTGGCGGATCTCCGGCAAATGACGATGACCGTTGACACTGTAAGCCTTAAAGTTTTCGCTGGCCTCGCATAACAAGGTGCCCATCTGCGCCTTGCGCCCAGCCCCGCTGACGCCGGATTTGGCATCCGCAATCAAATAATGCTGATCAATCAGGCCGCTTTCCAGCAAAGGCAGAAAACCCAGCGTGACCGCCGTGGGATAACAGCCCGGCACCGCCACCAGGCGCGCCTTGGCAATCTGCGTGGCATACACCTCCGGCAAACCATACACCGCCTGCTCGATCAACGCGGGCGCGCCATGCGTCTGGCCGTACCACTGCTCCCACACCTGGCGATCCTGAATCCGAAAATCGGCCGATAAATCAATCACACAGGCCTTACCCGTTAAAATCTCGGCGGCCATACCATGCGCAACCCCGTGCGGCGTGGCGAAAAATACCACATCACAGTCTTGCAACTGAGCAACATCGGGTTCACTAAAGCGCAGGCGCTCAAAGCCACGCAGATTGGGAAACAGCGCCTCCAAAGGCTCCCCGACATGCGTGCGCGAGGTAATCACCTCGATTTTAACGTGCGGATGACCGAGCAAAAGACGTAATAATTCCGCGCCGGTATAACCCGTTGCGCCGACAATACCTGCTTTAATCAATGGGATACCTCAGCAGTGGTTTGGTGAAACGTCAACAGCCTCGAAAACCTCAGGCCATTACTTGGCATTTTCGGCCATTTTAAAGCAAAGCGTATTCATCCGCACCGCGCTAAGCCGATGCGGCGCGAAACTGACAAAGCGGTGATGGACGCTTATTCGGTTGGTCATGGCCTCGGTTTGCATCGGACCCGTTGAATCGCACCTGGTCGGGCCAGAGGATTTGCTTTACGCGGATGCGTGGAATCCTTTAAAATTACCGGTTAGCGACAAATTCCAAAGTTTTTTTGAGGATGTTTTTATGAAAGCGGATACTCATCCGAACTATCACGAAATTAATGTGACCTGTAGCTGTGGCAATACCTTCAAGACCGGTTCGACCTATCACGGCAAGGATTTAAGTCTTGATGTGTGCTCGGCCTGCCATCCGTTTTATACGGGCAAGCAAAAAATGTTGGATACGGCGGGGCAGGTTGACAAATTCCGCCGCCGCTACGGGATGTAAGCTTGGCTGTGTCTTTGCTCTCCCGGCAAGGAAACACGCTGCAAAGGGCACTCCTGCTCGGGTGTGCCCTTTTTTTTGTGGCGGTTTTTGCGGGCACTGTGTCTGCCCAGGTCAGTCTGCCGGCGGTGTGCGTCGCGCCGGGTTATTATCATGGCATGGGCAAGGTCTGGCATGTGCATGATGGCGATACGGTCAGCCTGGAAAACCGTACCCGGATTCGTTTGATCGGGCTGGATACGCCCGAGATTTTCTGGCGTGACAAGGACGCTCCCGCCGAACCCTTCGCACACGAGGCCCGCGATGCCTTGATGGAATTGCTGCATGAGCATGATTATCAGGTGCGCTGGGTGTATGATCGTGAGCCTGAGGATCGTTATCGGCGGGTGTTGGCGCATCTGTTTACCCCGGAAGGCGAAAGCATCACCGCCCTGTTGTTGGCGCAGGGACTGGGATATGCGCTGACGATTCCGCCCAATAATCAATTCATTGACTGCTATCGCGCCACTGAGCGTCAGGCCATGGAAGACGGTCTGGGGATTTGGTCGTTGCCGGAATTTGCCCTGCTCGATGCCGAGACCTTTCCTGCCGATGCCAAGGGCTTTCGCCGGGTGCAGGGGCGGGTACAGCGCATCGGCGAGAGCAATAATGCCTACTGGCTGAATCTGGAAGGACAGTTTGCGGTGCGCATTGATCGCGCTGATCTGGAGTATTTCCCGGATTTGCAGTTTAACCGGCTGCGCGGTGCCACCATCAGCGCCCGTGGTCTGGTATTTTATTACCGGGGCGAGCCGCGCATTCGGGTACGCCATGCCGCCGACCTCGAAATCACCTATCCACCCTCCAACTGATGAGGCACACCGGCTTATGTCAAAGACGATGAAGGAACAGGCGCTGGACTATCATGCCATGCATCCCCCGGGCAAGATCGGCATCATGGTCACCAAGCCGACCGAGACGCAAGAAGACTTGTCCCTGGCGTATTCTCCGGGTGTAGCCGAGCCAGTGCTGCATATCAATGCCCATCCAGACGAGGCTTATCTGTACACCGCCAAGGGAAATCTGGTGGCGGTGATTACCGACGGTACGGCGGTTCTCGGTCTGGGCAATACCGGCCCACTGGCCAGCAAGCCGGTAATGGAAGGCAAAGCATTGTTATTCAAGCGCTTTGCCAATATTGATGTCTTTGATATTGAGGTCGATGCCCCCGATCCGGATATTTTTGTGGATACCGTGGCGCGTATCGCCACCGGCTTTGGCGGTATCAATCTGGAAGATATTGCCGCGCCACATTGTTTTGAGATTGAGCGGCGTCTGGCGGAGCGGCTGGATATTCCGGTGTTTCATGATGATCAGCACGGTACGGCGATTATTATTGCCGCTGCTTTGATCAATGCCTTGCAACTGCAGGGCAAGCGGCTCGAAGAGGTGCGCATCGTTTGCCTGGGGGCTGGCGCGGCCGGGATTGCTTCTATGCATCTGTTGCTGGCGATGGGTGCACAAAAGCGCAATATTTTCATGCTGGATCGCAAGGGCGTGATTCACACCGCCCGCGAAGACATCAATACCTACAAGCGCTTTTTTGCCAATGACACCAATAAGCGAACCCTGGAAGATGCCTGTCAGGATGCCGATGTCTTTATCGGTTTGTCCGGGCCGGATTTGCTGCTGCCTTCCATGCTCAAGAAGATGGCCGAGCGGCCCATCGTCTTTGCGCTGTCCAATCCAGACCCTGAGGTGATGCCGGATCTGGCACGCAAAACCCGCCCGGATGTGATCATCGGCACCGGGCGCAGCGATTATCCCAATCAGGTTAATAATGTGCTGGGCTTTCCCTTTATCTTCCGTGGGGCGCTGGACGTCCATGCCCGCCAGATCAATCAGACCATGCAACTGGCGGCGGTTCATGCGCTGGCAAGTCTTGCCCGCGAGCCGGTGCCGGAGCAGGTATTGCGGGCCTATCATCTGGAGGCACTGAGCTTTGGGCCTGACTATATTATCCCCAAACCGCTGGATCCGCGCCTGATTGAAGTGGTGCCCAAGGCGGTGGCCCGGGCGGCGGTGGAAACCGGCGTGGCACGCATTAACCTGGGCGTTATGCCGCCTCAAGAAGATGGCCCGGATTCAGCTGAGCCCGCATCTGAGCAAATAGCCCCGAATTTGACCTTGATTGAGGGAGTGCATTGAGGTGAGTGTCTCTGCCACCCTGGAATTGGCCTGTGAGCTGATTGCCCGCCACTCGGTGACACCGCAGGATGCGGGCTGTCAGGCCCTGGTTGCCGAGCGGCTGGCGCCCTATGGCTTTGTCGCCCAGCCAATGCGCTTTGGCGAAGTGGATAATCTGTGGCTGCGGCGCGGCACTGAAGGACCGCTGTTTGTGTTTGCCGGGCATACCGATGTGGTGCCCAGTGGCCCGGTGGATTTATGGAGCAGTGATCCCTTCACCCCGACGGTGCGCGATGGCTATTTATACGGTCGGGGGGCTGCCGATATGAAAGGCGCGGTGGCGGCGGTGGTCACCGCCTGCGAGGCCTTTGTGCAGGCGCATCCGGATCATGCGGGCAGCATTGCCCTGCTGCTGACCTCCGATGAGGAAGGCCCGGCAGTGCATGGCACGGTCAAGGTGGTGGAATGGCTCAAGCAGCAAAAGGAAACGGTTGATTTTTGTCTGGTAGCCGAACCCTCCTGTCAGCAGCAGCTGGGCGATACCCTGAAAAACGGGCGACGCGGTTCCTTGTCGGGCGATTTGGTGGTGTTAGGCCAGCAAGGTCATGTGGCCTATCCGCACCTGGCCGATAATCCGATTCACCGTGCCTTACCTGCTCTGGCAGAGCTGGCAGCTACGGTGTGGGATGAGGGCAATGAATATTTTCCGCAGACCACCTTTCAGATAGCCAATGCCCACGCCGGGACGGGGGCGGATAACGTCATTCCGGGGCGCTTTGAGGTGCAGTTCAATCTGCGCTTTTCCACGGTGCATAGCCCTGAGGCCATCCAGCAGCGCATACACGCCATTCTCGATGCACATAATCTGGACTATCGTCTGAACTGGCGCCTGTCCGGTTTGCCCTTTCTGACTGAACCGGGGCGTTTGGTGGAGGCCCTGACGCAGGCCATAGAAGCACACACGGGCCTGCAACCGATCCTGTCCACCAGCGGCGGCACCTCTGATGGGCGCTTTATTGCGACCATCTGCCCGCAGGTGGTGGAATTTGGCCCCTTGAACGCCACCATTCATCGCGTGGATGAATGCGTCAGCGTGGCTGATCTGGAACAGCTGTCGCGCATCTATACCGACGTTTTAAGACAGCTCTTGGTCCCGCACGCACAGGGCCTATAAGCGACCCGGCGCTGTTTTTACTCTCCGCAAACGCATTGATTGATTAAGGATTTTTACATGCAGATTCAAAGCATTGAAGGCGATTTCACGCAGGCACAGACAGCGCGTTTTGGCATTGTGCTGGCCCGCTTTAACAGTTTTATTGTGGATCGTCTGCTCGAAGGCGCCCTGGATGCTCTCAGCCGTCACGGTGTGGCCGAGGAGCGTATCCAGATTGTGCGCGTTCCGGGGGCCTATGAATTGCCCATCGCCACCCGTGCGATGGTAAACACCCAACGCTATGACGCGGTGATTGCACTGGGCTGCGTGATTCGTGGCGCCACCCCGCATTTTGATTATGTCGCTGGCGAGACGGCCAAGGGCCTGGCACAGATTGCACTAAGCCAGGATATCCCGGTGAGCTTTGGCGTATTGACCACCGACACCATTGAGCAGGCCATTGAGCGCGCCGGTACCAAGGCGGGTAACAAAGGTGCCGATGCCGCCATGGGGGCCATCGAAATGGTCAGCCTGCTGGGCAAATTGCGGAGTCTGGCTTGAATCAGCACGCGCAACGCCAACACATCCAGGCCCGCCAGCGGGCGCGCCGGGTTGCCATGCAGGCGCTGTATCAATGGCAACTCACGGATGACCATCCCAAAGACATTCTCAGCCAGTATGATGGCGACAGCGAGCTGCGCCAGGCCGATTTTGAGTATTTTCGCACCTTGCTGCTCGGCGTACCGGCGCGGGTCAAAGAACTTGATCAGGCACTGGAGCGCCACACCGACAAGCGGGTTCCGGAGGTTGATCCGGTAGAGCGTGCCGTCCTGCGCATTGCTGCCTACGAATTGCTCTATCAGCCCGACCTGCCCCCGGCCATTATTCTGAGTGAAGCTGTGGCCTTGACGCGCAAATTCGGGGCGACGGAAGCGCATCGTTTCGTCAACGCCCTCTTGGACAAACTCGCCGCCGAAGTGCGTGATGCGCTTTCTGCACGCCGCTGATCTGCATCTGGACAGTCCCTTAAAAGGGCTGGATCGCTACGACGGTGCGCCGGTTGAACGCCTGCGCACCGCCACTCGCCATGCCTTTGAAAACCTTGTCGATTATGCCTTGGCCGAGCGCGTGGATTTTATCCTGCTGGCCGGGGATACCTATGACCGCGACTGGCAGGATTTTCATACCGGGCTGTTTTTCCGAGCGCAGATGGTGCGGCTTGACCGGGCCGGGATTCCGGTCTTTATGGTACAAGGCAACCATGATGCCCAAGGGGTGATCTCCCGTCAGCTCACCTTACCCGATAATGTGACGGTCTTTTCCAGCCATACGCCACAAACGCACCGCCTGGAATCTCTGCGGGTAGCGATTCACGGGCGCAGCTTCCCCAATCGCGAAGTCAGCGAAGACTGGGTGCCCAGTTATCCTGAACCCCTGGCCGATTATTTCAACATCGGCCTGCTGCATACCAGCCTGAGCGGTCGCCCCGGACATGATCCTTACGCCCCCACTGACCTGGAGACCCTCAAGGCCAAGGGCTATGACTACTGGGCGCTGGGGCATGTGCATCGGCGCGAGCGCGTCTGCCAGGCACCGTGGATTGTCTATCCCGGCAATCTGCAGGGCCGTCATGCCAATGAAACCGGGGAAAAAGGCTGCGAACGGGTCTGGGTCGAAGGTGGGCAGATCAGCGCCGAATTCATGGCGCTGGATGTGGTGCGCTGGCACCATCTAAGCCTTGATCTTCATGGTGTTGCAGACCTTGCCGCCTTGCGCACCCAGGTGCTGCACGCACTAAAACCACGGCTACAACAAGGTTTAGATCGTCTCCATGCGCTGCGCATCACTCTGACAGGCATCAGCCCGCTGTATGTCCTGGAAGCGCAGCAACCCGGCACCCTGGAACACAATCTGCGGGCAGCCTTGCAAGAGCTGGAGCTGGGAGAGGTCTGGCTTGAGCAGGTTAAATTAGCCCTGAGCGCCCCGCAAGATCGCGCCCAGCTTGCCGAGGGTGAAGACGCCATCGGCGAGCTGGTGCGCCTCGTCGATACCCTGTGCGCCAATCCCGAACAGGCCCGCGCTCTGGTACACAGCGAATTAAAGGACTTAAGCTGGCCTGAGGAATTGCTCGACAGCGACGCCATACCAAAACTTCACTGCGCAGACACCGTGCGCGCACTCCTTCTTGATGCCGAAGCAACCGTCATTGCCCGCCTCAGCCAGGCCCCCCGCGAATAACGACGAAAAATAACGCCGCACGGCTGGCAGCTCAACGCCAGCCAGAAGCTAGCAAGGCAAGCCCCAGGCCAATCATGACCGCCAGCGCCATGCAGCTTAGCAGTAACTTCAGGGCCTGCTGCAGGTGCCGGGCATTTAAATCAGCAGGCCAGGCAGGATCGCCCAGATACTCCTGGTTGCGCAGTTCACCCCGGTAGCGAATGGGGCCAAGCAGACGCACCTGTAAGGCCCCAGCAAAGGCGGCTTCGCTCCAGCCTGAGTTGGGGCTGGCCAGATGTCCATGATCGCGGCGGGCGGTGTGATAGGCCGTCAGCGGATGCAAGCGCATCAGCCCGGCAGCCAGCATGATCAACGGTACTGACAGGCGGGCGGGTAGCCAATGCACCAGATCATCCGCACGCGCCGCCGCCCAGCCAAATCGCTGATAAGGCGCTGTTTTATAGCCCACCATCGAATCCAGCGTAGAGACCGCCTTGACCACAATCAAGCCGGGCAGACCAAACAGGCACAAGGCCCACAAGGGTGTGAGCACCCCGTCGGTGAGGTTTTCAGACAGGCTTTCAATGCTGGCACGCACCACCCCGCCCTGATCCAGACTGTCGGTATCGCGCCCAACCATCATCGCTAAAGCCCTGCGCGCCTGAACCAGATCGCCCAGCGCCTGATAAACTCGCAGGCCGTGGGCATACAAATCACGCATACACAGCAGGCTATAGGCCAACAGCAGATCCCAAAGCCACGCCAGCCACGGGTGCAGCGCTCCCAGCAGCGTACCCATCCCCCACCACACTGCCAAGGCCCCACCCACCACCGCAAGCCAGTGCAGCACACCGCCCAGATATCCTTGCAGATGCAGGCGAAACAGCCACCGCTCACACAGCTGGCTCCCGTCTCCCAGCAAACGCACCGGATGCAACCGATAGACCGGATCTCCCAGCCAGGCATCCAGCAGACAGGCGCACACCACCAGCATCACATGCGCCGAGAACAGCATCGCCGTCAAGCCGGTCGCTCAAGCCCGATCAGTAACGTGTCTGTGGGCGATCTTGCTGCGCCCAGCATTTGGCAGAAAGGCGATCCAGGCCGGTGCGCTGAATCAGACGAATCGCCCGGATGCCCAGCCGTGGCCCCAGCACCGCAATGGCATGGGCCTGCCAATCAAATTCGGCACCATCCAGCATATTTTTGATATACAAACCCGCCTCGGTTTCCCCTTCCAGACTCAGGCGGCGCTGAAAAAACAGGGTATCCGGGTCCTCGGCGCGGGTCGCCAGTCGCCAAAAACCTTCCAGATCACCACGAATGCACACCTCCCAGTCACGCGGATGCAGCGGCGTGTACGGGCGTAAATGCTGCCCCTGGATACGCATATGAATCTGGCTGCGGGTATCGGTAATATCCAGACACAGACGTTTACCGTCGATCTCATGGAGCTGCTCGGTCACGATCTGCCCCTTGAACATAAAATTAAGCATCTGGGTAAAGATCTGACGGTGAAAGCTATCAGGGAAAGTGCGCAAAGCCAGTGCGCCGGGTTTAAGCAACAGTTTGGGAGAAACTAAACACGCCATCGAGTAACACCTCACAAAAAAGCAATGGGCAAGGCAAATGCCATCGGCGAGAGTATACCCCAGGCGCGGGGCTTAAGCGGGGATGAGTCATCGCCATGCGGGTTTTTGATGTCCCCAGCATCAAAGAAATATGCACAACAGTGGGAAAATAGCGCGACCTCGGGGTAGAATTATCCGCAGGGGGCTCGTTTTAGCGTGTATTTTCATACGGGTGCGCTGAACTTCAGTATCTTGAGCGCATGGCGCGCCAGAGATGGCCTGATGCCATAACGCAAACAGCATTTATACGCTAATTTATTAAAATACATAGACATGCGCAGGATTAACGTTGATGGCGGTATCTGACAAGCAAGCCCACGATCCGGGTTTTGGTGGGCGTATCATTGCCGAGGCGATTCGCCTTGAGGAGGATCGGGCGGGTAAATTGCTCGATGAGCCTCAGGCACTGCAGCAGGCGCTGGAGCGGGGAGGGGATTTTGAGCAGCGCATCATCACCCGGGCGCTGCATACCCGCAAGGGTAGTAAGTTGCAGCAGGCTTTTGAATCCCTGCATCAGTTTCGCTTCTGGTTTGTCATTGTCGCGGTGCTGCTGGCTTTGTTCGCCGGTATTGGTGCGGCGAATGCGGTGTTTCGCGATGAGGCCACGGTGAATATCGTGCTTGCCCTGGCGGCTTTGCTGGGGGTGCAACTGTTGATGCTGGGCATCTGGTTTGCGCTGTTAGTGTTTAGGCCCGGCAGCGGCGGCGGGGGGACATTGGGGCGTCTGTTACTGGATGGCGCCAATGCGGTGGGGCGGCGCATCTATCGCCATCATGATGCGGCCTTATTGCTGCAGGCGACCTTTGCTTTATTGCGCCGTGACGGTATTGGGCGCTGGCTGGCCAGCAGCCTCAGTCATACCTTGTGGGCTACCTTTTGTCTGGGGGCGCTGCTGTGGTCACTGCTGGAATTGAGCATCCGCCAATATGATTTTGTCTGGGGCACGACGGTACTCAGTGAGCAAAGCTTTGTCACCTTGATTAGTCTGCTGGGGTTTCCGGCGCGTCTGCTGGGGATGGATACCCCGGATGCGGAGCTGATTCTTGCCAGTCGCATGGGGCAGTGGATTTATGAGGGCCGTGGTCAATGGTCGGCACTGCTGTTGTCGGCCATTTTCTTTTATGGGGTGCTGCCTCGGCTGTTGCTGGCGTTGTTGACCGGAGCGTTGGCGTGGCGGGCTATCAAGGCCTTGCGGCTCAATACCGGCCTGCAGGGCTATGCGCGTTTATCCGAGCGTCTGGCACCGCGTGCCCAGAATATCGGCGTGGTGGATCCTGTTCCGCCTCGGGTGGGTCGTGAGCAGGATTTATCGGCCCCCCGCGAGGCCGTGGGTACCGGCGCTGTGATGCTGATCGGTGTTGAGCTGGAGCGTGATGATCACCACTGGCCGCCGCAGCTGGCGGGGGTTGAATGGCTGATTTTAGGGCGGGCTGATGAGCGCAGTCAGCGCCGTGATGTGCTTGCGGCCTTGCGGGCACAAAGCGCACCACCGCCGGCGGTGGTGCTGGTGGTATGTTCGCTGGCGCGCACCCCGGATCGGGGTACGCAGAACTTTATCCATGAGGTGCGTGCCGCTACCCCGGCGCCGGTGTGGCTGATTCTTGATGAAGCGCCCTTGTTGGTGGCCCGTGGCGGTGATCCCGAAGCGCGCACGCAACAATGGCAGGAGATGGCCAAGGTGGTGGCGGTGGATCATATGATGACTGCGGATCTGGCAGACGCAGCACATCCCGGTTGCGAGGCATTGCGCCAGGCCCTGGGTCATTTGAAAGTGAGTCATTAAATGATGGATGCAAGCTTAAATATCACCGTGGTTGGGCATACCAACACCGGCAAAACCTCGCTGTTGCGTACCCTGTCGCGGGATGAAAATTTCGGTGAGGTGTGTGATGAGCCAAGCACTACCCGCCATGTCGAGGGGATGAAGCTGGTACTGTCTGACGGAACGCCAGCGATGAGCCTGTTTGATACCCCAGGGCTTGAAGACCCCGGCGGGGTGCTGGATCTGCTGGAGCACCTTGCGCAAATGGGGCGCTATGATGGCCCGGAACGGGTGCAGCACTTTTTGCAAATGCCCGAGGCGCGTAGCCGTTATGAGCAGGAGGCTAAGGTGTTGCGCCAGGTGATGCAAAGTGATGCGGCGATTTATGTGATTGACAGCTGCGAGCCGGTGCTGGGCAAATACAAAGACGAGCTGAGCATTCTGACCTATTGCGCGGTGCCGGTGTTGCCGGTACTTAATTTTGTCGCCCTGGAACGTACCCGAGAAGCGGAATGGCGCGCCCAGTTGGCGCGCGTCAATCTGCATGCGGTGGTGGCCTTTGATACGGTGGTGTTTGATGAACACAGCGAGCAGCGCCTGTATGAACGGCTGCGCACCCTGCTGGATGACCGCCACGACCGGCTGCTTAGTCAACTGCTGCAGGATCGCCGCGAGCAGGCGCACTGGTTACGCCGGGCGGCGGCAGAACAATTGGCCGAGCTGTTGCTGGATAGCGCCGCCTATCAGCGGCTGATGCCCAAAGACACAGACCCGGAGGTCTTGCGTCTGGATACCCTGCGCTATCAGGATGAAATCCGCCAGCGCGAGCAGCAGTGTGTGGATGCCCTGCTGGGGCTGTTTCGTTTTAGTCGGCGTCATGTCAGTGAACAAAACCTGCCCTTGGTGGATGGTTCCTGGGAGGTGGATTTGTTCAGCCCGGATGCCGTGAAACATTATGGGCTGCGGCTGGGCGGAGGCGCTGCGGCTGGGGCTGCGGCTGGAGCGACCATTGATGCGGCCACCCTGGGCGCGACCATGGGCCTGGGGACGGCCAGCGGCACCGCCATCGGCTTGTTGCTTGGTGGCAGTTCCACCAGTCTCAAGCAGCGGATGCTCAACCGGATGCGCGGCTATACCCAATGGCATGTCAATGAACATACTCTCACCCTGCTGGCCTTGCGCCAGTTGGCCCTGATTCGGGTCCTGCTCAAGCGTGGTCATGCGGCACAATCCAGCATGGCGCTGATTCCGGCAGAAGACAAGGACTGGCATCTGCCCAAAACCGTCAAAACAGCGCGCCTCAAGCCGGACTGGTCACGCATTAACACCGATCTGTTTGACGCCAACCGGATTGACCGGCATCGTGCGGTGCGTGATCTGACCGAGGAATTACTGAGCAAGCTATAATCCTTGTGGGTGTCTGCCTCATCTCAGACACCCCGCCATCATCCGCCGTGCTGGCCGTGCCGTGCGCAAGGCCCGCAAGGCGAAATAATGCTTACGCTTGATCAATCGCTGTGGAGCCGTGCTGCATGTCTGACGACAAAAAAACTCATTTTGGCTATCAGGAAGTTCCAGAAAAGGAAAAGGTACACCGTGTCGGTGAGGTCTTTCATTCGGTGGCCGATAAATATGATCTGATGAATGATCTGATGTCTTTTGGCATCCACCGCATCTGGAAACGCTTCACCATTGAAACGGCGGGCGCACGCCCCGGCTCACGGATTCTCGATCTGGCAGGCGGCACCGGCGATCTGGCGGCGCGTTTTTCCCGCATAGTCGGTGAACAGGGCGAGGTGGTGTTGTGTGACATCAATGCCTCCATGCTCAATCGTGGCCGCGAGCGCCTGGTCAATGAGGGGCTGGTCGGCAATCTGCGCTATGTGCAGGGAAATGCCGAATGTCTGCCGTTTCAGGATAATTATTTTGATGTGATCACCATTGCCTTTGGCCTGCGCAATGTCACTGACAAAGATACCGCCCTGGCCTCCATGCATCGGGTGCTCAAGCCGGGCGGGAAATTGCTAGTGCTGGAATTTTCCCACCCAACCGTGCCGGGCCTTAAACCCCTCTACGATCTGTATTCCTTCAGTGTGATTCCGCTGATGGGCAAGGCCATCACCGGCGATAGTGCCAGCTACCGCTATCTGGCGGAAAGCATCCGCGTACATCCAAACCAATCCACGCTGTTGCAGATGATGGATCTGGCCGGGTTTACTCAGTGTGAATACTTCAATCTCAGTGGCGGTATTGTGGCCTTGCATAAAGGGCACAAACGCAAAAACGCACCGTGAATGCCCGTCTTTTGTGCACCCAGGCGGTGGAGCCGATGCTGTGATCCTCTTGCGTCCGATGCAGTTATTGCGCCTGATCACCATCAATCGCGTGTTGATCCGTCACGGTCTGGATGAGGTTATCTTTGCCATTCATCTGCTGCGCCCGATTCGCTTTTTGTTCTATCTGGCGCCGTGGAACTGGTTTCGGCGGGTGCGCGCCTCGCGGGGTGAGCGGATTCGCCGCACCCTGGAAGATCTGGGGCCGATTTTTATCAAATTCGGCCAGATGCTATCCACGCGCCGTGACCTGCTGCCCGATGACATTGCCAAGGAGCTGGCGCGGCTGCAGGATCGTGTGCCGCCGTTTCCTGATGCACAGGCCTTTGCCATCATCGAGCGGGCGCTGGGCAAGCCCATCAGCGAGGTCTTTCTGGCCTTTGATAAAACCCCACTGGCTTCGGCCTCGATTGCGCAGGTGTACGCTGCCGTATTGCACAGCGGCGAGCCTGTGGTGGTCAAGGTGGTACGCCCTGATATTTTGCCGGTGATTCGCCGCGATCTTCAGCTGATGTATATCATGGCGCAGTTGGCAGAACGCTACTGGTCGGAAGGCCCCCGGCTACGTCCGGTGGAGGTGGTGGCCGAATATGAAAAAACCATCCTTGATGAGCTGGATCTGATGCGTGAGGCCGCCAATGCGACCCAGATCAAGCGCAATTTCAGCGGCTCTTCCATTTTATATATTCCGACGATCTATTGGGATTACACCCGCCGTCAGGTGATGGTGATGGAACGCATCCACGGCGTGCCGGTGGCAGATATGCAGGCCTTGTCTGCGGTCGGGGCGGATCTTAAATTGCTGTCGGAGCGCGGCGTGGAGATCTTCTTTACGCAGGTGTTTCGGCACAATTTCTTTCATGCCGACATGCACCCCGGCAATATCTTCATCGACATTGATATCCCCGAGGATCCTACCTATATCGCCGTGGATTTTGGCATTGTCGGCACGCTGACCGGGGCAGACCGGCGCTATCTGGCAGAAAATTTCCACGCCTTTTTCAATCGCGATTATCGCCGGGTAGCCGAGCTGCATGTGGAATCTGGCTGGGTGCCTGCCGATACCCGCACCGAACAACTGGAATCGGCGATTCGCAGCGTCTGCGAGCCGATTTTCCAGCGCCCGCTTAAAGACATCTCCTTCGGGCAACTCTTATTGCGCCTGTTTCAGACGGCGCGGCGCTACGATATGCAGGTACAGCCGCAACTGGTGCTGCTACAAAAAACCCTGCTCAATATCGAAGGGCTGGGGCGGGATTTGTATCCTGATCTGGATTTGTGGAAAACCGCCAAGCCCTTTATCGAACGCTGGATTGATGAGCAGGTGGGTTTGCGGGCGATGATTCGCGGGGCCAAGTACGGGTTGCCGGTGTTTTTGGAAAAATTGCCCCAGATGCCGGGGCTTATGCATGAGATCATGTTGCATGAGGCCAAGGGCCGCACCCGCCGAGACATCAGCGCCCCGCAACTGGAGGCCCTACGCCAGGAGATCATCCGCGCCCAGCAGCGCAGCAGCCTCACGGTATTGGCAGCAACCTTGTTCATTTGCGCCACTTTGCTGCTATTGTTTGCCGAAAACCTGCCGGGCTATCTGGGGATACCTTATGCGGCGGCAGGGATGGTGGCCTTGGCGGGTCTATTGCTGCTGATGGCTCTATGGCGGCGGGGATAGCCTCTGCACCGCCATCTGTGGTGCGGGATTGCACCACGAATGCACACGGATTGACACGAATATTTCTTCTTTCGATGCGCCCGCGATGTGGCGATTCTGATAACCCTGGCTGCCGTGGCAGTCACGCTGAAAACCCTTGAGATTATGTCTGGCAATACCTTTGGTAAGTTATTTTGTGTCACCTCCTTTGGTGAAAGCCACGGGCCAGCGATTGGCTGCATTGTGGATGGCTGTCCGCCGGGACTGGCCTTGAGCGAGGCCGACATCCAGCCCGATCTGGAACGGCGGCGGCCAGGCAAGTCGCGCCATACCACCCAGCGCCGCGAAAGCGACACGGTGCGCATCCTCTCGGGGGTGTTTGAAGGCAAAACCACCGGCACGCCCATCGCGCTGTTGATTGAAAACGAGGACCAGCGCTCCAAGGACTATCGCGAGATTGCTGATCGTTTCCGTCCCGGTCACGCCGATTTCACCTATTTCAAAAAATACGGCCTGCGGGATTATCGCGGCGGCGGGCGCAGCTCGGCACGCGAAACGGCGATGCGCGTGGCCGCCGGGGCGATTGCAAAAAAATACCTGGCGCAGCAATGGGGCGTGCAGGTGCGTGGCTATCTGGCACAACTCGGCCCGATTGTGATTGAGCGGCTGGATTGGGCGGAGGTGGAAAACAATCCCTTCTTCTGCCCGGATGCGCAGAAAGTCCCGGAGCTGGAGCAGTACATGGATACCCTGCGCAAGGAAGGCAATTCCATCGGTGCCCGGGTCAATGTCGTGGCCTCTGGCGTACCGGCAGGCTGGGGTGAGCCGATTTTTGATCGGCTGGATGCCGACATTGCCCATGCCATGATGGGCATCAATGCGGTCAAGGGCGTAGAGATCGGCGCCGGTTTTGGCTGCATCACCCAAAAAGGCACCGAGCACCGTGACGAAATCAGCCCGCAGGGCTTTTTATCCAACCATGCCGGGGGGATTCTGGGCGGGATTTCCAGCGGCCAGGATATTGTGGTCTCGATGGCACTCAAGCCGACTTCCAGTATCCGCATTCCGGGCCGTACTGTGGATGTGCACCATGCGCCCGTGGAGATTATCACCACCGGACGCCATGACCCCTGCGTCGGCATTCGCGCCACCCCCATTGCTGAGGCGATGCTGGCGATGGTGTTACTGGATCATGCCTTACGCCATCGCGGCCAATGCGGTACGCAATCATTGCTTTGCCCACGCTAATCTCGGAGGGATGTGATGCAGATTGATCCGTATCTAAAACTCATGGCGCAAAAAAGCGCTTCCGACTTTTTTTTCACCACCGGGGCCCCGGCCAGTGTGAAAATTGATGGGGTGGTGCGCCCCATCAGCCGCACGCCCTTGGGCGTTGGTGCGGTCAAGGAGATGGCCTATGATCTGATGAGCGCAGAGCAGATCAGTGAGTTTGAGCGCCATAAGGAGATGAACCTGGGCTTGTCTGTCAGCGGGCTGGGGCGCTTCAGGGTCAATATTTATTTACAGCGCGGTGAGGTGGCGATGGTGATTCGCTACATCAAATCGGAAATCCCCACCATTGAACAGCTACGTTTACCGCCGGTGCTCAAGGATCTGGTGCTGCACAATAATGGTCTGGTGTTGGTCGTTGGCTCCACCGGTTCAGGCAAATCGACCACCCTGGCCTCGATGATTGACTACCGCAATGGTACACGCACCGGCCATATCCTCACCGTGGAAGATCCGATTGAATACATCTTCACCCATCGCAAATCAATTATCGGGCAGCGTGAGGTGGGGCTGGATACCCACAGCTATGACAATGCCCTGCGTGAGGCCATGCGCGAGGCCCCGGATATGATCATGATCGGTGAGGTGCGTGACCTCAATACCATGAAAGCGGCCATTACCTATGCCGACACCGGCCATTTGGCCTTATCGACCTTGCATGCGGTCAATGCCAATCAGGCCCTGGATCGCATCATCAATTTTTTCCCGTCAGATGCCAAGCGGCAAATCCTGATGGACCTGTCATTGAATCTGCGCGGCATCGTCTCCCAGCGTCTGGTGCTGGGTAAAGACGGCAAGCGCTTGCCGGCGGTAGAGGTGATGATCAACACGCCCTATATTGCCGAGCTGATCCGCAAAGGCGAAATCAACGGCATCAAGGAAATTATGGAAAAAGGCGCGGCGGTCGGTATGCAGACCTTTGACCAGTCGCTGTTTGATCTTTACAAGGCGGGCCAGATCAACCTGCAAGAAGCGCTCTCTAAAGCCGATTCCAGCGGCGATCTGGAATGGCGCATCCATTTTGGCGGCGGGGTCAAAACCTTAAAGAAAGAGGATGAAAACCTCAACCTGCCCAGCGATGTTATCACCCCGCAAAGTACGGCAACACATCGGGTTGCCACCAACTTTGATGAGCTTAAACCGCTGTCAGAAAGTGCCATTGAGCCGTCGCTGAGCAAACCCTCTTAAACCGGGAAAGCCGCCCCCCTTTACACGGGAGGGCGGCGCTCAGGCAACCTTATGGCGCAAGGTTTGGGGCGGTTTTAAGTGCGCTCGTCGAGCCAGCGACCGATGGAGGGAGGCACTTCTTTTTGGGCGCGGCCACTGACGTAGATACCGATGTGTCCGCCTTTAAAGGAGATCTCGGTATAGTCTTTGGTACCGACCACGTTTTTGAGCGCCTTGGATGCATCCGGTGGCACCAGGTGGTCTTCGGTGGCAAAAACGTTGAGCACCGGCATGGTGACGTTTTTCAGATCCACTTCGTAATCACCGATGACCAGTCCGCCGTTGATCAGTTTGTTTTGCTGATAGAAATCCTTCAAAAACTGGCGGTAGGCTTCACCAGCCTGATCCGGGCTGTCAAAAATCCATTTTTCCATGCGCAAAAAGCCGTCAATCTGCTTTTTATCTTCCAGCACATCGACCATGTCGATGTATTTTTGCATGATCAGGCGATAGGGCTTGAGATTGAGGAAGGTCCAGTTGAGCATCTCCCCCGGAATGGTGCCCAGGGTATCGGCCACCAGATCAATATCCACATGCTGCACCCACGCAGAGAGCATATTGTCCGGGGTCTGGAAGTCCACCGGGGTGACCATGGTCACCAGATTGGCGACCTTTTCCGGGTGCATCGCGCTGTAGCACAGGCTGAAAGTGCCGCCCTGGCAGATGCCCAGCAGGTTGATGGCATCGCGCTTGTGGCGTTCGCAGATCACATCTACGCAGCGATCCAGATAGCCGTTAAGGTAATCATCCAGCCCCAGATAGCGGTCACTGCGATCCGGATAGCCCCAGTCGATCAGATAGACATCCATGCCAGCCTCTAAAAGCCCTTTGACGGTGGAGCGGTTGTCTTGCAGGTCAGTCATGTAGGGACGGTTGACCAAGGCATAGACAATCAGCACCGGCACCGGATTTTGCACGGCGGTGGTGGAGGGCTGATAGCGATACAGGGTCATCTTGTCTTCCTGATAGATGACTTCACGCGGGGTCACGCCGGTGGGGATTTCGTCGCCCATTTCCAGCAGATTTTGAAAGCCGTGGGTCAGCTTGCGCTGAAAGGTGGTGAGTTCTTCCAGGGCTTCATCCGGGCGAATTTCAATGGGGTTTTTCACGAGCTCTTTCTCCGTGGGTTACGCGGCTTTCTGGGTCCCCCGGTGCTGGGGTCTGTGTCTGCGCTGTCGTCATCTTCCTCAGCGTCGCTTGCTTCTTCTGCGGCGACGGTGATCATGGCCTGATCTTTGGCAGGCGTTGGCATCGCGCCCTGGGTCGCTTTTTGCAGGCGGCTCAGCTCAGTACGCAGGCTGCGCAATTCGCGGCGGGTTTCATGCAGGCGTTTTTGCAAGGTATCGACTTCTGCACGGGTCGGCATGTTCATGGCTTCGAGCATGTCATCTTGCATTTTGCCGACATGCTGCTTGAGCGCCATCAGACTGTTGACCATCCCGCCGTAGAGCTTGGTGTATTCCTCAGACAGTGCGTATTCGGCATAAACCTCTTCGCAGGCATCCACCCACACGTTAAACACCTGGCGCGTGGAGTTGATCGGCTTGTCATCCTTGGCCAACTTATCCAGGCGCTTTTTGAAGATGTCAACAGAGCGCATCCCGGCCTTGGCGAGATTGTTTTGATAGTCCTGTGAGGCGCGCTGATAGGCGATCAGCAACTTGCCCAGCTGTTGCTGCTGTTGCTGGGCCTCGCGGCTATAGCCCACAGTGGGCATCGACAGCAGGCGCTCCCAGGGGGCAAACAGATCATTGCCTGCAGCAGGCCCGCTCATGCCTTTGAAAAAGTCCATAGACAGGGGCAACTGGCTAAAGGAAGCCTTGGACCATTGCTCAAACGGCGCGGTCCAGAAGTCAAGCACTGGATTTGCTGCCGCATCGGAGCTTTTGAACATGCCTTGGCTGGCCTGTTCAAAGGCTTGGGTCATCTGCTTGGTCCAGCGATCAATCATCTCGGCGCTGTTTTTTCCACCGGGCGCGCTGCCCA
Source organism: Thiorhodospira sibirica ATCC 700588 (assembly GCF_000227725.2). GTDB lineage: Bacteria > Pseudomonadota > Gammaproteobacteria > Ectothiorhodospirales > Ectothiorhodospiraceae > Thiorhodospira > Thiorhodospira sibirica. The sequence goes on along the minus strand of NZ_MU255056.1, from coordinate 2,429,621 downwards.
TATTCTCTACCATGGAAAAATAGCTTTTGCCCATGTTGACCATCTGCGAGAAAAAATCCTGCGTCCCCGCTGGGGCTGTGCTAGAAACACTTTTCCACCATTGATCAATCGCCCCAGACCAGGGCATCGCGCCGGGGTTTTTATCAGTACCAGCCTGCAGCCCCTTGCGAGTCATATCCAGCCAGGCATCCCAATAACGTCGCTGGGTTTCGAGCCATTGCTCGGTAATTGCGTCAGAACCTGCCATAGGGTATCTCCGTTAAAAGGTGCTGCATACGATATGCAGCATCGTGGTTTAGGTTATGCTATATTAGCACGACTTTTGTGCAGTGCAACAAAATCTATCCATGCAACATGATAGTATTGTACATTTATACGCTTTGCTGTTTGCGTGATTTTCTTGAATGCCTAGGCAGCTGTGCGCCTGGATCAGGGCAAACAGTGCGCTGGGCGAGTAGGGAAATTGCTCGCCTGGTGATGGTTAAAGATGCTAACAGCACGTACCTTGCGTGATTTTCTTGAAAACCCAACCCAACAGGAGATTCGGCCATTTCCCGCCTCCGGGCAGGAATACAGGCTGTGTAAATCATCTATGAGTCATGAAGATATTGTTATTGTCAGCGCCTTGCGCACCCCCGTCGGCAATTTTAACGGTTCTTTGGCAGAAATTCCGGCGCATCAGCTCGGCGCACGGGTGATTGAGGGGCTTTTGGCACAGACCGGCGTCAAGCCTGAGCAGATTGATGAGGTGATTTTAGGTCAAGTGCTCACCGCAGCGTCGGGACAAAATCCCGCCCGCCAAGCGGTGCTTGAGGCCAAATTGCCCCATGAGGTCTCCGCCCTGACCATTAACAAGGTATGCGGCTCAGGTCTGAAAGCCGTGCATCTGGCGTGGCAGGCGGTGCATTGTCAGGACGCCAAGATCGTGATTGCCGGGGGTCAGGAAAATATGTCGCTCTCTCCCCATGCCTTGCCCCGTTCGCGCAATGGGCAACGCATGGGCGATTGGGTGATGAAAGACACCATGATCACCGATGGCCTGTGGTGTGCTTTCAATGACTATCACATGGGCAATACTGCCGAAAACATCGCCGCCGAATTTGGCATCAGCCGCGAAGAGCAGGACGCCTTTGCCGCACAATCCCAGCAGCGCGCCGAGGCCGCGATCAAGGCCGGCTATTTTAGCAATGAGATTGTGCCCATCAGCATCCCGCAGCGCAAAGGCGATCCGCTGATCTTCAATCAGGACGAATTCCCGCGTGCCGGCGTCACCGCTGAGGCGCTGGGCAAACTGCGTCCGGCCTTCAAGCGAGACGGTTCAGTCACGGCGGGCAATGCCTCGGGGATTAACGACGGCGCTGCTGCGGTAATGGTGACCACCCGTGCCTTGGCAGACAGCATGGGACTCAAGCCACTGGCACGCATTGTCTCTTTTGCCAGCGCCGGGGTTGATCCGGCGATTATGGGCACCGGGCCGATTCCGGCCACCATGCGCTGCCTGGAAAAAGCCGGCTGGACCCCGCACGACCTGGATCTGATCGAGGCCAATGAGGCTTTTGCTGCCCAAGCCATCTCGGTCAATCGCAAACTGGGCTGGGATCTGTCCAAGGTCAATGTCAGCGGCGGTGCCATTGCCATCGGTCACCCCATCGGCGCCTCCGGGGCGCGTGTACTGGTGACCCTGTTGCACGGAATGCAGCGTACCCAGGCGAAAAAAGGTTTGGCGACCTTGTGTATCGGTGGTGGCCAAGGGGTGGCCCTGGCGGTTGAGCGTATCGACTAGCCCGCCTTGATTCCCCAAAAGGGCTGCCCTTGTCAGCGACGAGTGCAGCCCTGGCCGTGTACGCAGTGAAACCGACACCTATATCGCGTTTGCCAGTATTCGCGGCTGACCGCTCCCTAGCCGCTTGCGACAATTCGGGCCTGATCCAAAGCCCCCTCCCATCCATCGTCCATACATTTTCAAGTCGCCTGAAATCACTCTTAAATTAAGCATTTTGCAGGATACCACCGTGGCTGAACCTTATCTGATTAAAAAATACCCCAACCGCCGTCTTTATGACACCGAAGAGAGTCGTTATATTACGCTCAGTGATGTGCAAACCCTGGTGCGTCAGGATAAAGACATTCAGGTGATTGACAGCCAAAGCGGCAACGACATCACCCGCAGCATCCTGATTCAGATCATCACCGAGCAGGAAGCCAGCGGCAATCCGCTGTTTACCACCGAGATTCTGACCCGCTTCATCCGCTTTTATGATGAATCGGTGCAAGATGCCTTTTCCAGCTTCTTGCATCAGACCCTGCAACTGTATGCCGAACAACAAACGCGGATGCGCGCCCAGATGGATGAATTGATCCCGGATCACAATATGGTCTCGTGGAGCGATATTGCGGATAAAAATCTGCAAATCTGGCGCGAAATGCAAGAAAGCTTCTTCAAGGCCGCCGGATTTATCCCGCCCGGTGCCGACCGTAAGGATAAAAAATAGCTTGACAACCGCAATAAAGTTTTTTATGCTGCAGCGCACAAATGCTGCACTGCACAATATGCGCTGCAGTGGCATAAAAACCCGGAGATATCACCATGCAAAACCAACTGATCGAAACCTACAACAAAATGGCCCAGGAAAGCTTTGACGCGATGCGCAAGTTGAGCGAAATCAACATGCGCACCGGCGAACATTTGTTCAAGCATCAGCTTGACTTGGGCAACGCTTGGGTAGAAACTGGCGTTAAGGGCGTTGAGCTGATGGGCAAGGCCAAAGGCTATCAGGAAATGATGTCCGGTCAGACCAAGCTGGCTCAGGAATACGCCCAAAAATGCCTGGACACCTACCGCACTGCAGCGGAAGTGTTGACCGGGGCTCGTGAAGAAATCTCCAAGGTTCTCGACGAGCAGACCAAACTGGCCGGCACTAACATGCAGGCCGCAAGTGAAACATTCCAGAAGGCCGCTGAAAAAGCGACCTCCTGAAAGACAGCACCTGGCAGTGGTGCCGGGAAAGGTGGATCTGTGACACAACGCATCGCTTTCGTCACCGGTGGTATCGGTGGAATCGGTAGTTCAATTTCTCAAGAACTGGCACGCAAAGGCTTCAAGGTCGTGGCGGGTTACTATCCGCCAGAAAAAGACCTCGCCGAAAAGTGGCAGGCAAAACAGCGCGAACAGGGGCTGGAATTTGAGCTGGCCTCCGGTGACGTGTCTTCTTATGAAGACTGCGAAAAGATGATCAAGGACATCGAAAGCCGCGTTGGCCCGATCGACATCCTGGTCAACTGTGCCGGTATCACCCGCGACAAAACTTTTCGTAAAATGGAGCTGGGCCACTGGCAGGCCGTGATGGCCACCAACCTCAACAGCGTATTCAATGTCACCCGCCAAGTGGTCGATGGTATGTTGGAGCGCAACTGGGGACGGATCATCAACATCTCCTCGGTCAACGGACAGCGCGGCCAGTTCGGGCAAACCAACTACTCCGCTGCCAAAGCCGGGGTACATGGTTTTACCATGGCACTGGCTCAGGAAGTCGCCCGCAAAGGTATCACCGTCAACACCATTTCACCGGGCTACATTGCCACGGAAATGACCCAGGCGATTGCCGAGGAAGTGCGCCAGCAGATCGTTGCGCAAATCCCCGCAGGACGCATGGGTACGCCGGAAGAAGTTGCCTTCCTCGTCGGCATCTTGTGCGACGAACGCGCAGGCTACATCACTGGCGTCAACTACGAAATCAACGGCGGCCTGTTCATCAGCTTCTAAGCAGCAGATGTAACCCCGTTATCCAGTAGCACGCAAAAACCCGCAAAGCCAAAGGCTTTGCGGTTTTTTTTACGCCCCCTTGCCCCTGGGGCAATCACCTCAAGCACGCCCGCCCTTTTCGCACAGCGCACGCAGTATGCCCAAAGAATCCGGGTCAATCAGACGATGATCCGTGCCGGTTGTGATCAACTGCGACAAAGCCAGGCCGCTTTGCTGCAACAGCGTTTCCGAGTCTGCATACGCCACAACCTCATCGTGCGGTGAATGCAAAATCCAGGTGTTCGTTTTAACCGGCACCATTCCGCCATGATCGCGCCAGGCCGGACACAGCAGTATTAACGGCGTATCCGCAGATTGCACATGCATTGCCACCGCACCTCCCCGCGAAGAGCCGACAATGACCTCAGGGACATGCGCATCATACGCAGCCTGTGCGACCAAAACCGCCCGCTGAAAATCATCATCATCCAGCGCAGGATTGATCACCTCAAAACCTTGATCGCGCAAAAACGAAGGCTTCACACCACCCGGGCGGGCGTGCCAGCCGTGCAGGAAAAGGATTTTTACCATGAGTGTAAGCCTCAACAGGTGCAGGAAAAAAAACCAAAGACAAGCGCATTGCAAGACTATCCAAAAAACACAAAACCAGGACAGGATTGGTCCAGGGCGCGCAGTTCAATGCCGCCAAAGCCCTTGTCGGCATTCTCACCCCCACCACAAACCGCCAGCAGACTCAGCCAGGGTAATACCGCCGCATCTACCGTTAACTGGACGTGCCCGGTCCAGGTATATGCGACAAACTGCGTACCACTGCCACGGCTGGCCAGCTCCAGCGGATACACCGCGACCTCTGCCTGTTCTACCTGCAAGCCCTCAGAGAGCAAGGCATGCGCCACATAATGCACCAGATGCCCGACCAGACGCTGGCTGCGCGCATCTTCAAGACAGAGGGCACTGAGCTTGTAAGCGCGCTGCCGCAAGGCTTTGCGCAATTCATGCGCCAGCCTGTCAGTATCGGGAATCACACCCGCATCGGCCCCTTTGCTAACCACCCAGGGAGTGAGAAGCTGTTTGGAAACTACCGCCTCAAACCAAGCGGTTAGCCATCAGTCGACTCATTGCGAGATAAATCCAGGCTTCGCTGCTCGACATCAAGCGCTCGTAGTCCTTGCTCAGACGGCGTGAGTGGTTCAGCCAGCCAAAGGTCCGCTCAACAACCCAGCGTCGCGGCAACAAAACAAAC
>NZ_MU255056.1:2339168-2424515 GCF_000227725.2 Thiorhodospira sibirica ATCC 700588 | reverse complement strand
CGACCGGGGCGCCCGGCAACAGCGGCTTGATCGCCTTCCAGGCGCCGTCGCTGAGGTGACTCGGGTAGCGTTTTTTGTCGAATCTTCTTGCTGCATTTCTGGGGCATGTGGGCCACTTCCTAGAAAAAATCGTAGGTTAAGCCATTACGCGATTAATTTCCAAACAGCCTCTCAGATCATGATCGCCAAGGGAGGCGTTGATTTCCTTAAACAACTTCTCACCACGCGGGTCCTCCTCCAGAAAATGGCGAACGTTGAGGATGGGTGTTTCATCGGGGATCCGCTCACCAAGGCGCAGACCTGCAAATCGGCGCAGGCTCTCGATTTCGTAGAGCGCGTCTTCCATCCCCGGATCACTGAGGTTGTAGAACCGCTGCATGCAATGAATCCGGAGCATCATCTCCAAGGGATATGGAGGACGGCCAACGCGCCCCTTGGAGTCATGCGCCTTGAGCTTCTTGACCAGCACAGACCAGGGAATGTGTCTGTCCATTCGCTCAAGGAACAGCTCACGTCGCGTCTTGCGCTTCTTATTCTGGGATTCAATGTCAGCAAAGCTCATCTGATCCATGGGGCAAATACCGATTGATTGACTGATGAGTGAATTATCGCAAAAATGCGGAGTTATTCAGAGCTTCCCTAAGCATTGACGATGTGTTGTGCCTGTTTAGCATTCAAAGATAAAGAGACAAGAATAATATCAAAAGTTTATTTTTTGCGTGAAGGATCTCACCACCGATGCTGTTTTCCTGGATACCACGTCTTTTTCATGCCCTGCGGCGGCCTTATGTGATCTGGCTGATGCTGTTGCTGTTTACGGCCCTGTTTGCGGTGTACAGCAGCCGCAGCCATTACCGCCAGATTCATAGCCAGGCCGAGATGACCGCGCTGGAAACGGCGCATACGCATGTGCTGTTGACGCAGGCTTTGCTGGTAGATCTGGATCGCCTGATTCAGGAGGCCGGGCAGCGTTTTTTTGCCAACACGCACGCCGTGGACGAACGGGATCTGATCCGCGAGATCCTCAAGCAGCGCAAGGATACTAATCCCATGATCATGGAGCTGCTGATTTTGGATGCTCAGGGGCAGATTGTGAACTGGTCAGGGAACCGACCGATGCCGGATGTACGGATGCGCGACTATTACCGGCATCATCTCGAAAACCGCACCTATCGGGCCTTCGTCACGCCGCCGCAGATCTCATTGGTCTACGATAATGCCTGGTTTTTCGGTCTGTCGCGTCCGGTACGCGATGAGTGCGGCACTTTGCTGGGGGTGGGCGTGGCGATTATTCATATCCAGGCGTGGCAAGATCATCTCCAGGCTTTGTTACGCGGTGAGCATCTGTCGGTGGCGCTGATTCACCAAAACGGCAAGCTGATTGCCAGGGCGCCCACACGACCGGTTGAGATTGGCACCGATCTCTCTGCGCTGCTACACAACCTGCTGCCCTTGCACACCCTCGTGACGCAAAAAATCCCGCAGGCGCTGGACGGTGGCCAGCGCATGGTGGCGTTTAAACCCATTGAGGACTTTGATCTATTGATTGCTGCCGGGGTCCAGCTGGACGAAGAACTTGCCGTCTGGCGTCAGTATACGGCAGGACTGACGCTATTCTGGCTGATCTTTAATCTCTTGGCGGGCCTGGTGGCTTACCGCCTGCACCGCGCCTTTATGGATGAGCGCCGCACCCAAACCCTCTATCAAAGCCTGTTTAGCAGCGTTTCCGATGCCATTTTTTTGTTGCAGGTGGATGACCAGGGGCAGGCATTTCGCTACCTGGCCTGCAATGTCACCTATGCCCAGAGTCTGGGCAAGGCCGCACATGAAATCAACAGACAGCCCCTGCAGGCCGTTTTAACACCCCGTCAGGCGGCCAGCCTGCGTACCTATTGTCAGCGCTGTGTGAAGCAACAACGCCCGGTGAGCTATGAAGAGACACAGCCTGTGGGCGATGCCGAGCGTATCAGCATGATCGTGCTCAATCCGGTAGCTGATCCGCAAGGGGCCGTGGGCATGATTCTGGGGGTGGCGCGTGATATGACCGAACGCTTCACCTATCAACGTCGGCTGGAAAATATCACCCACAATATCCCAGGCTTTGTCTATCAGATGCAACTGGATACCCGTGGACAGTTGCATTGCCAATATATCAGCGAAGGGGTGCAGCGCCTGCTGGGCATCAGCCCGGCGCAGGTGATGGCGGATATTAAACAGCTGATTGTCGCCATTGATGCGACGCAGCGCGAGCAGGTGCTTAAAGAAGGACTGGCCACCGCAGACACCTTGCACACCTGGCATGGGATGTTTCGCATGCAGCATCGTGATGGGCATAGTCTGTGGATCGAGGCCAACGACAGCCCGCAGCCACAAGCCGATGGCAGCACGATCTGGACCGGCTACGCCCAGGATGTCACCCAACGCAAGGCCCTGGAAGCGGCGCTCAAAGACAGTGAGGCAACCTTTCGTGCCTTTGTCGAAAATGCCAATGACATTATATTTTCCGTCACACCCGATGGCGTACTCACCTATGTCTCGCCAAACTGGACTGAAATGCTGGGGCATGATACCGGCGAGGTCATGGGTCAGCATATCGACCGCTTTATACATCCCGAGGATCTGCCACGTTGTATAGCGTTTTTACAGCGGGTATTGCGTACCGGACAAAAGCAAGGCGGTATTGAGTACCGCGTTAGACACCAAGACGGCCAGTGGTGCTGGCTTTTAGCCAATGCCTCGCCGCGTTTTGACCCTCAGGGACAAACCATTGGCCTGCAAGGTATTGCCCGTGACATCAGCGCCCGCAAACAGATGGAAGCACAGCTTAACCACATCGCCAGCCACGATGCCCTGACCGGACTCCCTAACCGCAGCTTCTTTACCGAGCGGCTTGAATATGCGCTCAATCTCGCTAAACGTCAGCAAAAGCGTGTCGCCTTGATGTTTGTCGATCTGGATCGCTTCAAGCCCATCAACGACACCCACGGTCATGCGGTGGGCGATGTGGTGCTGCAAGTGGTTGCCCGGCGGATGCAAAACACCCTGCGCCAGGCGGATACCGTCGGGCGCATCGGCGGCGATGAGTTTGTCATCCTGCTGCATCAGGTCAACCGCCTTACGGATGCCTGTCTCACTGCCGAAAAAATCCGCCAGCAATTGGAGCTGCCCATCGCCTATGAAGATTTGCAGCTGCACCTGTCATGCAGCATCGGCCTTGCGCTGTATCCCGACCATGCCCAGGACAGCACCACCCTCTTTCGCCAGGCCGATCAAGCCATGTACGCGGCTAAACACCAGGGCCGCAATCAGGTATGTCATGCTTAGGCGCGGGCTGGCGTGCAATGTGGTAGAATGATGTCATACCGCGCTGTGCAGCTTGGCTTTGCGCCTTACCAAACCCTAAAACAAGATACTTCACCTGAATGGCTCAATTTGCCGAAGAAATCTTTCCCGTCAATCTAGAAGACGAAATGCGCCAGTCCTATCTGGACTATGCGATGAGTGTGATCATCGGGCGGGCCCTGCCCGATGCGCGTGATGGTTTAAAGCCGGTGCATCGGCGGGTGTTGTTTGCGATGCATGATCTGGGCAATGACTGGAACAAGGCCTATAAAAAATCGGCGCGCATTGTCGGTGACTGTATCGGTAAATACCATCCCCACGGCGATACGGCGGTGTATGACACCCTGGTGCGCATGGCCCAGCCCTTTTCCATGCGTTATATGCTGGTCGATGGGCAGGGTAACTTTGGCTCGGTGGATGGCGATTCCCCGGCAGCGATGCGTTATACCGAGGCCCGTATGGCGCGCATTGCCCATGAGCTTTTGGCCGATATTGACAAGGAGACCGTTGATTTTGTCGATAACTATGACGGCAGCGAATCTGAGCCCAGCGTCTTGCCCACGCGGGTGCCCAATCTCTTGGTCAATGGTTCCACCGGCATTGCGGTGGGTATGGCGACCAATATCCCCCCGCATAATCTCAACGAGGTCATTAGCGCCTGCATTGCCCTGATTGATCAGCCGGAGCTCAGTATTGCCGAATTGATGGCACACCTGCCGGGGCCGGATTTTCCCACGGCGGGCATCATTAACGGCGCCCAGGGGATTCATGATGCCTATCACAGCGGACGCGGGCGTATTTATGTGCGTGCCCGCACCCATATAGAAACCCAGGATAAAACCGGCAGACAGGCGATTATCGTCACGGAGCTGCCCTATCAGGTCAATAAGGCCCGTCTGCAGGAAAAAATTGCTGAACTGGTCAAGGATAAAAAGCTGGAAGGGATCTCGGAGCTGCGCGATGAATCCGATAAAGACGGCATGCGCATTTATATTGAGCTTAAGCGCGGTGAGCTGGCCGATGTGGTGCTGAATAATCTGTATCAGCATACGCAGATGCAGAATGTTTTTGGGATCAATATGGTGGCGCTGCTTGATGGGCAGCCGCGCACCTTGAATCTCAAGCAATGCCTGGAGGCTTTTTTGCGCCATCGCCGTGAGGTGGTGACGCGGCGCACGGTGTATACCTTGCGCAAATCCCGCGAACGGGCGCATCTGCTGGAAGGGCTGGCGGTGGCGTTGGCCAATATTGATGCGGTCATTGCCTTGATCAAGCAGGCCACAGGTCCGGCGCAGGCGCGTGAGGCTTTGCTGGCGCAGGGCTGGCGACCTGGGGTGGTCACCGACTTGCTGGCGCGGGCCGGGGCTTATGCCTCGCGTCCTGAAGGTTTAGACGCAGGGCTTGGGCTGCATGACAGCAGCTATTATCTGTCCGAGGCCCAAGCGCAGGCGATTTTGGATTTGCGCCTGCATCGTCTGACCGGGCTTGAGCAGGATAAGGTCATCGGCGAATATCAGGAACTGCTGGAGCGCATTCGTGATCTGCTGGAGATTTTGGAGCATCCGCCGCGCTTGCTGGCGGTGATCCGTGAAGAGCTGGAGGCCATCCGTGCGCAGTTTGGCGATGTCCGCCGCACCGAGATCGTTGCCAGTCAACATGCCCTGCAACTGGAAGATCTGATCACCGAGGAAGATGTGGTGGTCACGCTCTCCCATGCCGGGTATGCCAAGTATCAGCCCTTGACCGATTACCGGGCGCAGCGCCGGGGTGGACGCGGCAAGTCGGCAACCACCGTGCGCGACGAGGATTTCATTGACCGGCTGGTGGTTACCAATACCCACGACACGATTTTATGCTTTTCCAGTCGCGGCAAGGCTTACTGGCTGAAGGTGTATGAATTGCCGCAAGGTTCGCGCACGGCACGCGGCAAACCGATTGTTAATCTGTTGCCGCTGGAAGACGGCGAGCGCGTTAATGCCATTTTGCCGGTGCGCACCTACAGCGAAGACTTGTTCGTATTCATGGCCACCCAAAAAGGCACCGTGAAAAAAACCCCCCTGGTTGAATTTTCGCGCCCGCGCAGCAACGGCATCATTGCCGTTGATCTGCGCGATGAGGATCAACTGGTGGATGTGCAGCTCACCGATGGCCAGCGCGATATCATGCTGCTGACCTCAGCGGGCAAGGCGGTGCGCTTTAGCGAAGGCGAGGTGCGGGCGATGGGACGCACGGCGACCGGGGTGCGCGGGGTGCGGATGCAGCCCCAGGATAAGGTGATTTCCTTGCTGACGGTGGCCGAGGGGACGGTGTTAATCGCCACCGCCAACGGCTATGGCAAGCGCACACCCGTTGAGGAATTCCCCTGCAAAGGGCGCGGTACCCAGGGCGTGATTGCCATCAAGCCCAGTGAGCGTAATGGGCCGGTGGTCGGGGCTACGCTGGTCAATCAGGATGATGAGATGATGCTGATTACCGACGCCGGGACGCTGGTACGCACCCCGGTGGCGGATATTTCAGTGATCAGCCGCAATACCCAAGGGGTGCGTCTGATTCGCCTCAGCGCTGGCGAGCGTTTGGTGGAATTGGCGCGGATTGATAATCTCAACGGCGATGACGAAGGGGCCGAGCCAGAAGCGCCCACTGACGCAGCGCCCGATGATGCGGTGGCCGATGCACCTTGAGCATGGGAAGCGCCGCTCACCAGCGCGGCCTAAAAACGCAAGGCTTTCGGCGGTTTGGTGCTTGCGCTAAACCGCCTGCCTGTCTGCCGCGGCGCAGGCCGGTGATTTTTTAAAATAACAACCTAGGCATGACGGAGTGCTTTTACAGTGACAAGCAAACGAGTGTTTAATTTCAGCGCAGGCCCGGCCATTTTGCCTGAAGCGGTCTTGGAAACGGCGCGTGAGGAGATGCTGGATTTTGCCGGTACCGGCTGTTCGATTATGGAAATGAGCCATCGCGGCAAGGAATTTATGGCCGTGGCTGAGGCCGCTGAGCAGGATTTGCGCGATCTGCTTAACATACCGAGTAATTATAAAGTATTGTTTTTACAGGGCGGAGCGACGGGCCAGTTTGCCGCCATTCCGCTGAATCTGCTGCGTGGGCGCGAAGGAGCGGATTATGTAAACACCGGCGCGTGGTCGAAAAAGGCCATCAGCGAGGCGAAAAAATTTGCCAAGGTCAATGTGGTGGCCAGCAGCGAGGCCGATCAATTCCACCACATTCCCGAACAGGCCAGTTGGCAGTGTGACCCGAATGCCGCCTATCTGCACTACACCCCCAATGAAACCATCGGCGGGTTGGAATTTCACTGGATTCCCGAAACCGGGGCGGTGCCCTTGGTGGCGGATATGTCCTCGACCATTTTATCGCGTCCGCTGGATGTGTCCCGCTTTGGCCTGATCTATGCCGGGGCACAGAAAAACATCGGGCCGGCTGGGCTTGCGGTGGTGATTGTGCGCGAGGATTTGCTGGGTCAGGCACTCCCGGCCACGCCCACCTTCCTGAATTATCAGGTGCAGGCCGAAAACGACTCCATGTATAACACCCCGCCGACCTATTCCTGGTATCTGGCCGGGCTGGTGTTTAAATGGCTCAAAGCCCAGGGTGGGCTGGAAGCGATGGGGCAGATCAACCAGCGCAAAGCCGCAAAACTCTATGCCGCGATTGATGGCTCTGGGTTTTATCACAATCCGGTGCGCCTGGATGGCCGCTCGTGGATGAACATCCCCTTTACCCTAGCCAATCCTGAGCTGGATGGCGAATTTTTAAGCCAGGCCAAGCAGGCCGGTTTGGTGGCGCTCAAAGGGCATCGCTCGGTCGGCGGGATGCGCGCCAGCATCTATAACGCCCTGCCCGAGGCCGGTGTGGATGCCTTGATTGCCTTCATGGCGGAATTTGAACGTACCCACGGCTAATGCCTTGGGACTGCGTAGCCGCCGCTATGCCGTTTAAGTACGCTGTGCAGCGAACGCGGCGCGGTCCCATCTCTAACCCAGGATATCCACCATCATGTACAAAATACTGACGCTGAATAACATCTCGCCCAAGGGGCTGGATCGTCTGCCCCGCGACCACTACGAGATCGCCTCAGAGATCAAGCAGCCGGATGCCATTCTGCTACGCTCCTACAATATGCATGACATGCCGGTTTCCCCGACCCTTAAGGCGGTAGGGCGGGCCGGAGCCGGAGTCAACAATATCCCGGTGGATCGTCTGGGTGAGTTTGGTGTGGCGGTGTTCAATGCCCCCGGCGCCAACGCCAATGCAGTCAAGGAGCTGGTGATTGCCGGAATGCTGCTGGCGGCACGCAATCTGTGCGCCGCCTGGGACTACACCCGCTCTCTGGATGCCACTGGCGAGGCCCTGGAAAAACAGGTTGAGGCAGGCAAAAAACGCTTTGCCGGTTTTGAGCTGCCGGGACGTACCCTGGGCGTGGTCGGGCTGGGAGCGATCGGTGTGCAGGTGGCCAATGCTGCGGTGGGCCTGGGCATGAAGGTGATCGGCTTTGATCCGAAAATCACCGTACAAAGTGCCTGGCGTTTATCGGCCCAGGTGCAACAGGCGCTGTCGGTGGATGAATTATTAAGACACAGCGATATGGTCAGCTTCCATGTACCGCTCAATGAGCACACCCGTCACCTGCTCAATGCCGAACGCATCGGTCTGATGCGTCCGGGCTCGGTGGTTTTAAATTTTGCCCGCGATCGGGTGGTCGATGAGCAGGCGGTACTGGCAGCGCTGGAAACCGGGCGCCTGCACAGCTATGTCAGCGACTTCCCGACCGAGGCCGTCAAACAACACCCCAAAGTCATCGCCCTGCCGCATCTGGGCGCCTCCACCACCGAGGCTGAAGACAACTGCGCCATCATGGTGGCAGATCAGGTGCGTGATTATCTGGAAAATGGCAATCTGCGCAACTCCGTAAATCTGCCTAACGTGGAACTTACGCGGGCCGGACGCGCACGCATTGCGGTGATCAATCGTAACGTCCCGGATATGGTGGGGCAAATCTCGCATGTACTGGGTAAGGCCGGGGTCAATATCGTGCATCTGGTGAATGAATCCCGTGGCGAGCTGGCCTACAGCCTGATGGATGTGGAATCCGAAATTGACAGCGAAACCGCCGACAACATCGCCCGCATTGACGGGGTGTTGAAGGTGCGTGTGCTTTAACGTGCAGAGCAAAGGTTGAGTCTGATGAGCCAGGGTGATGAGCTGAGTGCCATTCGCACACGAATTGACGCCATTGATGATTCCATCATGCAGTTAATCAGTGAGCGGGCACAGTGTGCGCAGGCGGTTGCTACCATCAAGCGGGCCCAGGACCCGCAGGCAGATTTTTACCGCCCGGAGCGTGAGGCCCAGGTATTGCGCCGCATACAAAGCCAAAATCCTGGCCCCTTGCCCAGCGAAGAGATGACCCGCCTGTTTCGGGAAATCATGTCCGCCTGTCTGGCGCTGGAAAAGCCCTTGCTGATTGCCTTTCTCGGGCCGGAGGGCACCTTTACCCAGGCCGCCGCGCTCAAACACTTCGGACACTCGGTCAAAACCCAGGCACTCAGTGCCATTGATGAGGTATTCCGCGAGGTGGAATCCGGCAGCGCGCATTATGGCGTGGTGCCGATTGAAAACTCCACCGAGGGCATGGTGACGCATACCCTGGATATGTTCATGCTTTCACCGCTGAAAATCTGCGGCGAGGTGCAGCTGCGTATTCATCACCACCTGTTGAGCAACGAAACCGATCTGCGCCAGATCAAGCGCATCTACTCCCACCAGCAATCCCTGGCGCAATGCCGCGAATGGCTGGATGCCAACCTGTCCCAGGCCGAGCGCATGACCTGCAGCAGCAATGCCGAGGCCGCCCGGCGTGCAGCCACCGAGCCGGGCACCGGGGCGATTGCCGGCGAAACGGCGGCAGAGCTTTATGGCCTGCAGATGCAGCGTCGCAATATTGAAGATCATCCGGAAAACACCACACGCTTTTTGATCATCGGCGCCACCCAGTTTCCATCCTCCGGGCAGGATAAAACCTCCTTACTGATCTCCAGTCCCAACCGCCCAGGTTTGTTATATGACCTGCTCGCCCCACTGGCTCACAACGGCATCAGCATGACCCGACTGGAATCGCGGCCCTCCCGCCGCGCCAATTGGGAATATGTCTTCTTTATTGATTGCGAAGGCCATCAAGACGAGGCCCGCGTACAAAAAGCGCTCAACAGCCTGCGCCACGAAGCCGAACTGGTGCGGGTGCTCGGTTCTTATCCGCGTGCAGTGCTGTAAGCCTGTGGCGACACCCTCCCGGTGTCGCTTAAAAAAAGCGAACGCAAGAGGCGTCCGCCACACATCAAATCAATATCAAATTATTATGAGGTTATGAATGAAAGTTGCGATTAGTGCGATCGACTGTGCCGGCTGTGGGATTTGTGCAGACCTCTCCCCCGAGGTTTTTGTGATGGATCATGATAACCATGTCGCCAAAGTCATTGTTGACGTGGTACCGGAAAAAGCCGAGGCCAGCTGCACCACAGCGGTCAAGGACTGCCCCGCCGAGGCCATCAGCATTGTTGAGTAATCGGTCTTAGGTCCGTGGCGACACCGTCTCGGTGTCGCTGGCAAGAAAAACCGGGCATTTTCCGCGGCCGTTTTGGCAAAACCTCAGCGGTTTTCGCCCCTTGCGATCATGGCAGCATGGATTTACATTCCCAGGCGCTAACCCCGGCAGGCGTCATGAGCGCGCCTCGCTGGTGGGTGGAAGCCGTCAAACCCTCAGACTATGCCACCTTTGCCACCTTATTCACAGAAACCTTCGGGGCTCACATGGAAGAAGCGACCTGGCGCTGGAAATATGCCCAAGGGCGCGGACACGGGCTATTCACCTGCTCGGCAGAGGGGCCGGTGGCACATTATGGCGCTTTAAGTCGTGCGGTCTTGTTTCTGGGGCAGCCGACCTTGGCCTGTCAGCCGGTGGATGTACTGGTCAGACCCAAGATGCGCGGTGTATTGACGCGACGCGGGCCGATGTTTCTGGCAGCCGATCACCTGCTGCACACAGCGCTGGGAGCAGGCAAGCAACACCTGCTGGGCTTTGGCTTTCCAACCGCCCGCCATCTCACCCTGGGCGAGCGCCTGGGGCTATTTATCCCCGAGCGGCGGCTGCTTGAAGTACGCTGGCCGGTACTGGCACAAAGTCTACCCCGACGCCTGCGTGTGCAGGATGTTCGCAGCCTGTCTGCCACGGATCTGACGCGCCACGCCACCCGCCTTTGGGAAGCCATGGCCGCAGATCTGTGCCATGCCATTGTCGGGGTGCGCGATGCCGACTGGCTGCGCTATCGCTATCTGCAACACCCGCAACGCCGCTATGAACTACTGGCGGTATATCCACGCCTCAGACACCGCCCGCTGGGCCTTCTGGTCGTGCGCCAGCATCCCGATCAGCGCCTGGAATTGCTAGACATCCTCGCCCCGCTGACACACATCCCCGCGCTGCTCAACGCGGCCTGTGAATGGGCGGAACGCCAGGGACACACGCAACTATACAGCTGGATCAGCGAACCCTTCGCCACCCATTTCATGCACACCCAAACCCCGCCGCAGACCACCCCGCTAGACATCTACAATGTCGCCTTTACCCGCCCAGACATCCACTCCCCGGCACAGATCAGCGGCCGCTGGTGGCTAATGGCCGGAGACACCGACTTTCGTTAAACCGGGACTGCAGGACTTCAGCTTCGGGTAGTACTAAAAATAGTAGTGAATGGTCAGTCAGCAGCGACAGGCAATGTTTGGTTATCATGGTGAACGAAATACCCGATAGCCCCGATGTAGTTTTCAAGCGTCTTTGAAAATGACAGGGTTATTCTGGCGAAGCGAGATACACGTTGTCTTAATGTGGCATTGAAGCGCTCAATTTTATAGGTTTTTCCGGTTTCTTTTCCAACGGCACGGTGGCGTTGTGTGGGGGTAATACCCCCTTGATAGCGCAGAACCGCTTGCGCGGCTCTGCGCTATCGGCACAGGCGTTGAGCGTCGCTCAAACGACTTGATTAGCCGCCGCGCTTCGCGCTCTGGCTATCAAGCCGTTCGAGCCCCTGGGCCCCTTGCCGACTCCGATCCCCGACACACACGCCAACAATTTCGCCTGTCTCTTGATCGATCGCTCACCAAACCCAGGGTTTATGATGCTTATTTCCTACAAAAGACCACCGCGCATCGCATGGGATCACGCGCTTGCCTTTGGTTTTTTTACCTGCACCTTTGGCGGTGTTTCTTTGTATTTTTGATTCACATAACTGTGTAGCCAACGCTCTGAAACCCCAACGACCCGAGCGATACCGGCCCGTGAAATGCTTTCCAATAAGAGCTTATCAATGAGCGCTTTTTTATCCTCACTGATTCGATTCTGAGGATTCTCGACAAATTGCCGACCGCACGCCTTGCACGCGAATTTCGGCTTGTGGTTATGGATACGGCCATTTTTAATCACATTCTCTGAATGACACGAAGGACACTGCATGGTTTTTTACTCTTTAGAACCCATCATCTCTACATTTTACCACATTAAACACTACCATTTGCAGGTCTACCGAAGCAGCCGCCACGGGGGTTACTCGCACTGCAACGGTTCGTTGAGTTGTTCGGGGCTGAGGTATAGCAGCAAAGTGCGGTCGGGTTGTTCTGGCAGACCACCTTGGCCTAACGGGATTAAGGTGCTGGCCCAGGAGTGCCGAGCAGGCGGCAGTAGTCCTCGGCCAGGCTGAAGCTACGAATAAAGCGGCTCAGATGCACAACACATAGCTGATTTGGGATTAAATACGCGGAACGGGTTCCAAATTCAATGCCTGTTTAAGTTTGCATGTGGCTTGTTCGCAAAACGCTCGCAAGTGTGCTTCAGCAAATGAGATTTTTATCCCGTTATCAAGGATGATGGATGCAGTGAAATACGGATTTCCTTCTGTGTCCTCTGATTCATCAATAGTCATGGCATGAATGCAGTCCTTTGCATAATGGTTACGAACCCTTTTCCATAGCCAGTATGAGTCAATGCTGATGCCGTCTGTATGGCAGCGAAGGACTGTCATCGGTTTGGTAAACATTTTATGGGCGGCAAACAGGCCGGCTGCCCATAAAATCAGGTTAAATATCCTCATCAATACCGCAGAGGTTTCACCAGGAATAGGCTCATTGAGTATCAGCCATGACATGACCGCGCAGCCAAAAAGAAACCCGCTGCAAATTAGCCATCCCCACACGGCTACGGTGTTACGAATTATCATCGGATGATCGTGTGGTTACTGGATGTTTATTTCTGCGCAGCTCACATCAGCCTGTACCGCTGTGTTTATTCGCTGTCTTCTGTATCGGTGTCGTCTTTGTCGCGGCGGGGGACGGTTTTGGGGTCGGCGGTGATGGGGCGGTAGACTTCGATGCGGTCGCCGGCGTTGACGATGGCGTCGAGTTTGGAGAGTTTGCCGAAGATGCCGACTTTTTGGGTGTTGAGGTCGATTGTGGGGAAGCGTTCCAGCAGGCCGGAGCGTTCAATGGCTTCGCGCACGGTGGCGCCTTCCTGTACATCGACGTGTAGCCAGACATGGCTTTTGATGTCGGCGTAAGCAACGCCGACGCGGATGGAGTTTTCGGGGTTCATTGTATGGTGATATGCTGAAATATTGGTGTATTACCAAGCCCCGCGCAAGCTATGCGCTGGGCGGGTGTGTTTTTAGGCGGCAGACGCGCTATGCGCCGCCTGGCGCCGCTGATCCAGTACGCGCTTGCCGGCAAGGATAAAGCCCATCGCCAGGAAAGCGCCGGGGGGCAGGATCATCAGCAGAAAGCCACGATAGTCTTCAATCAGGGTGAGTTCCATCCAGGCAAAGCCTTCACCGAGTAACAGACGCGCATCGGCAAATAAGGTTCCACTGCCGGGGATCTCGCGCACTGCGCCAAGGAGTACCAAAATCAGGGTAAAGCCGATCCCCATGGCCACTCCATCCATGAAGGCCCGATGCACAGGCTGGCGTGAGGCAAAGGATTCAGCGCGGGCGAGAATGGCGCAGTTGGTGACAATCAGGGGAATGAACAGGCCCAGGGCTTTGTGCAGTTCATAGAGCCAGGCGTTCATGAACAGATCCACCAGGGTCACCAGCATGGCGATGAGCAGCACAAATACCGGGATGCGCACATCCGGGCTGATCAGGTGACGCAGGCTGGAGATCAGCAGGTTAGAGGCGATTAGCACGGCGGTACTGGCCAGCCCCATCCCCAGGCCGTTGGTGGCGCTGGTGGTTACTGCCAGCAAAGGACACAGCGCGAGCATCTGCGCCATGACCACGTTGTTATCCCAGAGGCCATCGCGCATCAGTTGACGGTAATCGGCAAGCAGGGTGCTGAACATGGGTTAGTCCTCTTCGGCAGCGCGTTGTAGCATATCCGCTTGATGGTTCTGAAACAGGATCAAGCCATCCCGCACGGCCTGAACTACGGCACGCGGGGTGATGGTGGCGCCGGTAAACTGGTCAAACTGGCCGCCGTCTTTTTTCACTGCCCAGGCACTCAGCGGTGGTTTGCCCAGTGACAGGCCGTTGAAGGTGAGAACCCAGGGATCGCGGGCGACTTCGATTTTATCGCCCAGACCGGGGGTTTCGGTATGTCGCAAAACGCGCACCCCCAACAGTTGACCACTGGCATCTACGCCCATGAGGATCTCAATTGGCCCGGCATAACCGCGCCCGCGCACCTGAAAGGCCACCCCGCTGACCCGCCCATCAAGCCGGGCACGGTAGATCGGCAGGGTTGAGCCATCTTTGAGCAATAGCAGATGGCGCTCATCCTGGGGCTGGTTGTCGTGTATTTCGGGGGGCAAGACCTGCTCCAGGGTGGCGCGAAAATCCTCGGCCTGGCGCAGGGCGATTTCTTCACGGGTGAGCAGATCGGCAATCACCAAAGCGGTGCTGGCCAGCAGGCCAATGGTCCCCAGCAATATCACCTGATAGCTGATACGGTGGTGATAACGCGAGAAGAAGGTGGTGCTCACGGCTTTTTGCTCCGTTTTTTATATAGCGGTCGCTGTGGTGGTGCCTTCGGTTTGCGATCTGGCGGCGCTACCTTGTCAGGCAGCGGCATACCGCGCTGGGTGCGGCCATAGATGCGCGGACGCACATAATGATCAATCAGCGGGGTGAGGGCATTCATCAGCAACACGGCAAAGGCGATGCCCTCCGGGTAGTTGCCCCAGATGCGGATGATGTAATCCAGTACGCCGCAACCGGCGCCAAAGAGGATGCGTCCAAGGCGCGAGCTGGGGGAAGTGACCGGGTCGGTGGCGATGAAAAAGGCCACCAGCATGACGCCACCGCTGAGCAGGTGAAAGCCCGGCCCCGCATGGCGCTGGGGGTCCAGCCACATAAATACCAGTGACATCATGGCCAGGGCGCCGAGCATGGCCAGCGGAATCTCCCAGCGGATCACCCGCTTAAACAGCAGCAAGGCCCCGCCAAGCAATAGCAGCAAGGCGGAGGTTTCGCCCATGCTGCCGGCCTGGTAGCCCAACAATCCGGAAAGCGGGCTGTAGTGTCCTGCAATGCCCTCGCTCACCGCGGCGCCATGTAATACCGCTGCCTGGGCCTGATCCAGCACGGTGGCGCTGGTGATCGCATCGGGGATCGTGGCCATGCCAAAGGTGATGGCCAGACCTTCCCAAAAACCGGGGGCATCCGCTGAAAACAGCGGCTGGGGCATCACCCAGGTGGTCATCTCCAGGGGGAAGGAGATCAGCAACACCACCCGCGCCAGCATCGCCGGATTGAACAGGTTTTGTCCCAGCCCGCCAAAGACATGCTTGCCGACGACAATCGCAAAGGCGGCACCGATCACGCCCACCCACCACGGCGCCCACGGCGGCAGACTGAGCGCCAGAATCAGACCGGTCAGTAGCGCGGAGCCATCCAGCAGGGTAGGTCGCAAGGGTTTGCCGGCGATGCGCAAAGACAGCGCCTCGAAGGCTACCACTGCCAGCAGGATTATCAGCAGCAGATTAAGCGCCGGCCAGCCAAACAGATAAATGCCGTAGAGGGTGACAGGGGTCAGTGCGGCCAGCACCCAATACATGTCTTTGGAGACGTTATTGCCGATGTGGGTATGCGGGCCGCTGACGACGGGTGTAACGTCCACTTAGCGAGTCTCTTCTTTAGTTTCTTGGGGTTTGGGAGGTGCCATCTTGGCACGCGCCGCCTTGCGTGCCTTGGCCAGCTCCGCTTTGGCACGGGCCTCAGCCTCCAGGCGCTGCTGGCGTTGCTGGGCCAGCTTTTTGATTTCCTCATTGCGCTTGGCCTGAAGCTTTTGTGCATTCAGCTCGCCCTTGGCATGATTGAAATAATGCACCAGCGGGATATGCGCCGGGCAGACATACGAACAGGCTCCGCAGGCAATGCAGTCAAACAGGCCATAGCCCACGGCGCCTTCCAGATCGTCATGCTGGATGCGCGCTGACATTTCCAGCGGCATCAGACCGCAGGGGCAGGCATCCACACAGCGGGCGCAGTGGATGCAGGGGGAATTTTGCGCGGGGATGATCTCTTCTTGACTGAGGGCAATGACGCCGTTGCTGCCTTTGATGATCGGGACGCGTGCATGCGGCATCACCTGCCCCATCATCGGCCCGCCCATCAGCAGCCGTGCCGGGAGCACACGCAGCCCCCCGCAAAAGTTCAGCAGATCCTCAACCAGGGTGCCGATGGGAACCTCCAGATTGGCCGGTCGCTGCACGGCGCCACCACCAACGGTGACGATGCGTGACACCAGCGGGCGACCATGAATCACCGCCTGATGTACGGCATAGGCAGTGCCAACATTGTGAACCATCACGCCAATGTCTGCGCCCAGCTTACCCGCCGGAATTTCACGCCCGGTGAGGGTGCGCACCATGTGCTTTTCCGAACCCATGGGATAGCGGGTGGGTAATTTCACCGGCTGAATCACCGGCACATCCAGAGCCTCACAGGCGGCACTCAACGCGGCAAAGGCCTCAGGCTTGTTGTCTTCTACGGCAATCACGGCCCGCGTGGCACGCACCGTATGCAGTAAAATGCGCACCCCGCTGACCACCTCGTGACTGCGTTCGCGCATCAGGCGATCATCACAGCTCAGATAGGGCTCGCATTCCGAACCATTGATAATCAGGGTGTCGATGGGCTGTTTAAGCCCTAAATGCAATTTAATGGCTGATGGGAAGGTGGCCCCGCCCATGCCGACAATCCCGGCCTGGGCGACACGCCGGGCAATCTCGGCAGGTTCCAGGATAAAGGGGTTGATCGGCTCGGGTTGCTCCAGCCAGCGGTCTTCGCCATCGGCCTCCAGCACCACCGTCTGGATGGAAAGGCCGCTGGGATGCGGGGCGGTAAAGGGCGCAATGTCAATAATCGTGCCCGAAGTCGAGGCGTGTACCGAGGCCGAAACGCCCGCTTGCCCCTTGGCGATCAACGCACCCTTGGCCACCTTCTGGCCGACTTCGACCACCGGTTCAGCCGGTGCACCGATATGCTGCTGCACCGGCAGATACAGGCGCTGCGGCAAGGGCAAGGGTTCAATGGCACGGGGTGCGGTCTGGTGCTTGCGCGCCTGCGGATGCACCCCGCCACGAAAGCCATGAGAGTGACCGCCAAGGCCGACGAGCGTGCGCAAAAAGGCGTACACAGTCTTGCTTACCTCGAAGAATGCTCAGCCGATACCGGCTTGGGCCAGCACCAGGTTCCCAAGGTGGGTTTCACCGGATCAATCTCCACGCAAGAAGTCGGACAAACCTCGGCACAGCTGCCGCAGCCATTGCAGGCATTGAGCAATACGCTGTGAATCTGCTTGGGTGCGCCGATGATGGCATCGGTAGGGCAGACCTTGAAGCAACGGGTACAGCCGATGCAGTGCTCTTCACGCACTCTGGCAAAGGCTGGCGGCTTATCGGCTAAGGAAGACATATCGACATCGACCTTAAGCTTGTCGGCCAGCTGGCGCACCAGGGCCTTACCCCCCGGCGGGCAGAGGGTGATCGGCGCCTTACCGTCAACGATGGCCTGCGCGCCAATGGCACACCCGGCCAGACCGCATTGACCGCAATTGGAACCGGGCAACAGCGCCTCGATTTCTTCCACCAGCGGATCTTTTTCCACTTTAAAGCGCTTGGCCGCAATGCCCAGCAATAAACCAAGCAACATGCCCAAGGTCGTCAGGGTAATAATGGCTTCAATCATTGTTTTTTATACGTTAATACCGTGGTCTGCTACCAAGGTACACCGTATCCTCCAGGTAAGTCGGGCCAGAAACAGATTGATTTAAGGAAACGATCCGATGGCGAGGCGTTCTGGCATGGCCTGTGGCCATCTGGGCCATACATAGCGAAATCAATCAGGCAAAATCAAGACCGGCAAAGCCCATAAAGGCCAGCGATAACAGCCCCGCCACGATAAAGCCGATGGGGGCGCCGGCAAAGGCTTTGGGAACCTTGCTGATGGCCAATCTTTCCCGCATTGCAGCAAAGATTACCATAACCAGGGTAAAACCAAGTGCCGATCCCACTCCAAAAATCACACTTTGCAAAAAACTGTGCTCTTGCTGAATATTGAGCAGGGCCACGCCAAGCACGGCACAATTGGTGGTGATCAGCGGCAGAAAAATCCCCAGCACCTGATACAAGGTCGCACTGGTTTTGCGAATCACCATCTCGGTAAATTGCACCAAGGCGGCGATGATCAGAATAAACGAGAGGATGCGCAAAAAGCCGATGTCCAGTGGCCCCAGCACCCAATTTTCCATGATCCAGCCGGCCACGGCCGCCAGCGTCAGCACAAAGGTGGTGGCCAACCCCATGCTCAGGGCGGTATCCAGCTTATTGGAAACCCCCATAAACGGGCACAGCCCCAGAAATTTCACCAGCACCACGTTGTTTACCAGCGCCGTGCCAATAATGAGAAAAAGGTATTCGGTCAAGATGATGGATCCTCAACAATCTGCGGTGGATTGCATACACAATCCATGCCAGTGAACAACTTAGACCGCCCGAATATTGTAAAATGCCGCATGAGCACAACACCGGGGGCGGATGACGCCACGCTCAGACACGGCGCAAACCGTGCCAGACTAGGCGCTCAGATGCCTTGCTGACCACGACAAAGGCAGCCATCCAAGCCATGCGCAAAACGGCGCTATTTTATAACACAGCATAGAAGGGATGTGCGGATTCTTACAAAGCCCCGGCTCAGGATTTGGCCCCTTGTGGGAAAACTGACAGCGCCCGGCAAAGCTGCTAGACTCAAACCGCACGCGCGCTGGGTACGCAATGGCCCACGTTTAACCAACCTATTGGCTGTGACCACCGATGATCTCCCAACACGACTATGACACCCACGCAACCGCCTTTGATACTCTGGTCAGCACGGTACACGGGTATGCAACCCTGATTTTCATCTTGACCTTTATGGGCTATGGCTTTGCGGTATTTTTATGGTTTCAGGATCACACCTGGACGGCACTGATCGTAGCGACCGCGTCCTATCTGTTTTTTCGCGGGTTTCGCCCCTTTTCCCTGTGGATGGCGCGGCGCAAATTGCAAAAAGACCCCGCCTGCGCAACGCCGCTAATGCTTCTGGATCAGGCTTTGGCCCACGAACGCCCACAGGCCGTACTGGCGCAGCTGGACGGCTATAGCCAGGCACGGCGTAAAGCCGCCAGACAGGCAGCGGGGCATGATGATGGTGGGGATAGCGGTGGTAATGGCGGCGACTAAAACCGCACACAGCGGTGATACATGGCGGAGAGGGAGGGATTCGAACCCTCGAAGGGCTTGCACCCTTGCCGGTTTTCAAGACCGGTGCAATCAACCGCTCTGCCACCTCTCCTGATGTCTGATGATACGGATGATAAGCCGGGCATTTTACACCAAGAGATCCTGCATTTGCCAGTGTAGCCGCCAGAATCTGCCCCGCAAACGGCACAGCCCGCGCCAGCGTGGCTTTACCTTGCTGGAAATGATGATTGCTGTCACCCTGCTGACCCTGATGATGGCGGTGTTATTTTCCAGCTTGCGCGTCGCTGCCCGCAGCTGGGATCGGGCGCAGGAAAGCCTGGAATACAGCGCCCAGCAGATGCAGGTTGCCAATCTGTTGCGCCGCAGCCTGATGCAGGCTGCGCCGGTGTTTTGGCAAATTGAGTCCTATCAGATTGATTTGGCCTTTGAAGGTCAGCCTGAGCGCCTGATCTGGGTTGCACCGCTGCCCGCCCATCAAGGCGGCGGTGGGCTGTTTCGCCTGGAGCTGGGCCTGCACACACAGCAAGATGAAACGGCCCTGGTCTTGGCATATCGCCTGCTACATCCTGACACCGTGGGCAGCGCCGATCTGGATCAGGAGGAAATCCTCTGGGAAGCCGTTGAGGCGCTACAGATTGAGTATTTTGGCCCCCCGGCGCAATCCCCCGACACCGCCTCCCAGTGGCAACCTGAATGGCGCCAGCGCACCCAACTGCCCGAGTTGATCCGCCTGCGGTTGCACGATGCCCAAGGGGCGTGGCCGGAGCTTTTACTGGCCCCGCGCCAAACGGTTCCCGGTGGTCAATCAGTGACGCGGCTGCGTTAGCCTGCCGCATGTCGGTTTATCATCCTGCGCACAATGAGACGCAGCCGGAGGATACATGGAGATGATTTATTTTATGATTCCGCTGGCGCTGGTGTTGCTGGTGTTGGTGGCGGGGCTGTTTTGGTGGGCGATTCGCTCCGGGCAGTATGAGGATCTGGAGGGGCCGGCGTATCGTATTTTGCACGATGATGATCAACACCTGATTCCCGTGCAGCGGGATACCCCGCCGGATGAAACGCCGCCGCACGATCTGCCCAAGCCCTGAGCAGGCAGGGCTTTTCAGGACATCGCGCGCAAGCGGGCGGTGGCGTATTCAGCCGGTTGTGGTTTGCTGTAGAAGTAGCCCTGGGCAAAGTCACAGCCCATCTGTTTGAGGAGTTCCGCCTGGGCCTGGGTTTCGACGCCCTCCGAGAGAACGCTTAGGCGCAGGTTGTGCGCCATGTTGATGATGGTGCTGACCAGCTGCTGATCGTCTTCATCCTCGATCATATTGCTGATGAAGCTGCGGTCGATTTTAAGCTTGTTGATCGGCAGGCGCTTGAGATAGGCCAGCGATGAGTAGCCTGTGCCAAAATCATCAATAGCCAGTTGAATGCCCAAGGTTTTGAGGGTAGCGAGTTTTTGCGCGGCGGTTTCGCCGGGTTCAAGCACCATGGTTTCGGTTAGCTCCAGCTCCAGATAGTGTCCCGGCAGGCCGGTGCGATCTAAAGCCTCGCGCACCTGCTGGTCGATTTCCTGTCCCTGGAACTGGCGGGCGGAGAGATTCACCGCCACAAAGGCGGGCGCGATGCCTTCATCCAGCCAACGGCGGCACTGGGTGCAGGCGGTGTGCAACACCCATTTGCCCAGGGCCAGAATCAGCCCGGTTTCCTCGGCGGCGGGAATGAAGGCCGCCGGATAGATCAGCCCTTTTTGCGGATGTTGCCAGCGGATCAGGGCCTCAAAGCCGACGGTTTTTTCAGTGCGTAAATCAATTAAGGGCTGATAGTGCAAGACGAATTCGTTTTGCTCCAGTCCCCGGCGGATGGCGGTTTCCAGCTCCAGGCGTTCAATCGCGGCCTGGGTCATTTCCTGGGTATAAAAATGAAAGCTGTTACGGCCCTGATCTTTAGCTTTATACATGGCCGCATCGGCGTGCTGAATCAGTTCGGTCTCGCCGTGCGCATCGTCGGGATAAACGCTGATGCCGATACTGGCACCGATATAGACCTCATGCCCGGAGCCCAGGGTAAACGGCGCCTCCAAGGTTTCCAGCAAATCTTGCGCGATGTCCGCTGCCTGATGGGCGCGCTCGACCGATTCCAGCAAAATCAAAAACTCATCCCCGCCCAGACGTGCCAGCGTGTCTTCGCTGTGCAGACGTGCGCCAATCTGTTTGGCAATGGCGACCAGGAGCTCATCGCCGGAGGGATGGCCAAGGCTGTCATTGACGGTTTTGAAGCGATCCAGATCCAGAAAAAGTACGGCAATCTTTTCTTTACGGCGTCGCGCACTGGCCAGGGCGTGTTGCACGCGGGACAAAAACAGTAAACGGTTAGGCAGGTCGGTTAGCGGGTCGTGGTGGGCGAGATGCTCCAGCCGGGCCTCGGTTTTTTTCAGGCGGCTGATGTCGGTAAACACGCCGACATAGTGGGTGGGCTGGCCATCGGCATTGCGCACGGTGCTGATGGTGAGCCATTCCGGATAAATTTCACCGCTCTTGCGTCGGTTCCAGATCTCGCCCTGCCAGTAGCCGTTGTCTTTGATGCTGCGCCACATCGCCTGATAAAAGGCTTTGTGGTGGCGTTCCGATTGCAGGATGCGCGGATTCAGGCCAAAGACCTCATCATGGGTATAGCCGGTGATGTCGGTATAGGCGCGATTGACGCCGAGAATGCGCGGTTGCAAATCGGTGATGATCACCCCATCGCGGGTATTTTCAAAGACGGTCGCTGCCTGGCGCAGGGCATCTTCGTGTAATTTGCGCTCGGTGATGTCGCGCACCACCGCAAACAGGCGCTGATTGGGGATGTCAGGGTAGCTGTTCCAGGCCAGCCAGCGATAGGTGCCATCCCGACAGCGGTAGCGGTTTTCAAACTCAAGCACCGTCTGCCCGGTCTTGAGCGCATCCAGGGCCATGAGGGTATTGGCGACATCTTCCGGATGCACAAAATCCAGCCAGGGCTTCTCGGTCATCTGTGTTTCCGTCCAGCCCAAAGTTCGCTGCCAGGCAGGGTTGAGCTGTTTGAGATAGCCATCAAAGCCGGCCACACACATCATATCCACCGAGGTGGCAAAGATCTGATCCCGCTCGCGCTGGGCGTGTTCGCGTTCCAGGGCGTTGCCGAGAATGCCGGCCAGGGTCTGGATCAGATCCTGCTCTTCGGGCAAAAAATCAAACGGCGGTTCATGCGCCGGATCGGCAAGATAGCAAACCTCAATCAGCCCCTTATGCGGATGATTGAGCCGGATGCGTGTGCGGATATTCGCGGCGCCGTGTTTGAAGTTGGCGGTGCTGACTTCATCGTGGTTGAGCCGGATACGGGCGGAGATGTCGTGACTAAAGCGCATCGCACTCGGCAGTTCATCCACCACACGCTGCAATAACGCGATATCAATCTGTTCGGTGTGCTGGAGCTGTTCAGTCACATATTGCAAAAAGCGGATTTCCTTGAGCCGCTCGGTCAGCTTTTCGGCAATGATGCGATTGGCGCGCTCGGCATCACTGATGATTTCACGCTGGCGGATCTGGTCGCTTTGATCCATGACCACGCAGATGAATGACCACACATCCAGACGCTGCGCGGCGGGCAGTGAGGCAATGTGCAAATCGCCCAAAAAGCCCTGCCCTGCACCAAGCACGAAATGCAGTTCCGTGATATGCGCCTCGCCATGCGCGGAGGCCACGGAAAAGCCACCCAAGGCCCTGGCCTGATCTTCCGGGCGGATTAAGGCGCGAAAAAAGTGCTGACGCAGATGGCGATTTTCCAGACCAAAAACATTGGCCGCCGCCCGGTTGCCTTCCAGAATCAAGCCGGTACGATCCATCACCAGCATAGGCATGGGCGCCAGATTAAACAAGGTACTGAAGCGCTCAAAGGCGTATTGCTGCTGCAATCGTGCCGCCCGCAGCTCTTCATTTTGGATTTCCAGTTCCGCCTGATGCACCCGCAGGTTTTCCACCAGCTCTGCCAGACTGACATCGCCGTGGTTGAGCATTTCTTCCGCGAGACTGACATCCCCGTTGCGCAACATAATCAGGGCGCGCTCACCCAATGCTTTAAGCTCTTCTGTGTCCTCCGTGCTCAGGGCCTGTTGCTTCTTAGGAATCATCAAGAATCGACATCTCGGCTGCGATCGTGCGTGATCTCAATGTGACTGACGACGATGCCGCCGGTCGGGTGATGCAGCGGGGCCGCATGCATCAGGAAGCGACGCGGTTTGGCCGCATCATAATAGGGGTATTCGTGGGTAAAGCGCTCAAGCTTGCCCTCCAAAACCTTGCTCAGTCCCTGCACGGCGGCCTGAGCGTATTGGCCATTTTCGCGTTGAATTTCGCGCTCGCAGGCCTTGAGGTAATTCGAGCCAATGCCGGAATGCAATAGCGCATGATCATCATCGCGTTTGATGAATTTTTGCCAGACCTGATTGAGCAAGGTAACCTTGCCGGTGGTATCCAGCACCGCGACATGCACCGGCAGCGAATCGAGCACCGCTTGCAGGCGTTGCACATCGCGCAGGGAAGTCACATCGACAAAGCTCATCACCGCGCCATTTTTGATCGAGCCATGCACCTTGTACGGCAAAATCCTTACCAGATAGAGCTTCTGATCATTTTCCGAACGCACCTCACGCTCAAACATCTCGTTTTGCGAGAGGGTTTTTTCCAGATCCTTGGTCAGCTCCGCATAGCGCAGATTATGGGTGAAGTTCTGAATGGGTCTGCCGATGTCGCTGTCTTCTATGTTGAAGATCATGCGCGATTCCGGGGTGAAGCGGGTGATGCGCAATTCTTCATTTAAAAAGATGGTGGCAATCGAGCTGGCCTTGGCCATGCTGTCCAGATCGGCATTGAGCCGATTGAGGATCTGAATCTTTTCCTGATTTTCTGCATTGACGGTATACAGCTCCTCGTTCATGGATTGCAGCTCCTCGTTGGAGCTTTGCAATTCCTCGTTGGAGGCCATCATTTCCTCATTGGTGGCCTGCAACTCCTCGTTAGAGGTTTCCAGCTCTTCAATGGTCGCCTGCAAGCTTTCGCGGGTCGTGGCCAGCTCCCGCTCCAGGGACTGAATCCGATCCATCGACTCGACATTGACATCCAGGGTATTGGTGCCGGCATCCTCGGCGTGGCTTTCGCTGCTGGTATCCTCAAAGGAGAGCAACAAATAGGGTTCACCGCCGGTGGGCAGGCTAATGGGACGCGCAATCAGGCGCAGCCGCACCACCACATCATCACTGAGCTGAAAGGTCGTGGGTTCGGCCACCACGCGGGCATTGTCCTTTTGCACACGATGCAGCAGGGCATGGGCAATCGGTGAAAGTTGTGGTGGCAGCAGACGGCTGACCTCAAAGGACAGACTGCCTTCCGGCAAATGCAGATAACGGCGCGCATTGCCAAAGATATGAATCACCTCCCGCGCCTGGGTCAATAACAGGCTGGGGGGCGCATGATCCTGGAGCAGCGTTTGATGCGCAGCGTCAATGGCATTGGCATCCCGCGAGCGCCCGGTCGGCAACATCCGCTGTTTGTTATCCGGACGGCGCTCACGCGACAGATTGCCGGCCAACCCAAGGTCTAAGGGCAAGGCCGGTTGACGCAAGACGCGATACAGTTTGTGCTTATTATTCACCGGAGAAAAGTCGCGACTTAAACCCGCCAGGGATTCACTGCTGCCTAAAAACAAATACCCGCCGGGGGCTAGGGCATATTGCATACGCAATAAGGCGCGATCCTGCGCGTTGGGCAGAAAATAGATCAGCAGATTGCGGCAAGACACCAGATCCATGCGCGTAAATGGCGGGTCTTCGAGCAGATTATGCCGCGCAAAAACCAAATTCTGACGAATCTCCGGACGAATCACAAAATGATTGCCGCGTTTTGTGAAAAAACGCTCAAGTCGCTCCGGTGAGACCTCGGCGATAATGGACTCAGAAAACACCCCGGCACTGGCGGCATCGACATTTTGCTGTTCCACATCCGTGGCAAAGATTTTCAGATTGGGCCAGCGGCGCACCCGCTCAAAGGCCTCGGCAAACAGGATGGCAATCGAATACGCCTCCTCGCCGGTGGACATTCCCGCCACCCACACGCGGATCGGCTGATTGTCTTTGTGCTCGCTGACAATCTGATCCACCGCACTGTTGCTTAGCTCCTCAAAGGCCTCCACATCGCGGAAAAAATTGGTCACCGGGATCAAAATATCACGCCGCAGCAAGGAAACCTCGGCACGGTCATCCTGCAGCAGACGCATATAGTTTTCAAAGTCGCTGATATGGCGCACTTGCATACGCCGCTCAATGCGCCGCAAGACCGTGGCGGGTTTGTATTCACGAAAATCAATCCCTCCCTGGGTTTGCAAGATATGCAGAATTTCTTCCAGCGCCGAGCCGCGCTCGACCTGACTGGTGGGCTTGTCGGGGCGTTCGCTCAGCGTCTTGGGAATGTGATCAATGTGTTCGCGGATGCGCTGACCCAGATCCTCGGGTGCGACAATATCATCCACAATTCCGGTGGCGATCACGCTGCGCGGCATCCCGTCAAATTTCGCGCTTTCCGGGTTTTGCGCCAGTAACAATCCGCCGGCATCATTGATGGCCACCGAACCCCGGGTGCCATCTGAACCCGTGCCCGATAAAATCACCCCAATGGCCCGATTGCCAAAATTTTCCGCCAGCGAGGAAAAGAAAAAATCAATCGGCAGCGACAGCCCCCGGGGATTTTTGGGAATCAGGCGTAACCGCGCTTTGGAAAGCGTCATCAGACTGGCCGGCGGGATCAGATAGACATGATTGGCCTGCAAGGCCATGCCATCTTCCACCGTGGTCACCGGCATATGTGTATGCCGTGCGAGCAGATTGGCCATCAGGCTTTTATGATCCGGCGACAGATGCTGCACCACCACAAAAGCGGCGTTCATATTGACTGGCATATTCTGAAAGGATAACTCCAACGCCTCCAGCCCCCCCGCCGAAGCCCCAATACCGATCACATAGCCGTCAAATGCAACGACCGGCGGCGCGGCTTTCTCCGCAACAGTGGTAGAAAGGTCAGTATCTTTGAGCTGCATTTTTTTTCTAACACCCAAGGTTTCAGGCGCGTGTTTACCCATGCCAAAGGCTCCATACTTAAGATTAATCGGTCGGTCTGCGTATCCGCCAGGATGGTCACAGTATATCCTTTGATACTGGAGATAGGGGAGGCTTGCGGGTGTTTGACCCAGGTCCTGTCTATACATCAATATCCATGAAGCACCCGATATCCGCAGGATTGATGCTCTATTGATCCAGGATTTGGCGCTCCCGTGGCCATGTTATGCTCAGTGTTTAAGCTATGTAGCCCATGTTGCGAGGTATCCCATGCGCTTTTTCAACACCGAAGGGCCGGTGCGCTCTGAGGATCATTACATCGTGCCGCCGTTATCCCGCTGGGATCTCGATGAAGTGCTCAGCCTGATCGACCAGAAAAAATACTTCCTGCTTCATGCCCCGCGTCAAACCGGTAAAACCTCCTGTCTTTTGGCCTTGATGGAATATTTAAACCGTGAGGGGCATTATCGGGCGGTGTATGCCAATCTGGAAGGTGCGCAGGCCTGGCGTGAGCGCATTGACGAGGCGATGGCGACCATGGTCACGGATATCGCCTCCTCGGCACAGATCTGGACCCAGGATCATGAACGTCCACAGCATGCCCGTGAGATTTTAGCGACCACTGCCCCAGGCTCAGCGCTCAGTACATTTCTCAGTCAGTGGAGCACCATTTCACCCAAACCCTTAGTGCTCTTGCTGGATGAGGTGGACGCCCTGATTGGTGATACCCTGCTGTCCTTGCTGCGCCAGTTACGCGCCGGGTATCCGCAACGCCCCACGGCCTTCCCCCAGACCATCATCTTGTGTGGGGTACGCGATCTGCGCGACTACCGCATCCATGCCAGCTCCGAGAAAGACCCCATCACCGGCGGCAGTGCGTTCAATATCAAAGCGGAATCCCTGCGTCTGGGGGATTTCACCCGCGATGAAACCCTGACGCTGTTGCTCGAACACACCCAAGAAACCGGGCAGATTTTTACCCCCGAGGCCCTGGATCGGATCTGGGAATTAACCCAAGGCCAGCCGTGGCTGGTCAATGCCCTGGCCTATCGGGCCACCTTTAAGATTCGTGCCGGGCGGGATCGCGCACAGCCCATCACCGTGGAACGGATTGAGCAGGCCAAGGAGGCCATGATTGTGGAACGGGTGACCCATTTGGATCAACTGGCGCATAAACTCCAGGAACCCCGGGTACGCCGGGTGATTGAGCCGATGCTGGCGGGTGAATGGATGGAGGATGCCTCGGAAGATGATCGCCAATATCTGGTGGATCTGGGCTTATTGCGTCGTGACGGTGCCGGCGGTCTGGTGGTGGCCAACCCCATCTATCGGGAAGTGCTACCGCGGTCACTGGCCGGTGCCCCTCAGGACACCTTGCCGCGTATTGCGCCGAGTTGGCTGAATCCAGATGAATCCCTCAATCCAGAAAAACTGCTGGCGGCTTTTCTCAGTTTCTGGCGGCAGCACGGCGCGCCTTTGTTAAAAAGCACGCCCTATCATGAAATCGCCCCCCACCTGGTATTGATGGCCTTTTTGCATCGGGTGGTCAATGGCGGTGGGAGTTTGGAGCGCGAATATGCCATTGGCTCAGGGCGGATGGATTTGTGTCTGCGCTATGGGGATGTGACCTTAGGCATTGAGCTTAAAGTCTGGCGCGATACCCGCCCTGATCCTTTGATGGAAGGCTTGGAACAACTGGATGGGTATCTCTCGGGCTTGGGCCTGGACAGCGGCTGGCTGGTGATTTTTGATCGCCGCTCAGATCAGCCCGCCATTGAAACCCGCACCTCCTGTGAAACCCATACCAGCCCGCAGGGGCGGGCTGTGCAGGTGGTGCGGGCTTAATGGATCGTGGCGGCATTGTCCTGATGTCGCCCATAAAACGCCAAGCAACGGCTTGGTAGGACTTTGCTGCGTGTCCATCACCTCCACAGCGCCATCGGCCATTTGTTGGTAGGCTGGGACGCATATCGCTGATGGGGATTGCCATCAGCTCATGTACTGCTCCTAAAAACCTAAACAAAGTTGCTTATGCGATTTTTAGGCACTTCGCTCTCCGTTGATAACACCCTTGCGGGCGAGCAACTGGAGTCCTGGTTGAGCAGTCCCAACCGAATGGCCGGTCAACACCGGCAACATGGGCGGTTTCAGCCGTCGAAACCCAGCTTGCGCCATAAAAGTGGCCTCGGCGTTCATCCTGAACAGAGAACAACTTTGCGATTCGACTTCGACCCCGACCATGGAACGCGAAACCTTCGCGCTTGTAGATAACCTATCTACAGTAGGAAATTTTGATGAAGAATGAAGAAAAAATCAAGAACTGTTTTTTGCTCTTGGGACGAGGCCGTATGCCCGGTGGTATGAGAGGATGGGGGAAGTAACCCCCTCCTGCTCAATTGCTGTGTGCAAAGGCATGCGGCGTTTACCACGTCGTGGTGGCGGTTATGCCATTTGTTTTTCCTTGATTTCCTGCAAAGTTTTGCAGTCAATGCACAACGTGGCGGTGGGGCGGGCCTCCAGGCGGCGGACACCGATTTCGATGCCGCAGGCCTCACAATAGCCATAATCACCGTTTTCAATGCTGGCCATGGCCTCATCAATTTTTTTGATCAATTTGCGCTCGCGGTCGCGGGTGCGCAATTCCAGGCTGAATTCTTCTTCTTGCGTGGCGCGGTCAGCGGGATCGGCGAAATTTGAGGCATCCTCCTTCATATGATCCACGGTGCGGTCAACCTCTTCCATCAGGTTTTGCTTCCACGCCAGCAGAATTTGGCGGAAATGCGCCTGTTGCTCTGGACTCATGTACTCCTCACCTTCACTGGCTTCATACGGTGCAATTTCTTTGGCAGCCGCCGCATCCTGAGAAGGGGTTTCCTTTGCTTTCGCCTTGGGGGAACGTGCTTTACTACCTTTTGCGGCCATGGTGATCTCTCCTCGTGGAAAAGGCGAGTGTTTTTAGCAGAGAATCGACTGGCTGGCAAGCTTTAGGCAGACGATGTTAGCCCAAAGCAGTAATGTCCCCTTCGTCCAATTCTAAAATGTCCCCTTTATATTTAAGCGGGAGGGGCACGCATGACGAAGGAGCACATTACGATGAGTCACAAAGAAATTGACCGACTAGAGATGATTCAGGCGGTGGCGAACAAGCATCTGCGGCAGGCCGAGGCGGCCCAGCGCCTGGGGTTGAGCGTGCGCCAGGTCAAGCGCCTGGTTCGCCGCTATCGTGAGCATGGGGCGACAGGGCTACGCAGTGGCCACCGTGGCCGACGTCCCAATAACGCCATTGCCGAGACAGTACGCCAGGAGGTGCTCGCCTTGGTCAAGACGCACTACACCGACTTTGGCCCCACCCTGGCCTGCGAAAAGCTGGCCGAGCGCCATGGTCATCATCTCTCGGTCGAGACCCTGCGCCAGTGGATGGTGGCCGATGGGCTATGGCAGCCCAAGCAACGCAAGCAAGCCCGCATTCATCAGCGCCGTCCACGCCGCCCCTGCCTGGGGGAGCTCATTCAAATCGACGGCTCGCCCCATGACTGGTTTGAGGTGCGCGGCCCGCGCTGTACCCTGATTGTGTTCATCGACGACGCCACAGGGCGCCTGATGGCCCTGCGCTTCGTGCCCGCCGAGACCACCCAGGCCTACATGGAGACCCTACAGCAATACCTGGATCAGCACGGACGTCCGGTGGCCCTCTACTCAGACAAACACAGCATCTTCCGTGTCAATCATCCTGAGCACGACGGGGAGCTGACCCAGTTTTCCCGCGCCCTCAAGACCCTCGACATCGCCGCCATTCATGCCAACACGCCTCAGGCCAAGGGGCGGGTGGAGCGGGCCAACCAGACCCTGCAAGACCGTTTGGTCAAGGAGCTGCGCCTGCGTGAGATCTCGGACATCGACGCCGCCAACGCCTTCCTCCCCACCTTCATGGCCGACTTCAACGCCCGCTTCGCCGTCGAGCCACAAAGCCCCCAGGATGCCCACCGACCGGTGCTGCACAGCCCCGAGGAGCAGGCCCTCATCCTTTGCCTGCACCATACCCGTAAGCTCTCCAAGAACCTTTGCTTCCAGTTCAAGAACCGGGAATATCAGCTTCAGGGACAGGGCAAGGGCTACCGCCTGCGGGGTGCCACCCTCACCGTCTGCGAGGCCTTCGACGGCACCATCACCCTCCTGCACCAGGGGCACATCATGCCTTACCGTCTGTTGGCTGAGGGCGAACCGCCCACACCGCTGGATGATGAAAAAAGTGTCCACCACAGCGTCGACCAGGCCAAGGCAAAACAGACCGCCAAGCCAACCTACAAACCGGCGCCGGACCACCCTTGGAGAGGTCGGGGCAACATCACTCCGGCACCAGCCCAAACACCATAACCACGCATTCTACGGGGGACACTTCTGCTTTGCACAAAAGGGGACTTTTCTGAATTGGGTTGACAGCTTTAGGCAGACGATGGATTCTCAACTATGGCGATGATTGCCCATAAGTGGGGTTCGAGAAGGATTGATCAAAGGCATTGAACATGAAGGCAAGCATCGCTTCCTGACAGGAGAAACGCCGGTAAAAACGGAGTGTGCGCAGATTATTGAAGAAGCGCTGAGGACATCATTGCCTTGCTACACCCGCCTTGGCATGGGTTAATTGCCCAAGGTGACGCCGATGCCGATGTGCAGGCGTGGGCGGGTGGGCGATGCCTGTGCAGGCCAGAGGTGTAGCTGTTCAATCTGCACGTTGGGATAGTGATAGGTCGCGGCGCCGATGGGGCCGGTGGTGATGTCGATGAGGGTGCCTGTCACGGTCAACAGGCGCCCTGGGGCGTAGTCCATGGCCTCCAGATAGGCAGGCCAGTGGGCCAGGAAGCGGCCTTGGGCAGCTTTGTGGGTCTGGGGACGTTGCTGCTGATCCAGGGGAAAGGCCATTAGCTCAATTTCGCTGCTCTGGTGCAGATTGCGCACTTCGATGATCGCACCGCCCCAGAGGATGCGTTGACCGGCAGGAAATGTGCCGACTTCGATCACGCTGCGCGGTGAGAGGCTAAGATCAATCCCCTCGGTGTCATAACGCGGGCCGGTGGCGCAGCCGCTCAGCCACAGCACGAGGAGTAACGCGATCAGCCCGATGCGAGACATGGTGCTGGTTTTGCTCACGCGCTCCACGGGGCTATACCGGCTCAGTGATATGGCCAGGGGCGATGAAAGGGATGCGGGGCATACCAAGGGTCATAAAACCAGGGATTCCAGTGCAGGGGATATGGGGGGAGTACTTCGCGCTCGGGCCAGAGGTGATGCGCCTGGGCGCGTATCAGGACAAAGGCGTAAGGATGGGTGCCGATGGTTCGGCTGAGGGTGCCTTCGATCTGCCCCACCAGCGTCAGCTCGCGTCCGGGGGCATAAATTGCCGGGTCGAGAAAGCCGGGCAGGATGGCCACAAAGCGGCCTTCCGTGAGATCCGTTTCCTGCGGCCGCGTAGTATTACCCAAGGGACGCGACACCAGTTCCAGTTGGGTTTCGCTGGGCAGATTTTCGATCTGGGCAATGGTGCCACCCCAGCGCACGGGCTGCCCAAGGTGCGCCGCCGGGTCGTTACGCACCTCATGCAGTGTTGGCAAGGGGCCGGGAGGCATCTGCAAGGCGGCGGGAATCGGCCCGGTGGCGCAGGCACTGAGCGTGGCCACCCAGATGATGCACATGCACCACACCAAGGCGGGAGAGGGTATTCGTTCAGGCATGGCATACATACCCATAACGCTTAGAACACTTCACCATCCCGCAGCAGCAGGGATTCTACTTCCACTACCTGCTGCTGGGCTTTTTCGATGATCTCGGGCAAGACCGCTGCCGTCAGCTGGATACGCTCCCAGGCCTGCGGCTGAATCGGCGGTACATCACGTTCATCGCGGGTATCGAGTTCGGCCATGTGGGCAATGCTGTTGGCAATATGCACGATGCTCGCCTCGATTTGAAACTCACCCGCCCCGGCGGGGTTGTGGTGATAGAAGATGCAGGATTGCAGGCTTTGCGGCAGTTGCCAGCGTTGCGCCAGGGCGCCGCCGACTTCGGCATGGTCATAGCCTAAAATTTCCTTTTCCGCCTGGGTGGGCGACATTTCGCCGCGTCGCCGCAGTCCGAGCAAAAACGCCTCGTGTGCGGCTTTGGGTTCGTGTTTGTAGATCAGCAGGCGGCCAATATCGTGTAGCAGACCGCAGATAAACAAAAATTCCCCCTTGCGTGGCAGACCATGTTTTGCCAGCATCCGCGCCGCCAGGCCGCAGTAAATGCTGTGACGCCAGAAGGCCTCCATTGATACCACATCATTGAGCATTTCATGAAAAACCCGCGTAACCTCAGTGGCCAAGACCAAATCACGAATCTGCTTGATGCCAATGACGGTGACCGCCCGCGAGATGGTGTCAATCTCATGGGTCAGCCCATAAAAGGGGCTGTTGGCCAGTTTGAGCAAGCGAATTGTCAGCGCCGGATCCTGGCTGATCAAGTGGCCGATGTCGATCACCGTGGCATTGGGATCATCCACCATCTGATTTAAACGCATCGCAACGGCGGGTAAAGACACCAGACCGGTGGAATGATCCAGTAATTGTTCCAATGTGAGCGCCATTAAGCTATCCCCTTGATCACGATAAAAATATGATATTCAGTCTGCACGCCGTTACCGTAAAAGCCTAGGTTCGCAACCAGCCGCTTAGCAAGAAGAGGATCAGGGCACCCATCGCCACGATAATGCTCAGCAAAATACCTTGCACCAAGCGCTGGCGGCGCCGTTCTGTCTCCCAGCGCTGGATCACTTCCTCAAAGCCGCGTGGATAATGCCGCTGACCGCCCGCCCGCGTGGCAACCGGAACCGGCTCACCCTGGGTATTGAGCATCGTAAAACCTTGCTCTGAGGGGGTGGTCTCTGTGAATCCGGCCTCGCTGTCGGCACTGCGCGGTGACGAGTCTGTGGCCGAGCGGCCTGTTGCCGCAGAAGGTGTACGCGTTTCGCCGCCGGTGTCCGCTGACGGGGCTTCCTGGCTACGCCGCAGGCTTTCCTCAAACTCCAGACGCTGCGAGACGATCTCCTTTTCCATCTCTCGCAGGTGATTGCGCAGGCGGTTCAGTTCCCGACTCAGGCGCTGGTTTTCCTCTTGGGCCTGCTGAAAATTGGCCTCAGCGAGTTCCAGGCGCGAGGCCACTTCGACCATTTCATCCTCGGCCCGCAGTTGAGCCAGCTCAGCAGCTTGCAAGCGCAGCCGGAGGGCTTCACTGTCCGGGGCAGTCCCTGACAGGGTGTCGAGTGCCGCACTTGGGGCAAAGCTGTCGCTGACCGCTTCGCCACGCGCCTGGGCAAGCAACTGCTCGGCCATTTGCGTCCGCTGTTGTGCAGCTTCCAGCGCCTGATGCAGGTCTGCGCGTTCCTGTTCCAGCTGCTTGATCTGTTCACGCTGGGCCTGCAGTTTCGAGGCGGCCTCACCGATGTCGCTTTGCAGGCCCAGCACCCTGGCCTCTTGCTCATTGGCGCGGGCATTTTCTGCCGCCAGGGCGTCCGCTGCCTGAGCATTGGCCTGTTCAAGTTCTTTGATGCGCGTCTGGGCCCGACGTTCATCCGAGGTTTGCTGGCGCAAAAACAGTTCAGTGCGCAGCTGTTCAAGCTCTTGCTGGAGGGTATCACGCTCTTCCCGCAGGCTGTTGAGTTGCGCCCGCGCCTCAGCGAGCTGGTTTTGCAATGACGGGGCGGCGTCGGGATCTACAGGAGGCGCATCAATGGCGGGTGCGGCGGTATTCGGCGCGGGCGGTGGCGAGGGAACAGCAGGTTCAGCATCCGTCGCCTCGACAGGCGGCGTAGTCTGTGCATCACGGCCTTGCAGATACTGGGCCGCTAGGGCCAGGATGCGGGCATCCTCAAAGGGCTTGAGCAGCACATCATCAGCCCCTTGCGCACGCACCTCGGTCAAGGCATCGCCCTCATTTTCCTTGCCGGTGATCACAATCACTGGCAGACCGGCCAGATGGGCCTCCTGACTGGCGCGAATGCGCGCAATCAGGCCATAGCCGTCCAATTTGGGCATGGACAAATCCGTAAACAGGCCTTGAATCTGTGGATGTTGGCACAACATCTCCCAGGCCTGTTCGCCATCAGCGGCCTCCAACACGTTGTAGTGTGATTTAAGGGCTTTTTTGAGCGCCTGGCGCATGACCCGTGAATCATCTACGATCAAAATGCTGGTCTGATGGGTTGCGGTGACCTCAGTCCTTAGATCAGCAGACAATGCCTTATCCCCCTTGATTGATTGCTCGGCTGACAGCACACAGGCGCCAATAGCCCGTACTTCTGGTGTGCAAAACTGTCTTGTCTATTCTTTGGATGCTACACTCTATCATACATACGGACGTTGAGACCGTGGCGGTAAATTTTAACAAAATCCGCACGCAGCGCTTTAATCTCAGAATGGCATACGGTACCGCTTATCTTTCATGTCGCAAAGCACGCTGCAATCGGTCAACCAGGCTTGCCCAGACATGCCGAGGGCGGTTTTCGCTGATCTGGCGGACACCGATGCCACGGGCATGCCGCCAACACAGATATGTTTCCCGGTAATGTTAATCCATGAGTGAACAGCCTATTCCAGTCGTGATGACCATCGCGGGCAGCGACCCGACAGGCGGTGCTGGGGTCCTGGCGGATGCAGAATCCATCTTGAGCATGGGCTGTCATCCGGTGTCAGTGATTACCGCCATCACCGTACAAAACACCTCAGATGTGCTGGAATTCATGCCGGTCAGTGCGGAGCTGATTCTCAAGCAGGCCCGCGCCGTGCTCGATGATATGCCGGTCAAGGGTATCAAGATCGGGATGCTTGGCAGCCTTGAGGCCGTGGCGGCCGTGCATACGTTATTGCAGGAATATCCGCGCATTCCGGTGGTGCTTGACCCCATACTCAAAGCCGGCGGCGGGGGTGCGCTGTCGAGCGAGGCGATTACCCAGGCGCTGCTGGAACAGCTCGTCCCCTTGGCCACGGTGCTCACCCCCAACAGCCTGGAGGCCCGCGCCCTGGCACCCGAGGGCGATAGTCTGGATGCCTGCGCGCTGGCCTTATTGCAGCGTGGCTGTCAGTTTGTCCTGATTACCGGCACCCACGAGGAAACCCTGAAGGTACACAATGTGCTCTACAGCGGTCAGGCGCGCCTGCGTACCTTTACCTGGGACCGCCTTAAGCCCAGCTATCATGGCTCGGGATGTACTCTTTCTGCCAGTATCGCCGCGCTGCTGGCCCAAGACACCGACCCCATTGCCGCGCTGCATGAGGCGCAGGATTTCACCTGGCAAGCCCTGCAATCCGGCTACTGCCCCGGCAAAGGCCAACATCTGCCCAACCGTTTGTTCTGGTCCCTGGATGATGAGGGTGATGATAAATAAAACCCGCCTGTGCGGCTTATATGTGCTGACAGATCAGACACTTATGCCCGCACCGCATTTGCTGTCTGAGGTTGAGGCTGCCTTGCAGGGCGGAGCGCGACTGGTGCAATACCGCGATAAACACAGTGCCGCTTCGGTGCGTTTGACGCAAGCGCAGCAATTACGCGCACTGTGTCAGCGCTTCGGCGCTTTGTTTCTGGTCAATGATGATGTGGCGCTGGCACAAGCCGTGGATGCCGACGGGGTACATCTGGGGCAGTCCGATATGCCATTGCCACAGGCCCGCGCCTTGCTGGGGCCTGATAAGCTCATCGGCATCACCTGTCACGCTTCCCTGGCGCTGGCCTATCAGGCGGTTGCCCAAGGGGCCGATTACCTGGCCTTCGGTGCCTTTTATCCTTCTGTGACCAAACCCCAGGCAGCGTCTGCACCCCTAGCGCTTTTACACCAAGCCAAGCAACAACTCTCACTGCCGCTGTGTGCCATTGGCGGTATCACGGCAGACAATGCCGCCCCCTTGGTCGCCGCCGGGGCAGATTTACTCGCCGTGACCGCCGGGGTATTTGCCAGCGCCGATACGCAACAGGCCGCCGCGCAGCTTGCCCGGCTGTACGCCATCTCCGCTTAACCTCTGCCTGATTTTGCGAGATCTATGTTACGCATTCTTTTGTTGATTATGCTCAGTGTCCTGTCGATCAGTCCCTTGCAGGCTGGCGCACCGATTGTCATCGCCCTCAATGTCGATTTATCCAGCAAAGATGCCGAGGCCGGTGAGGCCATTCGGCGCGGCGCGCTGGTGGCGATTCGTGAACTCAATCGTGCCGGTGGGGTTCTGGGCCGACCGCTGATGCTGGAGATCCATGATCATCGGCGCAATCCCGCACGCGGCGTGGAAAATGTTCGCCAGATTGCTAAAAATGCGCAGGTTATCGCCATTCTTGGCGGCAAACACACCCCGGTGATTCACGCACAACTTGAGCTGATTCACAGCTATGGCATCCCGTATCTGATACCGTGGGCCGCCGGAACGCATCTGGTAGAACACCACCGGCGCCCTAATTTTGTTTTTCGCGTATCCATTCGGGATGAATTTGCCGGGCAATTCTTGATTGATCATGCCCTTGCGCAAGGGTACAAACGCCTCGCGCTGGTACTCGAACAAACCAGCTGGGGGCGCTCTAATGAACTATCTCTCACCCTGGCATTGCGTGATCATGGCCTGGCTCCGGCCTGGGTGGAATGGTTTAACTGGGGGGAGCAGCGTTTTAAGCATACCCTGCAACGCATCCAGCAGGCCGATGTGGATGCTGTGATCTTTGTCGGCAATGCCCCCGATGCGGCGAACTTTATGCTGGCCCTGCAAGACCAGCCACCGCCCCAGCGCCTGCCGGTGATTTCTCACTGGGGCCTGATTGGCGGGGAATTTGAGCAGCGCCTGGCTGCGCAACTGGGTGAATTGGATTTGTGCTTTGTGCAGACTTTTTCCTTTTTTAATCCACCGTTTCCAGCGCGTGCCGAGCAATTTCTGGAGGGTTATAGGGCGCTGTTTCCGCAGACCCGCAGCATCGCCGACATTTACGCCCCCTCAGCCGTCGCGCACAGCTATGATCTGGTGCATCTGCTGGCCAGCGCCATTACCCAGGCTGGGGTGGTGGAGCGCAGTGCCGTACAACAGGCCTTAGAAAAACTCGCGCCACACGAAGGGCTGGTGCGTGATTATCATCCGCCCTTTGCCCCGGAGCGCCATGATGCACTAGATATCAGCGACTTGCAGATGGGGCGTTTCTCCCGCGAGGGTGGGATCATCCCCCTATCCGTCAAAGAATAACCGCCATAAGCAGGGCATCGTGAAGAAATTCCCGCGTTTACAAGAATATCGCCTGCCGACCCAGGTTTTGCTGTGGGTGTTACCGCTGACCTTGTGCAGCCTGGCCATTGTCGGCGGCCTGTTGGCGC
The DNA here is from genome assembly GCF_000227725.2 of Thiorhodospira sibirica ATCC 700588. Taxonomy (GTDB): domain Bacteria; phylum Pseudomonadota; class Gammaproteobacteria; order Ectothiorhodospirales; family Ectothiorhodospiraceae; genus Thiorhodospira; species Thiorhodospira sibirica. The sequence goes on along the minus strand of NZ_MU255056.1, from coordinate 2,386,892 downwards.
ATTTTTACCAAAAAGGCATGGAGCAGGAGGTACATGCCCGCATGGATCACCTGCTGGAATACAACCATGACCTGCTGCGCAGTCATCTGTATGCCATCCAGGCGAGAGCGCAAACCCTGGCGGACAATGATCTGGTCATCAATGGCCTGATTGATACCGAAGACCGCTACCGTTATCTGCCGGTGCTGTTTCGTTCGCTGGGGGATATTGCCGGTATGCAGGCCAAAGCCCACTTTGCCCTGCTCGATTTTCAGGGCCGCGAGATCATCAGCAACGGCGAACCTACGGTGCACGATCTACAGTCCTTGCGGCTGAACCATCTACCGGCCTCAGGGCGCACGCTCTGGTATCTAGATGCCAAAGGACTGGTGTTTGCCACCCCGGTATTTATCCATGATTCCCCGGAAGGCGCTTTGATCGTGACCTTGGGATATCAAGCCTGGCAGCAATTTCTCTCGTTTTGGGATCGTCAGCGTTATGCGGTTGCCTTGCTTGATCATGATGGTGAATTGATCGTCGCCAATCAGTTTTGGCATGAACATGCCGCACTGCAGACCTGGCCACCGCCGCAAAGCCACTGGTTGGTGCAGCAAACACCGCTGGATTCGCCGGGCCTTGAGCATCTTGAGATCGCGGTGGCGCTCACCTATCAGCAGGCTTTTCAGGGCGTGGAAACCCTGCGCACCCATTTAAGCGTCATTTTATTGCTCAGTCTGCTGATGGTGATTCTGGCCACCGTCCTGGCGGCCTATCTGACCGCCCGTCCGGTGGCGGTATTTGCGCAGCATTTGCGTGCCTTGGCCAACAAGCCCTCGCTGAGTGCGCGCCTGCCGGAGCGGGGGCCGCGTGAATTAGCCCTGCTGGCCCAGACCTTCAACCAAAGCTTTGCCACCCTGGAAAATGCTTTCACCTCGCGCCAGCGCCTGGATCAGCTCCTGGCCAACAGCCCGGTGGTGATTTATACCACCAAGCCAGACTGTGATGCTTTCACCTTTCTGACCCACAATATTCACGCCGTACTTGGCATCCCGCCTGACCAGGCGCTCGATGATACGCGCTGGTGGCATGAGGCCCTGCACCCGGATGACCGGCAAGCTGTCATAGAAACCAAAAAGCGCTGGCAACAGCACAACCATGAAGGCGTTTGGACTTGCACCTATCGTATTCGCCACACGGCCGGGCATTGGGTCTGGCTGGAAGATCGCTGGCGGGTGTGTTTCGATGAGGCCGGTGAGCTGGTGGAGCTGATCGGCGCCTTTATTGATATCAGCGAACGCAAACAGGCCGAAGAGGAGCTTCAGGCCGAACGCAAGCTATTCTCCAATGGCCCGGTGCTGACCATTGTGTGGTCACCGCAGGCGCACTGGCCGGTGTTGTATGTCTCGGAAAATGTCACGGCCATTCTGGGTTATACCCCCGAGCAAATGAAACATCCTGGGTTTCATTTCCAGGATTTGCTGCATCCCGAAGATGCGGCGCTGATCAAAGCCGAGGTGTCATACAATATCGAACAAGGTATCAGCACCTATGAACAATCCTACCGGCTGCGCACCCAGGAAGGGATTTATAAGTGGTTTTATGATTTCACCATGCTCGAACTCAATGAGCACGGCGAGGTCGTTAAAATCCGTGGCTATATGTTCGATCAGACGCACCTGAAAAACATCGAGCTGCAATTAGAACAACAGCGCCAGCGCCTCGCGCATATTATCGAAGGCACCCATGTGGGTACCTGGGAATGGGATATCCTCAGTGGTCGTACCATCTTCAATGAGCGCTGGGCGCAGATTATCGGCCATACCCTGGATGAGCTGGCACCGATCAGCATCCAGACCTGGCTGGATAAATTGCATCCCGAAGACGCCATCATCAGCAACCAGCGGCTGACCGAACACTTCGCCGGTGATCTGGCGTATTACGAATGCGAGTGCCGCATGCATCATAAAGACGGCTCCTGGGTATGGGTGCTGGATCGCGGCAAGGTCATTGAATGGGCAAACGATGGGCGGCCTTTGCGCATGGCCGGCACCCATCAGGACATCACCGACCGCAAGCAGGCAGAAATCGCCCTGAAAGCCAAGAGTGCCGAGCTTGACCGCTATTTCAACACCAGTCTGGATTTGCTATGCATCGCCAATACCCAAGGCCAGTTTATCCGCCTCAATCCGCAATGGCAGCAGGTGCTCGGCTATACCATGAGCGAGGTGGAAGGGCGCTCCTTTTTTGAGTTTATCCATCCTGATGATATTGCCAGCACCCATCAGGCCGTGAGTATGCTCAAACAGCAAGAGGAGGTGATCGGCTTTGAAAACCGCTATCGTCACAAAGACGGCAGCTATTGCTGGATCGAGTGGCGTTCTATTCCGCAAGGGGAGATGATTTATGCGGTGGCCCGCGATATTACCGCCCGCAAATTCGCCGAGGAAAAGCTCAATGCCTATGCCCACGAACTGGCCTGCACAAATATCGAACTCGATTTGGCCTTGTTGAAAGCGCAACAGGCCAGTCAGGCCAAAAGCGAGTTTCTGGCCAATATGAGCCATGAAATCCGCACACCGATGAACGGAGTGATCGGTATGACCGGGCTGCTCCTGGATACCGAACTCAACGGCGAACAGCGTCATTATGCCAACACCGTCAAGGCCAGTGCCGAGGCCTTGCTGGCGCTGATTAACGACATCTTGGACTTTTCCAAAATAGAAGCGGGGAAACTGGATCTGGAAACCCTGGATTTTGATTTGCGCACCACCCTGGATGATTTTGCCATGATGATGGCCTTCAAGGCCGAGGAGAAGGGACTTGAGTTTATCTGTGCGGCGGATGTGGATGTGCCGGTACTGCTGTGCGGTGATCCCGGGCGCCTGCGCCAGATTCTCACCAATCTGGTCAGCAACGCCATCAAATTCACCCATCAGGGCGAGGTAGCAGTGCGCGTAAGCTGTGTGCATACCGATGCCCAAACCGCTCATCTGCGCTTTAGCGTGCGTGATACCGGCATCGGCATCCCCAAAGATAAAATGGACCGGCTGTTTCAAAGCTTTTCCCAGGTTGATGCCTCGATTACCCGCGAATTTGGCGGCACCGGGCTGGGGCTGGCGATTTCCCGGCAACTGGCCATTCTCATGGGCGGGGAGATTGGCGTTGACAGCGTACAAGGCGAGGGGTCTACCTTCTGGTTTACCGTAAAACTCGGGTGTCAGGAGGGTGATGCACAGGCAGAGTCAACGCTACTGATCGCATCATTGCACGGTGTGCGCGCCCTGATTGTCGATGACAACGCCACCAATCGGGAGATCCTGGAACAGCGCCTCAAGCACTGGCAGATGCGTACCAGCAGCGCCTGTGATGGGCCACAGGCGCTGGCCCTGTTGTATCAGGGGCTGAGCGAACAAGACCCGTATCAGCTGGCGATTCTGGATATGTGTATGCCGGGCATGGATGGTGAAACCCTGGGCCGGGTGATTCGTGCCGATACGCGATTGCAGGAGACCCGTTTGGTAATGATGACCTCGGTCGGGCAGCGCGGTCAGGGCAAACGCCTGGAAGAGATCGGTTTTTCCGGCTATCTGAGCAAGCCGCTGCAACATCTGGAGCTGTTTGATTGTCTATCGCTGGCATTGGCGCGTGAACAGCACGCCCCGCTGATCACCCAGCACCTGACGCACGAGCTGCACAAAAGTCAGGCCGCCGAGTATTTCAAGGACAGCAAGGCGCGCATCCTGCTGGCAGAGGACAATATCATCAACCAGCAAGTCGCCTTGGGTATCCTGCGCAAATTCGGCCTGCGCGCCGATGCGGTGGCCAATGGCATGGAGGCTCTCAGCGCTCTGAGCAGTCTGCCCTATGATCTGGTCCTGATGGATGTACAAATGCCTGAGATGGACGGCCTGCAGGCCACCCAATGGATTCGTGAAAACGAGGCACAGATGGCAGGAGCGGTGGCGCATATTCCCATCATTGCCATGACCGCCCACGCCATGCAAGGCGATCGGGAGCGCTGTCTGCAGGCGGGGATGGATGATTATCTGCAAAAACCGGTCTCACCCGATGCGCTGTTGCAGATACTGCAAAAGTGGTTGCCACGCCACCCGCAGACCGCCCAGGCCGGGGCCAGCGCCGCCGCGCAGGCAGATCCTATTGCCAGTGCGCTCGTCTTTGCCCAGGCCGAACTGCTGGAGCGGCTGATGGATGATCGCGAACTGGCGGCACAGCTGGTCAATGATTTTTTGCAGGATCTCCCGCAACGCATTACCACACTAGCAGAACATCTGGCGCAGGATAATTTGCCGCAGGCCATGCAACTGAGTCACACCATCAAAGGAATGGCTGGTAATATGAGCGCCCATCGTCTGTATACGCTGGCCCTGGCCATCGAACAGGCCTGTCGGCGCCATGACCTGCCGGCAGCGCTGGCTGATTTTGAGGCATTACAGGCCCAGCTCCCGGAGATGTCTGCGCAGATGAAAACAGCGTTTGCGCTGGACTGAGCAAAGTAGCGGCATCTTCCAGATGTCGCGGTGGCCTTAAACGCTAAACCTGACTTACTACCTTATTATTTGCCTTATGGAGTTTACTTAATATGTTTTCAAGCCGTATGACCCTGGCCGGATATGATGATGTGCTGTGGGATGCCATGCAATCCGAGGCCGTCCGCCAGGAGCAACATATCGAGCTGATTGCCTCGGAAAACTACACCAGCCCCAGAGTGTTACAGGCTCAGGGCAGTGTGCTGACCAACAAATATGCCGAAGGCTATCCCGGCAAACGCTATTACGGCGGCTGTGAGTTTGTAGATATCGCCGAGGAACTGGCGCTGGAACGGGCCAAGGCCCTGTTTGGCGCCGATTATGCCAATGTCCAGCCGCATTCCGGTTCACAGGCCAATGCGGCGGTGTATATGGCCCTGGTGGAGCCGGGTGAAACCGTGCTGGGCATGAGTCTGGCCCACGGCGGACATCTGACCCACGGCGCCAAGGTCAACTTTTCCGGCAAGCTGTATCATGCCGTGCAATATGGCGTAGATGATCAGGGCTATCTGGATTATGCCCAGGTCGAGCAATTGGCGCTGGAACATCGCCCCAAGCTGATTGTGGCGGGTTTTTCGGCCTATTCGCGGGTGATTGACTGGGCACGTTTTCGCGCCATTGCCGATGAAGTCGGCGCCTATCTGCTGGTGGATATGGCCCATGTCGCCGGTCTGGTGGCCGCTGGCTTGTATCCCAACCCGGTCAGCATTGCCGATGTCACCACCACCACCACCCACAAAACCCTGCGCGGCCCACGCGGTGGCATGATTCTGGCCAAAGCCAACCCCGAGATCGAGAAAAAGCTCAATTCCCTGGTGTTTCCGGGAACCCAGGGTGGCCCGCTGATGCATGCGATTGCCGCCAAAGCGGTGGCCTTCAAGGAAGCGCTGGAGCCCGAGTTCAAACAGTATCAACAACAGGTCATCGACAACGCCCGCGCCATGGCGGCGGTATTGATCGAACGTGGGCATCGCATCGTCTCGGGCGGCACCGATAATCACCTGTTTTTGGTCGATCTGATTGCCAAGGGGCTGACCGGCAAAGCCGCTGATGCTGCTTTGGGACAGGCCTATATCACGGTCAATAAAAACACCGTTCCCAATGACCCGCAATCGCCCTTTGTCACCAGCGGCATTCGCATCGGCACCCCGGCCATCACTACCCGGGGCTTTGGTCTAAACGAGGCCCAGCAACTAGCCCACTGGATTGCAGATATTCTGGATGACCATGAAAACCCGGCAGTGCTGGAACGGGTCAAGCAACAGGTACTCGATGTCTGCGCCCGCTTCCCGGTCTATCGTCAGGACTAAGCCCATCGGGAATGCCGCGCTCTGGCTCGGCACGAAGTGGCGGCGGCTTCTAGCCGTCGCTTTTTTGCAGTGGCATTAAGATGATGCCGCCACTTCTGGACACAACAAGGCGATGAAATCCTCTGGATTCAGGGCCAATAATTCCGCCGGGTAGTCGGCGAAAAATGTCTGGATGCGGGCCGGGAGTTGATCGAGTGGGGTGTCTTTCAAGAAGGCTTCCAGATCAAGGATGAGGCGTTGCGGTTTGACGAAAAAATCGCCGGTGATCCAGACCTGCTTAAGACACGCGGTCTGTGTGTCGATCTGTAAGGCAGCGCGCAGCAGCCCGCCTTTGGCTTTGTATACCCGCTCAACCATGTGCGCGGTGGCGGGGCGGGTGTGTTGATAAACCCATTCCGGGCTGTCAATCTCGGCCAGTGCCGCCTCAAAGCGCGCCTGTTCCTGGGGATTGAGTGCATTATCCCAGTCCAGTGATACCGCAAAGTCCTCGGCAAAGGCGTGCGCCAGGTGGCCTTGTACTTCGGCGAAGCTCGGCAGATAGCCGAGCAGTTCCTTGAGATTGACCACGCGTTCACGCGCCGAGGCGATGGCTTTGTCGGCGAGTTTTTCGGCGGGGATGTGCAGGACCTTGAGCATGCGCTCAATATCAAAATCCAGCAGCAGGGTGCCCTGATACATGATGGAGTTGCCATCAAATGCCCCTCCGGTGCCGGAAATCTTGCGCCCATTCACCTCAATATCATTGCGCGGGCGAAACTGGGCCTCGATGCCGAGTCGGCTGATGCCCTGAGCGGCGGCCACGCAGATGCGCTCGGCAATCTCGGTCATATCGGCGCTGCCTAAAAAAGCCTTGTCCAGATACAGCTCCCAGCCTAGCTGGGTTTCATCAAAATAAATTGCCCCCCCACCGGTGATGCGGCGCTGGATTTCGATCTGATGCGCCTGGCAGTAATCAACGCGCAATTCCTGGGCGACATCTTGATGAAAACCGACCAGCGCTGCCGGGGTGAAGCGTAAAAAGCGCAGGGTGTGCGGTGTTTCACCGGCCTGATGGGCCTCCAGCAGTGCCCGGTTCAAGGCGATGTTTTCTGCGCCACGGCGTAAACCGGTATCCAGTACGCGCAGCGTTTGGGAATGTCGGGTCATGGGCGTGCTCCAAAAAAAACCCGCCAGGCGGCGGGTTATTTAACTCAAGGGGATACGGGCTTAGGCGGAAAATGAGGAGCCACAGCCGCAGGTGGTGGTGGCGTTGGGGTTGCGGATCACAAACTGCGCGCCCTCCAGACCTTCGGTGTAGTCGATCTCGGCGCCGATCAGGTATTGATAGCTCATCGGGTCGATTAACAGGGTGACGCCGCCTTTTTCCACGATGGTATCGCCTTCGGTGGTGTTTTCATCGAAGGTGAAACCGTATTGAAACCCCGAGCAGCCGCCGCCGCTGACAAAGACGCGCAGCTTGAGGTTGGGGTTGTTTTCCTCGGCAATCAGATCCTTGACCTTGTTGGCCGCAGAATCGGTGAAAATCAACGGTGAGGGGATTTCAGCATGGCTCATAATGAAAAACTCCCAAGAGTGGTAATGTGGGCGATACGCAAAGGATTTGATGGCCTCAAGCTATCATTTTCCGAGTTTTACAGTCAAGAATTATCTTGCAAAAGAGCAAAAAAAAGTTCTTGATTTTTTCTTCATTCTTCATCAAAATTCCCTACTGTAGATAGGTTATCTACAAGCGCGAAGGTTTCGCGTTCCATGGTCGGGGTCGAAGTCGAATCGCAAAGTTGTTCTCTGTTCAGGATGAACGCCGAGGCCACTTTTATGGCGCAAGCTGGGTTTCGACGGCTGAAACCGCCCATGTTGCCGGTGTTGACCGGCCATTCGGTTGGGACTGCTCAACCAGGACTCCAGTTGCTCGCCCTTCGGGGCGCTATCAACGGAGAGCGAAGTGCCTAAAAATCGCATAAGCAACTTTGTTTAGGTTTTTAGGAGCAGTCTCGTGGCGGCTGGGATCGCCGAGTTGTACTCGGCCAGTCGGGACACGGATCAAAAATCAGCCGAGTGCAACTCGGCGCTCCTCGTGGCGGCATCTTCCAGATGCCGCTAAACTTTAGCGAACGCAGGATGCGTCCGCCACGGCTAGATTCTAAAGGCGCAGCTTGCGATAGGGGCTAAAATCAGGCGGGCGTTTTTCCAGATAGGCATTGCGGCCTTCCTGACCTTCCTCGGTCATATAATAAAGTCCGGTGGCATTGCCCGCCAGTTCCTGAATCCCCGCCAGGCCATCGGTGTCGGCATTGAAGGCGGATTTGAGCATACGCAGGGCGGTGGGGGACAGGCGCAGCATTTGCCGACACCATTCCACGGTTTCCTGCTCCAGTGTGTCCAAAGGCACGACGGTATTAACCAGCCCCATGTCCAGGGCTTCCTGGGCGTTGTATTGGCGGCATAAAAACCAGATTTCCTTGGCTTTTTTCATGCCCACGGTGCGCGCCAGCAAGCCAGCGCCAAAGCCGCCATCAAAGCTGCCTACGCGAGGGCCGGTTTGCCCAAAGCGGGCATTATCGGCAGCGATGCTTAAATCACAGATCAGATGCAATACGTGCCCGCCGCCGATGGCGTAACCGGCGACCATCGCCACCACGGGCTTGGGCAGGCGACGAATCTGCATTTGTAAATCCAGCACATTGAGGTGTTGCTGGCCGCTTTGATCGCGGTAGCCGGCCTCGCCACGCACCCGCTGATCTCCGCCGGAGCAAAAGGCATCGTTGCCCACGCCGGTGAAGATGATCACGCCGACATCGGGGTCGGTGTGGGCGTGATGGAAGGCGTGAATCAGCTCCTTGACCGTTTCGGGACGAAAGGCGTTGCGCACCTCGGGCCGGTTGATGGCAATTTTGGCGATGCCTTCGGCCTGTTGATAGAGCAGGTCGGTGTAGTTCAGATCAGTGCGGGTGTGCCATTGAATCGGTTCGGACATCAGTACATATTCCTCAAGCGAATGAGTGGGAAGAAACACGGGCAAGGCGGGCCGTCGCATCCATCAGGCTAAGCCTGTTTGCAGGGTGGCCAGCGTTTGCCAATAGGTGCGGTGAGTGGTCTGACTGTAGGTGGCATCCACCACCACTTCCAGGATGCGCAGTCCGGGCGCCGTCAGCGCCGCATCCAGCGTGATGCTTAGCTGCGCCCGCTCAGTGAGCTGGAAATACTGTGCGCCGAACAGACCGGCCAAGGCGCGTAGATCAAGCGGATGCGGGGTGTGCCAATACTGACTAAAGCTTTCCAGGTGCGCCTGGGGCAGGTAACCAAAGATGCCGCCGCCGCCATTGTTGATCACAATCAGTAGCAGGGATTGACCTTGGGCCTTGACCAGCGCACCCAGATCATGCACCAGGGCGAGATCGCCCAACAGTCCCACCACCGGCCCTGTATCGTGAGCCTGGGCCAGTCCCAGCAACGTGGCCAGATTGCCGTCAATCCCGCTCAGGCCGCGATTGGCAAAGACATGCAAGGGCGCACGGCGACTGCCTGACCAGGTGTCCAGTTGGCGAATCGGCAGGGAGTTGCTGCTGAACAACAGGGTTTCGGCGGGCAAGACCTCCAGCAAGGCGCGAATCAGGTGGCCTTCAAACAGCGCCTCGCTATGCTGCAACAGGTGCGTGGCGTAGGTCTGCGTCTGCGATTCCAGCGCAAGACAGCGCGGGTATAGCGCATTTGGCGAGGGTGCTGGCCAGGATTGTGCCAGCAGGGCCTGACATAAGGCCAATGGACAGGCCAACAGCGGCAGATGACTGCGGTGCAGCGGATCGGGCCAATGTGCGTAGGGATTGACCAGATAACGCAGCGGCAGGGCCTCATGCTTCAAGTAGTTGGCCAAGGCTTGCGAGACCGGCATACGCCCAAACTGTAATACCCAGGCAGGCGGTTCGGGCAGGGCCGTGGCACAGCGCAGCCAGGCATCATAATGCACACAGACCCGGGCCGGGTCATCAAGATGCGTACCAAAGCGCAGACCGCTCAAGGGATCCGCCAAGACCGGCGCATTTACCGTCTGTTGCAAGGCCATCAATGCCTCGGCAAAGCCAGCGGGATACTGCCCCGGCCCACACAGGATCAACCCCGGGCCTTGGCGCATCTGGGTGGCCAGTGCTGCCACCGCATGCGGATCGGGTGTGATTTTGGCCAAAGGCGGCAGCTGGGAGCGCGGAGCTAAAGCTGTGCATAAAGCGGCGGGCCATTGCTCAGGCACCAAAGGCTCGCGCACCGGGAGATTGATCTGTACCGGGCCGGGATGCGGCCAGCGGCTTTGCAGACAGGCTTGTTGGGCGAGGGCGTGCAAATAGCGCAGGGCATGATCATCATCGCGTGGCGCGCCGGGATCATAAAAGGCGCGCAGATGCGTGCCAAAGAGCCGTTGCTGATCCGTGGTCTGGTTGGCCCCAAAGCCGTGCAATTCCGGCGGGCGGTCTGCCGAGAGCAATATTAGCGAGGCGCCGACATGATGGGCTTCCATGACGGCTGGATACCAATGCGCCGGGGCACTGCCGGAGGTGGCCACCAAGGCCACTGGACGCTGCGAGCGCAGCGCCAGCCCCAAGGCCATGAAGCCGGCCACCCGCTCATCCAGGCAGACATGGGTACGTATCCAGGGATGTCGATCAGCCGCCAGCACCAGCGGGGTTGAGCGTGAGCCCGGCGAGATCACACAATCGCTAAGCCCGCCCTGCGCCAGACCCGCGAACAGGGCTTCGCACCAGTGCAGATTCAGTGTAGCAAGCGTGCAGGAGCGCTCAGACAAGACCCAATGCCTCCAAAATGGCTTTTAGTTTGACATCAATCTCATGGCATTCCGCCTGGGTATCGGAACCCGCGACAATCCCGGCACCGGCATACAAGGCCGCCTCCTGACCGCGCAGACGTGCACAGCGCAACAACACCGCAATTTCGCCATCACCATTGGCATGAATAAAGCCACCGCCCCCGGTATACCAGCCCCGCGCCAGGCCTTCATGTGTCTCAATCCAGTTTTGCGCCGTCTTTGAGGGTGTCCCCGAAACGGCGGCAGTGGGATGCAGGCGGGCCGCCAGATCAAACAGATTCACCCCGTCTTTGGGGGTGGCGTGGATTTCCGTCCAGAGGTGCTGTACATGGCGCAGCCGCAAGATATCCGGCGGTTCGGCATAGCGTACCTCATGACACAGCGGGGCCAGGGCAGCCTGCATCCCGCGCACGACCAGTTGATGCTCGTGGCGGTTTTTGGGGGAATGGTGCAGCTCATCCCGCAAGCACTGATCCGTGTCGGCATCGAGGCTGACTGGCGTGGAACCCGCCAGGGCATCGGCACAAATCCGCTCGCCGGTGCGGGTGAGCAAGCGTTCCGGGGTGGCAGCGGCAAACACAAGATCGGCGGCGCGGATGGCAAAATGCCGACAATCCGGATACAGCCGATCCAAAACGGCCATCAGTTCGGTCGGATCAATCTGCGGCGTGGTGTGTACTCGCAGGCTGCGCGCCAGGACCACCTTTTCCAGCTGCTGGGCCGCAATGGCCGCCAGCGCCTTGGCCACCAGATCAGGCCAGGCATCCAACGGCGGATGTTGCTCAACGCGTACCGCCAGCGTGGCCAGCGTATTGCGCGGGGGCATCGCCAAGGCCGTCAACAGCGTCTGCAATCGCTGCGACCAGCGCTGCAACACCTGTTCAGGATGGGCCTGGGGCAAGGCACAGCTCAGGCTGATGCAGGTCTGATCGCCCTGTTGATGCAAGAGCAATTCCGGCACCACCAGCATCGCATTGGGCAAGCCCTCCCACCCTTGGGCCATCGGGTCACGCCCATCAAAGGCAAAGCCGGTAAAGGCCACCGGGCTTAGCCCCGTGTGATCCAGATCGCGATGATGCCAGCTCTGTTGCAAGGCAGTAAACGCCTGCGACAAAGCCTCCAGGCGCCCACAACCCGTTACCTGTGCCATATACGCCTGCCCCAGACCTAGCAGATACTGCCTCGCCTGCGGGCACGCCCAGTAAAACCAGTCACCGTCCAGCGCAGGCAGGCCATGAATCCGGCAGGAAGGCAAAGACAGGGTGAGGGTTAAAAGCCGGGCATCGGTTGGCAGATCGGCTAAGTGATTACGGTCTAGTCGCTGCATCAGCGGATGCTTATCAGGCAGCGAGGGGTTGTACATCGAGTCTCTTCCGGTTTGCGTAAATCCGGCCTTGACGCTTGAGTGCCACAATATGCCGGGAAACGTGGTTTAGGTTTGCAACAAAACACAAAGCCCGACACCAGGCCGGGCAATAATGCCGTTTGTTTCAGTCTCAAGCGGGGCCACGTGGGAGGTGCCCATCACCGCGACCGCCAAAGCATTGCGAAATGCCCGGATCATAGCACGCCATCGCGGGAATTTCACCGCCTGGGAACGCGGAGCTTAAGCGCCGCATTCAGCGGTTCAGCGTTCGCGGAAGGCGCTGAAGATGTGATCAAGTACCGGCTTGAGCAGGTAATGCAAGACGGTGTTTTCACCGGTGCGAATCACCACCTCGGCGGGCATTCCGGGGATAATGCGCTCGTAGGTCAGACGGGCGAGTTCTTCCACCGGCACCTCGATGCGCGCCTCAAAGTAGGGCATGCCCGTGCGCTCATCGGTGAGGCGGTCTGCCGAGACATTGACCACCAAGCCATTGACCACGGGGTTGAGCGTGCTCAAGGCACTAAAGCGGATCATCGCCTCCAGCCCGACATGCACCAGCTCAATGGATTGTGGCGCGACTTGCGCCTTGATCACCAGTGGTTCACCATCGGGCACAAGATCAAGGATATCATCCCCCGGACGAATGATGCTGCCCAAGCTGTGTACCCGCATTCCTACCACCACTCCGGCGACCGGGGCGCGGATTTCAATGCGTTCCAGCTCATCTTGCAGGGCGATGCGGCGCTGTTCAAGGCTGTCCACCTCGCGCTGGATACCGGTCAGCTCGCTTTCGACCTCTTTGGAGTATTCCTGTTGACGCTGAATCTTGCGCAGACGGACTTCGCTCAAGCTTGACTGAGCACGGGCAATGGCGGAAAGATCCTCGCTGCGCCGCGCCTGCACATCGGCAATCATGCGCTCCAGCTCAAAGATGCGGTTACGCGGCACATAGCCTTCGTCAAACAAGCGCCTGAGCGCCTCCAGTTCTTCTTGTAACAAGGCTACCTGACGCGCCTTGCCTTCTTCCTGAGCGCGCAAGCCTTTAACCTGTTCATCAATGCCGCGCAGATTTTCATCAAGAATGGATAACTCACTGAGCAGGCCATCGCGCCGGGAGGCGAACAACTGGCGCTGAGTGCGCACCACATCGGCAATGCGCGGATCGTTGAGCTCATCCAGTACGCTGGGCGGAAAGTCAATCGTCTTGCGGCCGTCGCGCTCGGCCAGCAGACGGGCCTCCACGGCCTGTGAGGATAATAGCTGTGCGCGCACGATGGCCAGCTCGGACTGTGGACGGGTGCGGTTGAGGCGTATCAGCACATCATGGCGCTCCACATGATCGCCATCACGCACTAAAATCTCATCCACAATACCGCCGGTGAGGTGCTGCACCTTTTGCCGACTGGAATCCACGACAATCTCACCGGGTGCAGTCACGCCAGAATCCAGCGGCGCCAGGGCGGCCCAGATCAGAAAGCCGAAAAAGCCAAGCAGCATCACCAGCCAGCCGATCACGACAATGCTGGCAGGGCTGCGCTCAATCGCTCCCTGATGAGGATCGGGCGCGACATCCAGGGTCCGCTCACTGGGAGTGGCAGCAAGTACCTTGCCTTCAATGGGTTTATTTACCGACATGCTCTGTCCTGCAATAGAAAAGGCGCGATGTTGCCCGCTGGCCCTTGGGGCGGGCACGCAACACCGCGTAGGTAGGATCGTTAGGGCTTAACACGCCTGTCTGCGTAGTATTAAGTTTTGGCAGGCATATTACCGCCGCCGGGGGCCTTAAGTGCGGCCAGCACCTCATCACGCTGGCCAATCATGGCCAATTGTCCGTCGCGCATCACCAGCATGCGATCCACCGCCGCGATGATGCTGGTGCGGTGGGTGATAATGAGCACGGTCGCCCCTTGTTCCTTGAGCGTTTTGACGGTTTGAATCAGGGCCTGCTCGCCAGCATCATCCAGGTTGGAATTGGGCTCATCGAGCACCAGCAGGCAGGGATTGCCATACACCGCACGCGCCAGGGCGATCCGCTGGCGTTGTCCGCCCGAAAGATTGACGCCACCGGCACCAATCACCGTGTCATAGCCGTTGGGGAAGTGCAAAATCATCTCATGCACCCCGGCCAGTTTCGCCGCCTGCACCACCTGCTGTGCATTGATCTGCCCAAAGCGGGCGATGTTTTCGGCCACCGTGCCGTCAAATAATTCGATATCCTGCGGCAGATAGCCGACATGTGGCCCCAGTTCCATCTTGTTCCAGGTGTACACATCCGCACCATCCAGACGCACCTTGCCCGCCACCGTTGACCACACGCCGACAATCAGGCGCGCCAAGGTGGACTTGCCCGAGGCGCTGGGTCCCACGATCGCGAGGATTTCACCTGCCGGCAGGGTAAAGGAGACGTTATTGATCAGCATCGGACGCTGCATCCCTGGCGGGGCGGCATACACCCCTTCCAGCTGCAGATTACCCTTGGGTGGCGGCAGGCTGAGAGGATCGTCCTGTTCGGGGAAAGTTTTGAGCAGGCCGTTGAGACGTTCATGGGCACCACGGGCGGCAATAAAACCCTTCCACGAACCGATCAGCAGCTGCACCGGTGCCAGGGCACGGCCCATCAGAATCGAGCCGGCAATCATCATCCCGGCGGTGATCTCGTTTTGCAGCACCAGCCAGGCACCCAGACCCAGGGCAAAGGATTGCATCGCAATGCTGAAGGTCTTGGTGGTGGCAGTGATCACCGCAGCGCGCTCACTGGCAACCGTTTGATGGCCGAGCATGGTGTGGTGCATCGACAGCCAGCGGCCCCGGATGCGCTCAAACATCCCCATCGCCTCAATCACCTCGGCATTGCGCAGATTGCTGGCTGCCTGGGCATTGGCGCGAATCGCCACCCGGTTGGCCTCCTGCAGGGCCTTTTGGGTGACCAGCTCGTTGATGATGGTCAAAGTCACCAGCAGCAACACCCCAAACACCGCCAGCAGGCCGATCATCCAGTGAAACAAAAACATGATGATGATAAAAATCGGCGTCCACGGCGCATCAAAAAAGGCAATGATGCCCTGACCGGTGACAAACTGGCGCACATTGGTAAAGTCACCCAGAGCCTGCTGGGCGTTGCCATTACCCTGACGCAGATAGCTTTCGTAGGTGGCGCGAAATACCCGTCCATTGAGCCGGGCATCCAGGCGATTGCCCATACGAATCAGGGTTTTGCCGCGAATCGCCTCCATCGTGCCCATGAGGATATACAGCACGACAACGATGATGGTCAGCATGACCAGCGTGGTGACGTTCATACTCGCCAGCACCCGGTCATATAACTGCAACATATAAATCGCCGGCAACAGCATGAGCACGTTAATGACCATGCTGAAAGCACCAGCGGAGAGAATGATATGGCGGAACTCACGCAGTACGCCTAAAATGGCAGAGCGGGATTCCTCGTTAGGGTTGCGACGCACGGGTTAAAAAGTCTCCATCCAGGTATCAATATGGTCAATGGTATCTTCGTTGAGCATCCCCACCGCCGCGTTGAGTGCAACCATGGCGCGCACATATTCAATACGGGCGCCCAGCAGATCAAAACGGGTACGGTACAGCTGCTGTTGTGCATCCAGCACATCGACAAAGGTTCGATAAGCCACTGACAAGGAAATTTCTGAGGCTTGCAAGGCCACCTCACTGGAGCGCACGGCCTGCTCCAGGGCTTCAATGCGTGCCAGACTGCTGGAAAGCTCCAAAAAGGCGCTGCTGGCCTTGAGCTCGCTTTCACGGCGGGTCAATTCCGATTCATCCAGGGCCTGATCAAAACGGGCACGGGCCTCGCGGGTCTCCGCACTGATGCGCCCGCCCATATACAAGGGTACATGCAACTCCAGAGAAACCCGTCCATAGCGATCCCGCGCATACCCCAGATCCGAATTGCCGAAACGTTCCCAGGCCGCCACCCCATCCAGGGTTGGCAAATGCTGGCTGCGGGCCCGATCCACATTAAACCCAGCGCGTTCCAGAGCCAGTTTCTGCGCCTGCACTTCCAGGGCATTATCACTGGCCATCTGTGTCCAGGCATCCATATCATAGGGAATGGGACGCTCATAACCGGCCTGCTCACCAAGCACCTTGATCATGCCAACCGGCTGGCGGATGATCTTGAGCAACTCGCGGCGGCGGATTTCCTGCAGATTACGCGCCTCAATCTCCCGCGCACGCGCCAGATCCAGGCGTGCCTGCGCCTCATACACATCCGTCACCGTGGCCACGCCACCCTCACGCATCCGCTTAATCTGCTGCATCTGCGCATCAATGGCGTCGATCTCGGCCTGCACCAAAGCGCGTTGTTCCTGGGCCTGCAACAAATTTAAATACGCATTCACCGTGCGCTGAATCAGATCCTGATACGCCAGATCCAGCTCCAACCCGCCGATGTCGGCGTCACGCTGCGCCATGCGCACCCGCATCCAGCGCTCACGATTTAACAACGGCTGGCGAGCCTGCAACCGCAAGGTATCCTGGGCATATTCACGCGATAACTCCTGCCCGGCCTGATCAGTTTCACGATGGGTGCGCCCCAGCGTCCCCGTCGCCGAAAGACTCGGCAGCAGACCCGCACGGGCAATGGGATAAGACTCCGCAGCCGCTCGGGCACGCGCCTGCGCCGCCGACCAAGCATCGTCATACACCAAGGCAAGCTCAAAAACCTCACGCAAGCCTGCTGCATCCTCAGCCGCCTGTGTCGTCATCATGGGCACGGCGGTAAAAAAAAGCAGGAGCACGGCAAGCGGAGGGAAAAAACCGGATCGTCTAATAGACATACTGACCACTGGATTTCCTTGTAAATGAAGGGGCAAGATATTAGCAAATTTGCCCTTCAAACACAAAAGCCAGGAAGCTTTGCTTGCCATCAAGATACTGAAAAACAAGCACATACAAGCTTATAGTTTTCCAGTCCCTGAGGCTTAGTGCCTTTTTTCAATGAATTAAACAATATCAAAAAAATGCTTGCTATTTTTTAATGCTTCAGTAAAATATTGCCTCCTCGTTGCACTCTTTACGCAAATGCATTATGCAATGGGTCGTTAGCTCAGCTGGTAGAGCAGTGGACTTTTAATCCATTGGTCGTAGGTTCGAATCCTACACGACCCACCAATTAAATCAATTGCTTACCCGTTTTTCATTTTTCTTCTTTTGTATTCCTTGCACTCCTGTACCCTTTTTGTCCCGTTTTTCTTGCATACCGTTTTGGTGGGCGAGGATCCAGGATAATCGCTGCGCGACACCCCCTCCTTGAAAAGAAGGGGTGTTTTTTTATGCCGCTCTGGTAAGCGGCGTTCCATGATGCCGAGCTGGGGCTCGGCGCTCCCATCGGCGCGTCTATTTAGATGTCTTTCTCTTTGGCGGCGTAGCCGATGGTTTGCATGGCCTGCTGGATTTCTTCAAGGATCATGGGGTCGTCAATGGTGGCGGGCATCTGGAATGCCTCACCATCGGCAATTTTGCGCATGGTGGCGCGCAGGATTTTGCCGGAGCGGGTTTTGGGCAGGCGGTCAACCACGGTGACCAGTTTAAACGCGGCGACCGGGCCGATGCGGTCACGGACCAAGTTCACCAGTTCTTTGCGCAGTTCGTCGGTATCGCGTTTGACGCCGTTTTTAAGCACGACCATGCCCAGCGGCAGTGAGCCTTTGAGTTCATCGGCCACGCCAATCACGGCGCATTCAGCGACATCGTGATGAGAGGCGAGCACTTCTTCCATGGCGCCGGTGGAGAGGCGATGGCCGGCGACGTTGATGGTGTCGTCAATGCGGCCCATGACGTAGAGATAGCCGTCTTCGTCAAAGTAGCCGGAATCACCGCTAAGATAATAGCCCGGCTGGGCGCTCAGATAGGAGGAGACATAGCGCTCGTCATTGTTCCACAGTGTTGGCAGACACCCCGGCGGCAGCGGCAGACGTACCATGATGCGCCCCATCTGGGTGGCCGGGACTTCGTGCCCGTCATCATCCAGAATATGCACATTATAGCCCGGTACCGGTTTGCCGGCGGCACCGACTTTGACGGGCAGGGTTTCAATGCCGAGGAAATTGGCGGCGATGCCCCAGCCGGTTTCCGTCTGCCACCAGTGGTCAATGACCGGGCGCTCCAGCATAACCTGAGCCCAGGTGAGGGTGTCAGGGTCACAGCGTTCGCCGGCCAAAAACAGCGCCCGGAAATGACTCATATCGTAGTTTTTCAGGTGTTGGGCACGCGGGTCTTCGCGCTTGATGGCACGAAAAGCGGTGGGCGCGGTGAACATCACCGAGACTTTGTGTTCGCTGATCACCCGCCAGAATGCGCCGGGATCGGGGGTGCCTACCGGCTTGCCTTCATAGACCACGGTGGTGCAGCCGTAAAGCAGCGGGGCGTAGACAATGTAGGAGTGTCCGACCACCCAGCCAACATCCGAGGCGGCCCAGAAGACTTCACCGGGCTGCATGCCGTAGATGTGTTTCATGCTCCAGTGCAGGGCGACGGCATGGCCACCATTGTCACGCACTACGCCTTTGGGTTTGCCGGTGGTGCCGGAGGTGTAGAGGATATATAAAGGATCAGTGGCCTCGACCGGGACGCATTCATGCGGGCTGGCCTGGGCGATGGCGTCATTCCATTCGATATCACGCCCCTCAACCAGGGTGCCGGGTTCTTGCGGGCGTTGCAGGATGATGCAGCGTTCCGGTTTGTGGCTGGCTTGCTCAATCGCCCGATCCAGCAGGGGTTTATAATGCACCACGCGGTTAGGCTCAATGCCGCAGGAGGCGGCGACCATGACACGCGGCTTGGCGTCATCAATGCGGGTGGTCAGTTCTTGTGCCGAAAAACCGCCAAAGACCACCGAATGTACTGCGCCGATCCGCGCACAGGCGAGCATCGCAATCACCGCCTCGGCAACCATCGGCATGTAGATAATCACCCGATCACCCTTGCGTACCCCCTGCTGCGCCAAAGCCCCGGCAAACAGCGCCACCGCCTCGCGCAACTGGGCGTAGGTATAGCTGCGCTGAGTTTGGGTGACCGGGCTGTCATAGATCAGGGCGAGCTGGGCGCCGCGTCCGGCTTCGATGTGGCGATCCAGGGCGTTATAGCAGGTATTGAGCTGACCGCCGCTAAACCAGCGATAGAAGGGTTTGTTGCTGTCATCAAGGACTTTTTCATAGGATTTGTACCAGGTGATGGCCTGTGCCGCCTCTCCCCAAAAGCCTTGCGGATCGCGCACTGAGCGGGCGTAAATATCGGCATACATTTTTTCTAAACTCCTGTGATTGATGGTTGTCAGCCGCATATCAGTGATTGCGGCATTGTTATCGGTTGCTTGGTGCAGGCGGGGCTTTCTAACCACCCGGCCTTTGCGTGGTTAAAACCCTCCCCCTGTCAAGGGGGAGTCAGAACCACCCCGCCCCTGACGGGACACCCCTCCTTGCAAAGGAGAGGTGTCTTTGCTGTGCTCCATGTCACGCGTGCGCATTGCGTAATTCGCACAACTGATAGACCAGCTCCAGCGCCTGGCGCGGTGTCAATGTATCAGGGTTGAGCGTTTCAAGCATCCCCCGCAGCGTCTGGCACAGCGGATCGGGCGGGGGCATACTGGCAAACAGATCCATCTGGGCGCAATGGGTGCGCTGGGCAAAGGCCTGTGATTCCAGCTCGGCCAGGCGTTTTTGCGCCTGCATAATAACCTTTTTTGGCACCCCGGCAAGCGCGGCGACGTGCAGACCATAGCTTTGGCTGGCCGCCCCGTCCTTGACGGCATGCAGGAAGATGATGCGCTCGCCGTGCTTGACCGCATCAATATGCACGTTGCTGATGCCTTCGTGGTCTTCGCTGAGGGTGGTCAGTTCAAAATAATGGGTGGCAAACAGGCAAAAGGCGCGGTTTTGGATCAGCAGATATTCCGCACAGGCCCAGGCCAGCGAAAGCCCATCAAAAGTACTGGTGCCGCGCCCGATTTCATCCATCAATACCAGGCTGTGCTCGCTGGCATGGTGCAGGATATTGGCCGCCTCAGTCATTTCCACCATAAAGGTCGAGCGCCCCCCAGCCAGGTCATCCGAGGCGCCGATACGGGTAAAAATGCGGTCAATCGGCCCGATCACCGCCCGCTTGGCCGGAACAAAGGCACCGATATGCGCCATCAGCACAATCAACGCTGTTTGTCGCATATAGGTGGATTTTCCGCCCATATTTGGCCCGGTAACAATCAACATGCGCCGCTTGGTGTGCAGTTCCAAATCATTGGCCACGAACGGACTGGATTGCACCTGCTCAACCACCGGATGACGCCCTTGCTCAATGGTGATACCGGCGCGTGTCTGAAAGCTCGGGGCCTGATAATTCAAGGCCCGCGCCCGCTGGGCAAAAGTATTCAGCACATCCAGCTCGGCCAGGGCTGTGGCACAGCGTTGCAAGTCTTCCAGCGGCGCTAGCAGCAGCGAAAGCAGTTGCTCATACAAAAGCTTTTCTCTGGCCAAGGCCCGCTCTTTGGCCGATAACACCTTGTCTTCAAAACCTTTAAGTTCCGGGGTGATATAACGCTCCGCACCTTTGAGGGTCTGGCGGCGGGTGTAGTCGATGGGCACCTTGTCGGCGTGTACGCGCCCGATCTCAATATAATAGCCATGCACGCGGTTATAGGCGACCTTGAGGGTAGCAATGCCGGTACGGGTGCGCTCGCGCTGTTCCAGGTCCAGCAGGAATTGATCGGCGTTCTGCGATAAGCCGCGCAATTCATCCAGCTCGGCATCATAGCCCGGCGCAATTACCCCGCCATCACGCAATAACACCGGCGGTTGCTCCAGCAGGGCGCGGCGCAGCAGCGCGAATATCTCCGGGTGGGTGGCGATGCGCTGCGCCAGATCGCTCAAGTGACGGGTGGATACCTGGGCCAGCAGGGTTTGCAGCTCTGGTAACAGCCCCAGCGCATCGCGCAAAGTGGTGAGATCGCGGGGGCGAGCGGTTCCCAAGGCGATGCGCGTAAGGATGCGCTCCAGATCCCCGACCTGATGCAGGCTGTCATAAAGGTCAGCGCTGATATCCAGATCCAGCAAGGTTTGCACGGCGCTATGGCGGGCTTTGAGGATGGCATGGGCGCGGATTGGCTGATGAATCCAGCGCGCCAGCAGGCGTGAACCCATCGCCGTGGCGCTATGATCCAGCACCGCCAGCAGCGTATGTTCACGCCCCCCGGAGAGATTGCGGCTGAGTTCCAGATTGCGCCGCGTGGCCGCGTCCAGAATGATCCAGTCCTCGCGCTGTTCCAGGCGCAGACTGGTGATATGCGGCAGGGCGCTTTTCTGCGTCTCCTGCACGTACTGCAGCAAAGCCCCGGCAGCGGTGATGGCCAACGGGTGCCCCTCACAGCCAAAGCCACTGAGATCCTGAGTATTAAACTGTTGCGTCAGCAGGCGCTGAGCGGTCTCGGCCTCAAAATGCCACGGCGGACGCTGGCGCGTGTGGGCACGGGGGGCAATGCGGTTAAAGCCCTCCGGCACCAGTAATTCTGCCGGATGCAGCCGCTCCAGCTCGCTTTCCAGCGCCTCCAGACCGTTAAACTCCTGCACCTGAAAACGCCCGGCGGCCAAATCCAGACTGGCCAGACCAAAGCGCTCACTGTGCTCACACACCGCCACCAGCAAATGCTCCTGCCGGTCATCCAGCAAGGCCTCATCAGTCACCGTGCCCGGCGTCAGGATGCGTACCACCTTGCGCTCTACCGGGCCTTTGCTGGTGGCCGGATCGCCAATCTGCTCACAGATGGCCGCCGACTCGCCCAGACGTAACAAACGCGCCAGATAGGTCTCCAGGGCATGTACCGGCACCCCGGCCATCGGAATCGGCTCGCCTGCCGACTGCCCGCGCTTGGTCAGGGTAATATCCAGCAAGCGGCCAGCGCGCACCGCATCATCAAAAAACAGTTCATAAAAATCGCCCATGCGATACAGCACCAAGACATCAGGATGCTCGGCTTTGATGCGCAGATACTGCTGCATCATGGGGGTGTGTTGCGAAGGATTGGATGGCGTCATAAGCATTGAGCGGCGGAATGGATCATTTGAAATTTTGTATAGTGCCTGAATTCTTTGGTGAAAATCACGGCGGTTATAAAGATCAACCGCCATTCCAAATGCAAAGCCTTGACATCCTTATCAAAGCGGCGGGCGCATCGGGCATTTTGCCTGTGCCGCCTCTGGCAAATGCCGCCCGCAGCCCCACGCCCGACACCAAGGCAAGACCCGGTTGGAATGCCGACGCAGCGATACCTTATCAGGTGGAGGGGCGTTCTATTGATGGCTTGAGGGTAGCGGTATGAACAAGGAATGCGTTTCCTGTGCGGAGATTTCGCGGACTTCAAAGCCGTAGGTGATGTCGGCAAAGGGGGCGACCAGATCGACATCGTGGGTGACGATGACTACGGCGACGCCTTGTTCGCGGGCGAGTGCGTTGAGATCTTGCATGATGCTGCGGGCGCGGGTTTTATCCACCGAGGCGGTGGGTTCATCAGCCAGGATGATGTCGGGATTGTGTACCAAGGCCCGCAGGATGGCGATGCGTTGGCGCTGGCCCAGTGACAGGGAATCTGGCATACGTGGCAGGCAGTTTGCAACGCCCAGCCGCGTGGCCAGTTCGTGGAGGCGGTTTGCATAGGCGGATTCCTGCAGGCCCTTGATGCGGGCGCTGAGGGCGGCATTGGCATAGACATTCAGAAACGGCAAGAGGCCGCCGGTTTGCAGGATGTAGCCTAGCGATTGGCAGCGTAGCCGGGCCAGGCGTGTTTCCTGGTGCATGGCCCAAAGTGCGGCGACATCAACCTCGGTGGTGATATCGGGGTGCATGGTAAATGTGCTGACGCGAGTGGGTTGCATCACCAGGGCGAGTAAATCGAGCAGGGTGCTTTTGCCGCAGCCGCTATCACCGACGATCGCCACCACCTCGCCGGGGCGGATATGCAGCGTCGGAACATCCAGCACGAAACTGCTATCGCCCTGGCTACGACGCTTGTGCAGACCCTCAATGGATACCAGTGCAGTATCGCTTTGCCTTGCCTGCGTTTGCGTCGTAGCCATGCGGTTTAACCTTATATCTTCCGGGCGGGTGGCTCAGGGGAGATAGTCCAGATGCAGCGGATAGACCCGATCCCGGTCAGCGTCGGCGTCATTGAGACGAAACCAGGCATCGACCTGTTCGTTGATGGCGCGGTACTGCTCCAGCTTGGCCAGGATGCTCCATTCAAGCTGTGAGCGTTGCTCGGCGGTCATGCTGGCAAACATTTCATCACTGAGCGAGAGAATGTCGCTGCGATAGGGTAGGGTCTGGATAAAGGCGGGCAATAGTCCTGTATCGGCAAGCTGACGGGCCTGGCCGATGTCCTCCGGGCGTTTCATGGTCTGCCCGGCGACGCTTTGCAAGGCCTCGAAAAACTGCGATTGCGTGACTTCGGCGCGCATCAGGGCCTGCACTACTTGGTTTAGGGCCTGTGACAGGCTGCTGAGCTGCTCCCGAGTCACCAGCACACGCACATCCAGGGAGCGATCCACCGGATTGATCAGGTCACGATCCAGTACCCAGGCCACCACATCTTTCGGGGGGCTGGCGCCTTTACCCAGATATTCGATCAGGGCGGCTTCCCAGATGCGTTCGACGGAAGGCGGTGTGGCCACTTGCCCGGTGTCTACGGATGCCCCCAGCGTGCTCGCCAGGCGGGCAATCAAGCCATTGGCGACCCCATCAATCAGGCGATCAAAGGCTTTGGGATCATTGAAATCCACCGATTCATAGGCCGCTTCATTGCGGGAGCCACGAATCCGCGCCAAATGCCGAAATTGCGCCTCGGCAATGGGGTGATCTTCCGCAGCGCGGGGTTCCAGCAGGTGAATGGCGGTCAGATGCACCTGGGCATCATCGGCTTCCAGACGCAGATCCGTTTCGTCTTTGCCGGTGATGTTTTGCGGATGTCCCTTGGGGTGCGAGCTGGCATCGCCGATGAGGATCATAAAGCGCAGCGCGCCCTCACGCCAGTTGGAACGCAGCGCCAGATTGACCCCGGCAAAGACCTCCTCGGCATAATCCAGACTGCCGACCTGGGTGGCCTTGACTTCATCAGTGAGCAAGGCGGCCAAGGCCTTGCTGTCTACAAAGTTCGGTGTCCAGTTGCGGGTGTCATAGCCCAGCTGTGGAATGACTTCCAGCGAGTCGCGGAAGGTCACCAGGCCAAAGCGCACTCGTTCGCCAATCTCCTCGCTAAAGCGTTGGGCCACGCGCAATACCGCATCACGGGTTATGTCGATGAAGGGCTGCATACTGCGGGTGGTGTCGATGACAAAGACAATATCGACCGTGAGCGCATCAAGATCAATGCCTTGCTGGGCATCGCGGGCTACCGTGACCTGTTGCAGATAATCGCCATCTTGCAGGGTATCAGCACCCCGCTCACGCGGCACCGCCGCCGCGATTTGTAACAGGCGGACATCATCACCGTCGATGCGCAGCTCTTCCCAGTCCAGAATCGGCAGGATGTAAAACTGGCGGGTAATATCGACAAAGCGCTGTGGTTCCATGCTGATCAGGCTTTCGGGTATTTCACCCGCCTGGATGTGCTGGTAAAACACCTCGGCATCGCTGCGCATATCAAAGGAGTCCACCAGCCCCTCCAGCGTCGCCTTGTCACGAAACATCAAGACGGGGTGACGACCTTCCAGGACGCCGCCGGGGTGGGTGTATGACACCAGCAGCGCCTGATGCCATTCCAGCACATCGAGAGCCTGCATCCAGCCACTGGCCTGAGTGCGGGTATTGCCGACCTGATACCAGCCGCGTGGATTGGCCGGATCACTCAGATCAACCCCTTCGCGGGCAAAGACATACAGCGGATGAAAGGCCGGGATGTTGGCCTGCAGGATAGCCCCGGCGTCAGCGCGGGTGCTGGTATACAGATTGGAAAAAGGGCGCGGCAACACGCGCAAGGGCAGCTGGGTGCGGGTGTCGATACAGGCCGCATCCCCCTCGCAACGCAGATAACCAGACAGCGCGGTATTAGCCGCATCGACTTCAGGGGTATGGCCGTGCGTACCTTCCAGTTCATGCAACTGGGCCCATGCGCTGACGGGCCAAAGCAGCAAAGCCACCAAGATCAGGCTGAACCGCCCGGCGTTAAAGGCAGGGTGAAAGCAGTGCAACATCGAAAAATCCTCCATCGCATGATGCAGGCGCAACCGCCCGAGTGGCCGTGTGTTGCGCTTTTTACAAGGCAAGCTGTAAAGACAGCTCAATCAGTGATTCATATTCCTGTTGCAAGGCGCGTCGCTGCGCTTGCAGGGCCTGCAAGCGTTCATCGGCTTCCGCGTCCGGCACATCATCATTGGTCTCGGGATTATAGACCGTCGAAATCAGCGCAGCGCCCGTATGTGAGGGGGTGTGTCCCTGATAGCCTTGCAAGTGGCTATGATGTGTGTCGAGCTGTTGTCTGAGGGTTGCGAGGCGTTCTTGCAGAGCCTGAATGCGTTGATCGCTGTGTGCCTGTTCACGACTCAGGCTGTTTACGCGCTGCTCCAACTGCGAAAGATCATATCGCAGCGCGTCCAGACGTTCGCGCTCGTGCAACACCTCAGCGGTCACCGATTCCTGCCACGCATCCAGCCAAACGCTTTCATCATGCAGCGCTTCCTGGGTTGCGCGCAACTCGGCCAGACGCTGCTCGCGCTCCGCAATACGCTGTTCATAGGCCCCCGATTGCAGACCGGCTATACCGCCCAGCAAGCCGCCTTCGCGAGGGTCGGTGCTGGTATTTGCACAGCCTGATAAAGCAAGCCATAGGGCAGAACATAGGCACCACACACGCACGATATCCATAAAACCTCCATACTGAATGCTGTTGATGAAGCATCGCCCACCAGATCAACATGAAAACCCTGCCAAGCCAGTATCATGATCGCTTCATTGTGACCATTGTCGTTGATATGAAAGTGCGACTGCAACCCAGGCGGCAGCCCACGCCCCTGGGAGCGCGGCGCATCCACTCCGCATAAAAATGTGCAACGCCGCCCGCCGGAGCTGCCTACATAGAAAAATCTGCCGGGGTGGTGCCCGGCGCTCCCAGGACCACGCTAAGGCGCGGTGTTGACTGTCTTGCATAAATCAGCAATCAGGCAGGTGTTGCAGGCGGGTTTGCGGGCGGTGCAGGTATAGCGTCCGTGCAGAATGAGCCAGTGGTGGGCGTGTTGTTTGAAGGAATCAGGGACAACTTCCAGGAGGATTTTTTCAACGCTATTGACGGTTTTAGCCTCAGCGATACCGGTACGGTTGGCGACGCGAAAGATATGGGTGTCTACGGCAATGGTTGGCTCACCAAAGGCGGTGTTGAGGATGACATTGGCGGTTTTGCGCCCTACGCCGGGCAGTGCTTCAAGCTGGGCGCGCTCGCGTGGAACCTGGCCTTGATGTTGGTGCAACAAGATCGCGCAGCTTTGGTGAATATGGGCCGCTTTGTGGTTGTAAAGTCCGATGGTTTTAATGTGTGCTTTGATGCCTTCTACGCCCAAGGCGAACATGGCTTGAGGCGTGGGAGCCTGGGCAAATAGCCCCGGCGTGACCCGGTTAACGCTTTTGTCAGTGGCCTGTGCGGAGAGCATCACTGCAATGAGCAGCTGAAAGGGGTTTTCGTAAAGCAGCTCAGTGGTAGGGTGTGGGTTGGCGTGGGCCAGGCGCTCAAAGATCTGTGCGCTGCGCCGCGATGCCGATATAGCTTTAGGGGGCATGAGAGGTGCCCTGCGGGGCTTGGTCTTGTTGGGTCTTAGGCTTGGCCGTGCGCTTTTTGCGTTTCTTGCGTTTCTTGCCGGTGTTATCACCCAGTCCAGCCATGCGCTTTTGTTCCGCCTCGTTGAGCGTCTGGATCTGCGTCCACCATTGGCACAATTCCTCAGAGACTTCGCCAGCCTGGGCGCGCAGGCAGAAAAAGTCATAAGCCGCCCGAAAACGCGGATGGGCCATGATTTTGAAAACCTTCGGCCCTTTGCAAATTAACAGTCCAGGCTGCAAAGACCAGATCTCACGCATGATATTGCTGAGATGGCGCGGGATGCTGGTGCAGTGCATCTGCCGGGCCAACACGGCATCAGCCGCCAGCTGCAACGCCGGGACGATAGCGCAGTCTCCTTTGGTCACACGCGCCTCGGCCATCAGGCGCACCGGTTCCCATAGCAGCGCCGCATATAAAAAAGCCGGATTGACGGGCTTATTGGTGGCGATGCGCTCATCGGTGCTGCGCAGGGCATGCACGACAAAGGTCAGGGGAAAGCCGTGCTCCTCGTGCGTTAGGGCCTCTTCAGTCTGCGGAAACAGGCAGCAAAACAGATCATAATGGCGCAGCATCTCAAAGGTCTGCACCCCATACCCGCCCTGAAACAGCTTGATTGCCTCGTCAAATAAGCGCGCCGGGGAAACATCATCCAGCAAATAGCCCAGCCGGGGCAGGTGATATTCGGTGGCAGGATCAAGCTTGAACCCCAGTTTGGCCGCAAAACGCACGGCGCGTAACAGGCGCACCGGATCTTCACGAAAACGCACGGCGGGATCACCGATCAGGCGCAACACGCCGCGCTTGAGATCGTCCATGCCGCCGGTATAGTCCAGTACCGAAAAGGTGCTGATGTCGTAATACAGGGCATTGACGGAAAAATCCCGCCGCCAAGCGTCCTGCTCAATGGTGCCATAGACGTTATCGCGGATGATCCGCCCATCTTCGAGCAAGGCCCCACTGCGTGGCTTGCCGTCTGTGTGCTCATCGCCAAGGGCTGCCCGGAAGGTGGCCACTTCGATAATCTCACGGCCAAAAAACACATGCGCCAGGCGAAACCGCCGCCCAATGAGGCGACAATTGCGAAAGATCTGGCGCACCTGTTCCGGGTGGGCATCGGTGGCGATATCAAAGTCTTTGGGTTCACGCCCCAGCAGCAGATCACGCACCCCACCGCCCACCAGACAGGCGCGAAAGCCAGCGTCTTTGAGCTTGTAAAGCACTTTGAGTGCATGTTCGTTAATCTGTGCCCGGGAGATCGGATGCTCCGCACGCGGAATAACGCGAGGGCCGAGTGGCAGGGTGTTTTGCGACGATGACTTGGCTTGCACGGATAGTTTTTTCGACACGCGGTAAGGTTTTGCAAAATCTTATTATAATAACATCCTTAAACCTTCAGTAGGCATCTTGCTGCCATCGTCTCTCAACTACCGATCCACGTTCTGAAATCCTTCGGCTAAGCGCGATTTGTTCGTTCTCTCAAGTTGGGCTGGCTGTTTCGTCGGTGGAATCCCCCGGCTTTGTGCTTTAACCGGGGGGATGTCAAATAGTGCCAAGCGTCTGTTGTGCTGCGATTGCTCAAACCCTGAAGGACGGGCTTGTTGTGCCTTGGGTCAACGTCACTAAACACGTTACAAACCCCACCATTAAAAGCGATATAGCAGTGTGGCGGCCATGAGGTGGGCGGTGTAGCTGGGGCTGTTTTGATCCAGCAAAATCAAATCGCCTACGCCGCGCATACCGTCGATGTGCAGGCCCCAATCCGATTCGCGGTATTGCTCAAGCATGTAGCGCAGGCGCAGGTCGAGATTGTGGCGCAGGCGGTAGTTGCCATATAAGGTCCATTGTTGCAGATGGGATTTCAAGATCGGATAGGCAACACTGTCCAGGGGGGCATACACGTCGTTACGTCCAGCGGTTTCCATGTAGACCCATGCAGCGCGTTGGGCAGTTCCCGGTAGTAAAAAAATTGGAGTCCGCCCCTAATGCTTAGTCGCATGTCATCCATGACACGCTCCCGCGCATTCCGGTTTGGTTCGCGCTTCATCGGGCGCCAGCTTTCCGAGGTCCACAGGGACTCCGGCGCTTGGGGTCTCTCGCCCTCCACGCGCATGACCTTCGGGCCTACCGCCCGTAGCGAACATGAGTACATTCACGGCAGCGTTTACGTCTCTCTCGTGAACGGCTCCGCAGTCGGGACAGGTCCAGTCCCGGATCCGCAACGGCATTTCGGCTTGCACCGTGCCGCAACTGGAGCAGGTTTTACTTGTGGGGGCGAAGCGG
Source organism: Thiorhodospira sibirica ATCC 700588 (assembly GCF_000227725.2). Lineage (GTDB taxonomy): Bacteria > Pseudomonadota > Gammaproteobacteria > Ectothiorhodospirales > Ectothiorhodospiraceae > Thiorhodospira > Thiorhodospira sibirica. The sequence continues at coordinate 2,357,770 of NZ_MU255056.1, read as the reverse complement.
TCAGCGACCAGCAACACGCGCCCGTGCCATTGGCACTTGTATTCGAGCTGACGGCGCAATTCACCCAGCGCCGCATCACTCATGGATTTCGCCAGGCGAGTTCTGACCAGCCCTTTCACGCACAGGTCTTCAATGGCGATGACGCCATGGTCATGAACCAGCGCCGTGGTTTGCTTGTGCAGGAAGTCTTTGCGGGAATCGGAGATACGGGCATGAATCCGTGCGACTCGGCGCTTTTGCCGATGCCAGCGGTTCGAGCCTTTTTGCTTCCGGCTCAATCGCCGTTGGGCCATCTTCAAGCGGCGCTGATACCTGCGCAGATAGCGCGGGTTGCCGGACTTTTGGCCAGCGCTGGTGATGATGACATCCTTCAGCCCGACATCAATGCCCACGCTTTGAGTGCTGACGGGGGCTTGCTGGATCGCTTCTTCAACCATGAAGGCCACGAAATACCGCCCGGCGGCATCGCGACGGATGGTGACCATCTTGGGGACACCGCCAGGGATCCGCGACCACCGGACATCGAGCAGGCCAAGACCGGGCAGCTTCAGAAATTCGCCCGCGCGATAGGCGTTCATCACCCCCCGCTGATCAATCTGGAAACGGATCGACGCGGCTTCACGGTGTTTCTTGAATCGCGGGTATCTGGCGCGCTTGGCAAAGAAGTTGGCAAAGGCCCGATCCTGGTCACGCAGGGCTTGCGTCAGCACCGTGGAGGGGATCGTCGCCAGCCAGGCGAAGGCTTCGATCTTTTTCAGCCAGGTCAATTCACGCGAGAAATCCACGCCAGTGACCTTCTCGCCCGCGATCTTGTAACAGTGCGAACGCCAAGCCAGCGCGGTATTCCAGACCCATCGAGCCGCGCCAAAGCATTGTGCGAGCAGCACCATTTGCACGGCGGTCGGGTAAAACCTGAATTGGTAGGATCGCTGAATCATGGGGGATATGATAGAGTATGCACCGTCAATGTCAAGGGGTGCATACTTCATGAAAGACCTTTCTACCATCAAGAGCCATCCAGCAACGTGCCTCCGGCTATCACCAGAAGAGAAAGCGCTGTTTCGCGAAGCCGTGTTAGCCGATGGGAAAAAATCACTCGGCACCTGGCTCAAGCATTTAGCCCGACAGCGTGTCGAAGAACTGCGCCGAAGAGGCTCGCTGCGCTCGAAGGAGGGTGGGGCGGACAACCCTTGATAGCCCTCGCGCCCTCTGCTCCGCAAGCTACGCATCCGGGCTGGGGGGTCGTCGTTCATCCATGAACTCCTTCAAAGTTTTCTTATATTTTAAAGTTAAACGCTTATAGCTAAAAGCTATAACATATAATGCCTGTAAATTTTCGCGTGACAATTAAAAATATGTTTTTTCTTGATTATGATCAGGACTTGGACAAGTGTTGGGTGGGAGTGTGGAGCACCCGCTCCGCAACGAGGCCGTAGGCCTCGTGGGGTTTAATGACTATGCGCAGCGGGTGCTGCGCGTTCCCAGGGGGCTACGCGCTCCCATGATTAGCTGCGGCCGGTGATGTATTCGACGACTTCGAGACCGAAGCCGCCGAGGCTGTGGAAGCGTTTGGGGGCGGATAGCAGGCGCATTTGATGGACGCCGAGGTCGGCAAGGATTTGTGCGCCGATGCCGTGGGTGCGAAGGTCGGCGTGGCGGGCGGAGTCATTTGATTCTGGGGTGGCTTCGCCTTGGCGTAGGGCCATTTCGCGTAATTTTAAAATGATCTCGCGCGGGGGTTCTGTTTTGCAGATGACCACGGCAACGCCTTGGCCTTGTTCGGCAATCAGGCGCATGGCATCGCGCAGGGGCCAGCCGCATTCGATGCCGTGGTAGTTGAGGGTGTCGCACAGGGTATGTTCCAGATGTACCCGCACCAGCGTGGGCGCGCTGGAGTCAACTTCGCCTTTGACCAGGGCAAAATGCAGCCCTTTGTCGATGCTGTCGCTGTAGGCGTAGAGTTCAAACCGGCCGAACTCTGTGGGAAAGGGGGTGTGGGCCACGCGCTCGACGGTTTTTTCATTTTCGATGCGGTAACGGATGAGGTCTTCGATGGTGCCCATTTTCAGACCATGTTGCGCTGCAAACTGTTCGAGGTCATCGCGGCGCGCCATGCTGCCGTCTTCGTTGAGGATTTCCACGATGACAGCGGCGGGTTCAAAGCCGGCGAGGCGGGCGTAATCGCAGCCCGCTTCCGTATGGCCAGCACGCACCAAGACGCCGCCGGGCTGGGCCATCAGTGGAAAGATGTGCCCCGGCTGGATGAGATCGGCGGGTTGGGCCGCCGGGGCTACGGCGGTGCGCACCGTATGGGCGCGGTCGTAGGCGGAGATGCCGGTGGTGACGCCTTCGGCGGCCTCGATGGAGACGGTGAAGTTGGTGGCATGCTTGGCATTGGTGTCGCCCACCATCAGCGGCAGGCGTAACTGGCGGCAGCGCTCCTGGGTGAGGGTGAGACAGATCAATCCCCGGCCATATTTGGCCATGAAGTTGATGTCTTCAGGGCGTACCTGCGAGGCGACCATGAGCAAGTCGCCTTCGTTTTCGCGGTCTTCATCATCGACGATGATGACCATACGCCCGGCGCGCAGTTCTGCAAGAATCTCTTCGGTTGTATTAAATGTCATGTCATTCCTTATGTTTTGAAAAAGCCGTGTGCGGCAAGAAAGGCAGTGCTGATGTCTTTGTGTGGGGCGGGCTGCTGGCCTTGCAGCAGGCGCTCCAGATAACGGGCAATCAGATCCACCTCCAGATTGACCTCGGTGCCGATGCGATAGCCGGGGATGATGGTGCCCGTCTGGGTGTGCGGAACGATGTTGACGGTGAAGTAATGCGCGTTGACGCGGTTTACCGTCAGGCTGGTGCCATCCAGACACACCGAGCCTTTGGGAGCGATGTAATGCGCCAGTGCGGGGGGGGCTTCCAGTTCCAGGTGCAGCGAGCGCCCATCGTCTTTGCGGCTGCGGATTTTGGCAATGCCATCGACATGACCGCTGACCAGATGACCGCCCAGGCGGGTGGTCGGCGTCAGGGCCTTTTCCAGATTCAGCGGGCTTTGCAAGGGAAGCCGCCCCAGGGTGGTCAGGGTGAGGGTTTCGCGTGAGGCATCGGCGATAAAGCCATCCGCGTGCAACGTCACCACCGTCAGACAAACGCCGTTGACGGCAATACTATCGCCCAGGCGCACATCGTTTAGGTCAAGCTGGCGGCTGCGGATGTGCAGCCGGGCATCGCTCCCCTGCCAGGTAATGGCGGCCAGCTCGCCGACCGCTTCAATGATGCCGGTAAACATTCAATATATGCTCCGTATCACGCATGTTTCCCGCCATGTTTGGCGGTGTTTTAGCGCTAAGGTCTTTGCTCATGAGTCATTTGATAAAGCCGCTCTGGAGAGCGACGTTCCATGGCGCGGAGCGGGTGCTCCGCGCTTCCAGAGCGACACCTGGAAGGTGTCGCCACGTTTTTGCATATCCCAAAGGTTTAGACGCTTGTGCGGCTTTGGTGTAGGATTACGCGCTGCAAGATTCATACATCTTTGAAATGTACGTGCGACAGCGGGAAGCCGCCGCGACGCTTGATCAGGAATTTTAAGACACCATGAGCCTCGTTTTAATTGTCATGCTGCCGTTCATCGGTGCAGTGTTGCCTGCGCTGATGATTCGCACGGGCCGTAATGCCTGTACCATCGCTACGGCCTCGGTCACTATTTTAGCTTTTGCGCTGCTGATGACGCATGTCCCGGCGGTGTTGCGCGGTGAAGTCGTGCAGGTCGGCTGGGATTGGTTGCCCGGACTGGGTTTGAATGCCAACTTCTTTCTTGATGGTCTGGGGCTGTTGTTTGCCAGTCTGATTCTGGGCATCGGGCTGTTGATCATCATTTATGCCCGCTTTTATCTGGCCAAGGAAGACCCGATGGGGACGTTTTTCACCTATCTGCTGCTGTTTCAGGGCGCGATGGTGGGCATTGTACTCTCTGATAATATTTTAATGTTGCTGATTTTCTGGGAGCTGACCAGTCTGTCGTCGTTTTTGCTGATCGGCTACTGGAAACACCTCCCCGAGGGCCGCCAGGGGGCGCGTATGGCGCTGGCAGTGACCGGTGGCGGGGGCCTGGCGATGATTGCCGGGGCGCTGTTACTCGGGCAGATTGTCGGTTCTTATGATTTAAGCGTGATCCTGCAACACAAGGAGCTGATTCAGGCTTCACCGCTGTATGTCCCGGCGCTGTTGCTGATTTTAATCGGCGCTTTTGCCAAATCGGCGCAATTTCCCCTGCATTTCTGGTTACCTCATGCCATGGCTGCCCCCACGCCGGTGTCGGCCTATCTGCACTCGGCGACCATGGTCAAGGCCGGGATTTTTTTGCTGGCGCGGCTGTGGCCGGTGCTGGCAGGCACCGAGATCTGGTTTTATCTGGTGACCACCACCGGTCTGATCACGATGGTGGTGGCGGCGTATATCGCGCTGTTTAAGGATGATCTCAAGGCGCTACTGGCCTATTCCACCGTCAGCCATCTGGGCTTGGTTACCATGCTGCTGGGCTTTGGAACGCCGTTGGCGGCGGTGGCGGCGGTGTTTCATATTATCAATCACGCCACCTTTAAGGCGGCCTTGTTTATGAGCGCGGGGATTGTTGATCACGAGGTCGGCTCGCGGGATATCAAGCATCTGGGCGGGCTGGTGATGCTGATGCCGATTACCGCTACCCTGGCGACCATCGCGGCGGCCTCAATGGCGGGGATTCCGCTGCTCAATGGCTTTTTGTCCAAGGAGATGATGCTTGAAGAGGCAGCGCATACCGTCTGGGCCGGGCAGGCGTGGCTGATTCCGCTGCTGGCGACTGCCGGGGCGATGCTGTCAGTGGCCTATTCGCTGCGTTATATCACGCAGGTCTTTTTTGGCCCGGTGCGCGAACATTATCCCAGCACCCCGCATGATCCCCCTATGGGCATGTGGCTGCCGCCAGCCTTTCTGGTGGGCCTGGTGATGCTTATCGGCCTGTTTCCGCAGACCTTCGCCGGGCCGCTGGTGGCGGCCAGTGCCGGGGCGGTGATCGGTGGGCCATTGCCGGATTATTATCTGTCCATCTGGCACGGTTTGACCCCGGCGTTATTCATGTCGGCGGTGGCGCTGGGGCTTGGGATCGTGATTCTGTGGCGTTATACGCAGGTGCGCGCTGCCTGGCAAAAAGGCCCGCATCCACAGGCCAAAGCCCTGTTTGACCGCACCCTGACCGGGGCGGTGGCGGTGAGCAGCGCATTGACCTATCGCCTGCATAACGGCTCGTTGCAGCGTTATCTGGCCTGGTTTATCGGGGCCTGTGTGGTCATCGGTTATGTCACCTTCTGGCTGAGTTCGCATGAGGCCGGGAACCGCGCCATGCTGCCTGCCGCGCCGGTGGCCATCGTCGGCTGGCTGTTGTTGATCGGTGGCTGTGCGGCGCTGATGGCTTTGCATCGGGATCGCCTTTTGGCGCTGATTACCGTCGGGGTGATCGGCCTGATTGTCTCTATCGGCTTTGTCTATCTGTCAGCGCCGGATCTCGCGCTGACCCAGATCTCGGTAGAGGTGGTCACGGTTGTTTTGCTGCTGCTGGCGCTGAATTTCTTGCCCAAGCATACCCCGGCGGAGAGCATGAGCGTGCGCAAGGTGCGTGATGGGGTGCTGGCGGTGGTGGCCGGTCTTGGCGTGGGGGCGATAGCCTTTGCGGCCATGACGCGCGATTTTGTCACCCTCTCGGATTTTTATCTGGAACAATCCCTGCCCGGTGGCGGCGGCACCAATGTGGTCAATGTGATCCTGGTAGATTTTCGCGGCTTTGATACCTTCGGTGAGATCATCGTGCTGGGGATTGCCGCGCTGGCCATTTTTGCCTTGCTGGACGGGGCATTGCGCGGCGAGGTCGGGCGCAAGCTGGATGCCTGGGTGAGTACTGAGCAACGCTCCATGAATCGCCATCCGATGATGCTGGTGGTGGCCACGCGGGTGATGTTGCCGCTGGCGCTGCTGGTCGGGGCCTATATCTTCCTGCGCGGGCATAACGTCCCCGGCGGTGGCTTTATTGCCGGGCTGGTGGTGGCCATTGCCCTGATCATGCAATACATGGCCAGCGGCTTTGGCTGGACCGCCAAGCGGATGCGTGTGGATTATCACGGCATGGTGGGCGCGGGGATTTTAATCGCCGCTGCCACCGGCATTGGCTCCTGGATTGCCGGGCATCCGTTCCTCACCAGCGCCTTTGAATATTTCACCTGGCCACTGGTTGGCAAATTTGAACTGGCCAGCGCCATTGCCTTTGATACCGGGGTGTTTTTGACCGTGGTGGGGGCTGTGATGCTGACCCTGGCGAATCTGTCGCGCATCGGGCGCCGCGCCCAGCATCAGCAGATCAATGAGCAGCCTATGGATGTCAATCCCCTGGAGAATACAAAAAATTAACCGGGGTCCCGGTTTTACCCATTTTGGCTTAAGTTTACGACGAGGACAGCTATGGAATTTCTGGTAGCCAGCACGGTGGGTCTGCTCACTGCGGCGGGTGTATATCTTCTGTTACGGGCGCGCACCTTTCCGGTGGTCTTGGGGCTGGCGCTGCTGACCTATGCGGTGAATGTGTTTTTATTTGCGATGGGCCGTCTGGCGATAAACATGCCGCCGGTGATCACCGCCACCAGCCCCGGTTACAGTGATCCCTTGCCCCAGGCCCTGGTGCTCACGGCCATTGTGATCTCTTTCGGGATGACCGCCTTGCTGGTGGTGCTGGCGTTGCGGGCCTATCTGGAAAGCGATTCTGATCATGTGGATATCGCCACCGATGGCGACCTCAAGGGAGGCCCCCACTGATGCAACACTGGATTGTGATGCCGGTGATCATTCCCGCGATTGCCGCGCCGCTGATTGCCATGGGGATGCGTCAGGACATTGTGCTGGCGCGGGTGTTTTCCGTAGCCACCACGGTGGCCTTGGTGCTGTTGTCGGTGTTGCTGGTATTTAAGGCCAGTGACGGCCACACCCATACCTATGCCCTGGGCAACTGGCCGGCGCCCTTTGGGATTACCCTGGTGCTGGATCGTCTGTCGGCTTTGATGCTCTTGCTGACCTCGGTGCTGGCGCTGTTTGTGCTGCTCCATGCCATTGCCGGCTGGGACCGGCGCGGCCGCCATTTTCACGCGCTGTTTTTGTTTTTGCTGATGGGCCTGAACGGGGCCTTTCTGACCGGCGACTTCTTCAATCTCTTTGTGTTTTTTGAGGTGTTGCTGATTGCCTCCTATGGCCTGATGGTGCATGCCGGCGGTGCGATGCGGCTTAAGGCCGGGGTGCAATATGTGGTGATTAACCTGGCTGGATCGACCCTGTTTTTGTTCGCTGTGGGGCTGATTTATAGCGTCACCGGCACGCTTAATATGGCCGATCTGGCGCAGCAGGTCCCGCATATTCCGCCAGCGGATCAGGCCATTTTGCATATCGGCGCCTTGCTGTTATTGCTGGTGTTTGCGGTTAAGGCCGCGCTGGTGCCGGTGCATTTCTGGTTACCGGGAACCTATAGCCTCGCGCCCGCGCCGGTGGCGGCGCTGTTTGCCATCATGACCAAGGTCGGGGCTTATGCCATTATTCGCCTGTATACCCTGGCCTTTGGCGAAGGCGCCGGGGATTCTGCCTGGCTGGCGGCAGCGTGGCTGATGCCAGCAGCCTTGATCACGTTGGTGGTCGGCATGATCGGGGTCTTGGCCGCCCGTAGTCTGGGGCAGATGGTGAGCTTTGCGGTCATTGGCTCGATGGGCACCCTGCTGATTCCGGTGGCCCTGTTCACCGCCCCGGCGATGTCGGCGGCGCTGTATTATATGGTGCATTCCACTCTCGCCGCTGCGGCCCTGTTTTTGATTGTGGATATGGTGGCACAACGGCGCAAGGAGGTTGCAGACCATCTCTCCCTGACTGCCCCGTTTGCACAAATGGGCCTGATTGCCGGGCTGTTTTTCCTGGGCGCAATTGCCATGACCGGGATGCCGCCGCTGTCGGGCTTTATCGGTAAGTTGCTGATCTTAGACAGCGCCCGCGACAGTACCTTGATGGCGTGGATCTGGGGCTTGATCCTGTTCACCTCATTGTTGGCCATCATTGGCTTTGCCCGGGCGGGCAGTCTGGTGTTCTGGAAAACTCACGAGGCGGGTCAACCCTTGCGCCGTCGTGCCAGACGCCTTCCGGTCGGCAATGCCCTGCCCTTTGTGGCCACGGGCGGATTATTGGCCTGCATGGTGATACTCACGGCCTTTGCCGGGCCGGTGGCGCTGTATCTGGATCAAACCGCCGCGCAGCTGTTTGAGCCAACACGCTATATCCACGCTGTCTTGGGAGGGTAAATCATGGCATCTCCTGCAAAACCCGGTTTTTTCAAGCGCTATCTGCCTCATCCACTGCTAACCCTAACGCTGACGGTGGTGTGGATGTTATTGCTCAACAGCCTCAGTTGGGGGGGGCTGGTGGTCGGGCTGGTGCTGGGGATTTTGATCCCGATCCTTAGCAGCCATTTCTGGCCGGATCGCCCCCGCCTGAAATCCCTGCACAAATTTATCAGCTACGCCTTGGTGGTGATGTGGGATATCGTCGTTGCCAATATCCAGGTAGCGTACCTGATTTTGTTTCGCCGGGCGGACAAGCTGCGTAGCTGCTGGATCAGCGTACCGCTGGATCTTAAATCGCCCGAGGCGATTACCCTGCTGGCAGGCACCGTCACCATGACACCGGGCACGGTGAGCAGCGATTTATCCGCCGATGGCCGGGCCTTGCTGGTGCATTGTCTGGATGCCCCCGACCCCGCCGCTGCCGTGGCCCACATCAAGACCCGCTATGAGGCACGTTTGAAGGAGATCTTTGAATGATCGGTTATGCCCTGCTGTTTGGCTTTGTCTGCCTGTCCTTGGCGTTTTTGCTGAATCTGTGGCGGCTGGTGCTTGGCCCCACGCTGACAGACCGTGTCCTGGCGGGCGATACCATGGTAATCAACGTCATCGCCCTGATCATGCTCTATGGCATCATGGAAACCACCGCCGTCTATTTTGAGGCAGCCCTGCTGTTTGCCATGTTCGGCTTTATCTCGACCGTCGCCTATTGCAAGTTTTTGCTGCGCGGCGATGTCATTGAATAACTGTTTGTGACACCACGGAGCTAACTGATGGACAAAATCTTTTTTGCTGAACTGCTGGTTTCTGTGCTGATCGTCGCCGGGGGGATCTTTTCGCTGGTCGGCTCCTTTGGGCTGATCAAACTCAAAGACCTGATGACCCGCCTGCATGCCCCCACCAAGGCCACCACCTTGGGCGTGGGCAGTACCCTGCTGGCCTCGATGGTGTATTTCCTGGTCTTTGAGTCCAAGATTTCCATGCACGAAATCCTGATTTTGCTGTTTTTATTCCTGACCGCACCGATCACCGCGCATTTTGTCGCCAAGGCGTATCTGCTGCGTCACACTGACCCGCAAAAAGACCTACCGCAGACCCAGCGTCCGCACGGTTGGAGCACCTTCGACGCCCCGCCCGCCAGCCCGACCAAACCGCCCAGCCCCAAGGCGGATGGCTAAGGACTTACCTCAGCGCGTGGCGGTGGCACTGATCAGCAACGCCCTGGATCAGTATCTCATCGCCTCGCGCATCCCGCCAGGACATACCGAGGCCCTCTGGGAATTTCCCGGCGGCAAGATTGAGCCGGGTGAAACCACTGCACAGGCATTACAGCGCGAACTTTGCGAAGAACTGGGGGTATATCCGCTGGTGCAAGACCCCTTGCTAAGTGTCGTGCAAGACGCGGTGTGCCTTGAGGTGCATTGTGTGCGCGCCATCGACCGCCCCCCCCAGCCCTGCGAAGGCCAGCAGTTACGCTGGGTAGACCGCCAGCAACTGCCGCGCTACCGCTTTTGGCCGGCCAATCAGATCATCCTGCAAACCCTTCTGGCCCGGCCCCGTCCACTGCCGCTGTACTACCTGATCACCCCCGAGCCGGGCGCTGACTGGGCCGGTTTTTTACAGCATCTGCAACAACGCTTAAGTCACGGCGATATCGGCATGGTGCGCCTGCGCAGCACCGCCCAGACACCGCTGTCACTCACCCAGGTGGCTGAATTCGTGCGCTGCTGTCAGCACCAGCAGGTACAGGCGTTGCTCAGTGATGATGTACCGCTGGCCCAGCGTAGCGGCGCCGATGGCGTGCATTTTTCCCAGCAACACCTGCTGCAAGGACTGCCCGTGCGTCAAATGGCACAGCAGTCACTGTGCTATGGGGCCTCGGTGCATGACGCCCACAGCCTGAGCGTGGCCGCATCCCTGCCGCTGGATTTTCTTACCCTCTCACCCCTGGCCCCCACGGCCAGCCACCCCGACACCCCAACACTGGGCTGGGATGCCTTTTGCAAACTCGCCCAGCACAGCCCAATCCCGATCTACGCCCTCGGCGGCTTGGATATGGCCGACCTGCCCACCGCGTTAAACCACCGCGCCTGCGGCATCGCCGCTATCCGGGCACTGTGGCAAATGCCACTTCATGCGGCATCAAGATGATGCCGCCACTGTTCGCGCTCCACGCGGGCGCGTTGATTGAAATAAACAAACAGACAAACTTATGACTACAGCACAGGCTTATGCGCATTGTTTGCGTATTGCACAAGGCCATTATGAAAACTTCCCGGTGGCATCGCGCCTGTTGCCGACGCGGGTGCGGGGGCCGGTAGCGGCGATTTATGCGGTGGCCCGGCGTGGCGATGATCTGGCGGATGAGGGCTCGCTGAGTGCGGCGGAGCGTTTGGCGGGTTTGCAGGCGTTGGGCCAGGCGGTGGAGTGTGCCGCGCAGGGCCAGCCGGCGGATGATCCGGTGATGCTTGCGCTGGCCGATACGTTCAGCCGTCATCGCGTCCCGGTGGCGCTGGTGCACGATTTGCTCAGTGCCTTTGCCCAGGATGTTACGCAGCAACGCTATGCCGATTTTGCCACGCTGCGGGATTATTGCCGCCGCTCGGCTAATCCCATCGGGCGTATGCTGTTGCATTTGTGCGGCTACCGCGAAGAGGCTTTGCTGCTTAAATCCGATGCCATTTGTACCGCCTTGCAGTTGATCAATTTTTATCAGGATTTGCGCCAGGATTATGCGGAAATGGGGCGGATTTATTTGCCCCAGGATGAAATGCAGCGTTTTGGGGTGAGTGAGTCTCATTTGGCGCAGGCGATCAGCGATGCGCCCATGCGCGCCTTGATGCAGTTTCAGTTTGCCCGGGTTGAAGAATGGCTGCATGACGGTCGCCCACTGGGTGGGCAGGTCGGTGGGCGTTTTGGTCTGGAATTGCGCCTGATCATGGCGGCCGGGCAGCGGGTGCTGTGGCACCTTAAACGCCAGGAGGATGATCTGTTTTCCCGCCCCCGGCTGTCGCGCAAAGACTATCTGTGGATTGTGGGGCAGGCGCTTTACTCGCCGGCGTGGAAATAAAATTGTTGACAATCTCTTTCTGAAAACCCAAAATCGCGGCCACAGATAGCACATGACTGTGAGTCCATGTCAGATATTGTCAACAATATAGCGAATCCATCGACCACGCTGGCAGATCGTGTGTTTGTGCGCTTGCGCAATGCCATTATTGCCGGGGAGATTCCGCCGGGCAGTCGCATCCGTGAGCCGGAGCTGGCCAGTGCTTACGGCATCAGTCGCGGGCCGTTGCGTGATGCCATCGGGCGGCTGGAGGCCTGTCACTTGGTGCAGCGGCGCGCCAATGTGGGTGCCCGGGTGATCTCGTTGAGCCGGGAGGATTTGCTCGAATTGTATTTATTGCGTGAGGCCCTGGAAGGCACGGCAGCCCGGCTGGCAGCGACGCGTAAAACCCCGGCGCTGGTGCAGGGTCTGCGGGAGTTGTTGCAGGAGTATCGCCAGCGCGGTGCAGCGCAGGAGGGCATCGCCTATTTTCAGAAAGAGGGCGATCTGGATTTTCATTATCGCATCGTGCAGGCCAGTCAAAGCCCGCGCCTGATCAATCTGCTGTGTGATGATCTGTATCATTTATTGCGCATGTACCGCTATCAGTTCGGCATGAGTGGCAATCGCGCTGATCATGCATTTAAGGAGCATGAATACGTGATTGAGGCGATTGCCGATGGCGACGGCGAAATGGCTGAGCTGCTGATGCGCCGCCATATCCGCGCCTCACGCGAAAACGCCGCACGCCACCTGGTGTAGCGACCGGCAAGCCGCACAACCACAGCGCAAACCATTCACCTCAACCTAACCCGCAGGAAGTCCACATGTCCACACACGACTCCCCCGGTGCCCGTCTGCGTCAGGCTGTCACCGAAGAACACCCACTGCAAGTGGTCGGCGTGATCAACGCCTATCATGCCATGATGGCCCAACAAACCGGCTACCGGGCGCTGTATTTGTCTGGCGGCGGCGTGGCGGCCGGTTCCCTGGGGCTGCCGGATCTGGGTATCAGCACTTTACATGATGTGCTCGAAGATGTGCGCCGTATCACCTACGTCACCGAGGCCCCGTTATTGGTGGATGCTGATACCGGTTTTGGCTCCAGTGCCTTTAACATCACCCGCACGGTGCGCGAGCTGATCCGGGCCGGTGCGGCTGGGTGTCATATTGAGGATCAGGTACAGGCCAAGCGCTGCGGACATCGTCCTGGCAAGGCGATTGTCTCGCTGGGCGAGATGGTGGATCGTATCAAAGCTGCTGCCGATGCCCGCAGCCATGACTTTGTGATTATGGCGCGCACCGATGCGCTGGCGGTTGAGGGGATGGATTCTGCGATTGCACGGGCGGTGGCCTGTGTTGAGGCCGGTGCCGATATGCTTTTTCCCGAAGCGATTAACACGCTGGAACAATATCAACAGTTTGTGCAGGCGGTGAATGTGCCGGTGTTGGCCAATATCACCGAATTTGGCCAGACACCGCTGTTTACCACCACAGAGCTTGGCAAGGTCGGGGTATCGCTGGTGTTGTATCCCTTGTCGGCCTTCCGTGCAATGAATCAGGCGGCGCTGACCGTCTATCAGGCCATCCGCCGTGATGGCACCCAGGCCGGGGTTGTGGATCTGATGCAAACCCGCGCACAACTCTATGAGCACCTAGGCTATCACGCCTATGAGCAAAAACTTGATCAACTATTCCAACACGAAGGGGATAAAAAGGCGTCAACTACCCCGGCCTAAAGCCGGAGCTTGCCTGCCTGCCGCGACGCAGACAGGTGAAAGCAAGCTAGGTTGACCAGCCTAAGCCCGCCTGACCAGAAAGGTCGAAAGGGGCTACGTGTACAACAGGTCGTTAAGACTCACCGGCGGATGCTTCCTCAGTCTGCCGCTCTGGAAGGTCAGGATCATGCTGACGCAAGGTAAAACGTCGAAGGTTTTGATCGCCGCTGTCAAGCGGGAGCCGGTTGTACACATTGGCGAGGGGAGCGAGCCGCAAGGCTCCGTCACCAGGCCCTTACGGGCAGAGCCTCACGGCCCAGCAGGTGGAAGGCCTGCACCTAACTATTTCCGGCGGCTGCGAGGTCGTAGCCGCTATCCCTCCCCGGCCTGAAGGTCGGGGTTTTTCGCGGAGGAACTGATGACCGAACAGCCACAAACTGATGCCCGCAAGCCTAAAAAATCCGTTGCCCTCTCGGGTACTTCGGCAGGCAACACGGGCATTTGCACCGTAGGGCGCACAGGAAATGACCTGCATTATCGCGGTTATGACATCCTGGATTTTGCAGACAATACCTCCTTTGAGGAGATTGCCTACCTGCTGATTCACGGTGAATTGCCCAATAGCGCCCAACTGCGCAGCTATCAGGAACACCTCAAAGGACAGCGTGGCCTGCCTGCCGCCCTGCGTAGCGTGTTAGAGCAAATCCCCCCCAGCGCCCATCCGATGGATGTGATGCGCACGGCAGTCTCCATGCTGGGCACCCTGGAAACCGAAAAAGACGATATGAGCGTCCACGGCGCGCGCGCTATCGGTGATCGGCTGGTGGCCTGTCTGGGTTCGGCGCTTTTATACTGGCATCACTACTCGCGCCACGGTCGGCGCATCGAGGTAGAAACCGATGATGAAAGCGTAGGCGGTCACTTTCTGCATCTGCTGCATGGGCGCGTCCCGCAGGAATCCTGGGTGCGCGCCATGCACACCTCATTAAACCTCTACGCCGAACACGAATTCAACGCCTCGACCTTCGCCGCTCGCGTGGTGGCTGGCACAAATTCCGACATCCACTCTGCCATCACCGGCGCGATTGGTGCCCTGCGAGGGCCTAAGCACGGCGGCGCTAATGAAGTGGCCTGCGAGATCCAGCTGCGTTACAGCAGCGCCGATGAAGCCGAGGCGGATATCCGCCGCCGTGTTGAGGCCAAGGAAATCATCATCGGTTTTGGTCATCCGGTCTACACCATCAGCGACCCGCGCAACAAAGTCATCAAAGACGTGGCCCACCGCCTCTCCACAGAGCGCGGCAACCTGCGCATGTTTGACGTCGCCGACCGACTGGAAGCGGTGATGTGGGAACAAAAGAAAATGTTCCCTAATCTGGACTGGTTCTCCGCCGTGTCTTATCACATGATGGGTGTTCCCACTGCCATGTTTACCCCCATCTTCGTGATTGCCCGCACCACCGGCTGGGTGGCGCATGTCATCGAACAGCGCCAGGATGGCAAAATCATCCGCCCCAGCGCCAACTACATCGGCCCGGAAAATCGCGCCTGGAAACCCCTCAACCAGCGCTGATTACTCATCGTGCAAAACCACAACGGCCACCGCATCAGGTGGCCGTTTTTTTATGGCGTCAAATACAAACATATTTCAGGCAGAGATAAACCCGCAACTCAGGTATCGTGGGGGGTGTGCTGGTCGTGTATGGCCGCATGGTAAGAAGAGCGTACCAGCGGCGCGCTGGCAACCTGGAGAAAGCCAAGCGCTTTGGCCTGTTCTCCCCAGGCGCTAAATGCTTCTGGGGTGACATAGCGGCTCACGGGCAAATGATGGCGGCTGGGTTGCAGATATTGCCCTAAGGTCAGGCGCTCGCAGCCATGAGCGCGTAAATCCTGCAATACGGCCAGCACTTCGTCATCGCTTTCCCCCAGCCCCAACATCAGCCCGGATTTGGTCGCCACGCCGGGCAGTCTTTGCCGAATCTGCGCCAATAAGGCCAGGGAGCCTTGAT
Source organism: Thiorhodospira sibirica ATCC 700588 (assembly GCF_000227725.2). Classification (GTDB taxonomy): domain Bacteria; phylum Pseudomonadota; class Gammaproteobacteria; order Ectothiorhodospirales; family Ectothiorhodospiraceae; genus Thiorhodospira; species Thiorhodospira sibirica. The sequence continues at coordinate 2,342,598 of NZ_MU255056.1, read as the reverse complement.
AATCCGCCCCCGGGCGCACGGTGTGATACAAACGCGGGACGGTTTCCAGATTGTGATTAAACACATCCGGCGGATGTTGGCACAAGGCATTCAGGGCAGGATCAACCCGTCCGCGAAAATCCGGCACCAGCGCCTCAATGCGAACGCCCTGGGTGCGCGCCCGAATCGCGGCGATACAGGCGGCAAAATGGGCACCGCCGCCATCCCGCAAATCATCACGATTCACCGAAGTCAGCACCACATAGCGCAGTTGCATGGCGGCAACCGCCTCTGCCAGGGTGTGCGGTTCCTGGGCATCCAGAGGCAGCGGTCTGCCATGTGCCACATCACAAAAGGGGCAGCGCCGGGTACAGATTGCGCCCATGATCATGAACGTAGCGGTCCCACTGCTGAAACACTCACCAAGATTGGGGCAACTGGCTTCCTCGCACACCGTATGCAAATGTCCGGCGCGCAGCAGTCGCTTGATCTGCTGAACCTGTGCGGCATGATGGATGCGCGTGCGAATCCAGGCGGGTTTGCGCGCCGGGGCGGGGCTGGCCTCGACGGTGATGGCTACGGGCGCGACTTTCTCTGCCGCCCGCTGCTTATCGCCCGCACGCCGGACTTTGTGACTCATGGCGCATTCTCTGAGGTATTTGCGCGAGCCTCGGCGCGTTGCGCAATCGCTTTGCACAGGCCCTTGAACATAAATTGATGCGTCGGGATCAGAGTGTACCAATACAAAAGCCCCCACACCCCGGCGGGGTGAAAATGCGCGTTGACCTGGATGCGTGTGCCGTTGGCCTCCGGACTCAGCTCAAATTCCAATACTCCGGAGCCGGGGGCCTTCATGCCGAAAAACAGGCTCAAGCGCCGCTCACGTTCTACCCCAATCACCCGCCAGGAGTCGATGGTATCGCCCAAGCGCACCTCCACCGGATGGCGCCGACCATAATTCAAGCCCTGCCCGCCGACCAGCCAGTCAAGGATCTCGCGGACCTTCCACAGACCGTTCATAAAATAATAGCGATTATCGCCACCGATGGCGGTAATGATCGGCCAGATCTGTGCAGGGCTGGCTGAGGACAGGTAGGTACCGCCCGCCCGCTTGGCATAATAGGAATAATCCAGGCGGTAGTTGCGGAACATGAAGGCCCCTTCGGTCCAGCGCGCCGCCACCGCATGTTGCCGCTCAGCCTCAAAAACCGCCCGCACTGCCGCCCGAAAATCCAGCAGCGGCTGCGGCACCAAAGCCCGCAAGGCCCGATCATCGGCAATAAAATCCTCACGCAAGCCTTCAATCAGGGCGCGGGCCACTGACGTTGGCACCGCCGTGACCCATTTCAGCCAATACGAGGATAATTTAGGGCTTAGCAAGGGCACGGGCAGGATAATCGGCGGCTTATGCCCGGCCTCCTTGGCAAGAATGCGCATCGCCTGATCATAGGGAATATGCTCAGGCCCGGCGGCATCAAAGGTTTTGCCCGCAGCCTCCGGGATAAAGGCCACCCGGTGTAGATATTCCAGCAGATTCTCCAGGGCAATCGGGGGCGATTTGGCCCGCACCCAGCGCGGCGTCACCATGATCGGCAGATGCAACACCAGATCGCGCATCACCTCAAAGGCCGCCGAGCCTGGGCCGACGATGATCCCGGCGCGAATCTCGGTCACCGGCACAACTCCCCGCCGCAGCTCCTCGCCGGTCTGGGCCCTGGAAATGATATGTTCACTCTTGGCATTGGGCGGCAACAAGCCGCCTAGATAAATAATGCGCTTCACCCCGGCAGCCTCAGCCGCCTTGGCAAAATTAGCAGCCGCCTCAATATCCAGACGACCGAAGGACTTGCCCGAGGCCATCGAATGCACCAGATAATAGGCAATCTCCACCCCTTCCAGCGCAGGCGCCAGGGTGTCGGGCTGCAACACATCCGCCTTGACCAGCTCCACCCCTTGCCAATCACGCGCCTTCAACACACTCATCGAACGCGCCGCCGCTCGCACCGTCAAACCGGCACTGACTAGCTTAGGCACCAGATTCGTGCCGATATACCCCGATGCCCCGAAAACCAATACCTTCATAACAGCCCACCTCCCAAACCCGCCGAGACGCACCCCGCCCCGGACCGTATAGACCCGCAAAATAGCACATTCCGGGATTTCCGGGACACTCCACAGCTACGCAACGAGGCCAGAGATTTCACGAGTCACTCCCAGACGTAGCGCGTCATGCTGACGGTGAAACTCGTGTTTTCAGCGATGTATCATGCGCCCGCCTTGATTCCTCTCTGTCAACCCAATTCAGAAAAGTCCCCTTTTGTGCAAAGCAGAAGTGTCCCCCGTAGAATGCGTGGTTATGGTGTTTGGGCTGGTGCCGGAGTGATGTTGCCCCGACCTCTCCAAGGGTGGTCCGGCGCCGGTTTGTAGGTTGGCTTGGCGGTCTGTTTTGCCTTGGCCTGGTCGACGCTGTGGTGGACACTTTTTTCATCATCCAGCGGTGTGGGCGGTTCGCCCTCAGCCAACAGACGGTAAGGCATGATGTGCCCCTGGTGCAGGAGGGTGATGGTGCCGTCGAAGGCCTCGCAGACGGTGAGGGTGGCACCCCGCAGGCGGTAGCCCTTGCCCTGTCCCTGAAGCTGATATTCCCGGTTCTTGAACTGGAAGCAAAGGTTCTTGGAGAGCTTACGGGTATGGTGCAGGCAAAGGATGAGGGCCTGCTCCTCGGGGCTGTGCAGCACCGGTCGGTGGGCATCCTGGGGGCTTTGTGGCTCGACGGCGAAGCGGGCGTTGAAGTCGGCCATGAAGGTGGGGAGGAAGGCGTTGGCGGCGTCGATGTCCGAGATCTCACGCAGGCGCAGCTCCTTGACCAAACGGTCTTGCAGGGTCTGGTTGGCCCGCTCCACCCGCCCCTTGGCCTGAGGCGTGTTGGCATGAATGGCGGCGATGTCGAGGGTCTTGAGGGCGCGGGAAACTGGGTCAGGCTCCCCGTCGTGCTCAGGATGATTGACACGGAAGATGCTGTGTTTGTCTGAGTAGAGGGCCACCGGACGTCCGTGCTGATCCAGGTATTGCTGTAGGGTCTCCATGTAGGCCTGGGTGGTTTCGGCGGGCACGAAGCGCAGGGCCATCAGGCGCCCTGTGGCGTCGTCGATGAACACCATGAGGGTACAGCGCGGGCCGCGCACCTCAAACCAGTCATGGGGCGAGCCGTCGATTTGAATGAGCTCCCCCAGGCAGGGGCGGCGTGGACGGCGCTGATGAATGCGGGCTTGCTTGCGTTGCTTGGGCTGCCATAGCCCATCGGCCACCATCCACTGGCGCAGGGTCTCGACCGAGAGATGATGACCATGGCGCTCGGCCAGGGGGTCGCAGGCCAGGGTGGGGCCAAAGTCGGTGTAGTGCGTCTTGACCAAGGCGAGCACCTCCTGGCGTACTGTCTCGGCAATGGCGT
>NZ_MU255056.1:2158510-2339068 GCF_000227725.2 Thiorhodospira sibirica ATCC 700588 | reverse complement strand
TCGATGAACACAAGTCAGGGTACAGCGCGGGCCGCGCACCTCAAACCAGTCATGGGGCGAGCCGTCGATTTGAATGAGCTCCCCCAGGCAGGGGCGGCGTGGACGGCGCTGATGAATGCGGGCTTGCTTGCGTTGCTTGGGCTGCCATAGCCCATCGGCCACCATCCACTGGCGCAGGGTCTCGACCGAGAGATGATGACCATGGCGCTCGGCCAGCTTTTCGCAGGCCAGGGTGGGGCCAAAGTCGGTGTAGTGCGTCTTGACCAAGGCGAGCACCTCCTGGCGTACTGTCTCGGCAATGGCGTTATTGGGACGTCGGCCACGGTGGCCACTGCGTAGCCCTGTCGCCCCATGCTCACGATAGCGGCGAACCAGGCGCTTGACCTGGCGCACGCTCAACCCCACGGCGCTGGGCCGCCTCGGCCTGCCGCAGATGCTTGTTCGCCACCGCCTGAATCATCTCTAGTCGGTCAATTTCTTTGTGACTCATCGTAATGTGCTCCTTCGTCATGCGTGCCCCTCCCGCTTAAATATAAAGGGGACATTTTAGAATTGGACGAAGGGGACATTACTGCTTTGGGCTAACACGCCTTGATTCCTCTCTTTTCCAAAGACAGTTTGTGTAGTAAAATAACTCGCTTGGCATTTACTGGGTTTATAAAACCCAAGGCAGTGCCGGTGTTTAAGGAATGTGGAGAGGTGCCGGAGTGGTCGAACGGGGCGGTCTCGAAAACCGTTGTACGCTTGCGCGTACCGTGGGTTCGAATCCCACCCTCTCCGCCAACCCTTAAACAACGCTCTTCTAGTCTCCTATGCGCTCATCGCCGTATCTATTATTTCCATTGTTCTGCTGTTTCGGTATAAAAGGCGCGCTGGCTGGTGATGGCGCCGTGCAGGGTGCAGACCTTGGCGGCAAACTGCGCGGCGTGTGCAATGGTTTTTTCCCAACTCCATTCCTGCATCAAGGCAATCAGGACGACGCTGCTGAAGGCATCGCCGGCGCCGACGGTGTCGCGCAATACGTTTGGCGCAGGGGCTGCCGGGCTGTGAATGCACTGTCCTTCTTTGCTGACCACTAAAGCGCCTTGTGCCCCCAAGGTGAGGATCACGGCATCCAGTCCGTAGCGGTCTTGCATCCATAAAGCCTTGGTGGGCATGTCCGGGAGGTGTTCAGGGGTGAGCCAGGTCAGTTCCTGGGCGTTGAGCTTGACCCAGGTGGCACGCATTAACAGGGCAGGAAGGCTTTTCGGCTCCCACCAGGGGCTGCGCAGGTTGACATCCAGAAATATCGGGCGGGCGGTAGCGGTGTGCAGGGCCTCCAGTGTGGCGCGGGAGGTTTGGCTGCGCAGGGCCAGGGTGCCGTGGTACAAAATGGCGCGGCGCCGCTGTTGGCTTGCCGCAATCGCAGGGGCGGCGGCGATGTGGTCGTAGGCCTGATCAGCCAGAATGTCATATGAGGGTTCCCCGCCTTCGAGATGAACCTGGACCTGTCCGGTGGGATGGCTTGCGCAGTGTTGCAAGCCCTGCGTTTCCAGGCCCCAGGTATCCATCATGGAGCGTACCTGTTGACCGAGTTCATCCTGCCCAACCGCACCGATAAACAGCGGTGCCTGTCCAAAGCCGCATAAATTCCAGGCAACATTGAACGGCGCCCCGCCAAGAATGGCGCGATCTTCAAAGCAGTCAAATAACACTTCACCAAAAATAATCGGGCCTGACATCATTTGTTTATGCGGGAAATCCTGGCCTTGATCCCAGGGGGATGACGCAGCGCCATGCACGGCCATGATCAGGCCGTCCTGTCCCGCTCCTCCTTAGGGGTCTGTGGTTAAAAAAGTAGGGCGAACATCATGCGGCGCTGGCAGAACCGTTGCGGGCGGCCTCTACCAGCGCATGAAACAAGGCTTGATGCTCTGGTTTTTGTGGCAGATATTCCGGATGCCATTGCACCCCTAAAACATAGGGGTAGTCACGGTGTTCAATGGCCTGCGTGATCCCGTTGCTTTCCTGGGCCGCCACACACAACCCTTGTCCCAGGCGGTCAATGGCCTGATGATGCAGTGCATTGACCTTAAGCCGGGTGTGCACAACGATCTGCGCCAGGCGGGTTTGCGGGATCACGATCACGGCTTTGCGCGGCAACACGGTGCGGATTTGCGGCGCTTCGCGGTAAAAACCTTGCAGGTTTTGGTGCAAACTGCCCTGACAGACGACATTTAACAGCTGCATCCCGCGACAGATGCCCAATACCGGCAGCCGCTGCGCCAAGGCCAGCTTGAGCAGGCGATATTCCATCCGGTCGCGGGCTTCATCACCGCCGGGGGCATGGGTGATCAGACTACGCCGCAATCCCCATAGCAGGGGGTAAAGCAGCAAGGCGCCAAGACGATTGAGATACCCTTGTTCCAGGGCCTTGATTTCCGCAACCAGGGCAATTTTAGGCTGACCATAGAGCGTTGGACTGACATCGGCACCGCCACTGATGACCAGTCCATCCAGCTGCTGAAGATCTAATGTACGCCTGGGGGTGATCCGCTGCACCCGTGCGCCGGCGCGATACAAGGCCAGCGCGATACACCACCAGGCCGCCAGGCCGCCACGATCCGGGCCAGTGACACCAATCAGAGGTCGCTTTGCCATCAAACACCGGTCGGCGCTGCAAACGCCGACCGCCTGAGCTTAATGAAAGGCCTGCCCAGGCTGCATTCCCATCTTTTTCAGGATGATGGCCAGAGGGCAAAAACCGGTAAATGCCGATTGCAGTAAATTAGCCCCAACAAAGGCGGTAAACCAGAGCCAGTAGGGGCTGTGCAGATAAGCCAGCAACACGCTGAGCAGGATAAAACCACCGGCGACAGCAAAGACAATACGATCAATACTCATAAAAACTCCTTATGGATAAATGTATTAGCGTTGTTCAATCGGGACATAATCACGCGGCTGTTCGCCGGTGTAGAGCTGGCGCGGGCGCCCGATGCGCGATTCAGGATCATGCATCATCTCGTTCCAGTGCGAAATCCAGCCCACGATACGCGCCAGGGCAAAGATCACCGGGAACATGTTGAGCGGGATACCCATCGCCCGCAAGATGATACCGGAATAAAAATCCACGTTGGGATAGAGCTTGCGCTCAATGAAATATTCATCCTCTGTGGCAATCCGCTCCAGTTCGAGGGCCACCTCAAACAGCGGCTGATTTTCTGCGCCCAGTTCCGCCAGCAGTTGATGACACATCTTGCGAATGATTTTAGCCCGTGGGTCAAAGTTTTTATAGACGCGATGACCAAAGCCCATCAGGCGGAAGGGGTCATCTTTATCCTTGGCGCGGGCCACGTACTGATTAACATTGCCACTTTCGGCAATGCTGCTGAGCATCCGCACGACGCTTTCATTGGCACCGCCGTGTAACGGTCCCCACAAAGAGGCAATCCCGGCAGACACTGCGGCAAAGGGGTTTGCCTCGGAGCTGCCCGACAGGCGCACCGTCGAGGTGGAGGCGTTTTGCTCATGGTCGGCATGCAGGATCAGGATCAGATCCAGGGCGCGCACAAAGGTGGGATTGGTCTTGTAGGCGGTCGTCGGCGTTGAAAACATCATGCGCAGGAAGTTTTCGGTATAGCCCAGCGAATTATCCGGATACATAAAGGGTTGGCCGAGGGCATATTTATACGACCAGGCCGCGATGGTGGGCATCTTGGAGATCATGCGATGCGCCGAGATCTCGCGATGTCTAGGATTTTGCACGTCGGTGGAGTCATGATAAAAGGCTGACAGCGCGCCAAACACGCCGACCATGATCGCCATCGGATGGGCATCATGGCGAAAGCCCCCATAAAAGCGGCGCAACGCCTCATGCAGCATGGAATGCTCTTTGACAATGCGCGAAAAGTCACTGAGTTCGGTCGAGGTGGGCAGATGTCCGTAGAGCAAGAGATAGCAGACCTCAAGGTAGGTGCTATGCTCGGCGAGCTGCTCAATCGGGTAGCCCCGATACATCAAAATCCCTTTGTCGCCATCGATGTAGGTAATGGCGCTGCTGCAACTGGCGGTGGCCATAAAGCCGGGATCATAGGTGAAATAGCCCAGTTCCTTATACAGCGAGCGAACATCAATGGCCGCCGGGCCATGCGTGCCTTCGTGTACCGGCAATTCCACCTGCTTGCCGGTAGCGTTGTCAGTCAGGGTGACGGTGCGCTTAGTCATAGTAAATCCTCAGTTGTGATAAATTGACCGGGCGTAGATACTACCTTAAAAAGACCGATTTTTTCTGCTATGCAGCATCGGCGCTGGTTTAAAATCCCTGGTTTTTCGGGTCATCCCGCCTCATGTGGTATGGTGTATGACGCCATGTGCGGCACGCAGCGCCTGAGTTTTCGGCGATGTCTCGGATTCGGCGCCTGTGTTTTGTGCAAGGCAATCATTCATTCTAACATCCAAATATCATGATACGGCAGATTCAACCCAGTGACCCCGTCTGGCTGGAAGAGCAAAGCCTGCGTTCTTTCAAGCGCTTACTTCCACGCATAGAGGCCCGCTTTGCCCCGCGCACCGACCCGGCAGAATGGGAGGCCTACAGCGAGCGCCTCAAGCGCCATTTTCCCCAGCTGTTTAAGCGCTTGTTTGCGCTGTACGGCGGTCACTATGATTTTTTTTATCATTTGGAAAGCGTGCTGGCCTCCGCCACCGAGATGTGGCTGGCGCGTCCGGCGCAACTCAAGGCGCTGGATGCGCTGCGTGAGGCCGATCCGCATTGGTATCAATCGAGCCGCATGATTGGGGCGATGTGTTATGTCGATCTGTTTGCCGGTGATCTCAACGGCTTGCGTGAACGCATTCCCTATTTAACCGAGCTGGGCATCACCTATCTGCATTTAATGCCGTTGTTTAAGGTGCCCCAAGGGGATAATGACGGCGGCTATGCGGTCAGCAGCTACCGCGAGCTCGATCCGGCGATGGGTACCCTGACGCAGCTCGCTGAGCTGGCCACCGAGCTGCGTCATCACGGGATCTCGCTGACCCTGGATTTTGTCTTCAATCACACCTCGGATGAGCACGAATGGGCACGGAGGGCCTTGGCGGGTGACCGTGAATATCAGGCCTATTACCGGATGTTTGCCGACCGTGAATTGCCCGATGCCTACGAGCGCAACATGCCGGAGGTGTTTGCGGATGACCACCCAGGCGCCTTTACCTACTTAAGCCGTATCAAGCGCTGGGTGTGGACCACCTTTCACACCTATCAGTGGGATCTGAACTACGAAAACCCCGTGGTTTTTAACCGCATGATGGAGGAGATGCTGTTTTTGGCCAATCAGGGGGTGGAAATCCTGCGCCTGGATGCGGTGGCCTTTGTGTGGAAGCGGCTGGGCACAAACTGCCAGAATCTGCCCGAAGCGCACTGGTTGATTCAGGCCTTCAATGCGGTGGTCAACATTGCCGCCCCGGCCATGACTTTCAAATCCGAGGCCATTGTCCATCCTGACGAGGTCCGCAAATACATCGGCGAAGAAGAGTGCCCGCTGTCGTATAACCCGCAGTTGATGGCGCTTTTATGGGATGCCCTGGCCACGCGGGATGTGCGTGCCTTGCGCCAGGCCATGCAGCGCAGCTTTGCCCTGCCTGATGGCTGCGCCTGGGTCAACTATGTACGCTGTCACGACGACATCGGCTGGGCCTTTGCCGATGAAGACATCATCGCCGCCGGCTTTGATCCGGATGAACATCGCCGCTTTCTCACCCGTTTTTATACTGGCCGCCATCCCGGCAGCTTTGCCCGAGGCGCGCCGTTTCAGGAAAATCCGCTCACTGGCGATGCCCGCGTATCGGGTAGCTGTGCCTCGCTCAGCGGTCTGGAAAAAGGCATTGATGAAAACGATCCGCAGGAAATCGAGCTGGCCATCCAGCGCATCCTGCTCTTGCATGGCGTCATCTTCACCATTGGCGGCATCCCGCTGATTTACCTGGGGGATGAGGTCGCCCAACTGAATAATTACGACTATGGCAGTGACCCGATCAAGGTCGGTGATTCACGCTGGATGCACCGCAGTGCCTTTGACTGGGAGCACGCCGAACAACGCCGCGACCCCAGCACCATTCCAGGGCGTGTCTATCAGGGTCTGCTGCGCCTGATTCAGCTACGCGCCCAAAACCGCGCCTTTGCCTGGGCCGAGACGGAAATCGTTGATACCGGCAATGCCCAGGTCTTTGGTTTTATTCGCAGCAATGAGCAATATGCGGTATTTGTGCTGGCTAATTTCAGCGAATTTGAACAACGTCTGGAGGCCCGCCGCCTGCGCCAGATGGGGATGCGCAAAACCATGGTGGATTTTCACACCGGGCGCACCGTCACCGCCACCCAGGAGCTGGTCGTCGGGCCGTATCAGCTGATGGTACTGAGTCATAACGTATGAGTGCCGGGCATCCACGGCTTGGCCCGCCGCCCTTGGCCTTGCACCGCAGCCTTGCCTTGTTGCTGCTGGCGGCTTTATGGACGGCGTTTTTTTTCAATCTGCATGCCTTCCCCTTGTTTGATCTGGATGAGGGTGCCTTCAGCGAGGCCACCCGCGATATGCTGGCGCGGGGTGACTGGATCGCAACCTATCTCTATGGCGAGCCGCGCTATGACAAACCTATTTTGATCTATTGGCTGCAGGCCCTCAGTGTCAGCCTGTTTGGCCTGCAGGAATGGGCACTGCGTCTGCCCTCGGCGCTGGCCTCCACCGCCTGGATGCTATTGATCTATGCCTTTTGTGCGCGGCTGGGCGATGCGCGCACTGGCCTGATTGCCGCCACCCTGGGAGCCAGCGCCTTTGCCATTACCGTGGTGGGCAAGGCAGCGATTGCCGATGGACTGCTCAATCTGCTGATTGCCGCCGCCATGTTTGCCATTTACCTGCACTACACCCGCCGCCAGCCGCGTTATATTTATCTGGCCTTTATCGCGATGGGCCTGGGCTTTCTGACCAAGGGGCCGGTGGCGGTGGTGATTCCGCTGCTTGCCAGTCTGCTGTTTTATCTGCTCAAGGGGCAGGGGCGGGCATGGCTGGCGGCGGCCTTCAATCCGCTGGGCCTTGGGCTGTTTTTGGCCTTGGTGCTGCCGTGGTATCTGACCATCACCTGGCGCGAGGGGCCGGGCTTTTTGCTGGGCTTTCTGCTGGAGCATAACCTGGGGCGCTTTCAGGCACCGATGCACGGCCACAGCGGCCCGCTCTTTTTTTATCTGCCGGTCTTGCTGGTAGCCCTGTTGCCTTATAGCAGTCTGCTGGTGCGCACGCTGTGGGAGATGCGGCGAAGCTGGGTGTATCGGCAGGATTTGCATGCCTTCTTGCTGGTGTGGTTTGCGGTGGTTCTGGTGCTTTTTTCGCTGTCCGGTACAAAATTGCCCCATTACATCCTCTACGGGGTGACGCCGCTTTTGATTCTCATGGCCTTGCATCTGGAGACGCTGAAAAGCCGTGCCTGGCTGTTTTTACCAGCGGTGCTGATGTTTGCCTTCTTGCTGCTTGTGCCGGATCTGCTGAGCTGGCTTAAACCGCAGCTGCGCGATGCCTATGTGTTGGGCCTGCTGACCGATCATCATGCGCATTTTTCCCTGCTATGGCGGCTGTATTTTGCCCTTGCCTTGGGGATAAGCCTGTATTTCATGTTCGCCACACTGCGCCGCAACACCCAAGGCTATAGACTGCTGTTACTGGGTTTATTGCTCAATATCGGTACCGCAGGGCTGGTATTGCCTGCCATCTCTGCAATTCAGCAAGGCCCGATTTATGCGGCCGCACAGGCAGCGCGAGCCTTTTCTGATGAAGCAATCGTCATGTGGCGGCTCAACACCCCAAGCTTTAATGTCTATACCCAGCGGGTCATTGAACGCCGCACTCCGCAGGTCGGCGAAATCGCCCTGACCCGTGAGGATTCACTCCCCCGCCTTGGTGAATATGAGCTGTTATTTGCGCACAATGGCGTGGTTTTGGTGCGCGTGCTGCGTCTTTAAGCGAAGCGCTTTGCAGATTAGGCTGTGCTTGCAGAGATATATGTTCGCCCTATGTGGCGGACGCATCCTGCGTTCGCGGGTTTTCAAGCGGCATCAAGATGATGCCGCCACTAATTTTGAGGAGTGATTCGCGTGGAACGTCGCTATTTTGGGACTGATGGGATTCGTGGACGGGTGGGACAGGCGCCGCTGACCCCTGATTTTGCCCTTAAGCTGGGGTGGGCGGTGGGGCGGGTGTTGGTACCTGATGGGCAGGGCCTGGTGTTGATTGGCAAGGATACCCGCGTTTCGGGCTATATGTTTGAGGCTGCCCTGGAGGCCGGGCTGTCAGCCGCCGGGGTGGATAGCCGTATGTTGGGGCCGATGCCAACCCCGGCGATTGCCTATCTGACCCGCACCTTCAGGGCGCAGGCGGGAATTGTGATCAGCGCCTCGCATAATCCTTTTTTTGATAATGGCTTTAAGTTCTTTTCCAGTCAGGGTAGCAAATTGCAAGATGAGCTGGAGTATGCCATTGAGGCGCAGCTTGAGCAGGCGATGCAGATCGTCGATTCAGCCGATCTGGGCAAGGTCGAGCGGGTCAGCGATGCCGCCGGGCGCTATATTGAATTTTGCAAAGGTACGATTCCTTTCGGCACCACCTTGCACGGTCTGCGCATGGTCGTGGATTGTGCGCATGGGGCGACCTATAACATTGCCCCGCATGTGTTTGAAGAAATCGGCGCCGAGGTCATCCCGGTGGGGATTGCGCCCAATGGCTTTAACATCAACGAAGGCTGCGGCTCGCTGTATCCTGAACATCTGAGCAAGGCGGTGCTCAGTCATCAGGCGGATCTGGGGATTGCCCTGGATGGTGATGGCGACCGGGTGATCATGGTCGATGCCCAGGGCGAGGTGCTTGATGGGGATGAAATTCTCGGGATCATCGCCTTTGCCCGGCAGCGTGACGGCCATCTGGGCGGCGGGGTGGTGGGCACCCTGATGAGTAATCTGGGCCTGGAGTTAGCCCTTCAGGCGCAAGGCATTCCCTTTCGGCGCGCTGCAGTGGGGGACCGTTATGTGCTGGAAGCGCTGGAACAGGAAGGCTGGATGCTGGGCGGGGAATCCTCGGGCCATATTATCTGCCGGGATCGCACCACCACCGGCGATGGCATCATTGCCGCGTTGCAGGTGTTACAGGTGATGTGCAGCAGCGCGCAAAGCCTAGCCGAACTCAAACAGCGCATCCGCAAGTTTCCGCAGATTCTGATCAATGTGCCGATTGGCAATCTTAATGCCGCCAGCGTTGTGCAAACTCCGTCTGTGCAGGCCGCCGTGCGTGAGGCAGAGCAGCACCTCGGTCAGGAGGGGCGCGTCCTGTTGCGGCCTTCAGGCACCGAACCCTTGATCCGGGTCATGGTGGAAGGACGCGAGCGCACGCAGGTGCAACGACTGGCCAACGAGCTGGCGCAGATGATACGCGAACAGCTCTAAACCTTTGCCGTACTTATTTTGATCGGAAATCCTGGGCGACGTGCGCAAAGGCATAGCTCACGGCCTGCTTAATGGCTTGATCAATGCGTTTTTGCTCGGCACCACTCAGATAGAACATGGCATATACCTGATGACGTACATAGCGCGCCGGTAATTGATTCAGCGCCAGACACACGACGTCTTCCAGAAGGTCAGAATCCGGCGCTTGATCCGGCGGAAAATGCTCCTTGGCATATTGGCGTACCGCCTGAATGACGCGGGCTTCGTAAAGATTGGTGATATCAAACGTAGACATTGCAAGGTACTCATTGTTATCGGGTTAACGCATGGTACACGGGGCAGACAAGCAACGCTTTTTTGTCGCTCAATTGCTGGTATCCGGGTTTTTGGCTTAAACTGCCCGCTTTGGCACACGCTTTTGGTCGGGGCTTCATGAATCAAGATCATCCCTTATCGCGACATGCGTTTAGCGTTCCACTGACGGCGGGTATTCTCTCCAGCGTCCCTCATTATGACAGCGCCACCCGCGAGGCCGTCATTCTACGCATCAAGACACTGCTACAACAGCAAAATGCAGTGTTAGTAGCACATTATTATGTGGATGCGCAACTGCAGCGCCTGGCCGAGCAAACCGGTGGCTGTGTTTCGGATTCGCTGGAAATGGCGCGTTTTGGCCATCAGCATGCAGCGACGACCTTGGTGGTTGCGGGCGTGCGCTTTATGGGCGAAACGGCAAAAATTCTCAGTCCGGAAAAGCGGGTGCTGATGCCCACCCTGGAGGCGCAGTGTTCGCTGGATCTGGATTGCCCCGCCGAGGAGTTTATCGCCTTTTGTGATGCGCATCCTGAGCGCACGGTGGTGGTGTATTCCAATACCAGTGCGGCGGTCAAGGCGCGGGCGGATTATGTGGTCACCTCAAGCATTGCGGTGAAACTGATCCAATATCTGCACGCGCGCGGGGAAAAAATGATCTGGGCCCCGGATCGCCATCTCGGCGCGTATGTGCAGGCGCAAACCGGGGCGGATATTTTGCTGTGGCAGGGGGCGTGTGTGGTGCATGAGGAGTTTAAGGCGCAGGCCTTGCTTGCCCTCAAACAGCAACACCCCGAGGCGGCGATTCTGGTGCATCCGGAATCCCCGGCCAATGTCATTGACTTGGCGGATCGCGTGGGCTCGACCTCGCAATTGATTGCCTTTGCCAGGGCGTTGCCGCATCAGACGCTGATTGTGGCGACGGATAAGGGGATTTTTTACAAAATGCAGCAGGCGGTTCCCGATAAAACCCTGCTGGAGGCGCCGACGATGGGACACAGCGCCACCTGTCAAAGCTGTGCGCATTGCCCGTGGATGGCGATGAATGGCTTGCATAATCTGCTGGAGGTTCTAGAAAAGGGACAGCACGAAATTCAGGTGGACGAGCACATTCGCCTCAAAGCACTGCGCTCAACCCAACGGATGCTGGATTTTGCCCAGACACATCCCGCGCCGGTATTCGGTCATGGCGATGCGTGAGTGCCATGCCGATCTGGGTCAGGAGGGCCCCCGGTCTGCGCCCTGCATGTGTGTTAACGCCGTCTGTGGAATATGGATCGCTTGAGCCCCGGCGCAGCGCAGGGATGGCACACGGTCAATGATGCGATGCTGCGGCGTGTTGATGCTGCAGAATGCATGGATTCAAGGCCTGTCTATTGTCGCACTGCCTGCCGCCATGAATGATAAATTTGATCCGCCGACCATCCCGATGGAGTTGTTTCGCAAGATGGTGGCAAGCCTGCCGCCGGAGGCACTGGCAAAATTACCGCCGGAAAAACTGCCCGATCATATCCCTCTGGATATCGTTGAGGAGGCACCGATTTACTCACGCAGCGCGGTAGAAAACCTGGTGATGGCGGCCAATAGCTTTCATCTGGGACAACGCCTGGAAATTCAGGCTCGCCACGGTGATGAGGTATTGGCGGCCCTGGATATCTCCAAGGCGAGTGGGCATACCGCCAATCTGCGCATCTTTCACAACAAACTCAGCGAGCTGGACCAGTGGTATGGCGAATGGAAGCAGACCCAGCACACTGAAGTGCTCGCCCGCTTGACCGCCAATATCAAGGCCGTCAATCCCTTGTTGCTCGATATTCGTGCGGAAAAAATAGACCTGCAGGCCGCTGTAGCCCTGCTGGGACGGCAGAGTTATCGCTATGAAACCTATGCCGAACGCTTTCGCAGCGCACTCCAGGCGCTCAAGGTACACATCACGCGGATTGAGGCCCTGCTGGCGCATTATTACCGCCTGCGTCTGCTCGTGACCGAGATTGAAATGCAGGCCAAGACTGAACAGATTCAGCAACTTGACGAGCATACGCTCACGCTTTCGCTGGAAATTGATGCCTTGCGTGAGCAACTGGAGCGTTCCCAGAGTCTATGGAAACGCACTTTGCGCCGCAGCAGCGCCAATAAGGAGGCGGAGCTGTTACAGGCGCAGATCATGGCCCTGGTGGCCCAGCGCCAGGCCAATGAGGCGGCGATTTCGGAAAATGATCTGACCTTGTGGCTGGATGCCCTGGTGGATGCCAGTCTGCATCCGGATGTGCGCGAACAGATCGTCACCCATTTGGGCAACACCCGCACACACCTGTACACGCTGTTGATTCGCTATTGTCAGCAGCAGGAAACCTCGGCCATGCAGATTGCCCGCAATCCATTTCTGCAGATTGATCCGGCGCAGGCGATTCGTTTTGTCCTTTTATCAGAACAATTCATCCTGGATTATTTTTCCCGCAAACGCCATCAAAACACCGCCTGGATTAGCGATATGGCGCAAGTGCGGATTGAAGATCTGGATAGCATCGAACGCACCATCCTTACCGAGCTCAAGCGTTCCAGCCGCTTTATGAGAAAATGACATGGATAACCCCTCAAAGTCCCTGATCAGCCTTGCAGCGGCCTTGCAGCAGATAGATCAAGCCATTATTGCCCTGCCGGGTGAGGAGATCGTGCCTGTATCTGAGGCACGCGGACGCGTCAATGCGCAGACCCTGACGGCACGCCAGGATTCGCCACCCTACACGAATGCGGCGATGGATGGTTATGCCCTGCGGGCGGTGGATATTGCACCCCGCGGTGCCACCCGTCTGCGCTGTGTAGGCCAGGCGCTCGCCGGTCATGCCTATCCTCATCCCCTCAAGGCCGGCGAATGCGTGCGCATCATGACCGGGGCCGGTCTGCCGCAAGGGGCTGATACCGTGGTGATGCAGGAAGTGGTGACGCGCCACGATGATCAAGTCAGTATCCCCGCGCCCCCACGCCCCGGTGAACATGTGCGCCGTCAGGGCGAGGAATTTCAGGCCACAGACCCCGTGTGTATGCCCGGACGTTGCCTCAACAGCGCCGATCTGGGGCTGTTGGCCTCACAAGGCATCACGGAAGTGCTGGTGCGGCGCAAGGTGCGCGTGGCCTTGTTTAGCAGTGGGGATGAGCTTGCCCAGGCGGGAACGGCGCGGACCCAGGCGCAGATCTATGACAGCAATCGCCCCCTGTTACAGGCGGCGCTGGAAACTTTGCCGGTGGTGCTGGTGGAGATGGGCACCTTGCCCGATGCGCCCGCCGCGCTGCGGGAGCGCTTGCAGCACGCCAGTACGCAGGCGGATGTGATCATCACCACCGGCGGGGTCTCGGTGGGTGAGGCCGACCGGATGCCTGAGGTGCTGGCCGAGCTGGGCACCCTGCATTTATGGCGTCTTGCCCTCAAACCCGGCAAACCGCTGGCCTTTGGACAGATACAGCACGCCTGGTTTTTTGGCTTGCCGGGTAATCCGGTTTCGGCGCTGCTGACCTTCATGCTGTGCGTCAGACCTGCGCTGCTCAAACTTGCCGGACAGGGCTATCAGCATTTACCGCGCTTTCCTGCACAATTGACGCATGCCTGGCACAAAAAATCCGGACGCGAGGAATACCCGCGTGGGGTATACAGTCGCAGCGAAGCCGGTCATCTGTGTGTGCGTCTTCTTAACGATCAAGATTCCTACCGCCTCACCTCCCTGACCCAGGCCAACTGTCTGGTCGCTGTGGCGGCGGCAACCCAACAGCTCAGTGCCCAGAGCTGGGTTGACATCATTTTACTGGACCATTGCTTTTGCTTATGAATAACCCAAACGACCCTTTAGCCACCCTCAATCCCTCCCAGCGCGAGGCAGTTACCGCCCCATTGGCGCCGGTACTGGTACTGGCGGGAGCGGGTAGCGGCAAAACCCGCGTCCTGGTACACCGCATTGCCTGGCTGATTCAGACCCAGCAGGTCAAACCCCAGCATATTTTGGCGGTCACCTTTACCAACAAGGCGGCCCATGAAATGCGCGAACGCCTGGAGGCTTTGCTGAATATCCCGGTGCAGGGCCTGTGGGTCGGGACGTTTCATGGTCTGGGCCATCGGCTGTTACGGATTCATCATCGCGAAGCCGAGTTGGCTGCCGATTTTCAGATTCTGGATGCCGATGATCAGCTGCGCCTGATCAAGCGCATCCTCAAAGAACTCGACATCGACGAGGAGCGTTGCCCGCCGCGCAAGGCCCAATGGTTTATCAATGCGCGCAAGGATGAAGGCTATAGGGCGCACGATCTGGATGCCCACACCCAGCGGGTCGGTGAAGCGCTATTGATTCAGATCTACGCCCATTATGAACAAGCCTGTGCCCGCAATGGCGTGGTCGATTTTGCGGAATTGTTGCTGCGCGCCTTGCAGCTACTGCAACGCGAACCAGCCTTGCTGGCGCAGTACCGCGAGCGCTTTGCGCATATTCTGGTGGATGAGTTTCAAGACACCAACACCATTCAATACCACTGGCTAAGTCTGCTGGCGGGTCAGGAAAATCCCATCTTTGCGGTAGGCGATGATGATCAATCCATCTACGGCTGGCGTGGGGCACGCATTGAACACATCCAGCGCTTCAGTCGTGATTTTCCACACGCCAAAACGGTGCGCCTCGAGCAGAATTATCGCAGCACGGCCAATATCCTGAGCGCCGCCAATGCCCTGATTCGGCAAAATACCCACCGCCTGGGCAAAGAATTATGGACCCAAGATCCGGCCGGCGAACTGCTGGCCCTGTATGCGGCTTTCAACGAAGTGGAAGAGGCGCGCTATGTTGCCGAAACCATCAAACAATGGGGCAGCGAAGGCCGCGCCTATACGGATGCAGCGATTTTATACCGCTCCAATGCCCAGTCACGCCTGTTTGAAGAGGCGCTAAACCAGCAAGGCATTCCCTATCGGATCTATGGCGGTCAGCGTTTTTTTGATCGCGCCGAGATTCGCGATGCCTTGGCCTATCTGCGCCTGGTGACACAGCCTGATGAAGACACCGCCTTTGAACGGGTGGTTAATCAACCACCGCGCGGGCTGGGCGAACGCAGCCTGGAAAAGTTACGCGCCCATGCCCGCCAGCAAGGCGTCTCTTTATTTCAGGCGGCCTGTCAACGTGAGACACTCAACGCCCTGACGCCACGCGCCGCCCATTCTCTGCTTGGTTTTTGCCAGCTGCTGGCGCAAATCCACCAACAATGTGCCAAGCTTAAGCTGCATGAACAGGTGGATATCGTCATCACACAGTCGGGCCTGCGCGAACATTACCGCAGCGAAAAAGGCGAAAAGGCCCAATCTCGCCTGGATAACCTCAATGAGCTGGTCAATGCCGCCCGCAGCTTTGCGTTTGAGCCGGAATATTATCCCGACATGACGCCCCTGCTGGCCTTTTTATCCCACACCGCCCTGGACACCGGCCAGACTGACGGCACCCAAAGCGGGCAACCTCAAGACGCCGTGCAATTGATGACCCTGCATTCGGCCAAGGGACTGGAGTTTCCCCTGGTATTTCTGGCAGGCATGGAAGAAGGGCTGTTTCCGCACAATATGGCGATCAACACCCCCAATGAGATCGGCGTAGAAGAAGAGCGCCGCCTTGCCTATGTGGGTATCACCCGGGCCCGCGAGCGTCTGGTTTTAAGCTATGCGCAATCGCGGCGGGTGTATGGCAAAACCATCAACTGCCTGCCATCGCGTTTTCTCGGCGAACTCCCGGAAAACCTGCTACAACCCGTCGGCTCAACCCTGCAGGTACGCCGCAGTTTCAGCGCCCGCCCGCCCATGAAAAGCGCAAGCCAATATAGCCGCTATGTCAGTGCGGCTGAAAAAATGCCGCGCCAGAGCAGAGCCGCCGAGACATCCGAAACACCGGTCAAGATGGTCCAGGGTCTGGCGCTGGGCCAACGGGTGACGCATAAAAAATTCGGTGAAGGGGTGATCACCCGCTTTGAAGTCAACCCGCAAAAAACCCGCATCGAAGTCCAGTTTAGCCGCCACGGCAGCAAATTACTGGACATGGCCTTTGCCAAATTAACCCCTCTTCATTGATGGGACGGAGCCTATCGCTCATTTTAGTTGCTGCACGCGAAGACGCGAAGGCGCGAACCACGACAATAAAAGCATAACACTTCGCGGCTTGGCGTCTTCGCGTGAGCTGTAATATCGGTATGCCGGGCTAAGCGGCGTTGGCTGGATCGGTGGTGATGCCGACGGCGTGGGCAATGTGGGCCGTGTCCAGTTGCAGGGCGTATCCCCGGATAACTGAGGCCAGGCGGTTGAGGTTGCTTTCCCGCAGCATCAGATAGGCTAAGGCCCGCGCCGGGTTGAAACGGGTGCGGCGCAGGATGGCCTCGGCGCGATGGTGCGCGCCGCGTTTGGCATGGCGGTGAATATCGTTGATATGTTCGGCCTCGCCGATCCATTGGGCCAGATGGCGTGGCAGCAGCGGGCGCATTTGCGCAAAACTGTCTGCCTCAGCCATGGCCAGCAGGGTTTCGCTGCGCAGGCGGCCGGTGGTCGGTACCAACAAATAGTAAGCCTCCGCCGGTTGCAGGCCATAGGTAAAGCGATAACGCAGCAGCCACATCAGATTGACCCGATCAATCAAGTCTCCCACCAGTTCGCGCAACAGCGCATGACCGGCACCTTTGTAGTGCTGGGCGAGTTTACTTAACCCGGCAAAGAAATGACGGTCAATGGTGGCCTCCAGGATGAAGGCGTCGTGATGCTCTTCCAGGGCACGGCGCGCCTGACGGGCAATCTCGGCGTAATGGCTTTGCTGTTCCAGCAGGCGCAGCAGTTCCTGAATATCTTCAGCCGCCAGCAGCTGATCAATCGGCAGACGCTCATGCTGTCCCAGAGTGACCAGTTCCTGCTTGATGCTCTGCGGGGTTTGGCCGTGCAAGCGGCCCCGGATGATGAATTTGAGGTTAGACAGTTCAAAGCGATGCGCCCAGTGTTTGAAAAATTCACGGGCCTCGCCATCCAAGGGGCGAATGATCTGATCGACATCACGCAGCAGGGCGGCATTCATCGCACGTTCCAGGCGTTGCGGATCGAAGGGCGTACCGGGTTGATAGTCCACGCCGATGGCACCCAGCCAGGCGCGTTGCTCGCTTTCCGGGGTATGCAGAAAGGCGGTGAACATCGCCGGTTGTATCAAGCGCTCGCTTAAGATGGAGATGCGCGTGTCCAAAAAGGCATAACGGGCGGCGGCGGTGAGCATGGGCTTAGCGTTGCTGTGGATTGAGCAGGATGGCCACCACGGCGTCGATGGCCTCGCGCTCATGCTGTTGGGCGGCGGTGCGTAATTCGACATGGCGCTCGTCATAGCGGCGGCGCAGTTCGGTCAGGGTCTGTTCGGCGCTGCGGCTGGCTTTGTCTACAAAGGAGGCGCGAATCTCGGGGATGCGCTCTTCCAGACGCTGCTCGGCCAGTTTGGCTTCAGCGCGGGCCTCGTTGAGCATCTGTTCACGTTTGGCATCGGCCTCGCGGGTGATGCGCTCGGCCTCCGATTCCGCTTTGAGCAGGCGTTGCAGGGCTTCATCCATTGCGGTTTACCTCATAGTGCGTGTGGGTGCGGGCATTGCGTTATCACGCGCTCGCGACATTCTCGGCGGGGGTGCCAAGGCCATGATGGCGTAACAGTGCGCTGATTTGTGGGGCGCGTCCGCGAAAATCACGAAACAGCGCCAGCGCGGGTTGTGATCCGCCGCGTTCCAGAATTTTTTGTAAAAAATCCTGCCCGACGCGGGCATTGAACAGACCCTCTTCTTCAAAGCGGGCAAAGGCATCGGCTGACAATACCTCCGCCCATTTATAGCTGTAATAGCCTGCCGCATAGCCCCCGGCAAAGATATGACTGAAGCTGTGCTGAAAGCGGTTGAAGGCCGGTGGTTTGAGCACGGCAACCTCAGCGCGCACCGCATCAAGTATCGCCTGAATCTCGGCCCCCTGTACCGCAGGGTCTGCGGCATGGATGCGCATATCAAACAGGGCAAATTCAATCTGACGCAACATCTGTAATCCCGCCTGGAAGTGGTGGGTGCGCAACAGACGTGCAAACAGCTCCTCGGGCAGGGGCTGGCCGGTTTCGTAGTGACCTGACAGGCGCAGCAGCGATTCACGCTGCCAGCACCAGTTTTCCATAAACTGGCTGGGCAGTTCAACCGCATCCCATTCTACGCCATTGATGCCCGAGGCAGCCGGATAGTCGATGCGGGTGAGCATGTGATGTAGCCCATGACCAAACTCATGGAACAGGGTAATCACCTCATCATGGGTAAACAGCGCAGGTTTTCCATCGACCGGCGGGGTGCCGTTGCAGGTCATATATGCCACCGGCAATTGCAGCTGCGCGCCGTCACGCAGACGGTTCTGGCAGACATCCATCCAGGCCCCGCCGCGCTTGTGTGCCCGCGCATACAGATCCAGATAAAAATAGGCGCGGGGCGTGCCGTCGGGGTCTTCGATGGCATAAAAGCGGACCTCCGGATGCCAGGTTTCTACGCCATCTTTGGACACAACGCGCACCTGATACAGCCGCTCCAGCAATGCAAACAATCCGTCCAGCACCCGATCCACCGGGAAATAGGGCTTGAGGTCTTCCTGCGACAGCGCATAGGCCTGCTGGCGCAGTTTTTCCGAGGCATAGCTGATATCCCAGGCGGCCAGGCTGTCGATGCCCAGCTGCTCGCGGGCAAAGCGCTGTAATTCCGCCAGTTCTTGCTGCGCATGCGGCTTGCTGGCTTGGGCCAGATCGCGCAAAAAGCGCATCACCTCCTCAGCGTTGTCCGCCATCTTGGTAGCCAGCGACAGCGCGGCATAATGCGGATAGCCGAGTAATTGCGCCTGCTCATGGCGCAGTCTGAGGATTTCATCCATCAGCGCGGAATTATCCAGCGCCGCATCATGCGGTCCCTGATTCGAGGCACGAGTCACATAGGCGGTATACACCTGCTCCCTGAGCTGGCGGTCATCGGCATAGGTCATGACGGCGTAATAGGAGGGAAATTCCAGATTCAGCACAAAACCTGCAAGCTCCGCCTGGGCGGCATTTTGCGCCAACAGGGCCAGGGCCGAGGGCGGCAAACCCGTCAGGGCGCTTACCTCTTTCAGGTGTAAACGCCAGGCCTGGGTGGCATCCAGGATATTTTCCTCAAAACGCGATTGCAGGCTGCTCAGCTGCTGGGCAATGGCTTTGTAGCGCTGTTTTTGTGCCTCGGGCAGATCCACCCCGCTGAGGCGAAAGTCACGCAGTGCATCCGTAATGATCTTTTGCTGGGTGGCATCCAGGGTGGCAAATTCCGCCCCCTCAGACAGGGCCTGATACGCCTCAAAAAGTTGCCGGTTTTGCCCTAGTTCGGTGCTGTAGTCGGTCAATTTCGCCAGACAGGCATTATAGGCCTCACGCAGCGCCGGTGAATTATGCACCGAGTTGAGATGACGTACCGGCGACCAGACGCGGCTTAGGCGTTCTTCCAGCAGATCCAGCGGATGAATCAGGCTCGCCCAGCTCGGTGGACCGGGCTGATCCAGCAGGCGTTTGAGTTCGGCACGGTTATCCGCCAATACCTGATCAATCGCGGTCTGTACATGTTCGGCCTGGATATGGGCAAAGCGTGGCAGATCATCCAGCGCCAGCAGGGGATTGGTATTCATTAAAAAAAATCTCAGGTTGATTCAATCAATTCCAGACAATGCGCCAGCGCCGGAAAGACTGCCTGCAAGCAGACATCAATCGCCGCTGGATTGCCGGGCAGGTTAATAATCAGGGACTGGCCGCGAATCCCGGCGGTTTGGCGCGACAAAATGGCGGTTGGCACGGTTTGCACCGAGACCCGACGCATCTGCTCACCAAAACCGGGCAGCAGTACGTCACAGACCCGCTCGGTGGCCTGGGGGGTGACATCGCGCCGCGCCGGGCCGGTACCACCGGTGGTAATCACCAAACGACACGGCTCATGATCACACAGCGCACACAAGGCCGCCTCAATCGCCGCCTGCTCATCGGCGACAATCCGCGACACCGCCTCAAAAGGCTGGGGCAATGCCTGCCTGAACCACGCGATCACCGCAGGCCCGCCACGGTCTTGATATTCACCCGCACTGGCACGATCCGATGCAGTAACAATACCGATGCGGGCAAAGCCTGAGCCCAGGCCAGCGTGTATTTCGCCGGGCGCGCCCACGGGCTAGGTACCACTCATGCGCTGATAATTCTCAATATAGGGATTACTCATGCCCTGAATGACCCGAATGCGCTGGTTACGGGTGATTTCCCAGGCCTCGGGCGGATATTGTCGATTCCAGGCGGTGTAGAGTTTTTCATCCTGACGGCTCAGACGAAAGCCATAGGTATCGCGCATATAGAGCATGCTGCGGGCAATCGCCCCGCGTACCGCCTCGGGTGGCGTGGCTTCACGGCGGCGGGAATTGATGACCATCTCACACGCGCCATAGCGCTCGCCGAAACGGGTGGTGCCCCAGGTATAATTGCTGCGCTGCCCATTGATATGGCCGACCGCCGGAAACAGGTTATGCAAATCATTGTGCGCTGCAACAAAGGTGGCATCGGTGCGCAAACAGCACTCGCGTCCGGACAAGACATTGCCGGTGCTGCTGCGACATTGGGCAAAAGATTCAGGCTCGCGCCAGCATGGGCGAAAATTGCCAAACTGAGAGGCGGGGAAGACATGCTCTGCCTCGACGCGGCGCGCCCGCTCGATGGATTGAAGCTCCTCAAGCTCGCAGCTCTTCAGATCAACCTGACCGTTACGGTCATAGCGACAGCCGCAATACAGGGTCAAACGGCGATCATGGTCCACCCGCTCATACAGCGCCTGGCGCGCCAGGCTAAAGCTTGCCGCCGTGCGGGGTAACTCGCCGGGTGCGACGGGAATATAAATCTCGTCGCGGCTGGGCAGCAGATCACGCAGTTCCTTGGGAAAGATCGCACGAAAAATGTAGAGCAATTCAAGCGCCGCATCACCGGTAAAGGCCCCGCCCTCGCCCACCGTGCGCACCACAAAACGGCGCACATCCTCCGCCAGCTCCACCGATTCCTGCACCTCTTTGGGCAGATCACGCACCATGGAGTCGGGCAGAAACGAAAACACCACCAACAATACCAGGCCAATACTTAATGAGGCCGTCCATTGCTTCGCCCGGCGCACCGTTTGCCGGGTGAGTTTATGGCCAAACAGGGTCTTGATTTTACGCGGCATAGCCTTGCAACACACCATCTGAAAGAGGTTTTAGTCCGCCTATTGTCGATCAAGCGCTCCCCAAATACAAACCTACGCTGCCCATACAATGAAAGACTCTTCAATTTTGCCCCGACCTCTGGACGTTGCCACACACCTCTTGGGAGCACCGCCCTGGGACTGCCAAGCCTGAGCTTGACATAAAAACGTAGCGACATCTTCCAGATGCCGCTCCCAGAAAAAGCGACGGCTAGAAGCCGCCGTCACGCATGGCAGGTTCTGCATCGTTCCAGACGACATCTTCATAGAGTTCATCGAGTGTAATGATGCGCTGGATGGGTGGGCAGTTCAGTTCAATTTCGCCGCTTTGTTCATAGACCTGATAGAGCCATTGTCCGGAGGCGCTGCGCTGGTATAGCTCAACGCAGCGCTTTTCTTGCGCAATCAGCAGGTAGTAGTGCAGGGCGGCTAAGGTGCGATAGGCGATGAGCTTTTCGCGGCGATCGGTCAGTTCTGTGGTCGGGGATAGGACTTCTGCGATGAGGCAGGGGGCGGTTTTGTAGAATGGCTCGCGGTCATCGCTTGCGCAGGTGAGCAGCACATCCGGGTAGTAAAAACTCTCAAACTTGGCGACATGTACTTTCATGTCTCCGATAAATACCCCGCACGACGTGCCTCGGGTACTGGCGCGCAGATGAAAGAAAAGATTCCCCGAAATACGATTATGAATTTCACTTGCGCCGGCC
Organism: Thiorhodospira sibirica ATCC 700588; assembly: GCF_000227725.2. Taxonomy (GTDB): domain Bacteria; phylum Pseudomonadota; class Gammaproteobacteria; order Ectothiorhodospirales; family Ectothiorhodospiraceae; genus Thiorhodospira; species Thiorhodospira sibirica. The sequence goes on along the minus strand of NZ_MU255056.1, from coordinate 2,317,306 downwards.
ATCGCAAAGACCTGACCGGCGATGTATTCATGGCGTATGTCGCTGTGCTGTTCGCCTTCGAGGTAATCCGCGATAAGGATGGGTAGGTGTGTGGCAGTCTGTGGCATTGACTCTCTCCCGTGGGATTATTCGTTGGGTGATTTTAACAAAATGGGCATTGAACTTCTGGGAGTGCTTATGGGAGCGCCACGCCGTGGCGATACCTTCCAGGTATCGCTTAAAAACCAGTGAACGCAAGAGGCGTCCGCTACGTTTTTAAGGCGGGTGGGAGTTGGCTGCCTGGCGCACCTGTTCGAGTTGTTCGCACAGTAAAGCCGTGCCGTCGAGGATGCGGGTGGTGTGGCGTTGTAGTAAGGAGGGCGGGATAAAAAACAAATGCCCTTGCGCGACGGCCTGTAGGTGTGGCCATTGGCGCCAGGCTTGCATCCACGCTGGGTTATCCTCGCCCATGCCGCCGCCGACCAAGGCATCCGGGTTTTGCGCGATCACGGCCTCATGGCTGATGCGTGGAATCAGGCGCTCCAGATCGGCAAAGACATTCACCCCGCCGCAGGTTTCAATGGCCTGTTGAATCAGGTGTTCACGGTTAATCGTCATCAAGGGCTGTTCCCAGACCTGATAAAACAGTCGCACCCGAGGGCGGTGGGCATATTTTGCTTGCAAGGCGCGATACCGCGCTTCAAATTGCGCAATGGCTGCCGCTGCCTGGGTTGTATGGCCGCTGAGCTGGCCAAAGCGGTGCAGGGTTGTGGCGATATCTTCAAAGCGGCGCGGTTCGGTGTAATAGACGGTTAGCCCTAAGCGTTCCAGCGTTTCAATCTGCGGACGCGGATTGCCGCTTGACCAGGCGATGACCAGATCAGGCTGACTGGCCACAATCGCTTCCAGATCCAGTTGGTTGTAGGCGCCCACCCGCGCCAGCTCCTCAGCCTCGGGCGGGTAGTCACTGAAGCTTACGGTGCCGACGATCAACGCGCCCGCGCCGATGGCAAAGAGGTTTTCGGTGATATTGGGGGCCAGTGAGATGATGCGCTGAGCCGGTTGGGCTAGGCGCACGCTGCGCCCATGATCGTCCACCACATGAATGGTGTGGGCTGCGGTGTGGGTATCGGCAGACACCGTGCCCAGCAGACACAGGCTCAAAAGCCCGATCAGCAAATGTTTGGATGACATGGCAAGAATACTCGTTTAGACAATGAAAATAAGGGCTTAGCCAGGGCTTTGGGGTAGGCTTGCAAGACGTGCATTGATTTATATCAAGATAACATGCGCTGTGCCAAGACGCATTGCCCAATCTGGGCTATATTGCAATTCAATGTATTGGAATATAACTATTTTCACACATCTTAAATTATTATAAGAAAATACATTATTGCGCATAATACGCGGGGCGGCACCTTGCAGAGGCTGCCCGATGAACAAACACATAACCGATGGAAGCGTTGCCACCTCAATGATTTGCCAAACGATGCCCATTGCGATGCCAACTGCGTTAATCGACGCGCCATGTTCCCACACCCTGGTGCTGGGCCTGGGCAATACCTTGTTAAGTGATGAGGGAGCAGGGGTGTATGTGGTACGCACCCTGGCCGCACACAGTGCGGACTTTCCTGGGGTGCAATGGATGGACGGCGGTACGCTGGGCTTTGCCTTGGCCGATGCGGTGGTACAGGCGCATGCCTTGATTGTGGTGGATACCGCCAACCTTGAGGCCCCGGCGGGTACGGTGCGGGTGTTTGAGGATGCGGCGATGGATGAGTTTGTCTCCACGGGCAAGAAAAGCAGTGTGCATGAGGTTAGCTTAAACGATCTGCTTGCGGTGGCTTTGCTGGAGGATCGCCTGCCAAGGCGGCGGGCCTTGGTAGGAATTCAGCCGCTTTCGCTGGACTGGGGAGAGCAACCCAGCGCAGCGGTGCAGGCGGGGATGCTGCAGGCGGCTGAGGCGGTTAAACATATTTTACAACGGTGGCAGCATGTCCCTTGATGATATTCCCATTCAGATAGCGCCGCCCCAGGAAGGGCCCAGCGAGATGCCCAAGGCGCTGCTGCACGAGGTTTGGGAGCTCTTGCAGGCGGTTTGTGCGGGGCGCAGCGTGCGGGAGCGCATTGATCTGCACGGTTTGCCTTTGTCGCCCGCCGATTATCAGCAGTTGCAACAGCTGCTCGGACGCGGCGAGGTCAGCGCCCTGATTGAGGCCTCCGGTCGCTCGGAGGTGTTTGAAACGGCGGTGGCCGGGGTGTGGTGGCTGCGTGATTTCGGGGCCGATGAGCGCCTGGTTGCCGAGTATCTGGAAATCACGGCATTGCCGTTGATGTTGATGACGCATCACGATGATTTATGTGCTGCAGTGGCGCTGTTACAACAGCAACTGAGCGCAGAATAAAACGCGGGGATAGACCCTGCGTGATAATAATGAGGAGATTGTAGCGATGAAAAAAGCAGATACACTTGGCGATGAGCTTAGGCGTCAAGGCATCAGTCGCCGTACTTTTTTGAAATTTTGCGCCGCGATGGCCACCAGCATGGCGCTACCCGCCTCCATGGCCCCGGTGATGGCCGATGCCCTGGCCGCCACCCGGCGCCAATCGGTGATCTGGCTATCATTTCAGGAGTGTACCGGCTGTACCGAGTCGATCCTGCGTTCCTATGCCCCCAGCATTGAATCATTGATCTTTGATTTTATTTCCCTGGATTATCATCACACCTTGCAGGCAGCGGCCGGTCGCGCCGCTGAAGATGCGCGTGATCAGGCCATGCAGGAGAACTGGGGCAAGTATCTGGTGATTGTCGATGGCTCGATTCCGCTCAAAGACGGCGGCATTTATTCCACCATCGACGGCCATACCAATCTGGAAACCCTGGAAACGGTGGCCGCTGGCGCTGCGGCGCTGATTTCGGTGGGGACCTGTGCGGCCTACGGCGGTTTGCCGATGGCCCGGCCCAATCCCACCGGGGCGGTCGGTGTCGATGAGATTATTAAAGATAAGCCGGTGATCAATCTGCCGGGCTGTCCGCCAATTCCGGAGGTCATGACCGGCACCATCGCCAGTTTTCTGACCTTTGGACGCCTGCCGGAGATGGATCGTCTGGGGCGGCCGGTGGCCTTTTTCGGCGATACCATTCACGACCGCTGCTATCGTCGGCCCCTGTATGAGCGCGGCAAATTTGCCCGTGGCTTTGATGATGAAGGGGCGCGCAAGGGCTGGTGTCTGTATGCGCTGGGCTGCAAAGGTCCGATCACCTATAACGCCTGTGCGACCATTAAATGGAATCAGGGGCAAAGCTTCCCGATTCAGTCCGGGCATGGTTGTCTGGGCTGTTCGGAACCGCGTTTCTGGGACAAAGACAGCTTTTATAAACCACTGTCGGCAACCCACTGGGGCAATGCTGCCGGACTGGCCGCTGCGGCCGCTGCGGGTGCGGCGGTTGGTGCAGGCGTGGCGGTGCTTTCGCGTCGCCACCAAGACACGATTGCGAAGGGGGAATGAGTGTGACTTTACTGGATTTCGCCCGTGGCCCGGCGATGCAATGGGCCTTGATTATTTTTGTTTTTGGGATGGTGTGGCGCTTAGTCGGGGTGTGGGGCTTGCGGCATAAAGCGGATCATTCGCAGCCGCGTGTGACCCAGGGTGTCTGGAAGCGGGGGCTGCGGGCGGTGTTTGTGCGGGTGCTGCCGTATCCGGAATTTGCCCCCAAGGTGCAGGGGCAATACTGGATCAGCTATGTGTTTCACCTGGGATTTTTTATCGTGCTGCTGTTTTTCGTGCCGCATATCCTGTTTTTTGAGGATATTCTGGGCTTTGGCTGGCCAGGCCTGCCCAATAATGTCATCTTCTTTGTCGGCGGCATCACCGTAGCAGCCCTGATGGTGGCTCTGATCAAGCGCATCCTCAATCCGGTCACGCGCATGATGTCCAATTTTGATGATTACTTTGCCTGGTTTGTCACCATCGCCCCGGTCGTCACCGGGCTTTTGGTCAATGCCAATCTGATCCCCAATTATGAATTGATGCTCGCCATTCATATTCTCAGCTTTCAGCTACTGCTGATCTATCTGCCCTTTGGCAAGCTGATGCACGGTTTTTGGCTGATGGTATCGCGCTGGACCACTGCTGTTCGTTTTGCCCGTAGAGGAGGCCTGTCGTGACTGATCCTATCATTGAACATGCTGTGGACATGGAATCCAAGCGCTTCGGCCTCAAAAAGCCGATGGTGCGCTATGACACCCAGGGCGAGATGAGCGATGCCGAACGGGTCAAAAAGGCGATGCAGCATTTTGCCAAGGATTTTGGCTATGTTGCCGCGACCTATATGGAATCCTGCGTGCATTGCGGCATCTGTGCCAATGCCTGTCATTTTTATGTGACCACCGGCGATCCCAAATACACCCCGATCTGGAAGATTGAACCCTTCAAACAGGCGTATAAGCGCGAGGCCGGGCCCTTTGCCTTCTTTTATAAATTATTCAATCTCAAGCACAAGGTCACGGTTGAAGAACTAGAAGCCTGGCAGGAGCTGATTTATGACTCCTGCACGATGTGCGGACGCTGCACCCTGGCCTGCCCGATGAGCATTGATATTGCCTCACTGGTGGGCATGGCCCGTCATGCCATGTTCCATGCCGGTCTGGTGCCGCATGAGCTGTGGGCGGTGGCGCTCAAGGCCGAGGAAGAGGGCAGTCCGCTGGGTGCCAATCCCAAGGTCTTTAAGGAGCGCATCCGCTGGATGGAGGATGAACACGAAGTCGATATGTATATCGATAAGGAGCAGGCGGATATTCTGGTCTGCATGTCATCCATCGAGATTCAGAAATATCCCAAATCCATGGCCGATACCGCCAAGGTGCTCAATTATCTCGGGCTTTCATGGACGTTTCATACCGAGGGCTATGAGGCCACCAATTTCGGCCTGCTCTCGGGGAATCTGGACTGGCAAAAGGATATGTCGCAAAAGATCATCGACACCGCCATCAAGATCAAGGCCAAAACGGTGCTACTGCCAGAATGCGGCCATGCCTATCAGGCGATGCGCTGGCATGGCGCCAATATGTATGGCCAGTCTTTGCCCTTTACGGTGGTGCATATCAGCGAGTTTCTCGCCGATGCCGTGGAACAGGGCAAGCTCAAGCTTAGAACCGTCGGCAAAACAGCGGCCTTTCACGACCCCTGTCAGGTTTCACGGCGCGGCGGTGCCACGCAAGCGCCGCGCAAAATCATTGAAGCCCTGGGGATTGAGCTGCGGGAACCGGCCAGCAGCGGCGATTTTAACTGGTGTTGTGGCGGCGGCGGCGGGGTGATCACCATTCACCGGGCGGATGAATTGCGCTACAAGGCGATGGAGCTCAAGCTCAAACAAATGGACAGCACCCGCGCCCACCTGATGCTCACCAGCTGCTCCAATTGTCGGCAAAATTTTGATGATAGTGGCGAACACCTCGCCTGGGGCCGCAAGATTGAAAGCCTGCTGGAACTGGTCGCTGATAACCTGATTGAGGACAAATAATGAGCGCAGAAAGAATTGTCGTTGACCCGATTACCCGCATCGAGGGTCACCTGCGCATCGAGGCACAAACCGATGATGCAGGCCATATCACCCACGCCTACAGCTCCGGCACCATGGTGCGCGGCATTGAGACCATCCTCAAAGGGCGTGATCCGCGTGATGCCTGGGCCTTTACCCAGCGCATCTGCGGGGTCTGCACCCTGGTGCATGGCATTGCCTCGGTGCGCTCGATCGAACACGCATTGAGCTATGACATCCCCCACAACGCGCAGCTGATCCGCAACCTGATGATCGGCGCACAGTATGTGGTGGATCACGTCATGCACTTTTATCATCTGCATGCACTGGACTGGGTCGATGTGGTCTCGGCACTGAAGGCTGATCCACAGGCCACGGCAACACTGGCGCAATCGCTGAGCAACTACCCGCGCTCCTCGGCCGGTTATTTTTCAGATGTGCAAAAGCGCATCAAGAATTTTGTGGAATCCGGCCAGCTGGGCATCTTTGCCAACGGCTACTGGGGCCACCCGGCCTATCGTCTGCCGCCGGAGGCCAACCTCATGGCGGTGGCGCATTATCTTGACGCCCTCGCCTGGCAGCGCGAAGCGGCTAAATTACATGCCATTCTCGGCGGTAAAAATCCGCATCCCAACTTTTTAGTCGGCGGGGCGCCAACCCCCATCAGTGCCGCCCAGGGAGGCGCCGGGGCCACAGCACTCAATGATGTGGGCCTGGAGCAGATCAGAAACATCATCGCCCAGATGCAAAGCTTCGTTGATCAGGTGTATATCCCCGACACCCTCGCCATTGCCAGCTTCTACAAAGACTGGTTTGAGCGCGGCGAAGGGGTCGGCAATTTCCTCACCTGTGGCGACTTCCCCAGCGGCCCCGGTTTTGATCCGGCCACCTTCGCCATCCCCGCCGGGGCGATTCTGGATCGTGATTTATCCACCCTGCATCCGGTGGATTTTGAAAACCCTGCCGAGGTGCAGGAATTTATCGCCCATTCCTGGTATGACTACAGCGTGGGCAAGGCGCAGGGATTACACCCCTATCAGGGCGAAACCGAGCTTAATTACACCGGCCCTACACCACCCTACAAACATCTGGATGTCGATCAAGCCTACTCGTGGATGAAATCCCCGCGCTGGCGCGGCAAGGTGATGGAAGTTGGCCCCTTGGCCCGCGTGCTGGTGCTGTATGCCGGCGGCCATGAACCGACCCGTGAGCTGGCCAATATGGCGCTGGGCAAGCTGGAGCTGCCGCTGGAGGCGATGTTTTCCACTATGGGCCGCACGGCGGCGCGTACCCTGGAAAGCAAACTCATCGCTGATATGATGATGGGCTGGTATAACGAACTGGTGGCCAATATTCGCGCCGGGGATCTGAAAGTACACAACGATGCCCTGTGGGACCCCTCAACCTGGCCGCGTCAGGCCAAAGGCGTGGGCATCATGGAAGCCCCGCGTGGGGCGCTGCTGCATTACTCCGTGATAGAAAACGGCACCTTAAGCAACTATCAGGCAGTCGTCCCCAGCACCTGGAACGCCGGCCCCATGGACGCCCAGGGCCAGTTTGGCCCTTATGAAGCGGCACTGATGCACAACCACCAGCTGGCCATTAAAGACCAGCCGCTGGAAATCCTGCGCACCATCCACAGCTTTGATCCCTGCATCGCCTGCGCGGTCCACATGGTTGACCCCGACGGCAACGAACTGGTCAAGGTCAAGGTGCGCTAGAGAGCTTCCGCGCAAAGTCAGAGACTCTCCCCCTGACAAGGGGGAGTCCCGCCGCAAGGCGGGGAGGGGTAAGCGGTAAAAACTAACCACCCCGCCCCTGACGGGGCACCCCTCCTTGAACAAAGAGGGGAGTTTTTTTCAATGCCCATCCATCCTCAGGCCGCGCTGTCCATGCCAAGACGTGCCAACAGTGCCTGATCCTCGTGTTGTTCGGCATTCGGTGTGGTCAGCAGATTAGTGCCGTAAAAAATTGAATTGGCTCCGGCAAAAAAGCACAGGGCTTGCAATTCATCGCTCATCTGCGCCCGACCGGCAGACAGGCGCACATAGGAACGCGGCATCACAATACGCGCCGTGGCCACGGTGCGCACAAATTCCAGCGGGTCCAGCGGCGGCGCTTCTTGAAGCGGCGTGCCGGCGATTTTCACCAGATGATTGATCGGCACGGCATGAGGATGCGCGGGCAGATTCGCCAGTTGCTGTAACAGTGCCGCCCGATCCTGGCGCGACTCACCCATGCCCAGAATCCCGCCAGAACACATTTTCAGCCCGGCCTCACGCACATGATTCAAGGTGTCTAAGCGGTCTTGATAGGTGTGCGTAGTCACCACCTGCCCATAAAACTCCGGCGAGGTGTCCAGATTATGATTGTAATAATCCAGCCCGGCCGCTTTGAGCTGCTGCGCCTGGGTTTGAGTCAGCATCCCCAAGGTCATGCAGGTCTCCAGGCCCTGTGCCTTGACCGCCTGCACGATCTCGATCACCTGCTGGAGGTGTTTTTCATTGAGGCTGCGCCATGCCGCCCCCATGCAAAAACGCCCGGCCCCCTGTGCCTTGGCCTGACGCGCCGCCACCACCACCTGCTCCAGCGGTAACAGCTGTTCTTTGCTGACACTGGCCTCATGGTGGCCGCTTTGCGAACAATAGCCGCAATCTTCCGAACAGCCCCCGGTTTTGATGGATAACAGGCTGCTGATCTGCATGGCATTGGGGTTAAAGTGGGTGCGGTGGATGCTGTGCGCCGTCCACAAAAGATCATTAAAGGGCCGCTCAAGGTAATCCAGAATTTCCTCAAGACGCCAGTCATGTCGAAGCTCAGTCATTAAAGTATTCCGCAGCGTGGCGAACGCATCTTGCGTTCGGTGATTAAAGCGACATCATCTTGATTCGGATCGCCGAGTTGTACTCGGCTAATTTTTACTCCATGTCCCGACCAGCCGACTGCAAGTCGGCGATCCACACGACTACACGCCGCCGCCACATCATTACATACTAACGACCACGCTGGGCGGCGATACGCAAACGCAGCGCATTGAGCTTGATAAAGCCCTCTGCATCGCCTTGATGATAAGCCCCGGCATCGTCTTCAAAGGTCGCAATGTGCGTATCAAACAGGCTGTCTTGGGCAGAACTGCGCCCGGCCACAATGACATTACCTTTATACAGCTTCAGCCGCACCACCCCGTTGACATGCACCTGCGAGGCGTCAATCATGCTTTGTAACATGCGCCGTTCCGGGCTCCACCAGTAGCCGTTATAAATCAGGCTGGCATAACGCGGCATCAATTCGTCTTTGAGATGCGCCACCTCACGATCCAGGGTTAAGGACTCAATGGCGCGATGCGCCTTGAGCAGAATCGTCCCGCCGGGGGTTTCATAACAGCCCCGCGATTTCATCCCCACATAGCGGTTTTCCACCAGATCCAGACGACCAATGCCATGCGCGCCGCCGATGCGGTTGAGTTCAGCCAGTAAGGTGGCCGGGCTTTTACGCACCCCATCCAGCGCCACCGCATCCCCGCGCTCAAACTGGATTTCCAGATACTGCGCGTGGTCAGGCGCCGCCTCTGGCGCAACGCTCCAGCGCCACATATCTTCCTCGGCCTCGGTCCAGGGATCTTCCAGCGGGCCACCTTCATAGGAGATATGCAGCAGATTGGCATCCATCGAATAAGGTGACTGCTTGCCACGCTTCATTTCCACGGGAATCGCATGAGTTTCAGCATAAGCCAGCAGGCGCTCGCGTGAGGTCAAATCCCACTCACGCCACGGCGCAATCACCCGCACTCCCGGCTTGAGCGCATAAGCACCCAACTCAAAACGCACCTGATCATTGCCCTTGCCGGTGGCCCCATGCGAAATCGCATCCGCGCCGGTTTCATTGGCAATCTCAATCAAACGCTTGGCAATCAACGGCCTTGCAATCGAGGTGCCCAGCAGATACTCCCCCTCATACAGGGTATTGGCGCGAAACATCGGGAACACAAAATCACGCACAAATTCTTCTTTGAGATCATCAATATAAATCTCCTTTACCCCAAGCTGCTGCGCCTTGGCCCGCGCCGGCTCAAGCTCCTCACCCTGACCAATATCGGCGGTAAAAGTCACCACCTCGCAACCGTAAGTCTCCTGCAACCATTTTAAAATCACCGAGGTATCTAAGCCGCCCGAATAGGCCAGCACTACTTTTTTAACATCGCTAAGCATGGAATTAAACCTTAAAGGACGTTCGCAGGAATGATTAGGGAGGAAGCGAAGGCCATTATAATACCACGACACCCCGCATCCAACCGCGTGCAAGACGCGGCGCAGCAATTCGCATTATGGCCGATGGTTGGGGGCGAGAAAGGTTGATCAAGGGCTTTGATCATGAAGGTGAGCATCGCTTTCCCACAGGGGAAACGCAGGCCGCAGGAGCGCATGCACAGGTCGTTGAAAAAGCCCTGGTGTGAGGGCAGGTGCTCACACAGTGGCCGATATCGCCCGTGGCACCCCTGCAGCCAAGATGATCAGGATGGGCAAGTGCTTTTTGCCGTGGCCGTAGGTGTGCTCAACGTGATAGCCCTTGGTTTTGAGGGTATTGTTGTTTTTGTTCTCTATTTTCCATCGGGCACGACCCGCAGCGCTTACATCATGGGATGTGGCAAAACCTTGTTTTTACAGCACTCGCTCGTCTTCGAGGGTGCTGATGAGCTCGCACCCATTAACCAGCAAGGCATCGGTTGCTGCGTGCAGCGGCAGCGCCTTGGCGAAGCGTTCGGTGTCGCTTTTGCCTGTCCACCACCGCACTTCCGGGTTTGAACCACGCCCAAGCCTTTCAACAGCCTGTTAAGGATGCCAGCCCAGCGCCTTGGCACGTTCTCGGGCCAGGCGGGGAATGTCTTGCGCGATGAAGTGCTGATGTAAAACCTGTACGCCGATCAGGTGATTGATAACGGCGTCTAGCTGTACCTGGGTGGAGGCGCTGGTATCTGGGGCCTCGTGTAAGGCAAACAGCGCGGTAACGCCCTGCGGGTCTAGCAAACCGGCCTGCTGGATGGCTTGGGTGGACAGGTATTCGTCAGCCAGGCCACGCAAGGCCGCCCATTTTTTGGGGTCGGTGTGCGCCGGTGGGGCCATGAAGGCAAATTTTTCGCGCTCATAAAGCACCGTGGGCAGCAGGCCTTTCATGGCCTCACGCAGCACATATTTCTCGGTGCGCCCACGGATGCGCAAGGCGGGCGGAATATGGGCGGCAAATTCAGCCAGATGATGATCCAGAAACGGGGGCCGGGCTTCCATGGAGTTGGCCATGTCTACGCGATCACCGCCCCAGGTGAGAATCTGCCCCTCCAGCATGGTCTTGATCCACACATATTGTGCCTTATCCAGTGGATGACGGCCTTCCAGCATGTGCGCATCGAGCTGTTCGGCAATCGCCCGACCCGGCTCATAGCCCTGCATCTCCTGACGTAAATCCGGGGCCAGCAGGCCGGGAACGTGTGCCGCGCTGGCCAGCCAGGGCTGCAGGCAGGAGGGCGTAAAGCCCACCCGCTGATCCAGCGCCGGGTCATGGATGGCTTGCTCGGCGAGCATGGCGCCGCGAAATAGCTGGTTGCTTTCGGCCAGTAATTGCTCCCAGCTGGCACGTTCAGCCGCACTAAGGGTGTCCAGGCCATAGAGGAACATATCCCGACGGAATGAGGGGTAGCCGGCGAATAATTCATCGGAGCCCTCGCCCGTGACCACGACACGATAGCCAGCGCGGTTGACATGGCGGCTCATCAATAATTTAGCGACCCCCAGGGTGTTGTAGATGGTGCGTTCACTATGCCATAAGGTCTCGACCAGATTGTCATAGAGGTGATCCGCCGCCAGCATCATAATGTCTTGGTCAGCGCCCACCGATTCGGCCATTTCCCGGGCAATCGCAGTTTCATCATAATCGACATTATCAAAGCCGATAGTGAAGGCTTTAACGGGTGACTGTTGGCTGGCGGCGGATAGCCCCAGGGTGATGCAGGAATCAATGCCGCCGGAGAGGTAACAGGCCACGGGCACATCGGCCTCCAGGCGCAGCTGCACCGCCTGCATCAGATGGTTGCGCACGCCTTCGGTATAAAAGGCCTCGTCGTGCACAGGACCGCTGTGGCGCTCTTCGAGCAGGGGAAAGTCCATATCCCAGTAGCGCTGCTGGCGAATCTGCAGGCGGCCATGCTGGCGTTCAACCATGAGCACATGCCCCGGTTTGACCTGATGAATGCCTGCAAAGGCGGTGCTACCGGGTACCATGGTCTGCATCAATTGATGATACAGTCCCGGTGTGCTAAAACGCCGGGGCACCTCCGGATGGGCAAACAAGACTTTGAGCTCCGAGCCAAACACCAGTGTTTCACCAACCTGGGTCCAATACAGCGGCTTGACCCCGAAACGGTCACGAATCAGCATCAGGCGGTCGTGTTTGCGGTCATACAGGGCCAGGCCAAACTCGCCGCGCAGCTGCAAAAGCATGTCTTCCAGGCCCAGCTGCTGGTATAAATGCAGCACGATTTCAGAGTCGCTTTTGGTGCGAAATTTCGCCCCACGCAGGGTCAGTTCAGTGCGAATGCGCTTGTAATCATACAGCTCGCCATTGACCGCCAGCAGTAGCTGGCCATCCTGAGAGACAAAGGGCTGGCGGGCGCGTTCGTTGTCCAGATCAATAATGCTCAAGCGCGCATGAGAAAAGCCCACGGCACGGTCTGCCTGAATGTTGTAGCCAAATCCATCGGGGCCACGGTGATGTTGAATTGCGGCCATGGCCACCAAGGTTTCAGGATCAATGGGTTTGTCCAGGGCACCATGCAAAATGCCAGCAATACCACACATAGACAGTTCTCCTTTGGTGTGAGGAATGGATTGAAAATGGATTAAATGAGGCGGGGTCAATGGCAGGAAACGCGTTTAAGGGTAGCATGATCCGGCGGTGGCTGTAAAAAAACCGCCCCCGGGTAACGGGTGTCTTTAGGTTTTAATAGGCTGATTTGCTTTGATTTTTAATTCATTTATCCACATGAGGTCGCTTGATGCTAAACGGGATGGATTGGCTTGCCGAGATTGAAGGCCTGGAGGATATGTGCTGGGACCCGGCACTTCTGGCAGATTTACAGGCCAGACATACCCAGCGCGCTTGGGCACACACGCCGCCGATCAACTTTTATACGCCCACCTTTAAGGCGTACCAGACTTCAGAAATCAGCGCCTGCAGCAATAAGAATGCCTGGCCGGCGATTTCCATTACCGGCGCGGACTGCAAGCTGCAATGTGATCACTGCAAGGCGCAGATTCTAAAACCGATGATCCCGGCGCGCACCCCGGAGGTCTTGTGGCAGGTGGTCAATGAGATCGTCGCCAAGGGTGCGCAGGGGATGCTGCTCACCGGCGGCTCAAATCACCGCAATGAGGTGGAGTATGCGCCGTATTACGCCACCTTACGGCGCATCAAGGATAGTTTTCCAGAGTTTCGCATCGGGGTACATGCTGCCCTGGTCGATGCCCAAGCAGCCCAGGCCCTGGAAGATTGCGGCATTGATGTGGCAATGATGGATGTGATCGGCGCCCAGGACACCATCACCCAGGTGTATCACCTGCGCCGCACGGTGGAGGATTTTGAGCAGACCCTGGAAAATCTAGTGAACACCCGCATGCGCGTGGTGCCACATATTGTGATTGGCTTGCATTATGGGGCGTTGCTGGGCGAGTGGGCGGCGCTGGAAATGCTCACGCGCCATCTGCCCGATGCGGTAGTGCTGGTGGTGGTGATGCCTTTTTATGCGCCAGGACACCGTCCTTTCAAGGTCCCCGATCCACATGAGGTCGGGGCCTTTTTTCTGAAAGCACGGCAACAGCTTGCCTCAATTCCCTTGCTGCTGGGCTGTGCCCGCCCACCCGGCGAGGCCAAGCTGTATATGGATGGCTATGCGGTGATGGCCGGTCTGGATGGTATCGCCCACCCCGCCGAGGGCATGGTGGCCTTGGCCAAAGGGCTCGGGCGTGAGGTAAAGATCACGCCCGCCTGCTGCTCCATGAGCCTGACCGGCTGGATTGAGGATACGCAAAGCGCACTAAAATGACAGATTCAGCTGCCCCTGTACCTGGTAGCGATCCACCTGTGGATGATCAATCAGCGTCGCTGCTGCCAGCGAAACCTGGCTGTGTTTGCTCAGCGCCAGATTGACACCGCCGGAAAGGCGTCCATAGCTGTGCCCGGCGACATCATCAAAGGGGGTGAGTAACCTGTCATCGGGATTAAAGCTAAAGTGGGTATGGCTCACGCGGGTGCTACCCACGCGAAATTCCTGCTCTACTTCGGCCTTCAGGAAGCTGTGTAAACTGCGACCATTCCAGTGATCCTGGCGATCCATGGAAAAGCCCAAGGCACCAAGAAATTGCGCCCGGTTTTGTTTGTCCATGCGCTGGGTCAGCAGCAGATCACCGCGTTCCTGATAGCCATCGGTCTGGCTGTGGGTATAGGTTCCGGCCACAAAAGGCCCCATGCGCATGGCGCCCTCACCCAGCAGATATCCCCCTTGCAGCCGTGCCAGATAGCCCCAACCGTCAAGGCTGGCATTGACCGGAGACAAACCGCTGAAGCGCTGACCGTCGATATCATACACACCGCCACCGCCGATCATATCCAGATAAGCCCGCTCGCCCAGTATGGTGGCAAAGGCGGCCGCTTGATAGCCGGTCATGCTCATGCTTCCTGGCAGGCGGCGGGTATCGCTTTCAGACTCACTGTAGGCGACGGCAAAGCCCAGATGCAGCCGGTCCGCCAGGGAAAACTGGCGGCCAGCATAGAGGGTATACAAGTCTTGTTTGAATCCGGCGACACCGACTACAGGCTGATGATCACTGTACTGATAAGCCAGCCCCATAAACCAGGGTGCGGTTTTGCAGGTGTGTTCATTGGCGGCATTGCAGCGGGTGTGCGCAAAGCGTTGTTGATCCAGGTGTAATTGCAAGGAGGACAAAAGCAAGGTAGCGTGATTTTCCAGCAGGCGCAGATTGACCCGGTTCAGCTGTGGCGCCATGACGAAATTACCTGCCACGGCACCGGCTTCCTGCAAGGTCAGGGTGCTTAACCGCTGATCCAGAGGCGTTGCGGTTTCACCGCGCAGGGTCTGCCACAAAAAGGCATAGCTGGCTCCACTGATGTCTTCACCGGCGTCTGGGACATGCTGTTCCTGATGGGCGCGATGGATATCCTGATCGCTTTGGGCCACCTGCAACACCAGTAGCTGATTGAATGGCCCGTGTTGCTGGATTACGGACTGTTTATCGTGACCCAATTGAATCACTACCGCACGGTTATATTCACCGGCTTGGGTGATAGCGGCCTCAGAAAGCCTTTCTTCCTGAATGACGATAAAGGTATTGACGGGGTTGGTCTGATGAATCGCGACCGGGGATGGGCTCTGGATAAACTGCAGCCCATCCAGGCTGCTGTGGGATTGTGCCAGCGCATTTGTACTGATAAGCCATCCCAGCGCAGCATAGACGGCCACATGCCACAAGCGCCGCGATGATGCGGCGCGGTTTTGCCTACAACCCATCATCGGGCTATTCCTCTCGGTTTAAAAAACTTAACGAAAGATCCGCCAAAACGCCCGTTCCTTAGCCTCTTCGGCGGTGGTCTGGTCGGCGCGGGTGCGTACTGCATCGGTTTGCGCTTCCACAGGGGTACGCGCCTGACTGGTGCGTTGCTCTAAACGCTGTTGCGCATCTATCGGGGTAACGGCATTTCCTGTGCTGGTGGTGCTGTGTGAAGAACCCGCCGGGCCGGATTGCTGAATGGTGACGCTGCTGCTCTTGCCGTCACGGCTGATAACCTGCTGACCTTCGGGAGTTCTGATCACCTGGGTTGTGCTGCTACCACCGCCGCGTTGATCAATCACCGCCGTGGAGTTGCCCTGCTGATAGACCTCGGGCGCGGCACAGCTGATGGAACTGGCGCTCATTGCCACAATCGCCACCGTGCCCAGACGTAAAACATGTGTTTTTGATTTCATAGAGCGGCCTTTTCAATAATGCCCAAAAACAAACGGGCGGCAATGCCTGATGACATTGCCGCAGAAAAAACAACGACTGAGATTATTGCATTTAACGTCTCAGCGGGGTATCCAGGCCGCGTTGATAGGTCATGGAATCATTGACCTGACCGTGCTGCTGGGTGGCGGCCTCATTGCTTTGTCCCGCTTGAACCGTGCGGGAGATATTAACATCACAATCCTGCTGAATGTGCGATTTATTGGTATTATCACCCTGCACACTGGCATCAATACACGGACGCCCCATGCTGTCAAAGCGGGCTTGTGCATACGCCACAGAACTGGCTGCCAAAAGCAGTAAAATGCAAATGCTGGTAAGGATCTTCATCAGTTTCTCCGCGAGAAACCCCGGCCTTCAGACCGGGGAGGGATAGCAGCTACGCGCTTGCAGCCGCCGGAAATAAGTGCAGGCCTTTCACCTGCCGGGCCGTGAGGCTCTGCCCGTAAGGGCCTGGTGACGGACAACGCCTCGCGGCGTGGTCGCTCCCCTCGCCAATGTGTACAACCGGCTCCCGCTTGCACGGCGATCAAAACCTTCGACGTTTTACCTTTCGTCAGCATGATCCTGACCTTTCAGAGCGGCAGACTGAGGAAGCATCCGCCGGTGAGTCTTAACGACCTGTTGTACACGTAGCCCCTTTAACAGGGCTTAGGCTGGTCAACCTAGCTTGCTTTCAAAGCTCCGCCCTTCAGGGTGGGGTAGTTGACAAATTATAACGGGCAAACCTTGGAAAGGGCACCTTCAAAGGATCGCCGCACCTCCTATGCAGTTAAAGTAAAAAATGTGCGTGAAATGGCTAATCCCTGGGCTTGATTACTTCAGCCTAAACAGAGCCGACCCGCATAGGTCGGCTAATCCTGGCTGACTTACCACAGTGCAAAGCAAAACTTTATAGTCACACGCACGATTTAGCGCTGGATCGTGTGGGCCTCATTGACCCCACCAAACTGTGCCGTTCCTGCACGGTTCACGCCGTCACGGGTATTGGCGCGCTGGTCGGTGATCGACAGGTTATCAGCACCATCCTGTACGGTGACCGCATCATTAACATCGCCGCGCTGCCCGGTCACACTGGTGTTGATGCCACCGGACTGAATCGTGGTAGCGGTGTTTTGCTGAGCGAATACCGGCGCAGACAGACCCAGGGCAACCAAACCAACAAACAGGATTTTCATGGTTTTCATCAATCATCACTCCGCAAAATTTTGGTCAAAATATTGAGATAACAGGATATTTACTGCTCAGCTTAGCGCTGAATGGTGTGGGCCTCATTGACGCCACCAAACTGCGCCGTACCGGCACGATTAACGCCGCTACGGGTATTGGCTTGCTGATCAGTAATCGACAGGTTGTCACGACCATCCTGCACCGTCACTGCGTCATTAACATCGCCGCGCTGCCCCGTCACGCTGGTGTTGATGCCACCGGACTGAATCGTGGTAGCGGTGTTTTGCTGAGCCAATACCGGCGCGGACAGACCCAGGGCAACCAAACCGACAAACAGGATTTTCATAGTTTTCATTATTTACAACTCCGCAAAAATTCGGCGAACGTGCCGAAATATCAAGGATATTTGTCGCATACTGAGCGACTGCTAACAACGAGCCTTCCACCCACCGGGCATCCGGCCCTGACCCCCAAGGGTCTGATCAGGCTGCTTTCCGTTAAAGGCGAAGCACCAAATCAACGCCACACCAAAAACCAAAAGCGCCTTATGTTTGATATAGCACAGCGCTCTTGGATACGCAAATTAGCAGACGCTTCCTTAATGTACGCTGAACAAACAACGCGAATGAACGGCCTGTGAGGCAGGCCCCAGAAACCGCAGACCGCAACATTAACCCGCTTCCTGAAATCCTGTGGGAAAGCTTAAGCTTTCTTTTAATGTATTACAAATCAATAATTTAGTTAATTTTTGCGCTTTGCTTTTTGCGCAAGGCGCTTGATGGTCTGTTGCAGCGCGCTTATGACGCCGCCCATCCCCATCTGCTCAGGCCACTGCCTGAATGACGCCGTGTCAGCGGGTTTGAATCAATGAGGAGGTATTCCAGCCAAGCAGATTATTTGATGCGTCAAGGCAAGCCGTTGAAAGGATTTTTTGACGGCACTCAAGTTCCTGTGGTTTTTTGATGTTCATAATGAACGTAACACTCCATAGTTTAGTCTCATGGCGTCTTGCAATATTCAATACAACCTGAGGTTAATCAGTGTGAGGGGTTACAGTGGCAGAGCGTTTTCCTGGTAATCATCTGGATGTCGATGAGCTATATATTCTAAGCGGTTTGCTGTATGCGCCGCGCCCGGATACCACCGAGGCCATTGCCGAGCTGGCAAAGTCTTGGTGCTGGTTGATACCTGCAGCCCAGGATTTAAGCTGTCAGATGCAGGCGCTGTGGCAGACTGAGCATCAGCGCTTACTGGTTGGAAAGCAGGCGCTGTGTTCGCCGTGTGAATCTGCCTGGCAACAGCCGGTGCTCGGTGGCACGCTGGCGGCGTTGGCGCAGTATTACCATCAGGCAGGCATTAAAACGCAGGGCTGTCCGCCGGATCATCTGGCCTTGCAGCTGGTTTACGCCGCCTGGTATCTGGAAGAAGAGGCCGCCCATGATTCCGCACAATGGCTGGAGATCTGGAGCCATTTAAGTCAATGGGTGCCGCGTTTTGCCCAGTGCTTGCAACAACAGGCCCAGCTGGAGGTTTATCAGGTGATTGCGCAACGCCTGATCGCCTTGTTTGCGCGCCGCTGAGTTGCTAAGGTTGCCGCGCCGCCATCCGCCATCCGCCATCATCAAGGCGCAGCGGCGATGCCATGGTCTGCGTGTGCCAGCCCCGGCCGTGGCTGCTGCGCCGTGGGCGGTTCATCATGCATACGTGCTGTCTGCATGGATGTGTCTGTTCCTGCTCCCAGGCGATGGCCTTTAACCTCACTTCCAACCTTAGTAGATTTTTCATGCACAGATCGTATCTCAGCTTTGAATCCCTCGGCAGTGATGGCCCGGCACGACGCGGACGGCTGCATTTTGCCCGTGGCGTCGTGGATACGCCGGCCTTCATGCCCGTGGGCACCTATGGCACTGTCAAGGCGATGTTACCCGAGCAGTTACAGGCCAGCGGGGCGCAAATCATTCTGGGCAATACCTTTCATTTGATGTTGCGTCCGGGGACCGGGATTATTCAGGCGCATGGTGATTTACATGATTTTATGCACTGGTCGGGGCCAATTTTGACCGATTCTGGCGGTTTTCAGGTGTTTTCACTGGCCAAGCTGCGCCAGCTGTCTGAGGAAGGGGTACGTTTTCGTTCGCCAGTCGATGGCTCGGTGGTGTGGCTGACCCCGGAGCGTTCGATGGAGGTGCAGCGCCTGCTGGGTGCCGATGTGGTGATGATTTTTGATGAATGCACCCCCTATCCGGCCACCTATGCCGAGGCTGAGCAGTCCATGCAGTTATCTTTGCGCTGGGCGCAGCGTTCACGCCAGGCGCACGGGGATCATTCGGCGGCCTTGTTTGGCATTGTGCAGGGCGGAATGTATCCCGCCTTGCGCCAGCAGTCATTGGCAGGCTTGCAGGCCATCGGTTTTGACGGTTATGCCATCGGCGGTCTGTCCGTGGGTGAAACCACCGAGGAGCGCCATGCGGTGCTGGATGCGTTAATGCCACAGATGCCAACGCAGACACCACGCTATCTGATGGGGGTGGGACGCCCTGAAGATATTGTCGAAGCGGTGCGCCGGGGGGTGGATATGTTTGATTGTGTGATTCCGACGCGCAATGCCCGCAACGGCTTTTTATATACCCGCCAGGGAGTGATGCGCATTCGCAACAGCCGTTATCAGGACGATACCCGCCCGATCGATGAATCATGTACCTGCTATACCTGTCGCCATTACTCACGCGCCTATCTGCGCCACCTGGATAAATGCAAGGAAATTCTCGGTGCCCAGCTCAATACCCTGCATAATCTGCATTACTACCAGACCCTGATGCATGAACTGCGTGAGGCGATTGCCGAAAAACGCCTTGCAGCCTACATTCAGAACTTTTATGCCGCCCGGGCGTAGCGGTATCCTGGGAGCGCGTAGCACCCGCCACGCTTCATAATTGATTTAGCTTGAGTATGGCGATACCGCATTTTCAAACCATTGGGATTATTGCCAAGCGTGACGATGAGCGCCTTGCGCACCTTTTGCCGCGCCTGATCCGTCATTTGCAAGGCCATCACCGCCACATTCTCCTGGATGCCAGCGCGGTCACGGTGCTAAGGCAGCCATTAGGGGGGGAGCCGACCACCCTGGCTCGCCTGGCAAAACAGGCCGATCTTGCCATTGTCATTGGGGGTGATGGCACGTTTTTGATGGCGGCCCGGGCGCTCGTCGATGCCGGGGTGCCCTTGCTGGGCATCAATATCGGGCGGCTGGGCTTTCTGGTGGATGTCTCGCCGCATGAAATGGCCTCCCGCCTGGATGAGATTTTAGCGGGTGAATATGTGCAGGATTATCGGGCCATGCTGTGCGCCGAGGTGTACCGCGAGGAACAGCGCATTGCCCGCTACAGCGCGCTCAATGACGTGGTGCTGCACATTCGCGGGGTAGTGAGAATGATTGATTTTGACACCTGGATTGATGGCCATTTCGTCAATACCCAGCGGGCCGACGGCATGGTCATCGCCACCCCCACCGGCTCTACCGCCTATGCCCTCTCCGGTGGCGGCCCCATCATTGCCCCCAGCCTGGATGCGATGGTATTGGTGCCGATCTGCCCGCAGGGTCTGAGTAACCGCCCCCTAGTCGTGCACACTAAAAGCTGCATCGAAATCCGCGTCAATCATGACAGCCGTACCCGTGCTCAGGTGTCTTTCGATGGACAAAATGACATCAAGCTCAAGCGCCAGGATCGTTTATTGATCACCCAAAAACCGCGCAAACTGCGCCTGATTCATCCCGTGGGCTATGATTATTTAAGTATTTTACGTGCCAAACTGGGCTGGGGAGAGCGTCCTTGATTTTGCAAATGCACATTCGTGACCTTGCGATTATCGACACCCTCGAACTTGAGCTGGCGCAAGGCATGACCGTACTCACCGGCGAAACCGGGGCGGGTAAATCCATCCTCATTGATGCACTGGGACTGGTATTGGGCGATCGGGCGGATAGCAGTATGGTGCGCGAAGGCGCCGAGAAGGCGGAAATCAGCGTGACGCTGGCGTTACCTGAAACCCACAGCATACCGGCGTGGCTGCAAACTCAAGGCATGGAGGCCGAGGAGACCTGCATCCTGCGGCGCAGCATCAGCCGCGATGGCAAAAGCCGCGCCTGGATCAATGGCACGCCCGCCACCCGGCAAAATCTGCAGACCCTCAGTGAATGGCTGGTGGATATTCACGGCCAGCACGCGCATCAATCGCTATTGCGGCAGGATATGCAGCGCCAGGTGCTGGATGCCTACGCCGCACACAAGACATTGCTGGAACACACGGCAAGCGCCCACGCCCATTGGCAACAGCTGCACGCCGAGTTGAGCCAGCGACAGGCCCGTCAGGCAGACCAGCAGGCGCGGCGCGAATGGGTGGCCTTGCAGCTTGCCGAACTGCACGCCTTGGGAATTTCTGCCGACGAACTGCGCGAACTCAATCAGGAACATCATCGCCTGGCCCATGCGCAAACCTTATTAACCGCCGCACAAGGCGCCTATGCGCTGCTAAGTGTCGGCGAACACAGCATTGAGCGCGGCCTGCATCAGGCCCATGCCTTGCTGGGTGAAGCCGCAGGGTTTGATCCAACTCTGGCCGCCATGACCCAAAACCTCAGTGAGGCCCTGATCCACATTAACGAAGCGGTGCAAAATCTGGGACGCTATCTGGACCGTCTGGAGCTTGATCCGGCACGGCTTGCATGGATCGAACAGCGGCTGGCGGAGATTCATTCCCTGGCCCGCACGCATCAGCGCAACCCCGCCGAATTACTCGATCTGCAGGAGATCTTGAGCAGCGAACTGGCCGCGCTCGATGCACACACCCATGACCTCAAGGCGTTGACGCAAGCAGCGGCGCAGGCCGAGCAGGACTATCTCAGCCACGCCCAGGCTCTGAGCCAGTCACGGACGCTGCACGCCGCCCGACTGGAGACGGCGGTGACGGAGGCCATGCAAGGGCTGGGAATGCCCGGCGGCTGCTTTGCCATTGAGCTTAGCCCCCTGAGCCGCGAGCGCTTTTCCCCGCTGGGTTTGGATGCGCTGAGTTTTTGCGTCAGCGCCAACCCCGGCCTGGCCCCCCGCCCTTTAGCCAAAGTCGCCTCTGGCGGTGAACTGTCGCGCATCAGTCTGGCCATCCAGATGGTGGCCGCCCATGTGCTGGCTACCCCGACCCTGATTTTTGACGAAGTGGATGCTGGTATCGGTGGCGCAGTCGCTGAAATCGTCGGGCGCCAACTGCGCGCCCTGGGCGAACACCGCCAGGTGCTCTGCGTAACCCACCTGCCGCAAGTGGCCGCACAGGCGCATCATCATCTCCATGTCAGCAAGCAACACCGCAACGGCCAGACACATACCCAGCTACGCAGCCTGGACGAGGCCGAGCGCATCGAAGAACTTGCGCGTATGCTCGGCGGCATTGACATCACCGAACAAACTCTCGCCCACGCCCGCGAAATGCGCCACAGCTCCACCAAACACCCCCATGTAGGCAACTGCGTGAAGCGTTTTTAGCGATGGTTTTGGAGAGGTAAGTGGCTACCTAAAGCCAGCATGGCCGCGCTGCTTAACAGCCAGAAGGCGCGCCAGTCGTGGTTAAGGTGACGAAAATCGGTCAGGCTATACACCAGCATCGCGACGATACCGGCAAGCACTGCCGCGAAAAACAGGCCGTCTAGCTGGGCATGACGCCAGGCCAGATAGATGCGATACAGCAGACAGCTCAGCATGGCCAGCGCCAGCAATACCCCGATCAGCCCAAATTCAAATAAAAGCTGCATATAGGCGTTGTGCAGATCGTCGAAGGGCTCACCGGGGGCATGCATCATCAGCGGATGCTGTGCCTCGTCTTGCAGCGCCTTGAATCGCAGGCTGCCGGGGCCGTTGCCCAACCAGGGATGCTCCTGCCAATGCGCATAGGCAAAGGCCCACATGCCCAGACGCAGGGAGGTGTTATCACGATCCTGCGCCTTGAGCTCGGCCCCGCGTACCACATGCACCAGGGTATCGGCCTCACCCACCACGCGCTCACCCAGATCCCGCACCAGACCGTGAAATAAAAGCCCCGCGCTCAGCAGCAGCAAGAGCAGAATCAGGGCCAAACGGCGCGGTTTGGCGATGCGGCTTTGTTTGCGCAATATGGGCCAGAAAAACATCAGGCTCGCCGCCGCCGCCAGCAAGGTCAACGCCGGGCCACGCGACAGACTCGCCAGAATGGCCCACAGCAAAAACAGGGCAATGGCCACCAGCAGCGCATAGACTGCCAGACGCAGCCCCAAGTGCCTGGCGCGCAGACGCACAAACAGCTCCGGCAGGCTGGCCAGCAGAATCAATAGGCCGATGACGGCATAAAAGGCATAGGCAATGGGGCGATCCTGATAGCCGCCAAAACGAAACGGCCACGGCGCATCGTTGAGCCAGACATTCCAGAAAACAGCCACCCCGCTGAGCACAATCCCCAGCACAAAGACTAGGCCCAGAACGAAGATCAGCTCGCGCTGTCCTCTCAAAAACCACGCCAGCGGCAAAAACAGCAGCAGTTTGAGCCATTTTTCCGCATGTTCCCATTGCAGGGCTGCAGTCTCTGGCAGCCTGAGACTCCACAGCCAGGCGCTGCTAAGCACATACGCGGCAATCAGCACCGCCAGCCAAAACTCCGGCTGACGCAGCATCCAGCCCCAGGCTGCGGGCTGTATTACAAAAGCGAGCAACACCAGCCCCAGGCCGATGCTGTGCATACTGGCACCAAAATTAAAGCCCAGCGCCATGATCAGCAGCCCCGCCAGGCCAAGCCGCTTAAGCCAGGCGGCGGATATGGTATCAGTACGCGTCACCGTCACGATTCCATCTCGCTATCCAAGTCACGCCCCGGCTCCCAGCCCTGCGCCTTGGCCGTGGCAATGGCGGCCTCGTGGATGCGCGCATGACGCTCACGCAGGTCAGCGGGCAATTGACTGACCAGATGGCCATAGGGTGCCCAGGCCGCGCTGACCTGATCATATACTTTTTGCATGTCAGCGGCTGTCCAGCCCGCGCCACTTTCCGTTTCAGGGATCAGCCCAAACACCCAGGCATCCTTGATAATACCGCCAATCGGCGTCATGCCACCGTACAGATCATCATGAATGCCCACATAGCGCTGGTCGTTTGGATTCATCATTCCGTATAAAACTCCATCATGGAGACCTTGCTGTAGCCGCTGGGGATTTCAAACAGGCTGGCGGGCAGATTTTTCTTCTCGATGGCGAGAAAGGTGGTGGTTGCAGCGGCCTGGCCATTTTCAAACTGCACGGTATTGACCGGAAAGCCGATGCGCTCCATCTTGGCCCAGTCCCAGCCATAGGACTTGTCCTCGCCCGAATGGGCATAGAGTGCATAGAAGGTTTCAAAATCGTCTTTGGTGATGCTCAGGCTTTGCAGCGGTACGGTGCAGAGTTGTTCGATGCGTTGGCCATTGTGCAATCCCTCATAGACGGTGCAGCGCCATGCGCCAATGGTCTGTTCAGCACCTTTGCGGTATTCCGTGGGGGTGATTTCTTCCTCGTCCATCCCCAGGTATTGACGATATTGGGCTTTTTCTTCTTCGCTCAGTCCTTCCATGTAGTCTTCCAGCATGGCCCGGCTGGCGTCCTGATAGGTCTGGGCTTCTTGCTCCATGCGCTGCATCTGCGTCATGCTGATTTCTACATAACGCTTTTGTTCCGGGTTAAGCATCCAGATCAGTTCTTTGTCTGCACGGGTGATATGCACCAGATTCAGCGCATCGTGTTGCTGTTCGGCGCGGATTTTATCCTTGCCCAGATATAACACGGTGGTCTCGTTCTCACCGGAAAGGTGGTCGGTAAATTGCACCGTCATTTGCAGATCGGCCAGTGCAGGCAGGGCATAAAACAGGGCCGTCAGGACGGCCAGGGTCATGGGGTATAAACGTTTCACAGATACAGCCTCCACCGTTAGTTTTTGAATGCACATCGTGCGATTTAGACGCGTAAACTGCTGAGATCCCAACGCGCCTGAGCGCAAATACTGAGATCAGGATCACTGCCATGCGCAAGACGCAGGCAGCCTGCCAGGGCAATCATGGCGGCATTATCGGTGCAAAAGGCAATGCGCGGATAATGTACGCTGGCACCTTCGCTGTGTGCCAGTTCTGCCAACTGCTGGCGCAGGCGCTGATTGGCGCCGACTCCACCGGCAACCACCACGCGCTGCGCCTGAATCTGTTGCAGTGCCCGCCGGGTTTTGATGCATAAGGTATCGACCACCGCAGCTTCAAAGGCATGCGCCACATCGGCCCGGTCCTGATCTGTGCCGGCAAGCCCGCGCAGGGTGGTCAATGCGTGCGTTTTCAGGCCGGAAAAGCTGAAATCCAGTCCTGGCCGGTCGGTCATCGGGCGCGGGAAGCTAAAACGCCCCGGCTCGCCCTGCAGCGCCAGCGCCGCCAGTGCTGCCCCACCGGGATAGCCCAGCCCTAACAGTTTAGCGGTTTTATCAAAGGCTTCCCCCGCCGCATCGTCGATGCTTTCCCCCAAAATGCGATAAACCCCCAGCGCCTGCACATCCACTAGCAGGGTATGGCCGCCGGAAACCAGCAGGCATAAAAACGGAAAGGCGGGCGGGTCTGGTTCTAACAGCGGCGCCAGCAGATGCCCTTCTAGATGGTGAATCGCCAAGGCGGGCAGCCCCCAACCCCAGGCCAGACTGCGGGCCACGCCAGCGCCAACCAGTAAAGCCCCCAACAGGCCCGGCCCGGCAGTATAGGCAATCGCAGAAAGCTCGGCAGGTTGGGTGTGCGCCTGACTGAGGGCCTCACGCACCAAAGGCAGCAGGCGCTGAATATGATCACGCGAGGCCAGTTCTGGTACCACGCCGCCATAATAGGCATGTAAATCAATCTGCGAATGCAGTACATGGGCCAGCAGCCCCTGCCTGTGATCATATACCGCCACAGCGGTTTCATCGCAAGAGGTCTCGATTCCCAGGATTCTTGTGTTTGGCATTTTATCCCGTCGGGTTGTACAATTAGCGGTTAACACCTTGCCTGGCAAGGTGCAACCCTGGTAAAAACATCTCTCTATTTTTAAGGATACGGTGATCTGATGCCTCACGTTCGCATCAAAGAAAATGAACCCTTTGAAGTTGCCCTGCGCCGTTTTAAGCGGACCTGTGAAAAAGCCGGTGTATTGACCGAGGTACGCCGCCGCGAGTTTTACGAAAAGCCCACCGAAGTCCGCAAGCGCAAAGCCGCTGCTGCGGTCAAGCGTCAAGCCAAGCGCGTTGCCAAGGAGGTCTCCCGCCGCGAGCGTTTGTACTAAACATCGCTTGCCGCCGGGTACTGGGTCGGATCGCCGAGTTGTTCTCGGCGGGTCGGGCAACCCGTTTATGGATTGAAAACCTGCCAAGTACCCCTCGCCGCTCCTGTTGAGCTTATCAATAACCTTATATCCACGAGCAAAAGTATAAAGCCGATGCCCCCACTTCAAAATGATCGATTTTTGCGCGCCTTGCTGCGCCAACCCGTAGACACCACGCCCATCTGGATTATGCGTCAAGCAGGCCGTTATCTGCCAGAGTATCGTGCCACGCGGGCCCGTGCGGGCAGCTTCATGGATCTGTGCAAAAACCCGGAGCTGGCCTGTGAAGTGACTCTGCAGCCGCTGGATCGTTTCGCCCTGGACGCCGCGATTTTGTTTTCCGATATTCTCACCATTCCGGATGCGATGGGTCTGGGCCTGGAATTTACCGAAGGTGAGGGGCCGCGCTTTCAAAAGCCGGTGCAATCCGCTGCTCAGATTCGTGCCTTGGGTGTGCCTGATCCAGAACAGGAGCTGCGTTATGTGGTTGATGCTGTACGGGTGATCCGCCGCGAGCTCAATGGCCGGGTGCCGCTGATCGGTTTTTCCGGTAGCCCTTGGACCCTGGCCACCTATATGGTGGAAGGCGGTTCTTCTAAAGAATTTGCCCGCATCAAGGGGCTGATGTACAACGACTCTGAAAGTATGCATCATCTGCTGTCTGTGGTCGCCGATTCGGTGGTTGTTTACCTCAATGCTCAGATCAAGGCCGGTGCCCAGGCTGTGATGGTCTTTGATACCTGGGGTGGCAATCTCGCCCATCAGGCTTATCTGGACTTCTCGCTGGCCTATATGCAGCGCATTGTCGAGGGCTTGATCCGTGAATACGACGGGCGCAAAGTGCCGGTGGTATTGTTTACCAAGGGCGGTGGTCAGTGGCTGGAGGCTATGAGTGATACCGGCTGCGATGCCCTGGGCCTTGACTGGACCGTGGATATCGCTCAGGCACGGGCGCGGGTCGGCAGCAACGTCGCCCTGCAAGGTAATATGGACCCTTGTGTGCTGTATGCCTCACCGGAGCGGGTGCGCGAACAGGCCACCGCGGTGATCGAACGCTTTGGACCCGGCAGCGGTCATGTTTTTAATCTGGGACATGGCATTCATCAGCACATTGACCCCGAAAACGTCGCTGTGCTGGTCGATACTGTACACGAGGTCGGTCAACGCTTCGCTCTGGCAGGTTAGGTTCACGCCATTTTTCCATTTTTTCGTAGCGGCATTCTCAATATGCCGCTATCTGTTGCACTCTGCTCGTCCCCTCGCCGATACAGGCTTTTCCCAAAAAGGCTCCCCTCGCACGCCGCTGTTTAACGGATTTTCAGGGTGGCCAGGCCGATGAGTACTAAGATGACGGTGATGATCCAGAAGCGCACGATGACGCGGGGTTCTGGCCAGCCTTTGAGTTCAAAGTGATGGTGCAGTGGGGCCATGCGGAAGATGCGCCGTCCGGTGAGTTTGTAGGTGAGCACTTGCAGGATGACGGAGAGGGTTTCGGCGACGAACACTCCGCCCATGATGATCAGGACGATTTCCTGACGGGTGAGGACAGCCAGTACGCCCAGCGCCGCACCCAGTGCCAGGGCGCCGACATCGCCCATGAAAACCTGTGCGGGGTAGGCATTGAACCACAAAAAGCTTAGCCCGGCTCCGACGATGGCCCCGGCAAACACGACCAGCTCGCCCACGCCGGGGACATGCGGTATGCCGAGATAATTGGCAAAGATGGCGTGCCCGGTGGCGTAGGCAAATACGCCCAAGGCCCCGGCAACCAGTACGCTGGGCATGATGGCCAGGCCATCCAGGCCATCGGTGAGGTTGACGGCATTGCTAGAGCCGACGATGACCAGCCAGGTCAGCGGAATAAACCACAGACCCAGCGGGATTAAGACGTCTTTAAAAAACGGCACAATCAGGGTGGTTTCAATCGGGGTCTGGGCGGTGTGATACAGCACAACCGCAGTGATCAGCGCGATGAGGCTTTGCCAGAAGAATTTGTGGCGGGCGCTGAGGCCGCGACTGTTGCCGTAGCGGAGCTTGAGGTAGTCATCCCAGCCGCCAATCAGGCCGAATAAGAGGGTGACAATCAGCACTACCCAGACAAAGCGGTTGCTTAAATCGCTCCAGAGCAGGGTGCTGATGGCCACCGCCACCAGAATCAAGGCTCCGCCCATGGTCGGCGTTCCCGCTTTGCTGAGGTGGCTGTTGGGGCCATCGGTGCGCACCTGTTGGCCGATTTTGTAGCGGGTGAGGCGGCGGATCATCCAGGGGCCGATGATAAAGGCGATGATCAAGGCACTGAGTACGCCAAGAATGGCGCGCAGGGTGAGGTATTGGAAGACATTGAAGCCGGTGTGATACTGGCTCAGGTAATCAATCAAGATGAGCAGCATGGTCCGCGCTCCTGAAGTCATGCGTTAAAAGGGCTGTCACGATCTGTTCCATCTGCTGGCTGCGTGAGCCTTTGATCAACAGGCTGATGTGGCTGGGGCCATCGGGCTGATGCAATTGTGCTTCCAGGGTTGCGCATAGGGCTTCCAGCAACGCGGCTTTGCTGGCATAGTGTGCCTGTGGCTGTTTAAAGCTGTGTGCGGTATGTGCGGATAAGGGGCCGGTGACCCAGAGGTGGTCTATCTGCTGACTGCGCGCATACACGCCGATTTCATGATGCAGGGCCTCACCCTGCGCTCCCAGTTCGCCCATATCGCCCAGAATCAGCATCCGCGTTCCGGTTTGCTGGCTGAGTACATCAATCGCGGCTTTCACCGAGGCCGGGTTGGCATTATAGCTGTCATCAATGATTTCCAGGCACAGCGCCCCGCCGTGGATACGGTCAAGCGAGCGGTGCTGGATTTGCACCCGCCCCGGCACGGCGGCAACCGTCTCCAGCCCGTCTATAATATGCGCGAGGTCGATGCCCAAGGCATGTGCCGCCGTGGCCGCCGCCAGGGCATTATGCAGATTATGCTGTCCCGGCAGGCTCAAGCGCAGCGCCGCCGTCTGTCTATCAACGCACAGCTGGAGCTGCTGTTCGCTGAGTCGTTGTCCGCTAACCGTGGCCTGTGGATGCCCCCGCAGGCTAAAGCCCAGCCAGCGGCGCTGGGTGTTGAGGCTTTGCCAGAGTGGGGCGTACTGTTCATCCAGGGCAATGACCGCCACCCCGGAGGCTCCCAGACCGCCGTATATCTCTCCTTTGGCGTGTGCCACTCCTTCAATGGAACCGAAACCTTCCAGATGCGCCGGGCCAGCATTGGTAATCAGCGCGACTTCAGGCTGTGCCAGCTGGGTCAGGTAAGCGATTTCGCCGGGGTGATTGGCTCCCATTTCAATCACGGCATACTGATGCTGCTCCTGCAGGCTTAGCAAGGTCAGCGGCACCCCGATGTCATTATTCAGATTGCCCTGAGTTGCCAGCGTTGGGCCACGCTGGCGCAAAATAGTGGCGAGCATCTCTTTGACCGTGGTCTTGCCGTTACTGCCGGTGAGGGCGACCAGCGGCAGCGCTAAACGCGCCCGCCAGGCCCGTGCGAGTTGCCCCAAGGCCCGGCGTGTATCGGCAACCAGTAACTGCGGCAGCGCGATGGCACAGGGCCGCGACACCATCACTGCCGCATAGCGCTCAGGGATTGGGCCTTGCTCAAGCAGGGCATGGGCATCAAACCGTGCGCCCGCCAGCGCCACAAACAGGGCCGGGACTGGGGGTGCTGGCTTGCGGGTATCGGTGCCCAACGCCTGCAGGCACACATCGGCCGGGGGTGACAGCCAGTGTCCCTGGGTATGGTGCGCCAGTTCAGCAGGATGAAAATACATGATTAATAATGTCCTGTTATGAATGATGTGCTTAACTGAGCAGCTGCGCGGCGATAGCGCGGTCACTGAAGGCGAACACTTGATCGCCGATAAACTGGCTGCTCTCATGCCCCTTCCCGGCAATCAGCACCGTATCTGATGGCTCGGCCTGGCTAAAGGCCAGCGCAATGGCCCGGGCGCGGTTAAGCTCACACAGCACCGGAACCTGTCCGTTAAAGCTCTGCAAAATCTCTTGCGCAATCTGCTGCGGGTCTTCATGGCGCGGGTTGTCATTGGTGAGGACAATGGCATCGGCATAGGCCTGCGCGGCTTGGGCCATCAAGGGGCGTTTGCCACGATCACGTCCCCCGCCACAGCCAAAGACACACCAGATCCGGCCGCGCTGATGATCGCGCAAGGCCTGTAAAACCTGAATCAGCGCATCCGGGGTATGGGCATAATCGACCATCAGCGTCGGACGCCCCGGCTGATGAAAAACCTCCATGCGTCCCGGCAGGGGATGCAGATGATGCAACCGCTCCATCACATCGGAAAAGCGCATCCCCAACTGCAAGGCCACCGCCAGCACAGCCAGGCTGTTATACAGATTAAAACGCCCCAACAGCGGTGTTTCCAGCACCCCGCTGCCCCAAGGGCTGCTGATCTCACAGGCGATACCCTGCGGTAAATAGCGAATCTGTTGCGCCAAAATTTGCTCATGCCCCTGTGTATTGGCCTGCAAACCGTAGCCGATCACCGGGATTTTATGACACACCGCCTGCGCCAGCCGCTGACCAAAGGGATCATCCAGATTCAACACAGCGGCTTCCAGCCCCGGCCAATGGAACAGACGCGCCTTGGCCTGCGCATACTGTTCAAGGGTGAGATGATAATCCAGATGATCGCGTCCCAATTGCGTCAACACCGCCAGATCAAAGGCAACGCCTTCAACCCGCCCCTGATCCAGCGCATGAGAAGACACCTCAATCGTGGCATAGCGCACATCCTGAGCGCGCAACAGCGCCAGCGTTTTATGCAGACTCAGACTGTCGGGCGTAGTGTGGCCGGTATCCTGTAACTCACCCGGCACCCCGGCACCCAGCGTACCGATCACTCCACAGCGGATATGCTCACCATCCAGAATTTGCGCTAAAAACTGCGTCACCGAGGTCTTGCCATTGGTCCCGGTAACGCCAATCAGCTTAAGCGCCTGTGATGGCTCACCATAAAAACGATGCGCCAGCAAAGCCAAACGCCGGGATAACTCCGGCACCGCCATGCAAGGAATCCCCAGCGCCTGCGCCGCTTCCGCACTCACCCCTTCGGCGGGTTCCCACAAAATCACGCTGGCACCCAGCGCCTGCGCCTGGGCAGCATACTGCAAGCCATGCTGCTGACTGCCCGCCAGTGCCAAAAACACCTCACCCGCCACAATTTTGCGCGAATCCAGACACAAACCGCTCAACATAACCTCCTGCAGCGGCGGCGGCAATTCGAGTAACTGACAAAGCTGGGACAAAGACTGCTGGGGAAGTAAGGCATTGGGCACGCACGCGGTGCTTGTGTATGGAATCATCAGTTCCTCATGGAACGCCGGTCAGCTGGGGATTGCCGGTCACCAGACCGGCATCATGGATCGCCGCTCACCAGCCCGGGATCATGGATCGCCGCTCACCCGCCCGGCAGAGTTTTCCATGGATCCCACGCTGGCGCGTGGCGCTGCGATAAAGTATATAACCGCCGTCACACCTTGGCTACAACCTGTATTTTATACGGATTGCGGGGTGGTTTTTTGGTCGGCGTGTGCGGTGGTGTAACGGTGAGCGTTCAGCGCCATTGGCCGGTGCGCGCATCGACCACCAGGTTGCGCACGCGCTGGTCTGCGGTGAGGATGCGGATGTGATGTTCCGGCCCGTGGGGGCCGGAGAGGGTTTGTGCGGAGAGGACGCGCCCTTCGACCTGCGTTTGCACCTGTGCTACGGCCTGATCCAGCGACAGCTCGGCCTGGGCGAGGTGTAGTGCGGTGGGTTCAGCGGGGGTTGCAGACAGCGTTGGGGCAAGGATAAGCAAACAGGCACACAGCATGTACGCAAGCCAGGGCGCTGGTCTGCACTGAGTGGATTCATGCTGTGTTTGCATATTGATTTCACCAAAACAAAGGGTTAACGCACGGGTGCGACATTGACGCGCACCTGAACATAGGGGCCTGGATCATAATCCATTTCCTCGGTGTATTCCCGACCACGATACACATAGGTGAGGCGATAGGCGACGATGTGCTCTTCTTCAAGATAGCGGTGTTCGGTATAACAGTGGCGCTGGGGGTAGTATTCATGCACCTGAGCATGACCCCGTTGGCGGCCCATATCATGGCCAATCACGGCACCCAGGGCCGTTCCCGCGACGGTGGCGGCTTTTCTGCCGCTACCCCGGCCAATCTGGTTACCTAACACTCCGCCGATAATGGTGCCGGTAATCATATAAGCCCCAGGATCAGCCCCTTCGCGATAACTGCGCTGCACCTGTTGGTGATGACAGACCTGACGGGGTATGGCGGTACGGGTGACTTGGCGAATCGGGCGCACTGCCACCACCCGCGCCCGATCATAATGTACCGCCGAGCGGCTTGTCTCGTAGCCACGCTCAAAGCGCCGCTCATACGCCTGTGCGTTGGTCATGCACAGGCTGGCAACTATGATCACAACAAGTCCTGCAAAAATAGATCGGTTCATCGGGCGTCACCCGCATTAGTAGGTGGAACGATAGCGCATATTGAGGTCAACCGAGGAGCGACTGCCCGGGCGGGGCGCTTCGTAAATAAAATATTGGGTGGAAGGCCGCTGCGGGCGATAGCTGTTCTGCCGAGAGGGGCGGCAATCGCGTCCGCGATAGCAGGTGTCATGGCGGGAAAAATCACGCGCCTGCGGGGGTGGCCCGCGCCGTGATGATGACGAAGGCGCGGGGTAGTTATAGATATGGATGATGGTAGTATCACCCGCACCATAGCCGCCTCTGGGGCTGGCAATACTGGACGGCGAGAACAGCAGCACAGCAAGGATTAAACAGCCCAAACTCAGAGCATAGCGGGATGTAGTCATCATAGCGACCTCCGATCACGGTTTTATGATAGATCGTGACACGCTAACACAGTGAGCCTGAATCCTGACTGAACACGCATGCGCTGAACGGGCATCCTGCGCACAAGGCACAGGCCAAAACCTGTGCCATTTGATCCATCCCTTAATCTGCGGCGTTTAAACGCTGATATTTCGCCATTAGTTCATCGTGGTTTTCGGCATGTTTGGGGTCCTTGGGAATGCAATCGACCGGACACACCTCAACGCATTGCGGGGTATCGTAGTGACCCACGCACTCCGTACACAGCGACGGCTCAATCACATAGATCTCATCGCCCGGTGAAATAGCGCCATTAGGGCACTCTGGTTCACACACATCACAATTAATGCATTCATCAGTAATCATCAAAGCCATGATCAATATCCTCGTGTCGTGATTTTCATTTTAGAGAAAGAAGCCAACATAAAAGGTTCAGCCTGATAAACGCGCCGAGCCAGCCATCCGTTAGTTAATTGATAATAAATATCATTAACAATTGTGAGAAGCAGACAGTATGTGTTTAAAGCAGGGTGCGCATCTTAACGCAAGCGCGCCTTGAGTGCAGCATCTACGACGGGAGAAACAAACGCGGACACATCACCGCCCAGAGAGGCAATCTCGCGCACCAGGCTGGAAGACACATAGGTTAAGGCCTCTGCCGGGGTCAAAAACAAGGTTTCCAGCTCAGGGGCGAGACGCCGGTTCATGCTGGCCAGCTGAAATTCATGTTCAAAATCAGACACCGCCCGCAAGCCGCGCAACAAGACCTGCGCCTGATGTTGTGCGGCAAAATGCGCCAGCAGCCCCTCAAAGCCCAGCACTTCAACCTGGGGAAATCCTTGCAGGGCCTGTTTGGCAAGCATCACCCGCTCCTCCAGCGAAAAGGTGGGGCGTTTGGACGGACTGGCCGCCACCGCGAGAATCACCCGATCAAACAGCTTCACCGCCCGCCGTACAATATCCGTATGCCCGTGGGTAATCGGGTCAAAGGTTCCGGGATAGATGGCAACAACAGACATGCACACGACTCCAGCGAGATAAAACTCAAGGAAAATGTTAGCAAAACCACCCAGCCGCGCTCTGCACAAGAGTGGTATTTAGATTCAATTTCATTTATTATCAGTTAGTTAATATTTTACATGATGCCCGCATTTTAATCGCAACCGGATTTAAGCTTCAATCGTTTTATGATGATCAATCTACTTCGTCCCCGACCGCTCTGGGCTTTGTTTGCCCTGATCAGCACGGTGATCGTTTTGCTCAGCCTTGCCCTGACGCATTGGGCCGGCCTTGATCCCTGCCACCTGTGTATCTTTCAGCGCCTCCTCTTTATGCTGTTGGCCGCGCTGGCCTTCATGGCGCTGCTGCTGGGCGCGATGGGGGGGCGTGTCATTGCGTGGCTCACCGGCGGGCTTGCGGTATTAGGCGCGGGGGTCGCCGCTTATCAGGTCTGGCTGCAACAACAACCGGCGGGTACCGTGTCGTGTGCCGGGGCAGAATTGACCCTGCTGGAGCGTTTTGTCGAATGGCTCAGTCTCTATGCTCCCAGCCTGTTTATGGCCACTGGACTGTGTGAAGATGACGGCGCGGTCATTCTGGGTTTGTCCCTGGCCGCCTGGGCCTTACTAGCCTTTCTCGGCGCACTGCTGTTGTCTGTGTGGCTTGCCCGGTATGCTTACCGCGCCCGCTGAGGCATCGCCGGGCCTTGGACAAAAGACGCGGCCCTTAGTGCTCATCGGTGTTTTATGCGGTGTGGCGCTGGGACTCGGTGGTATAATTTATCTTTTCTGGCGTCCGCACGACATCTATTTCACCCGGTTTCTCAAAGACATCGGTCTCGGATCATGGCTGGAGATCGGGCGTGAGATGGCGCAGCGCTGGATTCCAACACTGCCGGATTGGATATTGTTTGCCCTGCCCAATGGCCTGTGGGCGTTTGCCTATGCCGTGTTGATCAGTTTTATCTGGTGGGG
Organism: Thiorhodospira sibirica ATCC 700588; assembly: GCF_000227725.2. Lineage (GTDB taxonomy): Bacteria > Pseudomonadota > Gammaproteobacteria > Ectothiorhodospirales > Ectothiorhodospiraceae > Thiorhodospira > Thiorhodospira sibirica. The sequence goes on along the minus strand of NZ_MU255056.1, from coordinate 2,282,299 downwards.
TGTACGCGGCTATAGCGCCTGGCTGTGGCTTGGCAGTATCCCGCTGCTGACCTTGGGCTATGAAAGTTTGCAGTTTTTGGGCCTGATCCCCGGTGTTTTTTCGGTGGGTGATCTGCTGGCCTGCGCCGTGGGCATGAGCAGCGGGACCATTCTGGGCGCAATGCTTGCGAGGCGTACCCATCGCTTAAGGCCCATGTGTTAACACATGCAACACCCTGCGCTTTGTTCTTAAACATCATTTATCACACTAACGACGCTTTGGAGATTTCTGCATTGACTACGACAGCACGCATCAAATGGCTGGATCACATGACCTTTGTCGGTGAAACCGGGAGTGGACACGCCGTTGTGATGGATGGCCCGCCCGAGGTCGGAGGCCGCGATCTTGGTCCGCGCCCGATGGAAATGCTGCTGCTGGGGATGGGCGGCTGCAGCGGCTTTGATGTGGTGCAGATTCTACAAAAGGCACGCCAGCCGGTGACCGGCTGTGAGGTATCGCTCAGCGCCGAGCGCGCCGATACCGAGCCCAAAGTCTATACCCAGATCCATGCCCATTACACCGTCACCGGACAGGGCCTGTCAGAAAAACAGGTTGAGCGGGCGATTAACCTCTCCATCGAAAAATACTGCTCAGCCTCCATCATGCTCGGGGCCACCGCCAAAATCACGCATGAGTTCACCCTTCAAGACAGCACGCTCCCCAAGGCAGAATAAAAACATTAATGCCGTTCTGGCGTGTTGACTGACAGCGCCCAGCGTCTACAATGCGCGTTTTTGCGCGGTGGAGAGGTAGTTATCAATGGTTGGACGTATGAGTAAACGCTTGAAGCTACACGGCTTTAATAATTTAACCAAAAGCTTGAGCTTCAATATTTACGATATCTGCTATGCCCGCACCGAGGAGCATCGCAGCGAATACATTGAGTATATTGACGAGGCCTATAACGCCAACCGGCTCACCCAGATTCTTACGGATGTCGCTAACATCATCGGCGCCAATGTGCTTGATATCTCGCGCCAGGATTACGATCCGCAAGGGGCCAGCGTCACCATGCTGATCTCTGAGGAGCCGATTGCCACCGAAAAAATCGGCTACACCGAGGAAGGCCCCGGCCCGCTGCCCGAGACGGTGCTGGCACATCTGGACAAGAGTCACATCACCGTTCACACCTACCCGGAAAGCCATCCACAAAGCGGCCTGAGCACCTTCCGGGCAGATATTGATGTGTCCACCTGCGGACGCATTTCACCGCTGCGGGCGCTGAATTACCTGATCCACAGTTTTGAGTCTGATATTGTCATCATGGATTATCGGGTGCGCGGCTTTACCCGCGACATTCGCGGCAAAAAGCACTTCATTGACCACAAAATCACGTCCATTCAAAACTTTTTGTCCAAGGATACCGAGGAGCGTTACCAGATCATGGATGTGAATGTGTATCAGGAGTATCTCTTTCACACCAAGATGCTGCTGAAAAACTTTGACATCAATAATTATCTGTTTGGGATGGGGGTCAATGACTACACCCCGCGTGAACTGGTGCGCATTGAAAAACTGCTCAAGCGGGAGATGTTTGAGATCTTCTATGGGCGCAACATGAACAAAACCTGATTGACATCCTCCCCGCCCTGAACGGCGGGGCTTGTCGCGCAACGGGTCAGGGCGAGGTATGGCGGGCTGCATTCGCATCGAGCCTGCCATGCCTCAGGTGCCAGATGCCCCACACTACAAAAAAACTTGCCAGGGGCACACTGTGTAACAAGAGACGATTAACCGCCGTACCGCTGATCACCCACATGGAGGCATGGGTATATAAAAACAGCAACAGCAATAATCCCCACAGCGCAAACACCGTCACACTCGCCGCCCGCAAGGTCGGCTGCCACACACTGGCCAGCATGAGCAATACCGCGCCAGGGAGCAGGCCATACCACAGCAGATGCCACTGTCCCCACAAAAACAGATGCCGTATCAGCGCCTCCAGTGCCGGACGGTTAAAGCCCAGTTGCAACTGGAAGGACTCGCCGACCGCAATCAGTGAAGGCGTCAGATGCAGCGTGCCGATGATCGGTACATGACTCAACTGCACTCCGCCACTGAGCCACCCGGCAAGCAGCAGCAACCCACCCACTGCGGTAATTAAATAAAAACGCCGTGGTACACGGGCCACCCCCCATGCCGCCACAAACGGCAATAACCACACCCAGCCCTCAATTTTCAGAAGCGGCAGCCAAAGCAGCAGCCCCAAGCCCAGCCAGAAATCCACGGCCTGTCCTTGCCACAACCACCGCCACCAGGCAAGCCCTCCCAGCAGCAACACCAGCGCCATCCACAGATCAGCATAGCCGGCCAATGCCACATGCATACCTAACAAGGGCAAGGAGGCCAGCACATAGATCAACACCAGCGCCAGCCAGCCCGGCAGGCCGTAATAACGGGCATGGCCATAAACGCCCAGCAATAACGCCAGCCATGCCCCCAGCCACGGCAGATGCATCAGACCCGCATGGGGCTCCGTGAGCACCAAAAGCATCCAGGTCGTGATGAGGGAAACCGTCAGGGGATAATGGGCGGCATCCAGCGGATACCCCACCGGCGAAGCTTGCTCAAGCCAAGCGCTTACCGACATAAACGGCACCAGCGCCCCATATTCAGCCCACACGCGGGCGCGCAGTGTCCATGTGGTCCAGGCATCCCAGGCAAACACCGGCTGCCACCAAAGCTCCAGCGCCAGCGAGATCAGCCGTACACCAATCAGCGCGAGGAGCAAACTGCCAACGCACAGGCTTGCAGTGGATACGCCGCGCCAAGGCAACGCCATCGCTCGCGCCAAACGCAGCAAACAGCGGCGCCGGAACCATAGCGCGGCAAGCCCCAGCACTGCCCAGAAAGCCAGGCTTAACGATACCGACACGCCCAGACCGATAAAATCCCAGACCCGCAATAACACGGTGCTGAGCAACAGCCCCAAGGTATAACTATATGCCAGCGCCAAGGCCCACGCCCCCGGCTGAGCACTGCCCCAAAAACAACGAACCCACAGCAAGACACTTGCTGTGGGTAAGAAAAGCGCCAGAAACGCAGCAACAACGCCAGCTGTCATCAATGATCCGCCAAAGCCTGCAAAAATCAGGCAATCATATCAATCACACTGCCATTATCCGCATTTGACGCGGCCAAGGTGCCTTGCAGCTGCTGATTGATCTGTGCATTACTGGCTGGCGGCGGGGCATTATCGGCCTCGCTATAACCAGCAAAGGCCTGCTCCCGGGCGGCATTCATCCGCGCCTCGGCAGCCAGCGTTTGCGGGGTTTGATCAACATTGGGGTTGATGCCACTCTCATAAGGCGCATCGGTTTCACTGCGGCGCGAGGCCTCGCCTTCTTGCGCACTGACCACCGGGCGCGGAGCCTCGGTTTTCATCTCAGTGCCCCCACCACCAACCCGTTGCACCTCAGCCTCGTTAGCATTTGCCAGCGGCGGCGGGGTTAACATCGGGGCGTCAACAACAACAGGTGTGATAACCATAACGAATCCTGCCCTCAAAAACGTGCGCCAAAGTGCGCACCGTTCACTTCCTGCCCCGAACCGTCTTGTTGACCGAATTCGTCTCTGACAGGCGTCACTTCCCCGACTACGCCTGGAACCATTCCAGAAGCAGCGCCGCCGTTGCCGGTCGGACTCGCCACGGGTAGGGCAGTTTCGGTTGCCAGCCGTTTTAAATTTCGTGCTGCATTGATGTCTCGATCATAGTGGGTACCGCAATGCGGGCACGTCCAGTACTGGTCTTGCAGCATCAACGCTTTGTTTTCCAGCCACACACCGAACACCGGGCTGCCTGTACGCCAGCGGCCCGCTATCAACAAATGCGTCCTGCAATGCTTGGCCTTGTATTCCATCTGCCAGCGAAATATCCCAAAGCCTACGCCGCTGATGGCACGGGTCAGCTTCTCGTTGGCCATCATGCGTTTAATGTGGATCGTATTACTTGGACTGACACCCTTAGTATAGTTCAAAAAGTCCGCAGTAACATCTGCTTGCGGCACACCAAGTTTGGGGAACTACCAACAATCGCTTGTCTTTGGCGCTCACACCACCGTCGGTCACTTTGCCAGGGAAAAGGGGTTCAAGCCTCTCTCACGGGTCATCTCACAGCATTAAGCGGGGCATAAAGCATCCAAATATTGAAACAGAACGCACTGTCCCATCTTCGCAAACTGCAAAAGCTGCCCAAGCGGGTGGCGAGCTATTTCCAGGCCGGGATCCATTCAATATGCAGCTGCGTGTTTATCCGTAACATGGACTTTGAAGCCTTCGCAGAGACTGTCGCTGATGATGAGGTGGTTGAGTTGGGGGTCGTCGGCGAAGAGGCCGCCGTTGTAGGCGGGGATGTTGAGGGGGTGGCTGCCTTGGTCGATGGCGCGAAACAGGCCTTTGAAGTTTTGGTAGATGGGTTGGGGGTCGTAGGGGTTGGCGTGGGTGTAGGCGTTGTGGATGCTGTTGTCGGGGATGAGGCCGTGGTCTTCGGCGAAGGCGATGAAGAGGACGCGGTCGAGTAGTTTTTGCGCCGGGGCGAGTAGGCTGGCGGGGGCGTGGCCGGGGTTGTCGTGGATGAGGTGGGTGAGGAGGCGTTCGCGCAGGTTTTTGTAGTCGCGGTAGAGTTGGGCGGTGATGTCTTGGTCGATTTGTTGGCTTTGGGTTAGGCGTTCGCGGGTGCGGCCTGTGAGGAGTTGGTCGGCGGCGAGGCAGAGTATGAAGCGGGTGTATTCTGCGGGGTCGGTGAGGCGGTTGAGGGCGAAGTGTTCGTAGACGTGTGTTGTTTCGCCTACGGCGTAGAGGCGTAGTTCGAGGTAGTTGCTGACGATGACCCATTGGCAACCTTTGGCGTCGTGGGCGTATTCCCAGCCTTGTTGTATCGGGGTTTTGCCACGTCCGGACATGATGGCGTCGAGGTTGTGGGTTTTGGCGCTTTTGAGTTCGCACACGGCGATGATTTGGTCGTGTTGTTTGTCGTGGTGGAGGTGGCCGAGGACTGCGTCTGCTTTGCCTCGGCCGAGCCAGTATTCTTTGGCGACGGTGTAGTGTGGGCCTTTGCCGCCGAAGGATTGGTAGCCGAGGATGCCGCTGAGGATGCGTTCGATGAAGACGCCTTGCAGGGCTTCTTCTTTTTGTTTGGCGATGGCTCCCTGTTCGATGTGGCTTTGCCAGTTGTGTAGTTGTTCGAGGTGGGCGGCAGGGATTGTGGCGTTGGGGTTTATGTGGCGGGCGAGCAGTTTGGGTTGGAAGAGGTGGTTGGGGGTGTTTGACATGTTTGCTTCTCCGTGTTCCGTGTCGGGGGTGTTGTTGGGGGGAGCAAAAAACAGCAGCAGTATAGCGGATTTGGGGGTGGTGGCGGCATCATCTTGATGCCGCATAAATACCCCGCGAACGTAGGATGCGTCCGCCACATGTGGCGGCAGCCTCGCATGAAGCCGCAGAACACATCTGCGATGTTTTATTTTTCGTGCAAGGTCAAGCTGCCGTCCCAGTCTGGGGGTGGGTGTGCAGGGTGTGCAGGGTGTGCAGGGTGTGCAGGGTGTGCAGGCGTTGCTGGTAGTGGCTGTATAGGGCGTTTGTGGGGTGGTTTTGTTGCAGGGCGTGCAGGTGGGTGCTGGCCTGTTGCCAATGTTGCTGGCGCAGGGCGTGTAAAAATTGCTGGAATTGTTGGACCTGTGCGTGTTGTGCCGGGCTTGCCTTGGCGATACGACACAGCGGCTGATAGATCCGGACGGCCTGTTGCTTGCCCTTGACCCGGACCCAGTCTACTTCTTGCCAGAGGAAATGCGGCTGTGCCAGCGTGTGAGTGCGCTCCCCCACGAGTAGATCAATCCCGTAATATTTACTGGCGCTTTCCAGGCGCGAGGCGAGGTTGACGGCATCACCCAGGACGGTATAGGCGCGGCGGTATTGGGAGCCCATGTCGCCGACATTCATCAGGCCGGTGTTGATGCCGATGCCGATGCGCACCTGTGGCCAGCCTTTGCGGATAAAGCTCTGGCTGAGCCGTTGGGTTTCGTTGAGCATTTCCAGGGCGGCCTCGATGGCATGGTGTGCGTGTTCGGGGTCGTCTACCGGGGCACCCCAGAAGGCCATGATCATATCGCCGACGTATTTGTCGATGGTGCCCTGCTGGGCAAAGATGATCCGCGTCATCGGGGTAAAGTACTGATTGAGAAACTGTTTGAGCGCATCGGCGCGCAGTTGCTCGGAGAGCTGGGTAAAACCACGAATATCGGCAAATAATACCGTCAGCTCGCGGGACTGTCCGGCAAAGCCAAATTGCCCCGGCCGCTCGCTCATGTGTTCGACCAGCGCGGGTGGCACGTATTGCCCAAACATATTTTTAAGGCGTTGCCGGGTACGGGTTTCAAAGAAAAAGCCCCAACCCATGTTGAAGACCAGCAAGACTGCCATCAATAGCAGCGGCCCGGCGCTGTCAAGCACCAGGCCGTGCCAGATCCACAGCGTGGTGTTAAGCCCTACGATCACCAGCCCCACGCACACAGCCAGCGCCAGTTGCCACACGACGCTCAATGACGGCAATAACAGTGCCAGCAGTAGCCCGGCCATCAGGAAATACACGTTTTGTGCGCCAGGCGCCCAACTGGGTTGCACCAGATAGGCTTCGCCCAGAATGGCCGTGAGTACGTTGGCCTGGATTTCTACGCCGGGATAGGCGGCTTGCAGAGGGATGGCGCGCAGATCAAACAGACCCGGCGCGGTGGTGCCCACGAGCACGATGGCCCCGGCCAGCATGTGCGGGTCAACCTCACCGGCCAGAACGTGGGCGGCGGAGACATAGGGAAAGTGGCCAAATGGCCCACGATAGGGCACCAGCATTTGCCCCTGGCCATCGGTCGGGATGCAAGCTAAAAAAGCCCGCGCTTCCGGCGGCCTGCATTAAGATCGGCAGAGGTGCGGAATAGCTTTGCATGGGGGGGATAGGGAGCTGCAATGTGTCAATAGGGGGGACAAGCGCTAGCGGGGCGGGGAGCTGGCCTGTGGGCGGGGTCTGATCCAGGGGGCGAAAGACATAGCCCAGTACGCTGGGCTGCTGTGCCAGAGCCTCGCTGAATGTGCGCTCCTGATCCAGCTGTGGGCGCAATGCCTCCAGGGCCTGCTGCAGGCCAGGATTATCCAGATATGGCCATATTTGCTCCACCGGGTTGTGTTGGGCCTCGGCAAAGAGGATATCAAAGACCACCAGCGCCACATCGGCAGCCTGCAAACGCATCAGCAGCGTCGCCAGACGTTCACGCGGCCAGGGCCAGTGTCCCTCGCGCTGCAGCGAGCGTTCGTCAATATCTACAATCACCAGCGGCGGAACAGCGGCACGTAGCGTGCGGGCGAGGCAGCCACTGCAGCGTCTGGTCATAGGCCATCAGCTGCAGCCGCTGGTAGAGGTTATAAAGCCCTGCATCTTCATCGACCGGCAAAATGATCAGGCTGCAAACCCCCAGCACGCCGATCATTCGGGCTAAATGTCTGGCCCGGCGGCGGCTTAGTGCGGTGATGTTCCACATGGATATTTGGTAGCCCCACAAATGGTAGTGAATAATGATGTAGCGGTCATTAGATCAAAAAGTAAAAAGCCATATAAAAATGCTTGCCGCGATATACGCACAATGTTGGATCATATTTACAAAGAGGATGGCTCAGTTTTGAGCCATGAGGAAATTCAAGGCATTAGCCTTGATCGGGATGCGCGAAATTACGTTATTGCCTACCACCTCGACAAAAACCACACCCTGACACTGCTCACCGGCTACGACGCCAAAGCCCGTTTCAAAGTCATCCAACGCTGGCAAGAACTCGAAGCCCAGCAGACAGCCACCGCCTCACCGCCATTTTCCCCACCCGCCACCGTCTTCTTCCCACCCAGCCCGGTGACACCCCTAATTGAGCGGGTTTGCGCCAAGGGCGAATTACTCAAAACCTCGGTACATATTCTCAAACCCTCCCAACCCAGCATCCTGCGAATGCTCCATGAACTTGGCGCCAGTGAAGGACTGGATACCGGATTTCTCCCCGCCTACAGCGAAGAACCCGTGGTGCAATCCCTTACCGCCCTGCTCAAACAGCACCATAGCCGCTACAGCCGCAGCGACAACAAGCGTTTTAAACATCTCACCGAAGCGGGTTTACGCTATGGACGCAACGAAACCAGCGCACAAAACCCGCGAGAAACCCAGCCGCTGTATTATGCAGAACACTTCCCGGAATTACTGGCGCGCATTGACGCGGCCTTAGGCCAGCAAGCGGCGTAGTCATCACCGTGGCGGCAGGCAGGCAGCCGTCGCTGTGTTTTTCATGCGGCATCAGGATGATGCCGCCACAGCGTGGCGGACGCATCTTGCGTTCGCTGGTTTTCAAGCGACACCTGGAAGGTGTCGCCACGTCAAAAACTCTCCTCCTTTTCAAGGAGGGGTGCCCCGTCAGGGGCGGGGTGGTTATGTGTTAAAAAACTGACCCCCTCCCCGCCTGCGGCGGGACTTCCCCTTGGCAGGGGGAGAGTCTTTGCCGCCACGTCTTATAATAAAACAGGAGCGCTGGAGCTCTCCCACCCCGGTGCGGAGCGGGTGCTCCGCGCTCCCGGTAGCGATGCCGCCCGTTTTCGGGTAACGAGTCGGCGTCTTTAGCAAAAAAAGTGATAAAGATCGCAGGATTTATGCGTTGTGTGGCACAGGCCGCTGTGGCTAAATAGTTAGGTGTTCCATGCAGAGCCTGTGTCTCGTTTTTTCGGAGTTTTGATGATGTTTATGCCTTGTCGAGTCTGTTGTGTGGATGCCGGGTGTTACTCCGGCCGGTTATTTGATCGCAATTCTGATAGATTCTTGACGAGAGCACGTTGCCATGCCATTGACCGAGGTTGTCCATTACCTAAACCAACACCTGCCTAAACAGCATCCACAGGCGGCCCTGGGTCGTCATAGCCGCTTTGTTTACAGCCACGGGCGCATCGGTGCCCAGGTTGCCGGATTTACCCTGATTCCCTATCAGCTGGCCTTGGTGTATGCCACACCGAGGGGGTATCCGCTCTTTGGGCGGTTTGGGCATTTCATGATTGAAACCGGGCACGGCGGCTGGATGCACCCCGAATCGATTTATATCCATGCCACCGATGTCGATGATATTGTGTTTCTGGATCGTTTCCTGCGCACCTTGCATACCCTCTATCACCTCAATCAAACACGCGATCGGCGCGAATATCTGGCGCTGGCCGTACATTTGCGTCATGTGGGTGCGGTGCAGGACCAGCATGGTTTGATCTTTGAAGCGCTTTTGCAAAAATTAGGCATGGCGCCTGGGCAGATCATTCTTAAATTACCCACAGCATCCTTGCAGCAGGACCCGCATGTGCGTTATGCGGCGCAAAATTTTGTGGCGCGCGGGTATCACCTGGCGGCTGCCGGGTTACCCGATGAGCTTGATGTGTCCTTATTGGCGCGACTTGGCGTGGGCTGGGTCTGTGTGGATAAAGATACCCTGGCCCGCACAGCGCAGGAATCGGCCAGCCCATGGGCGCAACTACACGCGCACTCGGTGCGTTTGTGGGTCACGCAGGTGACGGATCGCGCCGTGTTTAGGTGGGCGCGGGCTTATCCCGAAAGCGTGCTGGAGGGACGCCTAGATGAGCTAAATCCCGAGGGTTTGGGGCAGTTTGTGGCGTCTTATCTGAGCGAACCCTCGCCGCGTTATCTGGCCCAATGGATGCGCCCGCCGGGCGCCGCATCGCCGTGACAGGAATTTTATGAATTTTCAGCAATTACGGATCATCAGCGAGACGGTTAAGCGCAATTTCAATCTGACCGAGGTTGCCAATGCCTTGTTTACCTCACAATCGGGCGTTTCCAAGCATATCCGGGATCTGGAAGAGGAATTGGGCGTGCAGATTTTTGTGCGCAAGGGCAAGCGCCTGCTGGGATTGACGGAGGCCGGTGGGGAGCTTTTGGAAATCGTCGAGCGGATGTTGCTTGATACCCAAAACATCAAAAATCTGTCTTGCCGTTTCAGGCATTGCGAGCAAGGCGAGCTGATTGTGGCCACCACGCATACCCAGGCCTGTTATGCCTTGCCGCAGGTGGTGGTTGCCTTTAAAACCCTGTTTCCCAAGGTACATTTGGTCTTGCATGAGTGCAATCCGCGTGAAATCAAGGCCATGCTGGTTGAGGGCCGGGCGGATGTCGGGGTGGCCACTGAGGCCCTGGCGGATGTCGCTGATTTGGGATCGTTTCCGTGCTATCGCTGGCGACACTGTGTGGTGGTGCCGCGTGAGCATGCCTTGACGCAGCTGCCTGAGCTGAGTCTGGAGGCCTTGGCCCAATACCCCATTCTGACCTATCACGAAGGCATTGCAGGACGTTCGCAGATTGACCGGGCCTTTGCGCGGGCCGGCCTGAAACCGGATATTGTTTTATCATCCATGGATGCCGATGTGATCAAAACCTATGTACGCCTGGATTTAGGCATTGGCATCATCGCGCCGATGGCCTACAGCAGCCTGCGCGATGATGGTTTGCATCTTTTGGAGAGCGCGGCGCTGTTTGATATGAATACCACGCGCATTGCCCTGCGACGTGGCTATTATCTGCGTGGATTTGCCTATCGTTTTATCGAGCTGTGTTTTTCGCATATCCGCTCGGCGCAGATTGAGGTTTGGCCACATCCCCCCACGCATACCGACTTACAGGCGCTGGCCAAACATCACCCAAGCCGGGGGGTAGCATGAGCGGGGATGCGTTATTGTCCATTGAGCTCAGTGATGTGGGCAAACACTTTGGCCGTTTTCAGGTATTGGATCATATCCATTTGCGCTTTCCCGCCGGTCGTCTGAGTGCCTTGCTGGGGCCATCTGGCTCGGGTAAAACCACCTTGCTACGCCTTATTGCCGGGCTGGAATCGCCTGATCAGGGGGTGATTCGCTTTGCCGGTGAGGATGTCAGCCATCTGCATGTCAGTCGCCGCCAGGTGGGTTTTGTCTTTCAGCATTATGCGCTTTTTAAGCACATGACGGTGTTTGATAATGTCGCCTATGGACTTAAGATCAAACCCTGGCGCGAACGGCCCAGTAAGCCGGTGATTCGCAAGCGGGTCATGGCGCTGCTGGAGTTGGTACAGCTGGCATGGGCGGCCAAACACTTACCTGCGCAGCTATCCGGCGGGCAACGCCAGCGGATCGCCTTGGCCCGGGCTTTGGCCGTTGAACCCAGGGTGTTGTTGCTGGATGAGCCCTTCGGGGCATTGGATGCACAGGTGCGTGCACAGCTGCGTGCCTGGCTTAAACAGCTACACCGTGAGATTGCAGTGACCACCCTGTTTGTCACCCATGATCAGGAAGAAGCACTGGAAATCTCGGATCATATCGTGATCATGAATCAGGGGCGTATTGAGCAAAGCGGTAGCCCGCAGCAGGTGTATGATCAACCAGCGAACCCCTTTGTCTGCACTTTTTTGGGTCAGGCACATCAAATATCTGCCCACCTCCGGCAAGGAGTAATTTATTGCGGCGATCAGGTTGTGGGCACCGCCGCACCAGGGCTTTCGCATGAGGGCGCGGTGAGGGTGTATATTCGCCCGCATGACATCGAGGTGCTGCCCCCTGATGATACCCGATCGGCATTAACGGCCACCCTGGAGCAAATCGCCATGATCGGGCCTTATGTGCGTCTGGCATTGCGTCTGCACGCAACCCAGGCACTTATCCCGGCAGATATGACGCAGGCGCGTTTTGCGGCCCTGCATATAGCTGCGGATAACACGGTGCAGCTTGTCATCCGTAAGCCCCATGTGTTTGTCTAAATAGCCCTGTTTTCATCCATTCTTCATGAGGATTTATACATCATGTACCGCTACCGTCGTTTATGCGCTGTCGCGCTCGTATGCCTTTGTGTTGGTGCCACCGCCAGCGCGGATCTGCGCATTGATCCCCAATCCAGCTTTGGACAAATGATTCACAGCACACAGGACATGAAAGTTTTTAAGACGCCGCAATGTGGGTGTTGCGATGACTGGATTCGTCATGTAGAAGCGGCAGGCATTGGCGTTGAGGCGGTCGATGTCAGCCATGCCGCCTTGGATCGCATCAAACAGCAAGGCGGTCTGCAGGCAGGACTCGGTTCCTGTCATACCGCCTTTATTGACGGATACCTGATCGAAGGCCATGTCCCGGTACAAGATATTCAGCGCCTGTTGACAGAAGCACCCATGGTGCGCGGTTTATCGGTGCCCGGTATGCCCATCGGCTCACCGGGCATGGAAATGGGCGAGCGCTTTGATCCATATCATGTGCTCAGTTTCGATCTGGAAGGCAATACACAGCTATTTTCCAGTTATCACCAACCCTGAATAACCCGGCACGGCGCGGGCAGGCTCTGAGCACACGTAGCAAACCGCCCGCGCCACACGATCATCAAGGCTCATGCGCAAAGATCCTAACCACAAAGCCTGGTCACATACCCCCCACGACCACAGCTACAAACGCCTGTTTGCGCATCCGCAGATGATGACAGACCTGTTGTTAGGCTTTGCCCCCAAAGCCCTGCTGACACACCTGCAACTCAACACCCTGGAGCTGATCAATAAAAGCTTCGTCAGTGACGACCTGAGAACCCGCGAAAGCGACCTCATCTGGCGAGTGCGCCTGGCCGACCATTGGCTGTATGTCTTGTTGCTGGAATTTCAAAGCACCATTGACCCCATGATGGCGGTGCGCATCATGGGCTATCTGGCCCTGCTGTATCAGGATCTGGAAAAACAGCAACGCAAAAACACGCCCGTAGAAAACGGCAAAACCGCCCCAAAGCACCTGCCGCCGGTTTTGCCTATCGTCATCTACAGCGGCGAAAAACCCTGGAATGCCGCCTTAAATGTGCGCAATTTACTGGACCCGCATACCCCCAAAAGCTTGCACCGCTTTTGCCCGGAAACACACTACCTGCTCCTGGACCAAGGCGCCATCATCCGCCACCCCCACTATTCCAGCTCCCTGCAAAACTGCGTGCAGGCACTGTTTGAACTCGAACAGGTCAACAGTGAGGCAGAACTCAAAGCCAAGGGCCTGGCTTTCCTTGAAGTCCTCAAACGCGAGGCCGATCAACAGCTCAAACAAGATTTTGCATTGTGGTTCAAACACAGCTTTTTACTGCGCAAAAGCCGCTCATTGGGCCTGCAATGGGAAGAAGAATACCTACAGACCGATGATTTTTACGGAGTGTATGACATGTTGGCAGATAAGGTAGATCGTTGGAATCAAGCCCTGATTGATCAAGGACGCCATGAAGGTCGTCAGGCAGGTCGCGAGGAAGGCCGCGAGGAAGGCCGCGAAGAAGGCGTTGAAATTGGCCTGCATCAAGGAAAAAAAGAACTGTTGCAGAAATTGATGGTGCTGAAGTTTGGCGAGATCCCCGCGTGGGCCCACGCACGTATTGAGACTGCCAGTCTGGACGAGCTGGAACACTGGGCAGAAAGTATCCTGACGGTAGGGCACGTTGACGATTTGTTTAAGGTTTGAAACAAGCACGCCAGGCGGAGAATGATTGCAGGCATGATTGCACGGCGTAAGCCCTGGGTGCGCGGGGTGTTGCCCGGCTTTGGTCTGACCATGGGCACCACCTTGTTGTTTATCAGTCTGGTGGTCTTGCTGCCCCTGGCCGCTTTACTGAGCCAGGCCGCCAGTCCCGGCTGGGCGGAGTTTTGGCGTATTATCAGCAGCGAACGGGCGGTTGCAACCTATAAACTCACACTCAGCTCGGCGCTGATTGCCTCGATTTTTAACCTGTTTTTAGGGTTGCTCTTGGCCTGGATTCTCACCCGCTATGAATTTTGGGGGCGGGGATTGCTAGATGCCATGGTAGATCTGCCCTTTGCCCTGCCCACGGCGGTGGCAGGCTTGTCGCTGACCTATCTGCTAGGCCCAAATGGCTGGTTTGGACAATGGTTACAGGCACTGGGAATCACGGTGGTTTATACCCAGCTGGGCATCATCAGTGCGATGATTTTTACCAGTACCCCCTTTGTGGTGCGGGCAGTGCAGCCGGTGCTTGAAGACATGGACACAGCCGCTGAGGAAGCCGCCGCCAGTTTAGGTGCCAGCCCCTGGCAAATCTTTAGCGGGATTATTCTGCCGTTATTGGTGCCGGCCTTACTGGCCGGTTTTGCCTTGGCCTTTGCGCGCAGTCTGGGTGAATTTGGGGCGATTATCTTTATCGCCGGCAATCTGCCCTACCATACCGAGATCACGGCGCTGCTGATCATGATCCGCCTGGAGGAATACCATTATGCCGCTGCAGCCGCCATAGCCTCGGTGGTGCTGGCAGCTGCCTTAGTGATGTTATTTGTCATCAACCTCTTGCAAGGCTGGGCCTACCGCCAGCGTTAACACCCGCCCAGGAGACTTTTTGTGGTTCACAACGCCCGCCATCAGGCCTGCCCTGACAATCCCTGGGGACGACGCCTGCTCATCTTTAGCGGCGTGACCCTAGCCTTGGTGCTGATTGTCGCCCCTTTGCTGGCCGTGTTTGCCCAGGCGCTCAGTCGCGGATGGGCAATGTATATCAGCAATGTCACTCATCCCGAAACGCTGCACGCCATCCAACTGACGCTGCTTGCCGCCGCCATTGCCGTGCCGGTCAATACGGCCTTTGGGGTTGCCGCCGCCTGGGCGATTACCCGCTTTGAGTTTCGTGGCAAGCGCATCCTGCAAACCGCCATCGACATCCCCTTTGCGATTTCGCCGGTGGTTGCCGGTGTCATGTATCTGCTGCTCTATGGCACCAGCGGCTGGCTTGGGCAATGGCTGTATGATCACAATGTGCAACTGGTGTTTTCCGTTGCCGCCATTGTCATGGTCACGGTATTTGTCACCAGCCCCTTTGTAGCGCGAGAACTGATTCCCTTCATGCAGGCCCAGGGACGCGAAGAAGAAGAAGCCTCACTAACCCTGGGGGCCAACGGCTGGCAAACCTTCTGGCACGTCACCTTACCCACCATCCAATGGGCGCTGATTTACGGTGTGATTTTGTGCAATGCCCGCGCCATGGGAGAATTTGGCGCGGTTGCCGTGGTCTCTGGCAATATTCGTGGAGAAACCAATACCCTGCCGCTGTATGTGCAGCAAAGCTTTGATGATTACAACATTGCCGGGGCCTTTGCTGCCGCCTCGCTGTTAGCTTCCTTGGCACTGCTCACCCTCCTGCTAAAAACCATTGCACAGGCGCGACGTGACCGCCTTTAAGCCATCGCATATCAACCCCCAGGTTTTTATAAAACGCCGCCGTTGATAGCGGTTTTTTTGTGCAAAATGACCACGACTCGGGAAAAATTCAATATTCCCCTGCCTGCAAAGCATTGCAGGATTTCTTCTTTTTCTCCACCCGGCGAATGCTGTTACATTTCTTATCTTTATGAATGATCCAGACGTGTGGCATGAGGTGTGATGATGGCAATACAGATTTTGATGGTTCCAGGCTATCAGGGCAGCGGTGCTGGCCACTGGCAAACCTGGATGGAGCAGCATATCAGCGGGACACGGCGCTTAGGCGGTGTGTGCTGGGAACAGCCCGTCTTCGATCTTTGGCGACATGCTCTGGAAAACGCGATAGCCCAGTCTGCATCCTCCGTATGTCTGGTGGCGCACAGTTTTGGCTGTCTGGTCGCCTTAAGCGCGGCTTATCAGCACAGCGAGCGCATGGCCGGGGTTTTATTGGTGGCCCCGGCCGATCCGCAGCACTTTAGCGCGAAGGGGCTGCGTGAACCGGCATCCCCTGAGGCGGATTTAACGTCCGTTCTCCCGGCACACCCCTTGCCGTTTCCGGCGCTGCTGGTGGCCAGCACAAATGACCCCTGGATGCATCCTGCCCGCATCCACGCCTGGACCAAAACCTGGCAATGCCCGATGGTCAATATCGGTGCCGCTGGACATATCAACGAAGCCTCGGGTTTTGGTCCCTGGCCACAAGGCATGAACTTTTTGCGCGTCCTGCTCACCGGTTGTAACGCACCCGCTTTGCGCTGTGCCTAAGACATCAATGTGCAGAGCTTTGTTAATCATCAAATCGTGAGAATTATGTATGAAAAAAAGCATTTATCTCAGTGTGTTTCTTGGCTTGATCATGCTGTCAACGGCACAGGCAGAGGATCGTTTGCTCAATGCCTCCTATGACATTGCGCGGGAGTTATTCCAGGCGATTAACCCGGCCTTTGTGGAGGCTTATGCCGCAGAAACCGGCAAAACCGTCACGATTCGCCAATCTCACGCGGGTTCTTCTGCGCAGGCGCGTGCGATTTTGCAGGGACTGACCGCTGATGTTGTCACCTTTAACCAGATAACCGACATTCATGCGCTGGTCAACGCCGGATGGATTGCCCCGGATTGGCAACAGCGCCTGCCCAATGCCAGCTCGCCGTATTACTCCCTGCCCGCCTTTTTAGTGCGTGCGGGCAATCCCAAAGGCATCAAAGACTGGGATGATCTGGTGCGTGCCGATGTCAGCCTGGTTTTCCCCAACCCCAAAACCTCTGGCAATGGCCGCTATACCTACCTTGCCGCATGGGCCTTTGCACAACAGCAATGGCCCGATGATCAAGCCAAAATTGAGGATTTTATCCGTCGCTTCGTCGGCAATGTGCAGGTCTTTGACACCGGCGGACGCGGTGCCACCACCACCTTTGCCGAGCGTGGCATCGGCGATGTGCTGATCACCTTTGAAGCCGAAGTCAACCTGATTCGCCAGCTGCACGGCGCCGATCGCTTTACCGTCATCGTCCCCTCGCGCAGTGTTTTAGCGGAGTTTCCGGTTGCGGTGGTTGATCGTGTCGTCGCCCGCCAAAACACCCAGGAACTGGCACAACGCTACTTGCAATATCTCTACAGCCCACCGGCGCAAGAAATTCTGGCAGGTTTTTATTATCGGGTCACTGATCCACAGGTCAGCGCCACCCATGCCAAACAGTTCCCCAGTGTAGAACTGCTGCGCATTGAGGAGGTGTTTGGCAGCTGGGAGGCGGCACAAGCGCACTTCTCCGACACCGGCAGCTTTGAGCAGGCACTGTTAGCGGCCCGCCGTCGTTAAAAGGCGGAAGTCGGTCGGCCTGCCATAGAGCGGCCTCTTCTTGAGGCCACTTTTTTTAACCGGGAAGGTACCGCCACCGGCGCTCAAAAAGATGGCATTTTGTTTGCTGGTTTAATTTAGGGGTCGTCATACTGGACAATATTGAGATTTTCGCACACCACACAATTCCCCCAAACCAATGCAAATAAAAAACTGCTTTATCTTGAGAGGATGGCTTCCATGAACTCTGCACCAGGCGCTCGGGCGCTGCGCATGAACATCCGTTTAAAAATCCTGACGGGATTTTTGGCGGTGTTGGTGATTTTGTCAATTCTGGGCGTAACCGCGATTGTTAATCTAAACGATATCCGCGCTAAATTTGACGGGCTGGTTGAGGCCACGCAGGTAGAGCGCTATGCCTATCGCACCATTGAGGAAGAGAAAAATTACCTGCTCAATGAGCAAGACAGCAGCTATCAGCAGGCCATGCAAAACATCGATACGATTATCAAGGCGCTGGATACCATTGACAGGCATTCCCGCGATGCCGATTTATTGGCACGTTCCCGCGAGGCACGGCGTGCCACCCTGGAATATCGCAAAGGCTATGAGGCGGGCGTGGCGGCCTTGCGTGCCAATGCCACCGCCGTCACCCGCATGGCCGAAAACGGCCAGACGGTGGTAACGCTGGCCGAACAATACTACCAAAACACCCAGGAGTCAGTAGCCCTGCGCGTGTATATCACCGCCCTGGAGATCATGAATGCCGAAAAAGAGGAGCGGCTGTATCGCAATCGCGAGTTTTATCAGCGAATGCTGGTGATGCGCACCCAGCTGGACGGCTACTATAACCAGCTCGACCCGCAGGGGCGTGATGCCCAGGTCAATGCCGCCCGGCGTGCCACCGAGGCCTATTTTGAGGCAGCCGCGACCTGGATCGTCAATGACGACCGCCTGACTCAGGAAATTCTGCCAACCATGCAACGCCTGGGGGAAGATGTTATCAAGCTGGCCTTTGAAGCCGCCCGCGATGCCGCCGATAGCATGATCGCCACGCAGAATCTGAGCAACCAGGTGATTGCCAGCGGGGTTGTCATCACCATCGTCCTGGGGATTTTGATTGGCATCATCCTATCCAACATGATCTCCAAACCGCTTATTTATGGCGTCAATTTTGCCAAAACCATTGCCGAGGGCGATCTGACCCAGCGCATTGAGCCGCAATATCTCAAGCGCAGCGATGAAATCGGCGATTTGGCCAAAGCCCTGGATGAAATGGTGGCACAACTCCAAGCCATGGTCATGCAGGTCACTGATTCAACCGCACAGGTCAGCTCAGCCGCCGCAGAAATTGCCCAGGGCAGCTCTGATCTGAGCCAGCGTACCGAAGAACAGGCCTCAGCCATCGAGCAAACCGCCTCCTCCATGGAAGAACTGACCAGCACCGTCAAAGAAAGCGCCAAAAATGCCGAACAGGCCAATGAACTGGCCCGAGTGGCCCGTCACCATGCCGAACAGGGCGGCGAAGTGGTAGATCAGGCCATTGTCGCGATGGGGGCGATTAACGCCAGCAGTCGGCGGATTGCCGACATCATCAGCGTCATTGATGAAATTGCCTTTCAGACCAACCTATTGGCACTCAATGCCGCCGTAGAAGCGGCGCGGGCGGGCGAGCAGGGACGCGGCTTTGCGGTGGTTGCCGGTGAGGTGCGCAACCTCGCTCAACGCAGTGCGGATTCGGCCAAAGAGATCAAGGTCTTGATCACCGACAGTGTGGATAAAGTGCAAGATGGGGTCGAATTGGTCGAGCGTTCAGGCGCAACCCTGAAAGACATCGCCACCGCCGTCAAAAAAGTCAGCGACATCGTGGCCGAAATGGCCGCCGCCAGCAAAGAACAGGCCGGGGGTATTGAACAGGTCAACAAGGCCATCATGCAAGTCGATGAAGTCACCCAGCAAAATGCAGCCCTGGTCGAAGAAACAGCAGCGGCCAGCCAAAACATGGGACAACAGGCGCAAAACCTGCAAGAAATGATGGGCTTTTTCAAGCTCAACGCTCACACCGGCGCTGTGCCTGCACGTACCCCAGCCAAAACCGCTGCCCTGCCCAAACCCTCGCCATCCCATCGCCAGAGTGCAAGCTCTGAGCGCGGTGGTGAGGAGTGGCAGAGTTTTTAAGCGTGCTTTAACACACAACGCAAAACGCCAGGTGATCCCTGGCGTTTTTTGTGTGGCGGTGATCTATCCATCCAGTCTACTTCGAGAGCTTAGAACCTGTTCAAAGTCTCTTGAGCAAGAGGCACAGGAAGGCCAGGTGAATAAATGGTAAGCGGGTGTTGAGCTTGCGCTCAGCGTTTTTCCAAAGTCGCCGGTGCTTTTCCAGCCAGGCGAAGCTGCGCTCTACCACCCAGCGCGTGGGGATGACCTTGAAGGTATGCAATTCGCTGCGCTTGGCGATTTGTACGCTGCAGGCGCTCCCCCCAAGGTCTTTTACAATTTGCACAGGTTCTAAAGATCGGCGCTTGATCCGGGTGTTGACATCCTCCCCGCCCTAAAGGACGGGGATTCCTAACCTCACGATCAGGACTTTCTGTTTCAACGAGACCAGCCGATGCCGCTTTACAGCAACACGGGACTTACGTTCTCTGTGCAGACTAACCCCGCCAGCCCGGCGGTTAAAATAAAGATAGCATCCATGTATAAAGAGAGCAAGCTACCAAAGAGGAGGCGTCGGGAACAGGAGCACGCTTTGCGTGCTGCGCTATCCCTCCCCGGCCTGAAGGTCGGGGTTTCCCGCGCAAACTGATGAGCGCGAACGGGACGATCTAGGTGTAAGCTCCCGTTCGGTGCGACCACTCGAGATGGATCTGCAAGGCAGGCTATAGCAAGACCACATCAAACTGTTCCTGGGTGTAGAGATTTTCTGCCTGGAAGCGGATGGGGATGCCGATGAAGGCTTGCAGTTCGGCGACGCTGGCGGATTCTTCATCGAGCAGTAGATCGACGACTGAGTGTGAGGCCAGGACTAAAAATTCTTTGACATCAAACTGGCGGGCTTCGCGCAGGATTTCCCGAAACAGTTCATAGCACACGGTTTCTGCAGATTTGAGATAGCCGCGTCCGCCGCAGGTGGCGCAGGGTTCACAGAGCACATGCTCTAAGCTTTCGCGGGTGCGCTTGCGGGTCATTTCTACCAGGCCCAGTGAAGATACCTCGCAGATCTGGCTTTTGGTGTGGTCACGTTCCAGGCCCTTTTCCAGGGCACGCAGCACTTGGCGTTTGTGCTCTTCTTCGGTCATGTCGATGAAGTCGATGATGATGATGCCGCCCAGATTGCGTAGGCGTAGCTGGCGGGCGATGGCTTGGGCGGCTTCCAGATTGGTTTTGAAGATGGTTTCTTCCAGGTTGCGATGGCCGACAAAGCCGCCGGTGTTGACGTCGATGGTGGTCATGGCCTCGGTCTGGTCAAAGATCAGATAGCCCCCGGATTTGAGATCAACCTTGCGCTCCAGGGCTTTGCGGATTTCGATATCGACGTTGTACAGGTCAAAGATGGGGCGCTCACCGGCATAGATTTCCACGCGAGCGGCCATTTCCGGCACATATTCCTCGGCAAAGGCGATGACTTTGCGGGCGGTGTCGGCGGAATCGATGCGAATCTTTTCGACTTCTACCCCGACCAATTCGCGCATGATGCGCAAGACCAGGGGCAGGTCAACATGGATTTCGGTGCCTGCCTTGGCACCGGCCAAGCGTTCGTTGATGGAGGTCCAGAGTTTGCGCAGAAAAGCCATGTCCTTGCGGATCAGTTCGGCATCGCCGGCCTCGGCGGCGGTGCGCACGATGTAGCCGTGATGATCATTGCTTTCGATGGCCAGTTCCTGCATCAAGGCTTTGATGCCGGATGCGTTCGTTTTCTTCGTCAATGCGGGTGGAGATGCCAATATTGCCGCTGCCGGGCATCAACACCAGATAGCGTGAGGGGATGGTGATGTAGGTAGTGAGGCGGGCGCCTTTGGTTCCCAGGGGATCTTTGATCACCTGTACCGGCAATTCCTGGCCTTCACGCAACAGGCGCTGGATGGATTCTCCACGCTTGTTGCCGTGGCCGTTGCCATCGGGAAATTCCTCTTCCTCAATGGGTGCGACATCGGAGGCGTGCAAAAACGCGGCCCGCTCAAGGCCAATGTCTACAAAAGCGGCATCCATGCCCGGCAAGACCCGGCACACGCGCCCTTTATAGATATTGCCGACCAGGCCACGGCGGCGCGAGCGCTCGATATGCAGCTCCACCAACATGCCGTTTTCTACCAGGGCCACGCGGGTTTCCTGGGGCATTACATTCATGATCAATTCGGTGCCTATCATTGGCTTGCATATCCTTTTCCCACGGGGATGCCAAATGAGTTCAGCAATTGACCGGTTTCAAATAACGGCAGCCCAACCACCGCGCTGTAGCTGCCTGTAAGCGACTTCACAAATAATGCTCCTAAACCTTGTATGGCGTATGCGCCGGCCTTGTCTATTGGCTCACCGCTGGCCCAGTAATCAGTGATTTCTTGCAATGTTAGCGATTTGAAATGGACCTGTGTGGTCACCAGACAAACCGCCTCGTGTTTTTCATAACGCACAGCGACTGCAGAAAACACCTGATGCTCCCGCCCGGACAGACGCGTTAGCATGGCGATGGCCTCGGCTTGCTGTGCCGGTTTTCCCAGAGCTTCGCCGTCGATGGCTACCACGGTATCTGCGCCCAACACCACTTCAGTGGTGTGCAAGCGCCGTTGTGCCTCGCTGGCCTTAGCCAGTGCCAGACGGGTTGCCAAGGCAGCGGGTGTTTCATGCGCGAGCGGCGTTTCATCCAGATCCACCGGATACATCTGACAGCGAACGCCAATCTGGGCGAGCAGCTGCTGGCGGCGCGGTGAGGCCGAGGCCAAAATGAGTCGGGACATGGAATATGCAGCCTTGATCTATGGGTGGGCAGAGCGAAAATTTAAAAGCTGGGTTATACTCAAAAGCAACATTATCCCAAGGGTCTAACCTGATACACACTATGCGCCGCTTAGCTTCTGTCTATTATCTCACCATATCATGTTTCGCTTTGACGCTTTTTTTTAGCGGATGTGCCTCACTGCGTGATGATCCCACGCAAAACTGGTCTGCAAGCCAGCTTTATCATGAGGCCCAAGGCGCGCTCAATCGCGGCAACTACACGCAGGCCGTGGAATATTTTGAAATTCTGGAAGCGCGCTTTCCCTTTGGCCGCTATGCCAGCCAGGCGCAGCTTGAGGTGGCGTATGCCTACTATAAGGCAAAAGAGCCAGAGATGGCGATTGCCGCACTGGATCGCTTTATCCAGATGAATCCGCGCCATGCGCACGTTCCCTATGCCTGGTATTTAAAGGGGCTGACTAATTTCGAGCGGGATCAAAGCCTGCTCAATCGCTTTGTGGCGCAGGATTCTGCCCGCCGCGATCCAACCCCATTGCGCCAGGCTTTTGAGGATTTTGGCACCTTGGTACGCACCTATCCCGAGAGCCGCTATGCCGAGGATGCTCGCCAGCGCATGATCTATCTGCGCAATCTGCTGGCGGCCTATGAAATCCAGGTGGCGGATTATTATATGCGCCGGGGTGCCTATCTGGCAGCCGCGCAGCGTGCCCGCTATGTGATCGAAAATTTTCAGGGCTCTGAGTCCATTCCTGATGCGCTGGATACGATGGTCAAGGCGTACCGCAAACTGGCCATGTATGCGCTGGCGGATGATGCCTTGCGGGTGTTGGAGCTGAACTATCCGGAGCGCGCCACACGCCTGCAGGCACGGCGCTAACCGGCGTTTGTGTCACTGTGCCGGGCGGGGCTCGGCGCTCCCATGAGAGTTAACAAAGTTTTGGTTGACTCGCAAAAAAAGCCTGTATAGTTTACCCCGGTTTGCGTTGTTATGCGGCTGGTATTGCTGTGTGCCCCGGTGGTTGTCGGTGGCACTCTCTCGTGGGCGCTGTGCCCGTTTTCTCTATCAAGTCATCACTAGAACTGTTTTCTCATGGCGTATCCAAAACCTTCTGCTGTTGTTGAGCTGTTAAAACCCATTACCTGGTTTCCGCCGATGTGGGCCTTTGCCTGTGGCGTGGTGTCTTCCGGGATGCCGTTGCAGGCGCATTGGCTGTTTATTGTGGCGGGTATTATTCTGGCCGGGCCGATGGTCTGTGCCACCAGTCAGGCGGTGAATGACTGGTTTGATCGTCACGTTGATAAGATTAACGAGCCCAATCGCCCGATTCCTTCCGGCCGGGTGCCGGGGCGCTGGGGGCTGTACATTGCGATTATCTGGACGCTGCTGTCTTTGTTGCTGGCGGCGGTGCTGGGGCCGGTGGTGCTGGTGGCGACGGTGATCGGTCTGGCGCTGGCCTGGGCCTATAGCGCGCCGCCGTTTCGCCTCAAGCGCAATGGCTGGTGGGGCAATTCGGCAGTGGCGATTTCTTATGAGGGCCTGGCGTGGGTGACCGGGGCGGCGGTGATGTTGACGGCGGCCCTGGGCACGGCAGGGATGCCAGGCTGGCCGATTCTGCTGGTGGCCTTTTTGTACAGCGCCGGGGCGCATGGCATTATGACCCTGAATGATTTCAAATCCATTGAGGGCGATACCCGCATGGGGCTGGGTTCGCTGCCGGTGCGTCTGGGGCCGGAAAAGGCCGGGATTGTCGCCTGCTTTGCCATGGCCATTCCGCAGATTGTGGTGGTGGGGCTGCTGTTTTATTGGCATCAGCCGGTTCATGCCGCTGCCGTGGCGGCGCTTTTGGCGGTGCAGGCGGTGCTGATGGTGCGTCTGTTGCGCCAGCCGCGGGAGCTGGCACCGTGGTATAACGCCACCGGGGTGAGCCTGTATGTGCTGGGGATGATGGTCACCGCCTTTGCCTTGCGCAACGTGGTGGTATGAGCGCACCAGAGTCACTGCTTGGCTGGGGCGGCATCGTCCGTCTGGGGCTGGTGCAGGCCGCACTCGGTTCGGTGGTGGTGTTGACCACATCGACCTTTAACCGGGTGATGATTGTGGAGCTGATGCTCCCGGCGATGTTGCCGGGGGCCTTGGTGGCACTGTATTACAGCGTGCAGATGCTCAGACCGCGCCTGGGCTATGGCTCGGATTTGGGCGGACGGCGTACCCCGTGGATTTTGGGTGGGATGTTGTTGTTGGCGGCGGGGGCGGCGAGCGCGGCGGCGGCGATTGCCTTGATGGAACACAATACCCGCTTAGGGATTGGCCTGGCAGTGCTGTCTTTTGTGGTGATTGGCGTGGGCGTTGGGGCAGCAGGAACGTCGTTATTGGTACTGATTGCCAAGCGGGTGCATCCGGACAAACGCTCCGGGGCGGCAACCATTGTGTGGTTGATGACGCTGACAGGCTTTATTGTGACGACCATCGTGGTAGGGCAAATCCTTGACCCCTTTAGTTATGAGCGCTTATTCATGATTACTGCCAGCGTTGGGGCTGTCGCTTTTAGCATCACCGTGCTGGCTTTGTGGGGGGTTGAGGGCTCGGCGCGTCCGCCTGCCGTAGCGCCGACGGATGGCGCACCGCCAACGCCCGAAACGGCCAAGACCCCGTTTCGTCAGGCCTTTATGCAGGTCTGGCGAGAGCCAGATGCGCGGGTCTTTGCGCTGTTTGTGTTTGTCTCCATGTTTGCCTACAGCGCGCAAAATCTCATTCTGGAACCCTTTGCCGGGGCGGTATTTGGCTATACGCCTGGCGAATCCACCACGCTGTCCGGGATTCAAAACATCGGCATCCTGACGGGGATGATTCTGGTGGCCTTTGTCGGTGGCGCGCTGGGCTTTATTCGCATCGGTTCGATGCGTAGCTGGATGATTGCCGGGTGTCTGGCCTCCGCGCTGGGGCTGTTTGGTCTGGCATTGGCCGGTTTTATCGGCCCGGCCTGGCCTTTGCGTCTGAGTGTGTTTCTCCTGGGAGCGGGGCTGGGAGTGTTTGCCGTGGCGGCCATCTGGTCAATGATGGGTCTGGTCGGCCGGGGACGCGAGCGCCGCGAAGGCTTGCGCATGGGCTTATGGGGTGCGGCGCAGGCCGTAGCCTTTGGCCTGGGCAGTCTTTTGGGCACCACCGCCATCGACCTGACGCGCTATCTGTTCGATTCCGTCGTACTGGCCTATGCCACCGTATTTACCGCAGAGGCGCTGCTTTTTCTTTTGGCCGGGGCACTCGCTGCGCGTGTCAGTGCCGCCCAAACACGCACCCCAGCGGATGGGTTGCGGCTTAACCCATAGAGAATTTTTTGCATGATTTCAACAACGGTGAGAATAATGTCGAGCAATCCTACACAAACCTTTGATGTGGTCGTGATCGGTGGTGGGCCCGCCGGGGCGATTGCTGCAACTGATCTGGCCCGCCTGGGACGTTCTGTTTTGCTGTTGGATCGCGGCGGACGGATCAAGCCTTGCGGCGGCGCGATTCCGCCACGGGCGATGGAAGAATTTGAGATTCCCAAGGATATGCTGGTCGCCACGGTGGCCTCTGCACGGATGATCTCACCGTCGAATCATAAAGTGAATATGCCCATTGAAAATGGCTATGTCGGCATGGTGGATCGTGAGCCTTTTGATGAGTGGTTGCGCGAGCGCGCCGCTGAAAATGGCGCCGTCCGATGCACCGGAACCTTTGACCGCCTGTTGCGCGATGACGATGGCACGGCGGTGATTCAATACCACGCCCGGACCGGCGAGCCTGAACAGGTGCGGGCGCGGGCGGTGATCGGGGCGGATGGGGCTAATTCCACGGTGGCCCGCCAGTGCATCCCAGGGGCTGAAAAAATGCGCTATGTGTTTGCCTATCACGAAATCATCAAGACCCCTGAAACAGTCAGTGAGGCGGTGGACTTTGATCCGACCCGCTGTGATGTCTATTATCAGGGCAAGCTCTCGCCGGATTTTTATGCCTGGATTTTCCCGCATGGCACCACCATCAGCGTCGGTGTTGGCAGCGCGCACAAGGGGTTTTCGCTGCGTCAGGCGGTGGCCGAATTGCGTAAGGATACGGGCCTGGATCAAACCGAAACCCTGCGCAGTGAAGGCGCACCGATCCCGCTCAAGCCCTTGCGGGTTTGGGATAATGGGCGTGATGTGCTGCTGGCAGGCGATGCCGCCGGGGTGGTGGCCCCCGCCTCAGGCGAAGGTATTTATTACGCCATGCTTGGCGGGCGGCTGGCAGCAGAGTCGGTCGATGCCTATCTCACCACCGGGGATGCCAGCAAGCTCAAACTGGCGCGCAAGCGTTTCCACAAGGATCACGGGCGTGTTTTCTGGATTCTAGGCATCATGCAGCATTTTTGGTATGCCAACGACAAACGCCGCGAGCGCTTTGTCATGATGTGCAAAGATCCCGATGTCCAGCGCCTGACCTGGGAATCGTACATGCACAAAAAACTCACCCGCAAAAGCCCCTTGGCGCATATCAAAATCTTTTTCAAAGATACGGCGCACCTGCTGGGCCTGATTCGCGTACCCAAGAAAACCGATGGCTGAGCCGACCACCATCATGGCCGCACTGTTCGCCAATGCCCGCATCGTTGAACTGATTGCGGGCCTGGTGGTGGTGGAGATCATCGCCTTGGGCGTTTATTTCCGGCTTCGGGGGCGCGCCATTCCCTGGGATCTGTTCAGCAATCTCGTCTCCGGGCTTTGTCTGCTGCTGGCACTGCGCAGCGCCTTACTTGACAGCGCCTGGCCGCTCATCGCTGGCTGGCTCAGCGCCGCCTTGATCGCACATCTGGCGGCGCTATATCCTCACCTCAAATCACACAAGTCGCTGGAGCAGTGATCCTGAGCGCTGCTCAACTTCTGTTATTTTCAAGACCAAGCGGGTTGCAATGGCGCTTTGTTGGAAAGCTTGCTTAAGGCCAGTGCCCCGTGTCGATTGACGGCAAGCAGGGTGATGTCGTCGGATTGATCTTCACCGGCGCAGAACTGCTCCAGGGTTTCGAGGATACGGTTTAGCGTAATTTCGGCGGTGACCGGATCGGTCTCAATGCGCGCCAGCGTTTGGCGCAGGATGCTGCGGCTGAACATCGTATCTTGTGGTCCCATCGCCTCGGTCACGCCGTCGGTGAAGAGGATGAGAACATCGCCGGGGTAGAGTTGCAGGGTGGTTTCCTGGTAGCTAAATTCAGGGAAAACCCCCAGGGCAATCCCCGGCGCTTTGCAGACATCTTCGATATGGCCGTCGGCGCGCACGATCAGGGGGGCATCATGGCCTCCGTCGGCATAGGTGAAGATGCCGGTTTGCAGATCAAGGACACCGGCGATGACGGTCACAAAGAGATTCTTGGGGTTGTCTTCCACCAGTTCGTTATTGACGAGGTTGAGCAGGGCAGCCGGGTTGCTAAGGCCACCGCTGAGCGCGTGGCTTTTGATCAGGGTGCGGGTGACGGCCATGAATAATGCAGCACCAGGGCCTTTGCCGGAAACATCGCCGATGGCAAGGAACAGGCGGTGTTCGTCAAGCATGAAGTAATCATAAAAATCTCCCCCCACTTCGCGCGCCGGGATCATGCGCGCATCCAGCTCACATTGCTGTGCGGCGGAGGCATTCAGGCCTTTTTGCGGGAGCATGCCGAGCTGGATGGAGCGGGCAATGGCCAGCTCGCTTTCCGTGCGTTCGCGGGCCGCTACTTCTTTTTCCAATTCCTGCAAGAAACGGCGCAGGCGCAGCACCATTTCCATTTGCACCTTGGCCAGCGTTCCCACTTCGTCGCGTCGCTGTCCCATCTGGCGTAAGGCGTTTTCCTCTGATGCGTTGAGCTGAAAGCTGTTTTCCATCAGGTGTTCGGTCAAATTGCACAAGGTGACCAAAGGCTGTACCAAGGGGCGGGCGCCGATAAAGGCCAGCAGCAAGGTCAGGATGAAGACGCCGGTACCAATGGCGATGGCGATCAGCAGCAGGATGCGCAGATTGTTTTGCAGGTATTCAAGGTCGAGATCGGCACCGATGAGAAAATAGCGCCCATCGCCGGTTTCCATCGGTAAAAAGATGGAGCGAAACTCGCCGTAGCGGTCTTCATAGGTGAGATAACGAACCAGGCCATCGGCAAAGGCGGCATACACCTCATCCGGGGCGGTTTGATAGTGCTGGAAGAAAACATCATGGGTGCCCTCGGCCAGCTCCTCGGCGGTGGCGGAGGTGGCGGTGGTGACCACTTTGCCGTCAAACAGCATATAGGTATAGACGTAGGCCATGCCCGTGCGATTGGCGTAGCGTGAGAGCTGCTGGATGCCGGTGAGAAACTGGGCTTTATCGACAGAGCCGGCATCGGTAATCGCACGGTGATATTGTGGCGAAAACAGCTCGGCGACCGCATACGCTGCAGTTTCCAGGCGTTTGTCCGCACCATGGATCAGGTTGTGGCGTAAACTTTGATACGCGGCCACGCTAAAAATCACCGAAGCGAACGCACCCACAAAAATCAGTAAAATCATCAAGCGCCACTTAAGCTTCACGGATATCCTCATTATGCTTGGTTCACTGCCCACAACACCGGCAAGGAGCCGCCGTGTGTTTAGCCGAAGGTGAGTCGATCAGACCGGGGTATAGCCGGTGATTATAATACACGGATTCACGGATCGATTTTCATGGACCGCTGGTTTCACCATGCAGGCTTTGGCATGATACGGTTTATGCACTATCATAGGCAGGGTAGGCCAAACGGTGAATGTATCGCTTGGGCGGTCTTGGGTGAGTTGCAAAACCATTTTGTGGGGGATGTGTGAACGAGATGACGACGGAGAGCACTGATACGCCCGTTGATCTGACCGGCCTGAAGGTCATGGTCATTGATGATAGCAAAACCATCCGGCGCACGGCTGAAACGCTGCTGCGCAAAAATGGCTGCGAGGTGTTTACCGCCATTGATGGCTTTGAGGCTCTGGCCAAGATTGCCGAACACAAGCCCGACATCATCTTTGTCGATATCATGATGCCGCGTCTGGATGGCTATCAAACCTGTGCGTTGATCAAACATAACAGCCTGTATCGCAAAACGCCGGTGATCATGCTGTCCAGCAAAGACAGTATTTTTGACAAGGCGCGGGGGCGCATTGTCGGCTCGGAGCAATACCTCACCAAACCGTTTACCCGGGATGATCTGCTCAATGCCATCAAGCAGCATGTCAAGCGTGACGATAAAAGCCCCGGAATAAAATCATGAAGCGCATTTTAGTGGTCGATGATTCGCCAACCGAGGTGTACGTGCTGAAAACCTTGCTGGAGCGCAATGGTTATACGGTTTTGACGGCGAGCAATGGCGAGGAGGGGGTTGCGCAGGCGCTGGCAGAAAAGCCGGATTTAATTTTAATGGATGTCGTCATGCCGGGGCTTAATGGTTTTCAGGCCACCCGGCAACTGGCTCAGGATAGCCAGACGGCGCCGATTCCGGTGATTGTGGTGACGACCAAGGATCAGGAAACCGACAAGGTGTGGGCGCTGCGTCAGGGGGCGAAGGATTACATGATCAAGCCAGTCAAAGAAGCTGACCTGATTGAGCGGATTAAGACACTGCTTGGCTAGGGTCTTGGTGTGACCTGATCGAGTTTCGCTAACAAACATTAGCGCGCACCCTCAAGTGAGGATGGGCCGATCCGCCAAAGCCAGATGAATAAACATCTAGCGCTAAGTTCTTGAGTACGCTTTAGGTTTTACATCTGAGACTTGCCCAGATAACCGCAAACCTAAACTCATTAAAGAACTAGAACAGCCCTTGGTTCTCGGGCTAAGGCCATAGTAGGGTATGCTAAAGCGTATGTAAACCCTATTTCTAACTGAACTTTCTAGGAGGGTTTGTATGTAAATGTTAGCGAATCGAAACCTAGGTGTAAGCTCCCATCCCTTTGATTATTTAAGCCAGCTGGATGCGCTGTGTCGGCAACGGGTGGCGCGCCATCCGACCCCCGATGAAGGGGTTTTGTCCTTTCGCGGGTTATCCTTTCGCGTCGCCGCGCATGAGCTGCTTGCCCCGATGGATGAGATTGCCGAGATTGTGACTCCGCCACAGCTGACCCGCGTTCCCAGTGTCAAGCCGTGGGCCTTGGGGATTGGCAATATGCGCGGTAATCTCTTGCCGGTGATGGATTTGCAGGGCTTTTTGTTTGGCGAGAATTTAGTGTTAAATCCCAGACGCCAGCGCCTGCTGGTGGTACAACATGCCGGGGTGTATGTGGGGCTGCTGGTGGAGGCGGTGATTGGCATGAAACGTTTTCGTGAAAAAGACCGTCTGGCGCAGGTTCCTGCGGTGGCGGATGCCCCACGACTGCAGGCCTTTTTGGTGGGGGCGTATCAGCAGGCCGAGCAGCATTATCCTGTCTTTAGTCCTTGGCGTCTGGTCAGGCATACCGACTTTCTCAATATATCGGCTTGAACATCGGCTTAGACCCGGGCGAGCTTCCTCCGTTGTTAACAGGCAGGTGATATGTGGCGTTAAGAGATACGATCCAGAAATGGTCCTTAAGTGCTAAGCTGCAAAGCGGTGGGATTAATCGCTCGCTGATTGCCCTGTTAGGACTGTTACTCATCTCCATGCTGGTGACGGTTCTCTCCTTTGTTTTTTATACCTCGCAGACCCATCAAAACCGTCATCAAATCCTGCTGGCCTCGGAACAACGTCTGTTATCGCAGCGCATTGCCACCCTTGCGCTGGAATCTGCGCGCGGGGTGCCCGATGCCTTTGTGGAATTGCGCGATTTGCGCAATCGCTTTGACACGCTCTTAAACGAACTGGCGACCCATGCCCCAGCCTCGCCGCGCCATCATGTCAATCAGGCGCTTGAGCAGGTGCGCGGTCATTGGCAGGTCTATCGTGCCAGCATCAATGCCATCATCACCGGACAGGCCAGCGTCACCTCGGTGGCGGATTATACCTTGGTGGTACGCAACAACATGCCGGAGCTGTTTAGCCGTTCCGAGGCGGTGGTGGCGACCTTGCTGCGTACCAATGCCAATCGCGAGCAGCTGTATCTGGCAACCCGGCAGCTGATGCTCATTCAGCGCATGGAGGCCGATCTGGGGCAGGTTTTGGCCGGGGGGGAAGGGGTTTCCCAGGCGGCTGAGCGCTTCGAGCGTGATCTGGCGCTGTTTGTGCAGTCTTTGCAGGCCTTGTTGCAGGGTTCAACGGAGCTGGGAGTAAGCCGGATTGAGGATGAAGGGGTGCGCGACCGCCTGCGCGAAACCGAGGCGATTTTTGTGGGGCTGCGCCAGCGCATCCGCACCATTGCCGATATTGCCCCGCAGATGTCGCAGGTCAATGACAGTGTGCGCCGGATCGAGCAGCTCAGTAGCGAATTATTGGCTTCTACCACGGAATTGGAGCGCGCCCTGACCGTTTCGGGGCGGCGACTGGATAGCTGGATGCTCACCGGCTTTGCCTTTGGGGTGTTGTCCATTGTGGTGTTGCTGATGATGGGCTATCTGCTGTATCAGGATGCTCGCCGTAGTCTGGCTGAAACCACCGAACAAAACCGCCGCAATCAGCGGGCGATTTTGCGCCTGCTCGATGAGATGACCAATCTGGCCGAAGGAGATTTGACGGTGCATACCACCGTCACTGAAGATATTACCGGGGCCATTGCGGATGCGGTGAACTATGCCATTGACGCGCTGCGCAGTCTGGTGCTGACCATTAACCACACCGCCATGCAGGTCTCCACGGCGGCGGTCAAGACCCAGGCCACCGCCTTGCGGCTGGCGGAGGCCTCGAATAATCAGGCGCGTGAGATTGCCATGGCCTCCTCCTCGGTGAGCGATATGGCGCAATCCATCAAGCAGGTTTCCAGCAGTGCCGAGATTTCTGCCGAAGTGGCGACCAAATCCGTGACCCTGGCCAGCAAGGGCGCGATGACCGTGCATAAGACCATTGATGGCATGAATACCATCCGTGAGCAGATTCAGGAAACCTCCAAACGGATTAAGCGGCTGGGGGAATCTTCGCAGGAAATTGGCGATATTGTCAGCTTGATCAACGACATTGCTGATCAAACCAATATTCTAGCCTTGAACGCGGCGATTCAGGCATCCTCCGCCGGGGAGGCCGGGCGTGGCTTTGCCGTGGTGGCCGATGAGGTGCAGCGCCTCGCCGAGCGTTCCACCAATGCCACCAAACAGATCGAGGCGCTGGTTAAGACCATTCAGGCCGATACCCGCGAGGCGGTGATCTCGATGGAGCGTTCTACCTCGGATGTGGTCAGCGGTACCGGACTTGCGCTCAATGCCGGTGATGCCTTGGCCGAAATTGAAAGCGTCTCGCGCCAGCTGGCCCAGCAGATTGCCACCATTACCGAGGCGGCGCGTCAGCAAACCTTGGTCGCGCAAAATATATCTGCTACCATGAATGTGATTCAGGAAATTACCATGCAAACCTCGGATGGCACCAATGAAACCGCCTTGTCGATTGGTAATCTGGCGAATCTGGCCTCGGAGTTGCGCAAATCCGTTGCGGGCTTTAAATTACCGCAATCGGCGCAATTGGAAACGGTGGTACTGGATACCATCAGCGGGCCGCGCAAGAAGCCGTGATTTTGCGATTTCAACAACGATAACGACACCCTTAATTTTGCTGATAACTGCACACCCATTGCCGTGACCCAGGACGCAAGCACAGCTTACAATCCCCTGCATTTTGTACGGCAGGAGCTTGACGCGCTTCTCGATGAGACGCGTGCTGCGCTTGAGTGTTATCTGGAGGATACCCACCAGACCGATCGTCTGTATGAGGCCCTGCTGCTGCTCAATCAGGGCCACGGCGTTTTGCAGATGCTGGAGCTTTCCGGGGCGGCGATGCTGGTGCAGGAAATGGCGCTATTGCTCGATAGCGTGCGCCGTGGCGAGGTCACGCAACCCGACGATGCCTTTGAGGCCTTGATGCGCGGCATCCTGCAACTGCCTGATTATCTGGAACATATCCAGATGGGGCATCAGGACGCCCCCATTGTGCTGTTGCCACTGCTCAACGATCTGCGCACCCTGCGCAATGTCTCACCCCTTTCTGCACACGTTCTATTTTTCCCGGATATTCAGACGGTCAAGGTTCCCCAGGCGCAGGCCGCTGTGCCCAGCGGCCCGATGCCGGAACTGGCCAAGCGCGCCCGCAGTGCCTTTCAGCTGAGTCTGCTCGGTGTGTTGCGCAATGAAGAGGTAGACACCGCCTTGCGGCGTATGGTGGGAGTGTTTGATCACCTTTTTCGTGCCGCCGCCGAAACGCCGTCCCGTCGCCTGTTCTGGATTGGCGGCGCCTTAGCGGAATCACTGGCCCAACAGGGATTGGCCCTGGATGCCACGGTCAAGCAGCTGCTAAGCCATATTGATCGTGCCTTGCGTCTGCTCACGGAGGAGGGAGAGGCACAGCTTGCCCGCTCGGTCTCTGCAGAACTCATTAAAACCCTGCTGTATTACATCGCCCGCAGTACCTCAGAAGGGCCCCGGGTGCGCTCGGTCAAGCAGGCCTTCCGTCTGCATGATCTGCTCCCCCAGGGCGAAAATCTGCAGATGCTGATGGAAAGCATCCGTCGCCCGAATCTGGCCTTGCTCTCCACCGTTTCCCAGGCCATCCGCGAAGACCTCACTGAGGTCAAGGATATGCTGGATATGTTCATGCACAGCTCACAGCGCCCGGTGGATGAGCTGTTGCCTTTGGTGGGCCGATTAAAACGCATCGCCGATACCCTGGAGATGCTGGGGATGCAGGAAACCCGAGAGCTGGCCTTGCGTGAAGCGCGCATCATTGAAGGACTTACCCAAAGCCAGCAGCTTGATGAACGCTTGTTGATGCAGGCCGCCGGCGAGATGCTCAATATTGAGGCCGCGATCAATACCCTGCTGGCCTCACGCCGGGCACCGAGTCCCTATCAGCAGACGCTGCCAGAAACCCTGGTCGGCATGTCGGCGGGGGAATCACGCGCTGTGGTTTTATGTCTGCTGCAAGAGATGCGTCAGGACATGGACAAGGCCAAGGCCCTGATGCTGGGCTTTTATGGCCGCCCGGAGCAGTTTGCCTTGCTGGCGGAGGTTCCGGTATTGCTTAACGGGGTGCGCGGGGCCTTGGCAATTCTTAATCTGCAAGGCGGTGCCGAGCTTCTGGCCACCTTGCAAACAGCCATGCAAGGGCTGGTCTTATGTGGTCCGGACGGCTTCAATGAAACCACCTTCAATACCCTGGCAGATGCCATCACCGGCCTTGATTTTTATCTGGAGGCCCTGGCCGAGGGCCATGATGACCCGGATATCGGGCTTGCGTTTTTACGCGAGAGTCTGGCGCACTTAAGCGCATCAAGCCCCCGCGCTGCGGTCGCCACGGCGGTGCCTGAGTCGGATGCAGCCAGCGTTTCAGCCTATCGACAGGATCAGCTTGGAGTCCTTGCCATGTCGCAACCCACCACCACCTTTCCGGCGGAATATGCCGTGCTGGCTGGGGATGCCGATCCCGAAATCCTGGAAGTGTTCCAGGAAGAAGTACAAGAGGAGATCGAGCGGCTGTATGACTACGTGCCCCGCTGGCGTGTCAATACCAGTGATGAACAGGCGCTGCATACGATTCGGCGCTCCTTTCACACCTTAAAGGGCAGTGGCCGTCTGGTCGGGGCACAGCTCATCGGTGAGTTTTCCTACGCCCTGGAATATCTGCTGGGTCGGGTGATTGATAAATCCCTAAGCCCCAGCCCGGCGCTTTTTGAGCTCCTGGATGAAGCCCTCGCCACCCTTCCCAAGCTGGTGGCCCAACTGGAGCACGCAGACAGCGTACCTTTGCCACGGGCCTGCGAGTTGATCATCAGTGCCCGCACCTTGGCGGGAATTATTCCAGCCGCGGCGAAAACCACAGAAGACGACAGCCCTGCCGTTACCTCCGCTGCAGCGACAAGCGACACTCCAGACAGCAGCGCCGAGGTCAGCGCCACAACAGCGCCCGCTGAGGCCACTGCAGAGGAAGCGCCCACGCCGCACAGCGAATCCCTGATCCTGGGCAGCGATCTGGAAGATGCGCCCTTTGTATTGATGGATACGCAACCCCCTCAGGTAGCCCTATCGACAAGGGATCACGCGGAGCCGCCCAGTGATCTAGGGAATATAAACAGGGATGCCGCGACACTGGGCGAAGCAGACGCCGAAGCCGCAGCGTTGCTTGAGGTATCGCCCGAAGCAGCGGCTGCCCTTGCCACCCCGGCAGCGCCCGCACCATGGGACGCCGAGCACCCGCCCGGCAGTGAAAAAGCCACCTTAAGCCCCCCCGCGCCAACACCGCAAATGGATGCTGGCCTGTTTGACATCTTCCGTAACGAGACCGAGCAGCATCTGCAAACCCTGTCCGTGCTGCTGGAAGATTCCATTGCCAGTCTTGGTGATTTACCCATCAAGCAGGAATTTTTGCGCGCCTTGCATACCCTCAATGGCAGTGCGCGCACCGCCGAGGTGCCCTCGATTTCTGTGGTGTGTGCGCCGATTGAACGCTATGCCAAGGCGCGAGCGGAAGTCGGCCTGCCATTTCCCGATACGGCCTTTCCCTTATTACAGCAGGTCATCACCTATATTCGTCAGGTGCTGGCCGCGCTGGCCAGTACCGACACCCCCATCCCGCAAAACCCCGAGCTGCAGCAGGCCATTGATCAATTGCTGGAGACGGAACTCAAGCGCCAGGAACATGACCATGCCGCGTGGTCAGCGGTGGAAAGCTGGCTCAAGCCCTTGCCTGAACTGACCGAGCCGGCCAGTCACAGCCATATCGCCTATACCGCCCCGGCGCCGACGGCTACCAAAGCCACGCCCGCACCACCGCCGCCCCCGGCAAGCCCTGAGACACCGCCAGCCGCCGCCGCAATACCCGCAGCGCCAATACCGGCAACCCCAGCGGATGTAGCGCAACCGGTGGCTGCGCCGGAAGCCTCTGCCCCTGCGGTTGCCCCTGCCGCAGAGGTTTCACCGGCACACGAACCTAACCAGCCCTACGACGAAGATCAGGAACTGGTCGATATCTTTCTGGAAGAAGGCGTCGAGATTCTGGAAAAAACCGAACAGATTCTGCAGGCCTGGTCCATGGATCTGGGCAGCCGTGACATCATCACCGACTTACAGCGCCAGTTGCACACCCTCAAGGGCAGCTCACGCATGGCCGGCTTTACCCACATTGGCACCCTGAGCCATAGTGTGGAAACCCTCATGATTGCCGTGTCTGAAGGTCAGCGCTCGCCCGATAAAGCCCTGCTCAACGTGATTCATCTAGCGATGGACAGTCTTAGCGCCATGCTTGAACAGGCACAAAAAAAGCAGCCGATCTATCCAGACACCGCGATGGTTGTCCTGCTGGAAGGCGTGCGCAGCGGTCAGGCAGCAACGACGACGCACCCTCCGGCGGGTGCCTCACCACCTACAATCGCTGTTCCTGGTGCGCACGCGCCGGGAAAATCTGAGCCGGTCGGGGAAACAGTTGCCACCCCCGACCGGGGGGACACGGCAACCAAGGGCGCTAACGCACAAGAATTGGTGCGGGTGCGTTCTGATGTGCTCGATAATCTGGTCAACTATGCCGGCGAGGTGAACATCTATCACTCGCGCCTGGAGCAGCAGATCACCAGCTTTGGCTTCAATCTGGCCGAATTTGCGCAAACCGTGTTGCGCCTGCGTGAGCAGTTGCGCAAGCTGGAGATGGAAACCGAATCCCAGATTCTGTTTCGCCATGAAGCCTTGCCACCCGCCTTGGGCGCGCCGAGCCCCAGCTCCGCACCATTGAACGCCGGGCACCTGCCCGGCAGTGAAAAACCCAGCGAAACGCCCACAGCACCGCCGGTAGCCTCTTCTGCCAGCGTGACCCAGGCAAGCAAACCCACCTTTGATCCGCTGGAGATGGATCG
The DNA here is from genome assembly GCF_000227725.2 of Thiorhodospira sibirica ATCC 700588. Taxonomy (GTDB): domain Bacteria; phylum Pseudomonadota; class Gammaproteobacteria; order Ectothiorhodospirales; family Ectothiorhodospiraceae; genus Thiorhodospira; species Thiorhodospira sibirica. The sequence goes on along the minus strand of NZ_MU255056.1, from coordinate 2,245,318 downwards.
CTACTCCAACATTCAGCAGCTTTCCCGTGCCTTGGCCGAAAGCGTCAGTGATCTCAGCAGCATTCAGGAAATCCTGGCCGAACAGGTGCGTGACACCGAAACCCTGCTGTTGCAGCAATCACGCATCAGCACCGACCTGCAAGAGGGCCTGATGCGCACCCGCATGGTGCAATTTGGCACCCTTACCACCCGCTTGCGACGCATCGTGCGGCAAACCTCAGGCGAGCTGGGCAAGCAGGCTGAATTATTCATTGATGGCGAGCACAGCGAGCTGGATCGTTCTGTGCTGGAACGCATGATTGCCCCCCTGGAACACATGCTGCGCAACGCGATTTCTCATGGCATTGAAGCCCCGGACATTCGCGCCCAGCGCAGCAAGCCGCCCGTGGGCAGTGTGCGTTTGCGGGTTAACCGCGAAGGTTCTGAGGTCGTCATTCAGGTACAAGATGACGGCGGCGGGATCAGCGTGGAACTGGTGCGGGCCAAGGCCATCAAGCTGGGACTGCTCTCGCCTGCGGAGGTCTTGCCCGATCAGGAGATCATGCAGTTTATCCTGGAATCTGGGTTTTCCACCGCGCAGAAAGTGAGCCAAATTGCCGGGCGGGGCGTGGGCATGGATGTGGTCAATACCGAAATCAAGCAACTCGGCGGGGTCATGAGCATTGATACGGTGCTTGGCCAAGGCACCACCTTTACCATTCGCCTGCCCTTTACCCTGGCCATCAATCAGGCCCTGCTGGTACAGGCCGGTGAAGATATTTATGCCATTGCCCTATCCAGCATCGAAGGCATCGTGCGCATCCGCACCGATGAACTCACCGCCTATTATCAAAGCGAAAACCCGCTTTATCCCTACGCCGGGCATCGCTACGAAGTCAAACATCTGGGGGCTTTGTTGGGCGTTTCGCAGCCGCGTTTGCTGTATCCGCAGGCGATGTTTCCGATGATGCTGGTGCGCTCTGGCGAAAACCGCATCGCCCTGCAAGTGGATAGCCTGCTCGGCAGTCGGGAAGTGGTGGTCAAACCGGTGGGGCCACAGATCGGCAAGGTCAAGGGCATCTCTGGGGCCACGATTTTAGGCGATGGACGGGTCATTTTGATTCTGGATATTCCGGCCCTGGTGCGCATGGGTTCCGGTTTGCGTCTGGATTATCGCCAGGCCCTGGCCCCTGCCAATTCTGAAACGAGCATCGAGATGGCGATACAAGGCACCGTGATGGTTGTGGACGACTCCATCACCATTCGCAAAGTCACCTCGCGTATGCTCAAACGCCATCATTATGAGGTCTTAACCGCCAAGGATGGGCTGGATGCTGTGGCGCAATTACAGGAAAGCCTGCCCGACATCATCCTGCTCGACATTGAAATGCCGCGCATGGATGGCTATGAGTTGGCCAGCCATATCCGCAATGACAGCCGCCTGCGCCACCTGCCGATCATCATGGTCACCTCACGCACCGGCGAAAAACACCGCGCCCGCGCCCTGGAAATCGGCGTCAACCGCTATCTGGCTAAACCCTACCAGGAAGCCGACTTGCTCCAGCACGTCCAGACCCTGCTCAAAGAGCGCCCCACCGCGCTGGCGGTGTAGCCAACTGCCCACCGCTTGGATTTTCTTTGTGGATGAATGCTCAGCAGATACGCGGCAAGGGATCATCTTCCAGCTCGGGCAAAATACGTTGCCCGCCCAGCGCTGTATGCAAAATTACCTGTGGTCGTCCCGCCTCCACCGTGCCGATGATCGCCGCCGCTGCGCCTTGCGCCAGCGCCTGCCAGCGTACCAGCACCGTGGCCGCCTGATCTGGCGCCACCACCGCCACCACCCGCCCCTCACAGGCCAGATAATAGGGATCGTAGCCCAAAATCTCGCACACGGTTGCTACCGGATCACGCAGTGGAATCGCCTTTTCCTGCAAATGTACCGTGCATCCCACGCCCTTGGCCACCTCCCAGGCCACCGTCGCCACACCGCCACGGGTCGGATCGCGCAGAAAACGCACCCCCGGCAGCTCGCGCAATGCCCGCGCCAATGGCACCACGCTGGCACAGTCAGAATACACCTCGCCGCGCAGGCCAAATTGTTCACGCGCCAGCATCACCGCCGTGCCATGATCGCCCACCGGCCCGCTGACTAAAATCACATCACCGGGCTGAATTTGCGCCATGTTCCAATGCAGCCCGACCGGCCTGACTCCGATGCCTGTGGTTGCCAGATACAAACCACTGCCCTCGCCTTTGGGCAATACCTTGGTATCCCCAGCCACCACCTGCACCCCGCAGGCTTTTGCCGCCTGCGCCAAATCCTCAATCAGACGCTTGAGCAGCGCATACTCCAGCCCCTCCTCAATCAAGGCATTCAGGGTCAAATAACAGGGATCAGCCCCGGCAACCGCCAGATCGTTCACCGTACCATGCACCGCCAGCGAACCAATGCTTCCACCGGGAAACTCCAAGGGTTTGACAATAAACCCATCGGTGGTCACCACCACAACCCCCTCCGGTAATACCAGCGGCGCCGCATCACTCTGCATCTCTGGCGTATCCATACCCAAAGGCGCCATAAACACCGAGGCAATCAACGCCTGCATCAAGCGCCCGCCGTTACCGTGCGCCAGTGAAATATAGTCTGGAGTGGGATGAAGAGATGACATGACGAGGGCCTGATCAGGTAAAACGCAGACAACGCCAGAAGCAAGGCGTCAGATCGCATCAAATGGAAGGCATGTATAGCTGTGTGTATGGTGCCGACGCGCAGAATCGAACTGCGGACCTACCGATTACGAATCGGTTGCTCTACCATCTGAGCTACGTCGGCCTTGCTGCAGGAAAGGCGCAGTATCATATACGAAACACCAGAGAAAATTCAAGACTCCGCTCGCCAATGTGTTAGCCCAAAGCAGTAATGTCCCCTTCGTCCAATTCTAAAATGTCCCCTTTATATTTAAGCGGGAGGGGCACGCATGACGAAGGAGCACATTACGATGAGTCACAAAGAAATTGACCGACTAGAGATGATTCAGGCGGTGGCGAACAAGCATCTGCGGCAGGCCGAGGCGGCCCAGCGCCTGGGGTTGAGCGTGCGCCAGGTCAAGCGCCTGGTTCGCCGCTATCGTGAGCATGGGGCGACAGGGCTACGCAGTGGCCACCGTGGCCGACGTCCCAATAACGCCATTGCCGAGACAGTACGCCAGGAGGTGCTCGCCTTGGTCAAGACGCACTACACCGACTTTGGCCCCACCCTGGCCTGCGAAAAGCTGGCCGAGCGCCATGGTCATCATCTCTCGGTCGAGACCCTGCGCCAGTGGATGGTGGCCGATGGGCTATGGCAGCCCAAGCAACGCAAGCAAGCCCGCATTCATCAGCGCCGTCCACGCCGCCCCTGCCTGGGGGAGCTCATTCAAATCGACGGCTCGCCCCATGACTGGTTTGAGGTGCGCGGCCCGCGCTGTACCCTGATTGTGTTCATCGACGACGCCACAGGGCGCCTGATGGCCCTGCGCTTCGTGCCCGCCGAGACCACCCAGGCCTACATGGAGACCCTACAGCAATACCTGGATCAGCACGGACGTCCGGTGGCCCTCTACTCAGACAAACACAGCATCTTCCGTGTCAATCATCCTGAGCACGACGGGGAGCTGACCCAGTTTTCCCGCGCCCTCAAGACCCTCGACATCGCCGCCATTCATGCCAACACGCCTCAGGCCAAGGGGCGGGTGGAGCGGGCCAACCAGACCCTGCAAGACCGTTTGGTCAAGGAGCTGCGCCTGCGTGAGATCTCGGACATCGACGCCGCCAACGCCTTCCTCCCCACCTTCATGGCCGACTTCAACGCCCGCTTCGCCGTCGAGCCACAAAGCCCCCAGGATGCCCACCGACCGGTGCTGCACAGCCCCGAGGAGCAGGCCCTCATCCTTTGCCTGCACCATACCCGTAAGCTCTCCAAGAACCTTTGCTTCCAGTTCAAGAACCGGGAATATCAGCTTCAGGGACAGGGCAAGGGCTACCGCCTGCGGGGTGCCACCCTCACCGTCTGCGAGGCCTTCGACGGCACCATCACCCTCCTGCACCAGGGGCACATCATGCCTTACCGTCTGTTGGCTGAGGGCGAACCGCCCACACCGCTGGATGATGAAAAAAGTGTCCACCACAGCGTCGACCAGGCCAAGGCAAAACAGACCGCCAAGCCAACCTACAAACCGGCGCCGGACCACCCTTGGAGAGGTCGGGGCAACATCACTCCGGCACCAGCCCAAACACCATAACCACGCATTCTACGGGGGACACTTCTGCTTTGCACAAAAGGGGACTTTTCTGAATTGGGTTGACAGACTTTTCTGAATTGGGTTGACAGCCGCTCGCCAACCGTTTTACAGTCAAGGCCACCTTTGCGAATCAAGATGCACTGCAAAGCGGCAGTTGCAGCTGTATCCAGACGCCGCCCAGTGGTGAGTGGTGTGCCTGGATCGTGCCTTCGTGGGCGTGTGCGATGTTTTTGCAAATCGCCAGGCCCAGGCCGCTGCCGCCGCTTTGTTGATTGCGTGAGTTTTCTACCCGGTATAGCGGTTCACAGAGACGCGATAAGCTGCTGTCGGCAACGCCGGGGGCGCTGTCCTGAAAATCAATAGACAGCGTGGTTTTGTCGTGGTGCAGGCGGATGAGGAGTTGTCCGCCGCGCTGAGTGTAATGCAGGCTGTTATGTAGCAGGTTGTTAAACAGCTGTGCCAGGCGCCCCGCATCGGCCAGCACGCTGACGGGGTGGGTCTGTGTGATCTCAAGTGCGAGTGCCAGCCCAGCTTCAGCAAAGGCCGGGCGCAAGGCATCGACGGCCTCGGCCAGCAGCACGGCCGGTTGTATGTGCGCCTTGCGATAGCTTAAAGCCCCCAGATCCGACAATGACAGCTCATGCAGGTCATTAACCAGTCGCCCCAGACGTTCCACATCCTGATGCAGTGAGTCCAGCGCCGCCTGATCCAAAGGCCGCACGCCATCCTGCAAGGCTTCGATATGTGCCCGTAACAGACTCAAGGGGGTGCGTAATTCATGAGAAATATCGGCAATCCAGCGCCGCCGGGCCAATTCATTACGCGCCAGGGTCTCGGCCAAGGCATTGATATCACGTCCTAGCTGTCCCAACTCATCGCGGCTGTGGACGGCGACGCGCTGGCTGTAATCACCGCAGGCCTGGCGGCGTGTGGTGTGTTGATATTCCAGCACCGGGCGCACCAGATGTTTGGCCAACGGAAAGGCCAGGGCGGCGGTGAGCATCATCATAAAGAGGCCAAATAATAACAAGGCATTGCGTTGACGCTCACGAAAGCGCAGCTCGCCCAATTCAGAAATGGAAGGCCCAGGCAGCAAGGCCAGTTCGCCGATGCGCTGCGTATCCAGCACAATGGGGATGCGTCGAGCCTCGCGCAACAATTCCGGGCGGGCATAAATGATAGCCCCTTGTGCATCAAGTAACATCAGGCGCAATTCCAGGGGGCGATGCCGTCTGCCCTGTTGTTGCGCCTGCAGGGTACGCTGCGGCGGCCAGGCATGCGGGGGGTCCTCCGGATGATAGCGTAACCAGCCGGGCATTCTGGCCGGCGGGTCATGCGCCCAGCCGGGATAGTGCAAAAACTCACCACGCCCACTGAGAATCCCTAGCCACAGCGCGGGGTTGGCTTTCAAGGGCTCCCAACTGCCATGATACAAATACAGCTGACTCAAGCGTTCGCGGATGTGTGTAATGCGTTCTTGCTGGCGGGTTTCAGCCAGTTCCACCAAGCCTGCCTCAAACGACCAGCGCATCAGTGCCAGCATTCCCAACACCACCAGACACACTGCCAGCAGCAGCGTCAGAAAAACTTTGGTGCGGATGGAGAAAAACATCATGTATTCCTCTTAAAAATAAAGATTGCGCCCGTTGTGTATTGCGGTGCAGACTTGGCAGCACAGTGATTGCGAGAGGGGCGAGCGATGCGTATTCAACGGGGTGATCTCGACAGTGCGGTAGATCAAGGCTTGCTGCAGGCTTCACAAGCCGAGGCGTTGTGGCAATTCTGGCAGGCACGTGGACGTCACCGCCCCGCCTTGCAGCTTTCCCATGTACTGTATTATCTCGGCGGCATGATGGCCATCAGTGCCATGACCTTGTTTATGACCCTGGCCTGGGAGCTGCTCGGCGGTCTGGGGCTGTTCATCATTGCGCTATTATATGGCGTCCTCGCCGTTGCCCTGACCGAATATTTATTGGCGCGGGATCTGCGCATTCCTGCCGGATTGACCGCAGCACTTGGCGTGGCATTGGTTCCGCTGGCGGTCTATGGCCTGCAAAAAGCCCTTTCGCTGTGGCCCGATGATGCGATCTATCGCAATTATCACGAGATCATCTCCTGGCGCTGGATCTTTATGGAACTGGCCACCCTGGTCGCAGCCGCCATTGCTTTTTGGCGCTATCGCCTGCCCTTTCTGATTTTTCCGGTGGCAATTACGCTCTGGTATCTGAGCATGGATCTGGTGCCGTTTTTGTTTGATATGCAAATGAACTGGGAATTGCGCCGCGATTTTTCCCTCTGGTTTGGTCTGGGGATGCTGCTGCTGGCCTTTGGCGTGGATATGCGTTATGGCCGCGACCTGGATTATGCGTTCTGGCTGTATCTGTTTGGGATGCTAGCCTTCTGGTTTGGCCTGAGCCTGCGCGGCTCGGAAAGTGAACTGGCCAAACTGGCCTATTGCCTGATCAATGTGGGGCTATTGTTGATCGGCACCATGCTGCGCCGCCGGGTGTTTGTGATTTTTGGCGCCATCGGCGTATTCAGCTATCTGGGTTATCTTTCCTATCGCGTCTTTGCTGACAGCCTCCTGTTCCCCGTGTTTCTTTCTTTCAGCGGCTTGCTCATCATCGGTCTGGGGATTTTATGGCAACGTCACGAGCAGCGCATCGGTGCAGCGATGCGCCTGTACCTTCCCGCCCGTTTGCGCCGCGTGATTGAATCCGGCGAATGAGTGGCATGAGGGCATGGCGTCCTCCTGAATAATCACACGGTTTGGCACACTTGGCCCCATGCCACGCCTGATGATCGTATACATCGGCGCTGGGGTGAGCGGCGTAAGGGTCAAGTTTTGCTAAACTAAACGGGCCACGATGCCATGTTGATCAATAACGGTGCCATACTACTTCTTAAACCTAAACCAGCCGCGTGCAGCGCGCGCGTGGAGAATGACCTTGATCCGGTTCAGAGTGTCCATGGCGGTGAAATACTTCCTGGGTTTGACCTTGATGCAAATCATTGCCGCAGCGATGATGGCTATCTGGTGGCAGATGCCTTCGCTGGAGATGGCGGTAATCTTTGCTGGTCTGCTGTTGACCACTAATTTTTTTGCGACCCTGTGGCTTTCCAGTCTGGCCTGGGGGGATGCCCGCGAGATTCGCGCCAAGCTGGATGCCAAATATAAAGAGGAAATCCTCAAAATCCGCGCCGAACACCGCGAAACCCTGTTGAAAATGGAAACCGAGCATAAGGACGCGCTGGCCAAGGCGAAACAGGATCTCAGCCGTGAGCGCGACCGCCAAAAGCTGCAGGTCGAGCGGGAAACCGCCAAGGCGGTGGAACAGGCCCGCAAGGCGGCCAGCAAGGAAACCGGACGGATTCAGGCCAAGGCCAATATGAAGGTCGGCACAGCGGTGGTGGGGGTGGTGGGCCTGGGGGGGATGCTCCTGCTAACCCAGCTGATGTCTTTGGGGGTGGTCTTGATGGCTGCTTCTGGCGGGGCGCTGGGTGGCTATGTCTGGCGTCTGCGTCACGAATCGCGGCGGCGTAATCAGCAGGCGCTGGATACCCAGCAAGTCCCGATCAGTGCCCGCATCATCAACCGGGCTAACCCCAAGGTCATGCCAGATACAAACACTCAGGACGTGCATCGTTAATTCGTTGAACGCGCCTCATGCGGAATGTTAAAACCTGAATGGATCACATGCTATGCCTATACATCAAAGCCCTGCCTGGCAGGCCCTGAGTACACATTACCATGCCATAAAAGACCTGCATCTGCGCGAGCTGTTTACCCAGGATACGCAGCGTTTTGCGCGCTTTTCGCGGCGTTTTGAAGATATTTTGCTGGATTTTTCCAAAAATCGTATCACCGAAACCACCTTCACGCATTTGCTGGCGTTGGCACGGGAGGCCGATGTCGAAGGGATGCGGGCCCGGCTGTTTGCCGGGGAAGCCATCAACTGTACCGAGCAGCGGGCGGTGCTGCATACGGCGCTGCGCTGTCCGCCGGGGCAGGTGGTCATGACGCAGGGACAAGACGTGATGCCCGAGGTCTTGGCGGTGCGCAAACGCATGGCGGCCTTTGCCGAGGCGGTGCGCGGTGGTCAGTGGCTGGGATTTGACGGCCAGCCGATCTGCGATATCGTCAATATCGGTATCGGCGGCTCGGATCTGGGGCCACTGATGGTGTGTGAGGCGCTCAAGCCCTATGGACACCCGCGCCTGCGGATGCACTTTGTCTCCAATGTGGACAGCACCCATATCACCGAGACACTCAAAGCGCTCAATCCGGCGACGACGCTGTTTATCATTGCCTCCAAAACCTTTACCACCCAGGAAACCCTCACCAACGCGCATACTGCCCGTGCCTGGTTTCTGAAGGCCTGCCCCGATGAGCAGGCGATTGCGCGCCATTTTGTCGCGGTGTCCACAAATCGCGAGGGGGTGATGGCCTTTGGCATTGACCCGCAGCAGATGTTTGAATTCTGGGATTGGGTGGGGGGGCGCTATTCCCTGTGGTCGGCGATTGGTCTGTCCATTGCCCTGTTCATCGGGCCTGAACATTTCGAGGCCCTGCTCAGTGGCGCCCATGCGATGGATCAGCATTTTGCACACGCCCCGCTGAATGACAACCTGCCGGTAATTCTGGCGCTATTGGGGATTTGGTATAACAACTTTTTTGCCGCGAGCAGTCATGCCGTGTTGCCCTATGATCAATATCTGCATCGCTTTCCCGCTTATCTGCAACAGGCGGATATGGAAAGCAACGGCAAAAGTGTCAGCCGTGATGGGCATACTGTGGCCTATGACACCGGCCCGGTGATCTGGGGCGAGCCGGGCACCAATGGACAACATGCCTTCTACCAACTGCTGCATCAGGGAACCCGTCTGATTCCTTGTGATTTTCTGGTGGCCTGCGCGTCACACAACCCGCAGGGCGCACATCATGCCATCCTGCTGGCCAATTGTCTGGCACAAAGCGAGGCGCTGATGCAAGGGCGTAGCCTGCAGGCGGTGTACGCCGAGATGCACGCCAAAGGTATGCCCGAGGCACGCATCCGCGAACTGGCGCCGCATCGGGTATTTACGGGCAATCGGCCCAGCAATACCCTGATGTTTCAGCGCCTCACCCCGCGTACCCTGGGCAGCCTGATTGCCCTGTATGAGCATAAAATCTTTGTGCAAGGGGTGATCTGGAACATCAATTCCTTTGACCAATGGGGCGTTGAGCTGGGCAAACAACTGGCCAATAGCATCTTGCCCGAATTGCAACATCCCCAGCCTATCGACAGCCATGATGCCTCCACCAACGGCTTGATCAATCACTATAAGCAGATGGTTTTTTGATGATGAAAACAGTGCGCGCCAAACGACATACCGGCGGCCACCCACAGGCCCTGTCTTTGATTCTGGTTCGCCATGGCCCGGCCCAGGAACGTGAGGAATTTGCCAAAACGGGTCAGGCCGATTCCCTGCGCCCGCTGACCCCCAAAGGCATGGAGCGCACCCGCCTGGCCAGTGCCAGTTTAGCCAAGCTCTTGGGGCCGGTGGATTATCTGATCACCAGCCCCTATGTGCGGGCCGCGCAAACTGCAGATATTCTGGCCCAATCCCTCACGGTGCAGCAGTCTCTGAAATCCGAACACCTCGCCCCGGAATCCGACCCCGCACATCAAATCGGCTGGCTCAAAGCGGCAGGCTTTAGCGGCATTGTCGTGGTGGTGGGCCATGAACCCAACCTCTCGGAATGGATTGCCTGGCTGCTATGCCCGCACGCCCCGGTGACGGTGGAAATGAAAAAGGGCGCCGCCTGCGCCCTGCATTTCAGCGAAGGTCTGGATCAGTCACAAGCGCAACTGCTATGGCTACTCACCCAGCCACAACTTGCCGCGCTCAAGTGCTGAGTGTGTTGGGTTTAAGCAGGGTATCCAGTAATTGATTAAGGTGCTGCTTCGGGCCTTCGCTGTCTTGGCCATGCAGCGGCAGGGTTTCCTTGAGCAGCGTGTTGAGCATAGCATGAGGTTGCTCGAAGGTCTGGCTCTGGCGCAATTGCTCAGCAGTGCCCATGATGTCGCGGGCAAAATCGGCCAAGGGCATGAAGCCTTGGGCGGCGCTGGCCTGCGAATTGCCGAGTTTAGCCACGTTGCCATAGGCGGCGGTCGCCTGATAGACCTGGGTCTGGCGCAATTCCAGCGCAAAACCGGCAATCTGGCTGCCGTCATAGCCGATGGATAGCGCCTTTTTGAAAGCCTGTTCGATATCGCCCTGATAGAAGCGATCCGCCAGCTTATTGATATTCCCAAACAGCTCGGTCAAGGCGCGCTGCTCTTTGTCGTTAAGATCACCCTCGACACTGAAATCAAGCTGGAAGGCACTGCTTTGCGCGATGTTGAGCTGCATTCCGGCAAGCCCAGCCTGCTGCGTGGCGGAGTGTGTCATCGCCTGCCCCTGGGCGCTGCTTACATTGAGTTTGATCACATCGCCTTCCTGGGTTTTGACCTCCAGGCTAAAGCTGCGTGATTCATACAGGGCGCTGTGCTTATGTATTCCCTGAGACACACCCGCTTGTGGCGGTGGGGCAAACAGACGCTCATGCAATGCCTGCATACCTTCTTTGAGTTTTTCCTCCGTGGCGGTGTAGTTTTTATGAATGTCGCCATTGAATACACCGGCCTTGGACAACACGCCCCGCGCCTCCTGCAAGCCTTGCGCTATGCCCTTGGTGGCCTGCTCATAAAGGTTTTGCAAGCGCTGCACATCAGCGCCATTGGCTTTTTCCTGTTCCAGGCGCTGGCCGACAAAGCCCAGAATGCGCTGTGCGACGGCATCGGGGGAGTAATCCGTGGCGGGTGGCTGCGGCGCGGCGCTTTCATGCTGTGCGGCTTGCGGCGGTTGAAAGCGGGTCGCCAGTTTTTCATAAGCCTTTGCCAGGAGGTCTGCAGCAGCCGGGGACGTCTGCGGCGTGAACGCCGTATTCGGTGGGCGCAGCTGCAAGCCGGGTGCAATGCCAAGGCCGGGGGCCTGGGCCGGGCGTTTACCCAAGCTTGGCAAACCGGGCGGCGAGGAGGATAGCAAGGATAGGGGGTTCATCGGTGACTCCGCGAAAAAGCCAAAGTGTTGGACGGGCGGTCATGCGTCGCGAGACGCGCAATGTTCAAAACGGCTTGGCAGATATATCGGCCGGGAAAGAAAAAGCTGAAGGTTTTTTGCAGGAGTGCTTTAGCTTTCTACAACACAGCCACAGAAATACCGCTCGGCGTTTTCAGGCTTTGACGCGCTGGCTGGTAGCGTCGATCCCAAAGCTTTTGTATTATGGGCGGATTGCTCACCCCGAAAATGGTTTTATGATCAAGCAACCGCTGCTCAGGCAATTACAAACATACAGCCCCCGCTCCGTGATGGTGGTGGCGCTGGGCGTGTTGTTATTGCTGGGAAGTTACGGCCCTTTGCGCGGGCTGGATCAGGGTTTTTTTGCCATAACCAGCACCTTATTGCCCGTCCCCGATGCGGCTGAGCAGCTTGTGCTCATCGCGCTGGATGAACGTGACCTGCACGCACACACGGAGGGACTGTGGTCTTATGCGCGCCTGACCGAGGCACTGGCGGTGTTGCATCAGGCCCAAGCCAGGGTGATCGGCCTGCATCTGCCGCTACATTTACACGCCACCCCCGCCGAACAGCAGGCCCTGTCTGCACAGATCAAGCAACATGGGCAGGTAGTGCTGGCCGTTTATGCCCACCCCACCCCCTCAGACAGCCCGATTGCCAGCGTCCTGCCCCCCCTCAGCAGCCCTGTCAAACGCGCCTGGTACACAAGTCCCTGGCTTGGGCCACTGTTCACCGCCCATCGTGAAATGCCATTGAGCTGGCAACCTGCAACCGCCGCAGAGCCTCTGTTCACCGCCGTCAGCGGGGTGGGCATCGTCGGCAGTTATTATCCTGGGTTTCGTGGCTTTCCCGGCCTCATCGCAACCGATCACGACTGGTTGGCTGGATTTGATGTATTGATGACGGCCTTGAGCCTGCACCAGACACCACAAAATATTGAATTCCGCCAAGGGCGTGGAGTGCGTATAGGCTCGCACTGGCTACCAATGGGGGCCGCAATGGAGTTACGTCCGCTGTCGCCCAAGCGTGATCCGCGTTACGGCTTGCTCAAAACGCACACGCTGCAATCTTTATTGACTCACGGCATTGATCCCTCACAACTGCGCGATCGTAGCGTCATCATCGGCCCGGTGAGCGGCCCACAGGCGCATTATCTGACCTATCAGGGCCTCACTCTGCCTGCCGCCATCTGGAGCGCGTGGAACGTACACACCGCCACCACCGGGGCCGTGCTATATCAGCCTGCCTGGGGCGAAGGACTGCAACGGATATTGCTCATCGCCACCGCACTGGCCTTGTTACTGCTGCCACTGTCCTATTACACCCGCCTGCCCGATGCCTTGGCGCCGCTGGGAGTGTCGTTATTGCTGGTGTTGTGCAGCGCCCTGCTGATGCTGTGGGCACAGGTGATGGTGCCGCTGTTATTGCCGGCCTTGCTGATCCTGCTGGCGCTGGGAAGCTGGCAACTTTACGCAAGGCTCCACGCGGTCCTGTATGCCGATCGTAACAACGCATCCGAGGCATATCGGCAACTCGCCGCCCATCTGCAATCACAGGGGCAACTGGAGCAAGCCTTTGCACTGTATCAACGCTGCACCCAGCAAGATGAGATGATCAAGCAGCAGCTCTATTTGCTAGGACAGGATTTTGAGCGGCGTCGCCTGTATGGCCGCGCCCTGGAGGTATACCGCCATTTAAGCGCCATGGACCCGCACTATCGCGACATCACGGTGCGTTTCCAGCGCCTCAAACCCCTGGCAGACAGCCGCGCCCCCAAACTCAGTCCCGAGACCGTGCATCAGCATCGCGGCAAAGATCTGGTGCTTGACGATAAAAGCCTGGAAAAACCGATGATCGGGCGCTATCAGATTGAGCGACAACTGGGACGCGGGTCGATGGGCGTGGTTTATCTCGGCGCTGACCCCAAGATCAGCCGCAAAGTGGCCATCAAGACCTTGGCATTAAACCGTGAATTTGATCCGGAAGTGCTGGATCAGGTGAAAACGCGCTTTTTCCGTGAGGCCGAGGCCTCCGGGCGCCTTACACATAAAAACATTGTCACCATCTACGATGTGGGCGAAGAGCATGATCTTGCCTTTATCGCCATGGATTTTCTCGAAGGCGTGGCGCTGGACACCTACACCAAAGTCGAAACCCTGCTACCCATTGCCGAGGTGTTAGACATCGGCGCCCAGATTGCCGACGGGCTGGATTACGCCCATCAGCAGCAGGTGATCCACCGTGACATCAAACCCGCCAATGTGATGTATAACCCGGACACCGGCGTGGTGAAAATCACCGATTTTGGCATCGCCAGCCTGCTGGATAACAGCAAAACCCGCACCGGCACCGTGCTCGGCACCCCCGCCTTCATGTCTCCTGAGCAAATCTCGGGGCAGCGGGTGGACGGGCGCAGTGATCTCTTTTCGCTGGGCGTGACCCTGTATTATCTGCTCTGTGCCCGCCTCCCCTTCACCGCCGAGACCATGGCCGGGCTGGTCTATCAAATCACCCAAACCCCGCATGTACCAATCACCGAACAGCGCCCGGAACTTGGGCCACTGATCAACCTGATCATTAACAAATGCCTGCAAAAAGACCCCGAGAAACGCTATCCCTCCGGCGCCGCACTGGCAAAAGCACTGAGGGACTGCATCACCGCCACGAAAAACACCCCGAAAACCGGACAATTCGGCGCCGGTACGCCGTATTACCACGGACATTGATGGATCAGGCGATGCCATAAAACCTCGACACAGGTCGGCGCTGTGCCGTGCGGGATTTTAATAGGGAGCATGGCGCACCGGGCTTCACGCGACTGCCGAGGTGTTTTGCAAGGCGGGCTGATTCATTTTACCTGGCGGGTTTACTCAGAAAACGCGGCAATGATTGCCTTATGCGGTATTTATGTTTAAAATTCGCGATTCTGTGTGGGGCGATGTTTGCTAGCCCTATCATAAAGTAATATCGGCACGCGCTGTGTATCGGGTTTATTTGCCTGAAAACATAAGGATATTTGGTTCGTGCATATCCCCAGGAAGTGTGACCTTAGCCTTTGCGCGAGGGCCGGGGGAAAAGATTTTTCAACCCAAGACTGTTAACGGAGGAAGCGGGAAGGCTTTTGTGCTGTGCAGCCGGTGGCCATTGATGTCCAAGGCTGTTGTAGCCCAGATTTTCTCGCGTAAAACTTAAAGACGATGAAAACCTTTAGCGCAAAACCCGCTGAAGTCAAACGTGACTGGTTTTTGGTCGATGCCAGCGACAAAACGCTCGGCAGGCTTGCCAGCGAAATCGCAACGCGCCTACGTGGCAAACACAAGCCGGTGTACACGCCGCATGTGGATACGGGTGATTACATTGTGGTCGTCAATGCGGCTAAGGTTCGCGTCTCGGGCAACAAGGCCAACGACAAAATGTATTACCGCCATAGTGGTTATGTGGGTAATATGAAGTCGATGAACTTCAGCCAGTTGATGGAACGTGCGCCGGAGCGGGCACTGGAGCTTGCGGTTAAGCGGATGATGCCCAGAAATGCCTTGGGGCGTGCAATGATGCGCAAGCTGAAAATCTTTGCAAGCGCTGACCACAAACACACCGCGCAGCAGCCGCAACCCTTGGAACTCTGATCAGGATAACAAAGCACCATGGCTCTTTCCCAAAACTACGGCACCGGCAGACGTAAAACCGCTGCTGCACGTATTTTCCTTCGTCCAGGCGATGGCAAAATCATTGTCAATAACAAGCCGCTGGATGAATACTTCGGGCGTCAAACCTCACGCATGGTCGTACGTCAACCCTTTCATGTGGCTGAATCCCAGGATTGTTTTGATGTCTATGCGACCGTCACCGGGGGTGGCGCTAACGGTCAGGCTGGTGCCATCCGTTTGGGGATCGCCCGTGCTCTGGTTGAGTATGACGAAACCCTGCGTGGTAAAATGCGCGCCGCCGGTTTCCTGACCCGCGATGCGCGTGAAGTTGAGCGTAAGAAAGTGGGTCTACGCAAAGCCCGTCGCGCAACGCAGTACAGCAAGCGCTGATCAATTTTTGGGGGATCGTCTAGCGGTAGGACTACGGACTCTGACTCCGTCAACCTAGGTTCGAATCCTAGTCCCCCAGCCAGTACCCAAGGCCACGTCAATACGTGGCCTTTTTTATTTTGGGGCTTTGTCGGTTCAATGTCATAAACCAACATGCAATGAACCGCGCAGTACGGCGGATGTGTAGTGAGTGGGCAATGAGGGAACTTTGGATTTTATTAGCACTCTTTGCCAGTGAGTGCTAATATAGCGCGTTATACGGTATGCGCTGAGCGCGCCGATTGCGTTGTTTGCAATGGTTTTTTAAGTTATCTGAGAGGCGGAGGTCGTTTATGAGCACAGCCCTGAGCCGCACGCAAGCCCATTTGGCGGTGCCAGTCGGTAATCTGGACAGTTATATGCACGCTGTGTATCAGTTACCGGTGCTGGATGCCCAACAGGAGCAGGACCTGGCGACGCGGTTGCGTGAACACAATGATCTGGATGCTGCGCGGGCCTTGGTATTACACAATTTGCGCTTTGTGGTGTATATCGCCCGTGGCTATTCCGGCTATGGCCTTGCGTTGGGTGATCTGATTCAGGAAGGCAATATCGGTTTGATGAAAGCGGTGAAACGCTTTGATCCATCCGTAAACGTGCGCCTGATTTCCTTTGCGGTGCATTGGATTCGCGCCGAGATTCACGAATTTATTCTGCGCAATTGGCGCATTGTCAAGGTGGCCACGACGAAGGCGCAGCGTAAATTATTTTTCAATCTGCGGGGTGCCAAGCAGCGCCTCGGCTGGCTACGTCAGGATGAAGTGGCTGCGGTGGCCGCCGATCTTGGAGTTTCGGAGGCGCAGGTGATGGAGATGGAATCGCGCTTGGCCGGGCAGGATGTCAGCTTTGATCCTGATCCAGAGCAGGAAGATGCGCAGCATTTGTCCCCGGCCCAATGGCTGACCGATGAGCAGGCCGATCCGGCGCTGAGTCTGGAGCACTCCGAGTGGGCGCAGCATTATCAACAACGTCTGCATCGTGCGCTGGACAATCTGGATCAGCGCAGCCGCGATATTCTCGCCAAGCGCTGGCTGGGTGATGAAAAAGCGACCCTGCATGAGTTGGCGGCGCAATACAGCGTGTCGGCTGAACGGATTCGCCAGCTGGAAAATAACGCGATGAAAAAACTCAAGGCGACCTTGCTGGCCTGAGCAGTGGGGCGATTTGCGCCGCTTAGGCCTGGGGATAACTGCGCTGGCCGAAAATCGCCGTGCCGATGCGTACCCAGGTGGCGCCTTCGCAGATGGCGGCTTCAAGGTCATCGCTCATGCCCATGGACAGGGTATCAAGCGGGTAGCCGTGCGCCTTGAGTGCTTCCAGGGCCTGACGTAGCTGGGCGAAAGCCTGGCGCTGCTGTTGTATATCGGGGCTGGGAGCGGGGATGGCCATCAGGCCGCGCAGTTGCAGGCGGGGCAATGCCATGCAGGTCTGTGCCAGCGGCAGCAGTTCAGCGGGGCTGACCCCGGATTTGCTGGCCTCGCCGCTGACATTGAGCTGCAAACAGATCTGTAACGGGGCTTTGTCGTCCGGGCGCTGGTCGTTGAGGCGTTGCAGGATGCGTTCACGCTCCACCGCATGTACCACATCAGCTACTGCCGCAATCAAACGGGTTTTGTTGGCCTGCACGGGGCCGATGAAATGCCATTCAATCCCCATCTCTGGCGTTAAGGCCGTGGCCTTGGCATAAAGCTCCTGGGCATAGTTTTCCCCAAAGGCGCGTTGTCCACAGGCCCAGGCGGCGGCAATGGCCTCAACCGGCTGGGTTTTGCTCACCGCCAGCAGGTGAATCTCATCGGGCTTACGCCCACAGGCGATGGCCGCGTGCTGGATGCGTTGTTGTACCGCGCTGAGACGTTCACATAAGCTTGACATGGTGTTTTTTGCTGGGTTTTGGTTTCACTAAACTCTCCCCCTGCCAAGGGGAGGGGAGCGCCGAGTTTTACTCGGCGGGCTTTTAGCCCGTGTTCCGATGGGCCGAGTACAACTCGGCGCTTCAAATAACCACCCCACCCCTACGGGGCACCCCTCCTTGAAAAGGAGGGGAGTCTTGCAGCTATCAAAGCTGGCTGATTTTTTCTTGCTGGGCCTTGAGTTCACGCAAGGCGGCCTGCATCTCGGCGACGCGCTGGCGTTCCTTGGCAACCACTTCCGCAGGGGCGCGATCCACAAAGCCGCTGCTGGCAAGCCGGGCCTCGCTTTGTTGCAGGTTTTTCTCAAGCTTGGCAATTTCCTTATCCAGGCGGGCAATCTCGGCATCTTTATCAATCAACCCGGCCAGCGGGATCAATAGGCGCATCTCGCCGACCAGAGCGATGGCCGATTCCGGCGCATGATCATCCTCAAGCCAGTCCACATAGGCCGGGCGGGCGAGAAATTCGATAAATTCCTGACTGGCGTTGAAGCGCTGCTGATCTTCGGCACGCCAGTTTGCCAGCAGCACCGGCAGAGGTTTGCCGGGCGAGATGTCCATTTCCGCACGGATGCGGCGCATCCCCAGAATGAAGGTTTTGACCCATTCAATCTCGCTTTCGGCCTGCGGGTCGATGAGGGCTTCGTCGCGCTGCGGGTAGGGGCGCTCGATGAGGCAGTCGCCCTCAATCCCGGCCAGCGGGGCCACCTGCTGCCACAGGGTTTCGGTGATAAAGGGCATCAGCGGGTGCAGCAGGCGCAGAATGCTTTCCAGCACCGCCAGCAAGGTGTGACGGGTGCCCCGCCGGGCGGCCTCGCGGCTATGCTCACCACTGAGAATCGGCTTGGACAGTTCCAGATACCAGTCGCAGTATTCATACCAGGTAAACTCATACACGGTCTGCGCGGCCAGATCGAAGCGGTAGCTTTGCAGTTGCCGGGTCATCTCGGCGGTGGTGTGTTGCAAACGACTGAGAATGAAGCGATCCGCCAGACTGAGGTGCATCTCACCGCCCGCCTGCCCGGCATCGTGGCCTTCGGTGTTCATCAACACATAGCGCGTCGCGTTCCACAGCTTGTTGCAAAAGTTGCGATAGCCCTCAATGCGTCCCAGATCGAATTTAATATCACGCCCGGTCGAGGCCAGGGAGGCCAGGGTAAAGCGCAGCGCATCGGTGCCAAAGGCCGGAATGCCCTGGGGAAATTCCTTGCGGGTGGCTTTTTCAATTTTAGGCGCCATCTCTGGCTGCATCAGGCCGGTGGTGCGTTTGGCCAGCAGGGATTTGAGATCAATGCCGTCAATCAGATCAATGGGATCAAGCACATTACCCTTGGATTTGGACATTTTCTGCCCCTGGGCATCGCGGATCAGGCCGGTGACATAGACCTCGCGAAAGGGCACCTCGCCCATAAATTTCAGCCCCATCATGATCATGCGGGCCACCCAGAAAAAGATGATGTCAAAGCCGGTGACCAATACCTGCGTGGGGTAGAAGGTTTTGAGTTCCTCGGTTTGCGCAGGCCATCCCAGGGTGGAAAAGGGCCACAGCGCCGAGCTAAACCAGGTATCCAGCACATCCGGGTCCTGGCTGAGTTTGCTCTCGGCAGGTAGCCCATGCGCGCTGCGTACCTCGGCCTCGCTGTGACCGACATACACCTGCCCGGATTCGTCATACCAGGCGGGGATGCGATGTCCCCACCAGATCTGGCGCGAGATGCACCAGTCTTCAATGTGGCGCATCCATTCAAAATAGGTTTTGCTCCAGTTATCCGGCACAAAGCGCACCCGCCCGTCTTCGACCGCTTTAATCGCTGGTTCAGCCAGAGGCGCCACGCGCACATACCATTGATCCGTCAAAAAGGGTTCAATCACCGCGCCGGAGCGATCCCCACGCGGCACCGTCAGGCTGTGCGGATCGATGCGCTCCAGCAAATCCTGCTGCTTCAGATCTGCGACAATGCGCTTGCGCGCCGCATAACGATCCAGGCCTTGATAGGCAGGCGGGGCGTTATCATTGAGGCTGGCATCGACGGTGAAGATATTGATCAGGGGCAGATCGTGGCGCTGACCGACGGCATAATCATTGAAATCATGTGCCGGGGTGATTTTTACGCAGCCTGAGCCAAAGGCGGGGTCTACATAATCATCGGCAATGATGGGAATCTCGCGCCCGGTCAGCGGGAGTTTGACCCGTTTGCCGATGAGATGCTGGTACCGTTCATCCTGCGGATTAACCGCGACAGCGGTATCGCCCAGCATGGTCTCGGGGCGGGTGGTAGCGACCACCAGATAGCCCTCGCTCTCGACCAGAGGATAGCGCAGATGCCACAGATGCCCCTGTTCAGGCTCAGAGATTACCTCCAGGTCGGAAACGGCGGTATGCAATACCGGGTCCCAGTTGACCAAGCGCTTGCCGCGATAGATCAGCCCTTCGCGATACAGCTGGATAAAGACCTCCTGCACGGCGTGTGACAGGCCCTCGTCCATGGTAAAGCGTTCCCGCTCCCAATCAATGGAGGCGCCCAGGCGGCGCAGCTGGCGGGTAATCTGGCCGCCGGATTCGGCTTTCCACTGCCACACCTGTTCCAAAAAGGCCTCGCGCCCCAGATCGTTGCGCGTCTTGCCGACCTTGGCCAGCTGGCGCTCCACCACCATCTGCGTGGCAATACCGGCGTGATCCGTGCCGCCTTGCCAGAGGGTGTTAGCACCCTGCATCCGCTGAAAGCGGATCAGCGCATCCATCAGCGTATCCTGAAAGGCATGGCCCATGTGCAAGGTGCCGGTGACATTGGGCGGTGGCAGCATGATGCAATAGGCCTGGCCTTGCCCGGTGGGACGAAAACGCCCGGCACGCTCCCATTCCTGATACAGGGCTTGTTCAATAGTACGGGGGTCGTAGGTCTTTTCCATTATGATTCCAGGGGATAATGGTTGAGTTCACAACCTTGATCACGGTAAAAGCGGTAGTATTCGCGCCCGGAGGCACGGATCTCGGGCGCTTCGTTGACAATATGCATAATGCGCGGGATATGTACGGCAAACGGTGCCCGCTGCACCGCCAGATTCAGCAGCACCGCCGTCGGGTGCTGCGGTGGCTGCTGATGATGCAGACAGACCCACTCGTCTGCACTGGCCGGGTCGCGGGTGTGTGGAATAAAGGCATCCTGGCGAAAACTCCACAACAGCCGATCTAGCGCCTCGGTCTGGGCCTCATCCTGAGTATACACATGCACCCGCAAGCCTTGTGTAAACGCCTTGTGAATCAGGCGGCAGGCGGTTAGCAGACGGCTGTGCTCATCATGTGAGCGCAGCACATAAAAATCAACGCGGGTCATCCGTGTGCGCGGCTGTGCAAACGATTGAGCAAATAGCGCAATAACAGCGGTACCGGCCGCCCCGTTGCCCCCTTCTCCTTGCCACTTTTCCAGGCTACCCCGGCAATATCCAGATGCGCCCAGGCATATTTTTTGGTAAAGCGCGCCAGAAAGCAGGCGGCGGTGATGCTACCAGCAGGACGGCCACCGATATTGGCCATGTCGGCAAAATTGCTCTTGAGCTGCTCCTGATATTCCTCCCACAGCGGCATCTCCCAGGCGCGGTCATACATCTGCTGCCCGGCCTCGCACAAATCCTGCGCCAGCGCCGCTTGATTGCTGAACAAGGCACAACCCTGATGCCCCAGGGCAATAATGCACGCCCCGGTGAGGGTGGCAATATCAATCACCACCTCCGGCTCAAAACGCTCGACATAGGTCAGCGCATCGCACAAAATCAGGCGCCCTTCGGCATCGGTATTGAGGATTTCCACGCTTTGTCCGGATAAGGTGGTGACAATATCGCCCGGACGGGTGGCCTTGCCGCTGGGCATATTTTCTACCGCTGGAATCACCCCGATCAGGTTAATCGGCAGCATCAGCTCGGCACAGGCCAGCAGGGTTCCCAACACACTGGCCGCACCGCACATATCGTATTTCATCTCATCCATGGCCTCCCCCGGTTTGAGCGAGATGCCACCGCTATCAAAGGTCACGCCTTTGCCGACCAGCACCACCGGCTTGTCTTTGGCCTCACCCTTGCGATACTCCACGATGATGAACTTGGCCGGCTGCTCGGTGCCTTTGGTGACCGCCAGCAGCGCCTGCATCCCCAGCGCTTCAAGTTCAGCTTCCTCCAGTACGCTCACCGCAAGATCTGTATACGTCCTGGCCAGCTGCTGCGCCTGTTCGGCCAGATAGCTGGGGGTGCAGATATTCCCCGGCAGATTGCCCAGATCCTTGGTCAGACGCATCCCGGTGGCCATCGCACTGGCCTCGCGCACCGCCTGTTCCCCCTGGGGCAGATTATTGCGCGTAGGCAGACCAAAGATCACCCGTTTGAGCGGGCGCTTGGTATCTTCCTTTTTCTGCTTGAACTGATCAAAGCGGTATAGGGTGTCTTCGATGACCAGCACCGATTGCTGCAATTTCCACTGCATATCATACTGCTTGACCGCCAGCTCACACAGATAGCTTACCGCCTCAGCCGCTCCGCTTTGCTGTAAGGCGCGGGTCATGGCCGCCAGAATGCGCGCAAAGGTGGCCTCATTAAGCGCCTCGGCCTTGCCGCAGCCGATCAACAGCACCCGATCGGCGCTGATATTGGGCAGATCATAAAGCCATAAAACCTGGCCGGTTTCCCCTTCCATATCGCCCCGGCGCAACACCGAGGTGATCATACCGCCACAGGCCTGATCCAGCAGCGCAGCGCTCTCCGACAGGCTGCGATTGGCAAACACCCCAACGACCAGGGCTGGGGTACGGCGTTTTTCCGGACTACCACTTTTAACTAAAAATTCCACCTTAAAGCCTCACTCAGATAGTGTGTAATAGCACCCGATGTCGCGGTGATGCTGTCCTGGCGAACGTATCAGGCATCCGCCACCGTTATTCCCCGGCCAGGGTCATGCGTTCCAGCAACAGCGAGCCGGTGCGGATATTGCCGCGCGGGTCAATATCACCGCCGATGCCGACAAGGTGCATAAACATCTCGCGCAGATTACCGGCAATGGTAATCTCATGCACCGGGTAGGCGATCACCCCGTTTTCCACCCAAAAGCCCGAGGCTCCCCGCGAATAATCCCCGGTAACGCTATTGACGCCCTGGCCGATCAACTCCGTCACCAGCAGGCCGGTGCCCATCTCCGCCAGCAGACTGGCCTGATCCAGATGTGTGGGGTCGATGCTCAGATTGCGCACGCCGCCGGCATTGCCGGTGGTTTGCATATTCAGACGCCGTGCCGAATAGGCGCTGAGCACATAGCCCTGCACCACACCATCACGCACCAGATCGCGCGCCGTAATCGCCACCCCTTCACCGTCAAAGGGCGCACTGCCCAACGCCATGGGGATATGCGGCGCCTCATGAATACGCACCTGCGCCGGAAAGACCTGCGTCCCCAGACTGTCCAGCAGAAATGAAGCCTTGCGATACAAACTGCCGCCGCGCACCGCACCGATGAAATGCCCAATCAGCGAGCGCGCCACCTCCGGGCTAAA
Organism: Thiorhodospira sibirica ATCC 700588; assembly: GCF_000227725.2. Classification (GTDB taxonomy): domain Bacteria; phylum Pseudomonadota; class Gammaproteobacteria; order Ectothiorhodospirales; family Ectothiorhodospiraceae; genus Thiorhodospira; species Thiorhodospira sibirica. Next base: position 2,222,433 of record NZ_MU255056.1, on the reverse strand, counting down.
CAATACCGGGCATTGCCGGGTGGACAGCTGCCGCGCTCCCAGACGACTCAGCGCCCGCTGGGCGGCCTTGCTGCCAATCTCATGGGCAGACGCCAGACCCTCGGCCTGGCGCGCAACGCTGTACCAATAATCGCGCTGCATATCCTCATCCTGCTGCGCAATCACCGTACACGATAGCGCATGGCGCGTGCTGGTATAGCCGCCGATAAAGCCGTGGGAATTACCATACACGGCCGTCCCCCGGAAAGAATCCACACCCGCTCCCTCAGAATTAGTGATGCGCGCATCCACACTGCGCGCATGATCTTCACACGCACGTGCCAAGGCAATCGCCTCTTCTGCGCTTAACGACCACGGATGATCCAGATCCAGATCCGGATAGGTATACGCCATCAACGCTGCATCCGCCAAACCGGCATAGGGATCATTGGCGGTATAGCGGGCAATCCTGCAGGCCGCTGCCACCGTTTCTTTCAAGGCCGCCGGGCTGAGATCCGAGGTACTGGCGCTGCCCTTGCTCTGCCCCAGATACACCGTGACCCCCACCCCTTGATCCTGATGATATTCCAGCGTCTCCACCTCACCCAGACGCACATTCACCGAAAGCCCGGTATTACAACTTACCGCCGCCTCCGCCGCCGTTGCACCGGCCAACCGGGCCTCGTGCAAGACCTGCTCGACCAGGGCATGCAAGGCATCTTTCGTTTTAGGTAGGGCCTGAATATCGGACATAATGGTTTGCTTTCCTGAAAATTAAAATTTAAAGACACCACGCGCCGCCTGCGCGCAAATGCGGCCTATTATAAGGCCTTGCACCGCCTAATGCCCAAAGAAGCCGCGTTTTTTCCTGCGCAACACCAAACGGGGATGACGCATGTACTGGACAAACCGCGCTCAGGATTCTATACGAGAGGTGCGTGCTCGCGCTCGTATCGTGGTCTGCACGGATGACCATAACGCTGAAGCCTTTGTGAACGTGGGATCTATGAATATCGTGAGGCTTTGTTGTATTTTGTCGATGGCCGCACCCCGATCAAAACCGTGGCAAAAACTGTCTATATCAAAGCAAACCGGAGAAAACCCTATGGCACGCGTCCTTATCCCCCTCGCCCAAGGCTGTGAAGAACTTGAAGCTGTTACCCTGATTGATCTGTTGCGCCGTGCAGGCATTGAGGTGGTCACCGCTGGCCTGGAAGGCGGGCCGGTGACCTGTTCGCATCAGACCGTTTTGATTCCGGATACCACGCTCGAAGAGGCCGCCAGCGGCGAGTATGATTTGATGGTGTTGCCGGGTGGCTTGCCCGGTTCGGATTATCTCAACCATGATCCGCGCATCCGGGCGCTGCTTCAAAAGCTGCATCACGAGGGGCGCTATGTCGCTGCCATCTGCGCGGCGCCCAAAGTTCTGGCGGCCTTGGGCCTGCTTGATGGGCGTCGTGCCACAGGTTATCCCGGTGTGCTGGAATCGCTGCACCTGGCAGACACCGAATTGACCGGCGCGCCGGTGGAAATGGATGGCAATGTCATTACCTCGCGGGGTCCCGGTACGGCGATGGATTTTGCGCTGGCCTTGATTGAAGTGTTACAGGGTCAGGCCAGCCGCATGGCGGTTGAAGAAGCTTTAAAACGTCCCACAGTGTAGCGATAACGCTTTGATGATTTAGCGGAGGGTCATTTCCATGGAAATCTATTCAGTCAGCGCCATGCCGCACCTATTGCGCGGCCCCGCTCCCAAACCGGTCACATCCTCAGCGGTGATACCTCCAGAGGTGACATCGCCAGAGCAAACGGCTGACCATCCACATGGGCAGCAGAGTGCCTCCCTGGCACCACCGCTGCCTCAGCGTGCCGAGACGGAAAAGCCGGGAGGAGAAAGTCCTGCTGAGGCGTCTGCAGAAGAAGAGCCGCAAGAACAGCAGGCACAAACGCCCGGCGAGCGCATCCTGAGCGAGCTAAGCCCACAGGAACAGCGCGAGGTGGAGCAGCTGCGGGTGCGTGATCAGGCGGTGCGGGCGCATGAAATGGCGCATGTGGTCGCTGGCGGGCAATATGTCACCAAGCCGGCCAGCTATGAATATAGGGTGGGCCCAGATGGACGGCGTTATGCGGTCGGTGGTGAGGTCAGTATCAATGTCTCGCCGGTGCCCAATGATCCGCAAGCCACCATCACCAAGGCTCAGGCGATTCGTCGTGCGGCGTTGGCCCCGGTCGATCCCTCGCCGCAAGATTATCAGGTTGCCGCCAAAGCCGGGGCCATGGAACTGCAGGCGCGGCGCGAGCTGGCTGAAGAAAATTTACAAAAACAGCGCGAAAAAGCGCAGTCAGGCAATACTGACTTCAATCTGCACACCATTTTTCATGAAACCAAAGTGCGCACATTTGGGGCGCAAAAATTACAGCTAAGCCTGCTGGAACGCATCCAAGCGATGTTTCCAAGCCCCAATATTCCCGGCAGTCATATCACGGTAATGGCTTAGCCGCTGTATCCCATGGGCCACTTTGCTATCGGCGATAGCGACCTTCTATAGGATCATTTGCGCAAGCGTAAGGCGTTAAGAACGACGAGCAGGGAGCTGGCGGACATGCCGAGGGCGGCAAGCCACGGGGTGAGCAGGCCGGTGGCGGCAATAGGGATGGCGATGAGATTATAGCCGATGGCCCAGGTGATGTTCTGGCGCACGATGCGCAGCGTTTGCCGGGCTTTGTGTACCGCCTGTGGCAAGGCGCTCAGCTGTTGAGAACATAGCAGCATATCGGCGTTATTTTGTGCCAGATGGGCGCCGCTGGTCATGGCAATGGCAACATGGGCCTGTGACAGTACCGGGGCATCGTTAATGCCGTCGCCGACCATGGCCACGATGTGGCCCTGTGTCTGGGCGGCCTGCAGGGCGCGGACTTTATCCTCGGGTGTGCATTCCCCTTGAGCCTGCGCAATCTGCAAGCGTTGGGCGATGGCCTGGGTCGCGGCATGACTGTCGCCGGAGAGGATGCGCACCGCCAAACCGTGTGCCTGAAGCTGGCGGATCGCCTGCCCGGCATCACTGCGCAAGGTGTCGCTCAGACCAAACAGAGCGAGCACTTGCTGACGGTTGCCCAACAGGACGGGCGTAGCGGCGGGGTATTGTTGTGCATATTCATGCAGTTGGCGGATCAGTGCCGGACTGCGGGGCGCCAATTCCAGCACAAAGGCCGGGGAGCCGATGCGGATGGCCTGACCGTTGAGCCGACCTTCAATGCCGGCGCCGGTCACGGCGCGCTGCTGATCGTCCAGCCGGATGGTTATCTCAGGCGACAGAGCCTGAAACACCTGGGCCACCGGATGTTCACTGCCGTGTTCCAGCGCCTTGGCCAGAGCGTGACAATAGGGCTCCGTGTGCGCTGGATCAAAGTAATGGCCATATTGAAGTTGTAATTGGCCGGTGGTCAGGGTGCCGGTTTTATCAAAAATGATCTGCTGCACCTGCGCAAGGGTTTCCAAGGCATGGCCTCGCGTGACCAAGACCCCTTGCTTGGCGAGTCGTTCGACCGCTGCGGTGATCGCCACCGGTGTGGCCAGCGCCAAGGCGCATGGACAGCTGACCACCAACATCGCCACCATCACCCAAAACGCCCGCGTCGGATCAATCCACAAAAACCAGATCAGGCCAACGACGGCCGTCAGCAGCAGCACAGCACTGACAAAATAGCCGGTGCCGCGCTGTGCCCATTGGGCCAGATGGGGCTTTTCGCTCTGCGCCCGATCCAGCAAGCGCAGCATTGCCGACAGCACGGTGTCTTGACCCACATGCGTAACTTCCATCACCAGCGGGCTGCTCATGTTGATACTGCCGCCGATGAGAGCATCTCCCGGTCGTCGCCTTCGCGGTAAGGATTCGCCGGTAAGTATCGCCTCGTTGACTGCCGAGTCCCCCTCAAGCACCCGCCCATCGACGGGAATGGGGTCGCCGGGGCGGATGCGCAGCTGATCCCCGACGCGCAGCTCGGCAACCCCCACCCAGCACTCTTCACCGGCCTGAATCCGCAATGCCATGGCGGGCACGGCCTTGCCCAGCGCCTCGCTGGCCTGAGCGGCCTGCTGGCGGGCCATCATCTCCAGATACCGGCTGAGCAGCACAAAAAAGACAAACATGCTGACCGATTCAAAATAGACGTGCTCACCGTGCGCGGCCAGCGTGGCCCAGGCACTGGCCAGATAGGTTGAGCCGATCGCCAGGGCAATGGGCACATCCATGCCCACTCGCCGGGCCTGAAGATCACGCCAGGCATTGTGAAAAAATATGCTCCCGGCATAAAACACCACCGGCGTGGTGATGACGAGCGCGGTATAACGTAAAAACTGCATGATCTCGCCTTGCGTAGGATCATTGGCCCCAAACCACAAGGCCACCGCCAGCATCATCACCTGCATGGTGCCCAGTCCGGCCACCGCCAGGCGGCGCAACTGCGCGTTGCGTTCCCGCTCAAAGGCGGCCTGGCGGCGCTCAGTGTCATAAGGGTGTGCCTGATAGCCAATCTGCTGAATGGCGGCGAGAATCTCGCTCAGGCGGATATGCTGTGGGTCCCAGCGCACCCGCGCCCGGTGCGTGGTGTAATTGATCGAAAATTCCAGCACCCCTGGCAATGCACCGATATGGCGCTCATTGAGCCAGATACAGGCCGGGCAGACAATCCCTTCCAGCAGCAGCGCCGTCTCCTGCGTGCCATCGGGCTGCGAGATCACAAAACGGGCGTGCAGCGTCGGATGGTCATACAGCGCTAGACGCTGCTGTTGCTCTGCAGACGGCACAGGCACGGCCTGAGCGCTTGCGCTGCGCTGACGGTAATAAGCCTCCAGCCCCCCAGCAGCAATGGCCTGCGCCACTGCCTGGCAACCGGGACAGCAGAACGTGCGCAACTCCCCCAGAATCACCGCCTGATAAGGCGCCCCAGAGGGATTGGGCAGACCGCAGTGAAAACAGCTTGAATGCAACGGTTATAACCTTTCGCAACCTCATGTCAAACATGAGTTTATGGGATGCCTTGACCTACCCCGTACCGGCCAGCAAAAACACCATGAAACGCAAGGCAACGGCATCAGCGGCAGTTGCTCATGCTCAATCCACGAGCCATATGCACTGACGGTTATTATCTCATCTCGGGCATTAAATCCGACAGATTGCCAGGGCCTGCCAGCAGTTCTGATGGTTTTATGCCAAAGCGCTCACGGAAATAGCGGGTGAACCGGGATTGACTGGAAAAATATAACTCCGCCGCAAGATCCGCGAGTTTGGTACTGCCTTGGCGGTGCAGCAGCTGTTGATAGGCATAATCCAGTTTGCGGTTGCGTATGTAGGTCATCGGTGAGCAACCGTGGCGTTTGAGGCAGGCGTACTGCAGCGCACGCGCTGAAATACCGAGCATGATTTCCATTTCAGTCAATGACAAGGGGCTTAACAGATACTCCTCGACATAACGCTCAAAGGCGCTCAGCGCACTGATCCTTTGTGCTGCAAGACCGTCTGTTTCCGCTACATACTCCTTGAGGAATACTTTCGGTTGCAGGGCCATCACCAATGAACGATAAACCTGGTCATCAAAGCCTGAAGCAGCGAGTAATGCAGGATTAGCATCCAGGGCGTCAATTTTCTGGATCAATTGCTGGAACAGTTGCCGCAAGTTGATGGGGCCATGTTGGAGCTTTACGGTGCTCAAGTGAGTTGGTGTCACCGGTAAACCTTCGCCACCTTGCATGGCGAGGCTGACACGATTCAGGCGGTTAAGGTCAAAGCTAATGCAAAGGTTTATGGCCAGACATTCCGGGCTGATCCAACGCTGCAAGGGAATGCCTGGCGGTATCAGCACGGCTTTAGTGGGAGCAAAAAACAGTTCTTGATTTTTTATTCATTCTTTATCAGAATTCTCCATTGTAGATAGGTTATCTACAAGCGCGAAGGTTTCGCGTTCCATGGTCGGGGTCTAAGTCGAATCGCAAAGTTGTTCTCTGTTCAGGATGAACGCCGAGGCAAGTTTTATGGCGCAAGCTGGGTTTCGACGGCTGAAACCGCCCATGTTGCCGGTGTTGACCGGCCATTCGGTTGGGACTGCTCAACCAGGACTCCAGTTGCTCGCCCGCAAGGGTGTTATCAACGGAGAGCGAAGTGCCTAAAAATCGCATAAGCAACTTTGTTTAGGTTTTTAGGAGCAGCAGTAATGGCATACCCACGGCGACCCTCTTGCACATGACTTTTACCTGTAAAGACAAGGCTCAACGTGTAATGGTCAAGGCGAGTGCTGACAAACAAGTTACTGATGACGGAATGGTAAAAAATGAGCCCGTCCATGGCCAGCGAACTGCCTTTGTAGAAAAAGTTTGCCGTGCTGGAAGTGTCGTACTCATCCCGTGTGCTCGTGGGAGAAAACTGATCAGCCAACGCCTGAAAGTTACGTTGACTCAAGGCTTTGGCATCACCAAACAAAAGGCGTGGTGCAGGCTGGGAGCAAGCATTCATAGGATTGAATTAGCAAAATATAGGGAAAACAAAGCCCCGAAGAGGCATTTTCGTATTCAGTGCAGGCCCATTTCGTTTTTTGTGTATTCGCTGGCGGCGGGTTTGGATAAATTGCCGTCATTTTAGCCATCTCTGTGCCTGATACCAACAGAAAAAAGGCCAGAGGAGCCTGGCAATGAAAACCATACCACCTCTCAAAAAGGCCAACTACAGCCAGCGCATGATGCTGCTTGCCACCCTGACGGTGGTGTTGCTTTCTGTATTTTCACTGGCGTTAGTTCACTTAAAGCTGCAGGGCTTCAGTCAGCAATCAACCCAGATTACTGCCACACAACTGCAGGCAGTTTATGAATCCTTGCTGACTCACTCCACCCACTCGGTGAGTGAAAAAATCAACCTACACATTAAAACCATCGAAGATGAGCTGGTGATTCTGGCGCGTTATGCACAAAACCTGATCGACACCCCGCCACCACATACAACACCGCTGCCGCCATTAACTTACGACCCTGTGTTGCAGGTGTCTGGCTGGCCAGGGATGCCGACAAAGATAGTGGACCCCGAAATCTGGACAACAGCTTAAGCGATGACAAAGCCTCCAGCATGGGGTAGCGAAGAGATGAGCGAAAAGAAGAAGCGGAACACATACAACGCCGAGAGTCAAGGCCAAGGTCGGGCGTGAGGCGATCCATGGGGTCAAGACCGTCAACGAGATGGGTCAAGCCTACGGGGTTCACCCGGTGCAGGTCAGCAAGTGGAAGAAGGCAATCGTTGAGCAGGCAGGTACGCGCTTTGAGGGCAAGCGTGGTCCGAAACCGGCAGCGGAGCAGGACTCGCCGGATCGGCTCTACAGCGAGATGGGCCGCCTGAAGATGGAGCTGGACGGGGACTGGCTCAAAAAAAACAGGGATCACCCTGCCATGAGCCGCCAGGGCTGGATTGAGGCGGAGGGTGCGCGCTCCATCGTGCGGCAGTGTGAGCGGGCGGAGGTAGCTCGAGCGACCGTATACGCGCATCGCCATCCATCACAGGAGAACGCGACGGCGCTGCTGCTGTGCCGTCTGCTCGACGAAATCTATACGCGGCGACCGCTCTACGGGAACCGCCGGATAGTAGCCGAGCGGCGGGCACAGGGCCATGAAGTCAACCGCAAGTGCGTGCAGCGACTGATGCGCCGGATGGGACTGGCGGCGATCGCGCCGGGCCCTCACACCCGCAGCCCGCACCCGCAGCACAAAGTCTATCCGTACCGGTTGCGTGGCATTCAGGTCATTCGGCCCAACCAGGCCTGCAGCACTGACATCACGTACGTGCGGCTAGCGCGAGGCTTTTGCGACCGGGTCGCGATCATCGACGGGTACAGCCGAAAGGTCTTGAGTGAGCGGCTCAGCAACACCATCGATGCGAGCTTTTGCCTCGACTGTCTTGAGGAAGCCCTGCGGCTGAACCGCCCTCCTGAAGTCTTCAACAGCGACCAAGGCGCTCAGAAAACGGCGGAGCCATTCACCAGCGTGCTCAAGCGTGAAGGCATGACGATCAGCATCGATGGCCGAGGGCGAGCCTTTCACAACATCTTCGTAGAGCGGCTCTGGCGAACGGTGAAGCATGAGGACACCGACCTCAAAGGCGACGCTGACCTGCGTGAGGTGACTCTTGGGCTACTGGAAGACTTCTCATTTTACAACGAAGAGCGCCCGCACCAAGCACAGGCCGACGAGACGCCAGCAACGGTCTACAGGACCCGGCAGGGAGGAGGTGCATTGATCGTAGACAAATACGGCCCGGGGCGGTGACGCCTACCGACGGTGAATCTGCGGCATCAGGGCAGCGCTGTGCAGCTGAGAGTGAGGGGCAGGCGATAACTTTAACTCGGCCACCTTTTGTCTTGACAATGGGGTCTACCTCAGTTTTGACAAAACCAAATTCGTCAATGGGAACACGGAATCACTGCTCGTCGGTGGCAATCCACTGATTGCTGACCTCAGCTCACCTGTGGCAACGACCAGCGGGGAAGTCTTGGTGCCGAACGTATTCATTTACACGTACTCGATTGAGGTATCAGGCGATATAGCCACTATCAAATTCACCACAAACACCTCGGGTAGTCCTGCACAAGATAGTGAATAGTCAATCAGCAGCGACAGACAAGGTTTCATTGTAATGGTGAACGAAATACCAGATAGCGCCGATGTGGTTTTCGAGCTTTTTTGAAAATGACAGGGTTTTTCTGACGAAGCGAGATACACGTTGTCTTAATGTGGCATTGAAGCGCTCAATTTTAGAGGTTTTGCCGGTTTCTTTTCCAACGGCCCGATGGCGTTGTGTAGGCAATACCCCCAGATAGGCCTCCCAAAAATCGGTGTAACACACACCACATTGACGATACACCGCAGGTAACGACTCCCAAAGCCCTTGGGCCCCTTGCCGACTTCGATCCCCGACAAACACGCCAACAATTTCGCCCGTCTCTTGATCGATTGCTAACCAAACCCATTGTTTGTTATGCTTATTTCCTACAAAAGACCACAGTTCATCGCATTGGATCACAAGCTTCCCTTTAGGTTTTTTTTTACCTGCACCTTTCGAGGGGTTTCTTTATATTTTTGATTCACATAGCTTTGTAGCCAACGCTCTGAAACCTCAACCACCCGAGCAATACCGGCTAGTGAAATTCTTTCCAATAAGAGTTTATCAATCAGCGCTTTTTTATCCTCACTGATTCGATTCTGGGGATTTTCGACAAATTGCCGACCACACGCCTTGCACGCGAATTTCGGCTTGTGGTTATGGATACGGCCATTTTTAATCACATTCTCTGAATGACACGAAGGACACTGCATGGCTTTTTGCTCTTTAGAACCCATTTCCTCTACATCTTACTACATCTTACCACATCCAGCACTACCATTTTCAGGACTACCCGCGTATTAAGTATGTCATGAAAATTGATGCGGAATGTCGGGGCAGGGTATTTTCTGACGATGTTAGTATTGAGAAAGGCCCGAGCAGTTTTGGTGCATATGTCCCTGATCTTCCGGGGGTGCATCGCGGCAGCGGAAACCAAAGAAGAGGTTCTTGATCTCATCCAAGAGGCGATCGAACTCGATAAGGGGGTGACAGTCATGCATATTCGTCAAAGACAACCTCTTCGGGACAATGTAGGGCTCGATTATAAGAGGCAAACCTTCCTGGCGAAAATATCTACAGGGTACATTGTACCCTCTGCGCGTGTGAGTATGAATGAGGAGCCCGGTGCGGGAAAACCGCACGTCGGGTAACCGGCGTTCCTACTGCGACTGCCTATGATTCCAAGCATTAATAGCCGTCTCTTTTTCACCAGGTAATTTATAAATAATGACAGGATCGATTGCTCCACAGTCATTGCAAAAGATCATGATAATTTCATGTCCATGCAGATAAGTATTACTGCATGGGCCAATAGTGATTCCAGCGCGGAACGGGAAATTTTTCATGGCAAAAAACCTTTTGAGTGGCCCGACTATCCTTGCCCTGAATGCGGGTTTGAGAAACAATGGCTGGTAGGCAAGGCCAAGAATTCAGGGGGCCACAATGTCTGTGTGTTCTATTGTGGATACTGCTCTCACAGAACAACGCATTTCGTTGCGTGCCAGTCTGTGATTGACGCAGGAGTTGAACCGTGCGAAATAAAAACAACTTGGAAGCTTCCAAGTTGTGAGGTGTGCGGTAAAGAAGGCGCAGAGAATCACCATTGGGCGCCATACGCTTTATTTGGTGGTGAGTCCGAAAAATGGCCACGCTCTTACCTCTGTCAGGAGTGCCACTCAAAATGGCACAGAATAGTTACGCCAAATATGAGATGCGCCGATTAACTAAAAACAGGCATAACACGGCGTTCCAGCCGACGTCGGGCCGCGATGCGGCGCTTCTCGGCTGAGCTAGGCGTTAGCGCGCCGCGCAAAGCGTGGCGCATCTGGTCGGGTGAAAGTCCCGGCATGGTAAGGGTTAACCACCCACCATTACCGAGTGTTGCGCTTCTGGTGGAGCGGAGACTGTGGTGCAAGCTACGGCACACGCGAACAAAAGAGGGGAAGCGTACACTAGGGTATGTTATAGGAAAGTTCCTCCGGGTAAACGTTTGGAAGCTTTGTCTGGCGACAAAAAGAGGCAACACAGGATTCGAGTGAACGATCAATACAGGATCTGCTTTAAATGGACTGAAGCTGGGCCCGACGAAGTAGAATGAACTGATTACCACTAAGGAACCTCTGATTAAGTCCCGCCGCCTGGGATAATCACTGAACCCACCTCACGGAGCAACAGAGCGCACGATGAAACCGTTGGGCTTGAACGAGGCGGGCTTTGTAAAGCACGCCAAGAAGACCCGCAAGGCAAAGTTTAACGAAGTGGAGCCCTGGTCCCGGCGGGTGGCCTTGATCGATCCCGACTCTCCTTCATGCCGCCGTGGTTCGCCTACGCAGACCCGGCCATGGAAGTTGCTTTAGGCCGGGGGCTTGGGTAAAGTAGCGCGGTGGCGGTTTACCGCTGCGCGGGTTTAGCAGCCCTTCAGCACAAGTGGACATGCAATAAAACCGCATTGCGGTTTTTTCCTGTTCCATCATGCGCACCTCTCCATGCGGGTGAGTGTGTGGGGCGCCGCAAGGTGCGCCGGTTACTTGTGCCCGGTCTGCTAACCCATACAGTCCCCGCGCCCATCTGGGCCGGGTTTTCCCGAATCTGTATGGAGTTGGCAATACAATGTTTCACACCTCTGATAATCCTCATATCTCCCTGACCATTAACGGCGTAGCCATCGCGCAAGACAGCGCAGGCCGTTACCGCATCACTGATCTGCATAAAGCCTCGGGCGGCGAACGTAGGCACGAACCCTTTTTATGGCTGCGGCTACAGCAGACGCGAGATTTAATCCAGGCGCTTATACATTACACAGATCTGAGTAATGATGACGCAGCGCCATTTGAGCCGGTAAAAACCATCAACGGAGGCAATCATCCCGGTACCTATGCCGATAAAGACCTGCTGATTGACTACGCCATGTGGATCAGTCCAGCGTTCAAATTGCGGGTGATTCAGGCGTTTCGGGAACATCATCTCAGACTAATTGCCGCTCCAAAACCCAAGCTAAAGCATTCTCCAATCTCGTTTTTTTGCGAGCAGCTCGACCAGGAAAACCAGCGACTCAAGGAGCAGATCGCCTTACTGAAAACCGTCATTGACTTAAAAAACCATGACCTTGTCCGCTGTGGAAAAGCTGTGGAAGCGGATATAAACGCCCATCCCGTTTCATCCACACCCCCGCCACCACCGCCTTCCACGGATGTTCCACACGCTATCCCCACAGACGCATTCACCCCCGCAGACCCGCCGTGGCTGGCCATTCTCAAACACTGGTCACAAGCCGTCAGCCGTGGCGAATTCACCACCTTCCACCGAGATCGCATCGAAGATCAACCCGTGGTTTTGGTGCGTTTAAACCACATCCTGCAATATCTGGGAGAACAGCGCGACACCGCTCAGGGGTTAATGAAATACTCCATCCCCGCGTTTAAACGGGAACTGCGGGCGCATGGCATCTTGCTCAGTGACCAACCCCACGAGCGCAACATCGACGGACGGCGGGTTTCCAACCTGCGCGCCTTGAATCTTCATGTGCTCAAACAGTTAAAAGCGTGGGACGTGGAGTAACCGGGAGCGCACAGCACCAGCTGCGCATCGAGGCCGCAGGCCTCGTGGGGTTTAGCGTATTTAATGCGTAGCTGGTGCTACGCGCTCCCAGGGTGGCCGTCACGTCAAAAACTCCCCTCCTTTTCAAGGAGGGGTGCCCCGTCAGGGGCGGGGTGGTTATGTGTTTAAAAAACCAACCCCATTCCCGCCTGCGGCGGGACTCCCCCTTGGCAGGGGGAGAGTTTTGGGGCTCCCACCCCAGGGCGGAGCGGGTGCTGCGCGCTCCCACGGAAAGCGAACGTCACCAAGCGCTATAGCGCTTTGAAATGCGCGATAAAAGACAGCCGCATGTGACCTTTGGGAACATCCTGCAGTTGACATCCTCCCCGGCCTGAAGGCCGGGGTTTCCCGCGCAAACTGATGAACCTCATCGAACTCAACAAAGCCGATCGACAAGGCGGCTGGTAACATGCCTAACGGACATCATCCACCATCTGCATCATGGCATTTTCAACATGGGTGGCGATGTCCATCAATGCCGGATGATCTGACAAACTGCTAAGCATATCCGTGGGTTTGATAAAGCCGACGCGGGTTTGCCCGTTTTCAGTGTAGACCGAAATACGACACGGCAATGCCATATTGATGCGCAAATCCAGCGCCAGGACCTGCGTCGCATAGACCGGATCGCACACCTCAAACACCTTGCACTCCTCGGTAAACTCCATCCCCTTGTTTCTCAAGGTGGTGCCGATATCATGGATATGCTGCACACCAAAGTGGTGACGCTTGACCGCCGCTTCCAAGGCAGCGACCGTATGAGCAAAGGATTGGGTCGTATTGACAATGTAATACATGGGCATAACCTCGCAATTTAGAGTGTACCTGGCATTGTTTACACAACGCCGTTTAGGCACTATAAGCCATTTTCTTCTTTATGTTTATATCCAAATACAGCTCGATGATGTGCAAACATTCAACGCATCGCAGGTTAGCTTTATGTCTACCACTGAACCGCTAAGAGATATTCCCGCCTGGCTGGTGGAGATGATGCCGCAGGCCCGGCAGGTGAATCCGCAGAATACGCAATACTGGCTGAGCCAATCCTGGGCGGACAATACCTTACGCGGCTATCGCGCCGGGCTTGAGCATTTTTGCGCCTGGTGCGGGATTGCGCAGCCTTTGCCTACGTCCAGCCGTATGATTGCTGCGTATCTCAGCGATCATGCCCAGTGTCTGGCACCCAGCACTCTATCACACCGTGTGGCGGCGCTGTCCTTTGCGCATCGGCTGCTCAACGCCCCCGATCCCACGCAAGATGCTCAGGTGCGGGCGGTGTTGCGTGGGATTCATCGCCATCATGCGCAACAGCAGGGCTGGCAAACGCAGCAGGTGCCGCCGCTGAAGCTGGAGCAGTTGTGGAAGATGGTGCAAGGCTGTGGGCAGGATCAACGGGCTTTGCGGGATCGCTGTTATCTGTTGCTGGGCTTTTTCGGCGCTTTTCGCCAATCGGAATTGAGCGCGCTTAAGGTGGCACAGCTGCAATGGGTGGATGAGGGGTTATTGATTCACATGGGGCCGACCAAGACGGATCCACTCAATGAACACCGCGCCGCCAAGGCGTTTGTCGAGGGCGCGCCTGAGTTATGCCCTTTGGCGGCGCTGCGCGCCTGGCTGGCGGCCAGCCAAATCCATGAGGGTTATGTTTTTCGCGGGATTGATCGCAATCGCACCTTGCGCCACACGCCACTCACGCACCCCAGTGCGAACCGGATCATCAAAGAACGCGCCCGCGCTGCTGGCATTGCGCACTGGGCGCAACTGTCTACGCATTCTCTGCGCGCCGGGTTTATCACCGCAGCGCGTGAGCTTGAAGCACAAAACTGGCAAATCATGCGCCAGAGTCAACATCGTGACGAGCGCACGCTGAATATTTATGATCGCCCTGACAGCGCCTTTAAGGGGAATGCGGTGATCTCTCTCATGCGCCATGCACAAACGCTGATCAAGACGCCATCGCATTGACCGCCGCGCCGCCCTGAAGGATGGCGATTTATTCCGGGTGCGCGGTGTTTTTTTGTATGCTCGTGGGCTGTAAGCGGCCCTCGCTCAGTAATAACACCCGATCCATGCAGGCGGCCAGTTCCGGGTCATGGGTGACCATCAATAAGGCGGTTCCCCGGCGCTGGTTGAGTTCCAGCATCAGTTCATAGGTTGCCTTGGCGCGGTTTCGATCCAGGTTGCCGGTGGGTTCATCCGCCAGCACGATCTTGGGTTGGGTGATCAGGGCGCGGGCAATCGCGACGCGTTGCCGTTCGCCGCCGGAAAGCTCTGCTGGTTTGTGGGCGATGCGTTCGCCCATGCCTACGGCCTGTAACAGCTGTAATGCCTCGGCCTTGGCACCTTTGGCGGAGCTGCCGCCGATGACCAGCGGCATGGCGACATTTTCCAGGGCGGTGAATTCGGGCAGGAGGTGATGAAACTGATAGACAAAGCCGACATGGCGGTTGCGCAGGTGGCCGCGCTGCGCGGATCCAAGGCGGTGCATGGCCTGACCACAGATGATCACTTCACCGCGATCCGGGGTATCCAGGCCGCCTAACAGATGCAGCAGGGTGCTTTTGCCACTGCCCGAGGCGCCGATAATGGCGACCTTTTCTCCGGCCTGCACGCACAGCTCTACCCCGTTTAAAACCTCTACATGCAAGGGGCCTTCACGAAAGGTCTTGACCAGCTGCTGGCACTGCAAAACGGCCTGGCCTGGGTCTGGGTGTTTATTCATAGCGCAGCGCCTGGGCAGGATGGGTGCGCGAGGCACGATAGGCCGGATACAGCGTGGCAATCACGGTCAAGGCAAAGGCCAGCCCGGCGACACGCAACACATCAAACTGACGCAATTCCGAGGGAAAGCGGCTGATGTAATACACATCCGGCGGCAGAAAGTGGACATTAAATAATTGCTCGATGCCCGCCACAATCACCTCCACATTCAGAGCCAGACTGATGCCCCCAAGCACCCCGAGCAGCGTACCGATCAACCCAATCAATGTACCCTGCACCATAAACACCGCCATCACCGACAGCGGTGTAAGTCCCAGGGTGCGCAAAATGGCAATGTCGGCCTGTTTGTCAGTGACCACCATCACCAGCGTGGAGACAATATTAAAGGCGGCCACCGCCACAATCAGCGACAAAATCACAAACATCACCACTTTTTCGGTTTGCACCGCCCGGAAAAAATTGGCGTGCTGGCGGGTCCAGTCATTGACCCAATAATAACCCGGCAGGGTGGCGGCGACCTCGCGGGCAATGGCCGGGGCTTGCAGCATATTATCCAGTTTCAGACGCAGCCCGCTGATTTCCTCATCCATCTGATACAGCAGGCGGGCATCGTCAAGGTGTAAAAAGGCGGTGCCGCGATCATATTCATACATGCCGATCTCAAAGATGCCCACAACGGTCAGACGCCGCAGGCGGGGCAATACCCCCACCGGGGTCACGGCGGCCTGTGGCGTGACCAGGGTAACGCGATCCCCTACACCCGCCCCCAGCAGAACCGCCAGCTCACGCCCTAATACAATGCCAAAAGCCCCGCCCTGTAGATCCTCCATGGCACCAAACACCATGTGCTGATCCACATCGGATACCTGTTTCTCCCATTCAGGCAGGATGCCACGCAGCAAAACACCGCTGACCTGCGGCCCGCTGGACAGCATCCCTTCCGCCTGTACATAGGGCGCCACGCCAACCACACGGGGATGCTGTGCAACGCTCCCCAGCAGCGATTCCCAGTCACGCAGGCGGGCATTAAATTCCGAGATAGTGGCATGTGAGGCCATGCCGAGAATTCGCTCACGCAGCTCGCGCTCAAAGCCGTTCATCACCGATAGCACGGTGATCAGTGCCGTAACCCCCAGGGCAATGCCCAGCATGGAGATCAAGGAGATAAAGGAAATGAAGTGATTGCGCCGCTTGGCGCGGGTGTATTTGAGGCCGATATACAGCTCAAGGGGTCGAAACATGGGGAAATCGGGCCACCGATGCAAAGGGATGAATACCGCTGAAAAAGACGCCCCTCCTTGTGTCATGAACGCAGCTTGCGTTCGCCGGTTTTAAAGCGACACCGGAAAGGTGTCACCATGCTGCAAGGAGGGGAACTGCAATACCCGCTGGCTTAGTCCTCAAAATCTCCAAAATCCATATCGGCAAAGCCGCCGCCATCGTCTTCAGGCAGGGAGGTATTCGGAATATCATCATATTCCACCGCAGAACTGGCGTCTGCCAGCGTATCGCCGGCTAAATCAGCGCCTTCTGCCAGCGCATCCGCGCCATCATCGCCAAATAGCATATTGGACAGCATACTGCCGATCACCAGACCGCCCGCTACTGCGACGGCGGTTTGCATGGCCGAACCCATGAAGCTGCCCCCTTGGGCCGGTTGAGCGCCGGCGGCGGGTGTGCCTGCGGCCATCGCATTCGGTGCATGTTGTCCGCCAACCGTCACGCCGGGTGGTGGCTGAAAACGCCGTTGTGGCACTGCCGGGGCGGCGGCGGCAGGCTCTGCCTTGCCCGCGCCAAACAAACCGCCGAGAAAGCTGCCGCTGCTGGCTTGTTGTGGACGGCGGCTGAGTTCTTCTTCCAGTTCCTGTACCCGCTGGTTAAGCTGCTCAAGGGCATGTTCCTGGATAAGGATGGCCTGGGTCATGTAATAGGGTGCAGCGGGCTGGCGGCGCACGGCGTCCTGAATCACGGCCTCAGCTTCGGCATGACGTGGCCCGGTTTGCTCTTCCGCCTGACGTAAGCGATCAAAAAGACCGTCAATAAGTTGCTTCTCTTCTGCTTGCATAGGGTGATGACCTTAATGGTTTTTAGAGACATTGAGAGGGAATCTTAACAAAAAATCCCACGATGTCACCGTTTTTTGCACGCGACTCAGTGATTGAAGACCCACGCCAGCACCGCATTTTGCAGCTCGCGACCGCTGCCCCACTGAACCTCACGGTGATTGATCAGCACCACCACCAGCATGTTTTTATCGCTGTTGCTGCGCACATAGCCCGCGACGGCAGACACGCCGTTCAAGGTGCCGGTTTTAAGATGCATGCGCCCGTTTTTCGGGCCGCTCTGGAAGCGACGGCGCACCGTGCCATCTTGACCGACCAGGGCCAGCGAGGAAACAAACTCGGGCATGAAGGTGTGTTCACGGGCAATCCATAAAAGCTGCGCCAGTTGACGGGCGCTGATGCGATTATTGCGCGAAAGCCCTGAGGCATTGTCCATGACCATGCCCTGGGTATCGATGCCATGATCGTTGAGCACTTTGAGGACGGCGCGAGAGGCCTTGTCACAGGTCGCGGGGGCGCCGTACATTTCAGCCCCCAGCGCCAGGGCCATTTGCCGGGTCATGACATTGTTGCTGAACTTGTTGACCATGCGGATCACCTCGGCCAGGGTGCGCGATTCATGCACCAGCAAGGGACGGCTGCGCGGATTAGACCAGGTGCCGGTACGCCAGCCGCCCTGAATCTCCCCGCCCCATTGCTTCCAGAGGGCACGGATCAAGGCATTGGTGTAGGCCTCGGGCGCAAGTGCGGTGCGTACCAGTCGATAACGCCCACAGGATCGCGGATAGCGCCCTTCAAGCACGATATGGCGCACCCCACTGACTGATTCCACGACGTTGTAGCTGATGGTGTTTTGCCCGCTTTCACACTTGCTATCGGTCAGTTGTACGCGGTTATCGATGCGCAGCCCATCCAGCGGCGGATCAGTGACCACGCGTAGCTGTGTGCCCTCGGGTTCCATCTCCAGAGTGATGGTATTGAAGTTGGTTAGCAGCGCATGGGGTGTCTGGTTATAGGCGCGATACGGTTGATTATCAAAGGCCCCCGGATTTTCATAAGGCAGGTTGTAGTAGCTCAGATCAAACACCAGGTCGCCTTCGATGCGCCGGATGCCGCGTCGTTGTAAGGCACCCAGCATTTTCCAAACTTCATCGGCCACCAGGAAGGGATCACCATGCCCCTTGATCCATAAATCCCCCTGCAAGACGCCATTGCGAATGGGGGCGTTGGTATAAAATTCGGTCTTCCAGGTATAGTTGGGACCAAGCTCAGCCAGGGCGGCAAAGCTTGCCGGAAGTTTGCTCACCGAGGCCGGATTCAGTGGCGTATCGGGGTTATGCACCAGGATGGGGGCATTGGCCCCGATTTCCTGTACCCAGATACCCACCGTACTGGCGGGGATATTATGCCGCTGCATGGCTTGCGCAATCGGCGCCGGCAGGGTCTGGATTGGCGCCGCCTGGGCCCACAGACTGGGCGAGAGCACGGCTAAAAGCATCACAGGGACGGTGCTGCGCCGGATGTGCGTGAGGGTTTCACGCCAAAAAAGCAAGGAAAACATGAGCGTATGTGTCTCTACAATAAATGGCAGAAGCAACGAGTCAATCAATGCAGCCGGTGTTGCGGGCCTGTCGGCATTCGGTGTATTTGATGTTTTTTAACGAATCGAAGCAATATGCTATTGTACAGGCGTCGTGATTGGCCAGATAGTCTGGCAAATCCTAATCTGGAGAACGCTGATGAAGCAAAGCATTTATACCTTCAGTGCCGAACGTCTGGATGGTACACCGCAGGCCTTGAGTGCCTATCAGGGGCAGGTATTGCTGATCGTCAATACCGCCAGCCGCTGTGGCTTTACCCCGCAGTATGCCGGGCTTGAGGCCTTACAGCAGCGTTTTTCCGGGCAGGGCTTTCAGGTGCTGGGCTTTCCCTGTAATCAATTTGGCCATCAGGAGCCCGGCAGTGCCGAGGACATCGGTCAGTTTTGCCAGGTAAACTATGGGGTCAGTTTTCCGATGTTTGCCAAAATTGAAGTCAATGGGCCACAGACTCACCCGCTGTTTGCCTTTCTAAAACAGCAGACCAAAGGTTTTTTGGGTTCTGCGTCGGTGAAATGGAATTTTACGAAATTTTTGGTGGATCGTTCCGGCCAGCCGGTGAAACGCTACGCCTCGGCCACCACCCCGGAAAAAATCGCCCCGGATATCGAGCGTCTGCTGGCCGCCTCCGCCTAACCCGATAGACATAAAGATCATGCTGAGCTTACACACCCTGGTGATTGTGCTATTTTCACTATTGGCCTTGGGGAGCGCCACCCTGATGCTGACCCAGACGCATCCGATGCGCGTGGCCCTGGCGCTGATTGCCACCATGCTGTCGTTGGCGGCGCTGTATGCGGCCTTGTACATGCATGTGGTGGCGATATTCCAGGTGCTGATTTACGTCGGCGCGGTGATGGTGTTTATGGTGTATGCCATCATGCTGCTGGATCGGCAAGACCGGGTGCTGCGCCTGCCGCTATCCAAGATGAAATGGCCGGGTATCCTGGGCTTTGTGGCCGTGCTGCTGGTGCTCTCTGTGCATCTGCAACCCAGTCTGCACGAGGGCTTAGGCACGCTGTCCAGCGAAGAACACCCCTTTGCGCTGGCACAGTTTGCGCAGGTGTTTCTCAATGACTACTGGCTGTATTTTGAGCTGGCCTCGGTGCTGCTGGTGGTGGCGGTGGTGGCGGTGGTCGCAGTGCTTAAAGCCCCGGCGGTCAGCCACGATGGATAAGCTCAATCTCTTGCTGGGCTTAAGTCTGGCGCTGTTTTCCATCGGCCTGCTGGGGCTGATGATTCGCCGCAATCTGCTGATTATGCTGATGTTTATGGAGTTGATGCTGAATGCGGTGTTATTGAGTCTGGTGGTCTTTAGCTATCAGCTGGCGGCCGTATCCGGCGGGGTATTGGTGTTTTTATTGTTTGTGGTCGCTACTGCCGAGATTGCCTTGGCGATTCCCATTGTGGTGCTGCTGGTGCGCCAGAAGCGCAGCCTTGATCCCGGCCTGTATGCCGATCTGAAGGGGTGATCTGTTGATGGCCTTGCTTTCCCCGATTGTTGTCTTGCCATTGCTGGGTTTTGTGCTCAACGGCTTGATCGCGCTTTCCGGGCGACGTGATCCTGTGGCCTTGCGAGCCGTGACGCTGATTGGTTGTGTATTGCCGCTGCTGGCCTTTGGCTTTGCCGTGCGGGCGCTGTGGGCCCTGGAAGCTCATCCGGAAGCGGCGCTCATTGAGCCTTTATTCACCTGGGCGGTGATCGGCGAACATCACTTTGCCATTGATCTTTATCTGGATCGCCTGAGTGCCTTGATGGCCTTGATTGTCACCGGCATCGGCAGCCTGATCCACCTCTATTCCAGCGGGTATATGAAAGGCGATGCCGGATATGCCCGCTATTTTGCCTATCTCAACCTGTTTTTATTTTTCATGTTGTTGCTGGTCTTGGGGCATTCCTTGCTGGTGGTGTTTGTTGGCTGGGAAGGCGTGGGGCTGGTTTCCTATCTGCTCATCGGCTTTTGGTTTAAGGACACGCTCAATGCCAAGGCCGGGAAAAAGGCCTTTATCGTCAATCGTATCGGCGATGCCGGTTTTTTGCTGGGCATCTTTGCCCTGTTTAGCTTGGTGGGCAGCCTGCAACTGGACATCATCCAGCAACACTTTCTCCACGAAGACATTCCGGTCATCACCGCCACCGTAATCGGCCTGCTGTTATTTATCGGCGCGATGGGTAAATCCGCACAGCTTCCCCTGCATGTGTGGCTGGCTGATGCCATGGCCGGGCCAACTCCGGTCTCGGCCCTGATTCATGCCGCCACGATGGTCACCGCCGGGGTGTATCTGGTGGCGCGACTGAGCGGCGTCTATGAAGCCGCACCGCTGGCCCTGGCCATCATTGCCAGTATCGGCGTGGCAACTGCCCTGTTTGCCGCCACCGTGGCCCTGGTGCAAACCGATATCAAAAAGGTCTTGGCCTATTCCACCGTCTCGCAATTAGGCTTTATGTTTATCGCCTTGGGGGTGGGCGCCTATGGGGTTGCGATTTTCCACCTGTTCACCCATGCCTTTTTTAAAGCCTGCCTGTTTCTGGCGGCGGGCAGTGTGATTCATGCCCTGCAGGGCGAGCAGGATATCCGCAAAATGGGCGGACTGGCGCGGGCTTTGCCGCTGACCTTTATCGCCTTTGCCATCGCCACCGCCGCCATTGCCGGGCTGCCCCCGCTGGCGGGCTTTTTCTCCAAGGATGAAATCCTCTGGTTTGCCTTATCCAGTAGTCAGGGCGGACATGGCGTGCTGTGGGGTCTGGCGGCGCTCAGTGCCTTTCTGACCGCCTTTTATATGTTCCGCCTGCTGTGGCTGGTATTTTTAGGGCAACCTCGTACTGAGCCTGCACTCAGGGCACAGCTGCATGAGGCCCCCTGGAACATGAATATCCCGGTATTACTCCTGGCCGCTGGCTCGCTCGTCGCCGGATTCTGGGCAGTTCCCGGCTATCTGCACACCCTGTTACCCGCTCCCGCCATCATGCCCGCGCTGGCGGGATGGCATGGCGGGGTTG
This sequence comes from Thiorhodospira sibirica ATCC 700588, assembly GCF_000227725.2. Classification (GTDB taxonomy): domain Bacteria; phylum Pseudomonadota; class Gammaproteobacteria; order Ectothiorhodospirales; family Ectothiorhodospiraceae; genus Thiorhodospira; species Thiorhodospira sibirica. Next base: position 2,200,838 of record NZ_MU255056.1, on the reverse strand, counting down.
CCGGATTAGCCATTGCGCTGGCGCTGGCGGGTCTGGGTCTGGCCGTCTGGCGCTATGGCGGGTCGCGTTATCAACCGGCCCCGGCAGGCGCGCCAATGGCCTTCGGCCTACAGAATCTGCTGACCAATGCCTATTATGTCGATGCGCTCTATCAGCGCACCCTGCGCACCCCCTTGCAGTTTATCGCGCAACACCTGCTGTGGCGCTGGAGTGATCAGCGTCTGCTGGATGGCAGCCTGCATCTGGCCGCCGCCACCGCCCGCCTGACCGCGCGCCTGCTGGCCTATCTGCACAACGGACAGGTGCAATGGTATCTCTGGCTGGCCCTGCTGGGTCTGGTGCTTGCCGTGTTGCTGAGCTAATCACGCGCCCATGAACACCTTTGCTGCGGATTCCGTGACACCGGTTGATCGTCTGGGGCTGGCTTTGTTTCTGGCGGCCACGGTACATGCGGTGCTGATTCTCGGCGTTTCCTTTGGCTTTGCCCAAGGGCGGGCGCCTGCGCACAGCGCGCATCTGGATGTCACCCTGGTGCAAACCGCCAGCGACCAGTCGCCCGAACAGGCAAAGCTGATTGCCCAGGCAGATCAACTCGGCAGCGGTACGCTGGAAGAAAGCCTGCGCCCCAGTGCCCCGTTGAGCGCCGTGCAGCCACTACCCACAGACGGCCTGGCGCACACCCAGGCGGCTCAGGCCACAACCCCCAGGGCAACCGATCCACAGGCGCAGCAAGTGCTGGTCGGACAAGCGCCGGCACTGCTGGCCCAACAAGACCGCCAACAGCAGGCCCCGCATGAATTGCCGCCTGCTGACCGCTTTGCCGAACGCAGCCTGGAAATGGCGCGCCTCGCCGCTGAAATTGCTGAACGGGATCAGCGCTATGCGGAGCGCCCCAGAGTGCATTTCATGGATTCCGTGAGCACCAAAACCGCCGTAGAAGCTGCCTACCTGGATAGCTGGGTCAATACCGTCGAGCGCATCGGCAATCTGAATTACCCCGACGATGCCCGGCGGCGGCGCTTGCACGGAACCCTGGTCGTCAATGTGTTGCTCAATCACACCGGCGAGGTGCTGGAAACCCGCATCGCCACCAGCTCCGGCGAACAGGTGCTGGATGATGCCGCCCGCCGGATTGTGGATCTGGCCAAGCCCTTTGATCCTTTTCCTGCGGACATGAAAGAGACCTATGATCAGCTCTGGATTATTCGCACCTGGATTTTTCAAGGCACACACGCCATCACAACACGCTGACCCTCTTTTTTGTCGCACCCACTTTGCCAAGCCTTGCCGCCATGCCATGCAGCCGGTGGCAAGGCTTGCTTATCTCTTACCTCTTGAAGGCGTACGCGCATGCAACTGACCGATTTTTCCTATGACCTCCCCCCTGAATTGATTGCCCAGTTTCCCCTCAAAACCCGCACCGCATCGCGCCTTCTCTGCCTGGATGGGGCCAGTGGTGCGCTCAGTGACCGAACGTTTACCGACTTGCCCCAGTTACTGCGCAAGCACGACTTGCTGGTATTCAACAACACCCGCGTCATCCCCGCCCGTCTGCATGGCCACAAGCTGGATTCACGCGGTCAGGTCGAGGTCTTGATTGAGCGCATCACCGGGTTACACGACGCGCTCGCGCATGTCAAAGCCAGCAAGGCCCCGCGCAAAGGACAACGCCTGTGGCTGGAAGATGCCATCGAAGCGGTGGTCAAAGGTCGCGAGGGTGATCTCTTCCAGCTCAACTTCGTTGACAGCAAACCGCTGCTGGAACTGCTGGAAAGCCACGGGCATGTCCCCCTGCCGCCCTACATCAAGCGCGCCGATGAAGCCGCCGATCAGCGCCGTTATCAAACCGTCTATGCCGACATTCCGGGTGCCGTGGCCGCCCCCACGGCGGGCCTGCATTTTGATGAAGGCATCCTCGAAACGCTGAAACAGCAGGGCGTTGCCCAGGGTTTTCTCACCCTGCATGTGGGCGCCGGCACCTTTCAGCCGGTACGCACCGCGCAGATTGAAGAACACATCATGCACCCGGAATGGGTAGAAGTCAGCGCCGACCTGCTGGCACAGATCGAACACTGCAAAGCGCAAGGCGGGCGGGTCATTGCCGTCGGTACTACCGTCGTACGCGCCCTCGAAGCCGCCTCCCAGCACGGCACCTTGCAGCCCTTATCCGGCGATACTCGACTGTTCATCACCCCTGGCTTTGAATTCCATGTGGTCGATGCCATGCTCACCAACTTTCACCTCCCCGAATCCACCCTCTTGATGCTGGTCTGCGCCTTTGGAGGCTATACAAACGTCATGCACGCCTACCGCCACGCCGTCACCCAGGGCTATCGCTTCTACAGCTACGGCGACTGCATGTTGCTGACACCTGCCTAGCCGGAGCGCCGAGTTGCACTCAGTAGCGGTTAAAGATTCTCCCCCTGTTAAGGAGGAGTCCCGCCGCAGGCGGGGAGGGGGTAAGGTTTTTTTACAAAGAACCACCCCGCTCCTACGGAGCCCCTCCTTAAAGTCGTCTTGGCCGGTTTTGAGTTGGGCACTATTAGAGATCTTTCCAAGTAACGATATTGAGTGAATATGGTTTCCAAAACGGGCTGGATTTTAAAGCAACATCTGCGCAAGGTCTGGGTGCGTGTTGTAGGCTATGCCATAGTGGCGGTGTTGATCGCCATCCTGGCGCAGTGGCTTTCGCCGTGGATGCCTGAAACGCTGCAAGAGGTGATTAGTATGGAGGCGGTGAACCAGGTACTCAATATCCTGGCGTCTTCCATGCTGGCAGTGACCACCTTTTCTTTGTCTATTTCGGTTTCAGCCTTTGCCGCTGCTGCTGGTAATGCGACCCCCAGAGCCACGGAATTGCTGCAAGAAGACCGCACCACGCAATATGTACTGGCCACCTTTCTCGGGGCTTTTTTGTTCAGTCTGGTCGGCATTCTTGCGCTTAAAGCCGGGTTTTATGATGGCGGCGGGCGGTTGTTGCTGTTTGTGGCCACGGTGGCCGTGGTGAGTCTGGTGGTCATTGCGCTGTTACGCTGGATGACGCATCTGATGCGCTTTGGACGGTTGAGCGATACCCTGGATCGGGTCGAAAAGGTCAGTATCAAGGCGCTCACCGCCCGGGCCGCCAATCCCTATCTGGGCGGGCATCCGCTGCACACCGCACCCCCGCCAACGGCCACGCCGCTGTATGCGGTGAAGGTGGGCTATGTGCAACATATTGATCTGGCGGCATTGTCGCTGTCTGCCGAGACGCTGAAAGCACAGTTTTATCTTGCCGCCTTGCCGGGATGCTTTGTGCATCAGCGGGTGCCTTTGCTATGGATCGAAGGAGCGAGCGTGTCGGATGAAGACGCGGAGGCTGTGCGCGCCGCCTTTAGCTGTGCCAATGCCCGCACCTTTGACCAGGATCCACGCTTTGGGCTGATTGTCTTGGCTGAAATTGCCTCGCGGGCCTTATCTCCCGCCGTGAATGATCCAGGTACGGCGATTGAGGTCATCGGGCGATTGGTCAGGGTGTTGTCGCACTGGCAGCCCGCACAGACCCCGGACGTTGTTTATCCACGCCTGCATCTGCCCCCGGTACGCGAAGGCGAGATGCTTGAAGATGCGCTGCGTCCTTTGGCGCGTGATGGGGCGGGCCTGATTGAGGTGCAAATCCGTTTGCAAAAAGCCTTGATCACCCTCGCTGCGCAACCACCGGGCGGGTTTGCGCAGCCCGCCTTGTACCTGTCTACGGAAAGCGTGCAGCGGGCGCGGACTGCAGGGCTGTTGAACCCCGAGATTAAACAACTGGAAGCACTGGCGGCCAGCATCGACCCTATTTAGGCTGCGGGTAGTGTCCTGATCCGCCAGGCTCGAGCTTGAGCGGGGCCGCTTTCAGTGGCGACGCCTATCGTTGGGGCTTGGGAGCGGGAAAAAGCCACATAAGCAGTAGCAGTAAGGGAATGCCCAGCAGGGCAATGCCTGCCGTCATGGCAAAAAATACTGCCCAGTCGCCATCCAGATGATCAACCATCCAGCCGCTGGCGGCCGAAAACCAGATGCGCGCCAGATTGCCCAAGGAGGCGAGTAAGGCATATTGGGTGGCGCTATAGGCGACATTGGTGAGGCTTGACAGGTAGGCCACAAAAGCGACGGTTGCCAGGCCGCCGGTGAAGTTATCGGTGATCACCGCAATTTTAAAAATCAGCAGATTCTTGCCAGACATCGCCAGCCAGGAATAGGTGAGGTTGGTGGCTGCTGCCAGAAAGCCGGCCACAAACAGCGATTTCATCAAGCCAAAGCGATGCACCAGAAAGCCGCCAATCAATACGCCCATGGCGGTTGCACCGAGGCCATAGACCTTGGCGACGTTGGCAATTTCGGTCAGTTCAAAGCCCAGTTCCCGATAAAATACCCCGGACATGCGCCCGAGCAGGGCATCACCGAGCTTGAATACAAAGATAAACACTAAAATCAGCAGCCAACCGCGCCGCTGCATAAAATCCCAAAACGGCGCAATCACGCTGACATAGAGCCAGGCGACGACCTCTCGCAGGCGCCCCCCCATAAAGCGCCAGCCTCGCGCCTGCGCCAACAACTGCGCTTCGCGCTCCAGAGTTTGTGCCGTTGGCTTGATCTTGGGTTCTTCGGCCAGCAGGATCGCCAGCATCCCGATTCCCACGGCCAGCGCCAGCACCGCATAAGCGATATTCCAGCCAAAGGTGGCCGCCAGATAAAGCCCCCCCGCACCGCCGACCAGCGTGCCGCCTAAATGCCAGCCCCAGATGGTGGCGGCGGAGCCGCTGCCGTACTTTTCCGGCTCCAGAATATCAATGCGATAGGCGTCAATCACAATGTCTTGCGTGGCCGAAACAAAGGCCACAAACAAGGCCGCCAGCGCCACCATCATCAGATTATGCGCCGGACTGGTCAGCGCCATCAGGCCAATCGCCAGCATCAGCCAGAGCTGGGTAAACAAGGCCCAGCCGCGCCGCCGTCCAAAGGTTTTGCTAAACCACGGCAAAGACAGCCGATCGACCAGCGGCGCCCACAGAAAATTCAGCGCATAGGGTGTAGCGGCCAGGGCAAACAGGCCGATGTCGGTGCGGCTTACGCCCTCATCGCGCAGCCAGATGGAGAGATTGGCAAAGACCAGCGGCGCCGGCAGGCCCGAGGAAAAACCCAGCGCCAGCAGGGTGAGCATACGCCGGTCGTAATAGCTCTTTAGGCTCTCAAGCCAAGCATTCATGCAGGGTCAGCTATCCGGGTAAATGGGTCGGGATTTAACGCATAATCAATGATTAAAGGCGCATGATCGGAAAAACGCGCCGCCGTGTAAATCGTCACCGCTTCTACGCACGGTGCCAAATCAGGGGTGATGATCTGGTAATCAATGCGCCAGCCGACGTTATTTTCCCAGGCGCGCCCCCGGTTGGACCACCAGGTATAGTGATCCCCCGCCGTTTGCTTGAGGCGAAAGGCATCCAACCAGCCCACCTCATCAAACAGCTGATCCAGCCAGGCGCGCTCTTCGGGTAAAAAACCGGAGTTTTTCTGGTTCGCTTTCCAGTTTTTGATATCAATGATTTTATGTGCAATATTCCAGTCACCACACACAATGCAGGGGCGCTGCGCCTTGTGCAGTGTTTGCAGATAGGGCAATAACGCCTCCAGATAGCGGAATTTGGCCTGTTGACGCGCCTCGCTGGAAGAACCCGAGGGCAGATAGGCGGAAACCACTGTCAGCGGGCCGATATGCGCCTCCAGCCAGCGGCCTTCGCTATCAAATTCCGGTGCTGTCGGGATACCGGTTTGCGTCTGCGTGATTGCAAGACGGCTAAACAGCGCTACCCCGCTGTAGCCTTTTTTCTCGGCAGGATGATGGAGTATCTGATAACCCGGTGGATGAAACAGGGGGTCGCGCAGCTGCTCGGGCTGGGCGCGAGTCTCCTGCAAACACAAAATATCGACATCCTGCTGTAAAAACCAGCTAAAAAATCCCTTGCGGGCGGCGGCACGGAGGCCATTGGCATTGAAAGTCATGATACGCATCATTGCTACAATACAAGGGCCCCAAAGACAAGGCAATAGCGCGTACAGCGGATTGCTTTGGTCTTGATCTGGCTCTAACATGGGCTGCTATTTTTGTGTCTGGGCGGCTTTGTGCGCTCTGGCGTATTCCTTTGATCTTTTTTTATCCTTATATCCAGAAAACACGACATGCTTGCGCGCGCACTGTGGTATCTGTTGGCTGTGACCTTGGGCTTGGTGCTGCTGTTGATCGGCAGTGCCGCGTTTTTGGTGGGGACGCAAAAGGGCAATGCTGTGGTCTTTTATGTGTTGCAGCATCATGTGCCGGCTGAGGTGTTGCAGGTGGAATCTGTGGAAGGGCGTCTGGCGGATGCGTTTGCGCTCAATGGCCTGCGCTTTGTGCAACAGGGTCAGGAACAGCACATTGAGCGGTTGGAGGTGCGTTGGCAGCCGATGGCGCTATGGCGTCGTCATCTACACCTTGAGCGGGTGATGGTTAAAGGAGCAATGCTTTCGCTGCAAACAACGACCTCTGAGGTATCCCAGCCCCAGGCGCTGAGCGGTTTCAGGCTGCCGCTGCTCCCGTTTTCCGTTGATCTGCAGCTATTGATTGAGGATGCCGTGGTGCAGCGAGGAGCGGCTGAGGCCTTGCATGTCGCACAGGCTGAACTTTTGCTGTATGGGCATACTCAGGATTATCAGCTCAGGGCGCAGTTGCAGCATCGTGGCGGGGATTTGCCCGCCGGGCATTGGCAGGCGCAGTTGCACGGTGATCGTGACGGGGCCGTGCTGCAGGCTTTGCGCGTGCAAACCGAACAGGGGGCGTTGCTGGCAGACGGTGAATTGCGCTGGCGACAGCGGCTGGAGATGACCCTGAATGCCCAGGCAGCGGATTTGGCACTGGCGGCGCTGGTTCCGGCCTTTCCTGCGGTGCTCAATGGCCCGGTGCATACGCAGCTTTATCTGACGCACAGCAACCGTCTGGAGATGGATGTGGTGCATGTGGATTCGCTGGCGGCATGGGGGCTGCACGGCGCGGTGTCGCTCAGTGGTGCGTTGGTCTGGTCGCCGATCCTGGAGATGACCTTAAACCTGCACACGCAGCTTGACGGGCTGGCGCAACATCTGGCGGTGTGGCCGACAGATCACTCGGCGCATTTATCCGGTCAGGTGGCGTTGCACGGTGCCCAGCTGACCAGCTCTGGTTTGCGTCTGCACAGTCCGCAGCATTCCGGGCAGGTGACGTTGCGGGGCGAGTGGTTATTGCAGCCGGAGTGGCAGCAAAGCCCGGTGGCGCTTGCGCTGAGCTGGCAAGGGCTGCGCTGGCCATTGCAGGCTGAAGCCTCATTGGCGGTGGCAGATAGTCCACACGGGCAATTACGCCTGACAGGCTCGCTTTCCGATTACACCCTGCATCTGCAGACGGCAGTGCATACCCCGACGCTGGCGGTGTCTGCCGCCTCGTTGCAGGCTCAGGGTAATCTTGAGGGAATGCAGATTCAGGCGCTTCACGCTGAGTTGTTGGATGGTACGCTTGCGGCCACGGGTGAGCTGGGCTGGGCACCGGAATTGCGCTGGGCGCTGGAGGTGCAGACCGAGGATTTGGATCTTCAGGCCATGGAGGCCGCCTGGCCTCAAAAGCTATCGCTGCAGGCCCGTACTGCTGGCCGTCTGGAGCGTGGCCAAGCGGTGTGGGATCTGGCACTGACGGCGCTGAGTGCCGAGGTGGCCGGGCAGGCACTGCAGGCCACAGGACAGCTACAGGCCAGCGGTGCGGCGTATCAGATCGCGCATCTGCGTCTGAGTGATCCGCAACAAAGCTGGCAGTTACAGGCAGACAACGCCACGCTTCAGCTTCCCGGCAGCGCAGGCCAGGCGCAAGCCGTTGAGCCTGTGATCACGGTGGCGCAGTGGCGGGCGCAGCTTGATTTGGCCAAGTGGCTACCGGAAGCTGCGGGCATGGTGGATGCTCAGGGGCAGTTTCATGGCACATTATCACGCCCACAGCTTGACGCCCGCATTCAGGCAAAATCCTTGCAATGGGCCGATGTAGCGCTGGAGCAGCTAAACGCGCAGGTGTCACTAGGGGCGCATCCGCAAGGCGCCTTCAACTGGCAGCTTGAGGCCACGGGCCTGCAACAGGCAGGATTAGAGCGAGTGAGCCGTCTGCAGGCCGACAGCCAGGGGCAGGTACAGGCGCATCATATCCAGCTGGCACTGCAATCACCCACCGCGCATCTGCGCACGCAATTACACGGCGGCCTGAGACTGCCGGACTGGACGTGGCAGGGACATGTGCAGCAGCTTGATCTGGATAGCGATGGGTTACGCGCCTGGCAAATGCAGGCCCCGGCAGCGCTGGCCGTGGGTGTGAAGGGGATTGCGCTGGAAGAAGCCTGTGTGCAATGTCCCAGCTGCAATCCGGGTCGCCAGTCCGTTGCCACCACCGTGTGTACGCGCCTGCAGTGGATCCCGCAGGGACAGAGCCAGCTGCAGGCGCACTTATCTGAATTGCCTGCCCGCCTGTTTCATCCCGCGATAACCGGGACCCTCAGTGGTCGCCTGGAAGGTCAGCAGAATGCCGACGGGCAGCTGCGTGTGGATGCCCGCCTGGGCTTAACCTCAGGGGTGATTCGCGTGCCGGTGGGGCTGCGTGAGCATCGCATCCCGCATGAAGGCGGCTGGCTGACGGCCCTGATGACCGAGGCGGGTCTGGCGGCGGAGCTGTCTTTGGCGCCTCTGCCGCAAGGCAGGGCACAGGTGGTGCTCGCCCTGCCGGGTTTACGGCACTGGCCACCGCCGCCGACCCAGCCGATACAGGCGGGGATACGCGCCCAATTGCCTTCGCTGGAAGTCCTGCAGGTGTTTTTGCCCAACGTCAGCAATACCCAAGGGCGTCTGGCGGCGGATATCTCCATCGGTGGCACCCTTGCCAACCCGCAGCTGGGGGGCGATATTCAGCTACACGAAGGCGCGGCGGATATCCCGCTGCTGGGGGTGGCGCTGCGCGAGATCACGGTAGCCCTCACCCCCAGCACCACCCCGGCGCAGCAGGTAAACATCCATGGCCATCTGCGCTCCGGTCAGGGGCGGGTGGTGCTGGCCGGGCTGGCCGATCTGCGCCAGCAGCAGCTACAGCTGCGCATTGATGCGGATGAACGCCTGCGCGCCAATCCCCATAGCAATGCCTTCAGCGTGTTGCACACGCCCAGTCTGCGTGCCACCGTAGTGCCCAGACTTGAGCTGAAGGCCGATCGGCAGGCCCTGCATATCGAAGGAGAGTTATTTATTCCGGTAGCCGCCATCACGCCCGGGCTGGGAGTGGCCGGGGGCAGTGACAGCCCTGCACTGATCACCGCCTCACCGGATGTGGTTATCAGCGGTCAAACAGACAGCGCACCCGATCTTTCTCCGCAAACCCCATTTCGCTTGCGCACTGATATCAATGTGGTACTCGGGCGGGCGGTGCATGTGGATGCCATCGGTTTCAAAAGCCGCCTCGGGGGGCATGTGCGGCTACAGCATGCGCCGGATAACAACACCCTGATTCCAACGGCACAAGGCATTCTGTATGTGGTGGATGGCACCTTTCGCGCCTTTGGTCAGGATCTGGCGGTGGAATGGGGGCGTATTCTGTTTAATGAGGTTTTAGTCACAGCGCCGGAACTGGATATCCATGCGGTGCGCTGGATTCGTGATGCCGATGCCGTGCAAGCGGTTGGGGTGCAGCTAAGCGGCCCATTGGAGCGCACCCAGATCAGCCTGTTTTCCCGCCCCGCCCAGCTGGATGCCATTACCATCCGCAGTTATCTGATTTCCGGGCGAGGGCTGGATGCCGGGACCCTGGTGCTGGGACATGGGGTGTATCTCAGTGATGCCATCTATGTGGGCTATGGTGTCAACCTGCTGGAACGCAGTCATGAATTCAACCTGCGCTACGACATCTTGCGGCAACTGGGCCTGGATGTACACATCAGCGAGGCTGACAAGATTTTCAGCTTTTCCTACATTCTTGAGCGCTGATGATGATGTCCGACCCTCGCGTGCATTACTGCTGCCTGCTGCTCACCGCAGCCCTGTCAATGCTGCTGTGGTGGCCCGCGTGGGCCGATGAAGCGCATTTTGCAGAACACTTCAATGAGCGCATCGAAGTGCGTCTTGAGGGCTTAAGCGGTGAAGCCCTGCGCAATGTGCAAGGGCTGTTGAGTCTGGTTCGTGCCCAGCAGCAAGCGCCGCAAGAGACACAAGCGGTATTATCGCCGCCATTGATCGAGCGCTTGCATCAACGCGGCTTTGCAGAAATCCGCCGTGCCTTGGAGCCCTTTGGCTATTATCAGGCACAGATCACTGGAAGCCTCACCCCGCCGTCACAGCCGGGACAGGCCTGGCAGGCACACTATCAGATTACGCCCGGCGAGCCCATACCGATTGACCAGATTGAGTTGCGCTTTGTGGATCATGCCCAGGACACCCCGCTGTTGAGGCAGCTGCGCCAGCAGTTGCACTCCGGCCTTGGCAAGACGCTGGATCATCGGCGCTATGAACAAGGCAAGCAACAGCTCTTGCAAGGTCTGCAACAGGCCGGTTATCTGCAGGCCCAGTTCCGCCTACAGCGGGTGGCGGTTGATCTGCACACCTATGTCGCACAGATTATTTTGCATGTGGAAACCGGCCCCCTGCTGCGTGTGGGTGAGATTCACATTGAGCAGGAAGGCTTTGATGAAGCCTATCTGCACAGCCTGATTCCCGTGCGGCGCGGGGCTCCGCTCACCCTGGATTTGCAATCAGAATTGCGCCATATCTTCAGCGCCAGCGGCTATTTTGCCCAGGTGGAAATCGAGCGCCTCAGCCCCGATCCGGCCACGCCTGACCTGATTCCGCTGCTGATCCGCCTGCAGCCGCTCAAGCGCAACCGCTACCGGGCACGCCTGGGCTGGGGTACTGACAGCGGTGTGGGTACACAACTGGACTGGACGCGGCGTTATCTATGGGATCGCGGCCACCAAATGCGCCTCGGCGGGGTCTGGGTCGAGCAGCGCAACAAAGCCGCCCTGGATTTTTTATACACCCTGCCTGCAGACCCCTGGCTGGGTTATCACCTGGAACTGGCCGCCCGCCGCCAGGGCAAGGATTTGAATTACGGTGATGTCTCGCTGGATGAGGGTGGACAAACCCGCATCACCCACCAGGCCATCAGTCTGCGCCTGCCCCGTAACCGCAGTCTGCGCGGCCAGCATTGGTCAGAGCGGTTGAGCCTGAGCTGGGTGGAAGAGGAATATGATCTGTTCGAGGTGCTGTTTGGCAACCTGCCACCGCTATCGCAAGAGCATATCGCCAGCGTATTAGGCAGTGATCGGGCGCTGCTGGCGCCCGCCTTCAAGGCGCTGGTACCCGGCGTCGAATGGACCTATCGCCAGGCCGACAACCCCTTGCATACCACACACGGCAATTATCTCAATCTCAGCCTGCACGGTGCCCATGAAAGCCTGGGCTCCAATGTGCGCTTCTGGCAAACCCGCCTGGCGGCCATGCACATCCGTCCGGTTTTTGGCAATGATCGCCTGATTTTCCGCAGCGACTGGGGCTATACCGATGCCACCACGGCGTCTGTGCTGGGGGCTTCGCTGAATCGTCTGCCGGAGGATTATGAGTTTCGCACTGGCGGAGATCGCAGCGTGCGTGGCTATCGCTACGAAAGCCTGTTGCCCCGAGAGGGCATTACCGGCGGTAAACACCTCAGCGTAATAAGCCTGGAATATGAACGCACCCTGTTTAAAGACTTCAGCGCGGCGGCTTTTGTAGATGGCGGGAATGCCTTTAATGACTTCAATGATATGGATATCAAAGGCGGTATCGGCCTGGGCCTGCGCTGGCGCTCCCCCATCATCGGTCTGGTGCGCCTGGATACTGCCGTGCCCTTAGATGAAGAGGCGCTGGATCGCTTCCGCATCCACTTCACCGTAGGGCCTGAATTTTAGGATAGGGCTCAATCATAGGTGACTCTGGGATCGGCGATGGCGTAGCACAGGTCTGCAAGCAGGTAGCCTGCCAGGGTAAGTAAGCCGCTGATTAAGGTGATGGAGAGCACCAGTTCGCGGTCGCGGGTGCGCACCGCCTCCACCGCCAGCTTGCCCATGCCGTCGATGCTGAAAATGGTTTCGACAATGACAGAACCGGCCAGTAAGCTGGGTAACAGGGTGGCAGCGACGGTGATCAAGGGCAGCAGGGAGTTGCGAAATACATGGCGCCATAAGACATCCCGCGCGGCGACGCCTTTGGCGCGGGCGGTGCGTGCATAATCCGCCAGGAGATTTTCCAGCACGGCTGAGCGGGTGAGTTTGGCTAAAAAGGCAAAACCGCCATAGGATAGGCAGATGATCGGCAATACCAGATGCCACAGCCGGTCCAGTAAGAAACCGCGCACAAAGACGCCTTGGCTAAACTGTGCCGCCAGGGCCACGCCGAGCGCGCAGCCGAGCAAGCCCAGTGTCAGGGTGCGTAACCACGCAAACTCACTGGCGGCAATCCCGCCAAGGCTGAGGGCAAACACCAAAGCCAGACTAATATGCAACAGCCCCAGATGATCTGGCTGCAACTGCTGCGCCATGAGGCCACCGAGCACAAGCCCGATTCCCCCCATGACCAATGCGCGCCAGCGGGCGCGGGCAAACAGACTGAGCCAAACCAGCACACTGGCCCCTAGACCGGCCAATAACAGCACCCCAAAGACATCGCCCAAGGCGCCCCAATGCGGCAAAAAAGGCATGTCCAGAGCTTCGCGCCGATTGATGCCGCCGGTGGGAAACCAGCGCCAGAATTGATCAGAGGCGAAAAAACCAATGAGCAGCACCCCGGTAAGCATGGTCGGCACTGACCACAAGCCCAATAGCACCACCCCGGAGCCGACATCAAAACGACTGCCCCGACGGGTTGCCGCATGGACCCCCACGGCAATGGCAATCACATAAATGATCGGGATGGAGATCACATTGAGTAATAAGGTAATGGGCAAGCGCTCGGCAATCAGATCCGTCACTGGGCGTCCATAGCGAAAGCTTAGGCCTAGATCTACGCCTTTAACCCAGGAAAACCCGCTCATCTGTCCCTGCGCATCAAACACAAAACCCACGGGCGATACGTTGTTCAGCCAGCGCAGATATTGCACCGGGGCGGGCTGATCCAGCCCATACATGCGGTTATAGTAATCTTCCATGGCCTTCTTGGCCTGCGGCTCAAGATTGAGCCCGTCCACCAACGATTGCGAGCTGATTCCGCCGGGGGCCGCCGCCATCACCACAAACACCACGAGGGTAATCCCCAGCAAGGTGGGAATCATCAATAATAAACGGCGCAGAATGTAGGTAGTCATCGGTTCATGCGGGATGATGGTTGATCAAGCGCCGAGTCACACCCGGCCAAGCGATCGGCGTTCCCGCCGAAAATTTCGCCCGCAACACTACCACACCGCCGGAGTGAATACCGCCGGGTTGCGTACCTCGATATGTTCGCCGTTTTGACATAACACATATAGCCCTTTAGCGATGGCTTCGTCTGCGACAGAGGTGGGGATGACCATCCCGGCCACGGCGCCCATCACTTGATGATCTTTGTATAAAGGCAATACGCGTTTGAGCTTTTCCAAACGGATCAGATGCGCGTCAATGTGTTCAGTGCTGAGCTTGCTTTTGCATTCCACCGCGACCAACGCCCCATCATTGACCACTAACAGATCAATCTCCAGCGCCTCGCCGTTGCGCTTGGCAGACACCCCTGGATAAACCTCATGCACCTCAATCCCTTGGGCGCGAAACAAGCGCACCACAGCGGGCGCGACCTGATGCTCGACAAACTCGCCGAGTCGATTGCCTAGCTCGCCCAGGTTTTTTGAAAGTTGCTTGATCAGGCGATCAGTTTCCTGGAATTTAAGGTCAGTTTTCTGAAATTTTCGGTCTGTTTCTTGGAATTTAAGGTCAGTTTCTTGAAATTTATCATCCAGATTTTTCGAAAGTTGTTTTATCAGACGCTCAGTTTCCTGGAATCTCAGGTCAGTTTTCTGAAATTTTCGGTCGGTTTCCTGAAATTTCAGGTCAGTTTCCTGAAATTTTTCATCCAGATTTTTCGAAAGTTGTTTTATCAGACGCTCAGTTTCCTGGAATCGTTGATCAAGACGACGGTCGGTTTCCATAAATGCGCGCCACACATCGTCAAGCGTGGGAGCGGGAGTGTGTGAAGTGCTCATGGCAAAAAAGGCCTCCTTGTTGGGTTGATGCAGCGTTTTGTAACCTGTCTCGCTAGCGGGGCTCATCTTCTTGCAAAGGAGCTGCATTTTTTTTTCGGCGATACACCACGGTTTTGCGTGACCACAGCCAGACATAGGCCGCGCCGCTGCTTAAGGTGGTAAACAGTACGATACCGATCAGGCTGTGCAGCAACAGCGGCGGCAAGGGATATACCCCGGCGTTGATGATTACTGATAACACCAGCACAATCTGCATGAAGGTATTGAGCTTGCTGATCAGCAGCGGTTGCATCTCCAGTTGTTTGGTGACACCGCGATAGCCGATGGCCCCGGCAACAATGACCAGATCACGCACCACCACCGCCAGCACCAGCCACCACGGCAACAGCCCGGTGAGCGCTACGGTAAAGTAGGTTGCCACCATCAAGACCTTATCGGCCAGAGGATCAAGATAGGCACCCAGGGGGCTTTGCCAGCCATAGCGCCTTGCCAGCCAGCCATCCAGCGCATCCGAGAGGCCAGCGATGAATAAAAGTAACAAGACCAGCGCATACTGGCCTTGCCACAGGCTCCAGACAATGGGTAAGGCCAGGGCGATACGCGCTATCGTAATGACGTTTGGTAGATAATGCCAATTCACGGGATGAGCCTAAAACCTAAAAAATGATGATGTGTCCCCGCCAGAGCATCGGTATTTATATGTTCCGGCAGTGGTTCGAGCGTGGGCGAGGTTGCCAGTACCTGCGCAAGCGCTTCGGGGGCAAGCGCTGCAACGGCCTGGAAAATGACCCGCTGCGGATAAACTGCGCTGATTTTAACGGTATGCAGCGACGCTTGTCTTGCCATCAGCTGACGCAGCTGCACCATATCACCATAATGGCGAACGCCGTCAATCGCAATGAGAATCACCTGCTCGTCAGCGGACGGCGAGTCCTCGGAAATGGCGGGAATCTCGGCCAGAATCGGTGCAAACAGGGCATCTACAGGTTTGCTCAGTAATGCAAGCCCTTCCTGCACACAGGCCGGGGGGGTGGGGCCTTGCGTGTGCCAGCGCCGCGTCATCGCCTGCGTGTGTGCTTGCCAGCGCGCCTGACAGGCACCGTGCTCGTCGATTTCCAGCCTGAGCATAACCACGCCATCGGCGTGATAGCGTACCGAGGCGTCCATAACCGCCGCTTCGTGACCTGCTTCCAGCACTGGCAATGGCACTGCCAGCTGATCTTGCAGGTCAAACAGCGGCCATAACCAGCGCACTTCACCGGCATTAAGCGCCGCATACAAGGGCGTCATCCAGGGCAGCTCTTCTGGTGGCGGGGACTGAATAAAGCCATGTGTCTGGGCCTGGGTATGCAGCGCTGTGCCCCATAACAACCATAAGGGACGCGGGTCTGCTGCGATGGGCCTTAAGGCGGTCAGCGTAGTGCTGTCACCGGGTACAGACGCAGGCTCTGTTGCAAAGGCCGCCGAAGCGGTGACACTCAGGCAAAGACTGAGCACGCAGGCCATGATGGGAGATGGGGTGTACATCGGGCGCAAATGGCTATAACCTCACGCGGTTTTTCGCTAAAATAGCACACAAAGCGCGTAACGGTCAGGGTATCGTCTTTTGCCGTGACGTGCACACGCCCTCACTTGCCAGCCGCCAAAAACTTCAGCATGATCCCTTGGCGTTTGCCGCTTGCCAACCCTAACCCAATGATAAAAGACCATCGCCATGCCTTCAGTTCCTGACGCACCAAAAACCCCCGGCCTGACTTATCGCGATGCCGGTGTTGATATTGATGCCGGTAATGCCCTGGTGCAGCGCATTAAGCCCTTTGCCCAAGCCACCTTGCGACCGGAGGTGCTCGGCGGATTGGGCGGCTTTGGGGCCTTGTTTGAACTGCCGCTGGAGCGCTATCAACGGCCCGTGCTGGTGTCTGGAACCGATGGCGTGGGTACCAAGCTCAAGCTAGCGCAGCGCCTGCAGCGTCATGACACCATCGGCATTGATCTGGTCGCCATGTGTGTCAATGATATTGTGGTGCAGGGCGCTGAGCCGTTGTTTTTCCTGGATTATTTTGCCACCGGCCAGCTGGATGTGGAGCAGGCCGCGCAGGTGGTACAAGGCATTGCCCACGGCTGCACCGAGGCCGGATGCGCCCTGGTAGGTGGGGAAACCGCTGAAATGCCGGGCATGTATGCCAACGGTGAGTATGATCTGGCTGGCTTTGCGGTAGGGATTGTCGAAAAAGCGGCGATTCTCGATGGCTCGCGGGTTGGTCCCGGTGATGCCGTGCTAGGGCTGGCATCCTCCGGGCCGCACTCCAACGGCTACTCCCTGATCCGCAAAATTCTGGAGAGCACTTCGGTGAATATGGATTCACCCTGTGGCAACACCACCCTGGCCGATGCCCTGATGATGCCCACGCGCATCTATGTCAAGCCGCTGCTGCAACTGCTCGCGCACCACCGCATTCATGCATTGGCACATATCACCGGCGGCGGGCTTTTGGAAAACCTTCCGCGTGTCTTGCCCAAGGGCACGGCAGCCCTGATTGATGAGGCCGCCTGGCCGCGTGCGGCGGTGTTTGACTGGCTGCGCAGTGCCGGTAAGGTGAGCCGCGAGGAAATGCTGCGTACCTTCAACTGCGGCATTGGCATGGTGGTGATTCTACCCAAAGAAGGCATTGAGGCTGCCCGCATTCATTTTGAACAGGCCGGGATTGGTGCCTTTCATATCGGCGACATCATGGCCACCGCAGCAGACACCCCGCCTGCTGTGCAGCTGGCCTAAGCTTGCCAATGGACCGTACAACCGCTACTAAAAATCTATTTCACGGATTTGTATACGCCGTCACTGCTATTGCCAGGAAAAACCGGGTCTTACATAACTCTTGCGTACGGATTAACGTCCAGCCGTAGCCTGTCTGGACGGTGCAAAAGCGCACAAGGACAGCCTACTACATAACAAAGCACAGCTCAACCGGGCGCAAAAAGACAAGGTTTTTATAAAAAATGATAGATTTTAGCCAGCAGTTACAAACCCCGGCCCCGCCGACGATGGTGGTGTTGATCTCCGGTTCTGGCAGTAATCTGCAGGCACTGATCGACGCCACCGCCAGCGGTTTTATCCCAGGGCGCATTGCCGCCGTGATCAGCAACCAGCCTGATGCCCTAGGTTTGCAGCGGGCGCAGCAGGCAGGCATTGCTACCCAAGTGATCGCGCATCGCGCCTATGCCCGACGTGAAGACTTTGATCAGGCGCTGATTCAGGCCATTGAGGCGTATCAGCCGACGCTGGTGGTGCTGGCGGGCTTTATGCGCATCCTCACCCCCGTGTTTGTCACCCATTACCTCGGGCGGCTGGTGAATATCCATCCTTCGCTATTGCCCGCCCTGCGCGGTCTGCATACCCATGAGCGGGCACTGGCAGAGGGTTTGAGCGTCCACGGCTGCAGTGTGCATTTTGTCAATCAAGAACTCGACGGCGGCCCGGTGATCATGCAGGCGCGTGTCCCCGTTTTACCCGATGACACCCCGCAGACCTTGGCAGCGCGTGTCTTGATCCAGGAGCACCGCCTTTATCCGGCGGTGGTTCGGCTGTTCTGTCAGGGACGTTTGCAACTTAAGGCTAACACGGTATGGCTGGATCAGCAGCGCCTGGATCAGCCGCTGGATCTGGCCTGTGTCGCGCTTTAAAACCACCCCATCTATGCAAAGCGGGGTGGTTTTGCTGAGGTTTTGCGCGCTGTGGGTGGGTGTGCTGGTACTGTTGCTAATGGTAGCGGCGCAGGCGCAAGAGACGGCCTATGAAAACACCGTCAGCGTCACCCACCTTGAGACACGCCTGCAGGAAATCGAGGCCAATACAGCCCTGGATGAGGGGGTGCGGACCCAGATCAAAGAGCTGCTTAACCGCGCCAAAGGGCATCTGGAAAGTGCGCGCACCCATGCGCGGGCGACCGCCATGTACCTCAATGCGCTGGAAACCGCGCCGCAGGAAATCGAGGCCCTGCGCCAGCAACAGGAACGCAGCCCTGCCGCCACCGTACCCACGCCTGAGCAGACCCAGGCCCTGCAAGCGCTGGCCATCAGCGAACTGGAACAGCGCCTAAGCCTTGAACAAACCGAGCTCAACGCCGCCAAATCCCGCCTGGCCGAACAGGAGCGGATTTTGCGCGAGGCTCAGCCGCGTACCAGCACTGCCCGCCAAGGTATCGCCGATGCCCGCCAGGCGCTGCAAGAAATCCAAAGCGAACTGCGTGCTACACCGCTGCCCGGTGAGACGGCTGAGCTCAGCGAGGCGCGCCGTCTATCATTGCTGGCCCGCCAATATCATCGCGAAACCGAAATTGGCCGCCTGGAACAGGAAATCGCCAGCCTGCCGCTGCGCATCCAGTTAAGCACCCTGCGCCGCGACCAGACCAACCGCGAGGTGCAGCAGGCTGAATTGCGCGTCCAGTGGGTGCAAGAAACGCTCAACGAACTGCGCCGCACCCAAGCCGCCGTGGCGCTGCATCAGGTCGCCTCTGCCGAGCGTGCGTTGGCGGATCGACCGGCGGTGATCCGCCAACTGGCGGAACGTAATGCCGCCCTGGGTAGCGAGCTGGCCATTCTCACCCACGAACTGGAAGCAGCGACCCGCCAGCGTGAAGCGGTGGAGCGCGAGGTGCAAATCCTGGAAAAGGACTTCCACAATACCCAGCAAAAACTGGCCATCGCCGGTTTAAGCGTCACCCTGGGGCGCGTGCTACTGGAGCAGCGCGATGCGCTCCCCGATATCCGCCAATACCGCGCCGCCGCTGCCCAGCGGGTCAGGCTCATTGCCGACATGGGTCTGGCTGATCTGCTGGCCGCCGATGAACGGCGCAAAATGGGCGCGATTTCTGCCACTGTCGAGCGGCTGATGGACACCGAGCTGGCGCCGTTGCCGGAGGCCCAGACCATAGCGCAAATCCGCGAAGAACTCACCACCTTGCTGCATACCCAGCATGATCTTTTGGAACGCCTGGCGCACACCCGCTCGATGTATCTGCGCGCCTTGAGCGAGCTTGACTTTGCTGAACGCCTGCTGATTGAGCGCGCCACTGAATATGCCGATTTTCTTGCCGAACACCTGCTGTGGGTACCCAGTCATGCCATCCTGATCCCGCACATGGCCTGGGATGTGGCTGAGGCGGCGGCCTGGCTGTTATCGCCGCGCAACTGGTCGGTGGCGCTGGATCATCTTGGACTGGAAATCTGGGCGCGTCCGCATCTGTCGCTGCTGGCCTTGCTGGTCGCCATACCGCTGTTATGGCTGCGCACGCGCATGATGGCGCACCTGGAAAAGGTCGGTGCCAAGGTAGGACGTGTGCATCTGGATCGTTTCAGCCACACCCTCTTTGCCCTGCTGCTCACCCTGCTATTGACGCTGCCCGGCCCGTGGCTGTTAGGCTTTGCCGGCTGGCTCATGTACTCAGCCTCCGAGGCCGATGACTTCACCCGCGCCGCAGGTCTGGGCTTTTTATGGGCAGCACCGATCTGGTTCAATCTGGCCTTGTTTTTGCGCATGTGCAATGCCCGTGGCGTAGCCACTCGCCATTTTCTATGGAATAGCCATGCGCTGGGGATTTTACGCCGCCAACTTAAACAGCTCACCCTGATTGCCGTCCCGGCAGTCTTTGTGGCGACGACGCTAAGCGCATACGCCCCAGAGCTCTATGCTGCCGGGTTGGGACGCATTGCCTTCATCATCACCCTGCTGGCCTTTGCCCTGTTCATGGAGCACATGCTCAGACCCCGCGGCGGCGCCGTAGCCCCTACGTACGCAAAACGTCAGGGCTGGCTGGTGCGGTTGCGTTATCTCTGGTATCTGCTGGGGGTTGGCATTCCATTGGCCCTGGCCGTGCTGGCCTGGCTGGGTTATTACTACAGCGCCCAGGCCCTCTCCCTGCGCATGGTCAACACCTTCTGGCTGGTGGTCGCCGGTATCTTTCTGCACGATCTGACCTTGCGCTGGCTCACCCTGACCCGCCGCCGGGTTGCCTTTCAACAGGCCCTGGAACGCCGCGAGGCTGCCCGCGCTGCGCGGGCCAAACAAGGCCAAAGCGACAGCGGCAGCCCGCATGAAGAAGCCGAAGCGCCGCCCTCAGAAACCCCGGCGATTGACCTCGATCTGGTGGACGAAAAAACCCGCCGCCTGCTGCGCGCCTTTTTATACCTGCTGGCCTTTGGCGGTCTATGGATGATCTGGTCAGATGTCCTGCCCGCGTTGTCATTTCTTGATGCCGTTCACCTGTGGGGCCATGAAGTCAAGGTTGGCAACGAAACCCTGGTCAAACCGATCACCCTGGCTGACCTGTTACTGGCGCTGGTGTTTGCGATTGGTGCCCTGGTTTTGGGGCGTAACCTCCCCGCGCTGCTGGAGATTATTTTATTACAACGCACCTCGCTGCAATCGGGCAGCCGCTACGCCGTCACCCACCTGATGCAATACGGCATCGCCCTGCTCGGTCTGGGGCTGGTCTTTAGTACCCTGGGCTTTACCTGGTCGAAAATCCAGTGGCTGGCTGCCGGGCTGACCGTGGGACTGGGCTTTGGTCTGCAGGAAATCTTTGGTAACTTCATCTCCGGTTTGATCATCTTGTTTGAACGCCCGGTGCGCGTAGGCGATACCGTCACCGTCGGCAACCTTACCGGGCGCGTCAGCCGCATCCAGATCCGCGCCACCACCATCACCGACTGGGATCGCAAAGAAATCATCGTCCCCAACAAAGAACTCATCACCCAGCGCGTCATCAACTGGACGCTCTCTGATGCCATCACCCGCGTCACCCTGCGCGTGGGCATTGCCTACGGTTCAGACACCAAACTCGCCTATCAAACCATTTTAGAGGCCGTGCGCACCAACCCCCTGGTACGCAACGACCCCGAACCGCGTGTCTACTTCTCCGGCTTTGGCGATAGCGCATTGAACTTCGATGTCTACGTCTTTGCCAGCGAACTCGCCGACCGCATGCCCCTCATGCACGAACTGCACATGAACATCGAAGCCGCGCTGCGCCAACACGGCCTGGAAATCCCCTTCCCGCAACGCGACATCCACGTCAGCTTCGCCTCACCCAACACCCCCAAAGACAACTTCCCTCACCCATAAGGTGACGCTGACTTCCAGTCGTCGCTTTGTGGCGGCATCTTCCAGATGCTGCTTTAAAACGGCGAACGCAAGATGCGTTCGCCACATGTCAGTGTCCGCCATGCGCTCTCCGCAGACGATAAAACTTGACAATGACGGAATTTTTTGCAAACAAAAAACTCGAAGTGTGATAAACTATCAGGTTCATTTTAATCTGTGGATCTTGCAGATCAAGCGGGTGTTTATGGATCAAGAAGAACAGCAGTCCAGACTCAAAGAGCTTATTGCCAAAGGCAAAGAGCAAGGTTTCCTGACCTATGCAGAGGTCAATGATCATCTGCCGGACACCATTGTAGACCCTGAGCAGATTGAAGATATTATCTTCATGATCAACAACATGGGGATCGCGGTACACGAGCAGGCGCCCGATGCCGATACCTTGTTGTTATCGGATACCGGCGTTACCGCAGATGATGATGCCGCTGAAGAGGCGGCGGCAGCACTGGCTTCGGTAGATGGTGAATTTGGTCGTACCACCGATCCGGTGCGCATGTACATGCGTGAAATGGGAACTGTCGAGCTGCTGACCCGCGATGGCGAGATTCAGATTGCCAAGCGGATTGAAGAAGGGCTGGCGCAGGTCCTGTTTGCTTTAGCGCATTATCCGCAATCCATCGCCTCCTTGCTGGCCGAATACGAAAAGGTACAAAGCGAGGAAATCAAGCTCAGCGATGTCCTCGTCGGCTTTATGGACATAACGACGGGTGATGTGGTGAATTCCTCAGCGCCTGACAGCGAATTACTCGACGATGAAAACAACGTCACCGCGATGGAAGCCAGCGATGATGATGTAGATAGCGTCAGCAATGATGAGGAAGACGAAGAAGTCGCCAGCGCTGAAGATGATCTGGTCGATGCCGGCCCCGATCCTGAAGAAGCACAGGAGCGCTTTAGCAAATTGCGTGAAATGTATGAGCGCGCTGTCGGCTTTGCCGAGAAAAAACAAAAGGAAAAGTATCGCCAGGCACGCGAAGAATTGGCGCATTATTTCATGGAAATGAAGTTGGTACCGCGTCTGGTCGATCAATTAACCATCGACTTGCATGGCGTGGTAGAACGGATTCGCAGTCACGAACGGGCCGTGATGGATACCTGCATCAATCGCTGCAAAATGCCGCGCAAAGACTTCATACACTCCTTTCCGGAAAATGAAACCAATCTCAAATGGTTAGACGGGCTGGTTAAGGAAAAAACACCGTATGCAGCGGCCTTACAGCAAAACAAAGACGAAATTTTGCGGATTCAGAAACAGCTCGTTGCCATTGAAGAAGAAACCGGCTTAAGCATTTCTGAAATCAAGGATATCAATCGACGCATGTCGATTGGCGAGGCCAAGGCGCGGCGGGCGAAAAAGGAAATGGTCGAGGCCAATCTGCGTTTGGTCATCTCTATTGCGAAAAAATATACCAATCGCGGCCTTCAATTTCTGGATCTGATTCAGGAAGGAAACATCGGCCTGATGAAGGCGGTGGATAAATTTGAATATCGGCGCGGTTATAAATTTTCGACCTATGCAACCTGGTGGATTCGCCAGGCCATTACCCGCTCGATTGCCGATCAGGCGCGCACGATTCGCATTCCGGTACACATGATTGAGACCATCAACAAGCTCAATCGCATCAGTCGGCAGATGCTTCAGGAAATGGGGCGCGAGGCCACGCCTGAAGAGTTATCCCGACGTATGGAAATGCCGGAGGATAAGGTACGCAAAGTGCTAAAAATTGCCAAAGAGCCGATCTCGATGGAGACACCCATTGGCGATGACGAAGATTCACATCTGGGCGATTTTATCGAAGACAGCAATGTCATGTCACCCATCGAATCGGCTACCCGCGAAAGCCTCTCGGAAACCACACGCGATGTGCTTTCCAGCCTGACGCCACGCGAGGCTAAGGTACTGCGGATGCGCTTTGGCATTGACATGAACACCGACCACACCCTGGAAGAGGTTGGCAAGCAGTTTGATGTCACCCGCGAGCGGATTCGCCAGATCGAAGCCAAAGCCCTGCGTAAACTGCGTCATCCTTCACGCTCAGAAATGCTACGCAGCTTTTTGGATATGGATTAAGATGCGCGAAAAGGCAGGGTAGAGCGTTTTATCTCTATCCTGCTTTTAATTACCTTGCGTTCTTTTTTCTTTCAAAAACGTAGTCACACGGTTAATCTCAAGCTGCGCGGTTTTAAATAGCGTTGATCTCAACGCTGCACTATTATGATCCAGGGATAGACGCTGTAAGGCTGAGACTGTGTTAGCGGGCGGTAGTGATATATTGGGGGCATGCGTCGTCAGGTAATAAAAACGGGCGGCCAAAACGACATCAGTATAATCCGGCGCTGGACCACTGCCTAAGCGCTGCCAGCAACGTGATTCCTTGATCACCTGCACCATATCATCTCCCAGGCCTAAGGATTTGGCAGCGATCATTTCTCCAACCATCAGATTCAGTCGTTCGACTATCTGAGCCTGCTCTTCATCGGGAAAATCAGCCTCCTTGCGAGCCAGGTAATCAATCAATCCCCATTTACCAATATCTGCCAAAAAGCCGGTCAGCATGGCACGCTCTCGGTCTAAATGCGCCACATTCACATGACGGGCTATCGCATAACTCAGTGCTGAAATATGCAGGCTACTTTTCCAGAGGTCATGCGCTAGTTTTTTGAGTAAAATTGATTGGGTTTTAAACAGATAAACGGAGGCTATTTCGTTGAGTGTCTTGCGAGTATTATCAAGGCCAAGACGACTGATGGCCTCACGGGTATGTACAGCAGGACTGATTCCGCCATATAGACTGGCATTCACGGTGCGTAATAATCCAGCCGTTAATCCTAAATCAAATTGCACAATGCGCGTCAATAAAGCCGCCTCAAGCTCCGGCTTATCGATAACACTGATCAGTTTGCGACTGACATCCGGGTATACTGGCAAACGCAATACCTTACCCAAGCAGCAATGATACATCTCGACAAAAATCTGATTTTCTATCTCTGTAAGTTCCATATCCTCCACTTCATAACTGTGTTTGCTTTGATGTTCGCGTAAGGTATGGTAAAGATTACGATCCAGTGTCAGTAAGCGTCCGCTTGAGGCCGCTTGCAGGTGCCCCTTGAGACGGCCTTCCTCAAAAATGGGATAGCGTGCTCGCAGCGTGTTGGGTTCAATGGTTTCTTCCTTCCCATCAGCAAACAAGGTCACCTTCCCATCCAGAACATACAAAAGCCAGCGATGCTGCTCAGCAGCATATATAGTTTGTGCGGCTTTTATCGGCACAATCTGGGCTTTGCCGCTGATGTGCTTTTGATGTTCAGATGATAACTCACTGATAGGATATAAGCGCTCCAGTAAACTGATCGGTATACTATCAAGATGAGACATGCCACAATCCCTTAGATAAGTACATGATTGATATATGCATTGACACCGCCTGCGGCCTCAATGGCCTGCGCCGTTTCCAGCACAAATGTCACGTTATGAATGTCGGTGAGACGCTGCCCGAAAGGCCCGCTGGTTTGGGCGCCGAGAATCTGCAAAGACTGTGTATGCGCAGTCTCCGCGACATCATGATTGAATTCAATCAAGGCATTACCCGCCTGCGGTTGCACATTATTGGTAATCTGTGCCAGCTGATTCCACTGATTCTGCTCATCAATCAACAGGATCAGATCACCGTCTCGCAGCTCATACTGCGCAATGCGCGCCTGTCCAAACGCGGCAAAAGCCCCGCTGTTATCCGCATGGATTGAAAATACAAAGATGTCTGTTTGTTCCGGGCTGCCCGTTAAGGTCTGGTTGGCAACCCCATTGTGTGCGATGTGAATCGCCACCGGCCCAGGCGCTTGATCAAACAGCCCTCGCAGATCATCCATGGCGCTAGCGATTAAGGCGTTGATTTGTGCCGGGGTGCTTTGGGCATCCAGCGCCGTCGTCAGTTGTGCCGCAATGTGCAAAAACGCTCCCTGCTCGGCATCACGCATCTGCGCATAAGACGGAATATTGGCGGCTTTTTGTTGTGTATAAAACTGCTCGCTGGCACTGATAAAGCGATCATACAACGTCTGGGTCGTTGCAGCCTCGGCGTTGGCGCGCATCCCGTCCAGCATCTGGATAACCAGGGTACCGATCTGCGACCCCAGCAAGGTCGGATTTGCAGTGATCTCGCCCTGCCAATACCTAAAGCCATCCGCATCCGGGCTTTCTACTCTGAAGATATTACGATACAGGGCCAATAACAGCGCATCGCCGCTCAATCCCTGATATTTTTCCGCAATCAGAGGTTGTTCAAAAAAACTGCTGGCGATATCAATGCGGCTCATCCGGCCGCTGTCTATAGCCTCAAACCAATAATCCAGACCCTGCCAATCAGGGGCCGCCCCCCATACGCCGGCATAAATTTCAATGATTTGCTGTCTCAAGCCGTATGTCTGAGTCGTCGTCATCTAGCGCCTCCGGATTTAGTGCGATAATGACAATAGTGTATAACGATTTCTCAAGGAGCGGATATTTTTGCCTCTCGCCATGCTTACCAACGAACTCAGTTTTTCCTCCAAGATCCTGGCCTGGTTTGATCAGCACGGGCGCCATGATTTGCCCTGGCAGCAGCCGCGCACACCTTATCGGGTGTGGGTATCCGAGATTATGCTGCAGCAAACCCAGGTGCGCACGGTTATCCCCTATTTTGAGCGCTTTATGGCGCGTTTTCCCGAGATTATCACCTTGGCGGATGCGCCACTGGATGCGGTGCTGGAGCACTGGAGCGGGCTTGGCTATTATGCCCGTGCGCGGCATTTGCACCGTGCGGCACAGCAATTACGCGATCAGTATGCCGGACAGATGCCGGCAGATTTTGCCCAAGTGCAGGCATTGCCAGGGATCGGGCGCTCAACCGCCGGGGCGATCATGGCCCTGGCCTTTGAACAGCGCTATGCCATTCTGGATGGCAATGTGAAACGGGTGTTGACGCGACATGGCGGGATTGTCGGCTGGCCGGGCGAGACGGCAGTGGCGAATACCTTATGGGCCTTGGCCGAGCAATACACGCCTACGGTGCGTATTGCGGAGTATACGCAGGCAATCATGGATCTGGGGGCAGGGGTTTGTAGCCGTAGCCGTCCGCAGTGCGCACGCTGCCCGATCCACGCGGATTGTCAGGCTCGCGCTACGGGACAGCAACAGTGCCTGCCCACGCCCCGCAAGGCGCGTGCTCAGCCGCTGCGCCATACGGTGATGCTGATGATTCAGGGGCCGCAGGGGGTGTTGTTGCAGCAGCGCCCACCGGTCGGTTTGTGGGGCGGTCTGTGGGCCTTTCCGCAGGTAGAACAGCTCGATGAGGTCACGCCGTGGTGTCTTGCGCATCTGGGCACGGCGCCGCAGACGCTGCAAGCCTGGGAACCTTTTACCCATGTGTTCAGTCATTTTCGTTGGAAAATCACCCCGGTATGGCTTGGGCTTGCGCACGATCCGGCTAAAATCATGGAAGCGGGCGGTTGGCTCTGGTATAACTATAGCGATGCCATCGCCGTGGGGGTCCCCGCCCCGGTGGCCAATCTGTTGGCACAACTTTTTCAAAATAATTGATAAACATAGGGTTTGATGCAATGGCGCGTATGGTGAATTGTGTACTCCTGGGCAAAGAAGCCGAGGGGCTGGAAATCCCCCCTTATCCCGGTGAATTGGGCAAGCGCGTGTTTGAACAGGTTTCAAAAGAAGCCTGGCAGCGCTGGATCAAACATCAGACTATGCTGATCAATGAATATCGTCTCACCCCCATTGACCCCAAGGCACGCAAATTCATCGAAGAAGAGATGGAGAAATTTTTCTTCGGCAGCGGCTCTGCCTTGCCCGATGAGTTTGTCGCACCGCAATAACTCGATACGCGCAATGCCCGACGCCACACCCTAGCCTCGGGCGATGATCCGGGGCTTGGGTGTGATGCCGCTTGCTCCGCTTCTTTGCCATTTTCAAGATGCTTCTCATATGCTACATGCTTCAGGCACGGCGCCGACGCCAGCCTTGCACGCCATTGATCTGGCCGCAGAACGCGGTGAACGCCCCTTGTTTCGCCAACTGGATTTTGCCCTCCATCCCGGCGAAATTTTGCATGTGCGCGGGCGCAATGGCGCAGGCAAGACCACCTTGCTGCGTGTGCTGTGCGGTCTGACACGCCCGGTGGCGGGCCGAGTATGCTGGTATGGCAGTGATGTTCGTGCCACTGACACGGAATTTGCCGGCAGCTTTTCCTATCTGGGTCATCACAACGGTTTGAAAGATGAACTCACCGCTGAAGAAAATGTGTTGTTTGGCCATCGCTTAAACGGTGGGCATATCGCCTTAAAGAAGGTGCAGGATCTGCTGGAGCGCATCGGTTTGGGGGCGTACACCGACCTGCCGATTAAAGTGCTCTCGCAAGGTCAGAAGCGGCGTGTCGCCTTAGCGCGTGTGCTCTTGCAGGGGCGGCCTTTGTGGATTCTGGATGAGCCTTACACGGCACTGGATGTGCAGGTCATCGACCTGGTGCTGGAGGCGCTGCAAAATCACCTGGGGCAGGGCGGAATGGTGGTGTTGACCACCCATCAGACCATTGAGGTGGGCGTGCCGGTGAAAACCCTTAACCTGGGTGCGGCACAATGCTGATCAATCTGCCTTTGCTGCGTCGTGACCTGACCCTTGCGCTGCGCCGTCCGCAGGATGCCTTGACCGTCGTGGGTTTCTTTGTGGTGGTGGTTGCGCTGTTTCCGCTGGGCGTTGGCCCGGATCCGCAATTGTTGCGCATTCTGGCACCGGGGGTGCTGTGGGTTGCCGCGCTGCTGGCGACCATGCTGGCGCTGGAGCGCCTGTTTATGGACGATTACCGCGACGGCTCACTGGAACAATTATTGATCGCGCCGGAACCTTTGGCCTTCCTGGTGCTTTCTAAGGTGCTGGCGCACTGGCTGATCACGGGGTTGCCTCTGGTCTTGATCTCGCCGCTTTTGGGAATCCAGCTGGGTCTGCAGAGCGAGGAGATTCTCATGATGGCCATCGCCTTACTCATCGGCACCCCGATTCTCAGTCTGATTGGGGCTATCGGGGCGGCCTTGACCTTGGGGCTGCGCGGCGGCGGGGTACTGATCTCGCTGCTGATTTTGCCCTTGTATGTGCCCACGTTGATTCTTGGCGCAGGGGCGGTGGATGCGGTGATGCATGGCCTGAGCGCACAGGCGCATTTGTCCCTGCTGGGGGCCTTGCTGATTCTGGCGGTGATGCTCACGCCGTGGGCCACCGCAGCAGCCTTGCGTATCATGCTTGATTGAGTGCGGTTGGTTATGCCACACGTTAGCGGCAGCTTCTGGCTGTCGCTTTTTTTGAAGCGGCATCCGGAAGATGCCGCCGCGTAATATAGCGTCAGCGTCTAGCTGTCGCTTTTTTTGAAGCGGCATCTGGAAGATGCCGCCACTCTGGTAAGCGGCGTTCCATGATTTGATGAGGTGATTGGTGGCTGAAAAATCCATTCAATGGTTTAAATTTGCCTCACCGGCGCGGTTTTATGATCTGACCGGGCGGCTGGTGTGGGGCTTTGGCATCCTTGCAGCGGTGTTATTTGTCGTCGGTTTGTATATGGGCTTTGTTCTCGCGCCGCCGGATTATCAGCAAGGCAACAGCTATCGCATCATCTTCATCCATGTGCCCAGTGCCTGGATGGCGATGTTTTTGTATGTAGTGATGGCGATTTATGCCGCCGTGGGTCTGATCTGGCGCATCAAAACCGCTGAAATCATGGCCAAGGCCATTGCCCCCACCGGGGCACTGATGGCCTTTTTGGCGTTGTGGACCGGGGCCGTTTGGGGCAAGCCGACCTGGGGCGCCTTCTGGGTCTGGGATGCGCGTCTGACCTCTTCATTGATATTGTTTTTTATGTACCTGGGTTTTATCGCCCTGCATGCGGCCATTGAGGATCGCCAGCGTGCCGCCAATGCCAGTGCGGTATTGGCGCTGGTGGGCATTATCAATGTGCCGATCATCTATTTTTCCGTGCATTGGTGGAATACCCTGCACCAAGGTGCCACCATCAAGGCCACCAGTGCGCCGAGCATGGCGGCTATCATGTTTTTCACCGTGATTGTGATGGTTTTTGCCTATTGGATGTATTCCATTGCCGCCGTGCTGGCGCGGGCCCGCCTGGAGTTGCTGGAACGGGAAAAACATGCCGCCTGGGTCAGCGAACGCCTCAATCTTCCCCGTACCAAGGAGACGCCACATGCCTGAGTTTTTGCAGATGGGGGTTCATGCGCCCTATGTTTGGGGTGCGTATGGTGTTGCCGCGCTGCTGCTGATCGGCGAAATCCTGTTTTTGTATTCTCGGCGTAAAGCCGTTACGAAGCGCTTGCAGCGCATGGCACGGCTTATAGATCAGGAGAAAAAAGACAATGAAACAACGTACTAAACGCCTGGTCGCGGTACTGGTCGGGCTTGGTGGGGTGTCGCTGGCTGTGGCATTAACCCTCAATGCCTTTCGCGATAATCTGGTATTTTTCTTTAGCCCCTCACAGGTGCTGGCGCAAGAAGCTCCGCTGGATCGGGCCTTTCGCATCGGCGGTCTGGTCGAGGATGGCAGTGTGCAGCGCGAGGGTATCCGTGTCAGCTTCAATGTCACCGATACAGCGGCGGTGGTGCCAGTAGTATTTGACGGCATTCTCCCGGACCTGTTTCGTGAGGGACAAGGGGTGGTTGCCGTGGGGCGTTTGCTGGAAGGAGGCGTCTTCCACGCCAATCAGGTACTGGCCAAACACGATGAAACCTATATGCCGCCTGAAGCGGCTGAGGCCATCAAGCAGGCGCAGCGTGAGCAGGCCCGCGTGATGCCGCCTGAGGAACTGTAAATGTTGCCAGAGATTGGTTTACTGGCGCTGATTCTGGCGCTGATTTTAGCACTGTTACAAGGCGTCTTGCCCTTGCTGGGTGCAGCGCGTGGCGATCAGGCCTTGATGGCGGTGGGGCGCAGTGCAGCCTGGGGGCAGTTTGTCTTTTTGTTCATCGCCTACCTGATTCTCACCCACGCCTTCCTGACCCATGATTTTTCCGTGGCCTATGTGGCCTCGCACTCCAATCTGGCCTTGCCCTTGAAGTACCAGCTGTCCGCGGTGTGGGGTGGTCATGAGGGATCCTTGCTGCTGTGGGCCTTGATGCTGGGCTTTTGGAGCGTCATGGTTTCGATATTCAGCCGCAGCCTGCCCGCCGATGTGCTGGCACGGGTGCTGGGGGTGATGGGTCTGGTTGCCGTGGGTTTTATCGGCTTTATGGTATTCACCTCCAGCCCCTTTGAGCGTTTAATCCCCGCGCCGCTGGATGGCCGCGATCTCAACCCGATGCTGCAAGACCCTGGTTTGATTTTCCATCCCCCGACCCTATACATGGGCTATGTGGGCTTTGTGGTGCCCTTTGCCTTTGCCATTGCGGCCCTGCTGGGTGGTCGCCTGGATGCGGCGTGGGCGCGCTGGTCGCGACCCTGGACGGCGGTGGCCTGGGCCTTTCTCACCTTGGGCATTGGGCTGGGGAGCTGGTGGGCCTATTATGAACTCGGCTGGGGCGGCTGGTGGTTTTGGGACCCGGTTGAAAATGCCTCCCTGATGCCCTGGCTGACCGGCACGGCCCTGCTGCATTCGCTGGCCGTGACCGAAAAACGCGGCACCTTCAAAAACTGGACGGTGATGCTGGCCATTCTGACCTTTTCGCTAACCCTGCTCGGGGCCTTTCTGGTGCGCTCCGGCGTGCTCACCTCAGTACATGCCTTTGCGGTAGACCCCAGTCGCGGCAGCTATCTGCTGGGCTATATGGCGGTGGTGGTCGGTATCTCTTTAAGCCTGTTTGCCTGGCGCGGCCCCAAAGTCGGCCTGGGCGGCTCCTTTGGGATGTTTTCACGCGAAACCGGGCTGTTGCTCAATAATGTCATCTTGGTGGTTGCCTGTGCGGCGGTCTTGCTGGGGACCATTTACCCGCTGGTACTGGATGCCCTGGGGCTGGGCAAGATTTCGGTCGGCCCGCCGTACTTTGAAAGTGTCTTTTTGCCATTGATGCTGCCGCTGATGCTGCTGTTGGGCTTTGGCCCCACGGTGCGCTGGAAACAAGACGATCCGCTACAGGTATTGCGGCGTTTGCGCCTGATTCTGGCCTTCAGTCTGGTCGTCGGGATGCTGTGGCCGCTGGCGGTGGGAAGCTGGTCTTTGCTGGCGGCGATGGGCACCTTCCTGGGCCTGTGGATCATGGCCACCATTGTGCATGATGTCTTTGTGCGCCTGCGTCAGACACCGCCTGTGCCTGAGCATGATGAGGCTAAGAGTCCGCGCGTGCGCCGTCTTGGGCTTGGCTATGTCGGCATGCAGTTGGCGCATTTTGGTATGGCGCTGATGGTAGTCGGAATCACCTTCGTCATCGGCTATGATCAGGAACGTGATGTGCATCTGCGCATCGGCGAAACCATCACCGTGGCGGGCTATGATTTCCGTCTGGAAGGCATCAGCCGTGTGCAGGGGCCGAATTATGTCGCCGACCGGGGCGAGGTCACGGTCTTTGATGGCGAACGCCAGCTCCCTACCCTGTACCCGGAAAAACGCTACTATCCGAGCCAGGAAATGCCCATGACCCAGGCCTCGCTCAATCGCGGCATCTTTCGTGATCTGTATGTCTCACTGGGCGAACCCTTGCCGGATGGTTCATGGATTGCGCGGGTCTACTACAAGCCCTACATG
Source organism: Thiorhodospira sibirica ATCC 700588 (assembly GCF_000227725.2). GTDB lineage: Bacteria > Pseudomonadota > Gammaproteobacteria > Ectothiorhodospirales > Ectothiorhodospiraceae > Thiorhodospira > Thiorhodospira sibirica. The sequence goes on along the minus strand of NZ_MU255056.1, from coordinate 2,168,709 downwards.
AACTGGGTGTGGCTGGGCTGTCTGTTGATGACCTTCGGTGGACTGATTGCGGCGGCAGATCGACGCTATCGCCTCAAGACCGCACAGGCCAGCGTTGCTCACCCCGATCCCGCTGTTTTGGCGAACGCCAAGCCCTCAGGCACAGGATAATCCCATGCGTTTACGTTTTGTGTGGCCGCTGCTGGCCTTTGTGGTACTCGTAGCCCTGTTGTGGGTGGGCTTAAGCCTCAATCCCCGCGAGATTCCCTCGCCCTTGATCGGCCAACCAGCGCCGGCGTTTAGCCTGCCCGAGCTGCATGACCCGGAAAAACAGGTCAGTCATACCGATTTACTCGGCGAGCCGGTGCTGCTTAATGTCTTTGCCTCGTGGTGCGTATCCTGCCGCCATGAGCATGGCGTACTGGTTGAGCTGGATAAATACGGCATCCCCATTTACGGCCTGAATTATCGCGATACCCGCGATGACGCCCTGCGCTATCTGCGCGCTGCCGGTGAAGACCCTTATACCGCGATTGCCTTTGATGAGCGCGGCCTGGTGGGGATTGACTGGGGGGTCTACGCTACCCCGGAAACCTTCCTGCTGGATAGCCAGGGCATCATCCGCTACAAACACATCGGCCCGATCAGTCCACAGATTGCCCGTGACACCATCATCCCTCTGTATCACCAGCTACTGGCCGAAGAGGTGCCCTCCTCGTGAAATCCCTCCTGCTGTTAAGCGCTCTGCTGCTGGTCATCGGTGTACTGATGCAGCCGCTGGGCGCACGCGAAATCCTGATCTTTGAGAATCCGGAACAGGAAATGCGTTATCAGTCACTGGTGCGTGAGCTGCGCTGCACCGTCTGCCAGAATGAAAGCCTGTTTGATTCCAACGCGCCGCTGGCCATCGACCTGCGCAACCAGATCTACGGCATGGTCAAGGAAGGCGCCGAACGCGAACAGGTGGTGGACTACATGGTCAGCCGCTACGGCGAATTTGTCCTGTATCGTCCGCGCATGAGTCCGCTGACCTATGCCCTGTGGTTTGGCCCCATCATCCTGCTCATCATCGCCCTGGGCGCCTTATTCTGGGTACTGCGCAGCCGCAGCCGTGATAAAACCGCACAGACGCACAACGCAGCAACCTTAACCCCCGAGGAACAACAGCGCCTGGATCGCCTGCTGGCGGGTAAAGATTAAGATCCGCCCCTGGGCTGGGGCGCCGCCCCAAGCGACGGCGGTTATTTGAAGGTAGCAAATTGCTGCATGGCGTAATTTACGCAGTCGTGCGGGGTGTTGTGCGCTTGGCTGAGGCCTTCGATGTGGCGCAGGCGGGGCAGCAGGCCGCAGCCATTGGCGACTTGTATGGCCAGTCCGGGGCGGGCATTGAGTTCGAGCATGGTGGGGCCATGTTGGGCATCCAGCACAATATCAGCGCCTAGATAGCCAAGGCCGGTCATTTGCTGGCAGCGCACGGCCAGGGTGAGAATGGTAGACCAGTGCGGCGGGCAGATTTCGACCAAGGGGCGCTGGGTGTCGGGGTGTTGTTCTACGCGCCGCCCAAACTGTACGGCATAGATGGCGCGCCCGCTGGCAATGTCCAGACCCACGCCGACGGCGCCTTGATGCAGGTTGGCTTTGCCATCGGAGGCGTGGGTAGACAGGCGCAACATGCTCATCACCGGATAGCCTTTAAAGACAATCACGCGGATATCCGGCACGCCTTCATAGGAATAATCACGAAAATAAGGGTCAGGCTGGATCAGGTCTTCAATGATGGCGATATCCGGGGCGCCAGCCAGTGAGTAAATGCCCGCAAGAATATTGGACAGGTGGCGTTGCAGATCGCCAAGACTCAGCGCCTGACCGGAGGCTTTGAGGAACTGTTCGCCGTCACGCTGGGTGATCACGGTGATGCCTTTGCCCCCGGAGCCACGCGCCGGCTTGATCACAAAGGCGCTCAAATCAGCCAGCGCCTGGGCAAGGTGGTTGACCTGGTGCTGGCTTTGGATGATCAGGCGCAGCTGGGGCGTGGACAGGCCATGTTGTTGCGCCAGCAGTTTGGTCTTGAGCTTGTCATCGACCAGCGGATAACAGTGGCGCGGATTGTAGCGACTGATGAAGTCGATATTGCGCCCGTTCATGCCCAAAATCCCGATCTCTGCGAGGCGCTTTGGGCTGATCAGCGGCCAGCGCAGATGTCTGAGCCAGTTCATCGACGCACATGCTGCTCAATATCACGAAAACGATACAGCTCCGAGAGGCGATAGCCGGTGTATTGACCCATGAGCATGATCAGCGCCACCAGCACCAGATTCAGCTCCGGGAAATTAAAGCTTAGATGTCCGACCAAAGGGTGAGTCATGGAAAGATACGCGGCGACAGCGACCAGCAGGCTGCCGCCACCTTGCACCAGAACCTCCCACGGGCCTTCCTCCTCCCATAGGATACTCATGCGCTCAATGGTCCAGGCGATGATAATGATCGGGAAGAAGGCGACCGTCATGCCGGTATTTAATCCCAACTGATAGCCCAGCAGGCTGATCAGGGCGACGATAAAGATGACGATGACAATAATTGTGGCAATGCGCGCCACCAGCAACAGGTTCAGATGTGAAAGATAACTGCGCAATAGCAGCCCAATGGCGACAATGACGACAAAATTGATCAGCCCCTGCAGCAGGGAGGTCTGTAAAAACGCCAGGGCGATGAGCACCGGCATGAAGGTGCCGGAGGTGCGCAGGCCGATAATGATGCGCATAAATACCGTGACCAGCGCCCCCATCGGCAACAACAGCAGCAATTTGAACACCCCCTGCTCTTCAATGGGCAGGCGGTGAATCCCCAGAATGTCAAAGCCACTTTCGCGATACTGGGTATGTGCCAGTTCCAGCGTGGGGATGGTCTGGCGAATCATCGAAAAGCTGACCTGCGAACGCGCACCGCCCATCAGATCAATCAGCGAGGGACCGCCACGCTGCCACAGCAGCAGATTTTCCGGCACACCCTGACGCCCGGTGCGCGGATCAAACATGATCCAGCGACCCTCCACATAAATCTCCAGCATCGGCGTGAGTGTTTGATTGCGTCGTGCATCCTCAAGCCACAAGCCCATCGCCAGGCGGGTGGGAACCCCCGCCTGATTGAGTAATTTTTCCAGCAATACCTCACGCGGGTGATGCGTCAATAATAAGGCCGCATTTTGTCCCGGTTCAGGCTGGCTAAGCAGCTTGATCAGCTCGCGGGTCATGCTTTGTGGTGTACTGGAAAGGGCACGCGCCCGCCCCAGAAGCTGTTCGGCGGCAACAACGGCGGACTCTTCCCAAAACACCGGTTCAATGCGCGGTTTGGCTTGTGGTTCATGCGGTCCGCTCAAGCCGCTGCGTTCCGGGATAATCTTGATCTTGTAATACAGCGTCTGGCGCCCGGAGGCCGTGCGGATCGACCACTCGCCGCGCCGATCGCCGTCATATTCAACAATGGAGAAACCATAACCCGGTGAGGCGGTCTGCTCGCTGACAATCTGAAAACCCGGCGGATCTTCGGGAATATTCAGACTCAGCAACACCGGCTCGCCCTGGGCGCTGAAATCAATGCGCGCCTCCACAATCCAGGCCGTGGTTTGTTCGCCGGGCAGGAAGGGAATCTGCGTATAAATATGACGCAGCCAGGCGGTACCGATGGCGGTGACGATAAGAAAGGCGATCAGGGAATAAAACAGGGGCCGGGACATTTAAGGCTGCGTCGGGTTATCCGTGGGCGAAGGCAGGGGGGCGATGTATTCCAGCGCCACATCCACCAACATCATATCTTGCAAGACATTGCGGCCAATCAACACCGGAAACTGCAAATGGCTGCGATCAGACAAGGTAAACTCGGCAGTTTGCGACAGTGTGCCCAGCTGCAGATGAAATTCCACCACCGGACGGCGCTCTGCCTCGTCAGTCACCGCCTGCACCACGCGCACATAGCGCAATACCCGCCGCTCCAGCTCAATGCGCTTTTGGCTCTCCCGATCAACCACCACAAAGCGCACCCAGCGCTGTCCGTCGCGTTCAAAGGGCTGAATATCGCGGGCATCCAGCGAGGCCGATTCGGCACCGGTATCAATGCGGGCGGTAAAAACAATGCCGGGCGGCGAGATACTGACCTGCTCAATCGCGCCGATGATCTGCTTGTCACCCAGACTGGTTGGAGCGGGCGGCGGGGCGGTACTCTGTGCTTGCGGTGGCGGCAGCGGTTGTGGACAAACCGGCGGCGGCGGGCACACCGGAATTTTCGCCAGCACCTCATCAAGATTCTGCGCAAAGGCGTGTTGCAGTTCCTGTTGCGCCTGCAGACACTGGGCATTCAATGCCTCCACAGCCTGCTGCTGTGCCTGCGACAGCGTAAGCAGACCCTCATCAACCACACTCAGGCGCGCATCCAGCTGGTTGAGATCACCTTGCTCAACCAGCAGATGGCCGGGAGCACAGCCGGTCAGCAAAAATAAAGCCATTCCCCCAAAAATCCCCGTCACAGCGGACAGCGACCATGCCGATGGCTTAAGGAAGGTGTGCAGCGCGTGCGTCATCATGGAAAAACTCGTGATAGAGGCAAAGCAATCGTTTCAAGCAAACGCAGCAAGCTATTCTCAGGCCGCCGTGCGCGAGGCCTTCTTGCGCTCATGCTCCAACAACAATTTCTTGCGCAGGCGAATGGACTTAGGCGTCACCTCAACCAGCTCGTCTTCCTCAATAAATTCCAGAGCCTGCTCCAACGATAAGCGAATGGGTGGGGTCAGCAGAATATTTTCATCCGAACCGGCGGCGCGAATATTGGTGAGCTGCTTGGCCTTGAGCGGATTAACCACCAGATCGTTATCACGCGAATGGATACCGATGATCATGCCCTCATACACCTCTTCACCGGGGCCGATGAACAAGCGCCCGCGCTCTTGCAGATTAAACAGTGCATAGCCCAGCGATTTCCCCACGCCGTTAGCAATGAGCACGCCATTATTGCGCTTGGCGACCCGACCGGGGCGATATTCGCCATAGCTGTCAAAGACATGGTGGAGAATGCCGGTGCCCGAGGTGGTGGTTAAAAACTCGGTTTGAAAGCCGATCAGGCCGCGTGAAGGGATCTTGTAATCCAGCCGCACCCGCCCTTTGCCGTCGGGTATCATGTCGAGCAATTCCGCCCGCCGACTGCCGAGTTTTTCCATGATCGCGCCTTGATGGGCCTCCTCGACATCCACCGTGACCATTTCATAGGGTTCTTCCTTGTTGCCGTCTTCCAGGGTACGCACGATCACTTCAGGACGCGAGACGCCCAGTTCATAGCCTTCGCGGCGCATGTTCTCAATCAGGATGGACAGATGCAGCTCGCCACGCCCGGAGACCTTGAACTTGTCTGGATCAGCGGTTTCCTCCACCCGCAGGGCAACGTTATGCTTGACCTCTTCAAACAGGCGCTCACGCAGATTGCGCGAGGTAATATACTTGCCCTCGCGTCCGGCAAACGGCGAGGTATTCACCTGAAAGGTCATGCTCATGGTGGGTTCATCGACCGTCAGCGCTCTGAGCGCCTCAACCGCCGCCGGGGCGCACAGCGTATCGGAGATATACAACTCATCCATGCCGGAAAAGGCAATGATGTCACCGGCATTGGCCTGTGGCACTTCCACCCGCTCCAGCCCTTTAAAGCCCAGAATCTGCAAAATACGCCCGGAACGCACATTGCCCTCCCGATCAATCGCCTTCACCGGGGAATTACTCTTGATCTGGCCACGGGTAATCCGCCCGATACCGATCAAGCCCTGAAAACTGTTGTAATCCAGCGAAGAGATCTGCATCTGGAAGGGGCCATCAAAATCCACGTCCGGCGGACTCACCTTTTCAAGGATGGTCTCAAACAGCGGCGTCATGTCGCCGTCCTCGATGTCTGGGCTTAGTCCGGCAAAACCTTTCAGCGCCGAGCAGTACACCACCGGGAAATCCAGTTGTTCTTCGCTCGCGCCCAAACGATCAAACAGATCAAACACTTGATCGACCACCCATTCAGGCCGGGCGCCGGGGCGGTCGATTTTATTCACCACCACAATGGGCTTGAATCCCATCGCAAAAGCCTTGGAGGTAACAAAACGGGTCTGTGGCATCGGCCCATCGACCGCATCCACCAGCAACAGCACCGAATCCACCATCGACAACACGCGCTCGACTTCGCCGCCAAAATCCGCATGTCCCGGCGTATCCACAATATTGATACGGTAATCGCGCCACTCAATCGCGGTATTTTTGGCCAGAATGGTGATCCCGCGTTCCTTTTCCAGATCATTGCTATCCATCATGCGCTCACTTAAGGTCGCACGCTCGGAAAAAGTGCCGGACTGCTGGAGCAGACGATCCACCAGCGTAGTTTTACCATGATCGACGTGGGCGATGATGGCGATATTGCGTAATTGTTTGTTTTTCATAAGTGTTTAGTGTGGCGCGTCGGCGCCAGGGGATTTCGGATGCACTCAGGCGGTATGTTCAATGACAGGTAGAGACGGCGTGGGACAACATCGTGACATGACATGCACTATGTGCCCTTTTTGCCGAAAGGAATTTGATATAAATGGCCGTGATGCACCCCTGGGCGCGTCATCACCGACTCCCCAAACGCCTGCACCGCATCACTGTTACCCTTAAGTAAAACGGTTTCCAGGCAATGATCCTGATCCAGATGGACATGCACACTTGCCAGGGTCAGATCATAGTGCGCATGATGGCTTTGGGTGAGGCGTTTGCTTAGGGAGCGGGCATGGTGATCAAAAAAATAGCTTAACACCCCGATGCAGGGCTGAATGGGCTGGGCTTCCAGTTGTTCACGCACGAGCGCCTCACGGATCAAGTCGCGCACCGCTTCAGAGCGGTTACGGCTGCCCAAACGTCTGAGGTATTCGTCAAATGCGTTGGCAAGTTCTGCCTCAAGGGATACGGTAAAGCGTTCGGTCATGGACAAATGGCTAAAAGGAGGGAATCAAGGTTGTGATCGCTGTGCGTGTCAGGGGCAAAAAGCAAACCCACTGGTGCATAGTATAGCGCGTGGCAGGCAAACAAGACAAAGCCTGTTTTGAAGTCTCAGCGTCTTGAAGCGTTACGCGGCTCACACGATCAATGCGCATGAGCATACTGTCATCCTGACCGCCACATTTAAGGTATGCAGCGCACTAAAAGCGGCGCACGCTGCGTATCACTTTTGACATCCTCCCCGCCCTACCTGCCTGAGCCGCGTGCGTCGCGGCAGGCAGGAAGGAGGGGGATTCCCAGCATTGCTGCTGAGCGCTTTCTGCTTCGCCGAGACCTGCCAAATGCCTCAAAGAGACACCGGACTTACAGTTTCTCCACAGACTAACCCCGCCAGCCCGCCGGTTAAAATATAGATAGCATCAATGTATAAAGAGAGCAAGCTACCAAAGAGGAGGCGTCGGGAACAGGAGCACGCTTTGCGTGCTGCGCTATCCCTCCTTGGCCTTGCGGCCGGGGTTTCCCGCGCAAACTGATGAATCAGGCCGTGTGCGCGGCCAGCGGCGGTAGCTCCAGAGGTATTGTTCGGGGTGGCGGCGGATGAGCTCTTCCAGACGTTGATTAAGGGCAGTCACCGCTTCGACGGGGTCTGTGCTATAGAGCGTGTCAGGGGCGCTGACAAAGTGATAGCGAAACCCCTGGCCTTGGGGCAGGCGTTGCGCAAAGGCGAACACGATCGGGATGCGTTCGGCGTGGGTGAGGCGTGAGACTAACAGCATGGTGCGGGCGGGTTGGCCAAAAAACGGTGCGAGGATGCCACTGTTACCCTTGGGCGCTTGATCTGGCAGGATGCCGATATGTTCCTTGCTCTGCAGGGCCTGTTTGAGTGCTTTGATACCGCTGCGATTGGCGGGTACCAGCCGGGCGCCGGTGCGTTCCCGCGCTTGGCGTAGCACGCTTTCCAGAAAGGCCTGGCGTGGTGGACGGTATACGGTGGTCAGCGGACCAAATACTGTGCCATATAAACCGGCAAACTCCCAGCTTCCCAGATGCGGCACCGCAAAGCAGACCCCACGCCCTTGGGCGATGGCGGCAGATATCACTTCGCTGCCTTCGATGCCATGGAGCCAGCGGCTTAATTGCGCGCTATCCGCCTGCCACAACAACGGTGCCTCGCTGAAGGCTTTGCCGGTTTCCAGCAGGCTGGCGCGGGCGATACGCCGATGCCAGGCCGGATCACGGTCTGGAAAGGCGCGGGCCAGATGCACCAGGGAGCGACGTTTCAGCGGGGTGGGCAAGACCCAGGCCAGCCAGCCTAAAGTGGCCCCTACGGCATGATTCAAGCGCAAGGGCAGGCGGCTGAACAGCCACAGATAGACGCCCACTAGGCGACGCATCCTACAGGCTCCAGTAGGCCAGATCGGCGCGGATATGCTGCGGATCAAGCGCCGATTTGACATCCACCAGCACCGCCCCTGTGGCCAGCATCCGCGAAAGTCCGGCAGCCCCTAAATCGCGATAGGCCTGATGGGTGACGGCATAAATCAGTCCATCCAGGGCCGCAAAGTCCTCCAACGGACTGAGCGTTAGCCCATATTCGCGTTGCGCTTCGTGGGGGTTGGCCAGCGGGTCGTGCAGCCGTGGCTCAATGCCGAATTGTTGGAGTTCCCGGATGATGTCGGGAATGCGCGAATTGCGCAGATCAGGGACATTTTCTTTAAAGGTCAGCCCGAGAATGCCAAGGCGCGCCTGTTTGATCGGGCGGTCTTGCTCAATCAGCAGTTTGACGGTGCGCTGGGCGATATAGGCCCCCATGCCATCGTTGATGCGCCGTCCCGCCAGGATGACCTGCGGATAATAGCCCAAGGCTTTCGCTTTGGCGGTCAAATAATAGGGATCAACCCCGATGCAATGCCCGCCGACCAGGCCCGGCGTAAACGGGAGGAAATTCCATTTGGTCTGTGCAGCCGCCAGGACATCGTGCGTGCGCAGCCCCATGCGGTCAAAAATCAGGGCCAGCTCATTCATCAGGGCGATATTGAGGTCACGCTGCGTGTTTTCGATGACCTTGGCGGCCTCTGCAACCTTGATGCTGGGGGCCTGATGAATTCCCGCCGCAATCACCCGGCCATAAGCCGTCGCCACCCGCGCCAGGGTGGCGGCATCCTCACCGGCTACCACCTTGACGATGCGCTCGAAGGTATGCTCCTTGTCACCGGGATTGATGCGCTCGGGGGAATAGCCCAGACTGAAATCCTGCCCTTGCACCAGTCCAGAAGTGCGCGCCAGGATCGGGCCGCAGATGTCCTCGGTCACACCGGGATAGACAGTCGATTCAAACACCACCACCGCATTTTTGCCCAGCACCGGCCCCAGCATCTCACAGGCACGGATCAAGGGGCGCAAATCAGGCTGGCGATTTTGGTCTATGGGGGTGGGCACGGTGACAATAAAAAAACTGCAGCCGCACAGGTCTTCCAGTGAATCAGTGTAACACAGCGGGGCAGCGTGCAATGCCTCGCTTCCGACCTCGCCGGTATGATCCACCCCGGCGCGCAGCTGCGCAATCCGCTGCGGGTCAATATCAAAACCGATGGTGTCGGGGTAATGCCGGGCAAAGCCCAAGGCAACCGGCAGGCCCACATAGCCCAAGCCGATCACCGCAATTTGTTCGGTCATCAGATTTACCGGATGCTGTATATGCTGTATGGCGACATCATGCAGATGCCGCCGCTTTTATGAAATGCCGGATATCCGCCCGGAAAAAACCGCCAGGCAGGGACTTGGCGCTCGCTCCCGGCGCGACACCGGGAAGGTGTCGCCACGCAAGCATGACTAAGAAGCTGTTTGGAAACTACCGCCTCAAACCAAGCGGTTAGCCATCAGTCGACTCATTGCGAGATAAATCCAGGCTTCGCTGCTCGACATCAAGCGCTCGTAGTCCTTGCTCAGACGGCGTGAGTGGTTCAGCCAGCCAAAGGTCCGCTCAACAACCCAGCGTCGCGGCAACAAAACAAACCCTCGGCGCTCCTTGGGACGCAAGACCCCCGTCAAGACGAAACGAAAGCGCTGGGCAACCCAGTCAACCAGGCGTCCACTGTAGCCGCCGTCAACCCAGATTTTGCGCAGCTTTTTGCAATGACCGGGGAGATGGCGCAGGAGTTGGCGCGCCCCATCACGGTCTTGCACGCTGGCGGCGGTGACAACGACGGCCAGCACCAGCCCCAG
>NZ_MU255056.1:2154786-2158410 GCF_000227725.2 Thiorhodospira sibirica ATCC 700588 | reverse complement strand
GGCTTGATCGCCTTCCAGGCGCCGTCGCTGAGGTGACTCGGGTAGCGTTTTTTGCGAATCTTCTTGCTGCATTTCTGGGGCATGTGGGCCACTTCCTAGAAAAAATCGTAGGTTAAGCCATTACGCGATTAATTTCCAAACAGCTTCGTAGAGATCCACCCGCCGGGGGGCCGTCTTCTTGCGTCCACTTTCCAGTAAGGCACGAATCTGCTCGAACGGCTCTCGACGGATGTCACTCGGATAGGTATGTCTCATCTTGCTATTATCGGCTATTTTTAGATGACTTTGAACAGGTTCTAAAATGTCCTGCTCCTAAAAACCTAAACAAAGTTGCTTATGCGATTTTTAGGCACTTCGCTCTCCGTTGATAGCGCCCCGAAGGGCGAGCAACTGGAGTCCTGGTTGAGCAGTCCCAACCGAATGGCCGGTCAACACCGGCAACATGGGCGGTTTCAGCCGTCGAAACCCAGCTTGCGCCATAAAAGTGGCCTCGGCGTTCATCCTGAACAGAGAACAACTTTGCGATTCGACTTCGACCCCGACCATAGAACGCGAAACCTTCGCGTTTGTAGATAACCTATCTACAATGGAGAATTCTGATAAACAATGAAGAAAAAATCAAGAACTGTTTTTTGCTCCACCGTGTTTGGCGTCTGGCCTTCAATCATCGCTCCCACGGCCAAGGCCAGTTTTCTCACCACCGTCTTGCCCAGCTCCACGATTCACCTCACGAAGTCCTTGCTCAACCGCTTCCGCCAAGCCTTTTACCGTGCTCGTCGCTGCTTCATACCTCACCTTAATGGACGCGGCCGTTTATCAACTCGGATCCGATAGGTGGCAAGATCCCGGACAATACCTCTTGAACACTTCGAAAGGTGGTTGAATACCCGTTACCTTGCTTAACGATCTCGGCACAGCAGCGGGGTAAGCCTCCGAGCGTTGGTTTACCCCTCCGCATCAAGCTGTTCTGCCTGTTCCAGGGTCTCGCAGGCCTCCAGCCAGGCATTTTCCAGCGCGGCGACTTCCTGGCTTAACGCGCCTTGACGTGTCAGCAGGTGTTGCAGTGGCTGTTTGTCGGCCTGTTCGTATAAAGCCGGGTCGGCCAGCTGGGTTTGTAGCGTCTGTAATTCAGCCTCGCAGCGGGCATGGGCCTGCTCAAGCTGTTTGACCCGATCACGCAGCGGCTTGAGGCGTTGACGTTGTGCGGCGGCGTTTTGGCGGCGCTGTTTGCGTTCATGGCTCGCCGCTGGCTCAGCGGTCGCACTGTCGCTGTCCTGGGTGCTTTGCTGCATCAGCCAGCTGCGATAATCCTCCAAATCTCCGTTGAATACCTGCACCTGCCCATCATGCACCAGCAGCAGGCTATCGCAGACATGGGCGAGTAAATGGCGATCATGCGAGACCACTACCAGGGCGCCGCCATAGTCTTGCAAGGCCATCGTCAAGGCGTGGCGCATCTCCAGATCAAGATGGTTGGTCGGCTCGTCCAGCAACAACAGATTAGGACTTTGATACACCAGCATGGCTAGCACCAGCCGTGCCTTTTCGCCTCCGGAAAAGGGTTCTACCGCTTCAAACACGCGATCCCCATAAAAGCCAAAGCCGCCGAGAAAATCGCGCATGGATTGCTCGGTGGCCTTGGGATCCAGGCGGGTGAGGTGGAGCAAGGGGCTGGCCTTGGGGTCGAGTTGCTCGAGCTGATGCTGGGCAAAATAGCCCAGCTGGGTATCCGGGGCCTGTTCACGTTCCCCGCGCAGCGGCGCCAGATCACCGGCCAGCAGGCGAATCAGACTGGATTTGCCCGCGCCGTTGGGACCAAGGATGCCGAGACGATCACCGGGGTGTAGCGTCAGTTTAAGCTGGCTCAGTACCGGCGTTTGTCCATAGCCGACACTGGCATGATCAAGCTTGAGCAGTGGATCGGGCAGGCGCTTGGGCGCTTTAAACTGGAAATGAAACGGCGAATCATGATGCGCAGGCAAGAGACGCGCCATGCGTTCCAGGGCCTTGACCCGGCTTTGTGCCTGACGTGCCTTGGTGGCCTTGGCGCGAAAGCGCTCAACAAAGCGCTCCATGTGCACAATATCACGCTGCTGACGCTCATAGGCCGCCTGCTGCTGCGCCAGGGCCTCGGCGCGGGCGCTTTCAAAGGCGCTGTAGTTACCGCTGTAAAGCGTTATGCTATCGCGTTCAATGTGGGCAATCTGGCTCACCACCCGGTCGAGAAACTCGCGGTCATGGGAAATCAGGATCAGGGTGCCGGGATAGCTGGCCAGCCACTGTTCCAGCCAGATAATCGCATCCAGATCCAAATGGTTGGTCGGCTCATCCAGCAATAACAAATCCGAGCGACACATCAAGGCCTGCGCCAAATTCAGGCGCATACGCCAACCGCCGGAAAAATCGGTTACGGGACGGGCCTCATCGGTGGCTGCAAATCCCAGCCCATGCAATAACTTGCCCGCCCGACTGGCCGCCCGATAACCGTCAATCGCATCAAGCTGCTCATGCAGACGCGCCAGCTCCAGGCCATTGTCATGGGTCTGGGCGTGGCTCATCAGCGCCTCCAATTCGCGCAGGCGGGTATCGCCATCCATCACATAATCCAGCGCCGAGCGCGCGACCGCCGGGGTTTCCTGCGCCACCGAGGCAATCACCCAGTCAGCCGGAACCTCACAGACCCCCGTATCAAGCTGCAACTCTCCACGCATCAACGCCAGCAGGCTGGATTTGCCCGTGCCGTTAGCCCCCGTCAAGCCGACCCGCGCCCCTTGATGCAGGGCAAAACTCACCCCGGCAAACAGTACCCTGGGGCCGCGCCGTAGACACAAATCCTTAAATACAATCATGTTTACACTAAACCTGAGTGAAAAACGCAGTATCCGCCGCGAAGGCCGCGAAACGCCTGAGTTCGTTGATAGAGCGGGTGTTTTTTAAATGGATGGAGTCGCTTGCTGGCATCGTATTAAACCACTGCGAAGCTTACACGAAGCCATGAAAAAAACAAAAATACAATGATTCTCATTATTTACAAAATAACACGTTGATTCAATTTCATCAGTTTGCGCGGGAAACCCCGGCCGCAAGGCCAAGGAGGGATAGCGCACGGCGCGGGAATCTCGCTTGTGGAGATTCGCATAGCGCCGCGATACTGGTCATGTGCTATGAACCTACGGTCGGGCGGACCGAAAGTAACGCCTGTCAGAGACGAGAATGTGAGTCCTGGGGAGCACCTGCCTGCGCCGCGCCTGCCTGCCGCGACGCGCGCGGCGCAGGCAGGTGGGTTGGTTCGCCACCGTAAAAGCTCCCGCGTGGAGCGTAGCGGCGATCACCAAGCCATCTCCTTGGGCGGTCTCGGGGCAGGAACCCACCGATGCGTGTGTTGTATGTGCATTGTGCAACCTCGCCGTAGGAATCCTCTTCCTTCAGGGAGAGCAGCAAAAAACAGGACGTCAAAACCACACCGCTTATCAACTAGCCCCACACCATGGAGTGCCGCTCACCAGCGCGGCAGTATTATTTGCCGCGCTGGTGAGCGGCACTCCCAAGTTTATTCAAGCGTGTCAACCCAATTCAGAAAAGTCCCCTTTTGTGCAAAGCAGAAGTGTCCCCCGTAGAATGCGT
>NZ_MU255056.1:2139983-2154686 GCF_000227725.2 Thiorhodospira sibirica ATCC 700588 | reverse complement strand
CTGAATCATCTCTAGTCGGTCAATTCTTTGTGACTCATCGTAATGTGCTCCTTCGTCATGCGTGCCCCTCCCGCTTAAATATAAAGGGGACATTTTAGAATGGGACGAAGGGGACATTACTGCTTTGGGCTAACACCGCGCTCCCAGGGCTTGTTTTATGCCAGCGGCGGGCGTAAAGTTACCCGGCGGCTGTCACACAGCCGCACGGGATTGACCTCCCTTTCATTGGCGGACACACGCCGCTTTTTATGCGGTTTTTTTGTGTCTGTTATCTTTCTGCGTGCTTCTCGCTCCATGCGGGCGGCTGTGTGCGGGCGTCTTCGGACGCGCCAGCCCAATGCCTGGTAGGCTAACCCATACAGTCGCCTGCGCCCTTTCGGGCTCAGGTTCTTTTTAGAACTGTTATGGAGTTAGTCGATCCATGTTAAATTCTGCGCATCTTTCCCTGATTCCCTTCCGTTTTGAGCTTTTTAACGTGCGTGTCGTCATCACGGATGGCGTTGCGTGGTTTGTCGCCAGAGACGTGGCGGCAGTGTTGGGTTACACCGATGCAGCGCAAGCTGTTCGTCAACATTGCAAAAGAGCTAAGTCATTGATTGACATAGATGCGTTAAAACAACGCATCTATACAAATCAAGCACTTAACCTCGATCATAAAACCAAGCTCATCCCCGAATCAGACGTTTACCGCCTGATCCTTCGCTCCAAACTCCCCAGCGCTGAACGCTTTCAGGATTGGGTCACAGAAGAAGTCCTCCCCACCATCCGCCAGACCGGCGCTTATCACAGCCCGACCGCAGACCCCCTCCCCGCCGATTTGCTCCGCGCTTATATCCATCTTACCGCCGTGAATCTGTACCTCACTCACCTGCCGTTGGATGCTCTCAGCAAACGCCAGTGGATTGAACACACCCTGGCCGAACTCGGAATAACCCCCCAAGACCTGCATCCACCGCCGCCACCGCCCCCAGCCCAACCCAGCGAACGGGATCTATTCACCTTAAGTGCCTTACTGTCTTTGCACCAGCAACGCCACAGCGTGCAAGTGGTCAACCGCGCCTTGGTGCGGCTAGGCTGGTTACAAGACATCCGCCGCGAAACCCCACGGGGTTTAAAACGGGTCAAGCAGTTGGTCGGCGAAGGCTTGTGTTATGGCAGAAACCAGCGCAACCAACCGCTGTACTACGCCGTGCAGTTTCCTGAACTACTGCGACGCATTAGCGGGTATCTGCGTTAAAAACCCTGGGAGCGCGGAGCACCAGCTCCGCACCGGGGGTGGGAGAGCTCCAGCTCTCCCTTAAATAAAGCTCTCCCTGTTTTTCTAAACGGAGCTGGAGCTCCGTTCCCCCGGTGCGTAGCTGGTGCTACGCGCTCCCAGGGTGCCGCCACAAGTTTGAAGCGACGGCTGGAAGCCGCCGCCACGGCGAACGCAGGATGAACTTATGCAGACCGCCTATGCCCAAAAAATACAGGCACCGGTGAAAAATGTGAGATAGCGCACATTTTTAAAGCGGCGCTGCCGTGTTAGAATAGGTCATGCAGCATGTTGTTTTTATGATAACTAAATGAAATACAGGAGTTTTGTTATTGAGCGATAGACTACATGAGTGATTTAAGCCCTGCAGGTCTGCCGGGCATGGTGGGTGATGCTATACCGCCCGCCCCCGCGCCGTGGCCTTGCGATACACCGCTAACCCAGCGGGATATTTTTTAAACCGGACATGAGTACAAGATGATGAAAAAGCAAACACAACAGGGTTTTACCCTGATTGAATTGGTGATCGTGATTGTGATTTTGGGAATCTTGGCGGCGATTGCCTTGCCTAGATTTGTCAATCTGCAACAAGAGGCCAGAGCGGCAACCATTGATGGAACCTATAATTCATTAAGGTCTGGTGTATTAATGGTTCAGGCCAAAGCAGCTATTGCGGGACTTAGTGGAGTAGATCAAGGATGTATTAATATTAGTACGGGTGCAACATGTGGTGGCACTGGAAGTACAGGTGATCCTAATGAAATTAGTGTTCGCTACGGATTTCCGCGTGCTGGGAATACTGGCATAAGGAGGGTCGCTGGTGGGGAGGGTGATAATCCTAGTAATACTTTATCTGAAAGATTTACTTTTACCTCAGGGGATGCTGCTGGTACAGCTACTTTTAGGCTTGATAATTTATCAGACTGCACTATAACTTACACCCCCCCGCAGACTGCTAATAGTAGTCCTACTTTTGTAAAGAATAATACTTGTTCTGGTTCTGGAAGTTAAATTTAATTCTGCAGATTTATCTAGAAGCATATAAATTTTTCTTTTAGTGTCGTTTATATGTTTGGCATGCCATGCCCTGCGGGATACTGTAATCTCACAGGGCATGGTACATCGATTTATTAGAGAGAGATACGCAGTCCGTTCAATCTAAAGGTCGTTATCCATGTCTGCTAGATCATCCGGTTTTACCCTGATTGAAGTCGTGATTGTGATTGTGCTGTTAGGGATTCTGACAGCGATGGTGATGCCGCGTTTTGTCAATCTAACGGGTGAGGCTCGGGATTCGGCATTGGATGCCACCGCAGCGGCAATTGGTGCGGCAATGGCGATGAATTATGCCAACTGTCGCATCAATCCGCTAAACCAGCAGCAATGCCAATGGGTAAACGGCTGTAATGCTGCCTCTGTTTTGCGCGTAATGAATGACGGTACCGTGATTGTTAGCGGTGAGGCAGCGATTCCGGCCAATGGCTACGCTGTCAGCGATGCTCCCGACAATAATGACGAATCTACCGAAAGGCGCTGCATTCTGACCAATCACACCGGCCAAACCCAGACGTTTACCGCTTTTATCGCTGAACCGTCACGATGAAACCACTCCGCCCGGTCATGCTCGCTCACCACTGCCGTGGCTTTTCGCTGATTGAGTTAGTCACAGTACTGATTTTGCTGGGCATTATCGCCGCGATTGCTGTGCCGCGTTTTGGCGGTGTTCAGCAATTTCGCGAATATGGCTATGCAGAGGAGTTAATCGCGGCCTTGCGTTATGCGCAACAAGTCGCCGTAGCACGCAACCAGCCCGTTATCATCGCCATCGAACCATCCGGGGTGCGTATCTGCCTGGCTAGCATTGAGAATGGTGATAATACCTGTCCCGCACCTAATGGAAATAGCGCACCGCATTATTTGCAAAATCCTGGCTCGGATCGACGCTGGGACGGCATCCAGGCCGGTCAGGCGCCGCCGGGTGTTAGCCTGTCTGTGTCTCCTTCAACACCATTAACATTTGCCTTCAACGGCTTAGGCGAACCCGTTCACTGGAATAACGATGCGTGGCAGGCCGTGTCTGCTCTGATGACCCTCACGGTAGGCACGCATACCCTCACCCTCGAAGCGCACACCGGCTATGTGTATTAAACCTCGCGCCACTGCAGGCTTTACCCTGATTGAGCTGATTATCAGCATTGTCATTCTCTCCATTGCCTTGGTCAGTATTATGGCAGTTTACACACGCGCTGTCCTCAACAGCGTAGATCCCATGCTGCAACAACAGGCCGTCGCCATTGCCGAGGCTTATATGGAAGAAATCAGCGGCTTGGGGACTGGTAAGGATAATAGTTGTACCGAAACATCAACAGGTACATCGAATCGCGGAAGTTGGCGGTATATTTTTGATTATAATGGATTATCTGAAGATGCTGGCCCCAAAACGATTCACGGAGAAACGATTGCTGAATTGGCTGACTACCGTGTCAGCGTAGAAATAGAACCATCGCCACTAAACGGCGTCCCCGGCTGCTGGATTCAGATCACAGTAACCCATGATCGTTTCAGCGCCATCGGCGTGGATTTGCAGGGCTTTCGTGCCTTGGATAATTTGGATTGACCTGACATGAAAAAAATCACGCCAGCGTTGATGACGCCACAACGCAGCACCGCCGAACAAGGATTCACCCTGATTGAGGTGATTATGGTGCTGATTTTAGTCGGGATTCTCAGCACCATCACCGTGCGCATCCTCAGTGCCCCGTTTCAGGCGTTTCAGGATCAGTCACGCCGTGCCACTTTGACCGCCGAGGCCGACCTGGCACTCACCCGCATGGTGCGCGAAATCCGCCTTGCCGTGCCCAACAGTGTGCGGGTGAGTAGCGACGGACAATATCTGGAATTTATCCCTACCATAGATGGCGGGCGCTATCGCTTCCATCACCCGGATGAAGAAACAACAAGTCCATACCGATTGAGTTGTGGGAGTGGCGCAACGCCAATAAGACAAACCTTTGAGGTACTCGGCGGCCTGTTGACCGGTCAGGCACGTCCAAATGACTATGTGATTGTTTATAACGCCTCAACCACCGGGACAGAGGCGAATGCCTATGCAGGTGGGGCTAATCCCACAGGCCAATCGCACAACCGCGCCCAGATCAACGCAATTAGCAGCAGCACCACGACGACGATAACCTTAACCCAGGCGCACCGCTTTCCCCGCTGTTCGGGCAGTCCAGAGCAACGCTTTCACATTGCCCCGCAATCCGGGCCGGTCACGTTTTATTGTCAGGGTGATAGCCTATACCGTATCACCGGCTACGGTTTTCAAGCTGATCAACCTACCTCAGCCACGGCTTTTGGCAGTGCGACCCCGCATCTATTGACGCAAAATGTTGCCGCGTGTGACTTTAGCTATGACCCCGGCACGCACGTTCGCAATGCCGTGGTCAGCCTGTCTCTCAGTTTGCAGCAGGCAGATGAATATGTGCGGCTGCTGTATCAAGCCCAGGTGGTGAACGTGCCATGATGCAACACCGACACGAACGCGGCATCTCCTTGCTTGCGGTTTTATTCTTTCTCATTGTTTTTGGCGCATTGGCTCTGGTCATCACCCAGATTACCGCCACCCAGCATTTAGGCAGTGCCTATGCCCAACAAGGCAAACAAGCCTGGTACGCCGCCCGTGCGGGGTTAGAATGGGGGCGTTATTATGTGCTTGATAATAAAGACTGCTCGACGGCATCGAATACCTCCCTGCAATTTGCCGGCTTTGCGGTCGTGGTAAGCTGTGAAATTACCGCAGATAATGTGCGCGAAGACAACAGAAGCTACAGACTCTTTAAACTGGAAAGCACCGCCACCCTAGAAGGCGGCGATGCCATCAGCGACATACAACGCATCGCCCGCATGAGCGTATGGGTTGATGTGACACCGGCGGCGCCGATACCTTAATAAAACGCCTCCCGGGAGCGTGGCGGCATCATCTTGATGCCGCACAAAAGCGACACCTGGAAGGTATCGCCACGACATGCGTCCGCTACGTGGCAACTTTTTAATGACCAAGAGAATATGATCGTGAATCGTTTACTTGCCATTCTTCTATTGATCCTGCTCTGCCTGCCAGGCACTGGTTGGGCTAGAGACTTCTGTTCACCTCACATCGGCAAGGCAACCATCAATGAGGTGTATGAACTAGGAAACGAGGAGTTTGTTGAAATAAAAAAAATTGTGCCTATGTCTGTATCTGATGCATACACTAACTGGAAAGTACAGGTTTGCTCTAAACAAGGTCAAAATTCTGTTTGTGAAACGCTTGATATACCAAGCACGCAAAATGGTAATTATATTGTTTTAAGTAGTAATAGAGTGGATTTGAGGCATAATTTCGGCATGGAAGTTTTGCTAAAAGATAGCAACGGCCTTGTAGTTGATTATTTGTCTGTTAATGGATATAAAGATAACGAACCCACTGCTGCCTGTTTAAGTCAATTACTTTACGACTGGAAAGCTACTACTACCTCGCAGTCAAAAGGCATTCACCGTCTTCCGGATGGTACGGGGAGCTGGCAACAGTTCGGTACCCCTGGGGCAACATACGACAATAGTAAAAACGACAGTAATGATGCATATTATGGAAATGAAGTATACGCCTTCATCAGTATACCCGATACAGTGGTATATCCCGGCCAGCCTGCTGTATTCACCTTAACCTTGCGTAACGAAGCTGGTGAGGTTGTATCTGTTCCAACGAATGAAACCCTCACGGTTCGCTACACCACGCTTGATGGCACAGCGACCGCGCCGACCCATTATACAAAGCCTGATGCTAATAGCTACGTTACTCTGCAAGAGGGAGCCTCAACCGCCACCTTCTCGATACCAACAACATCTCACGCAGAGCTGGGTAAGTATTTTTATCTCGTTGTCACCGACATCAGCGTTAATGATGGTTCATCCGTTATCCTCATGCAAGACAGCAAAAACTACGCAAAAGCAACTTTTGTTACAGCGCCACTTGAATTTAAAGGCGATCAATGTTTTATAGATGAATTTGATCGTGAGGCACTCGGTCAAAATTGGGTTGTCAGCAATAGCAGCCATGGCAATCCTGTTTTTCAAGATCCTACCATTAATGTCAATCGATTAAGATTAACAAATGCTGAAAAAAATATTGCAACAATGGCTACTTTGCAGCGTACATTCCCATTGGCGGGGAATTTTATCCAGATAGAATTTGATTACTATACTTATGATAAAGAATCTGGTGCGGATGGTGTCGCGGTTGTTTTATCAGATGCTGCAATCACGCCATCACCGGGTGGCTATGGTGGCTCGCTTGGTTATGCAAAACGGCATAATATTGGAGGATTTGCCGGAGGTTTTCTGGGCATTGGATTAGATACCCATGGTAATTATTCTAATCCGGTTGATGGCGGAAAAATAGGCGGCCCAGGTCAAAAAAAACACAGTGTTGCCTTGCGCGGTCCAGGCTCAGGAACATCCGGTTATATCTATCTAAGCGGAACTGAAACACTTGCCCCGAATTTAATAACTACGACTGGGCATCGCTACCGTGTCACTTTGGATAGTCGGCAAGATGGAAAATATTGGGTGACCTTGGAACGAGATACTACAGGTAATAATTATGAAATTATCATCTCACCAGTGGACTTGCTGACCGTTTCTTCTGATTATACAACGCCAGAGAATTTAATCTTGAGCCTGACAGGATCTACAGGAGGCGCCGTCAATTTTCATGAAATAGATAATCTGCGTTTATGTGCTAACAACATTAAACCAATTGCACCTGATCTTGACCACATCCGTCTTGAGCACGCTACTCAAGGGCTGACGTGCGAAGCGGAGACGGTGACGGTTAAGGCGTGTGCGGATGCAAACTGTACTGAACTGTATGAAGGCGAGGTGACTGTTCAACTAGGCTTTGACGGTAATCCAGACGGGGCTTCGTGGGAATCTTCGTCAATCACCTTTTCAGGTGGGCAAGGTGAGGCAAAATTGCGCATGACACAGCTTGGTGAGGTGACGCTTAAGGTTGAGAGTGCAACAGATCAATTCGTTTGCGTTAGCGGCAATGAAACCACAGATTGCACGATAGAGTTTGCGGATGTCGGGGTGCGTATTGGCCGTTTTACTGATAACGATTTTGATGGTGGTATTCTAACGCAGATTGCGGGTAAGCCTTCTAACCAAGGGTGGGAGCGCTCTGACCTTTATGTGCAAGTAATACGCAAAGATGATAATACCGGGGCTTGTGTCGCTGCTGTAGCGGGTACTCAAAACGTTCGCTTTAGCTATTCAATACCTGAACCCAAAACTCAAGGCTTGGTTAATAATGCCATAAAGATTCACCACCCCAGTGATTCAAACAGCTTCATTACACTCAACAGTTCATCAGATAGCAATTCGTTAGCACTTACTTTTGACAATGAGGATGGCAAAGCGCCCTTTTATTTTGTCTCTAACGATACGGGAAAATACCAACTGACCGCTTCATTGGACATTGGCGTGGGTGTAGCAGGTGAAGAAGAACCGCCAACCGTGACAGTAACGGGGCAGAGCAATTCATTTGTCGTGCGTCCTCTCGCGGTGTTTGTCGATGCGCCAGCCGACTCAGTTACTAAAACTAATCCTAAGGCAGTGGATCATAATGGAGGTGTCTTCACAAAAGCAGGGGAAGGTTTCGATCTCACATTTACCCCCGTGCGCTGGATGGCAAAAGCTGATGATGATGACAATGAGGATGGCATCTGGGATCAGTGCGGTAAGCCTGATTTCTCAGTTCAAGAAAATGCAAAAGCTCGTGTGCCGCGCTGGGATTTTCCCGGGCCACAACCTTCGTTGAGACTGCCCGAAGGTGGAAAGCCGGGCGACCTAAGCTATCCCGATAATAATGGCGCTTCTAGCGTCTCATTTGCTGATGAGAAACTAGAGACTACGGTTAAAGGCGTATCCTACAGCGAAGTAGGTATCATCCAGTTCTCAACGGGCGCTGATCCGGAAGATCCGGAATCAATCAACACCGTCGATTTCCTTGGAGAAGACGTTGCCGTCTGCTCACCCCATATCGGGCGTTTCATCCCGCATCATTTTCATATTGTTCCAGGCAGCGTCACCGGGGCGTGTGGTTCATTCACCTACTTTGGACAAGATGGCTTTATCACTGATTTCACCTTGCAAGCCCGTAATAAGCAGGAGGGTATAACCGAAAACTACACAGGTGATTTTGCAAAGCTTGGCTCGGAAGGTTGGTCAAAAGAAAACTTCGAAATTAATTTACCTGACGGATCGTCCCATGATCTAAGTTCAGATGTCGACTACCCTAAAGTCTCATGGGATAAAGGATCAGCTAAGGTTGAGGTTAAGCACCTGATCAGCCGCCCCAGTTCACCCACTGGGCCACTGCGCCTGACAATTCAAGCAAAGCCGCCGATAGACAGTGATAGTGTCACTACATCTGGACCCATGACCGTACATACTACAGGTAACGGCCCAGAGCTGCGCTATGGCCGTCTCACGATGGGAACCGGACACGCCCATCTGGAAACCGATCCTGTCGAGGTCACCGTCGAAGCGCAGTATTTCGACGGCACTCGCTGGGTATTAAACACCGCTGATAACTGCACTCATTTAGGTGCGCGTGATTTTCGTTTAAGCAATGATCAACAAGAGAATCAAACTGGATCAATCAGGGTGAGCGATAATGTCAACAGCATCAGCATATTAAAGGCGCACGACTGGGCTGGTGGAAAACAAACCCTGGAACTCAGCCCCCCCGGCGAAAACAATAGCGGCTTTGTCGATATCACGGCTCTGTTAAATGACAAACCTTGGCTGCAATACGACTGGGGCAGCGGTAATGTTGTCACCGACAACCCCACCGGTCGCGCCTCCTGGGGGTTGTATCGCGGCCATCCCAACGTCATTTATCTTCGCGAAATTTGGCGCTAACACACCGAGACCGCACAGCACCCGCAGCACCCTGGGACCGCGCAGCACCAGCTTGGTATTAAAAAACACCCCTCCTTTTCAAGGAGGGGCGGGGTGGTTATGTGTTTAAAAAACTCCCCTCCTTTTCAAGGAGGGGTGCCCCGTAGGGGCGGGGTGGTTATATGTTTAAAAACTCCCCTCCTTTTCAAGGAGGGGTGCCCCGCAGGGGCGGGGTGGTTCTGACTCCCCCTTGGCAGGGGGAGAGTTTTTACACCCGTAGCGCCGGGGTGGTTCCGTGTTTAAAAAACGCCCCTCCTTTTCAAGGAGGGGTGCCCCGTAGGGGCGGGGTGGTTATATGTTTAAAAACTCCCCTCCTTTTCAAGGAGGGGTGCCCCGCAGGGGCGGGGTGGTTCTGACTCCCCCTTGGCAGGGGGAGAGTTTTTACACCCGTAGGGGCGGGGTGGTTATAAAAGACTTAACACAAGACCCCCTCCCCGCAGCGCCGGGGTAGTTAACAGCACCCCGTCAAACATTGCCGCCTTGCCACCCCAAAAGCGGCAAATGCCGCCGTCTAATCCTGCCTCTTTCCACCAATAAACCCCCTCATCTCACTGAAAATACAGCAAAATCAAAATTGGCCCCGGAATTGCTTTAACAGGCGTGTACACCCCCCGGGAACGCGCAGCACCAGCTCCGCATAAAAAAGTAAAAACACAGCTTACTTAACCAACCCTCATAACCCAAATAGAAATAAGGAGCGATTAGCCCATGAAACAGCACAGACACCGTTAAGCAACCGGGAGCGCCCCTGGGACCGCGTAGCACCAGCTACGCATCGAGAAACCTGGGACCGCGTAGCACCAGCTACGCATAAAAACGGGACCGCGCAGCACCAGCTACGCATAAAAACGGGACCGCGCAGCACCAGCTACGCATAAAAACGGGACCGCGTAGCACCAGCTACGCATAAAAAACGGGACCGCGCAGCACCAGCTACGCATAAAAAACGGGACCGCGCAGCACCAGCTACGCATAAAAAACGGGACCGCGCAGCACCATCTGCGCATAAAAAACTATGCGTAGCAGGTGCTACGCGCTCCCAGGGCACTCCCAACAACCAAGCAACAAAAGCACCAACAGCACCAAACCAACCAAACCCAAACGACACAGGAGAGACATCATGTCTTCAACCGTCATCAACACCAACGTCATGTCACTCAACTCTTAGCACAACCTGAGAAAATCCGACAACTCCCTCGCCCAGAGCCTGCAACGGCTCTCCTCGGGGCTGCGCATCAACAGCGCCAAAGACCACGCCGCCGGGCTGGCCATCTCGGATCGCATGACCGCGATGATCAAAGGCAACGCCCAATCCATCCGCAACGCCAACGACGGCATCTCCATGGTCCAGACCGCCGAAGGCGCACTCAGCACCATCGGCAACGACCTCCAGCGCATGCGCGAACTCGCCGTCCAATCGGCCAACGACAGCAACACCGCGCTCGACCGCGAACGAATTCCAGCAACTCATCCGCGCCATCGGCCGCGTCGCCAACACCACCGACTTCAACACCCGCAAACTGCTCGACGGCACCCTGCAAAGCCAAGTCTTCCAGACCGGCGCCAACCAGGGCAACACCATCGCCACCACCTCCGTCGACGCCCGCAACACCCAACTCGGCTCCCGCCAGATACTGGGCACCGGTGGTGTCACCGAAGCACAGATGAAAAACGGCGTTGAAGAAATCAAAGGCAGCTTCACCATCAGCATCAGCCAGGTGCGCGGCCAAGAGGTCGTCCCCATTGAGCTGAAAATCGACTTAAGCGACCCCATCTTCAACCCCGACGTCAACGCCGAGGGCACCAAAGACGGCACCACCGGCCTCACCACCCTCGAAGACGTCACCCGCGTGGTCAACAACGCCATCCAGCGCGCCATCGCTGGCACCGAATCGCCCAACACCTTCAGCTACGGCGAAGGCACCATGAGCTTGGCCGACGCCCGCCTCAAACTGGCCCAGGCCAACGTCTCAGCCGCCACCGTCACCGAAAACAATGGCCAAAGCACCATCATCCTGCGCGGCGCCTTTGACTCGCAATTTGAACTGCGCATGGACGAAAGCCTGGAAATGTCACTCAAAGCCGGACGCGATATCGGTGAGCTTGAAATCACCAATCAGGCGGCTTTAAAAGGCACCTCGGTTACCGATACCACCGTCAAAGTGGCTGGTGCTGCCGTAAATTTCGCTGAGGACTTTGCGATAACTGAATATCTAATAGCTGCAGGAGCTGCCGATATCATTGGCGGTACTACACCTCTCAGCGTGGCGGCTAGTACGGTGAGTAGTGTCAGCGAACTACAAGCCGCACTAAATGCCCAATCAGCGGCTCGCGGTTTGGGTCTGGTCTTTGCGTTTAATAACGCGGGTACCGAACTCACGATCACCGACACCCAGGGGCGAGGGGTTGATGATGGGGTTACTCCCACTGTTACTGTTACAAATGGTGGTGTTGGTGGTGGTGGTTTCGATGATCCTGCACCAGCAGTAACCCTTGAAGGTGACTACGAAAGCAGCATTAAGACCCAAGCGTTGAATCCCCCGGTTAATATGACCGCCACTTTTACCGCCGGTGATCTGGGCACGCTGAAATTCGACCTGGCTGGGCAGACATTTGAGGTATCGTTGTATACTGCGGATTCTGTGGCTGATATTGACACGGCCATCAACAACGCCCTGACTGCAGCGGGAGCTCCCTGGGCGATTACCGATCTGGTAGCGGCCAACGATTCTGGCAACCTGAAACTTGAAGCCGCTTTGGGTCATAGCATCACCAATGTCAGCCTCACGGTGCCTTCCCGAGTTGACATCACGGGTTTAACAGCGACCTTTAATGATGGCGATGGGGAAAATATCTCTAACTTCTCTATTACCATCGGCGGTGAGCGCATCGACCTGGATCTGACAGATCCTGCTGTCACGCAGTTAGCCAACCAGCCAATTAACCAACCGGCAGGTTTGGGGCAGGCGATTCAGACGGCCTTGGCCACTTACAATCCAAATAATCTCACACCACCGCCTTTTGCGGATGTGGAAGTTCTTGTTGATACAACAACTGGCGCCATTGAGATTATCGATCCACAGGGCCGTAATATTGATGTTGCCCGCCTCTCCGGTCCAGAAACCATCAAGCTCTTTGATCATGAGCAATACGACAACGCGCTCAATGATCCAGCGGTTAATAACCCCTACGCCAGCGAACAGGTGAACCTCACCCAAATCAACGTCACCACCCGCTTTGACTCGATGATCGCGCTTAACATCATCGACGGCGCGCTCAACCAGATCTCCGACCTACGCTCCGAACTCGGCGCCGTGCAAAAACTCTTTGAAAGCGCCGTCGACAACCTCGGCACCTACAACGTCAACCTCTCCGCCGCCCGCTCGCGGATCCTCGACACCGACTTCGCCGCAGAAACCGCACAACTCACCCGTGCGCAAATCCTGCAACAAGCCGGCATCTCCACCCTCTCCCAGGCCAACGCCGGCCCACAATCCGTCCTAAGCCTGCTGCAATAGCAGACCAGGAGCGCACAGCACCAGCTTATCAGGAGCGCACAGCTCCAGCTGTGCACCGGGGGAACGGAGCACCAGCTCCGTTTATAAAAAAAGGGAGAGCTAGTGCTCTCCCACCCCCGGTGCGGAGCCAGAGCTCCGCGCTCCCGGCGAGCGCCGCGCTCCCAGGAGGCTAACGCTCCCGTCGTGGCGATTTTTGTTAAGGCAACCAAACGAGATTAAACACACCCAAAGGGGTTTAAACGCCATATGTCACCTTACAAAATTCCGCCAGAGCAAAGTCACTTAGGTTGGCATAACCGAGGATATCTACCTCATTATGATGCACATAAAAAATTTCAATTTATCACCTTTCGCCTTGCGGACTCCTTACCCCAAGAGATTTTTAAACGCATCGACGATGAAGTTAAAAAATCACCACCGTCATTGCAAAAAATAAACAAAAGCAAGGCGATTGAACGTTATATTGACCGTGGATATGGCTGTTGTGCACTGATACACCCGCGCATGGCCGAGTGTATGGAAAACAGCCTGCGACATTTCGACGCAGACCGTTATCACCTGATAGCCTGGTGCATTATGCCCAACCATATCCATGTTTTAATTGAGCAAATAGGACGACTCAGTTTAATCATCCAGTCATGGAAATCATTTACCGGACGCTTTGCCATGGAAAATAACGAAAAACTTGGCTTAAACATCCCAGGGCCAAGTTTTTGGATGCCGGATTACTGGGACCGTTACATTCGGGA
Source organism: Thiorhodospira sibirica ATCC 700588 (assembly GCF_000227725.2). GTDB lineage: Bacteria > Pseudomonadota > Gammaproteobacteria > Ectothiorhodospirales > Ectothiorhodospiraceae > Thiorhodospira > Thiorhodospira sibirica. The sequence continues at coordinate 2,141,157 of NZ_MU255056.1, read as the reverse complement.
TGCAGACCATTTCAGGGATGTCATTCACTATATTCACTACAACCCGGTTAAAGCCGGTCTATGCCAAGAACCGTGGCACTGGCCTTGGTCCAGCGCCACCCTACCGGGAGCGCACAGCACCAGTTTATCAGGAGCGCACAGCACCAGCTGTGCACCGGGGGAACGGAGCTCCAGCTCCGTTTATAAAAAAAGGGAGAGCTAGAGCTCTCCCACCCCCGGTGCGGAGCTAGAGCTCCGCGCTCCGGCTAGGGCTCCGCGTTCCCAGAGGCGTCGCAGTTCATCCCTTAATGCGGCTGCCCCAAACGCAGCTTCTCAACCTCCGCCACCGACAAGCCCGTGCTCTGGGCAATCTGTTCATTCGTGAGTACCCCTAGCTTGAGCAGATTGAGAGCGGTCAGACGCCGGCCCTTTTGCAAGCCAATCTCCTCGCCTTCCTGCCGTCCTTCCTGCCGTCCTTCCTGCCGTCCTTCCTGCCGTCCTTCCTGCCGTCCTTCCTGCCGTCCTTCCTGCCGTCCTTCCTGCCGTCCTTCCTGTCGCCCCTTCTGCAAGCCTTGCTTTATTCCCTTCTCCATCCCCTTCTCCAGCCCTTTTTCCATCCCTCGGGCTAGTCCGCGTTTCTCTGCAATGGCCGCAATATCTTTGTAAAACTGCGTATCCTCCAAACGGACTTCATTGAGTTCATAAAGATTGAGCATGGCGTGTATCTCCTCAAGGCTAAGATGCGGTAAGCGATAGGCTAATACGGTTTCTATCAGGTTTAGGGTGTCTGCGCTTAGGTTTTCCGGTGTTTGGGTCAGGTGTTGGGCGACGCTGATGGTTTCTTGGACATCCCGGGCGCTGATGAGTTTGAGCAGTTGCCAGACCAAGCCGCTGTGTGGGTCAATGTCTTGATAGTCGCTCAGATACAGCCGCCGCACCTGTGGCATGTGCAGAAAGGGGGCAAAGTCTGCCCCGGGCAGGCATTCAACGCCCTGGGAGCGCGGAGCACCAGCTCCGCATCAAGGCCGTAGGCCTCGCGGGGTTTAAAAGATATGCGTAGCTGGTGCTACGCGCTCCCAGGAACTGGTCTGCTTGACCTCGACCGAGCTAAAGCGATACCCCGCCCCTGAATCAGACAGCCCCAGCAACTGCAAGGCAAAGGCGGGGTTTTGCAGAAACAGCCGATAAAACAGAG
>NZ_MU255056.1:2045192-2139883 GCF_000227725.2 Thiorhodospira sibirica ATCC 700588 | reverse complement strand
GTTTATGCGCATCCGTTCTGTCAGCCCGTTAGTGGGTTAGGGTTGACCCTACTTTTAGGTCATCCCTGACCCTACAGACGGGTCAGGGTGAACCTATAGACGGGCCAGCGTGGCCTTGCAAAAAGGCGCTTCCTGGGACCGCGCAGCACCCGCTGCGCATAAACCCCCGCGAGGCCTGCGGCCTCGGTGCGTAGCTGGTGCTACGCGCTCCCAGGAACTGGTCTGCTTGACCTCGACCGAGGTAAAGCGATACCCCGCCCCTGAATCAGACAGCCCCAGCAGCTGCAAGGCAAAGGCGGGGTTTTGCAGAAACAGCCGATAAAACAGAGAATCCGTGCGCATGGGGGGATTTTATCCCCTGGGGGCGCGTAGCACCAGCTACGCATCGAGGCCGCAGGCCTCGCGGGGGTTAGCAGCCGTCGGTGTAGATGCTGAGGCTGGGTGAGGTGCCGGGACTTTCTGGGGCTTGGTAGTGTAGGCCGCAGGTGGGGCGTTGGTCGAGGTAGGCGTGGATGCCGTAGGGGGTGGTGTCAAATGTCCATTTTTCGGACAGGGGTTCAAAGAGGGCGGCGAGGTTGTGGGGGCTGTTGGTTGCCGGGTAGCCGTAGCGGGTGGTGATGTAGGTGTCTTTATTGACTTGCCAGGTGTAGTGCGGGTTGGCGAGTTGGCCCTGTTTGGCGATCTGTTGGTGGGTGATGAACAGTTGTACCGAGAGGCTGCGTTCCAGGCTGTCGATCAGGAGCAGGCGCACTTCGCGTTCCAGCTGGCGAATGTAGTACAGGCTCAGGCTGATGAGGGTGGCGATGAGCAGGGCGGCGATGCCCCATTCAAACAGGCGCCGGGCGGGGCGTGAGAGAAGTCGTTTCATTCGCAGTTCAACGTGAGGCGAGCTGGGTCATGTCCCACATGGGCAGGAATACGCCCAGGGCGAGGATCAAGACCATGATGCCAACGGCAACGGTGAGGATAGGTTCGATGATGCTGGAGAGGTTATCAATGTCATAGGCGACCTCACGGTCATAAAAGTCGGCCACTTCCATCATCATGTCGTCAAGTTGTCCAGTTTCTTCACCAACGGCGATCATTTGCAAGATGATAGGGGTGAAGGCGCCGGTGGCGGCGGCGGTTCGCAGGACGGATTCGCCCCGTTCAATACCGGTTTGCATGGTGTTGATTTTTTGGGTGATGAAGGTGTTACCGGTGGTCGGGGCAACGCCGGCGAGTGCCTGGGTGATGGGTACGCCGGCTTTGAGGGCGATGCCAAAGGCGCGGGTGAAGCGTGCGAGGGTGGCGCGCAGCAGAATGTTGCCGATGCGGGGGATGCTTAGTATGCTGCGATCCCAGCGCAGGCGGCCGCTGGCGGTGTTGGTCCAGTATTTAAAGGCAAATCCGGCAGCGATGAGGCCGACGAGGATGTGTTGCCACCATTGGACGGCGAAGGCGGAGACACCGAGGATGATGCGAGTCGGGAGGGGCAGTTCCATGTTGGCACTGCTGAAGAGTTGTGCAAAGGCGGGGATGACGACGATGGTGAGAATGGCGATGGCGATGCCGATAGCGACAACCACAAACAGGGGGTAGCGGGTTGCGGTTTTGATTTTGTTGATGGTGTCGCGGTCGCGGCTAAGGTAGTTGTGCATGCTTTCAAAGGATTTTTCAAGCTGGCCGGTCATTTCGCCAACGCGCAGCAGGCTGATGTAGAGGCTGTTGAATACCTTTGGGTGGCGCGCAAAGCTGCTGGTGACATCGCGGCCGCTTTCCAGGTCGCGGCTGATGTCGCGCAAGACGCCAGCAAGGGTTGGGTTGGGGGTCGATTCGGCCAGGCGTTCCAGTCCTTGAATCAGGGGGATGCCGGCTTTGGTGACGCTGTACATCTGGCGACTGAACAGGATCAGGTCATTGAGGGTGACTTTGGGTTTGGGCAGTAGCGCGGCCAGACTGGCATTGCCAGACGGGTGTTGCGCCCGGCTGAGGCGTTCAATCTGTAGCGGGATGAGATTGTTGGCGTCGAGTTGTTCGGCGGCGGCCTCGGCAGAGTCTGCGTTGAGTTCGCCGTTGAGGGTGCGTCCGTCCGAGGTTTTGGCGCGGTAGGAAAAGTGGGCCATGTGGTTTTCTATGTGGTTTTAGGTGAGGCGATGGTGGTGTCCCCAGGGCTGAGACTGGGGGATGCTTGCGGCATGGGTGTTGTGGCGGTGATAGCCGGGCGGGGCAGGTCGAGTTCGGCCTCGCCAGCAATGCGCAGGGCTTCTTCGATGGTGGTAGTGCCGTTGGCGACGAGTTCCAGGGCGCTTTGTGCCAGGGTTTTGAAGCCGGTTTTTTGCTGGGCGGTGTGATAAAACGCGCTGCTGTCATTGCGGCGCAGGGTTTCGGCGAGGGCTTTGTCGATGTCAAGAAATTCAAAGATGCCGATGCGGCCACGATAGCCGGTGTTATTGCATTGCATGCAGCCTTCTCCTTTTTGCAGCTTGGCCTGTTGCAGATCAAGCTCGGGGAAGCTGTCAAGCCAGATTTGTTCTCGCGTATCGGGTGCGTAGGGTTTGGCACAGTAGGGGCAGACTTTGCGCACCAGACGCTGGGCTAAGACGGCTTCCAGTGAGGTGGCGACAAGGTAGCCAGGAGCTCCCATGTCCATCAGACGGTTGGCGGTGCTGATGGCGTCGTTGGTGTGCAGGGTGGCTAATACCAGATGGCCTGTCATGGCGGCGCGCAGGGCGATTTCTGCGGTGTCCTGGTCGCGGATTTCGCCGACCAGGATGACATCAGGGTCCTGGCGCAGTGCGGTGCGCAGGACACTGGCAAAGGTGAGGTTGATGCGCGGGTTGACCTGGACCTGGTTGATGCGGGAGAGGCGATATTCTACCGGATCTTCGATGGTGATGATTTTGCGCCCTGGTAAATTAAGCTCGCCCAGAGCGCCGTACAGGGTGGTCGTTTTGCCGCTGCCGGTGGGGCCGGTGACGAGCACCATGCCATGAGGTTTGTGGATGGCGCGGCGAAATCGGCTGAGAACCTCGGCGCTCATGCCGACCTGTTCCAGGTCGAGGACGCCGTGTGACTGATCGAGCAGACGCATGACCACGGATTCGCCATACAGCGTGGGCATCGTGGACAGGCGCACGTCAATGGCGCGATTGTGTACGCGGATGTTGAAGCGTCCGTCCTGGGGCAAGCGCCGTTCGGTGATGTTTAAACCGGCCATGAGTTTCAGGCGTGAAACCAGGGAGGCGGCAATGCGCTTTTCTTTCATGACCTGTTCTTGCAGTACGCCATCAATGCGCAGGCGCAGTCGCAGGACATTTTCGTCGGGTTCGATGTGAATGTCGGAGGCTTTGATCTGTACGGCATCTTCCAGTAAGGATTGCAGCAGACGCACCACCGGGGCATCTGCGATATCAACATCAAGGGCGAGCTGGGCCAGGTCAAAATCACTGGCGGCCAGTTCTTCGCCGAGTTCCTCAGCAATGGAGCTAATTTCCTCGGTGCGCCGATAAATGGTGTCAAAGGCCGCGAGCAGGTCGCTTTCGCGCACGATGGCAACGCCAACGGGGGCTTTGAGGATGCGACTGATTTCGTCCTGAGCCGTTAAATCGGTGGGGTCTGCAAAGCCCAGCAGCATCTGCTCGGGCTGTTGTTCAAGCACAATGGCCCGAAAGCGCCGGGCCAGGGTTTCAGGCAGACGCTTGACAATCGCGGGGCGCAGCTGAAAGTAACGCAGGTCTACATAGGGAATGCGCAATTGCTGGGAGAGGAAATCCAGCAAGCCTTTTTCATCAATATATCCCAGATCAATCAGGGTGCGACCCAAGCGAGTGCCGCTTTGTTTTTGGGTGGCGAGGGCTTTGTCCAGCTGGCTTTTGCTGATGATGTGATTATCAACGAGCAGATCGCCCAGCCGGATTTTTTGGCGTAGACCTTCGCCCTGGGTGGGCGCGGTGATGTGGGTGTGTGGAGTCATGGCGACATTATGGGCGAGCGATGGGCGGATAGGCCAGTGTGTTGGGCTGTAATGCCAGGGATTCGCCACTGTCTGCCTGCAGGTGTACTTGACCTTCGGCGATGTTGGTGACGGTCAGGTTGCCGATGCGGTCTCCGGTCAGCAGGGTGCGTCCGTTGATGACAGCCAGTGCGCCGCTTTTGCTGGCGATGATGGCTTGCACCTGTAATTGCCCTCGGTTGATGCCCTGGGATGTCCCTTGCCAATCAGCGGGGCGCAGGGGGTCGGTGAAGCTCATGTCCCGGTCAGCGGCGACAGCGTATGGCTGGCCGGTCAAGATGAATCCTAGCAGCCATGCACACATGTGCCATGGCCGTGTATGGGGCTTATACACGCAACCACTCCTGATCAATGCTTAAGGTGTAAAGACGCAGGCGAAAGGTCCCGACGGGGTAGTCATCCCCCGCTACATTCAGCCAGTCCCAGCCTAGGACCCAGGGCAGATCCGCCAGCATGTCCAGATAGGCAATCAGGGCATGATAGCTGCCCTGCAATTCCAGATCGACACCGCGACGGTATACCCGCAGGGCATGTTCGGGGGGGTGTTGTGTCTCTGCGGGATCTGATGGGCCAAGGATGATTTCTGCCGGGGGCAGGCTTTGCAGGGAGATAAGCTGCAAACCTTCGTTGGTGCCGACCAGCGCCCGCAAGACGGTGTTCATCTGTGTGGGTGAGATGAGCTGGGCAACGTGTTTGCTCAGCGCCTCGCGAATACCTGCGATTTCCGGTTCAAGTTGTGCAATGCGCTCACGCAGGCCAGTATTGGGGTCGTAAGCGGCCTCGCGTTCGAGGCTTTCGTAACGGGCCTGAAGGCGAGTACTTTCAATGGTTAAGCGCTGGATAGCCTGTTTTTGTGCGGTGATGGCATTGCGGTTGGGCAACCAGATATAGGTGTCGACGATAAACAGCAAAAGTCCTAAAACCACCGCCAGGATTAACACGCGCTCCCGCAGGCTGCGGGCATTGACCCGCTCAAACCAGGGGTTAAGTTGTGTCTTGAGGGCTTTGATCATCAGTTCCTCTGCGAGAGACCCCGTGCCTATCACAAGACCGGGGAGGGATAGCGGCTACGCGCTCGCAGCCGCCGGAAATAGTTAGGTGCAGGCCTTCCACCTGCCGGGCCGTGAGGCTCTGCCCGTAAGGGCCTGGTGACGGACAACGCCTCGCGGCATCGTCGCTCCCCTCGCCAATGTGTACAACCGGCTCCCGCTTGACAGCGGCGATCAAGACCTTCGACGTTTTACCTTGCGTCAGCATAATCCTGACCTTTCAGAGCGGCAGACTGAGGAAGCATCCGCCGGTGAGTCTTGACGACCTGTTGTACACGTAGCCCCTTTAACAGGGCTTAGGCTGGTCAACCCAGCTTGTTTTCACCTGTCTGCGTCGCGGCAGGCAGGCAAGCTCCGCCCTTTAGGGCGGGGTAGTTGACGGCGCGCTCCCGCAACGGTTGTGTTCACAGCCGGCCATCAGGCGAAATGTGATGCCCGGTGTGGTGTGGGTTGCGCGGGCATGATTTGTCTCACGGGTATTATCGGCGAGTCGGACTTCACGAAAGGCCATGCCGAAAAATACCTGTTCCAGCCCGAGCGCCGTAATGAAGGCGGGCAGTAATTCGGCATCCAGGGTACGCCCCTCAAGGATAACATCCTGCCCGGATTCGCTGATGTAGATCCGGGTCAGCCATAAACCTTCAGGGCGTTGTCTGGCGATGCCGCGTAAAAATTGCGCCAGGGGGATTTGCTCAAAGGGTTCAAAAGCGACATTTTGCAGGGCTTGCAGATGTTGTCGTTCGCTTTGCATGCGATTGACCTCGCGTTGCAGGCGTGGGTCGGGGTCGCGGGAAATCCGTGCCTGCAACGCCTCGATAGCGTTTTGTTGCTGGGCGACCTGGGCGGCGGTTTCGCTGTGTATGCGAGTCAGCTGAGTAAGGCGATAGTGTTGCCAGTATGCCAGCACTGTGGCCAGGGCGAGTGTGATGATGAAGATCACCAGCATCTGTTGCGCGGAAAGCCACAGGGTGCGCTCGTATAATGCCTCTTGGTATAAATTAACGTGCTGTCGCTGCATGAAATTTCACTCCGTGTCCATGAGGCCACCGAGGGCCAGGGGCAGTAGATCACCCCAGTTGACTACGCCGTGAAGATCGTCGCCCAGCTGTTTGAGCCAGGCACAGCGTAAGCCCAGGATTGTGCCAATCTGCTCGGCCAGCCAGTTGGCGGCTTGCGGTGAGGATTCAAACCAGAGCTGGCGAATGGGGGAATGGCCAAAATAGCTGTCGTAATAATCCAGGGTGCGTTGGATTTCAAGGGCCAGTTGTTCGCTTAAGGCTTCGCGTTCGCTGAGGTCATCGGTTGCAAGTTGTACCTGTGAAATATTGAGAACACGGGATAGATAAAAGAGCTCGCCTCGGCAGATATACAAAGCGGCATCGTCAGCGGTGATATGTACAAAGCCAACCGCTTCCTGGGTATTGAGGCTGTATTGTGCAAGATTACGCATGGCCAGCGGCGCAATGCTGATACTGCGCACGCTCATGCCGCTTTCCTCTATCAGGTTGACATACGTTTTCAGGCGGGTTTGCGGGGCGCAGCTGACATAGACACGCGCATTACCGCTTTGTCGCCCGGCAGGCACGGGAAAGGTATCGACAATGGCTTCAGAGACGGGATAATCCACCGAATCTTTGAGTCGCCAGCGGATGGCGGCATTAAGTTCTGTGTCCAGGACATCGGGACGCTCCAGCTGCACCAGATCAAAGGCACGCTGCGGGAGGATTAAATTGACCGGCGCTTTGCGCAGACTGTGGCTGTTGACCCAGTTTTGCAATATGCTTTTTTGCTGCGCGGGTGTTGTGCAGTCACACTGCTCGGCAAAGACTACACCATAGCGTCCGGTCATACGCATACGTTCACGCTGCACCAAGGCGAGCGCACGATCTGAGATCACTAAACCGACATCGCGATCAGACCCCTTTTTCAGCAGTGCATGAAGTTTTTTCAACACAGTCCGTTCCTTAATCCCGGTTACCTGAAGATCAAACATAACGCGAAATTCAGGCGGAAACAACCGGTGTTTTCACGGTTTAGTATAAAAAGCCGGCTGTGTTCACGCAGCAGCATCTTTGCCGCACCCGCACCGTGGCGGCATCATCTTGATGCCGCAAAAAGAAAGCGACACCTGGAAGGTGTCGCCACTGCAAACGCCACAGGGCTTGTTTTATGCCAGCGGCGGGCGTAAAGTTATCCGGCGGCTGTCACACAGCCGCACGGGATTGACCTCCCTAGATCGTTAGCAGATACTGCCGCGTCTGCGGTTTTTTTGTGTCTGTGTCTGTCTTTCTGCGACTCGCTCCATGCGGGCGGCTGTGTGCGGGCGTCTTCGGACGCGCCAGACTAACGACTGGTAGGTCAACCCATACAGTCGCCTGCGCCCTTTTCGGGCCAGGTTCATGCGAACATGTATGGAGTTGATCACACCATGAAATCTTTCGATGTTTCCCTGATTCCCTTCCGTTTTGAGCTTTTTAACGTGCGTGTCGTCATCACGGATGGCGTTGCGTGGTTTGTCGCCAAAGATGTTGCACTGGTGCTTGGATATACCGATACGACACAAGCAATAAGACATCACTGCAAATACGCTAAGTCCTTGAATGATATAGGGGCGTCAAATCAACGCCCCTATACAAATCAAGCACTTAATTTAGACTATCAAACCAAGCTCATCCCCGAATCAGACGTTTACCGCCTGATCCTTCGCTCCAAACTCCCCAGCGCTGAACGCTTTCAGGATTGGGTCACAGAAGAAGTCCTCCCCACCATCCGCCAGACCGGCGCCTATCACAGCCCGACCGCAGACCCCCTCCCCGCCGACCTCCTCCGCGCGTATATCCGCCTCACCGCCGTGAATCTGTACCTCACTCACCTGCCGTTGGATGCTCTCAGCAAACGCCAGTGGATTGAACACACCCTGGCCGAACTCGGAATAACCCCCCAAGACCTGCATCCACCGCCGCCACCGCCCCAAACCCAACCCAGCGGACGGGATCTATTCACCTTAAGCGCCTTACTGTCTTTGCACCAGCAACGCCACAGCGTGCAAGTGGTCAACCGCGCCTTGGTGCGTTTAGGCTGGTTACAAGACATCCGCCGCGAAACCCCACGCGGTTTAAAACGGGTCAAGCAGTTAGTCGGCGAAGGCTTGTGCTATGGCAGAAACCAGTGCAACCAACCGCTGTACTACGCCGTGCAGTTTCCGGAGTTATTGCGAAGGATTAGCGGGTATCTGCGTTAAAAAACCTGGGAGCGCGGAGCACCAGCTCCGCACCGGGGGTGGGAGAGCTCCAGCTCTCCCTTAAATAAAGCTCTCCCTGTTTTTCTAAACGGAGCTGGAGCTCCGTTCCCCCGGTGCGTAGCTGGTGCTACGCGCTCCCAGGGTGCCGCCACATCAAAAACTCCCCTCCTTTTTAAGAAGGGGTGCCCCGTAGGGGCGGGGTGGTTATAAAAGACTTAACACAAGACCCCCTCCCCGCCTGCGGCGGGACTCCCCCTTGGCAGGGGGAGAGTTTTGGCCGCGCCATGGCGCATCATCTTGATGCCGCACAAAGCGACACCTAGAAGGTGTCGCCACCACAAGCGACGGCTGGAAGCCGCCGCCACGTCACGGGGTACCGCTACTAACGCAGTTGCTGCCAGGATTGGCGGCCGGGGTTGCGATCATCGCCGGGGCGGCCAATTTCGCAATTTCCCTGACCATCGCAGATCAGTTGGGTGTCTTCTGTGGTTTCATCGCGCACGTCAATGACCAGCGGCGCTCCACCGCCGCTACCCAGTTCCAGACCGCTGGGTGGTACGGTGATGGTTTCGCCGTCATCGGTAGTAAACGTTCGCATATCGTCCTCATCAAAGTCGCCATCTCTATCCAGATCAAAGACCGGCGTTTCGGTGCGTCCGCCAGTTAACAGGCCGATGTCCATTAAAAAGCCTCTTAAGCCAGTACCGCAGGGGTCTTCATCCGGGATGATGGTGCTAAAGCGTACGCGCTGTTCTTTACGTCCCAAGGTTCTTGGCCCAGCGATAACACGCTCGCCCATTTCTTTATTTAAATCAATGAACCAGCCTTTATCATCTTCCCCAATTTCGTAATCAGACACTACGCGTAAGGTTTTACCATCTACTACCCGCTGCGCGATGATTTTCTGCTCCAGCAAGTCAGCACGCGCTACAGACGTGAAATCATTGGGTACGCTGGCGTGATCGACGATGCCGTACAGGCTTTGCACCTGATTATCGTTGGCATCCTGGGTTCTGAAATAACTGCCGGTCCCCAGTACAATCATGGCCTCGGAGTCAGAAGTCCGTGCGCCATAGGGTCTTGAGGTGATGGGCTGTGGATTGCCAGCGGCATCGGTTGCCGTAAATAAAATGCGGCGACGGTTCTGGTTATCCCACTGATTGGCATTACCGGATACGTCAAAAGCCCACAGATTGCCCAGAAGATCGCCGGCATAGATGCGCTGCGCCCGCAGATTGCGCTCGGGCCAATCGGTGACAAAGGGGGTTGCCAAGCCGTTCGCTGTGGCATCGTTGGTGGGGATTTTTTTAATCAGCGCACCGGTTGCCAGATTGATGACAAACAAGAAGGCTTTGCCGCTGTCGCTGTTATAACCATTCCCTGTCACCACGGCCCAGGTGCCATCATTCATACGCACCACTGCCGGGGTGCCGCTGCGGTAGCCTAAATCGGGGTCACGAAACTCCCAAAGCACATTGCTGGCGGAAAAACTTTCGGGTGAGCTGACATCCAGTGCAAACAGACTGCGCCCCCCGGCCCCCATGCTGCTGACCAGGACGGTTTTTGCTGCACCGCTGAGTGTGACCTCGGCAATGGCGGGTGTGCCATCCATAAAGTAGCGATGGGTGTAATCCGGAGACATCAAACGGGTGAGTGGCGCATGATCCCGGCCAGGCTCGGGGAGTAATAACTCGCTGGGGATATAGGCAAATAATTCTTCGCCGCTGGTGGCATCGAAGGCATGCAACATACCATCGTTGGCACCGACATACAGCACGCCATTTTTATATTGCGGATCGGAATGAATAATGTCACCAAGCAGACGTTTATTACCCGTTTCCGTGCGAGAGCGCAGACTGCTGTGTTCCGTACCCCGCGTACCCCGCAGCCAGTTCAACCGCGCTTCCCCCAGGCTATCCGAGGTATTTTCTGGGGTGTGGTTTAATGCAGCCCGTTGATTGGTATGCAGACTGCTCCAGGTCAGACTTACCCCGCCCCCGCTGCCGCTGCTAGATGTGCCGACGGCACGGGTAAAGATGTTGCGTGAGACTGGATTATGCGCAGCCAATTTGACTTCTGCATCCCAACACTCAGCACAGCTGACGTTACTGACACTGCCATCCGCGTTAATGCGCCGGGCGGTGAATGTTCCCGACCAGTCTTCGCTACGAAAACCGGCGGTATAAATCAGGGTATCACTTTGCAGTACCGCAGAACTAGCAGCTGCCGAACTAGAGGAGCTGCTGGCACGCGCAATAATATCGGTTAAAGCTGCCGAGAGTGAAGCGGTTAGCATTTGTGGATTGGATGCACTAAAAAAATCACCGCGACTATTGATTGCGGCATGATACAAATCATCGACCTGTACTGGATTTCTTTGCGTGGTTGGATTTTGCCAAGCGGGGGGATTCTCATGTGCGTCGGCAATACTGTGATGCGTAACGCCGAATATATGCCCCTGTGCACCGAGGGTGATGCCAAACGTCACCATATGCAAATCACGGTTACAGTTTAGATGAGCAGGAGGATTAGCAACATTACAGCCGGTGGGTACTGGTACCTGGCCCTGTGGAAAGGCTGCTGAGCGCAGTGGTTGTTTGTAATAGCGCATAGCAATGTCGGCAATGGTGTTGCTATGTGCATCCTCAAAGGGCACGCCCATCCCACCATCCGCATTGCCAACATTGGAGCCTGTCCAAACATTGGAATAGCCATCGGTAAACAATAATGCGAAATTTTTTTGGCAACGATATTGAATAATCGAAGTATTTGTATCGAACTGCTGTCCTGCATAATGCAGCGCTTCACGATTCGGTGTACCGCCGCTGTTACCACCTAGCCCATAAAGGTAATTAAATAGCGATGCACGATCGGTGGAATTATCATAATTCCACATACCTTGTAGTGAGCGGTTATTGATCGTGAAAGCGCCGACACGTAGACTGCTTAAATCCTCAAATGCAATTCCAATTGCAGCCCGTGTAGCGCTGTGACGCTTGCGATAATAGGTAAACCAGTTGGCAAAGTTTTGCATTTCATCAGCATAGCTTCGCCCGCTCGGAAACGTATTGCCCTCTTTGATTTCATAGCGCTTTAAACAGCCACCATCATAGGCTAGCGCATCCACATCTGAGCTACTCGAAAGATTGCTAGGGTAATTTTTAAAGATCAGATAATGAGCAGGATCAGGGTTGGCACAATCACCGGCGATAGTGCTACTACCATTGCTGACTGAATAGCTTCCTGAAGTTATTTTTTGATAATAGGTCGCCGGATAATACTGGATGCCAATATTTTCTTCCGCAGTCCATGTCATATCATTTGACGCGGTATGCCAGCTGCTGTCTTTATGATATCGTGTTCCCTGTGGAATAATCATGCCATTTTGTGTACGAAATCGCCAGTGGTTTCTTGTATCTGTTTGATCAACGGTTAAGTTGAAGGTTGCTGAACCTTTCGTCGGATCGGAAGGTGCTGCATTCGGCGTTACATTCCCGAAGGTATGGCTCCCTTGCGAGATCCATGGATCATAGGTTATTGAAGGATCGTAATACATGCCGTTGTAATCAGCACTACGAAAATAGGCATGCGGCGCAATCGGTGGAATGGCAAAGTGATCATGGTTGCTATCACTATAAACACGATTGCCCGCTCCTGTTCCATTGGGAAATAAATATGTATATTTCTTCCAGTCAGCAGTAGCATTGCCATCGCGATTAAAATTTAATATGCCAGAAGCGGCGTTATTGTTGCCATCTAAGCCAACAAAACTTTGATGACTGCCCGTGCGCCACCATAAGGCACCATCATTCGTGGGTAATAGCACCTCAGAATCCATACTCCCTGAGTCATCAATAATAAACATGATATTCGGATTCACACTGACGCTGACAGAAAGCGGGGCATGGGCAATATTAACCGATGCTTGTGCTGTTGCATTCCCAATCATTACGGTGAGCAAAAAACTCAGCAGGATGGTTAGTAAACTATAGCGGCGGATCGGGTGCGGATCGGGGGATAACATAACATTCTCCTTCAACGGAGCAGATAAATAATGGCTATACGCGATAAAGCACTAATTAAAGAGATTAGGGCACGTCACTCGCCCAGATAGGCGCGGATCATAAAAGGAACGCAAACTAACCGCTGCGGCAGCTGTACTGCCGACAGAATGGGTTGTCACTGGGTAAATACGTTCACATTCCGGCTGGCTTAAATCCATCGCTTCCCAGGGACGGATAAAAAACGGACGACTGACGTTAAACAGCGGCGCGGCTGCAAGACCGGCCATCGTACCCGGCTGACCGGTAGATGGCTCGGGGCTGGTGTACCAGTTGTTAGCCAGGTCAGCCAAGGCGTTATGTGCCTGCGCCGCCGCACGATTCTGAATCCCTGTATTTCCTGGGGTATCCAGCCAAGCCTCGCCAGCGCGCAAGGCGGCTTCGGCACCTTGAAAGGCGGTGTTGCGGTCTTGCATGTTACCGGCCATGCGTTCCTGCATGGTGGTGCCCTGGATGGCGCTGACGCCGATCATGGTCATCAGCAATAAAAAAATCAGGGCGATCACTAAGGCGATGCCGCGTTGCGGGTGGTGTGGGGGGTGACGGAGCATGGTGGTTCTCCTGTGAGCGGCGCTTAAGGCAGGCGGTTGCGCAGCGCGACGGTGGTGGTAAAGACTTGATAGAAACGTCGGTCGGGTGCGGTGAAGGCGGCGTCGTTATAGGGCAGGGTCATCGGCGCATCCACCAGATTGGCCCGCTCGCTTTGCAGCAAGAGACTGACGCGCACGGCGCTGACATTGCCCCAGTTCGTGACATTATTGGCCGTGACATAGGTGTCACCCTGTAGATAGGTGATTTGCATGTCTCGCACGCCTTCGATGATTTCGTCATTTGGCGGCGTTATCGTGAAGCCCCGGTCGTAACGTACCCGGCGCAAGGCAGGCTGACCATTGACACCATTGCCGATGTAATACAGGTAGCTAGTGAAGGTAAAAATCTGCAGATCACCGGCATAGCTTTTACTGAAATCAAAGTGTCCTGGATTTTTGTTTCCGGGGGATGCACCGCCTGCCCCCGAGCCACGATTCAGGTTTGTAGCATTTTGGTTTGCCGTGTTTTGGAACATATCGCAAGACTGGATATCACCGACCACAACAATGGTTCCCTGGAGAATGCCGCTTGCCGTCGTTAGGTTGATGTTGGCTGCATTGGCGGGAGTATTGCCCGAAGCGACAAGCCCGGTGATATTGGCGGCATGTTTGATGACAATCACGTCCGTTCCAGCATGATAGTCACTGGGGGCATCGCCCTGTTCGTTATTCCAACCCCGTATGGCATTATTTAGATCAAATAGATCAGGATCATAACTGCCGTGAGCTTCGTTCAATAAATTGTTAACAGGAACTTGGCAGCCGCCCCGAAACCCCGCCTGACGCAGGTCATATCGCAGGGTATTGAGCGCAAAGCGGCCATTTTCCTGCACCCGCGAAAGGCTTTCGATGTAGCGATAGGTCTGGCTGCTGCCGGTAAAAATCTGAATCATCCCGGCGGTTAGAATCAGGCCGATGAGCATGGCGATCATTAGCTCGACCAGGGAAAAGCCATGCGGCGCGGGGAGATACGCGACGGCGGGCCGCTTGCCGGGGTATGTTCGGCTTAGACTGAGATGCTGTCGTGGCAACATCAATGGGTAGGTGGTTCTCATCGCTCAACCCTCCAGCGGGCTGTTGATCGCAGTACGTCCTACAAACGGGCGGTGTAGCTAAATCCCATCAGGCCGGCATCAAGACATAAGTCCGGGATACCGTTTGCGCTGTCTTCATCATCATCTTCTGCGGCCTCGGGGACGCGCTCGCGCCAACACAGCGTGATGGTCACTGTGCCGTTGTTGATCGCTGAGATGGCCCCGGCACCTTCTGCTAACTGACAGGCTACTTGATTACGCCATTGTGCAAGATCACGCGCTGCGAGATTACCCGTGGGGGCCAGCGTGGGATTGCAGCTGATCGTCGTATCCAGTGCTGCGCTGGTATAGGCCCCTTGCAGGGCATTTGTGCGATTTGCCCGCATCCGGTCGAGGATGTCATAGGATAGATTCGTAGCCTGTGAGCGCAGATGGGCGTTGTGATTGTGCTGCAGGGAAACCGCTTGCAGACCGGCCAGCCCTAACAGGCCAATGGACAGCACCAGCAGGGCAATCAAGACCTCTATCAGCGTCACACCCTGTTGTGATGATATGCGGTGGGGATTCATCGGGATATTCTCCCATCAAAGAGATTGGGCTAGCAGCTTTGCTTGCCTTGAACGCCAGCCTGACCGGTTAAACCGATACGGATGTTGCGCGCCCGCTGCCCGCTACAGCCTTTGGGTTTGAGTGTCAGGTTAACAGGATCAGCATTAAGCAACTCGCCGCTGCCGCGATAGCGCACATGGCTTGCGCCGCTGAGTGTTTCAATGCCGCGTGGCGCCGACCATACACGCAACACCTCGCCTACGGTGGATGTGGTATCGGTGGTCGCGGTGTCGGTGTATACCATCCAGCCGACCGTCCAGTCACTGCCAGAGCAGGCAGTGCCGTTGCTTGATGGGCAGGCTGACACCCGGGCGCCGCGTTTTACTGCTTCGCTGCGGGCGAGATTGAGGGCCGTTAGGAGATGATTGCTTTGCGTCGCGGCGCGCTGCTCTTGCATCAAGGCATCAAAGCCAGGAATTGCGACGGTCAGTAGAATTGCGGCAACCGCAACGGTCACCATCAGCTCAACCAGCGTAAAGCCATTCGTTTTCATAAAATTGCGCAAAAAATTATGCGCCTCGTCAGGAAGTGCTGTAACGAGTATAGACCAAAAAAACCCGCTTAAAATACCTTTTCCATGTATTTTTTTATGTTTTCTGACAGCAATTCCAAATTTTTAAAGCCAGGGCGCCATGCGCGCCAAGTGACGGTAGCGAACACATCTTGCGTTTGCCGAGGTGTGCCGTGCGCTCCGCTGTGCGGAGCTATGGCCCGGTGCGTTCATTGGGAGTGTCGCGTTGCAGGCGGAAACTTTTGACGGCCCAGAAAACCTCGCGCAGGAAGCTGCCTAAGGCGACGATCAAGGCGAGCATGGCGGTGATGAATAAAGCGCCAATGACTTCGGGAAAATCCAGACTGAAAAAGTGATCGGCAAAGGCAAAGACGATCAGAAAGCACACCAGCAGGGCGGAGATGGTGGCCAGGGCAATGCCCAGATAGGTGAGGCTGACACGCTTGCGCAGCAGGGAGAGTTCATAGAGCAGTTGTGCGCGGGTGCTGTGGGCGGGCGGGTTTTGTAGCAGGGCGTCCACGACGCGGGCGCGGTCCATGATGCGCCCGAGGCGATGGGCAAAGGCATTCACAAAAGACCCAATCCCCAGCAGCAAAAACACCGGCGCAACCACCAGTTGAATGACCTGGGAGATGTCGGTTGTTGCGCTGTCGCCAAGCATCAGAAACGCCCTTCGTCGAGCATGACCAGGGTGCAGTCGTGTAGCCAGGCAATCCCGGCGGCGTTGAGGGCGCCTTCCAGTTCCGGCGATTCGGTGCCGGGGTTGAGAATGACGCGCTTGGGCCCCAGGGCGATGATTTCGGGGATCAATTCGGCGCTGCGCTGTGGTCCGACGTAGACGGTCAGGGTATCTACCGGCTCGACCACGCCATCCAGGGCGCTGATAACCGGGATGCCTTCGATCTCGGGGATCAACGGGTGAATGGGTATCACCTGATGCCCGTGTGTCTTAAGCGACATGATGGCTTTGTAGGAAAAGCGTTCGGCTTTGGGGCTGGCCCCCAGGACCACCACGGTCTGCGGTGTTGTGCTCATGTTCTGTTCTCGCGTGTCGTGCTGCGTTAAGTAGGGGTTCGCGCTCACAGGCCGAGCTGCTCCCAGAGCGCATCCACCCGTTGTTTGACCGCCGCGCTCATAACAATCGGTCGGCCCCATTCGCGCTGGGTTTCGCCCGGCCATTTATGGGTGGCATCAAAGCCCATTTTAGAGCCAAGTCCCGAAACAGGTGAAGCAAAATCCAGATAATCAATGGGGGTGTGTTCCAGGGTGAGGGTATCGCGCGCCGGGTCCATGCGCGTGGTCATGGCCCAGATTACATCCTGCCAGTCGCGCACGTTGATATCATCATCGGTGACAATCACCCATTTGGTATACATGAATTGCCGTAGAAACGACCAGACACCGAGCATCACCCGCTTGGCATGACCGGGGTATTGTTTCTGGATGCTGACCACCGCAAGGCGATACGAACAGCCCTCTGGTGGCAGATAAAAATCGGTGATTTCAGGGAATTGCTTTTGCAGGATCGGCACAAAGACTTCATTCAACGCGACGCCCAGAATCGCCGGTTCATCCGGGGGGCGGCCGGTGTAGGTGCTGTGATAGATCGGCTGAGTGCGGTGGGTGATGCGTTCCACAGTAAATACCGGAAACGCTTCGACCTCGTTGTAATAACCCGTGTGATCGCCAAACGGGCCTTCGGGGGCGAGATCATTGGGATAGATGGCGCCTTCGAGGATAATTTCGGCGCGGGCCGGCACCCATAAATCCACATTCGCGCCAAGGCAACGGGTCAGTTCTGTGCGGGCACCGCGTAACAGGCCAGCAAAGGCATGTTCTGAAAGGGTGTCGGGAATCGGGGTAACGGCGGCCAGCATGGTGGCCGGATCGGCACCCAGTGCGACCGCCAGCGGAAAGGGTTGACCGGGATGGGCCTGTGACCAGGCGCGAAAATCCAGCGCCCCGCCGCGATGCGATAACCAGCGCATGATCAGTCGATTGCGACCGATCAGCTGCTGGCGATAAATCCCCATATTCTGGCGCGTCTGCTGCGGGCCTTTGGTGATCACCATGCCCCAGGTGATCAACGGCCCGGCATCCTCCGGCCAGCAGGTTTGCACCGGCAGACGGTATAAATCCACCTCTGCCCCTTCAATCACCCGCTCCTGACAGGGGGCATCCTGAATCTTGCGCGGTGCCATATCCAGCACTTTTTTAAAAATCGGCAAAGACTCCCAGGCGGCTTTGAGTCCCTTGGGGGGATCGGGCTGTTTGAGATAGGCCAGCCATTGACCCACCTCCCGCAGCGCCGCCACAGAGCTTTCCCCCATACCCAGCGCCACCCGTTGTGGCGTACCAAAGAGATTGCTCAAAACCGGGATGTCATGGCCGCTAGGCTGAGTGAACAGCACCGCCGGGCCTTGGGCGCGCAACACGCGGTCACAGATTTCGGTCATCTCCAGTACCGGCGAAACTGGTACAGCAATGCGCTTGAGCTCGCCGCGCGTCTCCAGCAGGGCGATAAAATCCCTTAAATCAGTGTAGTGAATGGTCATATGATTTGGTGAATGCTCCGGGCTTGGTGTTGGGAGCGCCAAGCACCCGCTTGGGCAGTATGACGATCCATCGGGCGAAAGTGGCTCATCGTCGGTACAGGATCATGGCGATGCAGGAATGATCTCATCTCAAGGCCGGTAAGCCCGGCAGCCTGCTAGTTGTGAATTGCGGGCATTATATCCGATCCATTCGCGTTCGCTGCGACAGGCGATGCGATCTCGCTTCGGTTGCGTCCCGTGCGCTTAGCACGATACAGCGCCGCGTCGGCTTGCTCGATCAAGGCGTTGGCGGTTTGGGCATGGTCGGGGAAAGTCGCCAGCCCAATCGACAGCGTTGCCTGGATGCGGACTTCGCCCCATGCCAGTTCGAGGGCGGCGAAATCCTGGCGGATGCGCTCGGCGCGTGCGCATGCGATCTCCGCAGTCATACGCGGCAGCAACAGCAGGAATTCCTCGCCGCCATAACGACAAACGATATCGCCCTCGCGAACACCCAGGCGCAGGCACTCGGCCAGTGTTTTGAGCATCTCATCGCCGGCCGGGTGCCCCCAGGTGTCGTTGATCCGCTTGAAGAAGTCAACATCGACCATGGCGATGGCCAGGCCATAGCCCTCGCGCTCGGCGCGGGCGAATTCGCGTGGCAAGGTCTCGTCGAGATAACGCCGGTTATAAACGCCGGTCAGCGGGTCGCGAATCGCTTGTTCGGCAAGAATCTCCTGCAGGCGACTGATTTTGTCGAGGTTTTGTTGCAGTTCCTGGTTCGCGGCCTGCAGGGCGCGCTCCAGTGCTCGCTGCCCGCTGATGTCGCGCTTGACGGCGACGAAATACTCGATGGCGCCGTGCTCGTTCTTGACGGGCGAGATGGTCATTTCCTCCTCGTAATACTCGCCATTTTTGCGCCGATTGATCAGCTCGCCGCGCCAAATCCGACCGGCCAGCACGGTCTGCCAGAGTTGCGCATAAAACGCCTTGGGGTGTTTGCCGCTGTTAAGCATCCGGGTATGCCGCCCTTTCACTGCAGTCGGATCGTAGCCGGTTTGCTCGGTGAAGGCGGGATTGACGTAGAGCAGGTAACCCTGGGTGTCGGTGATGATGATTGCATCGGCCGCCGCCTCGATAGCGGCCAGGCGGGTACGCAACTCAGACTCCAGCGCCTTGCGTTCGGAGATGTCGCGCGTGATGCCGAGAAGTTTGACCGGCTGACCGGCCGGGTCGAGCAGATAGGTTGTCGCCACTTCCGTCGGCACGATGCGACCGTCGCGATGGGGTTGATCGACCTCGGTGGTGACATAGACCGCCTCGGTATCGCCTGCCAACAGGCGCTCGACGGTCTCGCCAATAAGGGCCGTGACCTTCTGCGCCGATGGCGGCGTGAGGGCATCTTCCATGGGTTGCGCGATCACCTCCTCGGCAGTAAAGCCCCGCAGGCGCTCAACCGAGGGACTGACATAGTCGAACCGCTGACTGGCCAGGTCGAGCATCCAGATGACATCGCCGCTGTTCTCGGTGAGCAGGCGGTGCAATGCCTCGCTCTCGGCAAGTTCTTGATTGAGCCGCTCGCGCTGCGCGATCTCCCCGCGCAGGCGCCGATTCAGGCTCTGCACGCGCCAACTGAGCAGGGCCAATGTCAGCGCCACGGCGACGGCCAGGGCCAACGCGGCGATCAAGCGCGGATCGAGGCGATGGGTGACCGCCTCGTAGAGAAACCCATCCAAGGGGAACTGCTCAGGCAGCATGCCCAGCGCGGCATAGGTATCGGCGATGTGGCGCCAGCGACCGGGGTTAACATGCCCGATTTGCACCAGATCCGGCCGCATCAGGCGCAGACTTTCCTCGGCCTCGAAGCGATAATACTCACGGCTGTAGTCTTGGGTGTTGTACTTCGCCATGATGAGATCGATGCTTTCATCGATGTGCGCCATGGCGTATTGCCAACCTGCCAGGCTGGCGGCGAGAAAAGCGCGGGTTCGCTTGGGGTTGGCTTTCAGCTCAGACGCGCTGGTAAAGAGGATGTCGCCATAGAAATCGATGCCGCCTGCACGCGCCGAGAATTCGTTGTAGGCCAGACCCGCCTGGCGCAGCAAAAAAGGTTCGGTGGTGGAATAGGCCGAGATCGCCGCCACCTCGTTGCGTAGCAGCGCATTGATGCCCTGGCTGTGGGGCAAGATCTTCAATTGATCGAGATCGACGCCTTCCCGCAGGAACAGGGCCAGGATCTCGGCCGAGCCGGCCTCCAGCATGATCGGCTGTCCGACCAGTTCGTGCAGATTGCTCGCACGATCGGCGCGGGCCAGCAGCTCGAACGGCGAGTGCTGATAAATCGGGGCGAGGGCGACAACCGGCTGCGTCTGTCGCGCCAGCAGCAGTTCGCTGCTGGTGATGCCGAACTGCGCCGCCCCGGAGATCACCTCGGCGACGGGATCGGTGTGCGCGTCGGCCTCAAGCAGGCGGACATCCAACCCCGCATCTTGGTAATAGCCCTTTTCCAACGCCATGTAGTAGCCGGCGAACTGAAACTGATGGCGCCATTTCAGTTGCAGGGTCACGCTGTCCAAAGCCAGGGCCGGCAGTGCGGTACACAGGGCGATACACAACAGAACCAGGCGCGCCAGGAAAACACCGCGCATGTTACGCGGCGTGCCATCGGGTTGCTCTCCAGCAGTGCGGACAATCCTGCGCTTCATAAGGCTGCTGCTCCTAAAAACCTAAACAAAGTTGCTTATGCGATTTTTAGGCACTTCGCTCTCCGTTGATAACACCCTTGCGGGCGAGCAACTGGAGTCCTGGTTGAGCAGTCCCAACCGAATGGCCGGTCAACACCGGCAACATGGGCGGTTTCAGCCGTCGAAACCCAGCTTGCGCCATAAAAGTGGCCTCGGCGTTCATCCTGAACAGAGAACAACTTTGCGATTCGACTTCGACCCCGACCAGGGAACGCGAAACCTTCGCGCTTGTAGATAACCTATCTACAATAGAGAATTCTTATAAACAATGAAGAAAAAATCAAGAACTGTTTTTTGCTCCCCTAGCTGGGTTGAAAATCTGATCATAGTGCTATTCAGCATGACCCATTGCACCGGTTATGCGTTCTTCACGCGGCCTATGCTCGACATCCTCATCAATATTGTGTCGTTTCAAGTCTGGATTGGCGTCTGCCGGGCGCCATCAGGCGCAGCAGCAAGAATCTCGGCCACCGTATAAAATGAGCCGGTGACCACAATGCGATCCGCTGGTCGGGCATCGCTTAGGGCCTGCTGATAGGCTTTGAGGAGCGTATTATGACAATAAATATCCGTCACACCGGCCGCGCCCAGATATTGCGCAAATTGCTGCGCGGGTAGCGCCCGTTCAAGGGTTAAATCGCCCAGATACCAGGCATCCATAAACGGATGCAGGGCGTGCAATACCCCGTCGATGTCTTTGTCGGCCATCATCGCCATGACCGCCAGGGTTCGCCCACGACCGGGATATTCACGCAACAGCCCGGCCAGCGCCTCGGCGGCCTGGGGATTATGGGCAACATCAATGATCACCTCAGGATCACCACGCAGCCGCTCAAAGCGCCCAGCCAGTGTCACCTGTGCAAGTCCCTGCGCCAGCGCCGCTGCCCCTACCGGCAAACGTGCCTGTAACAGCTCCACCGCCATCACGCTGGCTGCCGCATTGGCATATTGAAAGGTTCCCCGCAGCGCGGGTCGGGGCAATGGCCCCCGCTCACCCTGCGGACCGTGAAATATCCAGCGCCCATCCGCCAAGGGCTGCGCGTGAAAATCACGCTGCCGCAGATATAGCGGCGCCTTTAATGCATCCGCCCAAGCCAGCACACTGGCGGGCGGGTCAGCTTCTCCACAGACCACTGGGCGCAGCGGGCGAAAAATGCCCGCCTTCTCCCGGCCAATCGCCTCGCGTCCACGCCCGAGAAAATGCTCATGATCCAATGCCACCGTCGTCAATACCGCCACATCGGCATCCAGCAGATTCACCGCATCCAGCCGCCCGCCCAGCCCCACTTCAAGGACGACAACATCCAGCCCCGCCCGCTGAAAAATCCACAAAGCCGCCAAGGTGGCAAACTCAAAATAACTCAGGCTGATCTCCTGACGGGCGGTATTGATCGCGATAAAGGCCTCGCACAGCTGCGCATCACTCACGGGTATCCCGTTCAGGCGCACCCGCTCGTTATAGCGTAGCAAATGCGGCGAGGTATACAGCCCCACCCGCCACCCGGCTGCACGATAAATGGCATCCAGCAAAGCCACCGTAGAGCCTTTGCCGTTGGTACCGGCCACCGTGATAATCGGGTAAGGCGCGCTCAGCAGCGCCATCCGCTCGGCTACACAGCGGATGCGCTCAAGGCTGAGATCAATTTTTTGGGGATGCAGGGCTTCCTGCCACGCCAGCCATTGCGCCAGACTGGCCTGTGTCCCACCCGGAGGCCATGTGTGCATCACGGCTTAGCGCGCCGGATTGAGCAAAAATTCCAGCAAGGCTTTTTGCGCGTGCAGGCGATTCTCCGCCTCTTCCCAGACCACGCTTTGTGGCCCTTCCAGCACCGCGGTGCTGACCTCTTCTTCACGGTGTGCCGGCAGGCAGTGCATAAACAGGGCATCTGCGGCGGCTACCGCCATCAGACGCTGATCGACGATGTAATCTGCAAAGGCCCGGCGACGTATCGCCTGCTCTTCCTCCTGGCCCATGCTGGCCCAGACATCCGTCACGATCAAATCCGCCCCGGTGGCACAGCGCAGCGGATCGCGCTCAATATGTGCGTGGGCACGATACTTATCAAGCAACTCGGCGGCTGGCTCATAGCCCTGCGGGCAGGCAATCTGCAACTCAAAATCCAGCAAGGCCGCTGCCTGAATATAGCTATTGCACATATTATTTCCGTCACCAATCCAGGCCACCCGCCGTCCGCGAATATCCCCGCGCTGTTCAAACCAGGTCTGCATATCCGCCAAAATCTGGCAGGGATGCTCCTGATCGGTCAGACCATTGATCACCGGCACCTGTGAATAGGCCGCAAAACGCTCGACCTTATCATGCTCAAAGGTGCGGATCATCACCCCATCGACCATGCGCGACAGCACTCGGGCGGTATCCTCCACCGGCTCACCGCGTCCTAGTTGCGTATCCCGAGGCGATAAAAACAGGGCATGACCACCCAGCTGCAACATCCCCACCTCAAAAGAAACCCGTGTGCGGGTTGAGGATTTCTCAAAAATCATCCCCAGGGTCTTGCCCTTGAGCGGGTGGTGCAGGCGTCCCTCGCGCTGCCCGTTTTTTAAAAATGTGGCGCGCTCAATCAAGTAACGCAGCTCATCAGAGGAGCAATCCAGCAAAGATAGAAAATGACGCATGAGTTGTGTATGAATATCTAGGTAGCAGGTTAAAGAACGCAAAAAACGCGGCAAAGACGGCCCAACACCGCCCAGCGTAAAGCACCAAAGACCGGCAGATGAACCGAAAAACTGAGCAAATTGCGTGAAACTTACCTTAGAAACCCGCGCATGGCAACGCTTGAATAAACTTGGGAGCGCCGAGCCTCAGCTCGGCAAATAATACTGCCGCGCTGGTGAGCAGCGCTCTATGGTGTGGGCTAAACCTCGACTAAGGAAGGTCTGAATAACGCTGGTTTGAAACCACGCCATTTTCGCAAATGCTTCTCAACATCATTTGACTGCGATTTATGGTCATATTTCGGCCATTGTGCGCGGCTTTCTGGCCCGAAAACCGCCTAATCGACGGATTTCGGGCGTAGTAACCCTATGCGGGTAACAACTTCTGCGCGATCATCAGTTTCGTCAAGCCAGCCAGCCCGTAAAAACGGTTGCGATTCTTCGCTTGGCCTCGGTAGCGAACCTTGGAGTCGCCAAATACGCGCTTGATGTATCGAAACGGATGCTCTACCTTGGCGCGAATCTGAGCCTTGAGCTTTTCAAGCTTTGCGTGAGCGCTGTCTGGGTCAAATTCCTTGCGCTTACCCGCTCGCTCAGCGATATACCAATCCACTGAGCGCTCGCTGTGTTTTGCGCGTTTTTCAATACCGCGCTAGCCTGCCTTACCAAAGACACGACGCTCGTGTCCGTGAAGTAGATTATGGCTGACTTCACGGTCATGCGTATTGGCGGCGGTGGTTTCCAAGCGGTGAATCAGCCCCATTTCATCGTCAACACCGATATGCACCTTCATGCCGAAGTGCCACTGATTGCCCTTCTTGGTCTGATGCATCTCCGGGTCGCGCTTGTTGTCGGTGTTTTTGGTCGAGCTCGGTGCAGCAATCATGCTGGCGTCCACCATACGGCCTTCACGCAGCATCAGATCATGATCGCCAAGGGAGGCGTTGATTTCCTTAAACAACTTCTCACCACGCGGGTCCTCCTCCAGAAAATGGCGAACGTTGAGGATGGGTGTTTCATCGGGGATCCGGTCACCAAGGCGCAGACCTGCAAATCGGCGCAGGCTCTCGATTTCGTAGAGCGCGTCTTCCATCCCCGGATCACTGAGGTTGTAGAACCGCTGCATGCAATGAATCCGGAGCATCATCTCCAAGGGATATGGAGGACGGCCAACGCGCCCCTTGGAGTCATGCGCCTTGAGCTTCTTGACCAGCACAGACCAGGGAATGTGTCTGTCCATTCGCTCAAGGAACAGCTCACGTCGCGTCTTGCGCTTCTTATTCTGGGACTCAATGTCAGCAAAGCTCATCTGATCCATGGGGCAAATCTTACCACCTATCAATTTACTCACGGGCACGAAAAGCCGGCAGCGGCAGGTCGTTTTGCAGACAGCGCATCAAGTAGCGCAAGCCACGTGAGAACCACGAAACCAGGCTGCGGGCGAGCTTGCGAAAGCGCCAGTGGTTCGGATCGTCCTGTGCTTGGGTTTTTTTTCGAGCGGGGTCGGAGGGTGGCACGCCTGATCGCGCCCAATGCGCACACACCCATACATCGCCAAGGCCATGATCAACACCCGGCGTTCCAAACGATCCGCAGGGCGCAGGTGCGAATCCCCCAAGCCAAATCCTCGCCCCTTGAAGTCGGAGAACATCGGCTCGATGCCCCAGCGCGTGGCATAGTCCAGTACGCGCGCACGGGTCGAATCCGCATCCATGGCAATCATCCACGGCTCCGGATGCCCCGGGTCATGCACAATTCCCAGGTGGGTCACCACCCCAGAGGCGAACAGGCGCACACCCGGAAAATACGCTTCTCGCACCCCCTTGGCCAAATCCCCGGTCGTGGTCTCCGCCACGCCGGTGTCCACCCGCAGATTCCCCTTCAAGCGCAACCGGTAGCCCCATTCGTGCGCATGCAACCACGCGAACAACGCCGCCGATGGGTAGAACCGATCCGCCAACTGCAGCACCCGCGCCCCAGACGGCAGCGGCTTTAAACTTCAACTAAGCCGGGATGCGTAATTTTTCTTCCTCCGGATTGAGCGTGGTTTTGGTCCAGAGTCGATCCGCGATGGCACAGGGATCGGCATTGATGGTGTTGACAAAGTGGTTGACCCGTTGAACCCGTTCCTCGGCGGTGGCGTGACAGTGAGGGTAGGTGAGCTCCTCGCGCACCCAGCGCCAGAGCGCTTCGACCGGCATGAAGTCGGGGCTATAGCCGGGCAAGGGCTGGAGGGTGATGGACAGCGCCTGAGCGAGTTCGCGCACGGCCCCGGCACGGTGATAGGAGGCCTCATCCCAGAACAGGATGATCTCGCCGCTGGGAATGTCTCCGGGATGATCAAAAACCATTGTCTTGCCCGCGCCATCTCCGATGCTGGCTTTGGCGAATTGCGACGACACATCGAGTACAAAGCGGTGTGGCGTGGCGTGACTGTGATCTTTGCGAATCGGTTCTATCCGTCTTCAAAGACCTGTCACGCCTGCGGGAAAATCCATGATATGTCACTGGATCAGCGCACAATGGCGTGTGACTGTGGACACGTCATGGATCGTGACCTCAACGCCGCAAAAAATTTAGACCGTTATGGTCTGGATCGTCTGGACGCGCTCAGGCCGGACGTTAAACGCACGCACGAGTCAGGTAAGACGGGTTCGCCCGCACTGGCGTTGACGGCGTGAACAAGCCAAAGATCATCATAGATTTTCGTGATTTTCCTAAGCATTTATGAGCGGTTTTAGGAAAGCACGGCTAAAGCCTTCGGCTTTAGCCGTGGCGGAGGCTCAATGTGCGTACTTCAAGCGAAATCAGGTACGCATGTTATTGCGGTACCTGATTCCTTGCTGTTTTGTAAGCGCTTTAGTGAATGACTTAAGCGGGCAGGGCTTGCGGGCCGTGGCTGTGGCATTTTTTCGGGCAGACCTGGGCGCAGGCGAGGCAGCCGATGCAGTCCATGGCATCGGTCAGACGCATGACCATGGAGGTGTCGTCGGAGAAGCCGTCGTCATTGTCTTCGTCCTCCTCGCGTTCGACCAGATCAAAGACCTTGCGCGAGCAGACTTTGAAGCAGCGGCCACAGCCAATGCAGGTGGCCTCGTTGAGGGCGGTGATGAAGGAGGGCACCCAGGATGTGCCGCCGCGAGTGATGCCGGTAATGTAGTTCATGAAAAGTGACTCTTGGGCTTGGCGCCCCTTGCGCAAGGTGTGGGGCTTGGTGGTATGAAAGCGTAAACAACGCTGCACACAGGCTGGGCCGATGCTGTCAGGTGGCTACATGCCCGCGACATCAGAATGCTTGCCGATGATATTGAGGGCCACGGACAAGATTTTATCGGCCTCGTCTTTCATCACTGACAGGCTGGCAAAACCAAAGCGATGGGCATCGCGCAGGGTTTTATCCAGCACGACCAGTTTGCCAACGGTGATGATGACCCGGCCAAAGCCCTCGGCGCTTAGATTCATCATCGGCACCGCAATTCGCCCGCATTCGCGCTCAATCAGGGCACACAGGGCGTTATAAAAAGCCTCTATGCGGCTCTGGGTGGCTGAATCCAGCGCGGCAGTGAGGGGGATGACCTGTTTGCGTTCCGGGCTTAGGATAAAAGGCTCAAGCAGGGCCTGTGCCGGGGCGCTGTCGTGTCGCCCGAGGCTGTCTTGCGCACGCAGTTGCTTGATCAGTTCCTTGAAAAATTCAGTTTCGAGTAAGGGATCGGGATGGTTTGCCATAGGTTTCTTGCTCTTGCTTAATGACGGAAAAAACGGCCCAAGGGCCATGAAGCCGGATTGCTCCGGCCATGTAACAGCTGCTGACCGGGTTATATGGCGGCATCTTCCAGGTGTCGCACAAGCGCGACGGCTGGAAGCCGCCGCCACGAGTTTCGCATAAAAGCGACGGCTGCCTGCCGCCACGGGGTATTGCTTAACGCCACAGCGAACGCAAGATGCGTCCGCCACGAGGATATCAATCCTGCCACTGACCTTTGGCGAGGGTGTCGAAGCGTTTCGGGTCTGCCTGGCGACGCGCCCAGGCATTGGCGACCCAGATCGGCGGGTATTTGCGCAATGATTGCTGAAGTAGCGCAATCAGGCTGTTGATCGGGATACCGGCCTCGACTTTGAGCGGTTGTACTCTCATTTCCAGCAGTTGCCGCACGGCTGAACCGCCAGCTGCCTGGCAATAGACGGCATCGCAGCCTTTCAGCGCTCTGAGTTTATCGCCCAGTTTTTCTTCATTGCCGTCTTGCTGGGTGGGGGCAAACTGGGCCGCTTCAATCAGGCGGGCGGTGGTTTCAGTAATTTCATAGATGGCAAATTTCTTTGCGGCACCGAAATGTTGATCCACATGCTGCAGATCACTGGTGGCAAAGGCCACTTTCAACGGTCGACGGATGTCTTGATGGGGGTTAAGATCATCACTCATGCAAACGCTCTCCAACGCGGCTGTATCAATCAGCCTGAGATGACATTGTAGGCGCATCGCGTTAATCCACCTGACAGCGATCCTCTGTGGGCGCGTAGATGGAGCGATACGGGGCAATGGCATGATGGTCATGAGCGAGGATCAGGTTAGCCAGGTCAAACAGGGTCTGGCGGGTGCCGCGATAGCCGATCCAGGTGCGCTGATGCCCACCGAGGATGTCATATTGCGGAAAGCCGGCGCGCAATAGCCCAATGCCTAAGCGTTGGGCCGAGGCTGCTGCGTGCGAATTGCCAATCAGCAGCTCGGCCTGATGGGTGCGTGCCAGCTGTTCTAAATCCTGCAAGTCACCGATTTTGATCTGGGCACACGCGGTCTGCTCCAGAATGGGTGCGCGTGCCGGGGCCACGGCAGCCACCACCTCCGCGCCCATGTCCACTAATAGCCGGGTGAAAGCGTGGAGCAAATCGGCATCCGCTGCAATAGCGATGCGCGCCATGCCGAGCATGAAATGCGCATCCAGCATGGCATCTTCCAGCTGCATCCGCTGGCGGCGCAGGCTGGGCGGTACCGGGCGCTGACTGATTTCCGCCAAACATTGCAAAAAAGTATCCACTGCGCTCAGCCCCATCAGGCTGGGAAAGCGATAATCCGGCACGCCGCTGAGTGCTTTGAGCTGATCGGCGGCCTGATCCATCGAGGCACCGATGACCAGTGTGGCGATGGATTGATCCAGTTGTGCAAAGGCATCGACAGGGGTGCCGCCGGTGGTCAATGGGGTGTGGCCGCTACTTTCCAGATGGCCATCCAGCGAGGTGGACAGATCGGGCAACACCACCGGATACAGACCAAAGGCTTCAATCAGCGCCTTGAGTTCTTCCACATCACCGGGGGTCAGGGAGGCACCGACCAGGACATTGACCTGATCGGCCTGACGCGGCCTGGCGGGCGCGGCGGGACTGCGCGGCTCAAGCAGTGTTTCGATCATGGCGCGAACTGCCAGGGCATAGCCGCTTTCAAAATCGCCCACATAATCGGGGGTATTGACCGCAATGACGCGGGTTTGCGCATACTGCGGATAAGCGGCGCGAAACTCACGCACCAGGCGCTGAATATCGGTGCCTTCGGTTTCTGACAGAGCCGTGGTCAACAGCCCGATCACCGCCGGTCGGGATTTCTCGCATAGGGTCGCTAAGCCCTCCAGGACATTCTCATCGGCCCCCATGACCGCGCTGATTTGCTCCATCGCGGTGGTTTGCAGTGGGATCGGTTCACGAAAGTGACGCACGAAAAACACCTTGGCAAAGGCGGTGCAGCCTTGCGCCCCGTGTAACATCGGGATGCTGCGATGCACCCCTAAAAACGCCAGCGCTGCCCCGGCAGTGGGGCTGGTTTTCAGCGGGCTGACGGATAAAGCCTTATGACGTTTGCTGAGCTGAGCCATGATGCAGATACCGTGAATGATGAAATGGGAGGGCTACCAAGGTGCCTTGGCGCGCAGTTGTGGCCAGATCGGACTTTCCAGGGTCAGGGCCAGTTGCCGCGCCAGGGTGAGCATCCCGGCATAACCGGCATAGCCAAACTCACGCTCCTGATTGAAATCCAGAAAGGGCACACGCGCCTTCAGTGCGGTGTACATATTGCGCCCCCCGGCAATCAGAATATCGGCGCGGTACTCCTCCACAATACCCAGCAAGGCTTTGGGGTTACCATCTTCAATCATCTTGGTATTCTCCCCCATCAGCTCGCGGATGCGCGCCTTATCTTCCTCGGTGGACTTGCGCGTTCCGGTCGCAACCACGTCCATGCCCAAATCCTGCAAAGCCGAAATCACCGACCACGATTTCACCCCGCCGGTATAGAGCAATACCCGCTTGCCCTGCAGGCGTTCGCGCCAGGGTGCCAATGCGGCATGAATCTGCGCCTCTTCACGGGCAATCAGCGCCTCGGTACGGGCCACCAGATCGGCGTCATCGAGCCGCTGGGCAATATCACGCAGGGCCTGTGAGGTATCCGCAACGCCGTAAAAACTGCCCTCAAACCAGGGCGTCCCGTAGCGGCTTTGCAATTTGCGGGCAACATTGATCATCGCCTTGGAACACACCACCATATTCAGCGCGCTGCGGTGCATGGTCTGCACCTCACGAAAGCGCGCATCACTGGACAAACTGCCCAGCACCCGCAGCCCCAATTCATCAAACAACGGCAAGACCTGCCAAAACTCACCGGCGATGTTGTATTCGCCAATCAGACCCAGATCATGCACCACAATGCCGGGGCGCTGGGCGTGTTCCGGGATGGGGTCGGGCTCGCGGGTGCCGATGACATATTTCACCATCGCCTCACCGGCAATTCGGTTACCCAGATTCTTGCTGCCATAAAAACCGGCGGCATCCACCGGCACCACTGGCACTCCGAAATGCTGCTCCGCCGATTTGCACAAAGCCTCCAGATCATCACCAATGAGCGCCGGAACGCAGGTGTTATACACAAACACCGCTGCCGGGGCCTGCTCCTCAATGGCCTGCTTGATGGCATAAAACAGGCGTTTTTCCGAACGCCCCATGATCACATCCTGCTCGCTTAAATCGGTGGTCATGCCCAGCCGATACAGCGTCGGCCCAGAGGAGCGGGTGCCCCGGTTATCCCAGGAATTACCGGCACAGGCAATCGGTCCATGCACAATATGCGCAACATCGACAATCGGCAACAGGGCAATCTGCGCACCATCAAAGGCACAGCCCCCGGCACTGGCCCCCGGCTTGGGGCGCGCGCAGCCAGACTTGGATTTTTCGTTATGCTCGCACGCCGGTTCTTGCAAAAGCGCACTGATCTGTTTGGCAGCTATCATGGTATTTGTGAGATCGCTAAGTTATTAAGTGAGGTATTGATTTGTTATTGTTATCGGGTCATGCCGACCACTGCGCTGCATGACCTGCAAAGACTGCATACAAAACTCAGGCCAATTGCCTAAATCCTTGTATATCAATAAAATAAACCTGTCTCCGCCTGTGACAAACCCGACAAAAACCACCCGCGCCTGTCCTGAAAGCAACGCCGGACAGATTGCGCCACATACTCGGGAGCGCCAAGCCCCGGCTCGGCATAAAAATCCGCACCTTGCTTGATGAAACGTCGGCCTACCCGCTCAATCCATGTCCACGGTGCGGGAATCCCCTTGCGGGGATTTGCAGGGCGCCGCTATACTGGCCACCCGCTTCAGGGAAGGAAGACATCAAATAGGGTGCCTTATCCCTTATCATGTTGCGCAATTTGCTGCATTTACACGGCGCGCCGGGTCTGCTCGGCGGCGTGTACGCTGCTTAGCCATCCATCAACGCTCAATGCCGCATATCCCATGCCTTTATGCTGATTCTCCGCCTTGTTTGTGATCTAAGCCACATCCCCTGGGTACAGGTGCATGAGGGCGTTGTGCGTGCGCAGGGTGTGGATAGTCTGGCGCATCTGGGTACAACATACGCCACGGAGCGCTGTATCGTGCTGGTATCTGGGCAGGCGGTCTGGTTGACCGGGGTGGAGGTGCCGCCACGCCTGGGGCGCGCCACGCAACAGGCTATTCCCTATCTGCTCGAAGAACAATTGGCCGAGGAAGTCGAGGCGCTGCATTTTGTGACGGGGCCGAGAACGCCTGACGGGGAGCTGATGGTGGCCGTGGTGGCCAAGGCGCAGATGGCGCAATGGCTAGGTCAGCTGGCCGAGGCGGGTCTGAAGCCTCATGCCCTGTTGCCGGAGAGCGCCTTGCTTTTTGATGGTGCCCTGGCGCAGCAGGCCAGCGCGCTGCCACCACAGTTCCCTGCGGCGGTTAATCCGGTAATGCCGAAAGCCTCATGGCAGCTGTGGCTGGATGCTGAGCAGGCTTTTTTGCTCGCGCCTAGTCACTGGATGATGGCGTGTGCGCGTGAGGAGGCGGCGTTTTTTCTGGAATTGCGCTGGCGTGAGCATGAATCTGCCGATCTTCCTGATCCATTGATGGTGTTTCACGCCGCTGGCTCAGCGACCATCGCCCTGCCTGCGGAGATCCCGCAAGACACGCAGGAACTCAAGACCTCGCTGTTGGGCCTGTTTGCGCAGCGCCTGGCGCAGCCCGCCCCCCCGCTGCCCTTTAATCTATTGACAGGCCCCTATAGTCGTCAGGACAGCTGGCGGCGCTATCTGGCGCCCTGGCGGGTAGCGGCTGGGGTGCTGGTGGCCTGGCTGGTGCTGCAATTTGTCAGTCTTGGGGTGGAAATCCAACAGCTGGAGCGTGAATCAAACCGCCGTGACCAACAGATGCAGGCACTATATCAGGAGGTGTTTGGCCCCGGCCCGGTGGGTGATCCGCGCCGCCAGATGGAAAGCGCGTTATTGGGCTTGCGCAGCACCCAGGCTGCCGGTAGTGGCGATTTTGATGTCTTGCTGGCGGGGGTGACACCGGCATTGCTGGCGACGCAGGGATTGAGCATCCAGGCGCTACGCTATAGACCTGGACAGATTGATCTGGATCTGCTGCTCCCCAATCTGCGGGCACTGGATACGCTCAAGCAGCATCTGGAGCAGGCTGAGACCGCGATGCGCCTGGAGGTGCAATCAGCCACTGCCCTGGAAGGGCGGGCTGAGGCGCGCATTATCTTGCGCAAAGGCTGATATCAGGATATTGAGAATAATGACCTATCAAGCGCGTTTTAAGGTGTGGTGGCAAGACTTAAGTCAACGTGAGCAGCGTATTCTGCTGCTTGGGGCGTTGAGTCTGGCGCTGTTTTTGCCCTATGCCACCATGTGGCAGCCACTGCAATCCCGGCTGCATCATGTGCATGAGCGGCTGGAACGCCAACAAGCCGATATTCTCTGGATGCAGCAGACCGCCCAAGAGATCAAGGCCCTGCGCGGCAGCAACCCCACGCATCAGTCAGCTACGGCAGCCAGCGGTCAGTCCTTGCTGGGATTGATCGACAGCACCGCCCGCACCGGGGCGCTGGCGGGGACGGTGCGGCGCATTCAGCCAGAGGGGCAAAACACGGTGCGGGCCTGGCTGGAAAATGTCCCCTTTGATGACTTGCTGCATTGGCTGGCATTATTGCAACAGCAACATGGCGTGAGGATTACCGGCGTGGTGATTGATCGACAAAATGAGGCGGGGCTGGTTAGCGCCCGCATTGCATTGGAGCGTGCGGGATGAAATATTCACGGCAAATACTGCTGTATCTGCTACTGGGTCTGGCCAGCTATCTGTTGTTTTTGTTGTTCACCTTGCCGGCGACTACGGTGTACGGAATCGCCGCTGAGCGCGGCTGGATACCAGAAACGATCGAGGCGCAGGGATTATCCGGAACTCTGTGGTCCGGTCAGGCCACTCACCTCAGGATACGCCAACTGCAGGTGCAGCAGGTGCAGTGGCAATTCCAGCCCAGCCAGCTGTGGCGCGCCCAGGCCCGTTATGCCGTGAGTTTCCGCCATCCGCAAGGCCAAGGCAATGGTACCCTTGCCTTTAGATTTCGCTCAGTGGATGTTTACACGGTGCGCGCTGAATTGCCCGCCGCCGAGGTGGCTCGCGCCGTAGCGACCATCCCCTTGATTCTGGAGGGGCAGATGCTGCTGGATGCGCCTCGGCTTCGCTGGAATTATGCCGCCCGTCTGATTGAGGCCGAAGGCGTGCTGGGCTGGTTGAATGCCGCCGCAGGGTTTCCGCGCCCTCAGCCGCTGGGCGATGTGCGCGCGGATGTACATACCGAAGATGATGGCACCTTGCACGCGGTGGTGCGTGATCAAAACGGGGCGCTGGGGGTGCAGGGCGTGATGGTGTGGTATCCGGATGATCGCTATGAGGTGCAGATTGATCTTGAGCCCAACCAATCAATGAGCCGCGAATTACATGCTGTTCTGCGCCTGCTGGCATCCCAAGGCCCTGATGGGCAGTATCAATTGCGCTATTCCGGGCAGCTTGGGCCGTATCATTGAGCGCCTGCTACGCCATCCCATAAACCCTGCTGTTATGGATCAAGACCCTCATGTCCGTTGTGCGATCGACCGCAAACCCCTTGTTAATCAGCCTGATCTGCATCTTTGCGTTCACGGCATGCAGCACTTCGCCAAAGCGTACTGTGCCGGATGAAGCCACGCTGAGCCATCAACTAAGTCAAGCGCTGGCGCAAGAAGATTGCGCGCAGGCCGCGCAGGCTTTGGCGCGTTTGGAAACCAGCCCTCAGCTAAGCCCGGCGCTGCGCCTGCAAACCGCCTATGTCTGCCTGCAAGCCGGTGCATTTGACATTGCCCTGGCTCAGGCGGGGGCGGTGCGCAAGCTGCCTGACGCATCCCACGCCGATTATGCGCTGTATCTGTATGCGGTAGCCGATTACACACAATGGCAGCATTCCAGGCTGGCTACCCCCCAGCAAGATGCCGTCGAAATTGTCACCATTCGCCGCCTGTTCGGCCAATTTCGTGAATTGGCCACGCGCTTTCCCGAGTCCCGCTATCGCGAACAATTGCCGCCTTATTTGCTTGAGCTGCGTGAGGCGCTGGCACGGGCCGAGTTGGGACTGGCAAATGCCCGTTTTGCCGAACAGCGCTATGCCGAGGCCTTGGCACGGGCTCGCTATATCAGCGAGCATTTCAGTCGTACCCAGGCACATCCCTATGCCCTGGCCCTGATGTTTAAAAGCTATCTGCAGCTTGATCAGGCCGTCCAGGCACAGCAGGTGCGCCAAACCCTTGAAGCCCAATACCCTGATCATAACCTTGTAAACGCATTGCCGTAGGATATCGTCTGCTGCAATGAACCTTAGTCCACAACAGTCTGCCGCTGTGCTCAACCATCTGCTCCGCACTCCAGCCATTGCCTTGGTGTTGCTGGATCAGGATGGGGTGATCCAGGCCTGTAATCCGGGGCTGTGCGTTTTGCTGGGCAGTGAATCCAACCCGGTCGGAGAGCGTCTGGCCGATTATCTGGATCGTGCCGGAGGACTGTTGCTGATGCAACTGTTACAGGGGATGCAAATGCAGGGACGTGTATCGCTGGGGGCGAATGGCCTGAATATGCCGGTGGATTGTCAGGTCTTGTCTGCGGAGGATTCCAGCCATTGCCTGTTGTGGATGGCGCTTAGCAGTGACGGCGAAAATACCGCCGAACTGATGCTTAAAATCTCCGGTCTGAACAATCAGCTAGTCAATACCGTGCGCGAGATGCGGCGCAAGCAAAAAGCCCTGGAACAGGCTAACGTCACCATTAACAAACTGCTGCATCTGGATACCCTCACCGAGCTGGCCAACCGGCGCTCGCTGATGCATCATTTAAACGAATACCTGCAAGATCGGCGTTCTTCCAATCCCTTTTCCCTGGTGATGCTGGACATTGATCATTTCAAAGCCATCAATGATACCTATGGCCACGACATCGGCGATGAGGTGCTCAAGGCGGTGGGCCGTACCTTAAGCCAGGGAAGCCGTGAAAAGGACCTGCCCGCCCGCATCGGCGGCGAAGAATTTGTGATTCTGTTGCCCGCCACCGATCAGCAGGGGGCTTTTATCTTTGCCGAAAAAATCCGTACCATGAGCCGCTTGATTCAGGTACCCGGTACAGCGCACCATATCACCATGAGTTTGGGCGTCACCCAAAAACAGCCCCAGGATACCCCGGCCAGCATTCTCAAGCGCGCCGATAATGCCCTGTATCAAGCCAAGCGCAGCGGACGTGATCAGACCGTGTTATATCAAGCCGCTGGCTAAGCCCCGTGGTGGCATCTGGAAGATGCTGCTCCCAGAAAACCACACCGGGAAGGTGTCGCCACATGTTGACCCGTGAGAAGCTGCCATGTCTGATAATGCTTTACAGATTCCAATCCCCAAAGAAGTTGCTTCCATGTACCGCAATAACTTGCCCTGTCTGCTCAATGCCGTGGATCAGCAGATGAAGGCGAACCCGCAGATTCAGGCGTGGATTGGGGATTCCTTTCCGCTGATGCAAGAGGAACAGCGTAATCACGGTCTGGTGGTGTCCGAGGCGCTGGAGCTGGAAACCTTTGAGCTGTTGTCAGAGACCCTGCCCTGGCGCTATCGCAATGACATTGCCAATGGCTTTAGCGCGGATTATTTCCCGGCGGCCTTTGATGCCTGGATTGCGGCGGTGCGTAGCCAGTTGCCCACCCAGGCCGCGACCCCCTTGGTGCAGTTGTATGACTGGATGAAATCCCGCCATGAAGAACATATGCGCCAAGCGCGTGAACCGCTGGATTGTATCAGCGAGTCACTGTCACCGGCAGGCGAGCAGTTTCTTGAGCTGATTTTGGCCGGTGAGGTCAACGGGGCTATGCAGATGGCAGAATCCCTGGTACATAACCCGCAGGAGCTGGAGCATTTTTATCTGGATGTGATTCAGCCGGTGATGTATCGGGTGGGCGCTTTATGGGAGATGGGGAAGGTGTCGGTGGCCCGCGAACATCTGGCGACCAGCGTGGCTAATCGCATTATGGCCAATTTTTATCTGCAACTGGCCTTTGAAAACGGTCAGCGAGGCACCGCCCTGGTTGCCTCTTCGCCCAACGAATACCACGAACTCGGGGCGCGCATGGTGGCCGATATTCTTGAAATCCACGGCTGGTCAACGATTTTTCTCGGTGCCAACACCCCGGCAGACAGTCTGGTGAGCATGATGGAAGAAACCCGACCGAATTTCATTGCCTTATCCACGACCTTGCCCTTCTCGTTAACCACCCTGAAGCGCACCATCTCGCTGATCCGCCGCAAACAGCCGGATATTCCCATCATGGTCGGCGGACAGATTATCTCGCGCATCCCCGCGCTGGTATCGGTGGTTGGTGCGCACGGATGTGCGGCCAGTGCCAGCGATGCCGTCGCGCTGGCCCATCAATGGCACTGATCAGCGCTCGGGTAACACCTTCAGGCCGCTGATATCAATCTTGGGTTCCGGGATCTCCGTAGGCTCGGCCAGAATGGCCCCCGGTTCTGCCAGACTCAGACCGGACAGATCCACCGCCGGGGGAGCAACCGCCTTGGATTCGCTCAAAATTACGCCGACCGGGGCGATGGTCCAGTCCGGTGCAGCGGCTTGAGGTGATGGCGTGTCGGTTGTCGGCGGATGTTCATCCGACAGACGTGTGGCCGCAACTCCGGCCTTGGCCAGGGCGGCGAGGTATTTTTCCGCCGTCGCTTCATCCAGGCCGGTTTTGATGGTGATGGGCTGTCCACCCAACAGCGCGGCGGCTTTTTCTGTGGGCAATTTGAACAAGGCTGCCAGACGCGCCGCAGCTTCTGGCGTTGCTACGCCGGGCAAGGTCTGCCCGGTCAACCTTATGGCATACGGCATCGCCGCCCCTCCTGTGATTTAGCGCATACGCATCGACAAGGCGATACGCTTGCGGGCCAGATCGACCTCTTGCACCTTCACTTTGACAATATCCCCGGCCTTGACCACCTCGCGGGGGTCTTTGACGTAACGATCTGCCAACGCCGAGATATGCACCAGACCATCCTGATGCACGCCGATGTCTACAAAGGCGCCAAAGTTGGTGACATTGGTAACCACCCCTTCAAGCATCATCCCCGGCTGTAAATCCTTGAGTGCCTCAACGCCTTCGGCAAAGCGGGCGGTGCGAAATTCCGGGCGGGGGTCGCGGCCGGGTTTTTCCAGCTCGCTGAAAATATCACGCACCGTCGGCACACCGAAGCGTTCATCAGTATATTTTTCGGGTTTGAGTCGCTTGAGTAAGGCTGTATTGCCGATCATCTCGCGCACCGTTTTGCCGATGTCTTGCGCCATCCGCGCCACCACCGGATAGGCCTCGGGATGCACCGCTGAGGCATCCAGCGGATTATCGCCGGTCTGAATGCGCAAAAAGCCTGCCGATTGTTCAAAGGCCTTGGGACCCAGGCGCGGCACTTTTTTCAGCGCCTCACGGTTAGGATACGGCCCGTTGGCATTGCGATATGCGACAATATTGGCCGATAAGCTCGTATTCAGGCCGGAAATACGCGCCAATAGCGCCGGGGAGGCGGTGTTTACATCCACCCCCACGGCATTGACGCAATCTTCGACCACATCATCAAGGCTTTTCATCAGCCGGCTTTGATTGACATCATGCTGATACTGCCCCACGCCGATGGATTTGGGGTCAATCTTGACCAGTTCGGCCAGCGGGTCTTGCAGACGGCGGGCAATGGAAACGGCACCGCGCAAAGACACATCCAGCTGCGGAAGCTCTGCCGAGGCGATTTCTGAGGCCGAATACACCGAGGCCCCGGCCTCGGATACCATGATTTTCACCAGACGCGGCAGACGCGCCCGCTTGAGCAGTTCATCGGCTAAGCGATCGGTTTCACGGCTGGCGGTGCCGTTGCCAATGGCAATCAGCTCAACCCCATGCTTTTGAATCAGTTGTAGCAAGGTATTCAGCGTCCCTTCCACATCCCGGC
Organism: Thiorhodospira sibirica ATCC 700588; assembly: GCF_000227725.2. Taxonomy (GTDB): domain Bacteria; phylum Pseudomonadota; class Gammaproteobacteria; order Ectothiorhodospirales; family Ectothiorhodospiraceae; genus Thiorhodospira; species Thiorhodospira sibirica. The sequence goes on along the minus strand of NZ_MU255056.1, from coordinate 2,101,998 downwards.
GCGGCTCAAAGGGATACACGGTCGCGGTATCCACCACCTGCCCCGTGGGATCAATGACCGCCACCTTCACTCCGGTGCGAATCCCCGGATCAAGCCCCAAGGTGGGACGCGCACCGGCGGGGGCCGCCAAGAGCAGATCGTGCAGATTGCGGGCAAAAACCCGAATCGCTTCTTCCTCGGCGCGCTCACGCACCGCATTCATCAATTCCAGCTCAAGCTGCAAGGCAATCTTGACACTCCAGGCCCAGCGCACCGTTTCCAGGAGCCAGGCATCAGCCGCCCGCCCCTGATCCTGCACCTTGAAATGCGCCGCAATGCGCCGCTCACAGGGGTGCGCCGTGGTGCGCACACTACCATCGACCGGATCATCATCCAGACCCAGACTCAGCCGCAAAAAGCCCTCGTTACGCCCGCGAAACAGCGCCAGGGCACGGTGTGAGGGGATTTTTTCCAGGGCCTCGCGAAAATTGAACCAATCGCGAAATTTAGCCCCGGCCTCTTCCTGTCCCTCGATCACGCTAGACACCATCACCCCATGCCCCTGCAAATACTCACGCAACTGCGCCAGCAAGGCGGCATCCTGGGCAAAGCGTTCCATGAGAATCTGCCGCGCCCCGTCAAGCACCGCCTTGACATCAGCAAAACCGGCCTCGGGATTTAAATACGCCTGGGCGCATTGCTGCGGATCCTGGTGAGGATCCTCACACAGCGCCAGCGCCAGCGGCTCAATACCCGCCTCGCGGGCAATCTGTGCCTTGGTGCGCCGCTTGGGCTTGTAAGGCAGATACAGGTCCTCCAGATGCTGCTTGGTGGCGGCGTTTTCAAGTGCCTCACGCAAGACATCAGACAGCTTCCCCTGCTCCTCGATACTGGCCAAAATGGCCTCGCGGCGCTTTTCCAGTTCACGCAGATAACTCAGGCGTTCTGCCAATACGCGCAGCTGCGCATCATCCAGACCGCCCGTAGCCTCCTTGCGATAGCGGGCAATAAACGGCACCGTCGCGCCTTCGTCTAACAGTGTGACAGCAGCGGCAACCTGATGCGCTCCCGCGCCTAATTCCTCAGCAATACGGTGTTCAATCGGGGCTAACATGCGGATCTATGGCAAATGATTAAGGTTTTTCATGCCATCTTGTCTGGCACAAGACAGCACATCAGGGTATCAGATCAAGGGTGGCTGCAGCGGCGGAAGATCCTGGTTCTCAGGTTGACAGCGTTCCTGGATGCGATGCACCCCGGCAATCTGGCGTAAAGGCTCAAGCCGTTCAATGGTGACCAATTTGCGTCGCACATGCACAATGCCCGCGTTCTGAAAGCGGGTAAACAAGCGGCTGACAGTTTCCACCGCAAGCCCCAGATAGTTGGCAATATCGTTGCGCGACATGGTGAGATAAAACTCCTTGTGAGAAAAGCCCCGCGCCCCCAGGCGGGTTGACAGGCTCAACAGGAAAAAGGCCAGACGGGCATCGGAGGATTTTTTCCCCAACAGCATCATGAAATGCTCATCGGCTTGAATCTCGCGACTCATGATCCGAAACAATTGATGCTGCAAGGCGGGAATGCGCTGCGACACCTCTTCCAGGGCCTCAAAGGGCATCTCGCAAATGCTCGTGGTTTCCAGCGCCTTGGCCGAACACGGATGCAGCCCCCCATTGATGGCATCCAGGCCCAGCAATTCCCCCGGCAGATGAAAGCCGGTGATCTGCTCCTGTCCATCATTGGTGACGGTATACGTCTTCACCGAACCGGAACGCACGGCATACAGCGAGGTCATGCGATCCCCCGCCACATACAGGTGCTCATTGCGCTGCAGGGGGCGTTTACGGTCAATGATGCGCTCCAGCGCTTCAAGCTCCTCGGCGCTTACGCCAAGCGGCAAGCACAGATCAGACAAACCGCAATTCTTGCAGGCTTGCTTGAGAACCTTCAGGTCTACAACATTCGGACTATTATTCATAAGAGCGTGACGGTCACCTAAAGTGGACAGCGAACGCGGGCATCAGTCTTTTGGCTGCAAGATACCTGATTGCGGTACAAGGATACAAGCATTCCCGCACTTTCCGCCAAGGACCATGGACTACACGCCTGAATTTATACGCCACGTCCGTTTGCACCGTGGCATGCAGCGAAATATAGCACCCTGATTTGCGGGTCTTAACGCCTGTCGGATAATCCGGTTACAATGGCGTCATTTTGGCTGGCTGATTCCCATGGAACTGATTCGCGGCGCGCATAATATACGTCCTCGCCATCGTGGCTGTGTGGCGAGCATTGGCAATTTTGATGGCCTGCATCTAGGGCATCGGGCGGTGCTGGATCTGCTCAAACGACACGGGCAGGCGCTGGATCTGCCGGTGCTGGTGATTTCTTTTGAGCCGCTGCCTCGGGAGTTTTTTCTGGGTGCGCAGGCGCCGGTACGCTTAAGCCGTTTTCGTGACAAGGTGCTAACGCTGCAGCAGTGGGCGGTGGATCGTTTACTGTGCCTGCCTTTCAACCAAAGGCTGGCCCAGATGCAGGCGCTGGATTTCATCGAGACGCTGTTGGTCGAGGCGCTGGGGGTGCGCTATCTGGTGGTGGGCGATGATTTTCATTTTGGACGGCATCGCCAGGGCAATCTGCAGACCTTAAGCGAGGCGGGGCAACGCTATGGTTTTGGGACCCAGGCGATGCCCCATTTTGATGTGGCGGGTAGCCGCGCCAGCAGTACCCGCCTGCGCGAGGCTTTGTTGCAAGGCGATATGCACATGGCGCAGCGTTTGTTGGGGCGTCCTTATCGCCTCAGTGGGCGGGTGATTCATGGTGACAAGCGTGGGCGTTTGCTCGGTTTTCCGACGCTGAATCTGCGTCTGGGGCCACAAAAGCTTGCGGCGCAAGGGGTTTATGCGGTTGAGGTACACGGTGTCGCGGCGTACCCGCTGCCGGGGGTTGCCAATCTCGGTAATCGTCCGACGGTGGATGGTCTGCAAAGTCGCCTGGAGGTTCACCTGCTGGATTTTTCAGGAGATCTGTATGGGCGGCAGGTGCATGTGGAGCTGCTGGCGCGGCTTCGCCCGGAGCGCCATTTTGAGAACCAAAGCGTCCTGCAACAGCAAATCGGGCACGATTGCCTGGCGGCACGCCGCTTTTTTGCCGACCGGAATGGTGCCAGTGCGCCGCTAGGCTTAAGCACTTAAAACTTGCAAATACAATAACTTTAATGTAAAAGCTAGAAATAACATCATTTAATTTTTCGAGTGGCGCGCAGACACGCGATAGCCAACGGTTGCCACTCAAGCGTAAGGGGAATTCATGATCCGTAAAAATCCAAGCGGCGATTTGCCGGTCGTCGCGGAGTCGGCCTTTGTCGATCCGACCGCAATTTTGTGCGGCAAAGTGATTGTCGGCGAGAATGTGTTTATCGGCCCGTATGCGGTGATCCGCGCCGATGAGTTAAATCCGGAAGGCGGGATGGAGCCGATTATTATCGGGGATAATTCCAATATCCAGGATGGCGTGGTGATTCATTCCAAATCCGGGGCGCGGGTAGAGATCGGCTGTCAGAGTTCGATTGCGCATCGTTCCATTGTGCATGGCCCGTGTCAGGTGGGAAACCGCGTGTTTATTGGCTTTAATACCGTGCTGTTTAATTGCACGGTGGGCGAAGGGGCGATGATTCGCCATAATTCTGTGGTCGAGGGATGCACCATCCCGGCACATTTTTATGTGCCCTCGGCAACCCATATTCAATCCAATGCAGATCTTGAACTGATTGATCGCATTACTCCCGATGCCGCCAATTTCTCTGAAGATGTCGCCCAGACCAATATTGATCTGGCGCGCCGCTATAAGCGTATCCAAAACGAACTATGAGGCGTGCAGGCAGGCTAGATAAGGGGCACGCAGCGCAGCGGCGCTTTGCGAAGGCCAAAGCCGGGCGCCTGTGGATGTTACTGGGTCTGCTGTGCTGGCTGCTTATGCTCCATCCTGCCAGGGCCCATCCTCATGCCTGGATTGATCTGCAGGTGCGGGTGCTCAGTGATGCCCAGGGACAGGTCACCGGTTTGCGTCAGTATTGGCTGCTCGATCCGCTGTATAGCATGATTTTGCTCGAAGAAATGCGCGAGGATGCGCACGGCGATACCTTGCAGGAAAAACTCAATGACATCGGCGGGCGGATGATCCGCAATCTCAAGGACTACGCCTATTTCACCGAGATGGCGCTCAATGGCAAACCGCTGGCCGTTCGTGGTATTGACAATCATCGTTTGAACATTGAGCGTTCGCGCTTGCAGCTGGGCTTTGATCTGTTGCTGGCACAACCTGTGACCCCTACAGCGCAGGCACCGCTGCATTATCAAATCTATGACCCCACCTATTACATCGAAATCCTGCATGAAGCGGATACCGATGCCGTCTCCTGGGACAGTGCACGCTTGCATTGTCAGCTACAGATCAAGCCGCCCAACCCCTCCCCTGCTTTGGTGGCGCGGGCTGCGGCACTTGATATCAACGAAATCAGCGACCCCGATCTGGGCAAGCATTTTGCCGAATTCGTGGAGCTGCGATGCGAATAATGCGTACATGGATAAAGCGGCTGTGCGTGCTCGTGGCGATTGCACTCCTCTTTATTCCCTTGATGACGGGGGCCAACGATAGCCCTACCGGATATGCACCACAGGCTGATGATCTGAGCGTGTGGGAACAGGCCACCCAATGGGTATTGGCCAAGCAGCGCGAGTTACACCGCGAACTCTCCACCGCCATGCAGGCGGTGCGCGAGGCGCCCGAGCTTGCCACCATCACTACGCTGATTTTAATCAGCTTTTTTTACGGCATTTTTCACGCCGCAGGCCCTGGGCATGGCAAGGCGGTAATCACCACCTACCTGCTCACCCACCATCAGCAGCTCCGGCGCGGGGTCTGGCTGTCTTTTCTGTCGGCCATCGTCCAGGGAGTCAGCGCGATTGTGCTGGTCTTCGTCCTGGTCAAACTGTTTGGTTGGCTGACCCGTGATGCCTTGGCGCAAGCCGATACAGTTGAGCGCTTTAGTTTTATCCTGGTCAGCCTGCTGGGGCTTTGGCTGGTGTGGCGCGGCGGCAAGCCTCTGTGGGCCCATCTGCGCCGACCAAAACCGACACCCAGCACGCCCCCACCTGCACCCGCATCTGCGCGGGTTATCCCCATCCAGGCAGCCCCCCAGCAAGCCACTCCCACACCTACGCATAGCGCACACTGCGGCTGTGGCAATGCACATCATATTGATCCGCGCACCCTGGATAAAGCCGATCGCAAAACCATGCTACTGGTGGTGCTGGCGGTTGGTATGCGTCCGTGTACCGGAGCGCTGGTGGTGCTGGCGGTTGCGCATCTATTGAATTTATGGCTTGCCGGGGTCATGGCCGTACTGGCCATGTCCCTGGGTACCGCAATCACGGTCTCGCTGCTGGCCGTGATTGCGGTCAAGGCGCGCCATCTGGCGAGCCGTTTGGTCGGTGGCGAGCATTCACGCTGGCCACTGCTGGGTCATTTCGCCGCGTTGGCGGGTGGCCTGTTGATTTTATTCATCGGCCTGGCCCTGCTTTATGGCAGTACCGTCATGCCGCCTCCTCCCACTCACCCATTCAAGTTATAAACTATCATGCATACAACGGAACGATTACCGCTGAAACGACTTGCTTGGCTTTTGGTGCCGCTTTTATTGATAAGCGCCTGTACTTCAACGCCGCCGCGTCCGGAAAAAACCGCGATGCCGCCGCCAGCATTCACTATCCCCAGCGTCAGTGAGGCACTGGTTGAAGCCGCCCGGGCACAACTTGGCACGCCCTACGCCTGGGGTGGACAACACCCCGCCGAGGGCTTTGATTGTTCGGGGCTGGTGAACTGGGTATACGGGCAATATGGGCTGGCACTCCCGCGAACCACCCAGGATCTGATCAATGAAGGACAGGCTGTTGCAGATAAACAACCTCAGGCGGGCGATCTGGTATTTTTCAATATCATCCAGCGTAACCGCCCCAGCTTGCATGTGGGCATTGCCACCGGGGATGGCAGCTTCATCCACAGCCCCCGCCCCGGCAGCACCGTGCGCGAGGACATGCTCCTCAATCCCTATTGGCACCAGCGCCTGATTGATGTACGTCGGGTGCATTAACCGTCACATCCCTACGCAGCGGCGCTATGCCGGAAACATCGCGTATCCGTGCCTGAGATAATCTTAGCCAATGGCCTTTCTCTCAGGCACTTTCTCACAACTCCCGCCGTCGGCGCTGTGCCGGACTTAAAAATCCAGACAAAACCTGGTTCAAAGCCGCTCTACGGCAAAACTGATGGCGTAGCGTTTGTTTTTGCCAAAGAGCAGCACCAAACGCCCGCCGGGGCCATGGCTTTCCAGTCCCAGTTCTTTGGCTTTGAACAAAGCTTTGGCTTTGTGCAAACGGCGCAGGGTGGTTTCCACTGTGCCTTCATGGCGGCGGATATACAGATTCAGATCCGGGCGCAGATCGCCGCGTATGGTGTGTTCTTTGGGTTTGACGTGAATTTGGGTTTTCATATTGCCCAGAAAGCCCGCCGTTTCCATCTTGAACAGCTGCTCTAGCACCCGCTGCATCCCTTGATCGGGGTCTTCCTTGAGATACAGATTCCACAAAAAGCGACCGATGCCGTACTGGTCACTCCACCAGCCGCTCTCCTGATTGAGCACATGCACCCCTTTAGGGGTTAAGCGATACGCGCCCAGGCCGATATCATCGGTGAGAATCTCAAAGCTGACCTGTTTGCAGCCCAGATGGCGGTGTTGATTTTTGACCAGCAGGGCGGAATTTTTAGGCGTCAGCAGTTTGAGTGCCATGCGATCACGCGGCTGTAGCGGCTGGCCGCGTTGTTGTTCCACGGTACGAATGATGTCCAGCGCACATGCGGTGATCAGCTGCTGATCACGCACAATCAGCGGGGATTGTCGGTGTTGCGTATGCTCCGAGGTATCCATGGTAATCAGAACCCGGCGCTCGCCGAGGAGCGCAGTTTGGTTATTGGCAATAATGGTTGTAAAGGCAGCGGATTATCACAAAACTTGCAAGGATTATACCGAAAATATGGGCTGAACTAGGCCAGCAAGCTGCCCGCTGAGGCGTCAAATTTTTGACCTGCTCCTTGCTCCTGGTCGCCTGATCTACAAACAGCAGCCTGCAGGCCGTCTGTAACAGGGCCTGTGCTACAATCGCTGCCCTTCATTTTTGAAAAAGCAAGGGTGGTTGTGGCTGTGGGACAGGAAATAGAGCGTAAATTTTTGGTGGTATCCGAGCAGTGGCGGGATGCCGTGGTGGCGCATGTGGTGTATCGCCAGGGCTATCTGTGTGGCAATCAGCGCAGTTCTGTGCGCATCCGTGTGTCGGATCAGGAGGCGCGTCTGAATATCAAAAGTGCAACCCTGGGGATTGAGCGCCAGGAATATGATTATCCGCTGCCGCTTGAGGATGCGCATACCCTGCTTGATTGCCTGTGCGAGCAGCCCTTGATTGAAAAAACGCGCTATTATGTTGATTATCAAGAAAAGCGTTGGGAGATTGATGTATTTGCCGGGGACAATGCGGGCCTGATTGTGGCTGAGATTGAGCTGGCGTGCGTCGATGAGACCATTGCGCTGCCGCCGTGGGTGGGTGAGGAAGTTTCGCATGACCCGCGTTATTATAATGTCAGCCTGGTCAAGTATCCCTATAAAGATTGGGTTCGCCCATAGCGAAGCAGGAAAGATCGGCCTGCTTTCTTAATCTCGCGCTTGGTAGGGTTAGGATGCTTTTCCTATGCGCACCTCAAAGACACGAGTATTTTGGCATGACAATCACACCTCTTTGGGAAAACGAATGGCAACGGATTGATGTTTTACTGGTCGATGATCACAGTATGATTCGGCTTATGTTGCAGCGTTTACTGGAGGAACATGCTAAGGATACCGGCATTCGCGTGGTGGGGAGCGCCGCTACTGGCGAAGAAGCCTTGAAAAAGCTTCCGCAGCTGCGCCCTGATGTGGTGATTATGGATATCAATATGCCGGGTATGGGGGGGATGGAGGCCACGCGCCGGGCCCTTAAGGTCCTGCCGGGGGTTAAGGTGATTATGTTGACGGTGCTTGAGGATGGCCCGTATCCAAACTGGTTGCTTGACAGCGGTGCCAGCGGCTATTTGTCCAAGGGCTGTGATCTCGAAGAGCTTGTCCAGGCGATTCACATGGCCATGCAGGGGGAGCGCTATCTCAGCCCGCCGATTGCCGCCCGGCTGGCGCTACGCCGTGCCCTCCCCATGCAAAGCAGCGCGGTGCTGTGCGAGCTTTCGGCGCGGGAGCGTCAGGTGCTGGTGATGCTGGTAGAAGGGCATAAGGCCAGCGTCATCTCCCGGCGGCTCAATCTGAGCCAGAAGACCATCAGCACCTATAAGCAGCGTCTGCTGGAGAAGCTGGACTGTCGCACGGAGATGGATCTGTTTCGCCTGGCGGTGCAAACCGGCCTGACCCAGTGTGCGACCGATCCCGCCACGCACAGCCCGCATCAGGCTGAATAGCAATGGCGATATTTGGCAATATGGCCATTGCGGTTCAGGCCAGACGATGCTGGCTGTGGCCAAACGCGAAGTAGGTTTCAAAGAGGGCTAAGGCCGCTTGCGTCAGGCGATCTTGCTGATAGGCGAGGAGTTGATCAAGTGCGTGGCGTTGTGCCAATTCGCGATCGGCACAGGCCAGTTTGGCAATGTCGGCCAGGCGCAGTGCGGTGCGGGCCTCAATTAGCGGGTGTTCCACAGCGGTAAGGCGTGGGCCGGGGTGATGATGCGGCATGGTTTTGGCGTGCTGCTCCAGGCGTTCCAGCTGAAACAGCAAGGAACGCGGGTTGCGTTCATCCAGCAGGATCAGATCCAGCACGCGGCACACCTCGGGGGTGGTTTTCTGATGGGTGGTGCGATAGGCCGACAGGCTGTCGGTATATTCCAGAATCGCCTCCAGCAAAAGCATTTCGGTGGGGTCTGAATCGGCCAAGCTGGTTGCTTCTGTGATGGTTTCGGTGCTGCGCAGATTGATCAAGGTGGCGCGCAGCAGGGCGCACAACAGCCAGCCGCGCTCCAGTCGCCGCCCAGCATCGAGAAAGGCCCATTCCAGGGTGTGCGGGGTATTTTCCTGTGCCAGGCCGGCTAGGGCCAGCAGTCGGGTTAATAGTTGATCAAGGCTGGCGCGCAGCTGTTCTAAGTCTTGGGTGTGGGTCTGCTCCAGGCTTTTTAGCTGCTCGCGCAGGTCTGCCAGCACCCGCCAGCTATCGCTGGAGATGCGATCACGCAGCGCGTAAGCCGAGCGAATCAAGGCGTTCAGGGTAAAACTGACCGTGCCGGGGCGCTGGACATTGAATACCAGGTCGGCCAGCTCCGCCTCCGGGGCGCTAAAACTGGCATTATCCGGGGGAATGAAGCCGGGATAGGTGGTGGTCACATGGGTCAGCGCCTGCAGCAGACATTCCAAGGCTCCCTGATCGTAGGTGGTGGCGCTTTCCAGGGCCAGGCGGCGACGCTTGAAAATCACCCGCAACAACCTCGGCGTGGCTTCGCCGCGCTCGGCATAACGTCCCAGCCAGAAGAGATTTTCTGCCACCCGGCCCGGCAGCGGGGTGTAGTGTCCTGCGCTTGCGGGGCTATGCCGGGGGCTTTGCGGGCTGTGCTGTTTTTCCGGCTCAGAGGCCAGGACCCAGGTGTCTTTGCTGATGCCGCCCTGCTGATTGGAGACCTGCGCGCTGTCGGGCTGTCCGGCCACACGGGTCAGACCGCCGGGCATCACCACATAGTCGTCCTCCCGCGCACATAAAAAGGCCCGCAACAGGCCCTGACGCGGCTCCAGGTGTCCGGCCTCATTCAGGGTAGGCAGGGCCGCCAGAGGGAGGATTTCTTGGGCGGCAAAGCCTGCGGGGTTGTGTTTAATCCGGGCGATGAGCTGCCGGTAATTTGCCTGATTCAGCTTGGCCGGATAAATCGCGTGCAGGGCGGCGTCGTAGCGTTCCAGGGCATACACCACCAGCTCGCGCAAATGACTCAGGACATAGTGACAGGCGGTTTTCTCCCCGCACCACCAAGTAGCCACACTGGGCAGACGCAGCTCATGACCAAGAAAGTGGCGCGCCAGGCGGGGCAGGAAGGCCAGCAGTGCCGGGGATTCCAGAATGCCACTGCCCAGCGGATTGGCAATGGCCACATTCCCTTCACGCACCGCCTGCACCAGACCGGCCACGCCCAGACGGGAATCCGGGCGCAGTTCGAGAGGATCGCAGTAGCTGTCATCCACGCGTCGCAAGATCACATCCACCGGTTCCAGCCCCTGCAGGGTTTTCAGCCATACCCGTGCATCAGAGACCAGCAAATCCTCCCCTTGCACCAAGGTATAGCCCAGATAATTGGCGAGATAGCCGTGTTCAAACCAGGCCTCATTCCAGGGACCGGGAGAGAGTAACACCACCCGTGGCTCACGCTGCATAGGGCGGGCCAGGCGGCTTAATGTCGTGCGCAGGCTTTGAAAGAAAAAGGCCAGGCGATGGACCTGGGAATCACGATACAAGCTGGGCAATACCCGCGATAAAATCACGCGATTTTCCAGGGCATAACCGGCCCCAGAGGGCGCCTGGGTATGATCGGCATTGATCCAGATCTGGCCATCGGCGGTGCGCACCAGATCGGCGGCATACAGCGTCAGCGCATGCGGGCTGTTAAAGGTCCCATCACAGGGGCGCAAAAATCCCGGATGCCCCAGTACGACCTCCGGCGGTAACAACCCCAGACGCAGGAGACTGCGCGGGCCATACAGATCCTGCAAAATCAGATTAAACAGCTCGGCGCGCTGAATCAGTCCGGCCTCAATCTCGGCCCACTCGCTGCTGTCAATCAGCAGTGGAATCAGATCCAGCGGCCAGGGGCGTTCATTACCTTGCGGGTCGGAATAGACATGATAAGTGACCCCGCTTTCGCGCAGCAGGCGGCGGGTGGTGCGCTGGCGTTCACACAGCTGCTCTGGCCCCAGTTCATGCAGGGCGGCCAGCAGATGTTGCCACGGCGGGCGTAGCTGAGCGGTGGACGCATACAAGGCATCGTAGCGTTGCGCAGACACCGAGTAGGCATGAAGCGGCGCCGTCTGCGCGTCAATCTCACCGTGCATCAGCGTCGTTCCGGGTCAGTGTCGCAGACACAACAGTGGCCAGAGTCTGATCAAAGCGGCGGGAATCGCGTTACTTGGCCTGGAAAAGCGTCAGAATGGCGTTGATTTCAGCGAGTGAGTCAGTCACTGCCTTGCACTCCAGCGGTGTCTCGGGCAAGGGCGGGGGCAGGCCCAGCCGGGTGAAGGCGGGTACCTGATCGTAGCGCGGCAGGCCGGTTTCACCGAATTTTTGCAACTCACGGTAGAGCCTGGCAACAATCACAACATCGCAATAATCCGGTTTGTTCTGCGTGGTCTTACGTTGCCAGTCGCGTGATTCGCGCGCCACCTGACTGATATCCGGCCCCATGCCCCAGGAGTTGACCACCATCTCGCCCACCATATCATGCAATTTAGTGGTGATCTTGACGATCTCGCTATGACTTGGGTTGAGACCCTGCTGTTGCAGGTAATTGAGCACCGGGACCTCGCCGATATCACACAAAAGCCCGGCCAGCATGGCATGTTCCGGGTCTATGCCGGGGCGTTTGCTGTAGCTAGCAATGGCATAACTCAGTGCCGAGACATGTACGCTGCGCTCCCAGAGTTCATGCATATAGTCGCGCAACACCGGCGATTGGCTCTGAAAGACCTGCTTAAGGGCAATGCTTAATACCAGCTTGCGCGTGGCATCGAGGCCCAGGCGCACAATCGCATCGCGCACATGCGCCACCGATTGGCTCCCGGCGTACAAAGCGCTGTTGGCCGCCTGCAAAAGACCGGCAGTAATGCCCAGATCCATTTGCACGATACGCGCCAGCTGGGTGACATCTACATTCGGGTCATTGACGGTCCCCTGCACCTTCACCGCCACTTCAGGCAGCACGGGAAGTGTAAGCGTTTTGCTCAGGCAGGCCTGATAAATCTGCAAAAAAATCTCATTTTCCGTGTCACTGAGCTCGACATCTTCAAGTTCATAGCCGGCCTTGTTCTGATGCTGTTTTAAGGTGTCGTAGAGATTACGATCCAGACGCAACAAGCGCCCGCTGGACCCGGCAACGGCCTGATCTTTAAGCTGGGTATCTGAAAAAATCGGCTGGCGGGCGCGGGCTGAGCCGGCCTGGAAAGTCTCGGTTTTGCCATTGGACAAGACCCCCAGCGTCCCCTCAATCAGATACAACAGCCAGCGATGTTCCTGTGCCGCATTAAGTTTTTCCCCGGCTTTTAGCGGAAGATACTGGGCTTTTTGTGCAAGGCGTTCGCGGTTTTCCGGAGTCAGTTCTTCCACCGGCGACAGTGTTTCAAGCAATCCTTGGAGACGTTGATCAGACATTAAGCACCTGTTTAATGGCATTAAGTTCATGCTCGGCTTCTTTGAGCAGCCGCAAGTTACAGTTTTCGTCCATCATACCCAAGTTAAATTTCTGGAAGGCAGGTATTTCATCAGGACGTGGCAATGGGGTGGCGTGTTCACTCTCCTGCAGGTTGAGCAGGCGCGCTATGATGACCAGATCACAGTAATCCGGCGGGGTGTCTTTATCGCGCTGCCAATCGTGGCTTTGTTCCACCACCGCGACCAATTCAGCATCCAGCCCCCAATAATTGGCCACCATCACCCCGGTCATGAGGTGCAACTTGTTGATGGTTTTTTCCAGCACGGCGGCTTCCAGATTCGCCTGATGTTTGGCAATGTAGTTAAGAATCGGAATCACCCCAATCTGATGAATCAGCCCGGCCAGCAGGGCGCGCTCCGGTTCAAAACCGGGGATGCGGCGGGCCAACACAAAACAAATCGACGAGACATTGATGCTTTGCGTCCAGAGCGTATGCATCCGTTCACGCACGGTCGCAGAACTGGTCTTAAAGCAGTGGCGCAGGGCGATATTACTGGCCAGCTTGCGGGTGGTGTTCAAACCGATGCGCAAAACCGCATCGCGAATATTGTCAATCTTCTTGGTGCCGCGATACAGCGGGCTGTTAGTGGCATGAATCAAGGCCCCGGCAATCGCCGGATCCATCTGAATCACCTGCACCAGCTCGCGGATACCCACCTCGTCATCCTGGGTCATCTGCTGGATACGCACCGCCACCTCCGGCATGGAAGGCAGATCCAGGCGCTTGGCACGGGCCGCCTTAAGCACCTCTTCAAAGACACTGGTTTCCTCAATATTTGCCTCCACATCCTGCACCTTAAAGCCTGCGGTGCGCTCCTGATTTAACAAGGCATTGCAGGCCCGGCGATCCACTTTAAGCACCTTGCACGGGCTTTCCGCCACCACAAACTCGCCCGCCAGACGTTCGCCAAACAGCGGCGTCAAGGCACGCGGCTCGGCGCTTTTGATATTTTCAGCCACACCGCGAGACACCAAGGCCACCCGTCCTTCGATCAGATATAAAAACCACTCCTTCCAATCACTGGCATCAAGCTTATCACCGGGGACCAAGGCGTCTACATGCGCGGCCACCTCAAGCAGTCTGCGCCGCTTCGGCTCACTGATTTCCACTAACGGTGAGAGATTGGCATGAATCAGCGCATCAATATGTTCAACAGGCATGGTTCCTAAAACCTAATTTCTTGAGGGATCGCTGAAATTTTACATCTTTTTGCCCGGCCTGCGTAAGTTTGGCGCGCAGTCGCACCAAGCCCAAGGCTTAAAAGCTCGCCTCCAGAGGCCATGAGATGGATTTTTGAGAATGAATCGCATTCACTTTAACCGGATCAGTCCATGTAAGAATTTTCCTACACAATTTGCGTGCAAATACCCTGGTTTATGACTCCAAAGCGGGGTGTAACCGCATAAGTTTTGTGGAATCATATAGCGTGGATTTGCCATGCTGCAGTCGCCTGTGCAGCAACATGGTCTATCACCTAAGGTCGCCAGGAAGGCTCTACCCCGGCCGCCCTGGCCGGGGTCTTTTTATCTTTGGGCCCGTTTGGCGTAGAATCAGCGACTTTATCAAAGATTGTGCGTTAACGACCTTGAGCCCCAAAACACAGCCCCTTTCTCCGCGCTCCTTGCGCCGCCTGGCGGGTCAGGCGATTGGCGATTTTGCCATGATCCGTGCCGGTGATCGTATCCTGCTGGGACTGTCCGGCGGTAAGGACTCGCTGAGCCTGCTGCACATTCTGCGCGATTTGCGTCAGCGTGCCCCGATTCATTTTGAACTGGGCGTGGTCACCATTGATCCGCAGGCCGAGGGCTTTGATCCCTCAGTATTGGTTCCCTATGTGGAATCCTTGGGGATTCGCTATCACTATGTGCGCGAGCCGATTGTCGAATTGGCGCATAAACACATGGACAATGACTCCTTTTGTGCCTTTTGCTCGCGCATGCGTCGTGGTCTGATGTATCGCACCGCCCGCGAGCACGGCTATCAGGTCTTAGCCCTGGGTCAACATCTGGATGATCTGGCCGAAAGCTTTATGATGAGCGCCTTTCACGGCGGACGCCTGCAAACCATGAAGGCCCATTATCAGATTGATGCCGGGGATCTGCGCGTGATCCGCCCACTCGTTTATGTGCGCGAACGCCAGACAGCGGCCTTTGCGCAGGCGGTCGGCTTGCCGGTGATTTATGAAAACTGCCCGGCCTGTTTTGCCAAACCCACCCAGCGCCAGCACATGAAAACCCTGTTGGCCCAGGAAGAGCAGCAAAACCCCCGGCTGTTTCGCACCCTGCTGACTACCTTGCGCCCGCTGATGTCTGCCGGTTTAGCGGACGTCACCGCAGTGGCGGAACAGCCTGAATGATTGCCTTGCTGCAACGTGTAAGCCAGGCGCAGCTGTGCATTGCCGGACAGACCCATTGCGCGATTGAACGCGGGGTGGTGGCCCTGATCGGGGTTGAGCGTACCGACACGGCTCAGCAGGCTGAACGTCTGGCGCAGCGCATCCTGGCCTATAGACTGTTTGCCGATGCCCAGGAGCGCATGAATCTGAGCCTGCATGATCTTAACGCCGGGCTGATGCTGGTGCCGCAATTTACCCTTGCCGCCGATACCCGCAAAGGCCATCGCCCAAGCTTTACCCCGGCAGCCCCGTCCGAACAGGGCCAGGCCCTGTTTACCCACCTCCTGCACACCGCCCAGGCACAGCATCAGCCGGTTGTCAGCGGGGTATTTGGTGCAGATATGCAGGTTCATCTGATCAACGACGGCCCGGTCACCTTCTGGCTTCAGGTCCAGGCCCGCGACACTCAAGGCTGATCCCGCTCGCAATGCTCTGCGGAGCAATAATAGCGATCCGCCCGCACCATCGCCTCCTGTACCGGGATATGCAAACCACAGCGGTGACAGCGCACCATGTCTTGCGCCACAGCCCTGTGGGGCTGTTCATCTTTGGGCAGCGGCGGACGGGAGCGCGGCGGCGTGAGCAGCAGGGTGCGCACAATCAAAAAAACCAGAACAATGGCCACAACCAGTAACAAGATACGCATACGAACCTCACATTGAGTTTTTGCGGGCATCGGCAGCCCGGCTCACGCCCGGCTGGGGGTTAAATAACCGCAATATTACACCAGCATACACCCCTGACACGCTGGACGCACCCGACAAAATGCCCTGAGCATGGCCCACAATCAACAAATCCCCGCAACATCAAAGCAAAGCGGGTGGCAACCCCCGCCTGCTTTTTTAAGATGCAAGAAGGCATTCTCAACCCAATGCTGGTGACGGTAAAGCTGGGCATCATAGGCTCGAGACAACGGGCGGTGCTTGCGCGGGAGAATGATGCGCTGAATGGCATCGCTGTCATCGCCACGCTCGGCCAGCAGGTGTTCAGCATTCACGCCTTCGATCAAGGTTGCGGCCTGTGTGCAGTCCGCCGTAAGCAGAATAAGTGCAGCGTGCTCCGCACTCC
The DNA here is from genome assembly GCF_000227725.2 of Thiorhodospira sibirica ATCC 700588. Taxonomy (GTDB): domain Bacteria; phylum Pseudomonadota; class Gammaproteobacteria; order Ectothiorhodospirales; family Ectothiorhodospiraceae; genus Thiorhodospira; species Thiorhodospira sibirica. The sequence continues at coordinate 2,086,009 of NZ_MU255056.1, read as the reverse complement.
CAGGGCCGGGCTGTTGCCCGGCGTTCCGGCACCTGTGCGGGCAGTATCGTCTTGCCTGTGCGTCTGTGTTATGTTGTGCGCACCACCGCTGACCTGCCTGCGCCGCGTGCGTCGCTGCAGGCAGGTAAGAACCCGCCGACAGGATTTTCCAATATTTAAGAAAGGTCACGCACCGTGTCTGAAGCTGTTGTCTTGAATCTTGTGTTATGGCTGCCCGTTGTTGGGGCACTGTTGATCCCTTTGTTACCGCGTGAGCGTGATGCGCCGGTGTATACCCTGGCCTTTGCGGTCATGCTGGTGCAGCTTTTGCTGGTGATCTGGCTGTTTGTACGCTTTGAAAGCGGGGTCAGCGGCCTGCAGTTTGCCACGCAGATTCCCTGGATTGCAGCGTGGGGCGTGGCGTATCACATTGGCCTGGATGGGCTGAATCTGTTGCTGGTGCTGTTGACCGCGCTGCTTGGCCCTTTGGTGGTTGCCGGGGCGGTGCGTACCATTACGCACAGCGTGAAGCTGTTTTATGCCATGCTGCTGGTGTTGCAATTTGCGATGCTGGGCACCTTTCTGGCGCAGAATCTGTTTTTGTTTTATCTGTTCTGGGAGGCGATGCTGATTCCGATGTTTTTAATCATCGGCATCTGGGGCGGTGAGCGGCGGATTTATGCGACGGTGAAATTTGTCCTTTATACCGCCTTTGGCAGTATCTTTATGCTGGTCGCTGTGATCTATCTGGGGTTGGCGGCCCACGCGGCCCAGGGCGCGCCTTCTTTTGCCTTTAGCGATCTGTATGCCCTGGAATTGGCCTTGCCGGTGCAAACGCTGCTGTTACTGGCCTTTACCCTGGCCTTTTTGATCAAGATTCCCTCCATTCCCCTGCATACCTGGTTACCCGATGCGCACGTTGAGGCCCCCTCGCCGGGCTCGGTGATGCTGGCCGGGGTGTTGCTGAAAATGGGCGCCTATGGCTTTTTGAAACTCGGCCTGCCCATGCTGCCGGAGGCGGCAAAGCTTTTTACGCCGGTATTGATGAGCCTGGCAGTGGCCAGCATTATTTACGGTGCCTTGCTGGCCTGGGTGCAAGATGACATCAAAAAAATCGTCGCCTATTCCTCCATCAGCCACATGGGTTATGTGATGCTCGGTCTGCTCAGCTACGAACTGCTGGGGATTCAGGGGGCGATCATGCAGATGGTTAGCCACGGCCTGATTTCAGCGGGGCTATTTTTCATGGTAGGGATGCTTTATGAGCGCACGCATCACCGCGAGCTGGCGGTTTTCGGCGGTCTGGCCAAGTGGATGCCCGTCTATGCCCTGTTTTTCATGCTGCTGGCTTTGGCCTCGGTCGGCCTGCCCACCACCAGCGGCTTTACCGGAGAGTTTCTGGTGTTACTGGGGGCTTTTTATGGCGCCTGGCCTGCCTTTGTCCAGGGTGAAAGCCACTATGCGCTGATTCTGGCAAGCCTTGCGGTGCTGGGGGTGATTCTGGGCGCCTTATATATGCTGCGTCTGGTGCGTCGTTTACTCTTTGGGCCCGCCCAGGCCCCCGGCGGACAACCGGCCGATCTCAGCCGCCGCGAGCGCATGATTCTCGCCACGCTGGTGCTCGCCATTTTCACCTTAGGCATTTACCCCAAACCCTTTTTACACAAAACCGAACAGGCGGCGCTGGACTATCAACGTCTGCTGCTTGAACCGACCCCTGCACAGGAGGGCCTGTGATGACGCAGCTCCATCCCATGCTCACCGGCATGTTGGTAGAACATATCCTGCTGGCCGGTCTGTTGCTGTTATTGATTCTGGAAATGCTCACCCGGCAGCGCCGTGAGCCGCTGCTGTTGACCCTGGGCACGGTCGGTCTGGCTTTGGGGGTGAGCCTGTGGCTGGCGCTGCAAGGCTATAGCGCCACCCCCTTTGCCGGGGAATTTAGCGTTGATCCAGCGGCCCTCATCGCCAAAGCGATCCTGCTGGGGCTCAGCCTGCCCGTGATTCTCAGTCTGCGCGGGCAGGGGCTGGATTATCGCCTGGCCGCTTTATTACTGTCGTCTTTATACGGTGCCAGCCTGCTGCTATCGGCAGACAGCCTGATCATGCTGTTTATCAGCCTGGAACTGATGTCATTGCCGCTGTATGCCCTGATTGTCTACGGCTCAACCCATGTGCATCGTGCCCAAGCCGCGCTGAAATATCTGATTTTGGGCAGTGTCGGCACCGCCAGCCTGCTGCTGGGCATTGCCTGGCTGTTGGGCACCACCGGCAGCCTCTCATTAAGCGCCTTTACACAGGCGCTAAACATGGACAGCCTGCCCGCCCAGACGGCGGCACTGCTGGTCTTGCTCGGCCTGTTGCTCAAGGCCGCCCTGGTTCCTTTTCACACCTGGGCACCGGATGCCTATGAAGCGGCCAGCGCCCCGCTCACGGCTTACATGGCCACCGTGATCAAGGCCGCGCTGTTTTTCTTCATCGTGCGCCTGTTTGACCAATACGCCCTGCCTGGCCAGTGGGTGTCGCTGATCGTGCTGCTGGCGCTGTTATCCATGGCCTGGGGCAACCTCACCGCCATGCGTCAGACCAGTTTCAAGCGCATCATTGCCTATTCCTCCATCGCCCATGCCGGCTATCTGCTACTGGTCTTACTGGCCGTCGGAGAACAGTGGTACGGGGTCATCGCCTTTTACCTGCTGGTCTATGGCATTGCCACCGTGCTCGCCTTTGCCTGCCTGCCGCAACGTAAAGACGGCCCGCTGCTTGACCGCCTGGACGCCCTGCAGGGGCTGTTTTATCAACGCCCCTGGGCGGCGGTACTCATCGGCGTAGCCATGCTCTCGCTCGCCGGATTACCGCCACTGCCCGGCTTTGTGGCCAAGTTTTACATCTTCCAGCAACTCATCGCCCAAGGCTGGGTGTTGTACGCCGTCCTTGGCCTGGGCCTAAGCTACCTGGGGCTGTATTTTTACCTGCGCGTCATTCAATACCTGTTTATGCACCCGCACGACCCGCAAGCCCCCCCCTTGCGCCGTGCCTACCCCACACAGCAGCTCGCCGCCGCACTCAGCCTGACGGCCCTGATCTGCGTCATGCTCCTCCCAGGTTTTGTCATGAGCTGGCTAAATATTTAACTCGATACATCAGGGAGGCACTTGGCAGCGCTCATGTATCAGTTACTCAAGGCGGATGAACTGGAACTAAGGAACGTGCCACTCTGATGACCGACAAAACCATTGAACAGCAATTATGGGAGACGACCGCTGAGTATTTCGATACCCATTTCTTGCAACGCGACCACGTGCGGGCGTGTTCTTTTCTCAGCCCATCCGTGCAGGGGGTGGGGACGGGATTAGATGAGTTTGCATGTAAAGAAGATGATTTTCGCCGCATCTATGCCCGGGATTTCGAGCAGGCACCCAACCCGATCGAGTACCAAATCCGCGCATCTCATATTGCGGTTATCTCCGCATCTGTCGGTATCGTTACCTGCGCGCTGAGCTTGCGCACAACCATCGCAGACCAGGCGCTTACGCTCAATCATCTGCGTATTTCACTGGTTTTTGCCAAACACGGCACACGCTGGCTGATTGAATATGTGCACCTGTCCTTTCCATCGACCGCCCATGGCGCCGACGAATCCTACCCCATCAAGGAACTTGAAGCGCGCAATCAGGTATTGCAACGACTGGTCGAACAACGCACCCAGGAACTGCAGACGGCGATGCAAAAGATTACCTATCTGGCTACTACCGACAAATTGACCGGCATCGCCAACCGTTCAAAAATCGATGAGGTGCTTGAGCATGAATTGCATCGCGCTGCACGGTATCAATCCCGCTTCGCGCTGATTTTGTTTGATATTGATCACTTTAAGCGTGTCAATGATGGTTTTGGTCATCTGACGGGTGATCGCGTGCTGCAAGAATTTACCAATCTCGTTGCCCAACGGATACGTCAATCGGATATCTTCGGTCGCTGGGGTGGCGAAGAATTCATCTTGTTGTGTCAGGACACCGATGCCGATAACGCCCGCCGGTTAGCTGAGGACTTGCGGCAGAAAATCGCCAATCACCGCTTCGGTGAGATCAAGCACGCCACCGCCAGCTTTGGTGTCACCCTCTATATCCCAGATGACACCGCAGACGCCATCATCGCCCGCGCTGATCGCGCGCTGTACCAATCCAAACAAAGCGGACGCAATCGCGTGACGCTGCTCTGAGGTGTGTTTGCTTGATGATTTCCAAGTACCATAAACATACTGCTTCATGCTGGCGTGTTTGGGGCGCTCTTCGCGCATTAGGACGAACAGCAAGGCGCTGACGTTTATGGCTCAAGCAAAAATCCAGAGAGAACCGATCGATCAATGAATCATTCTGCTGATTTACCCGCTGTTTTAGCGACCTTTGCACACGATGACACCCTGGATGCGGTAGAGATTCTGCGCCAGTTCATCGACTGGCTCAGGCCGCACAAGCCCACCCAGATTGCTCCGGTGATTCAAAAGATTGAAGCCTTGATGGTGGCCCTGGATGAACGCCCCGAGCTGCGTGAGGCTTTGGCGCAGCGCTTGCGCGAGGGGCTGCTCAAGGCACGTCATTTGACCGTGTACACTGACACGGGATTGTTTTCGCGGCATGGATTTTTTAGAGAATTTGCGCACCGGCTGTATGAGCGTATCAATCCCAGACCGTGGGACCGTCAGCAGCTCAAGGATGCGCTGTCGATCATCTTTCGTCATCCGCACGACCCGCTCTGGGTCAATGCCTTGCCTGACGATGCCTGGTTGCGCTTATTGACAGCCCTGGGGCTGTTTGCAGGCGCAGAGCAGCCACTGCGCTACAAGGCGTTAGATGAGTTGTTATATGCCACCGAGATGCTCTCGCTGTGGGTCGCCGCTGAAGAGCTTGAGCCGGAACTATTGCGGCTTGACCCCAGCATTGCCGAGCGCGACTCTCCCTTTGTGGCGCAGCAGCGTGAATTATCGGCCTTTGCCCGGCAGTATGCGGCCTGGATGCGAAACCCGCAGGAGGAATTTTATGACGATAAACACGCCCGGGTTTTGCTTGATCAATGCCGTGAACAGATTGCCCGCTTTCGGCGGCGGGCCGTGGCGGTGGATAAGGGCAGCAGCCTTTCCTTGACACATCTTTTACACCGTCTGGATCAAACCCTGCAGCGCATTTATCAGCTGCTGGACATTCTGGAACCCGGCGACATCCATCGCCAGCGCAGTCGCGCCGTTGCCCTGTTTAAGGCGTTATTAAAACAAAATACGCAACGCCACAGCCTGTCGGCCTTATGGCAGGACAACCTCACCTTGCTGTCGCGCAGCGTTACCGAACAAGCCAGCCAGACCGGGGAACATTACATCACCAGCACCCGGCGCGAATATGCGCAGATGTTTGGCGCGGCCGCCGGGGCCGGTTTCATCATCGCCTTCATGGCCCTCATCAAAATCTACATCATGGGGCTTGGCTTGAGCATCGGCATGGAAACCCTGTGGGTCAGTCTTAACTATGGCCTGGGCTTTGTGCTCATACATATCCTGCATTGCACCGTGGCCACCAAACAACCCGCCATGACAGCCGCCCACTTTGCTGCCGCGATTGAAGCCAGTGAAAAAGGCACGGCCAATGAGGCCAAGCTGGCGCAGTTGCTGATTCAGGTCGGGCGTTCGCAGTTTGCCGCTGTGTTGGGAAATGTATTGCTGGCCCTGCCGGTGGCCTTTCTGGTTGGCTGGGCCTATCTGTCTGTGTTTGGGGAAGGCATCCTGAGCGCGGATGCGGTCAGTTATCACCTGCATGAACTCACGCCCTTGGCAGGGCTTGCGCTGTTTCATGCTGCGATTGCCGGGGTCTGGCTGTTTGTGGCGGGACTGATTGCCGGCTTTTTTGATAATCGCTGTGCGTATCTCAATCTCGCTGAACGGCTGCGCGCAAATCCGCACCTTAAAAAAATCCTCCCCAAGCGCCTGCGTCACGGCATGGCCGACTATCTTAAGGATAATTACGGCGCCTTGGCGGGTAATTTTTTGTTCGGTGTCTTGCTGGGCACCACTGGCCTGCTGGGGCTGTGGCTCGGCCTGCCGCTGGATATTCGTCACATTGCCTTTTCATCGGCCAATCTAGGCTATGTGGTATCGGTCTACACCCCCGGTGCTGTTGAGTTTTTGCAATATTTTGTCTTTGTGCTGCTAATTGGCGCGGTCAACCTCTGGGTCAGCTTCGCCCTGGCCTTTTATGTCGCCCTTAAAGCACGCGGAGTGCGCGTGGGCAAACTCAGCCGCCTGCTATGGGCCTACGGACAACAGCTCAAACAACACCCTACGGGCCTGATCTTTCCCCCAGCCACCCCGCCAGCCAAGGACACCGACAAAGCAGCTTAAATAACGTCAGATCTGGACAGCGATTCTCGGTCTTGGCTGAATTAAATTACTGATTTTAAAGACATCAAATTCTAAAAATTACGAAAAAATCGAGAAAATATATTTTGTATTCATTGGGTTAAGTGGTAAGCGGGAATTGCTGAGGTCTGAATTAAGGATTGCGGCTCTCCGGGGTCTTAGAAGCTGTTTGGAAACTACCGCCTCAAGCCAAGCGGTTAGCCATCAGTCGACTCATTGCGAGATAAATCCAGGCTTCGCTGCTCGACATCAAGCGCTCGTAGTCCTTGCTCAGACGGCGTGAGTGGTTCAGCCAGCCAAAGGTCCGCTCAACAACCCAGCGTCGCGGCAACAAAACAAACCCTCGGCGCTCCTTGGGACGCAAGACCCCCGTCAAGACGAAACGAAAGCGCTGGGCAACCCAGTCAACCAGGCGTCCACGGTAGCCGCCGTCAACCCAGATTTTGCGCAGCTTTTTGCAATGACCGGGGAGATGGCACAGGAGTTGGCGCGCCCCATCACGGTCTTGCACGCTGGCGGCGGTGACAACGACGGCCAGCACCAGCCCCAGGGTATCGACCAGAAGATGGCGTTTGCGGCCCTTGATCTTCTTGCCGGCGTCATAGCCGCGCTCACCAGGGATCGCCGTGGTCTTGACGCTTTGGCTGTCCAGACACCCGGCGCTTGGATGCTTGTGACGCCCGTGGCGTTGCCGTAGCCGAGCGCGTAGCCTGTCATGAAGACGCTGCCAGGTTCCATCGCGCCGCCAGCGATTGAAGTCATAGTACACTGCCGACCAGGCAGGAAAGTCGCGCGGCAGCTGACGCCACTGGCAGCCCGTCTGCAGGACATAGATGATCGCATTGATGACTTGGCGCATGCTGAGCTTACGAGGGCGCCCGACCGGGGCGCCCGGCAACAGCGGCTTGATCGCCTTCCAGGCGCCGTCGCTGAGGTGACTCGGGTAGCGTTTTTTTGCGAATCTTCTTGCTGCATTTCTGGGGCATGTGGGCCACTTCCTAGAAAAAATCGTAGGTTAAGCCATTACGCGATTAATTTCCAAACAGCCTCTCAGTATGGCGCGCCTGGGCGGCGAGGGCATTGCCCAGATGGGTCATGAGCTTCACCGCCAGGGCGCTGGCTGCAGGATGGTCTTGCGGCAAGGGTGCCTGAAGCAGGGCCAAGGCCATCTGTAGATGTGTCTGAGCCTGTTCAGACTGTTGCATCAGCAGCTCAATGGCGGCCATGCCATGCAGGGCGGTGATTTCCAGCAGCAGCTCAGCGGGACTGAGCGTGTGGGCTAAGGCGCGTGCCTGGCTGAAATCGGCATGGGCATTGTGGTGCATCCACAATGTCCGCCAGGCCTCGCCACGCTGTAATAATAAACGGATTTGGCTTAAAGGCTCCGCGCCATGCAGCGCCTGGGTGATGTGTTCGATGTGGGCAGAAGGGGTGCTAAACGCGGGTGTGTCGGCAGTGGGGGTTGCGGGGTGGGGTGGCGTGGTAGGGGCGGCGAAAAGTGGCAACGGCAGCGAAAAGACCAGCAGTATCGCAAACCACACACGACCGATACACAAGCGAATAGGGTTCATCCGTTTCTCCGTGATAAACCTGAGCGTTTAAGGCTCGTGGGGAATACGCCGCCAGCAAGGTGACCACTTTCATTTGGGGTATGTCGGGCGATATTGCATGAGCAAATATCTTCCTGAAAAGGGGAACATAATTGAAAATAAAATGGCAGGCAATCGTTTTATTTTGAATGCGGTGTGGCCATCATGGGTCGCATCGACGGGGTGCGATATACGAGCTTTATAGTCGCCGTGACGTGACGGTGAGGGGCAATAAATGGCTAAAAATAACAGGGACACGCGGCGGTTGTCGGGGTATCATTTGGGACTTTTTGCGGGTTGAATCCCGACTCGTTTGCTAGAGGAATATGTGCCTGATGAATCTTTCTGCCTTGACGGCTGTAAGTCCTATTGATGGACGTTATGCCAGTAAGACGGCGGCTTTACGCCCGATGTTTAGTGAATATGGCCTGATGCGCTACCGTGTGCTGGTTGAGGTGGAGTGGCTTAAGGCGTTGGCTGCTGAGCCGCAGATCAAGGAAGTCAGCGCGCTGAGTGTGGCGGCGCAAACCACGCTGGATGGCATCGTTGCCGATTTCAGTGAGGCGGATGCGCAGCGCATCAAGGCCATTGAGGCGACGACGAATCATGATGTCAAGGCGGTGGAGTATTTTCTCAAGGAGCGTATCGCGGGTCATGCGGAATTAGCGGCGGTCAGCGAGTTTTTGCATTTCGCCTGCACCTCTGAGGACATCAATAATCTGGCCTATGCCTTGATGCTGCGCGATGGGCGTGATCAGGTGTTGCTGCCGCTGATGGATGGCCTGATGGCGGATATCAAGACGCTGGCGCTGCGCTATGCCGAGGTGCCGATGTTGTCGCGCACCCACGGCCAACCTGCCTCCCCAACCACGCTGGGCAAGGAGTTGGCGAATATTTTCAAGCGTCTGGAGCGTCAGCGGGCGCAGGTGGCCAGGATTTTCTTGCTGGGCAAAATCAACGGCGCGGTGGGTAATTATAATGCGCATCTGGCGGCTTATCCGCAGTTGGACTGGCCGGCCTTTGCCCAGCACTTTGTGGAGGGTCTGGGGCTGGGCTTTAATCCTTATACCATTCAGATTGAGCCGCACGACAGCATGGCCGAGCTGTTTCATGCACTGCTGCGCTTTAATACCATTGTGCTTGATAGTTGCCGCGATCTTTGGGGCTATATCTCGCTGGGCTATTTCACGCAGAAGGTGGTTGCCGGTGAGATTGGATCTTCGACTATGCCGCATAAGGTGAACCCCATTGATTTTGAGAATGCGGAGGGCAATCTGGGGCTGGCCAATGCCCTGTTTGAGCATCTGGCAAGCAAGTTGCCGCAATCGCGCTTTCAGCGTGATCTGACCGATTCCACCGTGCTGCGCAATATCGGTCTGGGCTTTGCGTGGTCGATGATTGCCTATCAGTCAGCGCAAAAGGGCCTGAGTAAGCTGGAGGTGGATACGCAGCGCCTGCAGGATGATTTGAATGCCAACTGGGAGGTGCTGGCCGAGCCGATTCAAACGGTGATGCGGCGTTATGGTATCGCCAATCCCTATGAACAGCTCAAGGAGCTGACCCGAGGACAGCGGGTGGATGCTGCGCGCTTGCAGGTATTTATCCAGCAATTGCCCATTCCCGAGGCGGAAAAAGCGCGCTTGCAGGCACTCACCCCCGCCAGCTATATCGGTGATGCCGTGGCCCTGACTCAGGCGCTTAAAGACTAAGCGCTCAGGCCATATGGCGGGCTGTCGTGGCAGTTGAACGGCAGCCCGCGCATCCCGGCAGCGGGCCTGGTTTTCGCCGACAAACAGCAGCAACTCGACCTTGATCATGGTATCTTTATCTTATGGTCACTGCGTCTCGTTTCTTTATTCAAGTCATAGCGGTAGGCATCGCGGCTGCGATGCTGGTTACCCTGTTTTTCCCTGAATTGCTGTATACCCCGCGCCAGGTGGTCGAGGTCTGGCAAAGCGACCGGGTGGGTTTGACCGAGCGCAGTCAAGGCCCGGTGTCTTATGCCGATGCGGTCTCCAAAGCTGCGCCAGCGGTGGTGAATATTCACACGCGCAAAAATGCAACCGCGCGCGTACATCCTTTTCTGGATGAGCCCTTTTTCCGCCACTTTTTCGGCGTGCCTTCCCTTGAAAACCCGCAAGAGCCACCGCCGCGCACCAATCTGGGCTCGGGCGTGATCATCAGCCCGCAGGGCTATGTGCTCACCAATAATCATGTCGTACAAGATGCCGATGAAATCGAGGCCCGCCTAAATGATGGCCGCAGCGTCAATCTGCGCGTGGTTGGCACCGATCCGGATACCGATCTGGCCGTTTTGCAGATTCGCGACACCATCCCGGCCCTGCAAAGCATTGTTATCGGCGGTTCAGCGAATCTGCGCGTGGGGGATGTGGTGCTGGCCATCGGCAATCCCTACGGCGTGGGTCAAACCGTCACCCTGGGCATTGTCAGTGCCACCGGCCGCTCGCGGCTGGGCATCAATACCTATGAGGATTTCATTCAAACCGATGCAGCGATCAATCCGGGCAATTCCGGGGGCGCCCTGGTCAATGCCTACGGCGAACTGGTGGGCATCAATACCGCCATTTTCACCCGGTCCGGCGGCTCGCAGGGCATAGGCTTTGCCATTCCGGTAGATCTGGCGCGTGATGTGATGACGCAGATTCTTGAACAGGGCGAGGTCATTCGTGGCTGGTTGGGGATTGAGGTGCAAGACATCAGCCCGCAGCGTGCCGAATCGCTGGGCTTAAACAGCCCACGCGGGGTACTCATTGGCAGTGTCTTGCGCGGCAGCCCAGCGGCCAAGGCGGGCATTCAACCGGGGGATGTGATCACCGAAATGGACGGCGATCCGGTCAACGATGCCCAGGATGCCTTGAATTTTATTGCGCGCCGGCAACCCGGTGAAACCTTGTTTGTCAAAGGGGTACGCGCCGGTAAACCGTTTCTGGCCCATGCCAAGGTTGGTCAACGCCCCACGCCGGGGCGTTGACAGCAGCACTCACACAACAACACCAATTTGTTTTTTGCTCTTTTTGTGGACACGCCGACACCTCACCTTCATTCACCCGCCCGGCCGTCAATATCCCTTGTCCGGCGCATCTTCTGGATCAGCTTTTTTGTGGTGTTGATCTCGGCGGTATTACTGGTTGTATTTGCGGCGATTCGCGGGGCGAGTCAGTGGGCTTCCGTGAAGTTGGAGCAGTCGCTGGAGCAGCCGACGATGTGGTCGGAGATGTTGCAGATCACGCTCAAAGGCGAGCGCACCATGTCGCGTGAGTTGGCCATGCCCGCGCTGTATGAGCGCACTTTGGCCTTGATCGACGTGCGTGAACAACAAGCTCAAGCGCGTTTAGAGGCCACGCTGGAGGCGCGTCATGCGCAGTTGTTAGCGCACAGTCTCGCTTATGTGCCGCAGTTTGCGGATTGGTACTATTCGCTGCGCGGGGAGTATCTGCGCTTTTTTCATGCGGCCTTTGGCGATTTGCCGGACTTGATCGCCCAACAGATGATCCGCCATGTCCTCGAACCGGCAGCGCTACAGCAGCAAGTGGCGCAGTTGGGGCATGAAACTGAGGCTCTGTTGCTGGAAGAAGTGCAAGACACCTTTCGTGCCGCCGATCGTTTGATCACCCGTTTAGTGCAAAGCCAGCAGATCAGCCTCAATAAGGAGGGCGAACCAGATCAGGCGATGCAGGCGGTCTTAAGCGATGGGGATCGCCTGGCTCAGCAGATTGCCTCGTATGTGAATCTCAATACCGACGATATTGCCCGCCAGAGTGTCGCTGCGGTGGCTGCCGGAGTTGCCGGTAAAGGCATGGTCAGCTTGCTGGCCGGGGCGGCGGGCAAGGCCGGGGTCAAAGCCGCTGGCAGCGCTATGGCGGGTGCCGGAACCGGGGCTACCGGCGGTGCTTTACTCTGTGGTAGCACCATCATTGCCGCGCCACTGGCGCCGGCCTGTGCCGCCGTCGGGGGTGTGGTCGTCGGGCTTGGCACCTGGGTTGCAGTGGATGCCGCCGTCCTGGAGGCCCAGGAATTTTTTGGGCGCGAGGCCCTGGAGGCCGATATCAGCGCAGCCTTGACGACCGAGCTTGCCCAGTTACATGCGCGCTTGCAAATGCAATATGATGATGCACTACGCGCAAGCTTTGCCGAATTACGCCGGGGCTTTGCCCATCTGTTTGAGATCACGCAGGCCACCCCATCGCGTGATTTTGTCCCCGCTCGCGTGATGGGTGAGCCATAAAGTCACCTCAAATGGCCTGGCTGTACACGGTGATACATCTGCCTGAGGAGCGGATATAAAATGAAATGCTCAATATATATCGGCTTGGCACTGTTGTTAGTGTCTGATTTGCACACCAGCGTATCCGCGCAGATGCACCGCTGGGTGGATGCCCAGGGACGCACCCATTATGCAGATACCCCCCCGCCGGATGCTGTGGGCTATGAGCGCCATTTATTGGATCAACAGGGCATAATCAGACAAAGCATTGAACGCGCCAAGACGCCGGAGGAAATTCGCCACGAACGGCGCATCACCGAAGAGCAACGCCGTCGTGAACAGGAACGTGTCGAACAACGCCGCCAGGATGCCATCTTGCTCAAAATGTTTGACACCGAGCGCGATATCGAAATAGCCCGCGCCGACCGCTTAAGTATTGTCGAAACCAACATCCAGATCACCGATGAAAAACTCAGCTCACTGCATGCGCAATGGGCACAGCACAAACGCCGCATTGAAGCCTATGAAAACAGCGGTCAACAGGTGCCCGATGACTGGCGCGAGGAAGGGACATCCTTGCAGCGTCAAATTGCTGAACATGAGCAGTATCGCAACAGCCGTGCCCGCGAACGCGATAATATCCAGGCACAATTTGACGCCGACCTGCAACGTTTTCGCGAACTGCGGGCGCAGCGTCCCTAAACTCCTTCTCACAAGTGCGGAGCTTTAGCTCTGCGTTCCCAGGCTCGACGCCTTCAAGCACCGTGGTGCGGCTCTATAAGAATACCCATCAGGAAGCATAAAATTTATGGCGCATTTGTTAGCCCAAAGCAGTAATGTCCCCTTCGTCCAATTCTAAAATGTCCCCTTTATATTTAAGCGGGAGGGGCACGCATGACGAAGGAGCACATTACGATGAGTCACAAAGAAATTGACCGACTAGAGATGATTCAGGCGGTGGCGAACAAGCATCTGCGGCAGGCCGAGGCGGCCCAGCGCCTGGGGTTGAGCGTGCGCCAGGTCAAGCGCCTGGTTCGCCGCTATCGTGAGCATGGGGCGACAGGGCTACGCAGTGGCCACCGTGGCCGACGTCCCAATAACGCCATTGCCGAGACAGTACGCCAGGAGGTGCTCGCCTTGGTCAAGACGCACTACACCGACTTTGGCCCCACCCTGGCCTGCGAAAAGCTGGCCGAGCGCCATGGTCATCATCTCTCGGTCGAGACCCTGCGCCAGTGGATGGTGGCCGATGGGCTATGGCAGCCCAAGCAACGCAAGCAAGCCCGCATTCATCAGCGCCGTCCACGCCGCCCCTGCCTGGGGGAGCTCATTCAAATCGACGGCTCGCCCCATGACTGGTTTGAGGTGCGCGGCCCGCGCTGTACCCTGATTGTGTTCATCGACGACGCCACAGGGCGCCTGATGGCCCTGCGCTTCGTGCCCGCCGAGACCACCCAGGCCTACATGGAGACCCTACAGCAATACCTGGATCAGCACGGACGTCCGGTGGCCCTCTACTCAGACAAACACAGCATCTTCCGTGTCAATCATCCTGAGCACGACGGGGAGCTGACCCAGTTTTCCCGCGCCCTCAAGACCCTCGACATCGCCGCCATTCATGCCAACACGCCTCAGGCCAAGGGGCGGGTGGAGCGGGCCAACCAGACCCTGCAAGACCGTTTGGTCAAGGAGCTGCGCCTGCGTGAGATCTCGGACATCGACGCCGCCAACGCCTTCCTCCCCACCTTCATGGCCGACTTCAACGCCCGCTTCGCCGTCGAGCCACAAAGCCCCCAGGATGCCCACCGACCGGTGCTGCACAGCCCCGAGGAGCAGGCCCTCATCCTTTGCCTGCACCATACCCGTAAGCTCTCCAAGAACCTTTGCTTCCAGTTCAAGAACCGGGAATATCAGCTTCAGGGACAGGGCAAGGGCTACCGCCTGCGGGGTGCCACCCTCACCGTCTGCGAGGCCTTCGACGGCACCATCACCCTCCTGCACCAGGGGCACATCATGCCTTACCGTCTGTTGGCTGAGGGCGAACCGCCCACACCGCTGGATGATGAAAAAAGTGTCCACCACAGCGTCGACCAGGCCAAGGCAAAACAGACCGCCAAGCCAACCTACAAACCGGCGCCGGACCACCCTTGGAGAGGTCGGGGCAACATCACTCCGGCACCAGCCCAAACACCATAACCACGCATTCTACGGGGGACACTTCTGCTTTGCACAAAAGGGGACTTTTCTGAATTGGGTTGACAAAATTTATGGCGCATTCGCGTGGTTTGATCCGTTTGTTTTTACGTCATCGGCTGGCGGCTAATCTGCTGATGGCGTTGATGCTGTTATCCGGCAGTTGGGCCTTGTTAAAACTCAATACCCAGTTTTTTCCGCATTTTGCCCTGGATTTTGTCTCGGTGCAGGTGGTGTGGACGGGGGCCAGTGCGGAGGATGTGGAAAGCGGCATCATCATCCCGCTGGAGCAGGAATTGCGCACGGTGGACAATCTGCGCAATCTGACGGCGACCTCGGCGTTGGGGATCGCCTCGCTCACGCTGGAATTTCGTGCGGGTACGGATATGACCCTGGCCCTGGATCAGGTCAAGGATCGGGTCAGCCAGCAGCGCAATCTGCCCGACTCGGCACAAACCCCGGTGATTACGCGCATCATTCGTTATGAGCCGATTTCCAGCATGTTGGTGACCGGGCCTACGGATCTGCGTGAACTGCGCGCAGTGGTGCGTGATTTTGAGCGCCAGCTTCTGGATCGCGGGATTGCCCGTATTGATTTTAACGGCCTGCCGGATGAGGAAATTGCCATCGAGATTCCGCTGGCGCAGCTTCTGGATCTGGGCATGAGCATTGATGCCGTTGGCCAGCGACTGCGCGCCTTGAGTCAGGATCTGCCCGCCGGGATGGTGGGACGCGATGACACCGCCCGCCAACTGCGCAGCCTGGAACAGGGGCGCGCGCTGGATGATTTTGCGGCCTTTCCCTTGCGCAGTGACACCCAGGGTCTGATTCGTCTGATGGATGTGGCGCAGATCAACCGCCAGCCCCGCGATAATCAGATCCGGGTGCGTTATCAGGGAATGCCTGCCGTGGAGATGCGCCTGCAACGTGCCGAGAAAACCGATGCCCTGCAATCGGCCAGGATTCTGGAGCAGTGGATTGAGGACATCACGCCGCAACTGCCCGAAGGGGTGCAGCTGCATTTTTATGATCGGACCTCTGAGCCGTTATTGGAGCGCATTTTGCTGTTGCTCAAAAACGGTGTAGGCGGACTGGTGCTAGTCTTGGGGATATTGTTTTTATTTTTAAATGGACATCTGGCGCTGCGCGTAGCTATCGGTATTCCCGTGGCCTTTACCAGTGCCTTTCTGGCGCTGTATATCTTCGGCGGCAGCATCAATATGATCTCGCTGTTTGGCTTTATCATGTCGCTGGGGATCATCGTGGATAACGCCATTGTGGTCAGTGAACATGCCTACACCAAGTATCAGCAGGGCATGACCCCATCACAAGCGGCGGAATACGGGGCGCGCCGGATGCTGGGGCCGGTGATTGCCGCCTCGCTCACCACCGTCGCCGCCTTTTTGCCCCTGATGCTGATCGGTGGCATCATGGGCAATATCCTGTTTGATATTCCGCTGGTGGTGGTCTGTGTGATCATGGCCACGGTGATCATCACCTTCCTGATCCTGCCCACGCATCTGAAAAACAGCATGAGCCGGATCACGCCCGCACCGCCCGGCTCCTGGCGCGCCCGCTTTGATGCCCGCTTTGAGCAGGTGCGTGATCAGCATTTTCGCCGTCTGGTCTCGGCGGCCACCCAACACGCCGGATTGACCCTCAGCGTAGCACTGGCGGCCTTTATCATCGCCCTGGGTCTGTTATTTGGTGGGCGCATCGGCTTTAGCTTCTTTCCCGCCCCGGAAGGCACGGTGATCAATGCCGGGGCCAGCTTTGTGGCCGGAACCCCGCCGCAGCGGGTTGAGCAATTCCTGCGCGAAGTTGAAACTCAGCTCTATGCCACTGAGGCTGAACTGGGAGAAGCCGTCATCCGTAATGTCGTGGTTTATCTGGGGCGCGGCATGGCGCAAGGCGGCGGGGCGGTGGTCGCCAACGGGGATCAATTCGGTGCCATTGCGGTGGAGCTGGTTTCACCAGATCAGCGCAGCGTGCGCAACCGCGAGGTGATTCAGCATTGGCAGCAGCGCATCAACCTGCCGCCGGGGATTGAAACCTTCACCATTGCCGAGCGTATGGCGGGGCCACCAGGGCGCGATCTGGATATTCGCCTGGTGGGCGATGATCCCGTCGCCCTGAAAAACGCCGCTCTGGAACTGGCCGAAAGCATGAGCGATTACCCCGGCGTCTATGGCATCGAAGACAACATGCCCTTTGGGCGCGAACAGTTGATCTATAGACTCAAGCCCGAAGGGCTGGCCTTGGGCCTGACCACCGAATCACTGGGACGGCAACTGCGCGCCGCCTTTGATGGCTATCTGGTGCAGATTTATCAGGAAGGTCTGGATGAGTTGGAGGTGCGGGTTCGTCTGCCTGCAGAGGAACGCCACCGCGCCGCAACTCTGGAGCGTCTGGCCATTATTCTCCCGGATGGGCGCCATGTCCCGCTGGATAGCGTAGCCACCCTCAGTCCTCGCCAGGGCTTTGAAACCTTGCGCCGCGCCAACGGCCATCTTGCGGTGCAGATCTCGGCAGAGGTCGATCGACACCTCAACAATGCCGGACAGGTGCGCGAACAACTGCGCACTACCATCTTGCCGGAACTGGTCGAGCGCTATGGGATTCGCTGGTCATTTGAGGGGCGGGCGGCGGATCAGGCCGAAACCCTGGCCGATATGCGCATGGGCTTGCTGTTTGCGCTGGCCATGATTTACATCGTGCTGGCCTGGGTGTTTGGCTCATACGGCTGGCCGCTGATTGTCATGGCGATTATCCCCTTCGGGATTCTCGGGGCCTTGGTGGGACACTGGCTGCTGGGCGTTAATCTGACCTTGCTGTCTTTGTTTGGGCTGTTTGGCCTCACCGGCATTGTGGTCAACAACGCCATCATCCTGGTGAGTTTTTATCAATCCCTGCTGGAGGAAGGCAAGGCCATGGAACTGGCCATTGTCGAAGCCGCCTGCCAGCGCCTGCGCGCCGTGTTACTGACCTCTTTTACCACCATTGCCGGCCTGATTCCCTTGCTGTTTGAGCGCTCCGTACAGGCCCAATTCCTCATTCCCATGGCCATCTCCATCGTCTTTGGCCTGGGCGTGGCCACGGTCCTGGTCCTCGTCGTCATCCCTGCCCTGCTGGCCATCTATGAACGCGCCATCCGCCGCTGGCAGGCCACCGGAAATGCCAGGCTGCAGACGGAGGCGCCCTAATCTTTGCCGCGACGCCGCCCATTAAGGACTATCGCAAAGCCCATATCGTATTCAATGTAAAGCCATTTTCTTTGCTTCGCTTGCCCCGTGCAGCGGGCAGTGTTAGCCTTGATCCGATCAGCGCAAGATGCGTGTCTGCGCGCTTGTATTCCCTCCCTGATTGGTGTCCTGGATCAATACCGGCAAGATAGCCAGCTTGGCAAGCTTGGCATTGCGTGCCACGGACGCCGCAAGGTGTTGCTATGGTCTGGGTTTTGATGAGATGCGGCTGCCTAGTGGCCCAAGGACCGTGTATTTTTTGGTATGCAACAAGATCCCCCTTTGTATCTTTTTAAGATGGGCACCGTGCTTGCGGTGTTGTTTTGGCTGTTGATGGTGGGCCTGTCTCTGGGCTGGAATCTTCATCAGGCGAATCTGGCGCGCACGGAGGTGGCTTTTGCAACGGCCAAGGCGTTTTTTGAGCAGGTGGTGTTGATGCGCCGATGGAATGCGATGCATGCCGGGATTTATGCGCCAGTTTCTGAGCATACCCAGCCTAATCCCTATCTGACGGAAATTGATGACCGGGATTTGTTCATCCATGAGCATTTGACCCTGACCAAGGTCAATCCTGCCTACATGACCCGCCAGCTCTCGGAACTGGCCGAGCATACCAACAGCGTGCGTTTTCGCATTACTAGCCTAAACCCCATTCGCCCGCAAAACACCCCGCAACCGTGGGAGGCTGAGGCTTTGCAGGCTTTTGAGCAGGGTGTCAAGGAGCACGGTGAGTTTACCACCGTCGGGCAGCAGCAGGGCTTTCGCTACATGGCGCCATTAGTCACGGAAAAACCCTGCCTGACCTGTCATGCCAAGCAGGGCTATGAGGAGGGTGATATTCGCGGCGGCATTAGTGTCATCTTGCCCGAGGTGCTCCCCATTCCCTGGCGTCCGCTGGCCTTTTCTCATGCCGCGATTGCTTTGTTGGGGGTGATCTTTATTCTCGTGATGTATGAGGTGCTTACGCGGGGCTATCGGCGCCTGCATGATAGCGAAAACAAGCTGGCCAGCATTTTGGACAATATGAGCGGTGTGGTCTGGTCGGCGACCTGGCCGCAGCAAGATACGATGTTCATTACCCCCTCAGCACAGCGCATCTATGGCTATCCACAGGCCCAGTTTGAGCAGGACCCGCAATTGCGCCAACGCCTGATCCACCCCGAGGATCGTGCCTTGATTGCGCGGATGCTGGACACCTTGGCGGCAAACGATGCGGTCGAGGGAGAATACCGGATTGTGCGCGCCGATGGCAGCACCGCCTGGCTTTTGGATGAATACCGCTTGATCCGCGACCGGCAGGGGCACATCCTGCGCATGGATGCCCATACCACCGACATCACCCGCCGCAAACACGCAGAACTGGCCCTGCGCGATGCCAACCGGCGCCTGCAGGCGGCGATCAAGCAGGCAGAAGATCTGACCTTGCAAGCCGAGCGCGCCAATGCCGCCAAGAGTGAATTTTTGGCCAATATGAGCCATGAAATCCGTACCCCGATGAACGGCGTCATCGGCATGACCACCTTGTTGCTGGATACCGCCCTGGATGCCACGCAGCGCCACTACGCCGATACGGTGAAAAAAAGTGCCGAGTCGCTGCTGGGCCTGTTAAACGATATTCTGGACTTTTCCAAGGTTGAGGCCGGCAAACTCGATCTGGAACACCTTGAGCTGGATATAGCAACGCTGGTCGATGAGGTGATCAGTGCTCAGGCCGTGCGTGCCTACGAAAAAAACCTCGAACTGTTGTGCGTGCTGGATGATGATGTGTTGTCGCTGGCGCTTAGCGGTGATCCGGGGCGTCTGCGGCAAATTCTCAACAATCTGGTCGGCAATGCGATCAAGTTTTCCGAACGCGGCGAGGTGGTAGTGCGTGTGCAATTACTCGAAAAACGTGCCGCAACGGCCCGCCTACGCTTTGAGGTCTGTGATACCGGCATTGGCATTGCCGCTGACAAGGTGCCGCTGCTTTTTGAAAAATTCTCCCAGGTGGATGCCTCGACCACCCGCCGTTATGGCGGTACCGGTCTGGGGCTGGCGATTTGCAAGCAATTGGTTGAGCTGATGGGCGGCACCATTGGGGTGCAAAGTCAGGAAGGCCAGGGATCGGTATTCTGGTTTAGCGTTCCCTTGACGCTTAATATCGACGTACCACGTCCGCACGCGGCGCATGCCACCGAGAATTTGCAACAGCGGCGCATCCTGGTCGTGGATGATAACGCCACGCAGCGCACGCTGTTGACGCAGCGCCTGGGTCAATGGGGGATGCGGGCAGCGGGTGCCGCTGATGGGGTTGAGGCCCTGCGTCTGCTGTATCAGGCTCACAAGGAGGAACATGAGCCGTATCAGGCGGTGTTGATTAATCTGCAGATGCCGGTGATGGATGGTGAAACCCTGGGGCGCACCTTATCTGCCGATCCGCAGATGCAGGGGCTGTTGCGGGTTATTTTGCCCAGCGTCGTGCGTGCCGAAGACCCGCAGCGCTATCAACAGGCCGGTTTTCATGCCTGCCTGCCCAAGCCCATCCGTCAAACGGCGCTTTTGCACGTATTGCAACAACTGTTTGCGCCTTCCTTCGATCAACACCGCATGATCACCCCGCATACAGTGCAACCCGTCCAGTCATCGCACGCGGTGAATTTTGCACACGCCCAGGTGCGCATTCTTTTGGTTGAGGATAATGTGGTTAATCAGCAAGTCGCCTTGGGGATGTTGCGCAAACTCGGTCTGCAGGCCACGGCAGTCAATCATGGGCAGGCGGCCTTGGATCACCTGAGCCAGGCGGACTATGATCTGATCCTGATGGATGTGCAGATGCCGGTCATGGATGGCATCACCGCCACGCAGCGCATCCGTGCCGCGTCAGGCGATGCCTTTGATCCGCGCATCCCGATCATTGCAATGACCGCCCACGCCATGCCAAGCGATAAAGAGGCCTGCCTTGCCGCCGGAATGAATGATTATGTCAGTAAACCGCTGTCTTTGGCGCAGTTGACGACGGTATTAACGCGATGGCTGGACGATCTACGCCCTGTCCCTGCGGGGGAGCCTGTCTGAGAAGGCGACGACCCGCGCCAGGAACGCCGGGTAGTCACGGACGTTTAGGCGGTTTGCTTGAACGACGAAGATCGCTCAATGCTTTCAGGCAAATAGCGATGCACGCTGGCGTTGCTGTCAGGGTCGGGGATGAAGATGGTCTGGCCTTGCAGATGGGTGCTGATCAGGCGTTGCTGGTAGAGTCGTTCCAAGAGTTGTGTTTGCAGCATGTGTTCACGCCCCCCCCAGACGGCGTGGCCGTCTTTGAATAACAGCAGCAGGTGGGTGCAGAAGCGGGCGGCGAGGTTGATATCATGCAGGCTCATGAGGGCGGCACGCTGGCTTCCGATGTCATGGCGGATCAGGCTGAGTACGTCGATTTGATGATGCAGATCGAGATGATTGGTCGGCTCATCCAGCAACAGCAGGCGAGGCGCTTGTGCCAGCACAGTACACAGGGCAAGGCGCTGGCGTTCGCCCCCGGAGAGGGTTTGCACCGGACGTTGCGCTAATTCGGCAAGTTGCATGCGTCCCAGTGCCTGCCAGGCCTTTTGATGATCCTCGCCCGATTCCATCTCCCAAAAGCGCAGGTAGGGATGGCGGCCAATCAAGGCGGTCTCCAGGACGGTGGCGGGGAATTCATCGTGCTGCTGTTGAAAGACCATGCCCATTTGCTGCGCCAGTCGGCGTCTGGGGATCTGGTCTATCGGGATCTGTTCCAGCAGAATCTGTCCGCTACGCGGCGGACGCAGACCGGCAAGGGTATGCAGCAGGGTGGTTTTGCCACAGCCATTGGGGCCGAGAATGCCCCAGCACTGACCGGGCTCAATCTGACAGTGCAAGGGCTGCAGGAACTCACGCCCAGGAATATCCAGCACCAGCTGGTCCATATAGAGCAGGCTCATCGCTGCCGACTCCGATAGAGTAGATAAAGAAAGGTCGGCACCCCGAGCAGGGCGGTAATCACCCCGACGGGTAACTGCTCCGGGGCAATCAGGGTGCGCGCCAGGGTATCGGCCAAGACCAGAAGAATCCCGCCGGCCAGCGCGCTGGCGGGTAACAGGATGCGCTGATCAAAGCCAAAGATCAGGCGCAGAATATGCGGGACAATCAGCCCGACAAAGCCGATACTGCCAGCAGTGAGCACGGCAATGGCGGTGATAAACGCCGCCAGCACATAGACCAGCATTTCCATGCGCCGCACGGAGACCCCCAGGGCGGCGGCCTGTAATGGGCCACGCGCCAGCACATTGAGGGTACGCCCCAGAGGAAAGGTCAGCAGCATCGCTACCACCAGCGCAGACCACGGCAACAGCGGATGCCCGGCATAGGATAAATCCCCCATCAGCCAATACAGCATCCCCGGCAGTTCATGCGAGGGGCTGACCGCCAGCAAAAAACTGATCAAGGCGCCCCAGCCCGCCGCCACCACCACGCCGGTCAATAACAGCCGGGTAGGTACCCAGCTGCCGGTGCCGTGGGCCAGGCCAAATACCAGCAGGGTCGAGATCAAGGCTCCGGCAAAGGCGGCCCCGGAGATCAGCGCCGCCCCCAGCCCGGCCAGCATGGCCAGTAAAGCGCCAACCGCCGCACCCCCGGAAAGCCCCAGCACATAAGGATCAGCCAAGGGATTACGCAGCAGGACTTGCATCAAGGCCCCGGCCACCGCCAGCAGGCCGCCGGTGGCAAAGGCGTTGAGCACTCGGGGCAGACGCAGATCCAGCAAAAGCAGGGCATACAGCGGCTCGCCCTGACCGCGCATCACGGCCCAGATGTCTTTCAACGGAATCTGGATACTGCCCTGAGTCAGGGCCAGAAGCATGGCCAGCACGGAAACGGGCAGCAAGATCAGCAACATGCGCGCTAAGGAGGCACTCACGGGGCTATCCACGGCTGGCAGGCGGCATTCATATGCTGAGCTTCACCGCCACCAATAAGGCCAGATAGCAGCCCAGTTCGGTGACTTGCTGGGTTGCCCCAAGGCAATCCCCGGTATAACCCCCCAGACGGCGGTGGAGATAATAGCCCGCATAGATGGTGAGCAGCAGGGTCATCAGCAACACCGCCAGCGCACTGGGTAGCGGCAGCAGGGCCAACGGTAACAGGCCCGACACCACAGCGATCAGCAGCCCGCGTGTGCTGAGCTGTTCGGCAACCGGTTTGGCTTTGGCCTGCGTGTCTTCGCGTACATAATCCAGCCGGTAAATCAGCGTGCTGGCAGCCAGCCGCGACAGCGGATGGGCGACTAACAGCGCCAGCGCGGGCAGCCAGTGATCATATTCAGCCAGGGCTATCAGCATCAGCGCCTTGAGTAACAGCGCCAGCACCAGCGCCACCGTGCCATAAGTGCCGATGCGCGAATCCTTCATGATCTGCAGCGCGTGCGCCCGATCCTGACCACCGCCCAGCCCGTCGCAGCTATCGGCCAGCCCGTCTTCATGAAAGGCACCGGTCAGATAGATGGTCAGCAGCATCGACAGCACCACCGCCACACTGACCGGCAACAGCCACGCCGCCACAAGATAGCTCAGAGCCCCCACCGCCCCCACCACCCAGCCGATCAGGGCAAAATAGCGGGTGGACTGATTGAGCCGCGCCATTGACCAGGGAACCCAGCGCGGCACCGGAATGCGGGTAAAAAAGCCCAGCGCTGTGAAAAACAGCTCCAGCTGATGGCGTAACCACCTCACCGCAGGCACCCTACTGCGGCTGATAACGCAGACTCAGGTAGGCGCTGCGTCCGGGCTGGTTATAAAAGCTGGCGGTTTCGTAGTCTTCATCAAAGAGGTTTTCCAGCCGCAGTTGCAGGCGCAGATCGGGGCTGATCCGGTATTCAGCGCGCAGATCCATCGTGACAAAGGCATCCAGGCGGCGACTGTTGGCGACATCATCAAAGCGCCGCCCTTGGGCCAGCACACTCGCACCCAGAAGATACGGCCCATAGGCGCGCTCCACGTCCATGTTCAGGCTGTGCTCGGCACGGCGCGGCAGTAAATTGCCACGATGCGGCTGGGCGCGATTTTGTGGATCAAGCAGACTCACCCCGGCGTAGACCTGCCAGGCCTCCAGCGTCCCCTGCCAATCCAGCTCGGCACCGCGAATCACCGCTTCGTGAATATTGGCGGGCAAACTGCGTGCGGCATCATGGGCAATCAGATCATCAATGCGGCTCTCATACAGACTCACCGACCACTGCCCTCCGGCCAAGGGGCCACGAAGCCCGGCCTCCAGGGTACGCGAGCTTTCCGGTTTAAGATCGGGATTACCATAGCCGGGAAAATACAGGGCATTAAAACTGGGGGCCTTGAAGGCCGTGCCATAGGAGCCGATCGCTCGCAGCGTGTCAGTGAGTGCATAGCCCAGCGCCAGGCTACCGGTATTTTCATGTCCAAATTGCTGGTTATCATCATGGCGCAGCGCTACTTGCAGATCCACGCGCTCCCAGTAGCCCAGATATTGGGCAAACAGGCCGAGATTATCGCGGGAAGTGTGGGCATACTCGGTGGAGCCGCTAATCCGGTCATTGAGATAATCGGCGCCCAGCGTCAGCAGCGTGGCACTGCCTACTTCCAGATCGTTTTGCCAGGAAAGGGTGTCGCGGCGGGTTTCAAAGCGGCTGGAAAACACCCCGTCCTTGAAATTTTTTGAGGCATCCAGGCTGTGTCCGAGGCTCAGGGTCATCTGCCACAGACTCAATGGCGCATAGCGCACCACCGTGCCATAAATCTGCTGGCGGTCTGCAGACTCATTCTGAAAACTGCCATCAAATTCATTCTCCGAGCGGGTCACCAGACTGAAAGCCTCCAGCGAGAGTGCATCCGAGACGTGGTAGCCTGCGCGCAGCGAACCGGAAAGCTGGGTATAACCATCCCGATCCGGCTCATCGGCAAAGCATCCGGCAAAGGCCGTGGCGGCCTCGCCGCGACAGGCATCAAAGCCTTGCGTATCAACGCCGTTGACACCCAGATTAAACCAGCCCTGATCCCCGCCGCCGCTTAAGCCCGCAGCCCCTTCCACGGTGCGATAACTGCCCCCACCCAGACTGACATACGGGCGCAAGGCGCCGCCGCCTTTACGGGTAAAAATCTGAATCACCCCGCCCAGGGCCTCCGAGCCATACAGACTGGAACGCGGCCCGCGCACAATCTCAATGCGCTCAATAGCTTCAACCGGGAGATCCTGCAAGGCTGTGGTGCCCAGCGTCGCCGAGCCCACCTTGATACCATCAATCAGCACCAGCACATGGTCGGAATTGGTGCCGCGCATGAACACCGAGGTGCTTTTGCCACGTCCGCCAGCGCTGTGAACCTGCAAACCGGGTTGACGGCGCAAAATATCGGGAACGGATGGCGCCTGCCAGCGTTCAATGTCTTCACGGGTAATGACAGTTACCGAGGCCAGGGTTTCATCGGTGGTTTGCGCCACCCGGCTGGCCGTTACCACAACAGTATCCAGTGCCGGGGTTTGCGCATACAGCGCCGCAGGGAGAAACACCACCAAGGGGAGAAGTAAAAATACGCCAGGCATGATTAAGCTATCCTCCGTGCCGCCCGCACGGATCTAAAATTTAAGAATGGCTTGCAGGGGGGAAAGGAGGGATAGGCGTGGAAAAACATGACCATACCGCCGCATCGCCCGCCGCAATATCGGGTTGTGACCTTTGGCCGGTCTCCGGGCTTGCGAGCGGAATCATTCCCCGTCAAGACACCTTCCCATGCGGATGCACAGTGGTCTATTGCCTTGCGTTAACTCGCCTACCGTTGCGGGGGCAGCGCCGGCTTGAGCATGCTATGCATACCGGCTTCCCGTTTACCTCGGAGGCAAAAAATGCACCCCAAGGCACCAAAAGGCCGCGCAATGGTAGAGGATTCATCAGACAGGTGCAAGCGAAGGCCCGCTGCGAACAGGGCCATCGCGCCATGAAAGGGCAGTGCCGAAAGACATTCAAACAGGCTCACCGCAATGCCTGCGCGACTTTAAAAACGGGTTGTTTGGGTTTGCATTTGGGCGTGCTGCTGAACAATGCACACTGATCCGCGATCACGCAGCGCTTGGGCTATACTTATGAAACATTCGCATCGATCATGAGCAAGCATAAAGGGGAGCGCACGCTGTAACGACGGCGTTGCGCGCCTGACCTCAATAAGCACGACAAACAAAAGACACCATAGCCGCAGGAGTCACGGTCACACCGTGTCGCCGTGCAGCGCACATATTCATTAACTTTTATGTACGCGCAAAAAATTTAGGAACAGCCGCATTGTCTGATCATATTCTGCTCATTGAGCAAGCTGAAGACTGGAAACCACATTTCCCACGTTATCCGGTGGTGGTGGCCCGCGATTATCTGACGCAGCCTGAATACTCCAGCCACACCATGCTACGCGTGATTAACCTGTGTCGCAGTATGCGCTACCTCAGCGAGGGGTATTATTGCTCGCTGCTGGCCGAGGCGCGCAGCCATAAAGTCATCCCCAGTGTGCGCACCCTGCAGGATTTGTCGCGCAAGTCTATTTATAGCCTGGATACCGAGGACATTGACCGCAAGGTTGCCAAAATCCTGGGGCGCAAGAAGGCGGGTCTGCAACCGACCATGCTGGAAATGACGGTGTTTTTTGGGCAATGTGCGCCCAAAGAAATGCAGGAAATCGCCCAGCAGTTATTTGCGTCCTTTCGGGCACCCCTGTTTAAGGTGGAGTTCAAGCGCGGCGACCAATGGCGCATTAACGCCCTCAAGCCGCTGTCGCTTAATGCCCTGACCCCGGAACAGGAAAACGATTTTTTCCAGGCCCTTGAGGTTTATCTCAAACGCCCTTGGCGCAAGCCGCGTGGCGCCCGCAATTACCGCTACGATCTGGCGATTTTGCATAATCCGCAAGAGGACTTGCCCCCGTCCAATAAAGGCGCGCTCAATCAGTTTGTCAAGGCCGGGCGAGCGCTGGGTATTGAGGTGGATCTGATCGACCGGCGCGATTTTGGACGCCTGGCAGAATACGATGCGCTGCTGATCCGCGAGACCACCCGCATTGATCATTACACCTATCGTTTTGCCCGCAAGGCTGTCAGCGAGGGGATGGTGGTCATTGATGATCCGGATTCCATCCTCAAATGCACCAACAAGGTGTATCTGGCGGAATTGCTGGCCTCACACAAGATCCCCACGCCCAAGACCCTGGTCCTGAGCAAAGACAATCTGCTCAATGCCGAGGAATGGATCGGCTATCCGGTGGTGCTCAAGATTCCGGACGGCTCATTCTCACGCGGGGTTTTCAAGGCAGAAAACCGCCAGGAACTGCTGGATATCGCCAAACGCCTGTTTAAGGAATCTGATCTGATTCTGGCCCAGGAATTTGTCTATACCGAATTTGACTGGCGGGTGGGGATTCTCAATAAACAGCCCTTGTACGCCTGCCAATACCTGATGTCCAAGCAGCACTGGCAAATCGTCAACCATCAGGCCAAAGGGGATGATCGTCAGGGGGGATTCAAAACCTTCGCGATTGAAGATGTGCCCCCGGTGGTGGTGAAAACCGCCTTGCGCGCCGCGAACCTCATCGGCGATGGCCTGTATGGCGTGGATCTTAAACAAACCCCCAAGGGGATTGTCGTGATTGAGGTCAACGACAATCCCAACCTCGATGCCGGGGTGGAAGACAGCATTCTCAAGGAAGAATTGTACCGACGCATCCTGAGTGATTTTGTCCGCCGCCTTGACCACCTGAAACGCCGTTAAACCTCGTAGCGGCGCCTTCTTTGCGCCCTTCGCGGCTTCGCGTGACGCATTAAAGACTCAACACTGAAAACTTTGGCGCAGCCGCCCCTAAAGGGCTGATCTCACGCGAAGCCGCGAAGAATATACTGGCAACATCAATCCGCTAGACGCTAACTGCGTAACGCCTATTGATAAGTCAGGATTTACTGGCCATAGCGGCGGCTGACGTAATCTTCCACGAGGGCCTGAAATTCCTGGGAGATCTGCTCACCTTTGAGTGTGGTTTTGCGTTCGCCGTCTTCATAGACCGGGGCGGCGGGGCTTTCGCCATTGCCGGGCAGGGAGATGCCAATGTCGGCGTGTTTGCTTTCACCGGGGCCGTTGACCACACAGCCCATGACGGCGACCGACATATTTTCAACCCCCGGATAGCGCGCCCGCCATTCGGGCATCCGCTGGCGGATATAGTCCTGGATATCGCGGGCCAGGTGCTGGAAGATGTCGCTGGAGGTGCGCCCGCAGCCGGGGCAGGCAATGACGGAAGGGGCAAAGGAGCGCAGGCCGAGGCTTTGCAGGATTTCCTGGGCCACCATGACCTCTTGGGTACGGCTGGCGCCCGGTTCCGGGGTGAGGGAAACGCGGATGGTATCGCCGATGCCTTCCTGCAATAAAATCGCCAGGGCAGCCGCAGAGGCCACCGTGCCTTTGATGCCCATGCCCGCCTCGGTCAGCCCCAGATGCAAGGGGTAGTCGCAGCGCCGGGCCAGTTCGCGATAGACCGCAATGAGCGGCTGTACTCCGCTGACCTTGCAGGACAAAATGATCTGGTCATGGCGCAGACCAAGCGCCTCGGCCCGCGTGGCACTGCTAAGCGCAGACTGAATCATGGCCTCTTGCATCAGCGCCTCGGTGCTCAACGGCTGGGCAGCGGAGGCGTTGTCATCCATCATCTGGCTGAGTAATTCCTGATCCAGGCTGCCCCAGTTAACGCCGATGCGCACCGGTTTTTGGTAAGTGCAGGCCAGTTCAATCATCTGCGCAAACTGGGTATCGCGCTTGGCACCCTTGCCGACATTGCCCGGATTGATGCGCAGCTTGGCCAGCGCCTCGGCACAGGCCGGGCTTTGGGTGAGCAGTTTATGGCCGTTGAAATGAAAATCCCCGACCAGCGGCACGGCAATATTCAGCGCATCCAGCCGTTCGCGGATATGCGGAATGGCGGCGGCGGATTCTTCGTTATTGACGGTCAGGCGCACCAGTTCAGAACCGGCCTGCGCCAGCTCAACCACCTGTTGTACGGTGCCCGCAATATCGGCGGTGTCGGTGTTGGTCATGGACTGTACGGCGACCGGGGCCTGGCCGCCGATATGCACGGAACCGACCTGCACACTCACGCAGGCACGGCGAGAAACAAGCAAAGAAGTCATCACGGGAATATTCTGTTATTTAAGTCATGGAGGAAGGCCGGTCCGCCTGAGACAGCGGCAACGGGGCGGGCAGCTGCATGGTGACACAATGCAAACTACCGTATTGTTCAATCAAGGCACGGCAGTCAATGCCGATGATCTGGCGTCCGGGAAAAACCTCAGCCAGGCGTTGGCAGGCGATGGCATCCGTGGGGTCATTGTAGGTCGGCACCAGGACAGCCCCGTTGATGATCAAAAAATTGGCATGGGTGGCCGGCAGGCGTTTACCCTCGGCGTTGTACTGCGCACGCGGCAGCGGCAATGCAATCAGCCGATACGCCTGCCCATTGGCCTGACGCAAGGCACCAAGCTCGGCCTGCATGGCCTGCAGGTCATCATAATGGGGATCCTCGGGGTCTTCACAGCAGACATAGGCAATGGTGTCAGGCGTACAAAAGCGCGCCAGGGTATCAATATGCCCGTCGGTATCATCCCCGTGCAGATGCCCGTGACGTAACCATAACACCCGCTGTGCGCCCAGATGCTGCTGCAGGGCCGCCTCAATCTGCTCGCGTCCGTATGCCGGATTGCGCTCCGGCGATAACAGGCATGATTCCGTGGTTAATAGCGTACCCAGGCCATCGGATTCCAGCGAGCCACCTTCCAAAACCAGCGGGATGGATTCCAGCCGGGTATCGGCAAACACCCCTTGGGCATGCAGGCGCTGGGTGATCAGATTATCCTTAAGCGCGGGATATTTATTGCCCCAGCCATTGAAAATAAAATCCAAAAGCAGCGGCTGGCCTTGATCCAGCACGGTGAGTGGACCATGATCCCGCGCCCAGGTATCTTCTGCCGGGGCCATCACCAGCTGCAGGCGCTCGGCAGGCACACCCGCCTGAGCGAGCTGCTCGGCCAGGCGGGCACGATGCGCCGCGTGTTGACAGACCACCAGCGCCGTTTGCTGGGTGGTAATAGCCTGCACAATGGCGGTAAAGGTGGTCTCGGCCTGCGGCAAAATAAAGGCCCAGTCAGAATCCTCATGAGGCCAGGTCAACAGCACCGCTGTTTGCGGGGCCCATTCGGCGGGTAAGACACGCTCAGCCATCCAGCTTTGCCTCTGCAAAATTGAGCAATATATTACTGACAATATTGTTATCCAGCTGTGACAGCGTTGCAAAATCACAGCGCTGAATATGTGCCAGGGCGCAAAACTCCGTCTCAGAAATTGGCATCCACGCCATGCTCCAGTCAGGAAAAAGCCGCTTGGGGAGCGTGTAATCGAGCAAAACATCCAGGCGGGCATGACGCGGATCCAGCGCAATACGTTCATACAGCGCCCGCACCTTGGCCTCGTCGTCACCCTCCAAGACCTGGATGAAGCTGCCGCCCACAAATAGCAACAATCCAGTGATGCCGTGTTGTGGATTAAAACGCCGAGATGCCGCCAGAATGTCGTGCAAATCGCTCTCAGGCGAGTCGCCTGTGTATTCACTGACATAAACAAGCTGATAAATCATCAGTTATCCCAGAGGTGTGTGGAGAGTCAGGATGATTGACCGTGGCCCATGCAGATAAGCCACGCACGGCGCACAGTCGGCTTTTAGCCATTTTCGCCAATACTATAGCAAATGCCTGAAAAGCACCAAATTGATGTGATAAACCCCCGGCTTTAGCGTGGGGTGCATAAGATGACACGGCACCGGGATAGCTGTGCTCTGGCGCGATGTTTAAGCGGTGTTGCAGCGGGGCTGGGACAGGTCTGAGGAGCAGGCGGAGGTAGAAAACAGGGTGGCGGTAAATCCGCGCCGCCACCCTGCAAGGAGACGCCTTAGAGGCTGTAGTACATATCAAATTCCACCGGATGGGTGGTCATGCGCAGGCGCTGTACATCTTCCATTTTCAGGTCAATGTAGGCGTCGATCATTTCGTCAGAGAACACGCCACCGGCGGTCAAGAAGGCGCGATCCTGATTCAGGGCATTTAATGCCTGATCCAGACCGTGGCAGACCTGCGGGATGTTTTTCTCTTCTTCCGGCGGCAGGTCATAGAGGTTTTTGTCCATCGCCTCACCGGGGTGGATCTTGTTTTGAATCCCGTCAAGGCCAGCCATCAGCATGGCAGCAAAGGCCAGGTAAGGGTTGGCGGTGGAATCCGGGAAACGCACCTCAATGCGGCGTGCCTTGGGGCTGAAGACAAAAGGAATGCGGATCGAGGCCGAGCGGTTGCGGGCGGAATAAGCCAGCATCACCGGGGCTTCAAACCCCGGCACCAGGCGCTTGTAGCTGTTGGTGGAGGGGTTGGTGAAGGCATTCAGGGCGCGGGCATGTTTGATGATGCCGCCGATGTAATACAGCGCGGCGTCGGAAAGCCCGCCGTATTTGTCACCGCTGAACAGATTCTGGCCATTTTTGGCCAGCGATTGATGCACATGCATACCGTTGCCGTTATCACCAACCAGCGGCTTGGGCATGAAGGTCGCGGTCTTGCCGTAGCTGTGGGCGACGTTCTGGATCACATATTTAAGGATTTGTACCTCGTCGGCCTTGCGGGTCAGCGAGGCTGCACCCACGCCGATTTCGCATTGACCGGCGGTGGCGACTTCATGGTGATGCACCTCGGTCACCAATCCCATCTCGTTTAACACCAGACACATGGCCGAGCGCAGATCCTGCAGGGAATCGACCGGCGGCACGGGGAAGTAGCCGCCCTTGACGGTGGGGCGATGGCCGATGTTGCCGGTTTCAAAGACCTTTTCTGAGTTCCAGGAGGCCTCATCGGAATCAACCTTGTAAAAGGCGCTGCCGATGGAGCTGCCCCATTTCACATCATCAAAGACAAAGAATTCGTTTTCCGGGCCAAACAGGCAGGAATCCGCAATCCCGGTGGATTTCATGTAGGCCTCGGCGCGTTCCGCCAGGGAGCGCGGACAACGGTCGTAGCCTTGCATGGTGCTAGGCTCAACCACGTTGCAGCGCAACACCATCGTCAATTCTTCATAGAAGGGGTCCATCACCGCACTCTTGGCATCCGGCATCAGGATCATATCGGACTCGTTGATGCCCTTCCAGCCTGCGATACTTGAACCATCAAACATCTTGCCGTTTTCAAAGACTTCATCATCCAGGGTGCTGGCCGGCACGGTGACATGCTGCTCCTTGCCACGGCTATCGGTAAAGCGATAATCCACAAACTTAACGCCATGTTCTTCAATCTGTTTCAAAATATCTGCTGGGGACGACATGATGGAGAGGCTCCTTCAAGGGATGGTTAGACACAAACGTTATACCAAATCAATATCTGCTCAAGCCTTGTGGGTCAATGATCAGGCCGCAAGGCCAGAGCAGCATCAACGTTCTGGGACAGAATTAGCACTAAGCGTGCCAGCCTACATTAAACCGCTGCAGCGATGGCGCGGCATATCGCGGATACGGCTATTTTCGCCACCTGTAGCGGGATGTTGCCTCCCAAGCCATCGCGGGGAAGGATAGCGCGTGTTGCACTGCCCTTGATCATATCCACGGCTATTGCACAATCATGGTGCAAGCCTTAGCGAAAAAACACCGTCACCGCATCAATCTCTGGCACCTGCTTACTGGCCTCGCTGAGCTGTTGAGCCAAGGCTTTGGCCTCGGCAATCTCGCTGATACAGCTCAATGGCAGATAGAGCTCCAGATGCACCCGTCCGCCCAGATAGTGCAAAATCACGTTTTCGAGTTTTTCGCTTTGGGGAATCTGCGCCCAGTGGGTACGCAGCTGGCGGATTAACTCACTGCGCAAGGGCAGCGAGCGGCACGGGGTGTCGCGTTGATCATCCTCCGGGTCAATATGTACCGTGATATCGCTCAGTTCCGGGTAAGCCTTGCGCAAAGTGACCAGCACCCGATCCGCAATCAAATGACCCTCAGAGACACTGATGCGCGCCGGGATTTGCAGGTGTACATCCGCAAATACCGAACCGCCCGAGCGGCGGGTGCGCAACTGGTGCAGACCCTTGACACCCTCAACCGCCAGAATATGGCGGCGCATCTGCTCAACCGTTTCAGGCTGCAGCGCGGTATCAATCAACTCGCTGACACTGCCCCAGATCAACCGCCCACCCATCACGCCAATCAATGCCGCCACAAACACCGCCGCCACCGCATCCAGATAGGGCAAACCCGCCAGCGTACCGCCGATACCCACCAGCACCACCAGCGAGGAAATCACATCCGAGCGATGATGCCAGGCATTGGCCTTGAGCATATTGGAATTAAGCCGTTTGGCCTCTCGCATGGTGTAATGATACAGCCCCTCTTTGGCCACAATCCCCAGGCAGGCGATAAACAACGCAATGGGCGCCGGTGCCAGCAAGGTCTCCGGATTGAACAAACGCAGCCCGGCATCAAGCCCAATCCCCAGCCCCGCGCCCATCAAGGCCAGCCCGACAATCACCGTGCCCAGGGTCTCAATGCGCCCGTGCCCATAGGGATGATTTTCATCGGCCTCCATATTGGCATGACGGGCCGCCAGCAAGACCACCATATCGCTAAACAGATCCGAGAGGGTATGCAGCCCATCAGCCATCAAGGCCTGAGACTGGCTCAATACCCCGCCGACAATCTGCGTGGCCGACAGGCTCAGATTCGTGGCCACCCCCACCAGCGTCACGCGCCGCATCTCACGATAGCGCGGCTCCAAGGCATTTTGTTCAAGCGTTGCAGTATGCGGTTTCATTATTCTTTTTTAACTGAAGTTTCCTATTTTTCTCATGCAACCAAGTCCAGGAGAGTTGCGATCAGAGGATTTTCCCTGGATTTGTTGGATTCTGGGCAAACTGCCCCAAAACCCTAGTCTGAAAATTCATGGGCGAGGGCCCGACGTACGTCAGCGAATGCATATTCAGTGCGCTGGTTGGTCGCATAACGTCGCGGCGGTGCCTTGAGGCGAGAGGCACCATAAATCCAGGTGATGGTGGTGGCAATCATGCAAAAATGCAAGTGATTATTGACAGCATCGGGGTTGCGAGTCTGGGTCTGAGCGCTACCGATCTCTTGCTTGATTTCGCGAAAGCCGGCTTCGATCTTCCAGCGAGCGCCATAGTATTCAATGATCTGGGGAATGGTCAGATCAAGATCCGTGGTGAACAAGGCGAGCCATTGAGTTTTTCGATAGATCCAAACGACACGCACTCGAGTGTGTAACGAGCGTAGCACCACAACCTGGCTGGCTGCTTGAACCTCACGGTGTTTGCCGTAGAGATGCACGGTATAGGTTTTAGCGTCCTTCTTGCGGTAGATTGCCTGAATGGTCACACTGCCGATGCGCTCGCCGTACTTGCGAGGGCGTCCCGGAGAGCCGGGGGAATGAGGTGGCGGCAGATCATGAAGAATATTGTTGACCCGCAAACGACTCAGGATTTGCGCTCGTGACCCTAAAGCTGAGCGCAAAGGTTGCCATAAACCATTGTTGCCAAACCAGCTATCGGCGATGACAAGCACGGGGCATTCGACAAACACAGTGGCTATGCGCTTAATATGGTCAACGGCTTGTTCGAATTTGGTGGCAAAGGTCGGCGATTTGCCTTGTACCGTGCGTTTCTCCTGTTTGACCGTGATGGCTCGCATATAGAATGCGAAAGCGAGGGGCAGACAGGCCCAGCGGTCGTGGATGATCCGGAGTAGACCGATGGTGACCAAGGTTTGAGCCCAGGGGTATTGGGCTTGGTTAGTTTTTGCCGCATGATCGAAGGTGCGTTCGCAAGCAAAGATCTTTTTGCCCGTCTTTGGGTTGAGGGAATCATCCAGTGCCAGGAGTAAGCGCCCATCAGTCAGGGGATCAGGAATGGCTTTCCATAGCAGAGTCCAGATCCGGTCCCATGGAAGTTTGCTCGAAGCCATAAACGTGTAAAACCGGCTTTGAGGGATCACGCACCCGAATACAGTGGCGATGGTACGGAGCAGGTTAGATGTCCTAGATGCAGTGATGGGGATCAGGATAGACTGCAGTGTCAGAAGGAACCAGTGGGCTCTTTCCTGGCCGTGTTCGTTTGCTGGAAAAAGGTGCTGGATTTGATGACCAAGTCGCTGTAGGATAGTCATTGGATGCGGATCCTTTTATGCTATTAATCATTGGGTTAGTGCTTATGATTATAGCTCAAAAGTTATCCGCATTCACTCTATTTTGTTGTTTATTATGAATTATTTTTGCATCAAGACATTAAATTAGTATATTATAGCTTAATGATAAGCTAATATTTGCGGGCGCGTATAAGCAATTGATTGTATATTTATATACTGGAATTAGGAAACTTTAGTATGTAAATTCCACCATAAATAAAACCAAGTTTGTATGGGTCGCTATAATTTTCAGGGCCATTATATAAATGATTATTAATGACTGCTGAATAAACTCTACCAGTAATGTATGACATGCCTGAAATTCGTGTCTTGCTAGAAATTTCATTAATATTTGGGTAGTAATATGCATCTAGGCCGAATTTTCTTGCATTTTCAATATCAGATAAAAAGTTGTCTCCAATATGAATAATTTTTTTATTTTGAAACTTTTCGTTGACTGATTCGTATATATTTCCATTTTTCTTTGACTTATTATGTTCAGAAGAAACAAATATATCTTCGAAAAATTCATAGCCTGCTGTTTTTAGGATGCCACTAATTTGCTCTTTAGATAAATACATATCTGAAATAACTATCATTTTTTTATTGTTATTTTTCAAAATAGATATTACTTCTTGGAAGTATGGGTTTGCAAAACAATAATTTAGCTCTAGTTGGTATTCTAAAGTTTCAGTTTCTTTTGCATTTAAATTAGTTTTATTTTGTACTAAGTTATAAATTTCAGATAGTGTAATGTTGTCGTGATTCTCATTTCCTTGTTTTAATTTTCTAATTTCATTTTCAGAGTCAACTCTAATTTTGGCAAATTTATATATCCCTAGCCTTTGTTCCATAATGGAAAACAAGACTCTTGGGCTAAAAAAAGGACGTAAAATTAAAGTGTCAAATACATCGAAAGAAATTA
Source organism: Thiorhodospira sibirica ATCC 700588 (assembly GCF_000227725.2). Lineage (GTDB taxonomy): Bacteria > Pseudomonadota > Gammaproteobacteria > Ectothiorhodospirales > Ectothiorhodospiraceae > Thiorhodospira > Thiorhodospira sibirica. The sequence goes on along the minus strand of NZ_MU255056.1, from coordinate 2,050,201 downwards.
CATCATAATCACAAAGTTTTTTCGCAAGTATCTTGGCATCTATTCTTTTTTTTTAAATTATAATATGAATCTACATTGTGCATTTTTTTGGCTCTTCGCATTCGAGGGTGTAGAAAAAATAATGAGCGTCTAGAAAAGGTGTGAGGGTTCCTAGAAAATTTAAGTCACTACACAAACAAAATCTAAGACCCTCGACGTGCATAATCATACCTTTTCTACCTCCGACCTTTCCAGCTTTTGCCAACTAAAAACAAAAACGCACGGTCTTGTTGCCACTGGCCACCATCTTGGTATTACACCCTAAAAATAACTGACGTCAAAAGTAGAATTTTCTCGTAACATAAACGCAGGAGATTCTGCATGAAAACATCAAAATTTTGCGACAGCCAAATCTTGGCAATCTTAAAGCAAGCCGAAGCCGGTGCACCCGTTCCAGAGCTGTGTCGTGAGCATGGCATGAGTTCGGCTACCTTCTACAAGTGGCGAGCCAAATTCTGTGGCATGGATGCGTCCATGATGGCCAGATTGAAAGTGATCTGATCCAATACTTTTGGACACCAAGCTAAGTGAGTAAAATGACTTAACGAGGTGAATATTACAACCAAAAAGACCCGCAAGACTCACACCGCTGAATTTAAAGCGGAAGCCCTGAAACTAGCCGAGCCCCCTCTGGCAGGATAGTTGTCATCATCAAAATTTAACCAGTTGGGGCCAAAGGTTTGATCATGGCGCGTTACAGCGAAGAGCGTAAACAGCAGATTCTGAGTAAGTTACTTCCTCCCTCGAACCTGTCTGTTGCCGAAGTTGCCAAAGGATAGGAGATCCAACCGCCTTCACCGCAATGTACCCTTCGATCCGGGAGCCTGTCAAGTCCCGACGAAAGCCCCGTCTGAGCCGCGTCGGCAGCCGATCCGGCCGAAAACAGCCGAAATCGGTCTGCCGAGGGGTGGCGAGACAGATTTCCCGGTGGGCGATAGGTGTGTTTCCGGAAATCGGGCAACGGCAGGGCTGGCAGCCCAGCTGGGCTGCTTTACCAGGACACCCGCTGGTCGTACTCGCACTCCGGCGCGGGCTGGGCGTAGGGATCACCTGCGGAACCTGCCTCAGCAGCGATGGCATGCTCCGTGGCATCCTCGTGCCACTCCGGCGGACCCCGCGCCTGGGCGATACGGGGCGGAGTGGCGGGTTCGCCGATGTGCTCCAGGATGGCCCGAACGTCCACCGCCTCGGTGATGAAGGCGATGATGCGCATCTGGGCGCCGCACTGCGGGCAGGTCAACGGAAACGCCTCGTAGATACGCGCCAGCAGCATCACCCAGAGGTAGCGGGCGGGAGACCGCCAGAGGGTCGCGGGCAGATCCTCCGCTGCAGTTTTCACCGCCCGGTGGGATGTCGGCGCCGGGACTACAGCCTCGGGTGCCAGAGCGGTGACGGCGGGGCGCAGCGGTGAGTTTGGGGCGAGTACGCCATAGTACCGATGGCGATGCTGCCGGGGCGGCGGAACCAGTGCGGCGATGCGGCCGATCAGCTCCAGCGGCGAGAGGATGGTCTGGGTGCGCCCGTCCGGACCCGGTTTGGGCAAGCGATAGATCAGCCGCTGCGGGTCGAGTTCCTCCAGCGGGTCGGCGGCGAAGGGAGGACGAGCGCAGTAGCGCAGCAGACGCTCCAGGCCCTTTCGGTCGTCGGCCTCGATGCGCACGCTCGCATCCAGCGAGAACCCGCCGCCGTGGTCCCACGCTTCCATCTCTTTGCGGGTCTGGGTATCGATCCGCCCACGGCGCACGAATGCCCGCAGGATGCGGCGGCGCACCTGCGTTTGCACGACCCGCACGGCGTCGGCGTCGATGGCCTCTGCCGCGATGAACCGGACACCCCGCTCCGGGTCGGGCTCGAACACGCCGTCGATCACGACGACATGGAAGTGCGTGTGCTCATTCAGCGCGGAACCGAACCGGTGGATGTAGGCCACGGCCCCGGTGCGTGCCTGGGGCTGCTGTCCAACATCCTGCTGGACGAACTGGATCAGGAGTTAACGCGAAGGGGGCACAGCTTCTGTCGCTATGCCGATGACTGCAACATCTACGTCAAAAGCCAAAAGGCAGGGGAAAGAGTGCTAACCTCAATCACAATCTTCCTTGAGCAACGCTTAAAGCTGAAGGTTAACCGTGAGAAAAGCGCTGTTGACAGGCCGTGGAAACGAACGTTTCTGGGTTATACAGTTTGCCCTCGTAAAATCAACCCTCGCCTGAAACCGGCCACGAAATCCGTACAAAGATTCAAAGGCAACATCAAGGCAGTGATGCGTCCAGCCAAAGGCTGGAGCATCCAGCGAACCGTTCAAGTACTAGCACCTAAAATCAGGGGCTGGCTGAATTATTTTCGCCATGCTGATGTAAAGAAGGTCTTTGAAGAACTGGACGGCTGGATCAGACGACACCTTCGCAAAATACTGTGGAGACAGTGGAAACGTCCTAATACAAGGATGAAAATGCTGATGCGTCTGGGGCTGGACGAAAAGAGAGCATGGTTGAGCGCAACCAACGGCCGAGGTGCTTGGTGGAATGCAGGCGCGTCACACTTAAATCAGGCGTTGCCGAAGAAGTTGTTTGATAAACTGGGATTGATATCGTTGATGGATAGTTACCATCAGCTCAAAGGAACTTTATGAACCGCCGTGGTACGGAACCGTACGCCCGGTGGTGTGAGAGGACGGGGGAGGTAACTCCCCCTCCTACTCGATCGTTTTCAGATCTTAAAACGGCTGATCAGTTGGCTAAGTGAGTCGGCTCGTTCAGCAAGCCTGTTAGTGACCTCTTGGCTCTTTTGCATTTCATCCAAAGACTCAGCAACTAAATCATTGATACGCGCAAGGCTGGAGCTGATCCCTTCTGCGACCTGGCTTTGTTCGCTGGCAGCTGTCGCGATTTGTGCCCCCCATTCGTTGACCTGACTGACACTGGCATCAATTCCATTGAGAGCGGCACCCGCTTGCTGAGCTTGAGTGGCGCAGTGGTTTGCCTTTTCTGCACCACGTTCAATTGCTTTTGAAACGTCCGCTGCTGCATCCTGAACACTGTGAATGATGGTTTGTATTTCACCAGTGGCACCTTGCGTTCTACTCGCCAGTTGGCGTACTTCATCGGCGACTACGGCAAAGCCACGGCCATGCTCACCAGCTCTGGCTGCTTCGATCGCTGCATTCAATGCGAGCAGGTTGGTTTGTTCTGCAATGGTGTCGATGGTGTTGATCACATCACCGATTTTTTCACTGCCTTGCTCTAAGCGGGATAGGATTGTCAGGAGTTCGCCCATTTCGCTAGCCAGCTGATCAATGGCGCTGACTGTGTCACCCACTACCTGCACACCTTCATGCGTTTGGGCCGTAGCCTGATTGGCGGCTTCTTGAGTCGAGTCGGCTTGTGCGGCCACCTGAGTGGCTGAAGCCGACATTTCTGCACTGGCAGAGGCGACCTGACTCACCTCTTCTGTTTGCTGTACGGCCATGCGCTGACTGGCTTCGCCCTGGCGAACCAGGTCTGTGGTTGCTGCCTTCAAATCCGATGCAGTCAGGGACACCTCACCTAAAATCTGTTTAAGCGTGTTGGTGTAATCATTGAAAGCAGAAAAAAGCGCAAATAATTCATCCTGGTTTTTGCCTGTATCAAGCAGCAGGGTCAGATCATTTTTGTTTTTATTCAGCTGCTCAACATTGCGACTAATCAGGCTCACAATATTTTTCTGTACCATCAGCGCCAAAACAATGCCCATACCGACAACCAGTAATACCAGTAAGCCGATCAGCAAGCCAATAAACTGGGTCATCTGACGGACACTGGCCAGCACGGTCTCAGGCGGTTCGCCGAAGACATGAACGCCAATCAGGCGACCGGCGTCATCTCTGACTTCTTGAATTGAAGCAAACCACTGGTCATTGAGGATGAACCCGTCAGCCATCATGCGGGTTTGATCAAGGCTGCGAGCAAAGGCCAGTTCTGCCTGTCCAAACCAGCGATCATTGGCAACCAAAAAGTCTCCGATTTTTGTGTTATTTGCTACGCCGGGTGCCACATCAATGATATCGGCAGGTAAAAGAAACACATAGCGGCGGCCGTCTGCTTCAAACCCTTGTCGAATTCCATCAAACCCCATGGCGACCTCTAGAGCTCCAATGTACTGGCGATCCCTGAACATGGGTGCCAGCGCGCGAATGGTTAAACCAGAGCGACCGACCTCAGTTGCATCAGAAAAGGGTCTGCGCTCGCTCATCATGCGAGTGACTGTGGGCCTGAAAGTAATGTCATCATCAAAGAAGTCACGAGACCAGCTGCGTAACCAGGTGCGGCCATCGGCGGTATGAATGTGCATGTTCACGGTGCCAGCCTGCAGGTCGGAATAAAAGCGCTCACCCAATTCATTCGCACGCCGGAAGGCCAACTCGCGATCCCCATCCAGCAGTGCGCTTTGGTAGAGAGGGCTGCCCGCAAGGGTCATTGCAAGCCCAAGCCCAAACTCTTGTTTTGCCTGGAGCCGCTCTTGAAATACGCTGTTCAGAGCTTCAGAGCGCTCAGCAATCGCCTGAGTGACCAGTCCTTCGCGCAAATAGGCAACATACCCAAGACTGATCAGTAAAAAAACGATGCCGGTCAGGCTTAGGTTCAGGATCAGTCGATTTCTTAATGTCAGCGTTTTAAGCATGGTAAGTGCCTTTTGTGATGGCTTTGCATGATTAAGGAAGGATAAGGAAAAGGATAGGAAATCTAACCGCCTTCACCGCAATATCCCTTCGATCCGTGAGCCTGTCAAGTCCCGACGGAAGCCCCGACGGAGCCGCGTCGGCAGCCGATCCGGCCGAAAACAGCCGAAATCGGCCCGCCAAGGGGTGGCGAGACGGTTTTTCCGGTGGGCGATGGGTTGGGTTGTGGAAAGCGGGCAACGGCGGGGCTAGCAGCCCAAGGGAGCTGCTTTACCAGGACACCCGCTGGTCGTACTCGCACTCCGGCGCGGGCTGG
>NZ_MU255056.1:2043114-2045092 GCF_000227725.2 Thiorhodospira sibirica ATCC 700588 | reverse complement strand
CCTCGTAGATGCGCGCCAGCAGCATCACCCCAGAGGTAGCGGGCGGGAGAGCGCCAGAGGGTTGTGGGCAGATCCTCCGCTGCGGTTTTCACCGCCCGGTGGGATGTCGGCGCCGGGACTACAGCCTCGGGGTGCCAGAGCGGTGACGGCGGGGCGCAGCGGTGAGTTTGGGGCGAGTACGCCATAGTACCGGTGGCGATGCTGCCGGGGCGGCGGGACCAACGCGGCGATGCGGCCGATCAGCTCCAGCGGCGTGAGGATGATCTGGGTGCGCCCGTCCGGACCCGGTTTGGGCAAGCGATAGATCAGCCGCTGCGGGTCGGCTGACATAAAGTCATAACGTCCAAACTCACCCGACGCGAACCGCGTAGCAGCATGCGGTCGGGTGGAGCGCCGAGTTAGGCTTACTAGCCGAAAGCCACTTCTTTTGCTTGCTCATCGTATAGATGCTTTTGCCGCAATACGGCAACCTGTATTACAGCAGGTATTGTCACTCGATAAGCAGTGCCAGCAATATCAATCGCCGTCCACACGCCGGTTATCACCCATCCGATGGGACCGGTTAGAATCGCCATTGTGCGGGTGAGGGCAGCATTTCCGGCCAAGGAAAGCCCGCGTCCGATCAGCGCTTTTAGAACCGCATTTACAATTATCAGAGTGAGCTGGTAGGACTTAAATCCGCCTGCACGAAAAACGGCTTGAAACACTCCGACCATAGTTTGAGCGGTAACGGAGCCTGTATTCTTCACGCCCGTAGCTTCGGCTAACTCCTTTAACTCCTCTGGATTCATTTTTTCCAGCGCGTCAGTCAGTATTTTCATAAGCAGATTGTTTTCAATTTGCTCGACGCTAGAATTCTTGTTGTAGTTGACTTTCAGCTTGTCACAGACATCTGTCAGAACTTCCTTGTAAGGAACCCCTTTTCCTCCTCGGAGTACCGTCGCGAATGTGTTTGCTCCGAAGCACTGAATTTCTGCCGCGACCAACTCCCAATATTGATGATGATCCGGATGATACTGCTTGTACAACTCCGAGGTCGTTAACTCTTCAGTCCAGCGCGCATCACCATCTTTGTCGTGAGTAATACAGTAAACTAGGTCTTCCAAGTCTTCGGACTTGATTTCTCCCAGAAACTCTAAATCCTGATCATGCCAGTATGCCATACAAAATCTTCCTAGGTTTTTTAAAGGCTAACGCCAAGTTCAACCGAACTGGTTGAGCGAGAGCGCTCAGTACAGTACATTCAAGGTTAGTATTTTGATTTTGTTGTGCTAGGATAATGCCCTCCAGATCAGATTTCACGTTTAGCACAGCGACTTCAAGAATCATGATATTGCTGCTGCCCAACGTATAGCTAAGGGGCGGGCGCGACAGCGCCCGTCCCGCTTGAGCGACATGTTAGGTGTGGCAAAAGTTAGCCCAAGGTTACGGTTGCGACCAAGACTGCTGCCTGATTGACAAATTGGACTGAAGTCCAGCCCTGCCGTTTTGCTTCTACCTCAAACCAGTTGCGTACAGTTTCAGAAACGTTTGAATAGCTGTTGTTTGGCTTGGCTTGGTTATAAAGCGCCAATACAACTTCGCGCTCTACGAGGCGGTGAGGGTTATTAACCGATTGATCCTTGGGATCGGGAAATTCAAAGGATAAGGAAAGGAAAAAGGATAGGAAATCCAACCGCCTTCACCGCAATATCCCTTCGATCAAGGAGTCTGTCAAGTCCCGACGAAAGCCCCGTCTGAGCCGCGTCGGTAGCCGATCCGGCCGAGAACAGCCGAAATCGGTCTGCCGAGGGGTGGCGAGACGGTTTTTCCGGTGGGCTATAGGTGTGTTTCCGGAAAGCGGGCAACGGCAGGGCCGGCAGCCCAGCTGGGCTGCTTTACCAGGACACCCGCTGGTCGTACTCGCACTCCGGCGCGGGCTGGGCGTAGGGATCACCTGCGGAACCTGCCTCAGCAGCGATGGCATGCTCCGTAGCGT
>NZ_MU255056.1:2038577-2043014 GCF_000227725.2 Thiorhodospira sibirica ATCC 700588 | reverse complement strand
AGTACGCCATAGTACCGGTGGCGATGCTGCCGGGGCGGCGGGGACCAACGCGGCGATGCGACTGATCAGCTCCAGCGGCGAGAGGATGATCTGGGTGCGCCCGTCCGGACCCGGTTTGGGCAGGCGATAGATCAGCCGCTGCGGGTCGAGTTCCTCCAGCCGGTCGGCGGCGAAGGGAGGACGAGCGCAGTAGCGCAGCAGCCGTTCCAGGCCCTTGCGGTCGTCCGCCTCGATGCGCACGCTCGCATCCAGCGAAAACCCGCCGCCGTGGTCCCACGCAGCCATCTCTTTGCGGGTCTGCGCGTCGATCCGCCCACGGCGCACGAATGCCCGCAGGATGCGGCGGCGCACCTGCGTTTGCACGACGCGCACGGCGTCGGCGTCGATGGCCTCTGCCGCGATGAACCGGACACCCTGCTCCGGGTCGGACTCGAACACGCCGTCGATGACAACGACATGGAAGTGCGTGTGCTCATTCAGCGCGGAACCGAATCGGTGGATGAAGGCCACCGCCCCGGTGCGTGCCTGGGTACTGGCACCCAGGCTGCCGCACAGGTGGTGCTCGATCGCATCCAGAAAAATGCGCAGGGCACTATTGAGGGCTTCGCGGTCGTGCTGGAGGTGATAGCGTAGCCGCTTGGGTACGGACAGGACCCACTGGCGCACCGGCACGCGAGGCAGAACGTGATCGGCCAGATGTGCTGCGGTCTCGGCCATGCGCCGCGTGTTGCAGGACGGGCAGACACCCCGGCCTTTGCAGGAGAAGGCGATCAGAAAGTCATGGCCGCAGGCGTCACAGCGGGCGCGGGCAAAACCATGGGCCAGGATGCCACACTCCAAAAAACGCCTCAGTTCGCGCTCTGCATGCGGTGGTACCTGCGTCTCCCACCACGCGTCCCGCCCCCGCGAGAGAAAAGTCTCCAGGTGGTTTTGCACCACCCGATAGAGCAGTGTATCGGCGGGGCGACGGCGGCGGTAGGGAGCGGCGACGCATCCCTGCAGTTGGACGTCCATGTCCGGGCGGTGTCCGTGAAGGTCTAGTGATAATGACACGATACTGAAGTTTCCAGATCCTGTCACGCGGTTCCGGTCTGGTTCTATGCCAAGCGTCGTGCTCTCGCCTGATCGGTGAGCAGGGTCAGCCACCCTAGATCAAAGCTGATCGCGGCGATCCTGTTCCCGTCATTCAGCACCCTTTCACGTTATCGACAGATTTTCCCTCGATCAATATCCTCTATAATGCGTTTTTCGCAAATTTTGAGGGGAGGCATGCATGGCCGTCCACATTGAAACTGGCTCAATGGCCGATCCCCTCAACGCTAACGGAAATTGACCCACTCTATGCTAACAAAATTGACCCACCCCAGAACGTCGAGGTCTTCCATAAATCGCTTAAATCTAATGCGGCGTTTGCTAAATCTCCTGCTCACACCCCTAAAACACACGCGAATCACTTATTCGCCTCCATCGTCGCCGTCTTCAAAATGGCGTGTTTGACCATCCGCAAACATCTTAACCACTTTGCCTTGCGTTCAAAACTCTATTCCAAGGCTATTCGCGTCGCTTTTGATACGCTTCAGATGCTTCGGGCTGCGTAACATCAGCTAGTAGTTCGTTTTGCAAAAACCATTACAATAATTTTAGGGATCAAGTTATTGTTTAATAATCAATAAAAAATGTAAATGTTTTAGAGAAACGAACTACTAGAAAGTATCGCCACAGTGCGGCATCAAGATGATGCCGCCACGGGTTGCTACGGGTCTGCTATTGCAGCAGGGATAGGATGGATTGCGGGTTGGCGTTGGCTTGGGAGAGGACGCTGATGCTGGCTTGTTGCAGGATTTGCGCCCGGGTGAGTTGTGCGGTTTCGGCGGCGAAGTCGGCATCGAGGATGCGTGAACGGGCACCGGAAAGGTTGACCTGATAAATATCAAGATTTTCAAGGGTTTTGGCAAATTCGTTTTGTACAGCACCCAGCACGGCGCGTTGGTCGGCGATTTGTTGTAGGGCGCCGTCGATGACGTGCAGGGCGAGCATGGCGGATTCGCGGGTGGTGATGTCGATTTGGGTCAGGTTGACCTGTTCGCTGGATAAATCTTCATGCGTAAACAGGCTAACCCGCTGCGGACCGTTAAGGCGCAGTTCGGTAATGGGCAGCTTATCCGGGTTGTCGATGGTAAAGCCCGAGCCTGAGGCGTCTAACACCACGCTGACATTTGCAAATGGGCTACCCAGGTCACGAATGTTATTTTGCAGACGTTCACCGAGCTGGGTTAAATCGCGCACATCAGAGACATCTATGCTTAGACGTTCACCGCCAATGTTGATATTGAGCGTGGTAATCTCCTGACCGATACCGTCGTTAAAGGTGGGCGTGAGGCCAGTAATTCCCGCAGGCTTGGAAAGCTCAATATAATTAAAACTATCATTCACTTGACTCGCTAATATATTAGCAAGATCAGCAGAGCTTCCTGGAATGGCAGTCATTGATGTTTGTGTTACTCCATTATGTGCGATCTCATCTAAGTATGATGTGTTTGCACCTGTACCAATACCAATAACGTAAGAAATTATTTCTTTTGTCTCAACAAAGTTAATCCAGTTTGTTTTTACGGTAGAGTTTATAGGGTATGCAGCATCCGTCAGTAAATATGAAACATTGGAACCAGCAGAAGGAGGATTTGCATTAAAAATACTTTCAACCGCAGGAAAAAATGTATTAAAATTTTCACCACCATCAAGGGTCATAGCTGTGATGCTATTTCTGACCACATTAAGATTATTATTCCAGCCATAATCTGTCAAAGGATTTGCGCCGGACCCAGGAAACTCAATTAACCGCACATTTAAATTAACGCCAGCATTTTCATACGCATCAATCGCCTGAATTGCTGCTGCTTTAGCATTTGCAAAGGGAGTTCCAGACATACTACCCGAACGATCAATCATCAACATCATATTGACCGTGTTAGCGGCACTACCACCCAGCCCGATTGAACCAATGCTTGCCACGCCGATTTCACGATCACGGGTCACCACCACCTCTAGCGGATCGTCCATGGTTAATCTAAACCGCGCATCGAAGGCCCCGGTTAAAGCGACGGTGTTTTTATCATCGTTTTTTGTCACGGTGGCGGCGTTGAGATTAACGCGGGCGAGTTTATGCCGTGCCTCTTCGGCGCTCATCTGGCTGGCGTCAAATGTGAAGCTGCCGGGGGGATGGGTACCCTGGATGGTGTTTGCAATGGCGCGGTTGATGACGCGGTTTAGGTCGTCAAAATTGCGCAGGCCGGTGTTGCCCGTGGCGGGGTTGAAATCCGGGTTGATGCGCGGGTCGCTGAGGTCGATGTGTAGCTGCATCGGACTGATTTCCTGACCATTGACGCGATCAATGTGGATGGTAAAGCGTCCGCTGATTTGTTCAAGGCCGCGCTCGATTTGGGTATGCGTGACGCCATCGGCGCCGATGATCTCACGCGCTCCGAGTTGGGTGTTGCGCGCATCCAGCTTGCCGGTGATCAGGCGCTCGCCCTGCTGCGCGCCGATCTGAAAGACCTGCTCTGTGCGCGAGCCGTCCAGCAGCGCTTGCTGATTAAATTGTGTGGTATCGGCTACCCGGCCAATGGCGCGGATGAGCTGTTGAAATTCGTTGTCGAGGGTGACGCGATCCAGCGCGGTGTTGGTGTCATTGGCTGACTGCACCGCCAGTTCACGCATCCGCTGTAAATCGTTGCCGATGGTGCTGAGTGACCCTTCCGCCGTCTGTGCGATGGAGATGCCGTCGTTGGCGTTGCGCCAGGATTGCTGGCTGCCTTTCATTGCGGCGGTCATGCGGTTGGCAATCACCAGACCCGCCGCATCATCCCGCGCTGTGTTAATGCGCAAGCCCGACGACAAACGCTCAAGGCTTTGGCTTAAGCCTTTGCTCTTGGTCTGTAGCGCATACTGCGCGCTCAGTGACATGACATTCGTATTGACAATCGTTGAAGACATGACTGCCGTCCTTGTGAAAAAAGTTGTTATGAAATGATGTTGTTTTTTCTTAAAAATAGCTGCTGGCAGCGTTCGTCGTTTTCATGTTGTTCACGGCGTTCGCGGACGTCTTGTTCTTCTTTGGCCTTTTTTAAAGCCGGTGGTGTTTACATTGGCCAGATTATTGGCCACCACGGCCATGCGGGTTTGTTGTGCATCCAGGCCCGTTTTGCCGATCCACAGTGATCTATTCATGGTCAAAATCCTCGTTAGGTGTTTGGTTAGATGTAAGGGTGTTGCCCTGAGTCACAGGGTTTACTGAGCTTGACAAGCATCAACGCAAAAAGCGGGCCTGATTTATAATTTATTGAAAAATAGTCATAAAAAACAAACAGAGTGCTGGAGAAACCGTGAGGAATATCGCAGGATTGGCGAAGGGTAGGGATTTCATGCCACTGCGGAAGC
>NZ_MU255056.1:1979836-2038477 GCF_000227725.2 Thiorhodospira sibirica ATCC 700588 | reverse complement strand
TTAGGTGTGGCAAAAGTTAGCCCAAGGTTACGGTTGCGACCAAGACTGCTGCCTGATTGACAAATTGGACTGAAGTCCAGCCCTGCCGTTTTGCTTCTACCTCAAACCAGTTGCGTACAGTTTCAGAAACGTTTGAATAGCTGTTGTTTGGCTTGGCTTGGTTATAAAGCGCCAATACAACTTCGCGCTCTACGAGGCGGTGAGGGTTATTAACCGATTGAAGGATAAGGAAAGGATAAGGAAAGGAAGGAAGGATAGGAAATCCAACCGCCTTCACCGCAATATCCCTTCGCCCCGGGGGCCTGTCAAGTCGCAACGGAAGCCCCGTCTGAGCAGCGTCGGCAGCCTATGCGTGTCTGAAATCGGCCCGCCAAGGGGTGGCGAGACGGTTTTTCCGGTGGGCGATGGGTTGGGTTGTGGAAAGCGGGCAACGGTGGGGCTAGCAGCCCAAGGGAGCTGCTTTACCAGGACACCCGCTGGTCGTACTCGCACTCCGGCGCGGGCTGGGCGTAGGGATCACCTGCGGAACCTGCCTCAGCGGCGATGGCATGCTCCGTAGCGTCCTCGTACCACTCCGGCGGACCCCGCGCCTGGGCGATACGGGGCGGGGTGGCGGGTTCGCCGATGTGCTCCAGGATGGCCCGAACGTCCACCGCCTCGGTGATGAAGGCGAGAATCCGCATCTCGGCGCCGCACTGCGGGCAGGTCAACGGAAACGCCTCGTAGATGCGCGCCAGCAGCATCACCCAGAGGTAGCGGGCGGGAGAGCGCCAGAGGGTTGTGGGCAGATCCTCCGCTGCGGTTTTCACCGCCCGGTGGGATGTCGGCGCCGGGACTACAGCCTCGGGTGCCAGAGCGGTGACGGCGGGGCGCAGCGGTGAGTTTGGGGCGAGTACGCCATAGTACCGGTGGCGATGCTGCCGGGGCGGCGGGACCAACGCGGCGATGCGGCCGATCAGCTCCAGCGGCGTGAGGATGATCTGGGTGCGCCCGTCCGGACCCGGTTTGGGCAAGCGATAGATCAGCCACTGCGGGTCGAGTTCCTCCAGCCGGTCGGCGGCGAAGGGAGGACGAGCGCAGTAGCGCAGCAGCCGTTCCAGGCCCTTGCGGTCGTCCGCCTCGATGCGCACGCTCGCATCCAGCGAAAACCCGCCGCCGTGGTCCCACGCTTCCATCTCTTTTCGGGTCTGGGTATCGATCCGCCCACGGCGCACGAATGCCCGGAGAATGCGGCGGCGCACCTGCGTTTGCACGACGCGCACGGCGTCGGCGTCGATGGCCTCTGCCGCGATGAACCGGACACCCCGCTCCGGGTCGGGCTCGAACACGCCGTCGATCACGACGACATGGAAGTGCGTGTGCTCATTCAGCGCGGAACCGAATCGGTGGATGAAGGCCACCGCCCCGGTGCGTGCCTGGGTACTGGCACCCAGGCTGCCGCACAGGTGGCGCTCAATCGCATCCAGAAAAATGCGCAAGGCACTGTTGAGGGCTTCGCGGTCGTGCTGGAGGTGATAGCGTAGCCGCTTGGGTACGGACAGGACCCACTGGCGCACCGGCACGCGAGGCAGAACGTGATCGGCCAGATGTGCTGCGGTCTCGGCCATGCGCCGCGTGTTGCAGGACGGGCAGACACCCCGGCCTTTGCAGGAGAAGGCGATCAGAACGTCATGGCCGCAGGCGTCACAGCGGGCGCGGGCAAAACCATGGGCCAGGATGCCACACTCCAAAAAACGCCTCAGTTCGCGCTCTGCATGCGGTGGTACCTGCGTCTCCCACCACGCGTCCCGCCCCCGCGAGAGAAAAGTCTCCAGGTGGTTTTGCACCACCCGATAGAGCAGTGTATCGGCGGGGCGACGGCGGCGGTAGGGAGCGGCGACGCATCCCTGCAGTTGGACGTCCATGTCCGGGCGGTGTCCGTGAAGGTCTAGTGATAATGACACGATACTGAAGTTTCCAGATCCTGTCACGCGGTTCCGGTCTGGTTCTATGCCAAGCGTCGTGCTCTCGCCTGATCGGTGAGCAGGGTCAGCCACCCTAGATCAAAGCTGATCGCGGCGATCCTGTTCCCGTCATTCAGCACCCTTTCACGTTATCGACAGATTTTCCCTCGATCAATATCCTCTATAATGCGTTTTTCGCAAATTTTGAGGGGAGGCATGCATGGCTGTCCACATTGGCGATCGCCCTCAGATCGACGACTATCAACAGCGCCTGCAATCGGTGCTGGTGGAACAGAATGGACGGATGCTGCTCCCGGAACTGTACTATGTCCCCCCAGAGCATCTGGATGCCGAACGCGACGACCCCGGCAGCCAAATCCGCCAGCCCAATGACAATGTGCCGCTGGTCTGGGCCCAGAGCCTCTACTACCTAGGGCAACTGCTGTCAGAGCATTTGATTGCCGTGGGCGATCTCGATCCCCTAGGACGGCATTTATCCCTCCAGGCTCCCCAAGCACCGCTGGTGCAGGTTGCCCTGATTGCCGAAGATGAAGCCCTGCAGGCCCAGCTATCCACCTATGGCGTGCCCACCCAGGTGCCCAGCCAAGTGGAGCCGGTGCAAATTCGCCATGCCGCAGAGCTAGCCGTTATCTACAGCCAAATTGGCCGCAACGACGTCCTGGGGCTATCAGGGCGTCCCCTGCGCCGCCTGCGCAGCCTGACCACGTCCCGCCTCTTCTACGTCCATGGCGATGCCATAGCTTTCTTACCTTCGTTTTTGGATCAGCAGCAGTTTTATCTAACCATCGACTACCACTTCCTGGTTGCCCAAATCAAAGGCGAACTAGCCTATATCCAGCGCCACTGGAGCCAGTTAGGACGCCCCACTCTTACCCTGTTGCTAACCCACAGCATGTTTGAAGTAGGTCAGCCCAGCGCCATTGGTGAATCACCGTTACTGAAGCTGATTCAGGAGTTGATGAGCGGCCGCTGTGATGATGTCTCCGTGCGCGTTGCGCCGCTGAACCAGTTAATTTCCACAGCGGCGATAGAGCGCATTGATTTCGTCCATGATTTCCGCTTTAGCCAAGCGCCCGTACGTCCTGTCCCGCCCAAGCCCAAATTCTTACCCTTTGATCCAGCGGTCAACCAGCCGCTGACTGGGCCCCAGGAGTTTTTGCTGGAATGCGAAACTGAAGCTGAAGCTATCCTAGACCAATTAAAACAATCCGCTAGCCTCTACGAACAAATCGAGCTGCTAGACACCCTCTGTGAAGTAGAAGGACTGACCTACGAACTTCCCTGGGAGAGCGATCGCCCCCTAACGGTGGCAGATTTGCTGGATGAAGTCTACGAAAAAGCCACCCAGCTTGAGCTTTGGTCGAAGGATAGGAAATCCAACCGCTTTCACCGCAATATATCTTCGGTCCGGGTGCCTGTCAAGTCGCAACGGAAGCCTGTGTTAGCCCAAAGCAGTAATGTCCCCTTCGTCCAATTCTAAAATGTCCCCTTTATATTTAAGCGGGAGGGGCACGCATGACGAAGGAGCACATTACGATGAGTCACAAAGAAATTGACCGACTAGAGATGATTCAGGCGGTGGCGAACAAGCATCTGCGGCAGGCCGAGGCGGCCCAGCGCCTGGGGTTGAGCGTGCGCCAGGTCAAGCGCCTGGTTCGCCGCTATCGTGAGCATGGGGCGACAGGGCTACGCAGTGGCCACCGTGGCCGACGTCCCAATAACGCCATTGCCGAGACAGTACGCCAGGAGGTGCTCGCCTTGGTCAAGACGCACTACACCGACTTTGGCCCCACCCTGGCCTGCGAAAAGCTGGCCGAGCGCCATGGTCATCATCTCTCGGTCGAGACCCTGCGCCAGTGGATGGTGGCCGATGGGCTATGGCAGCCCAAGCAACGCAAGCAAGCCCGCATTCATCAGCGCCGTCCACGCCGCCCCTGCCTGGGGGAGCTCATTCAAATCGACGGCTCGCCCCATGACTGGTTTGAGGTGCGCGGCCCGCGCTGTACCCTGATTGTGTTCATCGACGACGCCACAGGGCGCCTGATGGCCCTGCGCTTCGTGCCCGCCGAGACCACCCAGGCCTACATGGAGACCCTACAGCAATACCTGGATCAGCACGGACGTCCGGTGGCCCTCTACTCAGACAAACACAGCATCTTCCGTGTCAATCATCCTGAGCACGACGGGGAGCTGACCCAGTTTTCCCGCGCCCTCAAGACCCTCGACATCGCCGCCATTCATGCCAACACGCCTCAGGCCAAGGGGCGGGTGGAGCGGGCCAACCAGACCCTGCAAGACCGTTTGGTCAAGGAGCTGCGCCTGCGTGAGATCTCGGACATCGACGCCGCCAACGCCTTCCTCCCCACCTTCATGGCCGACTTCAACGCCCGCTTCGCCGTCGAGCCACAAAGCCCCCAGGATGCCCACCGACCGGTGCTGCACAGCCCCGAGGAGCAGGCCCTCATCCTTTGCATGCACCATACCCGTAAGCTCTCCAAGAACCTTTGCTTCCAGTTCAAGAACCGGGAATATCAGCTTCAGGGACAGGGCAAGGGCTACCGCCTGCGGGGTGCCACCCTCACCGTCTGCGAGGCCTTCGACGGCACCATCACCCTCCTGCACCAGGGGCACATCATGCCTTACCGTCTGTTGGCTGAGGGCGAACCGCCCACACCGCTGGATGATGAAAAAAGTGTCCACCACAGCGTCGACCAGGCCAAGGCAAAACAGACCGCCAAGCCAACCTACAAACCGGCGCCGGACCACCCTTGGAGAGGTCGGGGCAACATCACTCCGGCACCAGCCCAAACACCATAACCACGCATTCTACGGGGGACACTTCTGCTTTGCACAAAAGGGGACTTTTCTGAATTGGGTTGACATAGTTTTGCGCAGAGAGCGCCTGACTTGACATCCTCCCCGCCCTACCTGCCTGCGCCGCGTGCGTCGCGGCAGGTAGGAAGGAGGGGGATTCCCAGCATTGCTGCTGAGCGCTTTCTGCTTCGCCGAGACCTGCCAAATGCCTCAAAGAGACACCGGACTTACAGTTTCTCCACAGACTAACCCCGCCAGCCCGGCGGTTAAAATAAAGATAGCATCCATGTATAAAGAGAGCACGCTACCAAAGAGGAGGCGTCGGGAACAGGAGGCTTGCTTCGCAAGCCGCGCTATCCCTCCTTGGCCTTGCGGCCGGGGTTTCCCGCGCAAACTGATGAAACGCCGCCTCTGGGAGCGCAGAGCGCTGGCTTTACATGCAGGTGACGGTGATTCATGGTAAATCGCATACGCTGTTCAGGAAAAGCAGGCGGGTGTCTGGTGCCCGCTTCTTGCATCTTGAACCCTGAAAATCAATGTAAAAATCAATTCAAGTGGTTGTTTAATGTCTATTAACCGACGTTTTTGTACGGCTCCGATGATGGAGTGGTCGGATCGCCATTGCCGTTATTTTTGGCGGTTGTTGACGCGCCGGGCGGTGTTGTATTCCGAGATGGTGACCACTGCCGCGTTGTTGCACGGAAATCGTGAGCAGTTGCTCGGCTTTGATCCCTTTGAGCGTCCGCTGGCGTTGCAGTTGGGAGGCAATGATCCGCACGCCTTGGCGCAGTGTGCGCGCCTGGCGCAAGAATATGGCTATGATGAGATCAATCTTAATGTCGGCTGTCCGTCGGATCGGGTCCATGCCGGGCAGTTTGGCGCCTGTCTGATGGCTCAGCCTGAGACGGTGGCCGCCTGTGTGGCGGCGATGCGCTCCGCCTGTGATTTGTCGGTGACGGTGAAAAGCCGTATTGGGATTGATGCCCAGGATAGTTATGCCGATCTGCACCGCTTTATCGAGACGGTGGCTCACGGCGGTTGTGAGGTGTTTATTATTCATGCCCGCAAGGCTTGGCTGAATGGCTTAAGTCCCAAGGAAAATCGCTCCATTCCGCCGCTGGATTATGCGCGGGTGCATCAGATCAAACAGGATTTCCCGGCTCTGGAGATCATTATCAACGGCGGGATTGTGCGCCTTGAGGAAGGGCTGGCGCAGCTTGGGCCGGTGGATGGGGTAATGGTGGGGCGCGAGGCCTATCAAAATCCCTATCTGCTGGCGGCGGTGGATCAGATGTTTTATGGGGATGATCGACCCATGCCTACGCGGGCGGCGGTGATGGCGGCATGGATGGAATATGCGCAGCATCAGCTTGAGCGTGGGGTGCCCTTGCAGGCGATGACCCGGCATATTCTGGGGCTGTTTCATGCGCAGCCACGCGGCCGTCTGTGGCGGCGTCATTTGAGTGAAAACGCCCACCGCGAAGGGGCGGGCGTTGCGGTGGTGGCGCAGGCGCTGGCGTTGACGCGCCGACCTGCGCCGGGTGATGGCTGAATCTAGCCTTCGTATTTGAAGGAGACGTTGATCCGGGCGCGATAGGCAATCACGTTGCCGTGATCATCCAGCTTGAGGTCCAGTTTGTTGACCTCAACGACGCGCAGGTCTCGCAGACTTTCGCGGGCTTTATCCACGGCGGATTTGGCGGCTTCTTCCCAGGAATTAGGGCTGGTGCCGATCAATTCAATGACTTTATAAACACTCATGGGTTTTTATACCTCCACCTGCATCGGCTGTGCCGATTTTTTTATGTTCGCAACACGCTCAAAAGGGTGTTGCACCGTTGTGGCCTAAAACCGCAGGCCATCTAAAAACTTCTGGACATGGGCGCTGAGGGTGCGTGTGTCTGCATCCGGGCCGGTGGCTTGAAGCCAGATATTCGGGCCGGGAATAAAGACATGCACCGAGCGCATGCGCCGTTCGGATTGCGGATCACGGATGCTCGCGGCAAAGTAACGTGCAGACAGCCCTTTACGCACCTCGAAGGTGTCTTGTGCCTCCATCTCCGCGCCCATCTGGCGCACCATCTCCGGGAAGTTTTCCAGATTCATGTTAAACATTTCATCCTGACTTGCGGTGATGACGCTGATGTGAATCTTTTCATCGGCGATCACCATGTTATACGTTGAGCCCATCGGCACTACGCCGCTGGGAATCTGGATACTGAAGCGTCCGAAGGCGTCCTGCAAGACATTGGCGCGGTCATTGCTGGCTTGGGTGGCACGCAGACCGGGATTGAGTTCAGGCCACTGCTGGGCAGTGCTGTGTAATGGCATGGCCAGTACGCCCAAAAAAACCGCCAGTGGAATCAGATGGTGATGTTTTGGCATAGATCTCGTCTCGTGAGCAAGGTTAAGAGGTTAATGAGCACTGCCATCGCGTCCGTACAGGTGCAGCAAGTGGCGCAGCTGGTGTTCAAGACCCTCGGGGATCATTTCCCAGGCAAAACGCCATGACCAGTTGTCTTCCACGGTGCCGGGGGTGTTCATTCGGTGGGCGGTGTCTAAGGATAATAAATCCTGCAGGGGGATCACGGCCAGACGCGCCGTTGATGCCAGCGCACAGCGAATCAAGGGCCAGGGCATGGCCTCCTGCGGTTGTCCCAGATACGCCAGAGCGTGTTCACGACACGGCGGGGTGCAGCTGCTGAACCAGCCCAGTGAGGTGTCATTATCATGAGTGCCGGTGTAAACCACGCAGTTTTCGACATGATGATGCGGCAGATAGGGATTATCGGCATCGCCACCAAAGGCAAATTGCAGGATTTTCATCCCTGGCAGTCCAAATTGATCACGCAAGGCTTCGACCTCGGCGGTGATAATGCCCAAATCCTCGGCCACCAAGGGCAATACGCCAAAATGTTGCTTGAGTCGTTCAAACAGCGCCACGCCGGGGGCCTGTACCCAGTGTCCGTGCATGGCGGTGTCGGCCTGTGCGGGAATGGACCAATAGGCTTCAAAGCCGCGAAAGTGGTCGATGCGGATCAGATCCAAAAGCTCCAGCGCCCCGTCGATGCGCTCAATCCACCAGCTAAAGCCTTGTTTTTCCATCTCCACCCAATTGTAGTGGGGATTGCCCCAGCGCTGTCCGGTGCTGGAGAAATAATCCGGCGGTACACCGGCAACAGTGAGCGCCCGCCCGGCCTCGTCCAGGTCAAATAAGGTGCGTTGTGCCCAAACATCGGCGCTGTCATGTGCCACAAAGATCGGCATATCCCCAAACAGCAGGATGCCTTTTTGGTTGGCGTAGGCTTTGAGTTCTCGCCACTGGCGATAAAACACATATTGGGCGAAACGGTGATGTTCCAGGACAGGATGCAGGCGCTTTTGGAGTGCCGCCAGTGCCGTGGGGTTGCGGGTGCGCAGATCGCTATCCCATTCCCACCACGGCGCGCCTTGGCGTTCGTTTTTGATCGCCAGAAACAGGGCATAATCATCCAGCCAGTGCGCCTGTTGGCTGATGAAGTGCTGATAGGCCGCGTGCTGTGCTTCATCGGCCTGCCGCATAAAGCCCGCATAGGCGCGTTGCAAGGGCGCACAATCAAAGGGGTTGCGATAGCTGTGCGGGTCTTCGCTGAGATCGTCAAGCCAGCCCCAGACGCCTAACTGTTCCAGGCAGATGAGCTGCACATTGCCGCCATGCACGCTGAGGCATTGATAGGGTGAGCCGCCCGGATGGGTCTGATTGAGTGGGAGCATTTGCCAAACCGCCATTCCGGTGCGTTCCAGCCAGTCCACAAAACGGTACGCATCGGCCCCCAGCGTACCCAGCTTGGCGGGTCCTGGCAAGGATGTCGGATGCAACAAGACGCCTCCCCGGCGTTGCTGCATGAAGGTGGGTATGCTATCGCGGTTCAAGGTTCGGACTCCTTATCGGCCTGGCCTTGTCGCATGGTGCCCCCCGTTGCGGGAGCGCCGCCACCGTGGGTAAAGCGCTGCGTAAGGTAGGTCGGCGGCGTCACCTCAATGAGGTGATATAAATTCGTCAGGTGCAGCCGATAGAGGCGCTCAAAGTCACTGACCGCCGTGGCGGGATTGTAATCCCCAAACCACCAGCACCAGTCAGAGCCTTCACAGATCGCCAGTTGCAGCGTGGCCTCGTGTAATTGGGTGGGCGTGAGGCGGTGTGCTGCCACAGCTTGATCATATTGCTGCTTGGCCTCAAGCAGCATCTTCCAGCCGCGATTTTTGTCCGCAGAGCCAATCCAGGTGGCAAAATTGCCATAGACCCAGCTACCGGCAACCAGATGTTTAAGGGGCGCAGCGGTGAGCCGGGCTTTGCAGTCGCTGAAGGTCGTCAAATTCAGACGCGGGTGTGATGCCAGTTTGGTGTACAGCGTCTGGAGAAAATAATAGCCGTTGGCGGGATAATATTCCCAGGCGTTTTCCCCATCCAGAATGATGGAAACAACGCGCTGGCCCAGGGTGCCCTTCGCCTCAGCCTGATTTGCAATATGTTCCAGATGAGAGAGCAGATCCGCCACGGCATCATCAGCATGCCAGGTGGCATACTTAAAGCCCACCGCATCGGAGAGGCCATCGTCGCGGAAAAACACCCAGGTGTCTTGATCGGCCAGCCGATAGGGTTGATAGAGCCAGTCTTTATCCGCATCGGGACAGGGGCGTTGTGCCTGTTGCAGGCTGTTTTTTAACACCGTTTCGCCAGTGGCTGTCCAGGCGATACGATGCTGTGCCAGGGCGGCGATGGTGGTTTCACTCAGACCGCCTTCCGAGGGCCAGCAGCCCACCGGCGGCGTATCAAAATAGTTCGCAAAGGCCTCCAGACCCTGCCGGATATGCCAGTCAACCCGCACCGCCCCCCCTGGATATTGCGCAGGCTCGGGTAAGGGAACCTCAGGCTGCGCCTCGTGGGCGCTGCGCAGATCCTGCAACAAGGGCATGATCGGATGCGCATACGGGGTAAATGAAAGCTCAATGCGCCCCTTTGCGGCCAGACACTGATACCGCCCAATGACCGTGCTGAGCAATTCATGAATGATCTGCACCAGCTCGCGCCGATCCTCCAGAGAAAAGGCCGCGCCTTTGTCCATCAAGCGTTGAATGCGCGCATCTTCTCGGCGCACGGTTTCGCCCATCCAGACCAGATGAAACCAGGTCAGCAGGTCGGTGAAAAAATGATCTGCCTGATAGGCAAAGCGGCTGGGCGCTTGCTCCAGCCATTGCACCATATCGACCAAGGCCACATAGTGCGGGTAGGGTTCAATCAGGTGAGTGCGGTTGGCCTTGATACAGGCCTGCGCCAAGGCGCTGCGTTCCTGCGGATTGCTCGGCACCGGCCCGCCACCGAGCACGGCCAGGAGTGGATCAGACAGGGGGGTGTTATCTGCCAGAAAGGCACCCAACTGCTGGGCATAATCATCAATCTGCTCAAGCAGCGTGGGCGCGAAATTCACCACCACCCTGGCATCCGGACAGGCCTCCAGATGCGCCACCATGTCGGTGTAGTCTTTGATGGCATGTAAATACACCCACGGCAGGGCATAATCCCCGGTGCGCAAATCCCGGTAATACGGCTGGTGCATGTGCCAGCACAGCACCACCGATAATTTCTCGGTTTCAGCGGCCATAATGCACGGCTTGCCCAAGCATTTCAGGGGTCACGACGGTCACTCCACCGGGCGAGACATAAAAACGCTTGGCATCGGCGACCGGATCTTCGCCAATCACCGTCCCGTCAGGCACGACGCAATCACTTTCCAAAATGGCCTTGGTGATGCGGCAATGCCGCCCAATCTCCACATCCGGCAGAATCACCGAGTCTTGAATGTGGCTGTAGGCATTGACGGTCACATTGGAAAACAGCAGCGAGTGGCGAATGCTGGCCCCGGAGATGATGCACCCCCCGGAAACCATCGAATCTACCGCCATGCCGCGACGGTCGTCATCATCAAAGACAAATTTGGCGGGCGGCAATTGTTCTTGATACGTCCAGATCGGCCAGTCCTGATCATACAGATTCAGCTCAGGGGTCACTCCGATCAACTCCAGATTGGCCTGCCAATAGGAGTCAATGGTGCCCACATCGCGCCAATAGGCCTGTGTGCCGGTCTGCGCATCACGAAAGGGATAGGCCAGCACCCGGTAGCGCTGAATCACATCCGGAATAATATCTTTGCCAAAATCATGACTGGAGCGCGGCGTGGCGGCATCCTTACTCAGCTGCTCAAATAAAAAGGCGGTATTGAACACATAAATCCCCATCGAGGCCAGCGCTTTATCGGGTTTGCCCGGAATGGCCTGGGGCTTTTCCGGCTTTTCGGCAAATTCTCTCACTCGCCCCTGCTCGTTAACCCCCATAACCCCAAAGGCACGGGCGGTATCCACATCCACCTCCAGACAGCCCACGGTCATATCGGCTTCATTTTCGACGTGATAGGCAATCATGTCGCCGTAGTCCATCTTGTAGATATGATCCCCGGCAAGGATCAGGACATAGGCCGGATTATGCGCCCGGATGATGTCGATATTTTGATACACCGCATCCGCCGTGCCTTCATACCAGGAGGTTTCAATACGCTGCTGGGCGGGCAGCAGTTCCACAAATTCACCAAACTCGCCGCGCAAAAATCCCCAGCCGCGCTGGATATGCTGGATCAGGGAATGCGATTTATATTGAGTCAAAACCCCGACCTGGCGAATGCCGGAGTTGATGCAATTGGACAGCGGAAAATCAATGATGCGGAATTTCCCCCCAAAGGGCACCGAGGGCTTGGCGCGCCACAGGGTCATTTGTTTTAGACGCGAACCGCGACCGCCCGCCAGAATCAGCGCCAAGGTATCGCGCGTAATACGACTGACAAAACGTTGAGATTTAGGCTTCATAAGATAGACATTCACGCCGCACCCTTGATGCGCTTGATCGGGGCAAGGAAGCAGCGTCCTCCATGTAAGTGGGTGACAAAAAAAGACCCATCAAGGGTAACTGTTTAGCCCATTGATGCCAAGCCAGCAACGCGCTTTATCTATCCGGTATGTGCTAAAGAGGCACTCATGCGGCGTGCTGTCCGCTGGCCCACCAGATCTGACAAGCGCCTTCATCCGACACCATGCACGGCCCCACCGGGGTATGCGGGGTGCAGCGACGCCCGTAGAGCGGGCATTGATCCGGGTAACGCTGGCCCAACAACACCTCCGCACAGGCACAGCCCGGCGGCATATCCTGCGGCGCTGCCTGGGCAATGGCGCGCTGCTGTGTCGCAAAAATCAGCCGGGCATCATGCGCCTGATAGGCCGGTCGCAGCGCAAAACCGGATGCGGGCAAAACGCCAATCCCGCGCCATTGACTGTCGATCACCTCAAACACCTGATCCAGGCAGCGCTGCGCCTGCAGATTACCGGATTCGCTCACCGCCCGCGCATAACAATTATCCACAAAGCAGCGGGGGGGCTGGCTCAGCCGCTGACGCAAGACCGAATACACCGCCGCCAGCAGGCTATCCGGGGTAAACCCCGCCACTGCACAGGCTATTTGATACTGTTCGCTGACAAAATTCCACTCCCTCGCCCCCATCACCGTCGCTACATGACCGGGGGCAATGAGGGCATCAAAGGCGCTGGCCTGAGTATCAAGTAAGCGCGCCACCGCCGGCCAGGTCAGGCGGCCCGACAGCAAGACCGCCAGATTATCAGGCACCCCTTCGGCCAGCATCGCCGCCACCGGAGCCATCGTAGTCTCAAAACCCGCAGCGAAAAACACCACCTGCCGGTGCGGGTGCTGTCTTGCCAGAGCCACCGCCTCTTGCGGGCTGGCCAGCGGAACAATGGCCGCGCCCTGGGCCTTGGCCTGCGCCAACGAGCGAATCTCGCCGCTTTCTGCATTGATCGGCACACGCAGCATATCGCCAAAGGCCGCCAATAAAACGCCTTCATGCAAGGCCAGCGCTAGCGCCAGGCGGATATCGACCTCTGGACACACACACACCGGACACCCCGGCCCCGGCACTAATTCAATCGCCTTGGGCAACAGGCTACGCAGGCCCGCGTGTGTGATCGAACGCTCATGACCGCCGCACACATTGAGGATACGCACGCGCTGGGGCACGCTAAACTGCTGGATGCGCTGGAGATAATCCTTAGCCTGTAAATGCATGGCAAAGACCTTTATTCAGGACAGTAGAAAGAACGTGGCGGCCCCTTCCAGGTGTCGCTTAAAAATCAGCGAACGCAAGAGGCGTCCGCCACGGCTGGAAGCCGCCGCCACGGTGCGCATTAGCGGCGGATGATCGCCAGCCAGCGCCAGAGATTAAGCGTTGAGGCCAGTGCCGTGGCGACATAGGTCAAGGCGCAGGCCGTCAGAATGCGCCGGGCAGCGCGGTAATCGCGTGGCGGGATATACCCACGGGTCAGCATCGGCAGGGCGCGCCGATAACTGGCATCCAGCTCTACCGGCAAGGTCACCAGATGCACCAGCGCCGCCACCCCAAACGACAAGGCCCCCGCCAGCAGCATCATACCCGCGCCCAGCGGCGAACGGCTCAGCAAGGCCATCACGGGCATCAGCATCATCAACCAGGCGCCGACTTTTTCCGCCCGCTGCGCCGCAAACACCAGACGGGTGCGCACCAACAGCGGCGTATACCCTTCGTGATGCTGCAAGGCATGACCGACCTCATGCGCCGCCACCGTCACCGCCGTCAGGGAACGCCCCTCAAAATGCGCCAGCGACAAGCGTACCGCTTTCGCCTGGGGATCATAATGATCACCGGCCTCGGTTACTTCCACCGGCACATGCTGCAAGCCGCGCCGATCCAAAAGATGGCGCGCCAATTCGCCCCCAGTACCGGGAAAATCCTCACGCGCCTGACCATAATGACGCAACACCGCCTGAGCCCAGAACGCCGGCAGATAAAAGAGCAAGAGTACGAAAATGATCAGAATGAACAGCAACATGCGCGCAGCATAGCACAAAGCTACCACCAAAAATTAAAGCGCTTATCGACTCACTGGAACGCGCAGGCTTTGAGAGACGACGCTTCACCCCGGAGCGCCGAGTTGTACTCGTCAGCAGTTAAAGAACTCCCCCCTGTTAAGAGGGAGTCCCGCCGCAGGCGGGGTGGTTATCTGGAGCGCCGACGTGTAGTCGGCTGGTTTTAAATCCATATCTGGGCTGCCTGACCTGCCGAGTGCAACTCGGCGCTCCAAGGTGCCGGTGGGTTATGCAAGGCTTTGGTAGCGTTGGAAGAGGAAGCCGACGCGTTGGGCTTCGGTGGTGAAGCCGTGTTTGCCGTAGGCGGCGTCAACGGCGCGGTCGTTGGCTTGGTGGGCTTTGCGCAGGTCGTGGGGCATGGCCAGCGGGTCATACAGATCGGCAAGGGTGGCCTCGGGGTGGTTGGCGCGGGCGTCGAGAATGGCTTGTGCGGTTTTTTCGATCTGTACGCGCTGGGCGTCGGTGGGTTCTGGCCAGGGGAAGTTGTTGTAAACAATCAACGCCGAATATTGATAATCGCTTTTTAATCTACCGCAAACTTGCCGTGTCCAAGCCATGTGCATCACTGAACACAATACGCCCAGATGATAGAGCGTTGCGTTATCAATTAGGCGTAGTTTATCCCCGCACAAGGTATCGGCCCCAAGAAAAGCCATCGGAATATATTCTCGTCTTTCAGAAGAGACTTGCGGCAAAGCGATATAAGGGCCTGTGGGAATAAACTCGGTATGGAATCGCCGAGGCATATTAGCTAGTCGTTGCGTTGGAGCACTTTTGCTGTTTTGGCGAAATTTTTTGACAGCTTCAACCCGTTTCATGCAATGCGGTAGATTTCGTAATTCTTGGGGACTGCATTCGCCCAACCATAAATACCAGCGTTCAATGCCATTTAAAAACTCACGTCCGCCAAGCCAACGCTTGAAGAAAGGGGCTGCTTTAGGTTCCAGATCAAGAAAGCTGGCTTTTTCTTCTGGCGTGAACAGATAATTTCCATCATCAATCGGTTTATTTCCGCTGACCATTTTGGGCGCATCGCACAGAGGCAGTTGGCGCCTAAGTAATATAACATCCGGCCCTTCGGTCAAATACGGATTGATATTGCTTACGGTCGTTTCCACCAATTTCCCTTGCGTGAGTTCATAGCTAAACAGCCGTTTTATCTCACGTTCCTGCAACGCAAAACCGACAATGACACAATGCACTGCCGCCGCGCCGGGTGCGTCGCTTTTCCATTGAAAGGTGCGATGGGCAAAGTTGATATGCACCCCTTTGGCTAACAGCCCCGGCCATAGTGCGCCCACTTGTTCGCCTTGGGTGATGGAGTTGGTGGAGACAAACGCGGTTTCTATCACGGGGTTGTGCTGCATGAACTGTGTCGCTTTGACATACCAGCCGGAGACAAAATCAAGTAAGCCTGAACTTTTATTTCCAGCATGAACTCGCTCATGGTCAGCACGCTGTTCCTTGCTCATCCAACGCCCACCGACAAACGGCGGATTGCCCAGAATGTAGCTGCACTGCGCTGGGGCGATGACCTGCGTCCAATCCAGTTGTAGCGCATTGCCATGCACGATATTGGCGGATTTCACCAAGGGGATGCGCACAAAGGCGTTGCCAAATTCTTTGGAAATGGCGATGTTCATTTGGTGATCCATCAGCCACATGGCGGTTTTGGCAATCTGCGCCGGCCATTCTTCAATTTCAATGCCGTGGAATTGATCGACATTGACTTTGACGTACTGGTCTACCGCATCCAGGGATAACTGCTGGCTCATTTCAACGGCGTAGAGTTCGCGGATGAGGTCTAATTCCAGCAGGCGCAGTTCCCGATAGGCGATGATCAAAAAGTTGCCACAGCCGCAGGCGGGGTCAAAGAAATGCAGGCGGCTGAGCTGTTCATGAAAGCGTTTGAGCCGGGCCTGTTTTTGGGTGCTGCGGTCTTGGCTCAGGCGGGTAAATTCTGCGCGCAGTTGCTCCAGAAATAAGGGGCCGATGAGTTTGAGGATGTTTTGTTCACAGGTGTAGTGCGCGCCGAGATTGCGGCGCAGGTCTTTGTCCATGATGCCTTGAAACAGGCTGCCAAAGATGGCCGGACTGACCTGGCCCCAGTCCAGTTCGCAGCAGTCCAGCAGCAGGGTGCGTAAACGGCTGTCAAAGGCGGCGATGCGCAGGCGTTCGGCGAAGAGTTGGCCGTTGATGTAGGGGAAGGCGGCCAGTTGTTCGTCGCGGAGTTTGAGGCGTTTGGTGTCGGGGGTGTTGAGGACTTCAAAGAGTTCGGCAAGGCGGGCGGCAAGGTCGGAGCCATCGATGCTGGTGCGCTGCTGGATGAATTCCTGAAAGGCGCCACGCGGCAGGAAAATCCCGGTATCCTCGGCAAACAGGCAAAACAAAATCCGCACCAGATAGACTTCCAGATCATAGCCGTCGTAGCCAATCTCGCGCAGCCCGTCATGTAGCTGGGCGAGTTTATGCGCCGCCTGCATATTCACCGGGTCTTGTTCTTTGTAGACGCGGTTTTCATACCCGGCGATAAAGCCAAAGGTCTGGATGTGTTCGGGCAGGGCGCTTAAGGGAAACTGGGTGTGGGTCTGGGCGTCGAGGTCATACAGATGAAACTGGGCAAAATCTGACACAATCACATAACGCGGCAGTTCTTTGTCGCTCAGGCCGCTGAAGTAATCCAAGGCTTGCGCATAGGCACTGTCTAAATCCTTGCCGCGTGATTTGTGTTCGGCCAGCAACACCCCCGGCCAGAATAGATCAATAAAGCCCCGCTGGCCGCTGAGTTTTTGCACCTGCTGCTCGAAACTGGCCAGGCGCCGGCGCTCTATCCCGAAGATGTGAAAAAACTGATCCCAGAAGGTCTTGGCCTCGGCCTCTTCACGGTATTCCTCCGCCCATTCGTTGGCAAAGCGGATACTGCGCTCGCGGATTTCGTTCCAACTCAAGGGCATAAGACTGACTCCATGTGATGTGGGGATGGGGTGTTTATGCGGGGATTTTAGCAAAAAGCGGATGGGGTGGGGGTCAGGCTTTTTAACCACCCCGCCCCTGACGGGGCACCCCTCCTTAATAAGGAGGGGTGTTTTTTAAGATGATGCCGCCACAAATTCGCGCAGAAACTGTAGCAAAAGTAATGCGCACAGTCCCCACAGCAGTGCCCGTAGCCAGTGGATGTAGCGCTGGGCGGGGATGTGGGCGCGTAACCACATGCCGCTGCGCAGGCCGATCAGGGCGACTACGCCGATGGGGATCGACCAGAGTAATAAAGGCGCGGAGAGTAGTCCCAGGATGGCAAAGGTGCTGACCTGTGCGGTTTTGCCCACGAGAAAGCACAGGTTTAGCGCCTGTACCCACACCACCGGCGCCAGGCGCAGTTCCATGAAATAGATCAGTAGGGGCGGGCCGCCAACGTTGACGGTTCCGCCCAGAAAGCCGCCCAACAGGCCAAAGCCGATACCGCTGCGGCGCGGGTGGTTGCGTACCCATTGCCAGTTGATCTGGCGCAGATGGTGGCTGAGCAGATACAGTGCCAGAGTCAGCGCCAGTAACAGGCGAAAGGGATTGGGATCCATCTGGCTTAAAAGCCAGGTACCGATCACCGAGCCGCCCAGCATCCATACCGCCACCGGCCAATGTGCCCGCACGCTGTCGAGCCACTGGCCGCCGTGTAGCAGGCTCCAGATGTTCACGGCGATATTGGGTGCCAGGGTGAGCAAAATGGCAGTTTTGACATCGCTGAAAGCGGCCAGCACCGGGGTGGCTACCATCGGAAAGCCAATGCCGAAGGTGCCGTGTACCAGTCCGGCCAGCAGCACCACGCCAAAGGCTATGAGCAGTTCGTTGAGGGTGAAGGCGTCCAAGGCGGGCGTGATTTACAAAGCGTGTACCAGCATGGCGGGCTTATTCCTGGCGGGCCATTTCTTGCGCTTCAAGCAGCTGCTCTGGTCCGAGATTACGCGCCACGCGGTCGCGCTGGGTCAAAGCCTCGGCGTGTCCTTGCGCGGCGGCCCGGTTAAACCATTTATGCGCCAGCAATTCATCCACCTCGGCCCCGCGTCCTTGCAGATACAGCTCGCCCAAGGCAAACTGCGCCTCGCGCTGCCCCTGTTCGGCGGCCCGTTCATACCAGGCCTTGGCCAGCAGATAATCCTGCGGCAGGGCATAGCCGTGGTCATACATGGCGCCCAGGGCATATTGTGAATCGGCATCGTTTTGCTCGGCGGCTTTGCGCATCCACTGAGCCGCTGCACGATAATCCCGCGCAACCCGCTGACCGCGAGCGTATAGGTCGGCCAGGGCTTTTTGGGCGGTTAAATCGCCTTCGCTGGCGTCTTTTTGCAGGTACTCCAGCAACCGGGGCAGATCTTCATGGGTTCCTCGCTCGGCCAGCAGCATTTCCCACAGTGCCCGCTGGGCCCGACGATCTCCCTGTGCAGCCGCCAGGCGGTACCAGTGCTGGGCACGGCGATCGTCGGGCGGGATGCCTTCGCCATTGGCTAGCATCCGTCCCAAGGTGTATTGGGCTTCCAGATGGCCTTGTTCAGCCGCCAGCCGATACCAGCGCATGGCGGCATGTACATCGCGGGCAACCCCACGACCCTGTTCATGCATCTGTCCCAGCCGGAAATAACTGGCGCTGTCACTTTGTGCCATCACGCCCGGCACACACAGCAATAGGCAAAGTGCCATCACGCCTGCATACAGACCGGGGATATGCAGACGATGCATACAGAGAAGGAGAGAAAGCGACATGGGCAGACCTCGTGAGCAATGCGCCTAACTGCAGCGCAATTTATTTAGTCCTCGTCAATTCCCAACAAACGCAGCGCCTTGTCATGCAAGACCGGATTTGCCGCCGCCAGTACGCTGGTGGTTTCCAGGCCGATCGGCTGACCGTCAAGATCGGTAAACACCCCACCGGCCTCATTGACCAGCATGGTCAGCGCCGCAATATCAAGAATATTGACATCCGATTCAATCACCAGATCAATGCGCCCGGAGGCCAGCAGATGATAGTGATAAAAATCACCATAGCCACGGGTGCGCTGCACCTTCTGGATGAGACGCCCCAGACCTTGCCAGCGTTCGCCCTGGGTCAGTGTGGTGAGATTGCCCAGTGATAAGGTGATCTCTGGCAGGTGTTCTTTGTGGCTTACCTGAATCGGCTGCTGATTGAGATACGCCCCCAGACCCTTTTCCGCATAGGCCAGCTCCTGAAACTCCGGGGCATTGGAAACCCCCAGCACCAGCTCACCGTCGCGCATTAGGGCAATCTGCGTGGAAAAGAAGGGATAGCCGCGCACAAAGCTTTTGGTACCATCAATCGGATCAATCAGCCAGACATATTCAGCATCGGCACGCTCGCGCCCGGTTTCCTCGCCATAAAAGCCATGATGGGGAAACATCCCGAGAATGCAGGCCTTAATCGCCCGTTCCGCCTCAATATCGGCCACCGTCACCGGCGTTTGATCGGCTTTGAGCTTGACTGCAACGCCCTGGCGGTAGTAGTGGCTGATGATTTCCTGGGCGTTCAGGGCCGCATCCAGCGCCGTTTGTAAAAAGGGACTCATAAAGATGTTTTAGCTCCGTTAGCCGAGACAATCGGCACAAGACCGTGCCGCCAATAGTAGCGCAAAACCGTGCTTTAACCTACAGGCTTAAGCCATCTTGGGCTTGGGCGGCGGAGACGGAGGGGCGTACTTCGCTTAATGCGCTGTGGAAATCAGCCTGACGCACGCTGATATGTTCCAAAATCGCCTCGTCGCGCTCAATCCATGCTTCCATATCTTCACCCAGGGCGCGATACAGTGCCATCAGGCCGGCTTTGGCGCACAGGGCCGCCAGATCGGCACCGGTGTAGCCCTGCGTGTGATCCGCCAGCCACTCCAGCGCTACGTCGTTATACAGCGGCAGTTTGGCCGTATGCAGACCGAGAATGTGCAGGCGATCATCGCGCTCGGGCAGGCCAATATGGATGCGATGATCAAAGCGCCCAGGGCGCAGCAGCGCGGGGTCGAGAACGTCAAGGCGGTTGGTGGTGGCAATCACGCAAATCTGTTCACGCCGATCAAAGCCATCCAGCAGGGCTAAAAACTGTGCCACCAGGGTGGCTTCAAAGCTTGAGCTGCTGCGCCCCCGGTCAAAGGCAAAGGCGTCAATCTCATCAAAAAACAGAATGCTGGGTGCCTGTTTGGCGGCCTGGGCGAATAAATCGCGCAGGCGTTTTTCGCTTTGGCCGTGCAATGCGGATAAAAACTCAGGCCCCTTCACCGCAAAAAAAGCGGCATCGACCTCATGGGCCACGGCTTCAGCCAGCAGGGTCTTGCCACATCCGGGCGGCCCATATAGCAAAATCCCACGCGGCGCACGAATCCCCAGACGTTTGATTAAATCGGGAAAGCGCAAGGGGACTTCCACCGCCTCACGAATCAGGCGAATGGCCTCGCGTTGTCCGCCGACATCGGCATAGCCGATACGTTGCTCGGTTTGCGGGGTAAAGGGGCTGGGCTCGGTCCATTCTGTATCGCGAGGCGCACTGGGCGAGGCGGCAGGTGGGTGTATGAGCGCCTCGACCGGGGCAGGCGCGGGCGGGGTCTGTGCTGCCGCTTCATCCACGACTTTAGCGGTCACGCTGGAATCCATATCGGTGCGTCCGGCCCACGAAGGCGGGGGGCTTGAGCGCAATACGCCGATGGGGTGTTGCTGGGCATCAAAACGATACTGCCAGCGCGGGTCATCACGCGGGGCGATATGTGCGGGCAGTTGCTGAATGCGGCTGTTTAAGGCTTTGAGATCCAGCAGCGGACACAGATCACAGCATTGTTCGCGGGCGTGTTGTTGCAGGGCCTGTTGCAAGGCGGCATGATCAATGTGATAGACCCCTTCGCCATCCATGTGTCCGTAGTCATACCAAGGCTTAGCCTCCAGATGTCCCGCCAGCGGATCATCCGCCACCAGAAAACGGCATCCGGTCAACAAAAAGGCAGGATCATCGCGCCAGGTAGTGCCTGCCTTGGGCTTAATGAATGGCGCCTCCCCCTGACAATAGCGTTGCGGCGACGGCGCCAAAACAGCCTGTTGCAGGCAGCCAAAAATGTGCTGAAATTCAGTCGCAGTGACCTCACGCCCATCAATCCACACGCGCAATTCCGGCCAATGTCCCATCTGCTGCCACAGCCGCGTAAATAACATCAGCTCATGGTGTGAATCTCCCAAAGAGAGACGATAGACATCGCGCATGGCGACATTGACCATGCGAAAACCGGGCTGTTTGCGCAAGGTGTGCCAGAAAACAAAAAAGCGCCACGACCAGCGTGGACGCATCTCAAGAGATATGCTCAAAGGTTGGGAATCCTGAAAAGCCAGCAGCAAAGGATCGAATCAGCGAAACTCTGGCTTGATTTCGCGACGTAGCAGAATTTCAACCGCCCGTTGCGGGGGCAGCCCTGCATACAGCACATGATGCACCTGCGTGCTGATTGGCAACTCCACCCCGGCCTGTGCGGCCTTATCCACAATCACCGCCGCCGTGCGCGCACCCTCAACCGCCTGGCCAATCTGCGCGATCGCCTCATCCAGCGAATGCCCCGCCCCCAGGGCAAGCCCTAAACGGCGGTTCCGTGATTGATTATCGGTACAGGTGAGCACCAGATCCCCCAGCCCAGACAGGCCCATCAAGGTCTCGGTGCGCGCCCCGACGGCCTCACCCAAACGCATCAGCTCTGCCAGGCCCCGGGTAATCAAGGCCGCCCGCGCATTGGCACCAAAGCCCAGGCCATCGGAAATGCCCGCCGCAATCGCCAGAACATTTTTTAGTGCCCCGCCCAGCTCAACGCCGAGCACATCTTCACTGGTATAGGTGCGCAAGGTGCCGCCATTGAGCCAGGTGGTCACCTCCTGGGCAAAGGCCCCCTCCCAGGAGGCCACGGTTAATGCCGTCGGCTGGCCGCGTGCCAATTCCTGCGCAAAGGAAGGCCCGGACACCACCGCCTGCGGCAAAGGGCGCGGCAGCTCTTGCGCGATGATCTCATGCAGCCATTGGCCGGAATCCATCTCCAGCCCCTTGGTGGCCCATACCAGCCCCTCAAGATGGGCACACTGTGCAGCGATCAGACGCAAGGTGGCGCGAAAGCTGCTGCTGGGAACCGCAACCAGCAGGCGGGGGGCATCGTGCAAAAGCTGCTCAAGCGCCACCACCGGCTGCAGCGAGGGCGGAAAATCAATCCCCGGCAAATAGCGCAGATTCTGACGCTGCTCCCGCATTGCCTGCATTTGCACCGGATCTCTGCCCCACAGCCGCACCGGTACGCCCTGGCGCGCCAGATGAATCGCCAGCGCGGTGCCCCAGGAACCCGCACCGATCACGCCCACGCAAGGTATCGTTTGCATCATCTGGCCAATCAATTCAGCGCCGAAGAGGCCCCGGCATTTTGCTGTTGCAGTTGCTGGGCATAAAGGGCATCAAAATTCACCGGCGCCAGCAACATCTGCGGAAAACCGCCTTTGCTGACCAGATCCGAAATCACCTCACGCGCATAGGGAAACAAAATGCCGGGGCAATACGCCGCCAGCAGATGCCCCATTTGCTGCGGCTCAAAGCCACGGATCACAAAGATCCCCGCCTGCTTGACCTCCACCAGAAACGCCGTCTGCTCATGCGAGGTGGTGGTCACTGTCACGCTCAGCTCCACCTCATGCAGCCCCTGATCATCCAGCGCCCGCGCCTGTGAATTGAGCTGCACATTGGTTTCAGGCTTCCAGTCGCCGGTAAAAATCTGTGGGGCCCGTGGCGACTCAAACGAGGCATCCTTGGTATAAATCTTTTGCAGGGAAAATTCCGGCTGGGCGGGAACATTCTCAGGGCCTTTTACGGCCGCTTGGTCAGCATTATCAGTCATTTAAAAATTTTCGCAGGCAAGCCGCCAAACTACAGCGGTGAGGGATAGCACTCGCCGGCTGGCGACCTCGACCCGCGTTCTCCTCTGTTAAAAGCTATCACTGGGTTGGCAAATCAAGGCGCAATAATAGTAGCCCCACGCCTTTCAGGGCAAATCCGCCAGGCGCGGTCTCACACCGCAAAGCTTTCGCCACACCCGCATTGACTGGTGCTATTGGGATTATTAAACTGCAACTGCTCGGTCAGCCCCTTACGCACCAGATCCACCTCCAGACCGCGCAACATCTCCAGACTTTGTGAAGCCACATAAATATCAATCCCGCTGGCATCGTTAAACACCACATCATCTGTTTGCGCGGCATACACCCGATCCACCACATACGCCCAGCCCGAACAGCCGGTACGCTTTACCCCCACCCGCAGCCCAATGGCCTTGGCATCTTGTGCCAACTGCCTGCGCACATGCGCCGCCGCCTTCGCTGTCAAACGTACCTGTGCATCAACCTCTTCTTGATGAGAAAGCCTTTCTTGCATCACTCATTCACGCGGCCATCACGACCCACGCCCTCCTCGTTTGTAAAAAGTTAATCACCGTCAAAAACACCTTCGCCGCAGACCGGATCACTCCAGCGTGGTAGTGCGTGGCGGCACCTTCCAGGTGTCGCTGTACAAAAGCGAACGCAGGGTGCGTCCGCCACCACGCGCCATCCTCCCCAGCCTTAAGGCCAAGGCTTGACACAACCCGGTTAATCCGCGTGCCATTTTATCCATTTTCCCATCCCTTGTTGTGGATTTCCCGGCATCCACGCTGCAAACACCAAAGCCCGCGCAGCACGAAGGGGCGGCAGCGTTTTACTATCGCAATACGGCCAGCGGCGTTCGGCACATCACATTGCAATGGCCAATGGTGCGGGCTCGCTGTGGCGGTCTTGAGGGGTTTTAGCGTATAGTCGCATTCCATGGATACTATCTATATTCGTGACTTGCGTATTGAAACGGTGATTGGGGTGCATGCCTGGGAGCAGCGCATCCGTCAGACCTTGCGCCTTGATCTTGAGCTGGAGACAGATATTCGTCCGGCGGCACACAGCGATGATATTGCCGATACGCTGGATTATGTCATGATCAGCGAGCGGGTGCGCACGCTGCTTGATCAGCATCAGTTTCAATTGATGGAGGCACTGGCCGAACACATTGCCAATACCCTGCTGCATGAGTTTGCGATTAGCCGACTGCGCCTGAGTTTAAGTAAGCCGGGTGCGTTGTCCAGTGCCCGTGAAGTGGGGATTCAGATCGAGCGCTCGCGCATACCGCTTTAATCGCTCGTTCTGATGAATAAACGGTGGGTCGCCTCCTTGGCAGGGAAGCGTTTTTGGGTGTTGGCTGTAACGCGGTGCGGCATTAAAACGAACATGCCGCACTGATTAAAAGCCGCGTTCAGGGCAGCGCCGGGACCTGCACATCCGGCATTTCCCCGGTCAGGGAATGCAAAAAGGCCACCACATCCTTGATGGTCTGTTCATCAAACTCACGTCCCAACATCTCACGCGCCATGATCTGCGTGGCCTCTTCCAGCGTGGCGGTAGCGCCATTGTTGAAATAAGGATAGGTCACGGCCACATTGCGCAAGGTCGGCGTTTTGAACCGATACTGATCATTTTCATCCCCCGTCACCAGATAACGACCCAAATCACTAGAGCCAGGCACCTGAATGCGATGAAACAGGCTATCGGTCAATGCCGGGCCAGTGTGACACGCGGTGCAACCGTTATCGACAAAGGCTGCCATGCCGCGCTTTTGTGAATCACTCAAGGCCTGCAAATCCCCCTGCAGATAACGATCAAAGGGCGAGTTGGGCGTATTGAGCGTGCGCTGAAAACTGGCCAGCGCCTTGGCGACATTGGCCAGGGTAATCGCCTCGCCAGGCGCGCCGCCAAAGGCCTCCGCAAATTTTTCATGATAGATCTCAAACTCCTTGATCCGCTGCAGCGCCTGATCCAGCGGCATATTCATTTCCACCTCGGCTTCAATGGGCCCAAGCGCCTGACCTTCCAGATCTGGTTCACGTCCATCCCAGAACTGCGCCGTGAAAAATCCCGAATTTAATACCGTCGGCGTATTGCGCTCACCCACCTGACCGGCATGGCCCACGGCCCGCGGGATACGATCACTCCAGCCCAGCGCCGGATTATGACAGGTCGCACAACTGATCACCCCGCTGGCCGAGATACGCGGCTCAAAAAACAACATCTTGCCAAGTTCCACCTTCTCAGCGGTTAAACTGTTATTGGCTGGAATCGGCGGCAACGCCGGTAACGCCTGAAAACGCTCCGCATAACGGCTGTGATACCCATCCGCCGCCAGCGCTGTGCCCACACCCACATGCAACGCCAGCCCCGCTGCCAGCGCCGCCATCAACCCAGATTTTTTTCTCAGCATTAACCTTTCTCCACGACAACACCCCCGCAGGACCTTCGGGCGCATCACCATCAAAATACCCGTGTTTTTATACGGCTGCCTGCAAAGGCAAGCCGGTCCTGCAGGCATTGTTTACGTTGACATCCTCCCCCGCCTGAAGGCGGGGGATTCCTAACCTCACGATCAGGACTTTCTGTTTCAACGAGATCAGCCGATGCCGCTTTACAGCAACACGGGACTTACGTTCTCTGTGCAGACTAACCCCGCCAGCCCGGCGGTTAACACATTGCGCGCTGCGCTATCCCTCCCCGGCCTGAAGGGCCGAGGTTTCCCGCGCAAACTGATGATACACGATGGCCCGGTAGCATGGCCATGGCGCATGGTAGCGATCATCCGAACCGCTCCAGCTGTGCGCTTGAGTAAGCGCTACCTGGGAAATGCGGCATATTCTATGCAGAGCGTGAGTGCGGCGCCCTTAAGCGCTTTGCACGCGGGTTTTTCTGGAAGAAACGGCATGAAATGCCAAGATAGCCTTGCTCAAAACCTCAGGCGTTGTTACAGTAGCGCCTTTCCTTTCACCGATCCTAATTTACGACTCATGATCGACCGGCTTTTCGGTTTCCTCTCAAACGATATATCCATTGATTTGGGAACAGCTAATACGCTGATTTATATGCGTGGCAAAGGGATTGTTCTCAACGAACCTTCTGTGGTGGCGATTCGTCAGGATCGCGGACCCGGCGGGCCGCGTTCCATCGCGGCGGTCGGGACAGCAGCCAAGAAGATGTTGGGGCGCACCCCGGAAAATATTGTCGCGATTCGTCCCATGAAAGACGGCGTGATCGCTGACTTTACCACCACGGAGAAGATGCTTCAGCACTTTATCAAGGCGGTGCATCAGCATCGCGTTTTTCGCCCCAGTCCACGGGTGTTGATCTGTGTGCCTTGCGGGGCAACGCAGGTGGAGCGCCGGGCGATTCGTGAATCCGCTGCAGGGGCGGGGGCACGCAAGGTGTTTTTGGTTGAAGAACCGATGGCAGCAGCCATCGGCGCCGGCATTCCGGTAGATGAGGCACGCGGTTCGATGGTGCTTGATATTGGCGGTGGCACCTCTGAGGTTGCGGTGACTTCGCTCAATGGCATTGTCTATTCGGCCTCGGTACGCATTGGCGGCGATAAATTTGATGAAGCGATTGTCTCTTATGTGCGCCGCAATTATGGCATGTTGATCGGGGAGGCCACCGCAGAGCGGATCAAGCATCAGATCGGTTCGGCCTATCCGGGCAAAGAGCTTCTGGAAATTGAGGTCACCGGGCGCAATCTGGCTGAAGGGGTGCCGCGCAGCTTTACCCTCAACAGCAACGAGATCCTGGAAGCCTTGCAGGAATCCTTGCACGGCATTGTCAGCGCCTTGCGTACCGCCTTGGAACAAACACCGCCCGAACTGGGCGCGGATGTGGCCGAGCGCGGGATTGTGTTGACCGGCGGCGGGGCTTTGCTGCGTGATCTTGACCGTCTGCTGATGGAAGAAACCGGTATTCCGGTGGTCATCGCCGATGATCCGCTGACCTGTGTAGCACGCGGCGGTGGCCGGATTCTGGAGATGATGGACGAACACGGCGCGGATTTTTTCTCGGTCGAATAAGGGCAACATGTTGTTTAGCCGGTCGTCGCCGGGCTGCAAAAGATCAAGCGGGCATCAGTTGAGTTTGCTACACCATCCATAACGGCTCGCAACCGTAACTGCGCTACCCGTGGCAAGTCCGTCCGGTAACGGCGGCACTGTGGCAGGAAGGGCTCCTGCCGTAGTCGGGAAGGTGATGCCTGTCTGCTCCAAACACATGCCGAGCACCCCGGGACAGGAAGAGAACCGTGCGCACCTTGGTGCATGTTCTTGATAGCAGGTCTTTTATTAAAACACCGCTTTTCAATCTAGGCCCTTCTCCATTTGCTCGTCTGGCGGTGCTTGGCTTTTTATCCATGGCCTTGATGACCGTAGATCATCGCCTGCCGCACCTGCAGGAGGCGCGAGCAACGCTTGCCCTGGTCATGTATCCGATCCAGTATGCGGTGGATTTGCCGATCCGTGCTGGCATTTGGCTGACCGAACAATTTGCCCTGCGCCAGCTACTGATTCAGGAGAATCAACGCCTGCGCAAGGAGCATACGCATCTGCACGCCCTGTTGTTGCAATTTGAGGCGCTGGAGCAGGAAAATGCCCGCTTGCGTGAGTTGCTGGATACCTCGCAACGGTTGCGTACCGAGGTTTTGATTGCCGAATTGCTGGCGGTTGATTTGGACCCCTTTCGTCAGCAATTGGTCTTGAACAAGGGTCGCCTGCATCAGGTCTATGAAGGCCAGCCGCTGATCAACGCCCAGGGGGTCGTCGGGCAGGTGCTGGAGGTCAATGCCTTGCACAGTATTGCGGTGCTGATTTCAGATCCCAGTCATGCCTTGCCGGTGCTGGTTAACCGCACCGGGCTGCGCGCCCTGGCGGTGGGAACCGGTCATCCGCAGCGTCTGGAACTGCGCTATATTCCGCCGAGTGAAGATATTGAGGTGGGTGATACCATCAGTACCTCGGGCCTGGGGGGGCGTTTTCCGGCAGATTATCCAGTGGCGCGCATTACCCGCGTGGAGCGCGTCCCCGGCGAGGCCTTTGCGATGATTGAGGCACGTCCCTTTGCGCTGCTGGATCGCTCCCGCGAGGTGCTGTTGATTCGCCCACAGGCCGGTGATGATGCAGCCTCAGACGATGCCAGCGATTCCTGAATGTTTCCCATGTCGTTAAGCTGATAACCTTGAGCAACCCGCACGCCATTTTATTCGTCATTCCGCTGACCTTTATCATTGCGTTCATGCTGACCATCGTTCCCTTGCCGGAATGGGCGGTGCTGTGGCGGCCGGAATGGGTCGCGCTGGTCGTGATTTACTGGAGCATGGCGCTGCCGCGTCGTGTTGGCGTGGGCTATGCCTGGATTTTGGGGTTGTTGCTGGATATCATCAAAGGCACCCTGCTTGGGCAACATGCCCTGGGTTTTGCCGTCATTGCCTACCTCACCTTGCGCTTTCATCAGCGTATCCGCGTTTTTCCGCTCTGGCAGCAATCCTTTGCCATCGGCCTGATGCTGGCCATTCATCTGCTGTTGCTGCTGTGGGTTTACGGAATGATGGGGCGTGCCCCGCAAACCTCGCTGTACTGGGGCCCCGTGCTCACCAGTATGGCCTTATGGCCGTGGGTATTTTTATTGTTGCGGGATGTGCGGCGGCGCTGGTGTCTGGGCGTCAACTAAATTCGCTGATTTGAGTTGCTGGAGTCTTTTTCGTGAAATTATCCACCCATGCCTTTCGCACCTGGAAGCATAAATCCATCACCTTGCTGGGAATGTCCGGGGTTGGCAAGACACAACTGGCGCAGATGCTGCGCCGCTATGACTGGTTTCATTATTCGGGCGATTATCGTATCGGTACCCGCTATTTAGATGAGCCGATTCTGGACAATATCAAGCGCCAGGCGATGCAGGTGCCATTTTTGCGTGATCTGCTGCGCACCGATTCGATTTACATCGTCAATAATATCACCGTGGATAATCTTAACCCGGTCTCCAGTTTTCTGGGCAAGCTGGGCAATCCGGAACAGAGCGGTTTGTCCTTGCCGGAATTTAAGCGCCGCCAGGAACTGCACCGCCAGGCTGAGATTGCAGCGATGAAAGATGTCCCGGAGTTTATCCACAAAGCCCATGAGATCTACGGCTATGAGCGGGTCATTATTGACGGTGGCGGCAGTGTCAGCGAACTCGATGACCCTGCGGTGATGCGCCTGTTGGCAGAACATACGCTGATTTTATATATTCAGGCCAGCCGCAACGATGAGCAGGAGCTGATTCGCCGCGCCGAGGCGGACCCCAAGCCGTTATATTATCGGGAGGCGTTTTTAGATGAGCAGCTGGCCATCTATCTGGCCGAGCGGGGGCTTGATTATGTCGCCCAGATTGATCCTGATGATTTTGTACGCTGGACCTTTCCCCGGCTGTTTTGCGCCCGGATTCCGCGCTATGAGGCCATTGCCAGGGAATTTGGCTATACCGTAACCACCGATGAGCTGTGGGCCGTCAAAAACGAGGCCGATTTTCTGGCCTTGATTGAACGCGCCATTGCGCGTAGCGACACCGTCTAGGCGTCGCTTTAAAATCCGTATAAGCGTGGCGACACTTTCCAGGTGTCGCTTTAACACCCGCGAACGCACGATGCCTTCGCCAGATTGCCTGAAAACCCGCGAACGCATGAGGCGTGTGCGGGAGTAGACGATTAACATCATGCCTTTGGTTGCTCATAGTTCCCTGCCCACCTTTGCCCGCCTGCAACACGAAGGCGAGACGGTGCTGCCGCGTGATTATGCCTTGCAGCAAGACATCCGGGCGCTGCATATTGGCCTGTTGAACATGATGCCCGATGCCGCCCTGGAGGCCACCGAGCGGCAGTTTTTCCGCCTGGTGGGGGAGGCCAATCAGATTGCGCAGTTTTATATGCACCCGTTTACGCTGCCGCAATTATCCCGTGGCCCGCGTGGCCAGGCGCACATTGCGCAATATTACGAAAGCTTTGCAGACATCCAGGCGCAAGGGCTGGATGCCCTGATCATTACCGGCGCCAATGTGACCCAGGCTGATTTATCCGCAGAACCCTTCTGGCAACCGCTGATTGAGGTGATCGACTGGGCCTATGCCAATGTCACCTCAACGCTGTGCTCGTGTCTGGCGACCCATGCGGTGATGCAGTTTCGCTACCAGCAGCATCGGGTCCATCGCGGCGCCAAGCTCTGGGGCGTGTATCCGCACCAGGTGGTGGATCGTACGCATCCGCTGGTGCTGGGCGTGAATACCCGTTTTGATGTGCCGCACTCACGCTTTAACGACATTTCGCGGGCACAGTTTCATGCCGCCGGCATCAAGGTGCTGGTTGAAAGTGAACAGGCAGGGGTGCATCTGGCGGTCAGTGAGGATGGTTTTCGCATCGTCTTCCTGCAGGGCCATCCTGAATACGACATTATCAGTCTGCTCAAGGAATATAAGCGCGAGGTCAACGCCTTTGCGCGCGGTGAACGCCGGGATTATCCGCCGTTTCCGGAGCATTATTTCGGGGTACAGATGCAGGCCATTCTCGAAGAACATCGGCTGCGGGTGGAGCAGGCCATGCAGGCCCAGGCCCTGCCGCCGGATTTACCTGAGGTCTTACTGCTGCAAGGGCTGGATAATACCTGGCATGATACGGCCGAGGCGGTGATCAACAACTGGATCGGCAATGTCTATCAAGTCACGCATTTGGATCGTCACAAACCCTTCAGAGACGATCTGGACCCGCATGACCCGCTTAAGCTCAAGGGGCTGGCGTTATGAGCGGCTGGGGATGTCCGCATGAATATCAGGGGCGCTGCCATCACCTGGATGGGCGTCCCTGCGACCCTGGAATGAAAGGCTGCGTACTGGCCGGGCGTTTTGTTTTCAGCAATCCGGCGAAAAATACCCAGCGTAGTCTGCAAAAGCAAAAAAATGCTGACCAACAAACCGACAAACCCTTGAAATCCCGCCGTAAATAGTGTCTTTTAAGCAGTGCTAGTTTCTGCTAACCGCTAAACGCCGAGGACCCCTCCCATGGATCGCGATAAAGCGATACGTTTCATGCATGACCTGCTGCGCACCCTGGTCAGTAAAAAAGGCTCCGATCTATTTATTACGGTAGGCGCGCCGCCCTCCATGAAGGTCGATGGACGGATGACACCCATCACCAATCAGCCGCTCTCACCGGCGCATACCCAGGTGCTGGTGCGCTCCATCATGAATGACCGCCAGGCCTCGGAGTTTGAGAGCACCCAGGAATGCAATTTTGCCATCAGCCTGCCGGGGGTGTCGCGCTTTCGTGTGAATGCCTTTAGTCAGCGAGGCACCAATGGCATGGTCATTCGCGTTATTACCTCCGACATCCCCAGCATTGACGATCTGGGTCTGCCTGGCCAGCTTAAAGAAATTGTGATGGCCAAGCGGGGGCTGATTATTTTTGTCGGTGCCACCGGCAGTGGTAAATCCACCTCACTGGCGGCGATGCTGGGCTATCGCAATCAAAACAGCTATGGCCACATCATCACCATCGAAGACCCGATTGAATTTGTGCACTCGCATATCAACTGTCTGGTCAACCAGCGCGAGGTCGGTGTCGATACGGAATCCTATGAAATCGCCCTGAAAAACACCCTGCGCCAGGCCCCGGATGTGATTCTCATCGGCGAGATCCGGGATCGGGAAACCATGGATTATGGCATTGCCTTTGCGGAAACCGGGCATCTGTGTCTGTCCACCCTGCACGCCAACAGCACCAATCAGGCGCTGGATCGCATCATCAACTTCTTTCCCGAAGAACGCCGCCCGCAGCTGTTGATGGATCTCTCGCTTAATCTTAAAGCCGTGGTATCACAACGCCTCATCAAGCGTACCTCCGGCAAGGGACGCGTACCCGCCGTAGAAATCATGATCAACAGCCCGCTGATGTCGGATCTGATTTTCAAGGGGGAAGTGCATGAAATGAAATCGCTGATGGCCAAATCCAATGAGATGGGGATGCAAACCTTTGACCAGGCGCTGTTTAACCTTTATGAAAGCGGGGACATCACTTACGACGAGGCGCTGCGCAACGCCGATTCTGTCAACGATCTGCGTTTGCGGATCAAGCTGAACAGTAAACGCGACGGCCATAGCGTGCTGGATGATGTCGGTCAGCTCAGCATCGAACAAACCCCCGAAGAAGCCGGCATCGTCCCCAGCTCTGCTGGCGCAAAATCGCAGGATTAGCCGGGCAATGGATTGCGCTGAAAGCGCGGTACGGCGGCCAGCAGTTTTTGGGTGTAGGGGTGTTGCGGGTGGTTGCAAACCTGGTCTGGCGGGCCTTGCTCAATGATGCGTCCCTGATACATCACAGCCATTTCATCGGCTAAGTATTCCACCACGCCAATATTGTGGGTGATAAACAGCAGGGTGAGACGATGGCTGTGGCGCAGCTCCATGAGAATTTGCAAAATTTCTGCCTGCACCGAGACATCCAGGGCGCTGGTGATCTCATCACAGACGATAAACTCAGGCTCCAGAACCAAGGCGCGGGCGATGCCGATGCGTTGTTTTTGGCCGCCAGAGAATTCATGCGGGTAGCGCCACAGGGCATCCGG
Organism: Thiorhodospira sibirica ATCC 700588; assembly: GCF_000227725.2. Taxonomy (GTDB): domain Bacteria; phylum Pseudomonadota; class Gammaproteobacteria; order Ectothiorhodospirales; family Ectothiorhodospiraceae; genus Thiorhodospira; species Thiorhodospira sibirica. Next base: position 2,006,168 of record NZ_MU255056.1, on the reverse strand, counting down.
GGGGAGCTGTACCTGATCGAGTATCTGGCGCGCCCGCGCCAAACGCTCCTCGGTGCTGCTGCCAATGCCGTGTACCGCCATCGGTTCGAGCAAGGTGTTGGCAATGCTTAAGCGCGGATTGAGTGAGGCCGCCGGGTCTTGAAAGACCACCTGCAGGCGGCGGCGCAGCGGTTGCAAGGTCTTGCGCGAATCATGACGAATCTCTGCACCGGCAAACTGAATCGATCCGGCGCTGACGGGGAGCAATCGCAAAACGGCGCGCCCCAAGGTGGTTTTACCACAGCCGGATTCGCCCACCAAGGCCATGACCTGGCCACGTTCAATATCCAGATCAACGCCATCCACGGCGCGCACCCAATCCACCACCCGGCGCAGCAAGCCCTTGCGTACCGGGAAATGGACTTTTAATCCACGCAGGCGCAATAGCGGCACGTTGTGCGACGGCTTTTCTTGGGTGTAATGTGCATCGGAGACGTCTATCTGCGAGCGGGCCTGTCTGGGCAGGTGTTCGGGCAGGGCGTCAATCAGGCTGCGGGTGTAGGCATGTTGTGGCTGTGTCAACACGCGGTGGGCGGCGCCCATCTCGACGATTTTGCCGCGTTGCATCACCGCGACGGTGTGGGCCATCTGTGCGACCACCCCAAAATCATGGGTGATAAATAACAGGCCCATCTGCTTGCGCTGCTGTAATGCGCGCATCAGGCGCAGGATTTCCGCCTGTACAGTGACATCCAGCGCGGTGGTCGGTTCGTCGGCGATGAGGATGTCCGGCTCACAGGCCATGGCCATGGCTATCATCACCCGCTGGCGCTGGCCGCCTGACAGACGGTGCGGATATTCATCGATGCGTTTTTCCGGCTGCGGGATCTGAACCTCTGCCAGGGCTTCGATGGCACACGCCCGCGCTTGGGAATAGCCAAGCTGGGGACGATGCAGGCGCAGGGTCTCGATAATCTGCTCACCGATGGTAAACACCGGATTGAGTGAGGTCATCGGCTCCTGGAAAATCATCGCCAGACGCCCGCCCTGCAACTGTCGCAAGGTATCCTCAGCAGCGGTCAGCAGATTTAGCGGCGGCTGACCCGGCGGATAAAACAGGATTTCGCCGTGAGGATGCGTGGCAACATCCTCGGCCAGAAGCCGCATCACGGACAAGGCAGTGACGGACTTGCCGCTGCCGGATTCACCGACCAGGCACAGGGTTTCGCCACGATGCAGGGTAAAGCTGATGCCATCCACCGCCCGCAGGCTTTGCTGTCCGACGCGCAGGTCGGTGTACAGCTCGCGCACCGCCAGCAGCGGTTCGGTGCTCTGGGGGCTTAGGGAGGCGTCAGCAGGCGTCATTATTGTGGAAGTTTAGGCAACAACGCGTGTTGTATCTGCGCAATGACGGAGGAGTCCTGCTCCGCCCAGCCTTGGCCAACGGCGGCATTGATATATTGCGTGGCCAGGGTGCAACCGGGTACAAACAGACCCAGCTCGCGGGCCAGGTCTTGCACAATGCCCATATCCTTACGATGCAAAGCCGCCTTAAAACCGGGGGTAAATTGTTGCTCCAGCATCCGCTGCCCATGCACGTCGAGGATTTTGGAGTAGGCAAAGCCCCCTAGCAGCGCCGTGCGCACTTTGGCGGGATCAACCCCGGCGGCTTCTGCCAAGAGCAGGGTTTCGCCTACGGCCACCAGCATTTGCGCGACCAGCATCTGATTACACGCTTTGGCGACTTGGCCAGCACCCACGTCACCGACGTGCGTCAGGGTGGTGCCGACGTGAGCTAACACGGGCCGTACTCGCTCTAACGCCGTTGCATGGCCGCCAATCATCAATGACAGCGTGCCATGAATCGCGCCCTGCTCACCGCCGGACACCGGGGCATCCAATAAGGTGATCTCGCCTTGTTGCAGGCTTTGGGCCATACGGCGCGTTGCCAGGGGGCAGATGGTGCTGTGATCAATCACAATCAGCCCGGGGCGGGCATTTTCCAGTACGCCACCCGAACCGAGCAATAACTGCTCGACATCGGCGGTATCCGAGACATTTAAAAACAACACATCAGCACGCTGAACAAGCTGCGCCACCGAGGGTGCCCACTGCGCGCCTTCGTTGAGCAAAGTGGCGGCGCTGGCCGGGCGGCGCGCCCACAAATGCAGAGGATAACCGGCCCGAAGCAGGCGTCTGGCCATCGGCTGGCCCATGATACCCAGACCGATATAGGCCAGTTGCAGAGTCTCAGGTTGCGTAGCCACCGGAGAGGCTTCGGGCTGTGTTGTCATGCAGGTTTCCTCGGCCTGAATGCATGCCGCATCCGGTGTATGATGCCTACACCGCAGCACCCTCAGACCGTCTTGATCAGGATTGAGTATTCGGCTGGTTAATCAGGAGGAAAGCGAGAGGAGGAGTTATCCTGCTCAGGAAGGATGACATTGAGCTCCAGAATTTCATAATCACCGTCACGATCCAGTTGAATCATCACCGAATCCCGATCCACAGGGACGTATTTGCGAATCACATTGAGCAATTCTTCCTGCATCAAGGGCAGATAATCCGGTCCGTTACGCTGCGAGCGTTCGCGGGCGACAATTACCTGGAGACGCTCTTTGGCGAGCTTTGCGGTGGATGGTGTCTTATTTTGCGACTGAAAATAGCTCAACAGACTGTTTACCATAATTTATCCCCCTAGCAAGCGTTCAAGCAGCCCTTTTTTAGGCACTGACATAAAACGATGGGGTCGTTCATCACCCAGAAAACGGGCCACAGCGTCCTGATAGGCCTGACCCGCATCCGAGTCATCATCCAGGATCACCGGTAAACCGGCATTGGAGGCATTGAGTACCGACAAGGATTCAGGAATCACCCCCAGCATATCAATCGCCAGAATTTCCAGCACATCATCGACGCTGAGCATCTCGCCCTTGATCACCCGTGCCGGGGCATAGCGGGTCAACAACAACCGTCCGGGCATGGGCGAGTCACCACGCTCGGCGCGCTGGGTCTTGCTAGCCAGAATGCCTAAAATCCGGTCTGAATCGCGGACGCTGGAAACCTCCGGATTGGTGACCACAATGGCCTCATCGGCAAAATAGGCGGCCATCAAGGCGCCTCGCTCAATGCCAGCGGGGCTGTCACAGATGACATAATCAAATTCTGCCGCCAATTCACTGAGTACTCGCCCTACCCCCTCGTGACTCAAGGCATCTTTATCGCGGGTCTGCGAAGCGGGCAAAATATACAGCCCATCAACGCGCTTGTCTTTGATCAGGGCCTGCTTGAGCGAGGCATCGCCATGAATGACATTGACAAAATCATAGACCACCCGGCGTTCCACCCCCATGATGAGATCAAGATTACGCAAGCCCACATCAAAATCGACCACGGCAGTGCGGTGACCGGCCTGCGCAAGCCCAGTGGCAAACGAGGCGCTGGTCGTGGTTTTGCCCACGCCGCCTTTCCCTGACGTAACAACGACTATCTTGGACACAGCGCACCCCAAGGAGTCAACATAAACACCTCCAACAATGGACAATAGAAAAGCGACACCCGCACACCTTAGCCAATCAACTTAACGCAGAATGATCGCACACACAATACGACTGGTTTGATAAAGGTTGAAAATTTAACACATTTATCTCAAAATCCAAACAAATCAGGAAATCGTGCGTTGAGGTCAATGTTAAAGTTCTATCAGGTCTTACTCGCCCAGATATGTACCGCTCGCTAGGACTTGATTTTTTCAATCTTTAGGCTTTCGCCGTGTAAATACACCTGCATATTATCACCCCGCTCCCGGTCTTCAATATATTCACTGATGCGATAATTCCCGGCAATGGCGACCAGTTCCGGATCCAGATGCAGGGCAAAGATGCGGGCGCTGGTATCCCCACGCAGCCCCGCCATCACCCGCCCACGCAGGGGGCCATAGACATGCACATGCCCATCGGCCAAAATCTCTGCACCGGCACTGACCGATGAGGTAATGATCAAATCCCCTTCCGGGGCATAGACCTGCTGTCCTGAACGCACCGGATGGGTAATCAGCAAGGCAGGCGACTTGGCAGGTGTCACCGGGGCAGCGGTCATTTGCACCTTGGATTCCGCAAAGCGGCGGATGACATCTGTGCCATCAGAGGTGATCGCTAACAAGCCGCCTTTTTTCGCCAGGGCGCTCATCTGGGCGCTGGGAGAACGCACGCCGATAGGCGTTATACCGCGCTCAAGCAGTAATCTCACCAGACCGCAGATATCCAGCGAATCCAGCGACGCGCTCACCGCATCCAGATCCAGCAGCGTGGGTAAGCCGCGCAAGAGCTCCGGGGCCTCGGCAAGGCGGCGGTCCAAATCCCGCGCCAGCACCGAAAGTGTAGGTTCCAGCACGCGCAGTACGGTGACAGTGATCATCCGCCCTTTGAACTCCAGGGCAGCCAGGGTGCGAACTTCAGCAGTCATGGTGTGGTTGGCTCAAGCATCCGGCGGTCAGTTCGTGAACAGGGGCGCATTGCATCGCTGCGCGGGGCGTGTTTGTCAGCTATTATACAGAATCCTGCGAGTAGGTATCGCACGCATCTCAACGCGTAATAAACATAGGAGTTACGCCGTTAGCGTCTAGCTGATGGATGTTGCCAGGTTCGATTTTATATTTTTCGCGGCTTCGCGTGAGATCAGCCCTTCAGGGGCGGCTGCGCCGCCGTTTTCAGCGTTCAGTCTTTAAAGAGTCACGCGAAGCCGCGAAGGGCGCGAAGGATGAAACATGATTTTTTATATGTTTCGCAGTCTCCAACGGCGTAACTCCTGATAAACAGATTCAAGGCCAGCGGCGTGCGTCTGTGAGCCGGTAAAAAGTCCCCTGGGCGTCCGCTGTCAGGGCATGAAAACGTCCCTCGATGGCGAGGGCTTGATCCGTGTAGGCCATCGGCAGGTCCGTTTCCACCTCAACGAGGCGTGCCGGGCCGGCGGGCATACAAAAAGGACAATGTGCGGGCAGGGCCGACAGCAGAAAATGGCGTATGGCGGATTCTGCTTCAGGGGCGTTCAGGGGTAGCATGTAACCTTTTAGGATCACGCGGCGGCGGTGGTGTTGCATGACCGCCTCGCTAAATTCCACGCGGTGTTCGATTTGTTCACCGTGCTGGGTATAAATAACGCTGACCTGCTCCAGCACTGCCCAGTCAAGACCGCCTTCCACCGGTTCGGGGATGAGCATTCGATAATACCAGGGGATTGGCGGTGGGGTTTCGCGCAGGACTTCAGCGGCAGGCGCTTGGGCCAGCAGGGCGGCAGGAAACATGAGGCTAAACAGCAGGCACAGGAGTATGTGATGTAGATACCGCCGGGGTGTTTGTGCGCGTTGCGCTACCCACAGACGGGTTTGGGGGCGTGGCCTTGCTGCGGTAGGGCTGCGCGAAATCATGAATGCGTGAATCATAAATCAGGGGCGTCCCGATGGATGTTGTCTATGCCGAAGGGCTAAGCAAGCGCTACGGCGCAGTGGATGTAGTGGATCAGCTGGACCTGGCGATTACGCCGGGCGAGTGTTTTGGGCTGTTGGGTCCAAACGGGGCGGGCAAAACCACGACGCTGCGGATGCTGTTGGGCCTGACGCCACCGGATCGGGGGCGTTTGCAGGTCTTAGGGTATCCGATACCCGCGCAGGCGCGTGAGGCGCGGGTGCGCATGGGGGTGGTGCCGCAGTTTGATAATCTCGACCCCGATTTTACGGTGCGCGAAAACCTGTGCAATTATGCCAATTATTTTGCGGTGCCAAAAGCCGTGGCAGCGGCGCGGGTCGCGGCCTTGCTGGAATTTGTCGCGCTGGAAGGGCGCGCCGATGCGGCCATTGGGGCCTTATCCGGCGGGATGCGACGGCGGGTCACTCTGGCGCGGGCCTTGGTCAATGAACCGGAACTGGTGATTTTGGACGAACCGACCACCGGGCTTGATCCGCAGGCCCGGCGGCATGTCTGGCAGCAGCTGCGGCAACTGCGTGAGGCTGGCAAAACCCTGGTGCTGACCAGTCACTACATGGAAGAGGCGCAGCGGCTATGTGATCGCGTGGCCATCATGGATCAGGGACGCATCATCGCCTGCGCCCCGCCGCTTAGCCTGATCAATACCCACGTCAGCCCGCATGTGGTGGAAGTGGAAGGCCCCGGCACCCTGGACTGGTATGCCGCACATGCCACACCTCTGGCGCAACGGGTCCATCAAAGCCTGGATGGCGTAGTGCTATACCTTGACGATCCGCAACCCGTACTGAGCCAGCTGCAACAAACTCCCCTGCGCTATGTGCATCGTTTGGCCGACCTTGAAGACGTATTTTTACACCTCACCGGACACGCCCTGCGCGAGGATTAAGATTTCACCGCGCTGCCGCGACAGTGGTGATGTTTTGGCAGCGGGTTTCGACAAAAAACCATGAGGCGAGGGTGGCCAGGCTGGCAAAGCCAACCAGCAGCCACAGGCCGCGCTGGTAGTCACCGTGCGCATACTGTGGCAATCCGTGAACAAGCTGGCCGCTCCAGCCCCAGTCCATGATGGCGCCAAATACGGGTTGAAACAGGGCTGCGCCGAGAAACAGGCCGGTATTCACCAAGGCAATGGCCATGCCGGAAAAGGCCGGGGGGGCGACTTCTTTGGCATGGGCGTAGGCCACGACAAAGGCGCTGGCGGTCAGCCCCAGCAGTCCAAACAATAATAATCCAGACAAACCCGGCCCCCACGGTAGCCACATAAGCATCAGGCAGACGCCCAGATAGGCCAGTGCGCCGCTTTGCAATACCATTTTGCGGCGTTGCAGCCGGTCAGAAAGGGTCCCGGCAAACAGACAGCCCACGGCAAAGGCGATGGTCGCCACGGTGGTATACAGCGCCGCCTCATTGCGACTCAGCGCGTGTACATCACGCAGCCAGGGAATCGCCCACAGCCCAAGCATCCCAAACAGGCTGCCGGTGATGCCAAAGTCATAGATAAATCCCGGCCAGAGGCGGCGGTTCGCCAACACAACGCGCAGCTCCTTGAGCCAATGCTGGCGCGGGGCGTTGTGGGCGGGCAATCCTTCCATCTCGCGCACCGATGGAAAACCCAGCTGCTCTGGGCGGTCGCGTACCAGCCACCACGACAGCAGGGCCAGCGCAATGGCAATCAGGCCCAGGGCCACAAACAGACTGCGCCACTCCACATAAAGCAGCATCAAGGCCAGTGGCCCGGTGGCGGCGATAGCGCCCAGATTGCCCAGCAGAAGGGTCAGGCCGCTGATGCTGCCGTAGCGCCGCTCGCTAAACCAGACGCTGTTGCTTTTCATCAGGCCGACAAACACCACCGATACCCCCAGACCGACAAGAAAGCGCCCGACGCTGGCTATGGCCAGGGTTTCTGCCAGGCCAAAGGTGATGGAGCCGATACCGGCGACCAGATTGCCCAGGGTAACGGCATAGCGTGAGCCGAGGGTATCGGCCAGAACGCCGGCGGGGATCTGCATGGCGGTGTAGATATAAAAATACATGGCCGAGAGCGAACCCAGGGCGGCGGCGCTGACCGCAAAGGCCTCCGTCAGCTCCCCGGACACCATCGCCGGAGCAAAGCGGTGGAAAAACACCAACATATAGGCGCTGACCAAAATGGTGTAAATGGTCCAGCGAATCCGGCTGAAGCGGGCAATATCAAAGGCTGTCATGGTGCGGGGTTAATGTCCGTGTATTGGATATGAATCAGTGTTATGTAACCGTTTCGTTTAAACGGTATCCCGAAACTGCAGTTTGGCAAGGCGGCGGTAGAGGCCCTCCTGTTTGACCAGTTCGCTATGGGTGCCGGTGGCCACCCGGCGTCCCTGGTCAATGACGACGATGCGGTCAGCCTTGCGCACGGTGGCCAGGCGGTGGGCGATGATCAGGGCTGTGCGACCGCTTAACAGGCGCTCCAGTGCCTGCTGGACACTGTGCTCGCTTTCGGCATCCAGCGCGCTGGTCGCCTCATCCAGCAGCAACACGGCAGGATTGCGTAACAGGGCACGGGCAATGGCAATGCGCTGGCGCTGACCGCCGGAGAGTCTCACGCCGCGCTCGCCCAGATAGGTGTCAAACCCCTGCGGCAGGGCCTGCAGAAATTCGCGGGCATGGGCCGCCTCGGCGGCCGCTAAAATGGCGTCTTCGCCAACCCCCTCCAGGCCATAAGCAATGTTTTCCCAGGCGGTGGTGCCGAAAATCACCGGGTCTTGTGAAACCCAGGCAATCTGACTGCGCAGACTGTTGAGATCCAGCTCACGGATGTCGATGCCATCAAAGGTGATGCACCCGCTTTGCGGGTCATAAAAACGCAGCAATAATTGCAACAGGGTGGATTTACCCGCCCCCGAAGGGCCGACTAGCGCCACCTGTTGGCCGGGCTCAAGGTTTAGGGAAAAGCCATCCAGGGCCAGCGATTCCGGGCGGGCCGGATAATGAAAGCGGAGATTTTCCAAGCCAAGTCGGCCCTGAACGGGGGTGAGCAAGGCACGAGGCTGCGGGGGCGAGGTAATATGCGGCTCGGTATTGAGCAATTCTACCAGCCGCTCAGCCGCGCCGGCCGCCCGAAACAGATCGCTGGCAATCTCGCTCAAGGCGCTGACGGTCCCTGCCAGCAACACCGCATAAAACACAAACGCAGCCAGTTGGCCGCTGCTCATGCGCCCGGCCAGAACCTCATGCCCGCCCACCCACAACACCAGACTCACGGCGGTGAACATCAATAACATCGCCAGCCCCGAAAGCAAAGCACTGCTCTGCGTGCGGGCAATGGCTGCGCCAAAGGCATTCTCGACATGCTGGGCATAGCGACGCCGATCCAGAGCCTCATGACAAAAGGCCTGAACGGTGCGAATGCCATACAGCGTCTCATCCAGATAGGCACTGATATCGGCGACCCGATCCTGGGCCAGGCGTGAGCGTTTGCGCACCTGTCGCCCCAAAATCCATACCGGCAAGACCACCACCGGCACCCCGCCCAACACCCACAAGGTCAGCGTGGGACTGGTCATGATCAAGAGAATCAGCCCACCGCTAAACAGCAGCAGATTGCGCACCGCAATGGAAAGCGTTGAGCCGATCACCACCTGAATCAGGGCAGCATCGGTGGTCAGGCGCGAAATCACCTCGCCGGTACGAGTGCTTTCAAAAAAGGCCGGCTCCAGCTGCAAGGCGCGCTCAAAGACGGCCTTGCGCAGATCCGCCACCACCCGCTCACCCAGCCAGGTCACCAGATACACCCGTGCCGCTACGGCCAGCGCCAGGGTAATAACCACCGCAAACAGCCACAGCAGGGCCTGATTCAGGGCGGCGGCATCGCCACTGCGGAAACCCTGGTCAATGACCATGCGCAACACCCCGCCAAAGGCCAGCACCCCCAGCGCCCCGGTGAGCAAGGCCAGCGCCGCCCAGAGCAGACGGATTTTATACGGGCGCAGAAAACCCGCCAGTTGCAATAACGGACCAAGCTGTTTACGCGGCTGTCGGCTGTCGGGCGTTTTGATCGAAGGTGGTTGCATGAATGGTTTCAGAATGCCTGTGGTTGATGCCGTGCAAATCAGCGGCGGTGCGTGGGCACAGACGCTAAACTGCCGTCTGTAATCTGTAATGCGGGCCAAGACTTTACCAGAGGTTATTAGTCTGGCAAAGTCTTATGCAAATTCATGGTTACTGGAAAGAGGAATACCAACATGTTTTTCAAAAATCGCAAAAAAGACGCCGAAGCCATTGCCATCAAGCGGCTGCTGATCGGTCTGGGCTGGGAGGCGCGGATCACCGAGGGGGTGGATTTTGATCTGGATCTCAGCGCTTTTTTACTGACCAAGGCAGGCCGGGTGCTCAGTGATCGGGATTTTATCTTTTATAACCAGCTCAGCTCACCGTGTGGCACTGCGATACACTCCGGGGACAGCCTGACCGGCGAGGGGCAGGGTGATGATGAAACCATCACCCTGGAACTTGCCAAAGCCCCGGAACATGTCACGCGTATTGTACTCACGGTGTCTTTGCATGATGCCGATCTGCGCGAGCAGACTTTCGGACGGGTGTTTGGCACCTTTATCCGTATGCTGGACCTGGATACGCAGGCCGAACTGGCGCGTATTGATTTAACCGGCCAATACGCTACCCAGACCGCGCTGCAGGTGGCCGAGGTTTACAAAGAGAAAAACGGCTGGTTTTTTAAGACCCTCGGCGAGGGTAACGCGGATGGACTGCACGGCTTGTGCGAGCAATTCGGGGTGCATGTCGCCTGATGTGCGTTGTCTATTTTTAAACGAGAAGGAGTCAAGGCTATGGCGGTGAGTTTACGCAAAGGCCAAGGGGTGAGTCTGCGCAAGAGCGATTATGATCTTTCGCAAGTGACCATCGGCTTGGGCTGGGATGTTAATGAGGCCAAGGGCCGGGGATTTTTGGGCGGTCTACTGGGACAAAAGGCCGCAGATTATGATCTGGATGTGATTGCCTTTTTGTGCAATGCCGAAGGCAAGGTGGCCAATCTGGGGGAAAAGCAGGAGGACAAATCGCTGCGCAACGGCGATATTGTGTTTTTCAATGCGCTGCGTCACGCCAGCGGCTGTGTGTGGCTGACGGGCGATAATCGCACCGGCGAAGGCGAGGGCGATGATGAGCAGATCATCGCCAGGCTCAACGACTTACCCGCGCAGTATCACAAGCTGGTATTTATCATCCAGATCTATAACGGCATCGAAAACAAGCAAAGCTTTGGCGATGTGCGCAATGCCTTTATCCGGGCGGTGGACGCCCAAGGGCATGAAATGGCGCGTTTTGACCTCTCGGGCGGGCAAGAATATGCCTCAGCGCGCTCGTTTTTATTCGCCGAACTGGAACGCGAAGGCGATGGCTGGCAGTTTCGCGCCATTGGCACCCCCAGCCAGGCCGATTCCTTTGTAGACTGGCTTAAGCAGTATATTTAGTGGCGGCATCGTCTTGATGCCGCATAAAAAACTCCCCTCCTTATTCAAGGAGGGGTGGCGCGTAGCGCCGGGGTGGTTATCTGGAGCGCCGAGTTGTACTCGGCTGATTTTTAACTCCTTATCCCGACTAGCCGAGTGCAACTCGGCGCTCCTCGCTACGTTATTACTCCACGTCCCAAGCCTTCCACTGTTTGAGAACTTGACATCCACCCCGCCCTACCTGCCAAATGCCTCAAAGAGATACCGGACTTACAGTTTCTCCACAGACTAACCCCGCCAGCCCTGCGGTTAAAATAAAGATAGCATCCATGTATAAGAGAGCAAGCTACCAAAGAGGAGGCCTCGGGAACAGGCGCACGCTTTGCGTGCTGCGCTATCCCTCCTTGGCCTTGCGGCCGGGGTTTCCCGCGCAAACTGATGAAAATTCAAGGCACGCGATCTCGACCAGCGGATCCCCCAAAGCATCGGTCTTCTTGCGGTGCTGCTCGTCAGCGAACAGCTCTGTCTTGAGGGCGGTGCGTTTTTCATCGGGATAGGCTATGGCAAGTTTCACTACGATGTCATTTTATTTCTCAGCGGGGGCCAAGGTTTTTCGAGGTTCCCATATGTTCATCGCCAGATACTTCAATAAAAACCGATGGTGCAACAGGGGCGGTAGACATCATCAAAGCATTCCTTTTGTGAAGTGTATAGACACATGAAGATGGTGATGTCACTTCTGCCGAGCTTGGCAAAAGCATACATTAATGATTACAACGCTTGATGCGGGATTTTTTAAAAAATGAGACTGAGCAGGAAGGTATTTAATTTGAATTACTAAAAATTTAATTTTTATAAAATTACGTTAAGGTACGAAAAAAAGTAGCCTCTGCAAAAAAGATAGCATCTGCATGATGATGCTACCGGGTGATTATGTCATCAGCGGAGTGTCTCACATTTGACGTAAATATTTTCGGGAGCTTTTTCGAAATATTTGTACATCGCGGGGCACAGCCAGCCTTGCGTTTGCAGGACATTGCTTAAATACCAGTTACCACCGTATTCCGCTCGTTGCCAGACCAGATGCTCTTGATATCCTGGGAAGGGTTTTGCCGAAAAGATCATCCGGAAGCCATCTTCTGCATTGTGAATGTCTTTTACATGATGTTCTATGATCTCGGGAACACCTTCAACAAAAGGCTCACGGCATAACCCAACACGGTCATCATCAAACATCCACAGACCATCGGAATAATAAACGGTTAAAACCAGAATGCTGTTATTGGCATAGGGGGTGCTATTCATCGGGCATTTTTCTTATTAAGATTTGTTATTAAGTGTATCGCTAGATCATGAAATTTTAAGCTAATTGAAAATAATAATTTGCAGAATGGATAAAATGGCCCCAATGACTGAGGATATAGCAGTGACCAGTAGCCACCATTTAGGTCTATGTGCATTACAAACAACTTCTTTTGTAATATTAACTACCGTTGGTTCACTTTTTGAAGAAGCGGCGATTGCGCCCGCAACTATTACACCAATGGCAACAACACCCCAAACGGGAATAATGAATGGCACATTTTGTTCTCCGTGATTTTTTGAAATGAAGCAACAAGCGAGGCATTTTTCGGGCTTGCGCGGTTTATATAGACTTAACGCATGATTTCGGCAGATTTTAAATGATGAGGTGCCAAACCTGAAAAAAAGCCCTTCCGTGGGCAAGGCATCCTGTCAGCCTGCATGCATCCCGCATCCAGGATCATCAGCAGTGCTTTGGCTTTATTGATATATATAACGTAACCAGGCTGGAGATTTTTCAAAGCCCCGATTTACAGTGAGGCCGCACAGGATTTTATTCAGAGGCGCTTAAGCTGATTGGCCGCGCTCTGCAGGCTTTGTTGATCCTGCGCCTGCTGCGTAGACTGAGTTTGCAGCGTTGTCTGCATGGCTTGCAGTGTCTCCAGTGCGGGTTGTAAAACCTGTACGATACACTGTTCAATGACCGTGTTGGCGGCATACTGGTATTGTTGTGATAACTGCTCGGCCAGGTCATTGACTTGCTGAAAATAGCGCTGTTTGGCATTGATTTCTTCTTCTTGTGCCTGCTGTGCACGATAGTAATCCACCGCCCCCAAAATAGCCTGCAGGCCTATGGATACCACCGGCACGCCTTTGGTTAGGATGCCCACCCATTTGCCAGCGATTTTTTCCATGGTTTTAGGCCCAATCCCTTTGAGCAAACTGGGAAAGTATGCTTTAACCGTGGTGAGTACGGTGATGATATGTTCTTCTTTGATGCTTTTTAACAGCAGAGCAACTTTATCCTGATGCGTCTGCAAAAGCTGATCAAGCTCCACAGCGTTTGGCGCTGAGGTTTCCGGCGATACCGGTAGCACTGCCTCTGGATGCAGCGCAATGGCAGGCGGCGGTATTTGTCCGAGTGTCTGATTTAGTGTCGTGGTCAGCCGTGCCGTGTGTTCCAGTTCCTGTTCCAGCCGTTGCTGCAGGGCATTCCCCAGGGTTTCGCTCAGGGCTTGCATGGCCTGTTCCACCTGCATTTGGTCCTGCATGGGATGGTTAAGCAGTGCCTTGATGTGGCTTTTGAGGTGTTGCTGTTGATGGCGGATAAATTCGGCAAAGACGTTGCGCAAACGAGCGTCTTCGTTCATCAAGCGCGTTTGAATCCGGCTGAGCTGGGCGTCGTGTTCGTTGGTCTGACGACTTTCGATCTCGGCAAGTACCTCCTCAAACACGCTGTGCAGTTGGCTGGCCAGGCTTTTGGTCAGTGCGCTTTTGTCGGTGGCGGCAATAAAGCTGTGCAGCGATTGTTCAAAGGGGATGATCCCACTGTGATGCACGAACGCTGGTTGTTGCGTGAGTCGTCCCTCTAAGGCGAGCTTGGCATCCAGCCAGTGTATGGGGATTTGTGCAACGGCCTTTTGTATTTCCTGTGAATGGATGCTCGCTTGCTTTTGTACGTTGGCGCGGACTTCATCAACCACAGCAAATTGTTCGGCACTGCCCCAGCGGATACCGCTGGTATTGTTAATGACCAGCATGACCCGCTGTTTGCGTGCCACGAATTCAAGCATACAGGTATAGGTACGCAATTCATCGGCAGCCGGTGAACTGTTGATCACAAAAATCACGACATCGCTGCGCTCGCACTGTGCTTGCGCAACCCGTTCATGTTCACTGAGGGCATCAATGCCAGGGCTATCGAGTACGGTGTAACCACGCCACTGATAAGGGTGGGTTTGTGCTGTCGTAGGGACACATCCCATCGGCGCCTCAGCACGTCCCAGCAAGGCATTGATCAGGGTGGATTTGCCTGCATTGTAAACACCATAGACCAAGATCACCGGCGTTGCTGCGCTGGCACGCGCCTCTATGTGTGCGGCCAGAGCCTCAAGGCGTTCGGCGGGCAGATAACGCGCCAAAATCGAACGGGTCGTGTTGAAGGCATGTAAAACGGGATGAATGTCTTGCATCATGGTATGTTTCCTTATCCTTTGGATCAGGCGCGGGACATAGATAAACTTGCCAGAGCCTGTTTGAACTGTTGCAGGGCCTTTTGGCTTTCTAACATGCGCTGCTGTATCGGCACGTACGCCTGTTTGGCTGGACGGGTGTAGTGCGTATCTACAGCGCGGATCAAGCCTTGGGTAAATAGTTCACGCGCCGTGTTTTCGATCTGTTCACGGTTGTCACCGTTGGGAATGCGCCGTACCAATTGCTCAGACAATGCTTTGCCACCCATTCCTCCGGCAGCACTGCCTAAGGTACTGCCAATGGCTGCGCCCATCGGGCCGCCGATCAAAAATCCGGCAACGCCTCCAACCACGGCGCCAAATAATCCGCCCAGGGCGCTACGGCTTGCGCTATTTGAATAAGATATGGTCTCAAAGTGCTGTTCAAAGCCTGGCAAGGCCGTGGCATCAGAAAAATCCAGGGCATCTTGCACCGCCTGATCCAGCTGCTCAAGCTGCTCACGAAGCTTGTTTTCTATCACGCGAGCGAGCTCCTTGTTTAAATGTTCACCGACACGGCTTAACAATGCTTTGTTATCTCCCTGATACTGCTGCATGGCCTGATTGAGAACGATATTCAAGCTTTGTTGCAGAGTGGTTATGATCTCTGTGCGTCCTTCCTCAATGCCTTGCTCACAATCCGCGATGACCTCTGCAAGCTTGGCAAGCCCCTCTTCCAGTCGCGTCGTTGATGCCTGCAAATGCAGGATGAATTGCGCCAGGTTGTTTTTCGGGGTATTGAGTTTCATCTGCACACTTTCTTTTTGAGTAAGCTCACACATCACCGCAAACAAACGGCCCATGCCAGAGATCTCAACGTTTTGCGCTTGAGCGACTTTCACGGAAACCGGCACGATCTCAGCCTTAATCAAAGCACGCCGGGCCTGATCATGAGCCAGCAGCCGCTCAAGCTCATCGCGAACGTACTGGATTTGCGCCTGCTGATCGGCTTCACTGAACATCACGGTTTGATACTCCACTTCACCGTGTTCTGTGAGCACGGGCGCTGTCGTATCTGAACGTGTGATCAAGATCATCAACGGCTTGCCCAGGCTTAACAGTTGTTCAATCTCGTGCATGTCAGATTGGCGTGCAGGATTGGCCGCCGACATGGTGTATACAATCAGATCGGCACTATTGGCATATTCACGCGCCAAATCGCCATTTTTTGGATTTTTGGAATGCAAGCCGGGGGAGTCCACCCAGTTTAGCCCCGGCAGTAGAAAATACTGAATGGCGCAGGTACATTCCTTACGATCTACTCCAAAACCTTGCTGCAACTCATCTTCGTGAATGGTGCCCACGCTGGAAACCTCCTGTAAACCAAATTGCAGGCCGCTTTCGGCTTTGCACTGCTGCACCCGTGCTGTATCTGGGGTGTCGCTGCCGGTGGCGACATAATTGCCCAAAGAGCTTTTGCCCGAATTGACCTTGCCATAGACATACAACAAAAAGGCATCACCCAGCCCCTTGCGAAACGCTGTATTGCGTTCGTATTGCTTGACCTGCTGCTGCCAGTTGTGCGCAATGTTTTGGAATTGCTGATGATAGTGCTCAAAGGCCTGCATCACTGGATGCTTGTTTTTTAAATCCACGCTCGGTAGGCGCTTTTGTGCGCTAAGCTGTTTTTCCAAGCGTTGCAAGGCAGCGTCAATGTGCTGCTCCTTGTGCGCAATATCGGCTTTGGCCTGAGCAAACTGCTCGGCCAAACCCGCAAAAGTTGCAAGCAAGTGGTGACGGTCGGTGTCGTGCTGGAGATGCATTAGAAACTCCCTGTTATCGTGGATATGGTTTAGTTAACCGTGTGCAATAGCTGCTCAAGGGCATCGATACGCTGGGCGCGGATGTTTACCTGCTCAAGCATCGCCAGCACCGGGCCATCGCCTTTGACTTCATAGCTTGCGCTTAGGCAAGTCAGCACATGTTCAAGGGCCTGTAACTGCGTCGGCTCTACTTCAGCCAGGTGCGCCATGTGAGTCACCCATTCGTGCGTATCTTCATCCAGCGCCACATCCTGCTGTGCCAAGCACTGCAGATCGTATGGCTCCAGCGCACCCTGGCGGGCAAAGCCCAAGGGATGCAGGATGCGATCAACGCTGTCCGTGGCGGCCTGCAGCAGCTGCTGTTGACGCGCCTGCTGCCGGCGGGCCTCGGCTTCCTGACTCGCCTTGAGTTTTGCATGATACTCATCATCTGCGCTTGAGGAGTTTTCGCTCAGTTTATGTGCTACATAGGCAGCAGTACTTACTGCTGCAGTTGTCGCAATAGCGCCACCAATAATCTTTACTAAAGGAATTGCTGCCAGAAAAAACATATGTATTCTCCTGAAATATATAACTGGTGTGAGGCTTCGCTACAAAAAACGACTTAACCACCCTGTAAAGAACGCAACAGCTGTGCGGAATTTTCATTCGCCCGCTGTAATTTTTCTGCCAGGGACCGCTGCAAATGGTGTTTTTGCTGGGTCTCGCTTTGCATTGCCTGAGTCACGCGTTCATACACCTGCGCCACAACGGTTTGACGCTTTTTCGCCCGGACGGTGGTCAAGGTCTGTTGCAGCTCACTAATCCGACGAGCCAGGGTACTTTGCAATACGGGAATACCGCTGGCCTGTATAAATGCCTGCTGTCCTTCGCGGCGGCCTTGCAGATAAATCGTGCTGCTGACCAGAAAAATCGGTGCTGCTTTGCCGCTGATATGGTGCAATTGCGCATTGATCATCTCAATGAGCGAGGTAAATTCAGCGCGCTTACCCTCGGCATGGGTCAACACGCACAGTAAGCGCTCATGCAAAGGCTCTGTTGATTGTTTTTGAATCTTGGCCAAATAATCCAGGGCCTGGGCATCCAGCTCACCCAGACGCAGGTTATGCACCATCAACAAAACATCGGCTTTTACAATGCTGGCGAAGGTATGTGCGTCGTCTTCGTCTTGCGCATCAATGCCGGGCGTATCCATGACATCATGCGTGGGCAAGTGCAATATTTTTGCCGTGCGGGTCTCACGCACACATGCAGTAGGGAAATACTCCGCTTCAATCTGATCGGTCAAGGCATTTAACAAGGTGCTTTTGCCGCCGTTATATAAACCCAGCGCCGCCACACACACGGGCCGCTCAGAGAGTGCGTCATGATCAAAAGCCTCTAAGGCCGACAGTGCACGGGCTAACTCAGGATAATCACTCAGCAAGGATTGCAGCATGGAAAACCTCCAAAACAGGTGGGAATATCAACGCTACCCTATTTAACGAAGCATCCCTGGTGATTTTTAAATCTCGACCTGCCGTCTTTAAAATAAAAATAGGCGTTACGCAATCGAACGTCCGGGCAAGGTTTTGTTCCTGCGCGGGCGTCGGGTAGAACCGGAAGCGGTAGGCGCGTTTGATGTCCATGTCCATACGTTACACGCGATAGCGCACTGTGTAAAACCTCAACATAGAAAGGAGCGCGGGAGGCTTGCTTCGCACGCCGCGCTATCCCTCCTCGGCCTGAAGGCCGAGGTTTCCCGCGCAAACTGATAAAAACTAAAGAAGAAAATATAAGGTACCAAGCCAATACCTGGCGCCTCTACACAAACAGGACGGTCTGCAGGCTTAGTGCGACACGGCGGCAGTGTCGCTGCAGGTATCATGACAATAAAAGCAGTCTTTGCGACGCTGTGCCACGCTGTCGGTATCGGGATAGATGCAAGGCGCCAGGTTGTTTTCATAAACCCACACCGGGACATGCGGCTGGCGTTCCGTGTATTGATTGATCAGCAGATCAACGCTGAGTGTCGCAAGCAAAGCATTGAGGGTTTTGACGGCCGGTTCCTTGACCTCGGCACCGCTGACATAGCCGCGTGCAGCCAGGGTTTTTCCTAAATCAGGGAAGGCTTGCGCTGCCAGACGGGTAGTAGAGATGCGCCCCAGGCAGTTCAAACACAGGCGATCCCCTTGACGCGCAATGATCACCTCCCCGCTCATGTCGCTGATCTGCCCCGCCTCGACGGTGATATTAACCCCGGCAGAGAGCAGCGGAATACCAAAACGCAAGGCAATCTCTTGTGTCTTGAAGCGGCTGGCATGATCATCGGTCGCCAGGATGATCCAGTCAGCACGCGCCAGCACCGGCAACAGACTATCCTCTTCAATGCGTTGTGGGTGCGCATGGATCGTTGCAAAGGGGTTGATGCGCTGCAGATGCTGTTGCACCGTCTTAACCTTGAGTCTGGCCGCTTTGGCATCCCGATAATACGCGCCAACAATGCGATTGAGATTGGTGATCTCTAGCACGTCATGATCAATCAGGTCCAGGTGCATAAAGCCCGAATGCACCAAGTGCTCTGCAATGATGGAACCAAGCCCGCCCACGCCAACAACGGCAATACGTTGGTCATTGGTCATGCGCCGCAAATTCTCCAGCCCCAATGCCAACACACTGCGCGCTAAAAACCCCTGCTGCGCATCGGTAGCGCGGGCGAAGGTATTTTGCTCACACGGTCGCTTGTCAGGCGGCTGCTGAGCGCACGGCCAGGCCTCGGCAACGGTCTGGGTTTTGATCTGCGCCGGGATTGCAAACAGGCGATTTTGACGGCGTTCCCACAGGCGGGCGGCGTAGTCGGTTTGCGACAGGACAATGCTGGCATAATGCACATTATCCAGGGTATCCCCAAGCCATTGATGAAAAACCCGCTCATCCCGGTCATCTACGCCGGAGAAAGCCGCGCCTTGAGTACAAAAGGGATGGGTGTGAACATCAATCAGCGTGTCGGCATGTCCCTGGCGCTGCATTTTGACCAAGCGATCATAAATGTATTCACGTTTCAGGCGCAGGTGTGCAATCCCTTGGCTGGTATAATCCTCAGGCCGTGCAATATCCATTTCCACCACTTTGATCACGGTGTAATCCTCAAAACGATGGCTTTGCCCCAACAGTAATGCAAAGGCCTCACGCTGCTTGTCTTGCAGCAGCCGTTGATGCAAGCGGGCAAACGCGCCTTGCGGGAAACGGATATGCACGTTAGCACGCATTACTTAGTCCTCGTATTTTTGTGTATAACGGCGCAAATCAAATGGGTGCGCATCGCTGTTTGCATCCTCGTCATCTTCATCAGCAGCGCCCTCAGCAGGGTAAGGGGTATTTGCCAGATCCGTGTTTTCGTTTAAATAAACCTCCAGATCGATAAAGCCTGAGGCCTTAAGTTGCAGTTCACGCGCCATATTGACACCGGCAAAGGCAGCCACTTCAACGCGCACTCCACGGCGGCGCAGCTCCAAAACTGCCGGGACAAAATCCTTATCACCGGAGACCAGCACCAAAATATCCGGGCGCACGATCTCGGCAGTACGCATCATTTCCAGAGTAATTTCCACATCAAAATCACAACGATACGTCTCCCCGGCGATACTGCCGACCTTGCTGTGTACCAGATAGCGAGCATCCCAAAGCGATTCAATCAGATGATCGCGGGCATGCGGGTTGCGTGGATCAATCGGCACAAAGGCATGGGCTTCCACCAAAAACCGCCCTTCTGCCAGATAGGCCAGCAGATCCTGATAATCCGGAATATAGCCTTGCAGATCAAAGGCCGCATTGATGTTGGCATAATCTAAAAAAACAACGAGCTTTTCCATGGCATACTCCGGGGTGGTATTGGATGCACCGGGATTTTCCTGGGCATTTAACGAGTGGGCTAACATAATACATTCTCCTTTTTAGGTCAGCTTGCCGACGATAAAACCCGTCAACGCAGTGATGAACAAGGCCGTCCAATACCACTGCAGCAGCATCAAACTCCCCACCAGTAACGCGATGCACAGCGTGATCCACAGCGCAATCGTATGGCGCATATCCGCATTTTTTGCAGACTGGCCAGGTTTTTGTGAAGGTGTGCTGCGTTTTTTTGAACGCACTGACGGATGCTTTTTGTGTGTGCTCGAATAATTGCGAAAATGGCTGGAATGGGGAATATTAGCCATGAGTGCTTGCCTCGCTGAATGGACGGTTAGCTAAACAACTTGAAAAGTAAAAACACTCCGATACCCACCACTGCCGTCTTCAGCAGATCCTCAATCACATCCTCTTGCGAATCACTGTGTGAGGTCTGTTGCGGTTGCTGCTTTGTGGGCTTAACATTGGCCTGTGGTGCCGTCGGTTTGTAGCCATTGCGAAATTCATGCGAGTGCGGAATATTTGCCATGATGTGCATCCTCCTCAGTTACCTAGCACTTCATTAATCAAGTGAAAATAGGTGTACAGGCTATCGCCGTTGCGCCAGTTGCGCGCCGGTTGCCAGGCCCCGTCGTGAATGTAGGTGCAATACCATTTCCAGCCTTGACTGATCGGTGCTTCCCAGGCACCATGCGCGACCCAATCGAAAAAATGACCATCCGGCGAAAGTGGCAAATCCGCCGTCATATAAAAGCCAATCGGTGGCAGGCGTGGATATTCATTCGGAAATGCCACCAGCAGCGAAGTATTGCGAGCAACGCTATGCCAACGCGGTGGTAAAAAGTAATTGGGTACCACCATCCAGTGGGCCTCGTCTTCATCAAATGCAACACCCTGCTTGAACAGGTTTTCTGCAATATCAACCACCTGCTCGGTGATAATCTGATAAGATTCCTGCGAACGCGGCCCACCAAAACCATAGCCCTTGGAGCGATCCGGCATGGAGGTGACTTTCGCGCCACGTCCATTCTTATCGACCAGCTCATGCGGTTTATACCAACGGTGAGGATCCACCTGCTCTACCTTGCCCTGATTTTCAATAATTGTGCGACGCCCTGGACCGGCATTGATGTGGCTGGTCAAATCGCTACCGCGTACACCATTGCCAATGCGGCTGGGATCAATGCGTCTGCCGTTGATAATCGCCATGTTTAAATTCCTCCGATGGGGTGTCGTGTTAAATGGAGCAGATGAAGCGTTGGATGTGTCCGTATGACGAGCGCGAAACATCGGGTTAGGAATCTGCATGACGCATGTCTCCAGGTAAAAAGTGTCGTAAAATGCCATCCGTGGCCAGCATCCTCCGTGATGCCCAATCCTGTGTTCCTGTAAAGATAAACGCACGCCGTGGCTACATTTTTAAATACCCTGTAAACATTACGTTTAAAAAAATTACACTCTGCTACGTTATATATACAACAAGCTTTAATTGACTTGAACATCCCCCAGTCCATAACCTGAGCAGGAGTATTCTATATGAATGTTTGTTGCTTTTTCTTTTTTAAGCTCAAAGGTAATTTTTCTATAAACTATATTTCTGACAACAATGGAAATATACTTATAAATATTCATATACCTTATTACTTTCTTCCATATAGTTTCAATTTTTTGGCCTATAACTTTAAAGAAAAAAAGTCAGTAATTAGATCAATAAAATCACTTAAAGACAAAATCAATAATGATCCTGAAAAAACTGCAAAAGGAGTAGATATTTTTTCTCAAGGAATATATAAAAAAACAAGCCTATACATAAAAAATAAATCCCATGAAAAGCCAAAATATTACGAGTCTATAGGATGTTTTTTAGGTATTCATAAAACCTTTAATGCAGTTCCAGAAAAAACCATGACATTAATGATAGAAAGTGATGGCCGGCTATTAAAAAAATACTTAAATTTAGTAAAAATTGAAAAAAATTACTGGGGGTTGTGGAAGAAAGATATTGGTTATCACTATTATGTAACTTCAAAAAAACCTGAACCTGGTCAAGACATAAAAGAAATTTGCGGATGGACTCTTTATCAAAAAGACTTTGTTCGCTATACCGAAGCAGGTCGAATCAAAGAAACACGGGTCATGTAAGCAAAATAAAAAATCGTGTGTCCACAAAAAGTATAAAAAAAGACACACGCAAAGCCTAAAGCATGTACCAAAATGGAGAACTGATATGGTTGACTTTATTCGTCAGGTTGCTAGCGCAGCCGTGTTAAATCAGGCCTGGAGTCATGTTCGCAAAGACAAATCACGCTGGACGCGTGATCTTTCTATGCAAGATGTAGCGCGTGATCTGCCATTACACATAGGCAGAATTTCTGAGGATCTTCTGAGTGGACAATATCAGCCACAAAAAGTGCGTTGCTTTGAAATCAGTAAAGGTGATGGCAGTCAACGATTGATCTGTGCCCCAGCGGTGCGTGACAAATTGATACAACGCGCAGTATTGATTGTGCTCGAACCACTAGGCGAAGAAAAATTTCATCCACATAGCTTTGGATACCGTCCAATGTGTACACTGGATATGGCGCTATCTTGCTTGCGTGAGTGGGTACGTGAAGGATATATATGGCTAGGTGATGCAGATATTTTACAATGTTTTGATCATATTCCTCATGCGCCAGTTTTAGAGCAGATTTTTGCATTGTGTGGTGACCAACAAATCGTTAATTTGCTTACCGCATGGATGGAAAACATTCCTCCACAGCATCAACCTTTTGGAGCTGGATATGGCTTGCCTCAGGGAATGGTTTTGTCACCTTTTTTATGCAATATCTATTTGCATGATATGGATATGGATCTGCATGAACAGGGTATTCCCTGTATACGCTATGCCGACGATTTTATCGTATTAAGTCAAACAGAGTCTGGTGCTTGGCAGGCGCTGCAAGCCGCTGCTAACAGCTTGCAACGCCTGCAATTGCAGCTACATCCTGAAAAAACTCAGGTCATACGCACATCACCACATCATCGTTTTTTAGGAAAACGTCTTCCCAAAGCCAAACGCCCACAAAGGATTGCCGGATGAGCCTGCTTGATAAACTGACACAGTTGCAACACATGGGATTTGAACGATCGTCTTTTGTATTTAGTTACGATATTTCAGATCCCAAAAATGCACGAGCGGTACGTCGTTGCCTGCAGCGGTGGCGCATGGATGGACAGCTTTCAGTGCATGAAGCAGTGATGACCGCAGTGGAAGTAGAAACTTTAAGTGTAGAGCTGGCTGAACTTATTGATCCACAAACTGATCGATTATTGGTATTTCGCTTGTCACGGCGTGGTCAGGGTCCAGTTTTACAGCTGAGCGCGGTGCAACCAGTTATTCCCTTTGCACATTTGCCACAAACCATGCCTGAATCACTGCACGATGGTTGGTATGTATTGGCTTACGATATCTTTGATCGCCAGCGTCTAATACGCATACAGCGTCTATTGCGTCGTAAAACCATATTTTTACAGCGGTCAGTCTATTTATTTTATGGATTGGGATTTCATTTAATAAAACTACTTAATGATACAGTAGAATTACTTTTAAATGGAGAGGATGATTTACGGGTATATCCTTTGTCCAAGCCGAGTGATTTATGGTTTTTGTGTGGAAACACACCACCTTTAGCAGGTCTTGAAAATTTATATGAATAACGCGACTTTGATCTAATTAAAGTATTTGACAATACTGACAAAAACATCTATTAAACCGGATTATATCATGGATAAAGCAACGTTAATTATTGATCAGGCGGGAGCCTCAATATCTTTTCAAAAAGATGTTTTAGTGCTGCGGCAGCCCGATGGAGCAGTCCATCGCATTGGAATCAAAGCACTTAAACAGATTATTATTAAAAAAGAAATTAGTCTTTCCAGTCGATTACTTGAACAAACTTTAAAAGAAGGCATCAGTCTGGTAGTTTTTCCGGCGCAGCGCGGTGAAGCTACCCGCCATGTTTTTGCTCAGGCATCCGGAGCTTTGCATGTGCGTATGGCACAATATAAAGCCTATTTTGATCCTGCTTTTCGAGTCACAATAGCAAAGCAATTTATAATTAACAAGCTTGAAGGACAAGCGCATTGTTTACGTCATTATGGATTGAATAGCTCTTTTCAACGTTTTATTTTGCATGCCCGTCAGTGTGAAGACATTCCAAGCCTTATGGGGGTTGAGGGTGCAGCAAGTGCTTATTATTTTAAGCAGTGGCCACAACTATTATTGCCTGAATGGGGGTTTCATGGACGCAATCGCCGTCCTCCCAAAGATCCAGTCAATGCTTTATTGTCATTGAGCTACATGTTGGCATGTCATGCCGTCGGCCGTTTAACAGCTCAGGACGGCTATGAAACTACGCTGGGATTTTTGCATGCTGGCGCATCAGGGCGACCCAGTCTTGCATTGGATTTGGTTGAGCCACTGCGCCCCTGGATTGATACATGGGTTTTGAGTTTATGCCATCAAGCGGTATTTAAACCCAGTGATTTTTTTCATGATACTAAACAAGGTTGCCGCTTAGAAAAAAAAGCCTCACGGCAATTTTTTAATTTGTGGTTTACTACCATTGAAAAGCATTTAGAGCAGCGCACACGCATTGAGCTTGGAGCCTTGCGAGATGCGCTGGGGATCACTACGTCAATGAATTGATTAAATTTAATGACTCATAAACCAAAAAATATATAAAATAAGGCAGTGTATTGATGTTATAAAAAACAACATCGGTTGAAACTTATATTTATGACGAAAAAGATGTATGCCTGCAAAAGATCCTATTGCTCCGCCAACCATGACTAACAAAATAAAAAACCTGTTTGGTATGCGATATCGGCTTTGTATGGCCTGGTTTTTATCATACCCATAACATAAGAAAGAAGAAACATTTATAACTAAAATCCATGAATAAATAAAGCTTATATCTGTTTTTTCTGAAAAAAATGCAGCGCCAATTATGCTGAAAATAACAACGCCAGTAATAATCGCATTATTCACTTTTTATTCCTTTTAAATTTATTTTAGCAAAAATTAAATGGTAAACAGTGTTTCATGGCAGCGCGTACATGCGCATGAGCACTATGCTGTTCCAGGCAATTGAATTCAGCCAGTGCTGTATGTGGAGCCATCTTGAGTGTTTGTTGCAAACGCATACGTTCTGTCTGCGTTGGTAGGGTATGCGTCTGCAATCCTAACACCTGCGCCAGGGTGCGCAATACCTCAGCAATCCAGTGCATGATAGGGCCATAAGCATGATGTTCAGCCAGCGCAATAGCAGCATTCATATGCTTAAGCGCCTGCTTAGGCTCATTTTCCAACACCCATAACCATGCGCGATATGCCTCAATATGCGGCCAAGGATAGTCCTCTTGATGTTTCCAGTTCGTTGCTTGCTGAAGATATGCATGCCGTTCAGCACTAAATGTTTCTGGATAATTCACCAATGTACGTAAAAACAGATGATGTGTAAACCGTCGCACGGGCTTTGCACAGGACGCCAAGGCGTGTGTTACCGCAAACAAGGTTTTTTCACCAGTTATTTTGAGCAGGTGCTTCGACAGCTCCCGAGACAAAACATCAGGGATAATATGCGGATGATCCATCAACGCAATCAATCGATAAATTTGTGTCTGAGCGGCCTCTTTTTCGGCTTGATCTGGGTCAGACAGTCGTGCAAATAACATCAATGCTTTATCAAAATTTGCAATCGCTTCGTCAAAATCATTTTCAAAAGCGCATGCATGTAATCACATTCGGCCAGGTGGGCATCGCTAGCGCATCGGGCAGTATATGATTTTTTAATAATTCAATGGATTACCGTTTTTCTTGTCCTGTATAGGCGTATGAATGACCGCCTTATTTTAATAATTCAAGATCGACGGGTTTGCATCGCTCCTAAAGCCTCAACGTAAGCGTTCAGATACCTTTCCAATTTTTCGACGCATTCGCAAAGATAAGCCGACCTGTGGCGGACGCCGCTTGCGTTGTGGCGGCATCATCTTGATGCCGCCTCTGGGAGCGCGCAGCACCAGCTGCGCATAGCCGTTAAACCCCCGCGAGGCCTACGGCCTCGGTGCGCAGCCGGTGCTGCGCGCTCCCAGGAATCATGCCACTACGTCCCGTTAAACTTCATGTTCTGGAAAACATCCTTGGCGCTTTTCCAGGGGCTTGTGGCGGACGCCGCTTGCGTTGTGGCAGCATCATCTTG
>NZ_MU255056.1:1883328-1979736 GCF_000227725.2 Thiorhodospira sibirica ATCC 700588 | reverse complement strand
AGCGCCGTCGACAACCTCGGCACCTACAACGTCAACCTCTCCGCCGCCCGCTCGCGGATCTTAGACACCGACTTCGCCGCAGAAACCGCCGCCCTCACCCGCGCCCAAATCCTGCAACAAGCCGGCATCTCCACCCTCTCCCAGGCCAACGCCAGCCCACAAGCCATCCTCTCCCTGCTGCAATAGCAACCCCGTAGCGGCACCCCGTGGCGGCACCTTCCAGGTGCCGCTTTCCCCAACCCGTGGCGGCACCTTCCAGGTGCCGCCCCTGGGAGCGCGTAGCACCCCTGGGAGCGCGTAGCACCAGCTACGCACCGAGGCCGCAGGCCTCGTGGGGTTTAAAAGATATGCGTAGCTGGTGCTACGCGCTCCCAGGCCCCCTAATGCGGCTGTTCCAGGCGCAGCTTCTCAACCTCAGCCACCGACAAGCCCGTACTCTGGGCAATCTGTTCGTTCGTGAGTACCCCTAGCTTGAGCAGGTTGCGGGCTGTGTTGATGGCTTTAAGATGTTGCCCCTTCTGCAAGCCAATCTCCTCGCCCCGCTGCAAGCCGAATTCCTCACCCTCCTGCCGCCCCTCCTGCCATCCTTTCTGACGCTCTTTCTCCGCCCAGGTCTGTAGATTTTCTGCCAGCATTGCATGATCCTCCGTTAAACGGTTGATGTGTTCTAACGCGGTTTGGGTTTCTTTACCTAACTGTCTGAGGTGGCGTTTAAGCCAGCGGGTAATGACTTCGTCTAAGCGCGCTTTTTGCGGGTGGGCGCGCAGGCTCCTGGGAACGCGTAGCACCAGCTGCGCATAAACCCCCGCGAGGCCTGCGGCCTCGGTGCGTAGCTGGTGCTACGCGCTCCCAGTTGTACAGCACTACCGGGAAGATCGGCGGCATGCCTTTTTTGACGGTGGTGGCTTTGGTTTTGAGCAGGTGGTCGTAAAAGCAGGCGACGTAGTGCAGCAGCCGGATCGGCAGGCGGTAGTCTACCGTGGATTGAAATTCTAACAGCAGGTAGACAAAGACCTGTTGTGTGTTTTCTTCCCCGTGGAGTTGCACAGACCAGACTTTGTCTTCGAATTTTTCATTGAACAACGGCGTGATGTAGTTGCCGCTGTGGTCGGTGAGGGTAGTAAAGTCCATCATGGCGGCGATTTCTTGGGGCGCAAAGCCTTCGATGAGCTGGCGGACCAGCTCGGGGTAGCTGAACAGTTCTTTGTAGCCGCTGTCGTGGTGGTTGCTCATGAGGTGTCTGGGCGTTTGGGCGTGTTCTGGGTGGGCAGTTTAGCATAGGCCGGGAGGGCGGCATCCAGCCTTTTTTAAGAAGGGATGGGGTGGTTGTTTGGAAAACTTACTTAATCTAAAAATAAAAAAGCCGAGTCATCATGACTCGGCTTTTTTCTTAAATCTCAATCCCTTTTAAATCAGGGCATCGGTCAAACCTAAGCTCAAAGCTTAGTGTCCGCTTCTGTCGTCTCAATCCCTTTTAAATCAGGGCATCGGTCAAACTCACCTTACCACAAATAGTTCTCTGCAGAGGCTGTCTTAATCCCTTTTAAATCAGGGCATCGGTCAAACGCCAGGGATTGGCTATCTCGCTGGCGAGCCAGCGGTCTTAATCCCTTTTAAATCAGGGCATCGGTCAAACGAGGGAGGCTGAAATAGCAGCCTCCCTAGGAGATGTCTTAATCCCTTTTAAATCAGGGCATCGGTCAAACAGCTCAAGAGCAAAACGTTGACGGAAGAGCAGTCTTAATCCCTTTTAAATCAGGGCATCGGTCAAACAAAATAAAAGGATTTAATCTTCATACTATCTATGTCTTAATCCCTTTTAAATCAGGGCATCGGTCAAACCTCAAAGGGAAAAAGTTAACCGAAGAGCACAGTCTTAATCCCTTTTAAATCAGGGCATCGGTCAAACCGAATGGGGTGTGAATATGGCCGTATTCACACGTCTTAATCCCTTTTAAATCAGGGCATCGGTCAAACAACCGGTTCTTCCCATACATCCCCGATGAGGGGGTCTTAATCCCTTTTAAATCAGGGCATCGGTCAAACGATTCAACTCCTTGAAGACCACATTGATGGTCTTGTCTTAATCCCTTTTAAATCAGGGCATCGGTCAAACGAAGCCGACATGTATTTCGTGTCGGCTTCTGGGGGTCTTAATCCCTTTTAAATCAGGGCATCGGTCAAACAATGCTGGCCACGGATGGCGCCTCCGTGATGCAAGGTCTTAATCCCTTTTAAATCAGGGCATCGGTCAAACCGTTTTTTTCGCTACCAGTCTTGTTCCTTCTGGTCTTAATCCCTTTTAAATCAGGGCATCGGTCAAACGGTGCATCTCCAATACCCTGAGCGCCCTGAAAGAAGTCTTAATCCCTTTTAAATCAGGGCATCGGTCAAACGGTGCATCTCCAATACCCTGAGCGCCCTGAAAGAAGTCTTAATCCCTTTTAAATCAGGGCATCGGTCAAACAACTCCTGAAGGAGGTCCAAGGCAAAAAGTTTTGTCTTAATCCCTTTTAAATCAGGGCATCGGTCAAACGGACTGAGAGGGTATATCCTTCTCAGTCCCCATTGTCTTAATCCCTTTTAAATCAGGGCATCGGTCAAACAAGACCAGTTACTCGGTAAGTAACGGTCCTCGGCGTCTTAATCCCTTTTAAATCAGGGCATCGGTCAAACTTTTTGGGCGACCCGTAAACTGGTAGAAACCATGTCTTAATCCCTTTTAAATCAGGGCATCGGTCAAACGGTAAAAAAAGGCACCAGTGTGGTGCCACACAAAGTCTTAATCCCTTTTAAATCAGGGCATCGGTCAAACAGCTGAGGACCGTTACTTACTTAAGTAACGGTCTGCGTCTTAATCCCTTTTAAATCAGGGCATCGGTCAAACCCCTAGGCAAAGATAAAGTTTTAATAACTTCTTTGTCTTAATCCCTTTTAAATCAGGGCATCGGTCAAACCATATCAGACGATAATTGGAGAATGACATGACTGTCTTAATCCCTTTTAAATCAGGGCATCGGTCAAACCATATCAGACGATAATTGGAGAATGACATGACTGTCTTAATCCCTTTTAAATCAGGGCATCGGTCAAACCCCAATGGAATTGGCTGGGAGGTGCTGAGTACATGTCTTAATCCCTTTTAAATCAGGGCATCGGTCAAACCGTGCCAGCGGAGCAATCCGTTGGCTGGTGGGGAGTCTTAATCCCTTTTAAATCAGGGCATCGGTCAAACCCATGTATACATTGAACGATGCTGCGCATCAGTCTTAATCCCTTTTAAATCAGGGCATCGGTCAAACGACGAAGTCAAGGACTTAGTGCGGCGCATAGACGTCTTAATCCCTTTTAAATCAGGGCATCGGTCAAACGCCCTGGATGTTGCAGTGTCCCGGGCGACGACGGTCTTAATCCCTTTTAAATCAGGGCATCGGTCAAACCTATTCAGAGGGAATTTCTGTTCCAAAAGCAAGAAGTCTTAATCCCTTTTAAATCAGGGCATCGGTCAAACGCATTCTGGGTGGGCTTCATCGGCACTCTGGTGGCGTCTTAATCCCTTTTAAATCAGGGCATCGGTCAAACTAAGGTAGTGGTCTAGCGATCATTTCGATTGACGTCTTAATCCCTTTTAAATCAGGGCATCGGTCAAACGATATGAGCATGCTGATTTGGTTGGTGGTAGTAGTCTTAATCCCTTTTAAATCAGGGCATCGGTCAAACGACGAGCAGAAGGATGTGGTGCGTCGGATCAAAATGTCTTAATCCCTTTTAAATCAGGGCATCGGTCAAACAACTAATCGGTACTTCAGCGTGCCACCTTTGGTCTTAATCCCTTTTAAATCAGGGCATCGGTCAAACATTTTGAAGTAGCTTTTGAGATCCTTCAGGATCTGTCTTAATCCCTTTTAAATCAGGGCATCGGTCAAACGGGCCCTTGAGCTCTTAAATGAGCTCAAGGATAAGTCTTAATCCCTTTTAAATCAGGGCATCGGTCAAACATCTAAGGGTACCGCAATGGTACCCATTGACGAGTCTTAATCCCTTTTAAATCAGGGCATCGGTCAAACAACCTCAATGGAGGTGGTTATGGAAAACGAGAGTCTTAATCCCTTTTAAATCAGGGCATCGGTCAAACCGAGAAACTTAGTCTTACCCGTGAAGAGCTCAGCGTCTTAATCCCTTTTAAATCAGGGCATCGGTCAAACATCTTCGGTTTTCAATAAACGTCGTAAATACGGTTTGTCTTAATCCCTTTTAAATCAGGGCATCGGTCAAACCATGTATTTCGTGTCGGCTTCAGGGGAATATGTCTTAATCCCTTTTAAATCAGGGCATCGGTCAAACGATGCCATTGACAACGGTGTCGATCTGGGAAGTCTTAATCCCTTTTAAATCAGGGCATCGGTCAAACACAAACAATCCCATTGATTACAAAGAGATGGTGTCTTAATCCCTTTTAAATCAGGGCATCGGTCAAACGGCCACTGTTAGTTTCAAAAAACAGTTTTTTGCGGTCTTAATCCCTTTTAAATCAGGGCATCGGTCAAACTTAAACAAAAATTTTTCGCATACGTCCCCGAAGTCTTAATCCCTTTTAAATCAGGGCATCGGTCAAACGACTGATTAAAAATTATGAACGTGACTTTTACAGTCTTAATCCCTTTTAAATCAGGGCATCGGTCAAACAGCTCCTGGAGGAGCTCAAGAACAAGAATCAAGTCTTAATCCCTTTTAAATCAGGGCATCGGTCAAACATCACCTTACCAAAGATAGTTCTCGTCAGAGGCTTGGGTCTTAATCCCTTTTAAATCAGGGCATCGGTCAAACCTCCGGCTACCGGTCACAAGGAAACGATCCGCAACGAAGTCTTAATCCCTTTTAAATCAGGGCATCGGTCAAACCAAAAAAACAATTTTTCGCATACATCCCCGAAGAGTCTTAATCCCTTTTAAATCAGGGCATCGGTCAAACCTATTTTTGTTCTTTTCTGCATTGTCTTCACCCGTCTTAATCCCTTTTAAATCAGGGCATCGGTCAAACTTTTTTGCAATCTGTTTCGTTGTAGGGTTTGTGTCTTAATCCCTTTTAAATCAGGGCATCGGTCAAACAATGGTTTGCCTGTATCAATACCCTGTAAGGGGTCTTAATCCCTTTTAAATCAGGGCATCGGTCAAACAGTAGAACCACGGTACAGACACGTCTTCGGCCCGTCTTAATCCCTTTTAAATCAGGGCATCGGTCAAACCCTTAAGGGGATTTTTGGAGAATTATCATGATCTGTCTTAATCCCTTTTAAATCAGGGCATCGGTCAAACGACATGGGGGGTTCATTGGGAGTGGCCGTGCAAGGTCTTAATCCCTTTTAAATCAGGGCATCGGTCAAACTCTTGGGCTTACTTGGAGGACTATGACTTCCCATAGTCTTAATCCCTTTTAAATCAGGGCATCGGTCAAACGCCGGATGCGGCGCACTCCCGGGAGAGGACGACTGTCTTAATCCCTTTTAAATCAGGGCATCGGTCAAACCCCCGCTTTACAGTGTTGAGCGCGAGTTGGTCGGTCTTAATCCCTTTTAAATCAGGGCATCGGTCAAACCGATGTCGCCGAGTTCTATGCGGCAAAAGCCGCAGTCTTAATCCCTTTTAAATCAGGGCATCGGTCAAACGTGCATCATGGCTACGTTTTTCACGATCGCTTTGTCTTAATCCCTTTTAAATCAGGGCATCGGTCAAACCCAACAGTTCCTCGATTACATCGGGGAACTTCGTCTTAATCCCTTTTAAATCAGGGCATCGGTCAAACTGAAATTGCCGCCAATTTTTGCGGCAATGTTCGTCTTAATCCCTTTTAAATCAGGGCATCGGTCAAACATCATGACTAAAAGAGTTTGGCATAAGATTCTTGAGTCTTAATCCCTTTTAAATCAGGGCATCGGTCAAACAGCACACGACATGGATGTCGTGTTAGGATTAGGTGTCTTAATCCCTTTTAAATCAGGGCATCGGTCAAACAAAGTGCCAGACACCCTCCCAAAGGAAGACTATCGTCTTAATCCCTTTTAAATCAGGGCATCGGTCAAACGGATTGCCCGTAGGGGATGTAAAAACAAATATCGGTCTTAATCCCTTTTAAATCAGGGCATCGGTCAAACAGTATTTTGATTTGGTTAGTTGTGGTATTGGTTGTGTCTTAATCCCTTTTAAATCAGGGCATCGGTCAAACATCAAAAACTGGAAATAATGCGCAGTTTGTTAAAGTCTTAATCCCTTTTAAATCAGGGCATCGGTCAAACTGAGGTTGAGGGGCGGCTCTTCGCGCTCTCCGAGGGTCTTAATCCCTTTTAAATCAGGGCATCGGTCAAACGACTTGGCCGAGTTCTATGCGGCAAAAGCTGCAGTCTTAATCCCTTTTAAATCAGGGCATCGGTCAAACCAAAGCCTTCTGGAGAAAGACGTAGAGTATTTAGTCTTAATCCCTTTTAAATCAGGGCATCGGTCAAACAATCAAGGAAGAAGAATTTAGATAAAGTATTTTTTAGTCTTAATCCCTTTTAAATCAGGGCATCGGTCAAACTGATGTCGAGCTAACCTCAATGGAGGTGGTTATGGTCTTAATCCCTTTTAAATCAGGGCATCGGTCAAACTCTTTCCTCGCCGCCGTAAAGGCGAGGACCACGAAGTCTTAATCCCTTTTAAATCAGGGCATCGGTCAAACATTTTACCCTATTTTTCAAGGCGAATTCCAATCGTCTTAATCCCTTTTAAATCAGGGCATCGGTCAAACCGTAAAGGCGAGGACCACGAAGACCAAGAGGAACGTCTTAATCCCTTTTAAATCAGGGCATCGGTCAAACAAAATATATGTCCATGTCTTAACATGGACGACGTCTTAATCCCTTTTAAATCAGGGCATCGGTCAAACATTCCGGTAGATCCGCAATTGGCCGTGCCGTGTATAGTCTTAATCCCTTTTAAATCAGGGCATCGGTCAAACAGCTATTATTGCGAGAAAGCCGCAGTCCAAGGGTCTTAATCCCTTTTAAATCAGGGCATCGGTCAAACGCCGACATGTATTTCGTGTCGGCTTCTGGGGAGAAGTCTTAATCCCTTTTAAATCAGGGCATCGGTCAAACAGTGACGGAAAACATCTGCCACTGTGGGGCAGATGTGTCTTAATCCCTTTTAAATCAGGGCATCGGTCAAACGCTTCAGAGTTTCACCAGAATTGCTCTGGAATTTTGTCTTAATCCCTTTTAAATCAGGGCATCGGTCAAACCGACCTCACCTTAGCTTTGAACCTCCTTAAAGAGGTCTTAATCCCTTTTAAATCAGGGCATCGGTCAAACCCACTGGGTTGTGGGGGCGTTAGAGGGCTGTGTAAGCCTGCTGTAGCGCCATTTTTGACCGTTTTTTTCACCTTCGGGCTGCCTTTTCGTTTGACCGTGGTTTACGGTATCACAGGGTGTATTTTGTGGTCAAGTCTTTGGGGCATTTTTTTTATTTTGCCGTTAGGTATTTTTTTGAAGGTGCGGTTTTTGGGTTAGTCCATGGGGTCTGTGGGCTGTGTTTTGGCTTTGCGCTGGATGGCGAGTTGTGCTTTAAGTGTTTGATTTTCTTTTTTTAGTTTTTCGATGGTTTGTTGGGCTTTGTGGTATTCGCGTTGTTGATTTTCACGTTGGAGGCTGTGTTTTATCGTAAGGTGTTTTTCTTTTTCAAGGAGGTTTTGCAGGCGTTTGATTTCTTTTCGGTTTTCTTTGATTTCCAGGGTGTGTTTGAGGGTTTGGCGCTGGTGTCGGGTGTTTTGTTGGTTTTGTTGGGTCTGGTGGTGTTCGTGTTGATTTTTTTGTTCTTGAAGTTGTTGTTTTAGTTCGTTATTTTCGGTTTCTGCTTGTTCAAGTTGTTGGGTTATTTTGGTGTTGACGGCTCTGGCGTAGCGTTGGAGTTCGGCAAAGAGGGCGGCGGTGAATTCGAGGGAGAGTTTGGTGGGGTGGAGTTTGGCGTTGGGGTTGGTGGCTTTCCAGCGTTTGAGGTGGCGGTGGATGGTGTTGGGGGAGCCGGTGTGCAGGCGGGCGCGGACGTTTTTGATGGTGGGGCGTTCGCCGAGGTCGAGGAGTTCTTGGGCGGCTTGGGCGACGCTTTCGTAGGTGATTCCGGGTCTTGGCATAGTGGGTTGGTTTTTTTAGTGGGTTGTTTGGTTTGGGTTTTTTATGGGGTATTGTTGTGGTGTATTTTATAGCATAGTTTTGGGTGTGGTGGGTAGGGTTTGGGGTGTTTGGGCGGCGGTGGTTGGGTGTATGGTGTTGGGGTTGATAGGGTATGGTTTTGGTTTTGTTTGGGTTGTTTTTTATGGGGTTTGTGGGTGGGGGTGTATTGTGTATTTTTTTTTGTCGTGATGTTGGGTGGGGTTTTGGGGGGGTGAGCGCGCTGGGTGGCCGTTTTGGGGTGTTTTTGGGGGTTTTAGGCGGTTTTTGGTGTTTTTGGGGATGGTTGTGGGGGGGAGTGTATGGGATTTTGGGGGTGTTTTCTATTCTTTTTTGCATTCTTTAACCCCGCCACTCATAACCACCCCGCCCCTGACGGGGCACCCCTCCTTGATAAGGAGGGGAGTTTTTAAGCGGCATCTGGAAGATGCCGCCACGGCTGGAAGGTGTCGCCACGGGGGCGGTTAGTGGAAGTTGAAGGGGATGATGTCTTCGAGCATGGGTTTGGGGTTTTTGAGTGTGTCTGGGTTTTGTATGTAGTGTGTCAGTTTGTTGATGTGTGTTTGTGCTGCGGGTATTTGTTGGGTGAGTTGGTTTTGTGTGGTGTGGGCGTGTTCTGGGGGCCAGGGGTTGCCGAGGTGGTGGGCGATGACGCGGATGCAGGCGCCGATGAGTTGTACGACGGGGCCTTGGTCGCTTTGTTGGGCGAGGTTTACGCCTTCGAGTGCGTGTTCCAGGGCGGCGGCGGGGTCGTGTGGGTGGAGCAGGATGGCGCGGTATAGTTGGATGAGTGGCCAGGGGTGTCCTTGTCCTTGGGCCCAGTGGTCGCGTTGTTGTAGGTATTGGGTTTTGCCGCTGGCGTTGGGGTGTAGGGCGAGGTAGCGCACGAGGAGGTGGTGTGTGTATTTGTCGCGGTCGTTGTTTGAGGTGGCGAGGGTGCTGGCGGCGTCGGGGAGTGGCCCGGTGACGGTGGTGATGGCGTTGGCGAGGTGTTGGGGGTCGGTGTGGGGGGCGTCCATGAGGGCGATGGCGCGGTAGGTTTGTGTCTGGCGCATTTCCAGGTGGGCCTGGTGTGGGTTGGAGAGTTTGGCAAATAGGTTGAGGGCTTGGTCAAAGTGGGCCAGGGCTTGGGTTGTGTCGCCGGTGAATGCGGCATGTTGTCCGAGTGTGGAGTGTATTTGGGCGAAGTAGCGCAGGCCGGGTATGGCGATGGGTAGGGTGCTCCAGGGTTGTATGGTTTCACGGGCTTGGGTGAATTCGTAGCGGTTGGTGAGGTTGACGGCGAGGTTGAGTTCGGCGCGGCAGACCAGTGGGGCGTTTTCTTCCATGAGTTTTTGGCCGTAGGTGTGTAGTTCTGTGCGCCAGGTTTGTTCGACTTGGCCGAGGTGGTTGCTGTGGGCTAGTTTGGCGATGAGCCAGATGTAGCGGGCCAGGGGGGGGAGTTTTTGTTGGGCGGGGGCGAAGTGTTCGAGCCATTGGACTTGTTGGCCGAGGGCGCGCAGGTCGATGGCTTTGCTGTCGAGGTGGTTGAGGGTGTGTTCGAGGTAGCGTTCCCAGAGGGGGGCTTGGGTTTGGCAGGTTTGGCCGAGGCGTTCGAGGATGGTTGTGATGAGGCTGCCGGGTTGGTCGTTTTGTTGTTGTGTGAGGAGTATGGCCCAGTCGTCGCCTTCAAGGGCGATGCCGCGATCGAGCCATTCCCAGGTGCGGGTGATGGTTTGGGCGTCGCCGGTGAGGAAGCAGTTGCCGATAAATTGTGTGTTTTTGAGGCATTCGCGGCTGTGGGGGGCGCTGGCTGACCAGATGAAGGCGAGGGCGTCGACGTAGCCGTTGAAGCTTGAGTCGCGTTTGCCAATGATTCTGATTTGGCATTGAATTTGGCGGGCGCGTTGTGGGTAGGTTTGTGCCAGGCGCAGGAGGGCGTCGTAGGCGAGGGCTTTCCATTCCATGCCTTGGGCAAATTCGTTGCGTTGTTCAATTTCTACGGTGAGTTGTGTGGGGCCGTCTATCGGGAGTAGGCGCAGTACGAGGTCTATGAGTCGCAGTACGGCGAAGGCCCAGCGTTCTACCAGGGCTTGTGGGAGTTGTTGTACGGTGATGCCGAGTACGCCGACGGGGGCGTCGAGGATGGCTTGGATGACGCGGTCAATTTCTGCGATGTTTTGATCTACGGCGTGCCAGCCGCGAGGCAGTTGGTTGAGGCCGTGGCGTTGGGGCATGAGCAGGCCGACGATGCGCCCGAGTTTGGGGTTGTCGGCGCGCATGTTTTGGGCGTCGGGGTCAAAGCGTGTGCCGGTTTCGTCGATGAGGAGGGTCCAGTGTGGGCTTGGTTTGAGTCCGCGTATGTCTTGGGGGTGGAGGGTGGTTTGCGGGATGGCGGCGAAGTGTTGCCGTTTGGGGGCGGGGGTGGGTGTTTGGGGGGTGGCCGGGGTTTGGGTGCGCGGTTTGACGCGGCTGATGGTTTGGCCTTGTTGTTGTCGGCTGCGGGCTTCTTGGTAGCGGTTTTTTGCGTGGTTGCCTTTTTCGAGTTGTTTGTTGGCGCGCCAGACGATGTCTGGGCGTTTTTTTCTAAGCTGGGCGAGGGCTTGTTTGGCTTGGGTGCTGTCTTTGCCGTGGGTGTTGCCGATTTTGTAGAAGGGGTCGATCAGTTGGCGTGCTTGTTCGCCGCGCTGGATGCGGGCGGCTATGATGTTGTCATGGCCGGGGTGATCGCTGGCGCATTCGGCGAGGACTTCTTGCAGCTTTTGCTTGCCGTCTGGGCCGCTCCATGAGGCATAGTATTCGATGTCTTTAAGGACGTTGTTTAGGGGGCGTTTGGGGGGCGGGGGGATGATGATTTCGGTGACGATTTCTGCCGCGGTGGGTTCGGTTTGGGCGGCTGGGGGGATGATGGCTTCTGCGGTTAGGGCTTGCGTTGCGGTTTTTTGCTCTGCGGTGGGTTCGGCGTGAGGGCTTGCTGCTGCGGGGGTGTCAGCCGGGGGGGTGGTCGTGGCGGTTTCTGTGGGGGTGGGGGGCGTGGGTTTTGCCGCCGGGAGGCTGGTTTGAGGGGTGGGGGCGGGTTGTTCGGGCGGCAGGGCAGGTTTTTGGATGCGCTTAAAACCGAATTTTTGCAGTATTCTTGTTAGCCATGTGAACATGATGTGCTGTTCCTAAAAACCTAAGCAAAGTTGCTCAGGATGGTTTTTCGGTAATTCGCTCTCCGTTGATAACACCCTTGCGGGCGAGCAACTGGAGTCCGGGTTGAGCAGTCCCAACCGAATGGCCGGTCAACACCGGCAACATGGGCGGTTTCAGCCGTCGAAACCCAGCTTGCGCCATAAAAGTGGCCTCGGCGTTCATCCTGAACAGAGAACAACTTTGCGATTCGACTTCGACCCCGACCATAGAACGCGAAACCTTCGCGCTTGTAGATAACCTATCTACAAGCGAAAATTCTGATAAACAATGAAGAAAAAATCAAGAACTATTTTTTTGCTCCTGTTTGGGTCAAAGTGGGGTGTTTTTTTATGCCGGGCGGGTGTTCGGCTTTTTTTCGTGGAGGCGGGATGCAGGCGTTACCTTTGCAGGTTTTCAGGTTGTTTTTTGAGGCGGAGACTTCAGGAACTTGGCGGGATTTTCCGGGGTTTGTGTGGCGCGGGGCGTTGGGAAACCGTTTGCGGCGGATGAGTTGTGTGACGGGGGCGCAGACGTGCCGGGGGTGTCCGGTGGTGAATACCTGTGCGTATGGGTATGTGTTTGAAACGCGCCCTGTGCCGGGGGTGGCGGATGGGTTGCTGGAAGGGATGACGGCTGCGCCACATCCTTTTGTGTTGGCGCCGCGTCATGCGTGGGCGGTGACGGCGGGGGAGTTGGTGGCGCTGGATGTGGTGATGGTTGGGCGCGGGATGCGTTACGCGCAGCATGTTTTGCATTCTTTGCAGCGTTGTGGGGAGGGTGGCTTGGGTCCTGAGCGGGTGCGGTTGCGCTTGCAGGAGGTTGGTCAGGCGCGCTTTGCGGGGAGTGGGGAGTGGTTGTCGGTGTATGATGCTCAAGGGCGCTGGGCGTTGTTTGAGGGGGCGCTGGTGCAGCCTGGTGCGGTGCCTGAGCAGGTGGTGTTGACCTTGTTGACGCCGGTACGCTTGCGGGTGGCGATGCAGTATTTGGGGGTGAAGGATTTTGCGTTTGCGCCGTTTTTTTCGACGCTGTTGCGGCGCATTTCGCAGTTGGCGGCGTATCATGGGTTGGATCCGTCGGCCACTGATTTAGATATCATTGATTATCGTCACTTGGCAAATCAGGCAAAAACCTTAGACTGTGCCTGTAAGGATTTGCAGTGGCATGACTGGCGACGTTTTTCGAGTCCGCAGAAGACGGCGGTGCCGATGGGCGGGGTGACGGGCCAGTGTGTTTTACAGGGCGAGGCTTTGGAAGAGATTTGGCCTTGGTTGTGGTTAGGACAGTGGCTGCATGTGGGTAAAGGTGCAGCGATGGGGCTGGGCGGGTATCGCTTGGCATATTGATTGATGTGTCGTAAGGAGAAATTGATGACTCAGGTTGCTCAATGGATGGCGCAATTGCAGCAGGCGAGCGGTTCTGCTGAGATTGTGGCTCATTTTGAGGTGGTGACGCCGATGTTTATCGGCGATGGTGAGCAGATTGCTCGGGATGTGCGGCCACCGTCGTTGAAGGGGGCGTTGCGTTTTTGGTGGCGGGCGCTGCGTTGGGGGCATTGCTTGAGTGCTGCGGGGGGCCGTGTGGATGCGGCTTTGCGGCAGTTGCATCATGAGGAGGCGGTGTTATTCGGTTTGGCGGTTAAGGGGGATCAAGGGGGACAGGGGATGTTTAGTTTGACGGTGGAGTATCAGGGGAAGGTGGTTGGCCGTAGGGATGCAAATGCCTGGAAGCCCGGCCTTGGGACGCAGTATTTGCTTGGTCAAGGTTTGTGGCATTTTCGGGATAGGTTGTTGCGCGATTATTTGCCGGAGGGCGGGCAGTTTGTGGTGCGTTTACGTCCGCACCGGCGGCAGGATCAGGCGTTATGGGCTTCGCTGGAGGATGCGTTGCTGGCATTTGGGTTGTTTGGTGGGCTGGGGAGTCGTGCGCGGCGCGGGCTTGGTTCGGTGAGTTTGATCGCGCTTGAGGGGTCTGGCCATGTGCTCCCGAAAACCCGTGCGGAGTATTTGCGGTGTGCGCAGCGCTTATTTTCGCATTCGTTGAATATTAAGGAGATGCCGCCGTTTACCGCCTGTTCGGCGCATACGCGTCTGGATGTGTCGAATCAGGGGAAAAAGCCTTTGGATTTATTGGAGGCGATTGGCGGGGAGTTTCAGTTGTATCGTGCCTGGGGTAATAACGGCAAAGTTGGGTCTAAAGACGCTGAGCGAAATTTTGCGCTGGATCATCACGAGGCGTTGCGGGCGGCTCAAGGGGAGCTGCCTAAAAAGGTGCCGCAGCGGGTGGTGTTTGGTTTGCCGCATAATTATTTTTTCAGTGGCAGCAAAGCCAAGGTGGATATTAGTGTGCATAAGGAGGCGGCGGGTGAGCGGCGGGCTTCGGCTTTGTTGATGCATGTGCATCGGCTGTGTGAGGGTGATTATCTGGGGGTGCAGGTGTTTATGCCGGCGGCATTTTTGCCGGGCCGAGCGGGGAAACCCGGGCAGTTGAAGTTTAAGCCAGGGCGTGGGCGCGAGATGCGTTTGGAGTGTCCAGATACGGCGGTGGATTGGAAGGTGGTGCATCGCTTTTTGGATCGGTTTACGGAGCGTAGTTCTGTGCGTGCTGAGGGCGGGCAAGGCGGTGGGCGATGAGTGAGACGATGCAGTATTTTCATTTGACGCTGGGGCCGGTACAGGGTTTTGTGGCACAGGCGCGGCGTACGCGGGATTTTTGGGCGGGGTCGTTTTTGTTGTCGTGGCTGGCCAGTGTGGCGATGTTGAGTGTGCGCCAGCAGCGGGGGGAGATTGATTTTCCGATTCCGGATGAGGATTTTTTAAAGGCGATGCAGGGGCTTGAGCCTAAGGTGTGGCCTGAGCAGGGTAGTGTGCCTAATCGCTTTAAGGCGTTTGGGGCGCGGGTGCAGGCAGATTTTGATCCTCAGCAGGTGGTGTCTGCGGTGCAGCAGGCGTGGCTGGCGTTGTGTCAGACGGTGTGGGAGGCGGATTTGGCGGTGGTGCTTGATGCGCATTCTCGGGAGCAGCGGGAGATTACGCAGAAGATCTGGTATCGCCAGTTGCAGGCGTATTGGGAGATCAGTTGGTGTTTGACGACGGATGATACGGTGAGCAATCTGCTGGATCGGCGCAAGAATTGGCGCAGTCATGTCTTGCCGGATGAGCCGGGGATCAAGTGCATGATGATGGAGGGGTTTCAGGAGCTTTCGGGTGTGCTGTATCCCGATCAGAAGGTGTTGGCGCGTTTTTGGGAGCGGCTGCGGGGGCATTTGCACGGCGGTGAGTTGGATTTGCGTGATAAGGAGTGTTTGAGCGCGTTGGGGTTTGTGAAGCGGCGTTTTGTGCGGCATTTTCCCAAGTTTGAGACGGTGTTGGATAATGGGGTGCGTTTGCGTGGGTGGTCGTTAGCTCCGCAGGTGCCTTCGTTGTTGTATCTGGCGGCGGCGCCGTGGTATGCCCAGGTGTTAAGGCAGGCGCAAAAAACGCCGGAGGTGCGGGCGTCGCTGGAGGTGTTTTTGGCGGCGGCGGAGCGCTTTGGTGGGACAACGGAGGTGGCAACGCCGCTGCGTTCTGTGCGTGAGGCGGTGGTGGGCTGTCAGGGTTTGCCCTCGCGTTATGCGGGTATTGATGGCGCGGTGTTTCATGAGTCGGCCTTGCAATTGGAGCAGCTGCGGGCTTCGCCGGAACGGGCTGAGGCTGCTGCGCAGTTGTTAAGGCATTTGCAGGTTTTGCGCAGGGCGGCGCATTTGTCCGCGCCGCCGGGTTCGTTTTATGCGGTGTTGATCATGGATGGCGATAGCTTGGGTTCGCAGATGAGTGATGTCACCAAGCAGGTGCGCATTTCTCAGGGGTTGAATGCGTTTACCCAGGGCGTTCCTGCACGCGTTAAGGAGATGGATGGCTTTTTGGTGTATGCCGGGGGCGATGATGTGCTGGCGCTGGTGACGGTGGAGCGGGCAGTGGCGTTGGCGGTGGCGTTGCGTGAAGATTACCGAAAGTGTTTTGAGGCGCAGAATCAAGGCCAGGTAACGCCGGTGGTGACCAGTTTGTCGGGTGCGTTGATCTTTGCGCATAGTAAAAATCCTTTGACTTTTGTGCTGGGTGAGGCGCATCGGGTGCTTGATGAGGTGGCAAAGGATCAGACAGGGCGCGATGCGCTGGCGATTGAGGTGTTAAAGCCTGGTGGGGTGCATGTGCAATGGAGTCAGCCGTGGGCGCATCTGTTGGCCCCGGAGCATCGCGGGAATAGCGGGGATTTGTTGACGGAGGTGGTGCGTTTGTTTCGTGATCGGGAGGCGCAGTCTGCCTTTACTAACCGGTTTATTTTTAAGGTTACGGAGGTGTTGCAGCGCTTGCCGGAGGATTTGCTGGCTCAGGATAGGCTGTTGCGGGCGTTGCTGAAGGCGGAGTTGGTGCATTCAGGGTTGAACCTGGAGAAAACCGAGAATCGCGAGGCGCAGATTCAGGCTTTGCTGGACCCGCTGTTGTCTTTGGCGGTGCCGCATCAGCGTAGAACAAATGCCTTGGGGCAAACGCTTGAGATCAAGAGTACGGGGCGCTTTGATGGGGATGGTTTGAAACTGGTGCGCTTTTTGGCGCAAGGAGGCTTGGCGTGATGCTGCGCTGGCGTTTGGAGATGGTGGATACCTGGTTTTTTCGCGAGGCGCGTTCGCATGATGCGGTGGGTGTGGGGCAGCTGTATTCAGATTTTCCGCCACCCATTGGAACCTTGTATGGGGCGATTCGTACCTGTTTGGGGGATTGCCTGGGGGTATCGTGGGATACGTTTGCCCAGGAGCAGGCGGAGCATTATGCGCTGTTGGGTGATGGTGAGCGCCTTGGGGCCGTGCAGATTGCGGCGGTGCAGTTAGCGCGGGGGGATGAGGTGTTGTATCCCGCGCCGGCGGATTTGCTAAAAAAAGCCCATGCTGATGGTAGCGGTTTTGCGGTGATGCGTTTGACGGTGGGTGCGCCGGTGCTGTGTGATCTGGGTTATGTGGCTTTGCCGGAGTTGCCTGCTGGGGCGCCGCCGGGGTGTAAGCCGCTGGCGCCGGCCTGGGTCACGGCAACGGGCTTGCAGCGTTGGCTGGCGGGTGCGGTGCCCACACAGGCGGAGGTGGTGACGCTGGCGGATTTGATTGCCTCGGAGCCACGTATCGGGATTGCGCGGGATGTGCGGCGTGCCTCGGTGAAGGAGGGGTTGTTGTATCAGACCTTGCATTTGCGCCCTAAGCAGACCTTTTATGTGGATGTGTATGTGCAGGGGGTGCCTGAGGCGTTGGCGGCGCAGTTGCCTAAGCAGACCAGTGTGCGGTTGGGCGGGGAGGGGCGGTGTGCGGCGGTGACGATTGAGCCAGTGGCGGCGTTACCGGTGCCCGAGCTGAGTCCGCCTGTGAGTGCCGTGCGTGGACTGGCGGTGTTGTTGGCAACGCCGGGGGATTTGCGCACGGTGGATAGCGCCGATACAGAGGGCGTGCCGTGGTGTTTGCCGGGATTTCATGCGTGTACGGATGCGGCCGGTTTGGTGAGCCATTGGTCGGGGCAGGTGGCCGGTATTGCGCTGAATCTGCATAGTTGTGTGCAGGATCGTCCGTTGCGCCGGGGTGGCTGGGATATGCGTCAGCGTCAATCCAAGGCGCTGGGAAGTTTTGCCGCGCCGGGGACGGTGTTTTATGTCACGCCGACCTCATCTGCGCAGGATATGTCTGCCGCTGCTCAGGCGCTGCATGGTTATCGGCTTAGTGCGAATAGTTTGCATGCGCCGGGGCTTTTGCTGGCGGGATGGTGGATGGCCTAGCATGGCCATGCGCTTACCTTGGGTTTATTGTTAAGGACTGTTTAAGGATTTTATCACTATGACTTTTATCGCTCATCAGGTTTTAGGATTGACGTGTGAAACCCCGTTGCATGCCGGTGGAGGTGGCAAAGAGGCGGTGATTGATTTGCCGATTCAGCGTGAGGCGCATACCGGTTGGCCGTGTGTGTATGGTTCGTCGATGAAGGGGGCATTGCGGGCAAGGGCGGAGTTGTTGCCCCTGGACAATACGTTAATTGTGCAGGCATTTGGGCCGGATACGGAAAACGCCAGCGAACATGCCGGGGCCTTGCTGGTCAGTGATGCGCGCTTGTTGTTATTGCCCGTGCGTTCTTTGACGACGCATTTTAAGTGGGTGACCTGTCCGGCATTGTTGCGCCGCTTGTTGATGGATCTGGCGCGGGCGGAGTTGGGGGGGGTGTCGCTGACCTTGCCCAAGGTGGAGGCAGGTACGGCGTTAGGCTTTATTGATCGTCCCCTTGATGATCTGTATCTGGAGGAGTTTCGCTTTGCGTACAAGGAATGGCCTGGGATGGATGCGTGGGTGAGTGTGTTACAGCGCTTTGATGCTCCGGTTGCCGGGATTGATGTCCAGACGCAGCGTGAGGTGCTGAAAGAGCAGTTGGTGTTAGTCGATGATGACAGTTTTAGCCATTTGTGTCGTAGTGCCTTGCCGGTGTTGCCGCATATTCGTATCAATAGCGCAACCAAGACGGTGGCGGCGGGGGCTTTGTGGTATGAGGAGAATCTGCCCGCTGAGACAATGCTATATACCGTGCTCAGTGCGCAGCCTTCGCGCAAGCCAGAGCATCCCATGGAGGCAAAGGTTTTGTTGGATACGCTCACCGAG
The DNA here is from genome assembly GCF_000227725.2 of Thiorhodospira sibirica ATCC 700588. GTDB lineage: Bacteria > Pseudomonadota > Gammaproteobacteria > Ectothiorhodospirales > Ectothiorhodospiraceae > Thiorhodospira > Thiorhodospira sibirica. The sequence continues at coordinate 1,961,725 of NZ_MU255056.1, read as the reverse complement.
CAGCTGTTTGCCACGCCTTATGTGCAGATCGGCGGCAATGAAACGACCGGGATGGGCTGGTGTCGGGTGGCCCGCGTTCATGCGGAGGGGTGAGTATGTCTAAGCTGATTGAGCAACAACGGGCTGAGTTTGCGTTACGCGCCATTGAAAACGCTTTGGCGATGCCAGAAAACTCGCATTATCAGCACAAGGAGCTGAAAAGCTATGCCCGCCGTCTGCCGGCGATGATTCAAAGCAATGGCTTTGGGCAGGCCATGGCGTTTTATTATTCCAAACGGGAAAAATTTCATGCCTATGGGATGATTTACCAGATGGTTGAGGATTGGCTGTGCCGCTCAGGTCAGGTGTATGCCGGAACCAACGAGGCGCCGCGCTTGCTCAAGGCGATCACGCAGCATGATCAGATGATGTATCGGCGCGCTCAGGCGGAGACTTTGGCGTTGATGATCTGGGTGAAAAAATTTGCCGAGGCGCTGATCAGTGCCGATGATGCGGCCTGAAGGAGGGCGATATGTTGCCGTTATATCAAGGACATACGATTCCATCGGGCGAGCAGGCCAGTCGTGGGCGGGCACAATCAAAGGCCCATCCGGGACTGTGGTTTGAGCGTTTTTTCAATACCTATGATGATCAGTATGTGGTTCATGAAGAAGCGAAGGTGCAGTTTCTTAAAGGCCTGAAAAGTATGAATGGCCAGGATGGGCAGTGTGGTGAAAAACATCGTTTGGAATATGCCCTGCTACGCCAGCGCGCCTTAACCCAGGCCTGTCACGGTAAGATGCTGTTTCGCCGGGCGGCCTGGAATTTTGTCACCGGTTTGGGTCATCCGCATCCGGTGGAGAATGCCTTGTTGTTTCATCCTACGCTGGCGGTGCCGTATCTGCCCGGCAGTAGTGTGAAGGGGATGGTGCGGGCCTGGATTGAGCAGAATCTGCAAAACCCGCAGGCGGCGTTGTTGCGTCTGTTTGGGAGCGAGGATAAAGACCCGAATCTGAGCACGGTTGATTTTACTACCGGCGAGATTATCTTTTTTGATGCGCTGCCGGTGCAACCGGTGAAGCTGGTGGTGGATACCATGACGCCACACATGGGCGATTGGTATGAAAAAGGCGGTAGTGTGCAAACGCATGGTGCTAAGTGTGTGCCGGCGGATTGGCATGACCCGGTGCCGGTGCCTTTTTTGGCGGTGAGTGATGTATTGATGCAGTTTAGTTTTGCCCCGCGCCTCCAGCAAGACGATAGTCATGATGTGCTCGCCTTGGTGGAATATGCGCTGGATCAGGCGCTTAGTACGCTGGGCGCCGGTGCCAAGACCGCTGCCGGTTATGGGGCCTTTTTACCACCCACGGATCGCCAACAGCGCGAATTGGATCAAGTGCTGCAGGAACAGGATGCGATACAGGTCGCACAACAAGAGCAGGCCGAGGAGCAGGGTTTATCTGAGCAAGCGCTGCGGATTAAAACACTGAAGAAGCAAAGCGAGCTCCCGCAAAACCAGCAGCCACAAAGCAATGGCGATTATTGCCGTGAATTGCATCAGGCCGTTAGTGAGGCTAACGCCTGGCCGGATGCTGAAAAACGCGAACTGGCGGCTTTTGCTCGGGAGTTTTTTAAAAAATATACCAGCAAAAACAAACAAAAGGAGTATCTGCCAGCCGTGCGTGAACTAGAAGGCGGTCAGGGCTAAGTATTTACACTGTGCGCCCTTTCCACCTTTTTTAATCGCTGTTTATGAGCCGGGCACGCGCCCGGCTTGTTTTATCGCTGCATAATCAAAAAACTTTTCTTAAAAATAAAAATATGATAAAGTCAATTTTAGACAAAAAAGCAATCGATATAATACAAGAAAAAGTTCAAGAAGGTTTAAAAGAAACAGAAAGCAAAACAAATAAAATAATTTTTTATTTGTTTTTATGGGTGTTTTTTATAGCATTTGTTTTGTTTTTTGCTATATATTTATTTTCCTTTTTAATAAAAAGTAAGGTGCTTTTTTATTTTTTATTGATAGTGTATTTTTTTCCTGTTTTTTATGGTATTTATGCAATCAATAAATATCGATCAAGTTTATTTAATTTTGTTTTTACCTGCAGGTTCAGCCCCAAAAAATTTATTTCAAATAAAATCTATGAGGATTTAGAAAATAAGAATAACTATTATAAAGCTATTGAAAAAATAGGATACTCAAAAGAAAGAATAATTTCAATATTTGAAAACTCAAGAGAGGGTGCAATTATATACAAAAAAAATAAAAAAATTTTTAACAAAAAAGGCATTTATTTTGATTGCATTTGTTGCTTTTTATTTTTCTATTTTTAAATTTTTAATAGCACCTTTTTTGTTTATTTATACAACACAATAATCAGAGGGACTATTCATGTTTCGTGCTTATAAAAAAAAGCGATCGGTGGCTAAAAACGAGCAACCGGCGGCGCCGTCTGAAATGGTTTTGGGTAAAGCGGAGGGCTTTATCTTTTGGTGCGACCAGCGCGCACTGATTTTTGGATCAGATCGCTATCCGGTACCCAGTGATTCTCGCCCAGTAGTTTCCATCATGCGTGATGATTTGGTACACGCCATTGTTTTACCGTGTACCCGAAACCCGAAAACATGGGATCCCATGAATTTTTTCAAACTAGAGCCAGAGCATATTTTAATGCGGAAGGAAAAGCAGCAGAAAACGCAAAGCTTTGTTTATTGGCGTTACGAAACAGTGCCGCATTTAAGCGTAGGAAAGAAAATCGGTATGCTTTCCCAAGAGGCACGCATTGCATTATTCCATTGGTTGCGCCATCGTTATTGATTTAAGGATGTTAAGATGAGTAATGAATTTGATAAAGAGTTAAGTGATCTTTGGAACAGTCGCGGCGAAGGTGATCCTGAAAAATTGGAGCAATTATACCGACTCATTGAAAAATTGCTACGCAATTATACCCGACCCTTTGCACGTTTGGAGGGATTGGACGGGTTGGACGATACGCAACGCAAAGATCAGTATATTTCTGATTTTTTTATGGATAAAGTTTTTGGTGGAGGTGAAAATACACGCTGTGACCATGTTGGTGCATTGAAATTATTCTATAAAAGATACCTCGAAGATGTTGCGCGAAAATATGAAAAAATCCATAGAAGGGAAATATCGGATCATTTTGAAAGCGCCGGTGAAGAAGAAGACGAAGAAATAAATGTTACTGACAAGGAGGCGCATAAGCAATGGGAAGATAATGCGCGTGCGGGCGAAGATGTTTCAGGTCATTTTAGTGCTTTGAATGAGCTTGGGCTTTCGGAGGCATTTGTTGCGGCATCGCTTCGAAAAATTATCAAGGAGTATAGCCATCCCGATAAATATTGGGTGATTCTCTTTATTGGCTATCACTACTGCCAGGACGCCGATGACCGGGAGCCGCTGGGCAAGCTGGCAAAACGTAAAAAAATTCAGTCCTATGCGTATAAGGCGGAAAAACTGGGCTTTAACTGGCGTGATGCGGGTAACTATCAAGGGTTTGCGGAGAAAACCCTCCTGGGTCAATGGCTGCGCTCCTTGGGTATTGATCTGATTCCAGAAAACCGATTGGCCATTGCCGAAGCTTTGAAAATCTTGTGTGCTGAAGCGTTGAGTTGGGTAGAACGGCAGGATGACGCCCCGGGTTGAGGTCTGCGCCCCTATGCGTTAATCCATGCACAGCCTTAGGGCTATTGCTGCCATGTAAGCATTATTCAACTTTTTTTGTGGAGGTTCCCATGAGTCACTTATTGCATCCGCCATTAACGGTTATTGAACGTAAACATCTTGGGTTATCAGACCGCCTCATTCAGGCGATGCATGATAATGAGCTATCCCCTGCTTTGCGTGAAAAGGTGCTGGCCCATCCGGACTGGGCTGTTTATGGACATATTGAAGAAGATCAGCAAACCGAGGTGGAGATACAAACATCTACGGATCCATTGATTCCATCCGCGATCAGGGATTTAATCGCCCGTCGTTGTGCGGCGACAAAGGCCCGTTTTGATGCGGTCCCCACAGCGGGGCAAATTGTTGCTATTGAGCACCTGGAGATCCCAAAAAATGCTGATTTTGAGGGCTTTTTAGGAGCGCCGCTGTATGTAGTGCTTGATGCGCCACATGAACTGCTGGATAACTACTGGCATGGGTGGATGGCGTCTGGAGAGGTCAGCTATGCCACTCATTGGGACTTCATTCTTCAAGAGCAGGATCAGCCCTTTGATCCAGAGGTGGGGATGGTGCAGCTATGGAACCCGGTGGTAGTCCCCGTTCATGCCAAATCGCGGGTGATGGGGCAGTTAAGTCCAGCGCGGATGCAGGCGGTGCGATCGTTGGCGGCTGATTTTCTCACCGCGCCGCCGGATGCCACACAGCCCTCATGTCCAGGGCGTGTTGTGGTGCGTTCAACATCTCACGGCTTAGCGGTGGTCACTGGAACGCCTCTGAGTGGGGTCGATGACCCGCGCAGGGACTATCAGGAGATTTTACTGGAAGCCGCTGCGCCTTTGCGTGAACTGGCACAGCTGGCTTTGCAGAGGGGTGCGAATATGCAAGAGTGGTGGTCAGACCTTATTGCGAATATTCGCAATCTCTGGTCAGATTTGGAGGTGGTGCAACCGGTTGCGGTGCCTATGCATACGGCTGCCCAGTCTGCGCAGCTGCCAGATATTATCTGGGTTGGACGGGCACGGGTGCGCTTGCTCAGATTTAATGATGCCCAACATGGGACGCTGGAGGTGCAGTCCCTGGGCGAGCGGGCGGTGGAGATTGAGCTGTGGGAAGGGGAAACGCTTAGTGATGCTGTGACCCTTCATCCGCAAAGCACCTGCACGATGAGCTGGGAAGAAACCCATGCTGAATTGCGCTTGTTGCATCATGGCGAGGTGCGCATCCTGCCTTTGGCGGGGCGGGGGTAGCTTGATGCGATATGCTTGCGAAACATACATAACGATGGAGAGTTTTTGATGGATTTTCAGGTGCTTAGACTGAGTATGACCCTGGATGAAGCAACGGGCAAATACTTATTGGAGGGGAAGCGCTCGGATCGGGATGGCGTAGAAAGCGCATATATCAGCGACTGGCAGGATGTGCAAAACAAACTGCATCGGTTCGGCCAGGGGCTTGACACGGGCTTGCGCTGGGTGCTGGTGCTAGATGAAACGATGCCTGCACAGTGGCTGCATAGTCCGTGGGAAACGCTGCCTTGGGCGGGTGGTGTGCTGGGTAAATATGCTCTGGTTGCCCGAAGCCATCGCTGGCGTGAACCCATCGCGCAGGCTACGCAGCAGGTACGCTATTTAAATCTGTTTCCCCGGCAGGAGTATGCCTTTAACACGGCTTTTGAACCTTGGGTCAGGCAACACCAGCTACGCCCGGTCAAACAGATCAGTCTGCGTGAAGATCTGGCGGCGTGTGATGAGCTGTTTATACTCGCTCATGGGGGGGCGCATGGTCTTTTAGATAGCTCGGGAGCGCTGTTTAATATGCCAGAAGGTCTGTCACTGCCACGCACCATCTGGTTATTAGCCTGTGCCGAGCAGCATGACAGTATGTATCCGCTGGCCCAACGGCTGCTTGCTGCAGGTGCGCAGTCTGTGGTGTGTGCCATTGATCGACTGGATGCTCCAAAGATGATGGCCATCGTGACGGCTCGCTTGCAGGCCCTAAGTGCCGATCCACAGGCGCCACTGGCTCACGCGTTAGTGGGCGAGCAGAGTGGTGCAACGCAGGCGGTTGATGGTGGCTGGCGTTGTCTGACGGTATGGGGCGAGTTGGCCTTGAGTGCTGGGGCGTGTGCGCCCTGGAATCATGCGCAGCTGCATCAGTGGGTACACGGCGAGCATCCGTGCCCGCTGACGGATCGGTCTTCCGAGGCGGATTTTCGTCAAGCACTTGATGCCTATCATCATTTGCCTATGTGGCCACAGACTAAAGAAAATCTGTTGCCTACGCTTTTGTGGCTGGCGGAGCAGCGTGACCATAAAGCGATGCGGGCATTAAAGGCCGATGCCTGTCGTCAAACCACACCGCAAGCGTTCAGGGCATTAGCCAAGGAGGCCCGCCGGGTTGGTGATTATGTACGCACGGCCAGCTATCTGCATGATGCTTTTGCTATTGCCTGCGATGATGCTGAAATTCAGCGCGATCTGTTGAATCTGCGGGCCAATTTGCTTATTGATATGAATCTGCCACAAACCGCCCGCCAGGATCTGGATCAGCATCGTCTGCTGGTTGTTAGAGATCCGCAGCGTGATAATGCTGGTCAGGCTAAACGCTTTGATGCCATGGCGCGTGTCCATGCCCGCTTAGGGCAATACAGCATTGCTATGGATGAATTGAATGCCAAGAAAGCCATTGCAAAGCAGGCTTTGAATGATGAGTATCGGGCGCATACCGCTTCTTTGTATCTCCTTGCCTGGGGGTGTCGGATCGCATCAGAACCTGACGCCTATCGTAAACAGGCTGAACAGCTTGCGGTGTTGCTTAAGATTCAACTGCACATTATTGCACCAGATGCCGTGCCACATGCCAATGATAATGCGCTGTATATGGCGCGTGCGCTGGCGGCCTATGCCTGGGCGGTAGACCATCTTGAGATGGCCCGTCTGCTCACTCCTTGGCGGGTAGAAGCTGGCAAGCGGCTAAATGATACAGACCCCGGCCCATGGGCTTATCTGCTGCTTTTTGGTTATCTCATGGGGCAGGAAAATGCCGACACTTATGCCCGTGCGCTGGCTGCCCTGGATAGGGGTTGCTACTATCTGGAAGCCGCTGTCTTTGCCGCTTTGGCAGAGGATACCGCGCAATGTCAGTTTTTTTATGAGCGCTTTACCCAGCTGCGAGCGGCTGCGCTTAAGGCATTGCACTATGAGGCCGCTGTAAAAGAACAAAGCCAGCGTGCAGTGCTGGAATCGCAGGCATGGCACGATCCTGAAAAACTTATACAACTGGGGATTCTTGCACTTTGAGCCTCCCGCGTTTTTAAAAATTTTACCGCCGCCTGCGTTGTGTGGTGTATATCCTTCAACAAAGGGGGGGGCGGGACGATGCTGGTAGTGCTGATGATTTGCTGTTTACTGAAAAAAACGTATCTCGGGTGATTCAAGGAGGCTGTATGATATTGATTTTGATTCCGGTGGCTGCGGTGGCTATGGTGGGCATTGGTGCAGGTGTGATCGCCTATAGAAAATCCCTTGATAAGCATCACCATGTCCTGTCTTCAGCGTATGTGCGTTCGTATAAAAATACGAAGCGTGGCGTGTTTTTTTATCCTCTTCTCCTGCTTGGTATTGTCGGTGTATTGCTGGGTGCAGTACTGCTGGAACCGCATTTAGGCTGGCTTTCTTTTATTTATACCCATCCCGTTTAAATTTTAATAAGGAAAGATCATGTCTGCACAATCTACGTTGTTTATTGCCTTTTCTACGGAGCAAAATATTGCCAATTTGCTACCTATTTTGGAACTGATTGAAGCGCATGACCAGGTGTTATGGATTGAAAGCGAAACCGCGCAATCGCAAAAATGGAGTGATGGGGCTTGTGAAATTCTTGCAGAGCGTGGCATTCATGTTGAACGCCTCCAGATTACGGATGATCCCAGTCGCATTGAACCGGCCATACGCAGCCATGCACAGCTTGTCGAGCATACCGGCGAGGTCAAGCTGATTGCCAATGGCGGTACCAAACTGCAAATGATGGCATTAAGCCGGGCCCTTAATGGGCGGGTGACTGAATTATTGTATAACCATGATAAATATTGTGTATTAGAACGCTACCGCAAGCAGGCGGATAGCCTGGAACCTGTACGCTATCACCACTATCAGCGCCATACTGTCGATTTACCGGACGTTCTCCAATGCCAGAATCGGGAAATGCAGCCAGGGCGAGAAGAACGCATCTGGCCTGGGCCTTTGCTTGAATTACCGCAATATGGCAGTGATGAAGACTACACCATTGAGCAACATCGAAAGATTTATGAATGGGTAAAGAATTTTCCAGAGAAGCCTAAAAAAGCGTATAGCTATCGGCAAGCTGCTGAAAGGGCGCCACATCAGCATGAATGTTTTCGTAAATATATTTTGCACGCCACGGGCAAGACTGAAGATACACCGTTAAAAGAGGGTGATCTGGAAGAAATTTACAACATTGCACAAAATTTGGATCTTAAAGCCTGGAAAAACACTTACAAACAAGTTGATCGAGAGATTGCACCTGATGTAGGTCATGACTTTGAAGAAGCCGTAGCCGCCAGAGTGCAAAATTGGCTACATAACAACCCACCGTTTGCCGAGATTGTGCAATCTGTCTGGCGTAATGTAAAAATAAAGGATCAAAAAAAGCAGAGTGTTAGCGCTGAACTGGATGTGGCGATCCTGCTTAAAAATGGTCGTCTTTTGCACCTGGAGTGCAAGGCTTATGATGCCAGTCTCAAGGATATGAATTCACGCTTAGCCGAATTAGAGCGTAGCAGTTCGCGATTAGCGAAAATGTTCATCTGTGTGCCGGATTATAACAGTCAAGAAGATTGGGCTGAGAAACAACAAATAAAAGTCGAAGAGATGAAAAAATGGCCACAATTTGAAATCATTGGTTTTACGCTTCCACAGCAAAAAGAAAACACCTTTGAAATGCAGCTGGAACACTGGCTAGGAAAATGGCTGCCACCGCACGCTGCATAAATAAGTAACACAACCCACTAACCACTTCGTGTCGCTGGGTATGTCGTTTTGCATACCTGCAACCGCGGCTTGTCCAGCGACGCGCCATCTCTTGACACGAGGTATAGCTATGACCATTCGTTTTGTGACCCGTCATCCTGGTGCCCGTGAATGGGCCATGCAGCAAGGTTTAGCGGTGGATGAATTCGTGGTTCATCTGGATACGCGCATTATCAACCCCGGCGATGTCGTCATTGGCTCTTTGCCCGTCAATCTCGCCGCCGATGTCTGTGAGCGCGGTGGCCGCTATTTGCAGTTATCGCTGGAGTTACCCCTGACCTTGCGCGGGTGTGAATTGGATATTGAACAGATGCAGGCTTGTGGTGCGTGTCTTGAAGAATATCAGGTCACGCGCGTTGAGTAACATGAAAGTCTCAAGACTAGATTATGCGGTCGATGCCATTACATCGTATCGCGACCTCTACCCAGAGTAATAGTACCGCCACTATCTTTTATCGTCGGCGGTGCATCACGCCCACGACGCATAAAAAATAAAAGGTGATCACTATGGCAATCTGCCCAAACTGCAAGTCGACGAGAATAAATAAACGTAACTATGCAACTAAAGCAGGAGCTGCAGTAGGTGCTACCGCTGGTGGGGTTGCTGGCTATGTCGGTGCGAGTGCTGGAGCGGCCGCTGGTGCAAAGGCAGGATTGCTTATGGGAGCTTTTGGTGGCCCTCTTGGTGCTGCTGCCGGTGCTACTATTGGAGGAACAGCTGGCGCCATTTTAGGTGCACTCACAGGTGGCGCAGCTGGTACAGTGGCAGGTGGTGCGGCTGGTGCAGCGGTTGATAACCGTATTCTCAATAATTATGAGTGCCTTTCTTGCAAATACACCTTTTCTGACTAAATTAAAGTGAGATTTCCAAGATTAGCTTGTGCGGTCGGCGTTATTAAGTTAAATCGTGCAGGCATGCTTTGATACTCAAAAAAATCATGGAGTAAAAAAAGACATGTCCGTTTATCTGTGTACTTGCGGAACCAGTGCCGCAAAAAATCTGCCACGCGAACCGCGTTTTAGTGCTGTTTGGGTGGCTGAACAGGGTGGCATTGAAGCTGCTGCCAAGGCAATTTTTGAGACCTTTCAACATGCGCGCATGGATGACGAAAGCGCGCTCAAGCGTGAGTTATCGGCAGAAATTCATTCGCTGGTACGCATGGGAATTGATGCCAAGGACACGGTGGTGTTATTCAGTTCCGAGACGCCAGATGGTCAGGCGTGTGCTAAAGCAATCCAGTATTATCTGGAGCAAAACTGCCCAGGGATTGTTTGTCGTGTTGAAGTGGTTGCAGGGTTGCAGGTGATGGATGCGCAGACTTTTCGTACCGATGGTGTGCTCAATTTTACCAAGGCGGTATTGCGTGAAATTGATGCGCATGGTGTTAGTCAGTGTGTACTCAATCCTACTGGCGGATTCAAAAGTCTGGTGCCCTATGCCGTGTTGATCGGAATGCTCAAAGGGGTGCAGGCTAAATATATCTTTGAACAATCCAGTGCCCTGATTCCTTTGCCGATGATGCCGGTGGAATTTGCCCGTTCACGGCTTGAACCGCTGCGCCCTTTGCTGGAACGTATCCAGAATGAGACCGCCATTTTGCGTGCCGAACTGGAAGCCGCTTTGCCTTATGAGGAACGTCAGATACTTGAACCGTTGTTTGAAGATCTGGGCGGCGGGCAGTTGAGTCTCTCACCGGTGGGATTTTTGATCTGGGATGAGCTGGAACGCCCCACCGCTTTGGTACCTTTTCTGTCGCGGCGCGCCTTTGATGATTTGTTGAAAATTCGCAGCATTGCCGATTGTAAACCTGATGAGTATCTGGCACGGGTGTGTCGGTCGCATGAATACCTGGAAAGCAGTAAACATGAGCCGTGGAAACAGGGGCTGTTTTGGCTTAAACCGGGTGAGCATACCCGTGACCGTTACTTAGTCTCAGTTGAAGGCTGGCGACTGCTGGTGTGGCGCATTGCAGAGCACCGTGAATATGACGAGTTGCTTGATCAAAATCGTAAAACCGATGTGGGCACACGGGTGATGGCCGAGCGTCGCGAAAAATACGCACCCTTTGTCCGCATGGAGCTGTATGAAGACTGAGCAATTGCCAACATGCGCCTACTTTAAACTGCATAGGGAGTTTTTATGCGTCGATCCAGTCTAGAACCCGTTCCAAATGAAGCCATGTTAGCCGCATGGTCTGAAAATGCAATGCCCGCAACCGAGCATTGGACTCAGTATCATTGCAAGCTGGTTACACCTATGTATGGTGGTGGCGTCAATGCGGCTGAGGTTGATGAAAAAATGCCGATTCGTGCATCAGGCATTCGCGGTCAACTGCGCTTTTGGTGGCGGATCGTCGCCGGTCCCTTCGCCTCGCCGGAGGCGATGTTTGAGCGCGAGGCGGCGATCTGGGGCGGGGTTGGTGCAGCATCACCAAGCGCCAGTCAGGTCGCGGTGCGGGTCAAGGCCAAACCCGTTCAGGCGGGGCAGCTCAGCGCGAAAAGTCAAATCCAGGGGTTGCCGGCTTATGGCCTCATCCTCGATCCAGGCGCGGATCCGATGCTGTTGAAACCCGGTTATGCGTTTGAACTCGCCGTGCGCTGTGCCTCGTCTCTGACATCGCAACAGTACGAGGAAGTGCAGACTGCGCTGCGTTGGTGGGCAAGTTTTGGTGGTGCGGGGGCACGAACACGGCGCGGATTCGGTGCGGTGCAGATCAGCGCACTCAAGCCGGTGACCCCGGAGGAGGTTGCCAAATACGGTGGCCGACTGTGTGTGGTACCGAGCAGCTCGAATGAGATCAATGCTTGGGAAACGTCCGTTAAAAAGCTGCAACGCTTTCGTCAAGGTCCGAATCTGGGTCGCAACCCGGGCCAAGGCAACCGACCTGGGCGCAGCCGTTGGCCGGAACCCGACACCATCCGGCGTCAGACGCACCGACATGCGAGAAACCATGCTCCCGAGCATCCAGTGGATGGCGTCTATCCCCGCGCCTGGTTTGGATTGCCGATCATCTTTCACTTCATGGGGGCGGGCGAGCCGAGTGATTCGACCTTGATCCCTGATGACGAGCGTGATCGCATGGCCAGTCCGCTGATCCTGCGTCCGTATTGGAGCGGACAGAAATGGCATCCGGCGGCGCTGCTCCTGCCGGGTTGGGAACGACGCGCCGCCGAGTTACGCGTCGGCTTCGGCACCGGCCCGTTCCGTCGCGCTTGGCCTACGGATCCCGCCCAACGCCAGCGTTTGGCGCAACAGATCAAACCGATGGCCGGTCGCGGTGATGATCCGCTGACCGCGTTCATGGACTTTTTCGAGAAGGATTAAGCGATGCCGCGTTATTTGGTAACCCTGTCACTTGGGCCGGTGCAAACCTTGATCGAAGCTGCTCGGCGCACCCGCGATCTGTGGTGTGGTTCGTGGCTGCTGTCGGAATCGGCGCGGGCCGCCGCGCAGGTGCTGCATCAGGCGCACCCTGGCTGTTTGATTTTTCCTTGTCCCGATGACCCTGATGTAGAACTTCAACCGCAACGCGAACCCGGCAATAGTGCCAACATCGCCAATATCCTGCGTGCTGAGGTGGAATTGGCGGATGGCGACGCGGCGCGGGCGCTGTGTGAGCAAGCCAAACAGGCGGCTGCACAGCGGCTGATTGAGCTCGGCGAACAAGCCCGCGGCAAGCTCAAGGTCAAACTACGGGATGCGGTATGGCAGGCGCAGATCAATGATCTGTTGGAACGCTTTGCCGCCTGGGTGGAGATTCCCGAAGGGGAGGATGGCTACCAAAAAGCGAGTGTCCAACTCGGTGCCACCTTAGCCGCACGCAAGGCAACCCGCGATTTTTGTCCGGCGGTGGCGCTGAACACGCCCGGACTGCCCAAGTCCTCGCTCGATGGTGGGCTGGAAACCGTGTTGCCGAAACACTGGCACGAAGAGCATCGCGCTCGCCGTCAGCTCGGCCTCTCGCGCGGTGAGCAGCTCGATGCCTTGGGGGTGATGAAGCGGATGGCGGGAACGGTTGAGCAGTTTACGCCGTACTCACGGATTGCGGCTGATCCCTGGATTCGCACGCTGGATGCCGAACAGCGCGACGCGCTGTGCGCGGCCTATGAGCCGATGGTGCAGTCGGGGCTGGCGACTCGGGTCAGCGGCAATCAGGGGATTTATGCCGATTTGCCCTACGATGCGCAGATGCTGTATGGCTTCCGGTTAGAAAATGCGCTGGCGGCTAAAGGCGAGGATGCCGCCCAACCAAAGGAGCGTGAAGCGCTTTTGCAGCTACAGAAGGTCATCAGGTCACTGCCGAAGGACAAGGGCGCTCCGGTGCCTTATGCGGTGATTCTGAAAGCTGACGGCGACCGCATGGGGGCGCTGTTGCAACAAGCCAAGCAGGCGGACGATTCACGGGCAATTTCCCAAGCGCTGCATGGCTTTGCCTCCAGTGTGCGCAAGCTGGTACGCCAGCACCACGGCCATGCGATCTATTCTGGCGGCGATGATGTTCTTGCCTTAGTGTCGTTGCCGGAGGCGGTTGGTTGTGCGCAAACACTCGCCAAGGCGTTTGAGACAGCGCTCCAACCCGTTGCCAAGTCGCTGGACTTGGCTGCCGACCAGTACCCCACGCTTTCGGTTGGGTTAGCGATTGGGCATCTGATGGAGCCATTGGGGGCGTTGCGTGCCCGAGCGGGTCGTGCTGAGCATTTGGCTAAGGGGGATACCGCGAACAAGCCGCGCAACGCGCTGGCGATTGTGTTGGGGATTCGCTCCGGCGGTGAGCTGGAATGGCGGGCGAATTGGGATGATGAGGTGGCGCTTGCTGAGCTGAAAACCTTCACCGCCGCTTATCACGATGGTCAACTGCCGAGCCGCGTGGCGTATGACCTGCGTGGGATTGATCAGCGGCTGGCGTGGCTGCGTGAAGATGACAGTGCTCAGGCAAAGGGGATGCGTGCGGCAGAGGTGGCGCGGATGCTGGATCGCGCTCAGGCGCGGGGTGGGTCTGAAGCCCTCGATCCAATACACCGCCGCACCATTTTAGCCAGTGTTCGCCGTCAATCGCTGGGGACTTTGGCGGATACCTTGATCCTTGCCCGCTGGTTATCCGCCCGGACTGCTGCTGATTTGGGAGTGCGCGAATGACCTCAAAGCTGTATGAACGCGATATCGTCGCCTGGGCGAAGCAACAGGCGCACGCCTTGCGAGCTGGTCTTTTCGATCAGTTGGATCTACAGCACCTGGCCGAGGAAATTGAGGACGTGGGTAAAAGCGAGCAGCGCGAGTTGATTCACCGCCTGGCGATTTTAATTGGGCATTTGCTCAAATGGTGTTACCAGCCAACCCGGCGCGGGGCAAGTTGGGAGTCAACCATCCGCACCCAGCGTGCGGCGATTGCACGGCGTTTACGACGCACCCCGAGTTTAAAACACACCCTGGCTGATCCTGACTGGTTTGCGGATGCCTGGAGTGATGGGCGGGATCTGGCCGTGGGTGAAACGGGGCTGACTGACCTGCCCGAGAACTGCCCTTGGTCGCTAGAGACGATGCTGACCCCTGATTGGCTACCGGATGAGATAAAGGTGCTTACTGATGCCGAAACCTAAGAAAAACCGCCCCATTCGCTACGATAAGCAAAAAGATCAACGGCAGTCGAGGCCAACGGTCGCCACCACAAGACCGGCAGACGTGGTATTGCAGCAGTCGCAGCACACACTTCCCCCTAGCCCGGTGGTGAGTCTGGAGCCATTGGCTCCATTGATCGTGCGTTCAGGGCGGCCGTTTGATGATCAGACTGGTGCTGATCCCGCACGTTTCCCGCCGCCTTCGACACTAGCAGGCTGTCTGCGTACCGCCTGGGCGCGAGAACATGACACGCCTTTTGACCAGTCGCTAACCGAACAATCCATTGCCGGATCATTGGTGGTGCGGGTCGATGATACCGGGAAAATCATCAACCATCTGGTGCCTAAGCCAGCCGATGCGCACTATTTTGGGCATGGCGCGGAGGCCAAGTGTCTGCGTTTAGAGCCAGGCCGCCTTGAGAATGGCTGTGGTGCGGATTTGCCCGAAGGACTGCGCCCGTTGCGGCTGTCTGAGACGATCCGGGGCAAGGCCAGCACAGGCCCGGCGTGGTGGGACTTTGAAGATTTGCTGGCGTTTCGTCAGGGCAAGCCGCGAGCTCATCAAGAGTTAACTGAACGCGGCTGGTCGCCACCCAAAGGGGAGCGGCGCACTCATGTGGCGATCAACTCCGCCACACTGGCCGCTGCGACCGGGCAATTGTTTCAAACCGAGGGGCTGGATTTAGAGCCGGATAATCTGGGGCTGAAACAATCAGACGCGCCGCGTTTGCGCCTGCTGGCACGCTGTGCCGCGCCGCTATCGGCGGGTGTGGTGCATCTGGGCGGGGAACGACGGCTGGCACGGCTGCATCCGGAACCGGAGACAGTCTGGCCGACTCCGTCGGACACCTGGTTCCAGGATATCCAAAAGGCCGGCGGTCTGACCCTGACGCTGCTCACGCCCGGCGTGTTCCAGGCGGGCTATCGCCCCGACTGGCTCGATGCAACGCTGACCGGCGAGCCGCCGATCGCTCCCGGTGTGCGGCTGCAACTGGTCGCCGCCGCCGTCGAGCGCTGGCAGCCACATTCGGGCTGGGATTTAGCGGCACAGCCACAGCAACCGCGCCCGACCCGCAAGCTGGTGGGGGCCGGAGCGACCTACTGGTTCCGCCTGCTCGAACCGACCACCCCCGAGGCGCTGGCTCCGCTGTGGCTGGCCAGCCTGTGTGACCATGAACAAGACCGCCGCGATGGCTTCGCCTTGGCGTTGCCCGCTCCTTGGACTCCGATTGATTAGGATACACTCAATGAACTCACATCTATTTCATCTGCATACCCTCTCGGCGCTGCATTGTGGCACTGGTCAGTCGGTTGGCGTGGTGGATTTGCCCATCGCCCGCGCTCGCGCCACGCAACTGCCGATTGTTCCTGGCTCGTCGTTGCGTGGGGTGTTGCGGCAGGAGGTTGGCCTGCATCATGGCGAACTGGAATCGCTGTTGTTTGGTCCGCGCAATCCCAAAGACAACGCCAGCAGTTTTGCCGGGGCGCTGACGGTGGGCGATGCGCATCTGTTGGTCATGCCCGTGCGGGCGCTGGCGGGGATTGTGTGCTATGTCAGCTCGCCGTTTATTTTGCGTCGCTATCGGCGTGATCTGGCGGATGTTGGGATCCAGGTGCCTGAGATTCCCAAAGCGGTTTCAGAAAACACGGCGTGGGTGCCAACTGATTCGGTCAATCTGCTTGACAACACTTTGGTGCTCGAAGACCTTGATCTGAACACACAGCGCCATGCGTTGACTCAAGAATGGGCTAAGACCATTGCGGCACAGATTCATCCTGATGATGCCAGCGGGCAGACTGATTTTATCCAACGCTTTGCCATTCTGCCGGATAACATCTTGGGTTATCTGAGCGAGACCGCGACCGAACTGCGCACCCGCATCAGCATCGACCAGGACACGGGAACGGTCAAACAGGGCGCGCTGTGGTTTGAGGAGCATCTGCCCGCCGAGTCGGTGTTGTGGGGGCTGTATGCGCTGAGTGATTCCAACAATCCACAGAACAAGCTGTCGCGGGCTGAGCTGGCTCAAGCACTGCCCAAAGGGTCGGCCTTGCTGCAACTGGGCGGTCAGGCGGGTGTGGGGCGCGGCTTGGTGCGGCTGCTGATTCAGGAGGGGGCGGCATGATTCGGAGTCATCGCGTTGCAACGGCGGCGTATCAGTGTGTCGAGGCGCGTCACAGCGAAGCCAATAAGCAAAAGTACGGGGCGATTGCGCACAAGCTGCCTGGCATGATTTTGCAGAATGGCTTGGCACAGGCGACGGGCTTTTTGTTGGCGAAAGGCAGCAGTGCCCCCGAGCATTTGTTAGTGCTTGATGATCTGAATACCGTGCTGCGTGCTGGTAGAGCGCTTGATGATGTCGCCAACGGCGAGGATTTGCATAGGGAGATCATCAACGCCAATCTTGCCCAAACCCTGAAATACACTCGTGCAGCGCTGGAGGCCTCGGGCTGGATCAAACGCTATGTGCAAGGGGTGTTGCGGGTGACGGCGACTGGCGATGACAGCACCGAGCAGGAGGTGTAAAGGATGGCGACCCAACTCATGCGCGAGGCATTGCGCCCGCTCTATAGTGATCGTACAAACACTAATGCGCATCCCGGGCTGCTGATCCAACGCGGGTTTGAAGAGTACAGCGAAGAGAATAAAGAAGCTAAGACAAAGCACATTCAGCGCATTTGCAGTATCAAGTCTTCGCCTTTTTACGCTAACGCCTATCAGCGGTGGCGCACAATAACCGCCGATCAACTGCGCTTTCGTCAGCTTATCTTGGGGCTTGAAGGGCGGCTGTTGATTGGTCTGACGGGCGGCGGGATGCTAGAGACGGGGTGTGCGATCCATCATGTTTATGGGATGCCGTACATTCCTGGGTCGAGTATCAAGGGCGTAGTGCGAGCGCAAGTGTGTGGTAGTCCATTTGCCGTTCAACACCCCGAGGTGGTCGCCGAACTTTTTGGTACGGAGGCTGATCCGACACCAGGCACTTCTGATTCACAAGGATTATCGGGATTGGTGACTTTTCACGATGCCTGGTGGGTGCCTGATTCTGCTGAGCGTCCACTGGTGGAAGAGATCGTGACCACGCACCATCCGGACTATTACGGCAGCGAAGGGCAAAAGAACTGTGCGACCGATTTTGATAGCCCGATTCCCAATGCCCAGATTGGCGTGCAGGGACGCTTCCTGTTCGTGCTGGAAGGACCGCCGGAAAGATTTGGCTGGTTGGATTTAGCTGAAAAGATGCTTATTACTGCGCTGTCAGAACGCGGCATCGGCGCTAAAACCCGCACTGGCTATGGGCTGTTTGATCCGCAATCCAAAATCCCCGCCGGGCCAGTCTGCGCTTGGGTGGATGATACCCTCGCCCGTCTGGCCCAACAGAACAGAACCAAGCCTGACGAGGTGCTGCGGAGCAAGGGATTGGCAGCGGAATGGGCAGCGCTGACTGATCCGGCGCTCAAAGCTGAGGCGCTGGAGGACATTCGCTCGCGTTGGCAAGCACAAGGCTGGTGGGATGATCCACCCGGCAAGTCAGCCAAACAGGCGAGGGCGATTTACGGGGATTGACAATGGACTCAAACACGGCGCTTGCCCCGCCGTGTTTGAAGGGCTAAACTTGAAATTAAGATCCGAATTTGAGGGGATTGACCCGCACCACGCCAGTTTTTCAATCAGTCATTGATTGATCGCAGAGGAATCACAAATCATTGCTAACCATCGATTCTTGATTGAACAAACAGCGTTTTTTCTAATCTATCTTGATGCTAATTTTTATGAATTGGATACTTGATCAAACGCTTGATCATGTTCGGGTGCAGGTGAAGCAGGGCGACATTCAGGATGTGTTGCCTGAATTGGTGAAGCTGGAATTGTCGTTAAGATCGCAACAGATCACCGCGCTCACGCTGATATTTGATCCTGATGTTGTAATCCCTACCCATCGGCTAGAGCGGTTGGATTATCGGCGCTCAGCCCCGCGTGAATACACAAAATCTCTGTCGCGTCGCCGCTCGGCACGGTTCTCGATCACTGAGAAATGCAACTACCGCTGTTTTTTTTGTCACGAAGAAGGGCTGGATATGGAGCATGTCCGCCAAGAAGCAGAGGATCAGGCGTTATTTAAGGTCTTGGATCAGCTTCAGGGGTTGGGATATAACGATTTAACCTTTACGGGCGGGGAGCCATTGCTGAAATGGCGACAGATTCTGCGTTGTTTAGACTACATGCAGCGCATCGATTATCGTCCAGATATAAAATTTGTGAGCAACGGACGGGCTTTAAATGCAGCGTTTCTTGAGGGGTTAAAAAAATACTCGGGAAAAATTCGTTTTAACCTTTCGATGCATAGTCTGGATCCTGTTGTTTATAATAGAATTGTACACCCTGATTCCCAATCCTCCGCAAGTCAACGCAATGATCTCTTGCGTGTTCAGCAGCATCTCGCCGCTTTGCAAGCAGCGGCGATTCCCTTCAAACTCAATTTTGTATTGCTGAAAGAGATTAACACAACCCCCGAGCAGCTTGACCAAATTTTTGAGTATGCGCTGATGTGTGGTGCGCATCGGATTAAATTTCTTGAGTTACTGATTACTCAAAAGCTCAAGGCGTTTTATCCTTATTACTATCGGCTTGAGGCACTGAGAGACCAGCTTGGTGAGCAACTGACGCTGTTAAACACGGGGTTGCGGCGCACTGTCTATCGTTATCGAGATACCCCGTTGCTTGTTGAACTGCAAAGCTGCACCTGTAGCCGTGGTTGCAATCTGTGTCAGCTCAACCGTGATGTCAACTTTACTGCTGAATTGCGCTATTTTTCGTGTTTCCTTAACCCACAGTATGCCGTTGATTTACGGGCTGTCAGCCTGGGGGAGGCCATCGAATCGGGGACTGCATACATTGCGGACATGGCGCGGCGCTTTGGTGATCACAGCCCGATTATTATTCGTGAGCACTACCTCACCCACCAAGAGACCGCATACTACTACACGCTTGCTGTTGCTGATGTTGAGCCGTTTGTACAACAGGCTTTAGCCGCCCATGGCTTAGAATTGCGACGGCACCGTCAACTTAAAGAATACTATTTTAGTGATGGTAGTGAGGCGTTTGCGACATTTGAATATGTACGCAAACTTGCCATGAATACCTATGACTACAAAGCATTTGCAATCACTCAGCAGCATCGCGTGGATCCGCTTGGCTCAGGGCGCATTGAAACGGCGTTTGGTGAAGAAAGCCCGATGGTTGATTCAGTCGAGGACTATTGTCATCAGATGCTGGGCGATGGGTTTGATGTTGTGTTAAAAATACAATGGGATATAGACTATTACGGTGCAGGCGATCAATTGACCAGTGATTTGAGTTTTAGTGTGGGGCGATTGCCTGAGATGTCCCAAGCACTGATACGAAGCCAACAGCCAATCCCGGCATCGTTGTTTGCTTTGCGCCCATTAACGCAACCCGTGCCGGCCTGGATCGCGGCACAACTCCACATTCCCTCCTAATCCCCACAAGCATTGAATCAAAGCGTAAAAAGCCATACAGTGTCTTTCGCGTTATTCAGAAAACGTTGTTAACTGATGTTACGCAGTCCCATTTGCCAGTCATGGCCTGCAAGGCAATGTACAGTGGTTCATTTTGAATATGTAAAAAGTTGCCGGGTTAATAAAAAACTTGACCCCCTCCCCGCCTGCGGCGGGACTCCCCCTTACCAGGGGGAGAGTTTTTGACTCGCAGTAGCGGCATCATCTTGATGCCGCTTGAAAATCAGCGAACGCAGGATGCGTCCGCCACACAGCGACACCGAGAAGGTGTCGCCGCAGGGCTGTTTTACTACTGCACGACCAGGTTTACCAGGCGCTTGGGGACGACGATGACTTTTTTGAGGTGTTTGCCTTCCAGGTGGCGCATGACATTTTCATCGGCGAGGGCGGCGGCTTCGATGTCTGGGTTGGAGGCATCGGCGGCGACCTCAATCTGGGCGCGCAGTTTGCCATTGACCTGTACGATGTAGGTGATGCTGTCGCGGCTGAGCGCGCTCTGGTCTGTTTCGGGCCAGGGGATGTCTACAAGGCTTTGGGAATGCCCCAGGGCGTGCCACAGGCTTTGGGTGATATGCGGCACGATGGGGGCGAGCATCAGGACCAGGATTTCCAGCGCTTCTTGTCGCACGGCGTGAGCTTGCGGGTCTGCGGCGCTGTCTTCAAACCGGGAAACCGCATTGAGCAGTTCCATGCAGGCGGCGATGGCGGTATTGAAAGTGTGGCGCCGTCCGAGATCATCGCTGACCTTGCGCAGGGTTTCGTGGGTTTTGCGGCGCAGGGTGCGCTGGGTTTCCGTCAAGCTATTGGGAGCCAGCGCCGGGGCTGGGCCCTGCTGGCGATGCGCATAGACCTCGCGCCACAGGCGTTTGAGAAAGCGGCTGGCCCCTTCGACGCCCGAGTCAGACCATTCCAGCGATAATTCTGGCGGCGCGGCAAACATCATAAACAGGCGGGCAGTATCGGCGCCGTATTGATCCACCAGTGCCTGCGGATCGACGGTGTTGCCCTTGGATTTGGACATTTTGGCGCCGTCTTTGAGGACCATGCCCTGGGTCAGCAGGCGGCTGAAGGGTTCATCGTTACTCACCAGACCTTCATCGCGCAGCAGTTTATGGAAAAAGCGCGCATACAGCAGATGCAGCACGGCATGTTCGATGCCGCCGACATAGTGATCCACCGGCAGCCAGTAGCGGGCGCGCTCATCTAGCATCTGCGTGGTGTTGTCCGGGCAGGCGTAGCGGGCGTAGTACCAGCTGGATTCAAAGAAGGTGTCGAAGGTGTCGGTTTCGCGCTGGGCCGGTCCCTGACACTGCGGGCAGGAGGTCTGATAAAAGCTCGGCATTTTTTTGATGGGTGAGCCGACGCCATCAAAGGCAACGTCTTCAGGCAGTACCACCGGGAGCTGTGCTTCTGGCACCGGGACATCGCCGCAGCTGGGGCAGTGGATCATCGGGATTGGACACCCCCAGTAGCGCTGCCGCGATACCCCCCAGTCACGCAGGCGAAAATTAACGCAGCGCTTGCCCTGGTCGCGTTGTTCCAGGGTGCTGGCAATGGCTGCAAAGGCCTGCGCAAAATCCATCCCGGAAAACGCGCCGGAATCGCACAAAATACCCTTATCGGTAAAGGCTTCCTGGTTTAAATCTATGGTCTGCTCAGGACTGGCCGGGGCAATGACCTGTTTGATCGGCAAACCATAGGCGCGGGCAAACTCAAAATCACGCTGGTCATGTGCCGGGACTGACATGACCGCACCGGTGCCGTATTCCATCAGCACAAAATTAGCGACCCATACAGGAATGCGTTCACCGCTGAGCGGATGGATGGCCTCAAGGCCGGTGGGTACCCCCTGTTTTTCCAGGGTGGCCATTTCGGCTTCGCTGATGCGCTGATGGCGGCAATGCTCGATAAAATCGGCCACCTGCGGGTTTTGCGCGGCGGCCTGGCGGGCCAGCGGATGCTCTGGTGCCAAGGCGAGGTAGGTCACGCCCATCAAGGTATCGGGGCGGGTGGTGTAAACGGTCAAAGGGGTGGGTGATGCTGCGACGCTGAAATGCACCTCCACGCCCTCCGAGCGCCCGATCCAGTTGCGCTGCATGGTGCGCACCTGCTCTGGCCAGTCCTGTAGCTGCTCTAAGTCGTCTAACAGTTCCTGGGCATAGTCGGTAATCTTGAGAAACCACTGGGCGATTTCGCGCCGCTCGACCAAGGCCCCGGAGCGCCAACCACGCCCGTCAATCACTTGCTCATTGGCCAGTACGGTCTGATCAACCGGGTCCCAGTTGACGATGGCCTGTTTTTTATACACCAGGCCCTTGGCGAATAAGCGGGTAAAGAACCACTGCTCAAAACGGTAGTACTCCGGGCGGCAGGTCGCCAGTTCGCGTGACCAGTCATAGGCAAAGCCCAAACGCTTGAGCTGGGTGCGCATGTGGTTGATGTTGTCATAGGTCCAGCTGGCCGGTGGAACCCCTTGTTTGATGGCGGCGTTTTCGGCGGGCAGGCCAAAGGCATCCCAGCCCATTGGCTGCAAGACATTTTTGCCCTGCATCCGCTGATAGCGGGCAATCACATCGGCAATGGTGTAATTGCGCACATGCCCCATGTGCAGGCGGCCACTGGGATAGGGAAACATCGCCAGGCAATAGAATTTTTCGCGCTGCGGGTCTTCTTTGACCTGGAAGCTTTGCGCGGCCTCCCATTGGCTTTGTACCTGGGTTTCGATGATATGGGGCTCGTAGTGTTCTTGCATGATCTCTAATCCGCTGATTCCAAATGGCTTGGCGTGGGTATAGGCCGCCGCTCTATGAGGCTGTACAAACGCCCCGGCGGGGCCAGGGGCTGTGTTACAGCGCTTGTAATCTTGCCGTATTTGTTATAGTTTCTCGCCGCAAACGCGGGTCGTTTGCCTTGCCCACCTGATCGCATCTACTGCATCCCTATATGACATAAATCCATGCCCCTGGGCAGGGTTAATGTTTTTCTCAACAATCAGGGGACAGCCGGGCTGCGATTTTAACATAGTCAACCTTGGCCTTTGCGTGCACAGGCGCGCTCGGTTCACCGTTCATTTTCAAAAGGTATATCCTGGCAATGAAAGTTCGCACACGTTTTGCCCCAAGTCCTACGGGTTACTTGCATATTGGCGGCGCTCGCACGGCCTTGTTTTCCTGGCTATATGCACGTAAACATGGCGGTGATTTTGTGCTGCGTATTGAAGACACCGACCTTGAGCGCTCCAATATTGAATCGGTCAATGCCATTTTGGAGGGCATGAACTGGCTGGGGCTGGATTATGACGCCGGGCCGTTTTATCAAACCCAGCGCTTTGATCGCTACCGTGAGGTGATTCAGCAGCTGCTTGATGAGGATAAAGCCTATTATTGCTATTGCAGCAAGGAGGCGCTGGAGACCATGCGCGAGGAGCAACTCGCTCGCAAGGAAAACCCGCGCTACGATGGGCGGTGTCGTGCTCATGCTGAGGCTAAAACCGACGCGCAGCCGGTGGTGCGCTTTAAAAACCCGCAAGACGGCGCCGTCCTGGTGGATGATATGGTGCGCGGTCGGGTGGTATTTCAAAACACCCAGCTCGATGACCTGATCATCGCCCGCTCTGATGGCTCGCCAACCTATAACCTCAGCGTTGTGGTGGATGACTGGGATATGGGCATCACCCATGTCATTCGCGGGGATGATCACCTCAACAATACCCCGCGTCAGATCAATATCCTCAAAGCCTTGGGCGTGGAACCGCCACGTTATGCCCATCTGCCGATGATTCTGGGGCCGGATGGAACCAAGCTTTCCAAGCGCCACGGCGCGGTGAGTGTGATGCAGTTTCGCGACGAAGGCTATCTGCCCCAGGCGCTGCTCAATTATTTGGTACGTCTGGGCTGGTCGCATGGCGATCAGGAGATTTTCAGCCTGGATGAACTGATTGAGCTGTTTGATATCAAGGATGTCAATCACTCGGCCTCGGCCATCAACCCGGAAAAATTGCTGTGGCTGAATCAGCATTATATCAAGACCTTGGAAGCCGATCATGTTGCCCGCCAGCTCTCCTGGCACATGGGGCAGATCGGCGTTGATCCTTCAGCCGCACCGCCGCTGCGGGATGTCGTGCTGGCCCAGCGAGAGCGCGCTAAAACCCTGGCAGAGATGGCGCAAAACAGCCGCTATTTTTATGAAGAATTTGCCGAGTATGACGAAAAAGCCGCCCAGAAAAATTTGCAGGCAGATGCCGTGCCGGTGTTGACCGCCTTGCAGGAGGACTTTGCTGCACTGGATGAAAGCAACTGGCACGCCGAGCCTTTGCATGAGATCATTATGGCGGTTGCCGAGCGCTTTGAGTTGAAACTCGGCAAGGTGGCCCAGCCTCTGCGCGTTGCCATGACGGGGAGCACCGTATCGCCGCCCATGGATCAGACCCTGGCCCTGCTGGGCAAAAACCGCGTATTGGCCCGGATACAACGTGCTTTGGAAAAAATTGCAAAAAGTGCTTGACGACTTATTCAAGCCATCCGTATAATATGCGGATTAATTTGGTCTTGGGGCCATAGCTCAGCTGGGAGAGCGCTTGCATGGCATGCAAGAGGTCGGCGGTTCGATCCCGCCTGGCTCCACCAAGATTAGTAATGTTTCAATCTGCGTCCCCATCGTCTAGAGGCCTAGGACACTGCCCTTTCACGGCGGCAACCGGGGTTCGAATCCCCGTGGGGACGCCATCTTTTGGCATCATTTTCCCTCCTTGCTGACAAATTTCATACGCGCTGACAGCGCCGCTTTACTCGCTTCCTTAATTTTCTGATTTCTCGCCTGCGGTTTGGCTTTCCTGCATTGCATCCGAATCCTCTTTAATTTCAATTCATTTTATTGATTTGTTCGCGGCCCTTGTGCGAAGGGATGTCCGTGCGCGCCGCTTATGCAATGGCAATAGCCTTGCTTTTAAGGGGTGTTACGGGTTAAAAAGACACCCGCTGGACTGGCTGCGCCCTTGGTGCAGTTCTCAGAAGACCGGTCTTTGGATAAATTTCCAGCAATTTGTGCCATTTGGGTAAACTTAATGCTTTGTTTTAAAGAAATTTATGCTTAAAAAGGGCATGTTTTGTGCAGTGCAAAAGGATTTTTTAGGTTGCCCAAGGGGTTATTTGACCCTTATAATTATAAGCATATAATAAAATACACAGCTGTGATCGCCCGCTAAGGCGTTGATCATTCAGCAATAAAATAATAATTATTGAAAAATTAAACACTGTCGTAGCCTCGTTTGCGGCAGGAGGAGCGTTCCCTGATGCTTGAACAATATCTCCCGATCCTGATCTTCCTGGGCGTGGCGCTGGTGGTGGGTGTGTTGCCGTTGGTGCTGGGCGGAGTGCTGGGGCCGCAGCGGCCGGATGCGGCGAAGTCGGCGCCGTATGAGTGCGGGTTTGAAGCCTTTGAAGATGCGCGGATGCGTTTTGATGTGCGGTTTTACCTGGTGGCGATTGTGTTCATCGTGTTTGATCTGGAGATTGCTTTTCTTTTCCCCTGGGCGGTGGCGCTGGGGGATTTGGGGTGGTTTGGTCTGGCGTCGATGGGGGTGTTTTTGGCGGTGTTGGTGGTGGGTTTTATCTATGAATGGCGGCGGGGTGCGCTGGAATGGGCATAGAGGGGGTGTTGCGCGAGGGGGTGGTGACGACGACGGCGGATCGTTTGATCAATTGGGCGCGCACGGGGTCGTTGTGGCCGATGACTTTTGGTCTGGCGTGTTGTGCGGTGGAGATGATGCACGCGGGGGCGGCGCGTTATGACCTGGATCGTTTCGGGGTGGTGTTTCGGCCGAGTCCGCGTCAGTCGGATGTGATGATTGTGGCGGGGACCTTGGTGAACAAGATGGCGCCGGCGTTGCGGCGGGTGTATGACCAGATGGCGGAGCCGCGCTGGGTGATTTCGATGGGTTCGTGTGCCAATGGGGGGGGCTATTACCATTATTCCTATGCGGTGGTGCGCGGCTGTGATCGGGTGGTGCCGGTGGATATTTATGTCCCTGGGTGTCCGCCGACGGCGGAGGCGTTGTTGTTTGGGGTGTTGCAGTTGCAGCGCAAGATTGTGAGCACGGAGACGATTGCGCGGTGAGCGGGGGTGGGGTGATGCAGGCGGAGTTTGCGACGGCGGTGCAGGCGGTGGTGGGTGCGCGGGGGTCAGTGGTGGCGGGGGTGGATGGTTTGTCGCTGTCGCTGGAGGCCTCGGTGTGGCCGGAGGTGGCGGTGGCGTTGCGGGATGCGCCGGGGTGTGCCTTGGGGCAGTTGGTGGATTTGTGTGGGGTGGATTTTGCGACGTTTGGGGCGGGGGAGTGGCCGGTGGATGTCGCGGATGTGGGGTTTGGGCGGGGGGTGGTTGAAAAAGACTTAATACAAGACCCCCTCCCCCCCTTGCGGGGGGACTCCCCCTTGGCAGGGGGAGCGTCTTTGTCACCTTCACAGGGGGAGCGTTTTGGTCCCGTGTCAGGGGGCGCGTCTGGGGATTTGGAAGGGCGTTTTGCGGTGGTGTATCACTTGTTGTCGCTGGCGTTGAATGTGCGGTTGCGGGTGCGGGTGGGGTGTGCGTTGGTGGATGGTTTGCCGACGGTGGGGTCGGTGGTGGGGGTGTGGCCGTGTGCGAATTGGTATGAGCGGGAGGCTTTTGATTTGTTCGGGATTGTGTTTACCGGGCATCCGGATTTGCGGCGGATTTTGACGGATTATGGTTTTGTAGGGCATCCCTTGCGTAAGGATTTTCCGCTCAGTGGGCATGTGGAGGTGCGTTATGACCCACAGGCGCGGCGGGTGGTGTATGTGCCGGTGACGGTGGCGCCTCGGGTGTTGGTGCCGAGGGTGGTGCGGTGAGGTTTTTTGATGCTCTCAAAGACTTAACACAAAACCCCTGGGTGGTTTTGACCCCCTCCCCGCCTGCGGCGGGACTCCCCCTTGACAGGGGGAGAGTCTTTAACCCCCTTGGCAGGGGGCGCGTTTTTGTCACAGCGTAGAGATTAACCATGCCTGAGATCCGTAGTTATACGATGAATTTTGGTCCGCAGCATCCGTCGGCGCATGGGGTGTTGCGGTTGGTGTTGGAGATGGAGGGCGAGGTGGTGGTGCGGGCGGATCCGCATATTGGGCTGTTGCACCGGGGCACGGAGAAGCTGGCGGAGAGTAAGCCCTATAACCAGAGTATCGGGTATATGGATCGCCTGGATTATGTCTCCATGCTGAGTAATGAACATGGCTATGTGCGGGCGCTGGAGGCCTTGGCGGGGCTGGCGGTGCCGGAGCGGGCGCAGTATATCCGGGTGTTGTTTGATGAGATCACGCGGATTTTAAATCATCTGCTGTGGATCGGCGCGCATGCCTTGGATATTGGCGCGATGAGCATGTTTTTGTATGCCTTCCGCGAGCGGGAGGATTTGATGGATTGTTATGAGGCGGTGAGCGGGGCGCGGCTGCATGCGAGCTATTATCGCCCCGGCGGGGTGTATCGGGATTTGCCCGATCAGATGCCGCAATACCAGCCCTCGCGCTGGACTTCCGAGAAGCAAGCCAAGCAGCGCAACGCGGCGCGGGAGGGCAGTCTTCTGGATTTCATCGAGGACTTCACCCAGCGTTTCCCCGGCTGTGTGGATGAATACGAGACCCTGCTGACCGATAACCGCATCTGGAAGCAGCGCACCGTGGGCATTGGCGTGGTGTCGCCAGAGCGGGCGGTGGCCCTGGGGTTTAGCGGGCCGATGCTGCGCGGTTCGGGGGTGGCGTGGGATCTGCGCCGTACCCAGCCTTATGCAGCCTATGCGGCGCTGGATTTTGAGATTCCGGTGGGTCAGCAGGGCGATTGTTATGACCGTTATCTGGTGCGGGTGGCGGAGATGCGCGAGTCCAACCGCATCATGCGCCAGTGCGTTGACTGGCTGCGCGCTCATCCGGGGCCGGTGCTGGCACAAGCGCCCGGGCTGACGCCGCCGGATCGGGAGACGATGAAGACCGACATGGAAGCGATGATCAACCATTTCAAGCTGTTTTCTGAGGGGTATTGCCTGCCCGAGGGTGAGGTGTATACCGCCGTGGAGCATCCCAAGGGGGAGTTTGGGGTGTATCTGCTCTCGGATGGGGCGAACAAGCCTTATCGCCTGAAGATCCGCGCTCCGGGCTTTCCGCATCTGGCGGCGCTCGATGAGATGGCGCGGGGGCACCTGCTGGCCGACGTGGTGGCGATTATCGGCACCCAAGACATTGTATTTGGAGAGATTGACCGTTGAAGGCACACGACGACACCGCGCCGGGCCTGTCGCCTGGCCTGCGCGCCGAGATTGATGCATGGCTGAGCCGCTATCCCGAGGATCGCCGCCAGTCGGCCTTGCTGGCGGCCCTGCGCGCCGCCCAGCATGAACATGGCCATCTGGAGGTGGCGCAGATGGATGCGATTGCGGCCTATCTGGGCATTCCGGCGGTGGCGGTGTATGAGGTGGCGAGTTTTTATTCCATGTACACCCTAAAACCGGTGGGCAAGCACACCCTCGCGGTGTGTACCAATATCTCGTGCATGTTGCGCGGGGCTTCGGAGATTGTGGCCCATCTGGAACAGCGCCTGGGCATCAAATTGGGCGAGAGCACCCCGGACGGGCGCTTTTATCTCAAGCGTGAGGAAGAGTGTCTGGCGGGCTGTTGCGGCGCGCCGATGATGCAGGTGGATCACGTTTATCACGAACACCTCACCCCGCAACGGGTGGACCAAATCCTCGATAGCCTGGAGTGAGGCATGGCCAATCAAGTCTGCTTCACCACACGCCACTTTGAACAGCCGTGGTTGTATGAAAACTATCTGGCGGTGGGCGGTTATCAGGCCCTGGAGCGCATCATTCACGCCGGGCTTAAGCCCGATGACATCATTGAGGAGGTCAAGCGCGCCAATCTGCGCGGGCGCGGCGGAGCGGGCTTTCCCACCGGGCTGAAATGGAGCTTCATGCCGCGCAAGGCACCGGGGCAAAAATACCTGGTGTGCAACTCCGATGAATCCGAGCCGGGCACCTGCAAAGACCGCGATATATTGCGCTTCAATCCCCATGCGCTGGTCGAGGGGATGATCATTGCCGGCTATGCGATGGGCGCCACCGTGGGCTACAACTACATGCGCGGGGAGTTTCTCGACGAGCCCTATGCGCGCTTTAGTCAGGCGGTGCGCGAGGCCTATGCACACGGCTGGCTGGGCAAAAACATCCACGGCTCAGGGATTGACTTTGAGCTGTATCCCACCCTGGGCGCCGGGGCCTATATCTGCGGCGAAGAAACCGCGCTGCTCGAATCACTGGAAGGCAAGAAGGGCCAGCCGCGTTATAAACCGCCCTTTCCCGCCAACTATGGCCTGTATGGGCGGCCCACCACCATCAATAACACCGAGTCGCTCGCCTCCATCCCGGCGATTATCCGCCAGGGCGGGGCGTGGTTTGCGGCGCTCGGTGATGACAAAAGCGGCGGCGAGAAGATTTTCTCCGTCTCCGGGCATGTCGAGCGTCCCGGCAATTATGAAGTGCCCATCGGCACCCCCTTTCGCGCGCTGCTGGACTTGGCCGGCGGCGTGTGGAAAGGGCGCAAACTCAAGGCGGTGATCCCCGGCGGCTCCTCGGTGCCGGTGGTGCCGGGTGAAGTGATGCTCAACGCCACCATGAGCTATGACGGCCTGATTGCCGCTGGCTCGATGCTTGGCTCGGGCGCGGTGATTGTCATGGACGAGACCACCGACATGGTGCGCGTCCTGCACCGCATCAGCCGCTTTTATTTCTCCGAATCCTGCGGCCAGTGTACCCCCTGCCGCGAAGGCACCGGCTGGCTGTATCGGATGTTAGGGCGCCTGCTCGACGGCCAGGGGCGGCCTGAGGATCTGGAGCACCTGGACCGCATCGCCGCCAACATCGAAGGGCATACCATCTGCGCCCTGGGCGATGCCGCTGCCATGCCGGTGCGCAGCTTCCTCAAACACTACCGCCATGAGTTTGAGAGGTATTTGCCGTGACTGGGCTGGGAACGCGCAGCACCGGCTGCGCATTAAACATCGCTGCGCCGCCGCAGCGGCGCAGACACCTAAAAAAACCCACAAGGCCTGCGGCCTTGTTGCGGAGCTTAAGCTCCGCGCTCCCAGCCGCAGCGGCGCAGACACCTAAAAAAACCCACAAGGCCTGCGGCCTTGTTGCGGAGCTGGTGCTCCGCGCTCCCAGATGAGACCGAACACGCATGACTGAGGATGTGATTGAGTTAAGCATAAACGACCGGGTGTGTCGGGCACGCAAGGGCGAGTTGCTGATTGAGGTGGCGGATCGTGAGGGGATTGCGATTCCGCGTTTCTGCTACCACAAAAAGCTCGCCATTGCGGCGAATTGCCGGATGTGTCTGGTGGAGGTGGAGAAGTCGCAAAAGCCGCTGCCCGCCTGTGCCACGCCGGTGATGGCGGGGATGAAGGTGTATACCGCCTCGCCCAAGGCCCGCGCCGCGCAAAAGGCGACCATGGAGTTTTTGCTGATCAACCACCCGCTGGATTGCCCGGTGTGTGACCAGGGCGGGGAGTGCGAGTTACAAGACGTCGCGCAAGGCTATGGCGCGGGGCTGTCACACTATCGCGAGGCCAAGCGGGCGGTGTGTAATGAAGACCTCGGGCCGCTGATTGCCACCGAGATGACCCGCTGCATTCACTGCACCCGCTGTGTGCGCTTTGGCAGCGAGATTGCCGGGCTGCGCGAGCTGGGGGCCACCGGGCGCAGCGAGTTTATGCGCATCGGCACCTTTGTCGCCCACACCCTCGCCCATGAGCTGTCGGCCAATGTCATTGACCTGTGTCCGGTCGGTGCGCTCACCGCCAAACCCTCCAAAGACCGCTACCGGCCGTGGGAGCTGCGCGCCCAGCCGGGGCTGGGGCTGCATGACAGCCTCGGCTCGCACCTGTACTGGCACACCCTGGGCGCCGAGGTGATGCGCGTGGTGCCGCGTGCCTGTGAAGCCATCAACGAGATCTGGCTCAGTGACCGCGACCGCTTCGCCTACACCGGCCTGCACAGCGCCGAACGCCTGCACCATCCGATGATCCGCCGCCAGGGCGAATGGCAGCGCTGCGATTGGGACACCGCGCTGGAGGCCACGCTGGAGATTCTGCGCGCTGAACCGGCGCAGAGCCAAGCCTGGCTCTCGCCGCAACAACCGCTGGAAAGCCTGTATCTGGCGCAAAAGCTGCTGCGCGGTATGGGCATCGAGCGCCTGGAACATCGCCTGTCACAGACCGACCTGCGCCACCCCGAACACGAAGCGCCCTACCCCAGTCTGGGCATGGCGCTCGATGACATCGCCGGGCTGGAACAGCTGCTGTGGCTGGGGCCGGGGCCGCGTCAGGATCAACCGCTCCTGCATCACCGCCTGCGACAGGCGGCACTGCATCACGACACGCAGATCTGGCTGCTGGAAACCTACAACACCCAGCCGCTGCACCCGCTGGCCGCGCATCACATCGTCCACCCCAGCGGCCTGGTCGAACGCCTCGCCGGACTGACCCGGGCGCTGCTCGATGCCCAGGGCGTGGCCTACCCCGCCGCCCTGGCCGAGGTCTTAGGGCGCGCCGTGCTGCATAAAGACGATGAAGCGGTGTTGGCGGTGTTGTGCCTGGGAGCGCCGGAGCGCCGAGTTGCACTCGGCTCGTCGGGCGACCCGTCTATGGATTCAAAACCAGCCGAGTACAACTCGGCGCTCCTGATCCTCCTCAGCAGTCAGCTTACCTTGCACCCGGATTACAGTCTGCTGCGGGCGTTGGCCAGTGTGCTGGCGGAGCATAGCCACAGCGCCTGGGGCGAGGTACCCAGCCACGCCAACAGTGCCGGGGCCTATCTGGCCGGGGCGGTGCGTCACCGTCAAGCGGGCGGTGCGGCGCGCCCGTGTGCCTCCGAAACCGCCGGCTGGGAGGCACCGGCCAAGCGTTACTTCATTCTCGATGTAGAACCCGAGCGCGACACCGCCTATCCGGCCCTGGCCCGTCAGCGGTTGCGCGAGGCGCGCAGTGTGGTCGCCTTGAGCGCCTACCCCAGTCAGGCGCTGTGGGATCACGCCGATGTGCTCCTGCCCATTGCCGTCGGGCCGGAAAGCAGCGGCACCTGGGTGAATGCCGAAGGGCGCTGGCAAAGCATGGCCGGGGCGATACCGCCGCCGGGTGAGGCGCGCCCGGCGTGGAAGGTATTGCGGGTGCTGGGCACCCTGGCGGGGCTGGCCAATTTTGACTATCACAGCCCGCAACAACTGCGCGAGGAACTGGCGGCACTGTGTCCGCCGCCCGGCCCCCGGCCTAACCCCTATCTGCTGTTAAACGCCACCGACACGCCCTATGCCTGCCCGGCCGACACCCGCCGGGGCCTGTGGCGGCAAAGCTATCGTGCGCCCTTGGGCAGCGATGGCATGGTGCGCCGCGCCGCGCCCCTGCAAGCCCTGCCCTATGGCGAGGCGGGCGTGAGCGTGGCGCGCCTGCACCCCGACGAGGCCAAACATCATGGCATCCCCGCCAGCCAGACGCGCATCGAAGTGCGCCAGGATGGCATGGTGGTGGATCTGACATTACAGCGCGACCCCGGCGTCCCGCTCGGCTCCATCGTCCTGCCCCTGGGCGTCAAAGCCACTGCCGCCCTCGGCCCCGCCTACGGCTTGGTAGACGTGCGCTAACCGGGAGCGCGGAGTCGGAGCGCCGAGTTGTACTCGGCAGATTGAGCAACCGATCTACGGATTAAAAACCCGCTGAGTACAACTCGGCGATCCCTCGGTAGAGAGAAATATATGCCTGAATTGCCGTTATTGCTGGAGATTTTGCTCAAGATTGGGATGGTGGTGAGTCCCTTGCTGCTGGCGGTGGCGTATGCCACCTATGCCGAGCGCAAGGTGATCGGCTATATCCAGGTGCGCATCGGCCCCAATCGCGTGGGGCCACGCGGCTGGCTACAGCCCATTGCCGATGCGGTCAAGCTGCTGACCAAGGAAATCATCCTGCCGCGTCAGGCCAACCGCTACCTGTTTTTGCTCGCGCCGGTGCTGGCGCTGGTGCCGGCGCTGGCGGTGTGGGCGGTGATCCCGTTTAGCGACGGCTGGGTGATTGCCGACATCAACGCCGCGCTGCTGTATGTGCTGGCGCTCAGCTCGCTGGGGGTGTACGGCATCATCCTCGCCGGCTGGGCCTCCAATTCCAAATACGCCCTGCTCGGCGCGATGCGCTCGGCGGCGCAGATGGTGTCCTATGAAATCGCCATGGGCTTTGCCCTGGTCGGCGTACTCATGGCCGCCGGGAGCCTGCACCTGGGGCAGATCGTCAGCGCCCAGCAAGGCGGTATTTGGCACTGGTACTGGCTGCCCTTGCTGCCCTTGTTTGTGGTGTATTTCATCGCCGGGGTGGCCGAGACCAACCGCGCCCCCTTCGACGTGCCCGAGGGCGAGTCAGAGATCGTCGCCGGCTTTCACGTCGAATACTCCGGCATGGCCTTTGCGCTGTTCTTCCTGGCCGAATACGCCAACATGATCCTGATTGCCGCCCTCACTGCGCTTTTGTTTCTCGGCGGGTGGCTGTCGCCCTTTGAGGGCCTGTTGCCCGAGGCGGCTTTTGCCCTGC
The DNA here is from genome assembly GCF_000227725.2 of Thiorhodospira sibirica ATCC 700588. Lineage (GTDB taxonomy): Bacteria > Pseudomonadota > Gammaproteobacteria > Ectothiorhodospirales > Ectothiorhodospiraceae > Thiorhodospira > Thiorhodospira sibirica. The sequence continues at coordinate 1,928,224 of NZ_MU255056.1, read as the reverse complement.
CGGTCATCGGCTGGCTCCTGGGGCCGGGGATTCACTGGCTGCTGCTGAAAACCGCGTTTTTCCTGTTCGTGTTTTTCTGGCTCCGCGCCACCTTCCCGCGCTACCGCTACGACCAGCTCATGCGCCTGGGGTGGAAGGTGTTAATCCCGGTGACGTTAGTGTGGATCGTCGTCATCGGCCTGGCCATCGGCTTCAACCTCGGGCCGTGGTTTAGTTAAGCCTGGGAGCGCGGAGCTTAAGCTCCGCAACAAGGCCGCAGGCCTTGTGGTTTTTTTATGCGGAGCTGGTGCTCCGCGCTCCCAGTTTGCACGAGAGAAAACCATGCACATACGTCATTTTTTCAAAAGTTTTCTGCTGTGGGAGTTGTTCCAGGGCTTGCGGCTGACCGGGCGGTATCTGTTTGCGCGCAAGATCACGGTGCAATATCCCGAGGAAAGCACGCCGCTGTCGCCGCGTTTTCGCGGGCGTCATGCGCTGCGCCGTTATCCCAATGGCGAGGAGCGCTGTATTGCCTGCAAACTGTGTGAGGCGGTGTGTCCGGCGCTGGCGATTACCATCGAATCGACCACCCGCGACGACGGCACCCGGCGCACCACGCGCTATGACATCGACCTGTTTAAGTGCATCTACTGCGGCTTTTGTGAAGAAGCCTGCCCGGTGGACTCGATTGTCGAGACGCAGGTGTTTGCCTATGACTTCAAACAACGCCAAGACGCCATCCAGACCAAGGCGATGCTGCTGGCCTACGGCGATGAACACGAAACCGCCATCCAGCACGCCCGCACCCTCGATGCGCCGTATCGTTAGCGGGGAGCGCCGAGTTGTACTCGGCAGGTTTTTAATCCATAAACCGGTTGCACGACCAGCCGAGTGCAACTCGTCGATCCCACAGGATATTTAAATGACCCTTGAATTAGCAGTGTTTTATGGCTTTGCGGCGGTGTTGGTGCTGGCGAGTCTGTTGATGATCACGGTGAGAAACCCGGTACACGCGGCGCTTTCGCTGGTGGCGGCGTTTTTTGCGGCGGCGGTGTTGTGGGTGCTGCTGGAGGCGGAGTTTTTAGGCATTGTGCTGGTGCTGGTGTATGTGGGCGCGGTGATGGTGCTGTTTTTGTTTGTGGTGATGACCCTGGATCTCAATGTAAGCCAGTTGCGCGAGGGCTTTGTGCGTTATCTGCCGATCGGCGGGCTGGTGGCGCTGGTGATGGGCGCGGGGATGATCTGGGTGCTCACCCGCGAGACGGTGTTTGAGCGCACCACCCCCTTGCGCGCCGGGGCGGACTATAACAACACGCTGGCCATCGGGCAGGTGCTGTATACCGAATATGTCTACCCCTTTGAGATCGCAGCGGTGATCTTGCTGGTGGCGGTGATTGCGGCGATTACGCTGACGCTGGACCCGCGCCGCCGCCGCACCAGCAAAAGCATCGACCCCGCCGAGGCGGTTAAGGTGCGTGCCAAAGATCGCATCAAGATGGTGGATTTGCGCCAGAAGTAGGCGGGAGCGCCGGGATAAACGAGGGTTTTATCACGACGCGGGTGTCCGGGCTAAACGGGTTTTTTCACGACACATTGTGTAGGCATAAATCCATCATGGGGTTTTTTCTGGATCGGGGCGCGCAGCCCCCTGGGAGCGCGGAGCTTAAGCTCCGCATTAAACATCTTTGCGCAGCTGGTGCTGCGCGCTCCCAGGCTTGGTGTTTTTAAATATAAACGAGGAGCTGATGATCACCTTATCGCATTATCTGGTGCTTGGGGCAGTGGTGTTTTGCCTTGGGGTGGCCGGTTTATTCATCAATCGCAAGAACCTGATCATCGTGTTGATGTGTCTGGAGCTGATGCTGTTGGCGGTGAATATCAATTTCATCGCCTTTGCCTATTTTTTACAGGATCTGGCCGGGCAGGTGTTTGTGTTTTTCATTCTCACGGTGGCGGCGGCCGAGGCGGCGATTGGGCTGGCGATTCTGGTGATGCTGTTTAAGGTGCGCGGCACCATCAGCGTGGGTGAACTCAACGAGATGAAGGGCTAAGCCGTGGATGGGGTCTATCTAAGCATTGTGCTGGCGCCGCTTGTGGGCGCGCTGGTGGCCGGTTTATGGGGGCGGCAGATCGGGCGGCGCGGGGCGCAAAGCGTGACCATTTTGGGGGTCGGTATCGCCTTTGGGCTATCCGTGTGGGTGTTCTGGGCGCATGTGTTTGGCGGTGCGCCGGTGTACAACGAAACCGTCTACACCTGGCTGGTCAGCGACGGCATCCGCTTTGAGATCGGCTTTCTGGTGGACAATCTCACCGCCTTGATGATGCTGGTGGTGACCTTTGTCTCGCTGATGGTGCATATCTACACCATCGGCTATATGCGTGATGACCCCGGCTATCAACGCTTTTTCAGCTATATCTCGCTGTTTACCTTCGCCATGCTGATGCTGGTGATGGCGAACAACTTCCTGCAGCTGTTTTTTGGCTGGGAGGCGGTGGGGCTGGTGTCGTATCTGCTCATCGGCTTTTGGCATCAACGCCCCTCGGCGGTTCATGCCAACCTCAAAGCCTTCATTGTCAACCGCGTTGGCGACTTTGGTTTTATTCTCGGCATTGCCGCGCTGGTGCTCTACACCGGCACCCTGGACTATGCCGCCACCTTTGCCCAGGTGGAGGGCTTGCGCGAGGCGCAGGTGCCGCTGTGGGCCGGGTATGAGACCTCGCTGCTGACCCTGGCCTGCATCCTGTTATTCATCGGCGCGATGGGCAAATCGGCGCAGGTGCCGCTGCATGTGTGGCTGCCCGATTCGATGGAAGGCCCGACGCCGATCTCGGCGCTGATTCATGCGGCCACCATGGTCACTGCCGGGATCTTCATGGTGGCGCGGCTGTCGCCGTTGTTTGAGGCCTCGCCGACCACCTTGAGCGTGATTTTGATCATCGGCGCGCTGAGTGCCTTTTTCATGGGCCTGCTGGGGCTGGTGCAGCACGACATCAAGCGGGTGGTGGCCTTCTCCACGCTGTCACAGCTGGGCTATATGACCGTCGCCCTGGGCGCATCGGCCTACGCCGCCGGGCTGTTTCACCTGATGACCCATGCCTTTTTCAAGGCGCTGCTCTTCCTCGCCGCCGGCTCGGTGATCATCGCCATGCACCACGAGCAGGACATGCGCCGCATGGGCGGGCTGTGGCGGGTGATGCCGATTACCTACGTCACCGCCCTGATCGGCGCCCTGGCGCTGATCGGCTTTCCGGGCATGTCGGGCTTTTTCTCCAAAGACGCCATCATCGAAGCCGTCGCCCTGTCCACCCTCCCCGGCGCAGGCTTTGCCTATGTACTCATCCTCGCCGGGGTCTTCGTCACCGCCCTGTACACCTTCAGGATGATCTTTATGGTGTTTCACCAGCCACCGGGAACGCGGAGCACCAGCTCCGCAGATGATCATCATGCGCAGCTCGCGTCACATGATCACACTCATGATCATCATCATGCGCAGCCGGAGCTGCGCACCCCTGATGCGGAGCGGGTGCTCCGCGCTCCCAGTCACACCCCCCACGAATCGCCCCCCGTGGTCACGATTCCGCTGATTCTGCTGGCGATTCCCTCGGTACTGGCCGGGCTGGTGGTCGGGCCGCTGCTGTTTGGCGATTTCTTTGACGGCGTGCTCACGGTCGATCCGGCGCGTGATGTGCTGGCGCAGCTGGGCGAGAGCTACAGCGGCATCGGCGGCTTTATCCTGCACGGCCTGATGATGCCGCCGGTATGGCTGGCGTTGAGCGGCGTGGCGCTGGCGTGGCTTTTATACCTGCACCGCCCACACTGGCCGGGCGTGATCGCGGCGCGGTTGCGCTGGGTGCAGGCGGTGTTGCTGCGTCAATACGGCTTTGACGCCTTCAATGCCAAAGTCTTAGCCGGTGGCAGCGTCGCCTTGGGGCGGCTGCTATGGCGCGTGGGCGATCGCACCGTGATTGATGGCTGGCTGGTCAACGGCAGCGCCCGCAGCATCGGCGCCCTGGCACAGCGCATCCGCCGCCTGCAAAGCGGCTACCTGTATCACTACGCCTTCGCCATGATCCTCGGCCTGCTGATCTTTGGGCTGATGCTGTGGTAGCCCTGGGAGCGCGGAGCACCAGCTCCGCATTCATTATCTCTGCCGAGCTGGAGCTCGGCACCCCCGGTGCGGAGCTGGTGCTCCGCGCTCCCGGTAGGTGTTTTTTTAGTCAACCCAACAGGACTTTTTGATGTTTGCTGAGTGGCCTTTATTAACCCTGGTGATGTGGACGCCGTTGGTGGGCGCGGTGTTGGTAGCCCTGGTCGGTGATGCCTTTCCGCAAGGGGCGCGGCGTCTGGCGCTGGCCTGTGCGGTGCTGACCCTGGCCTGGTGCATCCCGCTGGTGGTGCATTTTGACCCGCACAGCGCCGCCTTGCAGTTTGTCGAGCAGGTGGTGTGGATTGCCCCGCTGGGCATTCACTACGCCCTGGGGGTCGATGGCATCTCCCTGCCGCTGATTGTGCTGACCTCCTTGATCAACGTGCTGGTGATCATCGCCGCCTGGGAGGCGGTCAAGCAGCAGGTGGCGCATTATCTGGCGGCCTTTCTGGCGCTGGCGGGGTTGATGAACGGGGTCTTTGCCGCGCAGGATGCGATCCTCTTTTATGTGCTGTTTGAGGCCATGCTGATCCCGATGTTTTTGATCATCGGCATCTGGGGCGGGCCAAACCGCATCTATGCCACCCTGAAGTTTTTTCTGTACACCTTCCTGGGCTCGGTGCTGATGCTGATTGCCCTGATTTATCTGTATACCCAGGCCGGCAGCTTTGCGCTCACCGACTTACACGCAGTGCCCTTGGGCATGACCGCGCAGATCCTCATCTTCCTGGCTTTCTTCGGGGCTTTTGCGGTGAAAATCCCCATGTGGCCAGTGCATACCTGGCTGCCCGATGCCCACGTCGAGGCCCCCACCGGCGGCTCGGTGGTGCTGGCGGCGATCATGCTCAAAATCGGCGGCTATGGCTTTTTGCGCTTCAGCCTGCCCATCACCCCGGATGCCGCCGCCGCGCTGGACTGGCTGATGATCACCTTCTCGCTGGTGGCCATTGTGTATATCGGCTTTGTCGCCCTGGCCCAGCAGGACATGAAAAAGCTCATTGCCTATTCCTCCATTGCCCACATGGGCTTTGTCACCCTGGGCACCTTCATCATCTTCATGATCTATTACGGCAGCCACAGCGCCGCCCTGCCCACCGCCCTGGACAGCAGCGCCCCCCTGCCACAAGGCGCAGTGCTGGCCTTGAGCGGGGCGATGGTGCAGATGATTTCCCACGGGCTGATCTCGGCGGCGCTGTTTTTCTGCGTCGGCGCCCTGTACAGCCGTCTGCACAGCCGCCAGATCAACGACTACGGCGGGGTGGTGCAAACCATGCCCTGGTTCGCCGCGCTGTTTGTGCTGTTTGCCATGGCCAACGCCGGTCTGCCCGGCACCTCCGGCTTTGTCGGGGAACTGTTGGTGATTCTGGCCAGCTTCAAAGCCCATCCGCTGATCGCCGTACTCGCCGCAACCACCTTAATCCTCGGCGCGGCCTACAGCCTGTGGCTGATCAAGCGGGTGGTGTTTGGCCCCATCGTCGCCCCGCGTGTGGCTGAACTGCACGACCTGAGCGCCCGCGAGGCCTGGGTGCTTGGCCTGCTCGCCGCCCTGGTGCTGCTGCTGGGACTATGGCCCGCGCCGCTGCTGCACATGATGCACACCACCCTGGAACACCTGCTGGCCCATGTCGCCGTTTCCAAGCTGTTGTAAGCCCTGGGCGCGCAAACGGAAACGGACACCCCTCCTTTTCAAGGAGGGGTGGCGCGTAGCGCCGGGGTGGTTATCTGGAGCGCCGAGTTGCACTCGGCTCATCGGAACACGGGCTAAAAACCTGCCGAGTAAAACTCGGCGATCCGCCAGTGACGTTTTATCTGTTGATTAGGATTGCTTAATGACCTTTGAACTGCCTGATTTCAGCCTGGCCGCTGCGGAGCTGTGGCTCTTAACCCTGGGCTGTGCCCTGCTCATGCTGGCGGTGTTTGTCAGCGCCCAGCGCCACACCCTGCTGTATGGCCTGAGCCAGTTCACCCTCGCCGGGGCGCTGGGGTGGGTCTGGTGGAGTGCGCCGGAGAGCCGCAGCCTGACCTTCAACCATCACTACGTCGCCGACGACCTGGCCACCCTGCTCAAAAGCGCGGTGCTGTTGCTCACCGCCGTCAGCCTGATCTACACCCGCAGCTACCTCGAACGCCGCCCCCACCTGCCCCGCGCCGAGTTCTATGTGCTCATCCTCTTCGCCGTGCTGGGGATGTTCATCATGATCTCCGCCCACAGCCTGCTGACCCTGTATCTGGGGCTGGAACTGCTGGCGCTGTGTCTGTACGCCCTGGTCGCGCTCAACCGCGAACACCCCCCGGCACTGGAAGCCGCGATGAAATTTTTCGTCCTCGGCGCGCTGGCCTCCGGCCTGCTGCTGTACGGCATGTCCATCGTCTATGGCCTCACCGGCACCCTCGAACTGCACACCCTCGCCGCCCATCTGAGCGACCCGGCCAGCCTGCCCGACCCCGGCAGCCTCACCCATCTGGCCTGGGGCTTTGCGCTCACCTTCCTGCTCGTCGGGCTCGCCTTCAAACTCGGCGCGGTGCCCTTCCATGCCTGGGTCCCCGATGTCTACGAAGGCGCCATGACCCCGGTCACGCTGTTTATCGGCAGCGTCAGCAAACTCGCCGCGCTGGCCCTGGTCCTGCGCCTGCTCATCGAAGGGCTGGGCGCGCTGGCCGTAGACTGGCAAGGGATGCTGATGATCCTGGCGGTACTGTCTTTAACCCTGGGCAACCTCGCCGCCATCGCCCAACACAACCTCAAACGCATGTTGGCCTACTCCACCATCGCCCACATCGGCTTTGTCACCCTCGCCCTGTTCGCCGCCACCCCCGCCGGGTACCACGCCGCACTGTTTTATATCCTCGTCTACGCCCTCACCGCCGCCGGCGCTTTTGGCGTACTGCTCGCCCTTAGCGGCGAACACGAAGCGCAAACCCTCGACGATCTGCAGGGCCTTAACCACCACCACCCCTGGCTCGCCTTCCTGATGCTGGTTCTCATGGCCTCGATGGCCGGCCTGCCGCCCCTGCTCGGCTTTTATGCCAAGCTCATTGTCTTGCAAGCCCTGCTCGACCAAGGCCACCTCGCCCTCGCCCTGTACGCGGTGATCTTCTCCGTCATCGGCGCGTTTTATTACCTGCGCGTCATCAAACGCATGTACTTCGACACCCCCACCCACGCCGCCACCCCACGCCCCGCCCGCGACCTCACCCTGGCCTTGAGCCTCAACGGCCTGCTCCTCATCGCCCTGGGCCTGCTCCCCGGCCTGTTACTCGCCCTCACCCATGCCGTGTTTTAACCCATAAAAAGGCTCCCCCTGCCAAGGGGGAGTCCCGCCGCAGGCGGGGAGGGGGTCTTGACCTTCCAGATGCCGCCTCAAAAAAACAAAGACGCCCCCTCTTTTTTAAGGAGGGGGGCGCGCAGGGGCGGGGGAGTTATCTGGAACGCCGAGTTGCACTCGGCCCATCATCGGGCCCGCGCTAAAAACCGGCCGAGTAAAACTCGGCGCTCCCCCGGTGCTGCGGGCGCGTGGCTTTCGTGCCGCCACGTGGCGGACGCATCCTGCGTTCGCGTTCTTTCCGCGCCCTGGGAGAATGCCTCGGCTACACACCGTCTGATGAACACATTCCTTCGCTGGGTAAGCCCGACGCCGCCGGTGTCTACTGAGCACAGTTTTTTACCCTACCCCCGAATGTTAGGCAAAAGGGCGGCGCGTGTTAGAATTTACATTTTATCCATAGCAGATCAAGCACCAGGCCATGTCATCCATTCCTTTGCAAGGCTGGCCCGCGCCAGCAAAACTGAATCTTTTTTTGCACATCACCGGACGCCGGGCGGATGGTTATCATCTGTTGCAGTCGGTGTTTCAATTTCTCGATTATGGCGATACGCTGGATTTTGCGCTGCGTGACGATGGCCAGGTCCTGCGCGCTCAGGCCCTGGCCGATGTGCCCCCGCAGCAGGATTTAACCGTGCGCGCCGCGCTCGCCCTTAAGCACGCCACCGCCTATCCCGGCGGCGTTGAGATCTCCGTGCATAAGCGCTTGCCGATGGGCGGCGGACTGGGCGGGGGTAGCTCGGATGCCGCCACCACGCTGCGGGTTTTAAATCGCCTCTGGGGTCTGGATTTAACCCTCGATGAACTCGCGGCCTTAGGGCTTTCCCTGGGCGCCGATGTGCCCGTGTTTGTGCATGGCATCGCCGCCTGGGCCGAGGGCGTGGGCGAGCATTTACAGGTAGTAGACATTGCCGAGCCGGTGTATCTGGTCGTTAATCCGGGGGTGAGTGTGGCTACGGGGATTATTTTTAATGATCCGCAATTGACACGTGATTGCAAACCCGTCAAAATATGCGACTTCATCTCGGGGGCAGTCACTAATGTATGCGAGCCAGTGGTTCGGATGCGCTATCCGGAAATAGCCCAAGCGCTTGATTGGCTTATGGAAAAAGCGGGTAATGCGCGGCTTACCGGAACTGGCGGATGCGCGTTTGCCCATTTTGCGGATGCAGCGCAGGCACACGACATTGCCAAGCAATTGCCCAGTGCGTGGCAGGGCTTTGTCGCCAAGGGATGTAATTGTTCTCCTCTGCATACGAGGTTGTCTGCATACTGAGTGTCAACTCCTTTGTTTAGTGATTACTGGGCCGTCGCCAAGCGGTAAGGCACCGGGTTTTGATCCCGGCATGCGTAGGTTCGAATCCTACCGGCCCAGCCAAATTCTATCCTTCGCCTTATTCAGTCTGTTAGGAATCAACTTGTGGTTGACAGAAGCAAGATGATGGTTTTTGCCGGAAATGCGGTTCCCCAGCTGGCCCGCGAGATTGTCAACCACCTCAATATCCCCTTGGGTAAAGCCGTTGTTGGTCGCTTTAGCGATGGCGAAGTTCAGGTCGAAATTCTGGAAAATGTGCGTGGTCGCGATGTGTTCATCGTGCAGTCCACCTGTGCCCCCACCAATGATAATCTGATGGAATTGCTGATCATGGTGGATGCCCTGCGCCGGGCCTCGGCGGGGCGGATTACCACGGTCATTCCCTACTTTGGCTATGGGCGTCAGGATCGCCGAGTGCGTTCTGCGCGGGTGCCCATTTCCGCCAAAGTGGTTGCCAATATGCTGGAAGCGGTGGGCATTGATCGCTTGCTGACCGTGGATGTACATGCTGATCAGGTGCAGGGCTTTTTCAATCTGCCGGTGGATAATGTCTATGCCTCACCGATTCTGTTAGGAGATATCTGGCGACAAAAACACCCGGATTTGATCGTGGTTTCACCGGATGTGGGCGGGGTGGTACGCGCCCGGGCAATTGCCAAGCGTCTGGATGATGCCGAGCTGGCGATTATTGACAAGCGCCGCCCCAAACCCAATGAATCCCAGGTGATGCACATCATCGGCGATGTCGAAGGCAAGGACTGCGTGATTGTCGATGACCTGGTGGATACCGCAGGCACCCTCTGTCAGGCAGCAGCGGCACTGAAAGATCATGGTGCAGCCAGGGTCATGGCCTATGCCACCCATCCGGTACTTTCAGGTGCAGCGATTCAGAATATCACCAATTCACAGCTTGATGAATTGGTCGTCACCGATACCATTCCTCTGCGTCCCGAGGCCCAGGCCTGCCCGCGTATTCGTCAGCTTTCAGTGGCCGGAATGATGGCTGAAACCATCCGCCGCATCAACCGGGAAGAATCTGTCAGCTCCCTGTTTATTGACTGATCAAGTCAATATCCCCCGCCTTAGGGCGAAGAGTTAGTGTTTTCTATTGAGCTGTTCATCATGCCTGTTCTGGTCGCGGAGCGGGCTTTTTTCTTTTTTTGGAGATACAAGCAATGAGTGTGAGTTTTGAACTGCAAGCTGAATCACGCACGGATCAAGGTAAAGGTGCGAGCCGCCGCCTGCGCCGTGCGGGTAAACTGCCCGCGATTTTATACGGCGCCGGCAAAGAGCCGCAAAGCATCTCGCTGGATCACAATACCATCCTGCTGAATCTGGCACATGAGGCTTTTTATTCGCACATTCTCACCTTGACCCTCAATGGCAAAACCGAGCGCGTGATTTTGCGTGATTTGCAACGCCATCCCTTCAAGCCGGTGATTTTGCATTTAGACCTGCAACGGGTCAGCGAAGGGGAAAAGATCCGCATGCATGTCCCCTTGCATTTCATCAACGAGCAAAACTGCGTAGGCGTCAAACTGGGTGGCGGTATGATCACCCACCAGCTCACCGACGTAGAGGTCGAATGTCTGCCCGAACATCTGCCGGAATTTATCGAGGTCGATGTAGCCAACATGCAGGCCGGTGAATCCCTGCACTTGTCACAACTGCAAATGCCGCAAGGAGTGACCCTGGTTGCCCTGGCTTCTCATGATGCAGGCAGTGATCATGATCTTCCCGTGATGAACGTCATCAAGAGCCGTACCAGTGGCGGTGATGACGATGCTGAGGAAAGCAGCGCCAGCGCCTAATGTGTTGTCATGGCGAGTGCTGATCCGATCCTACTGATTGCCGGGCTGGGTAATCCCGGCAATCAATACCACGACACCCGGCACAATGCCGGTTTTTGGCTGGTCGATCAGCTGGCGCACCAACACGGCGGCATGTTTCGCCCTGAGCATAAGTTTGCCGGGGAGGCATGCCGCATTAACATCGCGGGACAGCCCTGCTGGCTGCTCAAACCGCAGACCTTCATGAACCGCAGCGGCCAATCGCTGAAATTACTGGCCAGTTTTTACCGCATCCCCACCGAGGCTATTTTAGTGGTGCATGATGAACTGGACCTGCCGCCGGGCACCGTGCGCCTCAAGCGAGGCGGCGGCCATGGCGGTCACAATGGCCTGCGTGACATCAGCCATCATCTCGGACAACACTTTGCCCGCCTGCGCATCGGCATCGGCCACCCCGGTGAACGTGCCAAAGTCGTTTCCTACGTATTAGAGCGCCCGAGCCACGTCGAGGCCAAAGCCATTGACGAGGCCATCGCCCACACCCTCCCATTGATTCCTCAAATGATCACCGGGCAGTTTGACAAGGCAATGAACACCTTGCACGCCCGCCCCGCCAGCAGCGCGTAGTCTTTAATTTATAGGTTAGAAGTTCTTTCCCCGTCGGGTTTGCGTTTAGGGCGTAATGTTGATCATGCGCTCGTTGATATCGGGTGGCAATGTGTAGGCACGCGCTGCATCGGGATGAAAGACGCGCAGATATTCTGCCAAGGCATCCTGCTCACCACCAGTAACTGAGAAGTTCGCCTGTCCGGGATCGCGGGATTGGAAACGATCTTCCAATAGTGAGGCAAAGTTGGCGTGCGCCAGCCCGTTGAATGGCCACCCGTCGCCGCAATTTGGGCGGGCGAATTGACTACCTGCGGGTGCCGCGCATGCATTGAGAAAATCCAGCGCAACGACTCGATATGAGCGACCTGTGCTCTGGGTCGTCCCCTGGCTGACGACGGTCTCCCATCCACCGAGACACGCGCCGCCATTCCACTGACCCAGGCAGACCTGCATGTTACGCACTCGCTGCCCGCCACTGGCCAGAGCTTGATTGGTATCCCCGCTGGGGCGGGCCGGGAAAGCGCGGTCAAATTCAACGCGCAAACCAGCGGTATGCCCAAAGCTACCCCTGACGAGTTCTTCCAGCAAATCGCGGAGTTCGGCTGCGGTCATATCCACCAGCGCCAAACCATTGTTAAAGGCAAACGCGGTCTGGATATCCAGTTGTGAGATTCCGCCGGCAGGTTTGCCAAAATCGTTGGCTGCGGGGGGCAAGAGATCAATACGGTCCTCGGCACCGGGAGGAACAATGATGGAGCCAATCGGGGCACGAATGCCACCGCCATTTTTGACCGAAACCAGCGGCGGGTTTTCAGGATCCATGATGGAGGCATACCAGAGATTGGCATCTGCGGACAGATTGCCCAGATTGGTTTCGCGACTGCGTACCGGCGTCCGGCGACCTTCCAGGAAGACCTGGGTAATGCCGTAGGCACTACCATCCTGTTCGGCGAGGATTTCACGAATCACACGGGCTACCGCAACCACTTCCGGAATAGGTTCAGCGCGCAGCTGCTCAACGACTGCCGGGGTGGCCGCCCAGGCACCATTCAAGCCTGAATCCAGACGATTTGTCATAATGACGCCGTGGCTGTCAAACTCGACCATCAGACGCCCCAGGTATTTGTAATCGGCATCGGTATTAACCAGCAAAACCGGCTCACCGCTGGCACTGGTATAGATTTCTGGATACGTGCCGACGGCACTATCTCCATCGCGTAACAGGTCATTTTGATCCGCTAAAATGCTGTTGGAGCCCCCGGCGATGATGATATCCACATCGCGTAGCCGAGGTGCCAGCTGACGTTCTACGTTAATGCGCTGCATGTGTGCGGCCAAAATAATCTTGTTGACCCCCTCTTGACTCAGCGCGTCCACTTCTTCCTGAATGACTGCGGCAAGGGCATCAAAACCGGCGGCATCTTCGCTGAACGGACTCGGTGTTAAGGTCAGATTGCCAACGGAGGTAATGGAAGGCAGGGTAGGGGTCACTGCGCCGACAACCCCGATCCGCTCACCGCTGATCGTTATGACGACGCTGCGTGCCAGCGAACCGGGAGGCAAGTGACTTGCCTCCTGTCGGGGTGCTTGCAGGCGAGGGGCGGTTGCGCTATCTGCGGTGAAGTCGATATTCACGGACAAATAAGGCCAGAGGGCACCCGGATATTCGCCGTCGGGAGAAATGATGCCTGCAAAACCCGAGGGACCCGTATCAAGGTCATGGTTGCCAACCGCAGTGGCTTGCACACCCAGATGGTTTTGAATGACGATTTCTCCCCTTCCCTGTCCGGGTTTGCCAACGACAGCGGCCATGCGCGAATTCGTGCTGGCCTCAAAAATGGGGCCCGGAATGTAGTTGTCCCCGGAACTGATCAGCAGGGTTCGCTCTGGATGCTGGTTGCGGAAATGGTTGACCAAGGCGGAAAACGCATCGACGTTAAACATCGCGGCGGTTCCGCCGCCATCAACATCGGCAAAATGCAGAAGCTGCAAGCGGAAGGTTTCCTCGCCGGGATTCGATGAGTGACTGGAATTGGATGAACTGTTGCAACCTGACAGCAACGTGGCACCTAAAACGGCTATGCCCACAGCGGCTACTATTTTATGAACCGGTATCATGTTAAAAGCCCCAAAGAACCAATATACGATGAATGTAAATAAGGTTTCCATTCTTTGAATCGGATCGACGCAGTTGAAATTTAAAGCATTTATTGAGCATTTTTTCAATAAAATGAATGCGTTAATTTTTCAGCCGCGTCAGCTTATCTTCCACCAGCCCATCTATCTAATCCTGGTGCTCAACCAGTCCTACGACCCAAGGTAAGACGCCCGTCACACTGAAACAAGGTCTGGCAAGAATCCTGAGCAGGCTAACAGTCCTTGATGACGACATAATGAATTTACGCCTTGTCTTTATCGCAGCCGATATCCTCTTGTTGAGCAATGCAAAATTTGCCCCTGCTTTTTAATGAACGCCAGATGCGTCTGCCGTTATGTAGGCAAAAACAGGGTTTGCAGGTCATTTAAAAAACGCTGGCCCAGCGCCGTGGGGGCTAGCTGTTTGGGGTGGTTTTGCATGAGTCCTTGAGTGATGGCGTGCTGCCAGGGCGATTGCAGGCATGAGGCGGTGAGTCCGGTGTGTTGGGTGAACAATGAAAGCGGGATACCCTCCTGCAGGCGCAGGGCGTTGAGCATACATTCAAAGACGGTATCACTGGCACTGAGTTGATAGGCGCTGGCCAGCAAGGACGCCCCGTTCAGCGCCTGCTCGATATAGCCCTGTGGCTCACGCTGTTTGCTGCGCCGTTCGATCACCAGCGTACCCGCGGCGCTGCGGCTAGAGATTTTACCGTGTGCTCCGGCACCGATGCCGAGATAATCGCCAAATTGCCAATAATTGAGGTTATGTTGGCATTCCATGCCCGGCGGGGCGTGGGCAGAGATTTCATAGTGCTGATAGCCCGCCTCGGCCAGACGGGCAAGCCCGGCGTGCTGGATGGCCCAGAGACTTTCTTCATCGGGTAAATGCGCCGGGGGGTGATGGGCAAAGGGGGTATCTTCTTCAAGGGTGAGTTGATACCAGGAAAGGTGGCTTGGCGCGTAGCTCAGGGCGGTGTTGAGGTCGGCAAGCGCCTGTTGCGGGTTTTGCTGAGGCAGGCCAAACATCAGGTCAAGATTGATGCGGCTAAATCCGGCGATGTGCGCATCGCAGATGGCCTGTCTGGCAGCGTGCGCATCATGCAGCCGTCCCAGGGCACGCAGATGGGGTGCATGAAAACTTTGAATGCCCAGGGAGAGGCGGTTGATTCCCAAGGCATGATAGGCACGCAGGGCCTTAAGATTGAGGGTGCCGGGGTTGGCCTCCAGGCTGATCTCCAGGCCCAGCGGACAGTGCAAGCGCGCACCTACGCCGTCTAAAAGCTGGCCCAGTGCCGCCGGGGCGAATAAGGAGGGGGTGCCACCACCGATGAACAGGCTGTGCAGCGGGCGCGTGCGGATGTGTGGATACGCCTGCAGATCGGCATCAAGATCGGCAAGCAGGGCCTGGATATAGCGGCCCTGCTGGGCCGACGTGGGCGGTGTGGGGTAGGAGTTAAAATCGCAATAGGGGCATTTGCGCAGGCAAAAAGGAAGGTGCACATACAGCCCCAGCGGCGGGAGCGCATCACTCACCGCGCAGGCTGCAGGAGCTGGTCTTGGGTATGCAGGCACCGGCCTGAGAAGCTATCAAAGCGTTCGCATTGGGTGCGCACAAAGCGGCGCGAGTCCGGATGATAGGTGCATTGCGTCTGAAACAGGCAGCGCCGCGCAAATTCATCCCAGTGCTGGCATTCCTCAACGCATTGCAGTGCGCCCAGATGATGGGTGCGCTGCTCAAACAGACAGCTGCGCTTAAAATCATCCCAATACTGGCAGGATTCCAGCACAATCGGCGCACCCACAGCGCTATGCGGTAACGGTTTGCCTGGTGGGCGGGGGCTGTGCGGACTGTGTTCTGGCGCTGTTGTGCGTTCCGGCGCACAGTAAATCTGCAAGCCGTTATCTTGCCAGCGTTCGCCCGGTTGTAAAATCAACGTCTGTGCCAGCGCGGCAACCGGCAGCAGGCTGATGAGCAGGCTGATGATCACCTGCCATAGGGCTTGCCGGGTCTGTGTGCGAGACTGCAATTTCCAGTAGCTTGACATGGGTTTTGTCTATCTCTAATTTGCACAGGATCGCCGAGTTTCACTCGGCTGGTCGGGACACTGGGACACGGATTTAAACCCAGCCGAGTACAACTCGGCGATCCATTATGACTGAGTAAAGCTCAGCACTCTGTTCGCTAATCCATCCGATAGTTCGGCGCTTCTTTGGTAATCGCCACATCATGCACATGGCTTTCGCGCATGCCCGCATTGGTGACGCGTACAAAATCCGGGCGCGTGCGCATTTCTTCGATATTGCGACAGCCCACATAGCCCATGGAGGAACGCAGACCGCCCATCAGCTGATGGATGATGGCGACAATGGTGCCTTTGTAGGGCACACGGCCTTCGATGCCCTCCGGCACAAATTTCTCCACCGAGCTTTCGCTTTCCTGAAAATAGCGGTCCGATGAACCTTGCTGCATCGCGCTCAGTGAGCCCATGCCGCGATAGGATTTGTAGGAGCGCCCCTGATACAGCTCCACCTCACCGGGCGCTTCTTCCGTGCCGGCAAACAGCCCGCCGAGCATAACGCTATGCGCCCCGGCGGCAATGGCCTTGGCCAGATCGCCGGAATAGCGGACCCCACCATCGGCAATCAAGGGCACGCCGGTGCCTTCAAGCGCGGCGCGTACATTGGCAATGGCGGTGATCTGTGGCACCCCCACTCCGGCGACAATGCGCGTGGTACAGATGGAATTATGCACAATGGCATTGTCAGCGATGAAGCTGTGGCTGGGGCAATCCACCTCAATGTCATACACCGGCAATACCAGATTCAGCCGCTGCCGATCCAGTAACTGCACGGCGTGATAGGCGTGGGGCGGAGTCGGTGCATGTGGGGCCGGGATCATGGCATGATAATGATCCACCGCGTGGGGGCTTGTCGCTGAACTCGTAACGCCGCTGCGCATCAGGGTTTGTTTGCGCAGCAGGCTGAGGACATTAAACAGCTCCAGCAGCATCGGCCCGGTGCTTTGCAGATGACAACGGCCATCGTGATACACCCGCCCTGCACTCTCCAACAGCCCATCCCACAGGCCATGCAGATACGCCGTGTCATGGCACAACAGGCCGGGCGGAAGGGCATCACCCCAGGCGCGGAGATCCAGGTCGCGCAAGGACTGCGCCCACAGGTTGGAATCAAGACGAATATCAATGCGCCCATCATCGCGATGGCTCAGGCAGGGGGCAATGGCGCTCAGGTGCTCAACATAGCTGGCCAGTTTAAGCGCACTGTGCTGGCGCAAGGGTTCCAGTGTCCACTGTACAAAGCCGACGGCGGACGCTGCGTTTTCAGTATCTGGTGGCAATACCTCGCCGACGCTAAGACATGCGCCCAGAACATAGCCCAGCGTGTAATGTTTTTCGCTGCGGTGTCCGCATAAGGCGGCAAGCGCTGTCGGTACCTGCGCGGGCAGTTCAAAATGGATCTGTGCCGGAAACAGCGCGTGTCCCTTTGAAACCTCGCCAATTTCACGCCACTGCGGCGGAGAGAACACGGGGGGGGCGGGCCACTCAGAAGGCGCGTCAGGGGCGCTATCCTCGCTTAACGCGGTCGCTTCCATGATCCGCGCCTCTTCCACCAGATAGCGGTGATCCGGAGTCGCCAGCGTGCCCCACAACGAGGCACTGTGACGGATTTGCATCACCTCGCGCAGGCCAGTACACCACGCCTTGCGCACGTTAACCGGCTCACCGTACTGGTTGATCACCCGATCACCGGGGCGGATCGCCTCAATATTTTTATAGTAGCCATCGGCCATTAACACCCGCGTCCCGGCAGCAAAACAGCCCGGTCCAATGCCGACCTTGACCCCATCAGCACCGGCGTCTACCAATGCCCTGGCGGCATCGGCAGTGGCGATATTGCCGCCGATGACCTGTAAATCCGGGTAATGTTGCTTGATCCACTGCACCCGATTGAGCACCCCTTGCGAGTGCCCGTGTGCCGTATCCACCACCACCACATCAACCCCGGCCGCGACCAGTGCGGCCACCCGCTCATCCGTGCCAGCCCCCACGCCCACCGCCGCACCCACTCGCAGCCGACCGTGTTCGTCTTTGCAGGCATTAGGAAAATCTGTGGATTTTTGAATGTCTTTCACCGTGATCATGCCGCGCAGCTCAAAGCGGTCGTTGATCACCAGAACCTTTTCGATACGGTGTTTGTGCAAGAGCTGCTGTACCTGCTCGCGGCTGGCGCCTTCACGCACCGTCACCAGGCGTTCCTTGGGCGTCATGATGGCAGAAACCGGCACATCCATGCGCGGTTCAAACCGCAGATCACGGCTGGTCACAATCCCCAACAGCTCTTTGGCGCGCACCACCGGCACCCCGGAGATATTATGGGCGCGGGTAATCGCCAGCACCTCACGAATGGTCGTATCCGGTGAAACGGTAATCGGATCGCTGATCACCCCGCTTTCATATTTTTTCACCAGGCGCACCTGCGCAGCCTGCTGCTCTGCCGACATATTTTTATGAATAATGCCCACCCCCCCCTCCTGTGCAATGGCAATGGCGAGGCGACCTTCAGTGACCGTATCCATCGCCGCTGACATTAGCGGCAGATTCAGGCTGATGGCGCGGGTCAGCTGGGTTTTCAGGTCCACATCCTTGGGCATCACATGAGAATGGGCGGGGAGTAACAGCACATCGTCGAAGGTCAGGGCTTCCTGGATAATACGCATGGGGGAGGTCTCGAAGGGAAATAAATCATGGCATTGTAACGCGTTGCTGTTTTAAACTGCAATTTTGCCGCAGGTCCACCGGCTTGATTGATACACACTGTGAATGGCGGCCTGGGCCCCTTCTAACTTCTAGCACATACGCACATCGATGAAGATAGCTCTGATCCAACAAGCCAATGAGGCCGACCCCGAGGTCAATCTTGAGCGCAGCATGGAGGCGATCCGTAATGCCGCCACCACCGGCACCCAGCTGGTCATCCTGCAGGAATTGCATACCGGCCTGTATTTCTGCCAAACCGAGAACCCGGATTATTTTGATCTGGCAGAACCGATTCCCGGCCCCACCACCGAACAACTCGGCGCGCTGGCCCAGGAGCTTGAGCTGGTGATTGTCAGCTCCTTGTTTGAACGTCGTGCCGCAGGGATTTATCACAATACTGCCGTGGTGCTGGATAGCGATGGCTCGATTGCCGGCTGTTATCGCAAGATGCACATCCCTGATGATCCGGGGTTTTATGAAAAGTTTTATTTCACGCCGGGGGATCTGGGCTTTCGTCCCATTGATACCTCACTGGGGCGTCTGGGGGTGTTGGTCTGCTGGGATCAGTGGTTCCCGGAGGCGGCGCGGTTGATGGCCCTGGCCGGGGCACAGATTTTGATCTATCCCACGGCGATTGGCTGGAACCCCGACGATGACCCGCAGGAGCAGGCCCGTCAGCGCGACGCCTGGATCACCATCCAGCGGGCGCACGCCATCGCCAATGGCGTCCCGGTGATTGCGTGTAACCGCACCGGCTTTGAGGTAGACCCCAGTGGCGTGACCTCAGGCATCCAGTTCTGGGGCTCAAGCTTTGTCTGCGGCACACAAGGCGAAATGCTGGTACAGGCCGAAGTCGATCAGGAGGCTGTGCTATTGGTGCAGATTGATCCCGCCCAGACCGAAAAAGTCCGTCGCATCTGGCCTTATCTGCGCGACCGGCGCATTGATGCCTACCATGACCTGATGTATCGCTATCTGGACTAATGGCTTGGGGCAAGCCATTATCATTGCACAACCTGAAGATGATGGTTGCGTTGGTCATTATCGAATGTTGACCTGTGAGATTAACGCCGATAAAGCAGTTGCCCGCTTCATCGATTACTGCTTTACCACTGCGGAGGGGTTTGCAAAGATTGACGCCGCAGCGCCCGGTACGGCTGCCCGAAACAAGACGCTAAAAGCTCCAGAGTTGATGGCAGTCCCAGTTCCGGTCCCATCGCGTTCAACCCAGCGCACCTTCGACACCCTGCAAGCCAACGTCGCAGAATTAAAAGCCCGCCAGGCCAGCGATGCACTGATTCCAGCAGTCCTGGAACGCCTGCTTAGCGAATCGCAATAAGTGGCGACGGCCAGAAGCCGCCGCCGCGTTTTCCTCTCAGACACCGAGATGCGTGGCTATTCCTGCTCAAAGAAAAAGCGCGCTTCCCCAAAGGCAGGCTTGAGATCAGACAGCCAGGTGGCGTGTGGATCGTAGCGGGCAAAAAACGGACGCTGTACCCATGCGGGGTTGCGCGCCTGTAAAAAGCGCAGCACAAACACCCGTTCGCCATGAATCTCCGCCACACCCTGCACTTCCACCTTACCCGGTTCAGCACTCATCGACGGACCGCGTGCGGTGCGCGCCAGCCCGGAGACCTGTTGCATGGCTTCACGATAGATCTCGGCAGCACGCGCCAGCGGTACCTCAAAGTAGCGCCGTGCCCCGGTGTCGCGCTGCACAAAGCAATAATAGGGAATCATACCCAGATGCACCTGACGGCGCCACAATCGGGCCCAGGTCGCAGGATCATCATTGATATGCGCGAGCAATGGCCCTTGGGTACGAATCTCTACGCCGGTCTCGCGCACCGCCTTAATCGCCTGTTCGGCCATCGGCGTTTCCATCTCGCGCCAGTGATTATAATGCGCCATCAGCGCCACATGCTTGCCGCCTCGCACCAGACGCTCCAGCAAGGCGCGCAAGGCCGGGCCATCGGCATCGCTGACAAAGCGCTGTGGCCAAAATGTTAGCGCCTTGGTGCCGATGCGAATGCTTTGAATATGCGCAAATTCAGGATGCAGCAACGGTTCCAGATATTGCGCCAGGGTCTTGGTCTTCATCACCAAAGGATCGCCACCGGTGATCAGCACATCGCTCACCTCGGGATGCTGGCGCAGATAGGCGAGCAGGCTATCCACCTGATTGGAGGCAATTCTTAGAGTTTTATCGCCGATAAATTGCGCCCAGCGAAAGCAAAAGGTGCAATAACTATGGCAGGTTTGCCCCTGCGTGGGGAAAAACAGCACGGTTTCGCGGTATTTGTGTTGCACCCCTTCCAGGGTATCGCCTTCCAGTTGCGGGCGATTAAGTGCTAACTGACCGGCGGGGTGCGGATTAAGATGCTGGCGCAAACGGCTGGCCAGCGCATTGATCGCTTCACGGCTGGCCTGTTGCTGATGCAGCGCAGCCATCTGCGCAAAATCTGCGGGCTCTAACATCTCCCGTTGCGGAAATACCAGGCGAAACATCGGATCATGGTATGGATCATCCCAATCAATCAGCTCATTGAGGACATACTCATTGACCCGAAAGGGCAGCACGCTGGCAACCACCTGAATCTCAAAACGCAAGGCCTCCGGCAGGCGTGCCAGTGCCGGAATTTTGTGCAAGGTACGTTCGGTATATACCTTAAAAGGGGGCGCGCTTTCACGGTGTGAATGCGCAGGATATTGAAACTTAAGAACTGAGTTCATTAAGGCCTCCGAATCTCCGCTGTGCTATCTGGAGAGACTGTAGTGATGGAAAATGCGATGAATGAGCAGATCCCGCAGGCGTGCAAATCTGCTCAACGGAAGGGATGCATACCGCCCGCTGAATGGGCAGGGACGCACCAAAGTGGCGACCATCAGGGCGTGAAAACCGCGATTTCAGTGAATGCGATACCCTGGATGTCGCCTGCAAAACCTCAAAAGGTCGCTGATCTTAGCAAAAAATGTGCACAACGGCCAAGCGCAGGGCATGGCATCCATCAGAAACGCCATTGACCAGAGCGGCCAGTGGTTATCTGGCGTGTTTATTGAGCAGGGTGTACATGCCAGTGGGCGGTGATGGGGCGGCCTTCGATGCGACAGCCCAGGTAGGTCAGCCAGTCGGCGATGACTTGGTTGGAGTTGTGCGTGAGGCGATAGGGGGTGGGGTGGGGGACAAATTCCAGGTCAACAGCGGCGCGATAGTGGGTGGACGCGGCGCGCTGAAAGTGTTGCTCCAGTTCGGCATACAGGGCGGCGATGCGGGCGTTTTCGACATAAATCTCGAAGATGTCAGCAATCGGTACCTTGACCTGTGAGGCCAGCAGCTGGACATCTGCCGGGCCGGGCAGGTCGCGGCGACCCAGTACGGCGGGGGTTTCCTGGAATAATGCAGCGATGGCGGTGCGCCAGGTGGTTTCACCATAGGCGTAGTAATGGCGGTCGCCATAGGCATAGCGCACCAGACCGCCGTCGGGTTTGGGCAAAACCAGTGAGCTGTGGCGGCCATGATCCAGCAAAAATACACTGCGCGGCTGGGTAAGCTCCGTGGGCGGATGGATGCGCACCGGGGTGCAGCCGCTCAGTCCCAGATATACCCATAGCAGCACTACGATACTGCTACCGCGACACACCTGCCTGCGCCGCGTGCGTCGCGGCAGGCAGGCGCGGCGCAGGCAACTTATACCATTGCCGCTCAAGCCCGGAGCCATCGCTATTTTCCTGCCATGACCCAGACGCCATCCCAGTGCGCGGGCGGGGCAGCGACCACGCTTTGCAGATGTTGCACATACGCGCGGGCCACGGGGTCGGTGGCTGCCAGAGCGCTGAACTGGCTTAATGCCTCGCTGAATGCCCCGGCATAGAATGCCTTCAGGGCGGCGCTAAAGGCGGTTTGGAGGGGTTCGGCGGTGGTCTCGTTAAGGGGTTCCAGGATGGTCACGGCCTGTTTGCGGCCGATGACCTGCACTCTGCCGATCTCGCGGGCGGTAATCTCGCCGCCAGCGGCGACAAAGCTTTCTTGTGAAATCAGGATGCCGGTACCAAAAACCTTGTTGACGCCTTCAAGGCGTGAGGCCAGATTGACGGCATCGCCGAGCATGGTGTAATCAAAGCGGGTGCGTGAGCCCAGATTGCCGACCACCGCCGGGCCGGTATGAATGCCGATGCGCATGTGCAGCGCCAGACCAGTCCATTGCTGGTAGCGCGGGCGTTCCTGTTGCAAGGCTCGCTGGCAGTCCAGCGCCGCCTGAATGGCGCGGCGGGCGTGATCGGTCACCGCCAGCGGTGCATTCCAGAAGGCAATGATGGCATCGCCTTCGTATTTGTCCACGGTGCCGCCATAGCCTTGAATGATGTCGGTCATGCGGCTGAGGTAGTCGTTGAGCAGCTCGGTGAGCGCTTCCGGGTCCATGCGCTCGGATAAGGTGGTAAAGCCTTGCAGGTCGGCAAAGAAGATGCTGAGGATACGCCGCTCGCCACCGAGTTTAAGGCGTTCGGGGTGGCGCACGAGTTGCTCGATCACCTGCGGGCTTAGATATTGATGAAAGGCGCGACGAATGAAGCGTTTTTGCCGTCCTTCGTGAATGTAATTGCCCAGCAGGGCAAAAAATACCGCCCCCCCGCTGGCCAGCGTCAATAATAACCACGGCAGCCAGTAGCCCTGTGTGTAAAACCACCACGCCAACAACACGGGACTAAGCAGCGCGCACAGGGCCAGCAGGATGCTGGGGATGGGCTGGGAAAAATGGCTCACCAGGGCGGCGGTCACGACGCTTAACAGCAACACCAGCAGATAATTCACGCCCGGCGGGCTAAGCTGCATGAAATCATTGGCCAGCAGGTTATCCAGAAAGGTGGCCTGAATCGCAACACCCGGGAAAATCCCGCCCACCGGGACAGGGCGCAGATCCAGCAGACCGGGGGCAGAAAAGCCAAACAGGATGTATTTGTCGCGCAGTACGGCGGGATCAATGCTTGGGGTTTGACCGGCGCGGCGTTCTAGTTCGGCTTGCAAAATGGCTGCTGCGCTGTAGGCGATATGGGTATCCGCAGGGCCGCGAAAATTTAGCAGGGCACTACCTTCTACACTCAGCGGAATGGGCCGATGCAGCAGCTGTTCTGCGTGATCCGGGGAGGCGGCCAGAAAGGTCGCCAACGCCAGATTCGGCATCCAGTGAGCCTCCAGAGATTCAAAAGGACGCATCCGCCGATAAATCCCATCGGCATCCGGGCGCACCTGTACGTTGCCCAGACGGGCGGCGGGTAACAGCTCCGCAATGGGAAGATGCAGGCGGGCATTTTGAGGGGTTGCCTGGGTAAGGCTTGCGGCATCTGCCAAAGACTGCGCCAGCGGGCGATCTGGATCTGGCCAGAGGGGCGTTGCGGTGTGCTCTGCAGCCGGACGCACAAAGGCGGCCAGCACCGTATTAGGCGAGCGCGCCAGGGCCTGGGCAAGGCGCAGATCGTCTGCCACACCATAGACAGAAGGCTCTAGGAACAATACGTCAAGGGCTATGGCTTTGGCCCCGGCGGCCTGGAAAAAATCCAGCAACGCGGCATAGACCTCGCGGGGCCACGGCCAGCTCAGGCCGCTGTTGTGGGAGGCCCAGTCGAGGCTGGCCTGATCCAGCAAGACCAGCACAATCTCTGCGGTGGCGGCGCTGGGCTGGGCTAGCCAGCTTACCCGCATATCCCAGGCGCGGGCCTCCCAGCTTTCCAGCACGCCGCTGGCCCACAGGCCAAGCGCCAGCAGGCTGGCCGCCAATCCGGCAAAGACACTGCGCGTGACCTTGGGCCACACCCGGCTCATGCCCAGCGATCCCCTCCACGGTGTACGGTGTCAGCACCCTCGGTGTCATAACGCTCAGGGGTGCTGCCGCGCAGGGCAAAGCGTTCGATATTGCGATTGGCCAAGGCTTGTAGGTGTTCAAGCTCTTTGCGGGCACGGTGATCTTCGCCAAACAGGTGCCCAAAACGTCCCTGCAGGCGCAGATAATCCGCCACCGGACGCGGGGTGCGAATCGGCATTGTTCCGACGACCTCACCGCGCTCCATTTCCAGCAGCGGAAACAGGCCGCTTTGCACTGCCAGACGGGCGATTTCCACCGTCAGCGCGCCGCTATGCCCCCATCCCAGAGGGCAGGGCACATGCACCTGCAAAAAGCTGGGGCCTTCCGTGAGCAGACCCCTGCGCACTTTTTTGCGCAGATCAGAAGGGTAGGCGACTGAAGCGGTGGCGGCGTAGGGGATGTGATGGGCGCTGATGATCGAGAGGATGTCTTTTTTCATGTGGCGCTTGCCCATGCGAGCCTTGCCGGAGGGCGAGGTGGTGGTCATCGCCGCATGCGGGGTTGAGCCGGAACGCTGCACCCCGGTGTTCATATAAGCCTCATTATCATAGCAGACAAAGAGCACATCATGGCCGCGCTCCATCATGCCCGACAGCGCCTGAAAGCCGATATCAAAGGTGCCGCCATCACCGGCAAAAGCCAATACCTTGGTCGCCCGCTGCTGCTGTTTAAGCGCCGCCTCAATCCCGGCAGCCACGGCGGCGGCATTGCCAAAAACCGCATGTACCCAGGGCAGACGCCAGGCCGAGTGCGGATAGGGCGTGGTAAACACCTCCAGACAGCCAGTGGCATTGGCAATCATCACATCCGGTCCGGCAGCCTCTGTGACCAGGCGGGCGGCGAGCGCCTCGCCACAGCCCTGACAGGCGCGATGGCCGGCTTCCAGACCCCGAAAACGCGGCTGTTGTTGGCGCAGCGTCGCCAGCGTGTGCATGGTTGCTTGCATAAGCGTATCCTGAGTGGCGTTGGTAGTGAATCAACAGTCCGCTGCATCCAGCAGGCAAAATGGCGGATGTCCCGGTTGCCGGGCCCATTGCAGCAGGCGCTCATAGAGCGTCAAAGGCATATCGCGTCCGCCCAGACCGGCGGCCACATTGAGTACGCGGGGCGGGGTGGGCAGATCCGCCAGGGCGCCTTGCACCTCGGGGCCGATAATGCCGCCAGCACCAGGGGACAGGGCGCGCTCCAGCACCACCAGGGTATCCAGATCTGCGCAGGCTTGCGCCAGGGCCTGGGCCGGGAAAGGGCGGTAGCTGCGCAGCTTGAGCAAGCGCACCTGATCTTCAGGGGCGGCAGCCAGCAGCGCATCTTCCAGCGTACCCAGTACCGCCCCCAGGGTGAGAATGCCGATGCGCGCATCCCTGCGGCCACGGACTTCCAGCAGCCCCCCGCAATGACGCCCTGACACAGCGGCCCACGCCTGATCCGCCGCGATGATCTGCGCCTGGGCATCCAGCAGGGCCTGATGATGCGCCAGCCGGGCCTCGGTAAAATGTTCTGGTCCCACCAGGGTTCCCAGACTCCAGGGGTTCATCGGGTTTAAGGCATGGGCGAACTGATAGGGCGGCAGGAAGGCATCAACCTGTGCCTGGGTGGGCAATGCCAGCGGTTCAAGGGTATGCGTCAGGGTAAAACCATCCACACAGACCATCACCGGCAATTCACAGCGTTCCGCCAGATAAAAAGCCTGTACGGTGGTATCAATGGCCTCCTGATTACTGGCGCAATAGAGCTGTATCCAGCCGGCATCGCGCATCGCCATGGAGTCTTGATGATCATTCCAGATATTCAGCGGGGCCGACACTGCCCGGTTGGCGCAGGTCATCACCAGCGGTACCCGCATCCCGGCAATGGTATACAGCACCTCAGACATCAGCAAAATGCCTTGCGAGGCACTGGCCGTATAGGCCCGCGCCCCGGCCACCGCAGCCCCCAGCGCTACCGAGGCTGCCGAGTGCTCACTTTCCACGCTGACCATCTCGCAGTCAAGCTGCCCCTCGGCCACCAGGGACGCGATGCCTTCAACGATATGGGTTTGCGGAGTGATGGGATAGGCCGCCACGACCTGTGGACGGCATAGCGCCACAGTGCGGGCAATCGCCTGAGAGCCTTCAAGTGCTTGCATGTATCACCTTTTCCTGCCAGGCACCGGCCTGGACCGTGTCGGCGGCCGCCTCAAGCAACGCCAGATTGCGTTTCAGCACCGCCCCCTTGAAGCGTTCTGCCAAGGCCGTTTGCAGGGCGGACAGCGGCAAAATTCCGGTCAGGCATAAAAAAGCCGCCAGCAGGGCGGTATTGGGCAGCGGCTTGCCGATGTGCTCCAGGGCCAGCTCGGTGGCGGGCAGTGCCATCAGGGATTGATGCCCCAGCGTCTCCAACAGCGGATGATCTTGCGCATTCACCAAAATCCCCCCATCTGGCCGCAGTCCATCCAGTGTACCTGTCACGCTCAACAAGGCCGGGTCCTGAATGATCAGAAAATCCGGCGTTTTGACCTGACAACGCCGCCGGATGACCTGGCTGTCCATGCGCACAAAGGCCGCCACAGGCGCCCCGCGCCGCTCGGCCCCAAATGCCGGAAAGGCCTGTGCATAACGGCCTTGCTCAATGGCCGCCGTGGCCAGCAAGTAGGCCGCAACCACATTGCCTTGCCCCCCGCGACCGTGGATTCTGATTTCAAGCATGGGACCATCGCCTCCGACCTATCAGCACATGGGATCAACGTTTGCGGATCAGTCGCGTATAGATTAACGCTCCAGTGCCGCTTGCAGACGGGTCAATAAGGTACGCGCCCGGCTTTCGCTCAAGGCCTCTCCGGCCTGATCGCGTATCAGGATGACAAAACGCTCGGCCTCGGTTGCCGCCACGGGCTGCAAACGCACCTGATATTGATCCCCCAGGGAAGGCTCAGGGGTATCACGCCCTAAAAAACGCCCTAAAAAGCCGCGCCGTCCTTCCTGCTCCGGGCGGTAAGTTACATAATACACAGCCTCGCTGCGGTTCTGATCATCCACCAGCAACCCCGCCCGATCCAGCGAGATGCCTAAGTGACGCCACAGTGAGAGGAAATGCCCATCTACACTCAGGGCGGTTTCACCGTTTAAGGTATGCAGGCGTGCCAGCGAACTCTCCGCCGGACTTGCCTCGAAACCGGCCCGTCCGGTGCGCGCATCCTGCCCCAGATGGACCATCAGTTGCAACATCAACTCAGCCTCCAGCTCCGGATCCGAAGGTCGCACCTGCCAGCGGAAGGTGTCGCCATCGGCCACTTCTTCAGCACCCCGATGACTGACAAAAACCGCCGTCAAACCCTGGCCTTCCGGCTCAAGGCGCACCCGGAATTGATCACGCGTACCCGCATCGTAGACATTCCCCAACACCCGCGCCAATGTTGCCCGGATACCGGTACCCAGCGGAATATTCGCCGGACGCTCAAACCATTCCGTCTCCAGAATGCCTAATTGCGGCTCATCACGGCGCAGGCTCAGCTCCTGCACCCGGAAAAACTCGCGCAAACGCGGCCACAACGCCGCAGGCTCAGCCTCAACTTCAAGCCAGCGCACCATCCCCTCACGGCGCAAACGCACCCCCGGCACATCGCCGGTCAGCGCCGTCTGCACCCCCACGCCGCCCACCCCCATGACCGGCGCCGCTGTCTGCAAACTGCGTTCGGTATCGCGGGCGCTAACGCGCCCATCCGCCCGCTCAGGGATTTGATACTGACTGTCCTGATCCGGGGCAATCAGACCCGGCGGAACCTCCAGCGCGGCGGTTTCACGGCTTTGCAGATAACTGTTATCCGACAAATCCGGCAATACACTACAGGCGCTCAATAACCCCAGCGCAGACCCCAACACCACCGCATGGGCCATGCGGCCAGCGGGTAACCAGGCCAATAACACAGGCTTTAGCACGTTGACTCTCATTGAAAAATAATACCCCGGAATGGCCAAGTCACACTCGACCCGGCGATTGCCTTAGATCGTTTGGTTACTATACGAAGGCTCAAAGGATGCCCGCCTGACGCATCGCCTCACACAGCCCTGCACGCAGCGGCTCAGACAGCGGGGTCAGGGGTAAACGGATGCCCGCAGAAATGCGCCCCATCTCATGCAAGGCCCATTTCACCGGAATAGGATTGGATTCAACAAACAGAGCCTGATGCAAAGGAGCCAAGGGCTGATTCAAACGCTGGGCACATTCCCGATCGCCTTGCAACGCCGCTGCGCAGAGTTCATGCATCGCCTGCGGGGCGATATTTGCCGTCACCGAGATATTCCCCTTGCCACCCAACAGGATGAATTCCATCGCCGTGGCATCATCGCCGCTCAATAAGGTGATGCGCTCCCCGCAAAGATCCAGCAGGCTTTTGGCGCGCTCCAGATCACCAGTCGCCTCTTTCAGGCCCACAATATTATCGATCTCGGCCAAACGGGCCACGGTTGCAGGCTTTAAATCCACCGCCGTGCGCCCTGGCACGTTATACAACAACTGCGGGATCGCCACCGCCTCCGCCACTGCCCGAAAATGGCGATACAAGCCCTCCTGCGTGGGCTTGTTATAATAAGGTGTCACCAATAGACAGGCATCCGCCCCGGCCTCCTGCGCACAGCATGTCAAGGCTATCGCCTCACTCGTTGAATTGGCCCCCGTCCCGGCAATCACCGGAATACGACCCGCGACCTGTCTGACCACATGCGCAATGACCGCACAATGCTCATCAAAATCCAGCGTAGCCGACTCACCCGTAGTACCCACAGCGACAATGGCATCCGTGCCCTGCGCGATATGCCACTCAAGCAGCGCATCCAGCTCAGCATACGCCAGCGAGCCATCCTCATACATCGGCGTCACCATCGCCACCATACTACCCTGAAACATGCAAACCTCCAGCCGAGTTAATTCTATCGCTGCAGTATACCCAAAAGCCAAACACTTTGGATCACCACCTCTGGGAGCGCGGAGCACCGGCTGTGCATTAAAAAACTCCCTTCCTTTTCAAGGAGGGGTGGCGCGTAGCGCCGGGGTGGTTATCTGGAGCGCCGACTTGTAGTCGGCTGGTTTTAAATCCATATCTGGGCTGCCTGACCTGCCGAGTGCAACTCGGCGCTCCAAGGTGCCGGTGGGTTATGCAAGGCTTTGGTAGCGTTGGAAGAGGAAGCCGACGCGTTGGGCTTCGGTGGTGAAGCAGGGCGAGCGCGTATAAAAATTTGCAAATAGATGCAGTTGCGGCAATCTATCGAGAAACAACCTCAGGAGTTTCTCATGGCTGCCAGTTTGACAGAGTGCTTTGCCGGCCTTCGCGATCCACGGGTGGAGCGCAACCGATTGTATCCTCTAAGGAACCTCTGATTAAGTCCCGCCGCCTGGGATAAACACTGAACCCACCTCACGGAGCAACAGAGCACACGATGAAACAGTTGGGCTTGAACGATTCGGGCTTTGTAAAGCACGCCAAGAAGACCCGCAAGGCACCGTTTCTGGCCGAGATGAACGAGGTGGTGCCCGGTCCGGGCGGGTGGCCTTGATCGATCCCGACTCTCCCAAGGCAGGCAATGGACGCCGCCCGATCGGGCTTGAGAGGATGCGGCGCATCCACGTCATGCCGCAGTGGTTCGCCTACGCAGACCCGGCCATGGAAGAAGCGCTGCACGATATCCCGCTGCGGCGCGAGTTCGCGGGCCGGGACGCCCCGGTGGAGGCCATCCCCGAGGAGAGCAAAAAACAGTTCTTGATTTTTTCTTCATTGTTTATAAGAATTCTCTATTGTAGATAGGTTATTACAAAGGCGGGAAGGTTTCGCGTTCCCATGTTCGGGGTTCGAAGTCGGATCGCAAAAGTTGTTCTCTGTTCGGGATGAACGCCGAGGTCCACGTTTTATGGCGCAAGCTGGGTTTCGACGGCTGAAACCGCCCATGGTTGCCGGTGTTGACCGGCCATTCGGTTGGGACTGCTCAACCAGGACTCCAGTTGCTCGCCCGCAAGGGTGTTATCAACGGAGAGCGAAGTGCCTAAAAATCGCATCAGCAACTTTGTTTAGGTTTTTAGGAGCAGTACCATGTGCAAGTTCCGTCACCGGCTCCAACGCCATGGCCTGGCGGGCGCGCTGCGTGATGAGATCAACGGACTTTGCCGCCAGCGTGCAAGACCGTGATGGGGCGCGCCAACTCCTGCGCCATCTCCCCGGTCATTGCAAAAAGCTGCGCAAAATCTGGGTTGACGGCGGCTACAGTGGACGCCTGGTTGACTGGGTTGCCCAGCGCTTTCGTTTCGTCTTGACGGGGGTCTTGCGTCCCAAGGAGCGCCGAGGGTTTGTTTTGTTGCCGCGACGCTGGGTTGTTGAGCGGACCTTTGGCTGGCTGAACCACTCACGCCGTCTGAGCAAGGACTACGAGCGCTTGATGTCGAGCAGCGAAGCCTGGATTTATCTCGCAATGAGTCGACTGATGGCTAACCGCTTGGCTTGAGGCGGTAGTTTCCAAACAGCTTCTTAAGCATCACACCCCTCCTGTCGAGATAAAACAAAGGCTGAATTGTATTTGCTATCTATTTCTGCTTAATGACAGCAGCCGATGTAGTGACAGATGACGGCAAATTACTATGCCGGGGCAGTCCCCTACACAGAGGGCGTGGTCTGGGGTGATCACCAGCCGCACAGGGTTATCCAAGGCATCGACAGGGGCATGTATCTTGATGCTCAATCGGCTTTTGGGACTTACCCATCGCCTCGGCGCCCTGAGCGTTTTTTTGAGGCACCCTGCGGGCACCCCAGAGCTTTCGGATATTTAGAGACTTTTTGCAAGCG
The DNA here is from genome assembly GCF_000227725.2 of Thiorhodospira sibirica ATCC 700588. Lineage (GTDB taxonomy): Bacteria > Pseudomonadota > Gammaproteobacteria > Ectothiorhodospirales > Ectothiorhodospiraceae > Thiorhodospira > Thiorhodospira sibirica. Next base: position 1,897,480 of record NZ_MU255056.1, on the reverse strand, counting down.
TTGACTTTAATGATAATTATTCGTAATAATGTCATCGTTTTTAATGTTTCTTTATGGCTTATTGGCTTCTTATTCAGCAAACGAAATAAACAAGGATTTCCATGAGCGAAAAATACAGCGAGAACTCGGCGGATCAAGAAACAAAAGCGCAGGCGGAAGCGATGCATCAGGCGCATGATCCGCGTGCGTATGCCTCGGCGCCTTATGGGGCGGCAGGGCCAGCTTACGCACCGCCACCACCTTATCCGCATTATGCGGCCCACCCAGGGCATCCTCATATGCCGCCGCATGTACATCCGGCCTACCATCCGCACACGGCGGCATATGCACCTTATCCGCCACCGTATCATCCGGGCTATCCGCATCCACCGTATGCACCGCATCCCCATCCTGGGGCCTATGCTGCGCAAGCCGCCTACCCACAGAACAATTCCGCCGTTGCGCCGCCACAGGCCGGCATTGGCCAGTGGATTCAGGATCTTTCGCAAGGCAATACGCAGCTATCGGGCTTAAGCAAAATGCTGAATCTGGAGGATTCGGAGTTTTGGAAAGGGGCGCTGATCGGCGCGGGAGCGGTGCTGTTGTTAACCAACGAAACCGTGCAGGAGATGATGTTTAAAAACGGAACCAAGGCAAAAGACGCGGTTAAATCCCCGACGGATGGTTACTGAGTAAATCTGAATATCTACGAGAGGCGCATTCATGAGCATTCATCATTATCCGGTGGTGTATCCCTCCGGTACCCGCCCTGTTTCATATCATGTCCCCGGCGGTGATACCTGCGCCAATCTGGTGCAATTGGCGACGCTGGGCGCGGTGGTCGGTGCCTCCACGGCGGCGGCCAAGGCTATTGGCCAGATACAACAAGGCGAAATAGACACACAGCAAGCCCTGGCCCACACTGCACGGGCGGCCTTGACGGCGGCCACGACCACGGCGATTGCCGGAGCGGCGGCGAATGCGGTGGGACATCATGGTTTGGCCCGTTTAGGGGTGTTATTCCTCGCCGGTACGGCGCTGATGTATGGCATTGAAAAACGTTTAAATACGGAGCAAAAAACTGATGTGTAGCGAAAAACCGCAGAGCAGTGATAGCAAGCACCTCGCCACGACGACCAAGAAGAAAGGCTGCCAGGGTCAGCGTCATCGTCACGGCAAAAAAGCCCACAACAAACAAAGATCATAACCCAGCGGAGCAGTGAGTATGTCTTATCCTCCTTATCCCTATTACCCTTATCATCATCCGCATTATGGTGCGTATTACGCACCACCCCAGGACCCCGCTTATGGCGTTCCTCCGGCGACACCCGGCTATCCTGGGGCGATGTCGGCACCGCCACCGGCCAAAGCGGCCTCTAATGCCTTTTTTAATTTTGGCAATGACCGCTTTATGAAGGGGCTGATGATTGGCGCTGCCGCTGCCTATTTATTGCATAACGAGGCGGTGCAGCGCAGCGCCATCAAAGGCGCGGTCAATCTGTGGAGTTCGGTGCAAGGAAATATGGAGGAAATTAAAGAGCGTTTTCGTGATGCTGAGGCCGAGCTGCATGTCGAAACCGCAGAAAAATAAGCCCTATACAACGGCAGTGTGAGAGATTGCCGCCTTGGATGAATTGCAGATTGAACGCATCCACGCACTGCCCGGTCGGGTCCGCTTTCGCGTCGCCGCCATCGGGCGGGTGGGCTATACACCCTGGTTGCTTGAGTCCTGGATGGAAACCCTGGCCGGGGTACATGAGGCACACTGTAACCGTGGGGCACGCAGTTTGACGGTGCATTATGATGCCCAGCAGCTGCATATAACGGCGGTGCAGGAGCATCTGATCCGCTTTCAGCCTTCACATGTGCCCAGCGATCTTGAACGACGGTCTCGCCCGGCAGATCAGGCATCGCTGATTGCGCATGTGGGCGCACTGGCACTCATGCCCTTTTTGCCGCCGCCGCTGCGTCTGGGTTTGACACTGTTTAATCTGTCCTCGCCGCTGCTCAAAGGGGTGGACACCCTGGTGCATGAAGGCGTCAAAGTCGAGGTACTGGATGCCATTGCCCTAGGTCTGGCGACCGCCAGCGGCAAGCTGTATACCGCGAACATCACGCATTTTTTTCTGCGTCTGGGGGAGTTTCTGGAACAGCGCACCCAGCGTCAGTCAGATCGTCTGCTGCGCAAGCTCCTGCATCCCACGCCGCAAAACACCTGGGTCGAGCGTGATGGCGAACTGGTGCAGGTCAAAGAGCACGAAATCAAAGCCGGTGAAATCATCCAGATTGGTCCGGGCGAAACCATTCCGATTGATGGCTGGGTGATCGAAGGGGTCGCGCTGGTGAATCAGGGCGTGGTGACCGGCGAAGATGTGGCGGTGCGTAAGGAATCGCCCTCGCGGGTGCTTTCTGGCTCGGTCATTTTGGAAGGGCGTCTGCGTGTGGAAGCCATCTGGGTGGGCGAGCAGACCACCACCGCCCGCATTGCCCGCTTTATTCAAGAAGCCCTGACCAAGCGCTCTCACACCCAGCGCCTGGCACAACAGCTTGCCGATCAACGGGTGTATATCACTCTGGCGACAGGGGCGCTGGTGTATGCCCTGACCCGCGATCTCCGCCGCCTGCAATCGGTGTTTTTGGTGGATTATTCCTGCGCCTTAAAACTGGGGCCGCCGGTGGCTTTTAAATCGGCGATGCATCGAGCCGCCTGTCACGGCATCCTGATGAAAGGCGGGGATGCCATTGAGCAACTGAGTCAGGTGGATACCTTTGTATTCGATAAAACCGGCACCCTGACCCACAGCGAGCTCATGGTGACCGATGTGGTGTTATTGCCAACCGCGCATCAATACACGGAAAGCGATTTATTGGCGCTGGTTGCCTCCATTGAAGAACACGCCAATCATCCGGTCGCCCATGCGGTGGTTGAAGCCGCCAAGGCGCGTGCCCTGGAGCATATTTCACACGGCGAAGTGGACTATATGGTGGCTCACGGACTGTCTGCCGAAATCAAAGGCGGGCGCATCCTCATTGGGAGCCGTCATTATCTGGAAGAGCACATGCACCTTAGCTTTCATGAGTATGAGGCCGAGATTGCACAGCTGCACACCGAGGGCAAAAGTTTGCTCTTTGTCGCCAATGCGCATGAACCGATTGGTCTGATTGCCCTGCGTGACACCCTGCGCGCTGAGGCCGCCGAGGTATTGACCCGCTTACGCACTCAAGGCATTAAACATTTAGTGATGATCAGCGGGGATCAGCAGCAAAAAGCGCAAGCATTGGGGGATATTTTGGGCTTTGATGCGGTGTATGCACAGATGGAGCCAACCGCCAAAGCGGAGGTGATTCACGCCCTGCAACAGGCTGGGCATCGGGTGGCTTTCGTGGGCGATGGCATCAATGATGGCCCGGCCTTGACGGCGGCCGATGTTGGTATCGCCCTGCCCAAGGGCGCAGATATCGCCCGTGCCAGTGCTGATATTGTGTTGCTGGATGATCAACTCAGCGCGCTCAATGAAGCACGCGAGGTATCTGTCCAGACCATGCGTTTGATTAAACGCAACTTCAATCTTGCCATCGGCGTTAATACCGCCCTGTTCCTGGCCGCCATGAGCGGACGACTATCGCCCGTAGCCAGCGCGATCATGCACAACGGCACCACCGTCGGCATCCTGCTCAGCGCCTTGCAAAAAGGCCGCTAAATTCGCAGTAAATCACCGTCAGGGCGGATGTTTGCCCTGACGGTGGTTCCCCGATGGGCATCTAGCGCAGACTGCTCGGTAGCGGGCTGGACTTGCCCAGATGCTGGATGACGTCTTTGAGCAGCGACACATTTTCACCGCCCACCCGCTGCATCAATTGCTTGACCAGCACCCGACTGATCAACATCCCGAGCGGTTTGATCTGTTCGTGATAGTGCGGCGGCGAGCGCTCCAGATCAGGCGTTGTTGACAGATAGCCTGCATGCTGCAAGCGGGCAAAAATGGATTCACGGCTGTGTTTGGTGGTGTCGTAATAAATGGTCATACTGCCGGCATGTGGATTCAGGCGTATATCCTGTATGCCGTCTATGGAGGCGCTTAACTGGCGTTTTAGCTGCGGCACGCTTTGCCGGTGAGCGCGAAGCTGTCTGGAACGAATGCGTACCCGGCCTGGGACAAAATGAACATACTGGCTCATCATCATTCACCCTCAAGAAAAGAAAATAATAATAATTATCATTATACTTGCTAATTGAAAACAAGCAAGCCCCCTGCAAGGGATGCCAATGAATGCCTATTTCCTAAACCGATGACGATAACTGCTTATATTTGAAAAAATTTATACACGCTCGCGCTGGGCTTCTATGCGGGATAAACCTGTTTGCCATCAAGTGGCGTTATACTGATACCTTGCCATTATTGGCCTGCCTTTGATAGATGACGATGAATGAGATTGATTTAAGCCATCCCGAGTTATACCTCAACCGGGAATTGAGTCTTTTAGCCTTTAATCAGCGTGTATTGGATCTGGCCAAAGATGATGCGATGCCTTTGCTGGAGCGGCTGCGTTTTTTGTGTATTTCGTGTACCAATCTGGATGAATTTTTTGAGGTACGGGTTGCCGGGCTCAAACAACAGATTCAGCTGGGGGTTAATTCACCCGGTCAGGATGGCTTGAGTGCCCCGGAGCAATTAAGCCGGATCGCACGTCGGGCGCATGATTTGGTGGAGGATCAATACCATACGCTCAATGAAATCCTGATTCCGGCGATGGCGATGCAGGGCATTCATTTTCTGCGCCGCACGCACTGGAATACCGAGCAGGCCGCGTGGGTCAAGGAGTTTTTTGATCGGGAATTATTGCCGGTGCTCAGCCCCCTGGGCCTGGACCCGGCGCACCCCTTCCCGCGCATTCTCAATAAAAGTTTGAATTTTATTGTCACGCTGGAGGGGAAGGATGCTTTTGGGCGGGAAAGCCGCATGGCCATCGTGCAGGCGCCGCGTTCGCTGCCGCGTCTTATCCGACTGCCCAGAGAACTGGCGCAGGGCGATCATGATTTCATCTTTTTGTCTTCCATGCTGCATGCGCATGTGGGCGAGCTGTTTCAGGGGATGAAGGTCACTGGCTGTTATCAGTTTCGCCTGACCCGCAACAGCGATTTGTTTGTGCGTGAAGAGGAGATTGATGATTTATTGATGGCGCTGGAGGGGGAGTTGCCTTCCCGCAATTATGGGGAGGCGGTACGTCTGGAGGTGGCGGATAACTGCCCGCGCAAGGCGGCAGATTTCTTGCTGCATCAGTTTGATCTGGGGTCGGATGATTTGTATCAGGTCAATGGTCTGGTCAATCTCAATCGTCTGGTGGCGGTGCATGAGCTGGTGGATCGCATTGATCTGAAATTCCCGGCCTTTGTGCCCACGGTGTTGCCGTCTTTATCCAATACCGCCGACCTGTTTCAGACCATCCGGCATCACGATGTTTTATTGCACCACCCCTATCAGTCTTTTGTTCCGGTGGTGGAATTTTTGCGTCAGGCCGCCCGCGACCCCGATGTGCTGGCGATTAAGCAGACCCTGTATCGTACCGGCTTGCGCTCACAACTGGTGGAAATTTTGATAGAGGCCGCGCGCAAAGGCAAGGAGGTCACGGTGGTGATCGAGCTGCGTGCCCGTTTTGATGAGGAAGCCAATATTCAGCTGGCCAATCGTCTGCAAGATGCCGGGGCGCATGTCACCTATGGCGTGGTCGGCTATAAAACCCATGCCAAGCTGGCGATGGTCGTGCGCCGTGAGCGCGGCGAATTGTTGCGCTATGTGCATCTGGGCACCGGCAATTATCACGCCGGCACCGCCCGCGCCTACACCGATTATGGTCTGCTCACCGCTGATCGCACCATTGGCGAAGATGTACATAAAGTCTTTCAGCAGCTCACCGGCTTGGGCAAGGTATCAAAGCTTAAAAAACTGCTGCAGGCGCCGTTTACCCTGCACAGCAGTATGCTTGAAAAGATCGAGCGCGAGCGCGAACATGCCCGCAACGGCTTGCCGGGCCTGATCATGGCGCGCATGAACTCGCTGATTGAGCCGGTCTTGATACAGGCACTGTATCGCGCCTCCCAGGCCGGTGTGAAGATTGTGCTGATTGTGCGCGGGATTTGTTCGCTGCGCCCCGGAGTCCCTGGGGTTTCGGAAACGATCGAAGTGCGCTCAGTGATGGGGCGCTTTCTGGAGCATTCGCGAGTCTTTTATTTTCAGAACCACGATCAGCCAGAGGTTTACCTGTCCAGCGCCGACTGGATGCCGCGCAACTTCTTTCGCCGTCTGGAGGTTGCCTTTCCCATCGAGCAACCCGAATTGCGCGAGCGCGTGGTGCAGGAATCCTTGCTGGCCTATGGTGCGGATAACACCCAGGCATGGGTGCTGCAAAGCGACGGCGCGTATGTGCGCATCCAGCCGCAAGAAGATGCCGCGCCACGCTGCGCGCAAAATGAACTATTGGAGCAACTCACCACCAAACAGGCGTAACCCCCTTCATAATCAGTGGGGCTTGGGTCCTTCATACTTGACGTCCTCCTCTCCCTGAAGGAAGAGGATTCCTACGGCGAGGTTGCACAATGCACATACAACACACGCTTCGGTGGGTTCCTGCCCCGAGACCGCCCAAGGAGAAGGCTTGGTTATCGCCGCTAAGCTCCACGCGGGAGCTTTTACGGTGGCGAACCAACCCACCTGCCTGCGCCGCGCGCGTCGCGGCAGGCAGGCGCGGCGCAGGCAGGTGCTCCCCAGGACTCACATTCTCGTCTCTGACAGGCGTCACTTTCGGTCCGCCCGACCGTAGGTTCATAGAACATGACCAGTATAGCGGCGCTATGCGAATCTCCACAAGGGAGATTCCCGCGCCGTGCGCTATCCCTCCTTGGCCTTGCGGCCGGGGTTTCTCGCGGAGAAACTGATGAAAGTTAGGTCTGACGGGATGAAATTCACTGACATTCATATTAGAATCGGTGGTCTTTAATAAAAATTACCGGGTTGCCGTTTCGCTTGGGGTGCGCGGCCTGCCTGCCGCGACGCACGCGGCGCAGGCAGGTGGGTACCGTGTACGATAATTTTGGGTACTGTGGGTGCGGTGTTGGCCCTGGGCCTGAGGTTTGAGCGTTGTGCGCAATCGCATTCATTCAGCGGGCATGATTGCATGTCCGCTGCCTAGCTATTCTCGCCAGCAGGAGACAAAACCGTGGAAATGACCGGTGCTGAGATCTTTGTTCGCTGTTTACAAGAAGAGGGCGTGGATCTCATCTTTGGGTATCCTGGCGGCGCTGTTTTGCATATCTATGATGCACTTTACAAACAGGATAAGGTTAATCACATCCTGGTACGTCATGAGCAAGCCGCTGTACACGCCGCCGAGGGTTACGCTAAATCAACGCAGCGACCGGGGGTTGCGCTGGTGACCTCCGGACCGGGGGCCACCAATGCCATTACCGGGATTGCTGATGCGTATATGGATTCGGTGCCGTTGGTGGTGTTTACCGGGCAGGTGCCCACCAGCCTGATCGGCAATGATGCGTTTCAGGAAGTCGATACGGTGGGGATTACCCGCCCGTGTGTTAAACACAATTTTCTGGTCAAGGATGTCCGGGATTTGGCGATGACCATCAAAAAGGCCTTCTATATTGCAACGACCGGACGGCCCGGGCCGGTGGTGGTGGATATTCCCAAAGATGTGACGGCGGCCCGCTGCGTCTTTGATTACCCGAAAAGCATCAAGATTCGCTCATACAACCCCACCGTCAAGGGGCATACCGGGCAAATCCGCAAGGCGGTTGAGCTGATTTTGCAGGCCAGACAACCGGTGATTTATTCCGGTGGCGGGGTCATTTTGGCCAATGCGTCGAAGTCTTTGACGGAATTTGCCCGTTTGCTGGGGGCGCCGGTGACCAATACCTTGATGGGCTTGGGCGCGTATCCGGCATCAGATCAGCAGTTTGTTGGGATGCTGGGGATGCATGGCACCTATGAGGCCAATATGGCGATGCATCATGCCGATGTGTTGATCGCCATCGGGGCGCGCTTTGATGACCGGGTGACCGGGAATGTGGATAAATTTTGTCCAACGGCGCGCATTGTCCATGTGGATGTCGATCCGGCTTCGATTTCCAAGAATGTCAAGGTCGATATTCCCATTGTGGGCGGGGTGGATCATGTGCTCAAGGCGATGATCAAAGAGCTTGAACATGCTAAGGCCAAGCCGGATCAGGAGGCCTTGAAGGCATGGTGGGCGCAGATTAACGAATGGCGGGCGATGGATTGCCTGAAATATGATCGCAACAGCGAGCTGATCAAACCCCAGTATGTGCTTGAAACACTGTGGCGCGAAACTCAGGGCGATGCCTTTGTGACCTCGGATGTGGGACAGCATCAGATGTGGGCGGCGCAGTTTTATCGCTTTGACAAACCAAACCGCTGGATCAATTCCGGCGGGCTTGGCACGATGGGCTTTGGTTTGCCCGCCGCGATGGGGGTACAACTGGCGCATCCTGGCGAGACGGTGGTCTGTGTCACCGGGGAATCCAGCATTCAGATGTGCATTCAGGAGTTATCCACCTGTTTGCAATACGGCTTGCCGATCAAGGTGATTACCCTTAATAATCGCTTCATGGGGATGGTGCGTCAGTGGCAGGAATTTTTCTATCAGGGGCGCTATTCGATGTCGTATATGGACGCCTTGCCGGATTTCCAAATGCTGGCTGAGGCCTATGGGCATGTCGGAATGCGTATCGAAAAACCCGCAGACGTGGAAGGGGCGATCAAGGAGGCCCTGGCGATGAAGGATCGTCTGGTGTTTATGAACTTCCTCACCGATCAAACCGAAAATGTCTATCCGATGGTTCCGGCGGGTGCGGGCCAAAACGAAATGATTCTGCTGTAAGGCGAGGCAAGCATGCGACATATCATATCCATTCTCATGGAAAACGAATCCGGTGCCCTGTCGCGTGTGGCGGGACTATTTTCCGCACGCGGTTACAATATCGAATCACTGACCGTCGCGCCGACGGATGATCCCACACTATCGCGCATGACGCTGGTGACACGGGGGTCTGATGAGATCATTGAGCAGATCACCAAGCAGCTGAACAAGCTCATTGATGTGGTCAAGCTGATGGATCTTACCGAATATGCCCATATCGAGCGTGAGATGATGCTGGTGAAGATCAAGGTGGCAAACAGTGCGGCCAAAGATGATGTGATGCGTCTGACCGATATTTTCCGGGGGCGCATCATTGATGTCAGCATTGATTCGTATGTCATTGAGCTTACCGGCGATAGTGCCAAGCTGGATGCCTTTTTGGGCATGGCCTCGCCGTTTGAGGTGCTGGAGGTGGTGCGTTCCGGGGTGATGGGCATTGCCCGTGGCGATATTGCCTTAAAAATGTAGTCTGCCTGCCTGCCGCGACGCACGCGGCGCAGGCAGGTGGGTGTGTGCTGCCTTAGCGGCTTTAACCGTCTGGCGCTGCAGGCGAATGATCTGACCTGGAGCGCCGTTTTTTCATTTGGGGATTTTGAATATGCAGGTTTTTTACGACAAAGACGCCGATCTTTCTATCATTCGTGGCATGAAGGTCGCCATTGTGGGCTATGGTTCACAAGGGCATGCCCATGCCAATAATCTGAAAGACTCTGGCGTTGACGTCACCGTGGCGTTGCGTCCGGGGTCGGCCTCGGCCAAGAAGGCCGAGCAGGCAGGGTTGCCGGTCAAAGACATTGCCGCTGCGGTGGCAAGTGCGGATGTGGTGATGGTATTGGCCCCGGATGAGCATCAGGCCTCGCTGTATCGTGAGCAGATTGCACCGAACATGAAACAAGGCGCTGCCCTGGCGTTTGCGCATGGCTTCAATATCCACTTTGAGCAGATTCAGCCACGCCCGGATATGGACGTGATCATGATTGCGCCCAAAGGGCCGGGGCATCTGGTGCGTTCGACCTACACCCAGGGCGGTGGCGTTCCCAGTCTGATTGCGATTTATCAAAACGCCTCCGGACGTGCCCGCGATATCGCCCTGTCCTATGCCAGCGCCAACGGCGGTGGCCGCGCCGGCATCATTGAAACCACCTTTAAAGACGAAACGGAAACCGATTTATTTGGTGAGCAGGCGGTGCTGTGTGGCGGTGCTACCGCGCTGGTGCAGGCCGGGTTTGAAACCCTGGTTGAGGCCGGTTATCCGCCGGAAATGGCCTATTTTGAATGCCTGCACGAGCTTAAGCTGATTGTGGATCTGATGTATGAAGGTGGTATTGCCGACATGCGCTATTCGATCTCCAATACCGCAGAATATGGCGACATCTCACGCGGGCCACGGGTGGTCAATGAGCAGACCAAGGCGGAGATGAAAAAAATCCTCAAAGAGATCCAGACCGGCGAGTTTGCCCGTGAATTCATTCTGGAAAATCAGGCCGGTGCGCCCAAGCTCAAAGCCAGCCGCCGCATCAGTCGCGAGCATCCGATTGAGATCGTCGGTCAGGGGCTGCGTGATATGATGCCCTGGATCAAAGCCAATAAAATTGTCGATAAAGACAAAAACTAAACCATTTCGGCGCGAGGGCTAAACGCTGTAGCGTTACATCTCTCGCGCCGTGTCTGGATCAACCCCCTTGGCCGCGTTCGATCAAGGGGGCCTGAGTTAGTGCGTTAACATCCCTCAAGGCTATGCTACCGATTGCTCCTGAAGGCCGCGTGTTTGTCACCCTGGCCGCGCTGATTCTGGCGGTCAGCCACATCCTGTTATCGCCTGCGTTGGCCTGGCCAAGCTGGGTGCTGATGGCAGCGGTTTTATTTATCTTTCGTGAACCTCGGCGCAGTGAAAGCCAACGCCCCTTACAAGGGGTGCTCAGCCCGGTTGATGGCGTGGTGCAAGAAATTACTGAACACGAAGACCCCTACCTGCAGCGGCCCAGCCTTCGCATCATCATTAGGCAAGCGCGCCTTGGCCCGTTTAATCTACGCTACCCGGTTGAAGGCAAGGTCAAGGCCCGCTGGATCAAAGGGAGCCAGCACAAAGACCGACCCACACCGGCGGATCGCTTCGCCCTGTGGCTACATACCGATGAGCAGGAAGATATCGTCTGCGCCCTGGATACGGCAGGATTCCATCTCCTGCGCAGCTCCGTACAAACCGGGGAACGTGTCGGGCAAGGGCGGCGTTGCGGTTTTTTGGGGTTAGGCGGTCGTCAGGTCGAACTTTATCTGCCGCCCGACTGCCGCAGCGAGGTGCGCCCAGGTCGCGCCGTTAAAGCCGGGCTGGATCTCATTGCCACACGGATAGCCCGCCCGCATGACTGATTCTGATAAACCCGTAACACACGAGCAGGTCGAGCAACTCAAAAAAAATCGTGGCATCTATCTACTGCCCAATCTGTTCACGACGGCCGCGCTTTTTGCGGGTTTTTATGCGATTATTGCGGCCGGCAATGGGCAGTTTACCGAGGCCGCCATTGCGGTCTATGTCGCCATGGCGCTGGATGGCATTGACGGGCGTGTCGCCCGCATGACCAACACGCAAAGCGCCTTTGGTGCCGAATACGACTCGCTGTCTGATATGGTGTCGTTTGGGTTGGCCCCGGCCTTGGTGATGTATCAATGGGCCTTGTCTGGACTGGGGCAAATCGGCTGGATTGCCGCATTTTTTTATACCGCCACCACCGCCTTGCGCCTGGCCCGGTTTAATACCAAGCTCGGCAGTGCCGATAAGCGTTTTTTCCAGGGCTTACCCAGCCCGGCGGCGGCGGCCCTGATGATGGGGATGGTGTGGGTCTGGCATGATCTGGAAGTCAGCGGCACGCAGCTGATGATCCCGGCCTTGGTGATCACCGTTTTTGCAGGGGCCTTGATGGTCAGCAACCTCACCTACTTCAGCTTCAAGGATATGGATTTTCGCCATCGTGTGCCTTTTTTTGTCGTGTTCGCCATGTTAGCTGCTATTATGTTGACGGCCCTGGACCCGCCCAAGATCTTGTTTGCCGGATTTTTGCTGTATGCCCTGTCCGGACCGGTGCTGTCTGTCATTCGCTGGCGTCGCAAACGCCAACGCATGGCACCCTAAAGGCAAGCGCTGATCCTCGATGGGCAGCGGTTGTTGCACACTGTTACGCAGCCCCTGAATACATGCGCCCCTCAGACCTTGACACGTTCGGGGGCCATTCTAGGATTCCGATTTCCTATGTGCCTGTTTATTGACCCATGGAACTAACCCAGATACGTGATCTTATTGCCGATGACATGCAGGCAGTCAATGACTGTATTTTGCAGCGTCTGCAATCCCCGGTTGTGCTGATCAACCAACTTGGTCATTACATTGTTCACAGTGGCGGCAAGCGGCTGCGCCCCATGTTACTGCTCCTGTCATCTGCAGCCTGCGGTTATCCGGGACGCGAGCATATCCAGTTTGCCACCATCATTGAATTCATTCACACCGCGACCTTATTGCACGATGACGTGGTGGATGCCTCGGAAATGCGCCGAGGGCGCGAAACCGCCAATGCCATTTTTGGCAATGAAGCCAGCGTCCTGGTGGGCGATTTCCTTTATACCCGCGCCTTTGAAATGATGGTGGAGCTTGGCAGCATCCGCGCCATGCAGATCCTTGCCAATGCCACCACCACCATCGCCGAGGGCGAAGTCATGCAGCTGCTTAACTGCCATGACGCCGACACCACCGAGGCGCGTTACATGGACGTCATCCAGTTCAAAACCGCCAAACTGTTTGAGGCCTCCAGCCGTCTGGGCGCGGTGCTGGCGGAACGTCCCCGCGAGGTTGAGCAAGCCATGGCGCTGTATGGTTTGCATCTGGGCACGGCCTTCCAGCTCATTGACGATGTGCTGGACTACAACGCCACCCCGGAGGAAATGGGCAAAAACATGGGTGATGACCTCGCCGAAGGCAAACCCACCCTGCCGCTGATTCATGCCATCCGTCATGCCGATGCGACAGGTGCCGGGATTGTACGCCGGGCCATCGAAGAAGGCGGACGCGAACATGCAGACGCCGTACTGGAGGTACTACGCCGCTGCGGCTCTTTTGAATACAGCCGCGAAATCGCCATCCGAGAAGCCCATCTGGCCATCAGCAGCCTGGATGTCCTTCCCCCTAGTCCAGCCCGTGACGCGCTCACAGCACTCGCTCAGTTCTCCGTGAAACGCCACTACTGACAACTGCGCCAAATTCCTCATTGCTTGGGAGTCTTACCTTTGCGGACCGCTCCCAAGCACGCCCCCGCCGATATAGGCACCGTTCCAGCCCATCCTGGCCCCATGCTCATCTCAGCCTCATGACCCCCCGCGACCACAGATTTTGACACCCCCTGGAAATAAGCCATTGAATACGGGCTACACGACTTTATTCTTTTGTTTTTTCCGGAGATACATCATCAAATCAACTGGCAACACCCCTATGAACTGCTCGATAAAGATCGGCATAAAGGCTTTTTGCCTTATTGCATACTGGGTGATGGCCTGAGTGATCAAGGGCAGGATCTGAAAGATACCCGCCCTTGATGATGAGAGGAGCTAAAAACTGTTGCTTGATTTTTTTCTGCAAATATCTATAATCGCTTATATGAGCAAGATATATCGCATTAACGAGTTTGCGAAACGGATCGGAAAAGCACCCTCGACAATTCGGCGCTGGGAGCGCGAGGGGAAGCTCGTCGCAAAGCGCCATCCTTCCGGACATCGCTATTTTGACGCAGCGGATGTGCGCTTGATGCTTGGTGGGGCGCCCCGTGAGCGGGATGTCGTGGTCTATTGCCGGGTTTCTAGTGCCGGACAGAAAGACGATCTCGCTTCGCAGGTACAAGCGATGGAAACCTACTGCCTGGGCGCGGGGATTGCGGTGGATGAATGGATTCAAGAGATCGGTGGCGGAATGAACTTCAAGCGCCAGCGGTTTCTTGGCTTGGTTGATCGGATTCAGCGTGGTGAAGTGCGCCTGCTGCTCGTGGCGCACAAAGATCGGTTGATGCGCTTTGGCCTTGATCTCTTTGCGCACCTGGCGGATGAAAACGGCTGCAAGATCGTGGTGGTCAACCAGGAATCGCTCTCGCCCGAGCAGGAAATGGTCGAGGATTTATTGGCGATTGTGCATACCTTTTCTTGTCGGCTGTACGGGATGGGCAAATACAAACAATCCATCAAGGAG
>NZ_MU255056.1:1854273-1883228 GCF_000227725.2 Thiorhodospira sibirica ATCC 700588 | reverse complement strand
TGGAAACCTACTGCCTGGGCGCGGGGATTGCGGTGGATGAATGGATTCAAGAGATCGGTGGCGGAATGAACTTCAAGCGCCAGCGGTTTCTTGGCTTGGTTGATCGGATTCAGCGCGGGGAAGTGCGCCTGCTGCTGATCGCCCACAAAGACCGGTTGATGCGTTTTGGCTTTGATCTCTTTGCGCACCTGGCGGATGAAAACGGCTGCGAGATCGTGGTGGTTAACCAGGACTCCCTCTCGCCCGAGCAGGAAATGGTCGAGGATTTATTGGCGATTGTGCAGACCTTTTCTTGTCGGCTGTACGGGATGCGCAAATACAAACAATCCATCAAGGAGGACTTTGCAGAGATGCCCGTTCGCCAGCCCAAGGATTTGTGCGAATGAAAGTCACGCGGATTTTGTGCGCCAAGCGCCCGAACCAGGGCAAAGTCGGGGCGTTGCGCGAACAGGCGCAGCGACTCGGGCAGGTGCGCTCCGAAGTCTTGGTCGATTCCGACGGCGACCACCACGGCCAGGAACTGGGCGCGATCCTCACCGACACCTCCGACAAACTCAAGATCAAATACCCGCGTCGCGCCAAGCTGCGGGCACTCGCCAACAACACCCGCAACCCGCGCAAGCGTCAACACATTCGCCAGTTCAACTTGGGGCGCAAGAAGCTCAACCGGCAGATGAGCAAAACCCATGCGCGCATCCGCGACATCGTATTTCAATCCGTTCACAAGGTGGTCGATAAAGCCGCCGTGATCGCGGCAGAAGATTTAACCGCCCCCATGGCGAGCAAGTCCTTCGGTAAGAATGCCAATCGTCGGCTGGCAAGCTGGACGAAAGGTGTTATTGCCCAAGCACTTGACAGTGTTTCAAGCCGTCGAGGTTCGACGGTCGTTCTGGTCAATCCGGCTTACACATCGCAAATGGATTCTCGAACTGGATGCCTTGACGGCAAACGGCAAGGGGATCAATTTTACTGTTCCGACGGGGTTGTGTTGCAGGCAGACCAAAACGCTGCGCGAAACGTGCTGGCGAGGTTATCAGACCCGGACATTGAGCGGTTTACCCCGTTCAAGCGGGTCAAGGCGATCTTGCTGGAACGCACTGAGCGCCATTGGTTGGGACTGCTCAACCAGGACTCCAGTTGCTCGCCCGCAAGGGTGTTATCAACGGAGAGCGAAGTGCCTAAAAATCGCATAAGCAACTTTGTTTAGGTTTTTAGGAGCAGCACACGCACGTCTTTAGAGCCGCGTGTCGGGGTGTTGTTGCTCCAGGGCGGCGATTTGTTTGGCGACATCGCCGGGGGAGCCGGTATGGCGGGCGAGGGTTTGGTAAGCCACCGGAACCACAAACAAGGTGAAGAAGGTGGCAAACAGGACGCCAAAGAAGACGACGATGCCGATGACGAAGCGACTTTCTGCCCCGGCACCGCTGGCCATGATCAGCGGTAGGGCGCCGACGATGGTGGTCAGGGCAGTCATCAGTACCGGGCGCAGGCGTAGGCGGGCGGCGTTGATGATGGCCTCATAAAAGGCCTGACCGCTGTCGCGCAGTTGGTTGATGAATTCCACAATAAGGATGCCATTTTTTGCCGCCAGGCCAATGAGCATGACGATGCCGATCTGGCTGTAGATGTTGAGGGTTTGTCCGGTCAGATACAGGCCAATTAAGGCTCCGGCAATGGCCAGCGGTACAGTGAGCATGATCACCAGGGGGTGGATAAAGCTTTCAAACTGGGCGGCCAGCACTAAAAAGACCACCAGCAGGGCCAGCACAAACACAAACATTACCGCACCGCCGGCGTCTTTGTATTCCAGAGATTCACCGCGATAGTCGATCTGGGCATAGTCCGGCAATTCCTGGGCAACCAGGGCCTCCAGATAGTCCAAGGCCTCGCCCAGAGTGTAGCCCGGCGCAAGGCTGGCGCTGATCGTGATAGCCCGCAGGCGGTTGTAGCGGTTAAGGCTGGCGGCATCGGCGATTTCTTCAAAGCTCACCAGATTGGACAGCGGAATTAACATCTGGCTGTGGCTGGAGCGCACATAGACATTGCTGATGTCATGCGGAGTGCGGCGTTGCTCACGCAGACCTTCGAGGATCACATCGTATTCCTCGCCCCGGTCAATGTAGGTGGTGACGGTGCGCGAACCCATGATGGTTTCCAGGGTGCGGCCAATGCTTTGCACGGAAACGCCCAGGTCGGCGGCACGGTTTTTGTCGATGCGCACCATGATCTGTGGGCGGGTTTCCTTGAAATCGGAATCAAGGTTGCGCAGCCCCGGATTTTCAGCGGCTTTTTCCAGGATAATATTGCGCCATTGCGCCAGCTCTTCATAACTGGGGCCACCGAGGACCAATTGCACCGGCTGGCCGACCCGTCGGCCACCAATCCCTTGGCGCATCACCGCCACCGTGCGCACGCCGGGGATCTCGGCCAGCGTGGCATTGACCTCATCCATGATCTCCCAGCCTGAACGGGCGCGTTGACTCCATTCGGCCAAAGCGACAATGACAATGCCGTTGTTGACGATATCGGGGTTGCCAAAACCGCCGGGGGTGCGCGCCAATACACGATTCACCTCGCCGGTCTCGACCAGCGGCAGCAGACGCGCTTCGACCTCGCGCATTTGGCTTTGGGTGTATTCATAACTGGAACCCTCAGGAGCGGTGACCATGACGAAGAATACGCCACGATCTTCACGCGGGGCGTATTCGTTGGGGATGATTTGCAGCAGGGTGATGATGATCACGCCCATGATGATCATGGCAACGCCGGTGATGACCGGGACACGCAGGGCAAAATGCAACACCCGCTCATACAGCGCCCCGACATGCGCAAAAAACCAGTCTGTTCCTCGATGCAGCCAGCCCTTGGTGGTTTCTTTTTTGAGCAGCCGGGCGCACATCACCGGCGAAAGGGTCAGCGCCACCAGGCTGGAAAAGGCCACTGCTGCTGCCATGGCTAAGGCAAACTCGGTGAACAGACGGCCAATATTGCCCTGTAAAAAGGCCAGCGGCACAAAAACCGAGATCAAGACCAAGGTGGTCGCGATCACCGCAAAGCCGACCTGACGGGTGCCGCGATAGGCAGCCAGCAGCGGCGGTTCGCCGTTTTCGATGCGGCGATGGATATTTTCCAGAACCACGATGGCATCATCAACCACCAGGCCAATGGCCAGAATCAAGGCCAGCAGGGTGAGCAGATTAACCGAAAAGCCAAGGCTGTAAATGGCGATAAAAGAGGCGGTCAGGGCCACGGGAACCGTCACCGCTGGCACCAGCATTGCCCGCGCACTGCCCAAAAAGAGGTAAATGACGAAGATCACCACGCTGATGGCAATGGCAAAGGTGGTGTAGACCTCTTTGATCGCACCTTCAATAAATACAGAAGAGTCATAGCTGGTTAACAGCTGTGTGCCCTCCGGCAAGGTCGGATTGATACGCGCCACCTCGGCACGCACTCCACGCGCCACCTCCAGGGTGTTGGCGGTGGATTGCTGGATGATCCCCAGCCCGACCATATCCTCACCATTGCCACGCAACTCGGAGCGGTCGTTTTCCGGGGCGATGCGTACTTGTGCGACCTCGCTCAAGCGCACCAGATAGCCATCGTTATCGCGGCGAATCACCAGATTGGCAAAGTCCTCGGGGCCTGCATACAGGCGCGCCATGCGCACGGTAAATTCACGATCCTGGGATTCTACCCGTCCGGCGGGCAGCTCGACGTTTTCCCGGCGTAGCGCCTGTTCCACATCATCTACGGTCAGGGCGCGGGCGGTGAGGGCCTCGCGGTCCAGCCAGATGCGCATGGCATAACGCCGTGAGCCGCCGATGCGTACCAGTGCCACGCCATCAACGCTGGAGATGCGATCCACAATATAGCGCTCGGCATAATCGGTCAGCTCCATACCATCCATGCGGCTGCTGGCCAGATTTAGCCACATGATCGGGCTGGCATTAGAGTCAGCCTTGGAGACCTGCGGGGGATCGGCTTCACTGGGGAGCTGACGCACGACCCGCGCTACCGCCTCGCGCACGTCGTTAGCGGCGGCATCAATATCGCGATTGATATTAAACTCGATGGTAATCTGCGAGCGGCCATCGCTGCTGCTGGATTCAATCCATTTGATGCCCTCGATACCGCTGACCCAATCCTCAATCAGCTGGGTAATCTTGGTTTCCACTACTGCGGCATTGGCGCCCGGATAATTGGTGGTTACGGTGACCACCGGGGCGTCGATGTCGGGGTATTCGCGTAGACTCAAGCGTTCAAAAGAAATGATCCCGAAGGCCACCAGCAACAGGCTGATAACCACCGCAAACACCGGGCGGCGATTGGCAATATCCGATAAAATCATGAGCGCGCCTCGCCAGGCTCATGCTCCCCCATCACCTGAATGGCCGCACCCGGTCGCAAGCGGTGCGTACCTTCCACCACCACTTGCACACCCGCCTCCAGTCCCTGCAAGACCTCCACATAGCCCACGCCACGCCGTCCCAGCTCTACCCGGCGCCGCTCCACCCGCTGGTTTGCGGTGAGTACATACACATGCTGCTCATCGCGCACCGGCACCAACGCCCCTTCGGGAATACTCAGCGAATCACGCGGGTCCTGATACACGGTCACCACCAGCAGCATTCCCGGACGCAGCAGGCCATCCGGATTGGGGATCTCGGCGCGCACCATCACTGTGCGCGTTTGCACATTGATACGCGAATCGATGGAACCCACCTGCCCACTAAATTCCTGCCCCGGAAAGGCGGCGCTGCGAGCGCGAATCACCTGTCCCGGACGCAGGGACGGTAAAAAGGTTTCGGGCACCTGAAAATCCAGCTTTATCAGATGAAGATCGTCCAAGGTGGCGACCACGGTATTGGGTCCAACCATCGCCCCCACGCTGACCGTGCGCAAGCCTAGCACTCCAGCAAAGGGGGCATGCAGGACATAATGCGCAAGCCGCGCCTGCACCGCCTCCAGACGGGCTTTGGCCTCGTTGACCCGCGACTCCTGCTCATCCAGGCGCTGACGCGGCAGATTGCGTTCCGCGACCAAGACGCGGATGCGCTCCAATTCCCGCTGCTGTTCATGCAAACGCACTTCCGCCTCGCGCAGATCGGCACGCTCTTCGGCGGATGCCAGGCGCAATAACACCTGCCCCTTGCTGACCTGCATCCCATCGTTAAATAAAATCTCGCTGACCGGTGCGGTCACTCTGGGGCTTAACTCCACTGATTCATTGGCACGCGCGGTGCCCAGCGCCTCCAGCTGTGAGGCAAAGGAGCGATATTCCACCGTGGCTATCGTCACCGGAATGTGTGCCAGCATCGGCGGACGCGACGCGGTTTGCAGCGGTGTCGGCTTGGGGCCATACAGGACATAGGCTCCCGCCGCCACACCAGCCAGCAGTAAAATGAGAGGGGTCAGTAGTTTTTTCAAAATCAAACGCTCCGTGCAAAAGCATGTAGGCCTTTGACCATTTTAGCCTGAAGCGTTCCATGGTTGGGTTGCGGGACGCTGCCTGCTGCAGGCAAAAAGCCACCTGATTACGCATAAGGCTCAGCCATCTTCAGGAACCGGTACGGCATCGGCGGTGTTCTGGCCGCCACCGTCAGAAAATGCGGGATCATGGCCTTGAGGTCATAGCGCCGGTTGAAGCGGTACTCGAACTCGGCCAAGTAGCGTGGAGCATGCTGTCCCCGGATGGCATGGTAAGTGCCCGTGATGGCGTTCTTGACGTTGCCCAGTAGCGTTTTGATCCCGTTGAACTCAGGGTTCTCCACACTGGCATGTCCACCTCTGGTGATGTGGCGATTATGAACGTAGCTGGGGGTGTCGAACGCTCGGAAACACCCGAGACCATCGCTGATGATCTCACTGCCAGGCGCAATGCCCTGTTGGGCGTAGCGTCGTATCTCGTCAAGGGTAAAGCCCTTTACACCTATCACTTTTATGGCAAACATTGAGGGTTGGCTGAACTGAGGTCATAGGGGTGAGCATGGGAAGTGTCAAACGCTTGGCAGAAGAGGTGGAACGTGGACTGTGCGCAGCGCATCCGGGGCTGCGCCTGACGGTGGTGAGGAAATTGTCGCCGGACTCCCCTCCTTTTTAAGGAGGGGTGGCGCGTAGCGCCGGGGTGGTTAGATGATCGAAGCGCAAACCGCCAACACGGTGGCGTTGAGCCATGTGCTGGTGCTGGAGACCGAGCGCCAAGACAGGCGCGAACCGTGGCTTTGCGGGTCAGCAAGCCATTCTGGAGAGGGTGTTGGCTTGGCTGCCGGCTGGGGCGTGCGGGAAGCGTATTTTCCGGGTGTGCGCCTGTTCGCCTCTGGGGTGGTGACCCACCTGGGAATTGTGCATGACCCGGGGCATCCACAGCCATGGATCATGGCCATGGATGCGATTCCGACCCGTGCGCGCGTACTGGACTATGCCACGCGCTGGGGCATCGAGCCGATGTTCTCCGACTTCAAGGGGCGAGGATTTGGCTTGGGGGATTCGCACCTGCGCCATGCGGATCGTTTGGAACGCCGGGTGTTGATCATGGCCTTGGCGATGTATGGGTGTGTGCGCATTGGGCGCGAACAGGCGTGCCACCCTCCGACCCCGCTCGAAAAAAAACCAAGCACAGGACGATCCGAACCACTGGCGCTTTCGCAAGCTTGCCCGCAGCCTAGTTTCGTGGTTCACACGTGGCTTGCGCTACCTGATGCGCTGTCTGCAAAACGACCTGCCGCTGCCGGCTTTTCGTGCCCGTGAGTAAATTGATAGGTGGTAAGGGACTGGCCTATGCGGAAGTGCTCGATACCACCAAGCGCCGCCAGTCGGCCTGGATTAGGTTGCGTGCGGTGCTGGAGAATACCAGCCCGACCTCGAATAGCCCCTGATTGGGGGTGTGGCGATATTTGGCGCTGTAATCGCGAGCCTGAATCTGCGCCAGCGCGGGGTTGTCAGCGGGCGGCTGATCCGTGTGAATCAGCTTGATCTCCATGACATAGACAAACCCGGCAAACTTGATGGTCAGATCAACCTGACCATGATTGCAGATGTCCTCGGGGATGATCTCGGCATCCAGGCTGGCGAAGAAGGCATAGAGCACGCTGGCATAGTAGCCTTCGGCCTCGGGCAGGGCATTGTGGGTGAAATTGCGCCACGGGATGCTGGCGAACAGGCGCTGAATGGTCGCGATCAGACCCGGCAGGTCGCCCTGTGTCAGCGATTCGATCAGTGCGCGTTTATAAGATAGGCGGGTGTTGCTGATCCCGGCGTAGGCGTTGATGAACTGGTTATTGAGCGCGGTGCGAACCTCATAGTTTGGTACCCGCAGCTTGAAGCTCAGCTCCCCCCAGCAGTCATTCGACGCAGCGATAGTCAGATAACCGGACTGAAACAGCAAGGTCACGGGGTTGATGCGCTCGATGTCGAAGGAATCGAGAATCTCCTCGCCCACCTCAATCTGCTCCATGTTGGGCAGGAAATAGCGGCGCTGCTGGAACAGCTTGATCAAAAAGCTCGGGCTGCCCGTCTCAAACCAGTAGTTGCGATACTGGTAGCCTTTTTCGATGAAGAGCAAAATGTCGTAGGGGTTATAGACCGGCTCGCCCAAAAATCCATAGCCGTTGTACCAGTGGCGCAAGGCGTCCCAATCGACACCCGTCAGGTGCGCAGCGAAGGTGGTTTCCAGATCCTGCTGGGTGTAGCCACATAGGGTGGCAAACTGGACATCGAGGGTAATGTCGTTGAGCTGATTGAGGCCTGAAAACAAACTCACCTTGCTGAATTTGCTCACCCCGGTCATGAAGACGAAGCGCAGGTGCGCATCCTCCGCTTTGAGCACCGAATACAGATTTTTCAGCCCCTCGCGGATTTCTACGGCGCGCTCGATGTGTTCGATGTTATCGAGGATCGGCTTGTCGTATTCATCAATCAACACCACCACCCGCTGGCCGCTGTGCGCATGGATCTGGCGGATCAATGCACCGAACAGGCCCGGAATGTCTCGCGCCACTGCGTCGTCGTCGAGTCCCAGACGCTGGCGGTTGGTGCGCAGCACATCAAGGATGCGCTGATCCAGCTCGGCGCGGTTTTGCACCACCCCGGCGGCAAAGTCGAGCACAATCACCGGATGGCGCTGGCTCCAGTCCCAGTGGGGATGAATGTGCAGACCGCGAAACAGCGCCTCGTTGCCCTCGAACAGCTCTTTGAGTGTATCGACAAACAGGCTTTTGCCGAAGCGGCGCGGGCGGGAGAGAAAATACGCCTTGCCCTTTTGCACCAGGGCGTGCGCGGCGGCAGTTTTATCAACATAGCAATAGCCACCGGTGCGCATCTCGCTGAAAGTTTGAATGCTCAGTGGCAAGGGAGCTTTGGTCATGGTCAGAGCCTCGTGTTGAATGATGATGTGCCATCGATGAACACCGCTCGGCCTGCGTCAATTGCCGTGGGGCGCGTTTGGTTTGTGTTTAACGCATGGTTGATTGACAATATAGGCATAAACGCATCGGTACAGCGCCACGCGCATGATCCCCAGGGTGTGCCATCGGCGACGGCAACGCAAAATCTCCAGGTAAGCATTTATTATGACGGAAAGCTCAAGCTGTTACGCAAGCTCTGCTGCGGATTTACCCTCCTTACTTGCGACCAAGGATTGGGATGCCTTGCGCACGATTCTGGCGCAGATTCCGGATCAGGATATTGCCACCTGTGTGCCCGAGCTGGAGCAGGCCGATCAGCAGCGTCTGCTGTTGCGTTTATTGCCCATCGAGCGGGCCTCGCATGTCTTTTCCCATCTCAGTACCGAGCAGCAAGCTGAGGTCTTGGAGACCTTAGCCGATCCGGACAAGGCGCGCTTGCTGATGGAGCTGCCTTACGATGATGCGGCGGCGCTGCTGCATGAATTGCCTGATGAGCACAGTCAGGTGCTCATGGAGATGTTTCCCCGCGAGGATCAACAGATCCTGGCGCATTTGCTGGCCTTTCCGGAGCACAGCGCCGGGCGTTTCATGACGCCTGAGTTTGTCACGCTTCGTCCGGATTGGAGTATCGGGCGGGCGCTGGATCATGTGCGCGAACACAGTGCGCTGGGTGAAACCGTGAATGTGGTGTTTGTCACCGATGAACAAGGCGTGCTGCTGGGCGTGTTGAGTCTGCGCGAGCTGCTGCTGGGACGGCCGTGGCATCGTGTGGAAACGCTGGCGCAGCTTGATGTGATCAGCATTGAGGCGGATGTGGATCGGGAAAAAGTGGCCGGCCTGATGCGCCATTATGATCTGGAGGTTTTGCCGGTGGTGGATGCGCAGGGCATCCTGTTAGGGATTATCACCGTCGATGATGTGATGGATGTGGTGGAACAGGAAGGCACCGAGGATTTTCACAAGATGGCCAGTGTGGGGGTGATGACGCTGGGCCTGAAAGAGGCCAGTATGTCGCTGTTATACCGCAAGCGCATCGGCTGGTTGATTATTCTGGTGGTGGTCAATCTGCTCAGTGGTGCCACCATCGCCTTTTTTGAAACCGCGATTGAGGCGGTGATTGCCTTGGTGTTTTTCCTGCCATTGGTAATTGCCAGCGGCGGCAATGCCGGGGCACAATCGGCCACCTTGATGGTGCGCGCCATTGCCACCGGCGATGTGCAAACCCGTAATGGAATGCGTTTGTGGGGTAAGGAGTTACTGGTTTCCATAGGGCTTGGGATCACCCTGGCCCTGACCGTTTGGGGCGCGGGGGTGTGGCTGGGCGGTGTACTGGTCGGTATGGCGGTAGCGATTGCCATGTTTTTGGTGGTGATCATTGCCAGTCTGTTTGGGCTGATGCTGCCCTTTGCCTTGAATGCCTTGCGCATTGATCCGGCAACCGCAAGCGCGCCCTTGATCACCTCAGTGGTCGATGTCCTGGGGATTTTTATCTATTTTTCGGTCGCAACGGCCATCTTGCAGCTGTAATCCCATGGCCGACAATGCCTGGCAGCCCAGTGCAGCCTTTGCGGTATTACAACGCCGGGCGGCGCTGTTAGCGCAGATTCGTGCCTTTTTTGCCCAGCGGCAGGTGCTGGAAGTCGAAACGCCCGTATTATCCGCCGCCGCCAATCCCGATCCCGCCCTGGAAAGCCTCACCGTACCCACCCCGGAGGGGCTGCGTTATTTGCAAACCTCGCCGGAATTTGCGATGAAGCGACTGTTGTGCGCCGGTTATGGCGATATGTATCAGCTGGCGCGAGTGTTTCGTGGCGCGGAGCAAGGACGTTATCACAATCCTGAATTCACGCTGCTGGAGTGGTATCGGCGAGACTTTGATCATCATCGCCTGATGGATGAGGTCGAAGACCTGATCAACGATCTGGCTGACCTGCCGTTTACAGCAAGGGCGGAGCGCATCCCGTATCGGGATCTATTCATCCAGCACTTACACCTTGATCCGTGGGATTGCACCCCGCAAGACTGCGCCGCCTGTGCCCAGCACCATGACTTGACGCTACACGGTACGCTGGCGCTGGATGCCTGGCTTGATCTGCTGATCAGTCATCTGATTGCGCCTCGGCTGCCCAAAGATCGCCTGTGCTTTGTGTACGATTATCCGCCGTCTCAGGCCGCATTGGCGCAGATTGTCAGCGTCGATGGGCGCTCGGTGGCGCAGCGTTTTGAGCTGTATTGGGGGCCGCTGGAATTGGCTAATGGCTTTCATGAACTGGGGCAGGCCGATGAGCAGCAGCGGCGTTTTGTGGCGGATAATGCCCGCCGGATTCAGGTCAAACAGCCTGAGGTGGCGCTGGATGAACTCCTGCTGGCTGCTCTGGCGCACGGTCTGCCACGCTGTGCCGGGGTGGCCTTGGGCATTGATCGCCTGTTAATGTGTCTCAGCAAAGCCACGCATATTCACCAGGTACTGGCCTTTGACTGGCAACGTGCCTGAATTGATCACATACCGAGGTGTTCCATGCTGTTCTCCCGCGCCAAATCCTTAACCCTTCCCACCCCCGAAGACGCGCTGCCAGGGCGCACGACACCGGTGCAGATTACCGAAACACATCGGGTACTCGGCACACGCATGTTGCCCCCTTATCCTGAAGGTCTGGAGATCGGCGTATTTGGCATGGGCTGCTTTTGGGGCGCCGAGCGGCGCTTTTGGTCATTAGCGGGGGTGTATAGCACGGCGGTGGGCTATGCCGGCGGGCATACCCCCAACCCTTCCTATGAAGAAGTGTGTAGCGGTTTAACCGGGCATTGCGAGGTGGTGCAGGTGGTGTTTGATCCCCACACGCTCGCCTATGCAGAACTGCTCAAGGTATTTTGGACCGCCCATAACCCCACCCAGGGCATGCGCCAGGGCAATGATATTGGCACTCAGTACCGCTCGGCCATTTATGTCTGTAGCGAGGCACAGGCCGCGCTGGCAGCGCAGACCCGGCAGAGCTATCAGCAGCGCCTTAGCGCACACGGACATGGCACCATCACCACCGAACTGAGCGCCAGCTTCCGCTTTTATTTTGCCGAGGATCTGCATCAGCAGTATCTGGCGAAAAATCCCCACGGCTATTGCGGCCTGGGCGGCACCGGCGTGGCTTTTTAATCCGGAGATTGCATTAACCGGCCTATGGCAGGTGTTCTGCTCCTAAAAACCTAAACAAAGTTGCTTATGCGATTTTTAGGCACTTCGCTCTCCGTTGATAACACCCTTGCGGGCGAGCAACTGGAGTCCTGGTTGAGCAGTCCCAACCGAATGGCCGGTCAACACCGGCAACATGGGCGGTTTCAGCCGTCGAAACCCAGCTTGCGCCATAAAAGTGGCCTCGGCGTTCATCCTGAACAGAGAACAACTTTGCGATTCGACTTCGACCCCGACCATGGAACGCGAAACCTTCGCGCTTGTAGATAACCTATCTACAATGGAGAATTCTGATAAACAATGAAGAAAAAATCAAGAACTGTTTTTTGCTCCTTTTTGCGGGGAGATCCGGGGATGTCTGTGCCGTTTGATAGCCGTGATCATTGAATGACAAATCAGGCAATCCACCTTCTCTTCGGCATTGAAATCAAAATGAGCCTATTCGTCTGAGGGTAAGGTCTCGGGGATGCAGTAGCCCAGGTTGCGAAAGGTGTTGAGCGGGAGGTTTTGGCCCGTGTGTGTAGACACTTTTTTGCGCAGGCGGGAGATCAGGGTATCGAGCTTGCGGGTGTCGGTAATGGTCGGTGAGAGGGTGAGGGCATGGCAGAGGTGTTCACGGGCGAAGACCTCGCCGGGCCGGGAAAACAGGGTCGCTAGCAGTTTGGTCTCTGCGCCGGTGAGTTCGATGGCAATATTGTCAGGGGTGTAGAGTGTCTGGGCCGATTCTTCGATACGCCAGGTTGAGGCGGCGTGTGGTGTTGCTGAGGTGGTGCGCGTCAGCAGCCGCTGGATGATGGCATTAAGTTCTGCCAGATTGATGGGCTTGACCAGATAGGCATCGGCGCCGGCCTGCCAACCCGCAATGCGGTCGCTGGTTTGCCCACGGGCGGTCATAATCACCAGATGTGGCGTGGCGGCGGTACGTTGCGAGAGTTCATGCGTCAAGACGAGCGCATCCCCATCGGGCAGGTTCAAATCCAGCAGAATCAGCGCCATCGTAGTATGCTCAAGCAATGCGCGAGCCTCTGCCAGGCTTGCCGCACTATCGCTACTAAATCCTTGAAACTGAAGGTAATCAGCTAATTCTTCACGCAAGTCATCGTCATCCTCAACGATCAGGATATGTGTTTTGTTCATGACCCGGCATTCGTTTTCTGTGTCTTTAAGATGGCTGTGGGTGTGTAGCTGCCTGGCTTTTCCATGCCAGATTTATGCCTCTGGCACCCCTGTCTTATTGATGGACTCTGAGGCGATCTCTTATCATAACAAAGAACTATCCTCTTATTTTGAGGTTTTACGTGATCCAGGGGGCCAATGGCAGCTGGCCGAGGTGATCGCGCAGCAGGCGCTGTTTATGCCGCTGCAGGGCGGTTTTGCAGAAGGGTTTAGCAAAGATGTTTTTTGGCTGCGCCTGTCTGTTGTCCACTTCAAGGGTGAGGCGGGGCGTTGGTGGCTGTTAATTCATCCGGCCTTTATAGATCAGTTGCACTGGTATAGTCCGCAGCCCGATGGCAGTTACACGCGCTGGCAGGCCGGTAGCCAGGTTCCCTTAAAGCAGCGTCCGTTGGCAATTCCCCAGGCGGTTTTTCCCGTTAATCCTGCAGAGCAGGTCCAGACCTATTACCTGCGCGTCCAGAGCAATACCACCTTGACCCTGGATTTTAGCCTGTGGACAGCGGACAGTTTTGCCCAGCATGTTGTTGCAAGCCACTTTATGCATGGGATGTTTTTCGGGCTGCTGGTGCTGATTACGATTTATAGCCTGATGATGATTGGCTGGGTCAAGCAGGCTTTCTTCTGGTATGCCGTTGCCTTTATCACCGCCTATGGCATCGTGCATCTGATGTTTAAAGGCTATGATCAGGCGTTTATCTATCCACAAACCCCCTGGTTTTCTGATCATCTGATCGGCATCATTGTGATTGTGGGGCTGGCCGTGCAGATTATTCTGGTGGTGAGCTATTTTCGCCCGGCAACGTATTATCCACGCCTGACGCGCAGCCTGGAAGGCGTCGTTACGCTGTATGTGCTGCTGTTGCTGTTATCCCTGTTGGGGCTGTATCCACATATCAATCACCTGGTTCATCTTGTCTCTGTCATCGCGCAGTTTTTATTGTTTGCACTGATGCTGTTGATGCTGCGCATTGAACCCGCCAAAGCCTTGCTTTTCCTGCTGGTGTTTTTGCCCACACTGACCACGATTTTTTTGCATATTTTGCGTAATATCGGCGTTTTGCCGGTGAATTTCTGGACCTCGGCGCTCTGGTGGCCGATGGCGGTGCTGCAGGTGATTTTCCTGGTGTTGGCGGCGATGTATTGGAGTGTGCAGGAACAGCGCCGCTTGCGAGCCAGCGAAGAGCGGGCGCAAAGCGAGCGGGACCTGCTCAATCTGGTCGCGCATGAGTTGCGTAATCCGTTGTCCATCATCACCACGGCGGTGACTAATCTGCAATTGCGCACCCAGGCTACACTGCCTGAGTTACAACCCCGCTATGAGCGCATTCACACCGCCCTGGCACGCCTGGATATTTTAATGGGCACCGCGCTGCTTTCCGAGCAGTTGGGCGAGACGATGATCAAGCTCAATGTGCAGCCCATTACCCCGACCGCATTGGTGGACTATGTTCTGGAGCTGTTTCATTTCAATGCCGAAAAATACCAGCTGCAGTGTGAGATTTCTGAGGCGGTGGAGGTGATGCATGTGGATATTCAGTGGTTCACCCTGGCTTTGCTCAATCTGCTCGACAATGCGGTTAAATATACCCCGGCGGGTGGCCATATTCGCCTGCGCATTGATGCCCCCGAAACGGCATGGGTACGCATCAGGTTAAGCGATACCGGCATCGGTATTCCCAAAGAGGCTAGGGCGCAGCTGTTTGAGCGTTTTTATCGCGGCGCCAATGCCAGACCTTTGACCAAGATTAAAGGCTTGGGTTTGGGTTTGTTTCTGGTGCAGCAGGTTGTGATTAAGCACGGCGGATACATTGAGATCGACAGCACCGTTGACAAGGGCAGCGAATTTTTCGTGTATCTTCCTCAAAATCCGTCGCCACCTGCGCTATCTGATTGATACAGGGTCAAAAAAGTGCGCAATGGGCGAGATTTTAGATTTGCCGCATTGCGCACGATGTTCAGATCAAGGCCTTGGGGGCAGTGATGACACCGTTGGGGTCGGCATAGACAAAATCACCGGGGCGGATGGGCTGACCCGCGATGTGGATCGGGAGGTGTTGCTGGCCTTCGCCCCGACGGTCGGTTTTCAGCGGCACCGCGCCAAGGGCAAAGATGCCGATGTCCAGGGTGGCCAGAACCTCGACATCGCGGCAGGCGCCGAACAGGATCACCCCTTCCCAGCCCTGGCGCACCGCCGCAGCAGCAATCAGGTCGCCCAGCAACGCCCGACGCAGTGAGCCTCCGCCATCAACCACCAGCACTTTACCCTTTCCGGGGGTGGCGAGCAGTTCTTTGATGCGCGAGTTGTCTTCAAAGCATTTAACGGTTTCGATCTGTCCATGAAAACGCACGCGTCCACCAAAGGAGCGCCAGGCTACCCCCGTGATGGCCTGGGCGTCTTCGGGATGCGCATCACACAGATCGCAGGTCACAAAGTCGCTCATGCATTATCCTGCTTAGGCGCTGGCGTTTTGCCCGTGGTCGCAGGGGTGCTCCCGGAGGGGCTGACATAGCGGTCATTAAGCTGCTGTACAAATTGATCAGCGGCGATGCGGATGCCTTCCAGGCGTTTGCTGGTGGCCTTGTTCCAGCCCACCGGGTGGGTACGGAAGATGCTGCGCCAAAAGCGGGTGTTTTTGCGAAAGGCGTTGGCGAGATGGCCAAGGGAGGTGTTGCTTTCTTTTTGCAACCGCCGCAGCATCGTCTGGGCAATGAGATGACGCATACTGAAGTGAATCACCGCCAGCAGGCCAAAAACCAGGACGGTTAATGCCAGCGGCAGGGCCAGGGTATCCGGCACGCCGGGCAGCTGCAGCGCAGGCACCGTCTCCATCTGGGCTACCCAGAACAACAATACGCCCAGGGTTGGGATAAACAGCAACAGATCACCGATGAGCACGCGGCGCGCCCATTGACGCAAGCTTTGCTTGATGGCGGGCAGAGCCTCGTTTTCGATGCGGTTGGCAGTGGCTTCCAGGGCGCCGATGATGCGGTAGTTGCGCTCAATGCCTACGGTGTCGATGCGCCGGGCAATTTCGCTAAAATCCTGCTCAGATTTTTGCTGGTAACGCGCCTTAACGTCGGGGTTGGTGATTTCCACGGCAGCGTTGTGGTTATACATGCAGTAAAAGCGTCCGGTGGCAGCACCATGTTGTACCACCGCCCGCTGCCAGGCCGAGACCACTTCTTCGAGATTGTCTTCGCGCCAGGTGGCGTCAATCTGGTTGAGGATAAACATCATTTTAGCGGCATCGCGACGGGTAACTGTGCCGGATACCAGATGTGAAAGGGTGTCGCGCATCGCGCCGGGTTCGGGGTGGCGGGCATCGAAAAACACCAAGACCAGATCGGAGATGTCGATGATGTGGTCGGTGATGCGCAACACCGAATCCCGCTGGGCATCGGCATCAAAGCCAGGGGAGTCAATCATCACCCGGCCACTGAGGCGCTGCGAGCCGCAGGTGCGGATTTGCAGGTAGGTGTCGATGCGCTCGCCTTCGCCTTGGGCAACGTGTTCGATTTCTTCGCTGATCTGATAAAACGGGAAACGCGGATCGGCGTCCAGGGCAATGCCGGGGAGGGTGTGAATCTCGCCCTGGGCGTTGAAACACAGCACGGTGAACTTGTCATCCACGGCCTGACTGCCGGAGCGCTGGACATTGAGGCCCAGGTAATTGTTGACAAAGGTGGATTTGCCGGCAGAAAAAGTGCCCAATACCGAGATCAATGGCCACCAGGGGATGGTATTGGCATAGGACTGGTGCGGCCCCAGCAGACCGAGCTGGTAGGCCACCTTGTCAAGCACGATGAAGCGGTCAACCACATCGACCAGCAAGGGGTTTTCCTGGCGCAGATGCTCACGCAGTCGCTGCAGGCGCTGTGCCAGCAACTTGGAGGGTTTTTGA
This sequence comes from Thiorhodospira sibirica ATCC 700588, assembly GCF_000227725.2. Lineage (GTDB taxonomy): Bacteria > Pseudomonadota > Gammaproteobacteria > Ectothiorhodospirales > Ectothiorhodospiraceae > Thiorhodospira > Thiorhodospira sibirica. Next base: position 1,866,558 of record NZ_MU255056.1, on the reverse strand, counting down.
TACATAAAAACTCCGCTGAGGTTAGATTGATTTAGTTGGAATAGACCTGCGTCTGTGCCTGGAGTTTTTCCAGTATCTGGGCGGCGGCGGCCTGTTCAGCCTTGCGGCGACTGCTGCCCTCGCCGATGGCCTTGAGGTCATGGGAATGGATCAGGCACAGGGCGCGAAAATGCTGCTCGTGCGGTTTGCCGGTGATGTCCTGTAACTCATACTGCGGCACCGGAAAGCCTTTTTCCTGCAGATATTCCTGCAGGCGCGTTTTCGGGTCTTTAAGCGATTCTGCACTGGGCAGATTGGCGAGGCGGTTGGCGTACAGGCGGATGACAAACTGCTGGGCGCTGGCAAAATCGGTTTCCAGATACACCGCGCCGATGATGGCCTCCAGGGTATCGGCCAGAATCGAATCGCGCCGAAAGCCGCCGCTTTTGAGCTCGCCTTGTCCCAGATGAATGACCTCACCCAGCCCATAATCGCGGGCAATCAGCGCCAGAGCGTCTTTATTGACCAGCGAGGCACGCAAACGGCTTAAATCGCCTTCGCTGGCCTGCGGGAGATGGCGGTAAAGATGCTCGGCGATAATAAAATTGAGCACGCTATCGCCCAGATATTCCAGACGTTCATTGTGTCGGCTGCCCGCGCTGCGATGGGTCAAGGCCTCCAGCAGGCGCGTAGAGGCCTGTACATGGGCGGGCAGGAGTTTTAGTAAAGACTGTCTCACGGATTAGTTAAGTTCAAAGCGACGCTCAAAGACGACCATGAGATCCAGATTACCGACAAAGCCGGTGCGCACTTCATAGGCCAGCCCCAGGTAACGTACCCCTTGTTCGTCAAAGACCGACAGATTATCTACGGTAATGGAATCAACGGAATTGACCTGAAAGCTGGGCGCGGCCTCGCTCCAGATCTGGCGGGTGGTCTTGGTTTTACCGCCCGGCTTTTCGGCAATGTCACTAAGAACGGATTTGATGGTGAAATATTCCGCATAGATCGGAAACAGCCTGAAGGCCGTAATAAAGGAAAAACCCAGGACACCGACCAGCAACAGCGTCACCGCCAGGCTGCCACCACGTTGTTTTGGATACATAAAAGCCCCCTTGCGTCATGAAATGTGCGTTATTGAATACGGGTTCCGATGCGGGAAATATCAACCTTGCTGGCCTGATGATCCCAATTCATCCAGATATAGACCGCTTTGCCGACCAGATGATGCTCCGGGACAAAGCCCCAAAAACGGCTGTCATTACTGTTGTCGCGGTTATCCCCCAGCACGAAATAATGCCCTTCAGGGACGTAGACCTCACCTTCAATGGAGGGACGGTTTGGCCAGTACAGAATCTGGTGCGCGACCTCGCCAAGCTGCTCCTCGGCCAGGCGCGCTCCGGTCATCACCGTGCCCGAACCTACGCCGATATAGCTATCAAGCTCCGTGGTAGCAACAAGCTCACCATTGATATACAAGGATTTATTGCGATAAACCACCTGATCACCGGGCAGGCCAACCACGCGCTTGATGTAATCTTCACGGGGATTGGCCGGGAAACGAAATACCATGACATCACCGCGTGCGGGTTCCCCGGTATCCAGAATCTTGGTGCGCGTGACCGGCAGACGCACGCCGTAGCTGTATTTGGTGACCACAATAAAATCACCGACTAACAGGGTCGGCATCATCGAGCCAGAAGGAATACGAAACGGCTCCACCACAAAAGAGCGCAACAGCAACACAATCAGCAACACCGGGAAGAAGGATTTGGCATATTCCACATACCAGGGATCGGGCGCCACCGATACGGCATTGCGGCTTTCATCCGGCCCCAGTACCAGGGAGATGCGCCGCTTGCGCCACCACAGCGTGTCCGCCAGCCAGATCAGCCCGGTAATCAGCGTGCCGAGCACTAAAATCATTTCTAGATCAAAGGTCATGGTGTCTTAAAATGCATCATCAATAAAGGGTGTACCCGCAAGGGCGGGAGGCGTTCTGCAACCGTGAGCCAGCAATTCGGCCTTGAAGCGCAGCCAAGGCTCTACCGCTATTTGTTCTGCTGATCCACTTGCAAAACCGCCAGGAACGCCTCTTGTGGCACCTCGACCCGCCCAATCTGCTTCATGCGCTTTTTACCCGCCTTTTGTTTTTCCAGCAGTTTACGTTTACGGCTAATATCCCCGCCATAGCATTTGGCAGTCACATTCTTGCGCATCGCCTTGACTGATGAACGGGCAATGATCTTGGAGCCAATGGCGGCCTGAATCGCCACCTCAAACATCTGTCGCGGAATCAGATCGCTCATGCGCTCGGTGAGTTCACGCCCCCGGCTTTGCGCCTGATCGCGGTGGGTGATGATTGACAGGGCATCCACCCGCTCGCCATTGATGAGCACATCAACCTTGACCAAAGGAGCGGCCTGAAAGCGATCCAGGGTGTAATCAAAGGAGGCATACCCCCGGCTGACCGATTTTAGCCGGTCGAAAAAATCCAGTACCACCTCGGAGAGTGGCAGATCATAGCCCAGAGACACCTGCTTGCCCAAATATTGCATCCGCGTTTGCACCCCGCGTTTTTCCACGCACAAGGTGATGACATTGCCCACATAATCCTGGGGGAGCAGGACATTGGCATTGATGATGGGCTCGCGCACCTCGGCCACTTCATTGACCGGCGGCAACTGGGCAGGATTATGGATGTAGATCACCTCACCTTTGGTGGTCAGCACCTCATAGACCACGGTGGGGGCGGTACTGATCAGCTCCAGGTTATATTCGCGCTCCAGGCGTTCTTGCACAATCTCCATGTGCAACATCCCCAAAAAGCCGCAACGAAAGCCAAAACCCAAGGCCTGCGAGGTTTCCGGCTCATAATGCAGGGAGGCATCGTTAAGCTTGAGCTTGTCCAGGGCCTCGCGCAGATCGTTGTAATCATCTGAGCTGATGGGGAAAATTCCAGCAAAAACACGCGGCTGCACCTCCTTAAACCCCGGCAAGGGCGTGAGCGCCGGATGATCGGTACTGGTGAGGGTATCGCCCACTTTCGCGCCGGTAATGTCTTTGATGGTGGCAATCACAAAGCCCACATCGCCGGTTTCAAGCACCTCACGATCTGCGGGCTTGGGCGTAAACACCCCCACCCGATCCACCAGATGACTGCGGCCCGTGGACATTGCGGTGATTTTTTGCTTGCGCCGCAGCGAGCCGTGCATCACCCGCACCAGCGCCACCACGCCCAGATAATTATCAAACCAGGAGTCAATAATCAGCGCCTGCAACGGGGCATTGGCATCCCCAGTCGGCGGCGGGATACGCCTGACCAAGACCTCCAGAAGATCTGGCACACCGATGCCGGTTTTGGCACTGACCGGCAAGGCATCGTGTGCATCAATCCCGATGACATCCTCAATCTCCTGCATCACCCGTTCAGGTTCCGCTGCCGGTAGGTCGATTTTATTCAGCACCGGCACCACTTCCAGTCCTTGATCAATGGCGGTATAGCAGTTGGCCACGCTTTGCGCTTCCACCCCTTGCGAGGCATCCACCACCAGCAGCGCACCATCACAGGCGGCCAGTGACCGCGACACCTCATAGGAAAAATCGACATGACCGGGAGTGTCAATAAAATTCAGATAATAATCCTGACCATCGCGAGCGCGGTAGGTCAAAGATACGCTTTGCGCCTTGATGGTGATCCCACGCTCACGCTCAATATCCATAGAATCAAGCACTTGCTCAGACATTTCGCGCTCAGCCAAACCGCCACATACCTGAATGAAGCGATCCGCCAAGGTGGATTTACCGTGGTCAATATGGGCGATGATGGAGAAATTACGTATAAAGGGCTGCCGTTCAGACATGATCTAATGTGTACTTGAGTTCGTCTTCGTCGAGAAAATGGCAGCAGATTATATCCTGTCCCAAGGCTAAAACAGGAATTTTTGCACGAAAGCGCGCAAAAAGAGCCTCATCGCTGTCGATATCGACCAATGTGAGAGAAAAGCCAAGGTGTGCCTGCAACTGCTGCAGCTGTGTGTGCATTGTCTCACACAAATGGCAACCCTCGCGATGATAAAGCGTCAACACCGGTGGCACCGTTGAATCCATCAAGCACTCCGTACCAAAGCAACATAAAACACCCCGTACACGCCACAAAGACACCGCGTGTCCAAGGGCTTTGCACGACCCAAACAAAGCCCACATAATGCCCGTCATTGCTGAAATCTCAAAGCGGAGGAGCTCTCTATGACTGATGCAAGTCCACACCTTAAGCCCTGCGATGACGATCCCCATGTGGTGATCATCATGACCAGCGGACCGGCCACACCTCAGCGCTGCGCCACGCCCTTTTATCTGGGCGCAGTCCTGGCGGCGATGGATGCCCAGGTAGACATTTTTTTTACCATGGAAGGGGTTTTACTGATGCAAAAAGGCGTTGCCGAGACCCTGGTCGCTCAGCCCGGCGGCAAGCGGATCATTGAGTTCATCCGCGACGCCAAACGGGCAGGCGTAAAGCTGCATGTCTGTGCCCCGGCCTTACCCGGATATACCCTGGATCCCACAAAAGACCTAATTGATGAGGTAGATCATGTTTCTCGGGCCAGTCAGCTCGCTGATCTTATTTTAACATGTGATAAAATCATAAACTTCTAATAAAAAATTCCTTGGAGGTTGAAATCATGGGCACTGCAAAAGGCTGTCATTTTCCCGAAGATGTACTCTATAGCATTGAAAACAACGTCTGGGTCCGCCAGGAGGCCGATGGCAACGTCACCGTCGGCTTAACCGCCTACGCCTGCGCACTGGCCGGACAAATCGTCTCCTACACCCCGAAAAAAGTCGGCAAAGATGTCAAAAAAGACAAATCCTGCGCCACGGTGGAATCGGGTAAATGGGTTGGCCCCGCTAAAACCCCGGTTGGCGGCGATGTCGTTGCCATTAACGACGCGGTGACCGCCAAACCTGGCTTGATCAACGAAGACCCCTATGGCGAAGGCTGGCTGGTCAAAATCAAACCCAACGACTGGGCCGGTGAATCTGGCGATCTGAAAACCGGTGCTGAAGCCATCAGCGCCTTTGAAGCTAAAATGACCGAAGAAGGCTTTAAGGGGTGCGGGGCTTAACCTGACCGGTTTTTAGCCGAGTAAAATTCGGCAATCCGTGGCAGGCGGCTTCCAGCCGGCGCTCCCAAAAGCGACGGCTGGAAGCCCGGCAGGTTTTCCAGCTTTGCTGCTCTGATGAGCAGCGTTCCATGATGCCGGGCTGGGGCTCGGCGCTCCCATAGTCAGGCTCAATTCCAGAGTAACAGAACCAGCATCACCAAGCTTAGAGTGCCAAGGCTAGCCATGCCCAGGGCTGCGAGGATGGCCCAACGCAAGTAATGGCCAATGATACGTTTTTCCGGTTCGGCGTCTGCCGATAAGATAAAGGGACGGCTGCGGTCGGGGCCGCGTGAGAGGAGGTGGACGGCGGGCAGGGTGGTGCGTTGGGCGCGAAGCATTAAGGCTTCCTGTGCGGCGGCGGCGCGCACGGCTTCCCAGGCATTTAAATCAATCGGCCCGCGGGGTGACAGGCCAAAACTGGCCATTTTTTCCGGGTCTTTTTTCCAGGCACGCAGGAGGCTGGTGATCTCGTCTTGCAGCGCGTGCTGATCATCATAGCCGTGGGTGCGAAAGTAGCCGATGGCATAGAGGCTGTCACCGCTTTCCAGGCGGCGTTCGGTGTAGCGATAGCTCCCCAGATCCAGAAAGGTGCGCGCCTGTGGCCCAAATTCAGGCCAGCGGCTGGAGCCACTCCAGCGATCTTGATGGTGTGCAAAGATGGTGGCTTTGTGTGGGTCTATCACGCACACGCCGGTGTCATCTTGCAAATAAAACAGGTCTTCGCTGCGTCCTTTATCTACCGATTTCCAGTGGTTGCCGCCGCGCTGGTTGCGTTGCTGCTGTTCGACGGTGTATTCATACCACAGGCATTCACGGCGGGTGAGCGGGGCGATGATTGGCGTGCCTTCAATCAGGCGTCCGTGTCCGCTGAGTTCTACATGTCCTTGCGGTGCTGAGCGGATTTTTGCGGTGGGGGTGTCGGCCACCAGACGGGCGCGCCCCAGGTGACGTACAAAAAAATAGGCACACAGGGTGCTTGCCAAGCCGGTGAGTGTGATCTGCACCAACACCATGAAGGTGTCGGTGGTCTGTACATGAAGCGCCAGCGTGTCAAACATGGCGTCGAGCCGGTGTTAGGAAAACAGGCTCTTGATATTTACATCTTGTCGCTCGCGTTCTGAAAATTCCAGTAACACAAAGGCTTTGAAGTGAAAGAAACGGGCCACGATGACATCAGGAAACTGCTCGATACGCACATTATTGCGGTTGACGCTTTCGTTGTAATACTCCCGCCGGTCGGCAATGGCATTCTCCAGTCCCGAGATGCGCGCCTGCAAATGCTTGAAGCTGTCGCTGGCGGTCAATTCGGGGTAAGCCTCCGCCACCGCAAACAGATTGCCCAGGCCGATGCGCAGCGCCCCTTCCGCCTCGCCCAGCGCCTTGATGTCGCCGGATTGCTGGGCATTGGCAACGCGGCTGCGCGCCTGCATCACCCGTTCCAGAGTTTCTTGCTCATAGCGCATGTGCTGACGGCAGACCTCGACCAGTTTGGGTAATTCGTCATAACGCTGCTTGAGCAACACGTCGATATTGGACCATGCCTTGGAGACCCCATGCTTAAGGCTGACCAGATTGTTGTAGATCACAACCCCGTACAATCCCACAATTACCGCAATCACCAGCAACACTAACAGTACAGCCAGAATGGAGTCCATCGGATGTGCCTCTTTGTTTGTGGATCATCGTTTGCTATCCGCACGCTGAAAAACGGGAGCGCCGCGTTGTTGGAGCACTCCCAGGATGCGTTAAATATCCAGATTAGAAACCGCCAAGGCGTTGCTTTCAATAAACTCCCGGCGGGGTTCGACCTGATCGCCCATGAGGGTGGTAAAAATCTCATCGGCGCGGATGGCGTCTTCAATCTGCACCTGCAACAAGCGCCGCGTCTGTGCATTCATGGTGGTTTCCCAGAGCTGTTCGGGATTCATCTCGCCCAGCCCTTTATAGCGCTGGATGGAGATACCTTTGCGCGCCTCGCTTAACAGCCATTCCATCACCTCCTTAAAGGTGCTGACTGCCTGGCGGCGTTCGCCCCGCTGGATAAAGGCGCCTTGATCCAGCAAGCCATGTAAGCGCAAGGCCAGCTCATGCAGACTGCGGTATTCGGCGGAGGTGAAAAACTCAAAGCCATAGTGTTCGACCAGGATGGAGCCATGCACATGGCGCTCTAAAATGGCCTGATAGCCGGAGTTTTCATCGGCCTCAATGCGCAACTGATAGCGCGCTGCCCCGGCCAGATCGCTTTTCAGATCGGCGAGCAAGGTGCTGAACCAGGCCTGCAGTTGTTGTGCATGTTGGTGATCCGTCTCACTAAACGGTGCCACAAACAGCATCCGCTCCAGGACAGCCCGATCATAACGCCGTGCCAGCCGATCCAGCGCCGCCATCACCGCATTATAGCGGCGCGCCAATTCTTCCAGCGCCTCACCGCTGATGGGCGGCGCCGCGGCGTTGACGTGCAGTTGGGCATCATCCAGCGCGCTTTGTAATAACAGGGTATTAAGCCCCAGCTCGTCTTTGACATATTGCTCCTGCTTGCCGCGTTTGACCTTAAACAGCGGCGGCTGCCCGATATACACATGGCCGCGTTCAATCAGTTGCGGCATCTGCCGGTAGAAAAAAGTCAGTAGCAAGGTGCGGATATGCGAGCCGTCTACGTCGGCATCGGTGTTATGGCAGCACAGGCCACCCATACCGGCGATGAAGTTTTCGTCATCTTCAACCGAAAAATCATAGACCTGGCCATTGCTGGCTTCCACCGCAGTAATAGACTCAATGGGCAGCGCAATCAAGTCACCGTCAAGTGTTTTGAAACGGCGATTGATCGAAGGCGCGGTGCTGTTTAAGCGTGCCTCCAGCGCCTCTGCCCCCGGCAGCTCCGCCCAGATGTCGCGCAGGCGTTCCAGGTCTGCACGCGCACTGACGGTTAGATTCCAGTGCGGGTGGCGGGTGATGCAGGCGCGGCCACGGATTTCACGCACCACGCCATCCGGTTCATGGCGCGATAGCGAAGCCACTACGCCAAATGACGACAACAGGTAAGACAGCCCACTCGCCAGCTCGCGTGAGGAGGTGGCAAAACTTACGCGCCCGCCGGCCAGTGTACCATCGCCTTGAAGATAGCCGCGCAAAAAGGCCAGGCGCAGCGGCGCAGCGACGTTGAACACCAGATCCGGAATTCGCTTGTCAATGGCATTGATATTGGTAAAACCAAACAGATGACGCCAGACCAGTACCGCAACCCGGTGCGTCAGGCGCAGTTCTGTGACACGTTGCGGGCTGGTATAGACCTCAGCGTGCAGGCCGAAGGTTTGCTCCAGAACACGGCGCAGTTCGGGAAGAAGGGCCTGATTGCGTGCGCCAATGGCGAAACGAATGCCGCCGCGTTCAGAACAGGCGCCTTCCGCCAGATAAAAACCCAGCAGCCAGAGCAGATCCGCATTCACCGTGATAAAACGCGCCATGCCCTGATCGGCATAATGCTGGGGTGTCAGCTCCAGATCCGTGCGTTCGCCGAAATCACTCAGTGCCTTTGCATCTAGGTCGTCCATGCGAATATAGGGACGAACCTGATTGGCAGATGCACCCCGATACTGTGTTGCCCAAGCTTGTTCCAAGCGACTGGGAACAACCTTGACTTGTTCCATGATGTGCTCCACATCAGCACCCACCGCCTCCAGATATGTGATCCAGCGGTCCAGTCTTGGCCTGGAGAGGCCACGTTCCCAAGCATGCAGCGTTACGGGTTGACGAATACCAATATGCTCGCAGAGCGGACGAAGGGGCTGACCACTGGCCCGCCGCAATGCCGCAACCTCAGCCCCCACCGCCTGCGGGAGTTCGACGCGGGGTGAGATCAATTCGGCGTTGTCGGCGTGTTGCGCCAGGACGCGGGCCTTGTGACAGTCCTCCACAGCGATACCGCGCACCCAAATCTGTGCGGCGGCCTCAGGAATGGCGTGCAGCGCACTCAGCACATCCAGACGCTCCGGCGCAGTGACCGGAAAAGCCAGCGAACGGGGCGCTACAATCCAATCGCCAGCGCGCAAGGCATCACCGCGTTTGAGCTGAATTTGCTGGTTTTCATAGACAAAGACACTGTGACTGGCGGTTACCCGCACCGAGCGCCCATAGGCCGATTTAACCTCATACAGCGGTTCGTGGAGTGGATGGCGGATCACCGCCTTGATGGGACGAAAACGGCTCAGCCGATCATGCATACCAAAGCACAGCACCTCGCCCAGTTCGGCATCGCTGCGCTTGCAATAGCCATCACCAGCAGATTCAGGCAACGCAGCGTCGATGAAATCGCCGATGCAGGTCATGCGCACCTGACCGCCAGCATCGCGCACAAAAACATGCTCCTTGGCATCGACACTCATAATAATGATGCGGTGATAGCGCAGTTTGTCGGGATTGAATTCATCTTTGCCGATGCCGCAGCCCAGTGCGGTGATTAAGGTGCCGACCTCGGCTGAGGAGAGCATTTTGTCAAAGCGGGCTTTTTCTACATTTAAGATTTTGCCTTTGAGCGGCAAAATCGCCTGGGTGCGGCGGTCGCGTCCCTGTTTGGCTGAGCCACCGGCGGAGTCACCTTCCACCAGAAAAATCTCGGATAATGCCGGGTCTTTTTCCTGACAGTCGGCCAGCTTTCCGGGCAATCCGGCAATATCCAGCGCGCCTTTGCGGCGGGTCATCTCGCGGGCTTTGCGGGCGGCCTCGCGGGCACGGGCGGCGTCAATGATCTTGCCGGTGATGGTCCTGGATTCGCCAGGATTTTCCAGCAAAAAATTCTGCATGATTTCCGCCAGCACCGATTCCACCACCCCCTTAACCTCGGAGGAAACCAGCTTGTCTTTGGTCTGGCTGGAAAATTTAGGGTCGGGCACCTTGACCGACAACACCGCCGTCAGCCCTTCGCGGGCATCGTCGCCGGAGGTCGAAATCTTGTGCTTTTTGATGATGCCCTCTGATTCCATGTATTGATTCAGGGAGCGCGTTAATGCCGCACGAAATCCGGCCAGATGCGAGCCGCCATCGCGCTGCGGGATATTGTTGGTATAGCAGAAGATGTTTTCCTGGTAGGAGTCATTCCATTGCAGCGCCACCTCTACCCCGATATTGTCGCGCTCAGCATTGGCATAAATCACGGTCGGATGCAGCGGGGTTTTATTGCGGTTGAGGTGCTCGACAAAGGCGCGAATGCCGCCCTTGTATTCAAAAATATCTGACTTGCCATCGCGCTCATCATGCAGCTCAATACGCACCCCGGAATTGAGAAAGGATAATTCCCGCAGCCGCCGGGACAGCACATCATAGCGGTAGGTCGTGTCTGTGAAGATGGTTGGCGAGGGCAGAAAATGTACCAGTGTGCCGGTGCGCTGCGTTTCGCCCACCACCGCCAGCGGCGCCTGCGGTACCCCCAGCTTATAAATCTGGCGATGGGTTTTACCGTCACGAAAAATGGTCAGCTCCAGCCATTCCGACAAGGCATTGACCACCGAAACCCCCACGCCGTGCAAACCGCCCGACACTTTATAAGAGTTATCGTCAAACTTGCCACCGGCGTGCAGGATCGTCATGATCACCTCCGCCGCCGAGCAGCCCTCCTCGGGGTGAATATCCACCGGAATGCCGCGCCCGTCATCCCGGACGCTGACCGAGCCATCACTGTGAATCGTCACCTGAACCTGCGTGCAATACCCCGCCAGCGCCTCATCAATGGCGTTATCCACCACCTCAAAGACCATGTGATGCAGGCCAGTCCCGTCGTCGGTATCACCGATATACATGCCGGGGCGTTTGCGCACCGCATCCAGGCCTTTGAGCACTTTAATATTGGACGAATCGTATTTCTTTGTGTCGTGGTCAGCCATTCGTTGAGCCTATTCCCATCATTCGTGAAGAGCCGCATTTTATCATGTTTGCAACGGTGGCTTGGGCTTGATGTTTCACGATGTTTCACGTGGAACATTCGATGACTGGGCAGGATGCAAGACGTGTGTTGGACACACCGCTAAAGAGGGTGCCATGTTCCACGTGGAACATTCAAAACACGATTGAAGCGTGGGAGGCGGCGGGGCGGTATTTGATTAAATGCCAAACGGCTACAAAAGCCACCCGCCACATAAATAATTGAATTCCAGCGTGTCAGCGCAGAAAATGTGCTGTATTGATGCTCAAAACTTACGACTGGACAACCTGCCATGACAACCGTAGACCGCTATACCTTGATCCGTCACGCGCAAACTGACGGCATTAACTACGATCTCGACACCCAGGCTATTATCGAACGTCTGCAAGCCTGGGAAGCCTTATGTGAATTTCGCGTCACTGGCGCGCAGCGGGACAGCCTGCACATCACCTTTGATACATTGCCTGAGGATCTGGATGCTTTTGTACGGGAGTTGTATGACTTTTGCCCGGACTTGGTCGATCAGGGCACTGGCTGTATGGATGATTTGCTGAGGATGATCAAGGAGACGGGCTATGAGCTCGACGAAAACGAAAAAAAGCTGATTGAGGAGATCGACTTTGAGGATGAAAATTTTGGCCTGGAGATTCTCAAACGCGATCTGGAGAGGAAAAAAAGCCTGATGCTCTGGTGGGATTAGCGTTTTAGCCAAGGGATACAGAACACAGGAGGAGAGGTTTAGCGATGCGCTTGGCGAGGAATACTGCGGAAAGATGGCGCGCCCGGAAGGATTCGAACCTCCGACCACCTGGTTCGTAGCCAGGTACTCTATCCAACTGAGCTACGGGCGCGGGGACTGATAAAATGAGCTGCGAATTATCCCGTAGTGATTATTTTTTGTCAAGATGCGGTAGCGCAATTGTTAGCCCAAAGCAGTAATGTCCCCTTCGTCCAATTCTAAAATGTCCCCTTTATATTTAAGCGGGAGGGGCACGCATGACGAAGGAGCACATTACGATGAGTCACAAAGAAATTGACCGACTAGAGATGATTCAGGCGGTGGCGAACAAGCATCTGCGGCAGGCCGAGGCGGCCCAGCGCCTGAGGTTGAGCGTGCGCCAGGTCAAGCGCCTGGTTCGCCGCTATCGTGAGCATGGGGCGACAGGGCTACGCAGTGGCCACCGTGGCCGACGTCCCAATAACGCCATTGCCGAGACAGTACGCCAG
>NZ_MU255056.1:1829052-1854173 GCF_000227725.2 Thiorhodospira sibirica ATCC 700588 | reverse complement strand
CTTCAGGGACAGGGCAAGGGCTACCGCCTGCGGGGTGCCACCCTCACCGTCTGCGAGGCCTTCGACGGCACCATCACCCTCCTGCACCAGGGGCACATCATGCCTTACCGTCTGTTGGCTGAGGGCGAACCGCCCACACCGCTGGATGATGAAAAAAGTGTCCACCACAGCGTCGACCAGGCCAAGGCAAAACAGACCGCCAAGCCAACCTACAAACCGGCGCCGGACCACCCTTGGAGAGGTCGGGGCAACATCACTCCGGCACCAGCCCAAACACCATAACCACGCATTCTACGGGGGACACTTCTGCTTTGCACAAAAGGGGACTTTTCTGAATTGGGTTGACAGATGCGGTAGCGCAATATTTTGCCGGAGTCGTCGCTGGCTGCGTTGCCTTGGGCAAAAAAGCCGTTCCCTTTCCTATCATTATATTTGTGGATGCCGTGCACGATGCTATATCAAGATATTCCCCTTTATGGCAGTGGTTTGATTGAGGCCAGTGCCGGAACGGGCAAAACCTACACCATTGCTGCCCTGTATCTGCGTTTGGTGCTGGGACATGGCGGTGCCAATGCCTTTATACGCCCCTTGCCACCGGAAAACATCCTGGTTATCACCTTTACGAAGGCGGCCACGCAGGAGCTGCGCGAGCGCATCCGGCGGCGCCTGGAAGAGGCCGCCGCCTGTTTTATCCATGCCCAGGCACCAGAGGATCCCGTGTTGCAGACGCTATGGCACAGTTATGACGAGACCGGGCGGGCAGTGGGTGCGCAGCGTTTGCGTCAGGCTGCCGAGCAGATGGATACGGCGGAGATCAGCACAATTCACGGCTGGTGTCACCGTATGTTGCGCGAACATGCCTTTGAAAGTAACCGTTTGTTTTCGCAAACATTAACCGCAGATAGCCATGAGGCGCTGCATACCGCCGTGTGTGATTATTGGCGCACTTTTTTGTATCCACTGCACGGCGAGGCGGCGATGCAGGCAGTGCAAAAGCTCTGGCCAGACCCGACGGCGCAGTTGAAAAGCATGGCATCCTGGTTGCCGCAATTGCCGGATGCGCCGGTACCGCAGACCACAGTGCAGGTACTGCTGGATGCGTATCTAGCCCAGCGCCGCGCCTTTGCCATTGAATCACGCATTCCGTGGGCTCAATGGCTGCCGGAACTGGAGCAGCTATTTGATGCGGCGCAAAAGGCAAAAGCCTTTGATGGGCGTAAATTTCGCGCTAAAGCGTGGCTTGCAAAGATGCGCGCCTGGCTGGATGATCCTGAGCAGCTTGTGCCGGCACAGGGCGAAAAGGAGCGCGAGTATTGCACGCCGGAGGGTTTGAAGCAGTTATGGAAGGATCCGCAACAGGTGCCGACGCATCCGGCCTTTGCCGCGCTGGAGGCCCTCTATGCGCAATACGCCGCCCTGCCAGACAGCGCGCCGCTCCTCAAACAGCACGCCGGTGCCTGGATCAAGGCCCGCATACACCATACGGCGACCCGCCGGGGTGAGTTGAGTTTTGATGAGATGCTGCGGGGGCTGGATCGTGCCTTGCAGGCATCACAGGGGGCCATCCTGGCGCAGCGGCTGCGCTCCCGCTTTCCGGTGGCGCTGGTCGATGAGTTTCAGGATACCGATCCGGTGCAGTATCGCATTCTGGAGTCTATCTATCGCCCGGCGCAAAACTCACCCGATAGCGGCCTGTTGATGATCGGCGACCCCAAACAGGCGATCTATGCCTTTCGCGGTGCCGATATCTATACCTACCTCAAGGCGCGGCGGGTGATGGGTACGCGGTGCTATACGCTGGATTGCAATTTTCGCTCAACCCCTGCGATGGTGAGCGCGGTCAACACCCTGTTTTGGCGCGCAGAACAGCATCCGCAAGGCCGGGGCGCCTTTTTGTTTCGTCAGGGGGCGGATGATCCGCTGCCCTTTCAGAAAGTGGGCGCTCGCCCTAAAGACAGCGTACTGGTGGCAGAAAACGCGCCCCTGGCTGCCCTGCAAATCTGTGAGCTTGACCCCGGTGAGCCACTTTCCGGGACGCACTATCAAACCTTAAGTGCCAAGGCTTGCGCCAACACCATTGCACGGCTGTTGCAGCAAGGCCAGCAGGGTAAGGCCGGCTTTCGTGCATCCGATGGCACACTAAAGCCCATCAGCGCCGCACACATTGCCGTTCTGGTGCGTGATCTGCAGCAGGCGCGGACGATCCGTGAGGCTTTAGCCGCCCGCCAGATTACCAGCGTATTTTTGTCCGATCGCGATTCAGTGCTCACCACGCAGGAAGCCCAGGATCTTTACCATTGGCTCTTGGCCTGTCTTGAACCTACCGATACGCATACCCTGCTGGCGGCCTTGGCAACTCCGACGCTGGGGCTGAGCTGGCAAGCGCTGTGGCAGCTCCAGCATGATGAGCGGCAATGGGAAAATTATCTGGCGCGTTTTCGCAGCTATCGGCACCTCTGGGATAGCCAGGGGATTTTGCCGATGTTGCACCGGTTTTTGGAGGAGATGGATCTGCCCGGCCGCCTGCTGGCACGCATGGGCGGGGAACGCAGCCTGACCAATCTGCTGCATCTGAGCGAATGGCTCAGCGAGGCCAGTGTGCAGGTCTATGGCAAAAAGGCGCTGATTCAGTATCTCTACCGCCATCGGCAATCCGCCAATGAATCCGATGAGGCCCATATTCTGCGCCTGGAAAGCGATGCCGCATTGGTTAAAGTGGTGACCATTCACAAATCCAAGGGGCTTGAATATCCGCTGGTGTTTTTGCCGTTTATCTGCCAGAGCCGGGACCTGGATACCAAACAATTACCCCTGATCTATCACAATACAGACGGTGAGACGGTGCTTGACTGGTCGCCCGATGCGGCGGCGCTGAGGCAGGCGGACCAGGAACAGCTCGCAGAGGATCTACGCCTGCTCTATGTTGCCTTGACCCGGGCGCGCCATAGCTGCTGGCTTGGTATGGCCGCCACCTATCAGGGTCGCGAGAAAAAACCGCATCGTCCCGCCATCGCCTATCTCCTTGGCCAGCCAGAGGGCCTGTCTGCGGAAACCCTGGGCGCACAATTACACGCATTGGCGCACGCCGACCCGGCCATTGCCATCTGCGCGCCTGCCGCCGATACCCAGTTCATGCCCAGCACACCGCCCGCAGCGGATACCGCACTCCGGCCCGCCCGGCGGGTATCTCACGCACTGAATCGACCGGCACGGAGTGTGTCCAGTTATAGCGCCCTGACGCAAGACCTTCATCAGGATGCCACCGAGATCCGCTGGCGTGATGAACTCGCATGGCTGCTGCATCTACCTGATGACATAACCCAGCCCGCCGAACCGCCTGATATCTACGGCGCCCCCGCTAAACTTGCAGGGATTCATGCCTTCCCCCGTGGCCCGGCCACCGGCCTGTTGCTGCATGCGGTGCTGGAAAGCCTGGCCGAAAAAGGCTTTGATCGCTGGAACCGCGCCGATCAACGCACAGCCGCCGAATTACACGCGCTGCTTGCACACCATGCACAGGTTTATGGTATGTCCGATGCCATCAGCCCGCTCACCTCATGGCTTGAGGCTATTTTGCACTGCGAGTGTCACTTTCCGGACGGCAATTCATTCACAATCAGCACATTAGGATCTGGGCAATACCACAGTGAGCTGGAATTTTATCTCAGCGTGCATGGCGTCTCGGTCAAACACCTTGATCAGCGCATCACGCAGGCCATCTTGAATCCTCATGCCCGCCCGGCCTTGCAGGAGCAACAACTGCACGGGCTATGCAAAGGCTTCATTGACTTGATTTTTTGCTGTCACGGTCGTTACTACGTACTGGATTACAAATCCAACTGGCTCGGGCCAAATGAGGCCAGCTACAGCGAAGCGGCCCTGCAACAATGCGTCCTGGAAAAACGCTATGACGTACAGGCCGCACTCTACACCCACGCCCTGCACCGCCACCTGCAAAGCCGCCTGCCCGCCTATGATCCAGCAAAGCATTTAGGCGGCGCGCTGTTCTGGTTCATTCGTGGAATCCACGCCCCCAACCACGGCCTGCTGCACCTAACGCTCCCTGACGAACTCGCCCAAAACCTGCTCAACGGCTAAACCGGGAGCGCGGAGCGGCTGCACCATGGAACGCCGCTCACCCGAGCGGCATAAAAAACACCCCTCCTTTTTAAGAAGGGGTGCAGCAACAACGGCAGGGTGGTTGCAAGCATTTTGCACAAGATCCCTCCTCGTCTTCCGCACTCCAGGACCCCTGTGGAAAACTTTTGCAAAAGTAGCCCAAAATAGTTGAGTAAAATGGTCAACCTGTGGATAACTCGGCCTTTGCCTGTGGAAAAACCTGTTAATAACTTTTTCAAAACGCCCTCAAAAAAAAGTTATTAACAGGAAAACGTGACTTATCCACAGGTTTTTCCACAGGCAAAATAGCGATTAAGTCTTTGATTTTAAATCAAAATACAAAAGTTATGCACAGGCAAAGGCCCCCTCTACTATAAAGCTAAACTTCCCCTGGCTCAGTTTCTCTATCTCTATACTTGTTGTAGTTGGTTTTGTGTTCAAAAAAATTTCGCAGAAATTTTTTTGAACACTTAATAAGGTGTGATTTTTTGCAAAATCAACGCGTTGCAAAAAAAAAGCAAAACCAGCCGCCAAAAAAAAAACGAAAAGCCAAGAAAATCAAAAGCTTGCTAAATATCATTTAAAAACAATTGCTTATGAAAATGCATTTTGGGTTATGATGGCATTAACTAACCACATTGATGAGGTGCCGCTTTGACTGACCATACCGCGATTCAAGATGTCCTGGCACAACTGAACCAGATCATTTTAGGCAAGGCCCGACCCATCCGCCTGGCGCTAAGCTGCTTGCTGGCGCGAGGGCATTTGCTGGTGGAAGACCAACCTGGGGTAGGTAAGACGACGCTGGCACATGCCTTGGCGCGAACCTTGGGACTGAATTTCCAGCGCATTCAATTTACCAGCGATTTATTGCCTGCCGATATTCTGGGCGTATCCGTGTATGTCGCCAACACGCAGCGTTTTGAGTTTCATCCTGGCCCCATCTTTTCCCAGGTGATTCTGGCCGATGAGATCAACCGGGCGACACCAAAGGCACAAAGTGCTTTGCTGGAAGCGATGGAAGAGCAGCAAGTGACTTCAGAGGGCGTGACCCGTTCTTTGCCGGAACCGTTTTTTGTCATTGCCACACAAAACCCGCAAGAGCAGATCGGCGCGTATCCTTTGCCGGAGTCACAGCTGGATCGTTTTTTGATGCGCATTCATCTGGGCTATCCAGATGCCCATGCAGAGCGGGCGCTGTTACAAGGGCGCAGCCGTCGCATGATGATGGCCGAATTAAAGCCCTGTTTGAGCGTAGAGGCGCTTTTAAGGGTGCAGGAGGAGGTGACCCAGCTACATGTCTCAGCGGCGCTGCTAGACTACGTACAGGCCGTTTTAGCGCATAGCCGTGAACCGGGGCGCTATCGCAGCGGTTTATCGCCACGGGCCGGGCTGGCTTTATTACGGGCAGCGCAGGCCTGGGCCTTTATTGATCAGCGGGATCATGTGATTCCTGAGGATGTGCAGGCGGTCTTGCCCGCAGTGGGTGGACATCGCTTGTATCTTCTGGAATCCAGCGGACAAGATAGCACTCACACCATGCAGCAGTTGCTGGAACAGGTGCCGATTCCTTAAACGAGGTTTGCTGATGAAGACAAGCACATCGGGCGGATGGTCGGGGCGGATGGAACAATGGATCATACGCCGTCAGGGGAGTGCAGCGCGTGAGCTGCGCGTGCATCGGCGAGTGCTGTATATCCTGCCCACACGCCACGGGATGCTGTTTGCACTGATTTTAGTGCTGATGCTGCTGGGGTCTATCAACTACAGTAACAGCATGGCCTTTTTGCTGACCTTTTTGCTGGCCGGTCTGGGTTCAAATGCGATGTGGCATACCCATCGCAATGTGGTGGATGTGCGCGTGACACGCATTCCCGCGACGCCGGTATTTGCCGGTGAACGGGCGCAGTTTCGCTATGTCATTCACAATCCCAGCCATGTCATTCGTCGCAATCTTTTCCTGGATCGTAAAGGTGCGCAGACGCAGCGTTGTTATGTTTCTGCACAGGGACATAGCACAGTCAATCTTGAGATACAGACCACACGGCGCGGTGAGTTAAAACCGGGGCCGCTGTTGCTGTATTCCAGTTATCCCCTGGGGCTGTTTCGTACCTGGTCATGGCTGGTTTTCGATGAGGCCGTGTTGGTCTATCCCAAACCCATTGCGCCGACCACGGTGCTTGCTCAGGCAGGCGATGCCAGCGGGCAGCGGACGCAAAGCGTTCTGGATGGCGATGAGTTTTCCGGCTTGCGCGGCTATCATCCGGGGGATGCACCCACCCGCCTGGACTGGAAGGCCTCGGCGCGCACCGGGGCCTTGTATACCAAGCAGTTTGTGCGCGAACTGGGGCAGACGGTGTGGTTTGACTGGCAAGCCTTGCCGATACAGGATGCCGAGCTGCGCTTGTCGATGCTGTGTTATCAGATCGTCGAGGCACATGCTCAGGGGCTGCGTTATGGTTTGCGCTTGCCGAGTGAGGAGATCCCCCCGCACAATACCCCGGCGCATTATCATCGCTGTCTGACTACCTTGGCGCGGTTTCCCGGAGGGCTTCATCATGCCGTCTAAGACCACCAGCGCGCTGCCATTGAGCGAAACCTTGCCGCGTTATCCCAGTGCCTTTGATGGCCTTGCGCTGGCTCTTGCGGTGGCGATGTTGCCCCATGCGCTGAATCAACCGCCCTGGGTAATGGCGGTGGCCTTGCTGGGATTGTTGGCGCGGGTGGTGATCATGCGTCGGGGCTGGCCTTTGCCGGGCCGCATGGTATTAAGTGTATTCGCCATGGCCTTGACGGCGGCGGTATTCTGGCAGTATGGCACCCTGATGGGACGCGATGCCGGAGTGGCGCTGCTGTTGGTCATGACCGGGCTTAAATTGCTGGAAACACGCAGCTTGCGCGATGCCATGCTGGCGGTGTTTCTGGGCTATTTTGTGGTGATCACCAATTTTTTCTACACGCAGGAAATCCCGATTGCGTTGTATATGCTGCTGGCGGTGTTTGTCACCACGGCCGCCCTGATCCGCTTGAATGGCGGGACACAGCCCCCGCCATGGTCTGAGGCAGCGCGCTTTAGTGGCCTGCTGCTATTGCAAGCCATGCCCCTCATGCTGATTCTGTTTGTGTTGTTTCCGCGCTTGCCAGGGCCTTTATGGGCCATGCCCGATACCCGCGAGTCCGCCAAGACAGGGCTTTCGGACAGCATGTCGCCGGGGTCGATCAGTGAGCTGTTGCAATCGAATGCACCGGCACTGCGCGCAAGCTTTGCCGAGGAACCTCCGCCACCGATCCAGCGTTATTGGCGTGGTCCGGTGTTTTGGCATTACGACGGACGTCAGTGGCGTCGTGGCGAAGGGGATGATATTGCGCAGAGCGACACGGTGAGCCGCGATTTTGATGTCAGTTATACCGTAACCCTGGAGCCGCATGATCAACGCTGGCTCTTGGCGCTGGACGTGCCGGTACGCGCCCCGGATCAAGCACGCCTGACCGCAGATGATTATCTCCTCGCGCAGCAGCCGGTACGCCGCTTGCTGCAATATACCGCATATTCGCGCCTGAGCGGTTCCACAGAGACTGTACTCAGTGAGGCGCGTCGTGAGCGGGCCCTGCAATTACCACCGCGCACAGCCCCGCAGGCGCGCAATCTGGCCAGACAATGGCGCAACCAGCACGGGACCGACGATGCGGCCATCATTCAGGCGGCCTTGCAGTATTTCCGCGAACAGCCGTTTTTTTACACGCTACAGCCGCCGTCCTTGCCGGGTGATCCGGTGGATCAGTTCTTGTTCCAGACCCGGCGGGGCTTTTGTGAACACTACACCAGCAGCTTTGTAGTCTTGATGCGCGCAGCGGGCATCCCGGCGCGTGTGGTCACCGGCTATCAGGGCGGCGAATGGAACCGCACGGCAGGTTATCTCCTGGTACGCCAATCCGATGCCCATGCCTGGGCCGAGATCTGGCAGGCCGATCAGGGCTGGGTACGCATTGATCCTACCAGCGCCGTCGCCCCGGAGCGCATCGAGCAGGGCATTCGTGCGACGGTGTGGGATGAGCGTGATTCTGCAAATATCCCGGCGTTTTTGCGTGCGGGGGCGGGTTGGGTTCCGACGTTGCGGCTGCAATGGGATTTATGGCGCGACAGTGTGAATTATTACTGGAATGGCTGGGTTTTGGCCTTTGGCCCGGAAAGGCAGGCAGAACTGCTGCAACGCCTGGGGTTTGAGCGGATGGACTGGCGCGGCATGGTCAGCCTGATGGCCGGGCTGATCGGTTTAACCGTACTGGTGTTTTTGCTCGGTTTTCTCTGGCGCAACCGCCCGCCCCGGCAAGACCCCCTGGCACGGATTTATCGGCGCTTCTGCCAGCGCATAGCGCGTATCGGCATCCACCGCCAACCCCATGAAGGGCCGTGGGATTTTGCCCAGCGGATTACGCAACAGCATCCCGCGTTAAGCGAAAAAGCCCAGCGCTTCACCCGGCAGTATGTCGCTCTGCGCTATGGCCCGCAGCCAGACCCGCAGGCACGAAACCAATTACGGCGCATATTGCGCGAGTTTTAACGTGGCGACAGCTTCCCTGCCTGCGCCGCGTACGTCGCAGGTTGTGGCGGACGCATCCTGCGTTCGCGGATTTTCATGCTGCATCAGGATGATGCCGCCACGTCAAAAACTCTCCCCCTGCCAAGGGGGAGTCCCGCCGCAGGCGGGGAGGGGGTCAGGTTTTAAAGCTTTTTAACCACCCCGGCGCTACGGCCACCCCTCCTTAAAAAGGAGGGGAGTTTTTTGTGGCATACTGACACTCATCCAACCCAAGCAACCCCAGCCATGCACGCACTCCTTGATCCAACCAACGACTACGTCTTCAAGCGCCTGTTTGCCGAGGCGCCTGCACTCTTGGTCAGTCTGATCAACGACCTGCGCCCGGATCTGCCCACCATTGCCCGTGTAGAAGTGCTTAACCCCACCATCACCCCCGATGAACTCAGCGGCAAACACATCATCCTCGATGTCTTGGCCCGCGATGGGCAGGGTGATTGCTACAACGTAGAAATCCAGGTCCGCCGTTATGGCGCCTGGCACCAACGCGGGCTTTACTACCTCGCCCGTACCCTGGGCACCCAACTCAACAGCGGCGAAGACTACCAAGCCCTGCGCGCCGCCGTGGGCATTCATTTACTGGACTTTGACCTGTTCACCGAGACTGCTGAGGAACGTCAGCAAGCCCAATGGCGCTTTGAAATGCGCGACGAAAAACAACCCCACATCACCCTGGGGAACCTCCTGCAACTCAACCTCATCGAACTCAAAAAAGCCGATCGACTGGGCTTAACTGCCAGTCCACTGCGCGACTGGATCACCTTTTTCAAACACTGGCGAGAGGACAGCATCATGACAAAAATCACCCATGAACCGGTACAACAGGCGATGCACCGTATTCGTGAACTCAGTGCTGATGAGGAAGCCCGGCGCTTGGCTTTTGTCCGCGAACGGGCCTTGCATGATGAAGTCTCGTTTCTCAATGAAGCCCGGCGCGAAGGATTGCAGGAGGGGCTGCAGAAGGGGCGATTAGAGGGACGGTTAGAGGGACGGTTAGAGGGACGACAGGAGGGCGAGGAAATTGGCTTGCAGAAGGGGCAACATCTTAAAGCCATTAACACAGCCCGCAACCTGCTGAAGTTAGGGGTACTCACGAATGAGCAGATTGCCCAGAGTACGGGGTTGTCGGTGGCGGAGGTTGAGAAACTGCGCTTGGAACAGCCGCATTAAGGGAAAGAAGCGGCCTTAATACCTGCGAAAATAATGCGGCGACATCTCGAAGATGCCGCCACTGGGGAGCGCCGGGCACCCGCCCGGCATGTTTTTATGCGGAGCTGGGGCTCCGCGCTCTCAGGAAGAGGGTTCTTGGTTCAGGGGCTGCGCACTTTGTCGCCTTCACGGATGGGCAGGGTGGATTCCATGATCAAGGCGTAGCTGACTTTTTCAAAGGTGCGAAATACCATCAGCAGGCCGGTGCGTTCATCGGGGAGGGTGACGCTGCTTTCGCCGCTGGCATAGGGGTCACGGATCACCCGTCCGGCGTGATAGCTGGCGAAGACGTGGCCTTTTTCGATGCCGTCGCGTTCGCCGCGATTGATGACGGCGACCTGGAAGCGGGCTATCTGGCTGATGGCATCAAACAGGGAAATCACTACCCCCTCGGTATCCTGCGGCGGGCGCTGGGGCATAAACAGCAGGTTTTGATGGGAGTCTTCCAGTTCCAGCAGACGATCACCCTGCAGGGCTTCGCGGTCACTGCGTGACAGTAATACGGTGGCCGGATCGCCGCTGCGGGTCAGTTCTGCATCGCCGACCGGGATGGCTTCCCGGCCTAGCAGTTCTCCGCTGTCGGGATCATGCAGGTTCTTGCCGATGCGAAAGACGCCATAACGTGAGCCGACGCGCTGTTCGGCATCCAGCCCGCGCACGTAGACGTTATCCCCGGCGCCAAAGACCATGCGTTCATCCATGGCGGCGAGAATGTAGGGCGCTTGCTTGAGCTGTTCTTCGGCAACGACGCGGGGATAAATCAGAAACTGGTGGATGCTGTGGATGGGCGCTTCCTGGTCTGGCAGTGGTTCTATCCGCACCTCGGGTGAAAGGCGCACGGTGGGATAGCTTGCGGGGCGTTCGGCAATGGCGACGTGTGGGCTGGCGTCCTGATAGTAAAGGACCAAGACATCACCGGGATAAATCAGGTGAGGGTTTTTGATGTGCGGGTTGGCGACCCAGACCTCGGGCCAGTGCCAGGGATTTTGCAGGAAGGTTTTGGCGATGTCCCAGAGGGTATCGCCACGTTTGACGACGTAGTGCCTGGGGGCTTGCGGGTTTAATGTGATGACTTCTGGCGGATGTTGCGCCGTGGCTGCGGGTGGGGGTAATCCCTCGGGCACCGGGTCTAGCGTATGGCTGTGCAGCGTATCGGCAGTGGTGTGTTGTTCATCGGGCGTCAGTGCGCAGCCGGCCAGTAATCCGCTGCTTAACAAGACGATGATGACGAGCCTTTGCATAAATCTCGACACAGATGTAGTCAACATTCCTTTTTTCCCCCTAAAATAAAGACATCAATCAACCCAGACAAAGCGATATTACGATCGCGCCAATATACCCGTCTCATGCCGCTTTGTGTGATCGCTTGAACCATCACAGTCAAGCCAAGTCATTCTAGTAGCGTGCGCCGTCAAATCGCAAATATGAGGAGTAACCCCGGCATGGCCATTTATGAAATTTTGCATTTTCCTGACCCCCGTCTGCGCCAGAAAGCCAAACCCGTGCAGGTTGTCGATGCCGAGATTCAACAACTGGTGGCGGATATGTTTGAGACGATGTATGCCGCCAAGGGCATTGGGTTGGCGGCGGTGCAGATCAATGTGCCCTTGCAGGTGATTGTGATGCACCTGAATAAGGAAGGTGAGGAAAACCGGCCAATATGTTTTATCAACCCGGAGATCATTCACCGCGAAGGCACGATGCCATGGGAAGAGGGCTGTTTGTCGGTGCCGGGTTTTTATGAAAATGTACAGCGGGCAGAGCGCATCAGGGTACGTGCCCTGGATCGGGAAGGCAATCCCTTTGAGCTGAATGCCGACGGTTTGCTCGGGGTGTGCATTCAGCATGAGATGGATCACCTCAACGGTAAATTATTTGTGGATCATCTGTCGTTTTTGAAGCGTTCGCGCATTCAAAGCAAGCTGCAAAAGCAGGCACGCTTGGGCCAGCTGCCTAAGCTGGATGCCCAAAAGCAGGCCAGTTGATGAGTACGCCTTTACGTATCGTCTATGCGGGTACGCCGGAGTTTGCCTTGCATGGCCTGAGTGCTTTGCTGGCTTCAGCGCATGAGGTGGTGGCGGTGTATACCCAGCCGGATCGTCCTGCCGGACGCGGGCGCCAGCTCACCCCAAGCCCGGTCAAGCAGATGGCGCTGGCGCATGGTTTAACGGTGGAGCAGCCCGTGAGCCTGAAGGCGGAGGCCGCTCAGGCCCAGTTGCGGGCTTATGCGCCGGATTTAATGGTGGTGGCGGCCTATGGGCTGATTTTACCGCCAGCCGTGCTGGCCTTGCCGCGCTATGGCTGCATCAATTTACATGCTTCCTTATTGCCGCGTTGGCGCGGTGCTGCCCCGATTCAGCGGGCGCTGTTGGCCGGTGATGCACAGACCGGCATTACCCTGATGCAAATGGCGGCTGGGCTTGATACCGGCGAGATACTGTTGCGCCTGCCCTGTGCCATTGAGACCACCGATACTGCGCAAAGCCTGCACGACCGTTTGGCAAAACTCAGTGCGCAGGCGCTCATGCAGGGGTTGGAGGCCTTGCAGGCGGGGACGCTGACCTCGGTGGTGCAAGATGATAGTCTGGTGACCTATGCGGCCAAACTCAGTAAAGCCGAGGCTTTACTGGATTGGTCCTTAAGCGCGGTGGAACTGGATCGCTGTGTGCGTGCATATAATCCCTGGCCGGTGGCGTATACCCGTTGGCAAGGCGAAAATCTGCGTATCTGGGAGAGCACAGTGCTGGATACCCAGGCATCGCCTAAGCCGCCCGGTCAGGTGCTGACAGAATCCGCCAACGGGATTGATGTCGCCACCGGCCAAGGGGTTTTGCGCATCACGCGACTGCAATTACCCGGTGCCAAAGCGCTGGATGCCAGTGAGTTTATCAAGGGGCATTCGCTGCTGGGGGTGTGCTTTTGAGCGTTTCCTCGGCGGACTCCTCCGGCAGCGGCGTTGGTGCTGCGTCGGCAAGGAGCTGTTCTACGGCGTGCTCTAGGGCAGATTCTGTGTCGGTTTCGCCGGGCAGAATGAAATCGCTTAAAGGCGGTAATTCGTCCAGGCTTTGCAGGTTGAAATAATCCAGAAACTGGCGGGTGGTGGCATACAGGGCCGGTCGCCCTGGGACTTCTTTATGACCGACCACACGCACCCATTCGCGCTCCAGCAGACCACGGATAATGGTGGTGCTAACGCTGACACCGCGAATATCTTCAATTTCTGCGCGGGTGATGGGTTGGCGATAGGCAATCAGTGCCAGGGTTTCCAGGAATGCACGGGTGTAGCGCGGCGGCTTTTCCGCCCATAGGTGGGAAACCCAGCCGCTTAAGGATTCCCTGACCTGAAAGCGATAGCCGCCGGCGACTTCTTTAAGTTCATAGCCGCGTGACTCGCATTCCTGCATAAGCGTAGTTAGGCTGTGTTTGATGGCGCTGCGTTCGGGGCGCTCGTGGTCTTCAAACAATCCTTCCAGTTGCTCGATGGAAAGGGGGCGTCCGGCGGCCAGCAAGGCCGCTTCCACAATTTTTTTTAATAGATCGGCGTCCATGGATACTCGCTAACCTCAGGTAAACCCCGGGTTTAGGCGCGGGAGACGTATTCGCCCGTGCGGGTATCAATGCGGATGGTTTCCCCTTCGTTGACAAACAAAGGGACTTTGACCACCGCGCCGGTTTCCAGTTTGGCGGGTTTGCTGCCGCCGGTGGCGGTGTCGCCGCGTACCCCGGGATCGCACTCAACAATGCGCAGTTCTACAAAATTAGGCGGGGAAACGCTTAAAGGGACGCCGTTCCATAAGGTGACGGTACACAGGTCTTGTTCTTTGAGCCACTTGGTGACATCGCTGATCAGCTCACCGGGGACGGCGTGTTGTTCAAAGCTTTCCGGCATCATGAAATGCCAGAATTCACCGTCACTGTAGAGGTACTGCATATCGGTATCGACCACATCGGCGCCTTCCACTGAGTCGCCGGATTTGAAGGTTTTATCCAGTACCCGTCCGGTCTTGAGATTGCGCATCTTGACGCGATTGAAGGCCTGGCCTTTGCCGGGCTTGACAAACTCATTTTCGACGACGACATAAGGGTCGTTGTCCAGCAAAATTTTTAAACCGCTTTTGAATTCGTTGGTACTGTAGGTTGCCATGCTGTTGTCCAGAATGCTCGGAGTCTTCCGATGGTTGTAAATGCCCGCAGGACGGGTGATCAAATAGGGCGCACATGATAACCCGATTAGCCGATGCACAACAGATACGCGCTCAATGGCCACGGCTGTTGGCCCAGGGATGGCGTGATCCACAGACGCTGCTGCGTGCCTTGCAGCTTGATCCTGATTTATTGCACGGCACTCAGGCAGCGGCGGCGCGTTTTCCTTTATGGGTGCCGGAGCCTTTTGTGGCGCGCATCCAGCTGGGCGATCCGGCGGATCCCTTGTTACGTCAGGTGTTGCCGCAGGCGCTAGAACTTGATCCTGGGCCTGTGGGTTACGAGACAGACCCCACTGGGGATCAGGCCGCCACGCCCTGTGCCGGAGTGGTGCAAAAATATCAGGGGCGGGCTTTGCTGTTGGCGACGGGGCGCTGTGCCATGCATTGTCGCTATTGCTTTCGGCGCTATTATCCGTATCCGCCGAGTCTGGTAGAGCCTGAGCAGCAGCGGCGCGTATTGGATTATTTACAGCAGCATGAAGCGATTGAAGAAGTAATTTTAAGCGGTGGTGATCCTCTGGTCTTGCCAGATCACCATTTGGCCCGCTTCGTCAAACGCCTGGAGCGTATCCGCCATCTGCAACGGTTGCGCATTCATACCCGCGTGCCGGTGGTGTTGCCGCAGCGCGTGGATGCCGCGCTGCTGGCTTGGCTCGGCGCGGGGCGTTTAGAGCGGATGATGGTCTTGCATATTAATCACGCCCGCGAGATGGATGCACCGGTTGCGACGGCCTTGGCGGATTTACACGCGGTCGGGGTGCGTCTGTACAATCAAAGCGTATTGCTGCGCGGCGTCAATGATCGGGCCGATGTATTGATGAATCTG
Organism: Thiorhodospira sibirica ATCC 700588; assembly: GCF_000227725.2. GTDB lineage: Bacteria > Pseudomonadota > Gammaproteobacteria > Ectothiorhodospirales > Ectothiorhodospiraceae > Thiorhodospira > Thiorhodospira sibirica. The sequence continues at coordinate 1,839,216 of NZ_MU255056.1, read as the reverse complement.
AGCAAGACGCTCTTTGCCCATCGCGTAGAGCCTTATTATCTGCACCTGCTGGATCGGGTCCGTGGCAGCGCACATTTTGAGGTCAGTGTGGACGAGGCGCGTAGCTTATTGGATATATTGGCACGGGAATTGCCTGGGTATCTGGTGCCGCGATTGGTGAAAGATATTCAAGGACAGTCAAGTAAAACAATGATTTGCCGCACACATTTTGTGTAAAATAGAGCCTTTGGCATGGATCGCCGCTGGGAGCGCGAAGTACCCGCTCCGCATCATGGATCGCTGCTCACCAGAGCGGCATAAAAAAGGCTTTGCCTGTCGTTTAGGCAGGTGGCGGTGTGTCGCTATCGGGACCTTGCTTATGTGTCAGGACACCGTCATCGTGCTGCGGGCATGCGTGTTTGGTAGCTTGGCATGAATATTCTTTGGCAGCACGGCTTTTTCGTACGTGTTGGCTTTTCTCTTAAAACGCATAATATCCCGGAGAATGCGCTATGTTTGTCACCGTATCTGCTTATTTTGGTTTTGCTTCGCGTGAGCTAACACCGCAGCCGCGCCATGTTAAGGCGTGGCTCAAGGCGCTGCCCTTGGCAGATATTGGGGAAACCACGCGCCAATTTTTTCATGGCTTAACCCAGCTCAATCAACAGCCAGCAGACCCCAAGGACCGCTTGAAGTCGATGGAGGCGATGCAAGGCATTTCAGCCATGGTTCTTGATCGCTTGCAGCGCCATTTTGTCAATCGTACCTTGCCTTTGCCATTAAAAAGCCGGCAAGTGGTTGAATTGTATGATGAATTATTGGAAGAAATCAGTGCAGGCTATCGCAAGGTGCTTGAAGATGCCAAGGCGTCTAAACGTAGCTTAAGCAAGGCCGATATGGCGCTCACCATCTTTCGGGCGATGCAGCCCTTATGTCGGCTTTTATATAATGCGGCACGCTTATATCGTCCGGCTCCTATTGGGCTTTGGCAAAAATTAAATGCCTTGTTTGCCTTGGCCGAGCAGCATGGGCTTTTGCAGATCACGCTGAAAAGTGGTGATAAAAAGACCAGGACAAAGACCACGATTGCCGAGACTTATTTTGCCGTGGCCCTGCTGTTTTTGGCGCGTCCGCTCAGTCTCCGCCAGGGTGAGGCCGAGCTATTGATCGGTTTTTTGCAAAAACATGCGCGGCAATGTGTACTCAATCCCACGGCCACGCCAGATGCACAAGGCAGGCTGTATTTGATTGATCTGTGTGAAGATCGCGCTCCTTTTTATATTATTGCCAGTGACATCAAGCTCACCGAATCCATCCGCACCTTTTCCCCCGCCAAACTGGTGCAATTTTTACACGATCACTTTCAAAATCATCCGCGTGAATCATCGCTGGATGGGCTGAATCGCGATTTGGCGGAGCGTATCCTGGTCGCCTGGATCAGTAAAACCAAGCGCCAATTTAGCCGCTTTGAACGCGAAGAAACCGTTGATGTGGTCATTGGGCTGGATGCCATTCATGCACACCTCATGAACACAGCGAGCGTTCCAAAAGATTCGGCGCAGCAAAACGAGGCGCTATCTGATAAACCCGCAGCGAATCCGGCGAATGCCGCGCCTGGTTTTGCGCTATTGGATAATGATGCGCAATACGAGGCCGGGAAAACCGGTTCAGACTACTATATGCAGTTTGTCACTGGCGGGATTCAAACCGAAGACGCGGATACCTGGGAGGCAGTTTTTGCAGGCAAGGTCAGCGGGATGTCGCTTGATGGAAGTATTAATGTTTCATCCAAGCCCTTAGGGTTTGGGCAGTATCAATGCAAAGAGGGCGTTGAGTGTTGGAATGTCTTGGACATCAGCGTCGGTGGCTTTCGCCTGCTGTGGAATAAAAACGAGGCATCAAGAGCTCAGGTTGGGCAACTGATTAGCTTTGCCCAGGATTTTATCAGCACCCAGGAAAATGACGAGCACGAGCATACCGTAAACTGGACGGTGGGTGTGATTCGCTGGATCACTTTTACCGAAGATAAACGTCTGGAACTGGGCGCCCAAACCCTGGCGCCCAAGGTGGATGCGGTGTTAGTGCGTCATGCCTTAAACGAAGATGAGCATGGTTATGGTGAGCAGTTTGCTGGGCTGTTGTTTACCCCGGCGCCAGTTGCGGAGCATCCTGCCACCATTGCCCTGCCTTTGCATAAATTCCAGTCTGGCGATAAAGTCATGTTTTATAAAGGGAGCGAGCCAGTACATGCCAGCCTTGATAAGGAATATGCGCGCTATGCACTGGTTTCGCAATTTACCTATACCTTGCTGAATCAACCCAAAGCAGAGCCTTCCCCGGCGGCACAAGCAGAGGAAAAAGCGCAGCAGCGCTTTGCCACTATCTGGGGCTCCATTTAATCATGCCATGTCATGGATCGCCGCTGGGAGCGCGGAGCTAAAGCTCCGCATCATAGATCGCTGCTCACCAGAGCCGCATAAAAAAAGGCTTTGCCTATCGCTACGATTTTACCAAGCGACAGCCGGAGTATGTCCTCTGCTGATCCCCGCGATGCCCATTTAAACGCGCTGCCGCCAGAGGTTCCCAGCACGCAGCGCGCCCAATTGGCACGGCTGGGTATTTATAGCTTGCTGGAGGTGTTGTTTCATCTGCCGGTGCGCTATCAGGATCGTACACGTCTGACGCCCATTCGTGATCTGCGACTGGGGGATCAGGCGATTGTGGAGGGGGAGGTGCAACACAGTGAGGTGTTGCTGCGTAGGCGGCGCATGTGGGTGGTGCGCGTGTTTGATGGCACTGGCTATCTGGTCTTGCGGTTTTTTAATTTTAGCCAGGCGCAGCAGCAGGGATTGTGCCAAGGCACCCGCGTGCGCTGCTTTGGCGAGATCCGTCGCGGCTTTCGCCATCCCGAGATCATACATCCAGAATATCGCGTGCTCGGTTCGGCCTCGCTGGAGGTCGATGACTATTTACGACCGATTTATCCCGCCACCGAGGGTCTGACCCAGCGGCATTTACACAAACTGACTGACCTGGCCTTAAGTCAATGTACCACGCTGGTTGACTGGCTACCGCCGCAGGTGTTGGCGGCGCATGGCTTTCCTGCATTAGCCGAGGCCCTGGCTACAGTACATCGCCCTGCCCCCGAGATTCCGCGTCAGGTGCTGCTGGAGGGTCGGCATCCGGCGCAGCGGCGTCTGGCCTTTGAGGAATTACTTGCGCATCACCTGGGGTTTTTGCAGCTGCGGCAATTTACCCAGCGGCAACAGGCGCCATCCATGCGTGTGCCGGGAGCATTGTGGGCGCAGCTGCTGCAGTGTCTGCCCTTTCGGCCAACGGCGGCACAACGGCGGGTGATGGCCGAGATTCTGGCGGACATGGCGCGCCCACAGCCGATGTTGCGGCTGGTGCAAGGGGATGTTGGCTGCGGCAAAACCCTGGTGGCCATGGCCATCTGTCTGCATGCGGTGGAGGCCGGTTGGCAGGCGGCGGTGATGGCGCCGACGGAATTACTCGCCGAACAGCATTACCGCTATTTTCACAGCCAATTAGCACCGCTGGGGATTGAGGTGGCGTGGTTGGCCGGCAAGCTCACGGCCAAGGCCCGCCAGCGCAATCTGGCCGCGATTGCCCAAGGTCGGGCCGCGATGGTGATCGGTACCCATGCCTTGTTTCAAAGTGATGTGCATTTTGCCCGGTTGGGCCTGATCGTGATTGATGAGCAGCATCGTTTTGGGGTGCATCAGCGACTAGCGCTGCGCGAAAAAGGGGCGTATGCCGGCGCCTTGCCACATCAGCTGATCATGACCGCAACGCCCATTCCGCGCACGTTGTCGATGACTGCATACGCTGATCTGGATCATTCCATTATTGATGAGTTGCCGCCGGGGCGCTCGCCGGTGAAAACCGTCGCCATCAGTGAAAGCCGCCGCGATCTGGTGATTGAGCGCATTCGCGAGGCCTGTGCGGGTGGGATGCAGGCGTATTGGGTGTGCACCTTGATTGAGGAATCGGAGCACCTGCAATATCAGGCAGCGGAGCAGACCTTTGCGTTGTTAGCCTCACAGCTGGTGAATTTACGCTTGGGGCTGGTGCATGGACGGATGAAGGGGGCGGAGAAAGAGGCGGTGATGGCGGCATTCAAGCAGGGTGCGCTGGATGTGTTGGTGGCCACCACCGTGATTGAGGTCGGGGTGGATGTCCCTAATGCCTCGCTGATGATTATTGAAAATGCCGAACGCCTGGGGCTTGCGCAGCTGCATCAATTGCGGGGCCGGGTGGGGCGAGGCCGCCGCGAAAGTGCCTGCGTTTTGTTATATCGCTCGCCGCTGAACGACCTGGCCCGCGAGCGCCTCGACACCCTGCGCCGGAGCAATGATGGCTTTGAGATTGCGCAGGTGGATCTGCAGCTGCGCGGGCCGGGTGAGGTACTGGGCACCCGGCAGACGGGGGTGGTGCAATTTCGCATCGCCGATATTTTGCGTGATCAGGATTTGCTCGATGCGGTGCGTCAGGCCGCTGCGCTGATCTGGCATGACTATCCCGGACATGTGGAACCCTTGATCCAGCGCTGGTTGGGAAGCGTAGAGCAGTATGGACAGATTGGCTAAGTCAGCTGTTCGGATTTCAGGCTAATGGCATGGGCATACAGCACATTGCGCGGTGTATCGCTCATCTGCGCCACCAGGGCCACGGCTTTTTTCAGCGGCAGCTCGGCCAGCAGCAGCGTGAGCCACTGTTCCGTGTGGGGATCGAGCGCATCAATGTGCTGCGGCGGTGCGCCGGCCACCAGGATCACGAACTCACCGCGCTGGTGGTTGGGGTCTTGCTGGAGCCATTGGCATAACTGTTCCAGCGGGCCATCCACCACCTGCTCAAAGGTTTTGGTCAATTCCCGCGCAATGACGGCATGGCGTGTGGTGCCAAAGACGCTGCACAGATCATGGATGGATTCCACGATGCGATGTGTGGACTCATAAAAGATCACGGTGCGCGTCTCTCGTTCCAGCGTCTGGAGATGGCTTTGGCGCGCTACAGACTTGGCCGGTAAAAAGCCTTCAAAGACAAAACGATCGGTAGGCAGGCCGCTAACGCACAAGGCGGCCATGGCGGCATTGGCACCGGGTACCGGACGGATCACAATCCCAGCCTGACGGGCGCCTTTGATGAGACGATAACCGGGGTCACTGAGCAGCGGGGTTCCGGCGTCGCTGACCAGCGCAATCTGCTGACCATGCTGTAATCGCTTGATCAATCCAGGCGTGGCCTGCTCCTCATTATGTTCATGCAGGCTCAAGCTTTGCTTACTTAGGCCGAAATGAGATAGCAGGCGGGCAGTATGGCGGGTATCCTCCGCCGCAATCAGATCAACCTGGCCAAAGATCTCCAAAGCGCGTGGGCTGAGATCGCCGAGGTTGCCGATGGGCGTTGCAACAACATATAAAATGCCCGGTAGATTTGACACGCTGATAGGCCTTAAGATACTTAAAAAATCAATGTCGATCCGAGGATCAAGCGTTTGCGTGAGGCATGGCAAAGGTACATAGTATAAATACCTGGTCGCCTGTTTCGCTACGCATGGGTCTTTAGCGAAAGGACATCTCAGGGGGTATTATGAAGTTTGCCAGTCAGTCACGGTATGTGCTCTGTATTTTATGCATTGTAGGGCTATTGAGCGCCTGTACGCTACCCAAGGTTCCCTCGCCAGCGGTGGTTGATCTGCCGCGTGAACAGATCGAGGCGCTGCAGGCGCGGGGTGATCGCCTCGGCGCGGCGCAGGCCTATCTGGATGTGGCTTCCCGCTATCGCCCCCCGCTGCGCCAACAGCTTGAGCTGGATGCCATTGATGTGTTGGTGTATCCAGAGATCACCGAGGTCACAGAGCCCTGGATTGTACGCACTCTGGCAGATATTGACGTGCGTACCCTGGATCGGGAGGCCCGCGCCCGGCTTTTATTATATCGCGCAGAACTTGCCTTGTATCGCGGCTATCCGGAATGGGCCTTGCAACGCTTGCCGCTGGGTCTGGATGATGTGGCCGCGCCGTGGCAGCTTAAAATCGGTGCCACTCAGATCAAGGCCCTCAAGCAGCTCCATCGCCATGTGGAAACTGTCGCGGCGTATCAGGCTCTGGATCGTTGGCAGCCAAATCATGAGGCCCTGGCGCAACATCATCAGGCCTTGTGGACATGGCTGCAATCTCTGGACAAACCCACCCTGGAAAGCGCCGCGCAGCAGGCCGGTTCAAGTACGGCGGCGGGTTGGCTGGAATTGGCCTTGCTGGCGCATAGCCGCCCGCGTCCGAGCATGGGTGAGCAACTGATTCATCAATGGCGGATGCGCTATCCCGCACATCCGGCAGAGGCTGAATATGTTGCTCTGCTGCGTAAACAATGGGCTGAAGCGCCGGTTTTGGTGCAATCGGTAGGCCAGAATATTGCCCTGCTATTGCCGGTATCGGGGCGTCTGGATGCCGCCGGCAATGCGATTCTTGAAGGGATCACGGCGGCCTATTACGAGTTGCCCGAGGCGCAGCGTCCCACCTTGAAGGTCTATGACACCGCCGCGCAAGGCAGTGACATTGAGACCTTATATCAACAGGCCGTTGAGGAGGGTGCTGGCTTGGTGATTGGTCCGCTGGAACGTCCCGCTGTGCAATGGCTTGCAGAACAACCAGGCTTGCCGGTGCCGACCCTGGCCTTAAATCGAGCGCAAGATGGTCGTGCGGTCTCCAATCTTTATCAATTTGCCTTGAATCCTGAAGAAGAGGCCATCCATGTGGCTGAGCGGGCAGCGGCACAGGGTTATCGCAATGCGGTGGCGCTGGTGAGTCAGGATGCCTTGGGTGAACGCCTGCTCAGCGCCTTTGCGCAACGTTTCCGCGAACAGGGTGGCCGATTGTCGGCGATTCAGCAGTATGCCCCGCAAGAAACCGATCTGACCGGGCCGGTCGTGATTGCCTTGGGGATGGCCGACAGCCTGGAGCGTTATCGCCAGCTGCGCGGTTCCGATCTGCAACCGCGCGCGGATATTGAGATGATCTTTGTTGTCGGCGGCCCGGCACAGGTGCGCTTGCTATATCCGCAACTGCGTTTCCATCGAGCGCACCATTTGCCAGTGCTGGCAACCTCGCAGGTGTATTCGGGGATTCCTGATAGCGCGAGCAATGCTGACCTCAATGGGCTGGCCTTTGTCGAAATTCCCTGGCTGATTGAGGAGCTGGGCTTGCGTCAGGATCTGCGCAGCGGGTCCGATTTCACCGCCACAGCGGCCTATAATCTGCCGCGTTTATTTGCCTTGGGCTTTGATGCGATGCGCCTGTCGGGTGAATTAGCGCGGCTGCATCAGCAGCGCAGGCCCTTTGAAGGATTGACCGGGCGCTTGCAGGTGGATCTCCAGGGCGTGGTGCATCGCCAGCTCAGTTGGGCCAAGTTTAGCGGTGGTCGTGTGCGCCCCATCGACGCACCCGATGTTGAGCCACGTCTGATGGAGGATGCTGCCGGTGGTGCGCTTGAAGACGACACAGCCACGACGCCATCGCCGGATTGATGCGGCGCTGCGCTTCATTAAAGGCTGCTTAGCACGCCGTCAGCCTGCAGATGCGGCAATGACGGCACAGCAGCGCCAGGGACAATGGGCAGAACAGCTCGCCAAGCGCTATCTGCAGACCCAGGGGCTGCGCTTTATTGAGGCCAATTATCGCTGTCCGGTAGGTGAGATTGACCTCATCTTTAAAGACCAGGCCGTGCTGGTGTTTGTAGAGGTGCGCAGTCGCAGCACGGCAAGCTTTGGCAGCGCATTTCAATCGGTAGACCGGCGCAAGCAAAAAAAACTGCAAGCAGCGGCTTCCCATTATATAAGGTGTCATGCTCATGCGGGGCTGGTGCGCTTTGATATAGTGGCGATAGAGGCCGATGGTCAGCTTAAATGGTTTAAGCGCGCCTTTGCCTGAGCGGTGCGTTGATGGCGCGCCCTGCGCTGCTATGGTTTTTAGGCTGCACTGGATAGATTACGGCAGCCTTTGTTGTGCGTAGGATTTTTCCTACGCACACTTCGGAAAACTCCTACAGAAAACGGGGGTATTGCGGGTTTGCAGGTCGCGCTGGCCTTGTTAATCTATACCCAGCTCACCAAGGAGGTTGATGCATCAAGGAATACAGGGAGATTGATGCGCTTAGGGAGATGCAAGGAGATCGTACACCAGGGAGGTGAGTGCTAACAGGGAGTTGCTTACGAGGTAAACATCGCTCCGGGATGGATCTTGGTTTACCTCACCCCCTCTCATTATCTATACCTTCTTCTGCGCGTTCCTTAAGCCCGATCAGTTCAATCGCTCAGCCCACATGGGCTTGATAGTGTCTGTTTGGGGCCAGTACATACAGCATATATGGCTGCTATACCTATACCTTAGCCCTAGCGCATAATAAATAGCACAATACACGATCTGCAATATATCAACGCCCGATAGAAGGGGGATGCGTGAAACTTAAGTGGCGCTTAATGATTTCACTGATCTCAGTGAGTATCCTGGGGTTTTTGTTTTTTACCGCAACAGCCTATCACACCCTGCGCCATCACCTGCTTCAGGGCGCTGACAAGCGCCTGGAAACAGCGGCTTATGCCGTGGCCGAATGGTTCCCACCCGAGTATCACCGTGCCATTACCGACGCCTCCTCTGTCGCACCAGAACAGTTTTTAAACGATATCCACCGCCTGTCGCGTTATGTGCAGCGTATCGGCCTGGCCTATGTGTATACCTATATGCTGTTTGATGGCCGGGTAGTTACTACGGCAACCTCTGCCACCATTGCGGAATTACAGACCGGGACACATGATCGGTTTTTTGAGCATTATGAGAGTGCTCCAGAGGTGTTATATGCGGCATTCGCCGACGGACAAGCCCGCTATGTGACGTATGCCGATGATTATGGTGCCTTTCGTTCGCTGTTTCTGCCGTTGGAAACCGGTGATGGGCGACGCTTTATTATTGGTGCCGATATTGACCTGGACTATTTGCAGGCACATCTGCGCCGCTTATTGTGGGTCTCTATCGCCATTGGCGCCGGGGTGTTTATCTTGATGGTGGGAGTGATTGGCTGGCAAAGCTACTATGCGGTATCCCATCCCCTGATGCGGCTGCAGACCACCTTAAAAGAAATTGCCAGCGATCTTGATCTGTCACGTCGCATGGATACGGCGCGCAAAGATGAGATCGGCGATACGGCGAACGCATTTAATCAGATCCTTGAGGCATTTGATGTGGCACTCAAAGAGCTGGTTGCCACGGCGGAACAATTAACCCATACCGCCGGGGAGCTCTCGCAGTTAAGTCATGCAACCAACGGCGATTTAACCCAGCAGCAGGCGCAGATTGCCCAAGTGGTCACCGCGATGCAACAAATGAGCACCACGGTCGAGGCGGTCGCACGCAGTGCCAGCGAGGTTGCCGGTGCCAGTGAGCATGCCGATCGTCAGGCGCAGACAGGAGGGCGGCGGGTACAATCCGTGGTTGCGGCGATGAATGCCTTAGCGCTTGAGGTCAAACGGGTGGGGGAGGCGCTGCATACCTTGGATCAGCAAAGTCAGGCCATTGGCAGCGTACTGGATGTGATTCGCGGCATTGCCGAGCAAACCAATCTGCTGGCGCTCAATGCCGCGATTGAAGCCGCCCGTGCCGGTGAGCAGGGGCGCGGTTTTGCCGTGGTGGCCGATGAAGTGCGTACTTTAGCCTCGCGCACACAACAATCCACGGCCGATATTCAGGCCATGATTGAAAACCTCCAGACAGGAACCCAGCGTGCGGTAAACGCCATGCAGCGAGGTCAAGAGATGGCTCAATCCACCGCCATTGAAGCCCAGCAAGCAGGGCAGGGACTGGAAGCTATTATGGCTGCAGTCAGCCAAATCCGTGATATGACGGCGCAAATTGCCGGTGCCGCAGAACAACAGTTTCAGGTCAATGCCGAGATTGAGCGTAATCTTCAGGCGATGCGCGAGATCACCGTAAATACGCTTGGCGGTGCCACGCAAACGGCAGCCTCCAGCAAACAGCTGCTGAGCACCGCAGATCATGTGCGCTGCTTGCTGTCGCGGTTTCATCGCCGCGTGTAACATAAATTTAAAAAAAAGCTTGACCCGTGACACAAACGCTATATAATGCGCCGCTCTTGTCAGGGAACAGGTCAA
>NZ_MU255056.1:1806552-1824052 GCF_000227725.2 Thiorhodospira sibirica ATCC 700588 | reverse complement strand
CATATCGACGGCAGTGTTTGGCACCTCGATGTCGGCTCATCACATCCTGGGGCTGAAGCAGGTCCCAAGGGTATGGCTGTTCGCCATTTAAAGTGGTACGCGAGCTGGGTTTAGAACGTCGTGAGACAGTTCGGTCCCTATCTGCCGTGGGCGTCGGAAATTTGAGAGGATCTGCTCTTAGTACGAGAGGACCGGAGTGGACGTACCTCTGGTGTTCCGGTTGTCACGCCAGTGGCATTGCCGGGTAGCTAAGTACGGAAGGGATAACCGCTGAAAGCATCTAAGCGGGAAGCCTACCTCAAGATTAGATTTCCCTGGACCTTAAGGTCCCTAAAGGGCCGTTGAAGACTACAACGTTGATAGGCTGGGTGTGAAAGTGCAGTAATGTATGAAGCTAACCAGTACTAATTGCCCGTGAGGCTTGGCCATATAACCCCAAGTAGTTTGGGTGTTATAAATAGCAGTAACGACATAACACGACGCCGAAGATACTTTCCTGAATTTCCTTGTGTTGAGTTAATCTCAGCACACGCTTGAAGCCAGTTTGTCTGGCGGCAATAGCGAGTGGGAACCACCCGATCCCATCCCGAACTCGGAAGTGAAACTGCTCAGCGCCGATGATAGTCTAGGGTCTCCCTATGCGAAAGTAGGTCACTGCCAGGCATTAAATACCAAACTCGGACTAATATAATTAGTCCGAGTTTTTTTATGCCTGTGCAAAATATTCAGTGGCCAAAGCCGTTAAGCCTTTAATAAATCCCAATCTCGTGCCAGTCAAAATACGGTCCTGGGTCTGTTTTGCGACCGGGGGCGATGTCTGAATGTCCTACGATGCGCTCGCGGTTTAAGCGCGGATAGGCGATGACCAAGGCGTCAATCAGTGCATTAAGAACCGCATATTGAATGGGTTCAAAGGCGCAGTGATCACATCCTTCCAGCTCAATTCCAATAGAAAAATCATTACAATTCTCGCGCCCCTGATAACAGGAAATCCCGGCATGCCAGGCGCGCAGATGAAAGGGCACATACTGCACCACCTCACCATCCCGGCGGATCAAGGCATGTGCCGATACCTTCAGTCCTTGAAGCTGGGCAAAAAACGCATGGGCCCCGGCATCCAGGGTATTGCAAAATAACTGATCAATCCACGGTCCGCCAAATTCTCCCGGTGGCAAGCTGATCGCATGAATCACCAGCAGCTCAGGCACCATCCCTGACGGACGAGCGTTGATATTGGGCGATGGCAAAAAGCGCACGCCTTCCAGCAAACCGCGTTTGAGGTCTATCTTAAATGGCAGGCTCATTTGAAATGGATGATCGTTGTTAGGGATGGTACAGGATGCACCATATTGCAGTGAATATGGCGCATCCTGTAGATAAAAGCAGGTAACTATCCATATGGATCGTGATCTCAACATCGCCAAAAACTTCAATCAGCGCTCAGGTGAAACCTTAAACGCATGTAAGAGCAGGGTCAGACGGATTCGCCCGCTGGGCGTTGACGATATGAACAGATTTATGCAGCTTCGTGAAAGTTTGGGTAAGTTTTTATGCGCGGTTTAAGAAAAACCTCCCAGGGGCGGGCTAGCAGGCCGATCATCATGCGGCTGTAGCACCAGGCGATGAGGAAGGAGGCGCCGAAGGCGGCGATGAAGGCCAGCCAGGCAAGCAATACTTGCTGGGGCTCATGCATTCCGGCAAAGATGCGTTGTGCGGCCCACCATAAGGAGGCATCCAGCAATACCAGCAGGCGGCTGAGTACGGCCAAAGCGTCACAGCCGATATGCAGATTGGCGGCGCTATACTGCACCACATCGGCAAAACTCATGGCGGTGTAGTCTTCCCGTGCGGAATACAGCAGTGCCAGCATCAAGGCCAGCCACAGCACCACCACATTGAGGCGATGTGCCCAGATGCGCACCAAGGGCCCCAGATACAGCGGATGAATCTCATGGCGCAGCGTGCGCATGAATACGGCCAGTAGTGCGCTGATCAAGATCACATCCGCTAACAGCACTCCCCATTGCGGCCAGCGCAATAAAAACAGACTCACCGCCAAAAACAGCGCCAGCACGAGCGCCTTGAGCGCCTGCCATAATAGCAACACGGTTTTAAAGCTGAGCAACCACGCCAGCCAGCCTTGGCGGCTCAACACCGCCCGCACCAGGATGTGCCGCCTGAGTACGACGCTTTCACTGCCGGCCAAAAAGATGCCCGCCCAGATCACCATCACTAACACCGCACTGAGCGCGCAATGGCTGTACTCAACAAACAGCACCCAAGCCGCCAGCAATAGCCACAGCGCGGTCATCCCCAGGATATGTTTGCCGTGCAGGCGTTCCAGAAACATGCCTAGCCTTTATTCATGCACAAGCCAAGCGGGTAACGCTGACCCGCTGCGGATTTATTGCCAGGGTGGTGGTGTTACCACGGGTGGGTTATTGCCGGAATGGGCGGTCCCGGCCAAGGTTTCAAAGGGCGGCGGCAGTTCCAGTAACTCATCCCAGGCGGGCAATACCGGCACCGTGTCTTCAGGCATCATCAACACGCCTTGCTGGCGCGAATTGATCTGCTGGGTGCGGATAAAATTGTATTTGGCAGTGGTGAGGTGCTGCTGCGCACCACGCTCGCGCACAATCACCGGATGCAGGAAAATCATCAGGTTGCGTTTTTGCTTGTTGGCAGATTCGTAGCGAAACAGGCGCCCCACGCCGGGAATTGCGCCCAGACCGGGCACGCGCTGCTGGGTTTGGGTCAGGACATCATCAATCAATCCGCCAAGTACCACCATTTCGCCGTCATCGACAATCACGCTGGTGCGCAGGCTGCGTTTGTTGGTGACCAGATCAGCCGCGCCCTGAGTGCTGCCGCTGGGGGCCACTTGCGAGACTTCCTGTTCAATCTCCAGCTTGACCGAATTGCCTTCGTTGATCTGCGGACGCACCACCAGCTTGACCCCGACATCCTGACGCTGAATGGTGTCAAAGGCCTGTCCGGACTGTTCAACCGTGCGCCCGGAGATAAACGGTACATTCTGGCCGACCACAATCTCGGCCTCCTCGTTATCCATGGTCAGCAGGCTGGGGGTGGAGAGGATATTGGAGGAGGAATCTTGCGACAATGCCCGCACCAGCATGGCAATCCGGGTACTGCCGGTGCGCCCCAGACCGCCCAGACTCAGACCATCGCCGGGATTGGGCGCGGTGGTAGCCGTGGTGGTACCGCTTAAAAAGGCGTTAATGCTGTTGGCCAGACTGACAATGCCAGTACCGCTGCGACCGAAATTGACAATCCCCAGACCATCCTGATTGGAGCCAATGCCCCACTGCACCCCTAATTCGGTGGCACGTTCATAAGAAACTTCCGCAATCACCGCCTCGACCAGAACCTGAGCACGGCGCACATCCAGTTGCTGAATGACCAGCCGCAGATCGCGCAGGACATCTGGTGGACCGCTTAAGACGATGGCGTTGGTGCTTTCATGCGCCTGGATGTTGATCTGTGTGCCACCTGGCGGGCCATCACCGGGAATGAGCAGGGACGAAGCCAGCCCTTCCAGTACGCGGGCGATTTGTTCGGCGTTGGCATAACGCAGATAGACCACCTGGATATTGCCGGTATCCATGTCGATATCCAGATGTGAGATCAAGGCGCGCAGGGTAAAACGCATCCGCCCTTCAGCGCTAAGGATGATGCTGTTGGTGCGCTCATCGGCGGCCAGCTGCAAACGACTGCCAGGGCGCTGACGACCGGGATCACCACTTTTAATGTTTTCCAGGATGCGCACAATTTCGCTGGCCGAGGCATAGCGCAGGGGGATGACCTCAAACTCATCGACAACCGCCTGATCCACGCGGGCGACAATCTCCACCAAACGCTGCACGTTGACTGCCGTATCCGCGATGATCAGGGTATTGGATTCCGGCGAGGCGGCCAGATGGCCGCTTTGTGGTAATAACGGGCGCAAAATGGGCACCAGCTGCGCGGCATCAATATGTTTGATCTCAATGACGCGGGTGATGTAGGCATCGCCGCGCACCGAAGGACGCGGGGTGTGGTCGATGGTGGGCACTTCGCTTTGCTTGGCCAAGGCATCGGGCAGGAGTTTAGTAACGCCTTCTCCGGGGACGGCGGCAAAACCGTGTACGCGCAGCAAGGATAGAAAGATGTCATAAAGCTCATCGCGTGTCACCGCCCGTCCGGAAACCAAGGTCACGCGGGCGCGAATCCGTGGATCGACGATAAAATTGATTCCGGTTTCCTCGGAGACGTAGTTGATCACCGCTTGAATATCGACATCTTTGAAATTCAGGGTGAGCAGCTCGGAATCTTGCGCTGTGCCTGGCACAGTCAACAAAAGCCCCAGCAATAGCACCGCTGTAGCCAGGGCGCGGGATAAACGAAATGACATAATGTCTTGTTCCTGAAAATCTACCTGCCTGCGCTGCGTGCGTCGCGGCAGGCAGGCGAGTTGCCTGACGATTGCTAAAGTTTGTGTTTGCGCAGGGCGATGCTGCGTCGATGACGCCGAAACACCAGTTTTTCCAGCCCTTCTGTCATCGCAGTGGACAAGCCTTCAAAGCGCGCCATGATGCGGTAGCCCTCCAGATCCTCCTGCCCGTCAAGCACCCGCGCAAACAATCGCAGCGCCTTGGGAAACTGCGGGCAGGCATACACATCCAGCAATAACAGGCTCGGCGGTGCCAATAACTGCGCACAGGGAAAACGCAGACCCTGGGCACCCAATTCCAGCGGTGTCATCTGCGGCAACTGGCGCGTCGTGTGCAACAGCTCACTCACCATTTCCAGTAACAGATTCAGTTTAGCATCAAAGCGCACCAGTTCCTGAACAACCTCGGAACCTTCATTACTCAGGCGTGGCATCGCATCGTCAAGGGTGGCACACACCCGTAACAGCGCCTCATTGGCCTCGCACAAATGCACCAATTCAGATTCAGAGGGCGGCGCATCCAGAAGGCGCCAGCTAAAACTCAGCTGCTCATGTACCATCAGCCCGTCAAAGTCATCATCATCTGCAGTCTGCATATCAACCCCCTACCGCCTCAGACAATGCCTTAATGAACATGGCAAAACGCCCCAGTCCACCGGCCCCGGCCTGCGCCGCGAGGGTCGCGGCAGGCAGGGCAGCATCGTGCGATGGCATGATCGCCACAGCGGTTATTAACGACCTAA
This sequence comes from Thiorhodospira sibirica ATCC 700588, assembly GCF_000227725.2. Classification (GTDB taxonomy): domain Bacteria; phylum Pseudomonadota; class Gammaproteobacteria; order Ectothiorhodospirales; family Ectothiorhodospiraceae; genus Thiorhodospira; species Thiorhodospira sibirica. The sequence goes on along the minus strand of NZ_MU255056.1, from coordinate 1,818,859 downwards.
AATCAGCTCCAGGACGAACTTGGAGCCAAAATAGGCCAGCATTAAGGCGGCAAAACCGCCCAAGGTCCAGCGTACCGCGATGCGGCCACGCCAGCCAAACCGCAAACGCCCAAATAACAGCACCGCAAAGATTACCCAGGCGGTCAGCCCCAGTACCGTTTTATGCACCAGATGCTGGGCAAAAAGATTGTCAAAAAAGATCAATCCGGTGATCAGCCCGCCAGAGAGCAAGACAAAGCCGGTCGCGATCATTTGAAACAGGATGCTTTCCATGATCGCCAGGGGCGGCAAGGCGCGGATAAAACCGCCGGTACGATGCCTGTGCAGGTTACGGTTTTGAATCGCCACAAACAGCGCCTGAATCGCCGCCAGTCCCAACACGCTGTAGGCCAGCAGAGAGAGCATAATATGCAAGCGAATCCCCGGCTCCATCAGCGTGGCACGCGGCTCCATCTCGGTTGAGACAAACACCAGCGAAAAGCTCAGGCTCAAGCTGACCAGCGGCAGGGTAATCGTCCCCAGCATCTCCAGCGGATGGCGTAAGGAGACCAATAAAAGCAGCATGGCAATCAGCCAGGCCGACATCGACAGGGCATTGAAAAAAGCCATGTTCAGGCCATGAGGTGTGAACACATGCACATACAAAATCCAGGCGTGCAAGGCAATCGCCACCGCCCAGACACTGGCAATGGCCGGAAAATTCCATCTCGGCAGGGTATCGCCTTTGATGTGATGCTGAAAGCGCACCGCCAATAACACAGAGGTACCAAGATAGAGCAGGGTTGCAATGATTCCAAGGGTCATATCAGTGTTTCAATCCGCGCCCGCACACAGGGGGCTTCTAAGTTATTTGGGTAGAGTTTGCACCGCGTTTTAATCATTACACAATCTGCCGCCGGGTTGAAGGCCAATCCGTACGGATTTGTAAATATTGAGCGCAGTGCCCGCGCATTCCCCTTCTTAAACGCTAATCCGCTAACACGGCGTACAAATCATGTTCATCGCTTTCGGTGACCTCTACCGTGATCAAATCGCCGGGATTGAGCGGGATATGACTGTCCACATAGACCACCCCATCGACCTCCGGGGCATCGGCGCGGCTACGGGCCAGATAGCCTCCTTTAGCATCGTGCCCATCCACCAGAACCTGCAATGACTGACCGATGCGCTGTGCCAGCTTGGACGCGCTGATGTCTGCCTGCACACTCATCAATTCCGCTTGACGGGCAGCCTTGATGTCCTCTGCCACCGCATTGAGAAGCTGATTGGCCGCTGCGCCATCCACGGCAGAATAGGTAAAACAGCCCACCCGGTCGAATTGCACCTCCTCCAGAAAATCCAGCAAGGCGGCAAAATCAGCCTCGGCTTCCCCCGGAAAACCCACGATAAAGGTGCTGCGCAAGGTCAGTTCTGGGCAGAGCGTGCGCCAGTGGGCAATGCGCTCGCGCATTTTGTCGATATTGCCCGGACGGCGCATCGCCTTGAGAACCGCCGGGCTGGCATGTTGCAGCGGCATGTCCAGATAAGGCAGGATCAATCCCTCAGCCATCAGGGCCACCAAATCATCCACCTGCGGATGCGGATACACATAATGCAGACGCACCCAGACCCCAAGCTCACCCAAGGTACGCGCCAGCGTTTGAATATCACTGCGCAAGGGGCGCCCGCCCCAAAAACCCGTGCGGTATCCAACGTCCATGCCATAGGCGCTGGTATCCTGGGCAATCACTAAAAGCTCCTTAGCGCCGCCTTCGACCAGATGCTGCGCCTCTTGCAAAATCTCGCCGATGGGACGACTCACCAGATCCCCGCGCAGTTGCGGAATAATGCAAAAACGGCAGCGGTGGCTGCAGCCCTCAGAAATCTTTAAATACGCATAATGACGCGGCGTCAGTTTGATGCCTTGCGGCGGCACTAAGGTCGCAAAGGGAATCTCCGGCAGGGGCAGATGTTGCATCACCGCCGCCAGCACTTCATCTACCGCCTCCGGGCCAGTGACGGCCAGCAGCTCAGGATACGCCGAACGTATCTGCTCTGCTTTGGCCCCCAGACAACCGGTGACAATCACCCGGCCATTTTCGGCCAAAGCTTCGCCGATAACCTCCAGAGACTCATCCACCGCTGCCTCAATAAAGCCACAGGTGTTGATAATCACCAGATCAGCCTGCGCATAACTCCCGCAGATGTCATAGCCGCGTGCCCGCAAGGCGGTGAGAATGCGCTCAGAATCAACCAGGGCTTTAGGGCAGCCAAGACTGACAAAACCGATCTGGGGAGTGGTGGCGGTGGACGACATAAGGAAAATACTCAAAAGGAATTTAAGGGGGAGGGATACCCTCGCTATTTTAAGAACCGGTTCAAAGTCTTCTGGAAAGCGCCGATAATAGCGAGATGAGACATACTTATCCCTGTGATATCCGTCGAGAGCAGTTCGAGCAAATCCGTGCATGACTGGAAAGTGGGCGCAAGAAGACCCCGCCCCGGCGGGTGCTCCGCGCTCCCAGGGTATTTAATGCACAGCTGGTGCTGTGCGCTCCCGGTAATGTCACCGCTGTTTTAGGTTTTATGGTGCATTTGCGTGGCTGATTCCGTCCAGGCGGTATTCGATGAAGGATTCATCGCGCAGGCGGCGGAGCCAGAGTTCGAGTTCGTCTTCGCGTTTGCGTTCGCGGATGATTTCACGGGCCTGGTTGCGCATCAGTTCGCGCGAGCCGTCGTGTTGGCGATATTCCAGCACTTCGGCCAGATGCCAGCCAAAAGCGCTTTTGAAGACCTCGCTTAAAACGCCGGGGCTGAGTTGGGCAATGGTTTGTTCAAATTCGGGCACCAGCTCGCCAGGGCTGATAAAGCCTAGATCACCGCCGCGCAGGGCGCTGCCGCGATCCTGGGAGTGTGCCTGGGCAAGTGTGGCAAAGTCATCGCCGTCTAAAATCCGCTGGCGCAACACCAGCAAGCGCTCGCGGGCCTCGGTATCGCTCAGAATCTCGGAGGGTTGGATGAGAATATGGCGGGCGCGAATCTGGGTGATGTTGGCGCGTTCGCCACCGCGTCGTTCCGCAAGCCGGATCAGGTGGAAGCCAGAGGGGGAGCGCACCACTTCGCTGATGTCGCCTACGCGCATTAACACCACATGCCGGGCAAACAGAGTGGGGATTTGCGCTGCGCCGCGCCAGCCCAGATCACCGCCTTCCAGAGCATGTTGGCTGCTGGAGGCGCGCAATGCCAGCTCGGTAAAATCCGCCCCGGCCTGAGCTTCCTGACGCAAGGCCTCGGCCTTGGCGCGGGCGCTTTGAATATCTTGCGGGCTGGCACCCTCGGGGAGTGCTACCAGAATATGTTGCAGACGATATTGCATGCCGCTGTCAATGGCGCCGCTTTCGCTGGCAATGAGGTCGTCGATTTCTTGTTCGGTGACTTGGATGCGGTTTTCCACTTGACGCCGCCGCAACTGCGCAATGGTGAGTTCATCTCGCACCTGCTCACGAAACTGGGCAAAGTTGAGGCCTTGCGCCAGCAGCTGTTCGCGAAATTCCGGCAGACTCAGCTGGTTATCGCGGGCAATGGCCTCAACGGCATTATTCAAGGTGAGGTCGTCGATGCGGATGCCGATCCGGCGCGCTTCCTGTAATTGCAGGCGCTCCAGTGCCAGACGTTCGGCAACCTGGCGGATCAGGATGGCTTCATCGGGCAGAAGACCGCCGCGTGTCTGAATTTGTTGCGCAATCAGCTGCATACGCTGGCGCAATTCCGAGGCCATAATGACATCTTCCTCAACGACCGCCACGATATGATCCAGGGGTTGGGCGGGGCTGGGGTCAAAACCTTGTGCGCTGACGGACGCGCTCAGCCCTAGGGCCAGCAGGCCGAGCAGCCCGCGATAAAAGCCGTGATCAATCACGCGTTGCATAACCTAAGATACCTTCTTCTAAAAGCTCGCCGATGCCGGTGCCCATGCTGGTCAAGCCTTTTAAAACCAGTTGGGCATAGATGCCGTTATTGTAATCACCTTCGCCGCCGTATGTCAGGTGACGCCGCCCCACCACCCGCACGGCCCAGCAGCAGGTGTTGTATTCAAAGCCGGCGAAGCTTTCCAGATCACGTTGATCACGCAGGCTGTAATTCCAGCGGCCTACCATGTCAATGCGCTCGGAAAGCGGCCAGGCAAAAGAGAGATCGGTTTGCTGCTGGCGATCTTCGCGGAAACGATAGGACAGATTGAGCACCCGCTGGGCATCGGTGCGATATTGAAATTGCGTGACCGCATGTTCGAGGTTTTTTTCCTCGGGATCGGCTTGTAGGGCCAAACGCAACTGTACGCCGGCGTCCTGCGCGTGCTGCCCCAGGTGTTGCAGGCGCGGGCGCCAGCCCAGTTCACCGACCAGGCTGGAATGTTGTGCGGTCTGGATGGCGCTGTCGGCATCAAGCCCCACGCGCCGGTCGTTGAGGTAAATGATTTGTCCCAGGCTGGCGCGCAGCCATTCACCCCCGAGAGCCGGATCCAGGATGCGAGTGGTGAGGGCTGCGGTGAATTGATTGGCATCACCGATGCGATCCGGCCCGGTGAAGCGTTCTTCGCGAAATAATTGATCAAAGCCAAAGGCCAGCGGTGCGCTATCAAAGACCGGCAAGTGATCCTGATCCCGATACGGTACATAAAGGTAATACAGGCGCGGTTCTAACGTTTGCACCCGTTGCGCCAAAAGCGGACGCTCGAAAAACAGACCGCTGTCCACGCTGAACACGGGCAGATGGCGCTGTTGCTGTGTATCCAGCATCTCTGGGGTATCGGCGAGTTGATAATGAGTGGTGCGATATTTGAACATGGGCTGGAAAAACCAGGCCGGGCCGTGTGCCGCCCAGCGCAGACGCGGGCTGAGATCCAGGCGTTGCCCGGTCATGCTGTCCGTGCGGGAAAAGGCCACCCATTCAGCCCGCACGCCGTACTCCAGCCCACCCCAGCCGGGCACATCGCCTTCCAGCACCCACTGTGGCAGGCGTTGATAGGGGCGTTGTTCCGGGGCTATTGTGGGATCCAGCGTCTGATAGCCCTGCACCCGCCCCAGCGCGGTGAAATAATCGCCGCTGTAGCGTATATCCGCACGCCGTTCCAGGTGCGTGATGCTGCTGACTGCCAACGAGGCACCAAAATGGTTGAAATAATCCTTGTCAGAAACATCACTGACATCCACGTCAAAGGCCAGCCGGGGTAGTGGACGGGCGCTGTGCTGCCAGCTTAGCAGACTGCGATTCTCGGCATAGCGCTGATCATCCGGCAGATAATCCGCTGAGATCATGCCGCGCTGGGAGGCGGTTAAATAACGCAGTTCGGTATCCAGCATGACACCGCGTCGGCTCATCATCCGCACGCCCAGGGTTGCGTCATATTGGGGGGCGAGGTTGAAATAATAAGGGATTTCAATATCCAGGCCGGTGGCCTGGGCATTGCCAATGCGTGGCGCCAATACCCCGGATTTGCGCTGATCATCCAGCGGGAAACTGATCCAGGGCGTGTAAAAAATCGGTATCTCATAAAAATGCAGCCATACATCCCGCGCCGTGCCCTGGCCTTGATCCTGTTTTAATATCACCCGCCGGGCGCTCAAGCGCCAGTCATCGTAGCCCGCATCACAGGTGGTATAGCTGGAATCATGCAGCACGATACGCTGCGGAGTCTGGCGCTCCAGCCGCGCCGCGCCGCCGCGCGCATGGGCCGGGGCATAGCGGTAGCGGACCGCATCAAATCGGGCGACCTCGGTTTCCAGCCAGAGCTGCCCGCGCTGCGCATCCAGTTGCAGACTGGCATCACTTAAAGAAACGCCCTGCTCGACCTCAATCAGACCGCTGCGCTCGTGATAGTGTACCTGCTGCGCACTGAGGCGCCGACCTTCATGATACACATCCACATCGCCGGTCAGCACTGAGACACCCTCACGGTCAATCAGCGCATGATCGGCGAAAAAGCGGATATTTTGATCATTAAAGGAAGGTTCTTCTGGCGCAGTCACTTCCCAAGGGCTGCACAGCCTGAAGCGCTCACTGGCCTGTGCAGCGACGGCAAACAGCAGCAACAGCGCCGCCAGCCAGCGCATGGCCGTTAGCACAGCGTCATCAGGGCGTTGACCTGACGCCATTGTTGCGATTGGGTCAAGGCGTTCCATTCGGTCTGATACAGGCGTTGTGCCCGCAACTGTTTAAGGCGCTCACTGGCCTGCGGATTATGTACCGTACCCAGACCATCAAGGATCTCATCGGCGGCGGCGGTGTCATTGCATACCAGCAGCATATCGCAACCCGCCTGTAAGGCCGCCTGCGCCCGTTCCAGCGGGGAACCGATGCTGACCGCACCGGCCATGCTCAAATCATCGCTGAGAATGGCGCCGTTAAAGCCCATGCGGGTACGCAGCACCTCATGCAGCCAATAGCGCGAAAAGCAGGCAGGTTGCGCGTCTTGTTCAGCATAGACCACATGTGCCGGCATAATGGCCTTCAGACCGTGCGCAATGAGATGCCGGAAGGGAAGCAAATCCGCCTGCTCCAGGCTCGCCAGAGAACGGTGATCGATGGGCAAAACGCAATGCGAATCCCCTTCCACCCCGCCATGCCCAGGGAAATGCTTGGCCACTGCCACCATGCCGGTATCTTCCAGCCCGCGCATCAGGTGATAGGCCAATTCCGCCACCACCTCGGGGTCGGCGTGCAAGGCGCGATCACCAATCACCTCACACAGGCCGTGGTCGATATCCACCACCGGGGTAAAGCTGAAATCAATGCCGACCGCCTGTAATTCCACGCCGATCAGCCAGCCCAGGGTTGCTGCCAAAATACGCGAACGCGCCGGGTCAATGGCATGTTGGCGTCCCAGCCAGCGTGGTGGCGGCAAGCGGGTAAATCCCTCGCGGAAACGCTGCACCCGTCCGCCTTCGTGATCCACAGCCACCAATAAGGATGGCCTATCGAGCGCGCGCAGGCTGCCGACCAGCTCCACGAGCTGCTCCATGGCGCTAAAATTCCGGCCAAACAGAATCACTCCGCCGACCAAGGGATGGGTCAAGCGTTCACGCTCCACCTCGCTGAGCGAGGTGCCCGCGATATCCAGCATCAATGGGCCAACGAAAGTATCCATGCAGATTTGATCACAGACTGTGTAGAAATGCGGGGGGGGGCGCAGACCCTGGGCGGTTCTCAAGGCAAGTCAGCAACTGGCATCACAAACCCTGCCCAAGGCTGCGCGCTTATTTGACTTAAAGTTTGGCGCCTTCTTCAGCAAGATAACTCGCCACGCCCTCGGCCGTGGCTTTCATGCCCTTTTCGCCATCTTTCCAGCCCGCCGGGCAGACCTCTCCGTGCATCTCGGTAAATTGCAGGGCATCTACCATGCGGATCATTTCATCAATATTGCGTCCCAAAGGCAGGTCATTGATCACCTGATGACGCACAATGCCTTCCTTATCAATCAAAAACGAACCACGATAGGCCACGGCCCCATCCGGGGTTTCCACATCATAGGCGCGGCAGATATTGTGGGTCATGTCCGCCACCAGGGTATAGCGCACCAGTCCGATACCGCCTTTATTCACCGGCGTATTACGCCAGGCATTGTGGGTAAAGTGCGAATCAATGGACACGCCGACCACCTCGACATTGCGCTTTTTAAATTCCTCAATGCGGTGATCAAAGGCAATCAGCTCAGACGGACAGACAAAGGTGAAATCCAGAGGATAGAAAAACAAGACCGCATATTTGCCCTTGATGGCATCCGAGAAATGATAGGTTTCGGTCATCTGGCCATCAGCCAATACCGCCGGTGCAGCAAAATCAGGGGCCTTGCGGCCAACCAATACGCCCATAAAACACTCCTCACATCAAATGTATTAGCCAGACAATGGATCAAACACATACAGCCCAAGCGCGCTGTATGACACCGGTGACAATGCTAGCGCGTTATCACCATAACTTAAATACAAACCTCGCCACGCCACCTGGGCGCGTCGCGCTATCTGCTGGATTTATCAAAGGCAATCATGGCATAGGCCGAATGATTGTGGATTGATTCAAAGTTCTCCGATTCTACGCTGTATGCGCTGATGCGGGTATCTGCATTTAAACGGGCAGCCACATCGCGCACCATGTCTTCGACAAATTTAGGGTTGTCATAGGCCCGTTCGGTGACATATTTTTCATCAGGCCGTTTGAGCAGGCCAAACAGCTCACAGGAGGCCTCCTGCTCCACCAGATCAATCAGCTCCTCAATCCAGACAAAGGTGTTAATGCGTGCATTCACCGTGACATGGGAACGCTGATTGTGCGCACCATAGGCCGCAATCGTCTTGGAGCAGGGACACAGGCTGGTCACCGGCACCACAACCTTGATATTCATTATAATCTGCTGATCATGAATCTCGCCGATAAAGGTCACATCATAATCCAAAAGGCTTGCCACCCCGGACACCGGGGCGCGCTTGTTCACAAAATAGGGAAAGCTCATCTCGATATGCCCTGATGCGGCTTCGAGTCGTAGAGCCATCTCGCTTAACATCTGCTGAAAGGAGCTCACCGTCAGCTCACGCTCATGCTGGTTAAGAATTTCCACAAAGCGCGACATATGCGTGCCCTTAAAATTATGCGGCAAATTCACATACATATTAAAGCGCGCAACGGTATGCTGCTCACCACCGCTGCGGTCGCTGATGCGCACCGGATGGCGGATATCCTTGATGCCCACCTTGTTAATGGGAATGCTGCGCGTATCCAGACTGGCCTGCACATCAGCCATGGCATCGCTACGCTCGCAAGAGGGGGCGGCGGTGCTGATCATAAATCACACTCCTAACAGTTAGGTTTCGCTATAGCGCACGCAGGCACGCGGCGTCTCCCACAAGGTGACGGCGTGCATACGCACATGCGGGCGGTTTAAGCGCGTGGCCAATTCGCCAAAGATCCAGGCAGCAATATTCTCGGCCGTGGGGTTTTGCTGGCTAAACGCGGCCAAATCGTTGAGATAGCGATGATCCAGCATCGCCACCACCTCGCGGGCCGCCTGTTTAATCACCTTAAAATCCAGCCCCATACCCAGATCGTCCAGGGCCGTGGCCTTCACCTCAACCTCCACCTGCCAATTGTGCCCATGCAGATGTGCACAGCCACCGTCATAACCGTTCAATACATGAGCAGCAGAAAAGTCAACGCAGACCTTGAGTACATAAGTAGCGGGCATGATGAATTACTTAGTTGTTTAGTAGGATATTAACTGAAAAGCGTGGGAAAAGTCACGTTTGTAGCGGACGCATCTTGCGTTCGCGGGCGTTACAGCGACATCTGGAAGATGCCGCTGCGTGGTGGCGGCGTGTAGCCGTCGCAAAGCATGCATACCATTATCATGCGCCGACACCCTTTATAGACGAGAACGCAAGTCCTGGCCGTTAAAGCCGCGAATTGGTGCATGCAGGCCACGTCCCAGCCCCATCACCTGAAAGCGTTCGCCCATTTCGCCGGGCAGGGTGAGCCGTTTGACCTCGTTGGCTTGGGCTAGTTGCGCGGCCATGCTGTCGGTAGGGCTGGCCGCGAGCACCTGTTCAAGCCCGGCATCCAGTAAAAACCACGCCTGGGTGGTATAGCCGATCAGCGCCAGCGCATTATCCAGCGCCGCCTCGGCCACGGTGGTGAAATCCACATGCGCCGTAAGATCCATCAGCCCCGGCCACAGCAACAGATCTTGCACAACGCGGTGACGATAATAGCCCAGCAAAGTGCCCTGCGTGCGTTGTGGCGCATAGTATTCACGCCGTGGATAGCCGTAATCAATCAATAGCACCAATCCTTGATGCAGGCTGTCGGCCAGCGCCTTGATCCAGGGCGCCAGCATCGGATTGTATTCCGAGCAGTATGCTGCAGGCCAGCAATGACCGCTCTCCTGATACAGGTACTCGATATGGTGCCGCATACTCGCCGGGGCCGGACGGGCCTGCCAATCAAAGGCCCCGTTGTGCATCACCACACCGAGTTGTTTAACGCGGGGGCTGGGTATATCCGGCCAGACACAGAACCGCTCCACCGGCATGGCATCCAGCACCTCATTGGCCAGTATCAGACCGCTGAATGTCCCCTCCGCCGGTAATTCAGTGATAAAGCACACCCGCTGGCGCAGATGCTCATCCAGCGAAGCAAGGCGCTGCGCCTGACGCTGGCGCAAATCCGGGCTGATTTCCAGGATTAAATAGCGTTCCGGCAACGCATCCAGCACGGCCAGCTCCTGCAACAGATGCGTCGCCAATGCCCCGGATCCCGCGCCCAGTTCCAGGATCATACCCCCGCCGAGCTGCGTCAACACATCCTCACAGCTACGCGCCAAACACCGCGCAAACAGGGGAGAAACCTCCGGCGCAGTGACAAAATCACCGCTGCGGCCAAATTTGCGGCTGTGCGCGACGTAATAGCCCAGCATCGGTGCATACAGCGCCAGCTCCATATAGCGGCGAAAGGGCAGCCAGCCCTGATGAGCCTCGATTTCTGCCGTGATCAATCCGCGCAAGTGTTCACTATGAACCAGGGCAGAAGCATCCGGTGCGGGGAGAGTCAATGGCGCAGACATGCAAAAATCCAGTGATGGTTAAGGAAGCTCTGAATAACTCCGCATTTTTGCGATAATTCACTCATCAGTCAATCAATCGGTATTTGCCCCATGGATCAGATGAGCTTTGCTGACATTGAGTCCCAGAATAAGAAGCGCAAGACGCGACGTGAGCTGTTCCTTGAGCGAATGGACAGACACATTCCCTGGTCTGTGCTGGTCAAGAAGCTCAAGGCGCATTACTCCAAGGGGCGCGTTGGCCGTCCTCCATATCCCTTGGAGATGATGCTCCGGATTCATTGCATGCAGCGGTTCTACAACCTCAGTGATCCGGGGATGGAAGACGCGCTCTACGAAATCGAGAGCCTGCGCCGATTTGCAGGTCTGCGCCTTGGTGACCGGATCCCCGATGAAACACCCATCCTCAACGTTCGCCATTTTCTGGAGGAGGACCCGCGTGGTGAGAAGTTGTTTAAGGAAATCAACGCCTCCCTTGGCGATCATGATCTGAGAGGCTGTTTGGAAATTAATCGCGTAATGGCTTAACCTACGATTTTTTCTAGGAAGTGGCCCACATGCCCCAGAAATGCAGCAAGAAGATTCGCAAAAAAACGCTACCCGAGTCACCTCAGCGAGGGCGCCGGGAAGGCGATCAAGCCGCTGTTGCCGAGCGCCCCGGTCGGGCGCCCTCGTAAGCTCAGCATGCGCCAGGTCATCAATGCGATCTTCTATGTCCTGCAGACGGGCTGCCAGTGGCGTCAGCTGCCGCGCGACTTTCCTGCCTGGTCGGCAGTGTACTATGACTTCAATCGCTGGCGGCGCGATGGAACCTGGCAGCGTCTTCATGACAGGCTACGCGCTCGGCTACGGCAACGCCACGGGCGTCACAAGCATCCAAGCGCCGGGTGTCTGGACAGCCAAAGCGTCAAGACCACGGCGATCCCTGGTGAGCGCACCTTTGCCTGGCTTAACCACTCACGCCGTCTGAGCAAGGACTACGAGCGCTTGATGTCGAGCAGCGAAGCCTGGATTTATCTCGCAATGATTCGACTGATGGCTAACCGCTTGGCTTGAGGCGGTAGTTTCCAAACAGCTTCTATTTGAAACTTTTTATACGCGCTCGCCCTGGGTAAATGGCCAGGAACCTAGTGGTGAGCCGCAAGTGCGTGACATGAAAGAGGGTGCCGGCGGTGAGCGAGGTCTGATGATGGCAGCGATGGCACGGGTAGAGCCCCCGCGACAGCCGGCAGCGGGTACTATTGCCACAGTCAGGACAGATGAACCGCTCATAAACACATCAGATAATCACGAAAATCTGTGACAATCTTTGGCATGTTCACGCCGTCAGCACCCGCGCGGGCGAACCCGTCTTACCTGACTCTTGCGTGCGTTTAACGTCCGGCCTGAGCGCGTCCAGACGATCCAGACCATAGCGGTCTAAATTTTTTGCGGCGTTGAGGTCACGATCCATCACATGCCCACAGTCACACGCCATTGTGCGCTGATCCAGTGGCATGTCATGGATTTTCCCGCAGGCGTGACAGGTCTTTGAAGACGGATAGAACCGATTCGCAAAGATCACGGTCACGCCGCGCCACGCCGCTTTGTATTCAATTTGTCGCCGCAATTCGCCAAAGCCAGCATCGGCAATAGCGCGGGCAAGACAATGGTTTTTGATCATCCCGGAGACATTCAGGTCTTCCAGGGTAATGACCTGATAGGTGCGGGTCAGCTTATCGG
>NZ_MU255056.1:1762004-1806452 GCF_000227725.2 Thiorhodospira sibirica ATCC 700588 | reverse complement strand
ACGTTGATGGCTGATCCGCTGGTGCAGTCGTGCAACGGAGCGCTTGGCTTTCGCGCTCCGACGACTACCCTTCACTTTGTGCGACAGGTTCCGTTGCCGCCGCTTTAAATATTTGAGGTGTTTCTTAAGGCGCTGATTGGCGGGGATGACTTCGCCGGTGCTTAATGTCGCTAAATCCTTGATACCCAGATCAACACCGACTGAAGCGTGTTCGGGGGCGTGTGGGTTGTATTCGTTAGTGTCTACCAGAATAGAAGCATAGAACCGGCCTGCCCGCTTGCTGATCGTGACCTGTTTGGTCTGCCCGGTAAAGCGTAAACCTTGGCGCATCTTGATGCGGGTCTTGAGCTTTTCAATGCGCAGTGTGCGCCCGTCTACGTCGCACTTGCCTGACTCGCGCAGGGCAAAGGAGTCATGGAGGTCTTTTTTCTTGAAGCGGGGATAGCCTGGCTTTTTGGCCTTGGCTTTCACGCGCCGAAAAAAATGCTTGAATGCGTTGTCAAGATCGTCAATCGCGTTGCGTGTTACCCGGCTGGACACTTTCGCATACCACGAAAATTGAACGCGCAATACCTGGATATAATACGGATACGCTGCGGCTTTTGACCATTTTACGCCGTCCTGACTGAAATAATGCAGCAGTTGGTTGTCGCAGTGCCGACGCGATCCACAGGCCCGATTGAGATAATCGGCTTGCTCAGGGGTTGGGCGCAGTTCAATCTTGTTTGCGATGAGCATTATGGAGTCCGAGGTCTTCTGCGATCACGTCTGCCGAGGCTTGCAGGTCGTGCAGCAGCTTGCGGTGTTTCTTGGAGCGACTGCCATAGAGGCGCGCGGAAAAGACCGTAATGATTTCTAAAACATCCTGTGCCAAATCTTCCTCAAACGAGGGTTGTTCGCCTTTATGGATGATGACAATCTCAATGCCTTGCATCTCACACAAGGCAAAGACAAGCTCTGAACCGAAGCGTAACAGCCGATCCTTGTGGGTAATGACCAGCCGCCGCATTTGCCGCCGCAAGATCATTTCTAATAGGCGTTGCAGTCCTTTCTTGCGGTCATTCATGCCCGATCCAAGATCGCGGATGACCTCTGCCCGCCATCCCTTAGCCGCACAGTACGTTTCTAACATTTCTTGCTGGCGGTCGAGGTCGGCTTTCTGGTCATGACTGGATACGCGGGCGTAACAAATGGTCGGCGCGTCTACATCACCTAGACCAAGCAGGTGCGCGGTGTCGTAGTAGCGTGTACCGCCTTTGGTCTTACGCGCAGGGAGCAATTCTCCGGTGGCCTCCCATCGACGCAAAGCGTCTATGGAACACCCCAGGAGTTTTGCGGCCTCGCCTATCTTAACTAATCGCTTTTCCATTATCGTAGATTATCAGAGATAATAAAAGATTTTAAGCGTCAGTTAAAAACCCTCGCGGCCAGCGATGCCGAAAGAGTGCCTCCCTGCACTGTCCTTCGGTACCGTATTGCTCGAGGAAGGCCGGCAGCGACAGGCCGGGCTAAAACTGGATCGGGTTGCGTGCCATGATGTCATCTCCCTTGCTGGATATAATCTCAGTATAGGACAGGTTGGCGGAGTGGTGGCTGAGCAACATGAGTAATCAGGAAAAGCCATAACAAAACATTAGCCTCTATGGTTATAATCCCGAGGCTGTAAAAAAATACCTATTCAAAATCAACCCAAGCCCTTGATAGACAGGCCAGCAGTGCGTGTCATCAAGCTTGGGGTTGCAACGGGGAGATTGGTCAACATGATGAAAAAATTATCAGCGGCATTTGCCTCACTGCTGCTCTGTGTGGGGTCTGCAACCGCTGCCGAGGCCTTTGCATGGGGCGGTGATCTGCGGGTGCGGGTCACCGATCTGGGGGATATTCCGCATAATGCCGGGGGGCATTTTGATCAGGTTTTTAACCGTAACCGCACGCGGGTCTGGCTGCAATATCAGACCGACGAGCATACCCTGTGGCGGGCACGCTTTACCAATGAGTTTCGCTTTTATGACCGGGGGCGTCAGTACACCAAGAACTGGGACCCACTCAATGAGATCATTGTCGATGAGCTGTATGCCGATTTTAAAAATCTGGGCAGCGGCAATCTGGCATTGCGGGTGGGGCGTCAGGAGCTGATTTATGGCACCGGCAAGGTGATTCTGGAAGGCACGCCGTCTGATGGGTCGCGCACCCTGTTTTTCAATGCGCTCAAGGCCTCGTTGCAGATGGGGGCTAACGATATAGATTTTCTGGCGGTCTATAACACCGATAAAGATTATGCGGCCATCAATCGTGAATCCAGGCTGCGCATGATTGAACACGATGAGGCGGGCATCGGTTTTTATGGCAAGCATCGCCAACTGGCGAATATGCCCTTTGAAAGCTACTGGATTTACAAGGTCGAATACGACTCACGCACGGCCTTGCGCACCCTGGAAGATGCCAAGTTTCACACCGTTGGTGGGCGCTTTATGCCCGATTTTGGCAATGGGGTTAAGGCCAATATCGAGCTGGCCTTGCAGCATGGGGATCATGGCGATATCCGCCTGCGCGGCCAGATGCTCGACGCCGAGCTGAGTTATCGTCCGGCCATGGGGGGTACGCTGAAACCGGCCTTTGTGGCGGGCTATTATTATCTGTCGGGTAATGATGCCCGTTCAGAGGGCCGCAACGAAGGCTGGCATCCGGTGTTTTCACGCTGGCCACAAATCAGTGAATTGTATGTCTATTCGCTGGTGGGCACCCAATATGGCGTTGCGGGCTGGAGCAATCTGGACAGCTTTTCCATCGGGATGGATCTGGTGCCCTTTAGCGATGGCAGCCTGAAACTGCGCTATCATAAGCTCTATGCCAATGAAAAAGACGGTAGCGGCACCGGCAAGGATCGCGGGGATCTGATCACGGCGGTGCTGGGCTTTAAATTATCGCCCTCATTGACCGGGCATGTTTGGGGGGAATGGCTGCAGGTCGGGGATTACTATGCCAAAGGCACGGATGATGGGCAATTTCTGCGGGCAAATATCGTGTATAGCTTCTAGCGCCTGATCATTGCGCAAAAAAAAAGCCCGCCTCTTAATACCGAGGCGGGCGGTGCGTTATACTCTGAATGCGTTTGAGGATGGTGCATGTCGGTTTACGCTCCGGCCAAGGTGGACTCGGTCGCCTGCGGCGTTTCATTGGCCTCACGTCGGGCGCGGATGCGATCCCAGACTTTTTCATGGAAATGATAGGCCACGGTATTGACCATCGGCTCAATCATCGCCACCAAACCACCCAAGACCCAGCTACCGGTTAAGGCATAGGTGACGGCAAAGGCCACCGTGAAATGCACAACAGCAAAGGAAAAGGTTTTTTTCATGACACACTCCTTAAAAGATCAGATGATTAAAGCCATGTAATGGGCATCGCCCAACAGCTCACGATTTCAGTATATGCAAACGAGAATGATTATTGAAATTGTTTTTCTCTAAGAGGCCCATAGTTAAAACCAAAGCCCCATGAAGACATCCATTGAAATACACTTAAATGGCGCCGCCAAGCCTCTCCCGGCAGGGCTCACCGCCGCCGAATTACTCACCGAGCTGAATCTCGTAGGCCAGCGTTTGGCGGTGGAAATCAACGGTGAAATCCTCCCGCGCAGTTGTTTTGAAGACTACTGCTTCAAAGCCGGTGACCGGGTGGAAATCGTCCACGCCGTCGGGGGCGGCTAAGCCCTTTGAATCACGAATGAATACGCAAGACTAAATGCCTGTCTATTCGTGCTTTCAAGTTCCTTGTTTATCCCTCTATTTTTAATGTGGTACAGCATGTCAGAAACATCCCATCATGACCCCTTGATCATCGCCGGCGTCACTTACCACTCGCGTTTGCTGGTGGGCACGGGTAAATACAAAGACTTGGAGCAAACCCGCCAGGCCGTAAAGGCCAGCGGCGCACAGATTATTACGGTGGCGATCCGGCGCACCAATATCGGCCAAAACCCCGATGAGCCCAATCTGCTGGATGTGCTCCCGCCCAAAGACTACACCCTGCTCCCCAATACCGCAGGCTGCTACAGCGCCGAGGATGCGGTGCGCACCTGCCGCCTGGCACGGGAGCTGCTGGACGGCCACGATCTGGTCAAGCTGGAAGTGCTCGGTGATGAAAAAACCCTCTATCCCGATGTGGTGCAGACCCTGCACGCCGCAGAAACCCTGGTCAAGGACGGTTTCAAGGTGATGGTGTATACCAGTGATGACCCGCTGCTGGCCAAGCGCTTGGAAGAGATCGGCTGTGTGGCGGTGATGCCGCTGGCGGCGCCGATTGGCTCCGGGCTGGGGATTCAGAATCGCTACAACATCCTGGAGATTGTCGAAAACGCCAAGGTGCCGATTCTGGTGGATGCGGGCGTGGGCACTGCCTCAGACAGTGCGATAGCCATGGAGCTGGGCTGCGATGGGGTGTTGATGAATACCGCCATTGCGGCAGCGCGTGATCCGATATTGATGGCCAGCGCCATGCGCAAAGCCATTGAGGCCGGACGTGAGGCCTTTCTGGCCGGACGTATGCCGAAAAAACGCTATGCCAGCGCCTCCTCACCGCTGGACGGAACCTTTTTTTAAATGGACGTGGTTGAACACGCATCTCGCCAAAACGCCGCGCCCGCAGCCCCGCGCATTCGCAGCTTTGTGCGTCGCCAGGGCCGTCTGACCAGCGGCCAACAACGGGCGCTGACAGATCACTGGTCAGAGTACGGGCTGGAATATACCGGCGCGGCGCTGGACATGGCGCAGTGCTACGGGCGTAGCGCCCCGGTGACGCTGGAAATTGGCTTTGGTAATGGCGAGACGCTGGCTGCCATGGCGGCCGCTGCGCCGGAGCGTGATTTTCTGGGGATTGAGGTGCATCGCCCCGGCGTGGGCCATCTGTTGCACTGCATTGAGACGCAGGGATTGCCCAATCTGCGGGTTATCTGTCATGACGCTGTGGACGTTATGCGCCACATGATCCCGCCGCACAGCCTGGATCGCATCCAGATCTTTTTTCCCGATCCGTGGCCGAAAAAACGCCACCATAAACGCCGCCTGATCCAGTCTGATTTTGTCACCCTGCTGGCACAGTGCCTGCAGCCTGGCGGACTGCTGCATCTGGCGACCGACTGGGCGCCTTATGGTGAACACATGCAAGAGATTATTGCTGATTTTCCCGTGTTTCAGCCGCTGGATGCAGCCAACTTGCAACAACAGTGCCCCCGCCCCAAAACCAAATTTGAGCGGCGCGGCGAACAACACGGCCACGCTATCTGCGAACTGGCCTATAGGCGCGGGGCATAAGCGATGCTGATTGATTCCCACTGTCACCTTGACCGCATTGATCTTGGCCCCTTCAGCGATGGCTTTGCCGGAATGCTGCACAGCGCCGCCCAGGCGGGCATCCAGCGAATGCTGTGTGTCTCCATTCGCCTGGATCACTTCCCGGCCTTATTGCAGATGGCGCAAGACTATCCCGCCATTGATTGCAGCGTGGGCGTACATCCCAGCGAACGCGAAGGCCCCGAAGCCCGCGTTGCTGCCCTGTGTCGCGACGGCGCCCATCCTGAGGTGCTCGCCATTGGCGAGACCGGGCTGGATTATCATTACAATCAGGGAGATTTGGAGTGGCAGCGCGAGCGTTTCCGGGTTCATATCCGCGCCGCCCGAGAACTTAACAAGCCGCTGATCATTCACAGCCGCGACGCCCGCGCCGATACCTTGGCGATTTTGCGCGCCGAAAAGGCCGCTGAGGTCGGCGGCGTGATGCACTGTTTCACCGAAGACTGGGACACTGCGCAGGCCGCGCTGGATCTGGGGTTTTACATCTCCTTTTCCGGGATTGTCACCTTTCGTACCGCCGAGGCGCTGCGCGAAGTCGCCCGCCGGGTGCCGCTGGATCGGCTGTTAATTGAAACCGATGCGCCCTATCTCGCCCCCATGCCCCATCGCGGCAAAGCCAACCACCCCGCCCTTTTGGTGCATACCGCCGCCTGCCTGGCCAAATTGCGCGACCTGTCCATCGAGGCCCTCAGCCAGCACACCGGCGAGAATTATCACCGATGCTTTAAGGCCGCGTGATGTTGGTGTGTGCCTGCGTGTACCGCCATATCCTCACGCGCTGCGGCCTCGCTGTGATGGCATAGGCTACGGTTGCTAATCCGTGGGTAGTTTTGGGGTTATTCAACGCATTCTCGGCCTGCTGCTGATGGTCTTTAGTGTGACCATGCTGCCCCCGGCTGGCGTGGGCTGGCTGTATGGTGAAGCCAGTCTGTGGGCATTTATCTATGCCTTTGTCATTTTGCTGGTCGTCGGTACCCTGATCTGGCTGCCGGTGGCGCGCCAGCGGCGGGAATTGCGGCTGCGTGATGGCTTTGTGGTGGTGTTCATGTTCTGGCTGGTACTGGGCTGTTTTGGTGCCTTGCCGTTTTATCTGGATGAATCCCTGCCGATCTCCATCACCGATGCGGTGTTTGAGTCGATGTCGGGCCTGACCACCACCGGGGCCACGGTCTTGCAGGGGCTGGATGAACTGCCGCGCAGTATTTTGATTTATCGCCAGCAGCTGCAATGGCTGGGCGGCATGGGCATTATCGTGCTGGCGGTGGCGATTTTGCCGATGCTGGGGGTTGGGGGGATGCAGCTTTATCGCGCTGAAATGCCCGGCCCGGTGAAGGACTCCAAATTAACCCCGCGCATCGCTGAAACCGCCAAGGCCCTGTGGTATCTGTATCTGGGTTTTACCATTGCCTGTGCGATGGCTTACTGGCTGGTGGGGATGAGCGTCTTTGATGCCATTGCCCATGCCTTTGCCACGGTATCGCTGGGCGGCTTTTCCACCTATGATGCCAGTCTTGGGCATTTTGACAGTGCGACGGTGGAGGCGGTGGCGATCTTTTTTATCCTGCTCGGCGGGATTAACTTTGGCCTGCACTTTGTCGCCTGGCGCAATTTAAGCCTGTGGCACTATGCCAAAGATGCTGAATTTCGTACTTATGTGCTCATCATCAGCATCGTCGCCAGCGTCTGTGTGGCTTATCTATACTGGACGCAGGCCGCCCACAATGCAGAAAACGCGCTGCGCCTGGGGATTTTTCATGCGGTTTCCATCGGTACCACCACCGGCTTTACCACCACGGATTTTTATAACTGGCCGGGCTTTTTGCCGGTATTGTTGATCTTTGCCAGTTTTATCGGCGCCTGTGCCGCCTCTACCGGCGGTGGCATCAAAGTCGTGCGCTTTTTATTGCTGTTTAAACAAGGCCAGCGCGAGATCATGCGCCTGATTCATCCCAGCGCCCAGATTGCCGTTAAAATCGGACACCACCCCCTCCCGGATCGCATCATCGACGCCGTATGGGGCTTTTTTTCGGCCTATGTGGCGATTTTTGCGCTGATTTTACTGGCCCTGATGGCAACCGGGCTGGATCAGATCACCGCCTTTTCCGCCGTAGCGGCCTGCATGAATAACCTTGGCCCAGGGCTTGCTGAGGTTGGCCCACACTATGCCGATATCAACGACTTTGCCAAATGGATGCTGGCTTTTGCTATGCTCATGGGGCGCCTGGAGATCTTTACCGTCTTGGTATTACTCACCCCGGCCTTTTGGCGTCGCTAAAGGCTTTCAAGCGCTTGCGACGACGCCCGGACTCACCGTCAACTACCCCGCCCTGAAGGGCGGAGCTTGCCTGCCTGCCGCGACGCACCTGCCTGCGCCGCGTGCGTCGCGGCAGGCAGGCGCGGCAGGCAGGTGAAAGCAAGCTCGGTTGACCAGGGCAAGCGGTGCAAACCCGCTCCGTGCATCACAGGTCGTTAAGACCCACTCCGGGATGCTTCCTCAGTCCCGGACACTGGAAGGCTGAGATCATGCTGGCGCAAGGCAAAACGCCGAAGGTTTCAGCCGCCGCGCAAGCGGGAGCCGGTGATGCACATGCCCGAGGGGAGCGAGCCGCAAGGCTCCGTCACCAGGCCCGTAAGGGCAGAGCCTCACGGCCCGGCAGGTGGAAGGCCTGCACTTATTTCCGGCGGCTGCAAGATCGTAGCCGCTATCCCTCCCCGGCCTGAAGGTCGGGGTTTCTCGCGCAAAACTGATGACGGCCCCCAAAGGCTGGCCGTATCCTTGCCCGGCCCCTAGCATCTAAATTCTTCGCGGAGAAAATTATGACTGATGCCGCCACCCCCCCCGCCGACAGCACGTTCATGCACGACGACCATGCCCAGGCCATCGCCATGCTCAAAACCATCACCCACGGCTTTGAGCAACATCCCCAGGAGGAACCGCCCGGCCTGCGCCAAACCCTGCGCGATTTTATCGAACACAGCCGGGCGCATTTCAACCGCGAGGAGCTTCTGATGCGCCAGACCAACTTCCCGCCCCTGCAACGACACAAACAGGAACACGACCAGCGCCTGGAGCAACTGGTGGCCTGTATGGATGACCTAGACGCCGGGGTGATCACCCTGGAAGAACTGCGCGACCTGTTTTTAAACGAATTTGGCCCCTGGTATCTGCAACACTGCGCCACCATGGACGTTGCCACCGAACGCTATATTGAACGCCATCACGCATCCTGAGCCGTGCCGCATCCGTTATCTAAACGAATCCTTTCGCGGATACGGAGAGTGGCCATAGGCAGTCGATCTACGCGTCCAGAAAAAACACTGCCTAGCGACACCGCAAGGGCGTCGCCAGGCCATCGGATATGGGGGACCGCCGACGAGGGCGGTCCCGGGTAGGCAAGCGGTAAACGAGGAAGGTTTAGGCGATTTCGACCAGGGCGTCGTCTGGATTGACGCTATCGCCTTTGCTGACATGCACGGCTTTGACGGTGCCGCCAACGGGTGCCTGGACTTCGGTTTCCATCTTCATGGCCTCCAGAATCAATACCGGATCACCGGCCTTGATGCTGTCGCCTTCTTTGACCAGCACATCAATGATGGTGCCGGGCATGGAGCTGGAGACGTGGCCGGGTTTGGTGGCGCGGGGGCGCTGGCTGCCAGAGCGCGTCTTGGGTCGCTGGTCGAGGTTTTCTTCATCGAGCATCAGCTCATCCAGGGTCTCGATGATGACCTCTTCAGGCATCCCATCCACGGTGATATAAAAGGGGCGCATGTCCTCGCGCTTGTGGCCGGTGCCAGTGATTTTGATGTGGTAAGTTTCACCGTGCAGGGTGGCCTTGAATTCCACCGGGGCGAGTAATTCACTGCTGGCACCGCTGGTGGCGCAGGGGAGCGGTTCCAGCGGCTCGGGGATGAGGTGGCCATCGCGGCGGCCTTCGAGAAATTCGCGGCCAATCTCGGGAAACATGGCGCAGATCAGCACGTCTTCTTCGTTGTGTGCCAATGCGCCGATCTGGGCATGAAGGTTGTCCATTTCATCTTCCAGCAGGTCCGCCGGGCGACAATCAATGACATCCGCGTGGCCGATGGCTTTTTGGCGCACAATCGCGTTGATGGTGCCGGGCGTGCGTCCATAGCGACCTTGCAGGTAGAGCTTGACCTCGTTGGTGATGGTTTTGTAACGCTCGCCGGTGAGGACGTTCATCACGGCCTGAGTGCCGACAATTTGTGAGGTGGGCGTGACCAGCGGGGGATAGCCCAGGTCTTCGCGCACCTTGGGGATTTCGGCCATCACCTGCTCGACTTTATCCAGCGCGCCTTGATCTTTGAGCTGGTTCATCAGGTTGGAGATCATGCCGCCGGGCACCTGATTGATCTGCACGCGGGTATCAATGCCGGTGTATTCACTTTCGTATTGGTGATATTTTTTGCGTATCTCGCGGAAATAAAAGCCGATTTCCTGCAAGGCACTTAAATCCAGGCCAGTGTCATATTCCGTACCTTGCAGGGCGGCGACCATGCTTTCTGTGGGCGCATGGCTGGTCCCCCCGGCAAAGGCGGACATCACCGTTTCAATATGCCGACAGCCGTTTTCAATGGCTTTGAGATGACACATCTCGGCCAGGCCAGCGGTGGCATGAACGTGCAGATGTATCGGCAAGGGCACGGCTTCCACCAGCGCGGCCACCAGTTGGGCGGTGCTCATCGGCGTGAGCAGCCCGGCCATGTCTTTGATGGCGATGCTGTCACAGCCCATCGTGGCCAGTTCTTTGGCCATGGCAACAAATTGCGCATGGGTATGCACCGGGCTTGTGGTGTAGCTGAGCGTACCCTGGGCATGCTTGCCTTCTGCCTTGACCGCCTCAATGGCGACGCGCATGTTGCGCGTGTCGTTCATGGCATCAAAAATGCGAAAAATATCAATGCCGTTGACCGCGCTACGGCTGACGAAGCGGCGCACCACATCGTCGGCATAATGCCGATAGCCTAAAAGGTTCTGGCCGCGCAGCAGCATCTGCAGAGGAGTATTGGGCAGGGCCTGGCGCAGCGCCCGTAAACGCGCCCACGGGTCTTCTTTCAAAAAGCGCAAACACGCATCAAAGGTGGCCCCGCCCCACACTTCCAGCGACCAAAAGCCGATGCGATCGAGCTGGGCGCACACCGGCAGCATATCCTCGGTGCGCATACGGGTTGCAATGAGGCTCTGATGGCCATCACGCAAGGTTAAGTCGGTAATCATGACCTTAGAAGACATAAATCAATACCTGTAGGGATAATGCCAAAACGGCTTAAAGACCTTTATGCGCAACCAGCGCAGCGGCAATAACGGCGGCAATTTCGCGGGTAGGACGGCGCACCGAATAGTGGGTAAATTCCGGATGGGCCTCCACAAAGCCCGTATCAAACTCGCCTTGGCGAAACTGCTCGGAACGCAGGATTTCAAGATAATAGGGAATGGTGGTTTTCACGCCATAGACCCCCATATCGCGCAGGGTACGGCTGGCGCGATGAATCAGGCCCTCCCAGTCCAGTGCCCAGATAATCAGCTTGGCGCACATGGAGTCATAATGCGGCGGGATCTCATAGCCGGTATAGATGGCGCCATCCGTGCGCACGCCTGGCCCACCGGGTGCAAAATAGCGGGTGATACGGCCAAAGCTGGGCAGAAAATCGTTTTTGGGGTCCTCGGCATTGATGCGAAACTCAATCGCAAAGCCTCGGCGGGTGATCTCTTCCTGACGGTAGCGCAAGGGCAGACCGGCGGCAATGCGGATTTGCTCTTGGACGATGTCAATGCCGGTGATCATCTCGGTGACCGGATGTTCCACCTGCAGGCGGGTATTCATCTCCATGAAATAAAACGCTCCCTCATGATCAAGCAAAAACTCCACCGTTCCAGCATTTTCATAATTCACCGCCCGCGCCGCCTTGACCGCCAGCTCACCAACATACTGACGCTGCGCCTCGGTCAGTTGTGGCGAGGGAGCAATTTCCACCAGCTTTTGATGGCGACGCTGAATGGAGCAATCCCGCTCAAACAGGTGAATCACATTGCCGTGACGATCCGCGAGGATTTGCACCTCAATATGGCGCGGGTTGATAATCGCCTTTTCCATGAAAATTTCAGTATTGCCAAAGGCTTTGGTGGCCTCAGAGCGCACCCGCTCATAATTGCGGCGCAGTGATTCCACATCATCACAGCGGCGAATCCCGCGCCCGCCGCCGCCGGTGGTGGCTTTAAGCATTACCGGATAGCCGATCTGCTCGGCCATGCTGACCGCCTCTTCCACGGTGTTCAGATTGCCTTCACTGCCCGGCACCACCGGCACTCCGGCAGCGATCATGGCGCGACGGGCTTCCACCTTATCGCCCATACGCCGGATTACCTCCGCATCCGGGCCGATAAACTGAATGCCGTGGCGGGCGCAGGTCAGTGCAAATTGGGGATTTTCAGACAAAAAACCATAGCCCGGATGAATCGCATCACAGCCAGCGGCCCGCGCCAGATTGACCATACGATGCACGTTCAGATAGCCGGCGAGTGAATCCGGGCCAATAGAATACGACTCGTCGGCCTTCTTGACGTGCAGGCCATAACGGTCTGCGTCGGTATACACCGCCACCGACGTCAGCTCCATCTCCGCGCAGGCGCGAATGATTCGCACCGCAATTTCGCCCCGATTGGCAATTAAGATTTTTTTCAGCACGTTATCATTGTACCCCGCTGCTAAGGCGATGTTTAAGATGAGGTTGCATCAGACCCTGGCATGTATTTGCCATGCGGGCAAGCCGCATACCGGGGTCTGACAAAATGCTGGCACGTATCCTGGAGGCAGATCACACATGCCACTGTTTAGTGAATGCTGATGACATGGCGTCTGGCAGATCATGAGAGCAGTCCGCACCGAAGCAGATGCCCCTTTGCCGTCGGCCTCTAAAGTCAACAATTTTTCTAGGATGCCATGAAAACGCCCACGCCCGCCATTGTTTTATGTCGATTTCATGGCAGCGTATATCTGAAAGCGGTTCAGGTCTCGCAAAGTCCCCCATAAAAAACACAGTTGAGTCACAAAGGCCATGGTGCCGTTTGCGTTCGTAAAAGCAGTATCTTCTGCAGACGCCGCCATGTACGGTGAATTCCACCCACAATCAACATCAAGGCGATGGCACATCCATCATTGCGGGCCAGTCAAGGTAAAATTGATAAAAAAACTAAGGAATTGCTATACTCACAGCCACTATCCCTCCCTGTATCAAATGGCTGGGTTTTTTTGCGGAGACACTGATGAAATTAACGACCAAAGGGCGCTATGCTGTCACAGCCATGCTGGATCTGGCGATCCATCACGAGCAGGGGCCGATCTCTTTGTCTGACATCTCCGCCCGCCAGGGAATCTCGCTTTCGTATCTGGAGCAGTTGTTTGCAAAACTGCGCCGCCGGGGCCTGGTGGTCAGCACCCGTGGCCCCGGTGGCGGCTATACGCTCAGTCGGGCGGCCACAGAGATTGCCATCGCAGATGTCATTACGGCGGTGGATGAACGGGTGGATACGGCCCGTTGTGCCGGCCGTGGTGATTGTTGCAATGGTGAGCCGTGTTTGACGCATGATCTGTGGTTTGAATTAAGCCAGCGGATTGAAGACTTTCTTGCCACCATTACCCTTGGCGATATTATGCAGCGCCAAACCGTGCGCGAGGTTGCCCATCGGCAAAACCGCTGTTTGGCGAACAAAGTCAGTGCCACACTCTAACGTTTGATTCCCTCCCCATTTTTATGCGCGCTCAATGACATCACACGCTGACCGTTTTATTACATTAGGCGACGATTTACGGATGCATTATCGCTACCGCCCCGGTGCAGATCAGCCGGTGGTGGTGTTTTTGCACGGCAGTTTTTTAAGCAGTCGCTCCTGGGCGGAGGTGATGCCGCAGGTTTTGCCTGAGGCGACCCTGATTGCCCCGGATCGTCCGGCCTTTGGTCTGACTTCGCGCCCGTTGCCGATGCAGGGCGAGGCCAGTGTTTATGGCCCGGATGCGCAGTCTGATTTGATCGTGCGCCTGCTGGATCAGTTAGGCCACCCACAGGCCGTGCTCGTGGGCAATTCCACCGGCGGCTCGCTGGCTTTATATACCGCGCTACGTTATCCGCAGCGCGTGCAGGGGCTGGTTTTGGTGGGGGCCATGGCCTATTCCGGCTATGCCACCGCGCAATTTCCGCGCTGGTTGCCACCGTTTTTGCGCCGCATTGAGCCGCTCGGTGTTGCCATGATGCGTTTTATGATTCAGCGCCTGTTTGCCAAAACCTTGAAAAGTTTCTGGGCAGATCCTACGTTAGTCTCTGCGGAGCGGCTTGAGGCCTATCGCCAGGATTTTCAGCAAGGGCCGTGGGATCATGCCTGGTGGGAGCTGTTTTTAGCCAGCCATCCCTTGCATCTGGCCGAGCGGTTGGCGCAGATTACCCAGCCCTGTCTGGTGCTTTCCGGCGAACATGATCGCACGGTGAAGGTGGAGGAGAGTGTGCGGCTGGCAGAGGATTTGCCCCAGGCCCGTTTGGTGATCCTCAAGGATTGCGCGCACCTGCCACAAGAAGAGGTGCCCTTGCGTTTTGCCGAGGCACTCAATACGTTTTTGCAGCAATTAAAGCCCGCCGTATAAGCCCTGCGCCCCCACCCAGGCGACGGCAAGGCATCGGGCGGCGTAAACGACGGCTTTTCATTTTATGGTATATTGCCTAGACATTTGCAGGTGCAGAAGGCTGCATCTGCGCACAGATGATTTGATTTCAACTCTGAGTTTAGGGGGATATAAAGATGGCTGAATTATTTGATGCTGAATGGATGACGGGTTTCCAAAATGCCTGGAATGGTGAGCCTGAACTGGCGGATGCCTTGGCTAAAATCGATTTCAATTCCACCATTGGCTATGGTTTCCCTGATGATCCAGCGCCTAGAGGCGTAATCGTCGTGGAAAAAGGCAAGGTGGTCAGTGCTGGGGCCTTTAACGGCGAGACGCTGAGCTGGGATTTACGTGCCAAGCCAGAAGTCTGGTCTGAGTGGATGACCAAGCCGCCGGGCATGGCCGGTCTTGGCATGGCCGTGACCACGGGTAAGCTGAAATTCAAGCAAGGCGATTATAAAGCGATGATCAAAGACCCGCGCATGGCCGGGCCATTCATCAAAAGCTTTGCCGCGATGGGCAAGGCTGTTGCTTAAGTCCTGAAAACCCTGGTTTTCTCTGCAAACGCAGTCAGCCTTGCGGGGCTGGCTGCGTTTTGCTGTGGCTGCAAGCATACGATGCTTATGTCTCGTTATAAATACACAATGGCGCTGGTCTGCGTGTAGTTCCTTTCATTCCGTCCGCAGGATCTTTGCTTGATGATACGCTTGGTCGCTCAAGTTCCCGAGGATCTTGCAGGGCATCGTCTGGATGCCGCTCTGGCGCAATTATTTTCACAGTATTCACGCACCCGTATCCAGCAATGGCTGGACGCGGGCTATGTGCATGTCGATGGGCGCGTGTTGCGGCGCAAGGATCGGCTGATTGGCGGGGAAGAGGCCATCATCTGTGCCCCGGAGCCGGAGGTGCTGGATAATCCGGCACAAGCCATCACGCTGGATGTGGTGTATGAAGATGCCCAGATTTTAGTGCTCAACAAGCCTGCGGGTCTGGTGGTGCATCCTGCGCCGGGACATCCTGATGGCACCCTGGTGAATGCCTTGTTGCATCATCGCCCGTCGTTGGCGCAACTGCCCAGGGCGGGGATTGTGCATCGTCTGGACAAGGATACCTCCGGGCTGATGGTGGTTGCCGCCACCCTGCCAGCGCATACCGAACTGGTACGCCAACTCCAGGCAAGAACTGTAAAACGTGAATATCTGGCGCTGGTACAGGGTGAATTGATTGCCGGGGGCCGGGTGGATGCACCCATTGGCCGTCATCCGGTAGATCGTAAGCGCATGGCGGTGGTGGAGGGGATGCATGGTCGGCCTGCCATTACCCATTATCGCATTGCGCAACGCTTTCAGGGCTATACCCTGTTGCGGGTTCAACTGGAAACCGGACGCACCCATCAGATTCGCGTACACATGCAGCATATCCGTCATCCTATTGTGGGTGATCCGGTGTATGGCCCGCGTGCGCACTATGGCGCAAGCCATGATCCCGGCGTACAGGAGGCCTTGCGCAGCTTTGGGCGTCAGGCTCTGCATGCCACCGCACTGGGCCTGATCCATCCGGTAACGGGTGAATCATTGTCTTGGGAGGTCGCGCTGGCAGACGATCTTCATTCGCTATTGCAACACCTCGCTTCTAGCGAGTCACAGACTATATGAAAGCTGTAGGCGTTAGGTAGCTGATCAAGCCAGCTTCCTAACGCCTGTGGTGATGAATTTTCACACCTCAGGATACCTTTATGATGACGTATAGTAGACTGCTTCCCGCCAGTATTGGTGTTTTATCCCTGCTGATGGGACTTATGCTTTCCGGGTGTGCGGTTAATCCACCGCAGACCCACGCCACCGATGCCGCTAACCGTGCCTGGTTGTTTGAGCGTGATACGCTGTTGCCACATACACCCGCGCCGGCGCGTGATCTGCTTGATCTGGCGCTTCAGGCGGCGGCCTCTGAGCCGGAGACGGCAGACATCGCCTCGACACGCGGCCATGAGGCCCGCTCACGCCAGAGCGATAGCGATCTCTGGCAACGCATCCGCGCAGGTTTTGCCCTCCCCGATGAAACACACCGCCCGTTAGTTCAGCAATACATCGATCAATATGCCGATCAGGAGCAGCTCGAACACCTGACCGCCAGGGCTGAGCCGTATCTGTATCTGGTGGTTGAGGAGCTCAGCGCCCGCGATTTGCCTTTGGAGCTGGTATTGTTGCCGGCGGTGGAAAGCGCCTATGAACCGGGGGCGCTGTCGCCGGGGCGTGCCGCCGGAATCTGGCAGTTTATCCCGTCTACCGGCAAGCATTTCGGTCTGAAACAAAATGGCTGGTACGATGGCCGTCTGGATATTCATGCCTCAACCCAGGCCGCTGTCAGTTATCTGGATCGCTTGCATGGGGTTTTTGATGATTGGCTGCTGGCGCTGGCCGCCTACAATGCCGGTCAGGGAACGGTCGAGCGGGCGATTCGCCGCAACCGTCAGGTGGGTCGCCCCACTGATTTCTGGCATCTGGATTTGCCGCGTGAAACTCAGCACCATGTGCCCAAACTGCTAGCCTTGTCTGCCATTGTCAAACAGCCCGAACAGTATGATGTCAGCCTGTGGCCCATTGAGGATCGCCCGTATCTCACCCTGGTGGATGCCAAGGAACAGATTGATCTGAAACTGGCGGCGCATCTGGCCAATCTCGAGCTGGATGACCTGCAACAGCTGAATCCCGGCTTCAGTCGTCATGCCACCGCCCCGGATGGGCCGCATCATTTGCTGGTGCCGATTGAGCAGGCCGATATGTTTAAAAATACCCTGGCGCAACTGCCGACAGAAAAGCGGGTCAACTGGAAACCCTACCGGGTCAAGCCGGGTGAGACCTTGGAGCAAATCGCGCAACGCCATCAAACCCAGGCCCAGATCTTGCGCCAGGCTAACCGCCTGCGTGGTCAGCATGTGCGCGCCGGTCAGCAATTACTGGTCCCGAATATAGCCGCAGACACCCGCTTGGCACAGACCGCTCCCGTCCGTACGGCCCAAGCGCAAAGCCCGTCACACAGCGCCGCCAATACCCATGTACATGTCGTACAGCCGGGGGATACATTGTGGAATATCGCCCGTCAGTATAAAGTTTCGGTACAGGAGCTGGGGCGCTGGAATAATTTACAGGGCAACCGCTCGATTTTTCCCGGTCAGGAGTTGACCTTGCAGCAACGCCGCGACGGCTGAACTGCATCCCGTTACGCATAAGCCGCATGAGGGCGAGCCACGATGGGCCGGTGCTGGTAGGTTGATGGGCGATGCATGACATTGAACTTGTGGGGCGTAGTGACACCGGACGCGTCCGTTCCCATAACGAAGATTGCATTGGCGAGGATGCCACGCTGGGGATTGCGGTGCTCGCCGATGGCATGGGCGGCTATCAGGGCGGTGAGGTCGCCAGCGGGATTGCTGTGCAAACCGTGCTTGATACGCTGCGAGAGGGATTGTTACAACAGGATGCCGGGGCCGTGGATGAGGAAACCGGCTATTTGCAGGTAACGTTATTGGCGCGGCGGGCGGTTATCAGGGCCAATCAGGCAATTTTTCAGGCCGCTCAGGATGGGCGCGGTTATCAGGGCATGGGTACTACCCTGGTGATGGCGGTGTTTCAGCAGCGCCATGTCATTATCGCCCATGTCGGCGATTCGCGCCTGTATCGCTACCGCAATGGCCTGCTTAAACAATTGACGCTGGATCACAGCATGGTGCAGGAAATGGTGAATCGCGGCTATTGCACCCCCGATGAGGCGCGGGGTGCCTTAAACCGTAATCTGGTCACGCGGGCCTTGGGCGTAGAAGCCAGCGTCGCCGTGGATCTGCAAGAAGAGATGGCGCTACCGGGTGATCTTTATTTGCTGTGTTCCGATGGGCTCAATGATATGCTCAGCGATGCCGAAATCAGCGCATTGCTTGCCCGCCATGGCGATCGTCTGGAACTGAGCGCCGAGCGCCTGATTCAACAGGCCAATGAACGTGGCGGGCGGGATAATATCTCGGTGATTCTGGCACGCCCCTTGGGCTTTGATCGTCCACGCACGCCTTGGTACAAACGGCTGCTGGGTAAATGATATTTTCCTAAACACTGGGGAGATGCGCACATGGCCAAGCTGGTGGTGTCGCTGAATACGGACACCCTTGCCGAATATCCGCTTGATGGCGCTACATTGACCATTGGGCGCACCAAGGATAACGCGATCTGCCTGGAAAACCTGGCAGTCAGCAGCTATCATGCGCGCATTGTGCCACATCCGCCCCACGCCTATTGGCTTGAGGATTTGCACAGCACCAACGGCACCTTCGTCAATGCACAGCGTATTACGCAGCATCCGCTGCACGGCGGCGATGTCATTATCATCGGCGTGTATCGTCTGCATTATGTCGATGAGGATGGCTCAGTTGCTGAACCCGCCCCGGTGGCGGATGAAGGTTTGGATAGGGATGAGACTGATGCCGCCGAGCGTCTGCTGCGCATTGATCAAGAGGATATGCCCGCCGCGCCAATTCAGGATGCACACCTGCAGCATATCTTGCAGTGTACGCGCAAGGCGGTACAGCTTGCGGCGCATCGCCAGGCCAGCGAAGCCGCCCCTACCAGAGCGATGTTGCGCATTCTTACCGGGCCAAATCGACGGCGTGAAATTCCCTTGCACGAGGCGTTGACCGTATTGGGTCTTCAGCCTCCCGCGATCTTGTTGATGACGCGCACGGCCAAGGATTTTTTCGTCGCCAATGCGGATAAAAATGCCACAGGTCTGCACGGTCGCATCAACGACAAACCGCTGGATAGCGGGCCGCATCCCCTTAAGCATCGTGACATTATAAGCTTAGGCGAGATTGATATTGAATTCTGCCATATCTACGGCGTGGACAGGTAAACTACGCGCATGTGCAACCCGACGCATCCCGCAGGGGGCTTGCCGGATGCGATGCGTTGCTTTGGCTAACCCTTATTTAAAGAGGCTTTGATTCATGCATCCCGCCTTTTCCGTCATTTTCTTTACCGTCACCTCCGGGGCTGGCTATGGCTTGTTTATCCTGCTGGTTTTGCTTGATCTGAGCGGTATCGGACCAGCAATGGACAGCACGCATCTTTTGATCCACGGCACTGTCGCCCTGGTCTTGATCACCGCCGGCCTCATCTCCTCAAGCTTTCACCTGGCCAATGTCAAAAATGCCTGGCGTGCATTGATGCGCTTTCGCAGCTCCTGGCTCTCGCGGGAGGGCATTCTGGCCATTGTTTTTTATCCCTTTGCCATGCTTTATCTTGCCGGAATCTACCTGTATCCGGGCAATACCCCGCTGCTACTGGATCTCGCTGGCGGGATTGCGGCAATGCTGGCCCTGGCGACGGTGTTTGCGACCGGGATGATCTATGCCTGCCTGAAAACCATCCGGCAATGGCGCACCGCCCTGACCCCGCTGAATTATATTCTCTACGGCCTGATGCTGGGCAGCGTCCTGCTGGCGGTCATGCACACCGCCCTGGTGGAGGCCAACCCGGTGATCAATGGCCTGGCCCTGGCGCTGCTAACCCTGACTGCCCTGGCTAAAGGCATCTTTTATTTCTGGATTGCCCGCATCACCGGGCCAACGCTTAACACCGCCACCGGTTTTACCCGTGCGCCGATGCAGCTTTTTGATACCGGACACACGGCTGCCACCTTCCTGACCCGGGAATTTGGCTACCAACCCAGCCCGGTACAGCTCAATGGCCTGAAAATACTGGTGTTTGTGGTGGGCTTTATCCTGCCAGCGCTGATTTTGGCCTTTTTCACGGAGGCTGGCATAATCTGGGTCAGTCTGGCCGTCATTGCTGCCTTTGTGGGCGGCGTGGTAGAACGCTGGCTGTTTTTTGCACAGGCACGTCATGCAGTGATGTTGTATCATGGTTTACAGCATACCTAAGCCGCCGCCCGTTGCCAGCACGGGGATTGGGCCGGGTATATAAAAACAACAAAGTGTGCGAATATTCGCCGCTTGCCATTGCTAATTGATGATTTTGGAGGAGCGTAATGCGCTTAATTCTTTTGGGTGCCCCAGGCGCGGGGAAAGGTACACAAGCCCAGTTTATTACGGAAAAATATAACATCCCGCAGATTGCCACCGGCGATATGCTGCGCGCTGCGGTAAAAGCCGGCACCCCGTTGGGCCTTGAAGCCAAAAAAATCATGGACAGCGGCGGACTGGTTTCTGATGAGATCATCATCGGCCTGATCCGCGAACGGCTCAAACAGTCCGATTGTGCCAATGGCTTTTTGCTCGACGGCTTTCCGCGCACCATTCCACAAGCCGATGCCCTTAAGGCCGAAGGCATTGATCTGGATTATGTCATTGAATTTGCGGTACCCGATGAGGAAATCATCAAGCGCCTCAGCGGTCGGCGGGTACATCCGGGCTCCGGGCGCATTTACCATATCCTCTACAATCCGCCCAAGGTTGAAGGCAAAGACGATCTCACCGGCGAGGATTTAATTCATCGCGATGATGATAACGAGGCGACAGTGCGGCGTCGTCTGGAGGTCTACCACAGCCAGACCGAGCCGCTGCTAAGCTTTTACTCGCAGTGGGCCCAAACCGGCAGCCCCGATGCCCCCAAATATGTGACCATTCAGGGCATCGGTTCTGTGGATGGTATCCGTGATAATATTCTCAAGGCCCTGGGGTAGCGTCTGCGCATATGCGCTTTTGGAGCTGATCCTTCTTGTGCCTGTGACCATACTGAGGGTCCGGGCACCCATCGCCTTTCCAGTTGTAGCCCCAGGGTTATGCGATCTGGCAGCGCCTTGAGTGCTCGTTCCTAACGTGCAAAGCCTGCATACCCTGCAGGCTTTGCGTGTCTTGGCACTTCCCCGGCACACTGCGTGCGGGGGAAGTGCCTGTTCTCCTGATTCAAGCGCTACTGTAGTAGTGCTTTATGTCTTTAAAAAACAGAGGTTATCGTTGTGAGTGAAAACATTGCTTATATCACTGATGCAAGCTTTGAAACCGAGGTATTAAAATCCGACCAGCCCGTTTTGGTTGACTACTGGGCCGAGTGGTGTGGCCCCTGCAAGATGATTGCGCCGATTCTCGACGAAATCGCTGATGAATATGCCGGGCGTTTGAAAGTGGCCAAACTCAATATTGATGAAAATCCGGGCACACCGCCGCGTTATGGCATTCGCGGGATTCCCACCCTGATGCTGTTTAAGGGCGGCAATGTCGAAGCCACCAAGGTTGGCGCATTGTCCAAATCCCAGCTGACCGCGTTTATTGACCAAAATATCTAAAGCCAGCCCGCGCACGCGCCGCCATCATCCACGTCTTCTCATGCACAGCACTCCTCGTTTACCTCGCGGCGTTTTTGTCACCGGCACCGATACGGGAGTAGGCAAAACAGTGGTGGCGTGTGCGCTGCTGCGGCTTTTGCACAGCCTGGGCTATCCGCTGTGCGTCAGAAAGCCGGTCGAATCTGGCTGTTCCGTCGGACCCAAGGGACTTTTACCGGCGGATGGCGCCGCCCTGCATCACGCCGCCGGTAGTGCCCAATCCCTTGCCCAGGTGACCCCCTACAGGCTGCGTCATGCCCTATCGCCCGCCCGGGCCGCCCAGCTTGAAGGAATGGCCTTGAGCCTATCCCAGCTCATCCAGGCCTGCATCCCCCAAGAGAGCGACCCAGCGCATACGCTATGGCTGGTTGAAGGGGCGGGCGGTCTATACTCCCCGCTGAGCGATGATGGGCTGAATGTGGATCTGGCCTGCGCGCTGGGTTGGCCCGTGCTGCTGGTCGCCCCGGATCGCTTAGGCGTCATCAACCACGTCCTGCTCAATGCCCTGGCCCTCAAACAACGCGGCCTGGTGCTTGCTGCAGTTATCCTCAACCACGTTGAAGCTACGGGCACGCAACCCCAGCAGATGGACAATGCCGCCGATCTGCGCACCTATCTTGACCAGCCGATCATCCGCTTCCCGCATCACCCCACCGCCGCCGAGGCCCACCAATGCCTCACACCGCTCCTCCCCGCCCTATGGCCCGAGTTGCCCAAGTTTTAGGGTGGAAAACTGCACACTACGCTGCGATGCCTGCCCAAACATAACCTCCAGCTCAAGCGCCCATAAGCGCACATCCGCAAACTCCACCGGCCAGGGAGTCGCACCTTCATAAGGGCGCACCACTAAACGCCAGGAATACTCCGGATGCGTCGCAAACACCCCGACCTGCTCGCCCTCGCGCAAAGCCTCGCTAACACCCAGCGCCTCCAGTTTGGATTCCGCCAGAGCAGCCGCCATAACATACTGACTGGTTTGCACCGTCCCGCGCAGACCACCTGAAAACACCTGCAACAACACACCCAGCGCCAATGCCATAATCGCAAAAGCCACCAACACCTCCAACAGAGAAAACCCCCGTTGTCGCACCGCACCACAACGATTTAAAACCATATATCGCCTACCTTATCAACCGCCAAGCAGAGACATTTTCTTCTGATCGCCTTCAAAAGTGAAACGGCCTTGGCAATGCGTTGGATAAGCCGCGTTGAAGCTCACCATATCAGCATTCTCCTTTGAACTCCAGAGGAAACGCCCCGTGCAGACCCACATGCGGGGTGTTGTGGAGGCCGGGGGAGAAAAACCCCCGGCTATCCGATTATGCGATTTACTGAGAGTTTGTGACATTCACAGACTCCATGATTTCTTGCAGTTCAGTGATTGATAACGGAGGACTTTTTGCATGAACCATTGCATGGCAATTTGGACAAATGGGACACAAATCATTTACAGGATCAACTTTATAAGCCTTGCCTATTTTTGAAACGGGTATTAAATGATGAACGTGTATATAACCGGCCCATAAATTGCCATAGATTGTTTCAAAATCGAATCCACAGACACTACATTTTGTACCCCAATGGTTAATGCAGAGATTCCTTGCTCTTGAATTTCTCTCATAGGTATTTACTATAACTGTCTTTTTTAACCCTTCAGACAGACTCTCAGTGCTTTCCGGTATTTCTATTTCTTCCGGGTATGGGTGCTCGCCTGTTAATTTACACTCTCTTAACGCCTCTACCAGAGGTGATTTAAGCTCCCATATAAAATACCTTCCCTCTTCCCAGCCGTTAAAGAAAAGATCCCAGAACTTATATTTCTTCTCGGTTCTTTTTGTTAATTCTATGTCATAGAGTTTAGCGATTCGTTTTGCGTATAGCCCGATTTCAGAATTTAGCGGCGCATGAGGCGACTTCCCTTTGTAACCAAGCAACATGCCGACTTGACTAGCATAGGCTTTGTGGCCATCAAAAGAGTAGATTGCCTGGAACATGGCCAGATCGACTTCTTTTGTAAGTTCAGAATTTAGCAAAATCTCAATCCATTGTTCTTTTGTTAGTTCTAATGCCATTTTTTATTATGCAACGCCCGGCTTTGCGGCATGCCGGAGCGCAGCATAGGCACGTCCGACAACAGCCGATTGTGTACGCCCGGCATGGGCATGAACTGATGGGGTGAAAGTCCCCTGTAGGAGTACCTGTGATGTCCACACTGTGGACGACTGTAACTACTCGCCGACGGCAAGGGCAAACCCGTGAGGGAATGTCTGAAGGAAGCCCGAGCGCAAAGGTGTGAGCCAACGTACAGATAAAATCGCCGGGAGCGATTTTGAACAGCCGCAGCCTAGCCCGAAGGGCGAGCCCCAGGGATGGGGCGAGTAAATCGCATATAAGGCTCAGTCCCCGGGCGAGTCAGCACAAGGTGACGAAGCCCATCAGGTGCAGGGGATCGGGTAAATGCGGCGGTTATGGACTGAAAGTTTATGTTCTTATTCCGGCGAGATCTGCTCTATAGCGTCCTGTGTTTCCATGATACTCAAACTAAGGGCCAATGCGAAAGCCTTGGTCATCACCACCAGACCCTAACCGTGACCCGGACAGCGCGCCAATCGGCAACGCGTGTCTCGTTTAGTTAGAAAAGCCCTCTCGTTATTGGAGCTATCTGGTATTTCGTTCACCATTATAACCAAACCTTGCCTGTCACCGCGGAATAACCATTCACTACTTTCTACAGGACTACCGAACGAAGATCATCTGCCCAGGGCCGATCGTCAGCGCTAATGCGCCTTCTGGCTTGTCGGTAGGGACCGATAATTGAGATTGATATATTAGATATTCACCTCCTTCTGTGAAGCTTTCCTGCCGAACGCAGAAGGCAGCGGCGCACGTTAGCGCGTCCGCTGGCCTGACTTGTTAGCAGAGACGTCCATGAGCCCGCCGGAAACATACTTGTGCAGAACACTTGATACCAGAGACTGGTAAGGAAGCCGCTCATAAAAACCTACCCAAACTTGCACGAAGCTGAATAAATCTGTTCACGCCGTCAACGCCAGTGCGGGCGAACCCGTCTTATCTAACTCTTGCGTGCGTTTAAGGTCTCGCCTGAGCGCGTCGCGACCGGTGGTGCTTGGTTATCACGCCGAAGCAAATGGTGCGATAAGCGGGCGGAAAAGCCAAGGCGATAGGCACTCGCGACGAGTGGTCAATCTGCGCAATATGTGAGTGAAGATACAAAAACATTTGAAAACTTTTTAGCGAACCGTTAAAGCCCCTCTTCCAGCGCCCGACGTTGAAGTGCTTCCAAGTCGCGACTGGAGATACGTATATTGATCCGCTTGTCTTTCTTGAACGCTTCTTCCGCTGCCTTCGACAAGTACTCCCGACGATCAGCATCCAGATCTGACTCGAGCTCTCCGGACTCGTATGCCTCCAGAAGCTCTTGCTCCTCGGGATCTAATTTGGGCTTGGGCATGCTACCCTCCTAAAAATGTCTTGGTGGCCTTTCGACTGGGGATGACCGTTTTTAGAAAGATCTCTCGATCATTCTCAGAAGCTGTTTGGAAACTACCGCCTCAAACCAAGCGGTTAGCCATCAGTCGAATCATTGCGAGATAAATCCAGGCTTCGCTGCTCGACATCAAGCGCTCGTAGTCCTTGCTCAGACGGCGTGAGTGGTTCAGCCAGCCAAAGGTCCGCTCAACAACCCAGCGTCGCGGCAACAAAACAAACCCTCGGCGCTCCTTGGGACGCAAGACCACCGTCAAGACGAAACGAAAGCGCTGGGCAACCCAGTCAACCAGGCGTCCACTGTAGCCGCCGTCAACCCAGATTTTGCGCAGCTTTTTGCAATGACCGGGGAGATGGCACAGGAGTTGGCGCGCCCCATCACGGTCTTGCACGCTGGCGGCGGTGACAACGACGGCCAGCACCAGCCCCAGGGTATCGACCAGAAGATGGCGTTTGCGGCCCTTGATCTTCTTGCCGGCGTCATAGCCGCGCTCACCAGGGATCGCCGTGGTCTTGACGCTTTGGTTGTCCAGACACCCGGCGCTTGGATGCTTGTGACGCCCGTGGCGTTGCCGTAGCCGAGCGCGTAGCCTGTCATAAAGACGCTGCCAGGTTCCATCGCGCCGCCAGCGATTGAAGTCATAGTACACTGCCGACCAGGCAGGAAAGTCGCGCGGCAGCTGACGCCACTGGCAGCCCGTCTGCAGGACATAGAAGATCGCATTGATGACTTGGCGCATGCTGAGCTTACGAGGGCGCCCGACCGGGGCGCCCGGCAACAGCGGCTTGATCGCCTTCCAGGCGCCGTCGCTGAGGTGACTCGGGTAGCGTTTTTTTGCGAATCTTCTTGCTGCATTTCTAGGGCATGTGGGCCACTTCCTAGAAAAAATCGTAGGTTAAGCCATTACGCGATTAATTTCCAAACAGCCTCTCAGGCACACCGTCTGATCGTGACGGGCTGCCTGCGCCAGTTCGGCCATCGCCAACGGCTGCATGATCTCGGTTGGACACACCAACGGGTTCTTCAGCAAGCGTCTCAACCACTGTTCGCGCATGTCTTGGTGCTCGGTCTCCAGCACCAGCACATGGCTCAACTCCACCGTGTTGGCGGTTTGCGCTTCGATCATCTAACCACCCCGGCGCTACGCGCCACCCCTCCTTAAAAAGGAGGGGAGTCCGGCGACAGCTTCCTCACCACCGTCAGGCGCAGCCCCGGATGCGCTGCGCGCAGTCCACGTTCCACACCTTACTGCTCCACCTCAGCCGCGAACAACTCAACGAACTGTTGCAATGTGAGTAAGCCCCTGGGAGCGCGAGGTCAGGAAATATGGCAAGGTCTTATCGACGGATACACTGCCCAAACGCCTTGGGGCTTGTTAGTATTGCGTGTGTGTATGAGGTGAATCCTGCGCGGCGGCTGGCGCGCAATACGGCGTTATTTTTATTTCATGACGGAGGAGCATCAAGTGGCGATATATCGCTTAAGCCTGCTAGTGGGCGTGTGTTTGCTGGGGTTGGTCGGGCTTTATGGGTGTAATAGCAGCAGCAATAATCCTGAGCCTGCCCAGCCGATTCCGGATGAGTTGCGTGGGCTTGAGCGTCCGGTGCATTCGCTGCAGTTTTTGGGGACGTATGTGGATGCGGTGACGGCGGGCGAGTCGGTGTCTGTGCATGCGCAGTCGTTTGATGGCTGGACCATTCAGCCGATCAGCGTGGTAGCCTTGGCAGAGGATGGGTATCCGGTAGAGCCGGGTACGCCGATTCATTTTCGTTTGCTGGATGGCAGTTTGCGCCATTATCCAGCGAATCCGCCTGGTGAGTTTTTGATTCAGGGACGGACGGCGGATCCGGTGGAAAATGATCGCTTACTGTATATTCCTTTGGGCAATTTGCTGGCGCGCGGGGTGCGGCTCCATGATGAAGTGTTGTTACGTCCTGTGGGTGAGGCCATTAATGCCTATCATCTTGGGGTGCGACGCATTGAGTCGCTCACTATTCCCGGGTGTACGCCCGACTGTCTGCGCACCAGTGCGGATGAGCCGTTATTGACGCGGGAGTTTGATACGGGGATCAATGTTCCCTATGTGATCAGCTATGGTGAACATGGCAGTATCATGGATACCGGCTATACCGATGAATTTGGTCAGGTGCATACCTGGTTTGCCTTTCCCGACAGTCGCAGCCTGCAACAGGTGATTTTGGTGGCGCATACGGCGGATCATCAGGTGAGCGTGGTTCTGGATCATCCGCAGGTGAAATTCCTGCCGCCGCCGGCGCAGGCGGAACATCGCGTGCTGGTGTCTGCGCGTGAGCTGAAGGCCAATACCACGCATGAATTTCAGCTGTGTGTGCTGGCCGCTGCCGGGACTTTTCTACCGCCGGAATTATTGATCCCGCCTTATCCGGCATTTCAGCCAGATATTCATTATCAGATCGGCCTGCCCGGAACGGCGCAGGTGGTGATGTCAGGACAAACCGGCTTTAGCAGCGGCGTCCTGGCCACGGATGGTGATGCTTGCACCACAGCCAATATTCAGGTATCGGCACAGTTACCCGGTACGGAGGCGATCAATATCGACTTCTTCACCCATCCGGGGCCGCCTTCGCGGGTGCGGATTCTGGGGCCGGATGCCGCCGAGTTGTTGGGACGCTACCGCTGTGCCGGGGATCGTTGCGAGGTGGATTTGCTGGCGCGTGACCGGCTGGATCCCCTGGCGCTGGATCGGGTGACCGGTATCGGGCTGGCGGATCAGCGCATTGCCCTCACCGCCGAGGGGCGCACGCCTTTTCCGGTGACCTATGCGCACGGTGATGGCAGTGGGCGGGTCGGTGTGACCAATGCCCAAGGACATCTGCGCGCCACGGTGAATTTTGCCAATGTCGCAGCGGGTTGGCATCAGGTGGAATTTCGTCTCCTGCAGGGCGGTAGCACCTACACCTTGCATTATTATAAACACCCCGAAGACGACGCTTAATCCCGCGCTGCTTCGATTTTATATTTTTCGCGTCTTCGTGTCTTCGCGTGAGATCGGCCCTTCAGTGGCGGCTGCGCCACACTTTTCAGTGTTCAGTCTTTAATGAGTCACGCGAAGCCGCGAAGGGCGCGAAGGATGAAACATGATTTTTTATATTTTTCGCAGTCTCCAACTGCGTAACTCCTGAAGGGGTTGCGCCTTTGATGCGTGCCTTTTCCATTCATACAAAACAAAGAGATCATTGTTCCCATGCTTGACCCCCGCCGTTTGCGTAGCGAAATTGATGAAATTGCCAGACACCTGGCGCGCCGTGGTGTGACCCTGGATACCAATACCTTCAATGCCTTGGAGACACAGCGCAAGGCCTTGCAGGTGCGCACCCAGACGTTGCAAAACGAGCGTAATACCCGCTCCAAGGCAATCGGTCAGGCCAAGGCCCAAGGTCAGGATATTGAACCTTTGCGCGCCGAGGTTGCACAACTGGGCGAGGAATTAAGCGCCGCTGAGCGTGAACTGGAAGCCTTGCAGGCGCAACTGCAGGCGCTGGTGATGGAAATTCCCAATATTCCCCATCACAGCGTACCCGATGGCCACAGCGAGGCCGATAATCTGGAAGTTCGCCGGGTGGGAGAACCGCCGAATTTTAGCTTTAGTCCGCGTGATCATGTCGATCTGGGGGCGGAGCTGGGCGGGATGGATTTTGCCGCCGCCACCAAACTCACCGGCAGCCGTTTTGCAGTGCTGCGCGGCGGGCTTGCGCGTTTGCATCGTGCCCTGATTCAATTCATGCTGGATACGCACACCCAGGAGCACGGCTATCAAGAGCTGTATGTCCCCTATCTGGTCAATGCCGACAGCCTGCGCGGCACCGGGCAACTGCCCAAGTTTGCGGCGGATTTGTTCAAGCTTGAGGGGGATTTGGAGTATTACCTGATTCCCACCGCTGAAGTGCCGGTCACCAATCTGGTGCGCAATAGCATTCTGGAAGCCAGCGAGCTACCGGCGCGTTTTGTCTGCCATACGCCCTGTTTTCGCTCCGAGGCCGGTTCTTATGGCAAGGATACGCGGGGCTTGATTCGCCAGCATCAATTTGAAAAGGTAGAGCTGGTGCAGCTGGTGCAGCCGCAGGATTCCTGGCAGGCGCTGGAGACATTAACCGGCCATGCCGAGGTGA
Source organism: Thiorhodospira sibirica ATCC 700588 (assembly GCF_000227725.2). GTDB lineage: Bacteria > Pseudomonadota > Gammaproteobacteria > Ectothiorhodospirales > Ectothiorhodospiraceae > Thiorhodospira > Thiorhodospira sibirica. The sequence continues at coordinate 1,777,444 of NZ_MU255056.1, read as the reverse complement.
TTTTGCAAAAGCTCGGCCTGCCCTATCGCGTCATGGCCTTATGCTGCGGTGATCTGGGCTTTGCTTCGGCCAAAACCTATGACCTTGAAGTGTGGCTACCCGGTCAGGGCTGTTACCGCGAGATTTCCTCGTGTTCCAATTTTGAAGACTTTCAGGCCCGCCGCATGATGGCGCGCTATCGCCACCCAGAAACCGGCAAACCAGAGCTACTGCACACGCTCAACGGCTCCGGGCTGGCCGTCGGTCGCACCTTGGTCGCGGTGGTGGAAAATTATCAGCAAGCCGATGGACGGATTCGCATTCCGGACGTCTTGCAGCCCTACATGGGCGGCCAGGAATGGATCGCTATACCCGGCTAATCCTGCCGGGGAGCGACTCAGGGAGCGCGAAGCCTAAGCTCAGCAACAAGAACGCGACCCCGAGCATTGGCGTTGCAGATTAGCTACGCAATTATTGTTTGCGTGTCAATATGCGTAAGCCCTAGATTTTTTAAAGAAATTGAATCAGCTTAGCTAACGTTGCTGCTTGTCTTTTTGCGTGTCATGGTGATCTGATGGTGTCTGTGTCATTTTTTGATACCCGGTGATCATGGCGTACAGGTAGCCATACCAAGGGGTCGCTGTGGTTGCGGCCATGTAGATGTGGCCGATCAAAAAAACCAGCAGAGCAAAGGCGGCCGAGACATGGATGGCGGCGATCCAGGATAGTTCGAGATAAGCGCCGGGCAGGTGCGCTTGCCAGGTTGCATAAAACAGCAATAGCAATCCGGATATCCACAATGCCGGTGCAATCAATCCCTTAAATATGACGTAGGCCAGGCGCTGCAGGGGGTTGTGTTTGGCCGCAGGGGTGGTTGTATAGGGCCGGTGTTCACCCGTGAAAATACCGTAGGCATAGTACATGATGATTGAGACGATGCGGGCATTTTGAGGGCGCATGTATTGACGCCATTCCCCCGTCACCAGATGCCAGAAGATGGCGAAAGCCCATAGTACGATCAGGCCAAAGGCAAGCACAATATGCGTCTTGAAGGCGCTTTCAAAGCCAAGCCAGGTGTAGCTGCCATGCATTTCAAAGCCTGTGGCTAATAATCCAACGATGAGCAAGGCCTGTGCCCAGTGCCAAAAGATCTCGAAACGGGAAAATATGCGTATCCGGTTCATACCCCACCTGTTGAGCGCTGCTTGCGTACATGGAGGATGTAGCGCATGGTGCCATGAAGAATCACCCCCAGCAGGCTTACGAAGACCAAAAACCAGCCAACCGTAGAGATCAGCGCATAACGATGCTGTCCGGGGATGTAGACGCCAGGTAGCCCACTCAGGCGCCCGTTACGCTGATGACAGGCCTCACACGGCAAGGCGTCTGCTGCCGGGGCGACCATGTGGCTTGCCGGCCAGTAGGTGCGCGTCTCGACAAATCCATAGGTACCGCTAAAGGCATGACGGACCTGTCCCAGCGCCTTGGCTTCACGCATCCCTGAATCAATGGCGCGCACCCAGTCATAGCCTTGCCAATAGGCGTTAGGGTCGCTGCCAAACAGCTGCGCCACCACTAAGGTTTGGTTCACCGCATCAAAAGGCTGGCGCCCATACATGATTTTAAAGGGCCAGATGCGCACATCTGGCGAGGCAAAATCTCCCAGCGGATAATTGACATCCACAACATGCTGGGGATCGATAGGCTCATCCAGCAGGGTGTAACGCATGCTGCCATCAAACCAGAAGTAGTCAGGGGCATAAGCCTGATCCCAGGAAAAATGCCCTTTCATGCCATCGTAGTAGACCCGTCCTTCCTGCATTTCGTTGATGGGTCGTCCCTGTGCATCGCGCTGGCCCGCCGTTGACCAATCCCATCGTGTTTTGGTCGGCAGACCGCCCCGGGCAATTTCAGGAATGTGGCAGGTCTGGCAGGCAATAATGCGAGCGTGTTCATTGAGTTTGTTATGGATACCCGGAACATGCGGTGCAACACCGTGACACGATTCACAGGCAGGTCGCTCATTGTCGCGACCAGGTACGGCGATGCCCGCAGTTGGTCTGGCCCGCAGCAGATAACGGCTGCCTTCCTGGATATGTCCGGTAAATTCATGACAGGTTGAGCAGCTAAAATTCAGGCTATCAGGTGACATGTGTACATCCACCGATACCGGCGGGGCAATGAGGCTACTATCCAGATCACCGTGCTTGATGGCATCTCCGCCGCCCCCTTCAAAGTGACAGGCTCCGCAACTTTGCCGACTGCTCGGGCCTACATGCTGCGCGACATGAGCAAGATCCGGTGCCTGCAGGCGTTTTCCCCGAAACAGTGTGTCTTCATAAGGCGGATGCCCGGCGCCTGTGGGAAATTTGAAATAGGTGCCCGTTGTGTCATGACAAATCAGGCAGTCCACCTTATCCTGAGCAGTCAGATCAAAGCTGGCATCCGCAAAACCATAGCCAATATGGCAACTGGTACAACGTGGATAATTATTGGCCAGCCCCAGACACAGGTTATTCAGGGCATGGCGTTTCCCCAGCCGTTGCCCCGTTGCAGGGTGATCAAAAGACCACGTCCAATGAATGCTTTGATGCACTTGCAAGGCCGCTTCGGTATGACACGAAAGGCAGGCCTGAGTAACCTCGGGGCCTGATGCAAACGGCCCCTGTAACTGCTCAAATTTACGATGATCTGCGGTGGATTGGGCGAGTGCTTGTGCGGCGAGCGGCAACATCATTATGAAAAACAGCAGCACAGCAAACAGCCAGCGCCTGTGTATACAGGCATTCGTAGAATAAATCATCATGTGTGCAAAGCGGATAGCCCCGCAAATGGTAGTGAATAATATTAACCCGGCAATCAAACAGCTACGCTGCTGCATATTGAATGGATTCGGCCTGGAAATAGCTCGCCACCCACTTGGGCAGCTTTTGCAGTTTGCGAAGATGGGACAGTGCTTTCTGTTTTAAAAGACGAATCGCCGTCTTGCGCTTTTTTTCCTGCGCCGCCGGGTGCAGGGTTTTGGCATCCTCTTTTTTCATGCAACATATCATCGCACAATGCGCCGCTATTTGATTGCCGGTTTAATAAATCACTGGGCATTTACTGGGCGTCGTGATTTCCGTCATCAGATTTTCGCTCCCCTGGTAAAAATGCAGACGGGTTGCCAGGATCGGAATAACTCATTAATAAATAAAAAAATATATGATATGACTGGCTTGATTGATCCAATGGTCCAACGGGCTGACGATGGGTTGCAAGGTGGTTATTCTGGCTCAGTAATAAAGCCGATACGGCGAACCCCGCTGCTTCGTGTATCCACCAGGATACGGGCAATGTGCGCATACGGGGTGGCCTGATCGGCGCGCAGATGCACTTCCAGATCGGGATTTTGTGCGACCGCCTCCTGCAACTGCACACGCAGGCGCTCCAGGGCAATGGGCTCATTATTCCAGTATAAATGACCCATGCTGTCGAGGCTTAAGGTGAGATGTTCGAGCTGGGTTTCATGGCGTTCGTGGCTGACCTGGGGCAGATCGATTTTAACCGCGTGCGTGATCACCGGGGCGGTAATAATAAAAATCACCAGCAAAACCAACATGATGTCCACCAAGGGAATCACGTTGATTTCAGCCATATCATGATCATCGCCTTGATTGAAGCTGCCAAAGGCCATCAGCGCTCCTCCACCATCGCAGTCGTGGCAGGGGGAGCAGATGTTTCCGATGCGCCCATGTTCACTGCGCTGCCGGTGGTCAGATAGGCATGAAGATCATAGGCAAAGGCGTCCATTTCCTGCGATAGGGTGCGATTGAAGCGATTAAAGGCATTGTAGGCTAGCACTGCCGGAATCGCGGCCGCCAAGCCAGCTGCCGTGGCAACCAGGGCTTCCCCCAAAGGCCCGGCCACCACATCCATGCTGGCGCTGCCTGCTGCGGCAATATCCATCAGCGCATTGTAAATCCCCCAGACCGTCCCAAATAAACCGATAAACGGCGCAGTACTGCCCACCGAGGCGAGAAAGGTCAGGCCGGACTGTTGGCGGGCGAGTGCCTTGGTCATCGCATTGCGAATGGCTCGCACCAAAAACTCATCCATCGAGCAGGCTGCTTGCAAGGTCGAGCCATCGCGCCGACGGTAATGTTGTTGCCCCAAAAGCCCCGCCTGCGCAATCTCGGCCAAGGGGGTCTTGCTCTCGTGCGCCAGCCACAAGGCCTGTGATGCGCTATGCGACTGCCAAAAGGCCTGCGCAAATGCCGCATTGCCCCGGCGCAGGCGCCAACTGAGCAGCGATTTATTAAAGATCAAGGCCCAGGTGATCACAGACATGGCAAATAATGTCAAAAACACGCCAATCAGCACCCAATCACCATGCTCAAAAACCAGTGCAATATTCATAATAATTCAATCAGGATTCCAGGTTGAAACTAATGGGGATCATCACCCAGGCCTCAATGGCCTGGCCGTTTTGTTGCGCGGGTTTAAACTGCCACTGACTCACCGCCGCCGCTGCGGCCTGATCCAGCCGTGCAAACCCACTGGAGCGGGCAATCTCGACGTGACTGGCACGCCCTTGAGGATTGACCTTCACGCGGAGTTGTACCTCGCCCTGCTCACCTAAACGACGCGATACCCGTGGATAGGTCGGCGGTGGATTATGCAGATACGCCGCGCTGAAAACGGGGGCGGTCATATTAGATGATGGCTGAGCACCGCTCTGAGCGCCATGCGCATTCCCGGCATTCGCGCGGGCAGCGGCGGTCGAGGTGGGCAGATCACTGGTACGGCCTTCTGCAGTCGCTGTAGCGCGCTGATCCGCTGCCGCGACCTCGGGCGATGTGTGACGTGCCACAGGTTTCGGCTCTGGCTTGGGCTCTGGCTTGGGCTCTGGCTTGGGCTCTGGCTTGGGCTCTGGCTTGGGCTCTGGCTTGGGCTCTGGCTTGGGCTCTGGCGTAGGTTTCGGGACAGGCGGTGTTGGCAATATCGGCTGTGCAGCACTTGGCGCCTCGGCCATCACATTCTCCGATGCCACTGTCACGGCGACCTCCTCCTCCGGACGCGCCTCGCCAAAGCCTGCTGGTGCACTGATCAAAGCCGCCTCCAGCAAAACAACCTCAACCAGATATTCCGCTTCACTGACCCGCACCGCTCCTTGATACAACATCCCCCCCACCGCAAAAGCATGCAGCGCCACGCTGATGATTACCCCCCAGATCCAGGGTTTAGCCCTCACAGCGGGCACAGAAGAGGTATATTTAACGGATTCACACGCCATAACAGGATGCCGAACAGGCAATTCAAGGAAAGAATAAATGATTATCTCATTGATTCAAAATATTAAGTCAATCAACAGAACGCATGGAGTCCTTAACGCAGACCCGCAAGAAGGCCGGGCAAACCCGCCAAAGCCCATCACCTCCCACGCGCACGCCGCTATCCCAAAAAACATTGCTTTTGAGTCTATTGCAAAAAACAGGCAAAAGCAATAATGAAAATGATTGCTAATTGCATGTATGCGCCGTCAGCCAATGCTGCCCCAAGAGCGCCGAGCCCCCTTTTGGCACAAGGTTAAAGGTCTCCAGCTGGGTCAGTTTTTCCAGATGGTAGGGCAAGCAACAGCTGTTTTGTGGTGTGACGGGGTATTCCAGTTGAGGGTTTAAAATGATCTGCTTGCATGGGCAGCGTCCTTTGGGAAACGCTGATTTATTTGAGTTTTTCGGTTTTTTATAACCACAAGAAATTAATTCATAATTATTTTATATTTTCAGAAAGCGAATAAATCAGCGTTTTCTTATGGCATAAAACGAGCCATTGATATATTCGTGTCGGCAGTCTGCCCCATCTTCACTTGGCAAGATATGCTTCAACGGTAAGGCTGGCATGGATGGTCGGCAGATGGAACGCCAAGAACGCTACCCACCTGGCATGGCTTATACCGCTTGATGCGACGATGATGCAGGTATTGTGTGATTTTTATTTATGCTTCATGAATATACGCATGAAGGACATCAGCTCACAAAGGGATTTTTTGATGGGGTTGACGGTTCAAACCGAATCTGGATCAAGAAAAAAGCATTTTTCGCTTTCAGGCCTGGCGGTTTTTGGCATTATATGCTTTAGGGTTAATTGCATATAATAATTTTATTATAAACCTTGTCAGCAGGCTTAGGTATGTCATTGATTCCTCGCTGATCCCATAATTTATATCCATTATTTGCGTTTTTAGGCTGGATGGATAGACCTCGGCATCTAAAACCTTTGCGCGGAAGATCTATCTCATGTGGAATAATCTGACCATTCGCACGCGTTTGATCGCTGTCACGGTGATCCTGATGATTCTGATCGGTGTGGCGGCCTTGCTCATTGCCGGCCAGGGAGCCGGACGCATGGGGCACGTATTGGTGGACCATACCCTAAGGATGAAGATCGAGGGAGACATCTGGTCGGCGGGAAATTATGTCTTCCGTGAGTGGGGCTCGTTGCGTCTGGTGGACGGGAAGCTGATAGATGCTCAAGGCAAGCCGATCAATGATCGTTTCGAGGTGGTAGACAGGCTTGGCCAGGAGCTCGGTGTACTCGCAACGGTGTTTGCGCAGGATGGCCGGGACTTCACGCGAGTGACCACCAGTATTCGTCTATCAGATGGGCGTCGGGCCGTGGGTACGCAACTGGGTCAGGCCAGTTCGGCCTTCGCGCCTGTCTCGGCAGGGCAGCGCTACATCGGTGAGGCGCAGATCCTGGGCGTATCCCACCTTACGGTCTATGAGCCCATCAAGGATGCCTCCAATCAGGTCATCGGCATCCTGTTTCTGGGTATATCGCGGCAGCAGATCGACGCCATCGTCAATCAGGGGGTGAATCAGATGGTGGCGCATATGGTGCTGGGTATCTTGTTGCTGGTGGTAATAGGAATGGTCGTCGCTGTCTTTTTGGCTCGGGTTATCGTGAGACCCATTGCCCGGTTATCCGATGCCCTGTACGACATTTCCCGCGGGGAGGGTGATCTGACCCGGCAGCTGGATGCCCAAGGGCGGGATGAGTTGTCCGGCCTGGCCAGAGCGTTCAATGAATTCGTCGCTAAAATCCGTGAGTTGGTGCGGCAGGCAAGCGCGGCGTCTACTCAGCTTGCGGCAGCTGCCAAGGAATTATCCAACACCATGGAAGATACCCGTAAGCAGCTTCGGCGACAGCACTCTGAAACCGATCAGGTGGCCACTGCCATGAACCAAATGACGGCCACGGTACACGAGGTATCCCGCAATGCATCCGAGGCGGCACATGCGGCTGCCGCCACGCGTCAGGAAGCTGCAACAGGGGAAATGGTCGTTAAGGAAGCCATTCATGGCATCGAATCACTGGCGGGGGAGGTCGAGAATGCGTCCCAAGTGATTGCCCGACTATCCGAAGACAGTGACGATATCGGCAAGGTGCTGGAGGTGATCCGTGGCATTGCCGAACAGACCAATCTGCTGGCCCTTAACGCCGCCATCGAGGCCGCCCGGGCCGGTGAACAGGGGAAGGGCTTTGCGGTCGTGGCTGATGAGGTGCGAACCCTGGCAAGCCGCACACAGACCTCTACCACAGAGATCCAAGCCATGATAGAAAGGCTGCAGTCGGGCACAGCCGGTGCCGTAAAAGTAATGGAGCAGGGACGAGGCCAGGCAGGTCAGAGTGTGATTCAGGCTGTTAAGGCGGGGGATTCTCTCAAGACCATCACCAGCGCCGTCAACAGCATCAGTGATATAACCGCCCAGATCGCCAGTGCCGCCGAGGAGCAGTCGGCGGTGACCGAGGAAATCAACCGCAATATCACCAACATCGCCCAGGCTGTGGAACAGACCTCGGCCAGTTCCGATCAGATTGCCCTAGCCAGCGATGAGCTGGCCAGGCTGGCAGCACACCTGCAAGAGCGGGTAGGACGCTTCCAGGTTTGAGCGTGACGATGCAGCGTCAGTTGCTGTTTTGGTGGTTGTTGCCCGAACAGGATCGACGTCCAGACATTTGAGCACACGGGTCAATGAATCTGTGTGATCCTTCGTCAGTCACCCACACAGACCGGATAAAGCCATAAAGCCACCCTTGGCGGGGCCACAGATGCGGCCCTCCTGTCTCACGACGAACCACCCTCGCTAAGGCGCATCATCGCATGACAAAGCTGCAAGACCCCTTTGGGCGTCCTATTGAGTATTTACGCCTATCCGTGATCGACCGCTGCAATGGCCGCTGTCTGTATTGCCATTCAGGCCAGAATGAGCCGCTTTTACGCCGCGACTGGCTGGATTTTGATGCGCTGGAGCGCGTCGTGGGTCTTTTCGCCCGGCGGGGCATTCGGCGGGTGCGCCTGACGGGGGGAGAGCCTTTGCTGCGTAAAGGCCTGGCTGAGCTGGCTGCGCGCATCCACGCCCTGCCGGGCATAGAAGAACTTGCCTTATCCACCAATGCGGCCTTATTGGCCCCACAGGCCGAGGCACTCTATTGCGCTGGCATACGGCGGCTTAATATCAGCCTGGATAGCCTGCAACCCGATACCTTTACCCGCGTCAGTGGGCTTAAGCTTGATGCCGTGCTGGACGGCTTGAACGCCGCCAAGGCTGTCGGCTTTAGCCCCATCAAGATCAATATGGTTGTGATGCAGGCCATCAACGCCGAGGAAATCGAGGCGATGGTGGCCTTTTGCCAAGCCCAAGGTTTTACCTTGCGGCTGATTGAAACCATGCCCATCGGTACCGCAGGCCAGCATATAACCCATGCGCATTATCTCAGCCTGCATGACCTGGAACAGCGGCTGCAACACCGCTTTGGTCTTGAACCCGTGAGCCTGCAAGGCGGAGGTCCGGCGCGCTATCTGCGCCAGCGAGGCAGTGATTTCTACCTGGGCTTCATCACCCCCCTGTCGCGTCATTTCTGCGCCACCTGCAACCGCCTGCGCCTGACCGCCGATGGCCGCCTGTTTCCCTGCCTGGCGCAGGATAAAGCCGTCGCCCTAGGTCCGCTGCTACGCGGCGGATACAGCGATGCACATATCGAAACCGCCATCGCCCACGCCCTTGCCCACAAATCCATACCACCGCCCTTGTCCGTCAACACCCCCAACATGCTTAAACGCGACATGAACCTCACCGGCGGATAAGCCCGCCCTTGTGACGAGATGCCCCAGACTTCAAGCCAAAACTTTGGTAGTGAGTAAAGCCAATGTATTCGCAACAGCAAACGGTTTATTCAGTTTCGCGCCTGAATCAGGAATCGCAATCCCTGCTGGAAAATCACTTTGCCTATGTGTGGGTGGAAGGTGAGATCTCCAATCTGGCGCGTCCGGGTTCCGGGCATCTGTATTTCTCCCTGAAAGACGAGCAGGCACAAATCGCCTGTGCCTTGTTTCGCCAGCGGGCGCTGCGGCTGCGTTTTCAGCCCACGGATGGGCAGTGGGTGCGAGTGTATGCACAGGTCACGCTGTATCCGCTGCAAGGACGTTTTCAGCTGCGGGTGGAGCGGATGGAGGCCACGGGCGAGGGGGCTTTGCAGCGTGCCTTTGCCGAGCTTAAAGCCAAACTGCAGGCAGAGGGTTTGTTTGATGCCCGCCACCAGCGCCCACTGCCTGTCTTTGCGCGCCAGATTGGGGTGATTAGCTCGCTCAATGGGGCGGCGTTACGCGATATTTTAAGCGTCCTGCAGCGGCGTTTTCCGGCTATTGCGGTGTGGGTTTATCCCAGCCTGGTACAGGGTAGCGAAGCCCCCGCGCAGTTGATGCAGGCCCTGGCTTTGGCCAATGCTCATGCCTGCTGTGATGCCTTGATTCTGGCCCGTGGCGGCGGTTCGCTGGAAGATTTGCAGGCGTTTAATGATGAGGCCCTGGCCCGCGCCATTCGCTGCAGCCGCATTCCTGTGGTCAGTGCGGTGGGTCATGAGGTGGATTTTACCATTGCCGATTTTGTTGCAGATGCGCGCGCCCCAACCCCCTCGGCGGCGGCAGAGTTGCTGAGTCCGGAGCAACACGCGGTTTATGCGCAGCTGCAGATGTATCGCCAGCGTCTGCAGCGCAGTCTCGCGGCGCAATTGCGCCAGCAGCAGGCAAAACTGCAGCATTTGCAGCATCGCTTAAAGCAGCAACAGCCCAGACAGCGCCTGTTTTTGTGGGCGCAGCGTTTAGACGAGCTGGAGCAACGCCTGCACACCCACATGCGTTTTACCCTCACACATGCCCAAAACCGGCTGGCCAGCAACGCCCGTGCCTTGCAGGCGGTGAGTCCCTTGGCCACCCTGGCGCGGGGCTATGCAGTGTTACAGGACGCCGAGGGGCACATCATCACCCAGGCCGCGCAGACACACCCGGGACAGTGTTTATCGGTCCGTTTGGCGCAAGGTGAGCTACGGGTGCAGGTGCTGGAGGCAGCGCCACAAAGTCCTGTCGGTGATACCACACCGCCCGCACCACGCACGCCCAAAGGCCAGCCTCGGGTGCGCAAAAAAACGCTATAATGCCCGCCATGTCAACCCAGCGCATCGCCTTAGGCATTGAATATGATGGCTCAGCCTTCCACGGCTGGCAGGCACAGCAGCATGTGCATACCGTACAGGCCGAAGTGGAACAGGCGCTGTCTCGCGTGGCGAATCATCCGGTGAGTGTGGTGTGTGCCGGACGTACCGATGCCGGGGTTCATGCCACCGGGCAGGTGGTGCATTTTGACACCCCGGCCCGGCGTTCCATGCGTAGCTGGATTCTGGGCACCAATACGCATCTGTCGCCGGCGGTGGTCGTGCGCTGGGCAACGCCGGTGGGTGAGGATTTTCATGCCCGTTTTTCAGCCCGGCGGCGGCGCTATCGCTATATCATTCTTAATCGCTTTGTGCGCCCGGCCCTGCAGCAGGGGCGCGTGACCTGGTATCACGGCACGCTTGACGCCATGCTCATGCATCAGGCCGCCCTTGGGTTGCTGGGTCAGCATGATTTCAGCAGCTTTCGTGCCCTGGCCTGTCAGGCAAAAAGCCCGGTGCGCACGGTCCATGCCGTCAGCGTCCAGCGCCAGGGCGAGTATATTTTCCTCGACATTGAGGCGGATGGCTTTTTACATCACATGGTGCGTAATATCACCGGGGTACTGCTTGCCATTGGCCGCCATGAACAGCCGCCTGACTGGGTAGTGCAGCTCCTGCAGCTGTGCGATCGCACCCAGGGGGGCGTGACCGCACCGCCCGACGGACTGTATCTTAATCAGGTGATCTATGACCCGATACATAAGCTGCCGCCCCACCCCGCGCCCGGCGATATTACGGCGCTGTTTTGAGCCCTCTCAGGCATTCATCCACACTGCGCACGCATAAATAAGCGGCTATCTCATGCCTAAACATTCTCCTAAACACCCCAGCCCGTCTTCCAAAGAGACCTTGCAGCGCCTGATTTCGCAGGCCAAGGAAAACCAGCGCACGATGGATTGGTTGCTGGATCTTGAGCTGCGTCTGGTGGCGGCGCTGGATTTGCCCACTATTTTATCCATCCTGCTTAATGACTTGCGGATCGAACCGGCGCTGGATTACATCAGTGTTGCCTTGCTGGATGTGGATGGCGAAATCGCCCAGTTTCTGGCCGAGGTAGGCTATGCCCAAGATGATCAGCGGGTGATGCTGCTATCCAATCTGCAGGCCCGCGAAATGCTGCGTAGCGTGGCTTTTCTCGGCGATTACAAGCGCACCGCCCACGGGCTGTGTTTCAATCAGCGCGCTGATCTCGGCAGTATCGCCATTTTGCCGCTGTGGCGGACTGGTAAACGGGTCGGCCAGCTACATTTGGGCAGCCATGACCCTACCCGCTACCAGCGGGGCATTGAGCGCTATTTTCTCAATCATCTGGCCAGTATTACCTGCATCTGCATCGAAAATGCCCTGAACGTGCGACGTTTGCGTGAGCTGGGTGTGACCGATGCCTTAACCGGGGTACGCAACCGGCGCTATTTTGCGCAGCGCTATCTTGATGAGCTGGGCAAACTCCACCGCGATGGTGGCTGTCTGAGCTGCCTGATGCTGGATATTGATCACTTCAAGCGTGTCAATGACACCTATGGGCATCCGGCAGGGGATGAGGCGATTCGTCAGGTGGCACACTGCATTACCCAGCATCTGCGCGTTTTTGATCTGGTGGCCCGCTATGGGGGCGAGGAGTTTGTGCTGTTATTGCCCGGTCTGGGGGCGCAGGAGGCAACCACCGTGGCCGAACGTATCCGCCGCGCGGTTGAATCGCTGACCATTGAGCTAGACACCGGTGAACACCTGAACATCACCCTCTCGGTGGGCCTGGCCTGCCTGAATACTCGCCCCCCCAGCGCGGCGGCCCTGCCAGGAATCGGCGAGACCTTACTGCAAGCCGCCGACAACGCCCTGCTGGAGGCCAAACGCACCGGGCGCAATCGCCTCTGCGTCGCTGCTTGAGGGAATTTGGGTATCTCTGCGTATCTTCGCAAAAGCGGGTGATTATGCAAGAATGCCCGGATTAAGCGGCGCAGCCATGCGCTTTGTGACGATTTGCATAGAGAGACGAGCGATTTTGGAACAATTTAGAGGTACCACCATTGTCTCCGTACGCCGGGGTGGCTGTGTCGCCTTGGGCGGTGACGGACAAGTGAGCTTGGGCAATACCATCATGAAGGGGAATGCCCGCAAGGTCAGACGGCTCTATCAGGACAAGGTGTTAGCCGGTTTTGCGGGCGGTACCGCCGATGCCTTCACCTTGTTTGAGCGCTTTGAGGGCAAGCTGGAAAAATACAGCGGCAACCTCACCCGCGCTGCGGTAGAGCTCGCCAAAGACTGGCGCACGGATCGAATGCTACGCCGTTTAGAGGCCCTGTTGGCCGTGGCTGACCAGGAAAGCTCGCTGATTATCTCGGGCAATGGTGATGTAATTGAACCCGAAGACAGCCTGATTGCGATTGGCTCTGGAGGCCCTTTTGCCCAGGCAGCGGCGCGGGCCTTGCTGGATAATACCGAGCTACAGGCGCAAGAAATTGTCACCAAGGCCCTGAATATCGCCGCAGATATCTGTATCTACACCAATCACCATCTGAGTATCGAAACCTTATAGATAGGCCATCTTGTCGCCAACGCCTCGCACCGCATCCCTTGAGCGGCAGCGCGACGGGCAAGGCAGCAGACCTGTTTTCATCAAACGCCACACCTTAGCTTTTAGGATACCTGTTTTGTTATGTCTGAAATGACCCCACGCGAGATTGTGCAAGAACTGGATCGGCACATTATCGGCCAACAGGAGGCCAAGCGCGCCGTTGCCATTGCCCTGCGCAATCGCTGGCGCCGCCAACAACTGCCTGAGACCCTGCGCCATGAGGTGACACCGAAAAATATCCTGATGATTGGCCCCACCGGCGTGGGCAAAACCGAGATTGCCCGGCGTCTGGCGCGTTTGGCCAATGCCCCCTTTGTCAAGGTTGAGGCCACCAAATTTACCGAAGTTGGCTATGTAGGACGCGATGTAGAGTCGATTATCCGCGATCTGGTGGATGCAGCGGTAAAAATGACCCGCGAGCAGGAAATGGGCAAGGTGCGCCACCGGGCGCAAGAAGCCGCCGAGGAGCGCATTCTGGATGCCCTGCTCCCGCGTCCGCGCACTAATAACAGTTTCATGACAGAAGCGCCGCCGCGTGAGGATTCCGAAACCCGCCAAAAGCTGCGCAAGCGCCTGCGCGAAGGCCAGCTCGATGAGCGCGAGATTGATGTGGAGGTCAAGACCATCCCCACCGGGGTGGAGATCATGACCCCACCGGGCATGGAAGACATGGCCAGCCAGCTCCAGGGCCTGTTTCAGAACCTGGGCGGCGGACGCACCCGCACCCGCCGTCTCAGCGTGCGCGAGGCCTTCAAGATTCTCACGGATGAAGAGGCCGCCGCCCTGGTGAATGAGGAGGAGGTTAAGCTCAAAGCGGTGAGCAATGTCGAGCAAAACGGCATTGTATTCATCGACGAGATTGATAAAGTCGCCAAGCGCGGCGAATATGCGGGTGCCGATGTCTCCCGCGAAGGTGTGCAGCGCGATCTATTGCCGCTGGTAGAGGGTTGCACCGTCAGCACCAAATTTGGCACCGTGCGCACGGATCATATCCTGTTTATCGCCTCCGGAGCCTTTCATCTGGCCAAACCCTCTGACCTGATCCCCGAATTGCAGGGGCGTCTGCCCATCCGGGTGGAGCTCAAGGCCCTGACCACCGATGATTTCGTCTGTATTCTCACTGAACCCAAGGCCTCGTTGACCGAACAATACAGCGCCCTGCTCGCCACCGAAGGCGTCACCCTGAATTTCGTAGACAGCGGGGTGCGCCGCATCGCAGAGATTGCCTTTCAGGTCAACGAAAGCACCGAAAACATCGGCGCCCGGCGTCTGCATACGGTGATAGAGCGCCTGCTGGAACAGGTGTCCTTTGAGGCCCCGGATAATACCCAGGCCGTGACCATTGACGCCGATTATGTCAACGGTCGCCTGGCCGCGCTGATCAAAAACGAAGACTTAAGCCGCTATATTCTATGAGCACCGTGCGCCCCCTGGACATCCGCCTGCATCAGCGCTCGCGCCAGCTCGAACTTTGCTACGCCGATGGCACCCGCCATCGGCTCAGCTGCGAGTTTTTGCGCGTCTACTCCCCCTGCTCCTAAAAACCTAAACAAAGTTGCTTATGCGATTTTTAGGCACTTCGCTCTCCGTTGATAACACCCTTGCGGGCGAGCAACTGGAGTCCTGGTTGAGCAGTCCCAACCGAATGGCCGGTCAACACCGGCAACATGGGCGGTTTCAGCCGTCGAAACCCAGCTTGCGCCATAAAAGTGGCCTCGGCGTTCATCCTGAACAGAGAACAACTTTGCGATTCGACTTCGACCCCGACCATGGAACGCGAAACCTTCGCGCTTGTAGATAACCTATCTACAGTAGGGAATTTTGATGAAGAATGAAGAAAAAATCAAGAACTGTTTTTTGCTCTGATATTTCGCCATTTCTCTGGCCTGACCCGCTACGTCGGGCATTTCCCGCGCTTTTAGGTGTTTGCGCGCTGTGTGTTCCTGATACCCTCCTGGCGGCACCAGACAGTTATCTGGATGAGGTGGTGGTCACCGCCACACAACGTGCCCAGAGTGTGCGTGAGGTACCGGCGGCGGCCTCGGTCATCTTGCGTGAGCAGATGGATACGCAAGGCGCTGAGAATGTTCTGGATAGCTTGCGCGATACCCCCGGGTGTGGCCATGATCGGACGCGGGGTTGGCGGGCGCAAGACCGTATCACTGCGCGGCATGGAGGGCCGTCATCAGTTTGCGCGGGAAACCCCGGCCGCAAGGCCAAGGAGGGATAGCGCGGCTTGCGAAGCAAGCCTCCCGCTCCCGCGCTCCTTTCTATGTTGAGGTTGTCAACCCAATTCAGAAAAGTCCCCTTTTGTGCAAAGCAGAAGTGTCCCCCGTAGAATGCGTGGTTATGG
>NZ_MU255056.1:1736983-1761904 GCF_000227725.2 Thiorhodospira sibirica ATCC 700588 | reverse complement strand
CCTGCCGCAGATGCTTGTTCGCCACCGCCTGAATCATCTCTAGTCGGTCAATTTCTTTGTGACTCATCGTAATGTGCTCCTTCGTCATGCGTGCCCTCCCGCTTAAATATAAAGGGGACATTTTAGAATTGGACGAAGGGGACATTACTGCTTTGGGCTAACACCTTTCTATGTTGAGGTTTTACACAGTGCGCTATCGCGTGTAATGTATGGATATGGACATCAAACGCGCCTACCGCTTCCGGTTCTATCCAACGCCCGCGCAGGAACAAACCCTTGCCCGGACGTTCGGTTGTGTGCGTTTTGCTTACAACCACATGCTGCGGCTGCGTACGGATGCGTGGTTCAAGGACCAAAAGCGCGTCGGCTATCACGAGACCTCCGCACGACTGACCGAGTTGAAGAAGACGCCAGAACATGCATGGCTCAACGAAGTCAGCAGCGTCCCGGTACAGCAGGCGTTACGCCATTTGCAAACGGCGTTCGCCAACTTTTTTGCCAAGCGTGCCGGGTATCCCGCGTTCAAGCGCAAGGACGGCTTGCAGTCAGCGGAATACACGACGAGCGCCTTCAAAGACGTGGCGGCACCTTCCAGGTGCCGCTGAAAACCAAGCGAACGCAAGATGCGTCCGCCACGTGCGCTCAACCCGGTTGATCAACGAAAAGCAAGTGATCGCCGTCGAGACGCTGGCCGTGAGCCACCTGCAGAAGAACCGCTGTCTGGCGAAGTCCATCAGTGATGCAGGCTGGTCGGAGTTTGTCCGGCAGTTAACGTACAAGGCGCAATGGTGTGGGCGAATGCTGGTGGGTATCGACCGCTGGTATCCGTCGAGCAAACGCTGTTCTGAGTGTGGACACACCGTAGCGAAAATGCCGCTGTCTGTCCGAGCGCGGGTCTGCCCGGAATGCGGCAGTCTCCACGACCGCGATGTGAATGCAGCGCGCAATGTGTTAACCGCCGGGCTGGCGGGGTTAGTCTGTGGAGAGAACGTAAGTCCCGTGTTGCTGTAAAGCGGCATCGGCTGGTCTCGTTGAAACAGAAAGTCCTGATCGTGAGGTTAGGAATCCCCGTCCTTTAGGGCGGGGTGGATGTCAAGCGGATAACCGTTATCGCCATAACCGGCATGATAGCCATGCCCATTGTCATGCGGATAGCCATGCCCGTTGTTATCCCGGCGGGCCAGTTGGCTGGCGTTCATCAGCAACACCAGTGAGCGCCCCTTGAGCGGATAGGGCTCAAAGCTGTGAAAATTGCGCCGGTCGGTGCGCATCCCCTGCTTGAAGGCGGTATCAATCATCACATTCCAGCGGGTACGCGCCGGGACTGCCGGCAGGCGAAAATCCACCGTGCCGTGATGCGCATTGAGCAATAAAATCATGTCCACGTCACGCACCTGCTGGCCGCGTTCGTCGTACTCTTCAAAGGCCCCGCCGGCGATAAACATGCCTAAGGTGCGGGCATAGCCCTGATGCCAGTCTTGTTCGTTCATTTCCTCGCCGCTGGGTTTGATCCAGCTCAGATCCTTGACGGTGGCACCCATGATGGGCCGTCCCTGAAAAAAATGTCGACGGCGCAGGGCCGGATGGCGGTGACGCAGGCGGATTAACTGACGGGTAAAGGGCAATAATTCCCGCCCGTATTCGTTGAGTTCCCAGTCCAGCCAGGACAATTCATTGTCATGGCAATAGGCGTTGTTATTGCCATCCTGGGTACGCCCGCGCTCATCCCCGGCGGTAATCATCGGGATGCCCTGAGACAAAAACAGGGTGGCCAGAAAATTACGCTGCTGGCGCAAGCGCAGCTCGGTGATGTGCTGGCTTTTGGTGGGGCCTTCTTCGCCACAGTTCCAGGACAGATTATGATTTTCGCCGTCGCGGTTGTCCTCACCATTGGTCTGATTATGCTTTTCGTTATAGCTGACCAGATCCAGCAGGCTGAAACCATCATGACAGGTGACAAAATTGATGCTGGCATAGGGCCGCCGTCCGCTGGATTCATACAAATCCGACGAGCCGGTCAGGCGATAGGCCATCTCCCCCAGCAAGCCACCATCGCCCTTCCAGTAGGCGCGCACCGTATCGCGATACAAGCCATTCCATTCGGTCCAGCCCACCGGGAAATTACCGACCTGATAGCCTCCCTCGCCCAGATCCCAGGGTTCGGCAATCAGCTTGACCTGTGACAGCACCGGATCCTGGTGAATAATATCGAAAAAGGCCCCGAGCCGATCCACCTCATGTAGCTCACGCGCCAAGGCCGAGGCCAGATCAAAGCGAAAGCCATCCACATGCATCTCCTGCACCCAATAGCGCAAAGAATCCATGATCAGCTGCAACACTCTAGGATGGCGCATGTTCAAGGTATTGCCACAACCGGTATAGTCCATATAAAAGCGTGGCTGATCGTGCACCAGGCGATAATAGGCGGCATTATCAATCCCGCGAAACGATAGCGTCGGCCCCAGATGGCTGCCCTCGGCGGTGTGGTTATAAACCACGTCCAAAATCACCTCAATGCCCGCAGAATGCAGGGTTTTGACCATGGTCTTGAACTCATTGACATGACCGCTGGCGCTGTAGCGCATATCCGGGGCAAAAAAACCCAGCGAGTTATACCCCCAGTAATTGCGCAGCCCTTTCTCCACTAAATGGCGATCATCAATGAAAGTATGCACCGGCATCAGCTCCACCGCCGTGATGCCCAGCTTTTTGAGATACGACACCACCGGGGCGGTAGCCAGCGCCGCATAGGTACCGCGCAAGGCGGGATGCACCTTGGGATTGAGCGCGGTAAAGCCCTTGACGTGCAGCTCATAAATCACCGTATCATGCCAAGGCACCTGCGGCGGACAATCATCCCCCCAGGTAAAAGAAGTATCAATCACCTGACACTTGGGGATGCCCGCGGCCGAATCGCGCTTATCCATGCTCAGATCCTGCTCGGCACTGCCGATACGATAACCAAACAAGGCATCGGCCCACTTGATCCGCCCATGAAAAGACTTGGCATAAGGATCCACCAGCAATTTGTGCGGATTAAAGCGGTGACCATTGGCAGGATCATAAGGGCCATACACCCGATAGGCATACAAAAGCCCCGGTCGCGCCTCGGGCAGATAACAATGAAAGACCTGATCAGTCTGCCAGCGCATCCCAATGCGGGTGAGCTCACGCTTGCCCAGGGGATCAAACAGACACAACTCCACCCGCTCGGCATGTTCGGAAAACAACGCAAAATTAACGCCTTCGCCATCCCAACTCGCACCAAGCGGATACGGAGACCCTGGCCACACGGCCCACTGTGTTTTTCTCATTGGCATCATCACTAAAATCAAAGGCCGGAACAGAGACCGGCTTAAAAACAGGCATGCCCATTATTGGACTATTGCAGATTAGTGTAGCAAGGATTGAGCGGAAAGACTTGGATGTCAGACTGTGAAGCATGACACGTTGTGCATTCATAAATAATGCCCCGTTGCCGCAAGGCAGGGCGGTCTATGCCGTACTTATACGCAAGGCTTCATGCAAGACGTTGCTGACCCGCTTGCCATGCACCGCCTCTTTCACGCACACTGTTTGCAGCTAGATCTAGCAGGCGTTTTATTTTAAATTCATAAGGAAACAATGCTTTATGCGTAAAAATGTATTATATGCCCAATCCGGTGGGGTAACGGCGGTGATCAATGCCAGTGCCTACGGGGTGATTGAAACCGTGCGTACGCATCCCGAACAGTTCGGCAAGCTGTACGCCGCGCGTGACGGTATCCTTGGCGTGTTGAATGAGGAAATCTTTGATCTGGCAGAGGAATCTGAGGCTACGCTCAAGGCGCTGCGGCATACCCCCGGCGGAGCTTTTGGCTCCTGTCGCTTTGATCTGGGAGACCCAGACACTCATCAGCGCCAGTATGAACGTCTGGTGGAGGTATTTCAGGCGCATGATATTGGCTATTTTTTCTATAACGGCGGCGGCGGCTCCATGGATACGGCCCTGAAAGTCGCATTATTGTCTGAAAACATGGGCTATCCCATTGTCAGCGTCGGCGTACCCAAGACCATCGATAATGATCTTGCCGGGACCGACACCAGCCCTGGTTTTGGCTCAGCGGCCAAATTCATCGCCACGGTGGTGCGCGAGGCCAGTATGGACGTGGAGTCCATGGCCAGCTCCAGCACCAAGGTGTTTATCATGGAGGTAATGGGACGCCATGCCGGTTGGCTGGCCGCAGCGGCAGCGCTGGCGCAGGAAGACAGCGGCCACCCTCCGATGCTGATTCTGTTTGCCGAGATTCCCTTTAATCCGCAGCGCTTCCTTGACCGCCTGCAAGAAATTGTCAATGAGCATGGCTATTGCGTGGTAGTGGCCTCTGAAGGGCTTAAGGACGAAACCGGCAAACTGGTCTCGGTGGCCCAGGCCAATAGCGTGTACGCCTACACACAATTGGGCGGTGTCGCGCCTACCCTAAACACCCTCATCAAGCAGGCCACTGGTTACAAAGTGCATTGGGCCGTGGCTGATTATATCCAACGCGCCGCCCGGCACATTGCCTCGCGCACCGATGTTGAACAGGCGTATGCCTTGGGACGGGCAGCGGTGGAGTTTGTGCTGCAAGGGCATCATTCCTTCATGCCGGTGATCCATCGAGTCAGCGACGAGCCGTACACCTGGGAGGTTCACCGCGTTTCTTTAGGTGAGGTCGCCAACATCGAACGCGGCCTGCCACGTCAATACATCACCGATGATGGCTATGGCATCACCGACACCTGCCGCCGTTATCTCAAGCCGCTGATTGCTGGTGAAGATTACCCGCCCTTTGTGGATGGTCTGCCCAATTATGTGCGCATCAAGGGGGTGTTGCTGGAAAAACGTCTGCCACCCTTTATTCCTTAAGAAGCTGTTTGGAAACTACCGCCTCAAACCAAGCGGTTAGCCATCAGTCGACTCATTGCGAGATAAATCCAGGCTTCGCTGCTCGACATCAAGCGCTCGTAGTCCTTGCTCAGACGGCGTGAGTGGTTCAGCCAGCCAAAGGTCCGCTCAACAACCCAGCGTCGCGGCAACAAAACAAACCCTCGGCGCTCCTTGGGACGCAAGACCACCGTCAAGACGAAACGAAAGCGCTGGGCAACCCAGTCAACCAGGCGTCCACTGTAGCCGCCGTCAACCCAGATCGTGCGCAGCTTTTTGCAATGACCGGGGAGATGGCGCAGGAGTTGGCGCGCCCCATCACGGTCTTGCACGCTGGCGGCGGTGACAACGACGGCCAGCACCAGCCCCAGGGTATCGACCAGAAGATGGCGTTTGCGGCCCTTGATCTTCTTGCCGGCGTCATAGCCGCGCTCACCAGGGATCGCCGTGGGCTTGACGCTTTGGCTGTCCAGACACCCGGCGCTTGGATGCTTGTGACGCCCGTGGCGTTGCCGTAGCCGAGCGCGTAGCCTGTCATAAAGACGCTGCCAGGTTCCATCGCGCCGCCAGCGATTGAAGTCATAGTACACTGCCGACCAGGCAGGAAAGTCGCGCGGCAGCTGACGCCACTGGCAGCCCGTCTGCAGGACATAGAAGATCGCATTGATGACTTGGCGCATGCTGAGCTTACGAGGGCGCCCGACCGGGGCGCTCGGCAACAGCGGCTTGATCGCCTTCCAGGCGCCGTCGCTGAGGTGACTCGGGTAGCGTTTTTTGCGAATCTTCTTGCTGCATTTCTGGGGCATGTGGGCCACTTCCTAGAAAAAATCGTAGGTTAAGCCATTACGCGATTAATTTCCAAACAGCCTCTGAGTTGATAATAGGCCTGCATGGATGGCAGAACCAACGGCTCTTTTGGCACGGTACGCATATTTGCGAGCCATAGTGATGCGACATGCTGGTCGCTGTGCACCACATAGACATCACAGGACTGCTCTGTTTGGATATACAAGCGGATCCGATCATCAGCGCGCAGCATCTCCCGTGGCCTGGCATGAAATACGCGCTCAGCAGAAACGACCTGCACCCCCACTTTGGCATGGAGAATCTGCGCCTCTGGCGTCTCGGACGCCCCCGCCGAGGCATTCAACAACAACGCCAGCAACACCACACACACACGCATGTGGCACAAACGGATCATGGATTGAATGGATAACATAAAGCCTCCTGTGTATTCTGTCGCCAGATTATAACGGATGGCCCTGCTTTGCCATCATCCTTGTCCTGAGAGCGAAACGTGGCGGCATTTTCCCGATGCCACTGCAAAAAAGCGACGGCCAGAAGCCGTCCCACTTTGTAAGAATGCTGCTGGGCTGCGAGGGTTAGCCATCTCCTAATCCCTCGTGGGGTGACGTAACCCTTTAATTTTTCAGTGTTGTGTACTTCTTTCTTTGTTTCATGTGTAGGAGTTATGCAGTTGAACAAAATAACGTTAAAAGAAAGAAGTAGAAAATATCAAACCGTTTCTGGGCTGGGGTATTGGGCCAGCAGCTGGGGGAGTTCGCTGCGTTGTAGTTTGCCGGTGTGGGTTCTGGGGAGGCGGTCGATTTGATGCCATTCGCGGGGGCGCAGGTGGCTGGGGAGCTGTGTTTTACACCATTGCATAAAGGCGTCGGAGTTGAAGTCTGCACCGGTGACGATGAAGGCGACGACGCGCTGCCCCCACACGGGATCGGGGCGACCGCAGACGGCGGCATCATGTATGGCCGGATAATCGCGCAGCAGGGCTTCCAGTTGTTCGGGATGGATGTTTTCTCCGCCGCTGATCAGGACATCATCGGCGCGTCCCAGCACCCATAAGCGTCCTTGTGCATCCATAAAGCCCAGATCACTGCTGGGCCAGAAGCCATCAGCGGTCTGCCGCGCCGGATGGCCGCGATAGCCGGGGGTGACGGCGGCGCCCCGGATTTCTATGCGGGCGGGTTGCTGAGGCTGTCCGGCACGAATCTCGATGCCGGGCAGCGGATGGCCGACACAGCCGGCCTGGAGTCCGGCGTCAGGGCTGCAGTCGGTGGCGCATTGGGCGCTGGTTTCGGTCATGCCATAGCTGACGCAGAGCGGCCAGCGTTGAGCGTGGGCACGGCGGGCCAATGCCGGGGTAAGCGGGCCACCGCCGATCAAGGCCACGCGCAGGCTGGGCGGTGCCGGGCTGTTGCCGTAAGCCTCCAGCAGGCGAGCAAGCAAGGCAGGAACCAGTGAGATATGGGTGATGCCCTGGGTATTGAGCGCAGTGACGATGGCATCCGTATTAAAGCGGGGATGCAGATGAACACAACTGCCCGCAAACAGGCTGCGCACGCCGATCATTACCCCGCCGATATGAAACAGTGGCAGGCAGGAAAGCCAGCGGTCATTGATCTGTAGCGGCATGATCTGTTGCGAACCCTGCGCGGCTGCGCAGAGGTTATCGCCATGCAGGGCGACAGCCTTGGGGGAGCCAGAGGTACCGGAGGTGGCGATCAGCAGATGCAGCGCGCTGGCAGGCAGTGCTTGTTGCGGATTAAACGGGAGGGGATCGGGCCATGCGTGAGGCCAGGGGTATCTCTGCAGGTGTGCAGGGAGGTTTTCTGGCAGCGCGCTGCCGGTGATGGCATGGAGGTGTGCGGCCTGCAGCAACGGCTGTAGTTGTGCGGTGGGCAGTGCGGGGTTGTAGGGAAACACGGCGATGCCAAGCTGCCAGGCGGCATATAGCAGACACAGGGTATTCAGCGGCTCATGGCAGGCATAGCCCAGTACGCTACCGGGGGGAATCCCTTGCGCCGTCAGCCAGGCAGCAATCTGCCCGACACGCTGGGCCAGGTGTGCAAAGGTCCAGAGCGTCGGGCGCTCGGCCTGGTATATGGCGCAGTCATCCGGCCGGGTTTGCGCCTGCAGCGTGAGCCAGTGGCTGGGCGGGTGATGAGCGATATTCATAGCGGTTCTGCAATCGGTGCCTGGGTATTGAGCAGGGCATCGACGGTGGCGAGAAATTTGATAATATCCAGTGGTTTATGCAATTGCACCAAGGTGTCTGGGTGCTGTACTGCCGTTGCGCCAGCTTCGACAAAGCTGGCTGCGTCTGCCTCAAGCAGGGTGATGATCGGCAGCCGGGGATTTTGCGCAAGGTGACGGATTAAGGTCAGCAGCGCCTGGGGATGGGGCATACTGCGATTGAGATTTAACAGTACCAGCGTCGGGCGGTAGGCGCTGATCCAGTCCAGACCGAGCTGGATGCTGGAGGCGCTGAGCAGATGCAGTTGAGGGCGCTGGCTGAGAATGCCTTCAATGAGCTTGACCTCTTCGGGATGGTCATTGATCTGCAGGACGATATGGCCTGTGCCAATGGCCGGTCTCAAGGGCGCAGACGGGGCATCGTTGAGGGTGGGCGAGGGCAGTTCCAGCCAGAAACAGGCCCCGCCCTGTACCTGATTCTGCGCGCCGATGCGTCCATCCATGGCCAGCACCAGACGTTTAGCCAAGGCCAGCCCGATGCCCACACCAACGCTACGTACATGCTCGGTATTGAGGTGATTGAAGGCGCCAAACAGTTCCGCAATCTGTGCCTCGGGAATCCCCGGCCCGGTGTCGCAGACTTCCAGGTAAATGTGTTCGCTGCTTTGGTTTGAACTGCGAACGCGAAGCCAGACGTGCCCGCCGTCGTGGTTGTATTTCACCGCGTTGGATAACAGGTTGATCAGCACCTGCTTGAGCCGGGTGTAGTCGGCACGCACGGCGATATGCTCGGCGCACTCAAGGCTAATCTCAATGTTGCGCGGTTGTGTCAGCGGGTGCATCAAAAGGCAGCATTCTTTACAAAGCGGGTAGAGCGCTACGGTGGTGGGATTGATCTTGATCTGGCCGATTTCTACCTTGGCCAGATCAAGCACCTCGTTGATCAGGGCGAGCAGATGTTGCCCGGCACTGAGAATTTCCTGCAGATATTCCTGCTGCTCGGCGTTTAGCTGATTATCCAGTTGCAACAGTTGGGCAAAACCCAAAATGGCATTCATCGGGGTGCGCAGCTCATGGCTCATCCGCGATAAAAACTCCGATTTGGCCTCATTGGCGCGTTCGGCGGCTTCTTTTGCCTGACGTAATTCGCCCTCACTTTGCTTGCTGGCGGTGATGTCTACATAGCAGATCACCGCGCCAAAACGGGGATCGGCAATCGGCAGCGTGCTAACGGATAACCAGCGGATGCCGTCGGGCCAGACAATGCCGGTGGTGACGCCCATCAGCGGACGACATTCACGCAAGGCGCGGATGCAGGTGTATTCCTCGGGCGGTAAGGGGCTGCCATCTTCCCGAATGACACAGGCCGCGCTGTCTTTGGGGGTGTGCAGGGGCTCTAAAATGTCATCAGCGGCCTGGTTTTTGGCAATGATCTGGCCGTCGGGATCGGTGACCTTGATGCCCACCGGGAGAATATCAAACACTGTGCGCAGCATCACCTGCGTGGCGTTGAGTTCGCGGCGGGATTCGCGCAGCGCCTTGGCGCGTTCCAAGGCCTGCACTCTAAAGGCCCAGGCGCGGTTGGTGACCAACAGCGTGAGCAAGACAAAAATCAGCAGCAGGGTGGCCAGAATGACCAGCTGATAGTTTCGCCAGACATCATACAGCGTGATCTCGGGGGCCTGATCAAAGGGTGGCAAGCGAAAGGTCTGCAAGACCTCACGGACGTCTTCGTAGCTGTCGGCGATGGTGAATCCGGCAATGCCGAGCTGTTCGCACACGCTTGGATATTGGTGCAAGGCAAACAGCGCCAGGCTGACCTTGCGTGCCAGCTGCGGCGAGGTGTGGGCAGTTCGCGCCACCGGCCAGTCGGGATAAAGTCGGGTGGAAATGGCATAGGGAAAATCGGGGTAGCTGCGCGGCGCGATCACGCGCAATTGTGCCAATTGCAGTACGCCCTTGGCGGCCATCGCCTCGATAATGCCGGTACGCACAAAGGCGACCTCGGCCTCACCGTTGAGCAGGGCGTGGATGGCCTTGTCTTGTGGCAGGCCCGTCGCCAACACCTGCGCGGCATCAGGGACTGTCAGCCCGGCCTGCTGCAGTTCATAGCTTTGCATGAGAAAGCTGCCGAAGGCATACAGCCCAACGCCGGCAATGCGCCTGCCCGGAATATCCTGCAGGGTGAAAATCTCGGGATGATCCGCACGGGTGACAATGACCCCGCCAAACTGGCTAAAGCCTTGCTCAATCAGGGTTGCTAAGGGGGGTGGCAAGCCTTGGGTATGTGCCAGATGGATGTAATGCGCCGGATTGGTGAGGACAAAATCCACCTCGCCCTGGGCAATCGCCTGGGCCAGATCCTCATGATGCAAGGCGTTGATGCGAAAAGGCTGGCCGCTGTGCTGTGTCAGATATTCGGCCAACGGCTGCCAGCGCGCCAGCACCGTTTCTGTATCACGAATCGCGAGAATGCCCAAGGTGCTGTGCGTGTGTGCCAGGCCAGCAAAAGGCCACAGCAGGCCCGGCAACAGAACGCCAAACAGCCACAGACGATACCAAGAGGAGGGCGAGGGCATTGATCAGAATTTCAGCGGGTTATCGGGTGATCATGTGGCGCAATAGCGGCGAAGCGATGAGGCATTTAATACAACAGACTGACCATCTTGCGCCGGTATTCATTGACCAGGGGATGGCGGGCACCGAGAATCTCAAAGATCGCCAGCAGACCTTTGTGACCGGCATCGTCAGCGTAGCGGCGATGACTGCGCATCAGCTGTAAAAACAAGGCCAATGCCTGGGCATAGTCCTCGTGCAGGGTGTAATACGCTCCCAATTGTTGCAGCACCTGCGGGTCATTGGGCTCGCTCTGCAGACGTTGTTGCAGGGCTTGCGCCTGTGCGGCATCCGCCGGAGCAACCCGCGCCAGACGCAAATGCGCTTGCAGGCGTTTCACGGGTTCTTGCTGATGCAGGTCCATCGGCAAGGTATTGAGCGCATGCTCGGCCTCATCGAAATGACGCAAGGCCAGCAGCGCCTGTGCCAGATCAATCTTGAGGGTCTGGTTATCCGGGTCAGCTTCCAGGGCTTGCTGCAAAAGCAGCACGGCGGCATCCGCATTGCCCTGTTGCAGGGCCTGTTGTGCCTGTTGGCGGGCAGCATCGGAAGGACGAGGAAGGTGTTTATCCAATAAGGCGCGGATGCTGGATTCAGGCTGTACGCCCATGAATTGATCGACGGGCTTGCCGTTTTTGAACAAGACCACAGTGGGCAGGCTGCGAATGCCGTACTGGGCAGCAAGGTGCTGCTCCTGATCCGTATTGACCTTGGCCAGCAGGAATTTCCCGGCATAGGCCTGCGCCAGCTTTGCCAGAATCGGCATGAGCATCTGGCAGGGCTGACACCAACTGGCCCAAAAATCGACCAGTACCGGACGCTCGCCGGAACCGTCGATGACGATGCGCTGAAAGTTTTGCTGAGTTACATCAATACTGTGTGCAGATTCCGTCATGCAGGCTCTCTCATGGGTGTGCTTAAACGTGAAGCGAGGTAGGGTAGACTGGCCTAAACACAGCGACCGCCAAAGGCGGTCGCGTTTTAAGGAGGAGGCGCTTAATGTTCCGCCGCCGGACCACCGATGGGTTTACCGGCAGTTTCATCATCTTCGCTGGAGTGACCGCTGCCCGAGGCGGGTTCGTCGTCATTCCAGTCAGCAGGGGGACGCGGTGTGCGACCTTCCATAATGTCGTCAATCTGATCGGTATCAATGGTTTCATACTTGATCAGGGCATCGGCCATGCCGTGCAGTTTCTCCATATTCTGCTCCAGAATCTGCTTGGCTTTCTGATAGTTTGAATCAATGATCCGGCGGATTTCCTCATCGATGGCATGGGCAGTTTCATCCGACATCATCTTGTGCTGAGTCACTTGGCGCCCCAGGAACACCTCGCCTTCATCCTCGCCATAGGCCAGCGGGCCGAGACGATCCGAGAGGCCCCACTTGGTGACCATGCTGCGCGCAATGGAGGTGGCCCGCTCGATGTCATTGGAGGCCCCGGTGGTGACTTTATCGGCGCCAAAGATGATCTCCTCGGCAATCCGGCCCCCAAACAGCGAACAGATCTGGCTTTCCAGCCGTGTCTTGCTGTGACTGTAGCGGTCTTCCTCGGGCAGGAACATGGTTACGCCCAAGGCGCGGCCACGCGGGATGATACTGACCTTATACACCGGGTCATGTTCGGGGACATTGCGCCCGACAATGGCATGACCGGCCTCGTGGTAAGCCGTGAGCTTTTTCTCTTTTTCGCTCATGACCATCGACTTGCGCTCGGCGCCCATCATGATCTTGTCCTTGGCGCGCTCGAAGTCTTTCATCTCGACCAGGCGCTTGTTGCTACGGGCGGCAAACAAGGCCGCCTCGTTGACCAGATTGGCCAGATCGGCGCCGGAAAAACCGGGAGTGCCACGGGCAATCAGCTCAGGACGCACATCTTCATGGATCGGCACCTTGCGCATGTGAACCTTGAGAATCTGCTCACGACCACGCACATCCGGCAAGGGCACCACGACCTGACGGTCAAAGCGACCGGGCCGCAACAGCGCAGGATCAAGCACATCCGGGCGGTTGGTGGCGGCAATCACGATGATGCCTTCACTGCCTTCAAAGCCGTCCATTTCCACCAGCAACTGGTTCAGGGTCTGCTCGCGTTCATCATGCCCGCCGCCCAGACCTGCACCACGGTGGCGCCCAACGGCGTCGATTTCGTCGATGAAGATGATGCAGGGGGCGTGTTTTTTCGCCTGCTCGAACATATCGCGCACCCGCGAGGCACCCACCCCGACAAACATCTCCACAAAATCTGAACCGGAGATGCTGAAAAAGGGCACCCGTGCCTCACCAGCAATCGCTTTGGCCAGCAGGGTTTTACCGGTACCGGGCGAGCCGACCATCAACACCCCGCGGGGTATTTTGCCGCCCAGTTTCTGGAATTTCGACGGATCACGCAAAAATTCCACCAGCTCGGAGACTTCTTCTTTGGCCTCGTCACAGCCGGCCACATCGGAGAAGGTGAGTTTGATCTGATCCTCACTCATCATGCGGGCGCGGCTTTTGCCAAAGGACATCGCGCCCCGGCCATTGCCACCGCCTTGCATCTGGCGCATGAAGTAGATCCACACCCCTATCAGCAACAGGAAGGGGAACCAGCTGATCATGATCTCCATCAGCAGAGAACGCTCTGCCGGGGGTTGGGCACGGATTTCTACCCCGTTGGCCAGCAGATCGCCAATCAGGCCGGGATCATTGGGGCTATAGGTGGTAAAGCGCTCACCGTTTAAGGTCACACCCTGAATGGTGTTTTCCTCGACATAGACGCTCTTGATACGACCGCCTTTCACCTCGGAGATGAATTGCGAGTAAGAAAGCGGGGCAGGCTGGGTGGTCTGTGGGCTGAAGTTATTAAACACAGACATCAGCACAATCGCAATGACCGCCCAGATAATCAGGTTTTTGACCAGTTCGTTCAAGGGTCTACCTCATCAGTTTGGCTGTATAGGGTGTGTCTGCGCACAAAGCGCGTGGGCGTGCCTTGTGGCATGCAGCAAACTTCATCGTTCGCTGCGCTAAAAAGCTAGGGTGTCACTCAGGGTTCACATTACACCATTTAGGCGCTGTTGTGCCACTTGATCAGGGCGGCGGCGGTGGCTATGTACGGCGTACAAGACCGCGTGCCAAGGCATACACCTCACGCGAACGGGCGCGGGAGGCTTGAGGTTTTCTGATCTTGACCGCCGTGAAATGACTTCTCAGGGTACGCACATAGGCATCAAAGCCCTCGCCCTGGAACAGTTTGACTAAAAAATCGCCATCAGGTTTCAGGACATGCAAGGCCGTGTCCAGCGCCAACTCGGCCAGATACATGGCACGCGGCTGATCCACCGCATCCACCCCGGATATATTGGGGGCCATATCGGAAAGTACAAGGTCAGCCGCCGCCTCACCCATGGCCGCTTGAATGGCCTGTAGCACCGCATCTTCGAGAAAATCACCCTGAATGAAAATCACCCCGTCCAGGGGTTCCATCGTCAGAATATCGGTGGCTACCACCCGCCCTTGCGTCCCCACCTTGGTCGCGGCGTACTGACTGAAGCCACCGGGTGCCGCGCCCAGATCCAACACCGTGGCACCAGGGCGCAGCAGGCGGTCACGCTCGTCGATCTCAATGAGCTTGAACACCGCCCGCGAGCGATAGCCTTCCTTCTGCGCACGCTTGACATGGACATCGTTAAAATGTTCGCGTAACCAGCGTTTGCTGCTTTTGCTGCGCGCCATCTCAGCGGGCTTTGCTGTGCATGTGCCAGCGCAGGGTCAAGGCGACACCTGGACAGTGCCGCCACATTCTAGACATAGCGAACCTGAAGGATTTCATAGACCTTCTCCCCGCCGGGCGCTTTCACCACCACCTCCTCACCTTCTTCCTTGCCCACCAAGGCGCGGGCAATCGGTGAATTGATGGAGATCATCCCGGCTTTGATGTCGGCCTCATCATCGCCCACCAGTTGATAGGTGACCTCGTTGTCATTATCGACATCCACCAAATCCACAGTGGCCCCAAAGACCACCTTGCCATTGGGATTGAGCGTAGTGACATCAATGATCTGCGCATTGGCGAGTTTGGACTCAATTTCCTGAATCCGCCCTTCGATAAAGCCTTGCTGCTCACGCGCGGCGTGATATTCGGCATTTTCTTTGAGATCACCGTGGGAACGCGCCTCGGCAATCGCCGCGATAATGCGCGGGCGATCCTCCGATTTCAGTCGCAGCAATTCGGCTTTGAGCTTTTCGGCGCCGCGCACGGTTAAAGGGGTTTTGCTCATGCGTTAATTTCCTCGTGTAGCGCTTGCAGGCGATAGACCTCGCCATGTTCCAGATACGCCAATGCTTTGGCCGTCGCGCTGGCACCCGCCAGCGTCGTGGTATAACTGACCTTGCGTTGCAGGGCTTCGCGGCGAATGGTGAACGAGTCCGCGATGGCCTGGCGTCCTTCGGTTGTATTGATAATCAGACTGATCTCGTCATTTTTGATCATATCCACAATATGCGGCCGACCTTCCAGCACCTTATTTACCGGGGTGCAGGCAATCCCGGCCTGGCTTAATACCACCGCCGTCCCGCGTGTGGCCAGCAGCTCAAAACCGTGGGCGCGAAGCTGCTGGGCCACCTCAATGATGCCCGCCTTGTCGGCATCGCGCACACTGATAAAGGCCTTGCCCTGGGTGGGCAGATGCATCCCCGCGCCGAGCTGGCTTTTAGCAAAGGCCTCGGCAAAGCTGCGACCCACGCCCATCACCTCGCCGGTGGATTTCATCTCCGGCCCGAGAATGGGATCAACGCCAGGGAATTTGATAAAGGGAAACACCGCCTCCTTGACCGCATAATAGGGCGGGACCACCTCACGGGTCACACCTTGCGCGCTCAGGCTGTTACCCACCATACAGCGGGCGGCGATTTTGGCCAATGGCAAACCGATGGCCTTGGAGACAAAGGGCACGGTGCGCGAGGCGCGTGGATTGACTTCCAGCACAAAGATTTGTTCGCCCTGAATCGCAAACTGGGTATTCATCAGGCCCACAACCTTAAGCCCCAGCGCCATTTGACGCACCTGGGCGCGCAGCTGCTCCAGCAGCGGCTCGGCAATGGAATACGGCGGCAGGGAACAGGCGGAATCTCCCGAATGCACCCCGGCCTGTTCGATATGCTGCATGATGCCACCGATCAGCACCTGCTCACCGTCGCAAATCGCATCCACATCCACTTCCACCGCATCATCCAAAAAGCGATCCAGCAACACCGGCGCATCGTTGGAGACTTTCACGGCGTGGAGCATATAGCGGCGCAAATCCTCCTCGTTATACACAATCTCCATCGCCCGTCCACCGAGCACATAGGAGGGACGCACCACCACTGGATAGCCGATCTGCGCCGCTTTGCTCACTGCATCATCCACGCTGCGGGCGGTGCGGTTGGGTGGCTGTACCAGGCCGAGACGCTCAATCAA
Organism: Thiorhodospira sibirica ATCC 700588; assembly: GCF_000227725.2. Classification (GTDB taxonomy): domain Bacteria; phylum Pseudomonadota; class Gammaproteobacteria; order Ectothiorhodospirales; family Ectothiorhodospiraceae; genus Thiorhodospira; species Thiorhodospira sibirica. Next base: position 1,745,950 of record NZ_MU255056.1, on the reverse strand, counting down.
TTGCTGGAAACGCTCACGATCCTCGGCCAGATCAATGGAATCCGGCGAGGTCCCGATAATCGGCACGCCGTTAGCTTCCAGATCGCGTGCCAGTTTGAGCGGCGTCTGCCCGCCATACTGCACAATCACCCCCTTGGGGCTTTCCAGGGCGACGATCTCCAGCACATCTTCCAGCGTCAACGGCTCAAAATACAGACGATCCGAGGTGTCATAATCGGTGGACACGGTTTCAGGATTGCAGTTGACCATAATGGTCTCAAAGCCATCCTCACGCATTGCAAACGCCGCATGAACGCAGCAATAATCAAACTCAATGCCCTGACCGATGCGATTAGGGCCACCCCCCAGCACCATGATCTTGTCACGGCCAGAAGGTGTCGCCTCGCATTCCTCATCATAGGTCGAATACAAATATGCCGTGGTTGAGGCAAATTCCGCAGCACAGGTATCCACCCGCTTATACACGGGCCGAATGCCGAGCTGGTGGCGCCGGGTGCGGACCTGCGTTTCGCTGGTGCCGAGCAGACGCGCCAGGCGCTTATCGGAAAAGCCGCGCTGCTTGAGGGTATAGAAGCTGCCCTGATCCAGCTCCGCGAGCTGCTTGCGGGCCAAACCGTTTTCCAGCACTACCAGCTCATGCAACTGCGCCAGAAACCAGCGATCAATCGCGGTCAACTCGTAAATCTGTTCGATGCTATAGCCCAGACGCAAGGCATCCGCCACATAGAAAATGCGGTTGGGGCCGGTATTGGCCAGCTCCAAGCGCACCATGTTCTCTGCTTCAGGATCACTGAAATCCACCTGCTCATCCAGACCATCCACCCCGATTTCCAGACCGCGCAGCGCTTTTTGGAAGGACTCCTGAAAACAGCGCCCAATCGCCATCACTTCGCCCACAGATTTCATCTGCGTGGTGAGTACCGGCTGTGCCTGCGGGAATTTTTCAAAGGTAAAACGCGGGATCTTGGTAACCACATAATCAATCGACGGCTCAAAGGAGGCCGGGGTGATGCCACCGGTGATCTCATTGCGCAGTTCATCCAGGGTATAGCCCACCGCCAGCTTGGCCGCCACCTTGGCAATCGGAAAGCCGGTAGCCTTTGAGGCCAGCGCCGAGGAGCGCGACACCCGAGGGTTCATCTCAATGATCACCAGGCGGCCATCCTGCGGATTAACCGCAAACTGCACATTCGAGCCGCCGGTATCCACACCGATCTTGCGCAACACCGCCAGCGAGGCATTGCGCATGATCTGATATTCCTTATCCGTCAGCGTCTGCGCCGGGGCCACCGTGATGGAATCACCGGTGTGAATGCCCATGGGGTCGAGATTTTCAATCGAGCACACGATAATGCAGTTGTCCGCCTTATCGCGCACCACCTCCATTTCAAACTCTTTCCAACCCAGCACGGACTCCTCAATCTGCACCTCGTTGGTCGGTGACAAATCCAGTCCGCGCTTGACGATTTCCTCAAATTCTTCACGATTGTAGGCAATCCCGCCGCCACTGCCGCCCATGGTAAAAGACGGGCGAATGATCACCGGAAAACCGATTTCCGGTTGTACCGCCTGCGCCTCCTCCCAGGTATTGGCCATGAAGGCACGGGGCGATTCCAGACCGATCTCGGTCATGGCCTGGCGAAAGCGCTCGCGATCCTCCGCCATATCAATGGCATCCTCCGTCGCCCCGATCAGCTCCACCTGATAGGCATCCAGCACCCCGTGGCGGGCCAAATCCAGCGCACAATTGAGCGCCACCTGACCGCCCATGGTCGGCAATACGGCATCTGGCCTTTCTTTTTCGATAATGCGCGCCACCGTGCGCCATTCCACCGGCTCGATATAAATCGAATCGGCCATTTCCGGGTCGGTCATAATGGTGGCCGGATTGGAATTGACCAAGATGACCCGATAGCCTTCCTCGCGCAGCGCCTTGCAGGCCTGCGCGCCGGAATAGTCAAATTCACAGGCCTGACCAATCACAATGGGACCGGCCCCGATGATCAGGATGCTTTGTATATCACGACGTTTTGGCATAATTGCGATGATCCGGACGCAGCCCGCTGGGAGCACAGAGCTTAGGCTCCGCATTTTAAATACACTGCGCAGCGGGTGCTGCGCGCTCCCAGTGGGCCAGAGGGTTTAACGGTGCTTGATCAATTCAATGAAGCGGTCAAAAAGCGGGGCAACATCATGCGGTCCTGGGCTGGCCTCGGGATGTCCCTGAAAACTGAACGCCGGACGGTCGGTGCGGGCAATCCCCTGCAGCGAACCATCAAACAGCGAGCGGTGGGTTGCCTGTACATGCGCAGGCAGACTGTGCTCATCCAGGGCAAAACCGTGGTTCTGGCTGGAAATCATCACCCGCTGCGTGCCCAGATCCTGCACCGGATGATTCGCCCCGTGATGCCCGAATTTCATCTTGATCGAACGCGCCCCGCTGGCCAGACCCAGCAGCTGATGCCCCAGACAAATGCCATAAGTCGGCACTCCCGCCTCGACAATCTCGGCAATCGCCTTAATGGCATAAGTACACGGCTGCGGATCGCCCGGTCCATTGGATAAAAACACCCCATCCGGGCGCATCGCCAACACCTCAGCCGCCGGCGTTTGCGCAGGCACCACCGTCACCCGACAGCCGCGCTCCGCCAGCATCCGCAGGATATTACGCTTGATGCCGTAATCATAGGCGACCACCTGATAACGCGGCTCGCTTTGGCGCTGATGTCCCAGACCCAACTGCCATACCCCCTCATCCCAGACATAGGGGCTAATGGTGCTGACCTCTTTGGCCAGATCCATCCCCTGCAAGCCGGGAAAGGCGCGAGCCTGCGCCAGCGCATCCGCCTCATCCAGGCCCTCACCCGCCATGATGCAGCCGTTTTGCGCGCCTTTTTCGCGCAGAATACGGGTTAGCCGACGGGTATCAATGCCGGCAATCGCAACCACCCCGTGGCGCATCAGATAATCACCCAAAGACTCGCGGCTGCGCCAATTACTCAGAAGCGCCGGCACATCCCGCACCACCAGACCCGTGGCATGAATCCCGGCAGATTCCTCATCTTCCGGATTGATGCCCGTATTGCCGATATGTGGATACGTCAGCGTGACAATCTGACGGGCATAGGACGGATCAGTCAAAATCTCCTGATACCCAGTCATAGACGTATTAAAAACAACCTCGCCAACAGACTGGCCAGGCGCGCCAATGGCCACGCCACGAAACACACTGCCGTCTTCAAGGACCAATAAAGCGGGTGAAGTCAAGACAATCTCCAGCGCACAACAAGCGACGGGAGAGACATAGCCTCACCCCGTCGCATAGTTGATCATTCAAGGAAGGTTTAGGGATTGAGTTTATGTTACCTGAACGCCGGAATACTGTCCAATCACCCCCCTATCCAGCCTAGCGTCAGCGCGTATAAAGGTTTGCAAATTGATGTAGATGCGGCGCAATCTATACGGCAAGCTGGGGCGATAAGTACCGCGCAAATGTCCTCGTCGGCTGAGTAATGTATACGCGCTTGCCCTACTTTTAAACTTAAAGAACGCTATAAAACGATGATACGTCCTGCGCAAACCTCAGATATCCCCGCCCTGGTCAAACTGGAGCGGGAAAGCTTTCAGACTGATCGCCTCTCACTGCGTCAGTTTCGCTACATGCTCACCAAGGCCCATGCCCAGACCTTGGTCTTTGAGCAGGAGGGGCAGATCAGCGGCTATGTGTTGTTGCTGTTCAGTCGAGGCACCTCAATGGCGCGTCTGTATTCCATTGCCGTGCAGGCGCAGGCCCGCGCCCAGGGCATTGCGCAGGCACTGATTTGCGAGGCGCAACACTACGCCCGCGAGCGTGACTGTGCCTATCTGCGTTTAGAAATTCGCAAGGACAACGCAGCCTCAATCCAGTTATTTGAAAAACTCGGCTTTCGTCGCTTCGGGGAATACGACGACTATTACGAAGATCACATGGACGCCTGGCGCTATGAAAAATCCCTGGCCGCCGATCTGCGCCCGGAGATGGTCAAAGTCCCCTACTACGAACAGACCCTCGATTTTACCTGCGGCCCCTCGGCGGTGATGATGGCGATGAAGGCGCTGGATCAAGGCATGGTTATGGATCGCAAGCTGGAACTGCGCATCTGGCGCGAGGCCACCACCATTTTCATGACCTCCGGCCATGGCGGTTGTGGGCCGTATGGCCTGGCGCTGGCAGTGGCGCATCGCGGCTTTGCCGTAGAACTCACCCTCAATGATGAACGCATGCCGCTGCTGGACTCCGTGCGTAGCGAGGAAAAAAAGGAGGTCATGCGGCTGGTGCAAGAAGATATGCTCGAAGAGATTCAGCAGCTGTGCATCCCGCTGCACTACGGCACTCTCACGGCGACCGATTTGCGGGCGCGCTTTGATGCGGGCGGCATCCCGGTGGTCTTGATCAGCTCCTATCAGATCTATGCAGAAAAATTCCCCCACTGGGTGGTGGTCACCGGCTTTGATGAGCATTTTATCTATGTCCATGACCCGTTTGTGGACTACGACAACGGCGAAACCCACGTCGATTCCATCAATATGCCTATCCTGCAACGCGATTTTGAACGCATGGCGCGCTATGGCAAAGCCGGCCTGAAAGCCGTTTTGATCATCTATCCCAAACACGCACAGTAAATATCACGGCAAATCCACGCCGTGCCGGGATGCTAAATTTCGGTATTCGCTGTAAATTTATGTAGACTACGGCGTATTATAAGACTGGTATTAAAGACGCAAGATATATATTATTCATAAAGATATTAAGCGTTTTATACGGCAGGTGAAAAGCCTGCGTATGTTCAGCCATCAACCGAAACGGAGGGCGCGAGGCGGACGGCCCAACCCGTGCGCTGTCCCTCCCCGTCCTTGCTGGACGGGGTTTTCGCGCAAACTGATGAAAAACGTAGCGCATTCTCCATTGCCGCACCCAAAAACACCGCAGCTCCCGTTGGATGTAGGATTGCGGGATGGTTTCAGCTTTGCCTCCTTTGTGCCCGGTGCCAATCAGGTATTGCTGGATGGCCTGCTGACCCAGGCACGCGGGCAAGGTGAGCTACAGATGTATTTATATGGCGAAGCGGCTAGCGGGAAAACGCATCTGGCACAGGCCATGTGTCATCAAGCCGGGCTTTTTGGCGCGGTGGCAGCCTGTCTGGATGCAGAATTACTGCTTACGGTCGGCACGGAGGCGCTGGACGGTCTGGATACCCTGGATGTGGTGTGTGTGGATGATCTGCATCAGCTGTGCGGCGAACACCGTTGGGAAGTTGCTTTATACAATCTGATCAATGCCACCCGTGCGAGCGGGACGCGCTTAGTCATGACTGGGCGTCATGGCCCCCATGATCTGCGCTGCCTGCTGGCGGATTTGCGCTCGCGGATACTATGGGGCCCGGTCTTCCAACTGCATGAACTGAGCGAGCAGGAGAAACGCGGCCTCTTGATGGAACGCGCCAACCGTCGGGGTCTGCACCTGGCGGAGGATGCCTGTGATTATCTGCTGCGCCACTGTCAACGCGATCTGGCTTCCTTGATTGAGTTGCTAAATCAACTGGATCATGCTTCTCTGGCGGCCAAACGCCGCCTGACGGTACCTTTTATCCGTGAGGTACTCGCGACATCTTCGTTGGTGTTGGCGGATACGGCAAAAACCGCCAAATAATCACGACCCGTCGGCAAACGATACTTTAATTTATGGCTTTGCGGCCTGGCGTGCGCGGCGATCTGTCTGCAACACCGCACGCACATTGCCGCGAAGTTTTGCTCAACATCATCACTTTAACCCTGATTTTTCTGGAGAAAAAACCGCGATGGCGCGTGTTACTGTAGAAGACTGTCTTGATAATATGGAAAACCGGTTCCAACTGGTGCTGGTCGCGGCCAAACGGGCGCGTCAGATTTCCATGGGCGCACACCCTCACGTCGATTGGGAAAATGACAAGGCCACCGTAGTCGCATTGCGCGAGATCAGTCTGGGACTGGTTGGCCCGGAGGTTCTTGATGAGGTGGATGCTCGCGTACATGTGAGCAAACCCACCATTACCGAGGAAGAGGCCCGCACGGAGATTTAGCTCAAGCCGATGTACCGTGTGCGCGAATTATTTATGGTCGAAGGTGCGACATTCTCTGAAGAGATTCCGGCGGCGCTGAACCAGCCAATCCTGCCAGAACATTCCAACGATACGGCGAAGTTTCTCGCCAGTGATCTGTGTGCCTACCTGGAAACCTATCTGGACCCCGAACAGGTCAACGAGGTCTATAAGGCCTATTTGTTCGGTGCCAAGGCGCATCAGGGCCAGACACGCCTATCCGGTGAGCCGTATATCTCGCATCCCCTGGCCGTGGCGAAAACCATGGCCGAGATGCGCATGGATCACAAAAGCATCATCGCCGCCATTTTGCATGATGTGATGGAAGATACACCGATCAGCAAGGAGCGCATCATCGCCGAATTTGGCAGTGATGTGGCCGAGCTGGTCGATGGCGTCAGCAAGCTCACCCATCTGCAATTTCGTTCCAAAGCCGAGGCCCAGGCGGAAAATTTCCGCAAGATGATGCTGGCCCTGGCGCGTGATTTGCGCGTAATCATGATCAAGCTGGCCGATCGTTTGCACAATATGCGCACACTGGGCGTCATGCGCCCGGAAAAACGCCGCCGCATCGCCCGCGAAACCCTGGAAATCTATGCCCCCATTGCCCAGCGCCTGGGCATGAACGCCATCCGCCGGGAGCTGGAATCGCTGGGTTTTGCCGCCCAATACCCCTATCGCCACAAAATCATCCAGCAGGCCTTGAGCAAGGCGCGTGGCAATCGCAAAGAATTGATGCAGAAGGTGGAAACCGCCATCTGTGCGCGCATGGAAGACGCCGGGATTGAGGCGCGCATCATCGGGCGGGAAAAAAATCCCTACAGCGTCTATAAAAAGATGCGCCACAAGCGGCTGTCCTTTTCAGAAGTCTTTGATGTCTTTGCCATTCGCGTCATTATCAAAGATGTCGATACCTGCTACCGCGCCCTGGGCGTGGTGCACAATCTCTACAAACCCGTGCCGGGCCGCTTTAAAGACTACATTGCCATCCCCAAGGCCAACGGCTACCAATCCCTGCATACCATCCTCTTTGGCCCCCACGGCATCCGCATCGAAGTACAGATCCGTACCGAGGAAATGGACCGTGTTGCGGAAAGCGGCATCGCCGCCCATTGGCTCTATAAAACCGGCGATCACTCCGCCGCCACCGCCCAGGCGCGCGCCCGCGAATGGCTCAAAAGCGTGCTGGAAATCCAGCAGGCAGCGGGCAACTCCATGGAATTTCTTGAAAATGTCAAAATCGACCTGTTTCCGGAAGAGGTTTATCTCTTCACCCCCAAAGGCGACATCATGGAATTGCCGCGTGGCTCCACCGGGGTGGATTTTGCCTATGCCGTGCATTCTGTCGTCGGTAATACCTGCGTCGCGGTAAAAATCAACCGCCGCCTGTCGCCCTTATCCACCCCGCTGGAAAATGGCCAGACCGTTGAAGTCATCACCGCCCCCGGCGCCCGCCCCAATCCCGCCTGGATGAACTTCGTCGTCACCGGCAAAGCGCGCGCCAGCATCCGCCACTACCTGAAAAATCTCCAGGATGACGAGGCACTGGCCTTGGGACGCCGCCTGCTGGATCAGGCCCTTTCCGGCTATGGGCTTGCGCTGGATAACATTTCTGCCACCACCCAGGAAAAGCTCGCCACAGAGCTGCAATTTGCCCAGTTCAACGACTTACTGGTGGACATTGGCCTGGGGAACCGCATGGCTGCGCTGGTAGCCCGTCGCTTGAGCATCGCCGATGAAGAAAGTGGCAATCCGGCAGAATGGCAGGGGAAAACCGGGCCTTTAGCGATCAAAGGCACCGAAGGCATGGTCTTGTCATTTGCCAAATGCTGCTACCCCATCCCCGGCGACCCGGTGGTCGGCGTGACCAGCGCCGGACGCGGCTTTGTGGTGCATCGTGAAGCCTGCCGCAATATTTCCGGCTATCGGGACAAGCCCGATAAATGGATCCCGCTGGAATGGAGCGACGAACACACCAGCGATTATCCCACCGCCATTCGCGTACAAACCGATAACAAGCCCGGCGTACTGGCCAATCTTGCGGCAGTGATTGCCGACATGGGCTCCAATATTGAAAACGTCTCCTTTGATGAACGTGACGGCAACACCACGACCATCACCTTCACCCTCAGCACCCTAGGGCGCAAACACCTCGCCGCCATGATCCGCCATTTGCGCCTGATACCCCAAGTGATCAAAATCCACCGCGCACGGGGTTAACTGATTAAACCCATCTACAAAAACCTGTAGAAAGCTAACGCGCACTGAGAAGCTGTTTGGAAACTACCGCCTCAAACCAAGCGGTTAGCCATCAGTCGAATCATTGCGAGATAAATCCAGGCTTCGCTGCTCGACATCAAGCGCTCGTAGTCCTTGCTCAGACGGCGTGAGTGGTTCAGCCAGCCAAAGGTCTGCTCAACAACCCAGCGTCGCGGCAACAAAACAAACCCTCGGCGCTCCTTGGGACGCAAGACCACCGTCAAGACGAAACGAAAGCGCTGGGCAACCCAGTCAACCAGGCGTCCACTGTAGCCGCCGTCAACCCAGATCGTGCGCAGCTTTTTGCAATGACCGGGGAGATGGCGCAGGAGTTGGCGCGCCCCATCACGGTCTTGCACGCTGGCGGCGGTGACAACGACTGCCAGCACCAGCCCCAGGGTATCGACCAGAAGATGGCGTTTGCGGCCCTTGATCTTCTTGCAAGCGTCATAGCCGCGCTCGCCAGGGATCGCCGTGATCTTGACGCTTTGGCTGTCCAGACACCCGGCGCTTGGATGCTTGTGACGCCCGTGGCGTTGCCGTAGCCTGTCATGAAGACGCTGCCAGGTTCCATCGCGCCGCCAGCGATTGA
>NZ_MU255056.1:1642892-1736883 GCF_000227725.2 Thiorhodospira sibirica ATCC 700588 | reverse complement strand
CAGCGATTGAAGTCATAGTACACTGCCGACCAGGCAGGAAAGTCGTGCGGCAGCTGACGCCACTGGCAGCCCGTCTGCAGGACATAGAAGATCGCATTGATGACTTGGCGCATGCTGAGCTTACGAGGGCGCCCGACCGGGGCGCTCGGCAACAGCGGCTTGATCGCCTTCCCGGCGCCCTCGCTGAGGTGACTCGGGTAGCGTTTTTTTGCGAATCTTCTTGCTGCATTTCTGGGGCATGTGGGCCACTTCCTAGAAAAAATCGTAGGTTAAGCCATTACGCGATTAATTTCCAAACAGCCTCTTAGGCAGTCGGCATACATCATGCATAAAACAGCCTTGCATCCGGTCACACACGCTAACGAAGGCTTATTCATCAGCGATATCTCGACGGTATCACTCAAATTGCGCAATAAGTATGCTTAAGTTTATTTGCTGCTCTGTGCCATAATCTCGTTAAAGCCTGGGCCGGAGGTTTCCGTTGCTGTCTCTGCGCCATGCGCTATCTACCTTAGATCAACCTGCTTTGGAGTCGTTTTCTCATGCATAAAGCAATTGTGCCCAAGTACTTACAAGAATTTCGCTGTGATGGGCAAAAATGTCCGGATAATTGCTGTGAGGGTACATGGACCATTTTTGTCGATGAGCCGCATTACAAACGGGTCAAACGGGTGACCGATACCGAGATCAAGCCGATCATTGATCAATACTACAAGCGTAATCGCAGCAATCCCACCAAGGAGTCCTTTGGTAAGCTTTTGCAGGACAAGCAAAAAAACTCCTGCGCCTTTCTGACCGAAGACAAGTTGTGCCGTCTGCAGGCCAAGCTTGGCCCTGAGTATCTGTGCAATGTCTGCATGTTGTATCCGCGTCGCACGAATTTCATCAAGGGCCTGCCCATAGAACGCTCCTTGAGCCTTTCATGCCCTCTGGCGGCTGAGCTGGTCTTGCTCAATGAAGCAGGGCTTGAATTTGAAGAAACCACGCTTGATCTGCATGGGCGTGATTTTTTTACCAAGCGGATTGATCTGGATGCCGTCAATGCCAAGCGGCAGGATCTGGCCTATTTCATGGAGTTGCGCGCCTTTAGTGTGCAGATCATCAAGACCCGTGACCTGGAGCTGTGGAAACGCCTAGTCATCCTTGGCATGTTTTACAATAAGGTGCAGGAATACCTCGACGCCAACGAGGCTGAAAAAATCCCCGAGGAAATCGAGCGTTATACGCGCATGATCGTGCAAGGCATGTTCAATGAGCTGCTCGATGAGATCCCGGTCGAGTCGGTATTGCAAATGAAGCTGAGCAAGGAAATCATTGAACATAAAGTGTTTTCTGGTAGCAATGAAGGTTTTAGCAAAGCCTTCTGGAACTTCCTGCAAGGCATTGGCTTTGACCTTAAAGACACCGACGAGGAAAACGCCACGCGCTATCAAGAGGCTTACCAGCAGTGGTATCAACCGTTCATGCAGTCACGCGAATACATTCTGGAAAACTATCTGGTGAACTATGCGTTCTCGCGCATGTTCCCGCTCACTGAAGAAGACTCGCCCTTATCCAGTTATGCCATGCTGATTGTGCATTTTGCCATGATCAAGATGCTGCTGATTGGCAACGCCGCATTTCACAAGGAGGCGTTTACCGAGTCGCATATCATTGAAATCTTACAAAAATTTGTCAAAGCCGTTGAGCATAACCCCAAATTTGTTGATTTCATCTACAAACAGCTGAAGAAAAATGACTTTCTCAGTATGGCGCACATGGCGATCCTGATACGCAATTAGAGTGCTTCTTTTTTTCTTATCCGCTCGTGCAGGAGGGGAATTTCCTTGATTCCTTATTTTGCATCTTTGCTATTTGCCGCAGGGGTGATTTTTCCGCTTTTATACCTGCATCGGAGAATCACCCAAAGCCATCGGCTATGGAAATATAAAGGCATTTTTTCAATCAGTTTATGTTTGGCGGCATTATTTCCGGTGCTCATCAGCACATTGAGTTTACCGCTAAGCCTTGTGTTGCTACTGTTGTCTGCACTGATGATCGGCTTTGTATCTCCATTATTGCGGCTAAACAGTATGCCCATACCGTCCGTGATCGACGGAAAAAAAACCATGGTATATGATATGCTCATACGCAAAGAACCTGTTTTTAGAGAAAAGGCTTCGCCTGCGCACGCCCATAAAACGGATAAAGAAGCAAAACTCATTATCCCTGAAAACTTCAAGCGGCATGACACCCACGCCAGCGACGAAGCATCACGCTTTAATGATGAAAAAAGGATTTTGAAAAATAAATACTTTACGCCGCATGCCACTCATGTATTTCTGTCTGATGAGCTGCACCGCAATAACAAAAATACGTTTATGGCCGAAAAATTGCCACAGGCTCCGCACCCTGAACACGAAAACAATGTCATCGCCTTGAATGCGGACCACTGCGCAGTGCCAGCCGTGGAAGACACCAAACCGCTAGCCGATAGCGCTTCTGTGGCCGTTGAAGCGGAAACGCCGCTTATACCACCCAAGGCACTCTCTTATATGCTGGCGGAAATCATTCTGATGGATGGTATGATTGCTCAGGAAGAAGATCGTCATGATGACGCAGAGCGTTCTTTTACCCAGGTCTGTCTGCAAGCAGCGGATGCAGATCAGGTTGCCATTGCTTATTACCATCTAAAAGCAATTTATGCCGAATATGGCTTGCATAAAAAAATTGCAGAACTGGGAAGAAAAACACTGGCTTCACCGCTACGGGATTTATCTCAATACCAGAAAATCATTGAGGATGATATTGTTTTTTTTGGTCAATAGCCTATTAAAACACGGGGGTTTTTATGAAAAACAGCAAAGAAATAATAAACACGCTGGTTATCAGCATTACAGAAGGCAAGGAGCTCGGCTTCGTCAAGGATATGGTGGTGAACCCGGAGAAAAAAAGCGTGGAGTTTTTTTTGGTTGAAAAGACGGAGAACCATAAAACAGAAGCGATTGTTGCCATTCCTTTTAAATCAGCGATCGGGATTGGTGGCTATGCGATGACCATTGAGCATCAGAGCAGCCTGATTGACCTTGCACAAATCAACTTTATCAGCGGCATTCTGGAAAAAAGGGTGCGGGTCATTGATGAGAAAGTCATCAGCCGCAAAGGTCGCTTGTTGGGCGTGGTTGAAGAATATACGATCGACACAGACAGCGGGCAAATTACCCAGCTTATTGTAAAATCGCAATCCGGTCATGCGGACACCCCTATTGCCGCCGAGGATATTATCAGCCTGGGCGAGCATCTCATCACGGTGACTGATCGCGCCGAAGAACTGTTTTACACCACGGCCTCACCGCCAAAATCTGCTGCCGCTGGAAAAGAACGTTATCCGACGCAAACCATTGTTACTAAAGCGGTATCCTCGGTAAAATCCGAGCCGACGCCACAGCCTTCGCCCGAGGTCACACCGACACAAAGCAGCGCGGATGAGGCACATGAAAAATCCAGCTCGATTGAATATTTCGTGGAAAAACAAAAATCCTTTTTGTTGGGCAAGGTGATTCACAAGGATTTTTATGATCATACCGGCCAGTTGATTGCGGCAGCGGGGACCCCGATCAATAGTGATATTTTCATCGCAGCGGAAAAAATTGGGCGACAGAAAATCATTGAACTGGCCATGCTTGCAGAGTAATTTATGCCTAGCCTATGAAGCCTTCACGCCTGCTTGCGGCCTTACAGCGATCATTATTTATATGCATACTCACCACTGCGTTTGCAACGCTGGGTATGTCTGCCTATCTTCTGTATAAAGCAGATCAACTCCCGCAAAATTTCTGGGTTAATGGCATTTCTGTCGCGGATTTGACGGTTGACGAGGCCTTGCTGCTGATTCAGGAAAATCTCCCGTCAAGCATTCATATAAATTTTTGGATAGAGAACGAGCTTTGGCAAGAAGATATTCTGCATCTTGATGAAATTAAAGCCCATTACCCTGCGCACGCCATACAGACCGCGTTACGGGATGCCTTGCAACAGCGTACCTTCGGGGAGCGTCTGGCGGCGCTTCAACAGACAAAGCAACAACGTCCGCGTTATCTGGAATTTGTCGTAGAGTATGATCTTGATGCCCTGAGGCGCTGGGTTGATCTACAGGCACACAGCATTCGTCGCGATCCGATCTATTCAGAGGTGGCGATCGAGCAAGGAAAAATCAAAGTACGCGAGGGGATTGATGGCCTGTATCTGCAGGCCGAGCCATTGCTGGAGCAGTTGCAAGAGCGCATTGCCAACCATGAATTTTCCGACATCAACTTTCCGCTCACGCGCATCAAGATCGAGGAGGTATTGCAGGGACGCGATGATTTCAGTCAGCCGCTGTCTGCGTTTACCACGACGTTGGATGATCATCACGCGCGTCGCCAAAACATCCAGACGGCAAGCCGTAAAATCAACGGGTATCGCCTGGCCGCTGAGGCGGTATTTTCCTTTAATCAGGTGGTTGGACATGCCAGCCTGACCGAGGGCTATCAGCTGGCTCCGGTCATCATCAACGGGCAACTGCGCGAGGATGCGGGGGGCGGTATCTGTCAGCTCAGCACCAATCTCTATCAAGCCGCCCTGCGCGCTGGTTTCAAGATCATCGAGCGCCACAGTCATTCGCTCCCGGTCGGCTATGTCCCGGTCGGCATGGATGCCGCGATTGCCTACGGACACCGGGATCTGCAATTGCAAAATCCCTATGCCTTTCCGGTATTATTACTAGCCTGGCTTGAAGACGCCCAGCTGCATACGGCAATCTATGGCCCCAGCGCCTTTAGCCCGCCGGTGATTCGCGTACAAAGTCGGCATCTGGAAGAAATTCCCCCGCCAACCCGGACGGTTGTAGACCCCACGCTAAAACCGGGGGCGCGTTTTGTTGAGCAGCCCGGCAGCCCCGGCTATCGCGTCAGCGTGTATCGGCTGCGTGGCACCCGCAAAACGGAGTATGCGCAAGAACGGATTTCGGTTGATTATTACCGGCCCACCGAGCAAATCATCCGCGTAGGCGCTCATTAAACAACCAAGGTCACACACCCCATGTTTCAGGATCTGTTTATCCATACCCTGCTGATCAGTTACATCATCGTCATGCTGCTGACCTTTGGTCTGTTACTGACCTGGGTTGAGCGCAAACAAGCGGCGATCATGTCGGATCGTATCGGTGCCAACCGTGCCTATCTGCGCCTGCCCTTTACCCAGATCAAACTGATCTGGTGGGGCCTGTTTCATGGCATTGCCGATGGCCTCAAGATGCTGCTCAAGGAGGATTTCAAACCCCGCGCCCACGATCCGCTGATTTATACGCTCGCCCCCTGGGTGATGTTTGTGCCGGTGTTGCTGGTTTTTGCGGTGATTCCTTTCGGCGGTTCGCTCAGTCCGGCGGCGCTGTTTCCCGGCAGCGAGACCGTGGCGCAGTGGTTTGGCGATAAAAGCTATCCTTTGCAGATTGCCGCCCTGGATGCCGGGCTTTTGGTGTTATTTGCCTTTGGCGGCCTGACCATCATCGGTGCCATGCTGGCCGGCTGGTCGTCTAATAATAAGTTTTCCCTGCTCGGTGCGGTGCGTGCCGGGGCACAAATGATTTCCTATGAGCTGGTTTTGGGGCTGGCCATTGTCGGCCTGATCTTGATCTATGGCACGGTTAATCTGGTGGCCATCGTTGAGCAGCAATCGGCCATCCTGTGGGGATTTTTACCCGCCTGGGGGATATTTTTGCAGCCGTTTGCGGCCTTATTGTTTCTGGTAGCCGCCCAGGCAGAAAGCCAGCGCATCCCCTTTGACCTGCCGGAGGCGGAATCAGAGCTGGTCGCGGGCTTTTTCACCGAATACAGCGCGATGAAAATGGGCCTGTTCATGTTTGCCCAGTTCATTGAAATTGTGGTGATTGCGGCGATTTTTACCACCCTGTTTTTGGGAGGCTATAATCTGCCGTTCATGAGTGATCAGGGCTTTGTATTCCCCGGCGGGGTGGAATGGAATCTGCCGCATTGGGCGGTGATACTCACCCAGATCAGCGTATTCTGGACCAAGGTGTTTTTGGTCTGCGGCTTTCTGGTTTTGGTACGCTGGACCTTGCCGCGCCTGCGCTATGACCAGCTGATTCAGTTTGCCTGGCGGATTTTACTGCCGCTGACCCTGATCAACCTGCTCGTCACCGCCATCGTCGTCTTTGCCATGCAGTATTGATATGGCAACATCCGGGACCGGCGCCCTTGGGCGGAGCCATGAAAAACGTGGCGCAGCCAATGCTGCCCGCGCCCACATGAGGTTTTTTGATATGTATCACACCCCCTATAAACGCAAAAAATACTGGAACAAGGCCGAGATGAACCTGTGGGAGAAATCCTACCTGCCCGAGGTGGTGCGTGGCCTGAGCCTGACCTCCGGGGTGTTTTTGCGCAATCTGTGGCGCTGGATGCGTGGACGCAAAGGCGCGTTGACCGTCTATTATCCGGAAGAGCGCCGCCCCGATTATGCCGCCCACAATCGCGGCAAGCATATCCTCACCCAGCGGGCCAATGGCAAGCCGCAGTGCATCGCCTGCAACCTTTGTGCTACAGTTTGCCCGGCGCAAGTGATTGAGATTGAAGCCGCCTTTGACGCTGAAGACCCCGCGCACCCTAAATATCCGGCGCATTTTGCGATAGATTATGCGCGCTGTATCTTTTGTGGCATGTGTGTCGAAGCCTGTCCTGAAGATGCTATTCGGATGCTGTCGGAGGTGCCCAATCTGCCGCGTGGCTCACGCCATATCTGGCTGCACAAAGAAGAATTGCTGCAGTGGTCGCCACGTCGTGATGTGGCGAAATCGAGCTCATAAATAAGCGCAGGGAAGATGGCGCGCCCGAAGGGATTCGAACCCCTGACCTCTGCCTCCGGAGGGCAGCGCTCTATCCAGCTGAGCTACGGGCGCATCAATGAAAGGGGATTTATCATACCCGTTTATCCCGGATTCGTCCATGCCATCCGCCGGTTTTTTTCTCCTGGGAGCGCGGAGCACCAGCTCCGCTACAAGGCCGTAGGCCCTATAGGTTTAAAAACACAGGGCGCAGCTGGAGCTGCGCGCTCCCAGGCTATAAATTGATTTTAACGCTTAAGACCATCACCGTGACTGACTATAAAAACACCCTGAACCTGCCACAAACCGATTTCCCCATGCGCGGCAACCTCGCCAAGCGCGAACCCGAGATGCTTGATCACTGGGAAACCACCGGCTTATATGCCAAATTACGCCAGCATTGCCAGGGCCGCCCCCGCTTTGTGCTGGCAGATGGCCCCCCCTACGCCAACGGCAACATCCACATCGGTCATGCGGTCAACAAAATCCTCAAAGACATTATTATCAAAGCCAAGACCCTCAGCGGCTTTGATGCTCCCTATGTACCCGGCTGGGACTGTCACGGCCTGCCCATTGAATTACAGGTCGAAAAACAACTCGGCAAAAACAGCGTCGATGCCACCAGCTTTCGCCGCGCCTGCCGTGACTATGCCGCCGCCCAGGTTGATGCCCAGCGGGCTGACTTCAAGCGTCTGGGCGTTCTGGGGGCATGGCAGCGTCCCTATCTGACCATGAGCTATCAAATCGAGGCCGACACCATCCGCGCTCTGGGGCGCATCATTGCCAATGGCCATCTGCACCGGGGCGACAAGCCGGTGCATTGGTGTGTAGATTGCGGCTCTGCCTTGGCCGAGGCCGAGGTTGAATACGAAGAAAAACGCTCCAGCGCCATTGATGTTGCCTTTCCGCTCAACGAGGCACACAGCCTGCTGCAACGCCTGGACAATGCTCCTGATGCGGCAAGCGTGCAAGGGCCCATCGCCGTGGTGATCTGGACCACCACCCCCTGGACCTTGCCCGCCAATCAAGCGGTCGCCGTGCATCCTGATTTTAACTATGTGCTGCTGCAAATCAACGCCGAAACCCCAGAGGCTCAGGCGCTGATCCTCGCCGAGGAACTGTGGGAAGCCGCCCTCACGCGCTATGGACGCAGCGCCACCGTGCTGGCCACCTTCCCCGGCAAAAGCCTGGCCGGGTTGATGCTAAGCCACCCCTTCTATGCCCGCGAAGTCCCGGTGATTCTCGGCGAACATGTCACCCTGGAAGCCGGCACCGGCGCCGTACATACCGCACCCGGCCACGGTCAGGACGACTACATCATCGGCCAGCGCTACGGCCTGCCCGTATATAACCCCGTTGGCGGCGATGGGCGCTTTTTACCAGACACCGAATTTTTCGCCGGCCAGAGCGTCACTGAAGCCAATGGCGCCATCATTGAACTGCTGACCAAACGCCAGCGGCTGCTGTGTCATGAAACCGTGCGCCACAGCTACCCCCATTGCTGGCGTCACAAAACCCCCATCATCTTCCGCGCCACCCCGCAATGGTTCATCAGCATGGAACAAGCGAGCCTGCGGCAAACCGCGCTCGCCGCCATTCCCCAGGTAGGCTGGACCCCACAGTGGGGCCAAGCCCGCATTGAGGGCATGATCGCCAACCGCCCGGACTGGTGCATCTCGCGCCAGCGCAAATGGGGCGTACCGATTCCGCTGTTCGTACACCGCCACACCGCTGCCCTGCATCCGCGCAGCCTGGAACTGCTCGAACAGGTCGCCCAGCGCGTCGAACAAGACGGTATCGAAGCCTGGTTTGAACTCGACCCGGCCACCCTGCTTGACCCGCAAGATTGCGAACACTACGAAGCCGTGCGCGACACCCTGGATGTCTGGTTTGATTCCGGTGTCACCCACGCCACCGTCAGCGCCGTACATCCCGAACTGCACCACCCGGCAGATCTTTATCTGGAAGGCTCTGACCAGCATCGCGGCTGGTTTCAATCCTCCCTGCTGACCTCTGTCGCCATGCACGGCCACGCCCCCTATCGCGAAGTGCTGACCCACGGCTTCACCGTCGATGCCAAGGGACAAAAAATGTCCAAATCGCGGGGCAACGTCGTCGCCCCGCAGCAGGTCGTCGATAGCCTGGGCGCCGACATCCTGCGCCTGTGGGTCGCGGCCACCGACTACAGTGCAGAAATGGCCGTCTCCGATGAAATCCTCAAGCGCACCGCCGATGCCTACCGCCGTATGCGCAACACCGCCCGTTTTTTGCTGGCCAACCTGCACGGCTTTGATCCAGATACCGACATGCTGCCCGCCGCCCAACTCCTGCCGCTGGATCGCTGGGCCTTAGAACAGGCCAGCCAGCTACAGTACCGCGTCATCGAGGCCTACAACAGCTACCAGTTTCACCAAATCTATCAGCGGGTGCATAACTTCTGTTCAGTAGAAATGGGCAGCTTTTATCTGGATGTCATCAAAGACCGCCAATACACCACGCCCACCGATAGCCAAGCGCGCCGCTCGGCGCAAACCGCGATGTATCACATCATCGAGGCCATGAGCCGCTGGCTGGCACCGATCCTCTCCTTCACGGCCGAGGAAATCTGGCAACACCTGCCCGGCCATCGCGGGGAATCGGTATTCTTTGCCAGCTGGCATGACGGCCTGCCCGCCAGCGACCCCAACGCCCCACTCAACGACACCGATTGGCAACGCGTACTGGAAGTGCGCCAACTCATCGGCCCCGAACTGGAGCGCCTGCGCAACGCCGACCAGATCGGCTCCTCCCTGGATGCCCAGATCGAACTCTATGCCCAAGGCACCACCCTTGACGTACTCACCCGCTTAGGTGATGAACTGCGCTTTGTCCTGCTCACCTCCGAGGCACAAGCCTATCCCGCAGACACCGCCCCCACCGATGCCGTCTCGGCGCGCCTCGCGGATGGCACCTCCTTACACATCAAAGTCCACGCCAGCGCCCACCCCAAATGCACCCGCTGCTGGCACCACCGCCCCGACGTCGGTCAACACCCCGACCACCCGGAACTGTGTGGCCGCTGCGTCACCAACGTCACCGGCCCTGGCGAAACCCGCCACTTCGCCTAACTTAAATAGCAATGCCGAGCCTCGCTCGGCATTGCTTTTGATAAAAATCAAGGCCTAAACTGTTGCTATGAGATTCTGATAAAGAAGAAATCACGCGTGTCCGCAGCATTTCAGTAAACGGATAGGTGTTGATGAGTGCGGGGTGCGAACCTTGATCTTGGCATGAGTGCGACGGCGTATCATTGCGTCGGCATTGTGCCGGTGTTCACTGGGCGTTGGCGTGCATTCTGCCTGACTCGGCGTTCCCGTGTGGCGGGTAAGAATGCAGCCAGGGGATGGGTAGGTCAAGCTTTATGCTGGTGGGGTTCCAGGTTTGGGCGGATTTGTCGAATATTTCATAGTGTGTGCTGCCTTGCACGCGGGCGTCACTGCGAACGACGATGCGCAGCATTCCTGACATGGCCTGGGATGCCGCCGACGATAACACGAGGTAAGTGACAATCTCGGGCGCGCCGCTACTTTTATTGAGCTGGATGAGCGTTTCAGCACCGAGCAGATGGGTGTCGATTTCGCCGCATCGCCCATCGGGGCTGATCACTTCGTGATGGGTATAACCTTCGCTATTGGTGATGGCGCGATAGCAGGTCCCATCACGTCCATAGGCCGTGGTTTCGATGGTAGGCTGTCCTTGCGCATCCTGTCCAAGGCGGGTGCGTGAACCGGGCACGGTGCTGCTGACTTGTGTGGTATAGAGCACCTTGCCTGAGTGATCTCTTAACTTAACGATATGTTTCATCAGCGTCTCCGCAGCAAATACCGACCACACGGTAGGAGAATGGCCATCAGGACACCACGGCCATTAGAAAAAATACGGTTTAAGTTCTTTATAAAAAAGGTAATGTCCAGGCCTGTAAAATCTTTTCCTCAAATGAGGATAAACTCACAGGGCTGCTCCTGAAACACTACCAAAATGCTACCTACATAGGTTTTCAGTCATCCGCAGCAGCTGCTCCTAAAAACCTAAGCAAAGTTGCTTATGCGATTTTTAGGCATTTCGCTCTCCGTTGATAACACCCTTGCGGGCGAGCAACTGGAGTCCTGGTTGAGCAGTCCCAACCGAATGGCCGGTCAACACCGGCAACATGGGCGGTTTCAGCCGTCGAAACCCAGCTTGCGCCATAAAAGTGGCCTCGGCGTTCATCCTGAACAGAGAACAACTTTGCGATTCGACTTCGACCCCGACCATAGAACGCGAAACCTTCGCGCTTGTAGATAACCTATCTACAATAGAGAATTCTTATAAACAATGAAGAAAAAATCAAGAACTGTTTTTTGCTCTTTTCGGATGCCTGAGTATAATGCTATGTTAAGCCGATCGCTAGCGTGGAAATCTTGCAAAATCTTGCATTGTTCTCGCCGTTCCTGGCCTGTGAGGTTGGATCGACGCTGAAAATGCCTTAAAGGTGCAAGGCATGAGGTGGCGGGTTTTCGTGGCAGGGATCGCTATAATGGGATGCTCATTGTGATGCGAAGAGGTGCGAGATGGAGATACCACGGCCGGTGCCTGCTGTAGGCACCTCAACGGCGAGTGTGCCTCAGGCATTGGGCCTGCAACCGGGGCAAACCGTGCATTTGCGAGTCACCGGGCAGACCTCGCAGGAAGGCATGACGCCTGTGCAGATTGCGGGACATCGACTGGAAGCCCGCCTGCCAGTTTCTGCGACACCCGGCGATAGCTTGCAGCTTAAGGTGTTGACGCTGGAGCCGCGTCTGAGTTTTACCCTGGCTGAACAACGCACCAGTCAGGCTCCGCCAGCTTCATCCCCGCCAACCCCCGGCACCCGCGTGACCACGTCCATTGCAAGCAATCTGGCCTATACCCCAACGCCTTCGACGCCAGAAGGCACCAAGGCGGTACAGCAGCTTGCGCTATTGGCGCGCTATGTGGCACCGCTTTCAGTGAGCGTGCCACAGGGGTTTTCGACCCAAGCATGGCAAATTGGCCAGCAGTTCAGCGCGCAGGTTCTGGCACCTTCTGCGCCGGAAGGGACGACCTTATTACGCCTGGAAGGACAGCCGGTGGCGGTGCGTTTACCGATACTGATGCAGCCGGGCAATGCGGTCGATATGCGCGTATTTACCGCCACCCCGCAGCCCAGTCTGCGCCTGGCTTCTGCGTTTTCCCTGTTGCAAACGGCACCCTCATCCACATCCACCGCAGCGACTGCGCCACCCGTTGCGGCCTCTGTTCCCGCCACGCAGCCGGTTACCGCACCGAATATCACGCCTGCACTGCCCAGCACTCCGCAAATGGCAGCGCCGCAAGCCCAAGCGGCGGCACCGGCACCTACGACGCCTACACAGCAGGTCATTCCCATCAACACGCCCGTACCACCGTCACTGGCCTCACAATTGATGCAACCGGGTCAGACGTTGCAGGCGCAGGTAATTGGCACTTCAGCTCAAAATGGCACAACCCTGTTGCAGGTGAATAATCAGAGCGTGGAATTGCGTTTGCCGGTGCCGGTGAATCCCGGCCAAACGCTGGAATTAAAGGTTTTGACACTCAGCCCGCGTCCTGCCTTAGGTGTGGTTGTAAATACTCCTGCTCCCGCACTGCCGCCAACACCGTCTGGTCCTGCCCCGCAGCCAGTCACACCGACAAATATCACGCCTGCACCGCCGAGCACCTCTCAAGCGGCTGTACCATCAAATCCGCCAAATGCGCCTCAAGTTCAAGCCACTACGCCAGCGCCAACGCCTCCCACCCAGCAGGTCATTCCCATCAACACACCCGTACCACTGTCGCTGGCTTCGCAGCTGATACAACCCGGTCAGACGTTGCAGGCGCAGGTGATGGGTACTTCAGCACAGACGGGCACGACCTTGCTGCAGGTGAATAATCAAAGCGTGGAATTGCGTTTGCCGGTGCCGGTGAATCCGGGCCAGGCGCTGGAATTAAAAATTTTAACCCTCAGCCCGCGTCCTGTCTTAGGTGTGGTTGTGAATACCCCCGTACCACAAACAACACCCCCTGCTCAGACCGCACCGCTGCCAACGCCGTCTGCTCCGGCTCCGGCAGTGACCGCCCAAACAGCGGCAGCGCCACAAGCAGCAACAGCAACCCCGCCAAGCACTGCCCCCGCTCACCAAGTACAAGCGGCAGTACCACCATCATCAACGCCGCCAAATGCGCCTCAAATTCAAGCCGCTACGCCAGCGCCAACACCACCCACACAGCAGGTCATCCCGATTAACACCCCGGTACCGCCCTCGCTGGCCTCACAACTGATGCAATCGGGTCAGAGCTTGCAAGCGCAGGTAATTGGCACTTCGGCTCAAAATGGCACAACCTTGGTGCAGGTGAATAATCAGAGCGTGGAATTGCGTTTGCCGATACCGGTGAATCCCGGTCAAGCGCTGGAATTGCGGGTATTGACCCTTAGCCCACGCCCCACCTTAGGTATGGTCATACCAATGCCCGCAGTGAGCAGCCCTGTCGTCAATGCGCCGTCTCTGCCAACAGGACTGAATCCAGTCTTGGCACAAGCACCGCCTCAAGCGCCTTTAATGCAAACGGCACTGACACCGACGGCAATAGTGCCACCATCCACTACCGTGACCGGGCAAACCAATCCGCTGAGTACGCCGCTGGCAGCAACCAGTGTGGCGCCAAATACGGTGCTTTTGAGCCTGCCGCCGACGCTATCAACGCAGCAGTGGCAGGCCGGTCAGGTCATGACGCTGCACGCGCTGGGGCATTCGGCGCGTGACGGCACCACCCTGATGCAGCTTGGACAACAAGCCGTGGCGGCGCGAATGCCCATACCTATGGCGGCCGGTGAGAGCGTGGCTTTACGGGTGGTCAGTGTCGGGCCGCAACCGATGTTGACGCTGGCCAATCCGGTGCCAGCTGCAACCCCTCAAGCCCCGGTTGCAACACCGCCAGCCGTCGCATCGCCGCCCAGCCAGCCGGTTTTTTCCCCGGAGATGGTCAATGCCCTGGCCAGACAGGTGCGCCAGTCACTGCCTGTACAAAGTGCTCAGCTGCCTTTGCTGGAGCTTCTGAATCAACTGGCCAGCCAGCAGCAAGGCAAAGCGCAAAGTCTTTTGCCCGAGCAGATCAAGCAACTCAATGAAGCCCTGCTACGTCTTTTGCCAACCCCGGCGCAGATGGCGCAGGCGGAGGGTTTGCGCAAGGCGATTCTGCGTTCTGGCATGTTTTATGAGTCCCGTATTCAGGCGATCAGCAGCAGTGATTCTGTCTCAGCGCCGCCCCAGGATCTGAAATCCATTTTGCTGTCACTGGCCGAGCGGCTGCGCTCCATGCCTAATCCGCCCCCGGCCTTGCTGCGTTCTTTGTATCAGGAGGGGATGCGGCGCGCTGCAGAATTACCGCCGCCCCGGCGTGAGGGTTCGCCGACACCGCAAGCCCGCGCTGCACCGGTGGATCTGGCGCTGTTTTCGCGTGAGGCTTTATTGGAAATGTTAAAGATTCGTACCCAAGGGGCCTTGTCGCGGGTGGTATTGCATCAGGTTGCCAATGCAGAAAGTGCCGAGCAGGGACAGGCGCGTTGGCTGATGGAGCTGCCGTTACGGGCACAAAACGCGATGGAATTGATTCATTTATTGCTGGAAAAAGATACCCAGCAGGGCGGCAAGGAGGACAAAGACCCGACGTGGCGGGCCGAGATGGCGCTGGATTTACCCGAGCTGGGTGCGGTACGGATTCGCATCACGGTCTGCGGGGATCGGGTGAGCACCCATTTTTGGGCCGAGACAGCGGGTACGGTAAAGCGCCTGGGCGAAAGTTTGCCGCGTTTGCGCGAGGGATTAACAGCGCGGGAACTGCTGATTGGCAATATGGGCTGCTATGCCGGTGAACCGCCACCAACCACGCCGCCCGCAGAGCAGGCGCGCAAAGACCCGCAAGGCATGGTGGACAGCCATGTGTGAGTACAGATTAAACATGGAAATGGCAGAAAAACATCATGAGTGGTGATCGACAGGATACCCCTAAACCGCGCAAAGCCATTGCCCTGCAATACGATGGACCGGGTAGCGCACCGCGCTTGACCGCTAAAGGGGTTGATGATACAGCAGCGCGTATTTTGGAGATTGCCCGTGAACACGGGGTGCCGGTGCATGAAGATCCGTTGCTGACCCAGGCATTAGCGCAAATTCCGCTCGGCGATGAGATTCCGGAAAATCTCTATATCGCCGTTGCGGAGGTTTTGTCCTTTGTCTACTTTGTCAGCGGACGCACACCCTGGGATGATCCCCTGGATACCGCCAGACGTACCATGCCTGACGGTGGGGAGCTCATTCCCAAGGTGCAAGAGGACTAAACGGTTTGCGCCTTGGGGGTGGCAGAGCGGGCATGGGCATAACCACCGCCATGCGCGCTGCTGCGCCCTTTGCCGCTACCGGGACGGGCATTGCGAAAGCTGCTGCGGCCATTGGGCTGTGCGCTGCGATCACGGCTACCGTGGTGATGATGCTTACCGCGAGCGGCCGGTGGACGGCGGCTGGACGGAACACGCGAAACCGGCTCCAAGCCTTCAATCACATGCACCTCAATGGATTTGCCGGTATAGCGTTCAATGGCGCGAATCACGCCGATTTCACGCGGCCCACTCAGGGTAATCGCAATCCCATCACGACCTGCACGCCCAGTACGCCCGATACGATGGACATAATCTTCTGCGCAACGCGGCGGATCAAAGTTGATCACATGACTGATCCCGGCGACATCAATGCCGCGTGCGGCGACATCGGTGGCCACCAGAATCGAAATGCGCCCATTGCGCAACTTATCCAGGGTGCGATTGCGTGCCCGCTGTTGCATGTCGCCATGCAAGGCATCGGCGGCAAAGCCTTTTTCACGCAGACTGATGGACAATTCATCGGCGCTGCGTTTGGTGGCCGTAAACACCACGGCCTGTTGCAGATCATCGCTTTCCAGCAGCGATTCCAGCAAGCGGGTCTTATGGGTCAGGTTATCGGCCAACAATAAGCGCTGTTCGATATTACCGGAACGCTCTTGCGCCGGGGCAATCTCGATGCGTTGTGCATCGGTGGTGAGCTTGCGTGCCAGATTGCCAACGACACCATCCAGCGTTGCGGAAAACAACAGGGTCTGACGATCCTGCGGAGTGGCCGCGACGATGGTTTCAATGTCCTCGGCAAAACCCATGTCCAACATGCGGTCGGCTTCGTCCAGAATTAACATCTGCACATCGCTAAGCTTGAGCTTGCGGCGATTGAGATGGTCAATCAAACGTCCTGGCGTGGCCACAACCACATCCACCGGACGCGACAGTTGTTTGGCCTGTGCAATAAAGGGCGCGCCACCGACCAGGCAGGCGGTATTCAGCCAGCGCAGTTTGCGCCCGTAGGTCTTGACCGCTTTTTCTACCTGCTGTGCCAGCTCACGCGTTGGCGTCAACACCAACACCCGAGGACCGCTGCCCGGTTGAGCGCGTTGCTCAATCAAGCGTTGCAGGCACGGCAAGGTAAAAGCGGCGGTCTTGCCACTGCCCGTATGCGAAGACACCAACAAATCCGCCCCGGTCAGCGCCGCTGGAATGGCCTGAATTTGTACTGGGGTTGGGGTGGTATAGCCGGTCGCTTCGATGGCGGACAGCAGGGCATTTTCAAGACCAAGTGATTCAAAACTCATAGATACAAGATTCCTCGTTTGTTCTGGCGAAACAAGCGCACACCAGACCATTGCCCGTAAAATGACAGGCTTTAGAAACATCGCGGCATCAAGGACCAAGGCATAACCCGGTCATGGAGATACTTCGATGGGCTTGGGGCGTGAACCCATGCGGGCATCACGCACATCGGCACCAACCGGTTTTCGCGATGCCAAACGGTCAAATGAACGTATGGAGTTCGAAGGGCAGGTCGGAGGCGATGGGGCTGTGTGTACAGTCCCTCGGTTAGATCTAGGCGTAAACCTAGGGGAGATATTTTTAAACTAGACCGAATGCTGCAATTGCACAACTGGGCGCAAGTATAACGGATCGTCCTGTAGATAGCCAGCGCCATTTTGCGCATCCGGGCATTCTTGCCAGGCATTGGAGAAACAAGAAACGATGCGTGCCGAGAAACCGCCGCCTCACAGCATCTTGAATGCGCTACGGCAGGGGCTTTTATCATGCCATGCCTGGCATCATGGCTGTGCAGATACGCCAAGGCTTTGCTAGACTAGCGCGGTTATCTACAGGACAGTTTGTCCACCGGGGTGGTGGGATGGGTACTGCCTGGCAAAACTTTCCTGTAGGTACCTGTATAGGTAATGACTAGAAAAATCAATTAAATACATAAGCGGGAGCGTCATGGCTACACATACACACAAATACCGATTGGTGACGCGCAGTGATTTTGATGGGCTGGTCTGCGCCGTGCTGCTCAATGAGCTGGATCTGATTGATGATATTAAGTTTGTCCATCCCAAGGATATGCAAGATGGCAAGATTGAGATCACCGGGCGCGACATTACCACCAATTTGCCTTATGTCGAGTCCGCGCACCTGGTGTTTGATCATCACCTTAGCGAGACGCTGCGCAATCAGGGTGCCAGGGATAATTACATCATTGATGCCAGTGCCCCCTCTGCGGCGCGTGTGGTGTATAACTATTATGGCGGCAAGGAAAAATTTCCCAGTATCTCTGATGAGATGATGATTGCGGTGGATAAGGCGGATGCTGCGCAGTTCAGCCGTGAGGAAATTCTTAATCCCACGGACTGGGTGTTGCTGAATTTTTTGATGGATGCACGCACCGGCTTAGGGCGCTTTCGCGACTTCACCATCTCCAACTATCAGCTAATGATGGAGCTGATTGACTACTGTCGCTTGCACTCCATTACCCAGATTTTGGACCTGCCGGATGTCAAGGAGCGTTCCGAGCTGTATTTCAATCAGGAGGCGCAGTTCAAGCAACAGCTTCACGACTGCGCCACTGTACACGGTGATCTGGTGGTGCTGGATCTGCGCGAGCAGGAAACCATTTACGCCGGCAACCGTTTCATGATTTATGCGCTGTATCCGCAATGCACCGTCTCGATTCATGTGATGTGGGGACTCAAACAGCAAAACACCGTGTTTGCGGTGGGTAAATCCATTCTTAACCGCAACAGTACGGTCAACATTGGCGAGCTGATGCTTGAATACGGCGGTGGCGGACATGCCAATGCAGGCACCTGTCAGGTCGCCAATGAGCAGGCGGAGGAGGTTTTGCAGGCCTTGATCTCCCGGATTGCCAAAATCTAGGCGGTTATGCTTATGCAAGGAGTCGGTATGCCTTCACCGCAATGGCTTGAACAGATACACTGGAATCCGGAGGGTCTGATTCCTGTGATTGCTCAGGATCACCTCAGTCAGCATGTGTTGATGCTGGCCTGGATGAACCGCGAAGCCCTGGCACATACCGTAGAACGTGGCGAGGCGGTTTACTGGTCGCGGTCACGTCAGCGGCTATGGCATAAAGGCGAAAGCTCAGGCCATGTGCAGCGCGTGCATGAGCTGCGTCTGGATTGTGATGGGGATGCGCTGCTGTTAAGGGTCGAACAAATCGATGGCATCGCCTGTCATACGGGCCGGGCGCATTGTTTTTACCGCCGTCTTGAACATGGGCAGTGGCACAGCGTAGACCCGGTTCTTAAAGATCCGGCAGATATTTATTCATCGGTGAAGCCCACGATATGAGCACGAATCCGCAGCATCCCGAGGCCATTCTCAGCCGCTTAAGCGAGGTGCTTGAAGCGCGTCGCCATGCGGCGCCCGAGACCTCTTATGTAGCGTCTTTGTATGCCAAGGGGCTGGATAGCATCCTGAAAAAAATCGGCGAAGAAGCCAGCGAAACCATTATCGCCGCCAAAAATCCTGACCCGGATGCGCTGATTTATGAGATGGCAGACCTGTGGTTTCATACCTTGGTATTGCTAGCCCATCAAGGACTGGATCATCAACAGGTGCTGGCTGAGCTGGCGCGACGTTTCGGCCTGTCGGGGCTTGACGAAAAGGCATCGCGCACCCCATAAACGCCACAGTGACGGCAATCCTTTCTCAATCCTTTTCATGAGGTATCGCGACCATGGGTATTGGTGGCATTAGCATCTGGCAGTTGTTGATCGTCTTGTTGATTGTGGTATTGCTGTTTGGCACCAAAAAACTGCGCAATATGGGTGGTGATTTGGGGAATGCGATTAAAAACTTTCGTCAATCCTTACGCGAAGGCGGTGAGGATAAGGATGATAGCCAGAGCGCCAAGGCGCAAGCAGCGGGTGATAACACGACCACAAGCACTGCAGGCGGTGAGGCCCCTAAAGGCCCGGCACAGATGGAAGAAAAACCCGGACGAATCATTGATGCCGAGGCAACCCATGTCGCCTCCCCGGCAGCGCAGCAAGCCCCGCATGGATCACATGATCATCGTTCCATTTAACCCGCACGCCTATCCGGCCTAACGCGCCGCATCTATGTTTGATATTGGCTTTTGGGAAATCACCATCATTGCGGTGCTGGCCTTGCTGATTGTAGGGCCAGAGCGTTTGCCAGGGCTTGCGCGTGAGGCCGGGCGCTGGGTGGCCAATATCCGCCGTTTTGTCTCCAGTGCCCGCTCAGACATTGAGCGCGAGCTGCAAACGGAGGAGCTCAAACGCCTGCTACAACAACAAGACCAGGAAATCCGCGAACTCAAGCAAATGTTTCGCGATACCGAACAGACCCTGCGCGAGGAAGTAGATCAGACCACGCAATTGATGCATAGCGACGCATCACACGACAAGTCATCCAAGGCCGCCGAATCGCAGGCCGGTTCAGCGCCTGAGATATCTTCTTCCAAGGCCGCACAACCTCCTGCAGCATCGCGCCTGCCCGACTCGCCACCCTAGATGCCGCCCGAAAAAGACCCCCAAGCCAACGCCACTGAAGGTGAAGGCACCCTGCTTTCCCATCTGCTGGAGCTGCGTACACGCCTGTTACGGATGGTACTCGGCGTGCTGGTGATTTTTATCGCCCTGGCGCCCTTTGCCAACCCTATCTACAGCTTCGTTGCCGAGCCTTTGATGGCGCATCTGCCTGAAGGTAACAGCATGATCGCCATTGATGTGGCGGCACCTTTTTTGATCCCCTTCAAATTGGTGCTGATGCTATCCATTATCCTGGCGATTCCCTATCTGCTGTATCAGGTCTGGGCCTTTGTCGCACCAGGCTTATATCAGCATGAGCGCAGCATTGCGCTGCCGCTGATTGCCTCCAGCACCCTGCTGTTTTATGTGGGCATGGCCTTTGCATATTTCGTGGTGTTCCCGCTGATATTTGCCTTCTTTACCTCCACCGCCCCGGAGGGCGTGGCGGTGATGACCGATATTGGCCGTTATCTGGATTTCATCATCCTGCTGTTTCTGGCCTTCGGGATTGCCTTTGAGGTTCCGATTGCCACCATCTTGCTGGTGTGGATGGGCCTGACCACCCCGCAAAAACTGGCGGCCAAGCGCCCTTATGTGATTGTCGGGGCCTTTGTGATCGGAATGCTGCTGACCCCTCCAGACATCATCTCGCAAACCTTGCTGGCCTTGCCGGTGTGGGTGCTGTTTGAGATCGGCCTGTTACTGTCGCGAGTAATGATCAAGCGCCGCCCTGATGAAGCCGAGGCCGCCGAGGACCCGGATGACGAACCGCCGCCGTCAGGCCCTGGTACGGGAGCAGGCTTTGGGCGCACCACACATTCAGAAAATCCCGCGCCGGATATCAACACCCAGGGCTGGGATCAGATGGCCGAACATAACACCGCCCAGGCGAGCAAGCGCTTTGAGTATACCCCCTTAAGCCCGGAGGCGATGGACGCCGAACTGGATCGCATTGAACGCGAAGAACAGGCAAAGGAAAAAAGCCCCGCACGCGATGCAACGTCACGGCAAGACTAAAAAGCACCTCCAGCAGCCTCACAACATACCAGTAGCCATTCCCGACTCGCCCTTGACCTACGAAGGACTCACCGGCTGGGCGCGTAATATCGTTTGTACGGCATTGAATTGTTGCATGATTTCGGGTAACAGGCGTTGTGCTGCTGCGAGGTCGCCGACGTCAGCGGCCTGTTCCATGATAAAGGCAACGGCTTGCAGGCGTTTGGCGGCGACGTTGGCGGCTGAGCCTTTGATGGAATGAGCCTGGCGTTTGATTTCCTTGAGGTCTTCGGCCTCGCAATACTGCTGTAATTGGGCCAGTTCGGCGGGAGTGTCCTGCAGAAAGTCCTGAATAACCCAATAGGCAAGTTGTTCATCGTCCATCATGCGCAATAACAGATCGACGCGATCAAACAGCGGGGCTTGCAGGGCCTCGCTCAAACCGGCTGAACAGGTTTGCACATATGCTGTTTCAGCATGATCGTCGTCGCTGGGTGTGGTGGCTGTGGCGGGTAGCGCGGTTTCATCTTCCGCCGCAGCGCCGCCGGCCGGCGCCTTGGTGGAGTCCTGTGCAGGCAGCCAGCGCTTGAGCGCTTCGGCTAAAATGGTGGCGCTGACAGGCTTGGGCACATAGTCGTTCATGCCCGCTTGCAGGCAGCGCTCGCGGTCGCCCTGCATGGCATGGGCGGTCATGGCGATGATCGGGATGGCATGATTAAACACCGGGGTCTGCGGGTCGCGGATGGCGCGGGTGGCGGCAAGACCATCCATGACCGGCATCTGCACATCCATCAACACCAGGTCGTAGGGGATGGTTTTCAAAGCGACCAGCACTTCGGCGCCGTCAGCTACCGTGTCGGCTTTAAGGCCCAGGCGCTTGAGGATACTCAGGGCGACTTTTTGGTTGGTGATGTTGTCCTCAGCCAGAAGGATGCGGGCCTGCACATTGAAATGATGTTGTGGCATCTGGGCAGGCCGCTCACGGGTCAGGATGCGGCGTGATTGTGTCTGTGGCCCTTCTGCCATCAGGTCAGAGAGCACATTAAACAGCTCAAGGTGGCGCAGCGGTTTGGTGATGTAGGCAGAAAATCCGGCTTGCTCAAAGCGTTTGGCATCGCCACGCATCCCCAGCGAGGTCAACATGATGGTCTTAAGGCTTTGTAAGCTGGCATCGCTTTTGATCAGGGTGCCCAGGGTTTCGCCGTCCATTTCGGGCATTTGCATGTCAATGATCGCCAGTTTAAACGGGTCTTTGTGTACGCTGACCGCCTGTTTGAGTGCTTCCAGCGCGCTGAGCGCGTCGGCATAATCGCTGACCCGCATGCCCCACAGATTGAGCCGGGTGATCAAAATTTCGCGGTTGGTGGCGTTGTCATCCACCACCAGAATGCGCACCCCGTGCAAATCGGGGTTACCTTGTGCTTGTATCTCTGCCTGGCCCTGTTCCTGTTTGCCCAGACAGACGGTAAACCAGAAGGTCGAACCGTTTTCTTCCTGGCTGTGCAAGCCGATTTCACCGCCCATCAGTTCAGCCAGTTGTTTGGAAATCGCCAGCCCCAGACCGGTGCCGCCATAACGGCGGGTGGTAGAGGCGTCCACCTGGGTGAATTTTTCAAACAGAATGTCTTGTTTTTCCTCGGGAATGCCGATGCCGGTGTCGCGCACGGAGAAATGCAGGGTGCATTCCTGGGCGGTTTGGGCCATTAAAAACACGCGCACGACGACCTCGCCCTGCTGGGTGAATTTGATGGCATTGCTGACCAGATTGGTCAGGATCTGGCGCAAACGTCCGGGGTCGCCCCGCACCTGGGTTGGCACATTGGGATCGGCAAAACACAATAATTCCAGCCCCTTTTCATGGGCCCGCACCGCCAGCGTAGCGGCAAAATCCTCCAGCAGTTCCAGCAGGTTGAAATCCAGCATTTCCAGATCCAGGCGGTGCGCCTCGATTTTGGAAAAGTCCAGAATATCATTGATCAGCGTCAGTAAAGCGTCTGCACTGGTGTGTACGATTTCAGCATAGCGGCGCTGTTCGGTATTGAGTTCTGTGTCCAAAAGCAAGCCCGTCATGCCGATGACACCATTCATCGGTGTGCGGATTTCATGGCTCATATTGGCGAGAAAATGGCTTTTGGCAATATTGGCCTGTTCAGCCTTGCTGGCCAGTTCATTGGCACGGGCAATGGCGGTTTCGAGCTGGCGGTTGTTTTGCAGCAAGGCCTCCTCGGTTTGCTGGCGGCGACTGACATCACGAAATGACCACACGCGCCCGCGCTGTTCGCCCAGATACATCGGGCAGGAATAGCACTCATAGACGCGCCCATCCTGAAAATGAATCACGTCCAGACGGCTGATCTCACCGCGATGGCGTTCATTGATCAGGGTTAAAAAGGCCTCCGGGTCTACCAGCTGCTGCGCGGCATAGGCCAACAACTGCGCCTTATCCTCATATTGCAGGCGTACCGGCGATAAACGCCACAGTCGCAGGAAACGCTCGTTGGTAAACAGCAAGGCGCCCTGCCCATCCACCGCCAAAATCCCCTCATCGGTAGCATTGAGAATGGCCCGTAACACGGTTGCAGTATGCTGGCGGTCCAACTCGGCCTGTTTGCGCTCGGTGATGTCTTGCACCATCCCGACAGAGCGCACGATCTGCCCCGTTGCATCACACTCATGCTGGCATTTTTCATAAACATAGCGCAGTGCCTGGGTGTCGGCGCGGATCACGCGATGCTCAATTTCATAGTCCTGAGCGCCGTGCAGCGAGTCCTGATAGGCCTGATCGACGCGCTGGCGGTCCTGCGGATGCACCGCCTCCAGGAAGGCCGCATAGGTGGCATCGAAATGCTGCGGTTGCAAACCAAAGATACGGTAAATCTCATCTGACCAGCGCAATTGTCCGGTTGCTACCTCCAGCTCCCAGCTGCCGACATGCGCAATCTCCTGGGAACGCGCTAGCCGCGCCTCACTTTGTTCCAGTTCATGGTGCTGGGCGCGGATGTGTTGATCGGTTTTGCGCAATAAGGCAAACACAAAGGCCAGCAGACATAGCAGTAACACCCCGCCTGCCCCGGCAAAAACCAGCAGCTGGCGGTGGAAATGTTGCTGTACAGCAGTAATATCATGCAAAACCAGCAGTTTGCCGATGTAATGCCCCCCCGCATCGCGCAATGGCGACAACAAGACCTGCCAGCTTTGCCCGTTGCGTGTCAGCGTCATATAACGCTCGCCGGGGAGCTGATCTTGCAATGCAAGCCAGGGGTTTTCCAGGGATGACAGCGGCTCAACAAGATCACCATACAGCGGCAGGTGTGAAGACGGATTGAGGTTTGAGGCGTTGAGCTGAATCAAGACCTCAGCCAGCCAAGGCGTGGAGGCATAAATTTGTGCATACTCAGCGAGCTGATGCCAGTCAGTGGGCCTTTGCAGGCGCTGCATCCCGGCCTCGAAACGCTCCCGCTGTAGATGGCGCTTGTGAATGAAAACCCCGGCTTCATCCCCGTCGCGGCTGTGCAAACCGGCCAGCACATCCTCAATCTCCCGCCCCAGCTCCACATAGCCGATGAGCTGGCCTGCAACAAACACCGGCTGCACCACGCGCAGGGTGAAGGTACTCAGCGGCCCCAGCTCAATACCATAGGCCAACTGCCCACTGGCCTCGGCACTGCGGGCAGTGAAACGCTCAATGCGATCCCCATAATGCGGGGGATTATGCACCCGCAGCAGGCAGATGCGCTCGACATCAAAAAAATACAGGTGGGTGATCGCATTGGCCTGCCGGAGGGCCGCGAACACCTCTGCCCAATCCGCCAACAGCCGCTCACGGTCTCGCGCCTGTAAGGCCTGCTGCAGGCGGGTATCGGCAACCATCACCTGCAAACTGCTGGCCAGACCCTTCACCTGATGCACCATCGACTTTTGCAACTCCAGCCGTCGATCCGCCAGATAATAGCGATGATGCTCCGTCAGACGTTGCTGGTGCGCCTGCCACAATAACACCCCGCTCCCCGACAACAGCGCCACCAGTAAAGTAGCCAGCGGAATCATCAGCCGCGTCAGCAACGGCTTGGGCCGGGATGAATGGGCAGGGCGTGCGGCAAACTCAGACATGGGTCATTAAGGCCAGGCTAGCAGGTGGCAGTTCTTGTGGAAATAGTCATGGCGCTATTGTCGACCAACATTGTCCAAAATACAAACCAAAGGATGGCAAGGATGAGGCACTATTGCTTATCTAAAGCGCCCTTTTTGCGCGATCAATGTCCCGTGATGCGCATTTGATAGCCAATGGCATCTGGGCCGGGGTCAATCAGTTCAAACGTGATGTCGATGATTTCTGTCGCGCCAATATGCGTTTTAACCGATTGGTTTTGCGCGAGATAATCGTGCTTGGCGAAGGTACGGCGTGCCAGTTCCTGGCCGCGTTGATTGGAAAAACTTAAGGTTAGCGAGGGCAGTGGCACGGTCTTGCTGCCCCGATTTTCCAGAGAGCCCATGACAATCAGGGCCTGCGGGGCGCTGGGGTGGGTATAGATGGTGATTCCGACCAGCACAAGGGAGGTCTCGCTGGCCTGTGGCGAGCCAAGCGATACATCCGCTAACCATGTCGGCTGCTGATAGTAGCCAAACTGTGCCAACAAGACCCCTAGCAACAGCAGGCAGCCAATGCCCCAGCGATGCGCATGGCCTCGCCTGGCCTGCGTTGCGGAGCGCAGCAGATCCTCTTGCAGCGCCAGCGGCACTGTCAGCGCGTCGGCAGTGGGCGGGGTGGACGAGGGTGGCATTGTTAATAGGGAACGCCGGGCACCCGCCCGGCACAACGGGGATAATATGCGAAAGGCCAGCTATCCATCATGGTAGCGCACCCCGTGCATCAAGGCCCAGCCTTCGACTTCTTCGACCTGCTGCAGGCTAAACCACGGCTGATAGGCCTCGGTCATTTCCGCAACCTGACGCACCAGCAAACCCGCCAGCACGATTTCACCGCCAACCCGGCAAAGCCCGGCCAGGGTAGGGGCCAAGGCCACCAAAGGCCCGCTAAGGATATTGGCAAGGACCAGATCAAACTGCACATCGGCGGGGATTTGTGCCGGTGGAATGATGCTTAGCTGCCAATCCTCAACCCCGTTGCGCATGGCATTTTCCCAGGTGGCAATCAGTGCCTGCGGATCAATGTCCACCGCACAGGACCGCGCCGCGCCTAAGCGTAAGGCGGCAATCGCCAGAATGCCTGAACCACAGCCATAATCCAAAACCGTGTGATCCTGTTGCAGATGCGCATCGAGAAAGCGCAGACACATGGCCGTGGTCGGGTGCGTGCCGGTGCCAAAAGCCAGACCCGGATCAAGGATGATATTGGCGGCCTGCGGATCGGGTGGAGTATGCCAGCTTGGGCAGATCCACAGGCGCGAGCCAAAGGCCGTGGGCTTGAAATCTTCAATACAGGTCCGCACCCAGTCCTGCTGCGGCAGTAATTCCTGACGAATATGCGCGAGCGGAATGCCAAATTGTTCCTGCAAGGCCTGTTGCAATTCATTAAAGCGATGATCATCGGCAAACAGACCCGCCATCAGGGTGTCTGGCCAGATCGGCATCTCTCCGGGCGCGGGTTCCAGCAAGGGATAATCGCCGGCATCTTCAAGCAGAATAGACAGCGCGCCGTGGTCGGTGAACAGCTGCTCAATGGCGTCAAGCTGCGCAGCATGGGTATGGACGGATAATTTATGCAGGCTCATCGGGAAAAATCATAACAGGGTGGACAGTGCCATGCCGGGCACAAAAGGAATACAGGCGGCGTTCGGTAATCACCGCCGTTAAGGGAATATCCCAGGGGCGCGAAGGCAGGGCCTCAAGCCCTTGAAATTCATAGGCCAGACCCACCAGATACGGTTTGTGCCAATGGCGGCGCTGACGCAAAAAGGCAAAGCTTGCATCATAATAGCCACCCCCCATGCCCAGGCGGCGGCCCTGTCGGTCAAAGCCCAGCAAGGGCGTTAATACCAGATCCAGGCGGGTGATGGGAATAGTATCCACACGCACGCCGTGAGGTTCCAGAATACCAAAGCGGTTAGGAGATAAGCGCGTCTGCGGCGTCCAGGGCAGAAAATCCATGCAGCGAGGATGATGCGGATGAATGCGCGGAAGATAGAGCCGTTTACCGGCCAAGCGGGCCGTGTCCACCATCAACATGGGATCCACTTCGCCACGATGGGGGAGATAGGCGGCGATATGACGAGCCGCGCGAAACCAGCGGCAATGGATGAGCTGTCTGGCAATCCTCTCGGCGGCCTGCGCTTGCGCTGCACGACTCAGCATGGCGCGTTGTCGGCGCAAATCGCGGCGCAATGTCACCAAATCAAGGATATCAGGGGAGACAGTCACGGGAAAAGGCACCATGGAACGCCGGACACCCGCCCGGAATGATGAGGGCGCGCACCTTGGCAAGACATCGCGGGGACAACACACGTTAAAGAGGGCACACTCCGCACAAATGCCGTGGCAGACTTTCAACCTTGAACCGATCGTTCAAGTGGGTGCCTCGGGTATACGGAAGGCTTTCCGTGACAAGACGGACCTGCACAAGCGCATACACTACTCAGCTCCCGGGGTCGTTTATTAGCTCAAGGATAATACCCAGCCGCACACGAACACCGCAGAGGTGCCCAAAACTAAAACAAAATCAACTCAGGATGAAGCATCTGCCGAGGGTTCTCCATGCTTTTCCAGCGCCCCATCGACTTTTCTCGTCAGACTGCGCAAACGGCCTGTCAGCGCCTGATTCAGGTCATCATACTGATTGCGCATCATCAACATCTCATGCGTGATATTGAGCGCGGCCATCACGGCGATACGATCACCACCAACGACTTTACCGCTATCGCGGATCTCACGCATCCGCCGATCCAGCAGGGTTGCCGAGGCCAGCAAGGCATTGCGCTCGGTCTCAGGACAAGAAACCTGATACTCCTTGCCCAGAATGCTAACAGAAACGGGTTCAAAACGCACCACTGGCTGTTTTGTAATCATTTCGCTCACGTCCCTTGCTCCATATTCTTCAAGCGTCCAATCATGCTCTCAACTTTCACCCGCGCCTGCTCGCTGCGATCAAATAAATTTGAGCGCTCACTATTAAGATAGGCAAGCTGTTCACGCAGGCGGCGATTATCCTCTTTCAGACGATCACAGAGGTTCATCAGCTCGCCAAGCCGTGTTTCCAGCATCCTCAATTCTTTTTCAGCGATATGCTTGGAGTCTTCGGTTTCCATAGCTGCCAGTTGTATAGAGCTTCGACATGCGCCCAGCATCAAAGCATTATGGGCTTATGCAGGCACCAAGGGAAATACCTCGAAGCCATGCAACTCGTCATTTAACGTGTCATTGAGTCGCGATATTACCACACGCCCACAGGGAAGCAAGACCAGCCACGGAAAAAGCCAGCAACGACAAAGTCTCATCCGGGGCTTGCGGTATTGCCTCACCGTCATCGCGTCATGCGGTAACGGCGGGTGCCGTCGGGATATTCTGCCTCAAATAGCGTGACGGTATCACCCACGGCAGGAATGATACCAAAGACCTGTACGCGGGTTTGGGTGTCATCCGGCAATAACACGCGGATGGTGACCAGGGTAGCGGGGCTGCCGGTGCGCAGACTGGTGGCGCTGCCTTCATTGACTTCAAGCACGGTGGCAGATTGCTGGCGTAGCGTCGGCTCGCCTTGAGGCGTGATCCAGAACGCGCCCAGCAGCGCCACCAGCATGGCTATGCCGAAAAAGATCAGGCGGTGGCTAAGATACTGGCGGGGATTGAACATGATCAAGTGTTTTTCGCTTCAGCGCATGGTTTTATGCCGAGCTGGTGCTCGGTGTCGCCATACCTGGGAAGTGTTTGCCCTGATGCGTTTGGCGGCGGGCGAGTTCGTGTTCGATGCCGTTGAGAACCCGCCATTTCCAGGCGCACCAGTGCGGCGCCAAGAGCAGGGGTGGGCGCACGGTGGCGGTCAGGCGGTGAAAAATCACTTCAGCGGGGGTCATTTCAATGAGATCTGCGGCAATATTGAGGTATTCATCAAAGCCCAGGGGCTGATAGTCGCCGCTGCGCCACAGGCGGGCCAGTTGGGTGCCGCGCACGATGTGCAAAGGATGCAGCTTCAGGCCTTCGCTTTGGCATTCCAGGACCCGGCTCAGGCTTTCTTGAGCATGCCAGGCGCGTTCTCCCGGCAGACCGATGATCAGATGGGTACATACCGCCAGCCCTCGGGCATGGGCGCGGCGGATGGCGTCTTGATACTGCTTGAAGCCGTGCCCCCGATTGACGCGCTGCAGGGTTTCATCAAAGGCCGATTGCAGGCCCAGTTCCAGCCAGATGAGATGCCCTTGATCCTGATAGCGGGCGAGCAGGTCGAGGACTTTATCCGGGACGCAATCGGGGCGGGTGCCGATGGACAGGCCAATGACACCGGGTTGGGCCAGGGCCTCATCGTAGCGCTTTTGCAGCTCATCGAAGTCGGCATAGGTGTTGGTATAGGCCTGAAAATAAGCGAGGTAGCGTTGGGCGCGGGTGCGCTTGGCAATCACGGCGCGCCCACTGGCCAGTTGGCGGGCAATTTCGCCGCTTTGATGGGCACGCACCTGGGGTGAGAAGCTGGCGTTATTACAAAAGCTGCAACCGCCGCGTCCGGCCTGACCGTCCATATTCGGACAGATAAAACCGGCGTGCAGGGTCAGTTTATGCACCCGCTGGCCGTGGGTTTTTAGCAGGTGGGCGCCGAGGGTGTTGATGTAGTCGGTGAGCGCCACGATCTAACCCACACGCCCTAGATAGCGGCGGCGAAAGCCGACGCCCAGGCTTTGGGCAATGGCCTCACAGGCGGCAATATCGATCCCTTCCAGACCGTCAATCGCCGTCAGCACCACCTCCGGGACGTGCTGGCGGGCGCGCCGGGTAAAATCCAGCATGGCGTCATAGTCATCCTCATGGCGGGGGCGGGTCCAGCGTGCGTAAGTTTCTGCGTCCTGGGCATTGAGCGAAATCGACAAGGCATCAATCCAGCCCGCCAGCTCCGGGGTGACATCGCGGCCATGCACCCGGTTGGCCAGGCCGTCGGTGTTGATGCGGATGCGTCGTGCCTGCGGGCGGATGGCCTGAGCCACGGCCAAAATTTCGGCCAGCCGTAAGGTCGGCTCGCCAAAGCCGCAAAACACCACTTCTTCCCACTGCGCAGGCTCACCGACAGCGGCAATCATGGCGGCCACACTGGGTTCCTGGCCGATGCGCATGGAGTAGCCGCGCACCACCCAGTCGTCATTAAATTTGGGACAAAACCGGCAGCGCAGGGTACAGCGGTTGGTTACATTGAGATAACGCCGCTGATCCAGGGTGTAGCCGATGATGTGGTCGGTATCGTGTTCGGTGGACATAACAAGCCCCTGGGACGGCGCAGGCTGAGCTGCGCTGAATAAAATATCGCACAGGCACGCGGTCGATGCGGCACGCTTGCACTAAGTACCTGTTCTGCGTCGGCGTTTGGACCACGTATGAACACGAAAATTTATACGAAATATATTCGTGTCCATGCGTGGTTTCCCGTGCAGCGGGAAGACAAACCTAGGCCGTCACCGCCTGCACTGCGATGGACAGGGTATTGGCATCTGCAAAGGGCAGTGGCAGATAGCGGGCGCCCATCTCCTGGGCCAAGGTTTGTGCGGTGGGTTGCGGGCGCGGTGAGGTGTCGACCAGGAGCGCGGTCATGCCATCGACGCGGATCATGCGGGCGGCGGTGATCGCGTCTTCATTGGCCTTGGCCCGGCCAGGATTACCATCGCGCCCGATATTGGCCTTGCCGTCAGTCAGAAAGATCAGTACCGGCGTATCGCCCTGACGCTTGACGGTATCCGCCAAGGCCCAGGCGGCTTCGATACCAGCGGCCAGGGGCGTACCGCCGCCGCCGGGCAGACCGGCAAGGCTGCGCTTGGCGCGCACCAGTGAGCGGGTCGGTGGCAATAGCAACTCCGCGCCGCTGCCCCTGAAGGCAATCAGGGCCACGCGGTCGCGGCGTACATAACAATCGGCCAGCAGCAGTTCCACCGCGCCCTTGGCCTCAGCTAAACGATGCAAGGCGGCGGAGCCGCTGGCATCCACGACAAAAATGCTGGTGGTCTGGGAGCGTTGCTTGAGGCGAGTGATGCGAAAATCATCACTGCGCACCTCCACGCGAGCCGTTCGTCGGGCGATGTCCTCGGCCAGTTCCCGCAATCGCTCACGCCGACGAATCGGCTGCCAGGGCGCTGCCGCACGCAGGGTTTCAATCACATTCAGGCGCACCCCGGAGCGCAATTCGCCGCGATAGGTGCCCGCAGGACGGCCCCGTTGCCGCGATTTTTGCACCGCGCCGGCACGTCCGCCGCTACGCGCCTGACCACGACTGCTGCCGCCGGCGACCTTGAGCTGCGCCAGTAAACCGGCTGGAATCGCGGCCTTGGTCGCTTCCAGCACCAGATCTTCCAGCAGCTGATCCATATCAATTTGCAACTCTTCATCTTCCTTGGGAGGCTCGTCGTTTTGGGGCGGCTGATCCGGGGGTGGCTCGGGGGGCTGTTCTGGCGGTGCTTCTTCGGCCTCGTTTTCCTGGGATTCTTCCTCAATCACCGGGATGACGGTGGCACGAGGGGCTAGTGCCAAACGACCGGCAATGGCCGCATCCTCGGCGCTGACCTCATTGCGTCCGGCCAGTGCTGCTGAGGCGCGTGCGACCTTTAAGGCATGTAAGGGAGCACGCAGCGAGGTGATGCCAAACATCAGCGCGGTGGCACACAGCACTTCCAGGATGCTCTCGCTGACCTCGATCTGCGGCAGACGGTGGCGGGCCTCGGTGATCTGCTCAAGATCATAGGGAAAGCTCACCGCCGACTGGTAGGCAATGCCGGAAAGATCCAACAGAAAGGCCAGTCGATCCAGCAATACCGTGGGCGGGCGCTCATCCTCGGAGATGCCTTCATCCAGCGCAATTACGCCCAGTCTGGCGGGGGAGCGCAGCGCAATACCATCGCGTTCCAGCGCAACCTCACCGGCATCCAGCACGGCGGCAAGGCGCGCGGCCATCGCGGTGGGCAAGCGCTCCACCATCGCCATGATGACCACACCGTTATGCGCATCCGCTAAAACCCCACGCTCCGCCACCGGACGTCCGGCCTGCAGGGTAGCGGTCAGATCCAGGCCACCCAGCAGGCGACCATCGGCAATGTGTACCGGTACGCGCCGCACCGGAGCCTCCGGCGGTAACAGCTCGCGGGTATGGTTGAGCCATTGATCGCGCACCGGCCCCGGCAACGCCCGCAAACACACGCCACCCGTGCCCACCGGGTCCACGGCAAACAATGCAGCGACAAAGGTTGCATCATCCCAGGGGGTGTAGCTGCGTGGATCAGGCGTCATGGGAACCAAATAACTCCTCAATGGCACGGGCTACGCGGGTTCCCGAACCGGCATCATCGAGCGGGTTGCGGCGCAGACGGTGACGCAGCGCGGGCGGGGCAATGGTGCGCAGATGCTTGTCTTCTACGGTGTCATCGCCTTCCAGGGCGGCGAAGGCACGCGCAGCGCGCACCAGGGTCAACTCACCGCGCAAGCCGTCAGTACCCAGACTCATGCATAGCCTTGCCGCACGCTCCAGGGCAGCGTCAGGCACTTTGACCGATTCGAGCCGGTCACGCGCATTGCTGATCTGGCGGCGCAATTTGGCATCCTTGTTTTTCCATTTGTTGGCGAAGGCCTCCGGGTCTTTTTCGTATTCATCGCGGCGGCGCACCACTTCGATGCGGGTAAGCAAATCTTCAGGGGTTTTGACCTCCACCGACAGGCCGAAACGATCTAACAGCTGCGGCCTGAGTTCGCCTTCTTCAGGGTTACCGCTACCAATCAGCACAAAGCGCGCAGGATGGCGCACACTCAGCCCTTCACGCTCAACCACATTTTCCCCGGAGGCCGCCACGTCAAGCAGCAGATCGACGAGATGATCTTCCAGCAGGTTAACCTCATCAATATAGAGAAAGCCGCGATGGGCGCGTGCCAGCAAACCCGGTTCAAAGGCTTTTTCGCCTTGCGTCAGGGCGCGTTCCAGATCCAAGGCACCCACCACGCGATCCTCTGTGGCACCCAAGGGCAGATCCACCACCGGCACCTGCACCAGACGCCCTTTCAGCTCGGCCTCGGCTTCGTCCTTCTTACTGCCTTTTTTCCCGCCGCCCTTGCACAGTTCGCACAATCCCGCCGGACGCTGCGGATCACAGCCATAACGGCAATGCACCACCACCCGCATCTTGGGCAATAAGGCCGCCAGCGCCCGCACGGTGGTGGATTTGCCGGTGCCACGATCCCCAAAGGCCAGCACCCCGCCAACCTTGGAATCTACCGCTGCAATCAAGATGGCAAGCTTCATTTCGTCTTGCCCGACAATCGCAGAAAAAGGAAATGGAACTGACATACTTAAACCCCCTCAACCGCAGGTTGATAGACAACACGACCGCCATTGCGCGTAATGCGCACCTGCTTAAAGGTGTGGGATGGTTTTTTCTGATCACTCATGCAAAGGGTATCCTGATGTAGTGTATTTTTTAGCAAATGGAGATTGTAGCGACAAGGCGGGGTGTGCGGCTATGTTTTTGGCGCAT
This sequence comes from Thiorhodospira sibirica ATCC 700588, assembly GCF_000227725.2. Classification (GTDB taxonomy): domain Bacteria; phylum Pseudomonadota; class Gammaproteobacteria; order Ectothiorhodospirales; family Ectothiorhodospiraceae; genus Thiorhodospira; species Thiorhodospira sibirica. The sequence continues at coordinate 1,703,397 of NZ_MU255056.1, read as the reverse complement.
CCAGCCCCTCAGGCACCCTGTTTGACCGTTGAGCGACAGCGCAAGGCGTCACCCTGACTGCCTGGGTCTTTTTTCAGCTCATCGGTGGCTTCTTCGTGGATGGCGCTTTCTTCATGGGAGCGCAGCCCCCAGCTCCACAGCGCCTCAAAGGGAATTGGCAACACCAAAAACCAGTGTTCCAGAATCGCCAGCACCACCAGCGTGGCTACCAAGGTCAAGGCCACGGCCTCAAAACTGCCCGCCTCGGCCAGCCATATGGTCTGTAGCATCAAGGTGGCCACAATGGTGGATAGGGTCACCGACACCGGAAACAAAAAATTCATGGGCTTTCTGACAAAAAAGCTTTTAAGGTACTGCAAATGTGCGGGTAACATCGCCTCGCCGAGATTGCGCACGCCCAAAAAAAGATTGAGCTTGGTGCTTTGACGCATGATCCACAAGACGAGGAAGGTCCACAAGCCAACCTGATTGGCGCCGCCCCAGGTCATCCAGGCAATCAGCACGGCACAGGCAATAATCGCCAGCTCGTGATACAAAATCGCCTGAATCGCATACCAAAAACGCTGCCACTGGCTACATTGAGCAGGGCAGGGTGTGCGTCTGGGGCCGGTAATCACCCCCATTAAAAAGGTGATTTCAATAAAGCCCCAGACCAGCAGACCACAGCTAAAGGCCAGATACGCCGCGAAGATGCTGGTATCGTGGGCGCTGTGAGCAAGCCCATACAGCGCCGCCAGCAGCACTAGCGTGGCGCCAAGTAGACTGTAGCGAAAGGTTTTTTTAGGTAAACCATCAAGATAGAGAATGAATCCGGTGCTAAACCACCAGATAAAGAGGGTGAACAGCACCGGCAAACCGTATTCAAGCACGCGTCACTTCTGCCAGAAAGGGGGGCCGCAAGGACCCGCGTGGGCTAGTGCACAGTCAGGGCGGCACTTAATAGCGCGGCAAATGACTGCGCGTTACTGGGTCCAAACGCCCGTAAATTGATGGCTTCACCCGTGAAGGTGTCTTCGAGCAGCAAGCGCCCTCCACTGCCACCACTGAGACGTAGCGGCGCATCCATGGCGATGTTTTGACGTTTACGCTCGCGTGCCAGGCCCTGGAACACAACACCGCGAATAAAGCCTCCTTCACCCGAGGCCAGGGTTTCAATCAAATGAGGGTGGCCCTGTGCATCCAGGGCATAAATGGCCAGCACGCCGCCTTCTTGCGACTGAAAGACCAGATCGCGGCTTTGTCCGGCCAAGGTCTCATCGTCGCCAAACCCTGCGTGCGCCAGCTGCAAAAAAGCCAGGCAACACAGCAACAGAAGCATTGCTGCCGCACGCAAAGCAGGCTCGGACATGAATCGGCGGGTCTGTACAAAGATGCGAGGCATCATGAGCTCAGACTTGATCCTTAACTGGCGTAGCTGCATCGGCTGCGGCTGATACTTCAGCTTCAGCCGGCTGCTGTGCGGTACGCAGCGCAAGATCGGCCTGGAGCGCCTCGCTGAAAATCTTGGCAACCCCAGTGGCATCGGGAATACCACGCAGCATCGGTTGCGGCCTGACAAATTGCCAAGGACGCACGTTTGGCCACAACAGAATGTAACTGGCACGTTGGCCCTTGGTCAAAATCAGCGGAATATCGCCGTTGCCATTGGCATAGGTCTTCAGGGAGGCGGACTCAATCACCTTAAACGGGAAATTGACAATCATCTGAAAGGCCACCCCGAAGCGGATCACCAACCGCCTGTTGGTGATGGTGTAAACCGTGACCCGGGCATGTGCCCAGGCCAGCAGGGATAAAATCCCCATGGTGATCAATCCCAACACTACCAGCCACAGGGCGGAAATGACGGCCTCCCCCAAGGGGTGGCCGTCGTTCATCACATAGGCTGCACGCCAGATCGCCAGCAAACCGAAATAGATCGCGACTTTCCTTACGTGAAAGGCGCGAAGGGCAAGACTACCCCAGGTAGGCGATCCCTGCCAAAGCATCTCTTCCCCTGCTGGTAGCGGCTCTGGCAAACCTCTGACCGGCTCTATTTCGTGCTCTCTCACAACCAGGACTCCGTACGAATCGGCTTGGCGTAAAGGGTTCCGCCGGCGTAGTAGGCCGAGATACGGTCTTCTTCACGACGGGTGACACTGCCACCGCTCTTGGTCCGTGGTACATTGGCAAACTGGTTGCCCATGATGGATTCCACGGTGACTTTCTTGCCACGGGCATTGACGCGAGCCAGATAAATCGGCAGCAAACGACGACCTCCGCCGCTCAGTTCTACTTCCAGATAGCGGATCTGCGGCTCGGAACGATCTACCCAGACATCCGCGACCTTGCCACCGACTTCACCATCAGCACCAAAAACAGTCATGCCAATCGGATTAGGATCTTTGGGATGAATGGAGAAGCCCTTGGCTGAGCGCATCGGCACGACTTTGGGTTCTTTTTCGATGGTCAGATCAGGGACATCCGCACGCTCGGTATAGCTTGCAGGACCCACAGCATCCAGCATCGGGTTGCCGGTGGGATGCAGGGGCGCACCTGGCCAAGGGGCTACCGGTTTAGCGGCAATCGGGCGAGTATCACGCTTGTCGTTGGGTACCGTCACAGTACCGCCATCGGCGAGCAAAAAGGTTTTGGGTGCAGGAATAGGCGGAAAATCAAACCCTCTGAGGCCAATCTTGCCAGAGGCATCCGGCAGATCAGCTTCCAGCGGATAACCTTCACGCTTGTCTTCCATGCGAAGATAATACACCAGCGCAGCAAAGAAAAACCAAAAGGTCCAGATCACCAGTTGGCCTACATCCATATACTCTGTAATAGAACCGATTCCCATGAGATAACCTCCTTAGCTTAAGGCTAAAGTTTTTTAGTTAGGAAACTCGGCGATGCCGAATTTCGAAGGCGGCTGCAATGAGGCCGTTGGCGCCGAGCGCACCAGCGGGCCAATTACAACCAAGGTGGCAAACAACAACAAGATTTCCAGGTGATACACCACGGCGTACCCGGTTACTGGCGAATCCAAGGATGCGCTGAGTAACCCGCGTGCGGCAAGCCAGGATACCGCATCGTTAATGGCACCCCCCAAGGCAACACCCAGACCGGCAGCGGTTGCATGCACCGCGCCCCACGCCCCCAAGGCGAGACCACTTTGTCCCCCATGCACTAGTCCCATGGCAATGATCAGGGTGCTGACAATAAAAAGTCCACCCCCAAAACCGATCAAAGCGGCGCCAATGCGAAAGAACATGGGAGAATCCATTGGTGCCGAAAAGATCACCAATGAAAAGGCAACAACGCCAACCAAGATCCCCAGTGCGGCCAAACGGTGTGGATCAAAGCCGCTGGAGAGCACTTTTGCTGCCAGGGCGAACGCAACCAAGGTTCCCCCGGCAAACAAGGCGGTCAGCATTGTTGTTGCACTCACCGAAAGCCCCAGGATTTCACCCCCGTAAGGCTCAAGGAGAATGTCTTGCATCGTAAATGCAGCCGTTCCCAGACCGACTGCCACTAAAAACCGCAAGGTACGACCCTGCTGAGAAAAGGTTTGCCAAGCCTCGGAAAATCTGGGCCGAGGACCACTCCCTCGGGTACGGCTGGGATCGCGCCCTTCCTGCTTCCACAGCGCGAGAATATTTAATGCCATGGTGGCCACCGCCACGCCCTGAATCACCCGGATCAGGCGTTCCTCACTGAAATCCTGCAACAAGGCGCCAAAGATCAGGGCACTGCCGACCATACCTAGCAGCAACATCACATACAGCAGTGCCACAACCCTGGGACGAACCTCCTCAGGCGCCAGATCTGTTGCCAGCGCAAGCCCGGCCGTCTGGGTGGTATGAAAACCCGCCCCTACCAGTAAAAAGGCCAGGGCCGCCCCCGTATAACCGATATAGTTGGGGACATAATCCGCTGACAGTGCCAGCAAGGCAAAGGGCATAATCGCCAGGCCGCCAAACTGCAGCATGGTGCCCATCCAGATAAACGGCACCCGCCGCCAGCCCAGCTTGGAGCGATGCGTATCGGAGCGAAAGCCCAGCAAGGCTCTAAAAGGGGCAAAGACCAAAGGCAGGGCAACCATCAGCGCCACCAGTGATGAGGGCACGCCCAGCTCGACAATCATGACCCGGTTTAGGGTGCCGGTCAAAAGCACCACCGCCATGCCCACAGAAATCTGAAACAGCGACAGACGCAGAATCTGCGTCAGTGGCAGTTCCTTGGTCGCCGCATCTGCAAAGGGGAGAAAACGAGGGCCGATGGTACGCCAGAAATTAGTGATACCCTCGTTTGCTGCCTTTTGACTCATCAGTTCCTCCGCGAGAAACCCCAGCCTTCAGGCCGGGGAGGGATAGCGGCTGTGGTATTGCAGCCGCCGGAAATCGTTAGGTGCAGGCCTTCCACCTGCTGGGCCGTGAGGCTCTGCCCGTAAGGGCCTGGTGACGGAGCCTTGCGGCTCGCTCCCCTCGCCAATGTGTACAACCGGCTCCCGCTGGCGCGGCGATCAAAACCTTCGACGTTTTACCTTGCGTCAGCATGATCCTGACCTTCCAGAGCGGCAGACTGAGGAAGCATCTGCCGGTGAGTCTTAACGACCTGTTGTACACGTAGCCCCTTTCGACCTTTCTGGTCAGGCGGGCTTAGGCTGGTCAACCTAGCTTGCTTTCACCTGCCTGCGCCGCGCCTGCCTGCCGCGACGCACGCGGCGCAGGCAGGTGCGGCGCGGCAGGCAGGCAAGCTCCGCCCTTTAGGGCGGGGTAGTTGACAAACGAACAATCTCCAGGGCTTGTGAGGTATAAAAACCGCGCTGAATGCGCTGGGTGCGCTCAATGCGCCAGCCACCCATGCGTGATTCTTCCGTTATCAGGGTACGCAATTTTTTTTCCGCCACCGGCACAATCGAGGGCGAACGATCGCCTCTGGGAAATAATCGGCCGCTGACATGCATGACTGCCAATAGCGGGGTTTTCGGCGCGAAGGTAAACACCATCGAATGCCGGGTATTTGCCGCCAGTCCTGCCAAGACGCTTACAGTATCATGGACCTGATAATGAATCAGCGAATCCATGGCAACAACATGATCAAAGTCACCTAAATGAGGGTCATACATGTCGCCGACACGAAAATCAATGGATCCCGGCCCCAAATCCTTGGGCATGCGCTCGCGTGCCAGATCCACCAAGGTCGGTGACAGATCAATGGCAACCACCTCAGCCCCGCGCCGGGCAGCTTCAAAGGCAAAGGCACCGGTGCCACAACCGGCATCCAGCACCCGCCGCCCGTTTAAATCCTCCGGCAGCCAGCTCAGTAGCGTCGCACGCATCTCATCGCGCCCGGCGCGCACCGTGGCGCGTACCCGGCTGACAGGTGCATTGGAGGTCAGGCGCTCCCACGCCTTGGCGGCGGTACGATCAAAATAATTTTCAATCTGGCCGCGCCGTTTTTCGTATGAACCCTTAGCCATCAATCAAACCCCAATAAATCAAAAATATCCCGGTCCTTCATGGGTTTTACCGCCAATGGCTCGGTGCCTGCCCAGAGGGCCTCAGCCAATTGCAGATATTCATTTTGCACCATTTTCAGCTCCGCCTCATCCTGGGCAGAAAGCGCCTCCATCTCAAACAGTGTAGACTTTTTCAGACGGCTTCTGCGGATGATATCCAGATTTTGAAAATGGGCCATGCGTTTAAGACCCACCACCTGATTAAAGCGGTCAATCTCGTCGGTGGCATCACTGCGATTGGCGACAACGCCAGCCATGCGCACCTTGTAATTTTTGCCCTTGGCCATGATGGCGGCGGCAATCCGGTTCATGGCAAAAATCGAGTCAAAATCATTGGCGGTGACAATCAGGGCGCGGTCTGCATGTTGCAAAGGTGCAGCAAAGCCCCCGCAGACCACGTCCCCAAGCACATCAAACACCACCACATCGGTTTCTTCAAGCAGGTGGTGCTCTTTTAAGAGCTTGACCGTCTGGCCAACCACATAGCCGCCACAGCCGGTGCCCGCCGGTGGACCACCCGCCTCAACGCACATGACACCGTTATAGCCCTCATACACAAAATCTTCAACCCGCAGTTCCTCGGTGTGAAAGTTCACCGATTCCAGCACGTCGATGACCGTCGGCACCAGACACTTGGTGAGCGTAAAGGTGGAATCATGCTTGGGATCGCAGCCAATCTGCAAGACCCGCTTGCCCAGTTTGGAAAAAGCCACCGATAAATTGGACGATGTGGTGCTTTTGCCAATCCCCCCCTTGCCATACACCGCAAAGACCTTGGCCTTGCCGATATTGACCGATGGGTCTAAATGAAACTGTACACTGCCCTCGCCATCCGGCGGGGCAGCCGCTCCCCCAGTGCTCATCGCCACCAGGGGGATTTTGCCAATACTCATGCAGCCGCCTCAGATTTTGTATTTTCAGGAGTAATGCCTTCAAGGCGGTCTTCCAGCTCCTCACCCGCCTGGCGCAGGGCCTCCAGCATGGCTGGATCGGGAGTCCAGTATTGCCGTTCGTGGGCCTCAATCAGGCGATTGACGACCTTGGCCGAGGCCGTGGGGTTAAGGGCCGCCATGCGTTCACGCATGACCGGGTCAAGGATATAGGTTTGCGTCAGTTGTTGATACACCCACGGCGCAACCTGGCCGGTGGTCGCTGACCACCCCATGGTATTGGTGACATGCGATTCGATCTGGCGCACGCCTTCATAGCCGTGTTTGAGCATCCCTTCATACCATTTGGGGTTAAGCATCCGGGTGCGGGTTTCCAGGGCCACCTGTTCAGACAGGGTGCGCACCGTGCCTTCGCCTTTGGTCTGATCACCAATATACACTGGCACCGTATCACCACCCTTGGCACGCTGCACCGTGCGACTGATGCCGCCCAGCGTATCAAAGTAGTGATCCACGGTGGTCACGCCGAGCTCGACCGAATCAAGATTCTGATAGGCCAGCTCCACCTTGCCCATCACCGCTTCAAGCAATTGCGCCTGCTTGACTGGACGGCCTTTGCGCCCATAGGCAAAGCTCTTGCGCTGGGTATAGGTCTCGGCCAGCTCATCTTCCTCATTCCAGCAGGAATTGTCGATCATGAAATTGACATTTGAGCCATAGGCCCCATCGGCATTACTGAAGACGCGCAAGGCCGCCGTTTCCAGGTCACATTGATGCTTGGCCTGATATTCCAGCGCATGTTTGCGCACAAAGTTTTGCTCAATGGGTTCATCGGCGGTCGCGGCAAGGAAGGCCGCCTCAGCCAGCAGACGAGTCTGCAAGGGCAGCAAATCGCGGAAAATCCCCGACAGGGTCATCACCACGTCAATGCGTGGGCGACCCAGCGCCTCCAGCGGAATCAACGCCGCACCCGCCAGTCGCCCATAGCCGTCAAAACGGGGTTTGGCACCGATCAAGGCCAGGGCCTGGGCAATCGGGCCACCTTCGCTTTTGAGGTTGTCGGTTCCCCACAGCACCATCGCAATGCTTTCCGGCAAGGGATGCCCATCCTGCATATAGCGATCCAGCAAAATCGTGGCCTGTTTGAGGCCATCGGCCATCGCAAAGGTGCTGGGAATGCGGAAGGGATCAAAGCCGTGCATATTGCGCCCGGTCGGCAGAACGCTGGGGGTACGCAACACATCCCCTCCCGGGGCCGGACGAATATAGCGACCATCCAGGGCGCGGATAATGGCGGGCAGCTCATGGTCTTGCGAGAGCAGGCGATTGGTATTGACCAGCTCGTTAAACAGCGCCAAATTATCTTCATTGCCTTCAAACTGCGCGGCCTTCAGGGCCTTCTCGGCAGTGGCGCCGCTCACCAGCGCCGCAATCGCTGCCTCGGGCAGACGGCTGCCTGTCGATGCCTCGGCAATGGAGCTGAGCAATTCGCGGCGCTCCTGCTCGTTGGCCGCCTCGCCCACCACATGCAGGCCATGCGGAATCAGGGTGTATTCCAGTTCCAGCACCGCCTCGCTCAGGCTAACGATCTTGGCCTCTGATTCTTCGAGCGTCCAGGCCGGTTCTGCCGAGGTCAATTCCAGTTCTGCGGCTTGTGCCTGAATCACGCTGATGGAGCGCGCCCGGTCCTCCGTGGCACTGGGCTCCAGATTGCGCCAGTGGTCAATGGAGGACTTGAGATCCAGCAGACCGCGATACAGACCTGCATGAGCCACCGGTGGCGTCATATAAGTGATCAAGGTAGCCGCAGAGCGACGCTTGGCAATGGTGCCTTCCGAGGGATTATTGGAGGCATACAGGTAAAAATTGGGCAAATCGGCAATCAGGCGATCCGGCCAGCAATCGCCAGACATCCCGGCCTGTTTGCCGGGCATGAATTCCAGCGCGCCGTGGGTGCCAAAATGCAAGACCGCATGAGCGCCAAAATCCTCGCGCAGATAGCGATAAAAGGCCGAGAAGGCATGGGTCGGGGCAAAGCCTTTCTCAAACAGCAAGCGCATCGGGTCGCCTTCATAGCCAAAGGCGGGCTGTACGCCGATAAAGACATTGCCGAAGCGCTCACCGAGCACAAAAATCGAGCCGCCATCGCTTTGCTGGCGTCCGGGAGCGGGGCCCCATTGGGCCTCTATCTCGCTTAGATAGCGCTCGCGGCGCACATGATCATCGACCGAAATGCGGGTATAGACATTGGCATGGGCGCCCAAGGTCTGGGCATTGCCATTGACAATGCGCTCGCGCAGGGTATCTACGCTGTCAGGCATGTCCACCTGATAACCGGCCTGCTTGAGCGCGCCCAGGGTACGATACAGGGACTCAAAAACGCCCAGATAGGCAGCGGTACCGGTATTGCCGGCATTGGGCGGGAAATTGAAAATGGTAATCGCGATCTTGCGCTCGGCGGGCTTGGTAGCACGCAGGGTGGCCAGTTTTTCCACACGCGCAGCCAGCATATCCACCCGCTCACGGCACACATGCATATCCCGCTCATCGTGCCCCTCTGGCAATTGACAGGCCTGTTTGCAGCCCTGACACACGCCATTGACGGCCTCACAGCGCCCGCCGTACACCGTTGGCCCAATCGAGCCATCCAGCTCCGGAATCGCCACCATCATGGTGGCCTCAACCGGCAACAGGCCATTATCCGAGGAGCGCCATTGCACCATGGTCTGAAATTCCACCGCATGGGCGGCGATATAGGGCACATCCAGACTGGCAAGGATCTCTTCTGCGGCCTTGGCGTCGTTATAGGCCGGGCCACCGACCAAGGAAAAACCGGTCAGCGACAGTACGCAATCAACCGTGGCTTTGCCATCCTTGATAAAAAAGCGCTCAATGGCAGGCCGCGCATCCAGGCCACTGGCAAAGGCTGGAATCACGGTCAGGCCGCGCCCTTCCAATGCGGCAATCATGCCATCGTAATGCGCGGTATTCCCTGCCAGGACATAAGAACGCATCACCAGCACCCCGACCGTGCCCTTGCCCTGGGCGGTTTTGGGGAGTTTTTTGAGTTGATCGGTGATGCGGTCTTTGATGTTGGGATGGTAGACCCCAACCTCTGGATACTCCAGGGGGGCATCCACCTTGAATTTATTGCGCAACCCACTGCGCGGACCATCGGCATAGCGGTTGATCAGATAACGCACCATGTTGGCGACGTTTTCATCGGAGCCGGCCAGCCAGTATTGCAGGGTAAGGAAATAGGCGCGCACATCCTGCGCAGTTCCCGGAATAAAGCGCAAGATTTTCGGGATGCGCCGCAACATCGCCATCTGCTTGGCACCCGAGGAGCTGTCGGGCTGATCATCCTGTTTGCCGCGCAGCCGCTTGAGCAGCGCCAGCGGGCCTTTTTGCGAGCCATCCATCGTAAACTGCCCCAGACGGGTCAGGCGCACGATTTCCCCGGCCGCCAGGCAACCTACCATGGCATCGCAGTGTTCGCGACGGGCCTGCAGGGCCGGCAATACCGCCTGAATGTGTTCTTCCATAAACAGCATCGTGACAATAATGATGTCGCCTTGGGCAATATCTGCCCGGCAACGATCCAGCGCCGCAGGATCATCCGCCCAGTCAGACGCGGCATGCAGGGTTAAGGTGAGTCCTGGCAGCTCGCGCATAAGCATCGGGCGTGCGCGCTCGGCGGCGGTGGCCAGATGGCTGTCGAGGGTAACGATCACGACGCGCACGGCAGTCGGATCAGCGGCCGAAGTGTGCTTTGGCATCGTAGAGGGTCTCTGTGGTAATGGTTGTAACGCCGCGTTCACGCGCAAAGCGCTCGGTATTGCGACGGGCCTTGCCCCTTACAAAGAAGGGGATTTTACTCAGCTCTTTTTCCGCCTCGGGGGCCCAGTGCGGGGTATCATCACCGGCAACCGGGGCCGCGACGGCCTCTTGGGGCGCACTGCTGGCAACAGCACGCGGCTCACCTGCCTGCGCCGCGTACGTCGCGGCAGGCAGGCTGGCCTTGCCCAGATGGGAAGGCGAGGCCTGATCATGAAACTCAAAATCCTCCTTGAACATGCCCAGCAAATGTTCTTCAAGTCCCATCATCAGTGGATGAATCCAGGTATCGAAGATGACATTCGCCCCTTCAAAGCCCATCTGCGGGGCAAAGCGCGCCGGAAAGTCCTGCACATGCACTGGCGACGAAATCACCGCACAGGGGATGCCCAGGCGTTTGGCAATATGGCGCTCCATCTGCGTTCCCAAGACCAGTTCAGGATGCAAGGCGGCGACGGCGGCCTCGACTTCCAGATAATCCTCGGTAATCAGCGCCTCAATGCCCAGTTCCTGTGCTACCGCCCGCACCTCGCGGGCAAATTCACGCGCATAGGTTCCCAGTCCGACCACCTCAAAACCCATTTCATCGCGGGCAATACGCGCCGCTGCCAAGGCATGAGTGGCATCACCAAAGATAAACACCCGCTTGCCGGTCAGATAGGTCGAGTCCACCGAACGCGAATACCAATGCAGCCGTGACTGCGAGGCACTTAAGGCCGCCACCCCCGGTTGTTCCTTGCTCAAGACCGGAGCCGGATCAACCCCAGCCAGGGCCGCGACTTCTGCGATAAATTCACGCGTAGCGCCCACGCCAATGGGAACAATCTTGGTTGCGGGCATCTTGAAGGTGCGCTGCAGCCAGGAAACCGCGCTGTGGGCGACCTCCGGATACAGGTTGATATTAAAATCTGCCTCAGGGATAAGCCGCACATCGTAGGGACATGCGCCAAGCGGCGCCACCACATTGACCTCAATCCCCAATTGCGCCAGCAGGCGCGTGATCTCCACCACATCATCGCGGCAGCGAAAACCCAGGGCCGTTGGGCCTAAAATATTGGCACGAGGAGGCTGTCCGGCAGGGCGCTCACGCGGGCCGCTACCCGGCGGGGGAATGAGATCATGCAGCAGGGTTCTGACCAGCTGATAAAAAGTCTCAGCCGCCCCCCAGTTTTCTTTTTTGGAATAAGACGGCAGCTCCAGAGCAATCACCGGAATCGGCAGGCCCATTCCCTGGGCCAGCGCACCTGGCTGATCCTGAATCAGTTCGGCGGTGCAGGATTCACCAACCAGCATCGCCTGTGGCTTGAAGCGCTCATAGGCCCTGGCCACTGTCTGGGTAAGTAGTTCTGCGGTATCTGCCCCCAAATCCCGCGCCTGAAACGAGGTATAGGTGACGGGCGGGCGATGATCGCGGCGCTCAATCATGGTAAACAGCAAATCTGCATAGGTGTCGCCCTGCGGGGCATGCAACACATAGTGCAGGCCCTGCATGGAGGTTGCCACACGCATGGCACCGACATGCGGCGGCCCTTCATAGGTCCAAATCGTCAGCTGCATCTTGGGATTCTCATACCACCAGTTGCGCACGACGCCGCAATGGCCGTGCAAAAATCTCGGCTAAATCCGCCGCCTGGTCATAACCATGAATCGGCGTAAACACCAGCTCAATGGACCATTTGGTGGTCAGATTCTCAGCCTCCAGCGGATTAGCCAAACCCAGGCCGCATACCGTCAGATCCGGGCGGCTGGCGCGTACCCGATCCAGCTGGGCATCCACATCCTGTCCCTCACTCAAGGTCACACCCGAGGGCAGCAAGGCCAGCTCCGGGGCCATCATCTGCCGATCCAGATACGGCGTGCCCACTTCCACCAGTACCATCCCCAGCTCACGCTGTAAAAACCGCGCCAGAGGAATTTCAAGCTGCGAATCGGGCATAAAAAATAAACGCTTGCCGACCAACTGCTCGCGGTATTTGGCCAACCCGGTGCGGGCCCGCTCAATCAAGGGCGCGGTCACCTGCGCAAAGTGGGCCTCGCTGATTCCCCAGTGATTTGCCGCCGCCTGCAACCAGGCGGTAGTGCCTTCTGCGCCGAAAGGATAGGGCGTACTCAATAGCTGCGCCCCGCGAGCCATCAAGGCCCGCACCGTGGAATGATTAAAGGGCTGGGCCAGTAGCAGCGCCGTCTGCTTGCCCACCGGGGGTAAATCCGTGGCCCGGCGCGGCGGAAAAAAGCGCACCGACTCAATTCCCAGTTGTGTAAAGATACGCTGAAACTGATCTTCGACAATATCGGCCATCGAACCCACCACCAAAAGCTGCTTGGCATCGGTTTCCGGCAGCAAGGGCACCATGGATTTAAGCGCCACATCCTCACCCTGGGTAAAGGCCGTTTCCAGGCCGGAGGCTGAATAATCCAGCACCCGGACCTTTGCCCCCAGCCGCGCATTCAAACGCTCAGCGGCTTTGGACAAATCCAGCTTGATAATCTCGGAAGGACACGAACCCACCAAAAACAGGGTAGAAATATCCGGGCGACGCTCCAGCAAAGTGACGCAGATCCGATCCAGCTCCTCATTGGCATCGGCCAAACCGGCAACATCACGCTCGGTAAGCAGCGCCGTGCCAAAACGCGGCTCGGCAAAAATCATCACCCCGGCGGCAGATTGCATCAAATGGGCACAGGTGCGTGAACCCACAATCAGAAAAAAGGCATCCTGAATCTTGCGATGCAGCCAGATAATCCCGGTGAGACCGCAAAAAACCGTCTGCTGGCCGCGCTCACGCAACACCGTAAGTTCACTGGCCGGATGGCAGGCTTGGCGTGGAGAAGAGATAGGCGCTGTACTCATTTCACCGGCTCAGGATTGGCGGCGCGGGCAGCAGCCGCAGCCTCATCTTCGGCCTGTGCAGACAGGCGCGCAAGACGTAATTTATACAAAAACTGCGCGGCATTGATGACATAAATGGCATAGGCTGCCAGGGCCACCCACATCTGTTCCTCAGGGGTCAAAAACTTCCAGATCAGTGAAGCCATATACACCGTATGCAGCAAAATGACAAACATGCTGACAAAATCTTCCCAGAAAAACGCCTTGGCAAACAAATAATGGCCAAAGACCTCCTTTTCCCAGATAGCCCCGGTCACCATGATGGTATACAGGATCAAGGTTTTGATCACAATCGAAATCGTCGCGGCGAGATAGCCCTCACCGGTGGCTAAAAAATACAGCACAAAATACAGGCTGATCAAAAATACCACAAATTGCAGCGGCGCCAGAATCCCCTGCACCAGGGTCCAGCGTGAAGCATCACGGCGGGCGCGCTCTTCCGGAGTATATAAAGGCGGACGTTTGGGTTTTAAGGTGTTTGCGTTCGACATCAATCTAATTTTGCTATCATCATGCGCAAAACCGCGCGGTTTTTTCCTGCACCGGCACAACGCCACCACAGGCCTGACCTTCCCGGCTACAACAGGGACCATCCCCGCCATAGTGCCGCCGTTACCGGACGGGCTTGCCACGGGTAGAGCAGTTAAGGTTGCCAGCCACGCCTAGTATATCCCTTCGCGTTTAGAAGCCCAACCCACACGCGTCAACAAACTGCCAATTAACTCAGCAATTCCTTAAGTGGATGGTTTATATTGACACTAGGACCTATCCCCTTTAGCATTCCCCCCCTTAAAGCCGATGCGCAGCAGGCGCTGCCGTTGCAAGTGTTCATGCTTGCCTCAAGGATAGCGATCTTGTGCATTGAGAACTCAGGCGGATTGGCGCATGCAGGCTATCTGATCCACTCCAAATGAGTGCCGTTTCCTTAAATATTCCCTCAACCGAACAGCGCTTAATCAAGACATACGACGATGAAAAGAACTTATCAGCCCAGTGAACTGCACCGTAAACGCACCCACGGCTTTCGTGCCAGAATGGCCACCAAAGGCGGACGTGCTGTTCTTAAGGCACGCCGGGCAAAAGGGCGTGTGCGGCTTTGCCCCTAAACCTTGAACCTTGGCGAGACGACACAGCGCTATCCCAAGTCATCCCGGCTGATCACGCCAACGCAGTATCGCCGGGTATTTACGGATGCCCAGCGGGTGTTTGTGCATCCCTTTAGTGTTGTGTTGCGCAGTAACGACGGTGACGGCCCCCGGCTTGGGCTTGCCATATCACGCAAGTGCGCCCGTCAAGCGGTGGCGCGTAATCGCATCAAGCGTTTGATTCGTGAATCCTTTCGCCAAAATCAGGCCCGCCTTGGCTCCTTTGATCTGGTATTTATGTGCAGGCCGGGTGCGGCCGAGCTTCGGAATGCTCAACTCCGGGGGGCATTGGAAAAATTGTGGCTACGGTTGAGCAAATAATCCGCCAGTTTTTGATCCTGCTGATCAAGATATACCGTTATACCCTCAGTCCTTTTATTGGCCAGCATTGCCGGTTTACGCCCTCGTGTTCGTGTTACACCATGGAAGCCATTGAGATGCACGGAGCATTACGCGGGACGTGGCTGGGGGTGCGTCGCCTGTTGCGTTGTCATCCGTGGTGTGAAGGCGGATACGACCCCGTACCAGAAAACCTTCATAAGAAGCCTTGAACATGGATAACTTTCGCCCCGTCCTTTATCTTTTTCTGCTGTTCACCCTCTTTTTGGTGTGGCAAGCCTGGCAGCGTGATTATGGTCCGCAGCCGGTCGCTCCCACGGCCCATGAGCGCGCCGTACTAGGTGATGAGGCCTCGCCGCCGCGTGATATTCCCGATGCCCCCATTTCCGAGGCACGAGATGCCCCGCAAACGCCGCTGGCCAGTATGGAGCCTGAGCGTCCCCGTATTCGGGTCGTCACGGATGTTCTGGATATTCTGATCGACCCCCGTGGGGGTGATCTGGTACAAGCCGATCTGCCGACCTATCCGGTCAGCCTGAATACGCCAGATATTCCGGTGCGCCTGCTTGATGAGCGCATCCGCCGCTATATTGCCCAGTCTGGTTTGATTCATGATCGTGTGCCCGGTACCGATGGCGAAGGCCGCGCCCCCAGTCATCATGCCATGTACAGCTTTGAGCAGGCTGAGTATCGTCTCAATGGCGCCGATGAGCTCACCGTCCCGCTGACCTGGACCGGCCCGGATGGCATCCAGGTGATCAAAACCTACACCTTCCGGCGCGGCGATTTCCTGATTGATGTCTCCCATGAGGTGATCAACGACAGCCAGGACCCCTGGATTGGCCGTCAGTATCGCCAGATCCGTCATGGCTCCACCCCGGATCGGGAATCGTGGTTTTTATATACCTTCACCGGCGGGGCGTATTTCGACACCCGCTATGAAAAAATCTCGCTGGAAGAGATGGCCAGCAAGCCCGTGGATCAAGATGTACAGGGTGGCTGGATTTCCTTGATTCAGCATTATTTCCTGACGGCCTGGATCCCCGACGAATCCGAGCTGAATATGTTCTATACCCGGGGCGTGGGTACACCTACCCGGCCGGAATATATCATCGGGATGCGCTCTGAGCCGTTGGTGATCAATCCCGGGTATGCCGATACCTTCAGCACACAGTTCTGGGTGGGGCCAAAGTTACAAGACCGGCTGTCTGAGGTTACTCACGGTCTGGAACTGACGGTTGACTATGGCATCTTTACCTTCCTCGCCAAACCGCTGTTCTGGTTGCTGAAAACCATCTACAGCTTTGTGGGTAACTGGGGCTGGGCGATCATCATTCTCACCATCATGATCAAGCTGGTGTTTTATCATCTTTCGGCGGCAAGCTATCGCTCCATGGCGAAAATGCGCGCTGTGCATCCGAAGATGATGGCGCTCAAACAGCGCTATGCGGATGATAAACAGCGGCTGAATCAGGCTATGATGGAGCTGTATAAAAAGGAGAAGATCAATCCGCTCGGAGGCTGCTTGCCGATTCTGGTGCAGATTCCGGTGTTTATCGCGCTGTATTGGACCCTGCTGGAAAGCGTGGAATTGCGCCAGGCCCCGTGGATTTTCTGGATTCAGGATCTGTCCACGCGTGACCCTTACTTTGTGCTGCCGCTGCTCATGGGTATTTCCATGATTGTGCAGCATAAGCTCAATCCGCCGCCGATGGACCCGATTCAGCAAAAGATCATGCTGGCCTTGCCGATCATCTTCACGGTGTTCTTCGCCTTCTTCCCGGCCGGTCTGGTGCTGTACTGGTTTGTCAACAACCTGCTCTCCATCGGTCAGCAATGGATGATCACCCGCCAGATTGAAAAGGCCGCAGAAAGCGGTGGCAGTGCTAAAGGTGGCAAGAAGTCCTAAGCTGTGTGTCTGTGCCTGTAGCGCCACGCTGCAGGCACCTGCCGAGGCCCTGGCGCAACGCCTGGGCCTTTTATTTTGTCCGTCTAGCGAGCAAGCGCAAACCGCCGGGCTTTATCTGCGCTATGGTGAGCATGGCCTAGCCTTGCATGATGGCGAAAATCCCCAACAAGGCCCGGTGTATGCCGATTTTATCAGCGGAAAGCTTGGCTATCGCAAGACACACGGCAGCATTCGCCACGAAGCCATTGCCCGTGCGGTGGGCTTAAAGGGCGGTCACCGCCCCGGCGTGCTGGATGTGACCGCAGGTCTGGGGCGTGATGCCTTTATCCTGGCCAGCCTGGGATGTCATGTCACCCTGCTAGAACGCCACCCCATCATTCACGCCCTGCTGGAAGATGCCCTGCACCGCGCCCAACAGCACCCACCTACCGCCCCCATCATCGTGCGCATGCGCCTTAAGCACAGCGAGGCCAGCACCTATCTGGCAGACCTAACCCCCGCCCAAAGCCCCGAAGTCATCTATCTGGACCCCATGTATCCGCAGCGGGACAAATCCGCGCTGGTAAAAAAAGAAATGCGAGTGTTCAAGCAATTACTGGGCGAGGATGAAGATGCCGCACAGGTATTGCAGCAGGCTTTGGGTGTGGCACAAAAGCGCGTAGTGGTTAAACGTCCCGCCAAAGCAGAACCTCTGGGCGGTTGCCGCCCAAGCCATCAGCTCATGGGCTCCAGCACCCGCATGGATGTGTATCTGCTTGGCTGATGAGGAGGCGTTAACAATGACCCGTTTTGCCACGGTAGATGTAAGATATTAATCCGCCAACCAAATAGCTACACCGCTGCATATTGAATGGATCCGGCCTGGAAATAGCTCGCTACCCGCTTGGGCGGCTTTTGCAGTTTGCGAAGATGGGATAGTGCTTTGTGTTTTAAAAGACGAATCGCCGTCTTGCGCTTTTTTTCCTGCGCCGCCGGGTACAGGGTTCTGGCATCCTCTTTTTTCATGCAACACATCATCGCACAATGCGTAGCTATTTGATTGCCGGTTTAACAAGACACGTTAACATGATAGACCTGGCTGCGCAGGCCGCGCTATCCTTCCCCATGCCTCAAGGCAGGGGCTTTTCACGCAATACGGCTAAGCCCCGACTTCGCTTGAGGTGATTGACCGCTAAGTCTCACGATAACAAAATATTCAAATAATCTTTGAGGAGAACAACATGGCACGCACTCCGTCTACGATGTTGGCCCTGGGAACCCAGGCCCCGCCTTTCAGCTTGCCGGACGTAGTGACCGGCAACACCATAAGCTTGGATGACTTTGCCCAGGCCAAAGGCTATCTGGTGGCGTTTATCTGCAATCACTGCCCTTTTGTGCAGATGCTCCGTCATGAACTGGCGCGTTTCGGGCGCGAATATATCCCCCAGGGGCTGGCGATGATCGCCATTAATGCCAACGATGCCGACAATTTTCCGGAGGACAGCCCGGAGAAGATGCAAGACGATGCGCGCCGTTTTGCTTATCCATTCCCCTATCTGTATGACCAGAGCCAGGCAACCGCCAAGGCTTATCAGGCGGCCTGTACCCCGGATTTTTTCCTGTTTGATGGCGAGCGTCGCTTAGTCTACCGTGGCCAGTTTGATGGCGCCCGGCCAGGCAATGATGTGATGGTGACCGGCGCGGATATGCGCCAGGCGGTGGATGCCTTGCTCAGTGGGCAGGCGATAACGGCAGAGCAAAAACCCAGCCTGGGCTGTAATATCAAATGGAAACCGGGCAACGAACCGGATTATTAAGCCCGTTGCAGCCCACCCATCGGCACACCGCAGGGATGCAGTGGCGCTCCTTGCGCCTGTTTTGCGTGTATCGACTGCTCGCCATTACCTTGCTGTTTGTGCTGCATTTTACCGATACTGGCCTGGAGCGCGTCGGCCTGCAAGACAGCGAGCGCTTTTTGTGGGCGCTCAATGCCTACCTGCTGGCCGGGGGCGGGTTAATGCTGTTAAGCGCCCTGCCTCGCTGGGTGCCCTTTAACTGGCAAGTGTATCTGCATGCCGGTGCCGATATCGTCATGATCACCTGGGTAACCCAGGCCGGTGGCGGTGTGGAAAGCGGTTTGGGGACGCTGGCGATTCCTGCCGTGGCGGGGCTGAGTTTGCTATTGCAGGGACGCACCGCGCTATTGCTGGCGGCGCTAACCTTTCTTGCCTTACTGCTCAGCGAGTTAGTGCGTGCCCTGGTACATGAGTTTGGTGATGGCGCCTTTACCCAGACGGGGCTTTTGGGGGCCGGTCTGCTGGCAACGGCCTTACTGGCACTCACCCTGGCCAAGCGGGCGCGTGAAAGCGAAGCCCTGGCCAAGCGCCACAGTACCGATCTGGCCAATATGACGCGGCTCAATGCGCATATCATTGACAGTATGCAAGCCGGCGTTATTGCCGTGAACCAACAGGGCTATCCCTTTCTGATCAACGCCGCCGCCTGGAATCTTCTGGGCCTGCATCCCCGTCCCGTGGAATCCCTAAAACCCCTATCCGCCGATTTGCACCGTGCCTTTCATGCCTGGAAAACCGCCCCTGATGGACTGGGCAGCGTGCAGCTTGACGGCAATGATCAAAGTCCGGAATTGCGGGTGCGCTTCAGTCCGTGGACCATGGAAGGTGCCACCGGAGCCTTGATTTTTTTAGACGACACCGCCGAGATGCGCCGCCAGATGCAAGCCGCCAAGCTGGCCTCTGTAGGGCGGTTGACCGCCAGCATCGCCCATGAAATCCGCAATCCCCTCGGCGCCATCAGCCATGCGGCACAACTGCTGGCGGAATCACCGGCCTTAAGCCACAACCCTGCCGATCAACGCCTGCTCAAAATTATCCGCGAACAATCACAGCGCATGAACACCGTGATCCAGGACGTGCTGTGCATGTCGCGGCGCACCCCGCACCAGCATGGCCTAATGCCTTTGAGCCCCTGGCTTGAGCAATTTGCCCAGGAATTCAAAACCCATCACGGGCTGGCCGCGCCGCAACTCAAGATTCAGGTCAAACCCGCAGATTCTCAGGTCATGTTTGATCCACAGCAACTGCACCAGATTCTGTGGAATCTGTGCCAAAACGCACTCGCCCATGCCGCCCGTCCCAAGCCCGACATTCTCATTGAACTGGTTGGCGGCACGCATCCCATCTCACAACACAGCGTACTTGATGTCATCGACAATGGCTGTGGGGTAGCGCTGGGCTGGCGCCAACAAATCTTTGAACCCTTTGTCAGCCACGCCCAGCACAGCAGTGGCACCGGGCTTGGTCTGTACATCGCCCGCGAACTGTGCGAAAGCAATGGCGGACGGCTGGAATACCTCGTCCGCCCCGAAGGGGGTGCCTGTTTTCGCATTCACTTCCCGCTGCCGCACAGCGCACCCCCACGCCCACTGCCTGCCTTAAATCCCGATCCGGCCGCTGCACGCACCCACGGGGCATGGGAGTAAACCCGGTCCTGCCGCGTTTTGCCAGATGGCGGCGCTGTAAAAAATTCTGCAAATAATAGTTGACATAAATACTAGGTTTAGTACAATAAGCCTAAATCCTAGTTAAATACTAGGTTATAACAACAGCCTAGCCCGGCAACCTAAAAAATTTTAAAAGTGCTTGAACCTATTAAGCTAAGCAACTGTCAAGACAGGTTAAGAAACGTTTTTAAGTGCCTACCGTGTCGCCTCAGGCGAAAGCAGTCTTAAGATAGCTGCCACGGTACCGATTTTCAGCCAGGTGATAGGAGATCCCAGCCTCCCCCCCAAGAGGTTTGTAGCCTGCCCAATGTGGCAGGCTTTTTTTATGGGCGCAAAACGGATGCAGGGATTACCGCGAGGCGCCTTTTTCCATGGCGCGTTGTCGGGTGAGCTCAGCCTTGACGGCTTCTTGGACGGCGTCATAGTCCGGTGCCGCCTCGGGCCAGCCTTGGGTGTGTTGTATGACCAGCTGAGCGAGGGTTTCAATGTGCATGTCCTGGCCATTGAGGGCGGGGATGTAGCTGTAATGTTCGCCACCGGCTTTGAGGAAGTTTTTGCGGTTTTCTACGGCGATTTCTTCCAGGGTTTCCAGACAGTCGGCGGCAAAGCCGGGGCAAATGACGCTGATCCGTTTGATGCCTTGACGGGGCAAGAGTTTGAGGGTTTCTTCGGTATAGGGTTTGAGCCATTCCTGACTGCCTACGCGAGATTGAAAGGTCAGCTCCCAGGCGGTGCGTTCCAGCTTGAGCTGTTCGGCGAGCAGGCGACCGGTGACAAAGCAGTGGCAGTGGTAGGGATCACCGGCGAGCAGGTAGCTTCTGGGGACGCCGTGAAATGACATCATCAGGTAGTCCTGCTGGCCTTGTTGCGCCCAATGGCTGCGCACGCTGTGTGCCAGGGCCTCGATATAAGTAGGCGCGTCATAGTAGTGGTTGATAAAGCGCAGCTCAGGCACCCAGCGCCAGCGCGTGAAACTTTCCGCCAGGGCGTCGAAGATTGAGCCGGTGGTGGAGGCGGAATATTGTGGATACAGCGGCAATACCAGGATACGCCGGGCGCGGGCCTGACGCAGCTGTTCTAAAGCCTCGGCAACGCTGGGATGTCCATAGCGCATGGCGATGGCAACCCGCACCGGGCCGGGCAGGCGCTGCTCAAGCACACTTTGCAGGGCCTGTCCCTGGGCTTTGGTGATGGCCAGCAAGGGCGAACCCTCCGGGGTCCAGACCTTGGCGTAAAGTTCAGCGCTACGGCGCGGGCGTACCTGCAGGATGGCACCGTTGAGAATCACCCACCACAGCGGTCTGGCCACTTCGACCACTCGCGGATCCCACAAAAACTGTTTGAGATAGCGACGCAGGGCCGGGGCTGTCGGGGCATCTGGGGTGCCGGTGTTGGCCAGTAAAACGCCCAGGCATTCTGCCTCGCCATGGATGTGGTTGGATTCGCCAATATAGTGCATGTGGTTTCAGCTAATGATGAGAGAAAATCAGCGGCGGCTGTGTTATTGCAGCGCACGCTGACGTAAGGGACTGCTGCGCGGGAAATGGGCCTTTAAAAACGCCATCTGGTCGCTCAGCACATGGCGGCTTTGCAAGTAAATATACTCGGCATGGGTGGGCATAAACGGCACGGCTAGCAGCTGCATTCCCGCCTGCTCAGGGGTGCGTCCGGCCTTGTGATTATTGCAGCGCTTACAGGCAGTGACCACATTTTCCCAGACATCGCGCCCGCCCTGAGTAATCGGAGTGACATGATCGCGGGAAAGCTCATGGCGTTTAAACGGCTGTCCGCAATACAGGCATAAACAGGCATCACGGCGAAACAGCGCCCGGTTGTTCAAAGGCGGTACATAGCCGCTACGCAGGGCGCGGTTGGTGCCGTGGGTGGCGATGATGGAATTGACCTCAATGAGGCTGCGTCGCCCGCTACGCGCCTGCACACCCCCGCGAATGCGATAGAGCAGACTGCCGCAGGTGTAGGCCACCTGCTGCGCAAAGTAAAGGCGTACTGCCTGTTGATAATCAATCCACTCAAGCGGCATGCCGGAGGTGTCGGTGCGTAAGACTTGCAGACTCAGGTTGTACACGTTTAGCGCTTCCTTGGAGTTGCGGGCCCCTGGACAGACACGCCCAGCGGTGCTTTACGGCCTGGAAAACTTTAACACGGCACGTTCGAGATCAGCCAGGCGAAAGGGTTTGACCACATAATCATCAAAGCCAATGCCCAAAGCCTCTTTTATCCGGCTCACCCCGGCATCGGCACTCACCGCGATGATCGGCGTGTGCGTACATTCTGGCTCGGCGCGCAACCGCTTAAGGACCTCAAAGCCGGTCATGTCCGGCAAATGCAAATCCAGCAAAATCAGCTGTGGCTGTGTGGCCAGCGCCAACTCAATCCCCAGCCGCCCGGTGTTGGCCTCGGCCAGCGCAATATTGGGATGACTGTCCATGAGACGGCGCATCACCATTAAATTGGCCGGATTATCTTCAATATAAAGGACTTTGATGAAATTATCATGGCTTAGTGCCGGTACCTCGCCCGCTTCAGCAGGCACAGGCGGCGGGGGCACGATCATGCCACCGTACCCCGCATCGTCAACCTCATCATGTAAGGGCAGCATCACCGTGAAAACGCTGCCTTTGCCGGGCGTGCTTTCTACCTGCACCGTGCCATGCATCATATCCAGTAGCTGCTGGGATAATGACAGACCGATACCAACACCGTCTACCTCCGACATCTCCCGGCCCAAACGCTCAAAAGGCTGGAACAGACGCTTGGTCTGCTCTTCGCTCATGCCGATGCCGCTGTCGGCAATGATGATGTAGGCATTACCGTTTTTGCCGGGTTTGGAGCGAATCACCACCGTGCCCTGGTCGCGGTTGTATTTGATGGCATTGGAGATAATATTGAGCAGCACCTGTTTAAGGCGGGTGCGATCCGCCCACACCAGCATACCTGCATCCAGCTCCTTGCTGATGCTGATATGGCGCGGGCGCGTGGTCGGCATCAAGGCGCTGATACATTCCTCAATCACCGATTTGGTATCGACAAGCTCCCGCTGTACCTCCAGACGCCCGGTTTCCAGCCGTGACAGATCCAGAATATCGTTGATCAGCGCCAACAGATGCCAACCGGCACGCAGGATTTCCTGAATGGAATCACGGTGCGTCTCGCTTTGCTGCTCATCGACCTCCAGCAACTGGGCAAAACCCAAGATGGCATTGAGCGGAGTGCGCAATTCGTGGCTCATGCGCGAGAGAAATTCATTTTTTGCCCGGTTCGCCTTTTCGGCTTCATCGCGGGCGGCGGCCAGATGCAGCTCGCCCAGCTTGCGCTCGGTGATGTCCTGGGTCAACCCTAACAGCTTGCGCTGGCGTCCGTTTTCACAATCCACCGCCGCCCGGGTATGCAGCCAGCGATCACCCAGCAGATCATCGTGCAGGCGGTATTCAATATCCAGCGCATCGGCCTTGCCATCGCGACAGGCGATCATGGCGCTATAGACGCTGTGGCGGTCGTCCTGATGCAGCAGGCGCAAAAAGCTGCGCAGATTAGGGATCTGAATGGCCTCGATCTGGCCGAAGATGTCATTGGCGATGTTGAGCGAGTGGAAGCGGTCTTCTTCGATATCCCACTCAAAACTCCATACCTGGGCATACAACTGGGCATGGCGCAGGCGGCGTTCATTTTCTGCCAGCTCGTGACGGGCTTTGACCTGTTCGGAGACATCATTTTGCACGGCGACAAAATGACTGATCCGGGCGTGCTCGTCGGTAATGGGGTAAATGGATAACTCATTCCAGAAAATCGTGCCATTTTTGTGCCGACTGCGCACGAGGGTATGCACGACCTTGCCGTTTTGCATGCCGAGATGAATATTCGCCAGGGCCGGGGCCTGATCGTCTGCCAGCGCCTCGAATAAAAAGCCAAAGCTGCGTCCTTTGGACTCTTCCAGCGTGTAGCCGGTAATGCTGCTGAAGGCTTTGTTGACATAGATAATGGGGAAGTCGTTGGTACCCGCAGTGATGGCAATGCCATTGGCGCTGGCATTGAGGGCCTGTGATTGCAGGTTGACCAGCATCTCATTGGCTTTGCGGGCGGTGATATCCAGGGCTTTCATACACACCGCATAGGCAATGCCGGCAGCATCGCGCAAGGTGAAATGCGAGGCCAGCAGGATCACGTCCTTGCCGCCGATGTGCAGGCAATGCTCGATTTCAACCACTTTTTCACTGGTCAGCGCCTGATGGTCGGCCTGGCGAAAAATGCGGGTGATCTCGGGGCTAAACAGCTCCTCATCCACCCGTCCAATGACCTCGGCGGCCTGATAACCGATGACCTCCAGCATTCGTCGATTGATCAACAGATAGCGCCCACCCCGGTCCTTGACATAATCCCATAACGGCGAGTGGTTGAGGATTTGCTGCAGACGGTTCTCACTTTCGCGCAGTTCGTTTTGGGTTTTGATGATCTCGGCATTATCCCAAAAGGTCAGAATCGCCCCCGCCCCGTGATGCTTGGTGCCCGCATACGGTTGAATGCGCATCAGATAATCGCCGGGGGCGCTGATTTGCTGTTCAAAGGGCTGGCTTGAGCGAATCACCTGATCCAGACGCTCAACCAGACCAGAGACGCTGACCAGTGCCTGCAGCGTCGCCACATTTTTGCCCATATCCTCATTGTTCAGATTGAAAATGCGCTGTGCTTCCTGATTGAAGTGCTTGACGCATAAATGGCTGTCGATGGCAATGATCGGATAGGGCAGGCTGTCTTTGATGTTTTGCAGGTCGCTGTTGACCAGGGCCAATTGCTCGGAGCGGCCTTGCAGTTCCTGATTGACTGTAGACAGTTCCTCGTTGGTGGCTTGCAATTCCTCGTTGGAGGTTTCCAGCTCTTCATTGGTCGATTGCAGCTCCTCGTTGGCCGATTGCAGTTCCTCGTTGGTCGATTGCAGTTCTTCATTGGTGGTTTCCAGCTCCTGCACCACCGTTTGCAGATGTTCGCGGGTGGCGGCCAGCTCGTGCTCCAGGGCGCGCACACTGTCTTCATCCGCCGGTCCGAGCGAGGCCGAATGGTCGGCAACCGGCACACTCAGGTTTTGCGGTTCAAACAGCACCAGATACAGTAGCTCGGCGCTATCATCCACCAGCGGCCTCACCACGAGGCGCACCGCCACTTCCTCGGTGTCCAGCCGATATTTCACCGTGCGCCCATGCACCGGCATCCCGGATCGCTTGGACTTGGCCACCAGCGCCCGCAGATCCAGCCCGAGATGCTTGGGTATCAGCTCCACCGCGTTTAAGCTGGTCTGGCCTTCTTTGTGACGCAGATACTGACCACCTTTGCCCAAAATCCGCCGAATATCCAGACGCTCATCCAGCAACAGACCCGGCGGCACATAGCTTTGCTGCAAGGAATCCAGAATGCGCTCCAAAATCCCTGGGCTGCGCTGTTCTATGGCCGTGGCGCTGGCTGCCCCGCCACCGTTACCCAGGCGCTGGATTGGGGGAATATAGCTGGAATCACCCGGCTTACGCTGGTACAGCTTGGCCGGCTTGGAGACGGTGACAAACAAGGTTTCACGACAATGCGTGGTTTCAGAACGCCCCAAAAACAGATAGCCATAACTGCGCAGGGCGTAATGGAAGGTTTCCAGAACGCGCCCTTGAATATCGTTTTTAAAATAGATCAGCAGATTGCGACAGCTCACCATATCCAGATGCAAGAAGGGCGGATCCTTGATCAGGTCGTGTTTGGCAAAAACGATCAGCTCACGCAACACCTGATTGACCTGATAGCAATCCTTGATCTTGTGAAAATAGCGCTGCAACAGGGCACGATCCAGTAACTCAATGGCGCTGCTGGAATAGACCCCGCGCCGGGCAGTGGCCAGCGCATCCAGATCCACATCGGTGGCATAGATTTGTACTTTGAGGTGCTTGGTCTGTTCGCGCATGGCTTCCAGCACCAGCATCCCCACGGAATAGGCCTCCTCGCCGGTGGCGCATCCCGCAATCCAGATACGCAGGGCCTCATCCGTGGGTTTGCGCTGCACAATCAATTGAATGAAGGTACTGAGCGCATTGAAGGCCTCGGTATCACGAAAAAAGCTGGTGACTACGATATGCAGCGTATTGACCAACGCCTCGGCTTCATCAAGGCGATGCTCAAGCAGATCCAGATATTCACCCAAGGAGGCGGCATTGCTTTCATGCAAACGGCGCTGCAAACGGCGCAACATCGTCGCTTCTTTATAGAGCCCCAGATCCACCCCGGTACGGGTACGCACCAGACGCACAATGCGCTCAAGCTCGGTGTGCTTGCCCAGATTTTGCGGCAAAGAAGACAAAGCGGTTGGCGTGGGCAAATGCTGATTTAAGCGCGTCAGGGCCTCCCCAATGCCTTCAGGGGGCAATATCTCGTCAGCCACGCCGGTATCCGCCGCTGCTTGCGGCATCCCGGTATATTTGGCGGTGTCCAGGCTTTGCACCAGCACATAACCCCCCGCCTGCTTGATGGCCTTCACGCCCTCTGCGCCATCGGTGCCGGTGCCAGACAGCACAATCCCAATGGCCAGCTCGCCCAGATCCATGGCGAGGCTGCGAAACAGTAGATCAATGGAAGGCTTGGGCGTTCCCCGGACGGTGGTTTCCTTGAGCCGAAAAATCCCTTCTTCAAACAGGACATTTGCCGCTGCCGGCGTGATGTAGATGGTATTGGGCGCAGGCGCAAAGCCGTCTTCCAGTTCCATCACCGGCAACTGGGTCTCGCGCCCTAAAATATCAGTCAACATGCTGGGGTGTTCGGCGGACAAATGCTGCGCGATGACATAGCTGAAATGGGTGTTTTCCGGCAAGGCGCGCAGCAACCGGCTTAGCGCCTCAATGCCGCCTGCCGATGCCCCGATTCCGACCACCGTCGGCAGCTCCCTGGAGGGTATATCCGCGCTGTCAACACCATGTTCTTGTGTCATCTCGGGCATGTTTTAAGACTCAGGACAGTGGTAATAAATAAAAATGATAATCATGTCCCTTTTGGCATCAGCAGGCCGCACTACCTTCCATATACGGCCCTCACGCACCGTGCGGCGCGCTTATGAGGGGTGAGGCCATGGGGATATTGTTGGCGGTTAGTATAACCGATACTTTGCCGCTTTCACTGTCATGGACAGGGAAGACGCAGGGCGTGGTCTCAGCAGGCAGGCGCAAAATGCTCATAGCCCCGGCGGCTTAGGCTTATATGCCTACCGTCAGGCGTTTGCAGCAGGCAACCGGGGGTGGTGTGGGTATGGCCGATGCAGGTCAGTGGAATCTGTAAGGCGGTGCAAAGGCGGCGCAAATCTTTCTCAGCCGGCGCGGGGGCAGTGAACAGAAGTTCATAATCATCACCGCCGTTGAGGGCGGGATACTGTTCAAGCGCCACGGGATGCTGGTGTAAATGGGCCTGTAGCGCCGCCGACAGGGGCAGATGTTCCAGATACAGGGTAGCCCCCAGCGCAGAGGCTTTGAGAATATGCCCCAGATCCGCACATAAACCATCCGAGATATCAATGGCTGCCCGCACCTCGTAGGCGTGCAACTGTGTCCCCAGCGCACAGCGCGGCGTGGGATAGCACAGGCGCTCAATCAGGGCGGGACTGTGTGGCGTTTGAATGCCCTGTTGCCAGCAGTGTAAGCCCGCCGCCGCATCACCGAGGGTGCCGGTGACAAAGATCAACTCCTCCGGGCGGGCGGCATCGCGTCTGAGCGCCTTATCCGGTTCGACCCATCCCAAGGCTTGCACAGTAATTGACAAAGGCCCGCAGGTGGTATCCCCGCCGACCAGCGCCACCCCCTCCTGCTCCAGCAGGCCGCGAAAGCCCTGCATAAAGCCACTGATCCAGGCACGATCTGCTGCAGGCAAGGTCAGCGCTAACGTGACCCAGGCGGGTTGCGCTCCCATCGCTGCCAGATCGCTTAGATTCACCGCCAAGGCTTTGTGGCCAATCGCCTGCGCCGGGGTATCCTGGGGGAAATGCACCCCGGCGACCAAGGTATCGGTGCTTACCACCAGCACATACCCCGGCGGCACCCGCAACACAGCCCCATCATCCCCCACCCCCAGCAGCACATCCTCACGCGAGCTGGGCAAATCAAAGTATGCGGCAATCACGTCAAATTCTGTGCCCATAAAAAACCTTAGACGCCGAAGTTAGGGTTGAACGGCGGGGCGTCTGGTTGCAGATGCCATTCGTCAATCAGCAGGCGCAGGTAGATGTTTTCATACTGCAGACGCATCCGCTGTGGCAGCGGCAAAGGGGCGTCATTGTAGCGCTCATAACGAATCTCCCAACCCGATTGGTACAGGGATTCAAGCTGTCCCTGGGCGCCGAGCTTGAGCGTGTGCTCAGCGGTGGGCAGGGGATGGCCCAGGATCCAGTAGCGTAGCCCGGCGGCGGGCAGGGGCCAGCCGAGCACCTGCTGGGTGAGTTCATCGACATGGCGGGCCAGGTAGTGCTCGCCTTCGCCGGTGCGCAGGGTGACGCCTTCGCTATTGCCCTGAATCCGGGCAATATCGCGCCCGAAAGGGCCAAAGAGTTGAATATCAAACTCGGCCTGATCCTGACGCCAGCGCACATTGGCATGCCATTGTTCATCTTCATGGCGCAAGGCAATGCGCCCATGAATGACCCAGTGTTGTAGCTGGAGAAGTTCGGCCTGGCGGTCTTGCCAACGGTCGGCCTGATCTTCATTTGACAGCGGTGGCAATGTGGTGCAGCCCGTCAGCCAGATGCCCAGCCACAGCAACAGCAGCAGCGCCTTATTCATCGTGGCTGAACTGCCGTTGCAGGCGTAACAGACGTTCATGCGCAGGATCGGCTTCCAGGGCGGTGCGCAAAATCTCCCACGCCTCGTCATAGTGACCGCGTGCCCACAAAAGTGCGGCCAGATTGCTGGCGATTTCGGCATCTTCAAGCATGGCATGGGCCCGGCGTAAGTAGATTTCAGCCTCATCCAGGCGCCCCAGACGAAACAGCACCCAGCCCAGACTGTCGGTGATCGCGGCATCATCGGAAACCAGTTCATAGGCGCGGATGATATAGCCGTAGGCCTCCTGATAGCGATCGGTGCGATCCGCCAGGGTATAGCCCAGGGCATTGAGCGCAGCGGCATTGTCGGGATCCTGGGCCAAAATGGTGCGCAAATCGGCTTCAAGGATGTCCAGGCGGTCCAGGCGCTCGGCCATCAAGGCGCGGGCATACAGCAGTTGCGGATCGTCGGGGTAGAACTCCAGCGCCTCGTTGAGCAGCGTCATGCCCTCTGCATAGGCGCGCTGATCACGCAGAATTTGCGTCTCCAGCAGATACAGGCGCACGGTTTCATCAGAGTGGACGCTTTCAAAGCGCAGCCGCTCAAAGCGCTCACGGGCAGTATGCAACCGTCCGGCCTGGGCGTGCAGGGTGGCAGCACGGCTATGGGCTTCCAGCCAGTAATCACCATCGCTGACCCGCTCATACCATTGCAGTGCCTGTGCAGGCCGCCCCGTGATGTCGGCAATGCGTCCCAGATAGTAGCGCGCTTCCTGTTCATGCACGCGCAGTTCCAGAAGCTGGCGCAGCAGGCGCTCGGCGCTTTGATACTGTTCCGCTTCAATATGCAGCAAAGCCAGGGTGTAGATGAGGTCGCTGTCGTGCGGACGGCGTTGGATCAGCGTGCTAAATACGGTCTGAGCCTCGTCAAAACGCCGCTCACGCAACAGCATCCGTGCATAGGTCATACGCAGTTCATGGTTATCGGGATGATCCTGGAGCAGGCGTTGCAGGGATTCCAGCGCCGCAGCGGCCTGACCGGTTTCACTTAAGGCACGCGCTTTGATCATGCGGGCGGGCATCGACTGCGGATGGATGCGCAGGGCCTGCTCTGCAGCCAGTAGGGCGCCGGCATAGTCTTGATGGTGTGCCGCCAGATTAGCCAGTGCCAGATAGGCGCGGATATCATTGGGATAGCGCTGTGCCAGCAGGCGCATGGCCTGGGTGGCGGCGCGGGCATCCTGGCTGCGACTGAGCAGACTGGCGACCAGACCAAAGCCATTATCCTCAACCTGTTGCACCCGCTGCATCAGGTATTCCAGGTGCCCGAGTGCCTCCTCGGGCCGGCCTTCGTTGACCAGCAAGGCCGCTAAAACCTGACGCGCATCCAGATTCTCCGGGGCCAGTACCAGCCAGCGCTGTACGGCTTCGATGGCCAGATCCGCCGCCCCGGCAATGAGAGCGATGCGGGTGGCGCGTTCTGCCACTTGGGGCTCATGACTGAGCTGCGCGGCGCGCAGATAATGTTCCACGGAAATGTCCAGCTGTCCGAGATGACCGGCAATCTCGCCCACCAGCAATTCATAGAGCAGATTGGCAAATACATCGTCGTCGGGAACCGCATCGTAGAAGATGGGCAGGGGCGATGTTAGCAAGGGGGCTGGCGGAGTATCATCGGTGGGGCGCGCCGGTGGGCTGGCTGTACATCCGCCAAGCATCCACAGGGCGCAAACAACAATCAGTAAGCGGGAAAGCATATGCGGGGGCGTAGTCCTGTGTCTGTGCATGATGTGGCTGGGCAATTTACACACGGGTGCAACATAAACCGCGCAGGGTGCGGCCTTAAGCCGCACCCTGCGCGGGGGCGTGAGATGGTTTAAACAACACACGGCGTAATATCACGGGGCATAGAGGGCAGCAAGCGCTGTGTCTGCCGTCGGATAGCGAAAGACATAGCCCATATCCAGTAATCGCTGGGGAAGGGCGCGGCGTCCACTGAGCAGCAGGGTAGACATCTCGCCCAGGGCCAGTTTAAGTGCAAGGGCCGGAGCCGGTAGCAGGGCAGGGCGGTGTAGCGCACGTCCGAGTTCCCGCATGAAGGCGGCATTACTCAACGGATGCGGGGCACACAGATTAAACGCGCCGTGGGCTGCCTCCTGCGCGAGCAGAAATTCTATGGCACCGAGCTGATCCTCCAGATGAATCCACGATACCGGCTGTTGCCCATTGCCCAGGGTGCCACCGGCAAAGAAGCGAAACGGCAAAGCCATGCGTGGAAGCGCACCCCCGTTGTCACTGAGCACCACCCCGGTGCGCATGATGACACGGCGCACCCCCAAGATTTCAACAGGCGCGGTGGCCTGCTCCCACTGCGCACAGACCTCGGCAAGAAAGCCTTCCCCGCGTGGGGAGTCTTCATTGACCGGCGGCAACTCCATGGAAGGCTGCGCGGCATAATAATCAATCCCCGAGGCCTGCAGCAAAACACGCGGTTTGACGGTAGCAGCAGTGATGGCCTGCACCACGGCCTGTCCTGCTGCCACCCGCGAGCGGGTAATCAAATCTTTACGCTCCGCGCTCCAGCGGGTTGGCAACAAGCCCTCGCCGGCGATATTTGCGCCAGCCAGGTTGACAATGGCATCGGCACCCTCAAGCTCACTCCCCCAGCCCTGCGCACTAACGCCATCCCATGCCAGGATGCGCACCTGCGGGTGCAGCCCAGCTGCACCGGGCGCCTGGGCCTGACGACTGAGCACAATCACCGCGTGTCCCTGGGCCGCCCAACGATTGGCCAGGTGTCGCCCGATAAATCCGGTACCGCCGGTAATAAGTATCTTCATGGCAAAAAAACCTCCGCACTAGCGCTCGCTGGTGGTTTTAGGCAAGGTGATGTGGATAATGGTGTGTCCTTCCTGGCTGCAATCTAGGGCAATCGCTCCGCCCAGTGCCTTGGCAATCAAACGGGCTGAATAGGTCCCAAGCCCGGTGCCGTTGGGTTTGTTGGCGGTGACAAATTTTTCAAAAAACCGCGCCCGGATCGTCTCGGGGACTTCGCCCGCATTGCGGATGCGAATCTCGAGGGTATCTCGCTGTTCCGTGAATGCGATGTCAATCACCGCGCCGTTAGGTGAGGCCTCCAGAGCATTTTTATACAGATTCGCCAGCATCGAATAACAGACTAACTCCTCCGAGAACATCATGATTTGGTCCTCGGCAGTCACTGGCTGTTCATTAAGCAAGATGTGTACCTGAATATCACGTCCCTGTTGCCAGAAGCGCTCATCATTCAGCACATCACGCAGCACTTTGAGCAGATCCACTTCAGCCAGCTGTGGTTCATAAATGCCGTATTCCATTTTCAGCAAAACCAGCGACATATTGATCATATTCATCATGCGCCAGCCCACTTCCTCGATGTCTTTGACCATCTCACGCTGTTCAAGTGTCAAATTATCGTCCATCAGCAATAGCTGCGGGGTGCCGATGATACTGTTCAGTGGCGATTTAAGATCATGGCGCATGACGCGCTCAATATCCTCGCGCATCTGTGCCGCTTCAATCAGAGCCTGGTTTTGCGCTTCCAGACGACGCTTGGCCTCGTGCAAGGCGATATGCGTCTGAATCCGCGCATGCAGGATGGCCGCATTGATCGGCTTGGAGATGTAGTCCACCGCACCCAGCGAAAAACCTCGAGTTTCATCCTGCACCCCGCCCCGTGCGGTGAGAAAAATGACGGGGATATCGCGAGTATCTGGGTGTTCTTTGAGGCGGCGGCAGACCTCATAGCCATCCATGGAAGGCATCATGATGTCTAGCAAGATCAAATCCGGTCGCTGGCTTTGGGCGATTTTGAGCGCAAGCAAGCCATTGGTCGCCGCCTTGACGATATAGTTTGCGCTCAGGGCGGCCCTGACCACATCCAGATTCTCTGGATTATCATCAATCGCAAGTATGCTTTTGGGCTTAGGCACTAGGGTCATGCAGGGTTCACATCTCGCTAAAAGTGACTGGTTTTCGGTGGCTGGCACGCAGACAAAGCAGAATAATCAGAGCTTACACCTAGGACCATTATACGGGCTTTTATCTTTGGGTTAGAAACTGCTGCTGGTAGAATGAAGCCGCCATCCTGGAACGCCTGCACAATGTGCCGGGTTGCGCACAGTTTATTCGGCTCGACAGTGTGAAGCGGCAATGGGTGCGGCTGGTGCGGGCTTGATCAACATTGCCGGAAAAAACTCACATGACTGCCAACTACGCGAATTTGAAACTTCTGCACAGTGGCGACAACTCGGAGGTCTATCGCGCTATACGGGTTGCGGACAACCAGCCCGTGGTGTTGAAAAAGCTCAAGTCGCCATACCCAACGCCCGAGCAAATCCGCCGCTACCGGCAGGAGTATCAGCTCATTGGGTCGCTGCAATCGCCGAATGTCATTCGGGCTTACGCTCTAGAGGAGCAACGGAAGAGCTTCGTTATCATCTTGGAAGATGTTGGCGGGATAGCCATCGGACAGTGGCTTGCGCAACGCAAACAGCCGTTGACACTCGGCGAATTCCTCCCTTTGGCCCTGAAAATAGCGGAGGGCCTCAAGCAGTTGCACGCGCACCATATCATTCACAAGGATATTAATCCGTCCAATATTGTCGTCAACCCGGCGACCGGGGTGGTCAAAATCATTGATCTGGGCATTGCCACCCAACTCGACCGAGAGACGCCCTTGCTCAAGGCGCCGAGGGAATTGGAAGGAACCCTCCCTTATCTGTCCCCGGAACAGACCGGACGCATGAATCGCACCCTGGATTATCGCTCGGACTTCTATTCGCTGGGCGCGACTTTCTATGAAATGTTGACGGGCGCTCCGCCCTTTGTCAGCACCGACCCGATGGAGTTGGTGCATTGTCATATCGCCAGAGAACCTGTGCCTCTCCACCGGCGTCGACTCCGGGGTGACGACGCGGATTCCGGGGATTTTCCTGCCGCACTGTCTGATATCGTCATGAAGCTCATGGCGAAGAACGCGGAGGATCGTTATCAAAGCGCCAGCGGACTGCAAGCGGATTTGTCGGAATGCCTGGTTCAATGGGAAAAAGACGCACGGATCACTTCGTTCCCACTGGGCACAAAGGACATCTCCGGCCAGTTTCAGATTCCGCAAAAGCTCTATGGACGCCGCCACGAACGCGCCGCGCTCGTTGATGCGTTCGAGCGCATGGCCGGTGGAGCCGCAGCGTCGGAGTCCGCTGCTGTAGACCTTGCCGGAGAGCGGTCGTCACCCGCTTGGCACGGCGCCCAATGGGTGCTGGTTACGGGATACTCCGGCATCGGGAAGTCCTGTTTGGTTCAGGAACTCTACCGACCCATCACCGAGCGGCGAGCGCGCTTTGTCTCAGGAAAATTCGACCCGTTCAAAAGCACGACGCCCTATACCGCAGTCATCGACGCGTTCACAGATTTGGTTAAAAAGCTGCTGAGCGAGCCGGAGTCGGTACTGATGCAATGGCGGGCGGACTTGACGGAAGCGCTGGGCGTGAACGGACAGTTGCTGGTCGATGTGATTCCGGCCCTGGAATTGATTATCGGCAAGCAGCCTCCCGTACCCGAGTTGGGATCCGTCGAGTCACGGAACCGGTTTAATCTGGTTTTACAGCGATTTATCGGAGTATTTTGCCGCGCCGACCAGCCGTTGGTGATGTTCCTTGACGATCTGCAGTGGGCGGATCTGGCGACACTGAGTTTGATCGAGCGACTCCTTGAAGACCGTCGCATCACGCATTGCCTGCTGATCGGCGCCTACCGGCACAATGAAGTCTCTGCAAGCCATCCCCTCATGCTGTTGATCGAGCAGGCGCGCCGCAAAAACATCGCCGTCGAACAGCTCTTTTTGAGGCCGCTGGATTCCGCGCACGTTGGGCAAATGATCGCCGAGACGCTGCATCGGTCGATCGAGGAGAGTCGGGAACTGATTGATTTAGTGATGCGCAAGACGGATGGCAATCCATTTTTCGTCAAGGAGTTCCTGAAGCGTCTTCATGGCGAGGAACTGCTGCGCTTCGTCGCATCCGACAACCGGTGGACTTGGGATCTCGAACGGATCCATGCCATGGGACTCAGCGACAATGTCGTGGATCTCATGGTCGGACGGCTGCGGAAGCTGCCGGTATCCGTTCAGAGGCTGCTGGCCTTCGCGGCCTGCCAGGGGGTGAAATTCGATCTGTCAACCCTGTCAACCGTCCTGGATCGCAGCGCCGCAGATGTGGGTGCGGATCTTCGGTTGGCAATGAACCAGGGGCTGGTGGTATCGCGATCGCCGCCGAACGAGGATCTGCTCATCCTGGATTATAAATTCGGTCATGATCGCATCCAGCAGGCGGCCTATTCACTGATCCCGGAACAGGATCAGGCAACACGCCATTATCAAATCGGCCGGTCATTGCTCGCGCAGGTGTCTTGGGCAGAAAGAGAAAACGCTGTCTTTGCCATCGTTGAGCAACTGAATCGTTGTCTCCGGCTGATCGACGACCCGAACGAACGCGTCGAGCTGGCGCGGCTCAATCTCCTGGCCTGCAAAAAGGCGAGAGCGGCCGCCGCCTACCCAGCCGCGAGCGCGTATGCGGCAATCGGTCTGAAGGTATTGGGCGACGATGGCTGGCATCAGCACTACGCACTCGCCCTGGCATTGCACGACCTTGCAGCGGAAATGGCGTCCTTGACAGGCGATAACGACCGAATGGATCAAGTCATCGCTGCGATCGGTGCTCATTCCAGGGATGTACTGGACCAAATCGACAGCGCCATCGTTAAGATCCAGGCACTGGTGTCCAGAAACCAGCCGGTCGAAGCCATATCCACGGCATTAGCGATACTGAACGAGCTGGGCGTGCAGTTTCCCGAGAACCCAACCGGCGAGGATATTCAACAGGCGATCCAGGAGGTCTCCCGGTTAATCGGGGACCAGTCGATCGAGGAGCTTTCCCGCCTCCCGCCCATGACCGACCGCAAAACCATCGCCGTCGTGCGGATTATCGCCAGCATCTTCGCCGCCTCTTTCCAGGTGGGAACTTCTCTTCTGCCCCTGCTGTACGCTTTGCAGGTCAATTTTACGCTTCGTCATGGTCATACGCCTGCCTCAGCGTTCAATTTTGCGTGTTACGCCGTGATTCTTGCGAATGTGGCGCGTGATGTCGCGACCGCCTCCCGCTTTAGCCGGCTCGCACTGAATATGGCCTCGCAGGATGAGGCGAAAAGCGTCCGCGCCGCGACCTATAATGTGGTCGGAATCTGCTTATATCATCGCTCGGTTCACTTGCGTGAGACGCTGCCGATTTTTCAAGCGGGCTATGAAACGGCGCTGGAAACAGGCAATCTGGAGTACGCCGGTTACAATGCGCAGGCATTTTCCCAGCACGCGCTTTGGTCCGGCAAGCCACTGTCCGAGATCGAACCACAGATCAGCGCCTATCGCCAGCATTGTCTCGACCTGAATCAAGTGACGGCGGCAAACTACTGCCTGAACTACTGGGAGACAGCGGTATCGTTGCTGGATAATCCCAAGCATGTTGCCCTCGTATTCGACCGGCAGGCTGACGAAGAACAGCTCGTGGCTCAGGCGCAGGCATCGGGGGATTTCTTGCGCATGGCCGGCTTTTATGTGCATCGCATGATGCTGCGGTACCTGTTAGGTAACTACGCGCTCGCTCAAGCCGACGCCGAGCAGGCCAGACACTATATCGGCAGTGCCGCAGGCTTCAATTTCGAAGCCGGTCTCTATTTCTATGCGTCTCTGATCGCGCTGGCGCCGCGCGCCGATGCGGATGCGGTGCAACCACCCTACCTCAGTTCCGAAACGTACCGACAGCGCGTGGCGAAATCCCAGGACGAGCTTTGGTTTTGGGCGCAGCATGCCCCCATGAACTATTTGCACAAATGGCAACTCGTCGAAGCGGAGCGGCATCGCGTAGCCGGTCGTCGCATTGAGGCGAGCGAGCTCTACGATCTCGCCATCAGCGGCGCCCACGAACAACTCTACATCCAGGAAGAAGCCCTGGCCAACGAACTGGCCGGCAAGTTCTATCTCGCGTGGGGTAAAGAGGCCAGCGCGCGAGCCTACCTGCTGGAAGCCCGATATTGCTACGCGCAATGGGGCGCCATCCGGAAAGTCAAGCAACTGGAGACCGAGTACCCGCGCTTCTTTCAGTCTCCACAGCTTCCAGCAAGCTTCAGTCCTTATGCGTTCCAGGTCGCTCGCAATACGAACGATGCCAGGGCCAGCGCGGCATCTCTCGATCTCTCGGCCATCATGAAAGCGTCCCGCGCCATCGCTGGTGAAATTGTCCTGGATCGGCTGCTGCAAAGACTCATGGCGATCCTTTTGGAGAACGCGGGCGCCCGCACGGGATGCCTGCTGCTGCATACGCCTGCCGAGGACGGCAGCTTCGGGCCTTTTTCGATTGCTGTTGGTGCGGAGTCTGGTGTTACCGCCGTGCCGGAATCCATTGTCAACTATGTCGCACGCACGCTCGAAAGCGTCGTGCTCGACAACGCTGCCGGTACGGGGCGGTTTGTCCATGATCCGTACATTCAGTCCAGCAAACCGCTCTCTGTCCTGTGTTATCCCTTACTCAATCAAGGGAAGCCGGTCGCTATCGTGTATCTCGAAAACAGCATCACGACTGGCGCTTTCACGGCGGATCGCATTGAATTTCTCCAGCTATTGTCCGGTCAGGCGGCCATTGCCATCACCAATGCGCAGTTATACGCCGAGAAGGCGGAATACACCCACACGCTGGAGCAAAAAGTCGCCGAGCGCACCCGCGAACTGGAAGCGGCGAACGCGCGTCTATCCGCCCTGAGCAACACCGACGGTCTGACCGGAATCGCCAACCGGCGCCGCTTCGATGAGGTGTTTCAGCACGAATGGAACCGCGCCCAGCGCAGCGGCTCACCGTTGTCGGTGGCGCTGCTCGATGTGGACTGGTTCAAGAAGTACAACGACCACTACGGCCATCAGGCCGGTGATGACTGTCTGTGTCAGGTGGCGCGAGTCGTTGCTGACGCCGCCTGTCGCGCTGGTGATCTGGCCGCGCGCTACGGTGGTGAAGAGTTTGTCCTGCTCGCCCCGGCCACCGACCGCCAAGCGGCCCTGAGCCTGACCACGCGGATCTGTCAGAAACTGGAACAGCTGGCGATTCCCCACGCGCTGTCGCCCTACGGCCATGTCACCGCCAGCATCGGCGTAGCGACCTTGGTTCCGACGGATGAATTGCAGGACGACAGCCCGAAAGAGCTTTTGAAGCGGGCGGATGCCGCGCTTTACCAAGCCAAGGAACAAGGGCGGAATCGGGCGCTGGCGGACTGCGACTTTCCGAAACAAAGTGAACGCGGATCGAATACCATCCCACCTGCCTGCGTCGCGGCAGGCAGGTAAAGCACAGGGCGCACGATTGAAGGAGGGGTGTTTTTGACGTGGCGGCGGCTTCTAGCCGTCGCAGCAAGGAGCAATCGTAAATCAACACGTTAAAGCCGACCTATTCACGATGATAATGGCGTTGTGTGCGGATACGGTAGCCCGGTAAGACCTGCACCCCGCGTTCAGGCACAAAGCGCACTTCGATGGCGCCTTGGGTGGCGGTGTCCAGGGTTTGTGCGCCGACGGCCTCAAGACGCGCCAGGGTTTCGGGATGCGGATGGCCAAAGCGGCTGCGATAGCCTGCGCTGATCAAGGCCCACTGCGGCTGTACCCAGTTGAGCAGGGCCTCGCGGGTGGCATGAGGCGAGCCATGATGGGCAACCTGCAATACATCCACCGCCAGCTGTTCACGGTAATGACGCCACATCACCGTCTCGCCCAGCGATTCCAGATCTCCGGTCAGTAACAGCGAGCCGCCCGGCCCCTGAATCAGCACCACGCAAGACGACATATTGTCATTGCCCCAGCCCGGCGGGGGATGCAAGACCGTAAACGCAACGCCATCCCACTGCCAGTGTTGCCCCTGCAGGCAGAGCTGATGATCGGGGTGAACAAACTGCTGCAGATCGCGACTCCACAGGCTATCCACGCGTGCTATCTGATCCAGCACCGACTGCGTACCCCCGCTGTGATCGCTATCGCCATGACTGATCAGCAGGCGGTGGATATGGGCACGTCCGGCATAACGCAGATATGGCACCACCACAGCTGCTCCGGTATCAAAAGACGCACTGAACATTGGCCCGGTATCATAAACCAGGGTGTGCTGGCGGGTTTTGACCACCATTGCCAGCCCTTGCCCCACGTCCAGCATGATCAAACGAAACTCACCGTGCTGGGGCAAGTCACGCTGCACAAACACCACCGGCAGCAACATGACCAGACCCAGCCAGCGGGCGGGCATGCCTTTGGGGGCCAACAGCCAGAGCACCCCCAGCAGGCCCAGCAGCAAAGCTCCCAGCGGGGCATCCAGGTAATAATGCGCGCCCGGCCAGGATTCAAGCCATTCCATGAACCACCACAACCAGCAGATCAACGCATCGGCCAAGGTCAGCAGGCCAATCCCCAGGGCTTCATGAATATGCACCACCAGTACGCCCATGAGCACCACTGGCACCACTAAAAAACTGACCCAGGGAACCGCAACCAGATTGGCCAGTGGCGAGATCAGCGAGGCGCTCTGAAACCACAGAATGGTCAATGGAATCACCCCTACCGCACTGACCCAATGAACCTGCCAGGCGGTGCGAATTTTACCCGCTTGCTGGGTACGTCCACCCAGGCCATAGAGGATGATCGCCACCACCGCAAAAGACAGCCAGAAGCCCCCCGCCAGCACCGCACGCGGGTCCCATAGCAACACTGCCATTAGCGCCAGCGAGAGGACATTCCAGGGTTGGCGCCCACGTCCAAACCACAGCGCAATCAAGGCAACGCTGAGCATGATCAGGGCGCGTTGGGTGGGAATGGCAAAACCCGCCAGCAGGGCATAGGCAAAGCCAAATGCCAAGGCTCCCAGCAATCCGGCCCGCTGGGCAGGCAGCCATAAACACAGCGGGGTGAGTGCAAAACGCCACACGGTGGCCGTCAGCAGATAGCCGATTCCCGCCAACAGGCTCACATGCAAACCGGAAATGGCCAGCAGATGGTTGGTGCCGGTGCTGGTCAGCGTCTGCCATTGCGCTTGCGTGATCTCGCCGCGATAACCCACGGAAAGGGCCAGGATAATGCCGCGATAGTGCGCATCCGGCAAGGCCGTCTGCAGGGTGTCTATGAGGGAGGCGCGCAGACGATCGACCATCGTTTTAGCGGGCGGGTCCAGCGGCAATCGCTGCGCCTCGCCGGGGTTGCGTACCGAACCCGTCGCCGCATAGCCTTGCTGAAACAGCCAGCGCTCATGGTCAAAGCCACCGGGATTGCGCATTCCGCTGGGGCGCTTCAGGCGCACCGTCAATGCCCAGTGCTGGCCGCTGTGAATCGCCGGGGCGACGCCATACCAGCTCAAACGTACCTGCCTGGGCAAGGGGCTGTTAAGTTCGCTGCGGCTGTCGGTGATCTCAAAGGCAAAGACGGTGGCGCGTTGCCGCTGTTGGGGAATGCCGCGCACCACGCCGGTGATGTGGAGGTCAATGCCTTCCAGTGCGGGGTCCAGTGCTGGCCCATAGATCCCATGCACATGCCACAAGGCCCAGATAAATCCGGCAACAAGCATCCACAGCACGCGCCCCCAGCGATGCCACAGCAAGGGTGCCAGAGCCAGCAGGCTAAAGGCCCAGGCCAGCGGCGGCAAACTCGCTTGCTGATGCAGCGCAGTGACGCCGAGCAAAAAAGCGATGGCAAGCAGTGGCATCCGTGTGTGGGGCAATCCGCAAGGTTGCGCTGGCACCTGCCTGCGCCGCGTGCGTCGCGGCAGGCAGGAAGGCGACGCGCAACAGGCTTAACCAGCGGCATTGGGAAAATGCCGCGACGTCTACAGCGCTTTAAGGGTGTTTAGCCATTGGCTGGCCTGGGTTTGCAGGGTGCGCTGCGCCTTGACCTCGGCATGGGCCTGGGTACGGATGTGTGTGCGTAGCGCAGCGTCAGTGGCCAGCCGATGCAGCGCCGTCTGCCAGGCGTCGGGCTGGTTGTGTACCAGCAAACCGGTGGACTCGTGGCGTATGCTGTGTGCATACGGCCCAACCTGGCTGTATATGCCGGGAATCCCCAGCAGGGCGTAATCCAAAAACTTGATGTCTGATTTACAGCGGGTAAAGGGGTTATCTTCCAGGGGCGCGATGGCAAAATCCCAGCGCAGATGGTCAACGCACCAGGCCACAAAGGCCTCATAGGAAACAGCCCCCTGAGTATCCAGCACGCGCACCGGCAGGTCGGCAAACAGGGCCTGGATTTGCTCAGGGTTTTGGGAGATGCCCAGGATCTGCAACTCCGTTTGGGCATCGTCGTGCAAAAAAGCCCGCAAGGGCTCATAAACCAGCATCAGATCGGCAAAATGCGTGGGCGTTCCCATATAGCCAAGCCGCCGTTTTTGCGGTTTGCCTGCCTGCCACGACGCACCTGCCTGCGCCGCGTGCGTCGCGGCAGGCAGGTCGGCATCCGGCGGTGCGGCGGCGGCATCCGCAAATAATCCCTCATCCAGGGCATTAGGGAGTACATGAATCTGTGCGTTAAAACCGGCCATGCGCGCTGCCAACGCTGGCGTAGAAACAATCAGGGCATCGGCCTCGCGGGCCAGATAGCGGATAATATTGCGCTCCTCATCACTGGGGTAGCTCTGCCAGTTTTGATCCAGATGCAGATCCAGCAGATTATCATCCAGGGTATATAGGCAGCGTCCCGCGATCTGACGCGCCGCCTGCATCAGCTGGCGCGCCTTGGCAAGGGTAAAATGCGGTGCCCACAGACGTTCAATGATGAGGATGTCCACCGGCGTTGCGGGCAGAGCGACCCCGGCGGTCACTTCCAGCGCGGCGGCAATGCTTGGATGGCGCAGTGGGCGGAGCCAGCGGATGACACTGCAACCGTGCGGTTGTTGGTCGGCGTTGTGTTCATACAGCAGATGTACCCGCAGCGGCGGGGTTTCAGTGGCCATCGTGTGGGGCCTGCGCGTCGGCTGGCGGGGCATGACTGGCCAGTTCATGGGTGTGCGGGTGGTAGCGGCCTTTGAGCTCATCTTTGATGCTGTGCTGCCACATCGGCACGCCCGTGACATAGCCCGCACGGCCCATGACGTGCGCGGCAATCGGCGAGGTCAGCATGGTAAAACCGACAATCGCCAAGGCGCGGGCACTCACCCCCAGATTCATGAAATAAATCACCAGGCCAAGCATGATCAACCCCACGCCCAGCACCCCGGCCTTGGTGGTGGCGTGCAGGCGCATGGTCAGATCGGGCATCCGCAACACGCCCAGCGCGGCCACCAGCATAAACAAGGCCCCCAGTAACACCAGCAGGCTAATCAGGATTTCAGTCAGCATCACGATGCGCTCCTTTTTCCAGCAGACGGGCAAAGCCTACCGCCGCTAAAAATGCGGTCAAGGCCAGCACCATCGCCACATCCAAAAAGGCGGTGGCTTTGCTAGACAGGGTATAAATGGCGATAAAGCCGATCATCAACGAGGCAATCAGCTCCAGGGCCACCACCCGATCCGGCAGCGAAGGCCCAATCACCAGACGGATAAAGGCCAGCACCAGCGCAAGGCTTAAAATGGCATAGGCCGTCATCAAGGTATATTCAAGCATGGCGGTTTCTCAACGCAAGATCTCCAGGACGCGGGATTCCAGATATTTTAGCTGGTGTTGCACGGCAGTCTCGTCATCCAGATACATCACATGGATATACAGCACCTTTTTATCATCTGAAACATCCAGGCTCAGGGTGCCCGGTGTCAGGGAAATCAGATTGGCCAGGATGGTAATCTCGCCATCAGTGCGGGCATCCAGGACAAAGGCAATCACGCCGGGGCGCATATAGTGGGTCGGCGTGAGCACATCATACGCCACCCGCAGATTGGAGACGATCAGCTCCTTGAGGAAAAAGCCCACAAAGCGGATGAACCGGGGGACCTTGTCGCGATAATGCGCAAACTCGGGTTTATCGCGCAGGGCAAAGCCCAGCAGCACATAGCCCAGGATAAAGCCGATCAGCAGGTTAACCCCGGTAAAACTGCCCGATAAGGCCACCCAGATAAAGGCCAGCAGGATATTCCACACCAGGGCAATCATGCCTCACCCCCAAGCACCGCCTCAATATAACCGCGTGGATCAAGCAGCTGGGCCGCAGCCTGTTCGGCCAGCACAAAGACCGGCTGCGCCCCCAGACCGATGAGCACCGTTAGCAGCGCCAGTCCGCCGATACTCAGATACAGCAAAGCATCGTTGCGCGTCCGCGGCTCCGGGGTTTTGCCAGCACTGGGCGGCGCGGCTTTCCAGAAGACCTCAGACCAGATCTTGACCATGGAATACAGGGTCAGCAGCCCCACCAGCAGCGCCACACCGACCAGCCACCAGGCTTGCGCCTCGATACCGGCGCGGATCAAAATGAACTTGGCAAAAAAGCCCGACAGCGGCGGCAATCCCGCCAGGGACAGCGCCGGAATCAGGAACAACAAGGCCAGCCAGGGATGACTGCGATACACCCCGCCCAGCTCACGCAATTCGTAACTGCCCTTGAGGCGATAGATCAAGCCACTGATAAAAAACAGATTTGCCTTCACAATAATGTGATGCATGATATAAAACACCCCGCCGATCAAGGCCAGCGGGGTAAACAGGGCCAGCCCCAAAATCATATAGCCGATCTGGCTGATGATATGAAACGACAAAATCCGCCGAAACTCATATTGAGCCGCTGCGCCCAACACCCCGGTGAGCATGGTCAGCCCGGCCATCCATAGCAGGACATTCTGGGTGAAGGGATCTTCCAGACTGAAAATCAGGGTAAACACCCGGAACAGGGCATACACCCCCACCTTGGTCAACAAGCCCGCGAACAGCGCCGAGACGGCGACCTGCGGCGTATGATAGGAAGCCGGTAGCCAGAAGAAAAAGGGAAAGGCCGCCGCCTTGATCCCAAAGGCCACCAAAAACAGCATCGCCACCACCTTGACCATGCCGGGGTCTTCCAGCTGGGCGATTTTATCTGCCAGGTCCGCCATGTTCAGGGTGCCGATCAAACCATACAGCAGGCCGATGGCGGATAAAAACAGCGCCGAGGACACCAGATTAAGGGTTACATATTTAATCGCCCCTTCCATCTGCGCCCGCTCCCCGCCCAGAATCAACAGGGCAAAGGAGGCCACCAGCATCACCTCAAACCACACATAGAGGTTGAAAATATCGCCGGTCAGAAAGGCCCCGTTAACCCCCGCCAGCAGCAGATGCATCAGGGGATAATAGCCAAAATGCTCATGGCGCTTGCCCAGGGTTGCCAGCGAATAAATCGCCGTGGCAAAGCCGGTAATGCCTGCCAGCACCACCATGATGGCACTGAGCAAATCGGCCACCAGCACAATCCCAAACGGGGCTGGCCAGTTGCCCATGTGCATCACCAGGTAGCC
Organism: Thiorhodospira sibirica ATCC 700588; assembly: GCF_000227725.2. Taxonomy (GTDB): domain Bacteria; phylum Pseudomonadota; class Gammaproteobacteria; order Ectothiorhodospirales; family Ectothiorhodospiraceae; genus Thiorhodospira; species Thiorhodospira sibirica. Next base: position 1,659,084 of record NZ_MU255056.1, on the reverse strand, counting down.
TTCCTGCCAGGTGGTATACAGCAATACCCAGGCACTGAGCATCATCACCCCGGTACCCACCACGCCGATACCGCGCTGCATCGCCCGCGAACGCCAAAAGGCCAGCGACAGCGCACCCGCCAGCAGTGGAATCAGAATCGGTAAGGCTACTTCCGGTCTCATGTATCAGTGTCCTTCATCTTGTCCATATCATCCACGCCGACCACTTCATAGGCCCGGTGAATCAGCACCACGGCAAAAGCCAGCACCCCAAAGCCGATGACAATGGCGGTGAGAATCAGGGCCTGAGCCAGCGGATCAGCCACTGCACCGGCGGGCTGCAAAGCCCCCAGCGGCACCAGCGGTGGGGCACCCCGCGACATATCCGCCAGGGTAAAAATCAACAGATTGGCGGCATTGGACAACAACACCAGGCCGATCACCAATTTGACAATGGAGCGGCGCAGGATCATATAAATCGCGGCGGCATACAAACCACCGACGACAAAAGCCATCAAGGTTTCCATCAGTATTTACACCAGTTTAAAGCGGCATCAAGATGATGCCGCCACATCTTAATGCCTGGCATCATCGGCATCGGCCAGGGCTAACAACACCGTCAGCACCGAGCCGATCACCACCATATACACGCCGATATCAAACAATAATACCGTGCTGAGTTTCACCTCGCCGAGCGCCGGAAGCTCCAGCGTGAGCCATTGCGCGGTAAAAAAAGGCTGATGCCAAAAAACCGCCGGTACCCCGGAAAGCACTGCCAAGGTCAGCCCCCAGCCCAGCAACTCACGCGGGTCGATATGCAGCACCTGCCGGGCCGCCTTGACATCCATGGAAAACAGATACAAGGCAATCGCGGCCGAGGCGACCAGACCACCGATAAAACCGCCGCCCGGCTCATTGTGGCCGCGCAGCAGCAAAAAGATCGAAAACAGCAACAGCAGCGGCAACAGAAAATGACTGGCCGAGCGTAAAATCAATGAATACATCGGCATTTATGATTCTCCTTTCTTCAGACGGTCAGCGCGCAGCTTGATCATCGCATAGACCCCTACTGCCGCCAGTGCCAGCACAAAGATCTCGCCCAGGGTATCCAGCGCCCGGAAATCCACCAAAATCACATTCACAATATTGCGCCCATAGCCTTCCGGTTGACTGTTTTCGATGAAATAGCTGGAAATGCTGTCAAAATAGTGGGTGGAAATGGTACTGAGCATCAGCAGCGTGATGGTGCCACCCACGGTCAGGGCAATCAGCGCATCACGCACCCGCAAGGCGGTTGAGGTCAGCCCCAGGAAGCGCGGCAGACGAAACAGCACCAAAACCAGCAAAATTACCGTCAGAGTTTCCACCAGAATCTGGGTGATGCCCACATCCGGTGCGCTAAACAGCACATAAATCAAGGCCACCCCGAAACCCACCGCCCCCAGTGAGGCCACCGCGCCCAGGCGCGAGCGCGTGGTCACGGCCATCACCGTCGCTGCCAGCAATACTGCCAGAATCACATACTCGTGCAGCATCACCCCGCTCAGATCAAAATAAAACTGCACCGCACTGGCATTGAGCGCCAGCGCCGCCAGCAATAGCACCACCGTGCTCAACAGCGTCGCCATCAGGTAATAGCGCAGATAACCATTTTGCAGTAGCGCGGTCTGCCAATGGGCCACCCGCACCATCGCCTGCATGGCCGCTTCGTATCCCCGCTCCGGGCCAAAGCGCACCCACTGATCCAGCAGCGCGGTTTGCGCCCGTAGTTGATCCCAGTAGCGATACACCAGCAAACCCAGGACCAAACTCAGCACACTCATCAACAAGGGGAGATTAAAGCCGTGCCACAAGGCCAGCGGCAGGCTGATCGGCTGGCCATACACGCTGCTGGCCGCAGGTTCTAGCAAGCCGTAGGCAATCACCCAGGGAAACAGGCCAAAAAACACCCCGAGCAGCGCCAGCACCGCCGGGCCTAACAACATCGCCGGCGGGGCCTCATGCGCCGGAATCGGGGTTTGGACCGGTGCCCCATACCAGGGGCGAATGCCAACGATCGCCGCCACAGCGACCACCAAAATTGCCGCCGACCACGCGGCAAAGGCAAATAACCAGGCCCAGCGCGGGGCCTGCAAGGTGGCCTCAAACAAAAGCTCTTTGGCGATAAAGCCAAACAGCGGTAACACCCCGGCCAGCGACAACGCCGCCAGGGCCGCAATCAGGGTACTGATCGGCATGGCCCGGCGCAGCCCGCCGGTTTGCAGAAAATCCTTGCAGCCTGCACCATGATCCAGCACCCCGGCGAGCAAAAACAGCGCCGCTTTATACAGGGCATGGGCGAGTAAAAATACCATCGCCGCCAGAATCGCTTTCTCGGTACCCAAGCCGATGAGCATGGTCATGGTTCCCAGGGCCATCACCGTGGAATAAGCCAGCACCCGCTTGATGCCGGTACTGCGCACCGCCATGACAATACCGGTGAGCATGGTGATGGCGCCAAATACCCCCAGCAAAAACAGCCAGGTCTGCGTCCCCCCCAGCCCCGGATAACAGCGCGCCAGCAGATACACCCCGGCCTTGACCATCGTGGCAGAATGCAGATACGCCGACACCGGGGTTGGCGCCGCCATGGCATTGGGCAACCAGAAATGAAACGGCACCTGCGCAGATTTGGTAAACGCCCCCAGCACAATCAGCAACACTATCGGCAAATACCACGGATGTGCCTGCAGCCACTCGCCTTGGGTCAAAATCTCGGATAACTCATAGCTACCGGCCACCATCCCCAGCATCACCAGGCCCGCCAGCAGGGCAAGCCCGCCGCCCACCGTGACAAACAAGCCCTGCAAGGCGGCCTTGCGCGCATCCTCATCCTCATGATTAAAGCCAATCAGCAGATAGGAGGTAATGCTGGTGAGCTCCCAAAACACAAACAGGGCAATGAGGTTATTGGACAATACCAGCCCCAGCATCGAGGCCATAAAGGCCAGAATCAGCACATAAAAGCGCGCCAGATCACGATGCGACTCCAGATAGCGCCCGGCATAGCTGATGATGAAAAAGCCAATCCCGCTGATCAGCATCGCAAACAACAGGCTCAGACCGTCCACCAGAAACGACAGACGAATCTCCAGCCCCGGCACCCACGGATAGTCAATCACCAGCGGGCCGTTTTGCTGAATTTCGGGCAAAAAACTGCCGAAATACATAAACAGCCCCAGCGGCAAGGCCCCCAGCGCCCAACCGCTATGACGGCCAAACAGGCGGTGCAACCAAGGCGCCACTGTGGCCAGCAAAAAACCCGATAACACAGCAAACAGCATCACGATGCCTTCCCAGCAGATTGAATAAATGAACCGTTAAGAATGTTTGACTCGGCGTTAAGCTAAAAACGACCACAAAAAAAAAGCAAAGGTTCCCAACATCTCCCGGCTTGCTCCTAGGAGTATGGAAATAATTCCTTATTTATCATTACCTTGGCGTTAAACGGATATGTGGCGCGATCTTTACTGAAGGCATGAACGTCCGGAATTTTGGCGCTAAGCATAGCGGTGTTAAACACCATATTGCCGTCGATAGGCGCGCATGGCGTCCAAATGCGGAGCCATTTCATCCTGTTGGGCGAGAAATGCGATTAAATCACTCAGGCTTGCAAGCGACCACACAGACAGACCCAGACTTTGCTCCACTTCCTGAATGGCAGAGCGCTCGCCCTGACCGCGTTCCTGGCGATCCAGGGCAATCAAGACCCCGACCGGGGTTGCCCCAGCGGCCTGGATAATGTCCACCGCCTCGCGGATGGCGGTACCAGCCGTGATAACATCATCGACAATCAACACCCGCCCGCTTAACGGCGCACCCACCAGCTGCCCACCTTCGCCGTGGTCTTTGGCCTCTTTACGGTTAAAACAATAAGGCAAATCCAGGCCATGCTGATCGGCCAAGGCCACGGCAGTGGCTGCAACCAGTGGAATGCCTTTATAGGCCGGGCCAAACAGGGTATCCACCTTAATCTCGTTGTGGATGAAGCCATTGGCATAAAAACGCCCCAGACAGGCCAGATCCGCGCCGGTATTAAACAGGCCCGCATTGAAAAAATACGGGCTGATGCGTCCCGACTTAAGGGTAAACTCACCAAAGCGCAACACGCCCCGGCGCAGACAAAATTGTAAAAATTCGTTGGAGGGATGGCTCATTGTGTATATCCAAATCAATAAGTGATTGATGCTAAATGAAGGTCTGTATCGAATCAAGGGCACGCCCAGTACCTGCTTTCATGTACGGCTTGCCCGTTGATACGATGCGCAGGCAGAGATTATCCGACATTGAGGACAATGACAGCACGCTTACATCAAGAGCAAAAAAAAGTTCTTGATTTTTCTTCATTGTTTATAAGGATTCTCTATTGTAGATAGGTTATCTACAAGCGCGAAGGTTTCGCGTTCCCTGGTCGGGGTCGAAGTCGAATCGCAAAGTTGTTCTCTGTTCAGGATGAACGCCGAGGCCACTTTTATGGCGCAAGCTGGGTTTCGACGGCTGAAACCGCCCATGTTGCCGGTGTTGACCGGCCATTCGGTTGGGACTGCTCAACCAGGACTCCAGTTGCTCGCCCGCAAGGGTGTTATCAACGGAGAGCGAAGTGCCTAAAAATCGCATAAGCAACTTTGTTTAGGTTTTTAGGAGCAGATTGACTGCAGGATTCTGGACAGGAAAGGCAAAACATTACCCAGGAGGCGTTAATCATCAAGCCAGCCCCCAGCCCGATGACAGCAGAAACAAGACACAATAGCGCGTGGTAGTTCCTTGCCAGCCGCTCATCGCGCGTGGCGATTCGCCTGAACGGTTTGATGTTCTGAAAGAATCTTTCTACCAGATGGCGATCTTTGTGCCGCTCTAAAAAAGCGACGGCTAGAAGCCGCCGCTACGTTGTGCCGCTCGGGTGGGTGGCGTTTCATGCTGCGGAGCTGGTGCGTGGCGCTCCCAAGTGGCGGCATCTGCAAGATGCCACGACGTTTTTATGCCTGCTGGGTTAGGCGCTGCAAGGCCTCGTGATAGCGCTGTGCGGTTTGGGTCACGATGTCTGGGGGGAGTTGTGGGCCGGGGGCTTTTTTGTCCCAGTTCAAGGTGTCGAGGTAATCGCGTACATATTGCTTGTCAAAAGATGGCGGATTTTCCCCCGCACGGTATTGATCCACCGGCCAGAAGCGTGAGGAATCGGGGGTCAGCGCCTCGTCAATGAGGTGCAGGGTGCCGTCTGCATCCAGGCCAAATTCAAATTTGGTGTCTGCGATGATGATGCCTCGGGTCAGGGCGTAGGCGGCTGCTTCGTGGTAGAGACGCAGGGCCATGTCCTTGACCTGATGCGCCAGCGCTTCACCGAGTAATGTCACGGTTTGGGCAAAGTCGATATTTTCATCGTGGCGGCCTACCGCAGCTTTGGTGGAGGGTGTGTAGATCGCTTCGGGTAATTTTTCCGCCAATGTTAAGCCTGCTGGCAAGGCAATGCCGCACACAGACCCCGTGCGTTGATAATCTTTCCAGCCTGAGCCGATCAGATAGCCCCGGACCACCGCTTCAACCGGCAGGGCCTTGAGGCGTTTCACCACCAATGCACGCGAGGCAATGGCGGTCATTTCCTCGGGGCTTAGGCCAAGGGTGGCAAGGTCATCAAGCAGCAGATGATGCGGAATGAGAGAGGCGAGGCGCTCAAACCAAAAGCGTGAGATGCGCGTCAGGACGGCGCCTTTCTCGGGAATCGGTGTGGGCAGGATGACATCAAAGGCCGACAGGCGATCGGTGGTAACCATCAGCAGGCGCTGAGCATCCACCGCATAAATATCTCTGACCTTTCCGCGATGTAACAAAGACAGGCTGCTGAGTTGGCTTTCAAATAGGGCAGAGGACATAATTAAGGAACCTGGAATATCATGGGAGCGCGGAGCTCCAGCTCCGCATAAAACGTGGCGGCAGCTTCCAGCCGTCGCTTTCAGTGCGGCGCTTCGTAACGATAGCCCACCCCGTAAACCGAATGTATATGATCTTCATCCGGTGTCAAGGTCGCCAGTTTACGGCGCAGTTTTTTGATATGGCTGTCGATGGTACGGTGCGACACAATCCGCTCGTCGCGGTAGATACGATCCATCAAGGCATCGCGTGAAAAAATTCGGCCGGGGGCATGATACAGGGTTTGCAGGAGGGCAAATTCCACCGAGGTCAGCTCAATTTCCCCCACCGGGCTGCTGACGCGCAGCCGGGCTTCATCAAGCCGCAGCGGGCCTTCCGGGGTGTCTTGTACGGGGGTTGCACTGCGTCGCAGGACCGCACTCACGCGGGCGACGACCTCGCGAGGACTGTAGGGTTTGCAGATGTAATCATCCGCGCCCAGTTCAAGCCCCAGTACGCGGTCGATTTCTTCGACCCGCGCCGTGGTCATGATGATCGGCACCTGACTGAAGCTGCGGATTTCGCGGCAAATGTCCATGCCATCACGTCCGGGTAACATCAAGTCCAGCAAGACCAGCACCGGCGCGTGCTGCTGCACCCAGCTCACCACCTCGCGCCCATCGCCCAGCCAATGCGCCACAAAGCCTGCCCGTTCGAGATAGTCAAGCAGGATGCGCGCAAGTTTTTCTTCATCCTCGACCACCAACACGGTGCCGCTATACTGCTCCATGCGCTCCACTCACCTTGGATAGGTGCAAACAAAATCAGGCAGCGCGTGGCTGCCTGATTTCATCTCGCCGGGTGATACGCGGGGCCTGGATCCGCTTAGCCCAGACCACACATGCCACCGGCACAATTCCCCATCGCGCACGGTGACATGGGTTCACTCGCCCCTTTGCTGCTGTGACTGATCACATTGCCGCCGGTCGCCAAACGGGTGACCGGGGTATCAAGCGGCGTATTGCCCGGTTCAATCCCGGCTTTGGTGCATAACTCGCCCCAGGTAGCGATCTGATCATTCATGCGGTGCATCACTTCAACGATGTGGCCATTGCTTTCACAGCGATAATCATAGGTAGGCATATTGGCAGAGGTTTCCAACCGTGAGTTAAACAGGATGTGGGGCAGATTATACCTGTATCTGGGCCATGATGGGGACTGGATGCGCCCAATTCAAGCGGGCGTCAAACGGGGGCGAAGCGCCCTCAAGGCTGCCAGAGTTGCGCGCCGTTGCCATTACACGCGGCAATCCCGACATTGGTCCCAGGCTTGCTCGCATCACCGTGTGCACTGAGGCACTGTCCACTGGCCTTGTGGGTCATCTGTCCATTGGTGCCCAGCGTCCAGATAAAGGGATCCCCTTCACCACAGGCACCGGCGATGGCATTCTCTCCTTGCACCGTCATGCAGGCACCGCTTTGATTGCGAAAGCGACTGTGTTCATCAAAGCGCCAGCGCTGATGCGCCGAGTCATTGCAGGGTTGCAAGACCACATTGGCCGGAAAGTTCTGCAAATCCCCCTCAAGGTGCAGACATTGACCGCCGAGCCGGTATGGCCGTTCGGTATGCAATTGATTGGCGATTTTCAAACCTTCTTCCTGCATGGAGCGCAGGGCGTCCGGATTGAATTTAATCGCCTGCGCGCTCGATGCCAACACTAACATGGCGGCCAGGGCAGAATAAAACAGAGTGTTTTTCATAACGCCTCCTAACAAAGATCAAGGGTGACAGGGATTGCCTATATGCTTTTGCCGTACTGCACTGAAGCACTGCGTGCTAAGCCTTGAAATCAAGCCTAGCACGCCCAAGCTGAAAGCAACATGAATGGGGCTATAAATATACAGCCGAGGACTTTTGCTTCTTTGCTTGAACAGAAATAGCCTGCCCATATTGCACATAACAAGCGGTTACACATGGATTGCAATTTCGCTACACTCAATCGCAAGCAGTGAACCTCAACGTTAAATCAGTAGTGATACCGGAACTGGGCAAGGAGCAATGCGTCATCCGTCACCTTGTAGACCATGCGGTGTTCGTCGTTAATTCGGCGGGACCAGTAACCAGCGACACTGTATTTGAGGGGCTCCGGTTTGCCGACGCCCGCGAACGGTTCTCGTTTCGTCTCCTTGATCAGCTTGTTGATTCGGTTCAGGAGCTTTTTGTCGGTTTTCTGCCAGTACAGATAATTTTCCCAGGCGTTTGCGGAGAAGATGAGTTTCATTCAAGCAGTTCTTTTTCTTGGCCGCCGCCTTGCTCCAGCTCGGCAACGGATTCCAGCAAACGACGGGCGTTCTTTGGTGCGCGCAGGAGATATGCAGTCTCTTGCAACGCCTCATAATCTTCAAGAGAGATCATTACCACGGACGGCGACTTGCTCCGGGTGATGATCACCGGAGAATGGTCTTCGCAGACCTGTTCCATAGTTTTTGCCAGGTTGCTTCTAGCGGCTGTGTAGCTGATGGCATCCATAGGGGCGCTCCTGTACAAGATGTTTATCATGTACAGAATAACGTACAATTAAGAGTTTAACAATCGGCTGCACAGCGAACGATTTTCCGCTGCTTGGCAGCTCCAAACCGGCGCGTGAGCCGGACGTTAGCGCGCCACGCAAAGCTTGGCGCATCTGGTTGGTTGACACCCTCCCCACGGCTTTAGCCGTGGGCTTCTCGCGCATCACTGGTGAGAATTTTATCTACAGAAACGCGCACGAATATCAAAAGGAAAACCACCTAAATGAACTTGCAGTTGCACGACCAACTCAAAAGCCACATCTGGGAAATAGCCAACCGTCTTCGCGGCCCTTACCGCCCCCCTCAGTACCGCTTGGTCATGCTGCCTATAGTTGTGCTACGACGACTGGATTGTGTGTTGGAGCCCACCAAAGACGCGGTGCTGAAGCAATACGAGAAGCTGTCTGCTCAAGGTATGCCGGAAAATGCCATGGATAAGCTGCTGGGCAAGGCAGCCGACCCGAATCGCACCCATCCTCTCTATAACACCAGTCCGTTTACCTTCGAGAAGTTGCTGGGTGACTCGGAGAACATCGCGCCCAACCTGGTAGCCTATATTAATGGCTTCTCGCCTACGGCCCGAGCCATCTTTGAGCGCTTTAAGTTCACCGACCAGATCGAAAAGCTCGATGCCAGCAACCGCCTGTTCACCATCGTCAAGGCGATGGCCGAAGTAGATCTGCACCCAGACCGCATCGACAACTTGCAAATGGGTTACCTCTTCGAGCATCTGGTAATGCGCTTCAATGAGCAGGCCAACGAAGAGGCCGGGGACCATTTTACCCCGCGCGAGGTTATCCGTCTGATGGCCAATCTGGTCTACACCGGCGAGCATGATGTTTACACACCGGGCATCTACCGCACCATTTATGACCCGGCCTGCGGCACCGGCGGCATGCTGTCGGAATCGGAGAAGTTCATTCTCGACCAGAACAGTCAGGCCAATCTGGCGCTGTTCGGGCAGGAATACAACGACGAGTCCTGGGCTATCTGCTGTTCAGACATGCTGATCAAAGACGAGGACACCAGCAGCATAGTACTGGGTGACACCCTGGGCGATGGCAAAACCCGCGACGGCTTCGAGGGCAAGCAGTTCCACTACCTGCTGGCCAACCCGCCCTTTGGCGTGGAGTGGAAAGACCAGAAAACAGTCGTCGAGAAAGAACACAAGGAGATGGGGTTTGCCGGGCGTTTCGGTGCCGGACTGCCCGCCATCAACGATGGCTCCCTGCTGTTCCTGCAGCACATGATCGCCAAGATGCACCCCTACAAGGAAGGGGATGACGACGCCGTCGGCTCTAAGATCGCCATCGTTTTCAACGGTTCGCCGCTGTTTTCCGGTGATGCCGGTTCCGGGCCGTCGAATATCCGCCGTTGGATCATCGAGAACGACTGGCTCGATGCCATTGTCGCGCTGCCCGATCAGCTTTTCTACAACACCGGCATCTTCACCTATGTCTGGCTGGTGACCAACCGCAAGGCCCCGGAGCGGCGCGGCAAGGTGCAACTGATCGACGGCACGCGCTTTTCCCAGCGCATGAAGAAATGCCTCAACAACAAGCGTAACGAGATCACCGAAGACCAGATCCGTTATCTCACCCGCCTCTATGGCAACTACCAGGACGGTGAAACCGCTGATGTAAGAATCAACGGCGACACCGAAACCCGCGTGGTCTCCCGCATTTTCGAGAACCGCGAGTTCGGCTTTCTCAAGGTGACGGTGGAGCGCCCCCTGCGTATGAACTTCGAAGCCACGCCCGAGCGCATCGCCCGGCTGGATGAACAGACCGCCTTTGCCAACCTGGCCACGTCGAAAAAGCGCAAGAATGAGGCTGCGGCTGCCAAAGAGATCGCAGAAGGGCAACAACAGCAAGAGGCTATTCGTACCTTATTGGCCAGCCTGGCGCCCAAGGGGCAGTTCATCGACCGCGCCGTTTTCGAAGCGGAGCTGAACGCCGCTGCCAAAGCCGCTGGCCTCAAGCTCCCGGCACCGATCAAAAAGGCCATCTTCAACGCCCTGGGCGAACGCGACCCCAACGCGGAAATCTGCCGCGACAGCAAGGGCAGGCCGGAGCCGGACAGCGAATTGCGCGACACCGAGAACATCCCCTTGCCCGAGGGTACCCAACTGCCCCTGCCCATGCAGTTTGGCCCGGACAAGCCTAATGAGGAGCTGGTGGCCGCCTTTAGGGACGATATAGACGCCTATATGGCCCGCGAGGTGCTGCCCCATGTGCCCGATGCCTGGGTGGACTACAGCAAAACGAAGGTGGGTTATGAAATCCCTATCAACCGGCACTTCTACGTCTACAAGCCACCGCGCCCGCTGGAGGAGATCGAACAGGAGATTACCGAACTGGAAGGGGAGATTGCCGGGCTGTTGAAGGGGTTGGTGGGATGATTCCAAACTACTCAGGCTCGCTACGTTATTTCGGACGAATTAAGAATGGAACTACGCCGGCTAGTGGTGAAGCCGAATACTGGGATGGTGACGTAAGATGGGCGACGCCAGAAGACTTAGGCAAACTAGTGGGCGATAGAATCGCTCTCACAAAACGCCAAGTTACTGAAAAAGCGGTAATAGAAAACAATTTAAACATCTTGCCAGTTGGGTCGGTCCTGATCTCAACTCGGGCACCCATCGGTCATATGGCCATCACTGCTGAACCAATGACCTTTAATCAAGGTTGTCGTGGAATTATCCCAAATGAGCGCGTTGACGGAGCATTTCTATACTATCTGCTCAAATCTCGTGTCCCTGAACTGAATGCAGTTGCTAACGGAACAACATTCGTTGAACTCTCTCGGGATGAGCTCGCGGCGATTCAGGTAAGCTTCCCACCCCTCAAAACCCAACGCCGCATCGCGCAGTTTCTGGATGAAAAGACCGCCCGCATCGACGGTCTGATCGAGAAAAAGCGCGCCCTGCTGGACCGGCTGGCGGAAAAGCGCCAGGCCCTGATCACCCGAGCCGTCACCAAGGGCCTCAACCCCGACGCCCCCATGAAGCCCTCCGGCATCAACTGGCTGGGGGATATTCCGGCGCATTGGGAGGTGAAGCGTTTACGATTCCTATTAGACGGGGGGACCATCAATGGACTGTACAAACCGAAGGATCAGTTTGCCGTCGATGGCGTTGCTTTCGTGCAAATGGGGGAAGCCTTCAGGGGAGTCACTTTTGATGGCGGCACAAACGACAGGGTATTGGCTTCTACGTCAGAAGTTGAGAAGTGGGGGCTAAAAGAAGGAGATTTTCTAATTGCTCGCAGATCTTTGGTTTTCGAAGGCTCAGGGAAGTCAGTAAGAATTAGCCATCTTTCAGAGGATCATTTGTTTGAAAGTTCGATGATTAGGATTAGACCTTTGCACGCCGAAAAGATCTCTGGCTTCTTATCGTATTATTTCCAATCGGCTATTTGTCGAGCTGTAATTCTTTCGATTACCAAGCAGGTAACGATAAGTGGCATAGATAGTCAGCAGCTAAGGGATATTTGGGTTCCAGTGCCGCCGTTAGATGAAACATCGGCAATTTGGAAGGTGTGCATACAGTCGGACAACGAGCACGAAGCAGTAGGCGAAAGAATTCGGGAGTCAATAAATCAATTAGAAAAGTACCGCTCGGCCCTAATCACCGCCGCCGTCACGGGCCAAATCGGAGGGCTGCAATGACGTTAGCGGCCTCCACCTTCTTTGAGCACCTAAAGGCCTATGTAAACAGCGAGTATGTCGTTCATGATGGTTCGGATGGTAAGGTCATTCTGAGTGAGAAGTACTTTCGGTCAGAAGACACCAAGCCCCAGAAACGCAATATCGAACTGTTATTGCCGGGCTCCGGCATGGCCTTCAAGCTTGACCATGATGACTTCGAGACGGCAAAGCGGAAGAACAAACCAGCGCTATTTCACTTTCTGGACGATACCGCAAAGCCGTGGTCCAAGCGCTGCGATTTCGTTATTTTCTATGTTAGGGGACAACGGTTCTGCGCCGATTGTATTGAGTTCAAGTCCAAGAGCCTGACCGCGGAGAAGATCGTGCCGCAGCTCAAGGCAGGTGCCTGCTGGGTCCACAGCCTCAAGCGCACTATCGAGCATTACACGGGTGACAAGCGCAAGGTCCATCTGCGCAAGTTCGTTTTCGCCGAGAACGATAATCCGGATGCCTATCTTGAACCCAATCGGCAACTGCGCGCTGCCCCATCCATTCGCTATTACCATTTTGATGAGGTGCATGGCCAGGCGCTGGCCGAGTTGCAGAACACCTCGGTACAGGAGATTTGATCCATGGGTGGCCATTCCGAACTCGCCTTTGAAACCGCCATCGAAGCCGGCCTGACCAGCGTGGGCGGCTACGACAGGCGCGAAGCGACTGGTTATGACGAAACGCTGGCGCTGTTCCCCGAGGATGTGATCGGCTTTCTGCAGGACAGCCAAGCGGCCAAATGGGGCCAACTGGAAGCCTTGCTGGGTGACAAAACCCGAGCGACAGTATTGGACAGTCTCGCCAAGGAGCTGGAGATCAAGGGCACGTTGCATGTGCTGCGCTATGGTTTCAAGTGCTACGGCAAGACCTTCCGACTGGCGCACTTTCGCCCCAATTCCGGCATGAACCCGGAGGCGGCAGCCGCCTACGCGCTGAACCGCTTGACCGTCACCCGGCAAGTTGCCTTCACCTCTGTGATGAAGAAGGCCGATGGCAAGAATCGCCGCTGCATTATCGATGTCACCCTGAGCCTGAACGGCTTGCCGGTGGTCACCGCCGAATTGAAAAACCAGCTCACCGGCCAGCGAGCGGCTGATGCCGTCAAGCAGTACAAGCAGGACCGCGATGAACGCGATCTGCTATTTGCCTTCAAAAAGCGCGCCCTGGTGCATTTTGCCGTGGATCCGGACGAGGCTTGGATGACCACGCGCCTGAAGGGCAAGGATACCGTCTTCCTGCCCTTCAACCGTGGGCATGATCATGGCGCGGGCAACCCGCCGGTGGAGAACAACTGGAAAACCCACTACCTGTGGGATGATGTGCTGGCCAAAGACAGCCTCATGGATATCCTGCAACGCTTCATGCACCTGGAGGTGAAGGAGCGGCAGGTCAAGACCGACAAGGGTGCGCGCACCGTGCGCAAGGAGACCATGATATTTCCCCGTTATCACCAGCTCGATGCGGTGCGCAAGCTGGTTGATCATGCGCGCGCTCATGGCTCGGGGCACAACTATCTGGTGCAGCACTCGGCGGGGTCGGGGAAATCCAATTCCATCGCTTGGCTGGCGCACCGGCTGGCCAGCCTGCACGACGCGGAAGACCAGAAGGTCTTTCACTCGGTGGTGGTGGTAACGGATCGCCGCGTGCTGGACCAGCAGTTGCAGAACACTATCTACCAGTTCGAGCACAAGACCGGGGTGGTGGAGAAGATCGACGAGAACACCCAGCAACTGGCTCAGGCGCTGTCTGGCGGCACGCCAATTATCATCACCACCTTGCAGAAGTTTCCCTTCATCTCTCAGGCGCTTTCCACGCTGGAGAAAAAGGGCTCAGGCGTGAAGATCAGCACCGCTGGCAAGCGTTTCGCTGTGATTGTGGATGAAGCGCATTCCTCCCAAAGTGGCGAGACGGCCTCCGAGTTGCGGGGCATGCTGAACAAGGATGGCATCGAGGCGGCGATTGCCGCCCAGTTGTCGGATGAAGAAGACGACGCGCTATCGGATGAGGCCAAGGCGGCGATCCTGCGGGATTCGCTGAAGCGGGCACGGCAGCCGAACCTTAGCTTTTTCGCTTTTACCGCCACGCCAAAATTCAAGACCAAGGCCCTGTTCGATGAGCCGGGCCCCTCCGGCAGCTCTCCGTTTCACGAGTACTCCATGCGTCAAGCCATCGAGGAAGGCTTCATCATGGATGTGCTGCAGAACTACATCACCTACAAGCGCTTTTTCGGTCTGATCAAGCAGGTGGAGAACGATCCGGATGTACCGCGCAAGAAGGCCGCCAAAGCCCTGAGTCGCTATCTGGAATTGCACCCGGTCAATATCGGGCAAGTGGTTTCGGTGATTGTCGAGCATTTCCGCTTGTATGTGATGAGCGAAATGGGCGGGCGCGCCAAGGCCATGGTAGTGACTGGCTCGCGGCTGGCTGCGGTGAAATACAAACTGGCCTTTGACCGCTATATCAAGGACAACGGCTATTGCGGCATCCGCTCGCTGGTCGCTTTTTCCGGTAGCGTTGAAGATCCAGACGACCCCGGTTCCGCTTACACCGAGGTCGCGATGAATGACGGCCTTGCCGAAAGTGAGCTGCCGGAAACCTTCGAGCGTGAGGATTACCGTGTGTTGCTGGTCGCGGAAAAATACCAGACCGGTTTCGACCAGCCGTTGTTGCAGACCATGTATGTGGTCAAACGGCTAGCGGGAGTACAGGCGGTGCAAACCTTGTCGCGCCTCAACCGTGTGGCCCCGGGCAAGGCCCGTACCTTCGTGCTGGACTTCGCCAACGAGGAAGACGATATCTATCAGGCCTTCAAGCCCTACTACGAGGCTACGCCTGTCGGCGAGAATGCCGATCCGCACCAGTTGTCCGAGCTGCAACACAAGCTGCTGGGTTGGGCCATATTTGCGCCCGATGATGTTAATGCCTTCGCAGAGGTGTGGTATCGGAGCAAACGGGATCACTCGGCTTCCGATCACCGAGTCATGAATGCGGTGCTTGATGCGGCGGTTGCGCGCTTCAGTGACAGGGAGGAAGCGGAACAGGAAGAGTTTCGTGGTCAGTTGACGGCTTACCGTAATCTCTACGCTTTTCTGTCGCAGATCATTCCGTATCAGGATAGCGAACTGGAAAAATTCTACGCCTTCGTTCGCAACCTGCTTTCCAAGCTTCCCCCGCCGGGCGATGGACAGGCCTTCGCGCTCGACGACGAAGTGGCCTTGCGCTATTTCCGCCTGCAACAGATGACGGAAGGTTCTATCGAACTGGGAACTGGCAAGGCCTACCCCCTGAAAGGTCCGACCGACGTTGGCACCAGTGCTGTACGGGAGGAGCCAGTGCCGCTGTCGTCACTGGTCGAAAAGCTCAACGAGCGCTTTGGCACAGACTTTACTGAAGCTGATCAACTGTTCTTCGACCAGATCACCGCAAGCGCAGAGGAAAATGAGAAAATCGTTGAAGCGGCAAGGGCAAACAACCTGCCAAACTTCTCCGCATTTCTGGAGCGCATGCTGGATGAGCTGTTCATTGACCGCATGGAAAACAACGAGGATATATTTTCGCGCGTGATGACCGATAAGGAGTTTCGTTCAGCAGCCCATGAACACCTTGCTGAGGAGATTTTCAAGCGAGTGCGTGAAGAAAAGCGCACCGGCGGCGGATAGGCGTTTTGGGATGCAGAAAGCCTATAATCGGATAGCCGGGGGGTTTTTCTCCCCCGGCCTCCACACCCCGCATGCGGGTCCGCACGGGGCGTTTCCTCCGGAGTTCAAAGGACCCCTCACGGGTTTGCCCTTGCCGTCGGCGAGCTTACACCTAGGTTTCTATTCGCTAACATTTACATACAAAACCTCCTAGAAAGTTCAGTTAGCAATAGGGTTTACATACGCTTTAGAGGCTGTTTGGAAATTAATCGCGTAATGGCTTAACCTACGATTTTTTCTAGGAAGTGGCCCACATGCCCCAGAAATGCAGCAAGAAGATTACGCAAAAAAACGCTACCCGAGTCACCTCAGCGACGGTGCCTGGAAGGCGATCAAGCCGCTGTTGCCGAGCGCCCCGGTCGG
>NZ_MU255056.1:1636454-1642792 GCF_000227725.2 Thiorhodospira sibirica ATCC 700588 | reverse complement strand
CACGCTCAGTCCCGCTGAGCTGCTGCTGGAAATCACCGCCCTGCGATGGCATGGCCGCCATTGAGCTGCTGATGCAACAGTCTGAACAGGCTCAGACACATCTACAGATGGCCTTGGCCCTGCTTCAGGCACCCTTGCCGCAAGACCATCCTGCAGCCAGCGCCCTGGCGGTGAAGCTCATGACCCATCTGGGCAATGCCCTCGCCGCCCAGGCGCGCCATACTGAGAGGCTGTTTGGAAATTAATCGCGTAATGGCTTAACCTACGATTTTTCTAGGAAGTGGCCCACATGCCCCAGAAATGCAGCAAGAAGATTCGCAAAAAACGACTACCCGAGTCACCTCAGCGACGGCGCCTGGAAGGCGATCAAGCCGCTGTTGCCGAGCGCCCCGGTCGGGCGCCCTCGTAAGCTCAGCATGCGCCAAGTCATCAATGCGATCATCTATGTCCTGCAGACGGGCTGCCAGTGGCGTCAGCTGCCGCGCGACTTTCCTGCCTGGTCGGCAGTGTACTATGACTTCAATCGCTGGCGGCGCGATGGAACCTGGCAGCGTCTTCATGACAGGCTACGCGCTCGGCTACGGCAACGCCACGGGCGTCACAAGCATCCAAGCGCCGGGTGTCTGGACAGCCAAAGCGTCAAGCCCACGGCGATCCCTGGTGAGCGCGGCTATGACGCCGGCAAGAAGATCAAGGGCCGCAAACGCCATCTTCTGGTCGATACCCTGGGGCTGGTGCTGGCCGTCGTTGTCACCGCCGCCAGCGTGCAAGACCGTGATGGGGCGCGCCAACTCCTGCGCCATCTCCCCGGTCATTGCAAAAAGCTGCGCAAAATCTGGGTTGACGGCGGCTACAGTGGACGCCTGGTTGACTGGGTTGCCCAGCGCTTTCGTTTCGTCTTGACGGTGGTCTTGCGTCCCAAGGAGCGCCGAGGGTTTGTTTTGTTGCCGCGACGCTGGGTTGTTGAGCGGACCTTTGGCTGGCTGAACCACTCACGCCGTCTGAGCAAGGACTACGAGCGTTTGATGTCGAGCAGCGAAGCCTGGATTTATCTCGCAATGATTCGACTGATGGCTAACCGCTTGGCTTGAGGCGGTAGTTTCCAAACAGCTTCTTAGGGTTTTTCGGGCACGTCACAGCGACCAAAGAAATCATAGTGGCTGAGCGCCT
The DNA here is from genome assembly GCF_000227725.2 of Thiorhodospira sibirica ATCC 700588. GTDB lineage: Bacteria > Pseudomonadota > Gammaproteobacteria > Ectothiorhodospirales > Ectothiorhodospiraceae > Thiorhodospira > Thiorhodospira sibirica. The sequence continues at coordinate 1,641,622 of NZ_MU255056.1, read as the reverse complement.
CATTGATCCCTCCGGCATATTTGGCATTGGCAAAATAGACCCGCTTGAAGCCATAGAGCTTTTCCAGTTCGGGATGATGGTTGCCCACCACCACGCCCAGCGTACTGCCGCGCAGCATGTCTTCATCATTGCCAGAATCGCCGGCTACCAGAATGCGCTCCAGCGGAATGCCCCATTTATCGGCAAAATAGCGCACCGCAAAGCCTTTGGAAGCGCGTGTGGGCAGCAGATCTAAAAAGCGGTCATGCGAATAAATCAGATTGGCCTGCAAATCTTCCTGGCGCAGCAGGCGCTCAATTTCTTTGATGGTCGGGGCCTGTTTGGGATCGAGAAAAAAGCTCAGTTTATGCGGACGCTGATCCACCTCGGGTTGTAGCTCGATGCCGGGAACGGTCAGCAACACCTCGACCAGACGCTCACGCCGCCACTGATGATCAATATGCTTCAACCAGCCCATATCCTGGGTGATCTCGGGGCCATAGTGAATCTCGGAGCCCACCGAGGTAATCAACACATCCGGCAGTGGCACGCCCCATTCTTTGAGCACCTCCAGCGCTGAATCCAGACGCCGCCCGGTGGCAATCCCAAAAACCAGTTTATGGCGCCCCTGTTCGCGCAGCCGCTGCAACAACAGGCGCAAGGCGCTGCGATCTCCCAGCAAGGTATTATCAATATCCGTGATCAAGGCCCGATCCGCCTGAGCCAGCTTACCGGAAAGACGCTGCTGGCCCTTGCGCTGGCGGGTCGCCTCACGGCGCAGTCCCTTGATACATTTGATATAGGTCTCGGCATGACCCGACCAGGAATAATGCTTGCGCACCCCGCGCAGCCCCTGCTCGGAAAACTGCCGCCAACGCTGCCGGTCGCTGATAATCGCATCTATCGTCTGCCCCATCGCCGCTGTATCCAGCGGATCGACCAGCACCCCATTATGACAATGGGCAATGATTTCCTGCGGGCCACCATCGTGCGTAGCCACAATGGGCGCACCGCTGGCCGCCGCCTCAATCAGGGTCAGACCAAAGGGCTCCGTCAGCGCCGGATTCACAAAAACCCCGCGTGTGCGGGTTACAAAGCGGTAAAACTCCGGCACATCATCAGCACTGTGCTGCTTGGGATACGCCACATGCCCATACAGATCATAATCGTCAATCAGCGTCAGCACCTCGCCGAGTACCTCGCGGGCGCCTTTTTCCAGCTGGCGGATGCGCTGCCGATTCCCGGCCACAATCACCAGATTGGCCTTGTCGCGCAACGTAGGGTGTTCGGCATAGGCGCGGATCAGGCCCGGAATATTCTTGCGCTCATCCGGGCGCGACAGCGCCAGAATCGCCGGTTTATCGGGATCAGCCAGAAAGCGCGCCAGGGATTTTCGCACCGGCGTGCGCGGATCACGCAGCCTGGGAGGATGAAAGCGGGCCAAATCCGTACCCGGCGGAATCACCACCATGCGCTCGGGATGATAGTGATCATATAAAGCGTATTGCTGCTCCACCTCCTGACGGGTGCTGGCAATCACCCGATAGGCATGACTAAGCGCCTCCTCCTCGGCCTCAATGCGGGTAGCAATCGCATAACGCTGCTCAATATCCTGTGCCGCAAGGCCCTTTTCCAGCAAGCGCTCCCGTTTGACCCGTCCCAGCGAATGGCCGGTTTGCACCATCGGCACCCCCAACAGACTGGCCAGCCGCACCGCCACATAGCCCGCATCCGCATAATGCCCATGCACCACATCCGGCATCAGGCCCACAGAGCGCACATGCTTGAGCGCGTTATCGGCAAAACAGGGCAGATACGGCCACAAGCTTTCTTTATACAGATAGCGTTTCGGGCCACAGTCCAAGCGCACAATCCAGGCTTTTTCGGCGATTTGCTCGGTGGGCTTGGCATAATCAGACGCCACCCGGCTGTCCTGGATGCGCCGCGTCAGCAGATCCACCCGTCCAACTTCAGGATGTGCGGCCAAGGCGCGGGTCAGCTCAACAATGTACTTGGTCTGCCCGCCCGTATCGGCATCACGTCCAAGCTCGAGCTCTTCTCCTCGAATCAGCCCGTGGACACTGATCAACACCAGGTAAAGTCCTTCGCCCTGCGTCGCTTTGCTTTGGGTTTTTTTCATAAAATTATACGGCGCAAACCTCCGGTATCGTTCTGCTGAGGCGTCACGCCCTCCTGTCGTTAGCGGTGGATATCGTGGCGGCATCTTCCAGATGCCGCTCTCATCTAAAGCGACGGCCAGAAGCCATCGCCACACTAACTGTAGCGCGATTTCCACACGCAAACAACCACACACGACAGTTATTTAAACCTATCCATAAATCCCTATGGAGCATGGAACGCCGTTCTTGGGAGTGCCGAGCTGTATTTGGCAGCTGTTAAGGAACCTCTGATTAAGTCCCGCCGCCTGGGATAAACACTGAACCCACCTCACGGAGCAACAGAGCACACGATGAAACAGTTGGGCTTGAACGATTCGGGCTTTGTAAAGCACGCCAAGAAGACCCGCAAGGCACCGTTTCTGGCCGAGATGAACGAGGTGGTGCCCGGTCCGGGCGGGTGGCCTTGATCGATCCCGACTCTCCCAAGGCAGGCAATGGACGCCGCCCGATCGGGCTTGAGAGGATGCGGCGCATCCACGTCATACGGACTTTTGGGCGAGCGCGGCCTGATCTTGCGCCAGGGCACAAGGGTTGATGCCACCCGGATGGCTGCCCCGAGCTCCACGAACAACGCCAAGGGCGAGCGCGATCCGCAGATGCGTTCGACGAAGAAGGGCAAGCCGTGGTACTTGGGCATGAAGGCCCCTGTGGGTGTGGATACGGCCCATAGCCTGGTGCACACGGGGTGGGCACGGCAGCGAAGGTGCCGGACGTCAAGCTCACCGCTCCCCTGCTGCACGGCGAGGAGCAGCAAGTACATGGGGACAAGGGCGGGAGCGCAACCGCTTGGCGAGTGATCCGGCCAGCACTCCGCTGGTGGTGTTTCCCGTTCAAGCGCGTGAGGGCCGGGAACGGCCCGAGGACACGCACGAGATCAATCATCGCCTGTCCCCGCCTCGGGCACGCGTGGAGCACCCGTTTCGGGTCATCAAGCGCCAGTTTGGATATACCAAGGGGCGCTACGCCGTGGGCCGTGAATAGGCCCGAATCGTTCAAAAGAACTGGAAATCCAGACCCCAATTGACCGAGTAAACGACATGTCGTCCTTGATGTGCATTCGCCAGCCACCCGAGATCACTTAATCAGAAGTTAATTAACGCCTCAAACACCGGATTAGTGAAGTTGGTGACTTTTTTGGAACAAAAAAAGGTGACAGCTTTGTCAAGTCCGCGTGATTTGACTTGTTAGGCGATTTTATCTTAAAGAGCTTGCTCTAGCTCTTCAGCAGTAGACTCTATAGTTTCTATTTCTACTGTATCCTAAATATTTTTTTCTTCTTTCTTATCTTTTTTTTAAAAGAAAATAAGCTGTCCATGTGATTGTTAAGCTATTCTTTAAATAACTTTTCTTTTTTTTGCATAATTTTTATCAAATAGCTTTTTAAATGCATTTAGGAATTCTTCTGTTTTTCTGAATTCTTTGAATAAAGTCCATTCGATAATATTTTTTTCTTTCAAATCTCTTTCAACTAAAACTATTTTCAAAAAATTTTCTGCGCGCTCATTATTTTTATTTAGTACGGCTACAGCTAATTTGAACTCGCAACCAGTAGCGCTCGAGTCGAGCTACTTCAATAATCCTTGGCATTTATCTTTCTTGTCAGGCCTTAAATATGCTTGCGCTAAATTAATAATCATCATTTTTTTAATGATTTAATTGTGATTTTTTGGTAATGATATTGAAAACTCTAGCAGGTCAGCAGCAAGTTGATTTTTTCTTTTTTAAATTAAATTAAAGCCAACATTATTTAGACTGTTATCAGTATGCTCTCTTTCGTCTGGGAATAGCTTTCTCCAAAGAGCGTGTGCAAGATTAACTAAAAATCTCATAAATAACCTTGTAAGCATGTGATAGATATTCACTATTTTCTGTTAACCGATCACCAACTGAAATTCCCTCAATGTCACATCCATGTTGGCGGCAAACCTTTATATATTGACTTGAAACGATACCGTTTGCATGAACAAAAAGGTTACGTCTTTCCGTAATTTCAATAAAATCACTCCAAATATCTAATCCTTTCTATAACTTTAAATAAAACTTATTTTCGAGGAATGGTAAATAATCAGAATGACTTTTTCTTAGGATGGATTAAATCTCTTTTTATAGCACTTGTTTTTTTTGCATCTTCTAGTGAATCAAAAGCTAGTAAATATACGTAGGCAATCTGTCTATAGCTATCATTAAAAAATTATATAAAACTCTCAATAAAGCTCCTAAGAAGCTGTCAAACTCACTAACATAATAAACTAAAAAATTACGAGTAATTAAATCAATTAATGTTCTTAAACTGCTCGACTTTTCTCTAATCCTTCGGACTCTATATTGTCGATAAACAGGCACAGAGTAAACTTTTTTTTCTTCATATTGTTCGGTAATTTCATCATATTTATCTAAGAAATATCCGTGAGCTTTAGTTAGTTTTTATTCCATTATGGCAGCGACAGATAATACTAATGGTGCGCTTTCATTAAGAGCATCCATGTTTTCAATAAAATCGAAAACTACATCATCAATCTTTTTTTCTTTTATCATGCTCTCCATTTACGTAAATGCTTAGGGAGCGTTAACAATCAAGCCAGCCAAACGAAGGCTGACACGAGACACAGTAGCGACGGATAATTCCGTGCCAGCCGCTCATAGCGCGTGGCGATTCGTCTGAATGCTTTGATGTTCTGGAAAAACCGCTCGACAAGGTGACGGTCTTTATCGCTGTGCCAGTCAACCTCGATGACATCCAAACGGTTCTTCCTCGGGGGAATCACGGGCTCAGCCCCCACCGCTCGGATGATGTCTCTCGGCGCAGTCGCATCGTAGCCTTTGTCACCCCGTACTGCGTTCGGGGCAAAACCTTCAAGCAACGCCGGAGCCACACTGTATTCACAGGCCTGGCCCGGGGTGAGAATCAGCCGCACCGGGTTGCCCAAGGCATCGATAGCTGCATGGATCTTGGTGCTCAATCCGCTTCGCGACGTGCCCATCGCCTCGGTGTCCTGAGCGTTTTTTTTG
>NZ_MU255056.1:1633508-1636354 GCF_000227725.2 Thiorhodospira sibirica ATCC 700588 | reverse complement strand
GCTCCTAAGAAGCTGTCAAACTCACTAACATAATAAACTAAAAATTACGAGTAATTAAATCAATTAATGTTCTTAAACTGCTCGACTTTTCTCTAATCCTTCGGACTCTATATTGTCGATAAACAGGCACAGAGTAAACTTTTTTTCTTCATATTGTTCGGTAATTTCATCATATTTATCTAAGAAATATCCGTGAGCTTTAGTTAGTTTTTATTCCATTATGGCAGCGACAGATAATACTAATGGTGCGCTTTCATTAAGAGCATCCATGTTTTCAATAAAATCGAAAACTACATCATCAATCTTTTTTCTTTATCATGCTCTCCATTTACGTAAATGCTTAGGGAGCGTTAACAATCAAGCCAGCCAAACGAAGGCTGACACGAGACACAGTAGCGACGGATAATTCCGTGCCAGCCGCTCATAGAGCGTGGCGATTGGTGTGAATGCTTTGATGTTCTAGAAAAACCGCTGGACAAGGTTGCGGTCTTTATGGCTGTGCCAGTCAACCTGGATGACATCCAAACGGTTCTTCCTGGGGGGAATCACGGGTTCAGCCCCCACCGCTCGGATGATGTCTCTCGGCGCAGTCGCATCGTAGCCTTTGTCACCCCGTCCCGCGTTACGGGCAAAACCTTCAAGCAACGCCGGAGCCACACTGTATTCACAGGCCTGGTCCGGGGTGAGAATCAGCCGCACCGGGTTGCCCAAGGCATCGAAAGATGCATGGATGTTGGTGCTCAATCCGCTTCGCGACGTGCCCATCGCCTCGGTGTCCTGAGCGTTTTTTTGATGCGCCCTGCGGATGAACCCTGACAATAGTGCCGTCCATCATCAGCGCCTCCAGATCAGGAGCATCGGCCCACGTCTCGGCAATGCGTTGCCAACCCCCCTTTTTCGACCACCGGTTATATCGCATGTAAACCGTGTGCCAGCGTCCAAAGCATTCCGGCAGATCCCGCCAAGGCGCCCCGGTGCGCGCGATCCACAGGACCGCTTCCATAAAGCGGCGGTTATCTTTGGCGGTCACACCGCAGTCGGTTACTTTGCCAGGGGAGAAGCGGTTCAAGTCTCTCCCATGGGTCATCTCGCAGCATGAGTCGGGGCATTCGTTATCCCTCCAAATCCCGTTATGCTACATTAGGCACATAAATTAGTAATTGTTAACGCCCCCTAGAACTTTGTAGCGATATTTCGCAACCCAGACAAAGTGATACTCAATTTTGAAAACGGTATGGCTGCCATATCGATAATTCACCGTTCCTCCCGTGCCATGGCTGATTCTGCTGGATGCCCTACCTTATCAGCTAAGGACTGAAGATGAAATCTGCCCGTCTAAAGACGGGGTTTTTAACCTTTTATATTGAAAACAAAACGCAACTACTCAGGCTATATTATGTAATTAAAATATTAGGGAATTTTAAAAATTTAATGCTTAATGCGTAAAATTTAAAATTGAATATAAATCAGTAATTTACAGTCATGAACCACAAAAAAAATTAAAGCTTTTTCGAAGAAATTATTGTAAAAAATTGTTTTGCAAGTGATCAAAAAGTGCTACCTAGCCTGAGTGGTTACAATAAAACTATAATTTCGACTGCTTTTTTACTGATAGCTTTAACACCTGGTATGACTATTGTATTGAAACATTGCGACGTATCAGCTAAGGAAGGTCTGAATAACGCTGGTTTGAAACCACGCCATTATTGCAAATGCTTCTCAGCATCATTTGACTGCGATTTATGGTCATATTTCGGCCATTGTGCGCGGCTTTCTGGCCCGAAAACCGCCTAATCGACGGATTTCGGGCGTAGTAACCCTATGCGGGTAACAACTTCTGCGCGATCATCAGGTTCGTCAAGCCAGCCAGCCCGTAAAAACGGTTGCGATTCTTCGCTTGGCCTCGGTAGCGAACCTTGGAGTCGCCAAATACGCGCTGTCAACCCAATTCAGAAAAGTCCCCTTTTGTGCAAAGCAGAAGTGTCCCCCGTAGAATGCGTGGTTATGGTGTTTGGGCTGGTGCCGGAGTGATGTTGCCCCGACCTCTCCAAGGGTGGTCCGGCGCCGGTTTGTAGGTTGGCTTGGCGGTCTGTTTTGCCTTGGCCTGGTCGACGCTGTGGTGGACACTTTTTTCATCATCCAGCGGTGTGGGCGGTTCGCCCTCAGCCAACAGACGGTAAGGCATGATGTGCCCCTGGTGCAGGAGGGTGATGGTGCCGTCGAAGGCCTCGCAGACGGTGAGGGTGGCACCCCGCAGGCGGTAGCCCTTGCCCTGTCCCTGAAGCTGATATTCCCGGTTCTTGAACTGGAAGCAAAGGTTCTTGGAGAGCTTACAGGTATGGTGCATGCAAAGGATGAGGGCCTGCTCCTCGAGGCTGTGCAGCACCGGTCGGTGGGCATCCTGGGGGCTTTGTGGCTCGACGGCGAAGCGGGCGTTGAAGTCGGCCATGAAGGTGGGGGAGGAAGGCGTTGGCGGCGTCGATGTCCGAGATCTCACGCAGGCGCAGCTCCTTGACCAAACGGTCTTGCAGGGTCTGGTTGGCCCGCTCCACCGCCCCTTGGCCTGAGGCGTGTTGGCATGAATGGCGGCGATGTCGAGGGTCTTGAGGGCGCGGGAAAACTGGGTCAGCTCCCCGTCGTGCTCAGGATGATTGACACGGAAGATGCTGTGTTTGTCTGAGTAGAGGGCCACCGGACGTCCGTGCTGATCCAGGTATTGCTGTAGGGTCTCCATGTAGACCTGGGTGGTCTCGGCGGGCACGAAGCGCAGGGCCATCAGGCGCCCTATGGATGCGGGCCTGTTTGCGTTGTCTGGGCTGCCATAACCCATCGGCAATCATCCACTG
>NZ_MU255056.1:1624394-1633408 GCF_000227725.2 Thiorhodospira sibirica ATCC 700588 | reverse complement strand
CATGACAGGCTACGCGCTCGGCTACGGCAACGCCACGGGCGTCACAAGCATCCGAGCGCCGGGTGTCTGGACAACCAAAGCGTCAAGACCACGGCGATTCCTGGCGAGCGCGGCTATGACGCCGGCAAGAAGATCAAGGGCCGCAAACGCCATCTTCTGGTCGATACCCTGGGGCTGGTGCTGGCCGTCGTTGTCACCGCCGCCAGCGTGCAAGACCGTGATGGGGCGCGCCAACTCCTGCGCCATCTCCCCGGTCATTGCAAAAAGCTGCGCACGATCTGGGTTGACGGCGGCTACAGTGGACGCCTGGTTGACTGGGTTGCCCAGCGCTTTCGTTTCGTCTTGACGGGGGCCTTGCGTCCCAAGGAGCGCCGAGGGTTTGTTTTGTTGCCGCGACGCTGGGTTGTTGAGCGGACCTTTGGCTGGCTGAACCACTCACGCCGTCTGAGCAAGGACTACGAGCGCTTGATGTCGAGCAGCGAAGCCTGGATTTATCTCGCAATGAGTCGACTGCTGGCTAACCGCTTGGCTTGAGGCGGTAGTTTCCAAACAGCTTCTTAGTGGTTTTTTTAGGAGCGCCGAGCTCTGGCTCGGCATAAAGGGGTGTTGTGCGGGGGCTGTTCGGGTGATCTGAGCAAATGGTCTTTGATCTGGTTGAGGGTTTGGAGTGCTTGGGCGTAATCGTAGTTTTCGATGTATTGCGCCAAGGGTTTGAGGTGTTCGCCCCAGAGTTCGCTGAGTTGTTTTTGGTGTTGCGCAAGGAATGTATTGGCTTGGGTGTCGCTGTCGGCGAGCAGGCTTTCCAGGGTGTTTAGCAGGGTGTGTGTTTGGGTCGGATCGGCTGGGTCTGGCTGTACGCTGGGCGCGGGGGTGTCGAGCGGGTCGAGGATGGGGTTGATGGCCTGTGCGGTGTGCTGCCATTGGGTGGCGAGGTTTTGTAAAAATTCCTGGATGAGGGCGGGAGCTTCTCCTTGTTCGGCGGCTTTTTCCAGCGGCAGGGCGAGGGTTTGCAGATGGATCATGCCCAAGGTTCCGGCGGCGCCTTTGAGGGCATGGGCGAGATGGCGCAGTGCGGCATATTCGCCCGCTTCAAGGTGTGCGTTCATTTGGTCGATGTCGTTGGCGTGGGTGTGCATGAATTGGCGCAATAGCCGCAGATAGCGGTTCACATCGTTGCGCACCATGCGCAAGCCCGCGAGAATCTCTAGCCCTTCTACCGTGCTTAGCCGTTGCAGCAGGATGGATTGCTGGGTGTCCATGGCGGCGGCGGTGTGTGTCAAGCTGGGCGGCACGAGGTCCGGCTGTTCATGCGTTCGGGCGGGAATCCAGCGCACCAGGGTGGCATAGAGTTTTTCCGGCTCGACCGGCTTGAGGACATGATCATTCATCCCCGCCGCGATGCAGCGTTCGCGGTCTTTATCAAAGGCATTGGCCGTCATGGCGAGAATGGGGCGCGTTGCCCAGCCTGGCAGGGCGCGGATGGCCTGAGTTGCCCGCAGGCCATCTAAAACCGGCATTTGCACGTCCATGAGCACCAGGTCGTAGGCAGAGGCGCGGGCTTTATCAATGGCGATCTGGCCATTTTCGGCGATGCTGACCTGCATCCCCACCGCTTCAAGCAGCTGGGTGGAGACTTCCTGATTGATGGCATGGTCTTCAACCAGCAGGATATGGGCGCCGCGCCGCTGCCACAGGGCGTATTCCAGGGCTTGGGTGTTGCGCTGTTGTTGCTGTTGTGCCTGGCCATTTTGCTGGATCAGTGCCGCCAGGGTGTCATGCAGAATCGAGCGAGTAACGGGTTTGCTGAGGATTTTGCTGATGCCGGTGAGGCTGGAGGCGTGTTCGGGAATTTGGTCGCCGTACGCCGTGACCATTAAAAAATTGGGCATATTTTCCAAGGGCAGGGCCTTGAGCCGTTGCGCGGTGGTAAAGCCGTCCATGTCCGGCATTTTCCAGTCGATAATCACCAGGCCATAGGGATCTTTGGCGTGGTCGGCCTCTACAATGGCATCCAGTCCGGCTTGCCCGGAGCAGACGGTTTCCGGGCGCATTCCCAGTTCTGCCAGCAGCTGGGCAAGCACCTCGCGGGCCTCAGCGAAATCGTCAATCACCAACACCCGCAGCCCGGCGAGCAGGTCAAGACTCGGGGCGTTTTGCGGCAAGGTATGCGACAGTGCAAAGGGAACCTCCAGCCAAAACTCGGTGCCTTGGCCCAGTTGACTGCGCACGCCCATCTCGCCGCCCATCAGTTCGGCCAGCCGCTTGCTGATGGCCAGCCCCAGGCCGGTGCCGCCATAGCGGCGCGTGGTCGAGCTGTCGGCCTGTTCAAAGGCTTGAAACAGGCGCTGGATTTGCTCTGCGGTCATGCCGATGCCGGTATCTTTGACCACCAAACGCAGCACCACCTGCTGGGCCGTTTGCCTGACCACCCGGCCAAGTACGCAGATGCTGCCCCGTTCGGTAAATTTCACCGCATTGCTGAGCAGGTTGATGAGGATTTGCGACAGTCGCAGACCATCACCGCGCAATACCAGCGGCAGGTGATCCAGATCGACGTGCAGATCGAGGTTTTTGTCCGCCACCTTTTGCGCTACCAGCTCGCAAACATGATCGAGAATGCGGGTCGGCTCAAAATCGGCCACTTCCAGGGTGATTTTGCCGGCCTCGATTTTGGAGATGTCGAGAATGTCGTTGATCACTTGCAGCAGATGCTGGGCCGAGCTTAACAGCTTGTCGAGCTGGCTGTGTTGTACGGGGGTCAGGGGGGCCCGTTTAATGAGATGCGCATAGCCCAGAATCGCATTCATCGGGGTGCGAATCTCGTGGCTCATATTGGATAAAAAGGCGCTTTTTGCGGTGTTGGCCACCTCGGCGGCCACCTTGGCGGCCTTGAGCTCGGCGGTGCGCGAGGCGACCAGCTCTTCAAGGTGCTGGCGGTATTCTTCCAGGGCTTTGGCGGTTTCGACACGCTGGGTGATGTCTTGGAAGGTGCCCAGGGCCACAGAGGATATGCCCGTGTCGTCGCGTTCCACTTCGATGCGCGCCTCAATCCAGCGCAGGCGGTTGTTGAGCAGAATGCGGTGGGTGATTTGTGTGGCGGTTTCGCAGTGCTGCGCCCGCTTCCAGTTTTGCGCCACCTGCACGCGATCCAGGGGATGCACACAGCTCATAAAGCGGGCAAAACTGGGGGGGCCGTCTTTTTTATCCAGCCCGAAGATGCGATAGCTTTCATCGGACCATTCCAGCGCCTGGGTGCGTAAGTCCATATAAAAATGGCCGGTTTTGGCCACGGCTTGCGCCCGATTCAAGAAAAGCTCGTTACGCCGCAGGGCCTGTGTGGTTTGCAGACGATGCTGATTGAGCAACACCATGCCCACCTGATCCGCCACCTGACAGCCAAAGCTGATGGCCTCGCTTTCCCAGGGTGCTGACCCGTCCTGCTGTTCAAAACACACCACGCCCACGGGTTTGCCGTGGGAGACAATGGAGCAATACAACAGGCTTTTGATCTGCGCGGGCTTAAGGTAGTGCGGATACAGGCAACGCAGACGTGGCTCAGTGTGTGGCTGCTCACTGAGCAGGTAGCGCTGGTGGCGGATGGCACGCAGAACACAGCGAAAGTCGCGCCAGGCCATTGCCTGGGGCTGGGTGTGTGTGTCATTGCCATATTGATAAAGATCCAGGCAGTACAAGCGGCGGTGTGCGGGGTTGTAGAGCCACACCGACACCCGCGCAATGCACAGCGCCTTGCCGATGCGTTCCGTCAGAGCCGGGGCAAAGGCCTCCACTTCGCCGTTATTAACCCGGCAACCAAATAGATCCACATTGTGCTATGATTTGATGCATGAAAAAAGATGATGCCAGAACCCTACACCCTGCGGCGCAGGAAGAGAAGCGCAAGACGGCGGTTCGTCTTTCCGAGAGCGGCTTGAGTCAGCGCGAGATTGCAGAACAGCTGGGCGTTCATTATCAGACGGTAGGCCGCTGGTTGGCAAAGTATCGCGCAGGAGGCGTGGAGTCGTTGCTTCGCCAACAACGAGGTCGCCGTCTGGGTTCTGGTAGACAGCTGGCACCGGATGAAGAAGCCGATCTGCAAGCACTGCTAAGGGAGCACACGCCTGATCAACTGGAAATGCCCTATGCCTTGTGGTCGCGAGAAGCGGTACAGGAGTTGATCAGGCAGGAGACCGGGTTGCGGATGCCGATTCGTTCGGTGGGTGAATACCTCAAGCGGTGGGGATTCACAGTGCAAACGCCAAAGAAACAAGCCTATGAGCAGCGCTCGACAGATGTGCAACAGTGGTTGGAGGTGGACTATCCCCAGATCCAGAGCCGCGCCAAGGCGGAACGGGCGGAGATCCACTGGGGAGATGAGACGGGGTTGAGGACGGACTGCCAGCACGTGCGTGGCTATGCACCCAAGGGTCAAACGCCGGTGTTGAGGCAGAATGCCAAGCGTGCATCCATCAATCTGATCTCGACGGTGACCAATCAAGGCAAAGTTCGTTTTCGCATTTATGAAGACAACATGAATGCGGATTTGCTGATCGATTTCATGAGACGCCTGATCAGGGGGAGTGAGTGCAAGATATTCTTGATTCTGGACAATCTCAAAGTTCATCATGCGCGCAAGGTCAAAGTATGGCTAAGCGATCATACGGCTGAGATCGAAGTCTTTTATCTACCACCGTATTCTCCTGAGTTGAATCCTGATGAATATCTGAACTGTGACCTGAAAGCAGGCGTTCACAAAGGTTCGCCAGCGCGAAACAAGGATCAATTGAAACAGAAAGTGCTGTCTCATCTTCGCAAACTGCAAAAACTACCTAAGCGAGTTGCGAGCTATTTCCAGGCTGAATCTATTCAATATGCAGCAGTGTAGCTATTTGGTTGCCGGGTTAATAATCGCGGCAGGGCTTTGATTGATTGCGCCGAGGAGTTGCGCGTGCAGTTTCAGACGGGCAGCAATGGCCTGCTGCTTTTGCTGGGATTTTTTGTGTTCGGCGATCAAGGCGCGCCGGGTGCGCTCCTGCTCGGTCATATCGCGTGACCCCTGGGAGCGCGGAGCACCAGCTCCGCATAAACTCCACGAGGCCTCCTGCAGCCTCGGCTTGCATTAAACGAAAATTTCAGTAACATCTCAGACCAGTGCCTTTTCACCAGGGCGCGACTGCTGAGACAAAAATATTGAGCTGCTGTAGGTGGCACGCTTTAAATCTTTGAAGGAAAAGCAAATAATTCGCTTTTTTCGATGTAAAGACCATGTTAAAAAGCCTTGTTATCCCTGTTTTTTATGAAAAAAGAGCCCAAAAAAAGATCTGCAATAAATCCTTATTTGATTGATTTTAAAGCGATTTACTACCAAATGGGGTTTAAACCCTAAATCCACTACAACAAGGATTGAAACAAGTTTATCCGTCGATAATCACACAACTGGCAATAGGTTTAAACCCTAAATCCACTACAACAAGGATTGAAACCAGTACGGTCAACTCCTTAGCGGTCAAGTCAATTGGTTTAAACCCTAAATCCACTACAACAAGGATTGAAACACACCATTGGCGAAACAATTTATATTTAATTTTTTAGTTTAAACCCTAAATCCACTACAACAAGGATTGAAACTTTGTTTTTATCAAATGCTCATGCTTTCGCTGAAAAGTTTAAACCCTAAATCCACTACAACAAGGATTGAAACTTAAGCAGCTCGGCTTGTGGCGGGTGACGCAGCAGGTTTAAACCCTAAATCCACTACAACAAGGATTGAAACCGACATACCTAAAAGAGGCCGCCCGCCCGCTAGCCAAGCGTTTAAACCCTAAATCCACTACAACAAGGATTGAAACACGTGATTGCGCTCATCATGCGCCGCGATATTCTTCGTTTAAACCCTAAATCCACTACAACAAGGATTGAAACAACATGAGCAGCTATACGGTAACGATTGCAGGACTCGGTTTAAACCCTAAATCCACTACAACAAGGATTGAAACAAATGCACAAAGCTGCGGCTGTGCGGATCGTATAAGTTTAAACCCTAAATCCACTACAACAAGGATTGAAACAAACTCAAAATTCACAATACCACCTCAGATCTGAGGTTTAAACCCTAAATCCACTACAACAAGGATTGAAACAAACCCCACTATCGCGGGCCTGGGCCAGCGCCTGGCGAAGTTTAAACCCTAAATCCACTACAACAAGGATTGAAACCACTCAATCCAGTCCGTTATCGGCAAACTGTTGTTGAATGGCGATAAACGAATCCTGCACCGCCACAAAGGCATCCACCACAGCCGGGTCAAAGTGGCGCCCGCGCTGTTCCAGGATATAGGCCAGGGCTTGCTCGTGTGACCAGGCCGCTTTGTAGACCCGCGCCGTAGTCAGCGCATCATAGACATCGGCCAGGGCCATCAAGCGCGCCGCTAAGGGAATAGCCTGCGCGGCCAAGCCCTCTGGATAACCGGCGCCATCCCAGCGCTCATGATGGCTTTGTGCAATCACGCTGGCGACATCCAGCACCGCCAGCGCCTCGGGCCGGGATTCCTGCGTCGTCTCGATATTGGCATATACCGCCCGGTCCAGCGCCCGGCGCAAGGTGCGAGCGCCAATGGTGGTATGGGTTTGCATCACCGCCCATTCCGCCGCATCCAGCTTGCCCGGCTTTAATAAAATCCGGTCAGCAATGCCAATCTTGCCAATATCATGCAAAGGCGCAGCCTTGACCATAATTTCCAATTGCGCCCCGTCAAGCAGCGCCGCAAAGGCGGGCTGCTTTTGCAGCTTGCGCCCCAACAGCTCCACATAAGCCTGGGTGCGGGTAATGTGATGGCCGGTTTCATTATCGCGGGTTTCGGCCAGCTCCAGAATCACACTCAGGCTAATGTTTTGTACCAGGATATTTTCCCGGGTGCGCCGGGCGACCTCCGCTTCCAGATGGAGATTATGCTGCTTGAGCAAGTCCCGCGCCTGTTTGAGCGCCAGCTGGGTCTTGACCCGTGCCAGCAAAATCGCCGGTTTGACCGGCTTGGTGATATAGTCCACCGCGCCGCGCTGTAAACCGCTCTCCTCATCCTCAATGCCACTGAGCGCGGTGATAAACATCACCGGAATGTCTTTAAGGGCGTAATCTTCTTGCAACTGCGCCAAGACCGCATAGCCATCCATGCCCGGCATCATCACATCCAGCAACACCAGATCCGGCGGCTGGCGGGTACGCATAATGTGCAGGGCCTGTTCGCCCGATTTGCAGGCGCGCACCTGATAGATCGGCGTGAGTAACTCGCTGAACACCGCCAGATTGGTGGCTTCATCATCAACAATTAAAATATTGGCTTGCGGCATTAAAAAAACCTTCTAAGCTCATGGGCATAAGGGCGGCGAGCGGTCTACTACCGGAGCCTTAACGAGGCTGATCGCCGAAGATCCATGGTGTCAATCCCCACTGATGCGCCAGGGTTTCGGTGGCATTGAGCAGCTCCTCGGCGCGGGCTGGATGGTTATAACGACCTTGCGCCAGATAGGCCAGCGCGGTGTTGGGGTCAGGGGCTAAAGAAAGCAGGTGAATCAGTTCACCGGCCTGTTCACCGACAATCTCCCCCCCCAGCAAACGCCCGGTATCAAGGTCAGCCAGCAGACGCACAAAACCCTCCGGCGCACTTTGTCCCAAGGCACACGGCGAGGCGCTAAAGGCGGTAAAGCCCACCGCCGGTTCATAGTCAAGGTCCTCGGCCTGGGTTTCATTCAAGCCGATACAGGCCATTTCCAGCGCACTATAAACCACCAGGGGAATCCGTCGCACATCAGCCGCTTGCCGCTGTTGCGGATGGAGCAGATTATGCAGCGCCACCCGCGCATCGGCCAGCGCATGATTGGCGCTCATCCAGGGGCTGGCGACATCGCCGATGGCGTAGATGTGCGGATGGGCGGTTTGCAGGTAGGCGTTGCGTTGAATAAAGCCCTGCGCATCCCGCTCAATCGCCGTGCGTTCCAGCCCCAGACCGCGCGTGTATGGCTGTCGGCCCGTTGCCAGACAGACCCAATCGACCGATTCAACCGTGCCATCCTCAAGATGCAGACGAACTCCGCCATCATCCCAGTGTACCTGCGCAATCACCGCGTTCTGGCGCGCCCCGACACCCTGCTCTGCCAGTGCCTGATTTAACAAGGCCCGCGCCGAATCACTAAAGGGCTGTTTTTTGAGCGGGATTGAACGGCTCAGCCAGAGCACCTCCAGCCCCAATTGCGTCAGAATAAACGCCAGCTCCACCGCGACCACCCCCGCGCCAATCAGTGCAATGCGACGCCCCGACGGCGGCGGATTGTTGAACAAGCCATCGGTATTGATGATTTTTCCCGGAACCAGTTTAAAGGGGGCTGGCATCGTGGGGGTTGAGCCGGTGGCAATGATAAAGTGTGCGGCGCGGATCTCCTCGTGCGTCGATCCGCGCTGCACCCGGACGCGGTGCGGATCAAAAAACTCCGCGTGACCGTGAAAGGCGGTGATCTTGAGCTGCTGCAAATACTGCACATAACTGTTGCGGATGCGCTCAACCACACCCTGCTGATGTTCCCACGCGGCATTGAAATCAGCGCGTAACTGCCCCTGCACCCCGCGCTCGGCAAAATGGCGCTGCGCACGCATCAGACGCGCCGTGTGATACCAGGTTTTTTTCGGCACACAGCCCCGGTTCAAACAACAGCCGCCCCACTCCCCACCCTCCACCAACGCCACCGTCAAACCGCGCAACGCCCCCAAAACCGCCGCCCGATAGCCCCCCGGTCCCGAACCAATCACTAACAGATCAAACACAGTATGGTCTTGCATCAGCGAATCTCATTGAGTGGATGATGCCTACCTTGGCATGATTGCACCCAAAGGGACAAGCCCGCCAAAAGCGCCATAGGAGCACCCCGCACGGCGTGGCCTATTTTTATGGGAGCGCCGAGTACGGTGAGGTGGACCCCATTGTCAAGACAAAAGGTGGCCGAGTTAAAGTTATCGCCTGCCCCTC
>NZ_MU255056.1:1616192-1624294 GCF_000227725.2 Thiorhodospira sibirica ATCC 700588 | reverse complement strand
AAATCTGGGTTGACGGCGGCTACCGTGGACGCCTGGTTGACTGGGTTGCCCAGCGCTTTCGTTTCGTCTTGACGGGGGTCTTGCGTCCCAAGGAGCGCCGAGGGTTTGTTTTGTTGCCGCGACGCTGGGTTGTTGAGCGGACCTTTGGCTGGCTGAACCACTCACGCCGTCTGAGCAAGGACTACGAGCGCTTGATGTCGAGCAGCGAAGCCTGGATTTATCTCGCAATGATTCGACTGATGGCTAACCGCTTGGTTTGAGGCGGTAGTTTCCAAACAGCTTCTTACAGTTTCTCCACAGACTAACCCCGCCAGCCCGGCGGTTAAAATAAAGATAGCATCCATGTATAATAGAGAGCAAGCTACCAAAGAGGAGGCGTCGGGAACAGGAGGCTTGCTTCGCACGCCGCGCTATCCCTCCCCGGCCTGAAGGCCGGGGTTTCCCGCGCAAACTGATGAATAAAACAGATTACGCTTTTTGGGGAGGGGTTTAGATGCACGGTATTTTTCGGTTGAGTATGGTGTGGCTGGTGCTGGTCTTGGGGCTGTGGGTCCCGGCGCAGGCCGCCGAGCCGATCAAGATTGGGGCCTTTGTTTCCGCCACGGGTCCGGCGGCGTTTTTAGGTGATCCGGAGCTTAAAACGCTGGAGATGTATGTGGCGCGTATCAATGCGGCGGGGGGCGTGTTGGGGCGGCCTTTGCAGCTGATTCATTATGATGATGGCGGCAATGCCTCGGAGGCACGCAATTATGCCAGTCGCCTGATCCGTGCTGATCGCGTGGATTTTATTATCGGCGGTAGCACCACGGGCACGACCATGGCCGCCGTGCCGATGATTGAGCAGGCGCGTATTCCGTTTATCTCTATGGCTGGGGCGATTGTGATTACCGAGCCGGTCAAGCCGTGGGTGTTCAAAACCCCGCAGTCTGATCGCATGGCGGCGCAGCGTATTTTGGCGGATATGCAGTCCCGTGGCATTACCCGCGTCGGGCTGTTGTCGGGCACTGATGGCTTTGGCAGCTCAGGACGGGCGCAGACGCTGGAAGTGGCTGGCGATTTTGGGATCGAGATTGTCGCGGATCTGACCTATGGGCCGCAGGATACGGATATGACCGCGCAGCTGACGCGCATTCGCAATACTGCCGGGGTGGAGGCGCTGCTTAATTTCGGCTTTGGTCAGGGGCCTGCGATTGTCACCCGTAACTATGCCCATCTGGGCATGACCTTGCCCTTCTATCAATCACATGGGGTTGCCTCGGATCGTTTCCTCGAACTGGCTGGCGCGGCTGCGGAAGGCATCCGTTTGCCCGCCTCGCCCTTGCTGGTGCCTGACGATCTGGCCGAAGATGATCCGCAGCGCCCGGTGGTGCAGGCATATAAAGAGGCCTTTGAGGCACAATGGAATATGCGCGTCTCTACTTTTGGGGGCTATGCCTATGATGCCCTGATGCTGGCGGTCAAGGCCATTGAAACCGCTGGGACGACCGAGCCCGGCGCAGTGCGTGATGCCCTGGAGGGCATTCGCGGACATGTGGGCGTGACCGGGATTTATTCTTTCAGCCCGACCGATCACATGGGACTGGCGGTGGAGTCTTTCCGCATTCTCGAAGTTCGCGATGGGCGCTGGGTTTTGATCGACTAAGCCTGGCATTGGCTGTGGTAGACTAGGCCCCTTTTTGGGGTCTTTCCTGTGATAACGCCCCCGCTGTGGGGCGTTTTGCCATCCGCTGATAACAAAACGCCATGCTTGCTGAATTTTTACAATATCTGTTTTCCGGCATTACCACCGGGGCCATTTATGCCTTGGTGGCGCTGGGGTTTACCCTGGTTTATAACGCCAGCCATGTGATCAACTTTGCCCAGGGCGAGTTTTTGATGATCGGTGGCATGGCCACGGTTTCCTTGCTGGCACTGGGGATTCCCCTACCGCTGGCCATTTTCATGGCGATATTGCTCGCCGGAATACTGGGTATCTTATTGCAGCGCCTGGCCATTGCCCCGGCCAAACACGCCGATGTGATCACCCTGATCATCATCACTATTGGTGCCTCGATTTTTTTGCGCGGCCTGGCGCAGCTGATCTGGGGCAAAGAGCTGCACGCCCTGCCCAGCTTTAGCAGCACCGAATCCTTGCACGTCGGCGGCGCGGTGATGTATACCCAAAGCCTGTGGGTGTTGGGGATTGCCACGGTGATTGTGCTGGCCCTCGTGGTATTTTTTAAATACACCTTAATGGGCAAGGCCATTCTCGCCACCTCCATGAACAAACGAGCGGCGCAACTGGTCGGCATCCGTATTCAATGGGTCTTGATGATTGCCTTTATGCTCGCCGCCACTTTGGGCGCTGTGGCAGGGGTGGCGATTGCCCCCATTTCCTTTACCACCTATGACATTGGCATCATGCTGGGCCTGAAAGGCTTTGTGGCGGCGGCCATCGGTGGCCTGGGCAGCGGCGTGGGTGCGGTAGTGGGTGGCTTGTTGCTCGGCATTGCCGAGACCATGACCGCAGGCTATATCTCCTCGGAATATAAAGACGCCGTTGCCTTTCTTTTGATTCTGCTGATTTTATTTTTTATGCCACGGGGCCTGTTTGGTAGCCGTGTCGCGGAGCGTGTCTGATGCGCCACATGCATTCCCGCTGGGGTTCACAGATCAGCTTTCTGAGCCTGGCGCTGGTGCTGGTCGCTTTGCCCTTTGTCATGCAAAATGACTTTCACTTCGACATTGCCACCCAGATTGCCATCATTGCCGCCACCGTCGTTGGGCTGAATCTTCTGGTCGGTTTTGCCGGGCAGGTCAGTCTCGGCCATGCGGCATTTTTTGCCATTGGCGCCTATAGCAGCGCCATTCTCACCAGCCGTTACGGCTTTACCCCATTGCCCGCCATGCTCGCCGGGGCGGTGGGCGTTGCCGTGCTGGCACTGATTCTGGGTAAACCGATCCTGCGTCTCAAAGGGCATTATCTTTCCATGGCCACGCTCGGTCTTGGGATTATCATTGCCATCATCATTAACAACGAAGGCTGGCTCACCGGCGGCCCGGATGGTATCCCGGTGCCCCCGCTGTCGGTTTTTGGCATGGAACTGAGCATTTTTGAGCAATATGAAATCGCCGGCTACACCCTCTCGGGGACGTTGCTGTGGTATATCCTCGCCGCTGGCCTGTTATTGGTGGCCGTCTGGATTGCGCAAAACCTGATTGATTCGCCGATAGGACGCGCCTTGCGGGCCGTGCATGGCTCTGAGGTCGCCGCCCGGGTTGTGGGCGTAGACACCACCCGCTATAAAGCGCTGGTCTTTGTCATTTCCGCAGTTTACGCCAGCGTCATGGGCAGTTTTTTCGCCCATTATTCGGGTTTTATCACCCCACAGATTGCCTCGTTTCAACACTCCATTGAACTCATCACCATGGTCGTTCTCGGTGGTATGGCCTCTACCTATGGCGTCATCCTCGGCGCGGCCTTGCTGCTGTTATTGCCGCAACTGCTCACCGATTTTCAGGATTATGAAATGATGATGTTCGGCCTGATCCTTATGCTTACCATGATCTTTATGCCCAAGGGCCTGCTGCCGACTTTTCAGCAAATCCTGCGCCGCGCCCTGCGACGCTCGCCAAAAACTGACCCCTAGCCGGATATTCATCCTGGGCGCGCCGAACCTCCGCTTTGCATCATGATAGCGGCATTTCCAGCCGCGCCTTTTTCAGGCAGCATCTGGAAATGCCGCCTGGCTTGGGCCTACCGCAGTGTGTTTGGCCATCCTCACAATGTCGCAAACCCCACACACCAGATGCCTACCCCTTTGATAAAAAATCACTGAAAGTCAATTAGTTAAGGCTTTGGCGCTTTTTGGCGCAACAAATGCTTTATGTCTCAGCGGCCAGCGGGTTTACTGTTGCGCTCTGCGTTATATACCTGTAAACATAACGAACCTGCGAAAACATGCCATGACACCTGAAATCGACGGTCAGTTCTGCTTCAAGCTCAACGGCCAACCCTTTCTTAGCAGTCGTCGGATCGCCTTGCTCGAACAGATTGCCGCGACAGGCTCGATCTCGGCGGCGGCGCGGGCGATTGAGATGAGTTACAAGGCGGCCTGGGAGACGATAGATGCGATGAATAATCTGGCCGATGAGCCGTTGTTAGTGCGCCAGGTGGGTGGCAAACATGGCGGAGGCACGCAGTTGACCGCGTATGGCTTACAGGTGATTGCGCAGTACCGGGCCGCTGAACAGATATATCAGCAATTTTTGCAGCAGATGAGTCAATCCAGCGGCGAATTAGGCGATGTTTGGACATTAATGAGGCGATTTTCTATGAAAACCACCGCAAGAAACCATTATCAGGGGCAGGTTGCCCGGATTACCCAAGGCGCGGTGAGCGACGATGTGACGGTGGATCTGGGTCATGATTTACACATTCACGCCATGGTGACCCATGAGGCCAGCGAAGAATTGGGGCTGGCGGTTGGGCGGGCGGTGCATGTGCTGATCAAGTCTTCCCTGGTGATGCTGAGTGAGGCAAGCCAAGCGATGCGCATCTCGGCACGCAATCAGCTCAAGGGGGTTGTGAGTCACATTCAGGCAGGACCGGTCAACGCAGAGGTCAAGCTGGAACTGGGGCAGGGGCGAGTCATCACCGCGATTGTCACTCGCGAGGCGCTAGAGGAGGGCTGGCTGACACAGGGCGCACCGGCCTGTGCGCTGATCAAGGCCTCGCATGTCATCCTGGCCGTCAATGATTAAATAACGCTCATGCAAAGAGGCTTAATTATTATGAAAATACGATATATGTTTTTTGTAGTGTGGCTGGCATTGACCATCCCGAGCGTCTCGGCGGTTGAGCTGCGGGCTGCCGTGGCGGCCAATTTTCTGGGCACCTTGCAGCAACTGACTCAAGTCTATGCCGAGCAGACCGGGCATCACATCCATCTCAGCAGTGGTTCATCGGGGGCGTTGTATGCGCAGATTGTCAACGGCGCGCCCTTTGATCTGTTTTTTTCCGCCGATATAGAACGTGCCAAGGCGCTGGTTGATAACGACCTGGCATTGGAAGCATCGCGCTTTACCTATGCCATCGGTGTGCCTGTGCTGTGGTCGAGCAAGCCAGATTACCTGGATGATCCTGTCGAGCGACTGCGCACCGGTTCCTATCGTTTCCTGAGTATCACTGATCCGCGTAATGCGCCCTATGGGGTGGCCGCACAACAGATTTTTGAGCATCTTGGCATCTGGGAATCCTTAAATCGCCAGGGGCGGCTGATTCGTGCGCAAACGATTACGCAGGTCTATACGCAAGTGGCCTCCGGTGCAGCGGAGCTGGGGGTTGTCGCGTTGGCACAGCTTAATCAAATACAAAAAGACGGGGTGATTCCCGGATCGCACTGGATCCCACCGGCTGAATGGTTTACTCCCATCGAACAGCAAGCCGTCATTCTCAAACGAGCCACCGATGCCGATCAAGCGCAGCAATTCATGACATGGATGCGCAGCCCGGAAGCGGTGAAAATCATTGAAGAAGCCGGCTACGCCCTGCCCTAACAGCCGTGGCGGATGCATCTTGTATTCGCATAGTAGCTTGTGCGGCATCTGGAAGATGCCGCCACACCACACTTTCCGGAAATAGCCCATGTTAGGCATCAGCGATAATGATCTTATGGCCTTATGGGTCACGTTCAAACTGGCCGCCATCAGCACCGGCATATTATTGGTCGTGTGCGCGCCCATCGCCTGGTGGTTAGCGCATACCCGTTGGCGTGGCAAGGTTTTTATTGAAGCACTGGTTACCTTGCCGTTGGTTTTGCCACCTACCGTGCTGGGGTTTTATCTACTGATTTTGCTAGGCCCGCACGGCTGGGTAGGCGGTACGCTTGAATCTATGGGCTTTAATCATCTCGCCTTTAGTTTTACAGGTCTGGTGATTGGCTCGATGATTTACTCGCTGCCCTTTGTCATGCAGCCCTTAACCAATGCCTTTGCGGCGGCGGGGGGACGTGTTTTGGAGGTTGCCGCGACCTTGCGTGCCTCACCATTAGATCGGTTTTTTACGGTGGTTGCGCCCTTGGCACGACGCGGCTTTCTAACCGCTGCGGTGCTCTCTTTTGCACATACCTTAGGCGAGTTTGGCGTGATTATCATGGTCGGTGGCAATATTCCGGGACAAACGCAAGTGGCCTCCATTGCCATTTATGATCATGTGGAGGCGATGGATTATGCCGCCGCCCATGCCTTGGCATTGGTATTGGTGGTGTTGTCCTTTTCTCTGCTGTTGAGTGTGTATGCGCTGAACAAGAAATTCAAAGTCGTTGGGGTGGGAACATGAGTATCGAGGCGAGGTTTTATCTTGATCGGGGCGCATTTACACTGGATGTGGATCTCACCATCCCAGCCCAGGGCGTCACCGCATTATTCGGTCGTTCCGGTTCCGGTAAGACAACCATCCTGCGCTGTCTGGCAGGGCTTGAGCGCATTGCCAAGGCGTGGCTTACATTCAACGGCGAGGTATGGCAAAACGAGCAATTCTTTTTGCCGGTACACAAGCGTCCCTTAGGCTATGTGTTTCAGGAAGCGAGCCTGTTTCCACACCTGGAGGTAAAACGCAATCTGCTGTATGGATATCAGCGAATTGCTAAAGAACATCGACGCATACAGCTGGATGAAGTTGTCAGTTTGCTAGGTTTGAGTGAACTGCTCACACGTTACCCGGAGGCGCTTTCTGGTGGACAGCGACAACGTGTTGCCATTGCAAGAGCACTGCTGACCAGTCCGCAACTGTTACTCATGGACGAGCCTATGGCCTCGCTTGATGCAAGCAGCAAAGGCGACATTCTGCCTTATCTGGAACGTCTGCATGATGAGCTTTCCATTCCGGTGGTGTATGTAAGCCATTCCATTGAAGAAGTGGAACGCCTTGCGGATCAGATGATCCTGCTTGAGCAAGGCAAAGTGCTCGCCCAAGGTACCTTGCAAGATCTCTTAAGCCGCACCGATTTACCGCTGGCGCATAGCGAACATGCCTCGGCGGTACTTGAGGGGCATATCGGCGCTCATCATGAGGCAGATCACTTAAGTGAGGTGGTCTTTAATGGTGGGCGGCTGTGGGTGACAGAGCAGGCACGCGCTATCGGTGCGCCGGTGCGGGTGCGCATTCTTGCCCGCGATGTTTCCATTGCCCTTACTCCCCCACAGGCAAGCAGCCTGCTCAATGGGCTTGAGGTGCGGTTGCTGGAAATCAGCGCCGATCCACATCCGGCACATATCATTTTGCGTCTGCAAGTGGGAGAGCAAATATTACTGGCACGCATCACGCAACGTTCCTGCAAACACCTCAATCTGGCCCCCGGACAAACGCTGTGGGCCATGATTAAAGGCGTTGCGGTAAGCGGATAACACCAGGCCTGTATTGACGACTTCGCACCGTCGCGCCATCCTCACAGCATCGACACCGAAACAAAGACTGCCATGACGACACCATCCCACGCCCTTGCCTGGATGCACACCGACACCCCACGCCGCAGCGCATTATTGGCACTGCCGGGACAAGGCGATCCCTTTGACCGTTATAGCCTGGCGTGTACCTTGGTACTGGCATTGCATGAGGTGGAGCACACGCTACAACCTTCGCTAAATGCCAGCCTGGGCCTATCTGTCGACCTGGGAGCGCGTAGCACCCGCTACGCCCTGTGACCGCGCAGCACCAGCTGCGCATTTGATACGCTTTAAACCCCACGAGGCCTGCGGCCTCGGTGCACAGCTGGTGCTGTGCGCTCCCAGGGGGGGGCTTGTCTTTAAACCCCCACGAGGTCTGCGGCCTCGATGCGCAGCTGGTGCTGTGCGCTCCTGGTTACTCCACGTCCCACGCTTTTAACTGTTTGAGCACATGAAGATTCAAGGCACGCAGGTTGGAAACCCGCCGTCCGTCGATGTTGCGCTCGTGGGGTTGGTCACTGAGCAAGATGCCATGCGCCCGCAGTTCCCGCTTAAACGCCGGGATGGAGTATTTCAGTAAGGCTTGAGCAGTGTCGGTGTGTTCTCTCAGATATTGCAGGATGTGGTTTAAACGCACCAAAACCACGGGTTGATCTTCGATGCGATCTCGGTGGAAG
>NZ_MU255056.1:1614438-1616092 GCF_000227725.2 Thiorhodospira sibirica ATCC 700588 | reverse complement strand
TCCCTGCCTGCGCCGCGCGCGTCGCGGCAGGCAGTCGTTGCTGCACGCCCAAAACTCTCCCCCTGCCAAGGGGGAGTCCCGCCGCAGGCGGGGAGGGGGTTAAAATTCCCCATAACCACCCCGGCGCTACGCGCCACCCCTCCTTAAAAAGGAGGGGAGTTTTTGACGTGGCGGCACCTTCCCGGAGCCGCCCGCGCAGCGGTAATCCCAGCTGATTCTGCTCCTAAAAACCTAAGCAAAGTTAGATAACCTATCTACAATAGAGAATTCTGATAAACAATGAAGAAAAAATCAAGAACTGTTTTTTGCTCCCAAAGTGTGGTGGCGGCTCCCTGCCTGCGCCGCGCGCGCCGTTGCTGCACGCACAAAACTCTCCCCCTGCCAAGGGGGAGTCCCGCCGCAGGCGGGGAGGGGGTCAAAATAACCCATAACCACCCCGGCGCTACGCACCTCCCCTCCTTAAAAAGGAGGGGAGTTTTTGACGTAGTGGCGGCTTCTAGCCGTCGCTTTTTTGTGCGGCATCAGGATGATTCCGCCACGTTGGTCACCGTTCCATAAAGGCTTTTCGTAAAATTGGCATTACGCAGACAGACGCAGCTCAGGATGAAGACCTGCGCGTGTGGCCAAGGTCAGCAACATGTCCAAACTAAAATCTTCCACCTTGCCCTTGAGCAGTCGCGACACTCGGGGCTGGGTGATACCTAAGTGATGTGCCGCCTCAGCCTGTGTCCAGCCCTGTGATTTAAGATGTTGAACCGTGCGAATCATGATCTCAGTACGCAGTTTCATCACCTCAGCCTCAGCAGGATCAAAGCCGAGATCAGCGAAGACATTGCCGCTACTTTCAATGATACGGGTGTCGTTATCGTTCACAGTGCTTCTCCAATCAGTTTGTAACGTTTTGCGGCTAAGTCGATATCGTTCTTTGTAGTCTTTTGCGACTTTTTCTGGAATGCGTGCAGGACGTAAACGGCATCGTCTTGTTTGGCGACATAAATCACCCGGAATGCGCCGCTGGGCTCTCGATGCCGAATTTCATAGGCACCTGCACCAACGCACTTCATCGGTTTGAAGTTGCTTGGGTTGCCACCGTACTGGATGGTCATCAACTCAATGCCCAAGGTGTGACGCACCGAGGCGGGCATTTTACGCAGATCGTCCAGGCTGGAACCGATAAATTTCAACGGCTTCATGCGCCCGTTTATGCCAGAACTTGTATAAATAAACAAGTGTGGCGGCGGCTTCCCTGCCTGCGCCGCGCGCGTCGCGGCAGGCAGTCGTTGCTGCACGCCCAAAACTCTCCCCCTGCCAAGGGGGAGTCCCGCCGCAGGCGGGGAGGGGGTTAAAATTCCCCATAACCACCCCGGCGCTACGCGCCACCCCTCCTTAAAAAGGAGGGGAGTTTTTGACGTGGCGGCACCTTCCCGGAGCCGCCCGCGCAGCGGTAATCCCAGCTGATTCTGCTCCTAAAAACCTAAGCAAAGTTAGATAACCTATCTACAATAGAGAATTCTGATAAACAATGAAGAAAAAATCAAGAACTGTTTTTTGCTCCCAAAGTGTGGTGGCGGCTCCCTGCCTGCGCCGCGCGCGCCGTTGCTGCACGCAAAAAACTCTCCCCCTGCCAAGGGGGAGTCCCGCCGCAGGCGGGGAG
>NZ_MU255056.1:1608513-1614338 GCF_000227725.2 Thiorhodospira sibirica ATCC 700588 | reverse complement strand
CGCTACTTTCAATGATACGGGTGTCGTTATCGTTCACAGTGCTTCTCCAATCAGTTTGTAACGTTTTGCGGCTAAGTCGATATCGTTCTTTGTAGTCTTTTGCGACTTTTTCTGGAATGCGTGCAGGACGTAAACGGCATCGTCTTGTACATCCCACCGGGCGGTGAAAACCGCAGCGGAGGATCCGCCCGAGACCATCCGGCGGTCTCCCGCCCGCTACCTCTGGGTGATGCTGCTGGCGCGCATCTACGAGGCGTTTCCGTTGACCTGCCCGCAGTGCGGCGCCGAGATGCGGATTCTCGCCTTCATCACCGAGGCGGTGGACGTTCGGGCCATCCTGGAGCACATCGGCGAACCCGCCACCCCGCCCCGTATCGCCCAGGCGCGGGGTCCGCCGGAGTGGTACGAGGACGCTACGGAGCATGCCATCGCTGCTGAGGCAGGTTCCGCAGGTGATCCCTACGCCCAGCCCGCGCCGGAGTGCGAGTACGACCAGCGGGTGTCCTGGTAAAGCTGCCCAGCTGGGCTGCTAGCCCCACCGTTGCCCGCTTTCCACAACCCAACCCATCGCCCACCGGAAAAACCGTCTCGCCACCCCTTGGCGGGCCGATTTCGGCCTGATAGGCTGCCGACGCTGCTCAGACGGGGCTTCCGTTGCGACTTGACAGGCACCCGAACCGAAGATATATTGCGGTGAAAGCGGTTGGATTTCCTATCCTTACCAGCCGCAAGCCTGGGTTGAAGAAATAAAACAAACCCTGAACCAGCTAAATGGTTTTTATGGCACAACATCGGGAGCAGCAGAATGATCAAACCTCAGCCTTTTGAACTGATCTGCAAACAATGTGGCTGGCGAAAAACCTTTGCCCCGCGTAGTGATGCATTTATCGAAGGCCACGACTATGTAAGCAACTGCCCCAAGTGCGGGAATAGTGAACTTGAACATAAAGCAGCAGGGCCAGTGAAAGGTTTGCTGGCAGAGATGCGGGCGCAGCTTAAACATCAATGAACACTGTTGACAACCATGTACGGGATACACGTTTCACATACAAATTACATTGAGAGAGTGAAAAATGCACCAACTTAATATTGATACTTTACGAATGGAAGCCAAGCGCCAACTGGCACAATTGAAGAGCCTATTAGAAAAAGCACAACAAAAAGGATTGGTAGATGAACCCGCAGCTGATGACCACAATCGCGCAACCTTTGATACCCAATCAATAACTAAAGTACTTGAAGTTCTGGATGGTGAAAACTATAAGCTTGATCATTTGGACATGGTGTTGGCCGTAGTTGGTACTATGAAGGCGGGTAAGTCAACTAGCATCAATGCCATAGTTGGTGCTGAGGTATTACCAAACCGTAATCGTCCAATGACTACGCTGCCCACACTAATTAGGCATACACCTGGCGTACTGCAGCCTCGTTTGATTTTTGAAAAAGTACAACCAATCAATGAGTTGCTAGCGACATTGTCTCAGGCCATCAAGTTGGTGAATCAAGAAGTTCTTTTAGAACTGCAAAACGATGAAGACATGAAAGAACTCTTGATACAAATTCGACAGCAGACTTTTTTTGTATCCCAGCATGAGGGTGCAGAAGATATTTTCCGATTCCTTAAAGGCCTCAACGACTTGGTTCGGCTGTGCTTTACATTAAATGTCGAATTTCCTTTTGACGCTTATGCAATAGTGGAAGCCATGCCTGTGATTGAGGTTGAGTTTTCACACTTGAAGGATACCCCTGTTACACAGGGGCGACTGACACTACTGGATACCCCAGGTCCCAACGAAGCAGGACAGCAGCATTTGCGCCACATGCTCAAAGATCAGTTAAAAAAGGCATCTGCAGTATTAGCTGTACTTGATTACACCCAACTCAAGTCTGATGCAGACGAGCAGGTGCGTGAGAGTCTGATGGAAATCTCCTATACGGCCAAGGATAGGATGTACGCACTGGTCAACAAATTTGATCAGAAAGACCGAAATGGGGATGATGGCGCGGCAGTGAAGAAGTACATAGCGCAGACACTTATGAAAAATGCTATGGCTGAAAGCTCTGTATTTCCAGTTTCCTCCAAGCAGGGGTACCTAGCCAGTCGAGCACGAAATGAGCTTGAACGGAATGGTAAGCTACCGAACAACGAGTGCTGGGTTGAGGATTTTGGTAAAGAAAGATTTGGAGGTATGTGGGTGGATTTTATTAATGATCCACAAATGGTTAAGGCTGGGGCTGACAAACTTTGGCAAGACTCAGGCTTTTCAGTTCCTTTGGAGCAAGTTATTTTTGAGGCTCACCGTAATGCTGCCATGGAGGCATTACGCTCAGCCGCCTCTAAACTGGACAACCTTGCCAAAGATACTGGTAACTTCTTTAAAGCCAATGTTGGCTCCCTCAAGAAAAGTGTTGCCGAACTGCAGAAAAATATCGACCGACTCCAGCAAGACATTGAAAATATTGCCAAGATAGAAGCCTCCACGGAAGAGGCACTTGAAGGTATATTGCAAAGTACTCAAATCAAAATTGAGACTGCTTCTGCAGGAATTCAAAAAGAAGTAACTGAAAAAATAGAGAGTTACTTCAAGGAGGGGAAAACTGCCGAGTCTGATAACCATCAGAAAAAAGAGCAAAGAAAAGGCTTATCGAATCCCAAAGAAAAAACAACTCAATCCGATGGTTTTTTTGGTACTGCACTCGCTTCATTTCTAGGTAGTAAGAGAGAAATCAAAGATTCTACACTTGACTTCGATCCAAGCAGCCCGATTATCAAATTTGATGATCGGGCTGCAGCTCAAGACTTCATTAAGCGAATTGAAAGTTCCATCAAAACCCTCATGGATAAGGCAGAAAGTGATTGCAACTCCTGCATTCAATCTGGAATAGATAACTTTTCAATTGAGTTCGATGGGCATCGCATCAATGCACTTGAGAGCATAAAAGAATCAATAAAAAGAAATCTAGATGATTTCGATATTATAGTTCATCTGCCAAACACCGAGAGCATAAAAATCGACTCTCCTGTTACC
This sequence comes from Thiorhodospira sibirica ATCC 700588, assembly GCF_000227725.2. Classification (GTDB taxonomy): domain Bacteria; phylum Pseudomonadota; class Gammaproteobacteria; order Ectothiorhodospirales; family Ectothiorhodospiraceae; genus Thiorhodospira; species Thiorhodospira sibirica. The sequence continues at coordinate 1,611,309 of NZ_MU255056.1, read as the reverse complement.
AGCCTAATGAAAAGTGCCATCATGGAAAAAACAAGAACTGTAACTAAACACAGGAGGCAGGATGGGCTCTGGGGAACGATTTGTGGATGGTTTGATACAAGTGACTGGGGGTGGGAGTCTTACCAAGGCAGCGAAGAATATTATGAGGTTGATATTAACAAAATAAACACCTCGTCAAGAAAAGGCATTGAAACACTTTTCATATCAGCCCACTCCATATTGAATAAAGACATCGTTCCTCAATTACAGCATGGAGTTGAAGAGTTCTTTAGTGCATTTCGAGAGAAGGTAGAAAACGTACGCGGCGATTTAATTTCTGGCGTAAAAAAACACAGTTTAGATCAAGCAAGAAAAGCCGAAATATTAGCTACATCTTCAGAAATGGCAATCGAGGCAGCAGCCTTGGAAAAGGACTGCATAACTTTAAATGACTCCGCTGAAACACTGCGCTATAAAGAAAGCCCATCCTCAACAAGGCTTGAGGTGCAGGTATGAGTAATGATCTTGCACCCATCACGCCAAACTCAACTCTTTGCCAAACACTAAGCTGCTTGCAGGAAAAGTTTGTGGTGGATTTTGCCAATAGTATAGATGTTGCGCGCGATCATATACGTGTGCAGCGTCAACGCACAGGTTTTTTTGCACGAATGTATGATGGTTTTACTGGTAAAGGTGCTCGCCGACAGACTGAAATTAATGCCGGCTTAGTTGATGGTGTAGAAGCATCATTGAAGTGGCTAACTGAGCTTACTGAATCCATGGCACAAAGTAATCTGGCAATCACACAGGTCAACGATCGCGTGTCAATCTTGAGTGGAAGCATGGTCGAGCTAAGCCATTACAGTGTCGACACACGAGAACAACTGAAAGAAATGGCTTACCGACTGGATAAACGAATGCATGATATGACACAAGAAATTTCACGTATCGATTTTATTCAAAAAGCAAAACTCAATATAGATATTACATTCAGCAAGTGGGAAGCAGGTCGTTTTTCTGTCTTATCACCTGCAGCTCGCTGCTATGCAGCAATGGAAGAACTACACTGGGGATCTTTAGGTGATTATTGTCGCTGCTTAGAAAATCCAGCACACAAGCGCAGAGAGTTCTTGCAGTTGGTGATTGATCGTTCCACAAAACAGCTGGCAGTGGATGCTGCTGTCGAATTACAAACACCAGCGGAAATGGCAACTGTCTGGCTGGCTGCCCCATCTATCTCACGCAGTAGTAATGGTATTGACATGCCGCAAGCCTTGTCTTGGCTAGCTGATCAAATGACCATTGATAGCACACCCTTTATATATAGCGCAGCACATATAACTAAAAATTTACCAAGCAAGGTGCCTTTAATAGCACAAGCTAGGCGTATTGCAGAAGCAATGACACATGAAATCTTCCCATTGGAGACACTTGATGCCTGACACTACAGTTTTTTCTGAATCCCCTTCTACAGGCCTTGTACTCTCCGGCGGTGGGGCAAAAGGTGCTTACCAAGTGGGTGTGCTAAGGGCATTAACCGAACTAGATATTCGTGTAGATATGGTAGCTGGTGCAAGCATTGGTGCATTAAATGGTGCCGTATTAGCCTGTGCACCCTCGCTGCCTGTAGGGGTACAGCGTCTTGAAGAGTTATGGATTAGATTGTCAAAGGAGTCGCCACTTCAAACTAACACACCCATATACCTTAAGCTGTTGGCAGCAGCAGGACTGACTCTGGGCACACCCCGTTTATCCAAACTATTAATGACTTTGGGTGCAATAAGTAGCGACTCATTACTATCTGATCAACCTTTGAAGCGACTAATTGATGAATACTTGGATATTGAAGGTCTGATGCGTGGTCTTCCACTGTATGTCTCTGTTTATGAAACCCTAGGTGGTTTGACTGATATACTACGCTGTGTTTTAGCTGACACTGGATTGGTCGATACGCCGCCCTCGGACTTTATGCATGTGCAAGCATTACCAGACGACGAGCGCAAAGATGCTTTGCTTGCATCTGCTGCTCTACCGTTATTGTACCAAGCACGCCAGATAGGTGGAAAAAACTATACAGATGGCGGGCAAGGCGGATGGCAAACCTCGCAAGGGAATACACCGATAACGCCTTTAGTCAAAGCTGGCTGCCAACAAGTTATCGTGACGCACCTGAGTGATGGATCGCTATGGAGCCGCCATAATTTTCCAGATACAACAATCCTCGAGATACGTCCTCAATCTAACATTACTCAAGGTAGCGAATTAAAAGCATTACTTGGCTTCGATGGAGCAAGCATAACCAGACTGATGGAACAAGGCTATCATGATACACTTCACTGCATAGGTCGCGTTACAAAAGCATCTAACTCACGCAAAGCTCTCCAACATTCGCAGCTTCTTCTCGATAGCAGCTTAAAGCGAGGCATTAATCAGGATGCTGATCTGCTCAATGCAATGGAAAAAATACGACTCAGTAATCAGAACAGTGAGTGGGTCAATTTCCGTTAGCGTTGAGGGGATCGGCCATTGAGCCAGTTTCAATGTGGACAGCCATGCATGCCTCCCCTCAAAATTTGCGAAAAACGCATTATAGAGGATATTGATCGAGGGAAAATCTGTCGATAACGTGAAAGGGTGCTGAATGACGGGAACAGGATCGCCGCGATCAGCTTTGATCTAGGGTGGCTGACCCTGCTCACCGATCAGGCGAGAGCACGACGCTTGGCATAGAACCAGACCGGAACCGCGTGACAGGATCTGGAAACTTCAGTATCGTGTCATTATCACTAGACCTTCACGGACACCGCCCGGACATGG
>NZ_MU255056.1:1536346-1608413 GCF_000227725.2 Thiorhodospira sibirica ATCC 700588 | reverse complement strand
CTGCCGCAGATGCTTGTTCGCCACCGCCTGAATCATCTCTAGTCGGTCAATTTCTTTGTGACTCATCGTAATGTGCTCCTTCGTCATGCGTGCCCCTCCCGCTTAAATATAAAGGGGACATTTTAGAATTGGACGAAGGGGACATTACTGCTTTGGGCTAACACTCTCTGCGCAAAACTATTGACAGGTTAAAATAAATCGGTATAATATGCGCTCATTCAGTGACGCGGGAATAGCTCAGTTGGTAGAGCACAACCTTGCCAAGGTTGGGGTCGCGAGTTCGAGTCTCGTTTCCCGCTCCAAGCCTTTTCTTACCTCGGTCATGCCGGGGTTTTTTATGCGCTATTGTATGTGTTCTATGATGCAGGCTATTTTATAATCCGCATTAAGTTTTAGATATTCAGGCTGGGTGGCAGAGTGGTCATGCAGCGGCCTGCAAAGCCGTCTACGCCGGTTCGATTCCGACCCCAGCCTCCAGTTTTCAGTGTGTTATCTTGACTTTTTTCAGTCAAAACGATAATATTCAAAAATTGTGTTTCATGTTTTGGCCAGGTAGCTCAGTTGGTAGAGCAGAGGACTGAAAATCCTCGTGTCGGCGGTTCGATTCCGTCCCTGGCCACCATTCTTATATATCCCCTTCCTTATTTGTTGTTTTCTCTAGTTTTCTCTAGTTTTCTCATTTTTCATTGATACAACATGCTTGCCCGGTTCGCGTGGTCCATGCAAGCCGTCTGCGTGCGTGTTTGCATGGACCTCTGTCACCAGTGATGCGCGAGAAGCCCCCAGCTTTAGCCGTGGGCAGGATGTCAATGATTGCACGATTACGACGCTGCGCCGTTAGATTTTGAGCGGTTCAATCACGCCGTCAAGATTGAGTTCGTCGCAAAAGTCGAGAAAGTCTTCGCGCAGTGAGGCAATGTGTTCATTGGCGGGGATTTCAACAGCCATGTGTGCGCTGAACATCGGGGTTGCAGTGTGCGGTGCGTTATAAGCGTGGGTGCTCATTTCCTGAATGTTGATGTCACGGGCCGAGAAAAAGCCGGCGAGTTGGTGGACGATGCCGGGTTGATCCAGGGCGACCACTTCCACTGAGTAGGGCAGATAGGGCGAGCTAAGTTGGCGTGGCCCGGTGCGCTGGGTGATGATTTCCAGTGCGTGTTGGCGGCGCAGGTGGGAAAGGGCGGAATCCAGCTTGCTTAGGGTGTTCCAGTTGCCTGAAACCAGCATGATGATGGCAAAGGCGCCTCCGAGCACGCTCATCCGGCTGTCTTCAATGCTGCAACCGCTGTCGAGGACGGTACGTGACAGGCTTTCAACGATACCGGGATGATCTTCGCCAATGGCGGAGATCACGAGATGGGTGTTGCGTGGATTAGAATCTATGGTTGACATCCGATGACCTGGCTGAATGGCTTGAATAAGTATAAATAAGGACATGGATACCGCAGCAGAGGCGGTATCGCAAGGCCTTTGGTGGTGGTGCCTTGCAAGTTCACGGCTTGCTGCTTGTTAAAGGCTAATCGTACCCGTTTGAGGCTATTTTTTACAGGGGGCGGAGAATCCCGGTGTGGTGGCGGCTTCCAGTAGCGGCATCAAGATGATGCCGCCACGGTTTAATCCAGACCCATGGCCTGTAGATAGGCCTGGGTGGCGCTTTCAACCTGATAGCGTTGCACCGCTTTTTGCCCTTGTTCGCGTGGCTGGGGCGTTGCCAGCACCGCGCAGATGGTCTCTGCAAGGGCCTGATCATCGCCGATGGGCACCAGTGCGCCGTATTGTCCATGATTCAGCACTTCGCGTGGCCCGCTGGGGCAATCGGTGGCAATCACCGGGGTGCCCAGGGCCAAGGCTTCCACCAGCACAATTCCCAGCCCCTCCCAGTGTGCGGTGTGTATAAAGAGCGTGGCGCGGCACAGCCAGGGGTAGGGGTTGGCCACAAAACCGGGCAGGTGTACCGCGTGGGCAATGCCGCATTGCCGGGCCAGCGCTTGCAGGCGGGCGTGTTCGCGTCCCTGTCCGAGAATGGCGACCCGACAGGGTGTGTGTGGGTGTAAACGAGCGACGGCGCGAATCAGGGTGGCGTAATCCTTGCGCGCTGAAAGTTCGCCAATCCCCAGAATCAGCGGGGCTTGACTGGCTGCCAGCCAGGGATCATCAAGGTTTTCGGCGGCCCGTTGTGCCAGATCGGCGCGAATGATTGGGCTGGGTACCACATGCACCGGGGGGGCTGCGGGTCCGAGAAATCCGGCTAAATCCTTGGCGACGCCCTCCGAGGGTACGAGGATGCCGTGGGCAAAGCGATAGGTATGGCGCAGCGACAGTTTTTGCAGGTGGCGTTGCGACCAGGGGCGTCGGGCAAGGCTTTCTGAGACGGTGGTGCCCAGACGCAGGTAGTGGCGCACAGGAACCCCGGAAAGCCAGCGGGCCAGCAGGGCGATGCGATTGATGCGGTCTTTATCTGAGAGTAGTACGGTGGGACGCTGCGTCTGCAGGTAGCGGATCAGGGCAGGCAGTGCCTGCAGGCTGTGTTTTGTGCCCAGATCAATCACGCGCATTCCGGGCGGCACTTGGGCAAAGACCGGCCCATGCTCCCGCACATGCAGCAGATCTACGGCGATGCCCCGTGCGGCGATGGCGGGCAGCAGGTTGCGCATCAACCGATCAACCCCGCTGTGTCCGGAGGTTGCAAGAAAGACAGCAAGCCGTTGTGCCGGGATCAAGGCTGCTTTCGCGCCAGGCCCGGCACGAGCTGGGCATAGACGCTTAGGAGTTTTTCCAGATGCCGGTCAATGTGAAAACGCGACTGTAACCGCTGGGACCCGCGTTGGCCGAGGTTTGCACGCAGCGCGCTATCAGACGCCAGACGCCGCAAACAGCTGGCCAGATGATGCGGATCGTGCGGCGCTGCCAGTAAGCCGTGCCCCCCTTCATGTACGACCGATGCAATGCCCGAGCCGGGAATGTCCGAGGCGACCACGGGCTTGGCATAGTGCATCGCCTCCAGCAATACCAGACCAAAGGCCTCGCTGCGCAACACGGAGGGCAGGCATACCACGTCACAGTCTGCCATCATGGCCCCGAGCGTGTCATTGTCAAGATACCCGGCCAAGCTCACGCGCTCGCTCACGCCAAGCTGCTGGATCAGGGCGTGCAAGCTGGCCTCAAGCGGCCCGGTGCCAATGATCACTAACTGGCATTCAGGAAGACGGGCAAGCGCCTTGATCAGCACGTCAAAGCCTTTGTAGGACACCAGGCGCCCGACCGCCAGGAGTTTTAAGCCTTGCGCGGGCCATTGCCGGGCTGCCCAGGCAAGGGCGGTGGGTGTGGCGGCGGGCAGGCGCTGTGGGTCAATGCCCAGCGGGATACATTGACAGCGCGGGCGTACAGCGGTCAGTGCCGGGCTGGCTTCCAGGTACGCGGGGGAATTGACAATGATGCTGCGGGCGCGCTTAAGCAGTGCCTGCTCAAAGGGGCGGTAGAAACGATACGTCAAGGCCAGCGTGCGACTGTGCTGAGTGATGACATCAGAATGCCAATGCACTACCCACGGCAAGGCGCGGGCCAGCGGTTCAGTCAAGACGCAAAACGCCGACGGGTTGGGTAGGTGCAGATGCAAAATCTGTGGCCGGGTCTTTTTTAAGGCCGCCCGTAACGCCATGGGAAAGCCTGGCGCCATTGGGGTATGCACGATCTCGCCATAGCTTTTCACGGGGTACAGGCCCTTGCAGGGGCTGTGTATCAGGGGAGGCTGCTCAGGGTGCGTATGCACCAGGGCACCGGCCTTGAGGTCATAACGTACACTGGCGTTGAGCAGATCCGCAAGAAAGGACTCCATCCCCCCCGGAACGGGCGGGAAATACTTGCCGATATGCAATACCTGAACGGTTTCCATCACGAAATCATCAACAAAAGGCAGGTTGCAGGGGCGATATAGGGGTTAAACTGACGGGCCATCGGCGCGCCAACGTAGCTTAATCTGGCAGGGTCTTACCCGGATTGAGGATGCCATCGGGGTCAAATTGCTGCTTGATCCGGTGCATCACGCCTAAGGCGGTATCATCCAGCTCGCGTCCGACAAATTCACGTTTGACCAGGCCAATGCCATGCTCACCAGACAGCGTGCCTTGCAGGGATAAGACCAGGGCAAACACCTCATCCAGACAGGCATGAGCGGCCTGCATTTCGCGTGGATCATCAGGATTGATGAGCAAATTTACATGGATATTGCCATTGCCGGCATGACCAAAGTTGACAATCGGGATGCCATAGCGTGTTGATAGCTCCTCCAGTCCCTTGATCAGAGACGGTATGCGCGACACCGGAACCACCACATCCTCGTTGATCTTTTTAGGCGCGATAGTGCGCAATGCCGGCGAAAGAGCCTTGCGTGTGGCCCACAGCGCCTCCACCTCGGCGGGCGTACCGGCCAGCGTAATCGTGAGGCAATCGTCTCCATCAGCAGCCGCCAGAATGGCTTTGCTGTCAGCGTCAATCGAGGCATTGGAGCCATCCACCTCAATCATCAACAAGGCGTCGGCCTGTTGTGGCAGATCAATATCAGCATAGCCACGGATCATCGCAATGGCGCGCCGATCCATAAACTCCAGCGCATGGGGTATCACCGGTTGGGCCATGATGCGCGACACCGCTCGCGCCGCACCTTCGATGGAGGTATATATCGCCTGCAGGGTGCGCTTGCTTTGCGGTAGGGGCGTGAGTTTTAAGCTGGCCTCGACAAGCAGCCCCAAGGTCCCCTCAGAGCCGATAAACAGCCGGGTCAGGTCGTACCCGACAACCCCCTTGGAGGTTTTAACGCCGGTGCGCAAAATCTCACCCGTGCCGGTTACTACCACCAGACCTAAGGTGTTATCCCGCGTGGTGCCATATTTAACCGCGCGTGGGCCTGCCGAGTTATAGGCCAGATTCCCTCCCACACTGCAATAGGCCGCACTGGTCGGATCCGGTGGCCAGAAAAATCCTTGCGTGGCAGCGACATCTTGCACAGTCTGATTGGTGATGCCAACCTGCACCTCCAGCAGACGATCATCCGGAGCAAAGGTGAGCACTTGATCATAGCGCTCAAAACTGACAACCACACCCCCGCCAACCGGCACAGTGGCCCCGGTGGTGCCGGTACCGCGTCCACGCGGAATCAGCGGCATACGATGTTGGCGACACAGACCCACCAGCGTTTGCAGCTGGGCGATATCAGTGGCAAACACCACCGCATCTGCCGGGGCCTGCTGACGCGAATTATCATAGCCGTAGACGCAGCAATCGCTGGGGTCACTGAGTACTTGCTCGCGCCCCAGGGCATCGTGTAATTGTCGAAGAAAAACCGCTTTATCCACCGCAGGCCCTCTGGAAGGCGCGCTCTTTACACATGACAAGATGTTAGCAACGGATCAGCAAATGGTATACGCTACGCCGCTGCACACGCAGTGCGCACAAAAAAGCCAGCCGTAGAAGGCTGGCTTTTTTAGAATATGGCTCCCTGGGACGGGCTCGAACCGCCGACCTAGTGATTAACAGTCACCCGCTCTACCGACTGAGCTACCAGGGAATAATGAAGATGCTGATAAATTATCCTGTCAATTTTAGAGCCTGATTTTCAGCAAGTCAAGCCCCGGAAGCCGTTAAACGCCTATGCTATGCTCACGGGATCTTTGACACGCGATAGGCCGAATAGGCGCAGCGTGTGCGATTCAGCATAAAATACGATCTTAGTATTTGATTAAGAGGTGTTTTTTATGTTTCGGAGGCTGTATTTCTTAATTTTGCTAAATTTTGTACTCAGCGCATGCAGTTCACCGCAGCCGGCTTGGCGCAAGCCGGGGACATCCCCCAATGATACCCTGACTGCGCTGTCGCAATGTAAGTATGAGATTCGCTTGAACAACATCCCGCAGGCAGAACGCGATATGATGCTCAAAAACTGTATGCAGGCGCAGGGCTTTCGTTTGCACTCGCGCTAAAATGAACACGAAGCATTTAATTTCATGAACAAAAAAACCAAAAACACAGGCAGTACCATCGCGCTCAATAAAAAGGCGCGGCATGATTTTTTCATCGAGGAGCGCTTTGAGGCAGGACTTTCGCTGCATGGCTGGGAAGTCAAAAGCCTGCGCGCCGGGCGGGTGCAGTTGACGGAGAGCTATGTGCTGGTCAAGCAGGCGGAAGCGTGGCTGTTTGGCGCGCATATCACCCCGCTGCCCACGGCCTCCACGCACATTCACCCAGACCCGACGCGCACACGCAAGTTATTGCTGCATCGCAGCGAACTTAATAAGCTGATTGGACTGGTCGAGCGCAAGGGCTATACCTTGGCGCCGCTGGCCTTGTACTGGAAACAGGGACGGGCCAAGCTGGAGATTGGTCTGGCCAAGGGCAAAAAGGAGTTTGACAAGCGGGCGGTCGTCAAGGAACGCGACTGGGACCGGGAAAAACAGCGTCTGCTGAAAAAAGCCTGATGTCTGTGGAGACACTGGCAGATGCCAGTGTCTCCTGCTTAACCGCCACTTGATGCAAGGCTTACTGCGCAGATTTCAGCGCATTAATGCGCTCTTCCAGCGGGGGGTGAGTCATGAACAGTTTTTTGAGGCCATCGCCCATGCCGCCGCGAATCCCGAACGCCGCCATTTGATCGGGCATTTGTGTGGGCTGCTCTTGCATGGCGCGCAGGCGTTCCAGCGCAGCAATCATCTTGGTACGGCTGGACAGCTTGGCACCGGCCTCGTCGGCACGAAACTCGCGCAGCCGCGAAAACCACATGACAATGATCGAGGCCAGAATCGCCAGCAGGATTTCTGCAACGATGGTCGTCACCCAAAAGGCAATGCCGTGACCTTCCTCGTTTTTGAAAATCACCCGATCCACAAAGTGGCCGATGACGCGGGCGATGAAGATCACAAAGGTATTCACTACGCCTTGAATCAAAGCCAGGGTCACCATATCACCATTGGCCACATGGCCGACTTCATGACCCAGCACCGCCTCCACTTCATCGGCATTCATGTGATCCAAAAGCCCGGTGCTGACCGCCACCAGGGCATTATTGCGATTCATGCCCGTGGCAAAGGCGTTTGGATCAGGCGAGTCGAAAATACCAACCTCCGGCATCCCGATACCCGCCGCTTCGGCCTGACGACGCACCGTGTCCACCAGCCATTGCTCGGTGGCATCACGCGGCTGTTCAATGATGTGGACACCCATGGTCTTTTTGGCCATCCACTTGGAAATCGCCAGCGAGATAAACGAGCCACCAAAGCCAAAAATCAGCGCAAAAATCAACAGGGAGTTCAGATTCAGGTTGGTCCCTGATTCGTCAAGGATGCTCTCCACACCCAGCAAGCGTAGGGTGATGCTTAGCACCACCACGATGGCCAGGTTGGTTGCAAGAAACAAGGCAATACGTTTCATCAACAACACTCCACACAACAAGGGTTAGAAAAAAGGCTAAAGACCGCGTATTAGATAGGGACATGGCGCAAAAATTCAAGCTTTTTAGGCTACAGGCCACACGCTTACCGCCTGGGCGCTGAAGCACCCTGGAACGCCAAGCCCCAGCTCCGCACCCTAACGCTAAGCAATTGGAACGCCGTCAGCATCATGCCTGTGGTGTGCTGGCGTTGGTACCATGAATCCATGCGGATCACGCCGGGCAAGCCGGGTCGTGTTACACTGATAACGATTGGTTGCCAGCGGTTGCGATGCGCTGGTTGGTTTTTCTGCAACTTTTTGCAAGATGAGGGATATCATGTCAGACACCACACAACCTAAACTTGTTGAACTGGCTTTGCAGGGCGGTGGCGCGCACGGCGCTTTCACCTGGGGGGTTTTGGATGAGTTTCTTGAAGACCCACGGATTCACATTGAGGCGCTAAGCGGCACCTCGGCGGGCGCGATGAATGCCGTGGTGGTGGCTGATGGGCTGCGTCGCGGCGGGGAGCCAGGGGCGCGTGAGGCTTTGCGCAATTTCTGGTCAGCCGTCAGCCGCTCGGCAATGGCCAGCCCGATTCAGCGCACACCCATTGATATGTTCATGGGCAACTGGAGTCTGGATATGTCACCGGGCTATATCATGATGGATATGCTCAGTCGTCTGGTATCGCCCTATCAGTTTAATCCGATGAATATTAACCCCCTGCGCGAGATTGTCGCCGAACAGGTCGATTTTGACGCGGTGCGCAGTTGTCCCGATATCAAGCTCTTTGTGACGGCAACCAATGTGCGCAGCGGCAAAGTGCGGGTCTTTCGTAAAGAGGAGATGAGCGTTGATACCGTGATGGCCTCGGCCTGTTTGCCGTTTATTTATCAGGCGGTGGAGATTGATGGCGAGGCGTATTGGGATGGCGGCTATATGGGAAATCCGGCGTTATTTCCGTTGGTCGAGGAGTGCAAGGGGCGCGATATTGTGATTGTGCAGATCAATCCGATTTATCGTGATGAGGTGCCCACCACCGCAGCGGGGATTATGAACCGCCTTAATGAGATCACCTTTAATTCCAGTCTGATCAAAGAAGTGCGGGCGATTGCGATGCTCAAAAACATGCTGTCTAAGGAGGGGCTGCTAGATAAGCACCATTGGGGGGATGTGCATTTTCATCGGGTGAATGCCGACCACGAGCTTAAAAAGCTGTCGGTGTCGAGCAAGCTTAACGCGGAATGGGCCTTTTTGGAGTACTTGCATAATGTCGGCAAGCAAACGGCCAAGGCCTGGCTTGCGCGTCATTTTGACGATCTGGGACAGCGTTCCAGCCTGGATATTGATTCCGTGTATCTGTACTGAGCCATGCCTTAGCGGAGAAACTAATGACAATTTCTGTAGAAGCCCTGGGGATTTTAGTGATGGTTGCCACCGGCTTGACCACGCTGGCACCGGTGTTGTTGCTGGGGCTGCTGGTGCGTGATGTACGACGAGGTTGCTTATGGTAGTGCCACCCGATGTACGCCTGCAAAAAACCCTGCGCCCCAAAGACGGCACGGCGGGCATTGAGCGCCCCAAGGCTTTGCTGGATGCCCTGCCGGAAGATCCCCGGCCATTGATGGCCCTATCCAGTCGCCATGTCGTTTCCGCCCGCGCCTTTGATCGGGCTACGCTGGTGCAGCTGTTTCGTCTGGCGGCGCAATACGAAAGCACCCCGCAGCTGATGCACATGCCCTTAAGCGGCAAGATTTTGATCAGCGCCTTCTATGAACCCAGCACTCGCACCCGGCTTTCTTTTGAAAGTGCCTGGCATCGGCTGGGCGGCGATATTATGTCGATCACCGACCCGGCCACCACCGGCATGGCCAAGGGCGAGTCGCTGGCGGATATTGCCGAGATGTTTAATAACTACGGTGATGTGATTGTACTGCGCAATAATGAGGATCATGCCATCTATGAGATGCTTGATGCGCTGCGCATTCCGATCATCAACGCGGGCAATGGCATTGATGAACACCCGACGCAGGCCATGGCGGACTTATACACGATTTTCAAATGGCGTCCGCAGCTGCTGGCCGAGCACGTCCCCCCGGCGCAGCATATCCGCATCGGGGTGATCGGCGTTCCAGGGCGGATGCGCACGGTGCGCAGCCTGTTGCTGATGCTGGGGCAATTTAGCGAAGTGATTGCCGAGGTGGTGGTGATCTGCGATGAGGCCGCGCCTTTCAGTGCCGGTCAGGCCGAGGAACTCGCCGCGCTGGGGCTAAAGGTGCGCATCAGCAAGCAGCTGGATGCGGAGTTGCCCGCGCTGGATGTGGTGTATATCAACGCCATTGCCTGGGTGGGCGATACCTTCGAGGCGATGGGCAAAAACCTGCGTCTGAGCGCCGCGTCCCCGCTGAAACCGGATGCCATCATTTTGCATCCGCTGGCCCGTGGTGAGGAACTGGCAACTGATCTTGATGCCACCCCGCATAACTGGTATTTCGCGCAGGCACGCGGGGCGGTGTTTATCCGCATGGCCTTGTTGACCTGCACGGTGCGGCGGGTCAGCGAGGTAATGGATACGCCGCTCAGCTAAGGTGCCAGCGCAGATAATGCGTGATTCCCCAGAGCATGGCGCGGCCTATCAGGCTCCCTTCACAGCCGCGCTGCTGCATCCGCGTCATTGGCCCAGCTGGTTAGGCCTGGGCCTATTAGCGGTGCTGAGCCTGTTGCCGCGCCGGGTGCTGCGTCTGCTGGCCGTGCCGGTGGCCGCTATGCTGTGGCATACGGGCCAGCGGCGCCGCCAGATTGCTTTGGTTAATCTGCGGCTGTGCTTTCCTGAGCTGGATGAAACCGCCCGCCTTCAGCTGTTAAAACGCCATCTGCGCGGTAGCGCACACTGTTTGCTGGATTATCCCCGGCTATGGTTTCGCGGCACTCATCCCCCTACCCCACCCCTGCAGATTCATGGCCTGGAGCATCTGCAGCGCTGTCAGCAGGCCGCGCAGCCGGTGATTTTGCTGGCGGCACACACCGCCGCACTGGATTTTGCCGGGCTGGAATTAGGGCGGGTACTGGGGCAGGGCTGCTCCATGGCCAAGCCCCTGAAAAACCCCGTCGCGGAATGGATCAATCACCGCAGCCGCACCCGCTATGGTGCGCAGATCTTCAGTCGTGCGCAGGGCTTGCGTCCGGTGGTGCGCCGGTTGCGTGCTGCCGGAGTATTTTATTATCTGCCGGATGAGGATTTAGGCCCGCGCCACGCCGTTTTTGCCCCGTTTTTCGGCATCCCCAAGGCCACCCTGAGCGCCCTAGGCGGCCTGGCATCCATGACTGGTGCTGCGGTGCTGCCCTGCATCACCACCTATGACACCGAACACGATCAGTACCATGTCTGGATATCGCCCCCGCTGCAAGACTTCCCCACAGGTGATAAGCTTGCCGATGCGCAGCGCATGAACGCAGCCCTTGAACAGCTGATCCGCCAACACCCCGAGCACTACCTGTGGAGTTTTCGCTGGTTCAAGACCCGTCCCGATCCCAAGGATAATTTCTACTTTTAGCAGACAACGCGATGAACCGGCCGACCGCACACACCGATATGCAAGCCCAATGGGCAAGTTCCCACCTTAACGCCAGCAATGCGGCCTACCTTGAGCAGCTGTTTGAGCAATATCTGCAAGACCCTCACAGTGTGCCCGAGCGCTGGCGCGGCTATTTTGATCAATGGGTGCTGGATGAACGCGACAAAAGCGCCGCCCAGCATAGCCAGGTCCGCGAACAGTTTCGCCGCATGGCCGAACATCACGGGCCTTATCGAATGCCCTTGGGGCGTCTGGAGCAAGAACGCAAACAGGTTCACGTCCTGCAACTGATCACCACCTACCGCCTGCTGGGCCATCGCCATGCGCAGCTTGACCCGCTGGGGCTTTTGCACAGCGAACCGTTGCCGGAGCTGAGTCTGGCTCATCACCAGCTCAGCGAAGACGATCTGGACATCCGCTTTAATCCCGGTACGCTGTACTGCCCGGATAACGCCACCTTGCGCCAGATTCTAGGCATTTTGCGCGATACCTACAGCGGCCATCTGGGGGTGGAGTACATGCACCTGATCGAAACCACCGAGCGGCGCTGGTTACAGCAACGCCTGGAAACGGTGCGCGGGCGGCCACACTTTGAAGCCACACAACAGCGCTACATTCTCGAACGCCTGACCGCCGCCGAAGGGCTGGAGCGCTATCTGCACAGCCGCTATGTGGGGCAAAAACGCTTCTCGCTGGAAGGCGGCGAAAGCCTGATTCCCATGCTCGATGCGCTGATCCAGCAGGCCGGCACCCAGGGCGTGCGCGAGCTGGTTATCGGCATGGCTCACCGGGGACGGCTTAACGTCCTGGTCAATATTCTGGGCAAATCGCCCCAGGAACTGTTTCAGGAATTTGAAGGCATTCATCAGGCCAGCGAAGGCACCGGCGATGTCAAATACCACATGGGCTTTTCCTCCGATATGCACACCCCCGGCGGACCGGTACATCTGGCGCTGGCCTTCAACCCCTCACACCTGGAAATCGTCGGCCCGGTGGTGGAAGGCTCCGCCCGCGCCCGTCAGGAGCGGGGCGATGACCGCGAAGGCGATCACGTCCTGCCGGTGCTGTTGCACGGCGATGCCGCCTTTGCCGGGCAAGGCGTGATCATGGAAACTCTCAACATGTCACAAACCCGAGGCTTTTCCACCAAAGGCACCGTGCATATCGTCATCAACAACCAGATCGGCTTTACCACCAGCACCCTCAAGGATGCCCGCTCCACCTATTACTGCACCGATGTGGCCAAAATGGCCAATGTGCCGATTCTGCACGTCAATGCCGATCACCCGGAGATGGTTGTCTTTGCCACTCGCATTGCGCTGGAATACCGCATGACCTTCAAAAAGGACGTGGTCATTGACCTGGTCTGCTATCGCCGCCACGGCCATAACGAGGTAGACGAACCCAACGCCACCCAGCCCCTGATGTACCAACGCATCAAAGCCCTGCCGACCACCCGCGCCCTATACGCCCAGCGCCTGGTCGAACTCGGCGTGCTGGAAGAACATGAACCGGGCGCGCTGGAAAAAGCCTGCCGGGCGCAACTCGAAGCCGGCGAGAACATGGTGCCGCATCTTTTGCGCGAACCGGAAAAGAAAAACCCGCAGGCCGTGAACTGGCGCAGCTTTATCGGCATACCCTGGCAAGAACCCACCGACACCTGCGTCCCTTTAAGCACCCTGCAAACACTGTGGAAACAACTGCGCCAACTGCCGGAAGGCTTCGAGCTGCACCCCCGTGTTGCCAAAATCATGGACGACCGCCACAAAATGGCCGCCGGTTCACTCCCGCTGGACTGGGGCTTTGGCGAAACCATGGCCTACGCCACCCTGCTTAGCGAAGGCTACCCGGTGCGCCTGTCCGGACAAGACAGTGGCCGTGGCACCTTCTTTCACCGCCATGCGGTACTGTTCAATCAAAAAGACGAGCGCCGCTATGTGCCGCTGCGCGAACTCAGCGCAGACACCCCCTTTCTGGTGATTGACTCACTGCTCTCGGAAGAAGCCGTGCTGGCCTTTGAATACGGCTACGCCACCGCCGCCCCGGACACCCTGGTCATCTGGGAAGCACAATTTGGCGATTTTGCCAACGGCGCCCAAGTCGTCATTGACCAATTCATCAGCTCCGGCGAACAAAAATGGGGGCGACTGTGCGGACTGGTATTACTGCTGCCACACGGCTACGAAGGCCAAGGCCCAGAACACTCCTCGGCACGGCTGGAACGCTTTTTACAACTCTCCGCACAGCACAACATGCAAGTCTGCGTCCCCAGCACCCCGGCGCAAATTTTTCACCTGCTGCGTCGGCAAATGCGCCGCCCCTATCGCAAACCCCTGATCGTCATGACCCCCAAAAGCCTGCTGCGTCACAAACTGGCCACCAGTCGCCTGGAAGACCTCAGCGAAGGGCGTTTTCACAACGTACTCGATGAAATCGACCCGCTTGCCCCCGAAGCCGTCACGCGAATCCTCATCTGCGCCGGCAAAATTTACTACGACCTGCTCGAAGCGCGCCGGCTTGAAGAACTCAGCCAGATAGCCATCATCCGCTTAGAACAAATCTACCCCTTCCCCGACGAAGAAATGACCGCCATCCTCGCCCGCTACCCCAACGCCCAGGAATTCATCTGGGTCCAGGAAGAACCGCTCAACCAAGGCGCCTGGTACGCCAGCCAGCACCACATCCGCGCCCTGCTCGGCGAACGGCGCTACCTGCAACACATCGCCCGCCCCGCCTCCGCCTCCCCGGCAGTGGGCTATTTTGACGTCCACGTCCGCCAGCAAAAAGAACTCATACAACGCGCTTTGGGTTGAAAATCACCCCGCCGGGAGCGCCGAGTTGTACTCGGCAGCTGGGCAACCAAGTACCCGGATTTAAAACCTTGCCGAGTACAACTCGGCGCTCCGCTCCTTCCCCTGCCACACGCCCAAAACTCTCCCCCTGCTAAGGGGGAGTCCCGCCGCAGGCGGGGAGGGGGTTAAAACCACTCATAAACCACCCCGGCGCTACGCGCCACCCCTCCTTGAAAAGGAGGGGAGTTTTTGACGTGGCGGCGGCTTCCCTGCCCGCACCGCGCCTGCCTGCCGCGACGCACGCGGCGCAGGCAGGTGCGTCGCGGCAGGCAGCCGTCGCTTTGTGCGACATCAAGATGATGCCGCCACTGTGCATGAGGTAGCGGTTTTGCAGGGTTCACGACGGTTTGGAGTAAAACGATCTGCTCTTTGAATAATTTATTTTATTTATACATCTGCGTGCAAAATAGCAATACTTATTCTTAGTTATTTAGCTTCAATTCGTTGATTTAAATCAATAAATTAAAGAACAAACACTTGAGAAAAACAAAAAAAAAGGATAGCATGGCTTAGAATTAATTTAAAGCAGGTCAAAGGTTTTTTTAACTTTAAAAACAAGGAGATGATAATATTCAGTGAACTCATGCTGGATATTGTCTCGCATAAATCAATGAAAAATCAATTTTATGTTCCAGGTATCGTAAAGCACATCATTATCCCAGATAATGAGTATGTTTTTTTGCATCCTATCCCCATGGAAAACTACCATGATTTAGAGATTACTTTGGGCGGCCCCTCTGCGCGCGTGGAAATGTCAAGCGCAATCGCACGTATAGCAAAGATAACGCTATCTTCTGAAGGAATTTATCAGTATTCATTTAATTCTGATACAGGGCGCATTGAAGTAAAAAACGCATTTGAAGAAATTGTTGTAACGCTGCCTGTAGATAAAGACGGAATGAGCTCATGGATTAGAGTGGGCGAAACAGAATACAGCCAAATACAAGTGAATCCACAAACTTTTGAATTAACTGGGTCACTGCTTGAAAGCGCAATAGAAACTAACCCATTGTTTGAGCTGGTTGAGCCTGGCATACTGAAAATAAATAATGAATCATTTAATCATGCTCAAATTAAATTACAATGGAGCGATGAGTCTTTAAGCTCTACTGCAATACTAACATACCCCGGTATTGCAGATGAAAAAGATTATCGATTCGATTTTAGTGCGCATCCCCTGGAAAAAATAAGTTTGTTTGGCTTAAATTTTGACCTGGTTGCATCGCCTGATGACATGAGTGGCATTGCTGTGGATAGTACGCATTGGTCTGCCGCAATCAGACTGGACGGAGAGAGCAATAGCTTTGCTGATTTGAGTAAAATAAAAACCGATATCAATATGCTCGGGGCCTCTTTTGCAGAAGGGTTTATTTTGCCAGATAAAAATGGCTATTATGATGAAGATGATGATGAGTATTACGAATTTTACTGGTTTATGCATCCAGATCAGGCCGATGGACTTGAGGTTAGTGGTGCAGGTAGAATTGAATTAGAAGGATATGCGACTAAGCTCATTGATTTATCTAAAATTAATTCTCATTTAAGCCTGGATCGTGCCTTATTTGTCGAAGGTGTGATTTATCCAAGCAGCTTTAATGGGTATGTTGTCACAGAGGATTGGTACGAATACCTTGGGATTGAGCTGAGACCTGATCAAGCCCATGGTTTGGAAATACAGGGAGAAAATAGTTATATTGATATTCTGGGTAATGCCGATAGGCGCATTGATTTGTCTAACGTTGCTATTAATATTTATGCAGATGAGATTACATCAGAAGTAATTTTTCCTGTGACACATGCTGAACAGCTTTTGTCTATACACGCCATTCAGCTTGAAAATCCTAGTTTATATAACACTGAATCAAAAGGATTTATTGATATTTCTGGAGTCAATGCAGACACGGTGTTCCCTCAAAACATTGACTTGCTAAACATTAGAGCAATAAATTTCGATTTTAATTTTGAGGGAGTAATCGATTTAAGTCATTTAAATGATTTGGTTAAACGTGTGTGGGCAAGGGACACTCACAAAGATATCGAGATAATTACCGGCGAAGGAAGCCAGTCTATTTATGCCGGACTCGGAAAAAGCATTCTGACTGGCGGTGAAGGCAATGATGTTTTTAAATTTAATGCCAATCATGGAGAGGATAGTGTTATAACGGATTTTTTACAAGGGGACAATCAGTTAGAGATTTTATTCAATGCATGGGATTTTTGGTCTTGGCGCCTTATTGCTCAAGACGAATTAAGAGGTAATGGAAGCGTTTATCAGGTTGTTGATGTAGGAGGGACGTTAAATGAAAACACGGGATTAGCGGTATTACAGACATCCCAAGCTGAATTATCTGTTGAAAGCGCATTAGCCGTAGCCAATCAATTTGCGAATGTTAATCCAGGAGATTATTTTTATTTGTTAATGAGTGACGCCGAAAACAGCACTTTGTTTATTGTGGCAGATAGCACTAATGATGGAATAATTGATTCATCTGTAAAGATGGTCACTCTTGCGGGGGTTATGAATGCGTCAGAAAACTTGAGCGATAGTCATTTTATTGGATTTAATGGCATCTAAATTTATTTTATGAGGCAGCTATGAACACAGCGCGATATGCACGATTTCTTGCTTTGATGCTCTTTTTAATATTGGGTATCCATGCAAGCACAGCATCAGAGGTCATTTATCTTGACCCGGATCAAGATAGATGGGTTGTCAATAACGCACAGTCTATTTATGCCTTACCCGGACATGACTATGCAAACACTCTGATTATTTTAGAGAACGCCGCCGCAAAAATTACTGAAATTGCACCTTCATTGGTCAATCAGCTGCGTTTCCAGTTATATCCAGGTCAAGACTATTTTTATCAGCACGATGGTCAGGAACTGATTATTTACTCTGGAACGCAAAGAATATTATCCGTTCCGCTTAACAATGAAGGGCGCTCGGAGGCTTATTTTAGAGTTGGCGCAACGGGTGATTTTCATGTGATCAGACCGCATGCCCTCGAAGGCTATGCTGTAGGTACGCAGCCTTTGGTAGCAACGCGTGTCGCTATTTACGACGAGGATAGCCGCTTGCTTGCTACGGTGATGACCGATGCAAATGGCTTTTATCGTTATCCGGTTTCTGCGCCAGGTAATTACCATGTTGTGGTTGAAGACAGTGGCTTTGACCGTGCGCTAACGGCTGTATGCGATCCGCAAAATCAGCAGGCGGTGTGTCATGTTACGCCGTTTAGCACCTTGACTGAGCATTTGATCACACACCACGGTTATGCCCTGTCTGAGGCACGCTATGCAGCCAATAGCCGTCTTTGTGATTGCACAGACTGTCTTGATCCCTTTGCGCAATGGGCTGAATATTTTGCGTTCAGTCACACGCATGACGCGTTAGGATTTACTATGCTCACGCAGGAAATTGCGCGTCATCGTGGTTTAGAGGGCTGGTTGGTCTCACAAGCGGTATTACCGGCATCTGGTATTAAAGCCTTGCAAGGCACGGTCAAACTGGCCTCCATATTGCCTATCCGTTATGGCGAGGTTCGGCTGGTGACCGATACTGCAACCTATCCCCAGATGGCAATGACCGACGCCACCGGAGCTTGGGTCATTCCGCTACACCTGCTTGATCTATCCCATCTAAACCCCTTGCGCATCGAGGTAGATTTTACTCGGGGGCGTATCTCCGAAACCTTTTCCACATCCCTATCGGCTGAGACACTCGCCGCGTTTGCACAATCTGCAGATCAATGCGCAAAATCCATTGAAATCAATGTATTCACGACGCTTGCCGATCGTTATCAACAAGCAACAGGTGCCGATGCTGCCCAAACACAGCGTGCCATCCAGCGCTACTTTAATATGCCAGCGAGTATTGATTTATCCGATACGCGCTCAGTTGATCGATATTACTCCCGTCAGTTGTTTTTCGATGAGCATACCGTTTCATTAAAATTTGATCAGGTGATTGCTGAGATCCTGTTGCCACGCAAAGCGCACTTGGGAACAGACGACGCAATAAATCTTTTAGGTGCAGGTTTCAAATCCGGGGCACTCGCTGTTTTAGGAGCAGGTAGCCAAGTAGCATTTGCACATCTATCTAATGCTTTAGGGTTTCCAACTGCGGACGAAAAAATAGCAATCGAGCTTTCGAAGATACGTAATACTTTGTATGAAATGAATACAAGTATTACCGAAATCAAGGATAGTATTAAATATCTTGATGAGAGACTTTTCACCCAAAATGAAGCAAACCGCCTTCGCGGTCAAGCTACTACATATTTTGGTCATGCAGATAGAGCAAAGTCAGATATTGAAACGAGTTACGATGAATTAATTACTTTATTAAATTGGCAAGGTACTGCATTAGGACCTGATGACATTCAATTTTATATAGAATACTGGAAATCAAGAGACATTCCAGCAAAATTAAATGCTTATGTTTCCCATATATATACTAATAAAAGTGGAAACGCATTCGATTACTTAACACAAGCATTGAGTATTGAAATAAGCGCAAGCAAAGATAAAAATTTAGCATTAGCTAATGCTTATTCTCTTTTGAATTCCCGTTTTTTAGAAGCAATGGATCTTAGTATTAAGGCAATAATTGTTCAGTCTAATGCTTTAAATTGGAATCCTAATTTAAATAGTGCTAGTTTTAACTTTGAAAATAATCTAAACAATCTAGCTAGTCAATTTTTAACTAGCGTTAAAAATAATATTAATGCGCAAGTTGATACATTTTTGATGCAAGTAGAGCGCTTAGTGGTTGCTACTGCGGATACACGTACAATAATAGTGGGTGGCGAAAAACCAATGTTTCCGGATAGCATTCATGCTGTGTTTAGATCGGCAGATTCTTTAGCTAAAGCTTTTAATCCAGAAAAATATGACGCTGTTTTAGTTGTTCGTGTTATTGGTGATCCGACAAGTTTTTATAGGTATGTTGGAATGCTCCCTGTTGGAAATTCACCTTCCGGCATTACAGATCCTATTAAAAACTGGAATGGACGGTCTAGGCTAGATAATAGAGGCGATATTAGTTATTTAAGACTAAATAACGAGAACGTAAGATCATATACTGCCCCAATTCCTAGTGGCTATAGCGATCGTTATATCGGATGGCGCTGGATTGAAGATAATAAATGGGAAATGGATGCAAGTACTAATCAGATTTTGGTAACAAAATTCAAGATTCCTTCCATGGATATTCTTATTCGAAATAACCAAGAATCATTCAAAGAATTTAATTATGATTATGGTAAGCTCACATATTCAAACTTATATCCTTATGTAAACAACCCTAGAACAATAGAAATTAAAAAAGAAGTAGACACTGACATATTGTTTGGTCATACAGTCGTAGTCGCTAGGGAAATTCCTAGATTTTACGAAGACAATCGCAATGTACCAAACTCTTTACCAGGCATACTCCATCAAACTGTAAATCAATGCTTTGATGAGAATTCAACATGGCTAAATCTTCCAGATCCTTTAACAAATAGGAATTTCATCCAATCTGCTTTTAATTTAAAGTTTTATAAATCTGGGTGTGATTTTATAAATAGCTCCTCATCTTCTAATGGCGCTGTAAGCTTTTTTGTGAAAAACAAAATCGCAAATTCAAGCATAAAATTCGATGCAGAGGTAAATGAGAATACTTTTCATATGTTGCCGCATCACAATAAAACGCTAACCCAGTGGAGTCTATTTTTAGATAGAGCCAATATGTTTACAGAAAATTCTGAATATAATCAAGGATACATGGGCGCCGAACCAATCCTTCAGCGTTATCTTGTTGACAATGAAAATATTATTAAGACAATCAGTTCAACCAGCGATAGAGCAATAAAAAGAAACGGCTCTGGCACTTTTAGAGATACAAATGGCTTTCAAAAAATAACTTTTCAATTTAATCATGAAAGTAAATTTCCTCCAGACCCATTTAATAGCGTGGTGCGTTTTTTTGGTAGATTGCTAGGAAGTCAGCTTTCTTTTAATAAATCTGATAGGGTTGAAATAAAAAGAAATTTGATTTATTTTGAAATGAAGGTTGATTAAATCTCTCAGGGTCATATTCCCCGCCGCTTGCGGCGAAGCAAAGGATCGCGTCTGAAAAGCCCGATTGAGTGACGTCGAGCCGCGAAGCATGCGAGCACAACGAAATACCCCGCCCCTTGGGGCGGGGACGTTCATTTAAGCAGCAGAGTGCCGCGCTTTTGAGTGCGGCACTCTTAGGTTCTGTTGACATAAGAGCATCCACCGTTAGGATAATGCGCTTTTTTGCTCGATCATGACGAATTACCTTGAAATTCTTGAGGACGCGGCGGCGGCTTCCAGCCGTCGCGAGCCGTAGCGGACGCATCTTGCGTTCGCTGTGGCGATACCTTCCAGGTTTCGCTTTCTTATGCGGCATCAAGATGATATCGCACTGCGCGTTAAAAACGCTCCCTCAATCAAGGGGGACTTCCCCGCCGCAGGCGGGGAGGGGGTCAAAATCACCCATAACCAACCCGGCTTTTCGGGAACCGATGCTGCCGTTGTACTCGATAAAGGTTAAAACCACTCATAAACCACCCCGGCGCTACGCGCCACCCCTCCTTTAAAAAGGAGGGGAGTTTTTGACGTGGCGGCGGCTGGAAGCTGCCGCCACTTCATGCACAGCTGGCGCTGTGCGCTCCTAGGAATCCCCACGCGATGGTCACCACGCCTTGGACTGGAAGCGATCATCGTTGCGAATCACGCTATGGTCGTCATTGAGGACTTGCAGGTGAAAAACATGCCAACGTCGGCAGCGGGTATGCTCAGCTAGCCGGGACGCAATGTCCGGGCGAAATCAGGATTGAACCGTTCGATACTGGATCAGGGCTGGTATGAAATGTTTAACGCGCAGCGATTTCGTCCTTGTTCTTTGGCGAGATACAGCGCCTGGTCGACGCGTCGAAACAGGCGGTCGATGCTATCGTCGGGGGTGAACGCGGTGATGCCGATGCTCACGGTCAGCTGTTCGACGCAGGGAAAGGGGGCGGCAGCGATGCCGTGGCGCAACTGTTCGGCCAGTTGCATCGCGCCGTTGGCATCGGTCTCTGGAAGCAGTAAGCCAAATTCCTCGCCGCCCCAACGTGCGAGGCAATCGGTTTGGCGCAGCCGGGGGGTGATGACCTTGGCGAGTGTTTGCAATACCTGATCGCCCACGGCATGGCCGTGGGTGTCGTTGACGGCTTTGAAATGGTCGATATCAAACAGCAACAAGGAAAACACTTTGCTGTAGCGGCGGGCGCGTTCGATCTCGGTGTGTAGCCGCTCATCAAAGGCCCGCCGGTTGGCAAGTCCAGTCAGTGTATCCCGATAGGCCTGCTCATGCAGCGCCTGATGCAGCCGATCCCGCTCCAGCGCTGCGCTGATCATGTCAGCCACCAGCCGCAACAGTCCTAGCTCAAATTCGTTCCAGCGTTTGGCGGTGCGGATATTGTCAAGTCCGAGAATGCCGCACATCTGCTCGGTCTGAAACAGCGGCATCGCCAGCATCGACTGGATCTCGCCATCGTAGATGATTTGTTGTTCCTCGGGCGAGAGCTGACTGATGTCATCCTGGGTGATCCAGGCGGCTTGGCGACTCTGGGCAATTTCGGGCAACCACGGATAGTGATTCACCGGCAGCGCCTGCAACTCATCAATCTGCGGGCGGGTGCCCGGTGAACACCATTCGTGGGTGCAGCTCATGGTCAAGCCGCCCTCGTCCATCAGAAACAGGTAGCAGCGATGTGCGGCGACACAGGTGCCGATGCGTACCAAGGCGTTGTCAATGGCAGCATCAAGACCGCTGTGGTGAAGTGCCAAAAACAGCCGCGAGATGTCGCGCACGGCGACTTCGCAGGCGGTGCGCTGCGCCAGGGCTTCACGCACCTGATCGTGCTCGATGGCCAGTCCCATCAGGTTGACGATGACGCTGATCTGTGCGATTTCCTGCCCTGTGGGCACACTCGGCTGGCGGGCATAGAGTGCAAAGGTGGCCAATACCTGACCGGCCTTATTGGTCACAGGCTCTGACCAACAGGCCCGCAGACCCGCGCGCTCGGTGAGCCCGCGATAGGCTTTCCAGGCCGGATCGGTGCGCAAATCCTTGCTGATCACCCGCTCGCCGCGTTTGGCCGCCGTGCCACAGGAGCCATTGCCATCAAAGATCGCCAAACCGTCGAGGGCGGCATTGTAAAAGCAGGGCAGACTCGGTGCGATCCATTGGCGCAGGCAGTGCTGCTCCTGATCGACCAGAAGCAAGGAACACAAACGGTTGGGAAGCATCGTCTCGGCGGCGCGGACGATACGCAGGGCAATCGCCGCCAGCGGTTCTGCGTTCATCACATCGCGTAAAATCGCTTGCAGTTCGCGCTCGTGCCGCTGCTTGCGTTGATGTTCGGTGATGTCGATGAAGGCGCCCAGGCAGCCGTCCTCGAATTCTTTATGATAAATATCGACGACTTTTTGTTTGCCGTTCTTGCAGGTCACTGTGGCCCGAAAGGGTATGTGGCTGGCATCGCCAGCCGCCAGTGCTGAGAGCGCAATCTCCCAGCCCTGGATCAGCCAGCGGCGATAGTTCGGGTCGGGATAGGCGAGTTCGCACCAGCGTTCCAAATCAGGCAAGTCGGCGGCGGTATAGCCGAAGGTTTCAGTGAAGGCGGCGTTATAAAAGCGCGTGCGATGGGATGGATCGAGACTGCCCAGCGGCACCGGGGAAAACTGCAGCAAGCGTTGAAAGCGCGCCTCACTGGCGGTACGCGCTGCTTCGGCATCCTTGATGGCGGTGATGTCGGTTACCACCCCTTCCCAGCGCGTACCGCCCTCGGGCAGTGGCTGCGGCAGCGATTCAATACGCCACCAGTGCGTGGCCTCACGCACCACCATGCGTCCTTCCCAAAACAAGGGGCGCGGCGTGGTGAAGAGCTGCTGACTGAGCGCCCAAAACGCCGGAGAGTCGTCGGGATGCACGCGCCCAAAGACGCTCATCGCATCCGCAAGCACCTGCTCACGGCTCAGATCGAGCATCTGTAAAAGTTTATCGGTGATGAACGTAAAACTTGGCGTGCCGCTGGTATTGACCTCAATGAGATAGAGTGCGGCGGGAATTGCTGTTGAGGGGAGCAATGAAGAAAACGACGGTGGTGAGCGTGTTGGATGCTGGGAGCAAAAAACAGTTCTTGATTTTTTCTTCATTGTTTATCAGAATTCTCCATTGTAGATAGGTTATCTACAAACGCGAAGGTTTCGCGTTCTATGGTCGGGGTCGAAGTCGAATCGCAAAGTTGTTCTCTGTTCAGGATGAACGCCGAGGCCACTTTTATGGCGCAAGCTGGGTTTCGACGGCTGAAACCGCCCATGTTGCCGGTGTTGACCGGCCATTCGGTTGGGACTGCTCAACCAGGACTCCAGTTGCTCGCCCGCAAGGGTGTTATCAACGGAGAGCGAAGTGCCTAAAAATCGCATAAGCAACTTTGCTTAGGTTTTTAGGAGCAGGTCATTTGAGTACGCTACGTTGTTCAGATGGTTCACCATCACTTCCTGCGATCACAGGGATTCCTGCGGAGAGCTATCCATGATCGACGAACATTTCCTCGGCGGATTCGTGCTTCCTCTCAGCCAGCGTGACTTTCGGCATACCCTGCCGTAGCTTCAGAGAACGTTGGCAGTGTAGCGGCGCCTGCCAGTCCCCGCAAGTGGGGGCTTCCGCGCCCGCCCTGAACGGCGGGTTTTTCGCGCAAGACGGATAATTGCAAGCTAATTGCTTAAAATCAATTTAAGCGGCTTGATTTTGATTTGCAGCTTGGTAATATAGCGAGTGTGAAGCTGTGTCTGGGCGCGGTTTAGTTGATTGTTTTTAAATGGATTAAATGGTGCGCCAGGGCAGTGATCACATTGATTCCGCCACGGATTTTTTAACGGATTTATAAACGGAGGGCAGTTTGGTATGAAACACTACCTAAGCATCGTGTTGTTTGTTGTGGGGCTGGCGCTGTCTACTGCGGTTTGGGCACAAGCTGTACAGACAGAGGCCGTAGACATTAACACGGCAGATGCGCAGACGATTGCGCAGGTGATGAAGGGGGTTGGTCCGGCAAAGGCTACCGCGATTGTCACTTATCGTGAGGAAAATGGGCCGTTTGCCTCGGTATATGATTTGACGAAAGTGCGGGGAATTGGTGCCAAGACGGTTGAGGCCAATCTGGATGTGATTACGATTGATTGATTGAGCGTGGGGCGAAAGGCGCAGGACGATCAGGCCTGCGCCTTTCTTGTTTGAACAGCGTGGTTTGGACAAACAGCGACGGCTTTGGGCCGTCGCTTTGCGTTTTGCGGCGAGACGCTCAGATGGCGCGAAAGACTAAGGTGCCGTTGGTGCCGCCAAAGCCAAAGGAGTTTGAGATGGCCACGTTGATGGCTTGCTCACGGGCGATATTGGGGACATAGTCGAGATCACATTCTGGATCCGGGGTATCCAGGTTGATGGTCGGCGGAATCAGGCCATGCTTGATGGCCAGTACGCAGAATACGGCCTCAATGCCACCAGCAGCGCCGAGCAGGTGACCGGTCATGGATTTGGTGGAGCTGACGGCCACGCGTTTGGCATGATCTCCCAAAGCACGTTTGACGGCCTGGGTCTCGGCTTTGTCACCGGCGGGGGTAGAGGTGCCGTGAGCGTTGATGTAATCCACTTGATCGGGGTTGAGACCCGCATCCCGCAAGGCCATCAACATACAGGAGGCCGCACCCTCGCCCCCTTCAGAGGGCTGGGTCATGTGGTAAGCGTCGCTGTTCCAGCCAAAACCTGCCAGCTCGCAGTAAATCTCGGCACCACGGGCGCGGGCGTGTTCGTATTCTTCCAGCATCAAGACCCCGGCTCCATCGCCGAGCACAAAGCCGTCACGGTCTTTGTCCCAGGGGCGGCTGGCGCGTTCGGGATCGTCATTGCGCGTGGATAAGGCGCGGGCGGCAGCAAAGCCACCAATGCCCAGAGGGGTGGTGGCCATTTCCGCACCGCCCGCCAGCATGACATCCACATCGCCGTATTTGATCATACGGGCGGCATCGCCGATGTTGTGGGTGCCGGTGGCGCAGGCAGAAACGATGGAGATGTTAGGGCCTTTCAGGCCGCACATGATGGAAAGATTGCCCGCGACCATGTTGATGATGGCGCTGGGGACAAAGAAGGGGGAAATCTTGCGGGCGCCGCCTTTGAGGTAAGCCCCATAGCTTTTTTCAATATAAGGCAGGCCGCCGATACCCGAGCCAATGGCGACTCCGATGCGTTCTGCATTTGCCTCGCTCACCTCAAGCTTGCCATCGCGGAGCGCCTGCAGGCCGGCGGCAATCCCATAATAGACAAAGGTGTCCATCTTGCGCTGATCTTTGGGCGAGACGTAATCATCGGCGTTAAAATCTTTGACCGGGCCGGAAATACGCACTGGCATATCGCTGGCATCAAAGACTTCAATCGGGCGAATACCGCTTTTGCCTGCGGTGATATCTTCCCATGCCGATTTGACTGTGGACCCTACCGGCGAAACAATGCCGAGTCCTGTTACCACTACACGCCGATTTGACAAGCTCTTGCCCCCTAAATAATGAACTGATCTACCGCTTTAAAAGCACGTCCGCGTCCCGGGACGAAAGCTTTATATTCTGAATGAGTGCGGCGCATGGCTGCACGCCGAATGAAATACCGTTTTATCAGCAACCCAAAGCGTCGGAATGCGGGCTTGGGCAATGCTGCGTTATCCGGGCTGGTGTTGTCCTGGCGTGAGTGCCAAGGCCAGCGCCTTAATTTTATTTGCGATGATGTTATCGCCGCTTGCATCCAGAAGCTGAGCGGAGCCGTGTCGGGCTCCGGCTCAAGGACGCCAGCGCTAACGGTGGCCAGTGGCAAATTGCCCTGCCATTATGCGTCCATCAGGATGCTTGCTGATGGGCGTTGATGTAATCAATCGCCTGCTGTACGGTGGTGATCTTTTCGGCTTCCTCGTCTGGAATTTCGGTTTCAAACTCTTCTTCCAGCGCCATGACCAACTCAACAGTGTCTAGAGAATCAGCGCCAAGATCATCGACAAACGATGAGCTGTTGTTGACTTCTTCCTCTTTAACGCCGAGCTGTTCAACAACAATCTTCTTGACGCGTTCTTCAACGGTACTCATGGTGAATGATGTCCCCTTAGTATTAAAAAAACAGCCTGAAAGCTGAAGGTTTGCTTGGTATTTCCATACGCCGTGGCATACGGAAGTGGCCAATATGCGACATGATGCAGCCGTGTGCATAAAGAGCGCAAAATGTACTTTGATTTTTATGCCATGACAAGCCTTTTACGGTTCCGGTGCAGGGATTATGGCGTTTAGCCCGCGCCCCCGCATCCCTTGTACCGTGAAGCACAGCGCCTTCAAGCCCGGCCTGACGGCGCTGGAAAAGGCTTTAAGGCATGTACATCCCACCATTGATATGCAAGGTTTCGCCGGTGATGTACGCCGCGCCCGGTGAAGCCAAAAACACCACCGCCGCCGCAATTTCCTCGGGTTGACCCAGACGGGCCAGCGGGATTTGTGATTGCAGGGCCTGTTTTTGTGCCTCGGGCAGGTCGCGGGTCATGTCAGTTTCAATAAAGCCGGGCGCAATCGCATTGACGGTGATGCCCCGCGAGCCGACTTCCCGCGCCAGCGATTTGGTAAAACCCAGCAGCCCGGCCTTGGCGGCGGCATAATTGGCCTGTCCAGGATTTCCCGTGGAACCGACCACCGAGCCGATGTTGATGATGCGTCCGCGCCGCGCCTTGGTCATGGCGCGCAAGACGGTTTTGCTCATGCGATATACGCTGGTGAGGTTAGTTGCAATGATGCTGTCCCATTCCTCGTCTTTCATGCGCATCAGCAAATTATCGCGGGTGATTCCGGCGTTGTTGACCAGAATGCTCACACTGCCCCACTGTTCGGCGATCTGTTTATTGACCGCTTCAATCGCCTCGGGCTGCGCCACATCAAGCACCATGCCACAGCCGCTGGCACCGGCCTCTTGCAGGTAGGCGCTAATCGCCTGCGCACCGCCCTCGGAGGTTGCCGTACCGATGACGGTCGCGCCTTCTTTGGCCAGCGCCAAGGCAATGGCCTTGCCAATCCCGCGACTGGCCCCTGTGATCCATGCAATCTCACCGTGCAACATCTTTAATGTTCCCCTTGTGTACTGGCCAGTGCAAGCTCAAGCGATTCAGCATCCTGAACGCACACCGACAACAGGCCTTTATCAATGCGTTTGTTCATTCCGGTTAATACCTTTCCGGGCCCCATTTCCAGCACCGTCTTGACGCCGCCTCGACTCATCGTCTGGATGGTATCGACCCAGCGCACCGGGCTGTAGAGCTGGCGCACCAAGGCTTCACGAATGGCTTTGGCCTCACTGCGCGCCTCGGCATCCACATTATGTAAAACCGGCGTCAGTGGTGGATTAAGATCCGTCATCGCCAAGGTGGACTGTAGGCGTTGTGCGGCTTGCTGCATTAACTGGCAATGTGAAGGAACGCTCACCGGCAGCAATACGCTGCGTTTGGCCCCTTCTTTTTTTGCCAGTTCAAGCGCCCGCTCCACCGCTGCGGCATGACCGGCAATCACCACCTGACCGGGTGCATTGAAATTGACCGCCTCAACGACCTGCCCCTTGGCCGCCTGTGCACACACCGCGACCACCTGGGCATCCTCAAGCCCCAGAATAGCCGCCATGGCGCCTTCACCGGAAGGCACGGCCCCTTGCATCAGGCGACCGCGCTGGGCAACAAGGGTGACGGCGGTGGCAAAATCCAGCGCCCCGGCACAGACCAGGGCGGTATATTCGCCCAGGCTATGTCCGGCCATCATGCGTGGCATGGGGCCACCCTGCAAACGCCAGACGCGCCAGACCGCAACCCCGGCAGTCAACATCAGTGGTTGCGTATTCTCAGTACGGTGCAGCGCCTCCTCGGGCCCCTGCTGCGCCAGATTCCATAGATCAAACGACAAGGCCTCAGATGCGATCTCAAAGGTTTCTCGCACCAGCGCATAGCGCTCCGCCAAGGCACTGAGCATTCCCAACGATTGGGAACCCTGGCCCGGAAACACGCAGGCAAAACTCATCAATGCCCCCAAATATGTTCATTTAAGAGGCGCTAGTGTAGGCTAAAAATCCGGTAGCGCGCAAATTCCAGCCAAACCCACCCGCTGGGTGTTAAAAAAGTGAAACCGGGCCAGCCGGTTGCAGGTGTTGGCGCTCGCGTTGCTGGCGAATGGCTTCTTCCATGCGCCAGGCATCCAGCCAGATGGGCAATTGATCCGCAGGCATGGGCTTGGCGATGCCATAGCCTTGGGCAAATTCGCAGCCCAGGGCGCGCAATACCCGCGCATGTTCGCTGCTTTCCACGCCCTCGGCAACCACCGTGTGGCCAAAGGCACTGGCCAACCCCAACACCGCCTTCACAATGCTTAAATCATCCGGGTCTTCCAGCATATCGCGGACAAAGCTTTGATCAATTTTGAGCACATTGGTAGGGAGCTTTTTCAGATAGCTCAGCGAGGAATAGCCCGTGCCAAAATCATCCAGCGCCAGCCCCACCCCAAGCTCCCGACAGCGTTTCAGGGTGTTGGCGACGTGCTGCATATCCTCTAGCGCGCTGGTTTCCAGGATTTCCAGCTCCAGATGCATCGGATTGACCTCGGGATGCGCCTCAAACAGGGCACACAGGCGCGAAAAAAATTCGCCCTGCTGCAAGAGCTGCGCACCGATGTTGACGCTGATCGGGACATGCAGCCCCTGTTGTTGCCACGCGGTGATCTGCAACATCGCTTGGCCAATGGTCCATTCATCCAGCCGGGCGCCGAGGGGGCAATCTTCTATCAGCGGCAGAAAGCTTGCCGGGGATAGCAGGCCATGCTGTGGATGTTGCCAGCGGATCAGGGCCTCTGCGCCAATCAGGGCGCCGGTCTTGAGGTTGACCTTGGGCTGATAGTGCAAGACAAAGGCACCGCTTTCCAGGGCTTGCTGGATTTCGCTCAAGGTCTTTTGCTGGATGCGAATGTCGGCATCCTGATCCAGATCAAACCAGTGATAGCGATTTTTGCCCATCTGCTTGGCGACATACATCGCTTGATCGGCATGGCGTAGCAGTTGATCGGCATCGCCATCGTCTTGAGGGAATGCGGTGACGCCGATGCTGGCCGATACCGTAAAAAAGCGCCCGTGCAGAGGCACTGGCTTGGCTACAGCGGCGAGCAGGCGCTGTAAAACCGGCTCGGCATCGCTGATGCTATCCAGATCGACCAGAACCACGACAAATTCATCTCCGCCCAGGCGTGCTAGGGTATCGCCAGCGCGTAAGGTTTCCTGCATTCGCTGGCTCAATACAATCAATAATTCATCGCCGGTGTGATGTCCGTAGCTGTCGTTGATGGCCTTGAAGCCGTCAAGATCCAGATAGGCCAGCGCCAGCATTTGTCCGCGTCGCTGCGCCTGTAACAGCGCGGTGCGCAAACGATCCGCCAGCAACACGCGGTTGGGCAGGCCGCTGAGCGCATCGAAATGGGCGATGTGCTCCAGTTGTTTTTGATGCTCCTTGATCGGCGTGATGTCGGTAAACAAGGTCACATAATGCTCTGTCTGGCCTTGGCTATTGCGCACCGCGCTGATATTGGCCAGTTGAGCGTATAATTCGCCGTTTTTGCGCCGATTCCATAGCTCACCGCTCCAATGGCCTTGATTGCGCAAGGAGTGCCACAGGTTTTCATAATAGACTTGGGCATGTTGCCCGGATTTGAGCAGGCGGGGATTGCGCCCCAACACTTCCTTGCGCAGATAGCCGGTAATGCGGCTGAAGGTCTCGTTGACCTCGACAATCGTGCCCTCGGTGTCGGTGATCATGATGCCTTCATGCGCGGAGGTGAAGACGCTGGCAGCCAGACGCAGGCGCTGTTCGGTATTTTTGCGGGTGGTGATGTCGGTAAGTGTGCCGGAGATGCCGCAAAAATCGCCCTCCGGGGTGTACAGCGCCTGGCTGTAGACCTCCAGCCAACGTACCCCGCCCTGCTGTTGCAGACAACGCGTTTCGTAGCGGCAATATTTTTTCTCGCCCAGGGCGAGATCCTGAAACATGCGCTGGTTGAGCGCACGCTCATCGGGATGGAGTGTGCCAAGAAAGTGGGTGCCCAGTGTGGTGGCCACATCAAAGCCGGTGATGCGTGCCCAGGCAGGGTTTAAAAAGCACCATTGGCCATATTCATCGATCTGGAAAATCACCTCCTGCACCGTTTCCACCACCGCCCGGTAACGCGCCTCGCTGGCCTTCAAGGCGGTTTGCATCTGTACCTGTTCGCTGATGTCGCTAAACGAGGTCACTGAGCCGGTATTCACGCCGTCTTGTATGATCGGACGGCTGCGTACCCACACCGAAAAAATACTGCCATCGGCGCGGCGAAACTGTTCCTGTGCGGTGTATTCCTGCCCCGCGCTGACGGTTTTGAAGATGGGGCACTGGCTCAATGGCGTGTAGGCATTGTTTGCATGGCAATGAAACAGGTGGTGAGCGGTGTGTCCGGCCAGCTGCTTGGGGGTATAGTTGAGCAGCTCACTGGCACGACGGTTAATGTGCGTGATCACCCCGTGCTCGTCCATCACATAAACGCCTTCGCTCAAGGTATCGTTGATGGTTTGCAGGCGCTGGCGTTCACACAGTTTAGTTCTGTTTTCACGCAGCATGATGTAACCGGCCAGCCCCAACAACATCAACAGCAGGGTGGCCAGTCCCAGGGTGACCCAAAAACTGCGTTCAGCGGCGCTGATGCGGGGCTGTGGGGCATAGGAGGCCACAAAGCCGACGGCCTGTTGATGCAGATCGTGCACGGTGGTCAGGGCAAGTGTGTAGATATGTCCGTTGATCGGTAGTGCGACCGCCTGACTATGCCCCAGATGCAACTGGCGACTGACCCCCTGATGTTTGGCCAAGGAGGCAAAGATCTGCTGGCTTAACCGGGGCAAGCCAGGCTGCGTATCGGTCAAGCCCTGATGCGGATTGACAATGACGAAATGCCCACTCCCCACCTTGGGCAGATAGAGCAGTTTTTGCTCGGCAAACAGGATATGTGTAAGGGCCTCAGCATGCAGCAATAGCTCAAATTCACGCCCCGGCAGCAAGGATGCAAGCTCGGTGCGCAAGCTGTTAAACGGCACACTAAATTCCACGCTCCCCAGCGGTTGCTGATCTGCGCCCAGAATGGGGTAAAGATGGCGAAAGCCCGAGGATAGCCGTCCGGCCTCAAACCCTGACAGCGGCTGTTGCATCGCATTCACCCAGGCTACAGACGGACGCAAGGTGCTCAGATCATCACCAAACAGGCCGGGGTGATGAAAGCGCAAGAAACTGCTGCTATCGGGCAAATGCACATGCAGACGCTCTAAACCCAATGCCTGCATTTGCAGATACAGGGGCTTGAGGTGTTCAAGCAAGGTTTGACGGGCCGCATCACGCAAGGCGGGATCTTGAGCCTGTTGCAGACTGAGCAGGGTCTGCGGATGCTCGATAAAGGCGCTGAAAAATCCGTCGGCTTTGACCTGATAGACCCGCTGCGCGGCTTCCCAGGCGAGGTGTTGTGAATGGAGGGTCAGCTCCAGGATATTGGCCACCGTTTGTTGCCGGTAGCGATCCAGATAATCCGCGACCGCGCCCCAGGCAAACAGTAACACCACCAGCAACAGCACCACATCCTTGGTAAATTTGCCGGGGGTGCGCAGCGAGACCTCATCCATGGGTGCTATCTTGGGGGTGAGTCCTGGCGGAGATGCAGGCACTCATGAGCGGGTTCGCAGGTGGGCGCCTTGTACGGTGGCCACCTGATTGCGGCCACTGCGTTTGGCGAGATAGACGCCATCATCGGCGCATTTGAGCAGTTCATCGAGCTGATGCATCGTCGTGATCCGGGTGGCGACCCCAATGCTGATGCGTCCCTGCCAGAGGCCATCACCCACCGCCACCCGCAAGGCATTGACCTTTTGGCGCAACTGCTCGGCCAGATGCAAGACACCCAGCAGATCGGTGTGCGGACAGACAATCAAAAATTCATCGCCGCCCAAACGACATGCCAAATCATCGGTACGGATATGGGTTTTCAAACAATGGGCGAGGCTGACCAATACCTGATCACCGGCTTCATGGCCATAGGTATCATTGACCTGCTTAAAGCCATCGCCATCAAGCATCATGCAGGAAAGCGGCAGCGTGTGCAGGTCCCATTCCGTCTGCAAGACCCGCATCGCATGACGGCGATTGGGCAATCCGGTCAGTACATCGGTTAATGACAGCTCCTCCAGATGTTTATTGGCCAGCGCCAGCTCGCGGGTGCGTTCCTCCACCTTGGATTCCAGCGTCAGCGTGAGTTCATACAGCGCCCGATTGCGCTCGGAAACCTGCTCAAACAAGCGGTGCAGCGCCACCAGCAAGGGTTCCGTGGCGCGCATCCCCAGTTGTTGATAGGCCGTATACGCGGTTTCGGCAGAATGTCCCTCGCGGATCATTTTAAGCTGCATGGCCATGGACTGATCCGAGCCCAGGATGTGATAGGCCAGCCAATCCACCAAAAATTTGAGCATACTCTGGGCACGGCTGAGCAGTTGATGATCCGCAGACAGTATCGCGATTTCCTGGATGAAATGCTGGTGGGCGCGTTGATGATGGCTGAAGTGGCGTGCATCAATGCCGTGGCTTTGCATGAGCTGCTCTTCGTCACGAAAATGTTCTTGCGTATAGGTGAATAATTGCTCAATCAAGGCGCGCAGGGTCGTCTCTTCAATGGGGCTGGCGCGCATCAGCATCTCGCCTAACTCATTGATAATGCAAACCAGCGCCTGATGCTGGGAATCAACAGAGTCAATCCCTGTGATATAATTTTCATCCCACTGGAATGACGCCATACATCCCCCCACACAACACCGTTAGAGTCGAAAAAGATAGATCAGCGCGCCGCCCGGTGAGTGGCACACGGTGCATTCGCGCAGCACTCACCCCCCAACGCCTAATCACCGCGCCATCGATCAAGGGCGCGGTAGCTCAGTGCCTCGCTCAGGTGCGGGGTTTCAATGTCGTGGCTGCCGCTCATATCCGCCAGGGTTCGCGCCACCTTGAGGATGCGATGATAGGCCCGCGCGGATAAGCGAAAGCGCTCCATCGCCTGTTCCAGCAAGCGTTGATCCTGGGGCTTCAAGCGACAATATTGATTGATCTCCTGCTGTCCCAGGGCGCTGTTGACCTTGCCTTGGCGCGCCATTTGCCGTTGATGCGCGGCTAACACCCGGGTGCGCACCGTGGCTGTATTTTCGCCGGGTGCAGCATCATAATCAAAGATCTCACGCCCCACCCGCACCACCTCAATGGATAAATCAATGCGATCAATAAACGGCGCCGACAGTTTTTGCTGCTGGCGCTGGCGCTGTTGTGGGGTGCAGCGGCAGTGTTGTTGCAGATCACAGTCATAGCCTTGTGGACAGGGATTCATTGCCGCCACCAGCTGAAAACGCGCGGGAAAATCGGCCTGACGCGCCGCCCGGGAGATGGTGATCTGCCCGGTCTCCAGCGGTTCGCGCAAGACATCCAGCACGCGCCGGTCAAATTCCGCCAGCTCATCAAGAAACAAGACCCCATTATGCGCCAGAGAAATCTCCCCCGGACGCGGCACCGAGCCGCCCCCCACCAAGGCCACCCCGGAGGCGGTGTGATGCGGTGCACGAAAGGGGCGCATAAACCACTGCGTATTTTTGATGCCCTCATGGCTGATGGAATGCACCGCTGCGGTTTCAATGGCCTCAGCTTCATTCATCGGCGGCAAGATCCCTGGCAGGCGGCTTGCCAGCATGGTTTTGCCGGTGCCGGGTGGGCCGATCATTAGCAAATGATGGCGACCACTGGCGGCAATCTCCAGGGCACGGCGCGCCAAGGGCTGCCCGCGTACATCCGCCAGATCAGGCACCGTGGGCGGCACGACCGGGGCTGCGTGACGCTGATACGGCGCGATCATCCGCTCGCCGCGCAGATGCGCGCACACGCTCAGCAGGTGATCGGCAGGATAAATCCGCGACTGCTCAACCAGGGCCGCCTCATCAGCATCCCCTGCGGCCACCAACAGACTGCGCCCGGCATTGCGCGCCCCCAGGCTGGCCGTCAATGCCCCGCGCACCGCCCGCAACTCCCCGGTCAACCCCAGCTCGCCGACACATTCATAGCCCCGCAAGGACTGAGCCGGAATCTGATCCGAGGCCGCCAAAATCCCCAAAGCAATCCCCAGATCAAAGCGCCCGCCTTCTTTGGGCAGATCGGCAGGCGCAAGGTTGACCGTGATATTGCCCTCGGGAAAATAAAAGCCGCTATTCATAATGGCGGCCCGCACCCGCTCGCGGCTTTCCTTCACCGCCGCCTCCGGCAACCCCACCATGGCAAAATACTCCTTGGCCATACCGATAAAAACCTCGATATGCACGAGTGGGGCTTGTATGCCTAACAGGGCACGACTATAGGTACTGGCAAGCTGCATGGGCGTCCATTGCGTTTCTGTGTGCGTTGGGAGTGAAGGCGCCGGGTTTAAATCGCCATCTTGATCGACGCTAGAACTTAGCAGGAAGCA
The DNA here is from genome assembly GCF_000227725.2 of Thiorhodospira sibirica ATCC 700588. GTDB lineage: Bacteria > Pseudomonadota > Gammaproteobacteria > Ectothiorhodospirales > Ectothiorhodospiraceae > Thiorhodospira > Thiorhodospira sibirica. The sequence goes on along the minus strand of NZ_MU255056.1, from coordinate 1,573,899 downwards.
CGTCTGTGGATCAAGCATCACGCCGGGCGTTTATGAAGCCATCTCGGCACCGGGAGCCACGGCGTTAAGCTGTTGCCAGCGGTTGATGATATGGCAGAACAGTTCGGCGGTTTTTTGCGCGTCGTAGGTGGCGCTGTGGGCTTCTTTGTTGTCCCAGGGGATGCCGGCGGCTTGTACCGATTTGGCCAGCACGGTTTGCCCAAAGGCCAGGGCCCCCAGGCTGACGGTATCCAGGATGCTGAACATGTGGAAGGGGTTGCGCTTGACGCCGATGCGCTCTGCCGCCGCGTGGACGAAGGACAGATCAAAACCGGCGTTATGGCCGACGAGGATCGCCCGGTTGCATTCGTTGAGTTTGATCTCCGTGCGGATGGCCTTAAAGATGGTCTCAATGGCCTCCTGCTCCGGAACGGCAAAGCGGAAGGGGTGCCAGGGTTTGATGCCGTTGAATTCCAGGGCCTTAGGGTCGAGGTTGGCCCCTTCAAAGGGTTGCACCTGATAGCTTAAGGTGCGGTGCAGATACAGCTCCTGCTGGGCATTCATGCGCACCATCACCGCCGCAATTTGCAACAGGCCATCGGTGCGCGGGTTAAAGCCGCCGGTTTCCACATCCACGACCACCGGCAAAAAGCCACGAAAGCGCCGCCTGAGTGGATAGAATTCATCCTCTTTCACATTCAGCTCAGCGTCCATGACACCTCCTCAGCGGCGCGCAGCGGGATGATATGGGTTTCATCCTGCCCATAGTGATGCGGTACCGTCCAGGGCTGGGCGCGGAGAGTGATGTATGTCTCATTGGGCGCTAAGCCATAAAACCGTGGGCCGTTGAGGCTGGCGAAAGCCTCCAGTTGCGCCAGCGCCTCGGCACTGGCAAAAGCTTCGGCATAGAGTTCCAGGGCCGCATGGGCGCTGAAAATACCGGCACAGCCACAGGCGCTCTCTTTGGCATGACGCCCATGTGGCGCGCTGTCGGTGCCCAGAAAAAAGCGCGGATGACCGGAGGCAAGCACGGCCATAATCGCCGCCCGATGTCGCTCGCGCTTGAGTACCGGCAGGCAGTAGTGATGCACGCGCAGGCCGCCGCTGAACAAGGCATTGCGGTTTAGCAAAATATGTTGCGGGGTGACGGTGGCGCCCAGATAGTCATCACCATCACGCACACACTGCACCGCCGCCTCGGTGGTGATGTGTTCCAATACCATCTTGAGCGCAGGAAAATCGCGCCGCAAGGGCAACAACACCCTGTCGATAAACACCGCCTCGCGATCAAAGATGTCCACCGCTGGATCGGTGACCTCACCGTGAATCAGCAAAGGCATTCCGCAGCTCTGCATGGCTTCCAGGGTGGCATACACCCGGCGGATATCCGTGACCCCGGCATCCGAATGCGTGGTTGCCCCGGCAGGATAGAGCTTGACCCCGACGACGATGCCGCTGGCCTTGGCCTGTAAAATCTCTGCTGCAGGCGTGGCCTCGGTTAGATACAGCGTCATCAGTGGCTCAAAGCAAAGTCCGGCAGGCAGGGCCTGAAGAATGCGCGCCCGGTAGGCCTGTGCCTGGGCAGTGGTGGTGATCGGTGGACGCAGGTTGGGCATGACTACCGCCCGCGCAAACTGGCGGGCAGTGTGCGGTAATACGGTCGCAAGCATGGCATCATCACGCAGATGCACATGCCAGTCATCAGGACGGCGAAGGGTGAGCGAGAGGGGCGTCGGGGTCATTGAAATTCCACAGATTTTAAACAAATTTCGCAAGTGCAGCAATGGTTTAGCAAGAGGATCTTGCTTGACCTGTCGGGTTAAAAACTAGAAGATAGTCTGTTTTAATACTCACTATAAGCTTATTCCATGATTCGCGAAGGCCGCCACCGCAGGCATCACACGGGGGCCGGGTTTGCGGTAGGCCGGTACGCGGTAGCGTCAATAACGAAAATAATGTAATGCTAGAACGCAGGAGGTTTTGATTCATGTTAGCGCATACACCCGTTGATGATGTGGATACTCAGGAGACCAAAGAATGGCTGGATGCCCTGGAGGCCGTTTTGGAGCACCACGGCGTGGAGCGGGCCCATTATCTGCTAGAGCAGCTCATTGACAAGGCGCGCCGCTCCGGCGCATATCTGCCCTATTCGGCCAACACCGCCTATGTCAACACCATTCCGGCCCATCTGGAAGCCGATTATCCGGGGGATATGGCCCTGGAGCAGCGCATCCGCTCCTATATCCGCTGGAACGCCATGGCCATGGTGGTCAAGGCAAATCGCATCAGTGCCGAACTGGGCGGTCATATCGCCACCTTTGCCTCGGCAGCCACCCTTTATGATGTGGGCTTCAATCATTTCTGGCGGGCCCAGTCGCATGAGCATGGCGGTGATCTGCTGTTCATTCAGGGACACAGCGCCCCCGGTATCTATGCCCGCGCCTTTCTGGAAGGACGCTTAAGCGAGTCCCAGCTTGACCATTTTCGCCGCGAGGTGGATGGTCAGGGGCTGTCGTCGTATCCCCATCCACGCCTGATGCCGGATTTCTGGCAATTTCCTACGGTGTCAATGGGGCTGGGGCCGATCATGAGCATCTTTCAGGCCCGCTTCATGCAATACATGCATGATCGCGGTCTGGCCAATACACGCGGGCGCAAGGTCTGGGCCTTTCTCGGCGATGGCGAGGTCGATGAACCCGAATCCCTAGGCTCTATCACCCTGGCCTCCCGCGAAAAACTCGATAACCTGATCTTTGTCGTTAATTGCAATCTGCAGCGCCTGGACGGACCGGTGCGCGGCAATGGCAAGATTGTACAGGAACTGGAGGCCATTTTCCGGGGCGCGGGCTGGAATGTGATCAAGGTCTTATGGGGGCGATACTGGGAGCCGTTGCTGGCCATCGACAAAGATGGCCTGTTGCAACAGCGCATGATGGAAGCGGTGGATGGCGATTATCAAAACTACAAATCCAAAGACGGCGCCTATGTGCGTGAGCATTTCTTTGGCAAATACCCAGAACTCAAGGCGATGGTGGCCAAGATGTCAGACAGCGACATCTGGCGACTCAACCGTGGCGGACACGACCCGCACAAGGTCTATGCCGCCTATCATGCCGCCATGCAGCATACCGGCCAGCCCACGGTCATTCTGGCGCACACGGTGAAAGGCTACGGCATGGGTCATGCCGGTGAGGCACAAAACCGTACCCATAGCCAGAAAAAGCTGGATATCGAAGATCTCAAAGCCTTTCGCAATCGCTTCAGCATTCCGCTCAACGATGAGGAAGTCGCCGCCTGCACCTACATCAAGCCCGCCGCCGACAGCCCCGAGATGCAATATCTGCAAGCCCGGCGCAAGGCTTTGGGGGGCTATCTACCCGCCCGTCGCCACGCCTCGGCCCCGCTTAAAATCCCCGGTGATGCGCTGTTTGCCCCCCTGCTGGAAGCCAGCGGCGAGCGCGAACTGTCCACCACCATGGCCTTTGTGCGCCTGCTCACCGCGCTGGCCCGCGATAAGGTGATCGGTGCGCATATTGTGCCGATTGTGCCGGATGAGGCGCGCACCTTCGGCATGGAGGGGCTGTTTCGCCAGTTAGGCATCTACTCGCTGGAAGGCCAGCGCTATGAGCCGCAAGACCGCGATCAGGTGATGTATTACAAGGAAGACAAGCAAGGTCAGATCCTCGAAGAAGGCATCAACGAGGCGGGAGCCACGTCTTCATGGATTGCCGCCGCCACCGCGCACAGCGTACATGGCGTCAACATGATCCCCTTTTACATCTTCTACTCCATGTTTGGTTTCCAGCGCGTCGGCGATCTGCTCTGGGCTGCCGGGGATATGCAGGCACGCGGCTTTTTGATCGGCGCCACCGCCGGGCGCACCACGCTGGCCGGTGAGGGCTTGCAGCATCAGGACGGTCAAAGCCAATTGATGGCCGCCCATGTCCCCAGTTGCATCAGCTATGATCCCTGCTTTGCCTATGAACTGGCGGTGATCATTCAGACCGGGATGCGACGCATGTATGTGGAACAGGATAATGTGTTTTATTACATCACCACGATGAATGAAAACTACCCCCAGCCAGCGCTGCCCCCAGACAGCGAAGGAGGCATCATCCGTGGCCTGTATCGTCTACACGACGGCGGTGCAGCCAAGCGCAAGGTGCAATTACTCGGCAGTGGCGCCATTTTGCGCGAGGTGCAGGCCGCCGCGCAGCTTTTGGCGGAGGATTTTGGCATCATCGCCGACATCTGGAGTGCTACCAGCTTTAACGAATTGGCCCGCGACGGGCGTGACTGTGAGCGCTTTAATCGCCTGCATCCGGAAAACGAGGCGCGCATCCCCTGGGTGACGCAGTGTCTGCAAGGGGCGCAAGGCCCGGTGATTGCCGCCAGCGATTATGTCAAGCTCTATGCTGATCAAATCCGCGCCTATGTGCCGGCACCCTATACCGTGCTGGGCACCGACGGCTTTGGCCGCTCCGATCTGCGCTCGGCCCTGCGCCGCCATTTTGAGGTCGATCGCTACCATATCGTCCTGGCGGCGCTCAAAAGCCTGGCCGATGAAGGTGCCCTGGAACCCTCCGAGGTGAGCCGAGCGATAAGCCTCTATGGCATTGATGCCGGCAAAGTCAATCCTTTGAACGCCTGAGCACCTGCTGTCTTGGGCCATTGTTAGCACACCATAAAAAAAGAATCTGCCGGTGGTTTACCTCACCGGTATGGCTGGAGAGTTGATTTATGAGCAACACCATCGAAGTCAAGGTGCCTGACATCGGGGATTTCAAGGATGTGGAAGTCATCGAGGTACTGGTCAAACCGGGGGATCGCATCCAGCCCGAAGACCTGCTGCTGACGCTGGAGTCGGATAAAGCCTCCATGGACATCCCTTCACCGCTGGCCGGTACCGTGGTCGAGATCAAAACGCGGGTCGGTGAGCGCGTCTCGGAAGGCAGCCTGATTTTAATGCTGGAAGCGGCGGGTGCCAATGCCACCGCCCGCGACAGCAAAACCCAGGAACCGCCGCTATCCGTCGCATCACCGGCAAGCACGCCCGCACCAGAGGCGGCCTCCCCGGTAAGCGCGCCAGCACCCGCCCCCCGGCCAAGCGTACCGCCGACCGCGAACCTGCCACCCGTCGCCACCGAGACATCCGGCAGCAAACCCCATGCCTCGCCAACCATCCGCCGTTTTGCCCGCGAACTGGGCGTGGATCTGCGCAAGATCAGCGGCAGCGGTCCGAAAGGGCGCATTCTCAAAGAAGATGTGCAGGGCTTTGTCAAGCGCAGCCTGTCGCAAGGCAGTCACCTGCCCGGCATGAGTCCAATGCCGACGATAGATTTTCGTGAATTCGGTGAGATTGAAACCCAACCGCTGACCAAGATCAACCGCCTCACCGGCCAGAACCTGCACCGCAACTGGGTCAACATCCCGCATGTCACCCAGTTTGACGAGGCTGATATCACCGAACTGGATGCCTTCCGCCGTTCCCTGGTGACAGAATATGAGCGCAAAAACGTCAAAATCACCTTCCTCACCTTCCTGCTCAAGGCAGTGGTCTCGGCCCTCAAAGAACATCCCCGCGTTAACGCCTCACTGGATGCCAGTGGCGAACAGCTGATCCTCAAGCGTTACTATCATATCGGCGTGGCCGTAGACACCCCCGACGGGCTGGTGGTGCCGGTGATTCGCGATGTGGATCGCAAAAGCATCGTCGAGCTGGCCCATGAGCTGCAAGATGTTTCCGACCGTGCCCGACAGCGCAAACTCAAAGCCACCGACCTGCAAGGCGGTTGCTTCACCATCTCAAGCTTGGGCGGCATCGGCGGCACCCAATTCACCCCCATCATCAACGCCCCCGAGGTCGCGATTCTGGGCATCTCGCGGGCGCGCATGCAACCGGTCTGGCAAGACGGCGAATTCATCCCGCGCCTGATCTTGCCGCTGTCGCTTTCCTATGACCACCGTGTCATTGACGGTGCCCTCGGTGCCCGCTTCACCCACTGCCTCAGCGGCCTGCTCTCCGACATGCGCCGTATGTTGCTATAAGTTTATGTGGCGGCGGCTTCCCTGCCTGCGCCGCGCCTGCCTGCCGCGACGCACGCGGCGCAGGCAGCCGTCGCTGTGTTTTCACGCAGCATCTGGAAGATGCCGCCACGATGTTGCAGGCTGTCAGGACTTGCTCTATATTGCAAACTTTATGGCTTCGCTTGCGTACACAGGTTTTGCCTGTGATCCTTTGGGTGGTATGCATACACGCGCTCACACCTCTACTTCTTCTGCGGGTTATGCGGCCTTGCGTGATTGGTACTGCTCGGCAGCCGGTCAGATATTGCTGGCGCAGGTGCAAAATCGTCTTGACCAGTATGTCCCGCGCCTGTTTGGTTATTATGCGGTGCAAATCGGTGAACTCGATCCGCAGCATGACCTCCTGGCCAGCAGCAAGATCATGCGCCGCTTTTGCATGGATGAACAAAGCCGCTGCCATTTGCTGGCCCATGCCCAGGCGTTGCCCTTTCGCACTGATTGCCTGGACTTGATCCTCCTGCCGCATACCCTGGAATTTTCTGCAGATCCGCATCAGGTATTGCGCGAGGTGGATCGCGCCCTGGTGCCTGATGGGCATGTATTGATTATCGGTTTTAATCCTTTTGGAATCGGACGGCTGTGTGGCGTGTCAGCGCGCCTGCGCGGGCGCAAAGACCTGCAATGGCAAGCGCAGGCGCAATATGTCAGCGCCTTTAAGGTGCGCGAATGGCTGGCGGTACTGGGCTTTGATGTGCTCGATTGCCATTTGCTCGGTTATCGGCCCTTGTTGAGAAAAACTTTTTTCCTCAAACAACTGCATTTCCTGGAAGCCCTGGGGCCACGCGCCACCCCCTTTCTGGGCACGGTGTATATCCTGCTGGCGCGCAAGCGCACCACGGTGATGACCCCGATACGCCTGCGCTGGCGGCCCGGTCGTCTGAGTCCGGCAAAAATGCCCAATCCCACCGCCCACCGCTGCGATGTGTCTGACGCCGGTTAACGCGCAACCAGCACCGTTTCAGCGCAACACTCGCCACCACAGATGGGGCTGCACATGGGCGGCCGCCAAGACCCCGCTCATTAAGGCCCCTGCAATGCCGGGGCTGGTGGTGTCCTGTCCGGCCAGGAATAAGCCTGCCACCGGGGTTTGCAGCCTCAGACCTGGATGCAGGATACGCTCGGCACTCATTTCCAGCCCATACATCGCCCCCTGATCGCTACCGCTGATGGAAGCCTGCGACAGTGGGGTGGAAATCTCGTAAAAATCAATCAAGGGGGCCAGCTTGGGGAAATGGCGCTTAAACTGCGCCAGCAACCGCTGGGTGATATGAATCTTATCGACCTTGTAGCCCACCGGACGCTGGCCAACGCTGCTTTGTAGCCAATGCTGAAACGGCGCAAAGGCACACGGTACGATGATTTCGGCGGTATGGTGCAAGGGATCGGGATGTTCCGGGTCTTTTAAGGATGAAAAGGAGACAAACAGCGTCGGGGCATCTTCCTGGGTCGGTTTTTCCCAGATCCGCCCAATCTCCTCATCCTCATAAATCCATACATTGGAAGCGGTGGCACCGTATTCACGGATATCGCCATAAAAGCCCAGATACAGCGACACACACGACACCCCCGGTTGCAGCGTGGCCAGTGATTCGCGCCAGGCCAACGCCTCGCCGCTGCTCAAGCTCTGTGCGGTTTGCCGCGCCCCCATGGTGGAAATGACCACCGGGGCCTCGATGACCTCGCCATTTTCCAGACGTACCCCGCTGACCCGCTGATGCGCGCTGCAAATTTCTACGACCTTGGTGCGTGGCCGCAGTTTTCCGCCTGCAGCGCTGATGGTAGCCAGCAGGGTTTTGGCAAATTTTGCCGGCCCGCCTACCGGATAATAAGCGCCGTTGTCATAACTGCCGGTGGTCAGCGCATGGACTGCAAAGGGTGCCCGGCTTGGCACCATGCCATGACAGCCCCAGCGTGCGCCCAATACCGCAGCCACGCGGGGATCTTTAAAGGGCTTAAGCATCTGCGCAGTGCTGGTTTGCAACACATCCGGGGCATAGCGGCCATAGCGCAGTCGGGCCAATCGAGGCAGCAGTGTGCCGGGCATGGCCTTGTCCAGCAGCAAGGCGAACAAGTCCTGACGGGCGCTATGGCGTGCGCTGAGATAACGTTCTAACGCCGCACGATCATACAGCGAAAGCCGCCCCAGGCTTTCCGCAAAATGGCTGGCGGATGACTCCACCTCAAAGCGCCAATCGGGAAATTGCAACACATCGTAAGACGATGGCATGGCCTTAAACTGCAGTTTACCGTTGCTTAACCAGTGCAGCAGGCGCCCGGCCAGCTCCGCCCGGCGCTGTGGTTGAGCGACACCACCCAGATAATGCACCCCGGCGGCAAAAATATAGTTTGAACGCTGAAAGGTCTGGGTCAGGCCACCCAGCTGAAAATGCTGCTCTAACACTACCACCCGGCGCTTGCACTTCGCCAGTGCTGCCGCCGCTGCTAAACCGCTAATCCCTGAACCAATGATAATGACATCAAAACGCTGTGTATCCAAATCCAAACACCTTCATACTAAAGCACAGAAATGCTAAACCACCGATTGAGGTTTTTCAGGAAGGATTGACCGCACGCGGGGCGAGGCGGATATTGAGCTCTTTGAGCTGGGCCTCGCTGACGGGCGCGGGGGCCTGGGTCAGCGGACACGAGGCCGTCTGGGTCTTGGGGAAGGCCATCACATCGCGAATCGATTGCGCCCCACTCATCAGCATCACCAGCCGGTCCAGACCAAAGGCAATGCCGCCGTGCGGGGGGCAGCCATAACGCAGGGCGTTGAGTAAAAAGCCAAATTTTTCCTCGGCCTCTTGTTCGCCAATGCCCAGCAGACCAAACACCGCCGCCTGCATGGCCGTGCGATGGATACGCACCGAGCCACCGCCAATCTCGGTGCCGTTGAGCACCATATCATAGGCCCGCGAGACGATATTGAGCGGATCATTTTGCAGCTGTTCGATGTCGTCAATGCGCGGGGCGGTAAAGGGATGATGCAAAGCCATCAGCCGCTGGCTTTGCGGGTCGCGCTCAAACATCGGGAAATCCACCACCCACAAAGGCCGCCAGCCGCGTTCCTGTAGCCCCAGATCCACGCCAACCTTGATGCGCAACGCACCTAGCGCATCATTGACCACATGCGCCTTATCGGCCCCAAAGAAAATCAAATCCCCTTCCTGGGCCTGCGTGCGGTTGAGAATCTCCACCACCACGGTGTCGGGCAAGAATTTCAGGATCGGCGATTGCAGCCCGTCGCGCCCCTGATCAAGCTGATTGACTTTGATATAGGCCAGGCCCTTCGCGCCATAGCGCCCGACAAACTGGGTGTAATCATCAATGTCCTTGCGCGAGAGCTTGTGGCCACCTTGTGGTACCCGCAAGGCGGCAATGCGCCCTTGTGGATCGGTGGCAGGGCCGGCAAACACCTTAAACTCCACGCCCTGCATGGCATCGGTGAGTTCGGTCAACTCCAGCGGGATGCGCAAATCCGGCTTATCCGAGCCAAAGCGGTGCATGGCCTCTGCATAGGACATCCGCGCAAACGTGGCGGGCAGCGCGACATTAAGCACCTTGGCAAACAGATCGCGAATCATCTGCTCCATCAGGCCCATGATTGCCGCCTCATCCATAAAGCTGGTCTCAATATCCAGCTGTGTAAACTCGGGCTGACGATCCGCCCGCAGGTCTTCATCACGAAAGCAGCGCACGATCTGATAATAACGATCCAGACCGCCCATCATGAGCAATTGCTTGAACAGTTGCGGCGATTGCGGCAGTGCAAAAAAATCACCCGGATGGGTGCGGCTGGGCACCAGATAATCCCGCGCCCCTTCCGGCGTGGCCTTGGTCAGCATGGGCGTTTCGACATCCAAAAAGCCCTGCTCATCAAGAAAGCGGCGCAATGTCTGGCTGATCTGGGTACGCATCCGCAGGCGCGTTTGCATGACCGGACGACGCAGATCAATATAGCGATAGCGCAGCCGCACCTCCTCGTTAAGCTCATCTTCATCCAGCTGAAACGGCGGCGTTTCTGCGCTGTTAAGCACCTCCAGTGCCAGACCCAGTACCTCAATCTGACCGGTTTTCAGTTCCGCGTTTTCGGTGCCCGCCGGGCGTTTGCGTACCTTGCCGCGTACCTGCAACACATATTCACTACGCACCCGTTCTGCCAGCGCAAACACCTCCGGAGTATCCGGATCAAACACCACCTGCACTAGGCCTTCCCGATCACGCAGATCAATAAAGATCACCCCGCCGTGATCGCGGCGACGGTTGACCCAGCCGCACAGCGTCACCTCTTGATCAAGCAGGCGGGTATCGACAAAACCACAATAATGACTACGCATGTCACTTCCTTAAACTTGAATAAATGTGCAAAACAGCAATGCCGCAAAGACACAGCGCGGCCACCAGGGCTTTTGCTGTATCACGGCACACAAAAATGGATTATTTCGCCTTGTCAGGCAATGCAGGCTTGACCGGATACGGGTATTTGGGGGCCACCACCCCCAAAGACATCACAAATTTCAGGCCATCTTCCACGCTCATCTCCAGCTCAACCACCTCGGCGCGGGGGACCAGAATAATAAAACCCGAGGTGGGATTGGGGGTCGTCGGAATAAAGACGGTGATCACCTCACTGCTGGTTTTATGCTGCACCTCACCAATGCCGGTGCTGGTCTGAAACGCCAGGGTCCAGATGCCTTTGCGCGGATACTCAATCAGCAACACCTTGCGAAAAGAATCCCCGCCGGCACCGAGCAGCGTCTCCATCACCTGCTTGACCGCTGAATAGATACTGCGCACCAGTGGAATGCGATCCAGCATCGCCTCCCACAGTGCAATCAGCTTGCGTCCCACTAAATTGGCCACCACCAGCCCGGTGACAAACAAGATAATCAGGGCCAGCACCAGACCCAGGCCCGGCACCTTGAAACCCAGCAAAGCCTCCGGGCGCCATCCCGGAGGCAACAGCAATAAGGTATGATCCATCAGCTCCACCAGGAGCTTGACGATGAAAAAGGTCACCACCAGCGGCGCCCAGACCACCACCCCGGCAATCAGGTAGCGTCGCAGCGCCGCGACCACGCGGTGTATAAAATGGGTTTTCACAAGGGAGATCAGCTCGCCGCAGGCGGTGTGCCTGACGCCGTTGTTGTGCTGCTTGCTGGGGCTGCAGGGCTTGCCTTGGCGCCTTCGGCCTTGGGGGGCGTCTCTTTGGATGCGGGATTCGCGCCTGCCGATTCCTTCAGATTACGCTGATTTTTGTTTTTAAAATCCGTCTCATACCAACCGCTACCACTTAAGCGAAAGCCTGCCGCTGAGACCAGTTTGCGCAAGGCCGGTTGTGCACAGGCCGGGCAATCCGTTAGCGGGGCATCGCTGAGTTTTTGAATCGCTTCCAGACGATGATGGCAGGCATCACATTGATATTCGTAGATCGGCATATTGTTATCCTCAGAAAAAAATGGCTAAATGAATGGATTAAGGCGGATTATATGGGGCTTATGCGGGAAAATTCCAGTGAAGAACACGACACCTAAACCACGCAGTATCTTGATTACCGGCTGCTCCAGCGGCATTGGCCACTGTGTCGCGCATGGCCTCAAAGCACGCGGGCACCGCGTTTTTGCCACCGCCCGCAAGACTGAAGATGTCGCCCGCCTTGACGCCGAGGGGCTTGAAACCCTGCACCTGGATCTGGATGATTCCGCCAGCATTCAACAGGCGGTTAAAGAAATTCTGATGCGCACAGACGGCACATTATATGCGCTGTTTAACAATGGTGCCTATGGCCAACCCGGCGCAGTAGAAGATCTGCGCCGCGAGGTGTTGCGCCAGCAGTTGGAGACCAACCTGCTGGGCTGGCTGGAATTGACCAACCTCGTATTGCCGGTGATGCGTCGCCAGGGTGAGGGACGCATCATTCAAAACAGCTCCGTATTAGGACTGATCGGCCTGCCCTTTCGCGGTGCCTACACCTGCTCCAAATTTGCCATAGAGGGCTTAAGCGATACCCTGCGCCTGGAATTACACGGCACCGGCATCGACGTCAGCCTCATCGAACCGGGGCCAATCATCAGCCGTTTTCGCGCCAATGGCTATGCCGCCTTGCTCGCCAACATCGACCGCGACCACAGCCCCTTTCAGGCACAGTACCAAGCGGCAGAAAAACGCCTCAAAAAACAAGGCCCGGTAGCACCCTTTACCCTGCCGCCCGAGGCCGTCTTGCGCAAAGTCATCCACGCCCTGGAACATCCCCGTCCCAAAGCGCGCTATTACGTCACCTTCCCAACCTACCTGTTTGCCACCCTGCGCCGCCTGCTCCCCACCCGCGCCCTGGATCGCGTACTACTCGCCGCCTCCCGCTCCGAACACCGCCGCTAAACTCCAGGAGCGCCAACCCGGATCGCCGAGTTGCACTCGGCAGCGGCCAAAAACGCTCCCCCTGCCAAGGGGGAGTCCCGCGCAAGCGGGGAGGGGGTTGTGTGTGAATTTTTTAACCACCCCGGCGCTACGCGCCACCCCTCCTTAAAAAGGAGGGGAGCGGCTAGCGAACCAAGCCCCCACCCCCCCACCCCCCCACACACCGACCCCCGCCGATTCAGACCCACAGGCCCACGCTATGACACCCAGCCGACTGCCGGGATTATTCTGCTCCAAAACTTTTGTTCCGCTCTCTTTTTGTCTTCTTTCGGTATATTCACACTTCCAGAAAGCACCTCATCAACAGTACTCCGAATGCCCCTCCTTCCTACCTGCGCGAGTTTTTCTTGCATGGATTCGCTCAGGGCGTATTATGTCTACTGCGTGTCTCTCTTCGCGAGCTGTGAGGACGGTGTTGAGAAAAGTTCTCTTTCCTGGTGACTAAAAGTTTCACCCGCAGAGGCCTTGGGCCTGTTGCAGGGCTTCGGTGAGGTTGTGCAAAGCGCCGCTGAGGTGATCGACGGCATGGGTCAGGTGGGTTTCGATGTCGGGTGCGTGGCGGCGGTCGGCAGGTGTGTCAGGTATACCAGAATAGCCGCCGGTACGCCGGATGGTCGGCAAGACCTCTTCCATCACCCACGCCTCAAAGCGCGCTGCGCTGGGCAATTTCGAGCGCAGAATTAAACGGTAAACGTCAGGTTCGGGGATGAGTTTGGTTTTGTGATCAAGGCTAAGTGGTTGATTTTGTTGGATACGGCGTTTCACCGTATCTATATCAATCAATGACTTAGCATGTTTGCAATGTATCCCGACCGCATCATTTGGACGCGCATACCCCAACGCCGCAGCAACATCCCGGGCAACAAACCACGGTATGCCATCGACGATCATCACACGCACGTCAGATTGCTCAAAACGGAAAGGAATAAAGGAAATGTCAAAAGAAGTCATGGTTTGATCAACTCCATACATGTTCGCATAAACCTGTGCCCCGAAAAGGGCGCAGGCGACTGTATGGGTTGACCTACCAGCCGTTAGTCTGGCGCGTCCAAAGACGCCCACACACAGCCGCCCGCATGGAGCGAGCACTGAAAAGCAGATAGTCAGGCACAAAAAAACCGCAGATGCGGTAGTTATCGTATCTGCTAACGGTCTAGGGAGGTCAATCCCGCGCAGCAGCCGTAACGGCCACCGCGTGGCTACTCTACCCCGCCCACAGCGCAAACACAAGCCCCCTGGGAGCGCGGAGCACCAGCTCCGCACCGAGGCCGCAGGCCTCGTGGGGTTTAAAGCGTATCAAATGCGCAGCGGGTGCTGCGCGGTCCCAGGCAGGCGGCATCAAGCGGATATCGCCAGAAAACAGCGATTAAAAATTAGCACCCCGTGCATCGTTGATTAAGAAACGGGGGCGCTGTGCTCCAGAAAGCCTTTTATTGCGATATACCGCGACGGCTATAAAAAAAACGGCCCGAAAAGGCTTGCATTAAACGAAAATTTCAGTAACATCTCAGACCAGTGCCTTTTTACCAGGGCGCGACTGCTGAGACAAAAATATTGAGCTGCTGTAGGTGGCACGCTTTAACTCTTTGAAGGAAAAGCAAATAATTCGCTTTTTTCGATGTAAAGACCATGTTAAAAAGCCTTGTTATCCCTGTTTTTTTATGAAAAAAGAGCCCAAAAAAAGATCTGCAATAAATCCTTATTTGATTGATTTTAAAGCGATTTACTACCAAATGCGGTTTAAACCCTAAATCCACTACAACAAGGATTGAAACCCCACCCTGGTCGGCGCAATACCTGGGCGGAAAACTGTTTAAACCCTAAATCCACTACAACAAGGATTGAAACCTGTGCAGCTTGTGCGCATGGCTTGCCGCTCGAATGTTTAAACCCTAAATCCACTACAACAAGGATTGAAACATCGCTAAAGCGCTTTAAATGGAACAACTCCACGGGGTTTAAACCCTAAATCCACTACAACAAGGATTGAAACACCAAAGATGAAGTGTTTCAAACCGTCAAAGACCGCAACGTTTAAACCCTAAATCCACTACAACAAGGATTGAAACCATCACTTGAAAGCGCTGCAAATTATGTGATTAACAGTTTAAACCCTAAATCCACTACAACAAGGATTGAAACAAAGCTTGCACTGCAGCTACTTCTATCGGTGAAATGGTTTAAACCCTAAATCCACTACAACAAGGATTGAAACATGAAATTTCGCAGGCGTCAAAAGCCTTAACAAGCAGTTTAAACCCTAAATCCACTACAACAAGGATTGAAACCAGTACGGTCAACTCCTTAGCGGTCAAGTCAATTGTTTAAACCCTAAATCCACTACAACAAGGATTGAAACCAAGATGCGGCATTCTGGAAGTCAAACGCTAATGATGTTTAAACCCTAAATCCACTACAACAAGGATTGAAACAAAGAAATTCCCCGGACGGATAGACAAAACTCAAAGAGTTTAAACCCTAAATCCACTACAACAAGGATTGAAACATCTAACATCCACATCACACGCAATGTCTTTCCCGAGTTTAAACCCTAAATCCACTACAACAAGGATTGAAACCCTTGAGACCCGGCGACCACAGCAATTGCCGCTTGCGGTTTAAACCCGTTTAAACCCTAAATCCACTACAACAAGGATTGAAACTTACCTTATAGCTGGGGAGTTTGCTTTTTGGTTTGTTTAAACCCTAAATCCACTACAACAAGGATTGAAACAAGTTGTTTTTGGTGGCGGATGAGGTGGTGGCGCGGTTTAAACCCTAAATCCACTACAACAAGGATTGAAACGCAAGCCGCTGGATCGTGGCAAACACAGCCGGATCGTTTAAACCCTAAATCCACTACAACAAGGATTGAAACTGCTGTGCCGGGAAGCGATATTCCGCACCTGCTCGGTTTAAACCCTAAATCCACTACAACAAGGATTGAAACCACCTCAGCGGCAAGTTTGGCGTGCTCGGACTTCGCGTTTAAACCCTAAATCCACTACAACAAGGATTGAAACCTCAATAGACTGCTTATGAATGGCGCTATATTGCTGCGTTTAAACCCTAAATCCACTACAACAAGGATTGAAACGACACCCGACCGTGTGATCCGGCGCGGCACGAAAAGTTTAAACCCTAAATCCACTACAACAAGGATTGAAACCGAAGCCTGGCCAGTCGCTCAATTGTCTCGAAAAGTTTAAACCCTAAATCCACTACAACAAGGATTGAAACGCCGATCGCGGATGGCGGAATGCGTCAAACTCGGTCAGTTTAAACCCTAAATCCACTACAACAAGGATTGAAACCGACGTGTGCGAAATCCATTGAATGAGGTTATCCGGTTTAAACCCTAAATCCACTACAACAAGGATTGAAACGCCAGGTGCGGCGTCGATAAGGAGGCAAACAAGCGGTTTAAACCCTAAATCCACTACAACAAGGATTGAAACCTTGATGCGGCATTCTGGAAGTCGCACGCTAATGAGTTTAAACCCTAAATCCACTACAACAAGGATTGAAACCGCATTGGTTTTTACCTGTGTAGGAAAAAACCTGCGTTTAAACCCTAAATCCACTACAACAAGGATTGAAACCTTTCAATTATTCACAGTCACATAAGAATATAAGAGTTTAAACCCTAAATCCACTACAACAAGGATTGAAACCCTTGGTTCTTCGGTGGCGGTCTCTGCGTATTTGGCGTTTAAACCCTAAATCCACTACAACAAGGATTGAAACGCTTAGCTGCCCTGTAGGTCGCGCTTGCGCGAGCCGCTGTTTAAACCCTAAATCCACTACAACAAGGATTGAAACTGGATATGGTTCATCCGGAAAAAACGCCCATCCGGCTGTTTAAACCCTAAATCCACTACAACAAGGATTGAAACACGTGGCGGACAGCATGAAAGGGCATGACCGCCTGGGGTTTAAACCCTAAATCCACTACAACAAGGATTGAAACGTAATTCCTGCGGAATGTAATATCTCTAGCATATCGTTTAAACCCTAAATCCACTACAACAAGGATTGAAACCGCGGTCGCTTGCGACGGGACCCGGAACCTGTCTAAGTTTAAACCCTAAATCCACTACAACAAGGATTGAAACATCCAGATAAGACCGATAGCGACAGCTGATAACAAGGTTTAAACCCTAAATCCACTACAACAAGGATTGAAACGTCATGCCCGCATAGCTGCAGCCGTTGTGGGCCGCTAGTTTAAACCCTAAATCCACTACAACAAGGATTGAAACTCCAGCCATAGACGGTGATACAACTTGCCTAGCTCTTGTTTAAACCCTAAATCCACTACAACAAGGATTGAAACAAAATATTTTCTGGATTGTAGGCAGTAAGCGCCCCGTTTAAACCCTAAATCCACTACAACAAGGATTGAAACTCAGGATCGGCAAGCTCAGTAGCGGTTGGGGATTTGTTTAAACCCTAAATCCACTACAACAAGGATTGAAACATTAAACTGGCTTTCAGCTTCGCGTTCTCACTTTTTGGTTTAAACCCTAAATCCACTACAACAAGGATTGAAACCAGACAAATGTTCCTCCATTCCTGCCTTCTACAGTGTTTAAACCCTAAATCCACTACAACAAGGATTGAAACCTATATGTATGTTTTCCATCCCGCCTTCTATTGCCAGTTTAAACCCTAAATCCACTACAACAAGGATTGAAACATAACCTCTTGGATGCTCTCCCTTACCGCTGGCTTGTTTAAACCCTAAATCCACTACAACAAGGATTTAAACGATAAATCAGGCGACGATCCTGATGACTTACTAATGAGTTTAAACCCTAAATCCACTACAACAAGGATTGAAACCATTCATCAGCTCGATCAACAGTGCGCCCGCTTGCTGTTTAAACCCTAAATCCACTACAACAAGGATTGAAACTAAGTAGGAATCAGGATACCCGTTTCAGAATCCTGAGTTTAAACCCTAAATCCACTACAACAAGGATTGAAACCAAATCACCTCCGGATCAGTCCCCGCCGGATCAAAACGTTTAAACCCTAAATCCACTACAACAAGGATTGAAACTGCAACGGTGTGCTGCGGGGTGCGGTGGGGTGCGGTGTTTAAACCCTAAATCCACTACAACAAGGATTGAAACCGACGGAACCCGGAACCTTTGGCGCTTCCAAGGATGGTTTAAACCCTAAATCCACTACAACAAGGATTGAAACCAATTATGTATATGGCGGACGCATGGGAAACACGCAGTTTAAACCCTAAATCCACTACAACAAGGATTGAAACTCTGGGAGAATATGCGTCGCATCGCGAATTTATCTGTTTAAACCCTAAATCCACTACAACAAGGATTGAAACTTCTTAATCGCATGCGAGGCCAAAGCCTCGGCTTAAGTTTAAACCCTAAATCCACTACAACAAGGATTGAAACTCCAGCATGGCATCAATATCAAGCCACTCCCAAACAAGTTTAAACCCTAAATCCACTACAACAAGGATTGAAACTATGTACAAATAGTAGGCCGAATAATGCGCAGTTTGGTTTAAACCCTAAATCCACTACAACAAGGATTGAAACTCGCTATATAGCGCACCAATCATGTCCAAAACTTGCGTTTAAACCCTAAATCCACTACAACAAGGATTGAAACTGTTACGCCTCCGATTAGGAGGGCGGGTAAAAATGCGTTTAAACCCTAAATCCACTACAACAAGGATTGAAACCTGCGAATGTAGTAATCCAGTATGTCTTCCAGCTTTTGTTTAAACCCTAAATCCACTACAACAAGGATTGAAACACCACCCCGCTCGGCGCAACACCTGGGCGGAAAACTGTTTAAACCCTAAATCCACTACAACAAGGATTGAAACGTGAAGCTTGATATTCGCCTAATAGCTGCACAGCCAGGTTTAAACCCTAAATCCACTACAACAAGGATTGAAACTCTGTAACCACTGAGTCAAGGCTGATGACGGTGTGTTTAAACCCTAAATCCACTACAACAAGGATTGAAACGCTACCATGAAACCCATTAAAACATAAATCGCGCTGGTTTAAACCCTAAATCCACTACAACAAGGATTGAAACCGAAAAAGATGGTATCATTTTCGTCAAAGTTTTCAGGGTTTAAACCCTAAATCCACTACAACAAGGATTGAAACTCAACACCGGTTACGGTGTCGCCGTGAGCGATCGGGTTTAAACCCTAAATCCACTACAACAAGGATTGAAACACGGGATGCCGTTCACTAACATGCCTTGCCGCATAAAGTTTAAACCCTAAATCCACTACAACAAGGATTGAAACTGTGCCAGCATATAGACTTGGCCATCCTCATCGTACAGGTTTAAACCCTAAATCCACTACAACAAGGATTGAAACTCATCGTCGTGTAGCATTCTTGCGATAGTTATAATGCGTTTAAACCCTAAATCCACTACAACAAGGATTGAAACCCTTCGCCCTGCGCGCCGATCAGGCAAAGGTCTTGGTTTAAACCCTAAATCCACTACAACAAGGATTGAAACCTGTAGTGATCCCTGTTTTGTTGCTTGTCCATGGGTTTAAACCCTAAATCCACTACAACAAGGATTGAAACTCAAACTGATTACTGAATTTATCTCCTACGCGCACGTTTAAACCCTAAATCCACTACAACAAGGATTGAAACTTTGTCAAAGGGGTGGGGTTATGCCGCCTGCCGGGGTTTAAACCCTAAATCCACTACAACAAGGATTGAAACTGCTTGTTTTTTCCAAGGCTGCAGCAAATCCAGTAGCGTTTAAACCCTAAATCCACTACAACAAGGATTGAAACTGCGTCACGCCAAAGCATCGCGCCGCAAAAATCGATGTTTAAACCCTAAATCCACTACAACAAGGATTGAAACACTGAACGCCGAGCGTTTCCATCAGCTGAGTAAAAAGTTTAAACCCTAAATCCACTACAACAAGGATTGAAACCATCGAGGCTTACCCGCTACGCTTTGCCGCCCTGAATGTTTAAACCCTAAATCCACTACAACAAGGATTGAAACCATCGAGGCTTACCCGCTACGCTTTGCCGCCCTGAATGTTTAAACCCTAAATCCACTACAACAAGGATTGAAACACATGGGTTTACGAATAATATCGATAATGGTTAAAAGGGTTTAAACCCTAAATCCACTACAACAAGGATTGAAACATCCCACCCCGTCACCCCAAGCATCGTCGCCAGCTCGGTTTAAACCCTAAATCCACTACAACAAGGATTGAAACCCAACTGTGTGCTTGCCATCCTCATCTTTCATGTAGTTTAAACCCTAAATCCACTACAACAAGGATTGAAACCCTTTTATGCGCTGAATCGCGTTTTAAGCTATTTTGTTTAAACCCTAAATCCACTACAACAAGGATTGAAACTTTACGCCTTGCGGCGTTTCCAGCACGTTCGCCACAAGTTTAAACCCTAAATCCACTACAACAAGGATTGAAACAGCTATTTTGTGCGCGCATGGGTTACTTAGTGTTAGTTTAAACCCTAAATCCACTACAACAAGGATTGAAACCTCAACAGTGCAAATGCGAAGTCATTCTTTTCCCAAAGTTTAAACCCTAAATCCACTACAACAAGGATTGAAACACTGGATAAGTCACACCATACGCGCTAGGTGTTGATGTTTAAACCCTAAATCCACTACAACAAGGATTGAAACATTATCCTGTTTGTCTGTGTTCTGAATGTCATTATGTCGTTTAAACCCTAAATCCACTACAACAAGGATTGAAACATTTCGGCGATTTCGTCATGCTTGTCCGGCTGTGCTGTTTAAACCCTAAATCCACTACAACAAGGATTGAAACCTGGTGGGCGCGGTGCAGCACTCACGCTACAAGCCTGTTTAAACCCTAAATCCACTACAACAAGGATTGAAACAATCCTGCGATAACTTCCAGATTCTTGCGTTCTTCGTTTAAACCCTAAATCCACTACAACAAGGATTGAAACATAATTTCGTCACCTGCAGGGCATACCAGGATTTGGTTTAAACCCTAAATCCACTACAACAAGGATTGAAACATCCATCATCACATCCGCGCGCTGGTTGGTCGGCATACGTGTTTAAACCCTAAATCCACTACAACAAGGATTGAAATATGCCGAGTAAAACTCGGCGCTCCACTCAGCAAATCGTTTAAATCCTAAATTCACTACAGCAATAATTTAAACTAAGGGGTGTGGTTTTTTTAACGACAGTTGTGACTGCTTTTGGAACCCAAAATTTACTGCAAGTATACGCATTAAAAACCAAGCTCTGTTTTTAATTTGTTAAAAACGCCGAGCGTTTAAACCGATTGGTTATGCCGGAGTTGCGTCCAGTCGCTTTAGCATAAAGGGCTTTTTTTGTGGGCAGCTTTAACCATTATTTAAACACAAATGTTTTTATAGCAGCAGTCTTCACAGCGTAAGCGTGATTTAGTGCCTTTCGGAATTTTTCCAGTTTCAATGATTTGAAAAATTTCTTGTATCAATGAAATTAAATTTTCTTTTTTATTTTTTGTGATTTTTACCTCTTGTAGCTGACTGCCGTTGCGTATATATGCAATATACCCGCTTTCTACCGGTTTTTGGTAAACCTCTTCAATCAGCATTCCATATAATATAATTTGTGTTTCATGGGTTTTAAATGTTTTGTTTTGTGCTTCTGTGTACTTGTAGTCCAATGGCGCCATCGTGTTATTTTTTAACCAAATCACTTCATCTACAATGCCGCGTAGATGTAATTTTGGCGAAGCGAGGTAGACGTTTATTTCACGTCCAATAGCACCAATTTTTTGACGTAGATAATTTCTATTTTCAGTTGTACGACGACGATGTATTTCACGGCCTTTTAAAACTTTAAATCTTTTTTCTTCATGTTGTGGAATATTTTGCACATGCATAAACCAGCTAAATCTAGGGCAGTAGATGTGCTCTAATATTTCGGACGGTGTAAGCATTGGTGTCCTTTCGGTGTCTGTTTCCCATTCATTCATATAAATAACGCCTTTATTTCATCAGTTACCAGTTTTTTATCAAACGCCTGGCCGAGTAACTTTACTTTACGAAAGTCTTCTTCACACATCGGGAAAATATATACAGAGTCAATCTCTGGATTGATTAGCTCTTCGATATGCATTTGTAGCTCATCCAGTCTGTTGCGAGCAATAGTTCCAAGAAAAACAGATTTTTGAACTCGATAAAGACCCGCTTCTTTGCATTTTTTTGCCACTTTGCCGCGTGCTTTGTCTTCAGTGATATCATAAATGATCCATACTAATGTATCAGTCGTTTTCATGTTGATATTTTCCAATCCATTCGTTAGCCAAGCGATGGCAGTCAAACTGTATAGTATCGCGACGCTTGATATTACGATTACGATAATGAATCCCCTGGTCAAGGTAGCTATTAAATGCTTCCATTAGTATGGCTTTTCCTTCTTTGTTTAGTGTTAATCCATTATGCAGGCGGTCAAATTGGCTTTGTTTTACTTTGCGTGCAGCAAAAAGATTAACTACTGTTTCATCGGCCCAAATTCGGTAACGTTCAATTAAATCGAATACCAGGGATTTTTTTTGATAATGATCGGTATGTAAAAAACCCACATAAGGATCAAGTCCTGCAAGAATGCAAGCGCGTTCTACCGTGTTGTATAGTACACCATACGCATAATTTAACAGGCAATTAAATTCATCTTTAGCGGGGTTTCTTGAGCGCGCATTAAATTGAAAATTCTCAGGTAGTAATTTATTAACAGCTTCCCAATAAGTGCGTCCTGCACGGCCCTCTATTCCCATTATAGTTCCACGGGATTCATTAATGCAGCCTGTTATATTGCATAGCGCAGACCGCAAGATAGTTAATGCTTCGATTTTTTCTGTTAACTGAGCAGATATGCGGGTTCTTTTTTGCCTTGATGACTGTAGAAATTCAATCTGATTATCCATTTTTTGTAACATCCATTCTAAAGCTAATTGTAGTCCTTTTTCAGTGTCGGCAAGACGCAGTTGTTCACGGCGAATGGCGGTGGTTGAGCTGGGTTTTCCATGCCAGATTCTTCCGTAGGGATGTCCTGTTGGATCAAGAAATACAATGTCAATATTTTTTTCAAGCGCGAGCAAGATGGCGTCTGTTGAAAGGCTGGCGCCTGTGGTAATGCAAATCGAACGTACTTTTCGTGAAGATATTTCTTTTTTTTGTTCTTTTATTTTTATCAGAAACATTTCTCCTTGTCGATGAAGGTATGTGCCAAATGTGGTAAGAATTAGATCCATTTTTTAGCTCCTTACAGGGGATTTTTTATTTTTGTGGCTTCGTATCAGCACGAAGCCACGTCTTGGGTGTGTCATTCCAGGTTTATATCTGTGCGTCTTTTTTGTGATGTTCGGTGTTTTTGGGTTGATAGCTGTGTACGACGCCAAAGCCGTGACTGACGGCGCGTCCAAAGGCAAAGCCGTCGGGTATTAAGAGGTTGGTGACGATGCGTCCTTGTATGCCGAGCAGGCGTTCGCTTTTGTAAGTGCTGGGGCGGGTTTGTGTGTGTGTGAAGCTGGCGTAGAGACGCTGGGTGCAGTTGATGTCCAGGCCACGAAATGCCGACAAAAGGGCGGCGACCAGCAGGCGATCTTGTTCCAGGGCTTGGGCAGGGGCGTCAAGTGTTTGGTAGTGGCGGTAGTTTTCCTGGTTGAAGAGTAATATCGGGCTGCTGGTTTGGTAGTGCAGCAGGCGGTCGCTGACGGCAAACTGGGTTTGGCGCAGGGTGAGTGCGGCGTCGGTGATGGTGACTTGATCATCGCCCAGGGTGAGTGTGTAGTCTAGCCAGGGGAGGCCGAGCAGGCGTTGTGCGGCGCTACTCCAGCCGATGATTAGTCCGTGGCCATGGTGCCAGCGGTATTGCAGGTGGGGGTAGCGGTAGAGTACGCGGCCTGTTGCGGGGTCATGTTGGTGGAAGAGGTCTTCGTTTGGAAAGGTGTTGGCCAGTGCGCCGCGCAGTTGGCGGGTTCGGGTGCTGGGAGGGCCGCTTAGGGGGCGGTCCCATTGGAGTTGCACTTGGGCGAGGGCGATGTGTGCTAGAGAATGCATGTGGCGTCTACTCCGGGTGTTTTGATGAATCCTGTGCTGCGATGGTAGGTTTCGGGGGTGGCATCAAGTCGGTTTACGGTATCACGGTCTAGTCCTGTTGTGGTGTTGGCATGAATCTGGATGATGCGCTCACGAAAGGCGGCGCGATAGGGGCGCAGTGCTCGTTCCTGTTGGGCCGGGCTGAGTGCGGGGTTGTCCTGGATGTCGCGGTAGATCTGCCAGAGGGCTTGATCTTTGGGGGTGCGGTGGATGAAAAGGGTGAGGCTGGGGGTTTCTTCAATGAGTTGAAAGTCGCGCTCAATTCCGGCCAGGTCGCCGTTTTTGAGCTGTTCGTCGAGGCGTTGTTGATCTTGACGCGCCCGGCAGCCGCTGAAGTAGCGGGCACTGAGTTCGAGAAAATCGCGTTCATCCCAATAGGCGGCATGGCCGAGTATTTCGCAGGTGACTTCAATCAGGGCGGCATCGTAGATACGCCGCCACAGCGGTTCACTGGTTTGGGTTTCGCTGGGGTCTGTGGCCAGTTGCCAGAGGTAGACTTCTCCCAGGGCTTTGGCCTGTTCGCCGTGGCGGTTACACCGTCCGGCTGATTGAATAAGGGCATCCAGTGGCGCGAGGTCGCGGTGTACCACCGGGAAGCTTAGGTCTACGCCGGCTTCGATGAGTTGGGTGCTGATGACGATGACGGGCTGGCCTTGACGCTGTAGCCTTTGGATCAGGCGGATGCGGGCGCGGCGGTCTCGCGGGGTCAGGTGTGTGGAGAGCGCGACGCAGGGGCGTTGTGGGAAGGCGCGGGTCAGTTCGTGAAAGAGGGTGGATACGGCCTTGCGGCGATTGACAATGATGAGTGTGGGGCGCGGGTTGTTGTGCAGGTGGGCGATTAGCTGGCCTGCAAAGGCGGTCAGCGGCAGGGGGTTATGATGTTGCAGGTGCAAACGGGTGCGGTTGAGTGCCTGAAAGTGTTGTGCATGGTCGGGCAGCAGCTCCAGGGCATCGCCGGGCTGAAAAATCAACGGTCGGGTTGCGGTCATGAGCAGGATGCGTGTGCCTGCAGTCCGTGCCAGGGCTTTGAAGAGTTGGCGCAGGGCTTCCCAGTAGCGTAGTGGCAGGGCCTGTACTTCGTCTAGCACGAGGATGGCGCCGCTAAGTTGGCCGGCGCGTTTGAGGTTGGCATTGCATGGGCTGAGCAGGCTGTGCAGTAGTTGGTGAAAGGTGGTGACGATGATCTCGCTTTGCCAGGTTTCGGTGAGCAGTTGGCCGGCGCCGTCGGGCTGATGTTCTGCAGCGTCGTCGCCGGTGCGAAATACGCCTGTGCTGAGGTGGTGATGTTTGAGCAGGATGTCTTCGCGCTCGGCCAGTCCGCTGGCTTTGAGGATGGCGCGGATGACGGCATGGTTTTGGTCAATGACGGCGGTGAATGGCAGGCAGTAAATCAGGCGCGGCGCGTGTCCGTGCTGTTTTGCCAGATGGGTGCGCACCTGTAATGCAGCGTGTAATACGCTGAGGGTTTTGCCGGCTCCGGTGGGGGCGGTAAAGGTCAGCAGTGGTTGTTCAAGGTGTGCAAGCCAGGTTGTGGTGAGGGTTTTGGCGATGTGCTCACGACGCTGGTTGAGCGGGCTTGAGGATGCCTCTGCGGGGAAGACTTGGCGCTTGTAGTGGCTGACGGCATCGGCAGGTAGCGCTTGTCGTGCGATGTGCGCACCGCTTAAGGCGGCATCGGTTTTGTCTACGGCAAGCAATGCCCCAAATGCTGACAGGGTGGCAAGCGCCTCGTCAAGGGAGGTGTACGCCCGTCGCAATTTGGAGCCGACACAGTCGCGTTCGTACACCCGCGCTTCGATGTGTTCCAGGCTGGGAGGTTCGCAGTGTACGGGCAGGCCATATTGCGGATGTGCTGTGGCCTGTTCACTGAGCCAGTTGGCAATGCCTGGGCTGTCCAGGGCGGCCAGTTGGGTGCGCAGGGGGCTATCGGGTTCACGAAATTCGCTGCGCGTCTGGGCGAAAAGATCTGGCCAGTTTTGTATGCGCAAGGCGCCATGATGGCGGCGCACGGCGCTGAACACGGCTAACCGTTGCCATAAAGGCCCGTCAAGCTGGGCGCTGTACCACCAGCTGAGTATGGCACCCAGTTCGCCGTGATGCGTTAAGGCACTGCGCCGCGCCTGGCCGTTGAGGTATTGCTGAAACCAGGGGGTGGCCTTGCCCAGATCGTGAAATAGCCCGGCGATAAAGGCAATGCGGGCAATCTCTGGGCGAGCGGTCGGGGCAATGCTGGCCGCTGCCCGCTGGGCTACGCGCAGCAGGTGTTGGTTGAGGGCGTCTCCTGGATGTGCCTGGCACTTATAAAAAGGCAACGGGGCCGGTGTTGACATGATAGAGCACTCCATCGGGTACGCGGACGCGCATCGGTTGCGCGTCTTCGGCCAGTACAATTTCCTGATAACGATGCACCACGCGCTGCGGGTCCATGCTGGCCGGAATGCGCAGGCGATGGTAACGCCGTCCGGCCTCATAGTGAAGGTGCATTCCCTCACATAGCGGCAGTACGGTGTTAACGGCGTAGTCTCCGGCGCTGATGGCCTCGGCATTCCATTCGCCGATCCAGCGTAGATCGGCAAGGCAGTTTGCTAATCCCAGCGTGACCGTATAGCGGCTTGTGCCATTTTGCAGTGCAGTGGCGATGGCGTCAGCGTGTGGCGATGCCAGCCCGGCGACCAGGATGCGGAAGCGAGGTTCGCGCAAAAAGGTAAACGGGACTTGGGTGTGCGTGTTTTTATCGGCCCGTGGACGAAAATAGCGGTCGGTGCCATCTTTGGTCTGGAGCAGATTCAATGCCGCTCGAAAAAAGCGCAGCGGCGCAGCGGGGCTGACCGCAACCCGCACCTGCGCCCATTGCAGGGTGTGATGATAGGCGTTTTTATCCAGCCCCAGAATGGCACCCAGCATGCCCAGTACCGCCGGGGGCGGCGGCAATGGGTAGCTGACTGGACTCATGGGCGAGTAGGGCTTTTTGAACAGCGCATACTCGCCACTGACCTCAAAGACCAGGGTGCGCATGATTAGAGATCCAGAGCACTGACATGAAGACCTGCGGCGTTGGCCAGTTCTGTAAAGCTACCGACCTGCTCTCCCATGCGACAGCGCAGCCGCGCATCCTGCATAACGCGCACGCCTTGCAGGCGGGGATAAGCACGCCAGGCTTCCAGCAGCGGGGCGATGTCTAGCTCAAAATCCTGGGTGGAGCGCAGGGCGCTATCCTCGGCGCGTTGCTGGGTGAGTGCGATGCGCTGTGTCAGTGCCCCCAGACGATAACCGGGCTGGTAGTCGGCAACCACCAGCAGCAGCGGATCATGTCCCAGCTTGGAGTGGGTGTTGAGGGCTGCCGTCCCATGCCAAAGACCGGCAAACAGTTGACGCAGGTCTTTTTGAGATAAGCCGGTGCTTTTGGCGGCGACTTCATTGACGACCCCATAAGCGGCAATCAGGGCATAGGGCAATAGCCAGCGTTCTGCAAAGGATTTTTGATGCACACTGGCTCCGCCGGCATAGGCCGCTGTTTGTTGCACGAGCACCGGGCTTACGCGGTGTAATGAGCGATTGAAGGCGGCAAATTGTACCGGGCCTGTCAGCTGTATGGAGGGCTCACTTTTGCCCAGTGGCAGTGTGGCCCCAAACAGGCGTGCATCAATACATCCTTGGGTGATGGCTTCTTCCAGGGCCTGGCGCTTGGCTTCTTTCTTTTTGCCTTTTGCCGCCTCATTGAGGAAGTGTTCAGCGCGGTCTTTGCCTTCAGAGAGGTGGCCGTCTGCTTTCATGGTGTCGCGGATGAGGATCTCAACGCCGTTGGCCAGACGCTTCTCAACGTCTGGTTCCAGGCTGAGCAGATAGTCGCGCACGGTACGCTTGATGCGTACGTCGCTGACCGTGGCTTCGCCCGTTTCCGGGTCTGTGCGCGGGCGGTTTTCATCGAGCGGATCGCCATTGGGATTGCAATCGCGGGCTTCGTAGAGAAACAGGATTTCGTGGCGGTTGGTCAGATCAGATACAGTGAACATGAAACGCTCCTTGATTAAACGTGATATTGAGGGTGTTTATACGGCATCCGGCGGAAGCAGGATTGCCTCGTCCGCCGTGGGGTGTGCGTGTGCGCTCTCACGCGCCAGCTGACCAATACGATAGGCAAGGCTGTAGCCAATGGTGAATGCAAAGGTTGCCTCATCGTCGCTGATTTGCCAGTGCTCTCCGCAGCTGACCCAGGCCGTGGCCAGATCAGGATCGAGGCTGGTAATCACATACCCCAGTTTGCGGTATTGGGAAAGCTTGGCATGGCCTTCACGGTAGAGGCGCTGGAGGTGCTGGCGGGTCAGCAGGCGCCCCACAAATTTTTTGGTAAAGGGATCAGCGCCCCGTTCTTGGCGTTGTACCGCAGCCACGGTGGCGGCATAGCAGCCGGTGAGAAAAGCAACCACCAACTCCGGGCGGTGAAAAAACTCAGCGTGTTCACGGATATATTGTCCATAAGGGCTATGGGGGATGGCCTCAGACATCGCGGGATGCTCCTGTTGCGTGTGGATAATGAGTTTTACGTCCTGGGCATACCGGTACAAGCCCCATGCCTGGCGGGTCATCCAGTGTAGCCAATCGGGGGTGTGTCGGCCGGTATGAAGCAATTTTGTCACCAAGGCATGGAGAAAATGCGCACGTTGAATGGTTTCACCGGCAAACAGTGCGGTCAACCAGCTGCGCAGCGTTTCTTCGCTGGCTTTATCGCCATTGCCTGAAAAGTTTTTGAAGCTAAATGCATTAATGTGTACTGGTTGCGCTTGTGTTTTACGGATGGCCACAAGATCGGCGGCACGTTCAATGCGGCGCGCTGCGTTATGTAGTGCCTGCAGGCGACTGGGCAGCAGATGTTGCACTTCTGCGTGAATGCGCCAGGAGGCATTTTTTTCTTGATAAAAAATCAGCGCCAGGGCCAGTTGATCGCCGCAATCACTGAACTCATCGGTTAACTCCAGTTCATCAGCGACCAGATCTTTGGCCTTGCCCAGGCTGTAGCGCTGGGGATGATTTCCCAGACGCGCCTGTAATTCCTCGCGCACCTTTGGCGCATTGCTATAAGGTAAGACCAGATAGCTTTGCCCTGCCATGACGCTGGCCAAATGCGTATTGGCAAAGGTGAAGGCGTCTGCAATGGTTAAGGCACAGTCGGCGCATACGGGAAAGTTGCGATGGGCTGCACTGGCCTCATAACCACCTGCAATACTGCCCCGATTATTTAAGTTATAACAGGCTAATACGGCGTAATTGCCATAAACGGGGATCTGGTTGCGACCGCATACCGCACAACATCCATCTTTACGTTGTCCGCCCTTGTCGCCAAAGCTTTCCATGGCCCGGCGTACCAGCACATGACTTATTTCGGGCCAGGCATACACCGGCTGCATGGCTTCATCTGCCCAGTACACATAGCCGCGATGCGTTTTGCCATCAATATCAGCCTGGGCACTGGCGGTTTCAACTGCTGCCCAGATCGCGTCTTGATGTGTGCGAAAGTTTGCCAGCGTGGCGCTCAGCCATTCACGCTGCCGGGCGTTAAGCTCTGGTGCTTCGGTACACATGGCCACGGTTGCCGCAATACGGTTGGCGGTATTGCTGGCCAGTTTGCAGCAGGGTGTGAAGTCAATGCCGTTAGAGGGGCCTGACCGATACACGACCCCCTGATTACCTTGATATGTGCGTACCCCACACCAGTTGCCCGCAGGATCAAAACATAAGGCTAAGCCCCGGTCATAGTTTGTGGGCATTCCTTCGTTGAGTCGCTCCCATGCAGGGCGTTGCGGCAGGCAATGAGCCAGTTCATAAAAGCGTTGAAACATCTTTGTCCAAGACCTCCTGAGAATGGATACGGCATACCCTGTATCCTGTATAACGCCGATTCGTGTGTCATTTTTAAATAGGCAAGAAAATTTAAAATGGCATACCTGCTTTTGTGGCCACGCCCGGAGAGTTTTGCCACATTAACGCGAGGCTGTCAAAACCCCGGATAGACCAGTACCCCACCCCAGAAATATTCAGGATAATTTACGCCATCAGCGGTTTGCCGATGTAGGTCTCGCGAAACAATTTGGTGAGGGTGTGGTTGAAGAAGGCGATGAAGTCGAGGAGGCGTTGTTTGAGCGCCTTGGTAGAGGCGAAGCGCCCACGCCGGAGCCGTCGTCGGGTCAGGATAGCGAACCCGATTTCGATGTGGTTGAGCCAGGAGTAGTTGGAGCAAAAAACAGTTCTTGATTTTTTCTTCATTGTTTATCAGAATTCTCTATTGTAGATAGGTTATCTACAAGCGCGAAGGTTTCGCGCTCCATGGTCGGGGTCGAAGTCGAATCGCAAAGTTGTTCTCTGTTCAGGATGAACGCCGAGGCCACTTTTATGGCGCAAGCTGGGTTTCGACGGCTGAAACCGCCCATGTTGCCGGTGTTGACCGGCCATTCGGTTGGGACTGCTCAACCAGGACTCCAGTTGCTCGCCCGCAAGGGTGTTATCAACGGAGAGCGAAATGCCTAAAAATCGCATAAGCAACTTTGTTTAGGTTTTTAGGAGCAGGTATAGACGAAACGGATACGGTGCGTGGGATCCTGGAGAAAGGCGGCCCATCGGCGGCACGCAGCACGATTTGCGCACGTTGGGCCAGGCTGTGGGACGTTTCACGGCGGTGTGCCAAGCCTTCCAGCAGGGCACGTTGTTCGGCTGAGAGATTGATCAAAGAGGCTGGGCGGGGGCATGGTCTAGGTGTAAGCTCCCCCTATATACACCGCTCCGCACGAAGTGGCAGCGGCTTCCAGGCATCGCTTTTTTGCAGCGGCATCTGGAGGATGCCGCCACGTTTTATGCCGGGCTAGAGGGTGCGGCGCTTGCAGACAAGACTTAATAACGCCCGTGTTGCTGGCTGATGTAGTTGCTCATTTCGACATACTGGGTGTTCATTTTGCGCAGGATGTCATGGACGACTTTGACGATGTTTTGCATGACTTTGTAGACCAGCCAGGGGTCTTTTTCGATCAATGATTCAAAGTCGCTGCGCTCAAAGGTGCATACGGTGGGGCGGCCAATGGCGCGGACGGTGGCGCTGTGGGGGCGTCCGCCAACAAAGCTCATTTCGCCGGCAAGGTCGCCTTCCTGAATGACGTGCAAAATCAGTGGATCGCCGCCGGCAACTTGGCGGGTGATCAGCAGTTTGCCAGAGGCGACGATGTGCAGGGTGTGATCCACCTTGCCCTCTTCAAATAAAATCTCGTCATCGTGCAGGGTACGGCAGCGGGAAATGCTGGCCAGCAGACGCATTTGTTCTTCATTCAAACCTTCGCCCAGGCGGGAGCTGCAAAAACTTTTGATATCGTCGGAGGTATGATCCATGGTGGTGAGCCTTTTAAGACAAAAAATTGTAAGGATATAAGTGTTTTTGAATATAGCGATAGTATCCCGGTTAAAGCACGCACTTCAACCTTTAATCTAGCGCAGCCCCATGTAGCGCCAGATCAGGCCATCCGGGCATTGTTCGCCGCAAAACAGAAACTGCAGGGTATTGAGGTTATTGAGGCCTCGGCGCATCAGGTTTTGCGCTTGGTTGGAGCCGCAAAACAGGATGCGATCGCCGATTTCCAGCGGGGTATTAAAGGTGGGTAGCAGGGTATTGTGTTCGCCGCGTCGCAGGAGCAAGGGCAGGACTTCCAGAAACTGTTCACGGTTGCGCGGGTCGCGGCACAGGGTTTCAAGCAGGATGGGCTTGCCCAGCTTGAGGGCCTGGGTGAGTCCCGGACAGCGGTTGAGGCTTACGCGGATGCTGAAGCTTTCGGGGGTGAGTTCCTGGTTGATGCGTCGCATTTCCTGGGCGAGTTGCTGATTCCATTGATTCGACTGTCCTCTGGCCATGCGCAGAAAGTCTTCAAGCAGCGGGGTGGTGAGCACTGACAGAATGCGGGTGGTAATGATGTAGCTGGGCTCCATCACTAATTGGGGTTTGGCGGCACGGAACAGCGCCTTGTTGTGCAGGCGGTTTTCGCGCGCCACGATAAATAAATCCGGATTTAATTCTCGTGCGGTCACGATGATGGAGAGATTGTCGGCATCATCAGCAGTGGCCGCTAGCAAAGCGGCGGCCTGGTCGATGCGCGCCTCTTGCAGGGTGCAGGCCTCGGTGCCCTTGCCAAAGATAGTGCCCTTGGGGGCGTTGTGGGCCTGGGGATTTTCGTCTACCACGGTGACTTCAATGCCCTCAGCGCGCAAGGCTTTATAGACAGCCTTGCCCATGCGTCCAAAGCCGCAGAGGATCCAGCGACCCTTGGGCGGTTCAACCCCTTCCGGCAGTTTGGTATTGGGCACGGCAGAGAGCCATTCATACACCCGATGGGTATCTGGTTCACGGATGACCAGGGCCAGTCGCTGGGCAAATTCCTCAAAGGGGTCTATGACATAATCGGTGCCAAAGGATTGCATATTGGCCACGGTGGCCTGCGTCTTGGCGCGGCAATAGACCGTGACCTTGGGGCTTAATAATTTGCTGGTAATGGCGATTTGCAAATTGGCCTGATCATCATCGGTAACCGCCAGCACGGCGGCGCAGCGTCGATGTTGCAGACCGGCGATGAGCAGGTTTTCCGGAATGCGGGCATCCAGGCAAAAGCCGGGGACGTAAACGCTGAGGTCTTTGAGGCTCAGTTCGTCAATATTTTCCCGATTATTATCAATCACCACCACACGGCGCTTGCGGTCAGTCAGAGAGCGCACCAAGAGCTTGCCGGTATCGCCATAGCCGCAGACCAGATAAAATGGCTCGGCAAAACTACGCAGGCTGCGGCGCAGTTGGCTGCGGTTGAGGGCCTGACGAAAGGCGCTGTCTTGTAACAAGGAGATGATGGTGCCGATGGAATACAGCCAGGCAATCACCGTCAGATAGATACTGATGATGGTCCACAGGCGCTGGCCATTGGAAAAATCATACGGCACTTCGCCAAAGCCGATAGTGCTGCCGGTGTAACTGACCACGTACAGCGCCTCAAAGAAACTCATCCGCCACGGGTTGCCCTGATCATCCACGCCGGGAATCAGGGTGAACACCAGCACGGCGATGCTGTAGGCGCTCACCAACACCACGAGCGGAATGCGCATCCGCCGAAAAATCAAGGGAACCACGGATTGCATGGGCACAGTCGCTCAACGATGCAGGGTGACAGTTTCCACCGTCAGCAAGACCACGGAAACCACATTAGCCAGCAAGGCACCCCCTGAAAGTGATACGATGCTCGCCATCACCGCCGGAGTCAGGCCCACATCCAGCACATGCACGGCAATGGCCCAGACCAGTGCTGCGGCAATCAACTGTAAATCCGCCACCAGGCTGGCCGCCAGCAGGACCGCACCGATCTGGGTGCGTTCGCCAAATTTCAAAATGGTGGCAATCAGGCTAACCACAATAGCGGCAAACAGCTCATACACATTGTGATGGTCCGGGTTGTCGATGTCGCCGATAAAAAAGCCAAAATTTAAGGTCATCGCCAACAGGATAAAAAAGCCGAAAATCACCTTGCCAAGATTCACGTTGATCTCTCCGAGGTTGCGCCAGACGCAGGGGTTACAAGCATAGCAGAGGGTTGGCCTAAAAAGGCACCGTGGGCACAAGGTTTGGGGCTTTTGGCATCACGGTGATAAATATAAACGCTTGCCCTCTAGCGGCTGGGCGGGCGGCTCACTATAATAGCGCGCCATGATGGATGCTTTGAGGTGCCGCATTATCGGCCTGAATGATCCTAATTATGTGATTTTTACCTAGTTGTTACGGCCCTTTATGCTTGACATGAAGCAGGCCCCTTTTTAGAATACTGCACCCTTAAACAGGCCGGTATGGTTCGGCCTGTCTTTGTTTCTAGGGTAGGAGAAAAACTTTCGTGGCGACAATTAACCAGTTAGTGCGCAAACCCCGTAAGCGCAAGATGGACAAGAGCAATGTGCCCGCCTTGGAGGCCTGCCCTCAGAAGCGGGGCGTGTGTACGCGTGTCTATACGACGACACCCAAAAAGCCTAACTCGGCCATGCGTAAAGTAGCGCGTGTACGGTTGACCAATGGCTATGAGGTGTCCAGTTATATCGGTGGCGAGGGCCACAACCTTCAAGAGCACTCCGTTGTGCTGATTCGTGGCGGTCGTGTCAAGGACCTGCCGGGCGTGCGCTATCATACGGTGCGCGGCAGCCTGGATACACAAGGTGTGCAAAATCGTAAGCAAGGCCGTTCCAAATATGGCGCCAAGCGTCCCAAGAAGGCCTGATGGAGTTATTGAGAGCAATCTATGTCCAGAAGATCTGAAGCCCCCAAGCGTACCATCCTTCCTGATCCCAAATACGGCAGTGAATTGTTGGCCAAGTTCATCAATACGGTCATGCGTGACGGCAAGAAATCCGTTGCCGAAGGCGTCCTTTATGGTGCGCTGGCTCAGGTCGAGGCGAAGAAAGGTAACGGTTTGCAGGTGTTGGAGCAGGCGCTTGACAATGTGCGTCCCCGCGTTGAGGTAAAGTCCCGGCGTGTGGGCGGTGCGACCTATCAGGTGCCGGTTGAGGTGCGTTCCGTGCGGCAAAATGCCCTGGCAATGCGCTGGCTGGTAGACGCTGCACGCAAGCGCGGCGAAAAGTCCATGGCCTTGAAGCTGGCCGGTGAGTTGATGGACGCCTCGGAAAGCAAAGGTGCTGCGGTGAAAAAGCGTGAAGATACGCACCGCATGGCTGAAGCGAACAAGGCATTTTCACATTATCGCTGGTAGTTGTGTATTTGAGGTGTGCCGGTTGATGCGCACACCATCGGGTTTTTAGAGGAAGATTCAGAGGGTTTATCTGTGGCACGCAAAACATCCATTGAGCGGTATCGTAATATCGGCATTAGTGCCCATATTGATGCCGGCAAAACCACGACCACCGAGCGCGTTCTTTTTTATACCGGCGTTTCTCACAAGGTGGGTGAGGTCCATGACGGTGCTGCGACGATGGATTGGATGGAGCAAGAGCAGGAGCGTGGCATTACCATCACGTCTGCAGCGACGACCTGCTTTTGGTCAGGGATGGCTAAGCAGTATCCCGAGCACCGTATCAATATCATCGACACGCCCGGACACGTCGACTTCACCATTGAAGTCGAGCGCTCCATGCGCGTGCTGGACGGTGCCTGCATGGTGTATTGCGCCGTTGGCGGTGTGCAGCCGCAATCCGAAACGGTGTGGCGTCAGGCCACCAAGTATAAAGTGCCGCGTCTGGCCTTTGTGAATAAGATGGACCGTGCAGGGGCGGATTTTTTCAAGGTACACAAGCAGATGCGTGAGCGTCTGCACGCCAATCCCGTTCCGGTGCAGATCCCCTTGGGCGCAGAGGATAGTTTTAAAGGAGTCGTCGATCTCATCAAGATGAAGGCGATCTTCTGGAATGAAGAAGACAAGGGTGTCACCTTTGAGTATCAGGATATTCCTGCCGATTTGCAGGCACTGGCCGAGGAGTGGCGGGAAAATATGGTCGAAGCCGCCGCTGAGGCCAATGAAGATCTGATGAATAAGTACCTTGAGGGCGGGGCGCTTTCTGAGGAAGAAATCCGTGCCGGTTTGCGGGCGCGCACCATTGCCCTGGAAATCGTGCCGATGCTGTGCGGCTCAGCCTTCAAAAATAAAGGCGTGCAGGCCATGCTGGATGCGGTGATTGAATATCTGCCCTCGCCGCCGGAAGTTCCAGCGATTGCCGGTCTTGATGCCAATACCGAGCAGCCCGTTCATCGTAAATCGGGCGATGATGAGCCGTTTTCTGCGCTGGCTTTCAAGATTGCCACCGATCCCTTTGTCGGTACGCTGACCTTTATTCGTGTGTATTCTGGCGTGTTGAATTCCGGTGACTCGGTGTACAACTCCCAAAGCGTGGGCAAAGAGCGCGTTGGCCGTTTGTTGCAGATGCATGCCAACTCGCGTGAAGAAATCAAGGAAGTGCGCGCCGGTGATATCGCCGCGTGTGTAGGTCTGAAAGATGTCACTACGGGGACTACGCTGTCTGCACTGGATAAGCCGGTGATTCTGGAACGGATGGAGTTCCCTGAGCCGGTGATTTCCGTGGCAGTTGAGCCAAAGACCAAAAACGATCAGGAAAAAATGGGGGTTGCGCTTAACAAGTTGGCGCAGGAAGATCCCTCTTTCCGCGTGCGTGTAGATGAAGAATCCGGGCAGACCATTATTTCCGGGATGGGCGAGCTGCATCTGGAAATCATCGTGGATCGGATGCGTCGTGAATTCAAGGTCGAGGCCAATGTCGGCAAGCCTCAGGTCGCCTACCGTGAAACCATTCGCAAGCGGGTGGAGCAGGAAGGCAAGTTTGTCCGTCAATCCGGTGGTCGCGGTCAGTATGGCCATGTATGGCTGCGGATCGAGCCCAGAGAGGCCGGTGCCGGTTATGAATTTGAAAATGGCATTGTTGGCGGTGTGGTGCCCAAGGAGTATATCCCTGCGGTAGACAAAGGCGTTCAGGAGCAGATGCGCAACGGCGTGTTGGCAGGCTTCCCCGTGGTGGATGTCAAGGTGACGTTGTATGACGGGTCTTACCACGATGTGGACTCGTCGGAAATGGCGTTTAAGATTGCCGGTTCGATGGGGTTTCGTGAAGGCGCGCTTAAAGCCAGCCCGGTTTTATTAGAGCCGATCATGAAAGTTGAGGTGGAAACACCCGAGGAATACATGGGTGATGTGATGGGCGATTTAAATCGTCGTCGCGGCCTGATTCAAGGCATGGAAGACAATGCCGGTCTGAAGCTGTTACGCGCTGAGGTGCCTTTGGCAGAGATGTTTGGTTACTCCACCACGCTGCGGTCGATGAGTCAGGGACGGGCGACCTACTCCATGGAGTTTGCCAAATATGCAGAAGCACCGAGTAATGTCACCGAAGCGGTGATTAAGAAAACATCTTGATATTAACCATTGATTATTTTTTGTAAGGGGTATTAAAAGCCATGTCCAAGGAAAAATTTGAGCGTAAGAAGCCGCACGTCAACGTGGGAACCATTGGTCACGTAGACCATGGGAAAACAACCTTGACCGCCGCGCTGACCGTGGTACAGGCCAAAAAATTTGGTGGCGAAGCCCGTGCCTACGACCAGATTGACAACGCCCCGGAAGAACGCGCCCGTGGGATCACCATTGCCACCGCGCACGTCGAATACGAATCCGAAAACCGCCACTACGCCCATGTAGACTGCCCCGGCCATGCCGACTACGTCAAAAACATGATCACCGGTGCGGCGCAGATGGACGGCGCCATCCTGGTCGTGAGCGCGGCTGACGGCCCGATGCCCCAGACCCGCGAACACATCCTGCTCGCCCGTCAGGTAGGCGTGCCCTACATCGTCGTCTTCCTCAACAAAGCCGACATGGTAGACGACGCCGAACTGCTCGAGCTGGTCGAAATGGAAGTCCGCGACCTGCTCTCCAGCTACGAATTTCCGGGCGACGACACCCCCATCGTCATAGGCTCCGCCCTCAAGGCACTTGAAGGCGACACCTCCGACATCGGCGTGCCCGCCATCGACAAACTCATAGCCGCCCTCGACAGCTACATCCCGGAGCCCGAGCGCGCCATTGACGGCGCCTTCCTCATGCCCGTCGAAGACGTCTTCTCCGTCTCCGGGCGTGGCACCGTCGTCACCGGTCGTATTGAGCGTGGCATCGTCAAAGTCGGCGACGAAGTCTCCATTGTCGGCATCCGCGACACCCAGAAAAGCACCGTCACCGGCGTAGAAATGTTCCGCAAACTGCTCGACCAGGGGCAGGCCGGAGACAACGTCGGCGTCTTGCTGCGTGGCACCAAACGCGACGACGTAGAACGCGGACAAGTGCTGTGCAAAACCGGCTCCATCACCCCGCACACTAAATTTGAAGCCGAGGTATACGTCCTGTCCAAAGAA
>NZ_MU255056.1:1342746-1536246 GCF_000227725.2 Thiorhodospira sibirica ATCC 700588 | reverse complement strand
CCGAGGTATACGTCCTGTCCAAAGAAGAAGGCGGACGCCACACCCCGTTCTTCAACGGCTACCGTCCGCAGTTTTACTTCCGCACCACCGACGTGACCGGATCGGTAGACCTGCCAGAAGGTATTGAAATGGTCATGCCGGGAGACAACGTCAAAGTCGTGGTATCGCTGATCAACCCGATTGCGATGGAAGAAGGATTGCGCTTTGCGATTCGTGAAGGTGGCCGCACAGTCGGTGCCGGCGTTGTTGCCAAAATCATTGAGTAAATAAACATCATGAGCGTCAAGCAAAGAATTCGTATCCGCCTCAAGGCCTTTGATCATCGTCTGATTGATCGCTCTGCCGGAGAGATTGTGGATACCGCCAAGCGCACCGGCGCTCGGGTCAAAGGCCCGATTCCGTTGCCAACCAAGCATGAGCGTTACACCGTATTGATCTCGCCGCATGTCAATAAAGATGCGCGGGATCAGTATGAGCTTCGTACCCACAAGCGGCTGATGGATATTATCGATCCAACCGACAAAACAGTGGATGCGCTGATGAAGCTTGATTTGGCCGCCGGTGTGGATGTGCAAATAAAGCTTAACTAACGCAAAAAAATCTGTCATAATATCTGACTTTCTGTGGCCCGGTACAGGGTAACTTGTGCCGGGCCATAATGTTAGAGTCATCATTTAAATTGTATGTATGCGCCCGCGAAGGCGCGGATCACAGAGGTAGTGTCATGGCAATCGGACTGGTCGGTCGCAAAGTGGGCATGACCCGGGTTTTTTCGGAAGATGGGGCCTCGCTGCCTGTGACCGTGGTTGAGGTGGGCCCGAATCGCGTAGCACAAGTCAAAGATGAGGCTTCAGATGGATATCGCGCCTATCAGGTAACGACGGGTTCCCGTCGTCCGTCACGCGTAATCAAAGCGCAGGCGGGGCATTATGCCAAAGCCGGTATTGATGCCGGTCGTGGCCTGTGGGAGTTTCGTCTGGAAGAAGGCGAAGGTGCAGATATTTCGGTAGGCAAGGCTTTGGGGGTTGATCTGTTCGCTCCCGGTCAAATTGTCGATGTAACGGGTATTAGCAAAGGGAAAGGCTTTCAGGGCGTGATCAAGCGCTACAACTTTCGCACGCAGGATGCCTCGCATGGTAACTCGCTGTCGCATCGTGCCCCTGGTTCTATCGGCCAAAATCAGACCCCTGGGCGCGTGTTTAAGGGCAAAAAAATGGCCGGTCACATGGGTAATGAACGTTGCACGGTCCAAAATCTGGAAGTCGTGCGCGTTGATGTCGAGCGTAACTTGCTGCTCATCAAGGGCGCCTTGCCAGGTTCTGTAGGCGGCGATGTCTTGGTGCGTCCTGCAGTGAAGGCGAAAGGTTAAGCATAAATGAAGCTCTCAGTTCAAGGTAATGAGCATGGCGTAGAGGTCTCTGATGAGGTCTTTGCGCGTGAATTTAATGAATCCCTCGTGCATCAGGCTGTTGTTGCCTACATGGCGGGTGGCCGTGCGGGAACGCGTGCGCACAAATCGCGCAGCGAAGTGCGCGGCGGTGGTGCCAAGCCCTGGAAACAAAAAGGGACCGGGCGTGCTCGCGCAGGAACTTCGCGTAGCCCCATCTGGCGCAGCGGTGGCAAGACCTTTGCCGCCAAGCCGCAAAATTATCAGCAAAAAATGAATCGCAAGATGTATCGTGCAGCGATGCGCGCCATTTTCTCTGAATTGGCCCGGCAGGATCGTCTGGTTCTGGTGGATCAGCTCAGCGTTGATGCACCGCGCACCAAGGCATTACTGGAACAGCTGTCGCAGCTGTCTTTGCGTGATGTGCTGATTGTGACGCATGAAGCGGATGCAAATTTATATCTGTCGGCGCGCAATCTGCATACCGTGGATGTCACCGAAGTCAGTGATTTGGATCCGGTCAGTCTGGTGCATTTTGAAAAAATATTAATGACCGTACCCGCCGTCAAGCAGGTTGAGGAGTGGCTGGGATGAACGAAGAACGTCTGCTGAAGGTTTTGGTGGGGCCGCATATTTCTGAAAAAGCCACCATGTTGGGCGAAAAAACTTCGCAACTGGTTTTGAAAGTGGCACCGGATGCAAGTTGCACAGAAATCAAGCGTGCAGTAGAGCTGATTTTTAAGGTGGGTGTGAATTCCGTGCGCACCGTGAATGTGAAAGGCAAGCGTAAGCGCTTTGGTCAGATTCAGGGGCGTCGCAAAGACTGGAAAAAGGCCTATATTACCCTGGTGCCAGGGGAAGCGGTCGAATTGACTGATGTCGACGTGGCGCAAACCACGAGCTAAAGGGTAAGATAATGGCGATTGTTAAATCAAAACCCACCTCTGCCGGCAAGCGTTTTGCCGTGCATGTGGTCACTCCAGGTCTGCATAAGGGTGCCCCTTATGCGCCTTTAGTGGAAAAGAAAAAAGCGAGCGGTGGGCGCAATAATCAAGGTCGCATCACCGTGCGTCATGTCGGTGGCGGGCATAAGCAGCGCTACCGCATTGTGGATTTCAAGCGCGACAAAGATGCGATTCCGGCCGTGGTTGAGCGGCTGGAATATGATCCCAATCGCAGTGCCCACATTGCACTGGTGCTGTATGCCGATGGCGAGCGTCGCTATATTTTGGCACCCAAGGGTTTGGAAGCCGGTGCACAAATCAGCTCAGGCTCTGGTGCACCAATTCGTCCAGGCAATACCCTGCCGTTGCGCAACATCCCCGTCGGTACGGTGGTTCATGCCATTGAGCTGCGTCCCGGAAAAGGCGCGCAGCTGGCCCGCAGCGCCGGTGCTGCTGTG
The DNA here is from genome assembly GCF_000227725.2 of Thiorhodospira sibirica ATCC 700588. Taxonomy (GTDB): domain Bacteria; phylum Pseudomonadota; class Gammaproteobacteria; order Ectothiorhodospirales; family Ectothiorhodospiraceae; genus Thiorhodospira; species Thiorhodospira sibirica. Next base: position 1,533,457 of record NZ_MU255056.1, on the reverse strand, counting down.
CAGATTGTGGCGCGTGAAGGCCAATATGCCAGTTTGCGTCTGCGCTCCGGTGAGATGCGCAAGGTGCATGTCGATTGCCGTGCCACCATCGGTGAAGTCGGTAATTCCGAGCATAATCTGCGTAAATTCGGCAAGGCAGGAGCAAAGCGGTGGATGGGTGTGCGCCCAACCGTCCGTGGCACCGCGATGAATCCGGTGGATCACCCGCATGGGGGTGGTGAAGGACGTAATTTCGGTAAGCATCCAGTGACCCCTTGGGGTGTGCCGACCAAAGGCTACAAGACCCGTAAAAATAAACGCACCGACAGCATGATTGTGCGTCGCAGAACAGTGAAGTAGGGAGTCAGTACTATGTCACGCTCGCTGAAAAAAGGGCCCTTTGTTGATCATCATCTGCTGAAAAAAGTAGAAGCGGCTGCGGCAGCTAATGATCGCCGTCCGATTAAAACCTGGTCACGTCGCTCCATGATTCTGCCGCAAATGGTTGGATTAACCTTGGCGGTGCATAATGGACGTCAGCATGTTCCGGTGCTGATCAATGAAAACATGGTCGGTCACAAGCTTGGAGAGTTCGCCGCAACGCGTACTTTTAAAGGTCATGTGGCAGACAAGAAGTCCCGCTAGAGGTTGATGATCATGGAAACCGTTGCCCGACTGCGTTTTGCGCGTATTTCCCCACAAAAATGCCGGCTGGTAGCTGACCAGATTCGTGGGATGCCTGTTGATCAGGCCTTGCAGGAGCTGAGTTTCAGCCCTAAAAAAGCGGCACATATTGTCAAAAAGCTGCTCGATTCCGCGATTGCCAATGCCGAACATAATGACGGTGCGGATATTGACGAGCTTAAAGTTGTGCGTATCTGTGTGGATGAAGGTCCCACGATCAAGCGTATCCATGCCCGCGCCAAGGGGCGTGCCAATCGAATCAATAAGCGTACCAGCCACATCACTGTGGCGGTCGGCGAAAAGTAACGGGGTCTTTAATGGGTCAAAAAGTACATCCAGTCGGTTTCCGTTTGGGGGTGTCTGCGGACTGGGCCTCCACTTGGTTTGCCGAAGGTAGAAATTACGCAGCCATTCTGAACAAGGATCTGGCGATTCGTAAGTTTTTGAAAAAAAGACTTGCACAGGCCTCCGTTAGCCGCATTCAGATTGCCCGTCCAGCGCGTCAGGCCTTTATTACCATACACACCGCCCGTCCGGGCATCGTGATTGGCAAGAAAGGTGAAGATATTGAAGCCCTGCGCCGTGAAGTGGCAGGCTTGCTTGGCTTGAACGTCAATAACGTCAAGATCAATATCGAAGAAATCAGGAAGCCTGAAATTGACGCGCAGCTGATTGCTGAAGGCATTGCCCAGCAATTGGAGCGGCGTATCATGTTTCGTCGTGCCATGAAACGCGCCATCGGTAATGCGATGCGCATGGGTGCGATGGGCGTGAAGGTGCATGTTTCCGGACGCTTGAATGGTGCCGAAATCGCGCGCAGCGAATGGCAGCGCGAAGGCCGTGTGCCACTGCATACCTTGCGTGCAGATATTGATTATGGCTTTGCCGAAGCACATACCACCTATGGCGTGATTGGCGTCAAGGTATGGGTCTTCAAGGGCGAAGTGTTCGATTTCGAGAAGAAGACCGACGCCCCGCAAGAAAAGGCTGCGGTCAACTGAGGATTTTGTATCATGTTGCAGCCTAAACGGACAAAGTTTCGTAAACAGTTTAAAGGTAAGAATCGCGGCCTGGCCACCTCGGGTGCCAAAGTCAGCTTTGGTGAATACGGCCTGCAGGCCGTGGATCGTGGCCGTATCACGGCCCGCCAGATTGAGGCCGCTCGCCGTGCCATGACCCGTCATATCAAGCGTGGTGGCAAGATCTGGATTCGCATTTTTCCGGATGTGCCGGTCACCAAAAAGCCCTTGGAAGTGCGTATGGGCAGCGGTAAGGGTAACGTCGAATACTGGGTCTGCAAAATCCAGCCCGGTCGAGTCTTGTATGAAATGGAAGGGGTGAACGAGGAAGTGGCGCGTGAGGCGTTTCGTCTGGCGGCCGCTAAATTACCCATTAAGACCACCTTTGTAAGCAGGCAGGTGATGTAATGAATGCCGCTGAATTACGTCAAAAAAGCGATGAGGAACTCCAAAAAGAGTTGCTCAATTTATTGCGTGAACAATTTTCCATGCGCTTGGCGCGTTCTACCGGTGCGTTTAAAAATAACGCCCGCTTCAAGCAAGTGCGTAAAGATGTGGCTCGCATCAAAACCTTGATGGGTGAGCGTAAGAGGGCCAACGGATGAGTACGATGCCAGAAACACAAGACGCACAAGGCGTGCAGCGCGCTGAAATCGGCCGCGTGATCAGCGACAAGATGGACAAAACCCGTACCGTGCTGATTGAGCGCCGGGTGCGCCATCCGCTCTATGGCAAGTATATTCGCCGCTCCACCAAGCTGCATGTGCATGATGAAAACAACGAAGCGCGCCTGGGCGATACGGTGATGATTTCTGAGTGTCGCCCGCTCTCCAAGACCAAGTCATTTCGCTTGGTTCGCGTGCTTGAGCGCGCCCCAGAGTAAGCGTGCTTTATCTACAGTATTAAGCGAGATTTAACGCCATGATTCAAATGCAGACGGTTTTGGATGCTGCGGACAACAGCGGTGCACGTAGTATTCAATGCATCAAGGTGCTAGGTGGCTCACATCGCCGTTATGCGGGCGTGGGTGACATCATTAAAGTCAGCGTCAAGGATGCAATTCCTCGGGGCAAGGTTAAAAAAGGCGAAGTCTATAACGCCGTGGTGGTGCGTACCTGCAAAGGCGTGCGCCGCCCGGATGGCTCTGTCATTCGTTTTGATCGCAACGCAGCTGTGTTGCTTAATAATCAGCTACAACCGATTGGTACCCGTATTTTTGGCCCGGTAACCCGTGAACTGCGTAGCGAAAAATTCATGAAAATCATCTCATTAGCACCTGAAGTGCTGTAAGTTTTGAGGTAAAGGCGATGCGCAGGATACGACGAGGCGATGACGTAGTGGTTATCGCAGGTAAAGATAAGGGTCGCCGTGGCACGGTCGTGAGTGTGCTGACGGATGATCGTTTGGTGGTGCAAAACATCAACATGGTGAAAAAGCACCGCAAGCCTTCTGCCAATCAGGCAGGTGGCATCATTAACAAAGAGATGCCTTTGCATATCTCCAATGTGATGCTGTTTAACCCCGTAACCGGCAAAGGTGATCGGGTCGGCTTCAGGACGCTGGAAGATGGCCGCAAGGTGCGTTTTTTCAAGTCCAATAACGAAGTCGTTGACGCGTCTTGAGGTAGGTAAGAACAATGGCAAGGCTGAAGGAATTTTATCGTGAAACTGCCGTAAAGCAGCTGATGGAGCGCTTTAACTACGGCAATGTCATGCAGGTGCCAAAAATCACCAAGATCACCCTGAACATGGGCTTGGGTGAGGCTATCGGTGACAAAAAAATCATTGATCATGCGGTCTCCGACATGGCGGCGATTTCCGGCCAAAAACCGGTCGTCACCAAGGCGCGTAAATCCGTTGCGGCTTTCAAGATCCGTGATGGCTATCCGATTGGCTGCAAGGTGACCCTGCGCAGTGATCGGATGTATGAATTTCTTGATCGTATGATCAGCGTGGCTTTTCCACGCATCCGCGACTTTCGCGGTTTAAGCCCCAAGGCCTTTGATGGTCGTGGCAATTATAGTGTCGGTATTCGGGAGCAGATCATTTTTCCCGAAGTCGATTACGACAAGATCGATGCCCTGCGTGGAATGGATATCACCATCACCACCACGGCAAAGACGGATGCAGAAGCCAAGGCCCTATTGGAGTCCTTTGGTTTTCCGTTTAGAAACTAAAGAGGTTTTTCAGGATATGGCCAAGGTTTCCATGCTCAAGCGCGAAGAAAAGCGCGCCCAGCTTGTGGCGAAATATACCGCCCGGCGCTCTGAGCTTAAAGCGCAGATTATCAGTCCCAACTCATCCCCTGAACAGCGGATGGACGCGGTCATGAAGTTGCAAAGGCTGCCCCGTGATTCCAGTCCGGTGCGCCAGCGCAATCGCTGCGGCATTACAGGGCGTCCGCACGGCTATTACCGCAAGTTCGGCCTGGGCCGTAACAAGCTGCGTGAAGCAGCGATGCGCGGCGATATTCCTGGTTTGGTAAAGGCGAGTTGGTAGGGCTAAGACAATGAGCATGACGGATCCTGTTGCAGATCTTTTAACCCGTATTCGGAATGGCCAGCGGGCCAATAAAATCAAGGTTTCCATGCCGGCATCCCGGCAAAAGGAAGCGATTGTCAAGGTGTTAAAAGAAGAAGGCTATATCGCTGATTATTCCATCGTGACCCAGGACAAAAAGCCTGTACTGTCGGTGGAATTGAAGTATTTTCAAGGCCAGCCCGTGATTGAGACCATCAAGCGGGTGAGTCGTCCGGGTCTTCGCATTTATCGCAGCAAAAACGAGTTGCCCAAAGTGATCGGCGGCTTGGGGATTGCGATTGTTTCCACCTCCAAAGGCGTGATGAGTGATCGCGCAGCGCGTGCTTTGGGTCAAGGTGGCGAAGTGTTATGTATTGTGGCTTAAGGGGATTATAACCATGTCCCGAGTAGCAAAAAGTCCCATTAAGCTCCCTGCCGGAGTTAATGTCAGCGTCAATGATGCGATGATTGTGGTCAAAGGCCCCAAGGGGCAGATTGAGCAATCCCTGCATCAGGATGTTGAGCTTTCCCAGGAAGATGCCACCTTACAGGTTTCTCCTAAGGGCGGTGATCTGAGTAAATACGCCATTGCTGGTACGATGCGCGCCTTGTTGAGCAATATGGTCACAGGTGTCAGCAAAGGCTTTGAGCGCAAGCTGGAGCTGGTGGGCGTGGGTTATCGTGCCCAGGCGCAGGGCAGCAAGCTCAATCTGAGTCTTGGTTTTTCCCATCCGGTGGAATATGCCGTGCCTGAAGGCATCTCGATTGAAACTCCGAGCCAGACCGAGATCTGGGTGCGTGGCATTGACAAACAAAAAGTCGGCCAGGTTGCTGCTGAGATTCGCGCTTTCCGTCCGCCTGAGCCCTACAAAGGCAAGGGTGTGAAATATGCGAATGAAAAGATTGTTCGCAAGGAAGCCAAAAAGAAATAGGTGATGCGCAATGGATAAGAGAAACGAGCGCCTGCGTCGCGCTAAAAAAACGCGTTACAAAATTCGTGAGCTGGGTGCCTACCGTTTGTCGGTGCATCGCACGCCACGCCACATTTATGCCCAGGTGCTCGGCCCATCCGGTTCTGAGGTCCTGGCTTGCGCCTCTACGGTAGAAACCGTGGTCAAGCAGGATCTTAAGGGAACTGGCAATGTTGCCGCCGCCGTTTCTGTGGGTCGGTTGATTGCTGAGCGGGCCTTGGCTAAAGGCATTAAGCAGGTAGCCTTTGATCGTTCCGGCTTTAAGTACCATGGCCGTGTCAAGGCCTTGGCTGATGCTGCCCGTGAAGGCGGCCTGGAATTCTAAAGGTTAAGGTGATACATGGCTAAGACGGATACGAACGAATCAGACGGTCTGCAAGAAAAATTGATTACAGTGAATCGCGTCGCCAAGGTGGTCAAAGGTGGGCGCCAGTTTCGCTTTGCTGCGCTGACCGTCGTGGGTGATGGCAATGGCAAAGTCGGCTTTGGTTATGGCAAGGCGCGTGAAGTGCCGCTGGCCATCCAGAAGGCGATGGAGGCTGCGCGTAAAAGTATGCGTGAAGTGCCGCTCAAAGATGGCACCCTGCAATACCAGGTCACGGCCCGTCATGGCGCTGCCAAGGTGTTTATGCAGCCGGCCTCGGAAGGTACCGGGATCATTGCCGGTGGCGCGATGCGGGCGGTGCTGGAAGTGGCAGGGGTGCGCAACGTATTGGCAAAGTGCATTGGTTCGCGTAATCCCATCAACGTGGTACAAGCGACGCTTAACGGCCTGTCTGCCATACATGATCCGAAAATGATTGCCGCCAAGCGCGGTAAATCGATTGACGAAATCGTGGGGTAAAGACTGATGTCAGAGGCAAAATCCTTAAAGGTTACCATGGTACGCAGTATTCATGGTCGCCTGAAGTCGCATCAAGCCTGTGTGCGGGGCTTAGGCATTCGCCGTATTCACAATCCGGTGATCGTTAAAGACACCCCGGAAAATCGCGGCATGATGAACCGCGTGTCTTATCTGCTCAAGGTTGAGGAGGCCTGATATGCGCTTAAATACACTCAGTCCCGCTCCGGGCAGTCGTAAAGAAGCCCGGCGCGTCGGTCGTGGTATCGGTTCTGGCTTGGGCAAAACCTGTGGTCGTGGCCATAAGGGGCAAAAATCCCGGGCCGGCGGTTTCCACAAAGTTGGTTTTGAAGGCGGTCAGATGCCTTTGCAGCGTCGTCTGCCAAAATTTGGCTTCAATTCACCCAAGATCGGTGAAACAGCAGAATTGCGTTTGCACGAACTGGGCAAGCTTGATGGCGTGATTGATCTGCTGTCGCTGAAGGCGGCCAATCTGGTTTCCGCCAAGGCCAAGCAGGTAAAAGTGATTGCCTCGGGTAAACTGGATAAAGCCGTTACCCTTAAAGGGCTGGCTGTGACCAAGGGCGCTCGCGAAGCGATTCTGGCCGCAGGCGGTACAATCGAGGACTAATCGACCGTGGCCATGCCTAGATCAGCGGCGGGTTCCCTCGGCGGGATTGGCAAGATCACCGAACTGCGTCAGCGTCTGTTATTTGTCATTTTGGCGCTGGTCGTGTATCGCATCGGTACCTTTATTCCGGTGCCGGGCATTAACCCCATTGCGGTATCGCAGTTTTTTGATCAGCACTCTGGCACCATCCTGGACATGTTTAACATGTTTTCAGGAGGGGCGCTGGAGCGTTTGAGTATCTTCGCGCTGGGGATCATGCCTTATATCTCGGCGGCGATTATCATGCAGCTGCTGACCGCAGTGGTTCCGCGCCTGGAGCAGCTGAAAAAAGAAGGCGAAGCGGGACGTCGCAAGATTACTCAATACACGCGCTACGGTACCGTGGTGCTGGCATTGTTTCAGAGTATCGGTATCGGCATTGCGTTAAACGGCCAGCAGATCGGCGGCATGAGCATGGCGATCAACCCAGGCTTTGGGTTTATCTTCACCACTGTCGTGACCCTGGTTACCGGCACCATGTTTTTGATGTGGCTGGGTGAACAGATTACGGAACGCGGTATCGGCAACGGCATCTCGATCATTATCTTTGCTGGTATTGTGGCGGGATTGCCTGCAGCGATTGGCGGTACGCTGGAATTGGCGCGCACCGGCGAGCTCTCGCCTGCCTTTGTGATCATTCTGCTGGCGATGGCTTTTGCGGTAACGGCCTTTGTGGTCTTTGTCGAGCGAGGGCAGCGGCGCATTACCGTCAATTATGCCAAGCGTCAGGTAGGACGCAAGGTCTATGGTGGACAAAGCAGTCATTTGCCCTTGAAGCTGAATATGGCCGGGGTCATTCCGCCGATTTTTGCCTCCAGTATCATTCTGTTTCCGGCAACGCTGGGGCAGTGGTTTGGTCAGGCCGAGGGCATGAGCTGGCTGCGTGATTTATCCATGACTCTGGCACCCGGTCAGCCCTTGTATGTCATGGCCTATGCCGCAGCGATTATCTTCTTTTGCTTTTTTTATACCGCCTTGGTATTTAATTCGCGAGAGACGGCAGATAATCTGAAAAAATCCGGTGCGTTTATTCCCGGCATTCGTCCGGGGGTGCAGACCGAACGCTACATTGATGGCGTAATGACCCGACTGACAGCGGTGGGTGCGATTTACATCACGGCCGTGTGCTTGATGCCGGAATTTTTGATTTTATATTGGAGTGTGCCGTTTTATTTCGGGGGCACTTCGCTGCTGATTATCGTCATTGTGGTCATGGATTTCATGGCGCAGTTACAGGCGCACCTGATGACGCATCAATACGATGGCTTGATGCGCAAGGCCAATCTGAAAAATTATGGTAAATCCGGTCTGCCGCGTCGTTGAGGCTGGTTTTTTTTGAGGGATGTACAAAAATGAAAGTTCGCGCTTCTGTAAAAAGAATCTGCCGCAATTGCAAAGTCATTCGGCGTCATGGTGTGGTTCGTGTTATTTGCAGCGATCCACGTCACAAACAGCGTCAGGGTTAACCGCTGCGCATCCATCGCGCACTGTCAGGCTGGCTTGGAACACATGCTTAGCGGTCTGGCAGTGTGCTTTGTTGTTGCAGGTTTGCTTTAATCGCACACCTTAGATATAATTACTGGCTTTTCCGCCGGTTTTTGGAGAAAGCTGCATGGCTCGTGTTGCAGGCATCAATATTCCCGACCATAAGCATGCGGTCATTGCACTGCAGGCGATTTATGGCATCGGGCCGACCCGGGCGCAAACGATTTGTGCTGCGGCGGGTGTCACACCCGAACGAAAAATCCGTGACCTTTCGGATGAGGAAATTGAAAAGGTTCGCGCCGAGGTTGGCCGTTTTGCGGTTGAAGGCGATCTGCGTCGTGAAGTTGCAATGAATATCAAGCGCTTGATGGATCTGGGTTGCTATCGTGGCTTGCGTCATCGTCGTGGCTTGCCACTTAACGGGCAACGCACTCGCACCAATGCGCGCACCCGCAAGGGGCCGCGTCGCCCCATTCGTAAGTAAATCATTTCGTTTTACAGGAATCATGCATGGCACAGGCCCCTACCCGTACCCGCAAAAAGGTTAAAAAAAGCGTATCTGATGGTGTTGCGCATATCTTTGCCTCGTTTAATAACACCATCGTGACGATTACTGATCGTCAAGGGAACACCCTTTCCTGGGCCACGTCTGGTGGCTCCGGTTTTCGCGGTTCCCGCAAAAGCACGCCATTTGCTGCACAGGTGGCGGCAGAGCGTGCTGGCACCGCCGCGCAGGAATACGGCTTGAAGAACCTGGAAGTGCTTGTCAAGGGTCCTGGGCCGGGGCGTGAATCTGCTGTGCGCGCATTGAATAACATCGGTTACAAAATCACCAACATCAGTGATATTACCCCGATTCCTCACAACGGTTGCCGTCCGCCTAAAAAGCGGCGTGTCTAGTCGGGAGCGTAGATTGACATGGCACGTTATATTGGACCTAAGTGTAAATTAAGCCGTCGCGAAGGCACCGACCTCAGTTTGAAGAGTCGTGCCCGTTCGCTGGATACCAAGTGCAAGCTTGACAAGGCCCCCGGCCAGCATGGTGACCGCCGTGGTCGTCTGTCGGACTATGGGGTACAGTTGCGTGAAAAGCAAAAGCTGCGCCGTATTTATGGTGTACTGGAGCGCCAGTTCCGCAACTATTATCAGGAAGCCTCGCGGCAGAAAGGCTCAACCGGTGAAAACCTGCTCAAATTGCTGGAATCGCGCCTGGATAACGTGGTTTATCGCATGGGCTTTGGTGTGACCCGCTCAGAAGCGCGTCAGCTGGTCGGTCATAAAGCGATTTTAGTCAATGGCAAGGTGGTCAATATTCCTTCCTTCCAGGTGCGTTCTGCAGATGTCATCAGCATCCGTGAAAAGGCCAAAAAACAGGTACGCATTCAGGATGCACTGTCATTGGCCGAGCAGTATGGCTTCCCTGATTGGGTCGAGGTTGACGCCAAGAAGATGGAAGGCACGTTCAAAAATATGCCTGAACGCAGCGATTTGCCATCTGATATCAATGAATCCTTGGTGGTGGAGCTTTACTCCAAGTAACCGCCTGCGAGTGCTTTAATGCAGACTAAAGTTAACCCATTGCTTAAACCTCGCCATGTTGAGGTGCAAAGCATCGGTCCGATGGTGTCTCGGGTCATCCTTGAGCCTTTGGATCGCGGCTTTGGGCATACTCTGGGTAATGCCTTGCGCCGCATTCTGATCTCATCCATTCCCGGATGTGCAATCGTGGAGGCGCAAATCGAAGGCGTGTTACATGAGTACACGACCGTCGAGGGGGTACAGGAGGATGTCGTTGACATCCTGTTGAATCTCAAAGGCATCGCCATGCGTATGCACACCCGTGAAGAAGCCAATCTCAGCCTGCGCAAAAAAGGCCCAGGGGTGGTCACTGCCGGAGATATTACGCTGGATCATGATGTTGAGGTGATCAATCCGCAGCATGTGATCGCGCATCTGACCAAAAGCGGCGAGCTGAATATGAGCCTCAAGGTCGTCAAAGGCCGTGGCTATCAGCCGGTGAGTACCCGTCGCTTTGCTGAGACAGAAGACCAGTTGATTGGTCGCCTGATGCTGGATGCCAGCTTCAGTCCGATTCGTCGGGTGGCCTATCGGGTTGAAAGTGCCCGCTTTGAGCAGCGCACCGACATGGATCGTCTGGTGATTGAGCTGGAAACCAACGGGACCATCAATCCTGAAGATGCCATTCGTGAGGCGGCCGGAGTCCTGCAATCACAGCTCAGCGCCTTTGTGGAGTTGCAGGGTCACGAAGTGATTACACATGAAAGCCGACAGACGGATATTGATCCGATTTTGTTGCGTCCTGTGGATGATCTGGAACTGACGGTGCGCTCTGCGAATTGCCTCAAGGCAGAAAATATTTACTACATCGGTGATTTGATTCAGCGCACCGAAGTTGAGCTTCTGAAAACGCCCAATCTGGGTAAAAAGTCCTTGACTGAAATCAAGGATGTGCTCGCCTCACACGGACTGTCGATGGGGATGCGTCTGGAAAACTGGCCACCCCCAGGATTGAAGGAACACGAGAAAAAGACCAGCTCCTGAGCACGCGGTTTGTTGTGCTGATAGGCCCGGTCTTTGTCGCCGACTGAAACACTTTATTTTTAAGGATCTGCCCCCATGCGTCATCGTAATAGTGGCCGCCAGCTTAGCCGTAACAGTGCACACCGTAAGGCTACACTGCAAAGCCTGGCTGTGTCTTTGTTCCGTCATGAGGCCATCCGTACCACCTTACCGAAGGCCAAAGAACTGCGTCGCGTTGCCGAGCCGCTGATTACTTTAGCCAAGCAGGATGATGTGCACAAGCGCCGTTTGGCCTTTGCCCGTCTGCGTGATAAGGAAGTCGTTGGCAAATTATTTACTGAGCTTGCGCCACGTTATCAAAGCCGCCCCGGTGGTTATATGCGCATTCTCAAGGCCGGATTCCGCCCCGGTGACAATGCCCCGATGGCTTATGTCGAACTGGTGGATCGTCCAGATAGCAATGATTAAGCACACCGTGTGCTCATCGCCAAATTAAACGTGCAATAGGGGGAATGTTTAGGCATCCCCTTTTTGCATTTTAGGGCTGCTGTAACCCATTGGGTTCCAAGCCATTTCCCGCATTTTCTGCGCTGTTTGCGAGTACCGCCCGTGTCGGATAAACCCAAGATTATTATTTCATCCATGGATCTGGAGCGCTTGGAAAACCTGCTCGAATCCTTGCCGGCGCACAGTGTCCCTGGAATGGAGGCTCTGGCCGCTGAGCTGTATCGTGCTGAGGTGGTTGAGCCGCGCTTGATGCCGCCTAATGTGGTGACGATGAACTCCAAGGTGCGCTTTAAGGTGGATGCCTCGCAGGAAGAATTCTGCCTGACTCTGGTCTATCCCAAAGACCTTGATGGCAGCGGCGAGAAAATTTCAATTCTGGCACCGGTGGGCAGTGCCTTGCTGGGCTTGTCGGAAGGCTGTGAGATTGACTGGCCAAAACCCGGCGGTGGGCTCTTGCGCGTGCGCATTGAGGAAGTGGTGCATCAGCCCGAGCGCTCGGGCGAATATCACCGCTAAACGCGGCCAACGGAGTCCTGCGTGAAAACTGCATTGATTACCGGCATTACCGGACAGGATGGCGCCTATCTGGCGCAGCTTTTGCTGAAGCGGGGCTATCGTGTGCATGGCGCTTATCGTCGCGCCAGCACGGTCAACCTCTGGCGGCTGGATGAACTGGGCATTACCCACCATCCGCAGCTGCATTTGCAGCCTTTTGATCTGACCGATCTGGGCGGTGCCATTCGTTTGCTGGCGCAGATTCAGCCGGAGGAGGTGTATAACCTCGCGGCGCAAAGCTTTGTCGGTGTGTCCTTTGATCAGCCGCTGGCCACGGCTCAGGTCAGCGGCCTTGGGGCGCTGAATCTGCTGGAAGCGATTCGCATCGTGAATCCGCGCATCCGTTTTTATCAGGCCTCGACCTCGGAAATGTTTGGCAAGGTGCAGGCCATTCCACAAGATGAGCAAACCCCTTTTCACCCCCGCAGTCCTTACGGGGTCGCCAAGCTGTATGCGCACTGGATCACGGTGAATTATCGTGAATCCTATGACATCTTCGCCACCAGTGGGATCTTGTTTAATCACGAATCTCCCTTGCGCGGTCTGGAGTTTGTCACGCGCAAGATCACCGATGGTGTGGCCCGCATCAGGCTCGGTCTGGCAGAGGTGCTGGAACTGGGCAATCTCGATGCCAAACGTGACTGGGGCTATGCCCAGGAATACGTTGAGGGCATGTATCGTATGTTACAGGCTGATCATCCAGACACCTATGTGCTGGCCACCCAGCGCACCGAAACCGTGCGTGATTTTGTCAGCCTGGCCTGCAAAGCCGCCGAGATGGAGCTACGTTGGGAAGGCAGCGGAGAATTCGAGCGCGGCATTGATCCAGGCTCTGGCAAGACTTTGGTGCGCATCAACCCGGCCTTTTATCGCCCGGCAGAGGTGGATGTGCTGATTGGCGATGCCTCCAAGGCGGCGCGAGAGCTTGGTTGGTCAGCGCAAACAACGCTGGAAGGCCTGTGCGCGATGATGGTTCGTGCCGATCTGCAACGTTTGCAACCCGCCTGCAAAGGCCCTCACTAGAGAGAGCGATAGATGCCAGCGCCACGGGTTTTGATCACCGGTGCCGGTGGCTTCACCGGCCAGCATCTCATCGCCGCCCTGCAGGCGCGGGGTATGACCACCATTGCGCTCAACCGCCATACCACTGGCAGTCACCTCGACGGCGAGGAAATCGTCTGCGATATCTGCCAGCCGCAGACCCTGGCGCAGGCCCTGGCCGAGACGCAGCCTGATTATGTCATCCATCTGGCCGCCATCTCCTTTGTGGCACACCAGCAGCTTGAGGCCTTTTATCAGGTCAATCTGCTGGGCACGTCGTATCTGCTGGATGCCCTGGTGGCCTTGCCTTATACGCCTAAAAAAATAGTGATTGCCAGCAGCGCCAATGTCTATGGCAACCCCGGCATGGATCCTATTGATGAGGACTGTTGCCCCAGCCCGATTAATCACTACGCCATCAGCAAGCTGGCGATGGAACACCTGGTGATGAGCTGGTTTAAACGCCTGCCGCTGATCATTACGCGTCCCTTCAATTATACCGGGCCAGGGCAGGACCCGCGTTTTCTGATTCCCAAGCTGGTGGCCCATTACCAGCGTCGTAGCCCGGTGATTGAACTGGGCAATACCGACATCCGCCGGGACTTTCTCGACATCCGCGACGTGGTGGCGCTGTATGCCGATCTGTTAGCAAGCCCGGTACACAGCGAAATCATCAACCTCTGCTCTGGTGTGGCGGTGTCTCTGGATGAGATTCTGGCCATGCTCAATGCCATTGCGGGCTATACCATTGAGGTGCAGGTTAATCCTGAGTTTGTGCGCGATAACGAGATACGCACACTGTGCGGCAATCCCCAAAAATGGCAGCAACTGCTCGGTAAGCGTCCGCTGTATTCCATGCGCGAAACCCTGCAATGGATGTATCAGACAGGGCTATCGGCGGCTCCATGAGAGTGGCCTTTGGAGTCACCGCCTGGGCGCAGGGTGCCGCCAGCGGGCATCTGGACGGCATCGGCATTTACACCCAAAAACTCTGGCAGGCCCTGCAGCAACCGTCCACCCCCTTCGATTTTCAGCCATTGCAGTTTCGCACCGCGCAACCTGCCCCAACGGGCACACCACAGCCCCTAACGCTGCCCTATCGCTATGCACAGGGGCTACTCCCCGCCGTGCTCAGTAGCCTGCCGTTTTGGGGAAACCGGCGTTTGTGTCGCGCTTTTGATCTGGTTCATGCCACCGATCATCACATTCCGCGCCTGCGTGGGCTGCCGCTGATTGCCACCGTGATGGACACCATTCCCATCACGCATCCGCACTGGGCCTTTGCCAAACATGCCCGTCTCAAAGCGCAGCTGTTTCGCAAGGTCTTGCACTGGGCCGATCACATCATCACCATCTCAGCCCACAGTCGCGCCGATCTGATCACCCATGCCGACATCGCCCCGGAGCGCATCACCGTCATTCCGCTGGGCGTTGAGGCGCAAGAATTTGCTCCGCTGCCCACTCGCCAGCGCGAACACATCCTCAGCCGCTACCATCTGCAGCCGGGCTATTTTCTGTTTGTGGGCACCTTGCAGCCGCGCAAAAATCTTGAGCGCCTGTTGGCGGCTCATGCCCGTCTGGATCAAGCCGCCCGCCGCCGCCATCCCTTGATCATCGTGGGCCAGCCCGGCTGGTGCATGCGCGCCTTCATCGACACACTCAAACAGGCCGCCCGCCATGAGCCGGTGCGCTGGCTGGAATATGTGCCGCGTGCAGATCTCATGGTCCTGTATCAAGGGGCACAAGCCTTGGTGCATCCCTCACTCTATGAAGGCTTTGGTCTGACCATTCTCGAAGGCTTTGCCAGTGGGATACCGGTGATCACCGCCAACACCACCGCCCTGCCGGAGGTGGCCGGGGATGCTGCCTGTTTGGTCGATCCGTATGATGTCGATGCCATTGCGCAGGCAATGCAGCAAATCATTGATGATCCTGCTCTACGTGCCCATCTGATCCAGGCAGGCCAAAACCGTGTCGGGCAGTTTAGCTGGGCAGCGTGCGCACAACAGACCCTGCATGTCTATCAGCGTTTTGCCGTCTGAGCCAATGCCGTCATCACTGCCCGCTGATCTGGCGATTATCATCCCCGCCTACAATGAACAAGAGGCCGTGGCCGAGGTGGTCAGGGCCGCATGTGGCCTAAGTCAGCGGGTCATCGTGGTCGATGATGGCAGTCAGGACGCCACCGCTACGGTGGCGCGAGAGGCCGGTGCTATCGTGCTGTCACTCACGCTTCAGCTCGGCGCCTGGGGTGCGACCCAGACAGGCATCCGCTATGCCTTGGCGCAGGGCTGTGCGTATGTGGTCACGCTGGATGCCGACGGCCAACATGAGCCTGCCTTTGTGCCGAATTTACTCAAGCCCATG
This sequence comes from Thiorhodospira sibirica ATCC 700588, assembly GCF_000227725.2. Classification (GTDB taxonomy): domain Bacteria; phylum Pseudomonadota; class Gammaproteobacteria; order Ectothiorhodospirales; family Ectothiorhodospiraceae; genus Thiorhodospira; species Thiorhodospira sibirica. The sequence goes on along the minus strand of NZ_MU255056.1, from coordinate 1,518,278 downwards.
CTTACCGGGCAGGCTGATGTCGTGATCGGTGCGTGTCCCGCACGGGTTAGCCCGCTGCGACGTCTAGCCTGGCGATATTTTAAGCTGCTCACCGGGCTGGCCATTGAAGACCTGACCTCAGGCTTTCGCGCCTACAACCACAAGGCCATGCAACTGCTGGCCTCAAAAGAAGCCAGCCTGCTTGATTATCAGGATGTCGGGGTATTGATGCTGTTACGCCGTCGCCGCTTGCGGATTGAAGAAGTCCCGGTGACCATGTGGCCGCGCCTGAAAGGAGCCTCGCGGGTATTTCCTTCGTGGTGGGTGGTCTTGAAATACATGCTGGAAAGCAGCGTATTATGTATCGCCGATATTGGCCGACACCGGCGGGATAAAACATCGTGATGATTTCCTATCAATGGACCTCTGCACTGATTGGACTGGCGATCGCCGGGACCATTTTCTACCTGGTACGGCGCAATCACCTGCACGGCCCCTTTGCCGTATGGTGGTTGTTGGTGTCTGTGGCAGTGATTCTGATCAGTCTCATGCCTTCCATGGTGGATTATATTGCCGCCCTGTTAGGCATTGCCTATCCGCCGATTTTGCCAGTGTTTATCGGTATGGGCTTGATCCTGATTAAAATGCTGACAATGGACCTGGAGCGTTCGCGCCAGGAACGACGCATCCGCCGCCTGACCCAGCGCCTGGCCATACTTGAGGCCCAACTGCCGCAAAAGCAACCCCCCTCCGTCCCAGCGCAGAAACCTGAACACCCGGAAGAAGACTGAAAGAAGGCGACATCATTTTGATGCCGCCACGGCTGGTGACGTCTAGAAGCCGTCACCGCATTGACCATTACGCCGCTGGCCTAAGGCCGTCTCAATGCGCGCCAGTAATTCCGGGAAGTGTTCCACATAATACAGCGGCTGGGTTTCTCGCGGGTTTTGTGCGCTGGTTTCGTTGCGTCCATAGCGTAAACCCGCTTCGGTGAGATGTTTAAAACGCTTGCTGCCGCTGCGGCTGGGGCGGGTGAGTTCTTCCAGTATCCCCATATCAAGCAATACCCGATTGACCGCCCGGGCACTGTAGCGGCTGTGGTGTTGTTTGAGCAGGGCGGTGAGGGATTGCACCACGGATTCTTCGCTGTAGGCGGGGAGAAAGCCGGTATCCAGTCCTTCACTGGCGCCAAGTTCATGGAGCATTCGCAGGATGCTGGGTTGGGAGGGTTTGAGAATGTGTACCGAGGTTTTGAGTAATTCGCCTTTGGCGCAAACCCGCTCAATCAGGGGTGTCACTGGGCTGGGTGGGAAGAAGACGGTGGCGGGTGGGGAAAATGGCGGTGAGGCGGTGGCTGTCTGCTGGGCTTCGAGTTCTTGCCAGCGTTGGATGACTTTGAAACGGGCTTTGGCATCGTAGCCAGTGAGCAGTGTCAGGGTGTGGTTTTTGTCGAGGTGGTATTCATCAGTTTGCGCGGGAAACCCCGGCCGCAAGGCCGGGGAGGGATAGCGCAGCACGCAAAGCGTGCTCCTGTTCCCGACGCCTCCTCTTTGGTAGCTTGCTCTCTTTATACATGGATGCTATCTATATTTTAACCGCCGGGCTGGCGGGGTTAGTCTGTGGAGAAACTGTAAGTCCGGTGTCTCTTTGAGGCATTTGGCAGGTCTCGGCGAAGCAGAAAATCCTGATCGTGAGGTTAGGAATCCCCGTCCTTCCTGCCTGCCGCGACGCACGCGGCGCAGGCAGGTAGGGCGGGGAGGATGTCAAAAACGGCAAGCCCGGCGTTGTTGGTACCATACTGAACCGCTGAAATGCCAGAACGCAAATTTTCACCCTGTTGTTTATTCGATAATTTTTCTGGAGAAAACGCATCCGGCGTGGTTTCTTCAATGTGGGCCAGCATCACCCGAATATCACGCATGACGTCCGCATGCCGCTTGTTGGTCAGCTTCCCATGCCCACCTCCATAACCTCAGTTCAGCGAATGGCGGGCTCAAGTTCCAAGTGCACCACCTGAGATAGGAGGACATCCCGAGGAATCCGGCAGGATGGGTTTTGCAAAACAAATCCTGAAGGAATCTCGATATGTCCTACCGCCATCTTATCGAATCTCACCGTTGCGTGATGGCTGATATGCATCGCGCTAATTAGGGGCCGCGTGCCATGGGACGAGCGCTCGGGCGGCACCACTCAACCATTTCGCGTGAATAGGCGCGTAATGCCTCCGGCGGCGGCGACGCAGAGCATGCCCAGCGTCTGGCTGCGGGACGACCCAAGCCAAGTGCCTATGGAGAGCCCATAAGACCCGCCAAGGCCGACACAGCCGTAACCGCCCCACAGTCGCATTCCCCCGGGCGGGTCGATATCACGGAGCGCCCTGAAGTCGTCGCCAAGCGAAGCAGGGTCGGCGACTGGGAAGGCGACTCGGTGGTCAGCGCGAAGAATCGGGGTGGGATCGCCACCTTTGTCGCGCGCAAAACCCGTTTCATGATCGCCGGACACCTGCCTGACAAGCAGGCCCGTACCTTTGCAACGACCGCACAACACCTCTTTGGCGGGGTGCCAGAGAGTCTCTGCCAGACGGCAACCCGGGACAATGGCACCGAGAGAGCGGCGCACGCCGACTTCTGTCGCCCCAAGGGGATGGACGTCTACTTTGCCTACCCCCATGCCCCTTGGCAGCGGGGCGCTAATGAGCAAGCCTTTCAAGGTGAAATAAAATCAAAGCTAGACGTTCAACTCGCAGGCACCAGTGCTTCCGGGTTAGGATCTATGCTGGATGATGGCGGTTGGCGCTACAGCATGTCGTAGGACGCGCATGCCCACTGAGATCGTCACACCGGAAGATGCAGCAGCTCCGCCGCATCCGCAGAGAGGGCTGGATGTCGATGTGACCGCCAACGAGGGCCTGCTTCCCATGATCGAACTCTCCCCGATTTTGCGCCGCTTCGCCGAGCGTTCCCCGTCATGATCCGCGCCCTATTCGAGCGCTGCCTTGACCCGGTCAAGCTTGATGCGTGGTTTGATGCCAACTCAGAGCAGCAATATACTCGCAACTTGCTGTTTTCTAGTCTTTTTAGACTGATGACCAAAGTGGTGCTGCGGCAACAGACATCAATATATGCCGCCTACCCAGCGGACAAAGAGTCGATCCCCGTTTCAGTGACCTCAGTCTACAACAAGTTGAATGGACTGAGCATAGAGACGTCGGCCCAGTGGGTGACCTACGGCGCCGAGCAGGCCAGTGCGCTGATCGATGAGTTGGATGGTGCCCGTGAGCCGCTCCTACCGGGCTTTCGTGTCAAAGTACTCGACGGCAACTGTCTGGGCGCCCGTGAGCACCGGCTCAAAGAGACTCGCCACCACAAGGCTGCCCCGCTGCCGGGCAAGACTTTAGCCGTCTTCGATCCGGCCAAGGAACTGATCATTGCGCTCTATCCTTGCGAAGATGCCTACACGCAGGAGCGGGCACTACTAGGCGCGGGGCTAGCGGATGTGGAGCCCGATGATCTGTGGTTGGCGGATCGCAACTTCTGCACCCATGGCTTTCTCCGGGGGGTGGCCGACCGAGGTGGTTATTTCTTGATCCGTGCCCACGAGCAGGTACGCTTCGACCCCCTCGAGCCGATGAGAGAAATTGGTCAAACCGAGACTGGATCGGTGGCCGAGCAGTGGGTGGAGTTGACCGGCAAAGAGGGTCGCAGAGTCCGGTTGCGGCGGATTCGGATCCGCTTGAACGAGCCGACGCGCGACGGTGATGATCGAATTGACCTCTTCACCACCGTCCCGGCGCAGAGCGCCGATGCCGTCTACCTGGCGGACCTGTACCTCGAACGTTGGTGCGTTGAGACCGCCTTCCTGCATTTAACCAAGGCGTTACGCTGCGAGGTCGACACCTTGGCCCATCCGCCGGCAGCACTCTTCGCGTTCGCCTGCGCAGTCATTACCTACAATGTGCTCTCCGTGGCCAAGGCGGCGTTGCGTGTAGCGCACGGCGAGGAGGCTGACAACCTTTCTGGCTACTACATGGCCAGACACATCAGCAATACGGCAGAGAGCCTCTGTGAGATTGTCGATTCAGAGGACTGGACGGTCTTCCACACCTTGGCCGTTGTGGACTTCGCTGCCTGGCTCCTAGCGCAGGCCGAGCGGACCAAACTGAGCCGCTACCACAAGGCGAAGCGGGGTCCGAAGAAACCTGCACCGCAGCGATCCCACGATCGAACCAAGCCGCACGTCTCTGTCGCTCGCCTGCTGGCAGCAAGGGAGAAGAAGTCACCTTGAAAGCCCTGGGCGCTAATGAGCAAGTCAATAGACTGATACGCCACGACTTCCCTAAGAGGCTGTTTGGAAATTAATCGCGTAATGGCTTAACCTACGATTTTTTCTAGGAAGTGGCCCACATGCCCTAGAAATGCAGCAAGAAGATTCGCAAAAAAACGCTACCCGAGTCACCTCAGCGAGGGCGCCTGGAAGGCGATCAAGCCGCTGTTGCCGAGCGCCCCGGTCGGGCGCCCTCGTAAGCTCAGCATGCGCCAAGTCATCAATGCGATCTTCTATGTCCTGCAGACGGGCTGCCAGTGGCGTCAGCTGCCGCACGACTTTCCTGCCTGGTCGGCAGTGTACTATGACTTCAATCGCTGGCGGCGCGATGGAACCTGGCAGCGTCTTCATGACAGGCTACGCGCTCGGCTACAGCAACGCCACGGGCGTCACAAGCATCCAAGCGCCGGGTGTCTGGACAGCCAAAGCGTCGATCCCTGGTGAGCGCGGCTATGACGCCGGCAAGAAGATCAAGGACCGCAAACGCCATCTTCTGGTCGATACCCTGGGGCTGGTGCTGGCCGTCGTTGTCACCGCCGCCAGCGTGCAAGACCGTGATGGGGCGCGCCAACTCCTGCGCCATCTCCCCGGTCATTGCAAAAAGCTGCGCAAAATCTGGGTTGACGGCGGCTACAGTGGACGCCTGGTTGACTGGGTTGCCCAGCGCTTTCGTTTCGTCTTGACGGGGGTCTTGCGTCCCAAGGAGCGCCGAGGGTTTGTTTTGTTGCCGCGACGCTGGGTTGTTGAGCGGACCTTTGGCTGGCTGAACCACTCACGCCGTCTGAGCAAGGACTACGAGCGCTTGATGTCGAGCAGCGAAGCCTGGATTTATCTCGCAATGATTCGACTGATGGCTAACCGCTTGGTTTGAAGCGGTAGTTTCCAAGCAGCTTCTAAGGCACGAATCTGCTCGAACGGCTCTCGACGGAGGTCACTCGGATAGGTATGTCTCATCTTGCTATTATCGGCTATTTTTAGAAGACTTTGAACAGGTTCTAACGACGCTATCTAGATAGCACATGCTTGGTAAAGTCTTAAAGATTGATCGGCAGGGCGTTTGGTAACTTTAAGCCCTGCCTACGTTTATTAACTTTCGCTAACTTTTGTGTTCAAATCAGGCGCTATGCGAAAGCTCATTGATTAAGGCCGTAGAGATAGGCTGCCAGCACATGCACCCGGTCTTCGCCCAGAAAATCCCGAAACGGTGGCATGATGCCATGACGGCCTTCGTTGATGGTGTGTGTTATGGCCCGCACCGAGCCGCCATACAGCCAGGTGTTGCGGGTCAGGTCGGGCGCGCCCATGGCACTCATACCTTCACCACTAGCACCATGACAGGCCGCACACATCATCGCAAACACGGGCTGGCCCTGTTCAGCAAGACTCGGATCGGCATCCGCACGCTCTGATAAAGACAGCACATAATGCACCACCTGTGCCACACCCGCCTCGCCCAGAGCCAGGCCCATGGCTGGCATAATGCCCTGGCGTCCATCCAGAATGCTGGCCTTGATCGCCTCCGGGGTGCCGCCCCATTGCCAGTGGGCATCAGCCAGATCAGGAAAGCCGGGGGCACCGCGTGCATCTGTGCCGTGGCAGGTCGCGCAATAATTCAGATACAGCCGCTGCCCGGTCAGTCGAGCCTGGGGATCTTGCGCCAGTTCGGGAATGGGGCGAGCGGCATATTCAGCAAAGATGGGGCCAAAACGCGCCTCGGCACGTTCCATCTCCTGCTCAAATTGCCCCACCGATGACCAACCGAGAAACCCGGCAAAGCGCCCAAGCCCCGGATACAGCAGCAGATAAATCACAGAGAAGGCGATGGTGAGATAAAACATCCACAGCCACCAGCGCGGCAGGGGATTGTTATATTCGGATAAATCACCATCCCAGACATGACCGGTCTGCTCGCCTTGCGCCACCTCACCGGGACGGCGCTTGCTGGTCCACCACAGCAGCCACACCATCCCGGCGATATTTAGCAGGGTCAAACCAATGACCCAAACGTGCCAGAAACTGCTCATATCGTGTTCAGTCATGATGATCTCCTCCTTGCTGCGGCGGCTGTTTTTTGAGGACCGGCTCATCGGCAAAGGGCAGATTGGCAGCCTCATCAAAGCGCGGCTTTTGTTTTTTGCTGTAGGCCCACCACACAATGCCCGCGAAAATCAGCATCAGCATCAGGGTGATAATGCCGTGAATCAAGCCATAGACCATGCCCGCTTACCTCTGATGAGAAATGGCGGTGCCCAGCACCTGTAAATAGGCGATCAGGGCATCCATCTCGGTTTTACCGTCCACCGCCGCACGGCTGGCGGCAATGTCTGCATCCGTATAGGGTACGCCCAGCCGCCGCATGGCCCGCAATTTGCGCGGGGTCAGTTCAGCGTTGATCAGCCGTCGCTCCAGCCACGGATAGGCCGGCATATTGGATTCGGGCACCACCGAGCGCGGATCAATCAGATGCAGACGATGCCACTCATCGCTGTAACGTCCGCCCACCCGCGCCAGATCCGGCCCGGTGCGCTTGGAACCCCACAAGAAGGGATGATCCCAGACAAACTCCCCGGCTAACGAATAATGCCCATAGCGTTCCGTCTCGGCCCGAAAGGGGCGCACCATCTGCGAATGACACCCCACGCAGCCCTCGCGGATATATACATCTCGCCCTTCCAGCTGCAAGGCGGTGTAGGGCTGCATCCCGGCAATCGGCTCGGTGGTGCTTTTAAGGAAAAACAGCGGCAGAATCTGCACCAGCCCCGCCACGCTGACCACCAGCACAATCAGCGTGATCATCAAAAACAGGTTTTTCTCAACGATTTCATGACTCATCGCAGAATCCTCAATGCGCGGTTTGCGGAACAGGATGCACCGTCGGCGTACTGTTGGCGACGGTCTTCCAGACATTCCACACCATAATGAACATGCCCAGCAGGAACAACAGACCGCCGATAAAGCGCACCAGATAATAAGGATACATCTGCACCAGTGATTCCATAAAGCTGTAGGTCAGCGTGCCGTCTTCGTTGACCGAACGCCACATCAGCCCCTGCATGACCCCGGCAATCCACATCGAGACGATATACAGCACCACCCCGATGGTAGACAGCCAGAAATGCCACTCAATGGCCTTGATGGAATACATCCGCTCCTTGCCAAACAAGGCCGGAAACAGCGCATACAAAGAACCGATCGAGATCATTGCCACCCAGCCCAAGGCCCCGCCGTGGACATGGCCGATGGTCCACTCGGTATAGTGCGACAGTGCATTGACCGTCTTGATCGACATCATCGGCCCTTCAAAAGTGGCCATCCCGTAAAACGACAGCGAGACAATCAAGAAACGCAGAATCGGATCGGTGCGCAGCTTATGCCAGGCCCCGGATAAGGTCATGATGCCGTTAATCATCCCCCCCCAGGAAGGTGCCAACAACATCAGCGAAAACACCATCCCCAGCGTCTGCACCCAATCGGGCAGCGCGGTGTAATGCAGATGATGCGGCCCGGCCCACATATACAAAGACACCAAGGCCCAAAAATGCACCACCGACAGACGATAAGAATAAATCGGACGCCCGGCCTGTTTGGGCACAAAGTAATACATCATGCCCAGAAAGGCCGCCGTGAGGAAAAAGCCCACCGCATTATGCCCATACCACCACTGCACCATCGCATCCATGGTGCCCGGATAGATCGAATAGGACTTAAACAGACTCACCGGAATGGCCATATTGTTGACGATATGCAAAATCGCAATCACCACAATAAAGGCCCCGAAAAACCAGTTGGCGACATAGATATGCCGCACCCGCCGCTTGGCAATGGTGCCGAAAAACACGATGGCATAGGCCACCCAGACAATGGCAATCAAAATCCCGATGGGCCATTCCAGCTCAGCATATTCCTTACTGGTGGTCATCCCCAGCGGCAGGGTAATCGCCGCCAGCACAATCACCACCTGCCAGCCCCAGAAAGTAAAGGCCGCCAGGCCATCACTAAACAGCCGCGTCTGACAGGTGCGCTGCACAATGTAATAAGAGGCCGCAAATAGCGCCGACCCCCCAAAGGCAAAGATCACCGCATTGGTATGCAAGGGGCGCAGCCGACCATAGCTGAGCCAACTAATCTCAAAATTCAGCTGTGGCCAAACCAGCTGTGCGGCCAGGATCACCCCGACCAACATGCCCACAATGCCCCATACCAGGGTCATGAAGGCAAACTGACGCACCACCTTGTAATTGTAGGTCTGCTGCATGAGTCTTTGCTTCCGTGGATAAAGTCAATCACGATGGCAGGCGCACACGCGCCCACCATACCTCGCCGGACACCAGCCAATGGTAACCATCACCGCCCGGCATATACCGTAAAGCATAGCAAAGATGGCATAAACTTCTACTAACTTGCATCAATTAAAAGCGACACCGGGAAGGTGCCGCCACGCTATATAGCCAACGCCACTGCGTGCCAGGCGGGTACTCGGCGATCCCAGATGCGGCGTTCCAGGCGCGGTAGCTTGATAAAAAACGCCGCCAATTTACAGGGCGGGTGTCGTGTGAGGCGCTTTCGCGTTTATAATGTGTCGATCCTACCCGGACTCATCTTTAGTTTTCCTTATATTTTTATGTTTTTTACACGCGAGAGTAACTTCCATGAGCCTTCGTGCCCTTCCCCCCGCGCAGGGACTTTATGACCCTGCGCTTGAACACGACGCCTGTGGCGTTGGGTTCATCTGCCATATCAAAAATCAAAAAAGTCATGCCATTGTCGCCCAGGGTCTGGAAATTCTGGAGCGTCTGGCGCATCGCGGTGCAGTGGGTGCTGATCCGAAGGCGGGTGATGGTGCGGGCATTCTGGTGCAGATTCCGGACGCTTTTTTCCGGGCGGTGCTGGATTTTACCCTGCCAGCCGTGGGGCATTATGGCATCGGCATGGTGTTTTTGCCGCAAGATGGCGCGCTGCGGGCACAATTGGAGCAGACCATTGCCCGCTATATCGACGAAGGCGGACAACGCCTGCTGGGCTGGCGTGATGTGCCGGTGGATAACCGTGACCTGGGGGTGAGTGTGTTGCCCTCCGAGCCGGTGGTGCGTCAGGTATTTATCGAGCGTGGGGCAAATTGTGCCGACCAGGACAGTTTCGAACGCAAGCTGTTTGTGATCAGGAAACGCATGGATAATGCGATTCGTGAGCTGGGACAAAGCGCCTATTATGTGTGCTCAATGTCTTCACGCACGGTGAATTATAAGGGGATGCTGCTGGCAGATCAGGTGGGCAAATATTATCTGGATTTGCAGGATGAGCGCTTCACCAGTGCCCTGGCTTTGGTGCATCAGCGTTTTTCCACCAATACCTTTCCGACCTGGGACCTGGCGCAGCCATTTCGTATGGTCTGCCATAACGGCGAGATCAACACCCTGCGCGGTAATGTGAACTGGATGGCCGCACGCCGACATACCATGCGCTCTGAGGTGTTGGGCGATGATCTGGATTCCATCTGGCCGCTGATTCCTGAGGGGCAGTCGGATTCGGCCTGCTTTGATAATGCGCTGGAATTGCTGGTGATGGGCGGTTATTCGCTGGCCCATGCGATGATGATCCTGATTCCCGAGGCCTGGTCTGGCAATGTATTGATGGATGAGCAGCGGCGGGCCTTTTATGAATACCACATGGCGCTGATGGAGCCGTGGGATGGCCCGGCGGCGATGGCCTTTACCGATGGCCGCCAGATCGGTGCCACCCTGGATCGCAATGGCTTGCGGCCGGCGCGCTATCTGGTGACCAATGATGACATCGTGATGATGGCCTCGGAGATGGGCGTTTTGGATATTGCCCAGGAGCGCATCATCAAGAAATGGCGCCTGCAACCGGGCAAGATGCTGCTGATTGATCTGGAGCAGGGGCGCATCATTGATGATCAGGAGATCAAAACCCAGCTTGCACAGGCCAAGCCCTATGGCGAATGGCTGAAAAAAACCCAGATCCGTCTGGAAGAATTGCCCACCAGCGTGGGGCCGATGTCACCCGATGATGCCACCTTGCTGGATATGCAGCAGGCCTTTGGCTATACCCAGGAGGATCTGAAATTCCTGCTCACGCCGATGGTGCGCGATGGCGCCGAGGCGGTTGGCTCGATGGGGGCTGACAATCCGGTATCCGTACTCTCCAGCCGTTCCAAACATCTCTCCACCTATTTCAAACAGAATTTTGCCCAGGTCACCAATCCACCGATTGATCCCATCCGCGAGGAATTGGTGATGTCGCTGGTGTGCATCATTGGCCCGCGTCCGAATCTGTTGGGCATTCACGATGCCGGCAAGCACTGGCGTCTGGAAACCGCCCAGCCGGTGTTGACCAATCAGGATCTGGAGCGCATCCGCCATATTGAATACAGCCTCGCTGGGACCTTCCGCACGCGCACCCTGGATATGGTCTATCCCGCCAGCGAAGGGGCGCAGGGCATGGAGGCGGCACTGGCGCAGCTGTGTCAGCAAGCCGAGCAGGCGGTGCTGGATGGCTACAATATCCTGATTCTCTCGGATCGCAACACCAACTATAACCACATCCCGATTCCGGCCCTGCTGGCCACGGCGGCAGTGCATCATCACCTGATCCGCCGGGGGCTGCGTACCAGCTCAGGGATTGTGGTGGAAACCGGCGCAGCCCTGGAAGTACATCATTTTGCCACCCTGTCAGGCTATGGGGCTGAGGCGATTAACCCCTATCTGGCCTTTGATACCATTGAGTCCCTGTTGCCCTCGCTGGGAGCGTCTTTGAGCTTTGAGGAGGCGCAGAAGCGCTATATCAAGGCGATTGGCAAGGGCTTATTGAAGGTGATGTCGAAAATGGGCATCTCCACCCTGGAATCTTATTGCGGCGCGCAGATTTTCGATGCGGTCGGGTTGCATAGCACCTTCATTGAAAAATATTTCACCGGCACACATGGCCGCATCGAAGGCATTGGCCTGTCTGAGGTGGCGCGTGAGGCGGTGCGTCTGCATACCCAGGCCTATGGCGGCGAGCATATTTATCGGCGTCAACTGGACGTGGGCGGGGATTATGCCTTCCGCATTCGCGGCGAGGATCATGTCTGGACGCCGGATACCATCGCCAAATTACAGCACGCCACCCGCGCCAATGATGCCAAGACCTATGAAGAATATGCGCACCGGATCAACGAGCAAAACGAGCGCCTGCTGACCTTGCGCGGTCTGATGGACTTTGATTTTGCCCCCACGCCGATTCCGCTGGAAGAGGTCGAACCGGCCAGCGAGATTGTCAAGCGCTTTGCCACCGGGGCGATGTCCTTTGGGTCCATCTCCTACGAGGCGCATTCCAATCTGGCCAAAGCGATGAATGCACTCGGCGGCAAATCCAACACCGGCGAGGGTGGCGAAGAACCCGAACGCTTTACCCCGCTGCCCGATGGACGCGCCAATCCAGAGCGTTCTGCGATCAAGCAGGTAGCCTCCGGGCGCTTTGGGGTGACGACGGAATATCTGGTCAATGGCGATGAGATTCAGATCAAAATCGCCCAAGGGGCCAAGCCCGGCGAGGGCGGGCAACTACCCGGTCACAAGGTCAATGCCCAAATTGCGCGGGTGCGTCATTCCACCCCTGGCGTGGGGCTGATTTCGCCGCCGCCGCATCATGATATTTATTCCATTGAAGACCTGGCGCAACTGATTCATGACCTGAAAAACGTCAACCCCGAGGCGCGCATCTCCGTCAAGCTGGTGTCTGAAATCGGCGTGGGTACGGTGGCTGCCGGAGTGTCTAAGGCGCATGCCGATCATGTCACCATTTCCGGCTATGAAGGCGGCACCGGGGCCAGTCCGCTGACCTCGATTAAACATGCCGGCAGTCCGTGGGAAATCGGTCTGGCCGAAACCCATCAGACGCTGGTGCTCAACCGCCTGCGCGGGCGCATTGTGGTGCAAACCGATGGAGGTCTGCGCACCGGGCGCGATGTGGTGATTGGGGCGCTGCTGGGCGCGGATGAATTTGGCTTTGCCACCGCGCCCTTGATTGTCAGTGGCTGCATCATGATGCGCAAATGCCACTTGAATACCTGCCCGGTTGGGGTTGCCACCCAGGACCCGGAATTGCGCAAGCGCTTTACCGGTCAGCCGGAGCATGTCATCAATTACTTCTTCTTTGTGGCCGAAGAGGTGCGCCAGCTGATGGCGAAACTGGGTTTCCGCACCTTCAAGGAGATGATCGGTCAATCGGATCGCCTGCAAATGCGCCGTGCCATCGAGCACTGGAAGGCCCAGGGGCTGGATTTCTCCAGACTTTTGCAAAAACCGCAGATGCCTGCCGAAGTCGCCGTTCATCACTGCGAACAGCAACAGCACGGGCTGGAACATGCGCTGGATCATACCCTGATCGCCCAGGCCGAAGCAGCGCTGCTACGCGGTGAACCGGTGCGCATCAACACCACCGTGAAAAATTACAACCGCACCGTTGGCGCCATGCTCTCCGGACGGGTCGCGCAACGCTATGGTCATGCCGGTTTGCCCGATGACACCATCTACATCAAGGCTCAAGGCATCGGCGGGCAGTCCTTTGGGGCATGGCTGGCGCGTGGGGTCACGGTAGAACTGGAAGGCGAGGCCAATGACTATGTGGGCAAAGGCTTATCCGGCGGGCGCATCGTGATTTATCCGCCCAAACAGGCCGCCATTGCCCGGGCTGAGGACAATATCATCGTCGGCAATACCGTGCTGTATGGGGCCATCAATGGCGAATGCTATTTCCGTGGTGTGGCCGGTGAGCGCTTTGCGGTGCGCAATTCCGGCGCCTATGCGGTGGTCGAGGGGCTGGGCGATCATGGCTGTGAATACATGACCGGCGGTATCGTAGTGTGTCTGGGGCAAACCGGGCGCAATTTTGCTGCCGGGATGTCAGGCGGTATTGCCTATGTCTATGACGAGGATGGGGATTTTTCCCAGCGCTGCAACCAGGCGATGGTTGAGCTGTTGCCCATCAGCGCCGCTGAAGACAGCGAAGGCGTCGATGAGGCCGCGATTCTGGGTGATGCCACGCGCTATGACGCCGCCCGCTTGCAGCTGTTGATCCGTCGTCATCTGCACTACACCGATTCGGCGCTGGCCCGCCATCTGCTCGAAAACTGGGCGCAAAGTCTGCCGCGTTTTGTCAAGATCATGCCGGTGGATTACCGCAATGCACTGGAACAGATCAAGGCCAAGCAAAGCCGCCCACCACATGTTAACAAGCCGCTCAAGGGGATTGCCGTCTATGGGTAAGCCAACCGGATTTATGGAATATCAACGCCGCGACCGCCGCTATGATGCGGTTGCCAAGCGCGTGGTACATTATCAGGAGTTCGTCCTGCCACTGCCTGCCGATGAACTCAAACAACAGGGCGCCCGCTGCATGGATTGCGGCATCCCCTTTTGTCATCAGGGCTGTCCGATCAACAATATCATCCCGGATTTCAATGATCTGGTCTATCGCAACGACTGGCGTCAGGCCATCGAAGTCCTGCACTCCACCAACAATTTCCCCGAGTTCACCGGGCGCATTTGTCCGGCACCGTGCGAGGCTGCCTGCACCCTCAACATTGATGATGTCCCGGTCACCATCAAGACCCTGGAATGCGCCATCATTGATCGCGCCTGGGCTGAGGGCTGGATCAAGCCACAGGTAGCCCAGCGGCGCACCAGCAAACGCATTGCCGTGGTCGGCTCTGGTCCGGCGGGCCTGGCCTGTGCCCAGCAACTGGCCCGCGCCGGGCATTATGTCGCGGTGTTTGAAAAGGCCGATAAGGTCGGCGGCCTGCTGCGCTATGGCATCCCCGATTTCAAACTCGACAAGAGGTTGATTGATCGGCGCGTGTCCCAGATGCGCACCGAAGGCGTGGAGTTTCACACCAACACCCACGTCGGGGTCGATGTCTCTGTAGCGCAACTGCGCCGTGATTACGATGCGCTGGTACTGGCTGGCGGGGCGGAAAAACCCCGCGACTTGCCCGCAGCGGGACGCGAACTCAGCGGCATTCACTTTGCGATGGACTTTCTGGCCCGCAACAGCAAGCGCGTGCAAGGCGTATTTGTGCCCGATGAGGACTTCATCAGCGCCGAGGGCCGTGATGTCTTGGTAATCGGCGGTGGCGACACTGGCTCAGACTGCATCGGCACCTCCAACCGCCACGGGGCACATTCTGTCACCCAGATTGAAATCCTCGACCAACCCCCGGAAAAGGAAAACAAGGCCCTGACCTGGCCCAACTGGCCCAACCGGATGCGCACCTCCAGTTCACAGGAGGAAGGCTGCACGCGGATGTGGAATATCGCCACCAAACGCTTTGTGGGCGATGACCATGGCCGGGTCAAGGCGGTGGAATACATCAAGGTGCGCTGGGAAAAAGATGCCCAAGGGCGTTTTACCATGCACGAAATCCCCGGCAGCGAAGGCGTGATCAAGGCCGACCTGGTCTTGCTGGCAATGGGCTTTGTGCATCCGGTGCAGGAAGGCATGCTGGCTCAACTTCAGGAGCAGGCCGGGCTTGCGCTGGACGGACGCGGCAACATCGCCGCCCCCACCGAAGGCGACACCGCCTATCACACCAGCAGCCAAGGCATCTTCGCCGCCGGTGATATGCGACGCGGCCAATCGCTGGTGGTCTGGGCCATCCGCGAAGGTCGCCAATGTGCCCGGGCCGTGGACTGCTGGCTGATGGGCAGCTCTGACTTGCCCAGATAAGCAAGCACCCCCCTCCTTATTTCAAGGAGGGGTACCCGAAGGGCGGGGTGGTTAGTTTTTACACCTGACCCCCTCCCCGCCTGCGGCGAGACTCCCCCTTGGCAGGGGGAGAGTTTTTCCCCACGCCAATGAGACTGTCATGCAACGCCAGATTATTCTCGATACCGAAACCACCGGCCTTGAACCCGCCCAGGGACACCGCATCATCGAAATCGGTGCGGTGGAGCTGATTGAGCGGCGTCTCACTGGCCAGCACTTCCATCACTACCTGCAACCTGATCGCGAGATTGATGAAGAAGCCCGCGCCGTCCACGGTATCAGCAACGAATTTCTCGCCGACAAACCGCGCTTTGCCCAGATAGCCGATGAATTTCTCGCCTTTGTCAGCGGGGCGGAACTGATCATCCACAACGCCCCCTTCGATGTGGGCTTCATTGATGCGGAACTGGCGCGGCTTACCCCCCATCCCGGCAAACTCGGCAGCCGCTGCCACATCACCGACACCTTGGTCATGGCCAGGCGCCTGCATCCCGGCTCCCGCGTCAGCCTGGACGCCCTGTGCAAACGCTATGGCGTAGACAACACCAACCGCGAACTGCACGGCGCCTTGCTGGATGCGCGCATCCTGGCCGAGGTCTATCTGGCAATGACCGGTGGCCAGGTCACCTTGCTGTTAGCCAGCGCACAAGACAGCAGCAGCGCCGCCGACACCGCACCACAGCAGCGCCGCCTGACAGACCCTCGCCCCAGCTTAAAAATCGTGCGCGCCAGCGCCGCCGAACAACACGCTCACGCCCAGTTTTTACAGCAACTGAGAAAAAGCAGCGGCAGCCCATGCCCCTGGCCAGGCGCCGACGCTTAGCCCATGATTGATTCTTTTGCACAGTGTATGGCGCAGGATGTGCCTTTGTTACAAAACCGGCTGCGCCGTTTATCACAGCGTCAGGCGCAGGCAAAACCGGCAGATCGTTTGGCACATGCCCTGGAGCAGGCCGTGGCTGAGTCGATGGCCAAGGTGGCGCAGCGGGTGGCCGGTGTGCCGGTGCCGCGTTTTGCCCAGGATTTGCCGGTGAACCAGCACCGTGCTGAGATTCTGGCGTTGTTGCAGCAACATCAGGTTTTGGTGGTGTGTGGCGAAACCGGTTCTGGTAAGACCACGCAATTGCCACAGCTGTGTCTGGCGGCGGGACGCGGGGTACGCGGTCTGATTGGACATACCCAGCCGCGCCGCATTGCTGCCCGCACGGTGGCGATGCGCATTGCCGAGGAGCTGGGCAGCCCCTTGGGTCAGGCCGTGGGCTTTAAGGTGCGTTTTGCCGATCAGACGCGCCCGCAAAGTTATATCAAGTTGATGACCGATGGCATTTTGCTGGCGGAGTTGCGTCACGATCCGCTGCTGCGCCAGTACGATACCTTGATCATTGATGAGGCGCATGAGCGCAGTCTCAATATTGATTTTCTGCTGGGTTATTTGCGCCATATTCTCCCGCAACGCCCCGATTTAAAACTGATTATCACCTCAGCGACGCTCGATCCTGAGCGCATTGCCGCCCATTTTGGTAAGGCGCCGATGTATACCGTGCCGGGGCGCACCTATCCGGTGGAGGTTCGCTACCGCCCGGTGGCAGGGGAGGATGAGGACGAACGCGAGCGCGATCTGTACACGGCGATCACTGACGCGGTGGATGAGCTGGCGCGTGAGGGGCCGGGAGATATCCTGATCTTTTTGCCAGGGGAGCGCGAGATTCGCGAGGCCAACGAGGCCCTGCGTCAGCATCACCCCAAGCATACCGAGATTTTGCCGCTGTATGCACGTCTGTCCGCCGCCGAGCAGCAGCGCGCCTTTCAGCCGCATCGTGGACGGCGCATCATTCTGGCCACGAATGTGGCGGAAACCGCATTGACGGTGCCGGGGATTCGCTATGTCATTGATACCGGGCTGGCACGGATTGCCCGTTACAGCCCGCGTTCGCGCCTGCAGCGGCTGTCGCTGGAGGCAATTTCGCAAGCCTCTGCCCAGCAGCGCAGTGGCCGCTGTGGCCGCCTGGGGCCGGGGATTTGTATACGGCTATACAGCGAAGAGGATTTTGCCACGCGTCCGGCCTTCACCGATCCGGAAATTCTGCGCACCCATCTGGCGGCAGTGATTTTGCAGATGGCGAGTCTGGGGCTGGGCGATCCGGCGGATTTCCCTTTCATTGATCCACCGGATACCCGCCAGATCAAAGACGGCTACCAGCTATTGACCGAACTCAAGGCGGTGGATGCCCAGAGCCAGATCACCGCGCTGGGGGCACAGCTGGCGCGCCTGCCGCTGGACCCGCAATTGGGCGCCATGCTGCTGGCGGCTGAACGTGAGGGAGCTTTGCCGGAGGTGTTGATTGTGGCCAGTTTTCTAGCCCTGCAAGACCCGCGTGAACGGCCCGCCCAAGCGCGTCAGGCCGCCGATCAGGCGCATGCTATCTTTCGTGATACGCGCTCGGATTTTCTCGGTATTCTCAATCTCTGGGATCAGTATCACGAGCAGGCCCGGCATCTGTCGCGCAATCAATTACGCGCCTGGTGCAAGACCCATTTTCTCTCCTATCTGCGGATGCGCGAATGGCACGAATTACACGGTCAACTGCGTGCCGCCCTGAGCGAATTGCCGCGCACCGGGGCGCAGTCTGCAACGCCAGCGCCCACGCCCGCCAAGCACCGCCCGCCTTCAGTGTCACCCGCGCCGCCGCCCGCTGAGATCAATACCGTGGGCCTGCACCGCGCCTTATTGGCAGGACTGCCCAGCAGCATTGGCCAGCGCACGGAAAAAGGCGATTATCTGGGCACCCGCCAGCGGCGCTTTTTGCTGCATCCGGCCTCGGCACTGGCCCGCAAGCCACCGCGCTGGGTGTTGGCCGCCGAGATCACCGAAACCACGCGGGTATTTGCGCGTGAATGTGCCGCCATTGCCCCTGAATGGGTTGAGGAGGTGACCGCACACCTGCTCAAAGAACATCTCTATGAGCCACATTTTCAGGAACGTAGCGGGCGGGTGGGGGCCTATGCGCAAGTCAGTCTGCATGGTCTGATCATTAACCCCAAAAAGCGCGTCAACTATGCCCAGAGCCATCCGCAGGCAGCGCGTGAACTGTTTATCCGTGAAGGTCTGGTCAATGCCCGACTGCGTACCCGGGCGCCCTTTCTGGCGCATAATCAGGCATTGATTGCCGAGATTGAGGCCCTGGAAGCCAAGGGACGGCGGCGTGACTGGCTGGCCGATGAACAGGTGATTTATGATTTTTATGCGCAACAGTTGCCGCCACAGGTCTGCGATGGCCCCAGTCTGGAACACTGGTATCGCCAGGCTAGCCGCAAACAGCCGCAGTGCTTGCGGCTCACCCGTGAACAGGTGTTGCAGCAATCCCCGGCGCTGCTGGGGCCGGAGCAGTTCCCCGACTGGCTGGAACACCACGGCCTGCGCCTGCCGCTCACCTATCGCTTTGAACCCGGACAGCCCGACGATGGCGTGACCCTGACCCTGCCAGCTGCGGCGCTGAACACCGTGGAAGACTGGCTGGGCGAATGGCTGGTCCCCGGCCTGCTGGAAGAAAAACTCACCGCCCTGATTAAAAGCCTGCCCAAAGCCTTGCGGCGGCATTTTGTCCCCGCCCCGGATTTTGCCCGCGCCGCGCTAGAGCGCCTGGAAAGCCGCGAAGGGCCATTATTGGCGCCCTTTGCCAGTGCCTTGCAGCAGATCACCGGGGTGGTGATTCCCCCGGATGCCTGGCGCGTGGAGCTGCTGGACGCGCATCTGCGAATGCGTTATCGCATCCTCGACGCCGATGGCAACACCGTTGCGGCAGAGCGCGATCTGGCTACCCTGCGCCAAAATTTACAGGCCGTGGCCCAGCAGGCCCACGCCGCCGCCCGTCCCCAAGGCTTTGAGCGCACCCGCCTGACACAGTGGGATTTTGGCCCGCTGCCAGAATCTGTGGATTTTGTGCAGCATGGGATGTCGCTGCGCGGCTATCCAGCGCTGCAGGATCAAGGGGATTGTGTCGATCTGGTGCTGTGTGATACCCCGCTGGGTGCCCGCATTCTGCATCAGCACGGCCTGGGACGCCTGTTTATGTTGCAGTGTGGCGATACCCTCAAATATCTGCGACGCCAGCTCCCCGGCATCGAAGATCTGTGCCTGAAATACACCGCCATCGACAGCTGCGAGGCCCTCAAAGACGATCTGCTCAAGGCCAGCATCCAGCGCTGTTTTCTGGTGCATCCCTGGCCCACCGATGCAGCACAGTTTGCCCACAGATTAGAAATTGGGCGTGCTCAACTGGTAGCCACGGCAACTGAATTGACCCTCTTGGTCGGCGAGATTCTCGATCAATACCGGGCGCGCCTGAAACAAACCCGGGGTAATCTGCCCTTGTCGTGGATTGAGGCCTGTGCCGATATTGAAGATCAGCTGCAATATCTGCTCTATCCCGGCTTTATCTGGCAAACCCCAGCGTCGTGGCTAAGCCAGTTGCCGCGCTACCTGCGGGCGATTGAACGCCGCCTGGCGCGGGTCGATCAGGCCCCCGACAAAGACCGGCGCATCCGCGTGGAATTATTGCCGCTGTGGGAACAGTGCAAAGCACGTCTTGCCCAGCGTCGCCCATACGACCCGGCACTCCCGGCAGAGGTGCTGGCACACGACCCGCGCTGGCTGTTTGAAGAACTGCGGGTATCGCTGTTTGCCCAGGAATTAGGCACCACCGCCAAAATCTCGGTCAAACGCCTCGCCCAACAGCTACACGAAACCCCCTCATAGAGGTAGCCTGTGGCGGGAGCGCTGGCATTATGGAGCGCCGAGTTTTACTCGGCTGGTCTTTGAACAGGTTCTAAATCACCCTATGAGCCACGATCAAAACTTCAAAAACCTGATCCTCGACTATCCCCAACAAGCCATTGAGCTGTTCGCACCCGAGGAGGCCGAGGGGCTGCGCGATCCCGCAGTGCGCATCCTGCCGGTGCGTGAGGAACAGCTCAAGGAACGCCTTGGCGAGCGTTTTCGTGAACTGGACACGCCCTTGCTGGTGGAATGGCCCGACCAGCGGCGCGAAGCACTGCTGTTTTTATTTGAGGAAGACACCCAGGCACGGCGCTTTTCCGTGCACCGCCTGATTCACTACTGCGTTGACATCAGCGAGTTGCTCAACATCCAGCGACTGGTACCCGTGGTGATTTTTCTGCAGGGTAAAGCACGCCCACAACCCTTCACCCTCAGCGGTGATGCGGGCGAGTATCTCTGGTTTCGCTATCTCGCGTATGCTTTTCGTGGGCAACGCGCCGAGGATCACTATACCAGTGACAACCTCATTGCCCGGCTGAATCTGCCCAATATGCGCTATTCGCCGTCACAGCGGGTCGAAGTCTATGCGCACGCGGTGCGTGGCCTGCTCAGCTTGGAACCCGACCGCGACCGCCAGCTAAAATACCTCGACTTTATCGACATCTACGCTCATTTAAGTGAGGACGAACGTATGACTTACCAACAACACTATGCTAACGATGCCACCACCGTCAGCGGCTTTGCCCAACGGTTTTTGAAGCAGGGGATTGAGCAGGGCATTGAGCAGGGCATTGAGCAGGGCATTGAGCAGGGCATTGATCGTGGACGCATCGAAGGCGAGAGTGCACTGCTGACACGCCAATTACACAAGCGATTCGGTACGCTGGATGAAGCGACGCAAGCGCGGCTGCGCGGGGCCAGTATTGAGCAGCTGGAACGCTGGGGTGAGCAATTCGTCGAGGCACAAACACTTGATGATGTGTTTCGCGAGACGCCATGATCAACCGCTCATGGGAGCGCTCCGTGGCGAACGCAAGATGCATCCGCCACGTTTTTATGCCAAGCTGGGGCTCGGCGCGCTCATACGCGTGTTCAAAAATTAACTCTTTGATTTACAAAGCCTAATAAAAAAACATTCAATTCATCTGTAAAATTGATCAAAATGACCTGATTGTTTTCACAGGTAAGGCGCATGCCTCCTGCCTCTGCGGTGCAACCCCTGATTTTTTTGGAGAATGGTGAGTATGTCGATTGATTATTTGGCCTTGGCGCTTGACGGTGTGCGTGATTTGCACCCGTATCAACCGGGTAAGCCAATTGAGGAGTTGGAGCGCGAGCTGGGTATTTCCCACAGTATCAAGCTGGCTTCAAATGAAAATCCGCTGGGCCCCAGCCCCAAGGCCTTGCAGGCCATTAAAGATCAGCTTAGTGGCCTGGCGCTGTATCCTGACGGGAATGGCTTTGCGCTGAAGGCGCGGTTGGCCCAGCAGCATCAGCTTGGGGTGGAATGTATCACGCTGGGCAATGGTTCCAATGATGTGCTGGAGCTGATCGGGCGGGCGTATCTTGGCCCAGGGCGGGCGGCGGTGTTTGCGGCCCATGCCTTTGCGGTGTATCCGTTGGTGACGCAAGCCTGCGGCGCAACGGCCAAGGTCGCCAAGGCCTATCCGGCGGATCATCCGACCATGCCGTATGGTCACGATCTGGACGCCATGCGGGCGCTGCTGGATGAGACGGTGCGGGTGGTGTTTATCGCCAATCCGAATAATCCTACGGGGACGTGGCTGCCTCGTGATGCAGTGTATAGCTTTTTGCGCGAAGTCTCACCGCAGACGCTGGTGGTGGTCGATGAGGCGTATCAGGAATATGTGCAGGAGGCTGATTATCCGGATTGCAGCGAGTGGCTTGAGGCGTTTCCCAATCTGTTAGTGACCCGTACGTTTTCCAAGATTTATGGGCTGGCCGGTTTGCGCATCGGCTATGCGCTGTCGCATCCAGCGGTGGCGGATGTGCTCAACCGGGTGCGCCAGCCTTTCAATACCAGCACCCTGGCCCAGCTTGCAGCGGTGGCGGCGCTGGATGATCAGGCCCACGTTGCCGCCAGCGTGCAGCTTAATCAGGCGGGATTATTGCAGCTAAGCGAGGCCTGTCAGGCGCGGGGGCTGGCGTTTATTCCCTCGGTGGGCAATTTCCTCAGTATTGATGTCGGCCGTCCGGCTGGGCCGGTGTATGACGCCTTGTTGCGTGAGGGCGTCATTGTGCGTCCGATTGGCGGTTACGGCATGCCGCAGCATTTGCGTGTTACCATTGGAACCTCAAACGATAACCAGCGATTTATTGACGCTTTGGATCGCGTGTTGGCGCGTGCCTAGACGCCACTCGCGCCCCGCCAGCGCGCTGGGACGATTCACGCAGATGAAATAATGATGATTAACCGTTTATGTATTTTTGGCGTGGGCCTGATGGGCGGCTCACTGGCGCTGGCCTTGCGACGTGCGGGACAGGTGGGCGAAGTGGTCGGCTGTGGCCGTTCCAGGGCCAATCTGGAAGAAGCGCTGAGCTGCGGGATTCTGGATCGCTATGAGCAGGATCCGGCGCAGGCGGTGCGTGGCGCTGATATGGTTTTGCTGGCCGTGCCATTGGGGGCGATGCACAGCGTCTGTGTGGCGATTCGCGATCATTTGGCCGCGGATGCGGTATTGACCGATGTGGGCAGCGCCAAGGGAAGCGTGGTTGAGGATGTGCGGGCGGCCTTCGGGACATTGCCGACGCAGTTTGTCCCTGGTCATCCCATTGCCGGCACCGAAAAAAGCGGCGCCACAGCCGCTTTTGCCACGCTGTATGAAAAACGGCGGGTGATCCTCACGCCCTTGCCCGAAACGGCACCGCAGGCCTTGGCGCGGGTGCGCATGATGTGGGAGTTGACCGGCGCGGTGGTGGAAGAAACCACGGTGACGCATCACGACGAGGTTCTGGCGGCCACCAGTCATTTGCCGCATCTGCTGGCCTTTGGCCTGGTCGATAGCCTGGCGCAGCAGGGCGAACGCGAGGAAATCTTTCGCTATGCGGCGGGCGGCTTTCGTGATTTTACCCGCATCGCTTCCAGTGATCCGGTGATGTGGCGAGATATTTGTCTGGCCAATCGAGAGGCCATCTTGCAGGCCTTGGCGCATTTCGAGGCCGATCTGCACGCCATCAAGCAGGCGGTGCGCAATGAAGATGGACATCAGTTGCTGGCCTGTTTCCAGCGGGCCAAGGTGGCGCGTGACCGCTTTTGCGACATCGTGGCCACATCCCCAGAGATGGGCCCGGAATAATCCATTGTGTTTAATCGTAGCGGCGGCGTCTCGCCGTCGCTCAATTCACTCAGCCCTCGCGTTCTGGTTTGATTCTATGCGCTTTTCTTGCCAATCTGCATTCCGGACAATCTCCCTGGTTTGGGCATCTGTTGTGCTGTGCGTGTTTGGTGCAAGCACCCTGCTGGCCGCAGAGCCTACGCCAGTGATCACCATCGAGGGCGTGAGCGAGGCACAGGAGGCCAATATCCGCGCCTATCTGTCCCTGGATCGTCTGGGCTGTACCTTAACGGAGACGCAAAGCCGCCTGGCGCAGCGTCGCGCTCATAATGAAGTACACGATGCCTTGCGTGCCCTGGGGCATTATCAGCCGGAGATCGACCTTCAATGGCGCACGGAGGAAACATGCTGGTCGCTGCATCTGCACATTCAGCCGGGGCCGCCGGTGCGGATTCGCAGTCTGCGTGAGACGGTGCAGATTACTGGCGCCGGGGTACAGGAGGCGCCCTTTCGCGAACTGCTGGCCAATCTACCGATGCGCACCGGCGATGTCTTGCGTCATGATCAATACGAGGCGCTGAAATCCGCCATGACCCGCATTGCCAATACGCGGGGCTATTTTGATGCCCGCTTTATCGAGCAAAGTCTGCGGGTAGATCGACAGGCGTTGACGGCGGATATCGTGTTGCACTTTGACACCGGCGCGCGCTATCAATTTGGCGAAATCGAACTCCAGCAAGACAGCCTACGGCCTGAGCTGGCGGGTAAATTTATCCCCTTCAAGCCGGGCGATGCCTATGACAGCCGCGACCTCATCGCCTTGCAGCAAGGCTTATTGGACAGCGGCTATTTTGACACGGTGCGGGTCAATGCTGATCCACAGAGCGCAGAAAACCGCGTCATCCCCGTGGTGGTGGAATTTACCCCACGCCCGCGCTGGGTGTATCTGGCCGGCGTGGGGGCATCCACCGATACCGGTCCTCGGCTGCGTTTAGGGCTGGAAAATCGCCGCGCCAACCGCGCCGGGCATCGCTACGAAACTGATCTGGAACTCTCGCCGGTGCGCTCCTCGCTGGGTCTGAATTATGAGATTCCGATGGACGATCCACGCCGTGAGCGCATCAATCTCAGCGCCCGCTTCAAAACCGAGGATACCGATACCAGCAAAAGTGACTTATGGCAGTTTGGCGCCGCGCATGTGCGTGAATATCCCTCTGGCTGGATCAAGACCCAGGCCTTAAGCTTTGAGCGCGAAGACTTCACCATCGGCGGCCTTACCCGGCGCACCGATCTGCTCATGCCCGTGCTGGGATTGCAACGCACCCGCTCCGATCATCCAGTGTTTCCCTCCCGTGGTTGGCGCGTGAATACCAGCGTGCGCGGCGCCAGCGAAGAAGTGGTTTCCTCGGTGTCGTTTTTACAGTGGCAGGGACGGGCAAAAGTGATCGAACCGCTCGGCCCAGGGCGCGTGATTGCCCGCCTGGATTCCGGCACCACCTGGGTGGATGAATTCAGCGAACTGCCCGGCTCGGTGCGCTTTTTCGCCGGGGGTGATACCAGCGTGCGCGGCTATGCCTATCAAAGCCTCGGGCCCAGCAACAAAGACGGGCGTATCATCGGAGGCCGCCATCTCCTCGCCGGTAGCCTGGAATACGAATACCCACTGGTGAAGGATTTCAGCGCAGCGGTGTTTGTCGATGGCGGCAATGCCTTTGAACGCCTGGACGAATTTGATGCCCGCTATGGCGTCGGTGCAGGCATCCGCTGGCGCTCGCCCATTGGCCCGATTCGCATCGATATCGCCCATCCCACCGACAGCACAGACCACTTCCGTTTGCATCTCAGTATGGGCGCTGATCTTTGAGCGTGAGCCGTGCCGGGCAGGTGTTTCAGGTGGTCAAACGGGGCAGCATCATCTTGATGCCGCTCTAAATTCGCGCTATGTTCCAGCGTCCAGCCACACCCGCTGGCGGGATTTTTGCGGAGAAACTCATGAACATTGAACAGCGTTTAAGCCAATTAGAAAAAGAACTGGCAGCAAGCAAGCGGCGCCATCGCTGGACGCTTAGCGTACTGCTTTTGATACTCACGCTGGGCCTGTTGACCCAGGGCTATAGCTCACCCGGCGCGGATCAGCCCCCGCTGCATGAAGTGCGCGCCCAGCAGTTTGTTTTGGTCGATGAACGCGGCAACATACGCGGACGTTTGGGAATGATCGACAACGAGCCCACCTTACTGCTGCGCGACGAACACAGCGAGATTCGTATCGGACGGCGCACTGATCGCTACTCCACCTTCCTTGGCATCAATGACGTGCGCGGTGAAATTCGCTTAGGTCTGCGTACTGCCCGCGATGGGCCGGTGCTGTTTTTGCAGGATGAACGCGGCGGTGAAGTCACCGGCCCGCTGTTAGACAATGGCCTACGTTAAGCGCCCGCACAGGTACGCATTTTGATACATTCATCGCGGCGGCACCGTCCAGGTGTCGCATCAACCCCATCCCATCCCCCGCTCCGACGCAAAGGCATCATCCTTGCCGGTGGCTCAGGGACCCGCCTCTATCCGGTGACACAGGCGATTTCCAAACAATTGCTGCCGGTATACGACAAACCGATGATCTACTACCCCCTGTCCACGCTCATGCTGGCAGGGATTCAAGACATCTTGCTGATTTCCACCCCCCAGGATTTGCCGCGTTTTCAGGCCCTGCTGGGGGATGGTTCCCAGTGGGGCATTGCCCTGTCTTATATCGAACAGCCCTCGCCCGATGGGCTGGCGCAGGCGTTTTTACTGGGAGAATCCTTCATCGGGCAGGATCATGTCACCCTCATTCTGGGCGACAATCTTTTTTACGGACACGACCTGCGCAAACAACTACAGGCCGCCAGCGCACAGCGCGAGGGCGCCACCGTCTTTGCCTATGCGGTCAACGATCCACAGCGATATGGCGTCGTGGAATTTGACGCCCAGCGCAAAGCCATTCATCTGGAAGAAAAACCCCAGCGCCCCAAATCCCGCTACGCGGTCACCGGCCTGTATTTTTATGATCCCACGGTGATTGAGATTGCCAAAGCCGTGCGCCCCTCAGCGCGGGGTGAACTGGAGATCACCGATGTCAACCGCCACTATTTAGCGCAGGGGACATTACAGGTGGAGATTTTCGGGCGCGGCATGGCCTGGCTGGATACCGGCACCCATGATGCACTGCTGGAGGCTTCCAGCTTTATTGAAACCATCGAACGCCGCCAGGGGCTGAAAATCGCCTGTCCCGAGGAAACCGCCTACCGCCAGGGATTTATCAACGCAGCCCAAGTGCAACAGCTCGCCGAACCCATACGCAAAAGCCCTTACGGCCAGTATTTATTGCGTATGCTTGAGGAAACGATTTACTGAGGAAACGATCGGCTGTTGACTTCAGAATCATGCAGGTGTAATGCCGGAGGGCTTACCTTAAATACCGCTGGTCTAAGGAACTCATCTGATTGTGTATCTTGAGAAGGCTGGTCTTACGGTAAGATTTTGGAGGTATTATGGGATACTGACGTTAAAAAATGCGCCTCAATGGACTAACCATTAAGGCGCATTTAAAATAATTTAACTTAATCTTCTTCTATCGCAGCTATTTAAAGATTATGGCGTACAAATATTTGTGCCACAGTTAGGGCAGTTAGACCCTTTTTGATGAATCGTAAAATTAAATCCATCATGGTACGCGCCCTCTTCTGATTCCTCCGCCTCTCCACCTACATCAGCCAAAGGTAATCCGCTGAAATTGATCCTGCTCTTTAAATCACCATCAAGCCCATTTTCAAAGCGATTGCCAACTTTGAGATAGCCTGAAGCGGTGCTAGGGACTATATGGCATATTTTGCCGGCTTCGCTGTAGCTAATACTTAAATTACCTTCCCAGCTATCTGCTGTATAGCCATCCACATTAGATAATTCACATATGTAATCATATCTGACGCTACCCGTGACAACTGCTCTGCTTCCAACCGCGCAGGGAATTCCATCAATATTCAATTCAGTAACTAGCAAAGGATTATGCTGGTTGCCGCCAAGCGTTATCCTTCCTTTAATACTTAAAATAGGCTTTCCACCTTCGCTGATTTCAGTCGTGTCAGCACAAACTAAACTTTTACGTCGATCATCTTTATTCATGCAAAAATGCCTACCTGAATTACTTGCAAATAGTGCAGATTTTTCATCTAGAGGATCTTCGCATTTTTTATCAACAGCTTTTCCTTTTATTTCAGCTAAAAGAAAATGATGGTCTTCATAGTGTTCTGCTTCGTATCGGTCACCATTTCCATTGTCACCGTAAGCAGGATCAACACCGATCCCCACCGCTCTATATACACTACCAATTTTTTCGTAGCTGCGATATTGACGACGAGTGCTCAAAGCAGGAAAAGTGTTTTCCCAAGCAACGACAGAACCTTCAGCCGGAACAGTCGAGCCGGAGCGGCCTACACAGATGCGATCACTTCCGGGGGCGCTGCCTAGTCGATGAATACCGATGTTACCATACCAACCTTCACCGACATAACACTGATAAATGAAGTAATCAAAACCTTCATCAGAAAATAATGTATATTTAAAATCGTTACCCCCGGTATGTCCAGAACCATAATCTGAACCATCAGAAAATATTCGAGTGCAATGAGAGGCGTCTGAAGATATAACGAGCATATTTTCTGGATCAACATCTTTTGCTTTCATGTCATCATCAAAGTAAACTCGGCCATTGATGGTGCTAAAGCCTTCTTCTGGTGTTGATCCATACATAGTCATAATCACATAACCATCTTCTCCTACGAGCTTTACCTCATCCCCATCAATATAGGTATATGTTCCATCATGTATATCTCCGCTATTTGAAGGCACTAAATTTTGATCTTCGACGCGAAGAGTTTCTGGATCAACTGTTCCTTCTCCCATTCTTGCTCTACCCGTTGGAGAGTCAATGATACCGCCACCCGGCAAAACACCTTTGGCTACGCTACCAGCAGCTAGTGGGTCATCACAGACCACCTCGGATTGTACAGAAACGGTATGCGAATCACTTTTTGCATCCGTCCAGGCAACTGAAACCACAAGACCTAGTCTGTCGGGATTTGCGGTATGCGTGAGCGCTATTGTCCGTGTCATTGCTGCATTGGTGCCTGTGATGCTTGTTGTGGCGCCCTGAAAACTGGCCAATGCCGTGCAATCCGCTTCCATAACACGGGTTCGCATTTCCTCCAGTTGTGCATTTGCCAGTTGCACTGCTTCTGTACGAGCTTTCGATAGACTGCTACCCGCAATCAAATCGCCATGCAGGCGAGCAACCGCAAGTAGACCAATGGAGACAATCACCAGGGCAATCAGTGACTCAATAAGGGTTATACCTCGAAGCTGTTTTAAATATGTGTACATAATGATTTACCTCTCTATAACCAGTCACGCCAAGTACCAGAAACAGGACTTCTGCGTCCCAAGCTTCCCGCATTTGAAGCTGAGACGGGATCGTAGATGAAATAAGGAGTTCCAGCTGCCTTCTCAATTTCCCCTTGAATAATTGATGAACCATAAAACTCTGGATTTCCAACGCTTCTAAAATCTCCTGTAATAAAAAGAACTCCATAAAATTTATTCATTGTCCCCGTTGCGCGGGCATTTCCATTGATTACCAACACCACAGGATTCTCCCGTGAACCTATCGTGCCAGAGAGATCCGCATAGCTTCCTGCTGCAACATCAACCCATACAACCTGTCCCGCGACATTACTTAGATTAATAGTTGTATCTGTCTGTATAATAGTAGCAACATTTTTTTATAATCTGTCGGATTCATTCCCATAAAATTTCTGAAAAAATCTTGGCCAGATAATGAGCTAAGCGATAGATCATAATCGATAATATCATGCCCTATCACTGATTTATTTGAAGTGCAAATGTACTTTCCGGTGGCCTGACAATTAGCAGGTTTTCCTGGTAATAGATCTAGGTCGGTTAGATTCTCTAATGAAGGCACAGGGTATTCTGGAGCGCGAACAAAGGTATTACCCGGATTTCCGTTTAAATCTAATTCTCCGCCTGCCCAGACAGTTAGGTTATTAAACAGGTTGAATACCCTTGCATTACCATTGACCAATGTTGAGCCTTTGGATATAACAGGATTTGTTGGTGGAAATCCTAAAGATGGCCCTGCTTCTGTGCGAATCATAGCAACCTTTCGGGCGGAAAGATCGTCACTCCAACCGCAGGAGTAGATTAAGGTGCTGCGTGTGCTGTCTGGATTATTAGTCCCCATCGCTGCGGGATTTTCAGGGCATTGCGGCGGGGCAGCATTGGGATCAGGATCCCATAAGCGTGCGCGATAGATCATTCCAGCTCCATTTGCATCCAAATCGGCTAAAAATAATTGATTTACATCAATGCCACCGCCCTGCACATACGCCACAGCCCGCTCCAACCCCGCCTGCGCGGCATTGGCGGCTTGCTTGGCGCGTACCTCATTGGCAGACATGCGCTGTTCCATCGAGGCAGTACGGGCGGTGAAAATGACCGTGAGCGTCACCGCCAGCAGAATGATCACGGTCATAAACAGGGCAATCGCGCCGCGTTGGCGATGCGGCAACGGTCGGGGGCGGCTTGTATGGCGGTATCGCGTTGACGGCCTGCCTTCAGGCCGAAGCGCTACCGGGGGAGGGTGTCTATGCATGATACGGACTCCTGCGGTGGGTGGTGTCAATGGAGCGCCGAGTTGCACTCGGCTGTTTATTTACTGCTTGCCGATACGCCGACTTAACCCGCTTCCGCAAAGACAGCGGCTAAATCCGGCGCATCCAGAATACGTTCTGCCCAGTATTCGATTTCTTCAGGTTCAGCCTGCTCCAGGCGTTGTTCAAGTTCTTCAGGCAAGGCACCAAAACGGCATAATAACTGGCGTCTAAGCAGCGCTTTTTCACCTTCTCGCAAACCTTTCTGTCTACCACGCCGTTCGCCTTTGGATTCCCAGTGTTTGATCAGTACACTTGCATAAGGCACTGTATTGTCCTCCAGTAGCTGTTTGTTAATATCTACATGAGGGTAGCATTGACTGAACAACCCGCGAATCCGCTTTCATAGAGGCTCACGGCACAAGGAAGATGCGGTTATTGCGTATCTTGACCGTCTCTTGCAGGTTAACCCGAAGGTTTGCATCGTTGGCATGGTTGCCCGCCAGGGTAATATTGATCAGGCGGCTTTCTACCATCAGATCGCCTGAATCGGGCTCTACATAATCATCCGGCGTTCCATCTCCATCAAGATCGTCAACGATCACATCGGCCTCATCGGCCAAGCAGGCAGGTTCAGTGATTTCAGCCGTGACAGTCCACCCCACATTTTGCGTGGTGTTAAAGCAGCGTGAGCCGACGGTGTCAAAGCTTAGCGCCGTTACCACAACAGCGGTTTTGTCTGTCAGCGGTGTCCAGATGGCATTTTGCGGCGCACAATTATTGGTTGGAGGATTGGCATTCCCCATCAACATTTCTACGGTATTTCCGTTTAGACGATACCCAAAAACCTCCTGCCCGCCCGCGCCCGCAAAATCGGCATCATAAGCAAACAGGATGCAATTACCACTGTTCAGGATATGAACATCACGCACAGCCCCATCACGGCGGGTAAAGGGATTCACAGGTAATTGATTCTCTGGTGTGCCCGCCTGTGCCTCGCTCCAAAAGCCCGCCCGTCGGATGTCGTCGGTCATAAAATTCATGGCCACCCGCACCTCCTGATTAAGACGCGCCGAACGCAGGGCATAGCCAGAACCATCCAATACGCTCATATAAATGCTGCCGACAATTCCCAGAACAATGAGCCCAATCACCAAGCCGATCATCAGCTCAACCAGGGTGAAACCGCGTGCGCGCGCGATGGGCTTGAAGGCGCTGTGCCGCTGTAAATAAAGGGTGCGCATGGTATTGATCTCCAGGCAAACGGTGAGCTAATTCAAGGCAATGCGCCCGGCCAGATTGACAGTGACGCTGCGTTGCTGATTTTTGGGCGTTTGTACGCTGAGGGTTAGCGTTTGATCAGCAGTACCGCGTACAAAGTTAAAGCGTACTTCGCTCGCTGCGGCAGGTGCGGTCAGGGTGATGTTGCGGAAATCATTTCCACTGACACGACGCAACACGCGCGTGGCGTTGCCGCTTTCCACCGCCGCAATGATGGTGCAGGCGTCTTCTTCTGCCACTGCGGTTTGCTGACAATCACATCCGGTAGTGTCGCTGATGCCAATACACCAACCGCTGCCATCACCCGGATCAACTACAAAAAACATATCGCGGGACTGTTTAATTGCCTCGGTGCGGGCCAGCTGCAGGTTTTCATATAAGGACTGAGAAGCCGCTGTCAGGCGCCGGTTATCCATAATATTCATGGCCGGGCTGGCAATACTGGCCAAAATGGCCAGCACCGTGATGGTGATCATCAGCTCCACCAAAGTGACGCCGGTCTGTCGGGTAAGCGTGTGCATGAGCGCGATCCTTCGGTTAATGGGTGGATGGTGGGTTTAAATGAAGTATAGTCCTGTTTTGGGGATTTGGAACGGTGGCACATGACCGTTCAGTGGTAAATAACGACCGTTCGTCGGAAAGTTCGGTCATGCGGTCTAAAACTATGTTGGAATAGCCGTGGCAAACGGCCAACGATACTGATTTTTATTGATAGAGGAGATGCGGTGATGCGCAGCAAAAAAGGCTTTACCCTGATTGAGTTAATGATTGCAGTGGCGGTGATTGCCATTATCGCGGCCATTGCCATTCCCAGTTATGCCAATTATGTGCGCAAGTCCAAGCGCGCCGATGCCCACACGGCGTTGCTGCGCATTCAGTTGGAACAGGAAAAATGGCGGGCGAATAATGCTAGTTATGGAACCTTGGTGAATATCGGCGTGAGTGAAAACTCGCCAGAGGGTTATTACACACTAACCATTACCAATACCAGCGCCACCGGCTACACTGCAACAGCCAATGCTAAAGCAGGTACATCTCAGGCCAATGACACCGGTTGCACCGGGATTGTCCTAACGCTCAACGCCAGCGGCGAAACCCGCACCCCGGCGACGTGCTGGTAATGAGTTTAACGCATCATTTTCGGAGGCAGCGAGCCTAAATCTGAACTCAATCAAGAGGGAAGTTTTGCGCATTTAGGGGCATAGACAAAGGAGAGTGAAAAAATCAGCGCGTTATCTGTTTTGAACGATGGCTTAGTGTATTGGTGACTGTGACACAATTTTACTGGAAGCTCTCCAGCTTTTATTTTTTCTATTTCGCCAGCATCGGTGCCTTCATCCCTTTCTGGGGATTGTATCTTCAAGGTCAGGGCTTGACGCCTGCGCAAATCGGCGAGTTGATGGCGATTGTGCTGGCGACCAAAATCATTGCGCCCAATATCTGGGGCTGGATTGCCGATCACACGGGGCAGCGGATGCGGGTGATTCGCATTGCGGCCTTGCTGGCCCTGCTGTGTTTTAGTGGGGTGTTGCTAAACTCGGGGTATTGGTGGCTGGCGGTGGTCATGGCGCTGTTTAGCTTTTTTTGGAACGCAGCCTTGCCACAATTTGAGGTCACCACCCTCAATAGCCTGGGGCAACATACGCACCGCTATGCGCATATTCGCCTGTGGGGGTCGGTGGGCTTTGTCGTGGCGGTCATGGCGCTGGGCGCTGCTCTGGAATATCTGGATATCGCGCGCTTGCCCTGGCTGGTGGTGCTATTGCTGGGTGCCTTGTGGCTAACCACGCTGAGCGTGCGCGAGGCCCCGGCGGTGGCGCCAACAAGCACGGCCCCCTCGCTGCGCGCTACATTGCGCGATCCTCGGGTGTTGAGCCTGCTGAGCGCGTGTTTTCTGATCCAGGCCAGCCACGGCCCTTACTATGCCTTTTTTACCCTTTATCTGGAGCAGCACGGCTATGCGCGCAGCCTGATTGGTCAACTCTGGGGGCTTGCGGTGCTTGCCGAGGTGGCGGTGTTTTTGGTGGCGCACCGCTTGCTGGTGCGTTTCAGTGCCGGGCGTTTATTGGCGCTGGCCTTGATATTGACCAGTCTGCGCTGGGGCTTGCTGGCCCTGTGGCCGGATATTTTCCCCGTGCTGCTGTTTGTGCAGGTGCTCCATGCGGCCAGCTACGGGCTGTTTCATGCGGCCGCCATTTCGCTGATTCATGCACTGTTCCCCGGACGCTTGCAAGGGCGCGGACAGGCGCTGTACACCTCGCTGGGCTTTGGTCTGGGCGGCGCAACGGGAAGCCTGCTGGCGGGGTATCTGTGGGAGGCGCACGGCGCCCAAAGCGTTTATTTCATGGCCGCCGGGCTGGCCGCAGCGGGTGTGCTCATGATGGGCCTATACCAACGTCGCGCCCAGCGCGTACCTTGAGTGCAGTTGTAGCGATAGCGCAAACAGCTAACATACAATAGACTTGGCTGCACCTTTGAATGGCAGCTTCTATCCTCAACATAAGGCGCGTGTTTTACCATCAACTCATGCAATGCCCTGCCTGCTGGCAGGCGCTGGATGACTACAGGAGCATATCATCTCGTGATCCTTCTTATTATCGGTTTAATCCTTTTTCTGGGCAGTCACTCGGTTTCCATGCTTGCCTACGGTTGGCGCACCCGGATGGTCGCCAAGGTCGGTGACAAAGCCTTTCAAGGGGTGCATTCCCTGATAGCCTTGGTCGGCTTTATCCTGCTCATCTGGGGCTATGGGCTGGCCCGTCAAGAGCCGGTGCTTTTGTATACCCCGCCAATGTGGCTGATGCATTCCGCCTGGCTTTTGATGCTGCCGGTTTTCCCTTTGTTCTTTGCCGCCTACCTGCCCGGACGCATCCAGGCCGCCGCCAAGCACCCGATGTTGGCCGCCGTCAAAATCTGGGCCTTTGCCCACTTGCTGTCTAACGGCAACCTGGCCGATGTCATCCTCTTTGGCGCATTCCTCATCTGGGCCGTGGCAGACCGCATCTCCCTGAAATATCGCCCGGCAACCCCGGTCAACGGCGCCCCCCCGTCCAAATACAACGACCTCATCGCCATCGTTTTGGGGCTGTTGGTATATACCGCCTTCATCTTCTGGCTCCACGGCTGGATGTTTGGCATTCCCCTGCTCAAATAACCCGCCCAAGGAGCGCGCCCTGTCAAAAACTCCCCTCCTTTTCAAGGAGGGGTGGCGCGTAGCGCCGGGGTGGTTAAAAGAGACTTCTGACCCCCTCCCCGCCTGCGGCGGGACTCCCCCTTAACAGGGGGGAGAGTCTTTGCCGCGTCGTGGCGACACCTTCCAGGTGTCGCTTTAAAACCAGCGAACGCAGGATGCGTCCGCCACGTCTGCTCATGAAGCCTATTTGGGGCGGGTTCGCGCTATAATTGTGCAATTGCGAAAAAACCACGAGGTAATTGACACTATGGCACACCCTAACCCCCTTTGCGCGCTGCGCGATTTCGGTCAGAGCATCTGGTATGACTATATCCGCAAGGATTTTGTCGAGTCCGGGGCGCTGCAGGCTTTGATTGCCGAGGATCGGCTTGGGGGGCTGACATCCAATCCGAGTATTTTTGACAAGGCGATTACCGGCAGTGATTTATATGATGCAGCGATTGCGCAGGCGGTTCGGGCGCATCCGGCCATCACGCCCACAGCGTTGTTTTACGAACTCGCGGTGGCGGATGTGCAAGGCGCCGCCGAGGCCTTTTTGCCGGTGTATCAGGCAACGGATGGCGCAGATGGTTATGTGAGTCTGGAGGTCTCGCCCACGCTGGCGCATGATACCCAAGGCACGATTGATGAGGCGGTGGCGCTGTGGCAGCGGGTTGATCGTCCGAATCTGATGATCAAGGTTCCGGCGACGGTGGCGGGGATTCCGGCGATTGAGCAGCTCATCGCCCAGGGGATCAATGTCAACGTGACTTTGCTGTTTTCGGTGGCACGTTATCAGGCCGTACTGGAGGCCTATCTGCGCGGTCTGGAGGCGCGTAGCCGCCAGGGCTTGCCGATTGCGCGCATTGCCTCGGTTGCCAGTTTCTTTGTCAGTCGGGTGGATAGCGCTGTTGATGAGGCCTTGGATGCCAGCACGGATAGCGCCGCTGCGCAGGCCTTGCGCGGCAAGATCGCCATTGCCAATGCCAAGTGTGCTTATGCGCACTTTCTGGCGACCTATCATAGCGCACGTCATGCCGCGTTGAATCAGGCCGGGGCACGTCCTCAGCGCCTGCTGTGGGCCAGTACCGGCACCAAAAATCCCGCTTATTCGGATGTGTTGTATGTGGAGACCTTGATCGGAGAGCATACGGTGAACACGGTGCCTCCGGCAACCTATGCGGCGTTCAAGGATCATGGCCAGCCCGCCGCTACGCTGGGCGAGGGTCTGGACGCCGCCGCGCAGGCACTGGCGCAGCTGACGGCGGTGGGGATTGCGCTGGAGCCGATCACCACCCGTTTGGAAGAGGAAGGTGTGCAGGCCTTTGCGGATGCCTTTGCGCATTTGCTGGCCGGTTTGCAGGCTAAGCGCGAACGCTTGGCGGCGTGAGCCCGCGACACACGCCCCGCGTTCCGGGATGGCAGCATGAGCGATAGTACGCCCTCGGCCCTCAGCCCTGTGCAGGCGGCCCGTTTATCCTCGGGTTTGCAGGCCTTGGATCTGCCTGCCTCGCTACATGCGCCCTTGAGTCGCTACCTGCTGCTGCTGCATCGCTGGAATCAGGTCTATAATCTGACGGCGGTGCGTGATATAAACGAGATGATCACGCTGCATCTGCTTGACAGCCTGGCGGTGATGCCACACATTCAGGCCACGCGCTTAGTGGATGTCGGCAGTGGCGCGGGCTTGCCGGGGATTCCGCTGGCCATTGCCTGCCCAGGGCTTGAGGTAACGCTGCTGGATAGTAACAGCAAGAAGGTGCGCTTTTTGCGCCAGGCGGTGATTCATCTGGGGCTGGGTTCTCAGGTGGATGTCATCAAGGCGCGGGTCGAGGCCTATCATCCGGCGCAGCCCTTTGATGGCGTGATCAGTCGTGCCTTTGCGGATCCAGCACAGTATGTACAGTTGGCAGGCCATCTGTGTGCCCCCGAGGGGCGTGTGTTGGCCATGCTGGGGCGCCTGGCAACACCACCGCCAATGCTGCCGCCGGGCTGGCAGATCACCCGCACATGGCCACTGAACGTGCCTACGCTGGATGCCCAAAGACATCTGTTGCACATTGAGAGGATTTAAAAGAAATCGGTATGGGTAGAATAATTGCCATAACCAATCAAAAAGGTGGTGTCGGCAAGACCACCACCAGTGTGAATCTGGCGGCCACTCTGGCGGCGGCTGATCAGCGCGTGTTATTGCTTGATCTGGACCCCCAGGGCAATGCCACCATGGGCAGCGGCGTCGATAAGCATGATCTGAGCAAAACCACCTATGATGTGCTGATGAAGCAGCGGCTGGCCAGTGAGACGATTATGCCATTGCCGGAGCTGGGCTATCATCTGATGCCGGCAAATGCTGACCTGACCGCTGCCGAGGTGCAGTTGATCAGCGCGCTGCGGCGTGAATACCGGCTGCAGGATGTGCTGCGCCCCGTTCGGGAGCAGTATGATTATCTGTTGATCGACTGCCCGCCGTCGCTGAATATGTTGACGGTCAATGCCTTGGTTGCTGCCCAGGGGGTGATCATTCCGATGCAGTGCGAGTATTTTGCCCTGGAAGGCTTGTCGGCACTGGTGCAGACCATTGAGAGTGTGCGTGAATCGGTCAACCCGCAGCTACGCATTGAAGGTCTGTTGCGCACCATGTATGACCCGCGCAATAACCTCTCACGCGATGTCTCCGAGCAGTTGTTAAATCATTTCGGCGAGCAGGTGTATCGGGCGGTGATCCCGCGCAATGTGCGTTTGGCGGAAGCCCCCAGCCACGGTCTGCCGATTTTGCATTATGATAAAGGCTCGCGCGGCTCCCTGGCCTATCTGGCCTTGGCAGCAGAGATGCTGCATCAGGAACGTCAGGGTGACAAAAGCCGTAAGGCCGCTACGGAATCTGCAGAGCAGGCAAGCAGCCTGTGCCCCTCATAAATCTCCGATCATTTATGGCGCTGTCTTGATCTGTAGCGTCTTGATGTCTTGGAAAAACGATGGCAATCAAACCTGGTCTTGGCCGTAATCTAAGCGCACTGCTCAGCAGCGCCAGTCATGCCCGCCAACGCGATGACACCCCCGCAGATGATGCGACCATGAGCCCAGGGGACGCGCAGCTGCGCCAGATTCCCATTGAGCGCATTCAACGCGGTCAATATCAGCCGCGCCGCAAGCCCGACGAGGCGGCGTTGCAGGAATTGGCCGAGTCGATCCGCGCCCAGGGCATGATTCAGCCGGTGGTGCTGCGCATGGTCGATGCCGGTCACTATGAGCTGATTGCCGGGGAACGTCGCTGGCGGGCGGCGCAACTGGCCGGATTACATGAAATCCCGGCCATTGTGCGCGACATTCCCGACCAGGATGCCGCTGCCATCGCCTTGATTGAAAACATCCAGCGAGAGGATTTAACTCCCCTCGAACAGGCTAACGCCTTTGCCCGCCTGATTCAGGAGTTTGGCTTGACTCATCAAGCGGTTGCCGAAGCGGTAGGGCGTTCGCGGGCAGGGGTTACTAATTTTCTGCGTCTGCTGGAATTGGCCGAACCAGTCAAGGCGCTGCTGGATGCCGGACGGTTGGAAATGGGCCATGCCCGCGCCTTGCTGGCCTTGCCGCCAGAGGCGCAAATCCAGCTGGCGCAACGGGTGGCTGAGGAGGGCTTATCGGTCCGCCAGACTGAGCGCCTGGTGCAAGCTCACAACACAGCGTCTGCCGCCCCATCCGCCAAGCAAAGCCCGCCGGTAAAAGATACCGATATCCGTCATCTGGAAAGTGAGTTATCCGAGCGTCTTGGCGCTCCGGTGAATATCAATCACAATGCCAAAAAGGGCGGCGGCAAGCTGGTGATTCAATACCATAGCCTGGATGAGCTGGATGGTATTCTCAATCACCTGCGCTGATGCCCGTGGAACGCCGTTCATCAGAACGACACAACGCGGGGAACGCCGCTCACCAGAGCGGCAAAAAGCCGCGCTGCTTCATAAAAAACGGCTAAACGCCACCATCACAGCCACCTCATAGCGATTTTATCAACCCTGGAAGCGATGTATTTATGACTCTTGATGCACAGTGGTTTACAGAAATTCACCAAGACACCGCCTTTTCCTTGCGGATTAAGGCCAAATTGCATGAAGAAAAGACGCAATTTCAAAAAATCGAAATCTACGATACCGTCGCCTTTGGCAAGCTGATGGTCATTGATGGCTGCATCATGCTCACGGATCGGGATAATTTCATCTATCACGAGATGATGTCTCATCCCGTCCTGTTTTCGCATCCCCAGCCGGAACAGGTGTTGATCATCGGCGGCGGCGATTGCGGCACCCTGCGCGAGGTGCTTAAACACCGCTGCGTGCGTCATGCCACTCAGGTGGATATTGATGAGCGCGTCACCCGCCTGGCCGAGCAGTATTTTCCCCAGCTGTGTGATGCCAACCATGACCCCCGCGCCCGCCTGCTGTTTGATGATGGCATTGCCTACGTCAAAAAGGCGCCGGCTGCTTCGCTGGATATCATCATCATCGACAGTACCGACCCCGTCGGCCCGGCAGAAGGGCTGTTTTCCACCGCCTTTTATCAGGATTGCGTCCGTGCCTTGGCGCCCCAGGGCCTGCTGGTACAGCAAAGCGAATCGCCGCTGCTCCATGCGGATCACATTATCCAGCCGATGCACGACAGCCTGCGCCGCGCCGGTTTTGCCAACACGCAAACCCTCTACTTCCCGCAATGCACCTATCCCTCCGGCTGGTGGACCGCCACCATGGCCTGCAAGGCGGGCGACATCGCGTTTGTGCGCGCCGAAGAAGCGGCTACCCCCAGCTTTGTTACCCACTACTACACGGCTGCCATCCACCAGGCGGCACAGCAAGCCCCGGCATTCATGCGCAGCAAGCTTAAATAAGCGTGCTGATGTCGCGGCAGGCAGCCGTCGCTTTTTGGCAACGGCATCTGGAAGATGTCGTCACATGCTTGCGGAGCGGGGCTCCGCGCTCCCAATGCCATTTTGATCATGTACGCGGATGATTTTAAAAGCTATGCATAGTGCTCAATGTCGTATTGCTGTGGTGATGGATCCGATCCAGCAGATTCACTTCAAGAAGGATTCCACGCTGGCGATTTTGCTGGCGGCGCAGGCGCGGGGGCATGCGCTGTTTTATCTGGAGCCGCAGGATCTATGGCTTGAGGATGGGCAGGTGTGGGGGTATTTACGGCCGCTTGTGGTGTATGACGATCCGGTTTGCTGGTTTACGCTAGAGGCGGGGGAGAAGGCGCCGCTGGCGCAGCTTGATGTGCTGTTGATGCGTAAGGATCCGCCCTTTGATATGGAGTATTTGTATACCACGTATCTGCTGGAGTTGGCGGAGGCGGCGGGGGTGCTGGTGGTCAATCGTCCGGCCAGTTTGCGGGATGCCAATGAGAAGTTGTTTACTGCGTGGTTTCCCGCCTGTTGTCCGCCTACGCTGGTGAGCCGGGATATGCAGCGCTTGCGCGATTTTCTGGCGATCCAGCAGACGATGATTGTCAAGCCGCTGGATGGGATGGGCGGGGCGTCGATTTTTCGGGTGAGTCTGGGGGACCCCAATACCGGGGTGATTCTGGAGACGATGACTCAGCATGGGCGGCGCACGGTGATGGCGCAGCGGTTTTTGCCGGAGTATGTGCAGGGGGATAAGCGTATTCTGTTGATTGATGGTGAACCGGTGCCTTATGCCTTGGCGCGCATTCCCGCAGCCGGTGAGGGGCGGGCGAATCTGGCCGCCGGGGGACGCGGTGAGGGAGTGGCGTTGACTGCCCGTGATCGGGCGATTTGTGCCGAGGTTGGGCCGTCATTGCGGGCGCGAGGTTTGTTGTTTGTCGGTCTGGATATAATTGGTGAGTATCTCACCGAGATCAATGTGACCAGTCCGACCTGTATTCGTGAGCTGGATGCGCTGTATGGTCTGGATATCGGCGGGCAGTTGGTGGCCGCCATTGAGCGTCAGCTGGCACAGCGCGCATGAGGGGGCTTGGCTGGATCGGGCTGGTGCTGTTGCTCGGGGGTTTGCTGGCCGGGTGCGAACGGGCGCAGATTCATCACAGCCGCTTTTTCACCCTGGGGACGCTGGTGGATGCCAGTGTGTATACGGCGGATCGGGCGCAGGCACAGCGGGCGTTTGCGGTGATCGCCGAGGAGCTGGATGAGCTGCATCGTACCTGGCATGCCTGGGAAGCGGGGCCGTTAGCAACGCTCAATGCCCAGCTGGCGCGTGGTGAATCGGCGCCTCTGAGGGCGGAGATGTATGCCCCCTTGCAGCAGGCGCAGCGGCTCTATCAGGACAGTCAGGGCCTGTTTAATCCGGCGATGGGGCGTTTGATTGCCATGTGGGGCTTTCATGGGGATGAGCCGCAGGGGCCGCCGCCCGCACCTGAGGCCATTGTGCATCTGCTGGCGCAACAGCCGAATATGGCGCAACTGGATTTAACGGCCACGCAGGTGCGCACAGATAATCCCGCGATTCAGCTGGATTTAGGGGCCTTTATCAAGGGCTATGGGATTGACCGGATTATTGAACGCTTGCAGGCGGAGGGCATTGCCGATGCCATCGTCAATGCCGGTGGGGATTTGCGGGCTATCGGTCAGCCCGGCCAGCGTCCCTGGCGCATTGGTATCCGTCATCCCAGCGGACAGGGGGTGATTGCCGGTCTGGAGATTGCCAGGGATGAGAGCGTGTTCACCTCCGGGGATTATGAGCGTTTTTACGAATATCAGGGGCAACGCTATCATCATCTGCTAGACCCGCGCACGGGCTATCCGGCTGATTCTCTGCGCTCGGTGACGGTGCTGCATCGCCAGGGCGCGCTGGCCGATGCTGCCAGTACGGCGTTATTTATCGCCGGGCCAGCGCAGTGGCCGGAGGTGGCACGGGCGATGGGGGTTGACGCGGTGATGCTGATTGATAAAGATGAGGTGATCTATCTCACGCAGGCGATGGCTCAACGCCTGCATTTTCTCCGCGAACCCACAAAGGTAGTGATCATTGACTAAGCTTCATGTTGGCTATGCGCTGCGCTCACTGGTACGTGAATGGCGCGCCGGGGAGTTGCGCATTCTGGCAGCCGCGTTGGTGATTGCCGTGGCGGCGATCAGTTCGGTGAATTTTTTCACAGATCGGGTGCAGCGCGCGATGACGCTGCAAGCCGGCGAGTTATTGGGGGCCGATCTGGCGCTGCGTTCCAGCACGGAGGTCAGCGAGGAGGTCAAGATGGTCGCGGCGCGTCTGGATTTGTTACAGGCGCAGTTTGTGAGTTTTCCCAGCATTGTGTTGTTTGATCAGACCACGCAACTGGCCGAAATCAAGGCGGTGACCGCAAGCTATCCCTTGCGCGGGCAGCTGCGCGTCAGTGATGTGCTGTTTGGCCCGGAACGGGTGATTGAGCGTATCCCTGAGCAGGGCGAGATCTGGCTTGAAGCGCGCTTGATGCAGCAGCTCGACATTGGTCGGGGGGATTATTTGCAGGTCGGCGAGGCGGCGCTGATGGTCAGTCGGGTGTTGACCTATGAGCCTGATCGCGGCGGGGAATTTTTTCAGTTGGCCCCACGGGCAATGATGCATTGGGAGGATTTGCCCGCCACCGGTTTGATAACGCCAGCCAGCCGGGTGCGGCACAGTTTTCTGGTCGCCGGCGATGAAACCGATATTGAGCGCTTTCGCCAAGAGGTCAAGCCACTGCTGGCGAGCAATGAGCGTCTGGAAGATGCGCGTGAGGCCAGCCCACCGCTGCGTCAGGCGATTACCCGCGCCGAGCAGTTTTTAGGGCTGGCCGCCCTGGTGGCGGTGTTGCTGGCGGGGGGGGCGATTGGCGTGGCGGCCCGTCATTACAGTGACCGTCAATCTGATACCAGTGCGGTGATGCGCTGTTTGGGGGCCTCGCGGGCCTTGGTCTTGCGCACCTTTATGTTCCGGATTTTCTGGCTGGCGCTGGTGGCCAGTCTGCTTGGCGTGTTGCTGGGCTATCTGGCGCAGAAGATTCTGGTTATTTTACTCACCCAGTGGTTTACCATGATGTTGCCGGGGATTTCGTGGTGGCCGGTGCTCACGGGGTTGGCGATTGGCCTGGTCACGGCGCTGGGCTTTGCCTTGCCGGCGATTTTGCGCCTGGGGCAGGTGCCGCCGCTGCGGGTGTTGCGCCGTGAGCTGGATGCGCCACCCCCGGCAATGTGGCTGGTTTTAGGGCTGGCTGTGATCACCTTGGGCGGGCTGTTGTTGTGGCAGGCGGCAGATCCTTATCTGGCCTTATGGGTGTTAATCGGGGCCTTTTTTACGGTTCTGTTGTTGTGGCTGTTGGCCTGGGGGTTGGTGATTGTGCTGCGCCCGATACGGGCGCGGGGTGGGATTACTGTGCGCTTTGGCATTGCCAATCTCAGCCGCCGGGGCAGTCTGAGCGCGGTGCAGCTCTCCGCGTTTGGGCTGGGGATTATGGCCTTGCTGCTGTTGGGGATGGTGCGGGTGGATTTGCTTTCTTCCTGGGAAAGCAATCTCTCCCCGGAGGCGCCCAATCATTTCATGATCAATGTGCAGCCTGAGCAAGTCCAGCCATTGCAGGCGCTCTTTGTGGATTATGGCATTGAGGCGCCCACCTATCACCCAATGGTGCGGGGCCGTCTGACACATATCAATGGCAAGGAGGTCATCCCCGCGCAGTTTGAAGAACCCCGCGCCGAGCGTCTGGTGGCCCGCGAGTTCAATCTGTCATTTAGCCACGAATTACAGGCCGATAACCGGATTGTTGCGGGGCGCTGGTGGTCCGATGAACGCAGCCATCACGGTTTTTCTGTGGAGGAAGGGCTGGCACAAACCCTGAATCTGGCATTGGGCGATACGCTGCAATTTAACATTGCCGGTCAGTCCGTGGAGGCACCCATCACCAGTTTGCGCACGGTGGAATGGGATTCCTTCAACGTCAATTTTTTTGTGATTGCCCCACCGCACTTACTGGAGACGCATCCGGCCACCTACATTACCAGCTTTCGTTTGGATGGTGATGGTGAAGGCGGTGGTACGGCGCTGTTAACCGAGTCGGTGCGCCAGTTTCCCAGCATTACCATCCTCGATATCCGCGCCATTATGGAGCAGGTGCGCGACATCATTGATCGCGCCTCGCTGGCGGTGGAGTATGTCTTTTTGTTCACGCTGGCTGCTGGACTGACGGTGCTGTATGCCGCCATTCAGGCCACTCGCAGCCTGCGTCAGCATGAAACGGCGGTATTGCGTACCCTGGGCGCCAGTCGCACGCAGGTGCTGGCCGGGCTGCTGGCCGAATTTACCGTCATGGGGGCGCTGGCCGGGCTTTTGGGAGCCGCCGGCGCCTCGGCGATTGGCTATGTGCTGGCGCTGCACATCTTTGATCTGCCCTTTTACTTTAATCCACACATCTGGTGGATCGGTGCGCTGGGCGGTGCGCTGGGCGTGGGCTTTGCGGGGTGGCTGGGTGCGCGCTCGGTGTTGCTTAAACCGCCGCTTTATACCCTGCGCCAGAGCGCATGATGCTTAGCTGACGGATAATTTGCTGCTGTGTTGTGGTGCGACCCAGTCGGCCTTGATGTCAATGCCCCAGTCGGCGGTATTGGCGGTGCGCAGCAGCAGATCAACCCAGCGATGTAAATCACTGCGATCAAAGTTCATCGACAATTGCGGTCCGTCGGTGTCTTGAAAAATAAGGGAAAAATGAGTTTCGTGGGTGGTGACATCAATCTTGCTGACCACCACCAGGGTATTGTGCAGATTGACCGGGCTGGGGCGGGCGTCAGAGACACCGTGCGGCGCGGGCGTTTCGCTATCGCCAGTGCTGGCAGCGCTTTGGCCGGTGGGCTTGCCGGCAAACAGCGCGGCCTGATGTTCCATCAAAATGACCTCCGAGCGCAGATGAATCGGCGCTTTGCTCGCAGCCAGACTGGAATGCTCCAGCAAGGCGGTTAAGGCGGGCAGTAAACGGCGCACCAGACGGCGGGTCAAGAGTAAAATCACACCGCTGCCATGCGGATCACGGCACACCGCAACAATGCGATCCTCCGTTTCATTAAAGCCGATGGTCAATGAGGTTGCATGCAGCATCCATTATTCCCCTTATAAATCAGCTAATACCAG
The DNA here is from genome assembly GCF_000227725.2 of Thiorhodospira sibirica ATCC 700588. Lineage (GTDB taxonomy): Bacteria > Pseudomonadota > Gammaproteobacteria > Ectothiorhodospirales > Ectothiorhodospiraceae > Thiorhodospira > Thiorhodospira sibirica. The sequence continues at coordinate 1,473,882 of NZ_MU255056.1, read as the reverse complement.
GCTCAAGTCGCATTCAGATTGAGCAGGCTTACGGCAATCGAGAAATAAATCAGGATACCGGCAATATCCGCCACCGAAGTCACAAGCGGTACGCTGGCCGTTGCCGGATCAAGCTTAAAGCGCGTCAGCACAAAGGGCAAAAGCATCCCCATCAGGCTGGCCACCGTGACGACCAGTATCATCGCCAAGGCCACAATCAGCGCAATCTCCGGGCCGCCGCGCCAAAACCCAATGGCTGACACGGCCAGTCCCATGGTCAAACCCAGGGCTGCTGAAACCCCCAGCTCCTTGCCCCAGAGCATCAGCCAGTCGCGGGCCTGCACATCGCCAGTGGCCAGGGCGCGCACCATCAACGTGGAGGACTGCGCCCCGGCATTACCGCCACTGGCAATCACTAAGGGCAGGAAAAACACCAGCACGATCATGGCTTCAATGACGTTTTCAAATTGCGCCATCGCCGCGCCCCCAAAAATATTCACCACCGCCAACACCAGCAGCCAGCCAATGCGTTTGCGGTACAAAAGCCAAGGACTGGCATCCCGCAGGCTTAAGGTCAGGGCACCGACGCTGCCCAGTTTGTGAAAGTCCTCGGTGGTTTCTTCCTCAACCACATCCAGGACATCATCGACCGTGACAATGCCCAAAAGCTCGCCCTCTTCACCCGTGACCGGCAACACTTCCAGGTCATAATGCTGGATCTTTTGCACTGCCTCTTCGCGGTCCTGGGAGGCGCTGATGGTGATCAACGGCCCGTCGATCAGGCGCTCCACCGGATCATTGGCGCGGCCTTTGATCAAACTCATCAAGGGAATGGCGCTGATGGGGCGACGTTCGGCATCAATCACAAACAGGGTATTGACGGTTTCGCCCTGCTCGCTTTGCAGGCGCACATGGGCCAATGCCTCGGTGATGGTCCATTCGGCCTCAATGGTGACGCATTCCGGGGTCATCAAGCGCCCGACGCTGTCGGGGGGAAAATCCAGTAAATTCAGTGCCCGGCGAATCGCCCGGAAGGGGAGCAGACGCAAGAGCCTGCGCACTTCGTCTTTGGGCAGGTCTTCAAGCAAGCCGGTGAGATCGTCAGGGCCCAGATCGGAGAGAATGTGGCGGGCGTCCTGAATCGGGGTTTGTAACAACAGCTGGTATTGATACGGGGCATCCAGGTAGGCAAAGACATCCACCTTGCGCCCGCGTGCCAAGGAACCAAACACCTGGGCGAGCTGCTCTTCGGGCAGTTCCATCAGCACATGCGCAACGTCCTGAATGCGCATCAAGTCCAGCATATCGTGCAAACGCTCCCACTGGCCGCGTTCGAGATAATCCTGGATGGTCAACAGATGCTGTTCGTATTGATATTCCATGGCGCGTTTGCAGTTTGCTGAGGAGATGGCTTGAAAGAAACTCAAGCCTGCTGGCAAAAGAACGCCCGAGGGGTAAGCCACGGGCGTCTTCATCTAATAGATCAAAAAGCGCTAAAAATCTTAGGCTTGGTCGGCCTCAACCGCCTTGATACTCAAGCGGATGCGGCCTTGCTTGTCCACTTCCAGCACCTTGACCTTGATACTTTGACCTTCGCTGAGACGATCCGCCACATTGGCGACGCGCTCATCGGAGATCTGCGAGATATGCACCAGCCCATCGCGACCCGGCATGATGCTGACAAAAGCGCCAAAGTCCATGATCTTGACCACGCGCCCCTCATACACCCGACCGACTTCAACATCAGCGGTGATTTCTTCGATACGGCGGCGGGCCTCTTCACCGGCTTCTTTATCCACCGAGGCGATCTTGATAATGCCGGTGTCGTCAATATCAATGGTTGCGCCGGTTTCTTCTGTCAGCGCACGGATGGTGGCACCACCTTTACCGATGACATCGCGGATTTTTTCGGGATTGATGCGCAAGGTGATAAAGCGCGGGGCATAGCTGGACATCTCGGCCCGTGGGCTATCAATGGCCTGCGTCATGCGCTCCAGAATATGCAGCCGCCCGGCCAAAGCCTGCTCTAAGGCCTGCTGCATGATCTCGGCGGTGATGCCGTCAATCTTGATGTCCATCTGCAGGGCGGTGACCCCATTGACGGTACCGGCAACCTTGAAGTCCATATCTCCCAGATGATCTTCATCACCGAGGATATCGCTGATCACGGCAAAGCGTTCACCTTCCTTGATCAACCCCATGGCAATCCCGGCCACTGGCGCCTTGAGCGGCACCCCGGCATCCATCAGCGCCATGCTGGTTCCGCACACGCTGGCCATGGAGCTCGAACCGTTGGATTCGGTGATCTCGGAAACCACCCGCAACACATAGGGAAAATCCGTCTCCGGCGGCATGACCGCTTGAATGCCGCGTTTGGCCAGGCGCCCATGGCCGATTTCGCGGCGCTTGGGCGTGCCCACCATGCCGGTTTCCCCGGTGCAGTAGGGCGGAAAATTGTAATGCAGCATGAAGCGTTCCTTGCGCTCGCCTTCAATGGCGTCAATCAGTTGCGCATCACGATCCGTACCCAGGGTGGCAATCACCAAAGCCTGGGTTTCGCCACGGGTAAACAGGGCTGAACCATGCGTGCGGGGTAACACCCCGACACGGGCAGTAATCGGGCGCACGGTGCGGGTATCACGGCCATCAATACGCGGCAGGCCATCTAGTACGCGGGCACGCACGATGCGCTTTTCCAGGTCATGAAACAGCACTTTTACCAGATCCGCACTGGGGGCACCCTCTTCACCGCTGGCAATGGCGGCTACCAGTTCATCGCGCAAGGTGTTGATGCGCAGGGTTCTGGCCTGCTTTTCGGCAATCTGGTAAGCCTGCGTCAAAGACTCCAGGCAGTGGCTTTCGATGCGGGCCATCAAGGCTGCATCATGTTCCGGTGCAACCCAATCCCAGCGCGGTTTGCCGGCCAGACTGACCAGATGGTTGATGGCCTCAATCGCCACCTGCATCTGCGCATGGCCGTAATTCACCGCCCCGAGCATCACGTCCTCAGACAATTCCTGGGCTTCAGATTCCACCATGATCACGGCGTTTTGCGTCCCGGCCACCACCAGATCCAGCAAGGACTCCTTGATCTCGGTCTGACTGGGATTTAACAGATAGGCGCCGTCTTTATAGCCCACGCGGGCCGCACTAATCGGGCCCATAAAGGGCACACCGGATAACGCCAGCGCCGCTGATGCCCCCAGAATGGCCGGAATATCCGGGTCCACTTCCGGGTTGATGGAGACAACGGTAGCAATCACCTGCACTTCATTGGTGAACCCTTCCGGAAACAGCGGACGCAGCGGACGATCAATCAGACGCGAGGTCAGCGTTTCTTTTTCTGACGGACGTCCTTCGCGTTTGAAAAAGCCACCGGGAATGCGCCCTGCGGCATAGGTACGCTCCTGATAATTGACCGTCAATGGGAAAAAGTCGCGTCCTGCAACCGTCTCAGGGCGGGCTACGGCGGTAACCAACACCACCGTCTGTGCCATATTGACCAGCACCGCACCGCTTGCCTGACGGGCAATTTCGCCGGTTTCAAGGGTGACGGTATGGTGTCCGTACTGAAAGGAATGACTGATAGCTGCCACGTTATCTCCAAATGGGTGCCAAAAACGGTGAACTTAACGACGCAGGCCAAGGCTACCAATCAGATCCTGATAGCGTTGCTGATCGATGCGCTTCAAATAATCCAGTAACTTACGGCGCTGGTTCACCATCTTCAACAGTCCGCGACGCGAATGATGGTCCTTTTTATGGGTGGCAAAATGCCCCATCAAATGCGTAATACGGGCTGACAACAGCGCCACCTGAACCTCCGGCGAACCGGTATCAGAGGGATCGCGACGGTATTTTTCGACCACGCTCGCCTTGACTTCACTACTCAATGACATGACAAACAGACTCCTGATAAAAATAATGAAAACGCACCACTGTTTAAGGGGAGTGATTCTATCACGAGCACGATACTTAAAACAGCGCCAGCCATTCCCTATGCGTCCTGTATGATGCGCACAGCTTCATGGGCGCATGGGCCAAACGGTGGAGAATAGGCCCGGGTGGCGCATTATGGCGTAAAATGTGCATCGGCTGAGCCTTGCGTAACGGTTGCCGCAATCGCTTGATCCGTGTAGAATCCGGCGGCGGATGTGTTGTGTATCGCTGGGTCTTTATGCGCAAAATAATTGCTGCGCCCATGCAGGATATGTACAGCGCCTATCGTGTTTTTTCTTGATTAACCCGATGCGAAAGTGGCGGAATTGGTAGACGCGCTGGATTTAGGTTCCAGTGGGGTAACCCGTGAGAGTTCGAGTCTCTCCTTTCGCACCAGATCCCATGTCGTGTGTCTTCATACAGCGAAAACAAATCTAACGCTTTTATCCGCTGCTGCATTGTTCCCCGATACCCTGTCGGTGATGCCATCGCTGTTTATCTAACCCATGCCCCCAAAGAGGTCTTTACCCCATGCAAGTGTCTGTTGAAGTCTTGAGCAACCTGGAACGTCGCATGACTGTTCAGGTCCCGACGGATCATGTCGAGGCGGAGGTTGAAAAACGCCTGAAAAAAATGCTCAAAACTTTGCAAATCAAAGGCTTCCGTCCGGGCAAAGTGCCGCTGAATATGGCCAGAAGAATGCACGGCCATGAGGTTTTAAGCGATGTGCTTGACGAGTTACTCAAGCAGTCTTTCCAGGATGCCCTGCTACAACAGGAGCTGCTGGCGGTAAGCCGCCCAACCCTGGATTTGCAGGAGTATACCCCCGGTCAACCCTGGCAGTATTCGGCTCAATTTGAGGTGATGCCGGAGTTTGAGCTGGCGGATCTGTCCACCCTTGAGGTCAAGCGCCTGGTGGTCGGCGTCACCGATGCCGACGTGGAGCAGACCCTGCACACTGTACAAAAACAGCGCGCCCAGTGGCTTGATGTGGCGCGTCCGATCCAGAACGGCGATCAGGTCAGGCTCAGCTTTCAGCTGCTGGATGAACAGCATCAGCCCCTGGATGATGCGCATCAAAACAAAGACGCCATGCTGGTTGTTGGCGATAGCGACTGGATGCCCGAAATCGAAAAACAGCTGCTCGGTTTGAGTGTGGGCGCGGATCAGGAAATCAGCATCGACTATCCGGATGATTTTGAGCTTGAAGATCTGTCGGGGCGCAAGCTGTTTGCCCGGGTGAGTATTCACGCTGTGGCAGAGGCCAAATTGCCTGCCCTGGATGATCCCGAATTCCTGCAAAGCCTCAACCTCAAGGATGAGACTGTAGAAGGCTTGCGCGCCGAGGTGCGTAAAACCATGGAGAAGGCCTTACAGGATGCGTCCTACCGGCTGATGTATGAGCAGATGCAGGCGGCCTTGGGTGATGCCCATGAGATTGAAGTTCCGCCTGGATTGGTTGAGTACGAAGCAGAGCGCATGTTCAAGCATTTCCAGCGCATGTTCAAACTGGATGGGCAGGCGATCATGGGAGAAGATAGGCTGCCTGCGTCAATGTTTACCGATACGGCACGCAAGCAACTCAAAGATGAGCTGATTCGTGAAAAACTGTCGGAAAAATTTGATCTCACCGTCACGGAAGAGGCCGTCGATGCGGAGCTGGAAAAGCTTGCGCAAGAATACGAAGACCCGCAAAGCTTTATTGAGCATGTGCGTAGCGGTCATGAACAAAAAACCCTGGAAAATATCAAGGCAGGCCTGGCCAAGCGGATCTTTGTAGACACGTTGCTCACGCACTGCAAGGTGGTCGATGAGCCGACCACCTTCAATGAGGTCATTGAAAAAATGCGCTGAGTTGATGCGGCCCTGCTGACCCGGTCATATCACATCACCGGGTGGCAGGGTATGTATGCCTTATTGCGGCATACGCCATCCCTGATTTTGAGGCGATGCCTGTTTGCCCATCGTCTTAAAGATGTTGGCCCGGCATGGGCAAAGGCTAAAACACTCCGTCTTTTAACCCTATCCCCACTGGCGGCAATACGCCAGCCCTGCCTTGCCGCGTTTCCTGATCCGATTGCAGTCTTAACTCCTGTCAAACCCGACAGGCGCTTGTGGAGAAAACCCATGACCTCAACACACCACGGTGCATTAGCAACCCAGGCACTGAACCTTGTCCCGATGGTCGTAGAACAAACGGCTCGCGGCGAACGTGCCTATGATATTTACTCACGCCTGCTCAAAGAGCGTGTGGTCTTTGCGGTAGGCCCGGTAGAAGACCACATGGCCAATCTCATCGTGGCACAACTTTTGTTTCTTGAATCAGAAAATCCGGACAAAGACATTTCGCTTTACATCAATTCGCCCGGTGGGGCCGTCACCGCCGGACTGGCGATTTATGACACCATGCAATTCATCAAGCCCGATGTCAGCACGCTGTGCATCGGTCAGGCGGCCAGTATGGGCGCCGTGTTATTATCGGGCGGCGCCAAGGGCAAGCGCTATTGCCTGGCCCATTCCCGCGTCATGATTCATCAGCCGCTGGGCGGTTTTCAGGGACAGGCCAGTGATATTGACATCCATGCCCGCGAGATTTTAAAAATCCGGGCGCAGCTCAATGAAATTTTGGCAAAGCATTCCGGGCAATCCATTGAGCGCATTGAAAACGACACCGATCGGGATCGTTTTATGAGTCCGCAAGATGCCCTGGATTACGGCCTGATTGACCAGATTCTGACCAGCCGGGCAGAGCCTGAGAAGAAATCAAAATAAGCCCTAAGCCTTGAATAAGCCTGGCAAGCACCCCATGTTGAAACCTGCACTCGGCGTTGCGCATAGGCCACACTGCCGCCGCAGGAAAAGCAGCCTCTCCCAGTGGTTCATGACCGGGGCGATGGCGCATTCACTTACCGCGTTAAGCGATCCCTAAGACCCAAGCATTCGAGGTGCTTGCATCTTGCCTAAAAACAAGGCAAGGTGCGAAAAAAGACCGAAGGAGTCTGCTGATGAGCGACAACAAAAGAAACGCGGATAGCGGCAAGCTTCTGTACTGTTCGTTTTGTGGAAAAAGCCAGCATGAGGTGCGCAAACTGATTGCCGGGCCTTCCGTATTTATCTGTGATGAATGTGTCGAGCTGTGTAACGACATCATCCGCGAAGAGATGCAAGACGCCCCGTCTGCATCCGGCAGCCATCTGCCCAAGCCGCATGAAATCAAGAAAATCCTTGATGAGTATGTGATTGGTCAGGAACGCGCCAAAAAAGTGCTTTCCGTGGCGGTGTATAACCACTACAAGCGCCTGGAGGCTGGGGCAGTACACGCCAAAGACGATGTGGAGCTGGCCAAGAGCAATATCTTGCTGATTGGCCCGACCGGCTCCGGCAAGACCCTGCTCGCTGAAACCCTGGCCCGCCTGCTCAATGTGCCCTTTACCATTGCCGATGCCACCACCTTAACCGAGGCCGGTTATGTGGGCGAGGATGTGGAAAACATCATCCAGAAGCTCTTGCAAAAGTGTGATTACGACGTTGAAAAAGCGCAGACCGGGATTGTGTATATTGACGAAATCGACAAGATCTCGCGCAAATCCGACAACCCCTCGATTACCCGCGATGTCTCCGGCGAAGGCGTACAGCAGGCCCTGTTGAAACTGATTGAGGGCACCATTGCCTCCGTGCCGCCGCAGGGTGGGCGCAAACACCCGCAGCAGGAATTTCTGCAGGTGGATACCCATAATATCCTGTTTATCTGCGGCGGGGCCTTTGCCGGTCTGGAAAAAGTGATCCGCGATCGGACCGAAAAAAGCGGCATCGGTTTCTCGGCAGAGGTGAAAAGCAAGCGCAGCAGCCTATCGGATGCGGCGTTACTGAACCATATCGAGGCCGAGGATCTGGTCAAATATGGCCTGATTCCGGAATTTGTCGGACGCCTGCCGGTGCTGGCCAATCTCGAAGAGCTTGATGAAGCCGCCCTGGTACAGATTCTCACCGAACCACGCAACGCCCTGACCAAGCAATATCAAAAATTGTTCAAGATGGAAGGCGTTGATATTGAGTTTCGTGAAGACGCCTTACGCTGCGTATCGCGCAAGGCCATGGATCGCAAAACCGGTGCCCGAGGACTGCGCACCATCCTTGAACAGGTGTTGCTGGATACCATGTATGACCTGCCTTCCATTGACAATGTCAGTAAGGTGGTCATCGACGAGGCGGTGATTATGGGAGATACCAAACCCTATCTGATCTATGAAAACGCCGATTATCAACGTGCAGCCTCAGATCAAGCCTGAGATCGTGCCTGCGTGGCATCTAACCGCTGAAGGTCACTTAAATGGATACCCCCAAGAAAAAACGTCCTGCCACTGAACAACCCATGCAAGCAGTGCCGGTTTTGCCATTGCGTGATGTCGTGGTCTATCCGCACATGGTGATCCCGCTGTTTGTCGGACGGGAAAAATCCGTGCGTGCCCTGGATGCTGCGATGGCCAGCGACAAGCAAATCCTGCTGGTCGCCCAGCAAAGCGCCGAGGTTGATGATCCTAACTCCTCACAGATGCACAGGATCGGTACCCTCTCGACCATCCTGCAGCTTCTGAAACTGCCCGACGGTACCATCAAGGTTTTGGTAGAAGGCGTAGAGCGTGCCCGTATTGTCGATCTGATCCGCGATCAGGAATATTTCGCCGCGCATATCCAGCTTTTAGAACCGCCACCATCGCTCGATGAGCGTGAGGTCGATGTACTGACCCGCTCCGTGCTGGGGTTGTTTGATCAATACGTCAAGCTCAACAAAAAGATCCCGCCGGAGATTTTGACCTCGCTGGCGGGTATCGAAGACCCTGCCCGGCTGGCAGATACCATCGCCGCACATATGTCACTGCGCCTGGATGAAAAACAGCGGGTGCTGGAAATTGAAGATGTGCAGGCCCGCCTGGAACACCTGCTCTCCCTGATTGAAGGCGAGATCGACATCCTGCAGATTGAAAAGCGCATCCGTGGGCGCGTCAAGCAGCAGATGGAAAAAAGCCAGCGCGAGTATTATCTCAACGAGCAGATGAAGGCGATCCAAAAGGAATTAGGCGATCTGGAAGACGCGCCCAATGAGGTCGAAGAACTGGCGCGCAAGATCGAAAAAGCCGGTATGCCCAAGGACGCCAAACAAAAAGCCACTGCCGAACTCAACAAGCTGAAAATGATGTCACCGATGTCGGCGGAGGCCACCGTCGTGCGCAACTACGTTGACTGGCTGGTCAGCGTTCCCTGGAAAAAGCGCACCAAGGTCAGCAGCGATATTGCCAAGGCACAGACCGTGCTCGATGAAGACCATTATGGCCTGGAGAAAGTCAAGGAGCGCATTCTCGAATATCTCGCCGTACAGCAGCGGGTACGCAAGCTCAAAGGCCCGATTCTATGCCTGGTTGGCCCGCCAGGGGTGGGCAAAACCTCCCTGGGACGTTCCATTGCGCGGGCCACTAACCGCAAATTCACCCGCATGTCCCTAGGCGGGGTGCGTGATGAGGCCGAAATTCGCGGCCATCGGCGCACCTACATTGGCGCCCTGCCCGGCAAAATTGTGCAAAATCTCGCCAAGGTCGGCACCCGTAACCCGCTGTTTTTGCTTGATGAAATCGACAAGATGGCGATGGATTTTCGCGGCGACCCGGCCTCTGCCTTGCTGGAGGTGCTGGATCCCGAACAAAACCACACCTTCAATGATCACTATCTGGAGGTGGACTTTGACCTCTCCGAGATCATGTTTGTCGCCACCGCCAACAGCATGAACATCCCCGGCCCCTTGCTCGACCGCATGGAAGTCATCCGCCTGGCCGGCTATACCGAGGATGAAAAAACCAGCATCGCGCAAAATTATCTGACCCCCAAACAGATCAAAAACAATGGCCTGCGGGAAGAAGAAATCCTCATTAGCGAGGCCACCACCCGCGACATTATCCGCTATTACACCCGCGAGGCGGGGGTGCGTAATCTGGAGCGCGAGATTTCCAAAATCTGCCGCAAGGTGGTCAAGCAACATCTGCTAAAAGACAGCGAAAGCAAAACCAAAATCACCCCGCAAACCCTGGAAAAATACCTGGGTGTGCGCCGGTTTCGCTACGGTGTGGCCGAGGAACAGGATCGTATCGGCCAGGTCACTGGCCTTGCCTGGACCGAAGTGGGCGGCGAACTGTTAACCATTGAATCCGCCGTCGTTTCCGGCAAAGGAAAATTCCTGCAAACCGGCAAACTCGGTGATGTCATGCAAGAATCCATTCAGGCCGCTGCCACCGTAGTACGCAGCCGGGCGCATGTCTTAGGGATTCAAGCTGATTTTCATGAAAACAAAGACATTCATATCCACGTCCCGGAAGGCGCAACCCCCAAAGACGGCCCGAGTGCCGGGATTGCCATGTGTACTGCCATCGTCTCGGCATTGACCGGCATCGCGGTCCGCTCAGATGTCGCCATGACCGGCGAGATCACCTTGCGCGGCGAAGTCCTGCCGATCGGCGGTCTCAAAGAAAAATTATTGGCAGCGCACCGCGGCGGCATCGCAACGGTGATTATCCCGCAAGAAAATGAAAAGGATCTGGCGGAAATCCCCAAAAACATCAAGGGCAAACTGACCATCAAGCCGGTGCGCTGGATTGACCAAGTGCTTGAAATTGCGCTGGTTACCATGCCAACCGCCAGCCCGGCGGTCGATGATGGCGGTGCAGCAAAAGCGCCTGCCAGCACCACCAAAGAACCCCCCAAACCTCGCCGCAGCCGGGTACACCATCATTGAAATAATCTCTCCCGCAGCGTGTGCGGTGGGAGGGATTCAATAAAAACCGTATGTTAGAGCAATTGATTGTCAGGAAGTTGTTGACAGTTTTTGAACTGAATTGGTATAAAGCGCAGGAAACGGCTGTAGCCCGAGATTTTTACATCTCAGGGGCTTTATGGCATAGCAACAAAGCAGCGTACAATGGGTTCGCCGGTTTTGCAAAAACCATAAGCACACCAACGCCCCGCGCCGCTGCTTTGGCGCTGATAAAGGGATCGTATCTTTTCAGTGCTGCGCTTTTTCGCCTTAAGTTGCCAGACACCATTGGTCGCAGTGCGTTGAAACCCAAACCTCAAGGATAACTATTGATGAACAAAACTGAACTTGTAGAAGCGATTGCCGCCTCCGCCGATCTGCCCAAAACCGCTGCCGCCCGCGCCCTGGATGCCATGATTGGCGCCATTACCGAAGAACTGGCCAAAGGTGAGCAGGTCACCATCGTCGGCTTTGGCACCTTCCTGGTGCGCAGCCGTGAGGCCCGCCCCGGTCGTAATCCCCGCACTGGCGAAGAAATCACCATCCCTGCGCAAAAAGTCCCGGCCTTCAAGCCTGGCAAGAATATCAAGGATGCCGTGAACAAGCAGGAGGAAAAAAAGCTTGCCAAAGGCGCCAAAAAGAAGTAATATTTGCGCCTTAATTCGCTAGCTGCAACTTGGGTGCTTAGCTCAGCTGGTAGAGCGTCGCCCTTACAAGGCGAATGTCGGGGGTTCGATCCCCTCAGCACCCACCAAGTGCATCAAAGTTTCTGGAGTGGTAGTTCAGTTGGTTAGAATACCGGCCTGTCACGCCGGGGGTCGCGGGTTCGAGTCCCGTCCACTCCGCCAAATTAAAAAAGGTGCCCTCGTCGGCACCTTTTTTTTCGCCTTTATCTTCAGATGTATCTGATATGCCTGCTCCTAAAAACCTAAACAAAGTTGCTTATGCGATTTTTAGGCACTTCGCTCTCCGTTGATAACACCCTTGCGGGCGAGCAACTGGAGTCCTGGTTGAGCAGTCCCAACCGAATGGCCGGTCAACACCGGCAACATGGGCGGTTTCAGCCGTCGAAACCCAGCTTGCGCCATAAAAGTGGCCTCGGCGTTCATCCTGAACAGAGAACAACTTTGCGATTCGACTTCGACCCCGACCATGGAACGCGAAACCTTCGCGCTTGTAGATAACCTATCTACAGTAGGGAATTTTGATGAAGAATGAAGAAAAAATCAAGAACTGTTTTTTGCTCCTCGCCACCTCACAACATCCGTTCTGAACCCTGCGACTGCGAACACCCCGTTTAAGCCTTAGGCGCATTCGATGCGGTTGCGTCCGTTTTGCTTGGCGGTGTAGAGCGCATCATCGGCGCGTTTGAGCACGGCGTCGAGGGTGGTATCGCGGGGGCTGACGGCGCTGATTCCCATGCTGACGGTGATCTGGATGGGCTGCGGTTGGCCGTCGGCATGGATGTGTGCCTGTTCGACGGCGTCGCGAATGCGCTGAGCGGCAGGGAGGGCTTCTTCGACGGTTTTGCCAGGCATGAGGATGGCAAATTCTTCGCCGCCGATGCGTCCGAGCAGGTCCATCTTGCGCAGGTTGCTTTGGGTGATGCGGCTAAATTGCTGTAATACGGTATCACCGGCTGCGTGGCCGTAGATGTCGTTGATGCGTTTGAAGAAATCCAGGTCGGCCATGATGACGGCGCAGGGTTCGTGCAGGCGAATCAGGCGCTCGTATTGCGTTTTTAGTTGATCCATAAAACAGCGTCGATTGGCGACCCCGGTTAAAGCATCGGTCGTGGCCATTTCAATCAAGCGGGCCTCTTTGGCCTTCATTTCGCTAATATCACGAAACACCAGCGCCACGCCGGTACGGCAGTGGCCTTGTTCCATCGGCGCCACGGTGACCAGCACGGAAAGCATTAAGCTATCTGCGGTCATAAACTGATCTTCCGCCTGACGTGTCTGACCATCGGCGAGTGATTGCAAAATCGCACATTCGTGGGGTGGGTGCAGGCGGTGGAAGGTGTGACGATGATCTTTTCCAAGCAGCGCGCTGTGCTCATATTTCAGGATAGACAGTGCGCTGGGATTGGCGAAGGTGACTTTGCCGTGGCGATTCAGGCCGATGATCCCTTCACCGACGGTATTGAGCAGCAAGGCGTGTTGCTGTGATAAATGGCGGATGGCCTGGGTGCTTTCATCCAGTTGTATCTGCCATTCTTGACGCGAGTGGTTGAGCAGCAAAAACAGCATGATCTGGGTCACTAGATAGCCCGCTGCAACCAGAACCAGGGTGTAGCGGCGCGAGGTGTGAAATTCTTGCAGATAGGGGCTGATTTCTATCCACAAGATCACCGAGCCGGCCGGCAAGCCGCTGGCTTTGGAGTGCGCGGTATATTCGTATAAGGGAAAGCGCACCACTTCAAAGGTCTGGTTCTCTTGGCTGATACGAAACTGCTGCCAACGCTGGGCATATTCCGGCAAGCTTTGCTGGTGTAGCCAGTCCTGCAGTTCCCGGCGCGAGGCGGCCAGAAGATAATGATCTCCAATGCGCGGCGGCTGATAGCCTTCCTGCATGTTGCTTGCCCGACTGTCAGTATTGAGCAATACACCGTAGCCTATCTGGGTAGATGCGCTCAGGCGCTTGATATGCCCAGCAATCGACAGGCCAACCTCGATGGAGCCGACAACTTCAAATGCTTCTTGAAGGCTGTAGGCCGGTGCCCGGATGGGGACGACGGCGCGCAATCCGGCAAAGCTGGGGCCAATTTCAAAGCCGGTGCGCGCCATGCCATCGCGTTGCACATCAGCCACCAGTGGACGCACACCCAGCAAATCATCACCAAAATGTTCCAGGGCAATCATGCGCACAAAGGACACGCCTTCCGGGGCAAGATGAAAATGCAGCTGGCGCAAGTCGATGTCACGTTCCATGCGCTCCCATTGCGCAATCATGCGCTGAATCAGCAGGGCGCGGATCATGGCCGTTTGTGGCCCACCCCGTCCCCCACCTTCAGCGTGCAGGTGTTTACGACCTTCCCAGATCAATTGCTTGATCTGGGCATCAGAGGCGATCAGGTCGGCAATGGAGAGCAGCATTTGCCCCAGCTCATTTTGCAACACGGTATATGCCGTCTGGGCGCGGACGATTTCTTGTTCAATCTCGGCGTTCAATTGGCGCTGACCGAATTGTACGCTGACCCAGCCGATGAGCAAAAAAATGGATAACAAGGCCAGGCTTGCCAAACGCACCACGGTCTGAAAGCGCATTGAGGCAGCTTATCGGAGGAAAGGGAGCGGGGTCATGCTAGCGTTCCGGCCAGCTTTGGCCGATTTTTTGAACCTGCTGGGTGTCGTAGCCGTGTTCATCGAGAATCGCCAGAATGCGTTGATATTCGTTGTCGGCAAGGACCGGCCTGCGTGAGAGGATCCATACATGGTCGCGTTTGCTGCGCCCAATGACGGCGTGGGTATAGTCGTCGCTCAGGTAGATCAACAGGTATTCAAAGCGGCTGGGCCAAAGCGGGCGAATCCGCCATTGCGCACCACTGTCATCCTGAATAAAGGCGCGGGCCTTGTGGTGCTTGGGGATGCCCGTAACGCCGCCTTCACGAAAGCTCAGCAACACCTCCACGCTCCCATCCTCGCGTAGACGGTAGCGCTTGATCGCATTAAACGCGCCTTCGTCAAAGAGGCTGGGGATATTCGCCATGACATACCAATCCCCCATAAAACGCTCAAGATCCACCGTGCTCACCGTGGCCATCGGGGGAGTGGGGGTGATCAAGGCATCGCAGCCGCCTAATATCACAGAAAACCAGCAGAGCAAGATCAATCGGTATACGGTGCGTTTCATGGCAAAAAGGTCACGGCGTTTGGGGAAATAAGGCAAGCGGCTGATCTATTTTTTCAGATGGCGCAACATGCGCTTGCGTTTGTATTGCTGACGCGGGGTGAGGGTATTGCGCCGTCCGGCATAGGGATTCTCGCCGGTGCGAAATTCCAAACGAAGCGGGGTACCGACCAGCCGCAGCTGTTGACGGAAGTGATTGCTCAGATAGCGTTTGTAGGCCCCCGGCAGGGATTCGGTCTGTTTGCCGTGAATCACGATCAGGGGGGGATTTTGCCCGCCTTGATGGGCATAGCGTAATTTGATGCGCCGCCCGCGTACCAAGGGAGGCTGATGTTCCACCAGGGCCATTTCCAGCAGCCGGGTCAACTCAGCGGTGGACACTTTGAGCTGGGCGCTGGCATAGGCCCGCTGTACGCTCCCAAACAAATCGCCCACCCCGGTGCCGTGCAAAGCGGAAATAAAGCGCTGCTCGGCAAAGTCCATAAAGCCTAAGCGCAGGCCCAGATCGTCGCGCAGGCGTTCGCGGGCATCAGGACTTAGGCCATCCCATTTATTGATGGCCACCACCACCGCCCGCCCGGCCTCCAGAATCAGCCCGAGCAGATGGGCATCCTGCTCCACAATACCCTGATGGGCATCCACCAGCATGATCACCACATGCGCCGCTTCAATGGCTTGCAGTGTCTTGATCACACTGAATTTTTCAATGCCATCGTGAACCCGGGCGCGGCGCCGCACACCAGCGGTATCAATCAGGGTGTAATCCTGGCCATCGCGCTCAAAGGGTACAAAAATGCTGTCGCGGGTGGTACCCGGCAGATCACAGGCCAGCACCCGCTCCTCGCCGAGGATGCGATTAAGCAGGGTGGATTTACCCACATTGGGCCGTCCGACCAGGGCAATGCGAATCCCCGGCCAGTCCATATCCAGCGCCTGCGACTCGGTGGATACCACCGCAGCCTGCGGCAGGCGCTGTTTGACCTCGGCCATCAGCCCGGCAATGCCGCGTCCATGCACTGCGGCAATGGCGTAAGGCGCACCAAAACCCAGGGCGTGAAATTCCAGCGTGGCCTGGGTGACATCCAGACCATCGCTTTTATTGGCCACCACCAGCACCGGCTTGGCGCTGCGCCGCAACTGTTCGGCAATCGCTTCATCAACGCTGTTAAGCCCTTCACGGGTATCCAGCATCAGCAATACCAGATCGGATTCGGCGATGGCCTGACGAGTCTGTGCCGCCATGAGCTGATCCATGACCTCGGCCTCACCGGAAAGCCCGCCGGTATCGACCACCATGTAGGGAAAATCACCGACCTTGCCGATGCCATATTGACGATCCCGGGTCAGGCCCGGTAAGTCGGCGACCAGGGCATCGCGAGAGCGGGTTAATTGATTGAATAGGGTGGATTTGCCCACATTGGGACGGCCCACGAGGGCAATGACGGCACTCACTGGTAAACTCCTGGGCCGACCCACCCTGCCCGTAGCGGACAGGTCAATGAGCGGCGATGCGTAACAGAGCTTACACCTAGGTTTCGATTCGCTAACATTTACAGACAAACCCTCCTAGACAGTTCAGTTAGAAATAGGGTTTACATACGCTTTAGCATACCCTACTATGGCCTTAGCCCGAGAACCAAGGGCTGTTTTCGTTCTTTAATAAGTTAGGTTTGCGGTTATCTGGGCAAGTCTCAGATGTAAAACCTAAAGCGTACTCAAGAACTTAGCGCTAGATGTTTGTTCATCTGGCTTTGGCGGATCGGCCCATCCTCACTTGAGGGTGCGCGCTAACGTTTGTTAGCGAAACTCGATCAGAAAAACATGGATGTTTTAGGGCCGTAGCTCTGGCTGGGCAATGGCACTGAGACGCCCGCTTTTGCCCAGCACATATAAGATATCTTCATGCACGACCGGGCGGGCCTCAATTCCGCGAGAATCGGCGCGGATCTGTCCTTGCAGGCTGCCATCTTCCCGATCCAGCAGATGGATATAGCCTTGATAATCACCCACGGCGACATAATTACCCCAGACCACCGGGGCGGTGGCACGACGCAGCCGTAAGGCGTCCTGCTGCCAGAGGGTAGCGCCGTTTTGGGCATCCAAGGCCCACAGATGTCCGAAGGCATCCGTCAGATAGAGTTCACGCCCGGCAGCATCCAGACCGCGATAAGAGGAAAAGGGACGTTCCCAGAAGAGCCGCCCATCGTTGGTATTGAGTGCGGCTACCCGTCCCTGATAACTCACAGCAAAAATGGCTTGTGGGGTGGCGATCATCCAGCCGTCCACATCGACCATGCGTTCCAGTTCCGTGCGCCCGGAGGGTATGGCCAGCGAGGTTTCCCATAAAAGCTGGCCACGCGCCACGCTAAACATCGCCACCCGGCCATTATCAAAACCAGCCAGCACGCGCCCAGGCAGTAATAAGGGCGCATTGACACCGCGCAAACTCAATGGCGGCGTGGTACGCGAGATGACCCACAACATCGCGCCGGTCTGGGTATCTAGGGCATGCAGGCGTCCGTCGTGGGTACGAGCGACCACAAGGTCACGGCTGGCGTTGGAAAAGGCCATGACCTCGCTGCTTAGGCGCGTGCGCCAGAGTTCACCGCCGGAGTCTTTGAGCAAGGCCACCGCCTCACCATTGGCAGTCCCCACGACCGCAATCTCGCCGCCCCCATTCACACCGCCGGTCAACGGCTCGCCCAGCCGCACGGCCCAGCGCGGTGCCCCATCGGCCAGGGCATAGGCGCTGACCCCACCATCCGCCTGCGCGACATAGATGGCCTCGCCATCCAGAAAGGGCTTGAGCTGCACATAAAAGCGTCCGCTGCCGCCTCCGGTGTTGCGCTCCCAGAGGGTCTTCATGGGCTGGGTCGCCGTGATTTCTGGCAGCAGCGCCGGGGATTCGCTGGTATCGCGATTCCACAAGCCACAGCCGCTCAGCAGCAGGGCGAGCAAAACGGCAAGCAAGAGGGCCTGGGGTTTCATAGAGGGCTATTCTGTAATGACGGGGTTAGGATCGTTGACATCAGCCGCGCTCGTTTCTGCAGGTAATGCAGGCGCTGGTGACTCGGCTGGGGCGCTGCTTTCTGCTTCTACCGGAGAGGCTGCGTCAGTGGTGCTGCTGGCAAGATGCAGGGCATCACGTTTCATCTGCACAAAATCAGCAATGCCGAAATGCGCCGCAATCGCCCGGTCGTAAGCCGCCCGGGCCTGTTCCAGCTGCCCTAGCTGGCGATAGGCATCGCCGCGCAGTTCTTCGACCAGCGCGCTAAAACCGCGATCAAAGTCGCTGCTCAATACCGACAGGGCTTGGGTGCCATCGCCAGAGGCAATCAGCACTCGCGCCAGACGCAGACGGGCAATCTGTTGGGTATCCGGGCGTTTGGCCTGGGCCAAAACCCAGTTTAAATGCGCCTGGGCCACTGGCAGATCATCGTTGACCACGGCTTGGCGCGCCAATTCAAAGGCGGCAGAGGCGGCATACGGGGTGTTGCGGTATTCTTCCAGTAACTGGCGGGCATAGCCTTCGGCGCGCTCCGCCTGCTCCTGGGTAGTGGCCTGAACCATTGCCATGTAAATCTGTGAGGCATTTTCTGCACGGGCCTGACGATAATCGGTCCAGAGTTTCCAGCCCACCAGCGCCGAAATCCCCAGCAGCAGTCCCACAATAACAGCCGCACCGTTGGCATGCCACCAGCGGCGGATGGCCTCCACGCGTTCTTCATCAGTGCTATAGGTACTCAACCCAACATTCCTCAAAGCAAAGGCACACGCCATGCGTGCGCCGAATCAATTAAATCCAGCGGTTACAGCAAGGGGGCCAGATGTGCGGCCAGTTGCTCCCAGGGTACGCACTGTTGCGCGCTCTGGGTATCGCGCAGGGATTTGATCTGTACGCTCTGGCGGTCGCATTCCTGCTCACCCAGAATCAAGGCCCAGGCTGCCCCGCTGCGATCGGCACGTTTCATCTGTGCCTTCAGACTGCCACCACCACAGTTGACCACCAGGGCCATGTGCGGCAGTTGTTCACGCAGGCGCTCGGCCAGGGCCAACCCGGCGGATTGCACCGCCTCACCGGCCAGTACCAGATAGACCTGGGGCAGCGGCGGCGGCGGGAGTTTTGCCTGTGCTTCCAGCAAGGCCAGCAGCCGCTCCACGCCCAAGGCAAAACCGGCCGCCGGGGTGGCCTGTCCTCCCAGTTGACTGACCAGGGCATCATAGCGCCCCCCGGCGCAGATCGTGCCTTGTGCGCCTAGCGAATCGGTGATCCATTCAAATACCGTGCGACCGTAATAATCCAGCCCACGCACCAGACGCGGATTGATCTGATAGGCAATTCCGGCGGCATCCAGCAGCGTCTGCAAGGTCTGAAAATGCGCCTGTGAATCCGCGTCCAGATAGTCCATAAAACTGGGGGCCTGCGCAATCACGGCCTGCATGGCCGGATTTTTACTGTCGAGAATACGCAGCGGATTGCTGTCCAAACGGCGCCGGGCATCCTCATCCAGATCGGCAAGATGGGCCTTGAAATAGGCCACCAAGACCTCGCGGTACTGAGCGCGTGCCTCAGCAGAGCCTAGCGTGTTGATCTCCAGACGCACATCAGTTAGACCCAACAGGCGCCACAGGCGGGCGGTGATGATGATCAGCTCGGCATCAATATCCGGGCCATCCATGCCAAAGCTCTCCACGCCGATTTGGTGAAACTGGCGGTAACGGCCTTTTTGTGGGCGCTCATGGCGAAACATCGGGCCGCTATACCACAGCCGTTGTTGCTGATGATGCAGCAGGCCGTGCTCAATGCCGGCACGCACACAACCGGCGGTGCCTTCAGGACGCAGCGTCAGGCTGTCGCCGTTGCGATCCTCAAAGGTGTACATCTCCTTTTCCACAATATCGGTGACCTCACCGATGGAGCGGGCAAACAGCTCGGTGCGTTCCACAATGGGCAAGCGGATCTGCTGATACCCGTAGCGCTGCAACAGCCCGGCAATGTGCATCTCCAGCCACTGCCAGGCCGGGGCTTCACTGGGAAGGATATCGTGCATACCACGAATGGATTGAATGCCCTTAGCCATCCATCAACGCTCCAGGGTAAAACGGGCGACGCTATCGCCACTGCGACGATGCGGGGCGAGATCATAGGCTTTGCCATTGAGTTCCATCTGTACCCCAGGGGTATTGCCCAGCACAAAACGCAAGGGCAAGGCTGCTTCAAGATTGCGTTCCTGACCGGCACGCATCAAACCGACCAAAACCCGGTTACCGGCGGAATCACGAATCTCCACCCAGGAATCCTCACTAAACCGTAAACGAATCCGCGCCTGTCCTGGTGCCGGGCCTGGCGTTGCAGCGGCGGGTGCGGGTGTTGGGGTCACCGCCTCTGTGGCTGGCGCTGCCGCTGGGGGTGCTTCTGGACTGGCAGTGGGCGCTGGCGCCACCGGTGCAGGGGCTGGCGTAGGCAGCGCTGGCAGCGACGGAGCTACACCGATACCGGGCGAGGGTAAAGCCAGCGGTGCAGGCCGTTCCGCCTCATCAGCCGTCGCTTCCGGAGTATCAAGCACGCTGTCTGGCGGCTCGCTTTTTCCAGAAAAACCAAAGATCACCAGCACAATAATCGCCAGCAACAGCACCGCGCCGATCAGATACGGATTGATGCGCCATTCTTTGCGAATCTTCAGGCTCGGTGAGGGGCCAGGAGCAGTTTCTGCAGGCGGGGCTTTCTCTGCCACCGCAGGCACTGGCTTGGCCGCCGCTGGGGGGGCGGGTTTTAGCGTCTCGGCGGCTGGCGTTGTCGGGACAGGTATCACCGGCGTGGGTGCCGCTGTCGAGGTTTGCCGTTCAAAGGCCTCTAAGAAAGCCTGTGGGCTGATCTCAAAAACCCGCGCACAGGCGCGTAAATAGCCACGCACATAGGTCGGCTCAGGTAAATCTGCAAGACGCTCCGCTTCCAGGGCGCGCACAACATCCATGCGCAGATGCAGACGGTTGGATAAATCGGCCTGACTGATTCCCGCCTTTTCGCGTGCCTCGCGCAGCAACGTGCCAAAGCCTGCCGCTGCACCGCTTGCCGATTTAGGTAAATCGCCTTCCGGGTTGAAGGGTTCATTTTTATTCAACACGCTCAATCTCCAGCAGTCGAACGGTTTGCGAAGCCGTCGGAAAATCATTTTTAAGACGCATTGCGCAGTGGGTAAAGCCCGCGTGATGATTTAGCGCACGTTCCGCCTCATAACACATCCAGAGCGTTTCCGGGGTGTGTGGCGCAATCGCCGTAAAGCGTTGCAGGTAGGCGCGGGTGGCCAGATAATTTTTTTGCATCAGGCTTAACTCGGCCATCTCAAACAGCGCCGGGGCATACTGCGGATTGCGCTCCAGGGCGCGGCGAAATAACTGCTCGGCTCGTGTTTGATCACCCGCTTCCTGGGCACAGACCCCGGCATTGGTCAGGGCACGCTCGGGGGCTTCATAGAAGGGATTGCGATAGGCTTTTTCAAAGCTCTGATCGGCCTCACTGAAGCGTTGCTGACGGCATAAAAAAGCGCCATAGGCATTGCGGATCTCGCCCTCCTCTGGGGCTAGACGCACCGCCTGGCGATAACTTTGATCCGCCATCTGCGGCTGTTCAATACGCTCTTGCAAAATAGCATACAGCAGATGGGCCGTGGAATTGTGGGGGTTCAGCGACAGGGCACGCTCCAGCGCCGTCCTGGCCTCGCGCAGATTATTACGCTGCAAATAAGCCTGACCCAGGTTCACATAAACCTCGGCGGCGCTTTGATCACGACTGGAGACATTCCCTGGGATACTCGCACAGCCCCCCAGCCCAATCAGCATAAAAAAACTGATGGCCGCGCTGTAAAGATAGCCTGCAGACACCTATATCGCCTCCCTGGATGGCATATCTGCCGGCCTCACCGGGCCTTTGAGGGCAGCCTCATGCCTTCTGGCAAGCCGTGGCATCACCTTGCCGACCAATTGCCCACAGGCGGCATCAATCTCATCGCCTCGGGTACGCCGGATCACCGTGGTATAACCCGCCTGCGTTAAAACATCCTGAAAACGCGCCACGGCAGCCTCGGTGGGGGCGGCATAAGGGCTTTGCGCAAAGGGATTAAAGGGGATCAGATTGAGCTTACAGGGCAGATCGCGCAATAACCTGGCCAAAGCCTGCGCCTGCTGCGGGGCATCATTAACCCCGTTGATCAGGGCATATTCCACCGTGATGCGCTGATGATGGCGTCCCTCACGCACATAACGCTTGCAGGCCGCCAGTAATTCACGAATCGGGTATTTACGATTGAGCGGCACTAGCTGATCACGCAAGGCATCATCCGGGGCGTGCAGACTGATGGCCAAAGAGACATCCAGCGTGTCACGCAGCCGATCAATGGCCGGTACCACCCCTGCCGTGCTCACGGTAACGCGGCGCTTGCTCAGACCATAGGCGTGATCATGCAGCATCAGCTCCATCGCCGCCACACTGGCCTCAAAATTCAGCAAAGGCTCGCCCATCCCCATCAACACCACATTACTGATGACCCGGCTTTGGCCACCCTCAGGCTGCAAGACCCGACTGGCCAGCCATAGCTGGGCGATGATCTCGGCGCTGCTGAGATTGCGGTTAAAGCCCTGCCGGGCAGTGGCGCAAAAACTGCATTGCAAAGCGCATCCCACCTGAGTGGACACACATAAGGTGCCGCGCCCCTGCTCAGGGATGAACACCATCTCCACCGCATTGCCATCCGCCAGCCCCAACAGCCACTTGCGCGTACCATCCCTGGCCGTTTGCGCCAGCAACACCTCGGGCGCACGGATACAGGCCACCTGCGGCAAGCGCGCCCGCAAGGTCTTGGCCAGATCCGTCATCTGCGCCGGATCATCGCAACCGCGCTGATGAATCCACTTCATCACCTGCACTGCCCGAAACGGCTTTTCCTCCAGCGACTGGAAAAAAGCGCCCAGCTCTGCCTGGGTCATCCCCAACAGATTCACAGTCGGCTCAGTCTCTGCCGCCAGCGCAGGTGCCATCTCGCCGTGGCTCATCGCCATCACGTCGCTAGCCACGCAAACTCAGCGGGTGCGCGGGCACAGCTCTTCAGGCTTGAAGAAAAAAGCAATTTCCTGCTGCGCCGTTTCGACCGCATCGGAACCATGCACCGCATTTTCATCAATACTGGCGGCAAAATCGGCACGAATAGTACCTGGAGCGGCCTCTTTGGGATTGGTCGCGCCCATCAACTCACGGTTTTTGGCAATCGCCCCCTCACCTTCAAGCACCTGCACCATCACCGGCCCGGTGATCATGAAATCCACCAAATCCTTAAAAAAAGGACGCTCACGATGCACCGCATAAAAACCCTCAGCCTGCTCCCGGCTCAAATGCATCATCCTGGCAGCCACCACCTGCAAACCGGCCTGCTCAAAACGGCTATAAATCTGACCGATCACATTTTTAGCCACAGCATCGGGCTTGATGATGGACAAGGTACGTTCAACAGACATGCAATCACTCCAAAAATTTAATTATCAAGACATTAATCAGACACGGGCCGCACCAGTAACACCGCAGACAGCGGTTAATCTATACACCCGCATCACGAAAATACAGCCGCTTATCATAACATAGCCCAGTGGATAAGCGACTGCCCATCCGCTCGCACGGCGAGCGCGTATAAATCCTTAGCCAAATAGAACCTTAGCGCGGTAGTCATCATCCCAGGTGGCCTTGCGGCGTTTCTTGGACATACGCAGCGTGGAAGGATCTCGTTCCAACAGGTTCATGCAGAGATGTCGGATGGAGGTCAGGATGGCCGGGGCGTTGCCTTTGCGGATGCGGGTCGCGTCTTCGCGAAACACCACATCCAAGCGCCAGTGCAGGAGATTCTCCACGCCCCAGTGCCCGCGCACGGCGTGGGCGAAGCGCTCGGCCTGGGCCGGGATGGACGTGATGAAAAACCGCCGTTCGATGCTGTGGCGTTCCTCGATCCAGCATTCCCGCTCCACCCTGCCGATACTGCGTAGCCCCTTCCAACGTTCGGTCTGTGAGAGCGTGCCCAATTCTTCGGTGATCCAATAACGGCGCACCTCAAGACGCCCATGATCCTTGTCGATCTCCTCAATGAAGTCATGGGGAACATGGGCAAACTCCCCGGCGCGTGCGGTCTCGAAGAAGTCTTTGACCTCCTCGTGCAGCGTGCTCTGATTGCCCTTGAGTCCGAGAACATCATCGCCGCCCTGATCAATGATCTGCTCAGCGATCTTGGTCTGACAGCCCATCGCATCGAGGGTCACAATGCAGCCTTTCAGCGCCAACAATTCCAGCAGTTTGGGAATGGCTGTGATTTCATTGGATTTCTCCTCGGTGGCTTCTTGGCCCAGCACCCAGCGGTTGCGATGGCTCCAAGCACTGACCCTGTGCAGCGCCGCTTTGCCTTTGCGCCGATCTCCAGACCCGCGCACGCGCTTACCATCGACGGCAATGACATCGCCCTCGGTGGCCTCAGTGACCGCTTGGGTCCACGTGAGAAACACCTGTTGAAAGGCTTTGGGATTCAAGCGCGACATCACAGGGGCGATGCGATCATGCGAGAGAATGCCGTTGGCAAAGGGCGCGAACTTGCGTAACCCATCAAGCTTCGCTTTGCCAAAGTCCTCCATCGCTTCCCAGCCTTGTGCACCGCTCAACGTTGCACAAATCACCCGCAGCAAAATTTCCATGAGAGGATACAATCGGTTGCGCTCCACCCGGGGTCGCGCAGACCGGCAAAGCACTCTGTCAAACGGGCCGCCATGAGAAACTCCTGCGGTTGTTTCTCGATAGATTGCCGCAACTGCATCTATTTGCAAACTTTTATACGCGCTCGCCCTGGGGTTAATATCAGGGCGATCGGGCTATGTAGTTTCCCTATTGTGTTCGCCGAGCAGTAGCTCCAGCCGGTAGTTGTCGTTGAGCGCGGCGCGCAGTTTTCGCTGGCGCAGACTGTCCTTCGGTGGCCCATTGTGGCTCAAGAGGTTGAGCGCCATACGACGCAGCAGGGCCAGATTCTCGGGGCTATGGTCGCGGCGGGTGCGACAGGCCTCTTCGCCAAACTGGACATCCAGGATCCAATGCGGTTGATTCTCGATACTCCAATGCTGGCGCACCGCGGCGGCGAAGCGCGGCAGATCCGTGAATGCGCAGAGGAATTCGCATGTTTCGGTGCTGGAGTGATCGCCGATAAGGCGGGTGGACTCCACCCGTCCCTCCGCCTTGAGTCCGGCCCACGCGGCGCGCTCCTCAAGCCATTCAATGCGCTCGCTGAGGACGAGCCGTTTCATGATCGAGCCACTGCGTCACTTCCGCGTGCAGCCTCGGATGGTTATCTTTCAACGCCAGGACGTAGTCGGCCCCACCTTGCACGAGGGTGCGGGCAATCGCTTTTTGGCAGCCCATGGCATCCAGGCTCACGGTCGCTCCGTGTAGATCCAGGAGCCCGAGGAGATCCGGAATCGCCGTGATTTCATGGGTTTTCTCTCCGACCTTTTGCTGGGCCAACACCCAACGGGTACGGCTCGTGAAGGCACTGATGAGGTGCACGCCAGGCGTTGCCCCATCGCGACTGCCACGCAACGTCTTGCCATCCACACACACCGGCTCACCGGACAACCCAGCCAGGGCTGCTGTGGCCCAGGCCTGGAACGCCTCGGCAAAGGTGTCCGGGTTGAGTCGACCGATCACATCGCTCAAGGTATCGTGCGAGGGAATTTTGTTGGCCAGCGTGAGAAAGGTGCGCAACCACGCTTCCTTCTCCTTGCCAAAGGTTTCCATGCCCACCCAGTCCTCGATGCCGCTGAGGACGGCACACCGCACAATCATCAGTATGTCGTGCAGGGCGTGCAACGTGTTGCGCGTCTTGCGACGTGGATCGGCAAGATCAGCAAAGTACGCACGGGGATCTGACAATTTCGGAGACATCGGCAGCTCAGGCATCGCGACAAAAGGCACCTCGATCACCTGCTCAACTGATGATTGTCAATACCCTGATAGCGCGATCGCCCTGTGATGGCGGGCCTTGCATGGCCATTTGCTTGGCGGTTTGCTACACTTGCGCGGCTATTTTATGCAGCACTCAGGCAAAACCAACCGAATATTAAGGAACCTCTGATTAAGTCCCGCCGCCTGGGATAAACACTGAACCCACCTCACGGAGCAACAGAGCACACGATGAAACAGTTGGGCTTGAACGATTCGGGCTTTGTAAAGCACGCCAAGAAGACCCGCAAGGCACCGTTTCTGGCCGAGATGAACGAGGTGGTGCCCGGTCCGGGCGGGTGGCCTTGATCGATCCCGACTCTCCCAAGGCAGGCAATGGACGCCGCCCGATCGGGCTTGAGAGGATGCGGCGCATCCACGTCATACGGACTTTTGGGCGAGCGCGGCCTGATCTTGCGCCAGGGCACAAGGGTTGATGCCACCCGGATGGCTGCCCCGAGCTCCACGAACAACGCCAAGGGCGAGCGCGATCCGCAGATGCGTTCGACGAAGAAGGGCAAGCCGTGGTACTTGGGCATGAAGGCCCCTATGGGTGTGGATACGGCCCATGGCCTGGTGCACACGGTGGTGGGCACGGCAGCGAAGGTGCCGGACGTCAAGCTCACCGCTCCCCTGCTGCACGGCGAGGAGCAGCAAGTACATGGGGACAAGGGCGGGAGCGCAACCGCTTGGCGAGTGATCCGGCCAGCACTCCGCTGGTGGTGTTTCCCGTTCAAGCGCGTGAGGGCCGGGAACGGCCCGAGGACACGCACGAGATCAATCATCGCCTGTCCCCGCCTCGGGCACGCGTGGAGCACCCGTTTCGGGTCATCAAGCGCCAGTTTGGATATACCAAGGGGCGCTACGCCGTGGGCCGTGAATAGGCCCGAATCGTTCAAAAGAACTGGAAATCCAGACCCCAATTGACCGAGTAAACGACATGTCGTCCTTGATGTGCATTCGCCAGCCACCCGAGATCACTTAATCAGAAGTTCCTTAACGCGATGACTGCCTTAATCAGACCTTTTTTCGAGATCATTTTTCTACGCCAGGGGCCACAGGATTTACCCGCATCCAGGGCTTTGCTAGCCCTGTGTTTATTGCTGTATATCTTGTTGGGAATTGTGATTGCCTCGCCGTTTTATGGTTTGCAGCAGGCGATCGTACAAAGCGTGCTGGAGGTCAGTCTGCTGGCCTTGCTGGTGTGGCTTTTGCTGCGCCTGCGCGGCATGGCGGCACGCTTTACCCAAACCTTGACGGCATTTAGCGGGGCGGGGGTGTTGCTTGGGCTGCTGACATTGCCCCTGGTGTATTCGCTGCTGGGGGCGGAGGCGCGTAGCACCGAACAGATCCCGGCGCTGGCCAGTTTGACCTATCTGCTGATTTTAGGCTGGTTACTCGGGGTTTATGGGCATATCCTGCGCCATGCGATGAATTTTCAAGGGCTGGCGCCGGGTGTGGCCTTGGCCATTGTCCTGATCATTTTGTCAGCAGCGGCTTCAGAGCTGGTGATTATCGGGATGGCGCGCTGATGAAGCATCTGCATATTCTGGGCATATGTGGCACCTTTATGGGCGGGCTGGCCTTGCTGGCGCGGGCAGCGGGCTATCGTGTGACCGGCAGTGATGAGCAGGTCTATCCACCGATGAGCACTCTGCTGGAAAGTCAGGGCATTGTCATCTGGCCCGGACATGAGGCAGCCTATCTGAAGCCGCCGCCGGATACGGTGGTGGTGGGCAATGTGATGCGGCGCGGACATCCTGCGGTGGAGCAGGTGCTTAATCAGGGCTTGCGCTATACCTCCGGGCCACAGTGGCTCTATGAAAACATTTTGGCAGACCGCTGGGTGCTGGCGGTGGCGGGCACGCACGGCAAGACCACGACCGCCAGCCTGCTGGCCTGGATTCTGGAATATGCCGGGCTGGAACCCGGCTTTCTGATCGGTGGGGTTCCTGAAAATTTTGGGGTATCGGCCCGGCTGGGCAACAGCCCGTTTTTTGTCATTGAGGCGGATGAATACGATACCGCCTTTTTTGACAAGCGCTCCAAATGTGTACACTACCGGCCGCGCACCCTGATTCTGAATAATCTTGAATACGATCATGCCGATATTTTCCCCGATCTGGCGGCAATTGAGCAGCAACTTCATCATCTGGTGCGCACCGTGCCCAGTCAGGGCCTGATTGTCTGTAATCGCAATGATGAGGCGCTGGCGCGGGTGTTGGCCAAAGGTTGCTGGACGCCCGTGAAGTATTTTTCTCAGGATCAGGATAAGGCAGCGAGCGAGGGGTTTGCAGCCCGCCTGTTGCGTGCCGATGGCCAGCAGTTTGCACTCAGCATTGACGGCACCCCCAGCGGGGAATGCCAGTGGTCACAGTATGGACGGCATAACGTGGCCAATGCCCTGGCAGCGCTCGCTGCCGCACAGCATGTGGGTGTCCCAGTCGCGGTGGCCTTGGAGGCCCTGGCGCAGTTTCGCGGGGTCAAGCGGCGCATGGAGGTGCGTGGCTGTGTCGCTGGCATCACGGTCTATGATGATTTTGCCCATCACCCCACCGCCATCGCCCTGACTCTCCAAGCCTTGCGCGCCCGCGTTGGCCCCACTGCCCGTATCATCGCCATCCTGGAACCGCGCTCCAATACCATGCGCATGGGGATTCACCAGGAAAGCCTTGCTAACTCACTGGCAGAGGCCGATCGGGTATTGATCTACACACCGCCAGAGCTGGGCTGGGATATTACCCCGGTGATCCAGCGCCTAGGAGACAAAGCCCAGGCCAAAGAAGACCTGGAGGCACTGGTGCAGCATCTGCTCAGGCTTGCGCAACCCGGCGATCATTTCCTCATCATGAGCAACGGTGGCTTTGGCGGACTGCATCAACGCGTGCTCAACGCCTTGGCGCAGTCCGCCGCTGGCTGACAACGGGCGGGCTCTTTAATCACCGCGCCGTTTAGCGTGGACCAGCGTGTTTAAGCTGCTGGCGCGCCCGTAGATAAAACAGCAGCCCAAAAATACCGACGATATAGCCAATCGCCCCCAGCGTGAGATGCAGGGTGGTTTGCTGTTGATACTCGGCAAGACGTTGCTGCAGGGGTTGCAATTCCCGGCGCAACGTCTCGGCCAGCAGAATCTGCAACTCGGCTGTACTTTCTGGCAAGGCATGAGTGGCGGTATCTGCGGCCGCTGTGGACACGCCATACCCCAGGCGGGGCGGCAAAGCCGAGGTAGCCAGGGTTGTCCGGGCCACATGACCGGCACCTAAATCGACAAAAAAATGATGATCCAGCGCCTGTTCGGGAGTAAGGCGAAAGAGCCCCTCCTGCGCTACATGCGTCTGTCCCAACGGGCTTTGATCGGGGGCGGAGATCTCAATCAGCGTATCTGGCGGGGCAGGAGCGCCGGTCGAAAACATCACCTCGCCGACAATCTGCTCACCTTCGGTCCAGACAGAAAGGATAACGCGGTGTGCCTGAACAGGCATGGCCACAAGCATCGCCATCAGCGTAAGCCCGAAACCAAAATACATGCGCAACCGTACCGTGCGCTGTGATGCCGTAGAAAAAGAATCAGTCATGCGCGGATTATCAAGGAATACTGATCGAGTTTCGCTAACAAACGCTAGCGCGCACCCTCAAGTGAGGATGGGCCGATCCGCCAAAGCCAGATGAACAAACATCTGGCGCTAAGTTCTTGAGTACGCTTTAGGTTTTACATCTGAGACTTGCCCAGATAACCGCAAACCTAAACTCATTAAAGAACTAGAACAGCCCTTGGTTCTCGGGCTAAGGCCATAGTAGGGTATGCTAAAGCGTATGTAAACCCTATTTTTAACTGAACTTTTTAGGAGTTTTTGTCTGTAAATGTTAGCGAATCGAAACCTAGGTGTAAGCTCACGGCTAATCAATCGCTGCTCCGGCTTCGCCGAGGGGTCGCTCACCACAGTGACATAAAACAGCGCAATATTGCACCAGCATACACCCCTGACAGCGTGGACGCACCCGACAAAAGGCCTTGGCATGGGCCACGATCAAGGCATGGTATTCTTTGAACAACACCGTATCCAGCCCCAGCGCCTGCTCGAACTGTTGGCGCAAGGTTTCATAGGGTGCCTTGGCCTCAAGGAGGCCCAGGCGTGAGCCGATGCGTCGGGTATAGGCATCAATCACAAACACTGGACGCTCAAAGGCATATAACAGGATATCATCTGCCGTTTCCGGGCCAACGCCGTGAATCGCCAGCAATTCCGTCCGCAGTCGCGGGGTCTCCCAGCCTTGCAGCGCAGCAAAGCCGCCCTGCGCCAGATACCACTGGCATAATGCCTGTAAACGCCGGGTTTTGATCGTGTAATACCCGGCTGGGCGAATCAACTCGCCCAAGGTTTGTGGTTCCAGCGCCAACAGCGCCTCTGCGCTCAGGCTGCCATGCTGTCGAAGCGCCGCGATTGCCCGCTCGACCCGACTCCATGCGGTATTTTGCGTCAGCACCGCGCCCACCATCACCTCAAAAGGCGTTTGCGCCGGCCACCAATGTTGTGGACCATAATGGGCGAATAATCGCTCGTAGACCAAAAACAAGGCAGAGGCATTGTTTGACATAAATCACCTTGAAGGAAGTAATAGCCTAAAACTATCAAATCTATTGAAATAATAGAATTGTTTTTTAGGGCTTAATCACCTATGATTTTTGTGCCTTTAACAATAAATTTTTCAAAATCAATAAAAAATCAAAGGCTAATCTCAATTGGGACATCTGGCGAAAAGCGCCTTTCATGCTCGATCCGCCCAGCAACTTCGTTAAATCAACGTCTATGGAGTCATAAAATGAGCGAACACAGTGGGGGCAAGTGCCCAGTGATGCATGGTGGCAATACCGCCGTGAGCAACAGCCATATGGAATGGTGGCCCAATGCCCTGAATCTGGACATTTTACACCAGCACGATCGCAAGACTGATCCGCTGGCTGAGGACTTTGACTATGCCGAGGCCTTTAAAACGCTCGACCTGGAAGCGGTGAAAAACGATGTACGCGCCCTGATGACCGACAGTCAGGACTGGTGGCCGGCGGATTGGGGGCATTATGGCGGTCTGATGATCCGCATGGCCTGGCACGCTGCCGGGACCTATCGTATCGCCGATGGACGCGGCGGTGCGGGCACCGGTAACCAACGCTTTGCGCCGCTCAATAGCTGGCCGGATAATGTCAATCTGGACAAGGCGCGCCGCCTGTTGTGGCCGATCAAGAAAAAATACGGCAATAAGCTCTCCTGGGCCGATCTGATCATTCTTGCCGGGAATATGGCTTATGAATCCATGGGGCTGAAGACCTTTGGTTTTGCTGGTGGCCGCGCCGATATCTGGCACCCGGAGAAGGACATCTACTGGGGTTCTGAAAAAGAATGGCTGGCCAAGTCTGGCAGTGAAGGCAGCCGCTATTCCGGTGAGCGCGATCTGGAAAACCCGCTGGCGGCGGTGATGATGGGGCTGATTTATGTCAATCCCGAAGGCGTGGACGGCAATCCCGATCCGCTGAAAACCGCCCATGATGTGCGCATTACCTTTGCCCGCATGGCGATGAATGATGAAGAAACTGTGGCGCTGACTGCCGGGGGACATACTGTCGGCAAATGTCACGGTAACGGCGATGCCTCCAAGCTGGGTCCCGATCCTGAAGCCGCGGGTGTCGAGGCGCAGGGCCTGGGCTGGCACAATCCGCAGGGCAAGGGCTGTGGGCGCGAGACCGTAACCAGCGGCATTGAAGGCGCCTGGACCACCTATCCGACGAAATGGGATAACGGCTACTTCAAGATGCTGTTTGAGCATGAATGGGAATTGCGCAAAAGCCCAGCCGGGGCCTGGCAGTGGGAGCCGATCAACATCAAGGAAGAAGACAAGCCGGTGGATGTGGAAGACCCCAGCATCCGCTACAACCCGATCATGACCGACGCCGATATGGCGATGATCAAAGACCCGGTTTACCGGCAGATTTCCGAGCGCTTCTATAAAGATCCCGAGTATTTCAACGAGGTTTTTGCACGCGCCTGGTTTAAGCTGACCCACCGCGATCTGGGGCCGAAAACCCGCTATCTGGGGGCGGATGTCCCGCAAGAAGACCTGATCTGGCAAGATCCCATCCCGCGTGTGGATTACACCCTGACGGAGGCGGAGATTGCCGATCTCAAGACCAAGCTGTTGGGCAGCGGTCTGAGCGTTGCCGAGCTGATCAGCACCGCCTGGGACAGCGCCCGCACCTTCCGGGGTTCGGATTGTCGCGGGGGAGCCAATGGTGCGCGCATTCGCCTAAGCCCGATGAAAGACTGGGAAGGCAACGAGCCACAACGCCTGCAAAAAGTATTGAGCGTGCTGGAAGGCATTCAGGCCGGCTTGAGCAAGAAAGTCAGCCTGGCTGATCTGATTGTGCTGGGCGGCACTGCGGCGGTAGAAAAGGCCGCACGCGATGCCGGTGTGAATATCACCGTTCCCTTTGCCCCCGGTCGGGGCGATGCCACCGCCGAGAT
The DNA here is from genome assembly GCF_000227725.2 of Thiorhodospira sibirica ATCC 700588. GTDB lineage: Bacteria > Pseudomonadota > Gammaproteobacteria > Ectothiorhodospirales > Ectothiorhodospiraceae > Thiorhodospira > Thiorhodospira sibirica. The sequence continues at coordinate 1,441,781 of NZ_MU255056.1, read as the reverse complement.
GACCGATGCCGAGTCCTTTGAGGTTCTCGAACCGCTGCACGATGGCTACCGCAACTGGCAGAAAAAAGACTATGTGGTGACTCCCGAGGAGATGCTGCTGGATCGTACCCAGTTGATGGGCCTGACCGCGCCGGAGATGGCCGTGCTCATCGGCGGGATGCGTGTTCTGGGCACCAATCACGGCGGCACCCAACATGGCGTGTTCACTGACCGCGTGGGCGTGTTAAGCAATGACTTCTTTGTCAATCTAACCGACATGCGCTACACCTGGAAACCGGTCGGCAAAAATCTCTACGAGATCGTCGAGCGTGGCAGCAATACCGTGAAATGGACCGCTACCCGCGTGGACTTGGTCTTTGGCTCCAACTCCATCCTGCGCGCCTATGCCGAGGTCTATGCCCAGGACGATAACCGCGAGAAATTCGTGCATGATTTCGTCAAAGCCTGGGTCAAGGTGATGAACGCTGATCGTTTTGATCTGAAATAATCCCCCCATGCCGTGAGGGCACGCCCTCACCCTCAAACCAACAAAGCCGGGCACTCCCCGGCTTTGTTGCGTTACTGCCAGATGGTGCTTTCATTTAGCGCCAACATCGCTTAGCGACATTTCAAAAGCCTAACGTTTTTGCGAACGCGCTAAAAATGTCAGGCCTATGCGCACACGCCTCTCAACCAAACAGGCCGCAGAGATACTTGGCGTTGATACATAGAGCGGCGCTCCATGATGCGGGGCGGGTGCTCCGCGCTCCCAGGCGGCTATGGGTTGCTGGCGAGGATGTGGGCGATTTCCAGGCGGAAGGGACCGGCTTGTTTTTCCGAGATCATCAGGCCCAGGCTGTGGATGTGCTGGCGGTTGAGTGCGGGGGCATGTGTTTGTACACGGCCCCTGAAGGTGGGTTGAAAGGCGTCAAAGGGCAGCCAGTGTTCACTCCATTGCTGCGCGGCTGGGGTGAAGGCGGCTTGATAGACCAGGCCATCAAAGGCGGCGTCGGTTTTCAGGGTGCATTTGTAGCGTTTACCGTCGCCGCAGACCTTGAGGCGCAGACCTTGCCAGGCGCTGAGGTCGATGGTTTCCAGCGGTGCGCGCACCGAGGCAAAACCGCCGCCGTTTTCCAGGGATACGGTGCCCTGAAATATGGCCGTCTGGGCGTCGCTGTCTTGTAGGCCACCCTCGGACAGGCCGCCCATGACGACATCATGAATCGGGCGAAAGGTGTGCAGGGCCTTGGCCTGTTGAAAATCAAATAAAGAATGGTCGTGCATGAGCGTTGTGGATTCCAGGGCAGTCTGTGGAAGCGGCGGCTAGCTTTATTGATAAACCGTGACTTTGTTTCGGCCGGTGCGTTTGGATTGGTACAGGGCCTCGTCGGCATGTTGTAACAGATCGCGGGCGGTTTCGCCGTTTTGGTAGAGGGCCAGTCCGGCGGAGAGGGTGATGCGCCCGATCTCGGCGTGATTATCCAAACGTTTGAGGCGGGTGTGTTCAACCACGCTGCGGATTTTTTGCGCCAGCGCCTCGGCCTCAGGAAGCGCGGTATGCGGCAGCAGGAGGGCAAATTCCTCGCCGCCATAGCGGGCGGCGGTGTCGGTTTCGCGCACCTGCTGGCGGATGATGCCGGCAATGTGGCGAATCACCCGGTCGCCGAGAATATGTCCGTGGGTATCGTTGATTTTCTTGAAAAAATCAATATCAATCAAAGCCAGTACCAGCGGTGTTTGGTGGTGGTCGCTGTCACGCATGGCCTCGTCCAGGGACTTATCAAAGCCGCCCCGATTGACCAGACCGGTCAGGGCATCGCGCATGGATTCTTCGCGTACCCGGCGCAGTTCCATGCGCAACTGCTCAATCTCCTGGGCATTGCTGTGCAGGCGGTGTTGCAGGCTGTCAATGGCCATCGACATCTGCTGGGTTTCATCCAGCACGGCATTGACAATGCCTTTGAGGGCCTCGGGGGAGATGTGGGCATCCAGCTGGCTGGTGTGCGATTTTAAAACCGCCGAAAAGCCGCTGGCGTGCTGAGTGGTCTGGCTGGTATTGCCAATCACATCGCGCACGACCTGGCGCATGCGCTCTTGCAGCAGGCGCATGGCGTCGATGTCGCAGTCATAGATATGACGGCGAAACAGGTTTTCGATCTGTTCGGCGCTTAATATCTCATGCTGGTTTAACAGGTCATCAAGGGCATCCGTCAGGCCTTTGTTATGACCGGCACAATACTCATACCAGACAGCGTAGCTGATCGGATCAAACGGTGCATCATGCTGGGACATCTTGGGGATGACCAGACGGAGCAGTTCAGCACTGCGCTTTTTATGATCCTGATATTTCATAGATGCATTGTACAGGGCCAGAGGGTTGAGGGCGTTTTACGCCCGGATGAATGCGGCAATCTCGGGGTCAGTGCGCAGTATGGCCAGGGCCTGGGCATCGGGCAACTGGGGGCGGTCACGTTCGGTGTTGACCATGCACAAAAAGCCCAGATGGTGGCCGCAGATGGCGCGAAACTGATGCCAGGCATGGGCTGGAACATGAATCAGGTCAAAGGGGGCGACGGTATACAGCGTGCGCTCAATCAGGCACATGCCCCGCCCCGAGAGAATCATCACGGCGTGTTCGTGTTCGTGGCGCTCCAAGGTGGAATGCCCTTCGGGCTGAATCTCGAAATAGCGCAGTTCACAGTCAAGCCCTGGGCGGCGAAACAGGAGCTGGCGGGTGATGTCCCGAAAGGGGGCGCTGCCTTCCTGTTTGTAGGCCAGTCGCTCAATGCCCTCCCAGCTTTGATGAAATACGGTTTCTCCGTCTCCGCTGCACGGGTGCGGATGGTGTTTGTGAAACTGGCCGGAGCCTTGCTGGAGCTGTGCGCAAACGGTGCTCATGGGTGAATGGTCCTGGATGATTTAAGGAAACAGGGCGTGGGAGGTTTAAGGCGTGTATGCCGGGCTTAGGTGTGCGGCCCGCTGGACAAAATCGGTCGCCGCACGATCCATATCAGGCGCATCCAGCAAGGCGCCACCGATCAGCAGCATCACATCAGGGCCGTAAAAGGCGATCACCTCGGCGAGTCTGTCAGGATGCATGCCCCCGGCGGGCACCGGGCAGATGGCTTTATGCAGTCCCCAGGGTGCGCGGGCGAAGGTGGCGATGCGCTGACAGCAGGCCGGAGAAAAGCCAAAACGGCCACCGTGGTTAGGATAAATCACGGCATCCGCGCCCGCTAAGCGAAACAGTTTGCCCAGCACTAAGGCCGGATCCATGCGGGCAATGCCGAGCAGCGCCGGGTGAGCGAGGACGATAAAGCCGTGTTCGCGAAGGGTGGACAGCACACTGATGCCGCTGATCATCGGGGCCACCATGACGGCCTTGATGCCCACATCCTTTGCAATGCGCATCTGCTCCAACAGGTGTGCAGGCCCTCCAGTGAGATTCGGCACATACAGGCTGCGGGTGCCGTGGCGCTCATTGGCCTGTGCCACCGCCGCTTGAATCAGGGGGACACGTTGGGCAAAGGGGGCAAAGTGCTGTTCGGCGATACCGTGGTCGTCTTTGATCAGATCAATGCCCGCCTGCGCAAAGCGCGCCGCCAGTTGGGCAAGGGCCTGCGGAGGCAGCCCCTGGGGCTTGAGTGCGGTACAGGTCAGCGGGCGCTGGGGAGCGTTGAGCTGTTCCCGCAGTCCGGCAATCCCACAGGCCGGGCCGGGAAACCGCGCCAGCATCGCCTCGGGCAGTTCGATGTCCTCCAGCCGGAGGTCTTCATGCAAGGCGCTGTTGCCAAACAGCATATTCAGCAACTGGCCAATCTCAAAGCCGGTGGTTTCCGGCGCCAGACTGAGGGTGACGGCAAAATGCTGCGCATCTGTGGGCGCAATCGTTTCCACCCGCCCGACGACGGTGTGCATAAGCTCGGCGTCGTGAATGGCCGACAGCGGCATTTCGACGCTTTGTTCAATGGCAAGCGCTTGCGCCCGCGCTTCAATGTTGGCGGCACTGGCCTTGACCTGATACCTCACCCGAAATCGTTGCATAGGCGTCTGCTGCGGCGGTGGTGGTGTTTGAGCGGCGGGATCAAAGGCCCGACATTTGATAGGGGATCAGGCGCTGCTGGATCTGGCGGTAGACATCGCCGTTGAATACGGTGTCTGCCAGGGGCTTGGGTGAGGGGCTTAAGACCAGCAGGCCAATCACTATCAGATATAAGGCCACCGTGGAATAGGGGCGGTTGAGTTTGCCGGCCTTGAACGCAGTGCCAAAGGAGCGTTTAAAGCGCAGGTGTTTGCCGTATAAGTTGACGCTGTAGAGTTCATCCAGCAGCAGATGCACCAGAAAACCCATGATTAAAAACAGGCCGCACAGCCAGGCTTCTACCGCGGAGAGCTTGAGGCCGTAAAACATAAACACCGTGGTCAGCAAGCCAAAAATCACCCCGGCAGGAATGGAGTGGATCAGGCCGCGATGGACGCTGAAGCGGTTGATCAGGCCAAACAGGCCGCGAATCAGCACGAAGCTGCCAATCCACAGCAAGATCAATTCAAGCAAGGAATATTGATGGCCGAAGGTAAAGACAATCGCAAAGCCTGTGATCACCGACACCAGCGCAAAGGCAATGCGAATGGGCACCGAGGTGGGTGAGTCGATATCGGGTAACAGCCCCCCGGCAACCCCAAGGATAAAACAGGTCACCACAATGCCGGGAGAGGCGATACCGCTGATGACCAGCAAGGTCGTCGCAAGACCGCTCGCCGCCGCAGCGACAACGACATGGGTATTAAAGTCTGCCATGGGGATGCTCGGTTGAGATTAGACAAAACGCAAATAGCCGGCGATAAATAACAGGCTCATCACGGCTGCAATTGCATACAGCCAATTCGATAAGGTCCGTCGATAGGGGCGGCTGTAAAAGGCCGCCCATAGCGACAGTAAAATGATCACGAAGAGAAAAAACAAAAATCGCATGATAGGGCCCTGCTGGGCTTGCATGCCCGACGTGGTGAAATGGGATCGGCGGCGCCGGGCGTGTGTCGTGGTTTGACAGTTACACGGCCTCAAGCTGATGAATGCGCGGCCCGTGTGCCTCGTGCAGTGTCAGCGGCTGTTCGGCCGCTTTGGTGTCCATCACCGCTAAAGCTACCACCCCGCCGTCAGGACTGGGTGCCGCCTCAATGATCTGGCCGCTATTCTGAGCCGCTTTAGCGGCAAAGATCAAGCTGCCGGGCATCACCGCTGCCTGGGTGTCAAGGTGTATGCGATAGAGCTGCTGTTTGAGCGTACCGCGATACTGTAGCCGCGCAATGATCTCCTGCCCCGGATAGCAGCCCTTGGTAAAGCTGATGGCATTGAGGCTGTGCAGGTTCAACATCTGGGCGAGGAAGACGCCGCTGGTATCGGGATAAATCCACGGCTGCGCGCTGCGTATATCCAGCAAGCGCCAGCCATTGGCCCCCACCGGCACGGCATTGACAAGCAAGCTTTGCCACAGGCTTTGCATGGCCGGTACGGGGCCGTGTATCACATAGCGCGGCAATATTCCCGGCAGGGCCAGCACGGTGAATGCCTCGTGCTGTATCAGACCCTCGAGGGCCGGGAGGGATACGCCGAGACACTGGGTTAACTGTTGTGCGGCCTTGGTCCCGGCGAAGCCCATCGTAACGCCTTCCTGCGGGATATGCAGCCGCACTGCGGCGCGCAGGATATAGCGGCTCAGGGTTTGCTGCACGCTCTCCAGCAGGGAGCGGGGCATCCACAGATACCCGCCATCGGCGTGATGCCATACCCGAAAGATTGCCAAGACCTGCCCTTTGGCATTGCAATACGCACTGAGGCGGCTTTGGCCTGACTCCAGATCGCGCAGATCCTGGGTCAATTGCGCCTGCAAAAAGCTCAAGGCATCGTGCCCCTCAACCGCCAGCAGGCCATACTGCGACAGGTCGCAGAGGGTTTCGGTATTACCGACAATCTGCTGCTCCTGCTCGGGATTACCAAAATGCGCCACCTGCGCATCCGTCCATTCGGCGCCGGCATGGGTTAAAAAGGACTGCCATTGTGCGTTCATGTTCTTCCTCCGCAGCGTGCCCGGCAGCGACCGGGGCAGGATGGTTCAATCAATCGGCAAGGAAATCTCATCAAAAGACTGGATCACCCGATGGCTGCCAAACGGCCCGGCCTGGGGATCACGGGCAATGGCCAGCGTGTGCATGCCCGCGCTGGCGGCCGCGTCGAGCTCTTTGCAGCCCGCCGAGATAAACAGCATCTCCTCGGGATTGGTCGCCGTATGCATCAGGATGCTTTTATAGGCCCCGACATCCTTTTTGCCGCCGATGCGGGTGTCGAAATGCTCGCGAAAGACGCGGCGCAAATCCCCAAAGGGGGTATGGCGAAACAGCAGGCCCTGGCCATGTACCGAGCCGCTGGAAAAGACATACAAGGCGATGCCCTGGTCATGCCAGGCTTGCAAATGGTGAGCGGCGTCTGCATACACATGCCCCTGCAGATCGCCACAGCGATAGCCTTCCTCCCAGATCAGCGCCTCCAGCGCCTTGAGCGGGGTGATGCGTTGATCGGCCTCAATCCAGGCCAGCATCCGCGCTACCAAGGCCTCATCGCTAAGCTCGCGCCCGGCATAGGCACGAATATCGGCCAACAGCCGCTTGATGTCGGGATCTTCGCGGTGCTGTTGGACAAAGCGGCGCAGATGCAGGTATGAGTAGGGCGCTAACTCGTCACGAATGAAGGCCAGACTGGAGGTCGTGCCTTCAATATCAGTCAGGATGGACTTAATCATGGGGGAAAACTCAGTGAGTCGGCACACGAACCGACGCAAAAACCTCGTCAATCTGTTCAGCCGGGGCCGCTGCCGCTGCATCCACCCGCGCACGGGTCAGATGCGGTGCAAACAGCTCTAAAAAGGCATACATATAGCTGCGTAGCCACGCATCCTGGCGAAAACCAATGCGGGTGATGCTGCCGCTAAAGGCCGGCTCCACCGGACATTTCACCAGGTCATGATCTTCCTGGGGATCAAAGGCCATGTGCGCGATGATGCCAAGCCCCAGGCCGTGGCGCACATAGGTCTTGATGACATCGGCGTCGGCGGCGGTCAAGACGATATCCGGGCTCAGTCCATGCCGCTTGAAATCATCATCCAGGCGACCCCGGCCGGTAAAGCCTTCCAGATAGGTGACGATCGGATAGGTGGCCAGCTCCGCCAAGCTCAACGGCGTCTGTGTCGCCAGCGGATGATCTTTGGGCATGATCACGCAATGCGCCCAGCGATACGCCGGTAACATCACAAACTGCCCCGGAAAGGTGGGCGCCTCCGTGGCAATGATAAAGTCCACCGCCCCGGATTGGGCAATATCCACAATCTGGCGCGGGGTGCCTTGATGCAGTTGCAGGCGCACCTCGGGGTAGCGCTGGCGAAATAGATCAATCACGGCGGGGAGCACATAGCGCGCCTGAGTATGCGTGGTGGAGATGCGCAACTGGCCGATGTTTTCATGACGGGCCTCCCCGGTGAGGTGTTCGATGTTGCTCACCTCACTTAAGATGCGCTCCACCCGTGCCAGAACCTGCTGACCAATCGGGGTGAGCGCACTTAAATGCTTGCCATTGCGGTGAAACAGGCGCACGCCCAACTCCTCTTCGAGCAGGCGAATCTGTTTGCTAACGCCTGGCTGAGACGTCTCCATGCGTTGCGCCGCCTCGGAAATATTGAGGTTATTATCGGCAATCGCTTTCAGATAGCGCAGTTGTTGTAATTTCATTTTTAAAGAGATCCCGCAACACCCCGGCATGCTTCCGGGGAAGAAATACAGGCCACCACAACGGTGGCGCTTGAGGCGGATCGGCAGGGGATGGGGCGGCCTGCCGGATCGCTATTTAACCCGCATTCCCGGCGTGGCACCGGCATCTGGTTCAAGCAAAAACAGCGCATCACCGCCCGGCCCAGCCGCCAGCACCATCCCCTCCGAGACGCCGAATTTCATTTTACGCGGTGCCAGATTGGCGACCATCACCGTCAGTTTCCCTGGCAAACTTTCGGGGGCATAGGCGGATTTTATACCCGCCAGTACCTGACGGTGTTCGCCGCCCAGATCCAGGGTCAGACGCAAGAGTTTATCCGCCCCCTCCACGGGCTGGGCATCGACAATGCGGGCAATGCGCAAATCAATGCGGGCAAAGTCTTCATAGCTGATCTCGGCGCTGATGGGTTCGGCCTGTGCGCTTTTTGCCGCCGCTGGCGTGGCGGCAGTCGGTGCAAGACTTTCCCGCGAGGCTGCCAGCACCGCTTCAATGACCTCCGGCTGAATGCGGGTCAGCAGCGGCGTAAAGGCGTTGATGGTGCGTCCCAGCAAGGGGCGGTGCAGGGTAACAAAATCCAGCCCGGCATCTTCCAGGTTTAAAAAGGCCTCGGCCCGTTGTGCCATCGCCGGTAAAACCGGCTTGAGATAGGTCATCAACAGGGCAAAAAGATTAAGCCCCTGCGTACATACCGCCTGCACCTCGGTGGCTCGCGCGGGCTGCTTGGCCAATATCCAGGGCTTTTGCTCGTCGATGTATTGATTGGCCTGATCCGCCAAGGCCATGATCTCGCGCATCGCTTGGGCAAATTCGCGCCGTTCATACAGCTGGGCAATGCGCTCCCCGGTGTCTACAAAGTGCGCATACAGGGACGGTGCCGGTAACTCGGTCGCCAGCATTCCGGCAAAGCCTTTGTGAATGAAGCCGGCACAGCGCGAGGCAATATTGACCACCTTGCCCACCAGATCGCTATTTACCCGTGCCATGAAATCGTCCAGATTCAGGTCGATATCTTCGATCCCGGAGCCCAGCTTGGCGGCAAAATAATAGCGCAGGTATTCCGGGTCCAGATGATCCAGATAGGTGCGGGCGCGGATAAAGGTGCCGCGTGATTTCGACATCTTCTGGCCATTGACCGTCAGAAAGCCATGACAAAACACCGCCGTGGGGGTACGAAAACCGGCGCCATGCAGCATCGCCGGCCAAAACAGGGTATGAAAATAGGCAATGTCTTTGCCGATGAAGTGATAAAGCTCGGTGGGCGAATGCGGCGACCACCACGCCTCAAAATCCAGATCCTGGCGCTCGCAATAGTGCTTAAAGCTGGCCATATAGCCAATCGGCGCATCCAGCCACACATAAAAAAACTTGCCCGGCGCATCCGGAATCTCAAAACCCCAGTAAGGCGCATCGCGGGAGATGTCCCAATCGGCCAGACCGGCCTTGAACCATTCAGCCAGTTTGTTGCGAATCTCGGCTTGCAGGCTGTCAGATTGCGTCCATTGCGTCAGCATCGGCTGAAAATCCGCCAGTTTGAAAAAATAATGCTCGGAATCCTTGGCAATGGGCGTTGCGCCGGAAATCGCCGAGATCGGATTTTTCAGATCGGTGGGCGCATAAGTCGCCCCGCAGACCTCGCAGGAATCCCCGTACTGATCCGGCGCGCCGCATTTGGGACACTCGCCTTTGATAAAGCGATCCGGCAAAAACATCTCGGCCTTGGGGTCATAGGCCTGGGAAATGGTGCGCTTGGCGATATGGCCGCCGTCTTGCAGACGGGTATAAATCAGCTCGGCAAAATATTGGTTTTCGGTGGAATGGGTGCTGTGATATTGATCAAATTCGATATGAAAATCGGCAAAATCGGCACGATGCTCCACCCCGATGCGCTCAATCAGGGCCTCTGGGCTGATTCCCTCGGCGCGCGCCTTAAGCATGATGGGCGTACCATGGGCATCGTCGGCGCAGACATAGATACAGCGATGACCGCGCAGCCGCTGAAAACGCACCCAGATATCGGTTTGAATATATTCCACCAGATGCCCCAGATGAATCGAGCCGTTGGCATACGGCAGGGCACTGGTGACCAACATATCACGCGAAGAAGTACTCACAGATTAAAATCCTAACATAGGGAAAAATGTCGCTTCAGCGAACGCAAGCTGCGTTCACCACATAAAAGCCGTCAATCCACCAGGCCGGTATGCGCTTCGGCGTCGTAGGCCATCTCTAAAATGGCGATAAAGCGCTTGGCCTGCGGTGACAGGTGGCGTCCCTGACGCATGACGATGCCATAACTGCGCTGGGGGAAAAAGCGATTGAGCGGGATGCGACACAGCGCCTCATTGCCGGTCAGACAGACATCGGTGACAATGGAAATGCCCAGACCCAGTTCGACATATTTCTTGATGACCTCCCAGCCCCCCGCTTCCAAAGAAACCCGATAGCTGGCCTTATTCTGATTAAACACCAAATCCACAATCCGCCAGGTGGACAAATGCCGGGGCGGCAGGATCAGGCCATAGGGGCTGATATCATCCAGCGTGACATTCAGACCCTTGGCCGCCAGCGGATGATTGAGCGGGGTGATCAGGGTCGGGTTATAGGTCACCACCGGTTTGTAAAAAATCCCGTCGGGGATCTCCAGCATCGACCCCACCGCAAAATCCACCTCATCACGATGCACCATCGCCAGACCATCGCGCCCGGTGACATTGTGCAATTTGAGCTTAATCCCCGGATAGGTCTGGCAAAAGCTGCGCACCGGCGCAGGCAGCACATACAAAATGGTCGATTCCCCGGCGGCAATATTGATCTCCCCCGACTCCAGACGCCCAAACCGCGCCGCAAAGGTCTCATGCAGCTTGTCCACCCCCTCAACCAAAGGATCGGCCAGCTTATACAGCGCCTCGCCCTCCGGGGTCAGCTTGATCATCGGCCCACGCCGCTCAAACAGGGAAATGCCAAACTCACGCTCCAGAGCCTGAATCTGCAAAGACACCGACGGCTGGCTTAAAAACAACGACTCCGCCGCCAGGGAAATACTGCCAAAGCGTGCCGTCCGGCAAAAGGCGCGCAGCTGCTTGAGCCGGTTCTGCTTGTAATAAATATTCGCCGGATTGCTCACATGATCATCACCGTGTGGTGGCATCCTCTTGATGCCGCATAAGTCGCACTCTTAGCTTACACTGTGCAGGCGTTGCAACATCGCCTTAAACAGCTTGGGATTAGCGGCCACCACATTGCCGGTCTTGAAATGATGCTCACCGCCCTGCAGATCACCCACCAGCCCGCCGGCTTCCTGCACCAGCAACACCCCGGCGGCCATATCCCACTCGCGCAGCCCCATCTCCCAAAAACCATCCAGCCGCCCGGCGGCGACATAGGCCAGATCCAGCGCCGCACAGCCACAGCGGCGCACCCCGGCGGTTTCCGGCAACAAGGCGCCCAGCGTCTTCAAATAATACTCAAGGTCTTGATCAGCACGAAAGGGAATCCCGGTGCCCAGCAGCGCGGCCTGCAACTCCTTGCGCGGGCTGACGCGAATACGCCGGTTATTGAGCATCGCCCCGCCACCGCGTGAGGCGGTGAATAATTCCTCCCGGACTGGATCATACACCACCGCCTGATCAATCCGGTCGCGATAACGCAGGGCAATGGACACCGCAAAATGCGATAGATCATGCAAAAAATTCGTGGTGCCATCCAGCGGGTCAATGATCCACACATATTCCCGGTTATCCCCGTGAATACCGCTTTCTTCTGCCATAAAGGCATGATCAGGATAGGCGCGTTGCAACACGCGGATAATCTCTGCCTCGGCCATGCGATCGACCTCGGTGACAAAATCATTCGGGCGCTTATTCGTGATGGTCAGCGTATCAATGCGCCCCACATGGCGGACAATCACTTGCCCGGCGGCGCGTGCGGCTTTCACCGCGATATTGAGCATAGGATGCATGGGAAACGACGTTAGCCTTTATTGACAGACAAAAACCTGTAGGAAACTGCGCAAGATACACAATTATTCATGATATTTCAGCAAAAAGCGTAGCAAAACAGTGCCATCACCCGCTGCTGCATGGATTGACGCCTCGCCCACGATGGGGTTTAACGCCGCATCCCGGCGCGTTCAAGGCCACCGTGATTCTCCATGTAATGCCAAAATGCCGATGCGTCTGGAAAAAAGCCGGGGTGAGGGCTAAGATGCCATGATTGGCTTGATCGGACGTGAGGTGTGCAATGCACGATGGTATCTGGAAACGGCGCATGAGCCGCCGTGATTTTATCTGGTTGGTCAGCGCAACCACAGCGACGACCACCCTAAGCGGCACGCTTGCAGGCTGCGCCACTGATCCGGTGACCGGACAGCAGCGTGTCATGCTGATGTCGGAGGCCGATGAGATTGCGATTGATAAACAACATGCCCCGCATCAGTTTTCCAATGACTATGGGCGGGTGCGGGATGATGGCCTGCAGCGTTATTTAACCCAGGTTGGCAATGACATTACCCGGGTTTCGCATCGCCCGCACATGCCCTATGCCTTTCATGCGGTCAATGCCAATCATGTCAACGCCTATACCTTTCCCGGTGGCACCATGGCCTGTACTCGCGGCATTCTGGTGGATATGGACAACGAGGCCGCGTTGGCGGGTCTGTTGGGGCATGAGGCTGGGCATGTCAATGCCCGCCATACCGCCCGCCGTCAGACGCAGGCGATGATCGCCTCGCTGGTGCTGGGCGGTGTCGCTATTGCCGCCGCGCAATCAGAGCGCCTGTCGGGTTATAGCAATATGATCTACGGCTTGGGCGCGGTGGGGGCCACCGCGCTGTTGGCCAGTTACAGCCGCGCCAATGAACGCGAGGCGGATGCCCTTGGGCTTGAATATATGGTCAATGCCGGTCATAACCCGCAAGGCATGGTGGATTTGATGGCCATGCTGCAGGGCCTGTCTGAGCGCGATCCCAATGCCCTGGAGCTGATGTTTTCCACGCATCCGATGAGCAGCGAACGCTTTCAGACCGCGCAGCGCGAAACCCGCAGCCGCTATGGCGATCACCTGAACCGGCGTACCTCGCAAGAGCGCTATATGGATCACACAGCCAACCTGCGTCGCCTTAAACCGGCCATCAAGGCACAGCAGTCAGGGGAATCGGATATGGCGCGCAATCGTTATGCCCCGGCCGAGCAAAAATTTGCCCAGTCTTTACGTCATGCGCCCAATGATTATCCAGGCCTGGTGCTGATGGCGCAGGCGCTGGCGGCGCAAGGCAAACACCGCGAGGCGCAGTCTTTTCTGGAGCGCGCCAAGACGGCTTATCCTGAAGAAGGTAAGGCCCTGCATTTAAGCGGCATCAATCAACTGGCGCTCAACCGCCCTGAGTCCGCCCTGGCAGAGTTTAACCGCTACGCACGGGTCTTGCCCGGCAACCCCAATACGCTGTTTTTACAAGGGGTCGCGCATGAAAGTATGCAAAATGCCCGGGCGGCCAGCGATTACTATGCCCGCTATCTGCAACTGGCCAGCGGTACACCACAGGCACAATACGCCCGCCAGCGCCTGCAACAGTGGCGTTAAAACCCGCCTTCGGGCAAGGCCATCTGGGCAGGCCGGATAGTGAATGCACCTGATCACCTTCCATAGCGCACAGCGTCTGACCGGTTTGAGCCGACGTACCCTGTGGCGACGGATTGCTCAAGGTGCCCTCAAAAGCCCGCACCGCAACCGGATTGCCCTGGAGCTGGTGCTCAAGGATATTCCGGTGCCGCTGAGTGCAACAGATATCGCATCAATTCTGCGGGCAGATCAAGGCGAAGCGGAGGCGCAACACGAGGTGGCCTTGCTGTTTATGGGCTATCAGCACGCTGAGCGGGCCTTACCCTGGCTGCAATCTGCCGCCGATCTGGGCTGTACGGATGCCATGTACTGGCTGGGACGCGGCTATATCGCAGGTCACGCCCTGCCCCAGGACGAACATCTGGGATTATCATGGATTTGCCGCGCCGCCAGAGACGGCCATTTTATTGCCCAGCAACAAATGACCGCGCTGAATCTGTAGGACCGGTCAGCCCTCAGGCGTTGAGCTTAAAACGCTGCAGGCGGTAGGCGAACTGGCGGGGGCTAAGGCCCAGGCTTTGGGCAGCCAGCGCATGGTTGCCGTTGTGCTGGCTTAAGGCGTTTAGCAGGCTGTGTTTTTCTACGGCGTCGAGCTGTGCATCCAGGCTGGGTTCTTTGGCTGACAGGGGGACATTGAGGCGTTCCGGGAGCTGCAGGTCAGTGGGGCGGATGAGGGCATCGTCAGACAGGGCGCAGGCGCGCTCCAGGATGTTTTCAAGTTCGCGGACATTGCCGGGGTAGCGATAGCTTTGCAGCTGCAAGAGTGCGGCCTCGCTGAGGCCTTTGCGGCGATCCTGGCCGCGGGTGGCGATGCGCTGCAGGATATGCTGGGCCAGCAGGGGCAGGTCTTCGAGCCGTTCGCGCAAGGGCGGCACATGCAGTTCAATGACATTGATACGATAGTATAAATCCTGCCGAAAGCGCCCCTGCGTCACTAATTCGCCAAGGTCTTTGTGGGTCGCCGACAGCAGGCGCACATCGACCGCCACCTCGGTGGCAGCGCCAATGGGTTTGACGGCACGCTCCTGAATCGCCCGCAGTAATTTGACCTGCATGTGCAAGGGCAGCTCGGCGATTTCATCTAAAAACAGGGTGCCGCCGTGGGCGGCCTGAAACAGGCCGGGCTTGTCGCTCAGCGCACCGCTAAAACTGCCTTTGCGATGTCCGAAAAATTCACTTTCCATCAGTTCTGTGGGGATGGCACCACAGTTGACCGGCACGAAGGGATGTTTGGCCCGTGGGCCGAGACGGTGGATCTCGCGAGCGACGCGCTCCTTGCCACAGCCTGACTCCCCCAGAATGCACACCGGCGCTTGACTGCGCGCCAGTTTGTACAGCATCTGCTTGAGCTTTTGCATGCAGGCTGATTCCCCCAAAAGCCCTTGGGGATGCGTGGCATCCGCATCCTCGGCCGCCGTGTTGCCTTTATCCTCCGGCAGGCCCAGACTCAAGGCCCCGCTGATCAGGTCGCGTAACATGCCCAGCTCTACCGGTTTGGAGATGAAATCAAAGGCTCCGGCCTTGAGCGCCTGCACCGCCGTATCAACGCTGCCATAGGCGGTGATCACGGCCACAGGCAGATAGGGCCAGTGACGCTGGATGTGCTCAACCAGTTCAATGCCATCACCATCGGGCAGGCGCATATCGGTCAGACACAGGTTAAAGGACTGCTGCGCCAGCAGGGCGTGGGCCTCGCGCAGGGTGCCGGCAGACAGCGTATGCAGGCCCATGCGCTGCAGGGTGATTTCCAAAAGCTCGCGGATATCAGGTTCGTCATCCACCACCAGAATACAGGGAATGGGCTGAGAAGGCGTCACAACGGGGATCCTTTTAATCAAAGCGGGGCCACGGGCGGCGAACCGCTAAACGCCAAGGGTTCGCCGCATCCGTTCAGGTACTGGGACTGGCCAGGGTGGGCGTGCGCCGACCTTGCTGGAAATCGGCGAGAATGTCGCGCATTTCCTCCTGTGAAAGCCGCCCTAAATAACGAAACAAGGTGTTGCCCTGTGGACCGATCAAGGCGTGTTGCGGTACCACCCGGCCCGGCTGGTAATTGGTGCCGGGGATGGTGTAATCCGACAGCTCGGCAACCACCCGCTCCGGCGGCAGGCCGTAATGCCTGGCCCAGGAGGCAATGTCTTCCTGAGTGGGCTGGGTAAACACTTTCGGTCCACCGGTGACGACACTCAGATAGACCGTGTTTTCTGCGGCCTCTTTAGTGAAGCGCACAAACGCCGGGGTTTGCCGGTTGCTGCTGGTACACCATTTGGCGCCATAGAAGACCCACACATACTGCCCCGGAAACTGACAGGCGCTGACCGGCTCTCCGGTCACGGCAGGCCCCCAGGGGGTGGTATCTCCGGATTGACAGCCGCCCTGGCGATCCCACTGGGTATAAAATTCGCCACTTTCGATGACATTGGGCGAACAACCGGCCAGCCATAACGCGCCCAGGCCAAGTACAAACAGATATAAAGGTTTTTTCTTCAAGGGAGACACCTTTGGCAAAGAATCCAGAAAATCAATGTTTGTCCAACAGGCCAATCTCTGCGCCCATGCGCAGCTTTTGGCCGTTTTCCAGTGAATGCGCCCAGTGAAAGGGCACATCCGGCAAAAGCAGGATCACCGTCGAACCCAGATTGAAACGCCCAAGCTCGGCCCCTTTGCGCAGACTGATGCGCTGGGTGCGGTGATTTTTGACGCTCAAGGCACGCGGTTTGCGCGGGGTTTCTTCGCCGCCCCAGACGGTTTCGATGCTGCCGACGTTAATCGCCCCCACCAGGACCACGGCCAGGGGCCCCAGACTGCTCTCAAACAGGCACACCAGACGTTCATTGCGGGCAAACAGACGCGGAATGGCGCGGGTCGTATGCGGGGCCACGGAAAACAGCCGCCCTGGAATATAAACGGTTTCCAGCAGGCGCACATCCCAGGGGGCATGAATGCGGTGATAATCGCGTGGTGACAAGTAGAGATTGATAAAATGGCCATTATGGAAGGCTTGAGCGCGCTGCTCATCGCCGCCCAAAAGCTCCAGGACGCTGTAATCATGCCCTTTTGCCTGTATGATACGCCCCTCTTGAATGCGCCCGAACTGGCTGACGGCGCTATCTGCCGGACAGGCCAGGGCATTGAGGCGCTTGACCACCGGGCGGGCACCGTGTTTCAGCGCCCGGGTAAAAAACTCATTAAAACTTTGATAGGCCGCCGGGTTGGGCTGCATGGCCTCGCTCATCTCCACCTGATAACGGCGGATAAACCAGCGTACCACGGGGTCTTTGAGCCGGGTGCGCCAGCGTGTCAGCCGGTAGACCAGGCGGGAGATCAGATGCTGTGGCAGAAGATACAAGGGCCACGCTTTCAGATAATCCAAAAAACTTGCTTTGTTTTCAGTCATGCGAATGGCTATTAGACGTTATGATTGGGGGCGTGCGTAGCGGTTTGCACGCGTGCAAAACCGCTTGGCACGGTGTTAACCGGCTGCGCTGGCAATCCAGCGGGACACGATACAACGACTTGTCGAGAGTGCTTCATTGACCTATCTTAATGTAACCCAAGACCTGCTGACCGTGCGTGATTTTATCCGCTGGGGCACCAGCCGCTTCACCGAGGCCGGGCTGTGCTATGGGCATGGTACCGATAACGCCCTGGATGAGGCCGCCTGGCTGGTATTGCATACCCTGCACCTGCCCACAGACCTTGACGGGGCCTGGCTGGATTGTCGCCTCAGCAGTGCCGAGCGCCGTTTGGTGATGGATCGGCTGCTGCTGCGCATCCACACGCGCAAGCCGGTGGCCTATATTACACATGAGGCCTATTTTGCCAACCTGTCTTTTTATGTGGATGAACGGGTATTGATCCCCCGCTCGCCGCTGGCCGAGTTCATTGAGCAGGGTCTGGAGAGCTGGGTCAAGCCCGAGCAGGTGCAGCGCATTGCAGATATTGGCACCGGCAGTGGCTGCATTGGCATTGCCTGCGCCTATGCCTTCCCCCACGCCCAGGTCGATCTGGTGGACATCTCTCCTGATGCCCTGGCCGTGGCAGAGAAAAACATCCAGCGCCACCAGCTCGCCCACCGCGTCCGGGCCTGTCAATCGGATGTTTACAGCACACTGGGTAAGGCGATGTATGATCTGATCATCACCAACCCCCCGTATGTGGATGCCCACGATATGGCCGCCCTCAGTGAAGAGTTTCGCTATGAGCCGGTGCTGGGGCTGGCCGCCGGGGACGATGGGCTGGCGGTGATTTTACGCATTCTCAAAGGGGCCTGTGCGCATCTCAGCCCGCACGGGGTGCTGATCGGCGAAGTCGGCAACAGCGCCGAGGCTTTGGTGCAGCGCCTGCCGGATGTACCGTTTACCTGGCTGGAATTTGCCCGTGGCGGACACGGGGTGTTTATCATCGAAGCCCGGCAGCTGGCGCAGTGTGTGATTGACTGACCTTATATATTTTATTGATTTTTAAAGCCTATTATAGAGATCAAAGCTTATGGCCGGACACAGTAAATGGGCCAATATCCAGCATCGTAAAAACGCCCAGGATGCCAAACGCGGCAAATTGTTTACCAAATTGATCAAGGAAATCACCGTAGCAGCGCGCATGGGAGGCTCAGACATCAATGCCAACCCGCGTCTGCGCCAGGCGGTGGACAAGGCCCTGGATGCCAACATGACCAAAGACACCATCGAGCGGGCCACCAAGCGCGGTGCCGGGGAGCTTGATGGAGTGAATTATGAAGACATCCGCTATGAAGGCTACGGCCCCGGCGGGGTCGCCATCATGGTCGATTGCATGACCGATAACCGCAACCGCACCGTCTCGGAAGTGCGCCATGCCTTCAGCAAATGCGGCGGCAATCTGGGCACGGATGGCTCAGTGGCCTACCTGTTTGAAGCCCTCGGCGTGCTGAACTACCCCGCCGGCACTCATGAAGAGCAGGTGATGGAAGCGGCTTTAGAGGCGGGCGCTCAGGATGTGGTCGTCAATGATGATGGCTCGCTGGAAGTACTCACCGGCCCGGATGATTACGAAAATGTACGCGCCGCGATGTTGCAGGCCGGGCTCAAACCCGAACACAGCGAACTGACCATGCGCGCCAGCACCAGCAGTCCGGTCGAGCTGGAGCAAGCTCCGACCGTGCTCAAGTTATTGGAGATGCTGGATGATCTCGATGACGTGCAAAACGTCTACACCAATGCCGATTTCCCCGATGAGGCGCTGTCTTAAACTCCCCGCCTGTGCAAGGAGGGGTGGCGCATCGCGCCGGGGTGGTTGAAAAGCCTTATCCGCAAGAGGAGGATGCTGAGCACAATGCCTGATGAGCCCCGCCAGCGTGTGCAGCAGCTGCGCACGCAGATCAACGAGCACAATTACCGCTATCATGTGCTGGATGCACCGCTGATCAGCGATGCCCAGTTCGACGCCCTGCTGCGCGAATTACAGGCGCTGGAAACCGCCCACCCGGAGCTGCTTACCCCCGACTCACCCACCCAGACCGCCGGTTTTGCCCCGCTCAAGGCTTTCGCCCCGGCGGTGCATCGTGTACCCATGCTGTCTTTGGAAAACGCCTTCAGCGAGGCCGAGGCCGAGGCCTTTGACCGGCGGGTGCATGAACGCCTGCGCAAACACGGTGAAGCGACGTTGCGCGCGGGCTATGCCGTAGAACCCAAGCTCGACGGTCTGGCCGTCAGCCTGCTGTATGCACACGGCGAACTGGTCCGCGCCGCTACCCGAGGCGATGGCCAAACCGGTGAAGAGGTCACGCAAAACATCCGCACCATCCGCGTCATTCCCTGGCGGCTTAGCGGTGCGCAGCACCCGGCACACCTGGAGGTGCGCGGTGAGGTGTACATGGAAAAAGCCGCCTTTGCACAATTCAATGCCCAGGCCGCCGCTCAGGGTGAACGGGTCTTTGTCAATGCGCGCAATGCCGCCGCTGGCAGTCTGCGCCAACTGGATGCACGCCTTACCGCCCGCCGCCCACTGAGCTTTTTCGCCTATGGCGTGGGCGCCTGTGAGCCTGCCCTCCTGCCCGATACCCACAGCGCCATCCTGGAGCAACTGGCGCAATGGGGTCTGCCGGTATGTCCTGAGCGGGCGACGGCCGCTGATCTGGCGGGTTGTCTGGCCTACTATCAGGCCATCGGTGCCCGCCGCGACGCCCTGCCCTATGAAATCGACGGCGTGGTCTACAAAGTCAACCAGCTCGATCAGCAACAGCAACTCGGCAGCGCCTCGCGCGCCCCCCGCTGGGCCATCGCCCACAAATACGCCGCCCAGGAACAAACCACCACCCTGCTGGATGTGCAATTTCAGGTAGGCCGCACCGGTGCGCTCACCCCGGTAGCGCGGTTGGCACCGGTGTTTGTCGGTGGTGCCACCGTTAGCAATGCCACCTTGCACAATATGGACGAACTGCGCCGCAAAGATGTGCGCATCGGCGATACTGTCTGGGTGCGCCGCGCCGGTGAGGTCATCCCCGAGGTGGTCGGCGTGGTGCTGGAACAGCGTCCGCCGCATGCCCAAACCATCAGCCTGCCCACACAATGCCCGGAATGTCAGGCCGAGGTCATAACCCTTCCCGGTGAAGCCGTGGCGCGCTGTTCCGGCGGTCTGTATTGCCCGGCGCAGCGGCGTGAAGCCATCAAGCATTTTGCCGCCCGCCGGGCGATGGACATTGAAGGGCTGGGCGATAAACTGGTGGAACAACTGTTGGAGCAGGGGCTGGTACGCACCGTTGACGAACTTTACCAGCTGCACCTGGCGCCACTCAGTGCCCTGGCGCGGATGGGGCCAAAGTCTGCGCAAAATCTGCTCGATGCCCTGGATCGCAGCAAACACACCACCCTGGCGCGCTTTCTCTTCGCCCTGGGGATTCGCGAAGTGGGCGAAGCCACCGCACGCTTGTTGGCCCAACATTACCCCGATCTGGACACGCTGATGCAGGCCAGCGTCGAAGAACTCCAGCAAATCCCCGACATCGGCCCGGTGGTCGCCCAACACATCCACCAGTTTTTCCGCCAGCCGCATCACCTGCAGATCATCGAGCGTCTGCGTCAGGCGGGCATCCACTGGGATCAGGCACCCGCTGCACCCGCCCTTGCTGCAGCAAACGCACTACCCCTGCAAGGCCAAAGCTACGTTCTCACCGGCACCCTTCAATCCATGACCCGCGAACAAGCCGGAGAGGCGCTGCGGCAACGCGGCGCCACCGTCAGCAACAGCGTCTCCAAAAAAACCCACGCCGTCATTGCCGGTGAGGCGGCGGGTAGCAAGCTAAGCAAAGCCGAGGCCCTGGGCATCCCGATCCTCGACGAAGCAGCCCTGCTTGCCCTGCTGCAAAACTCCGTGTCATCACCCCGCCAATAGCGCCCGGATTGACTCAGATGCAGCGTTATTACTTCAGCCTCAGCATCAGCGCCGATGAATACCTGCGCTACTACCGTGGCGAAGCCGCCAAAGTCCTGGTCTACACCCACAACGGCCAACGCCTCTCCTTCCCCGCCCGCCACCTGCGCAAATTCGTCGCCATCAACGGCATCCACGGAAAATTCTGCATGACCATCGACCACAACAACCGCATGATCTCCCTGGAACGCATGAACTAAGAACCTGTTCAAAGTCTTCTAAAAATAGCCGACAATAGCAAGATGAGACATACCTATCCCAGTGACCTCCGTCGAGAGCCGTTCGAGCATATCCGTGGATTACTGGAAAGTGGTCGCAAGAAGGACGTGTTCTGTGCGGTGCTGTATCTGCTACGTACGGGTTGTCAGTGGCGAGCCTTGCCAAGCGACGCTCCGAAATGGCGCACAGTGCATCACTCTTTCACGATCTGGAGTGAGCCGCGCGAAGGCGGCAGCCTGCTGGAGCAGGCTTTAAAAAAATCAGGTGAGCGCAGCCCGCAAAAAACAGGGGCGCAATGCCAGTCCCACGCGGTTAATCGTGGACGCACAAAGCGTCAAGAACGCAGACACCGCAGAACACAAAGGTTATGATGCGGGCAAGAAGGTTTCAGGCATCAAACGCCCTGTGGCGGTGGATACACAAGGTCTACCCCATGCCGTGGCGGTGACAACAGCCGAGGTCACAGATCGCCAAGGCGCCGTGCAAGCCTTGGCGCGCTGCAAGACGGGGTTGGGTTGTGTGCCAAGCGTGCTGGCCGACGGTGGCTATCCCGGCCGACCCTTTGCTGAGCCGGTGCAAAAGACCCTGGGCGAGCACGTGACCGTACAAATTGCCAAGCGCAGCGAATTGCATACCTTCAAGGTCATCCCCACGCGCTGGGTGGTAGAGCGCAGCTTCGCCTGGCTGGAAAAGCACCGGCGACTTTGGAAAAACGCTGAGCGCACGCTCAACACGAGCTTACCATTTATTCACCTGGCCTTCCTGGGCATCTTGCTTAAGAGACTTCTTAAGAGACTTTGAACAGGTTCTCAGGCCAAGGGGCGTGTGGAGCGGGCCAACCAGACCCTGCAAGACCGTTTGGTCAAGGCGCTGCGCCTGCGTGAGATCTCGGACATCGACGCCGCCAACGCCTTCCTCCCCATCTTCATGGCCGACGACAACGCCCGCTTCGCCATCGCGCCACAAAGCCCTCAGGATGCCCACCGACCGGGGCTGCACAGCCCCGAGGAACAGGCACTCATCCTTTGCCGGCACCATGCCCGCAAGCGCTCCAAGAACCTTTGCCTCCCGTTCAAGAACCGGGAATATCCGCTCCAGGGACAGGGCAAGGGCTATCGCCTGCGGGGCGCCACCCTTACTGTCTGTGAGGCCTTCGACGGCACCATTACCCTCCTGCACAAGGGACAGGCCATACCCTACCGGCTATTGGCCGAGGGCGAACCGCCCACACCGCTTGATGATGAAAAAAGCGTCCACTACCGCGTCGACCAGGCCAAGGCAAGACAGACCGCCAAGCTAACCTACAAACCGGCGCCGGACCACCCTTGGAGAGGCCGGGGCAACATCACTCCGGCACCAGCCCAAACACCATAACCACGCATTCTACTGGGGACAGTTCTGCTTTGCACAAAAGGGGACATTTCTGAATTGGGTTGACATTGCGTAAGTCCTATCTGAGGATTCTCGATAAATTGCCGACCACACGCCTTGCACGCGAATTTCGGCTTGTGGTTATGGATACGGCCATTTTTAATCACATTCTCTGAATGACACGAAGGACACTGCATGGTTTTTTACTCTTTAGAACCCATCACCTCTACATCTTACCACATTCAACACTACCATTTGCAGGACTACCTAAATTTTAAATCTTCATCAGTTTGCGCGGGAAACCCCGGCCGCAAGGCCGGGGAGGGATAGCGCAGCACGCAAAGCGTGCTCCTGTTTCCGAGACCTCCTCTTTGGTAGCTGGCTCTCTTTATACATGGATGCTATCTTCATTTTAACCGCCGGGCTGGCGGGTTAGTCTGTGGAGAAACTGTAAGTCCGGTGTCTCTTTGAGGCATTTGGCAGGTCTCGGCGAAGCAGAAAGCGCTCAGCAGCAATGCCGGGAATCCCCGTCCTTCCTGCCTGCCGCGACGCACGCGGCGCAGGCAGGTAGGGCGGGGAGGATGTCAAGTTATGAAGCAGTTGAAGGCTTGGGACATAGAGCTTATACCTAGGTTTCGATTCGCTAACATTTACAGACAAACCCTCCTAGAAAGTTCAGTTAGAAATAGGGTTTACATACGCTTTAGCATACCCTGCTATGGCCTTAGCCCGAGAACCAAGGGCTGTTCTAGTTCTTTAATGAGTTTAGGTTTGCGGTTATCTGGGCAAGTCTCAGATGTAAAACCTAAAGCGTACTCAAGAACTTAGCGCTAGATGTTTATTCATCTGGCTTTGGCGGATCGGCCCATCCTCACTTGAGGGTGCGCGCTAACGTTTGTTAGCGAAACTCGATCAGTAATAATCTGGCCAACGTAGCGGCATCATCCTGATGCCGCATAAAAAAGCGACGGCTGCCTGCTGCGACGCGCGCGGCGCAGGCAGGGAAGCCGCCGCCAAGTCAAAAACTCCCCTCCTTTTTAAGGAGGGGTGGCGCGTAGCGCCGGGGTGTTTATCTGGATCGCCGAGTTGTACTCGGCTTATTTTTAACTCCTTGTCCCGACTCGCCGAGTGCAACTCGGCGCTCCCACCCTGGTGCGGAGCGAGTGCTCCGCGCTCCCGGTAGCCGCCGCTTGGGTTTTAGGGGGATTTTACCGTGTCGGGGACGCGGGGGTTGGATTTGCGTTGAGAAAGCAGTAGCAGCGCGCCAAGCCCGATGCCCAGGGCGTCGGTGAGCAGGTCGCCGGAGATCATGAGCAAGGCCGCGCCGAATAATAAGATTCGGGTCAGCACGGCGGCTTTGCCGAAGAACCAGCCTTGTGCTGCAGCGGCGAGCATGAACACGCCCAGTAAGGCGGTGGCGAGGTTGAGTCCGATGATGCTCCATTCTCCGATCATCAGCAGCGAGGGATGGTAGAAGAACATGAAGGGCACGATAAATGCTGCCAGGCCGATCTTGAAGGCGGTGATCGAGGTGCGCATCGGTTCTGCCCCGGCAATGGCGGCACCCGCATAGGCGGCGAGGGCTACTGGCGGGGTGATGGCGGAGATCACGGCGTAATAGAAGACGAAGAAGTGGGCGACCAGCGGTTCTACGCCCATGTGGATTAGGCCGGGTGCAACGACGGAGGCGGCGACGGCGTAGGCGGCGGTGGTGGGCATGCCCATGCCGAGCAGTATCGAGATGGCCATCGCAAACAGCAAGGCCAGCAACTGGCTGTTGGCCGCAACCGTCAGCAGCATGGAGGAGAAGCGCAATCCCACGCCGGTAAGGCTGATGACGCCGACGATAATGCCTGCGCAGGCGCACACGGCGATGAGCTGAATGGACATGCGCGCCGCCTGGTTGAGTGCGCCCAGCGTGCTTCTAAGCCCCATGCGATAGGGGGTAAACCAGCTGACCACGGCCGCACTGACCAGGGCCAGGGTTCCGGCGCGAATCACCGAGTAGCCCATGAACAAAGCGCCGATGAGGATGATGATCGGCAAGAACAAAAAGATCTGGCGCATCAGTTCGGCGACTTTGGGCAATTCATTGGCGGGCAGGCCGCGCATTCCGGTGCGCGAGGCCTCCATGTCCACCATGAAATAGACCGAAGCGAAATACAAAATGGCTGGAATCAGGGCGGCGATGATCAATTCGGTGTAGGGAATGCCGGTGACTTCCGCCATGATAAAGGCCCCGGCGCCCATCACTGGCGGCATGATCTGACCACCGGTTGAGGCGGCGGCTTCAATGGCCCCGGCGCTGCGCGGTTTGTAGCCGACGCGCTTCATCAAGGGAATGGTTAGCGAGCCGGTGGCCACCACATTGCCTGCGGAGGTGCCATTGATCATGCCCATCAGGCCACTGGCAAATACCGCGACTTTGGCCGGACCACCCCGCGCCCGTCCCGCCACGGCAAAGGCGAAATTCACAAAATAATCGCCTACGCGCGAGGCTTGCAGGAAGGCGGCGAAGGTGATGAACAAGACGATGTAGGTGGAAGAGACGGCGGTGGTCGGGCCGAGAATGCCGTTGACGGTGTAGAGGTAGGTAAAAAAGCGCTCCATGCGATAGCCGCTGTGTTCCAGAAAGCCGGGCAGGTAAGGTCCCACAAAGCCATAGAGGATGAATACGGCGGCAATGATGACCAGGGCCAGACCGGCCACCCGTCGGGTCAGCTCCAAAATCAGCAGGATGCCGGCGACGCTGACCCAGAAATCGGCACTGGTGGGCATGACGCCAGCGCGAAATTGCAGCAGATTGAGGTTGAAGATCAGATAGGCGGCGACGCACAGGCTGGCGATCATTAAAATCCAGTCATACCAGCCGATGCGGTGGTTGCGTGGGCGAAAGGTCCAGGCCGAGAGGATGGCAATGACCACTGCGGCGCATAATACCGGGCCAAAGTGCTCAAACATCCAGGCCGGGGGGTTGTGCAGTGCATAGAGATGGCGCATCACATAGGCGCTGACGATCAGCCCTGTGGCGTATAGCATCAGGGCCACGCCGATCAGCAATGGCCCAAGTTCCAGCCAAAACACTGAACGGGCAAGGCTGCGGGGTACCGGGGCGCAGACCGCCACCAGGGCAAAGCCGATAAACAAGGCTCCAGCGACGTGGATAATGCGGAAGGTCCAGGTTTCCAGCGGGACAATATTGAGGACCCCGAGATGAAACAGGGTAAAGGCCACGCAGACGGCGAATAACAGTGCGCCCTGCCAGTGTGTCAATTGACGTTGTGCGGTGTAGGTTTCTTCTTTGTCAATCCCTGAGATTTCAATGCGTCCGCTATCGGATGAACTCGTCATCTGTTTGCGCCTTCATCAGGTTCTGGGAAATAAGCAGACCCGCAATGCCTTGCAGGCGGCTGGTCAGTCAGGGACAAAAATGCCAACGCGCCTTGAAGGGGGAGCTTGCAAAGCGCGTTGGCGGGGATGGATCAGTCTTGATATTCCGGCGGAATCAGGTGCTCTGGCACCTCAATGCCTTTTTCCTTGTAATAGCGAACAGCACCCGGATGGAACCACATGAAGGTGTTGTTCACCATGTTCTGGCTCAGGGTTTCGCTGGCCGAACTGTGAACGCGCAGCATCTGCTCGTTGTTATCCAGCACCGTCTTCATGACTTCATACACGAAGTCGGCCGGCATATTCTTGTTGGCGACGGTGAAATTCCACATGGCGACCGTGCTTTGCGGCTCGGCCACGCTGCGGTAGGTGCCAGCGGGCACATCAAAGCGACTCACCGAGGGATTTTTGCTCAGAATGGTCTGCAGTTCTTCTTCGCTAAAGGAGAAGATGTTAACTGCCTGCTGTGCCTCAATCTGACTGAAGGCGGAGATCGGTACTCCGGCGGCAAAGGCAAAGGCATCAATCAGACCATCTTGCACCTGGCCGACCTGGTCAGAGGCCCCACCAAACTGGGGGCGTACCCGGATACCCAGATCCTGGAAAAACTTCGGCCAGTAGACACTGGCAGTGCCACCCTGTGGCCCAACGCCAACCCGCTTGCCGTTTAAATCGGCCATGGAGGCGATTCCGGAGCTTTTCAGCGCGACGACCTGAAAGGGCGTCATGTACATCGGAAACATTGCCCGCACATTATCGGTTTTCAGACCAGGGGCTACTTCCAGCGTCCCCGTCCAGGCCGCATAGGCCGGGCCCATCGTGGTCATGCCAAACTGCAGCTCGCCGGTATGCACCAGCACCATATTCTGCGCCGGGCCGCCGGTGACCTCGGCGGTCATGTTCACACCGGTAGACTGCTGTACCAGCCCCCCCCAGCCAGCCCCGTAAATAAAAAAGGTGCCGCCCTGGGAAGCGGTGCCGATCTTGGCCGAGTTGGGCCAGCCGGTGCGATCCTGGGCCTGGACACTGCCGACAGCCAGTGCGCTGGCGGCAAGGCCAATCAATAGGCCGCGTAGAAATCTTTGCATCATTATCAAGCTTCTCCTGCAATGGGGTTAGGTTGAGACAAACCTGCTGCTGCCTGCGTACCGGCACAGGGGTTTGTTTTCGTTTTTATAACACGCAAATTGCAAGACGCACATTACCGCCTTTTAGGCGCGCAATACAAGCTTTTCACGCGTGAATCGGTGCGCTGTGTGAACACCTGCGAATATTTAACTATTATTAAATTCAATATTAAGGATTGAAATAATTGTTGGATCAAATGCTTTATTGACGCATAGACTTCGATCAATAAAAATGATGCACTGCACTATAAAACGGATTTATCACGGCACACATCGCTTCACAGTGCGGGTCTTTTTAATACGCCCTCGAGACGGGATGGCGCATTACAGCGCGCTGTCAACGGTCTGGGGGACAAAATACCTCCCTGTATTTTTTGCAAGGGCAAAATTTATGTCTGATTCCCTGTTAAACATTGCCCTGGCCAGCGGCTTTATGGCCTTGCTGGGGGTCATGCTGGCGATGGTGCTGGCCCTGGCTAACCGGCGTTTGTATGTCTATGAAGACCCGCGCATTGACCAGATCGAAGATTTGCTCCCCAAGGCCAACTGCGGGGCCTGCGGTTCACCGGGCTGTCGGCCTTTTGCCGAGGCCCTGATTCAAGGCAGCACAGAACCCTCGCGCTGCACCGTCAATGCGGTGGAGATGAACCGGACGATTGCCGATTTGCTGGGGGTAAAACTCACCCGGCGGGAGCGTCAGCTGGCCCGTCTGGCCTGCGCGGGAGGCTCGCATGTGGCGGCGACGCGGGCGCTGTATAAGGGATTGAAATCCTGTCGCGCTGCCGCGCTGGTCTCTGGCGGTGGCAAAGGCTGTACCTGGGGCTGTCTGGGGCTGGGCGATTGTGAGGTGGTGTGCAGCTTTGATGCCATCACCCTGGATCGCTACGGCCTGCCCAAGGTGGACATCGACAAATGCACCGCCTGTGGCGATTGTGTGGATATCTGCCCCAAAGATTTGTTTTCAATCCAGCCAGAAAGCCACCGTCTGTGGATCAACTGCAAAAATCAGGATCCCCAGGACGAGGCGCAGGCACATTGCGAGGTGGTATGTACTGCCTGTGGACGATGTGCCGTTGATGCCCCGGAGGGCCTGATTACCATGCAGGCCAATCTCGCGGTCATTGATTATGGCAAGAATGCACTGGCCTCGCGGGTGGCGATACAACGCTGCCCCACCGGCGCCATTGTCTGGCTGGAAGGTGCGCGTCCTGACAAAGGGGTGCGCGCCCGGAAAGTGACCCGCAAAGAACCTTTGCCGCGTATGGAGCCTTTACCGCGTGCCTGAGTACAGCGGCGAGTTGTTTGCGATGTTGCCACAGCGTGCCACACCCAAGGCGTGCTGCGGCCTGTTCTACACTAAAACCGGCTTTGGGATGAGCCGCTTAAAACCAAAATAAGCCCTCCACAGGGCCGGAGATCAACGACATGTTGCAAAAGCGCACTCCATTGCAAAAGACTTTTAAATATACCGGCATTCGTGCGGCAGTCGATGGCAATACCGCCATCATTCATTGCGAACGTGAGGCCTCGGATGCGGCTGGTGCGTATCCGATTACTCCATCGACGCAGATGGGGGAGCTGTGGGCAGAGGAGGTCTCACGCGGTCATATCAATATCTCCGGACGTTCGCTGGTATTTATTGAGCCGGAATCCGAACATGCCGCAGCGGCGGTGACGGCCGGACTGGCGATGACCGGCCTGCGGGCGATCAACTTCTCCTCGGCCCAGGGCGTGGCCTTCATGCATGAGTCGCTGTATGCCGCCACCGGCAAGCGCCTGCCCTATATCCTCAATATCGGCTGCCGGGCGATTACCAAGGCCTCGCTTAACGTCCACGCCAGCCATGATGATTATCACTGCGTCGATGACACCGGCTTTTTCCAGGTGATGGCGAAAAATGCCCAGGAAGCGGCGGATCTCAACCTGATTGCGCACAAGGTCGCCGAACTGGCGCTTAATCCCGGCATTGTGGGGCAGGATGGCTTTTTAACCACCCATTTGGTGGAGTCGGTGTCGTTGCCGGAACGCGAGCTCATTGCGCAGTTTCTGGGCCGTCCGGATGACCTGATTGACACCCCGACACCGGCGCAAAAGATGCTCTATGGCGAGAAGCGCCGCCGTATTCCCGCCATCTGGGACGTGGATAATCCGATGCTGTCGGGGTCTTTGCAAAACCAGGATGCCTACATGCAGCAGGTGGCGGCCCAGCGTCCGTATTTCTTTGCGCATATCAAGGCCCTGTTTGACCAGTGCGCGCAGGAGTATTACGAACTCACCGGACGGCGCTATGGGCGCATCCAGCAGTACCTGATGGACGATGCAGAGTATGTGATTGTCGGTCAAGGCAGCATGATTGCCATGGCAGAGGCGGTGGCGGATCATCTGCGTGCCACCCGCAAGCTCAAGGTCGGCGTGGTGGGTCTGACCATGTTCCGTCCCTTCCCGGGGGATTTGCTGGGCGCGGCGCTCAAAGGGCGCAAGGGCGTTGCGGTACTGGAGCGCACCGATCAGCCGCTGGCCGAGGATCTGCCCTTGATGCGCGAGACACGGGCCACATTGAGCAAGTGTCTGGAAAACGGCATTGCGGCTGAGAGCAAAGATCGCACTGCCAAGCAAAACGGCCACTCGGCACTGCCGTATCCGGAGTATGCCAGTTATCGCATGAGCGACATGCCGCGTCTGTATTCCGGGGTATATGGTCTGGGCTCACGCGATATGCAGGCCGAGGCCTTGATCGGTGCAGTGGAAAATATGCTCGACGATGGGGCCAAGCGGCGCTTTTTCTATCTGTCGGTGGAATTTATCCGTGATACCCCCGCCTCGCCCAAGCAGGAATTGCAACAGCAGACCCTGCTGGAGGCTTATCCGCATATTCGTGAGATGGCGGTGCGCGGCTCGGAAAATCCACCGCTGATGCCGGAGGGCACCATTGCCTTGCGCCTGCATTCGGTCGGTGGCTGGGGCGCCATGACCACCGGCAAAAATCTGGCCATGACCTTGTTTGATCTGCTGGATTATCACATCAAGGCTAACCCCAAATATGGCTCTGAGAAAAAGGGCCAGCCCACCACCTATTATCTCGCCGCCGCCCCCGAACCGATCCGCGTCAACAGCGAATTAAAGCATGTTGATGTAGTGCTCTCCCCCGATCCCAATGTCTTTGAGCATTCCAATCCCTTGGCCGGTCTGTCCAAAGGCGGGGTGTTTGTCATCCAGGCATCGCTGGAATCCCCCGAGGCGGTGTGGGCGAGCTTTCCACCGAGTGCGCAGCGCTACATTGTGGACAACGCAATCCGCGTCTTTTATATCGACGCTTTCCGCATTGCCCGTGATGAGGCTTCCGATTCTGACC
The DNA here is from genome assembly GCF_000227725.2 of Thiorhodospira sibirica ATCC 700588. GTDB lineage: Bacteria > Pseudomonadota > Gammaproteobacteria > Ectothiorhodospirales > Ectothiorhodospiraceae > Thiorhodospira > Thiorhodospira sibirica. The sequence continues at coordinate 1,411,498 of NZ_MU255056.1, read as the reverse complement.
TGCAATTCCGGATGCAGGGCATTGCCTTCCAGGGCGCGTTTTTTGCCACCTCACCAGTGATGGCGAAAAAGAATCTGGATGAAGACAGCCTGTTCAGGGCGATTGAAGACCAGTTGCAGGAAAAATTCGGAGCCAAGGGCGCGCGTGTGGTCGAGGACAATCTGCGGGTGGTGCGTCGGGGCTTTGAGGAAACGGTCGAAATCGTTGACAAGCCCCTCAATACCACCGCCCTGATTACGGCGGCGATCAGTGCACCGGCCCTGCCGACCATGCTCAAGCGTCTGCCACAGTCGCAGGCTCCGCTGTCCGATATTCACCGTTTCTGGGAGCAAACCGGCAGCTTTTATCTGTCGGGCCAGGGCAATGACAATCTGGTAGACCCCTTCATGGGCTTGTCGCTGATTCCTGCCTCCACCGGCGTGTATCGCGATATGACCCAGATTCGCTTTGAATATCCCAACTGGCTGGCCGACAAGTGTACTGCCTGCGGTGATTGCTACGCGATCTGCCCAGACAGCGCCATTCCCGGCCTGGTCAACACCGTCGGCGAGGTCTTTGAGACGGTTATCCGTCGCATCGAAAACACCGGCCGGGTCACCCGCCAGCTGCGTCGGGCGGTGCGTGATTTGGAAAAACGTCTGCGTCCGGCCCTGGTCGAAGGCGGCCAACATGCCGATGTCAACACCGAGCTTGAGCTGGCGATGGCGCAGGTCTTGGCGGACAGTCCCTTGACCGGTGAAGACAAGGTCGCGCTGGAAACCGAATTTGGCTGGTTTAAGGAAAACCTCGGCGGCTTTAAGTTTGCCGTGGCCAAGCCGTATTTCCATGCCCTGGAAAAACGCGCCAAGGGCAGCGGCGGTCTGTTTTCGCTGACAGTAAATCCCTACACCTGCAAAGGCTGTATGGAATGCGTCAGTGCCTGTGAATTTGATGCCCTCGAAGTGGTCGAGCAGACCCCGGAGCGGGTGGAAAAACTGCGCACGGATTGGGCCTTCTGGCAGGATCTGCCCACCACGCGCCCGGATTATATCCGCGTCAAAGACCTGGATCAGGGCATCGGCGCGCTGGAAACCCTGTTGCTGGACAAGCGCGCGTACAGCTCGATGAACTGCGGGGATAGCGCCTGTCTGGGCTGCGGTGAAAAAACCGCCATGCACCTGTTCACCGCCACCGTCACGGCACTGATGCAGTCGCGGGTGGAAAAGCATCTGAGCCAGCTGGCACAGCTCATTGAGCGGCTGGAGCAGCATATCCGCCTGAAGCTGGCCAATGGCATGAACCTGTCCGATACCCAGGCGCTGACCCAGGCGATCAAGGAACATGCCGACAAGGATCTGACCCTGGCGCGACTGACGACGGAGCTGGAAAAGAACCAGGCCGCCGAGCCGGTCGATCCGGACTGGTTGCAGTGGATCACCGGCGTATTGAGCGCGCTCAAGGATCTGCAATGGCGCTATCGTGAAGGCCCCACCGGGCGTGGCCGTTCGGACATGGGCGTGATCAATGCCACCGGCTGTACCTCGGTATGGGGCGGCACCTTCCCCTTCAACCCTTATCCCTTCCCGTGGAGCAGCCATTTGTTCCAGGACAGCCCGTCGGTGGCGATGGGGATTTTTGAAGGACACATGGCCAAGATGGCCGAGGGCTTCAAGGCAGTGCGCATGGCTGAGCTTGAGCTGAGTGGGCGCTACAACCCGGCAGAGCATGAGCCCTTCTTTGCCCAGTTTAACTGGGAGCAGTTCTCCGATGAGGAATTCCTGCTGTGTCCGCCGGTGGTCAGTGTGGGCGGTGACGGCGCGATGTATGACATCGGTTTCCAGAATCTCTCACGGGCCCTGATGTCGGGAATGCCGATCAAGGTGATGGTGCTGGATACCCAGGTGTATTCCAATACCGGTGGCCAGGCCTGTACCTCGGGCTTTATCAGTCAGGTCTCGGATATGGCCCCCTATGGGGTGGCCTGGAAGGGCAAGGAAGAAGTGCGCAAGGAGATCAGCCTGATCGGGCTGGCACATCGCACCAGCTATGTGATGCAGGGCGCTATCTCCAACGTCGGGCATCTGCTGGAAAGCTATATCGAAGGGCTGAACAGCCGCCGTCCGGCCTTGTTTAATGTCTATGCGGTCTGCCCGCCAGAGCACGGCGTGGGCGATGATGTGGCCTTCAATCAGTCGCGTATGGCGGTGGAGTCCCGCGCCTATCCCTTGTTCCGCTATAACCCCGACAAGGGCGTGACCTTCCGCGAGTGTTGCACCCTGGAAGGCAATCCTTCGCTGGATAAGGATTGGCCGGTGTACACCCTGAACTATCAGGAGGCGGATGGCACCGAGGCCAAGCTGAAAGTGCCCATGACCTTTGCCGACTTTGCCGTCACCGAAGGGCGTTTCCGCAAGCACTTCAAGAAGGCCCCGGTGGAAACCTGGGATGATCGCATGATCCCGCTGGCAGACTTTTTGGGGCTGTCTGAAGACGAGCGCGTTGGCCGTTTCCCCTTCATCTGGGTGGTGGACAAGCAAAACCAGCTAGGGCGGGTACTGGTGTCTGAGGAACTGGTGCGCTCCACCGAAGAGCGTCAAGCCTTCTGGCGTCAGCTCAAGGGGCTGTTGGGGCTGGATCAGCCACAGGTGGATGTCGAGGCGGTGGCTCAGCAAACCCGCCTGGATATGGCCCAGCAACTGACCAGCTCGCTGTTGGCCCTGGCCAGCGGCAGCAGTTCCGAGCTTGGCGCCTTATTGCAACCGGGAAAAGTCAAACAGGCCATCCCCGCGGCTTCAGTAGCCCCCAGCCCCAGCGTGAGCGCTGCGGCCACTGCGGTGGAATATGAAGCGGTGTGGGTGGAAAGTCCGGAATGCAATGCCTGTAGCGATTGCCTGGAGGTTGCGCCTGGGGTCTTTGCCTACGACAACAAGCAGCAGATTGTCGTGATCAATCCCAAGGGCGCCAGCTATGAGCAGATCAAGCGGGCGGCGGATCGTTGTCCGGTGAGCTGTATCCACCCCGGTACCAAGTGGTAATTGGTCATCGCGTGGCGGCGGCTTCCCTGCGGCAGGCAGGCAGCCGTCGCTTTGGGGAGCGTCACGCACTAGCGTGGCATGTTTTTCATGCCGCGCGGGTGAGCGGCGCTCCATGCGTTTGGCGATGTGCATTCACTGGCCATAGGCTTTTTTCATGACCCGATTATTTTCTTTTCTGAGCAGCTTGACCTTCCCGCACGGCGTACATCCGCCGGAGTTCAAGGAGGCAACCCGTGATCAGGCGATTCGTCGGCTACCCTTTGCGCCGCGCATGATCATCCCCTTGCAGCAGCATTTTGGCGAACCGGCCATTCCCTTGGTACGCCCCCAGCAGGAAGTGGTGCGCGGCCAACCCATTGCGGTGGCTAACGGAGATCTGTCGGTAGCGATGCATGCCCCGGTCACCGGCACCGTTGAGGGCATCCAGTTAATGCCCACGGCGCGTGGCCCCAAAAGCGAGGCCATTGTGATCCGTACCCTCGCCGCCGATAGCCAGGTGGTGCGCTGGGGTACGCCGCGTGATGTCAACAGCCTCTCCAGCGCCGGGATCATTCAGGCGGTACAGGCCGCCGGATTAGTGGGACTCGGTGGGGCGGCCTTTCCCACCCACAAAAAGCTGGAGGTTCCGGCCGGCCATCCCATTGATACCCTGGTGGTGAATGGCTGCGAATGTGAGCCATATCTGACCGCAGATCACCGCATCATGCTGGAACACACCGCGACCCTGTTGCTGGGCATCCGCCTGGCGATGCGGGCGCTCAAGGCCCAGCGCGCCGTGATTGGGGTGGAAGATAACAAGCTCGATGCCGTAGCAGCGCTGCGTGCCTGCCTGTCACCCCATGACCCGATCAGCGTGCAGACGGTACGCACCAAATATCCGCAAGGCTCGGAAAAACTGCTGATCAAGGCGCTGTTAAAGCGCGAGGTGCCCTCCGGGGGGTATCCCTATCAGATCGGCGTGGTGGTCAATAACGTTAGTACCTTAAGCCAGATGGGCGAGTTGTTGCCCAACGGTCAGGGGATCATTGAGCGCGTGGTAACCGTCGCCGGGCCGGGGGTCAAAAAGCCCGGCAATTATCGGGTACCCATCGGCACCCCGCTGCGCTATCTGCTCGAACAGGTCGGCTATGCCGGGGATGCCAGCCATATCATTCTCGGCGGACCGATGATGGGCAATACCGTGGCCTCGTTGGATGTTCCGGTGACCAAAGGCGTCTCGGGGGTGATTGTCTTGCCCGAACTGGCCACGCAAAGCAAACCGGCAGGCAAGACACATCCGTGCATTCGCTGTGGACGCTGCCTGGAAGCCTGTCCGGTCAATCTCAACCCCTGCGAGCTGGGCCGCCTGGCGGTTAAACGCGAATATGCGATGATGCAGGCGCGTTTTCATCTTCATGACTGCTTTGAATGCGGCTGCTGCAGCTATGTCTGCCCCTCGAATATCCCGCTGGTGCAGTATTTCCGGATTGCCAAATCGGTCAACCGCGAGCGCTTGCTGTAATGTAGCACACGCCTCTTGCGTTCGCTGGTTTTCAAGCGGCATCGGGATGATGCCGCCCCCCGGAAGCGCGTCCACATCTAATACACTTTTGTCATTGAGCCTGTGAAACCTTTACGCATCGAACTAAAAACCTCGCCGCATCTCAAGCAAGCGGGCAGTGTTGAGCACATCATGCGCAACGTGGTGTATGCCCTGCTGCCGATCTGCGCCTTTTCGATCTATCACTTCGGGCTGAGCGCGCTGCTGTTGATTCTGACCACCACGCTCACCTGCGTGGCCACTGAACACCTGTTTAACCGTCTTGGGCGGCGCGAAAATTCCCTGTCGGATTACAGCGCCATCATCACCGGCATTCTTCTGGCGCTGACCCTGCCACCGGCTTTTCCCTTGTGGATGGCGGCGGTTTCGGCCTTTATCGGCATGAGCCTGGGGAAAGTGCTGTTCGGTGGCATGGGCTTTAATGCCTTCAACCCGGCGCTGGTCGGGCGGGCCTTTGCCCAGGCGGCCTTTCCGGGGGCGATTTCCACCTGGACGGTGCCCGGTCATCCGGATCGTTTTACCGAGGTCTTGCCCTCAACCCTGACCATGCCCTTTACCACCCCGCCATCGGTGGACGCCTACACCGGGGCAACCCCGCTGGCGCAGTGGAAATTTGAAGGGATGTTTACCGAAACCACGGATCTGCTCCTGGGGCTGACCACCGGCTCGGTGGGTGAAACCTCGGCACTGTTGATTTTTCTGTGCGGCATGTATCTGGTGGTGCGGCGGTTGATTAACTGGCGTCTGCCCGCAGCGGTGCTGGGCGGGGCCTTTCTGACCGCTGGCGTATTTTATCTGCTGGACCCGGCCTATTACCCCTCGCCGTGGTTTGTCTTGTTATCCGGCGGCTTGATGCTCGGGGCCTTTTTCATGGCCAGCGATATGGTCGCCTCACCGGTGACGCCCTGGGGGGTGTGGATTTATGGCCTGCTGATCGGCTTTCTCACGGTGATCATCCGCCTGTTTGGTGGACTGCCGGAGGGCATCATGTATGCCATTTTATTGGGCAATGCCGCCTCACCGTTGATTGATCACCTGACCCAGCCGCGCCCCTACGGCAAGCGCCCGCCGCCGCGTCTGCGCGATGCGTTGAGCGCGTTGCGCCAGCGCCTTAAACCCAAAGACCGCCGCCCAGCCGCCCCTGGCAAGGAGGGGGCATGAGCTCCGATACGACGACCTCAACCCCACAAGCCCCACTGGCTGCCTCCAGCCCTACCGCCAGCAGCAGGCTGATTGCCACCCTGGGCTTGATTGCCCTGTTTTCCGGGCTCTTGGTGGTCAGCGTGGTAGAGCTGACCCGCCCCTATATTGTGGAAAACCAGCGTCTGGCGCTGGAAGCCGCCGTATTGCAAGTGATTCCGGGGGCCACCCAGCGCTATGATTTTGTGCTCGGCAGCGATGGTGTGGCGGTGCTGGAGGGGGCGGTACCCAGCGGGGCACGGCGCATTTATGCCGGTTATGATGCCGAGGGGCAGTTTAAGGGCGTTGCCCTGGAAGCGGCAGCACGCGGCTATGCCGACATCATCCGGGTGCTGTATGGCTATGACCCGCAGTGCCAGTGCATCATCGGCATCAAGGTACTGGAGAGCAAGGAAACCCCAGGGCTGGGCGATAAAATCGAAACCGATGCGCGCTTTCTAGCCAATTTTGAGGCCCTGGATGCGCGCCTGGATCTCGCCCGGGAGCGTCTGGCCAATGCCATCGTCACGGTACGTCCCAATACCAAGGAACACCCCTGGCAGATTGACGGCATCAGCGGAGCCACCATCTCTGCCAATGCCATCGGGCGTATGCTCAACGACAGCGCGGCAACCGTCTTGCCCCAACTGGTCGATCAGTGGCCACTGTTTGCCGTTGTGCCGCCGGTACATGAGCCCGTTCCCGCAGAGATTGTGCCCGGTCCGCCGGGAATGGTGAATATGCCTGCGGCAGAATCTGACACGCTGCCCCCTGAACCCGCTCACGAGTTGACATCTAGGTTTTAGTATACTAACTTTTGCTTACATTCTTAAGTAAACGCGGAGCACACATGCCCAGGTATGTTCCATCCAGAGAAGCCGCTAAAATACTCGGACTCCATGCAAACACACTTCGAAAATATGCCGATGAAGGGCGGATCGCCACTTACCGAACTGCCAGCGGGCAGCGCAGGTTCGATGTCGACGCCTATCTTGGGGATGCCATTCAGGCTAAACCCTCTGTCATCTGCTATTGCCGAGTGTCTTCACCTGCCCAAAAGCCCGACCTTGAGCGACAAGCCCAATACCTGCGTGAGCGCTACCCAGGCGCCGAGATCATCCAAGATGTCGGCTCCGCCCTCAACTATCAGCGTAAAGGGCTTAAATCCATATTGGGACGATGCCTGCGCGGCGAGAAGCTCACGGTTGTGGTTGCCCACAAAGATCGACTCGTGCGTTTCGGATTTGAACTCATTGAGTGGATTATCCACGAGTGCGGCAGCGAACTCGTGGTTCTCAGTGAAGATAAAAGAAAACCCGAACGTGAACTTGCCGAAGACCTATTGGCCATCGTTCATGGCTTCGCTTGCAGGCTCTACGGACGGAGAAATTACCAGAGCAAAAAGAATCAGGATGCGACCAACGCGGTCGCAAGAGAAGCGGCTGAACTCGTGGTTGGGCGTCTATCGGTTCGTCTACAACGAGACAATTTGGCTGCTGAATCTGCGGATCGTCCAGCCAAACTTCATGGCCATCAAGAAGTACCTGATCCCCCATCTCGCTGAGGAATACCCTTGGACAACGGATTGCCCGAGGGCGATTCGTGATGGCGCGGTGGCAGAAGCCTGCCAGACCGTGCAGCAGGCGATTGCGAAATTCAAGCGCACGGGCGAGTTCAGCCGGTGTCGCTTCAAATCGCGCAAGGACGCGCAGCAGTCGTTCTTTCTCAGGAATGATCAGTGGTCAAAAGATCGGCGCGGGTTCAACGTTAGAGCCTTGGGCGAAATGAAGTTCGCAGAGGCTCTACCGATGAACCTGCGTGATGGTCGTGTCATAAAGTTTGCCAACAAGTGGTATGTCTCCCTCCCGGTTCTAAAAGAACCAGATGCAGCCGAGAACCAAGGCCGTCTGGTTGCCCTTGACCCCGGTGTGAGAACCTTCCAGACATTCTTTAGCGACCAGCACGTTGGTCATCTAGGGCAAGATGATTTTCAGAGGATTGTGCGTTTGGCGCATCATCTGGATCGTCTCTTGTCTCGTCGTGATAAAGCGGAAGGGAAGCGCAAACGTCTGTCTTTTACGAAAGCGGCGGATGCTATCCGATTGAAGATCAAGCAACTGATCGACGAACTCCATTGGAAAGTCGCTCGTTTTCTAACGGACAACTTTGATGTCATCCTTCTGCCAACATTTGAAACAAAGCAGATGACGTCAAAGGCTGGGCGAAAGCTCCGCCGCAAGTCTGTCCGCAGCCTCCTCTCGTTCGCGCACTATCGGTTCGGCCAACGGCTAGAGCAGAAGTGCATCGAACGCGGGAAGAAGCTGGTGCGCGTCTGTGAGGCGTACACATCAAAGACAGCGAGCTGGACAGGTGAGATTGTCAACATCGGTTCTGCAAAGGTCATTCGCTCAAACGGCATTGAAATGGAACGCGACGAGAATGGCGCCCGTGGGATTTTCCTACGGGCTTTGGTGGATTCGCCCATCCTCATTGAGGGTGCGCGCTAACGTATGTTAACGAAACAGAATCAGGTTGATTAAGATGGCTTTAAAACCCGGCGAAAAACCGATTACCGCCGATACCTTCCTGCGCGGCCTGTGGCGTGAAAATCCGGTGTTTGTGATGCTGCTGGGCATGTGTCCGGTGCTGGCCGTCACCAACTCGGTGATCAATGCCTTAGCGATGGGTCTGGCCACCACTTTTGTGCTGCTGTGCTCCAGCGTGATGGTCTCACTGCTGCGCCGCCATATCCCTAAAGAGGTGCGCATTGCGGCGTACATCGTTATCATTGCCACCTTTGTGACCGTGGTGGATTACCTGATTCAGGCGATCAGCCTGGAAATCTATCACGCCCTGGGGGCTTTTATTCAATTGATTGTTGCCAACTGCATGATCCTGGGACGGGCAGAATCCTACGCCTCGCGCCATCGCCTGAGCAAAACCCTGATCAATTCGCTCGGCATGGGCGCAGGATTTACCATCGCGCTGCTGTGCCTGGGGTCGGTGCGTGAGTTGCTGGGTGCTGGCTCTTTATTGGGGATTCCCATCTTTGGTCCCTCCTTTGAACCGTGGGTCATCATGCTATTACCGCCCGGCGGCTTTTTTGTGCTGGGGGCGTGGCTGTTGCTCTTTGCCTGGATCAAAGAACGCCAGATGCAACGCAAGACCCAACCCAACCCCGTACAGGCAGGTGCGTGATGGAAGCCGATTCCTTAGCCTATATCTTCTTAAACGCCGCCATCATCAATAACTTTGTGCTGGCGCTGTTTCTGGGCATCTGCCCCTTTCTGGGGGTCTCGGGCAAACTGCAAACTGCCTTCTCCATGGGGCTGGCGACTGCCTTTGTGATGCTGATCAGCTCCCTGTCTGCGTGGTTTATCAATGCCCTGCTGGTCTTGCTGGATCTGGAATTTTTGCGCCTGATCGCCTATATCGCCATCATTGCCTCGGCGGTACAGCTGGTGGAAATGACCATGAAGAAATTCAGTCCGGCGTTGTATCGTGCGCTGGGGATTTTCTTGCCCCTGATTACCACCAACTGCGCGATTCTCGGCCTGGCCCTGTTTCAGACCTTTAATGAATACAACCTCAGCCAATCGCTGATCTACAGCCTGGGCGCGGGGGGAGGCTTCATTCTTGCCATCTTGCTGATGGCCGGGTTGCGCGAAAAGCTGGAGCTCTCCGACGTGCCCTCCATCAGCCGGGGTGCAGCCATGAGTCTGATGCTCGCCGGGATTTTATCGCTGGCCTTTATGGGCTTTGCCGGACTGGGAGGCGCTAACTGATGATGCTGAACTACCTGCTGGCGATCCTGTTTATCTTTGCCGCCTTTGCCCTGTGGGTGCTGGTAGACCAACTGGCCCGACGCATCGCCTGCAAACACCCCCACGACAGCACCGACCTGCCCCCCAAGGCCGGCGGCTGTCTGGGCTGTCAACAGCGCTGCCGCTCATCGGCGGATTAAGTGGCGGCACCTTCCCTGCCTGCGCCGCGTGCGTCGCGTGCGTCGCGGCAGGCAGGTGTCGCCGGTTTTAAAGCGGCATCAAGATGATACCGCCACATGCCAAGCAAGATACAACGCTCAACCCTTGACGATAACGACAACGAAAAGACGCACACGTATGGAAAATCAACACATCATCTGGTTTGAACAGCTCAATATGCACGATGTCCCCCGCGTGGGTGGCAAAAACGCCTCCCTGGGGGAAATGATCAGCGGGCTGGCCAATGCCGGAGTTCGCGTACCGGGTGGCTTTGCCACCACCGCCGATGCCTTCCGTGAATTTTTGTCGCATGAAGGGCTGGGCGAGCGTATCAACACCCTGCTCAATCAGCTCGATGTCAACGACATCACCGCCCTGCGCGAGGCGGGCAGCACGATTCGCCGCTGGATGGTCGAAACCCCCTTCCCGCCCGCGCTGCAGACCGCGATTACCGAGGCCTATGCGCAACTGACCGCTGCCAGTGGCGGCGAGGTTGCTGTCGCGGTGCGCTCTTCAGCCACCGCCGAGGATCTGCCCGATGCCTCCTTTGCCGGACAGCAGGAAACCTTTTTGAACGTGCGCGGCCTGCCCGCCGTGCTCAAGGCGGTGCATGAGGTCTTTGCCTCCCTATATAACGATCGCGCCATCTCCTATCGCGTGCATCAAGGTTTTGCCCATGCCGATGTCGCCCTCTCGGCAGGCATTCAGCGCATGGTGCGCTCGGATATCGGCGCCAGCGGCGTGATGTTCACCCTGGATACCGAGTCCGGTTTCCGCGACGTGGTGTTCATCACCGCCTCCTGGGGGCTAGGTGAAACGGTGGTGCAGGGGGCGGTTAACCCGGATGAATTCCACCTCTACAAACCCGCCCTGGCCACCGGCCAACCGGCGATTCTGCGCCGCCATCTGGGCTCCAAGGCCATCAAGATGATCTTTGGTGAAGACGGCCAGAACACCCGCACTGTCGAAGTTGCTGACGCAGAGCGGCGGCAGTTCTGCATCACCGAAGCGCAACTCCAGGAGCTGGCCCAGCAGGCGGTCATCATCGAAAAGCATTACGGTCGCCCGATGGACGTGGAATGGGCGCTGGATGGCGTGGACGGCAAAATCTACATCGTTCAGGCCCGCCCGGAAACGGTGGAAAGCCGCGCCGATGCCCAGGTGATCGAACGCTACCGCCTGCGCGCCCCCCGCACCGAAGTTCTGGCCAGCGGCCGCGCCATTGGGCAAAAAATCGGCGCGGGCACGGTGCGCGTGGTGGCCAACCTTGAGGACATGGATAAAGTCGCCGCTGGCGATGTCCTGGTCACCGACATGACCGACCCCGACTGGGAACCGGTCATGAAACGCGCCGCCGCCATCGTCACCAATCGTGGCGGCCGCACCTGCTTTGCCGGAGACACGCAATTACTGACCAATCGCGGTTTCATCTCCTTCGCCCAACTCCATGAACAAGGCTGTGAGGGCATCAGCGTCCCCGCCTTAAACCGTGAAACCTTGCGCGTAGAATGGAAGCCAGTTGAGGCGGTGATGCAAAAAACCGCTCCCACCCTGACTGTCGAGGTCTCGCAAACCGGGCGTATGCAGGGCAACACCCTGACTCTTACGCCAGATCACAAAATGCTCAATCTGCGCAATGCAGCGCTGGTTGATACCGAAATGCAGGATATGCTTGCTGCCGATGAAGCCGTGCTGCTGGCCCAGTATCTGCCGCCCTTGTCCAGTTCCACGGAAAAAGAACGCTCCCTGGCCTATCTGCTCGGCGGTCTGATGAGTGACGGGCATATCCACCTCAGCGCCACCCACGGCGAGGTCAACTTCGTCCAAAAGCCCACGGCGCTCAAAGCCGCCTTCATTGAGCGCATGAATGCCGCTCTGGAGCTTAACGATGGCAAGACCTTCAAGGTCTCGGCCAAAAAGCCCTCATCTGGCATGATTCGCGGGATGCAGGTGGTGGGTGAGGCGAACGCCTATCGCTGCTACAGCAAAGGCATTGCCGAGGCCCTGCACGCCGAACAGGAAAGCATCATCACCACCTTGCTTAAAAGCGATGCCGAACTGGCCGCCCATTTCCTCGCCGGTCTGATTGACGGTGATGGCACCTTTGCCAAAGGCCGCGTCAATCTCTATATCGGCACCGAAGAAACCCTGCAAGCCGCCATCGTCGCCTGTATGCGCCTGGGCACCGTGCCGCAGGTGACCCGCAATCGCACGATCTACAACCTGCAGCTTGTCGAAAAGCTTGATCATATTGGCCGCTACACCCAGCGCGTTCACTGTCGCGACACCCGCCGCGTGGGCACCCGCTTTTTCAATGCGCGCCAGCTCTTTGCCGGAGCGGTTGGCTCCGATGTCAATCACCGGATGCGCAAAAACTACCTGATCACCGCACGCGGTCTCCACAAGGCCCTGGCCACAGTCCAAGACCCGGCCCAGCAACAGCGCGTACAAACCCTGCTGGACTCGGATATCCGTCAATCCAGAGTACGCCTGCAGACACACAACCCCGCTGAGCCGGTATACAACATCACGGTCGCCGATCACCATAACTACATCGTATTTACCGAACGCTACTCACCGGTGCTGGTGAATAACTGCCATGCCGCCATCATTGCCCGCGAGCTGGGCATTCCCGCCGTAGTCGGCTGCGGTGATGCCACCAAAACCCTGGCAGACGGTCAGGCCGTCACCGTGACCTGCGCCGAAGGCGATGAAGGACGGGTATATCGCGGCCAGCTGGATTTTGAGGTGATGCGCACCCGCACCGATGAAATGCCGGAAATCGGCCTGAAAGTGATGATGAACGTCGGCAATCCGGGGCGTGCTTTCCATTTTCGCAACATCCCCAATCACGGCGTTGGGCTGGCGCGGCTGGAATTCATCATCAACACCATGATTGGCATCCACCCCAAGGCACTTCTGGAATATGACCGCCTGCCCGCCGAACTGCAAAAAGACATTGCCCAGCGCACCGCCGGCTATGCCGATCCAGTAAGCTTCTATGTAGAAAAGCTGGTCGAAGGCATTGCCACCCTGGGCGCCTCCTTTCATCCCAACCCGGTGATTGTGCGCCTGTCGGATTTCAAGTCCAACGAATACGCCAATCTTTTCGCCGGTGAGCGCTACGAGCCCCACGAAGAAAACCCGATGATCGGCTTTCGCGGCACCTCGCGCTACCTCTCCAGCGACTTCCGCGCCTGCTTTGAACTGGAATGCCGCGCCCTCAAACGGGTACGCGATGGCATGGGCCTGACCAATATTCAGGTCATGGTACCCTTCGTGCGCACCCTTGACGAGGCCCGTGCAGTCATCGAACTGCTGGCTGAAATGGGGCTTAAGCGGGGTGAAAATGGCCTGAAAATACTGATGATGTGCGAGATTCCCTCCAACGCCGTGCTCGCCGATGAGTTTCTGGAATACTTCGACGGTTTCTCCATCGGCTCCAACGACATGACCCAGCTCACCCTGGGACTGGATCGTGACTCGGGCCTGATCGCCCACCTGTTTGACGAACGCGACCCCGCCGTGAAAAAGATGCTCAAAATGGCCATCGACGCCGCCCGCCGCGCCAACAAATACGTCGGCATCTGCGGCCAGGGTCCGTCAGATTACCCAGACCTGGCCATCTGGCTGATGGAACAAGGCATCGAAAGCATCTCCCTAAACCCCGACACCGTGCTGGAAACCTGGCTCAAACTCTCGGGTAACACGCCATCCAGCTGAGTCGCTGAAACTTGGCATCTGCCAAGCGGGCAACGCAAAAGCCTCCGCTTTGGGGATGGGTGCAGGCTCAGGCACCAGTGTGGCAAAACTCAGTCACACTGGCGCTTGAGGCTCCCGGCGGTAAAACCTGAAAGGCCGTATCACGCTCATAACTCTGTCTCTGCTTTTACCATGTGGTGAATTTGCGCTACCCAAGCCATGCAGTGGATGCTATGATACGCGCCTTGGTTTTGAGGATTCCGATACGTCGGTTTTGCCTGGGTGGCGGAATTGGTAGACGCAAGGGACTTAAAATCCCTCGCCCTTACGGGCGTGCCGGTTCGATTCCGGCTCCAGGCACCAATAAAATCAATGCCTAAAAATGAAGCTCGCTTTGGCGAGCTTTTTTTATGGGCAGAATCCGATGCAAATCGCGGCATCCGAAGATGCCGCTTTGACCCTGTTTACTCAGGAGTAGACGATTGCGCGCTTTGGGGGCGTTTGTACCAAAACCAGCTCAAGCGGCGTGAGCGCAGGACAAAGGGGAAAAGCATCACCATAAGAATGACGATGAAGTGCTCCCAGGGTTTGAACCATTCAACCTTGCGCCCGGAGGTTTGCACTAAGGGGCTGGGGATGACCTGAAAGCGCTTGCCGTGTTTTTTGCCCCAGCGTTTGAGGCTATGGGAGAAATACACCTCTTCGCCGGCATAGTGTTTGGCGCTAAAGCCGCCTACCGCATCAAAGGCCTCGCGGGTGCAAAAGAAAAAGCAGCCGGCGGCGACGTTAAAGCGCACGGAGATGCGATTCCACATGCTCACGCCGACCCGATGGGGGCCACGATTGAGGCCATCAAACTCAATGGCCGCACCGCCGCCGCAGATTTCGCCACTTTGCAGCAGTGCCACGGCTTTCTGAAAATGCTCAGCCGCAGGCCAGGTATCGGCATCGACAAAAAACAACATCTGCCCACGGGCAATCCCGGCGCCGGTATTGCGGGCGCGGGCAATGTGACGTTCTGATTCATGGACCACCCGCGCACCCATGCCGGTGGCAATGGCGGCAGTCTCGTCGGTAGAGTCGTTATCCGCTACAATGATCTCGCTGTTAACATCAAGTTCGGCCAGAACCTGCTGGAGGTTTTGCAAGGTTTTCGCAATGAATTGCGCCTCGTTCCAGGCAGGAATAATCACAGACACGGCAATCGGTTGGTCGCTGCGCACAAAAAGTCCTATCTTTATAAAAAGTTATGTCGAATAATGCCTTAAGTTCAAGGGATCTCGCGGTGGTCTGGCATCCCTGCACCCAGATGAAAGACCACGAATCCCTGCCCATGATTCCCATTCGCCGGGGCGAGGGTGTGTGGCTTGAGGATTTTGAGGGGCATCGCTACCTTGATGCCATCAGCTCCTGGTGGGTCAATCTGTTTGGACATGCACATCCCTATATTAACGCCTGTCTGCAAGAGCAGCTAAGCCAGCTAGAGCATGTCATCCTCGCGGGCTTTACCCATGAGCCGGTGGTGGCGCTTTCTGAGCGCCTGGTCAAGCTGGCACCGCCAGGGCTGACGCGCTGTTTCTATGCGGATAATGGCTCATCGGCGGTGGAAGTCGCGCTGAAGATGAGTTATCACTTTTTCCGCAATCAGGGACAGACACAAAAAACCCGCTTTGTCTGTCTGCAAAACAGCTACCACGGTGAAACCCTAGGCGCGCTGGCCGTGGGCGATGTCGCGCTGTATAAAGAAACCTACCAACCGCTGTTGATGCAGTCCATTACCGTACCGGGGCCGGATTGCTTTGACCGGGAGCCGGGCGAATCCTGCGCCGAAGTCGCACTGCGCCGCTTTGAGGCGATGGAGCAGGTGCTGGCGACTCAGGCCGAGCAGATCTGCGCGGTGATCATTGAGCCGCTGGTGCAATGCGCGGGCGGAATGCGCATGTATGATCCCATTTACCTAACGCGCCTGCGAAAGGCCTGTGATCGCTACAATATTCACCTGATTGCCGATGAGATTGCGGTCGGTTTTGGCCGTACCGGCAGCCTGTTTGCCTGTGAACAGGCGGCGATGACACCGGATTATCTGTGCCTGTCCAAGGGCCTGACCGGCGGCTATTTACCGCTGTCCGTGGTCATGACCACCGAGGCGATATTTGCCGCTTTTTACGATGAGTATCAAAAGCTCACGGCCTTTCTGCATTCGCATTCATACACCGGCAATCCGCTGGCCTGCCGGGCCGCCTTAGCCACGCTGGATCTCTTTGCCCAAACGGATGTGCTGGGGCATAACCGCCATCTGGCCCAGGTTATGGGCGAGGCCCTCCGTGACTTGCAGGATCACCCGCATGTCGCCGAGGTGCGTCAGACCGGGATGATCGCCGCCGTGGAGCTGGTCAAGGACAAGGCCCGCAAAATCCCCTATCCGTGGCAAGAACGGCGCGGTTTGCGCATTTATCGCCATGCCTTGCAGCGCGGTGCCCTCTTGCGTCCGCTCGGGGCGGTCAGCTACCTGATGCCGCCGTATATCATCACCCCCGAACAAATCCACTGGCTGGCCGATATTCTGCGCGAGGGCATCACCCTCGCCACCGCTGATTGAATGCGCTCAGGCCGCCAGCACCTTGAGCAGCCAGGTACGCAGCGCACGGATTTCCTCCAGACAAACATTGTGCTCCATCATGTATTCCTCATATTCCAGCGCCGTCCCTGCCTCCTCAAAGGTCTCGCGGGCGGCGCGCCCAAAGGCCACCGGGATCACCGGATCGTGCACGCCATGCGCCTGAAATACCGGCAAATCCGCCGCCTCCGCAGACAGAGTAAGCCCGGCACGATGAAAATCCGGCAAATAGGCGGATAACACAAAAACTCCATCCGGGCTTGCCCCTTCGCTCAAAGCGGCAGTCCCCGCCACCACCCCGCCTTGCGAAAAGCCACCGATCACCACCTTGCTATATTCCTGACGCAGCGCGGTGATGGTCTGCTGCAAGGCGATCACTGATTCCTGCACCTGGGCATAATCCTCCCCGCGTACCGGTGCGAGGCTTAAAAAATCATACCAGGCACGCATTTGCATCCCGCCGTTAATGGTCACCGGACGCACCGGGGCATGCGGAAAGATAAACCGCACGGCCTGATGTTCCGGTATCGCTAACTCCGGCACGATCGGCTCAAAATCATGTCCATCCGCTCCCAGGCCATGTAGCCATACAACGCAATGCTGTGGCTGCGCAGCGGTATCAACGCATACGCTGTCAGTCATCAATCGGGTCATCATTTTGCGCGAGAAACCCCGGCCTTCATGCCGGAGAGGGATAGCACGTCGGCGCAACACCGACCCTGTTCTCGCTTCCTCCGCTTACTTTGGCTATCTCATGGTTGAATATTTACAAATCCAGATTAAAAACTGAAACGGGCCTATAACTTTCGCGATGGGATAATACGCGCAACGCGCTGTTTTATCTTTCATGCTGACCTTGAATGCCTTGCCTCAATCAAGCCATCCGGCTACTGCAAAACCGATTTACATCAGGTGTGGCTAATCATCAGCCTTTAGGCGCAGTGGGTGTCAACGGTAAATGCAAACGAACCTGATACACCTGCTCTCCCTCTCCTGCCTGAGTATTTAAATGGGCATTGCGTGCGTATAACAGGGCGAGGCGTTGGCGAATGTTTTCCAGAGCCAGTTGCTGGCCGCTGCCTGCGTTTTGGTGTGTGCGTTCATCGGTCTCAAGGCGGGGATTGTTGATTTCAATGATCAGGTGATGTGCATGACGGACCAGGCGAATGGTGATTGTACCACCGTGTGCGCAAGGTTCAATGCCATGATAGACGGCATTTTCCACCAAAGGCTGTAATAACAGCGCTGGCAAGGCGGTATTATGTGCAATCCCCTGATCGATATGCCATTGAACGTGCAAGCGGGCGCCTAAGCGCAGTTCTTCCGTGTGAAGATAGCGGCGCACCAGTTCCAGCTCCTCGGCCAGGGTTGACCACACCCGCTCATGCAAGGTCGCTCGAAATATATCCGCCAGATCCAGTACGGCGACCTCGGCAGTCTCTGGACGGGTACGGATCAAGCTGGCGATGGTATTGAGTGCATTGAATAAAAAATGTGGCCGGATGCGGGCTTGCAAGGCCTGAATCCGTGCCTGGCTTTCCGCCTGAAGTTGTAATTTCCAGTTTTGTTGCACATAAAAATAGCGCAGCGCAACCGCACCGATGATGGCGCTGATCAGTAAATTATGCAGCAAAAAGTGATGCACACTGTGCAGGGACGCAGACATATTCGCACTATGCGGCTGGATCAGTTGATAGGCCGGCACAGAACAGATGGCCGTACTTGCCTGAATCAGAAACCATGCAATCAGCGATTGCCACACCAAGGCCAGTTTGCCAAGCCAAGGCCTTAAAACACACAAAACCAGGGCGGTGACAAGGGTCACCCATTGCACAAACAAAGAGATCAGGCCCAGACTCACCCAAAAGGAATGCGGGTGCAAGCTATGCGGAGCCAGTGTCAGCACAAAGGCAAGTAACTGGGCAATCAGTACCAACAGTAAAACCCAGTGACCTTGGCAAAAATTCGGCATGTTGCAGTCAGGATGAGGGGCTTAGGGCAAACAGGCGGGTGATGCGTCCAAGTCCTTCGAGTTCCAGCTCAATTTCTACCCCGCTGGGTAAGCCTGTAAACTGCGTACCGCCTGTACCCAGCGGTGGCCAGGTTTCGCTGCGCTCGCCGAGCATTGGATGGTAAAAATACACCTCAAAGGTAGTGACGGTGACGCTTGCGCGCTGGCCAAGCAGTGGCACCCGAACCACTGATTCTTCAGCCGCACCATCCAATACGGCCCAACTCAGGCGTTCCAGCGCGCCTTCGTGCAGTTCCCAGGCCACTCGCTGTAATGCTGATTTTTGTGGCCCGGTGCGTGTCCTGGTTCGCACAAATTCCAGGCGTCTTGGTATGGTATAGGGAGAGTAGCGCATTACGGCGTGTCGATCACCGTAGGTATCACGCACTGAGCGCTCGACCACTTGCTCCAAATCGCGGGCTAACACGGTCAATGTAATCTGCAATTCAGCCAGCTGGGCCGCCGCCTGGTCCGTGTGTGTGCGGGCATCCAGTACCACCCGTAAACCGGCATAGGCCATCATCGACACCACCGAAAACACCGCCAGAGCGACGAGCAATTCAAGCAGGGTAAAACCACGCTGCGATGCGGATAAAAAAGGATAGGCCGTCATGGCAGCGGTTGATAGGCAATGAGCGTCGCCAGCGGCGTTTGTTCTACCTCGTTGCGATCCCGCACATTGATTTCAATGCGCCACGCCTCAACGCTCAGATTTTCACTGAGTATTTGCTCATGGCGTTGGATGGTGGCTTGCCAGTACCATTCACGCCCGGCCATTTCGGCGCTCCCACGTTCATGGCCTTCAGTGATGCTGCGTGCGCCGATGCGATAACGATTGACTTCGTTCAGCGCCACCCAATGTGCGTAGCTACGGTCGCGCAAATAGGCGGCATTGAGCGCATTCTGGCTCCCGGCCTTGATCAAGGAGCCCAAGGCCAGCGCCAACACGGTGATGGCAACCAACACCTCAAGCAAGGTAAAACCGCGCTGTGTTAATGAAACAGGTCGCATAGCCGTTTGCTTGCAGGAAAAACAAACCCGTAAAAATTCATGCTGAGCCGGCATTCAAGATATCGATATTCATCGACCATGCATAAGGCGCTAACGCAGGCCATCCGCTGCGCGCATCAATGCAAACCGCCCGTCGGCATGGCCTTCTAAAATCCATAATACACGCCGCTCGCGTTCATCGCGCAAATGCAACGCAAATGGCATCATTTCACCCGTATCACTAAAAAATATCTGCGGCGGAGGATGCCTCAGACGTGGATTCAGCGCCTGCGGCAAATTATCCAGATACAGCAAAAAATCCACACCCAGAGGCGCTAAATCGCGTGAGCGCAAGACCGGATCGTCTTCATCGGGCAACCATTCATAGCTGCGTTCATCCACGCGATACAGGCGCAAAAAATGGTAGGCTTGCGGTGCAAAGCCCACCGCCCGCACCTCGCCGCCCAGAATGGCCTCGTCCCGTAGCAGGTTCAGCAGCGCCACCAGCCGACGCCCTTCTTGCTCAATGGTGCGATCACGCGAGCCATCGCCCAGAGAAATGACGGCAAAACCCGCCATGATGGCGACCAGCACCAACACCACCAGAATTTCCAGCAGGGTAAACCCATGCGCGCTACGCCCTGGACGTAACGGGCATATCCTGATGTCACAAGACAAAGCGAGCAACCGGGATTATTCCAGATGCCAATTGCCTATTTCGGCATTAATTCCCTCGCCACCGGGGCGGCCATCCGCACCAAAACTGTAGATATCTATCTGGCCACGCGTGCCGGGGTGCAGATATTGATAAGGATTACCCCAAGGATCGGTCGGCAGACGATCAAGATAACCGCCCGTGCGCCAATTGCGCGCCTCGGGTTGACCCGCAGGGCGCTCTACCAAGGCACGCAGCCCCTGATCACTGCTGGGATACTGAAAGTTATCCAAACGGTATAAATTCAATGCGCTCTCAATCGCACGGATGTCATTACGCGCTTTGGTAATGCGGGCATCATCCGGACGATCCATGACACGCGGCACCACAATCGCGGCAAGAATGCCCAGAATAACCACAACCACCATTACTTCAATCAGCGTAAAACCACGCTGTTTGCCCTGCTTTGGCTTAGCCTGGAGAATCAACATAACGCTCTCTTTGCAAAAATATGGACGAATATTGAAGATAGTCTGAGAATTTATTTTGCCAGTTTATCGCAGACAAAAACAGTGGACCGGGCCGGGGATAAATGATTTGAAAGGTAAAAGCAGGCAGGGCTTAAACGACAAAGCCGCCTATATAGGCGGCTTTGTCGTGCTCGGGATTTTTTAATCTCCCGAATTCACTCAACGGCTGAAGCTATTAGCTAGCCAGCGTCCAGCCCATGCCTGGGATGGAGAAGACGTAGAGATGAATCGCCAGACCGAGTACGAACAGGGAGAACAGAATCGGGATCAACCATGTTGAAGGGTTGACAACCAACCACAGTTTCCAGTCGTCTCTAGGGTTGCTTGGTGGCCGAATTCTTTCGCTAGGCGCAGTAGGCATTACCATTTTCCTCTAGTATTTGTTGATTTATGGAGCAAAGCGTAAGGTTTTTTAGAACCAAGGCTTGTATGCATAAACCAGCATGTGTACCAGCGCAGCCAGCACTACAAACACGGTGTAGGTCTTGGTGAATTGTGCGTGGAATTCTTTTGCTTGACGTTCGGTCAAACCGGAAGGACTTACATCAGCCATTGTATATTCTCCGTTAAGGATGTTTTTTGATTAAAGCTACACTTTGCAAATCAGCTAGAAAGCTGGCCAAGCATTAGGCAATATTAAAATATACGCCAGCGTTTGCTACATAAATATGGACAACCAAAGCAGTTGCCAGCACAGCAAACAGAATTGGCATCAACCAGGTAGCTGGGTTAACTACCAACCACATTTTCCAATCGTCGGCTGGGTTGCTTGGGCTTGGGACTCTTTCGTCGCTCATCGGATATTCCTCTGAATGTGATCTTTTCGTTTTGACTTAATGGTCAGCAGCAGTAATGCTTAGAACCAAGGCTTGTATGCATAAACCAGCAGGTGTACCAGCGCAGCCAGCACTACAAACACGGTGTAGGTCTTGGTGAATTGTGCGTGGAATTCTTTTGCTTGACGTTCGGTCAAACCGGAAGGACTTACATCAGCCATTGTATATTCTCCGTTAAGGATTTTTAGTTAAATTGCGCAGCGTGTGATAGCTTTAATTAGCTAGCCAGCGTCCAGCCCATGCCTGGGATGGAGAACACATAAAAGTGAATGGCAATGCCCAGCACCAGCAGGGAGAACAGAATTGGCATCAACCAGGTAGCTGGGTTAACCACCAACCACATTTTCCAATCGTCGGCTGGGTTGCTTGGGCTTGGGACTCTTTCGTCGCTCATCGGATATTCCTCTGAATGTGATCTTTCGTTTTGACTTAATGGTCAGCAGCAGTAATGCTTAGAACCAAGGCTTGTATAGCATAAACCAGCAGGTGTACCAGCGCAGCCAGCACTACAAACACGGTGTAGGTCTTGGTGAATTGTGCGTGGAATTCTTTTGCTTGACGTTCGGTCAAACCGGAAGGACTTACATCAGCCATTGTATATTCTCCGTTAAGGATTTTTAGTTAAATTGTGCAGCGTGTGATAGCTTTAATTAGCTAGCCAGCGTCCAGCCCATGCCTGGGATGGAGAACACATAGAAGTGAATGGCAATGCCCAGCACCAGCAGGGAGAACAGGATCGGCATCAACCAGTTGGCTGGGTTAACTACCAACCACATTTTCCAATCGTCGGCTGGGTTGCTTGGGCTTGGGACTCTTTCGTCGCTCATCGGATATTCCTCTGAATGTGATCTTTTCGTTTTGACTTAATGGTCAGCAGCAGTAATGCTTAGAACCAAGGCTTGTATGCATAAACCAGCAGGTGTACCAGCGCAGCCAGCACTACAAACACGGTGTAGGTCTTGGTGAATTGTGCGTGGAATTCTTTTGCTTGACGTTCGGTCAAACCGGAAGGACTTACATCAGCCATTGTATATTCTCCGTTAAGGATTTTTAGACATGTAAAAAAACTAAAACTTAGAAAATCAGCCTAAGTTAAAGAATATGCCAGCATTTGCTACATAAATATGGACAACCAAAGCAGTTGCCAACACAGCAAACAGGATCGGCATCAACCAAGTTGCTGGATTTACAACCAACCACATCTTCCAATCGTCGGCTGGGTTGCTTGGGCTTGGGACTCTTTCATCACTCATGGAGGACTCCTAAAAAGAAAATTAACGCTAACTAAAAAATCTGGCCTAGCATCATGGCGCTCACTGGCGCTGTGAATTTAGAACCAGGGCTTGTAGGCATACACCAACAAATGAACCAGCGCGGCTAAAACTACAAACACACTATATGTCTTTGTGAACTGCGCATGGAACTCTTTTGCTTGACGTTCAGTCAAACCGGAAACACTTGCTGTTTGCTGTGCAGGCATCTAATCACCTCCGAAAAAATCAATCGTTTGGTCACACACAAGGTTCGTTTTACAATATCTGAGCCTCTAAATTCAAGGCTACTCAAAGCGCCATACCTGCCTTTCCATCCCTTGAGACAACATAACATTCAAGCGCTTTAAATATTTAGCATGCTAGCTAGCCTGTCCTGACTAAGACGGGTTATTTGGCGTATGCTTTATCGGTATCTGCTTGCTTGCCAAAGACCCTGCAATCCGTGTGCGATTCGTGGGTGTCAGTCTAGCATTACAGCATTGAATGTCAAGCAAGCGCTCCAGAAAAGGTGACACGGGTTCACAAATTCTGAAATATTGCATTACATAAAAAATAAACCTTTTAAATCAATAACTTAAATTTAATTTTTTTCTCTAACGCGAATGCTTTGCGTGATTTTTTGCGCTTTTTGCGCCCTGCTTGAACGCCTCTCTCGCATAGACCTTTGACGTAGGTCATGATTTTCACAAGTCGTCAGAGGCTCGATTTTGCCCAATTTCACAGGCTGAAGGACCCGCCTATTGTCTCGGGACAAGACACGCCTCGACCTTCAGACCACCGGGTGGCTGTCAAAAACACTGCCGCAGAACGCAATACCCAGCCTACCATGTGCTTTCCTGCACCGCTTGCCACACCGCTTAATCCACAATTTCAGGCTGCCTCAATGCCTAAGTCCTGCTATGTTGCCACCGTTGAATCATTATAAGATGCTGAGGCAAGGCTTCAGTCGGCAAAGCGCGTGTCTCTGCCGGGCTTTGAGGTCTGCGATGAATTCGTGGGATCACCGTGAATCAGAGCGATCTGCAAAAGCATACCTTGCGGGTGCGTGGCGCTTTATAACTTTAGCAGGAGGGTAAGTGATGACCAAGAAAAGCGATGCTCAGTGGCGTGCGTTGCTCAGTGATGAGGCGTACCGGGTTGCGCGGCTAGGCGGTACGGAACCGGCCTTTAGTGGGGCGTATTATCAGCATAAGGCCACTGGGGTGTATCACTGCATTTGCTGTGATGCGCCGTTGTTCAGTTCAGTGCATAAATATGATTCCGGTTCCGGTTGGCCCAGTTATTGGCAGCCGGTGACGGCGACGGCGCTCACGTCGGTGCGCGATGCGAGTCATGGGATGATTCGCACCGAAGTGCGTTGCAGTCAGTGTGATGCGCATCTAGGGCATGTGTTTGAGGATGGGCCCAAGCCTACGGGCTTGCGCTATTGCATCAATTCAGCGGCGCTGTCATTTCATGCCGGTGAGGATGCAGACAATGCCTAGGTTCATGTTGTGGTTACTGCTGTGGGTGTTGTGTAGCGGTGCGGTGCAGGCGCGGGAGGTGCTGGAGGTGATTCCTTTGCAGCATCGCCTGGCCAGTGAGCTGATTCCTGTGCTGGAGCCTTTGCTGGGGCCGCAGGAGGTGATTTCGGGGCGGGATTTTCAGCTATTGATCCGGGCGCATCCTGGCACGATCAGCGCCTTGCGCGAAAGCATTGCGGCCCTGGATCGTCCGGCGCGTAATCTGTTGCTGGTGGTACGGCGCGGTTCGCGACCGCAGACGCAGGCATCACCCTGGCAGGAAGGGCAGCCGGTGATGCGTCAGTATCACACACGCCGGGATGGCGAAACGCATCAGCTGCGGGTGTTGGAAGGACAGCCGGCTTTGATCAAAACGGGCGAAAGTCTTGCTGTCCCGCTGTTAATGCCTTGGCAAGAGGTCAGTCATGGCGGCTCGCGGGATGTCTTTGAGCGCGGATTTGGGGTGCGGCCCTTGCTGTTGCCGGATGGGCGTATATTGCTGGAGGTGGAGCAGTTTTATGAAAAATTGCGCCCGGAAAGCAGCCGCTTTACCCGACTGGCCGAGCGCCAGGCCCTGAGCACCACCATCACCGCCCGCCCGGATGAGTGGATCAGCCTGGGCGGGGCTGTGCGTCATGAAGACCTGACATCGGGTGAGCGGCGCCTGGGGCTGAGCACCCATGATCCACACGAAAGCATGGCGGTGGATCTGAAGGTGCAGGTGCTGGATTAGGCTAATCCACAATCACGCGATAATCGCGCACGCCGAGTTGATCAAGCTTTTGCACGGTCTGATGGGCTGCATCCAGACTGGCCAGCGGTCCGACCTTGACGCGATAGACCGGCGGTCCTCGGTGATTGCTGGCGGTATGAATGCCAATGCCACTCAAGCCATTGGCCAACAGCTGCTGGCGCAGGGATTCGGCATTGGAGCGGCTGGAAAAGGCGCCGATTTGCAGGTACATATCGCGTTCGGCCGGGGCATGGGGATCACGAAACAATTCGCGGGGGAAGGCGCTGATCTGGGTATCCGGCAGATAGGGAAGACCTTCATCCAGGGCGCGCACCTCCACCACGGCGGTGCCTTTTTCCAGCATCCCCAGACGTTTGGCGGCGGCGTAGGACATGTCAATCAGGCGGTTTTTGACAAAGGGGCCGCGATCATTGACGCGCACAATCACGCTGCGCCCGTTTTCCAGATTGGTGACCCGTACATAGACCGGCAAGGGCAGGCGGGTATGGGCGGCGGTCATGCTGTACATGTCGTAGGGTTCGCCGCTGGAGGTGCGCTGGCCGTGGAACTTGGTGCCATACCAGGAGGCAATACCGCGTTCCACATAGCCTTTGGCGGAGTTCATGGTGTGATAGGTCTGGCCAAAGACCTCATAGGTGGGCGGGTTGCCATAGCGACTCAAGGGTTCTGAGCGCGGCGTCGGATCACCTACCCCACTGAGATCCGGGACTTTTTTCGGCGGCCCGTCGCCAGGCGACATGGGCTTGCTGGCGCAGGCGGCCAGTAGCACAAGCAGGCCAATAACAGCAACAACACGAATGACACCCAAGATGTATGGCATACCGGCTTACCTTGTTGGTTTTATCGGGTGATCGATGAATGTCTGGCCTGAATCAAGCCCTGGGAGACCTGATGCACGGCCATGGCGTATAAGGGACTGCGGTTGTAGCGGGTGATCACATAAAAATTATTCAATCCCAGCCAGACCTCAACGCCATCTTCGGTTTGCAGTTCAATCAGCGAAAATAGCTGATCGGGAGCCACATTCGCCGCCGGTCTGACGCCGTGGCGGGCCAGATCTTCAAGGCTGTGGCGTGGCAAAAACCCCCCGCCCAGCAACGCCTTGTAGGCCTCGCCTTCGACCCGTGCCGGAACCACGACCGCATCCCCCATCACCCAGCCGTGCTGTTTGAAGTAATTGGCGACACTGCCGATGGCATCCGGCCAGGAGCCGATCAGATCCCGCTGCCCATCGCCGCTAAAATCCACCGCATAGGCCCGATAGCTTGAGGAGATAAATTGGCCGCGTCCCATCGCCCCGGCATAAGAGCCCTTGACCTCGCGCAGATCGAGGTGTGGTTCTTCACGCACCAGGCGTAAAAAATGGCCCAGCTCGCTGCGGAAAAAGGTCTGGCGCGGGGGATAGTCAAAGCCCAGGGTCACCAGGGTATCGAATACCGGGAAGCTGCCCTGATTGCGCCCATAATTGGTTTCCACACCGATGATGGCGACAATGATCTCGGCATTCACGCGAAAGGTTTCCTGGGCACGCAACAGCAGACTTTCGTTTTCCTGCCAGAAACGCTCCCCTTCCTCAATGCGCCGGGCGTTGACAAAGATGGGTCTGTAGCTGTACCACGGGCGCGCCTCGGCGGGGCGTGTCATCAAATCAATGACGCGCTGCTGGGGCTTGGCGCTGCGAAACAGTGCGATGAGCTCATCGCGGGAAAAACCTTCCTCAACCATTTCGCTGATGAAGCGCTGCACCTCTTCACGCTCAAGATAGGGCGGATCGCCGGCGGTATACGGGGCGACATGGGCGGGCGGATTGGCGCAGCCGCTGGCCGGGAGAAGAAATACCAAAACCAGCAACAGCCCACGCGGCCAGGCGCGAAGGGAAAAACGAGCAGGGGTAATCAAGCCATGAGCCTCCGATGAGAATGAATGGACATGAGAATACCGAATGCGGCCAGAATCGTCACCATGGAGGTGCCACCATAACTGACCAGCGGTAAAGGTATGCCCACGACAGGTAATAAGCCGCTGACCATGCCGGCATTAACGAACACATAGACAAAAAAGGTCATGCTAATGCTGCCGGCCAGTAAACGAGCATAAGTGTCTTGCGCCCGCACCGCAATATAAAGCCCGCGCAGAATCAGAAAAAGGTAGATGCTTAACAACAGCAAAATACCCAGCAGGCCGAATTCTTCAGCATACACGGCAAAGATGAAGTCGGTGGAGCGTTCTGGCAAAAATGCCAGCTGTGACTGGGTGCCATTAAGCCAGCCCTTGCCATACAGCCCGCCCGAACCGATGGCAATCTTGGACTGGATGATGTGATAGCCCGCGCCGAGCGGGTCGCTTTCGGGATTGAGCAAGGTCAGGACGCGCTGGCGCTGGTAATCGCGCATGAAATGCCAAAAAAACGGGGCGATGGCGAGCAACAACGCGCCCAGGGCAATGAGGATACGCCAGCGCACACCAGCCAGAAAAATCACCAAAAGCCCTGAGCTGGTGACCAGAATGGCGGTTCCCAGATCGGGTTGGCCGACAATCAGCACGGCGGGGACGGCCACCAGGATACCGGCAACCAAGACCTCACGAAAACGCGGCGGCAGCGGACGATCTGCAAAATACCAGGCAATCAGCATCGGCACCACCAGCTTCATCAGCTCCGAGGGCTGAAAGCGGAAAAAGCCCAGATCCAGCCAGCGTTGTGCGCCCTTGCCAACATCCCCGACCAGCAACACCAAGACCAGCAAAATCACGCCCAGCCCATACAGCCAGGGGCTCCATAAGCGCAGATGATGGCTGGGAATCTGCGCCAGCAAAAACATGATGCCAAAGGCAATGCCAATGCGCATCGCCTGGCGCAACAAGGTGTCGGTGTCTTCTCCAGAGGCACTGAACAGAATAATAAAGCCCAGCCCCATGAGCAGTAACAGCCCCATCAGCAAGGGCAGGTCCAGATGCAAAATCCGCAGCAGCAAGCTGTGTTCGTAACGACGCACGCCTAGCCTCCCATTTCCAGCAGAAAGTGATCCATCACCATGCGCGCAATGGGGGCCGCTGTGCGCGAGCCACTGCCGCCGTTTTCCACAATGACGGCAATGGCGATACGGGGATCTTCCGCCGGAGCGTAGGCGATAAACAGGGCATGGTCACGCAGATGCTTGGCGATGCGGGACTCGTCGTATTCCTCATCCTGGCCCAGCCCAAACACCTGGGAGGTGCCGGTTTTGCCCGCAATGATATAGGCGGCAGTGCGCCCGGTGGAGTTGTAGGCGGTGCCATTGGGTTGATGCACCACATGCACCATCGGATCGAGCACCTGATCCCAGTATTGCGGATGACTCACCCGCACCGGGCTGAGATATTCAGGGCTGACCAGCTCCAGTTCCTCTGAGTCGGAGTTAATGATGCCGCGCAACAGGTGCGGACGGATACGGATGCCGCGCATCGCCAAGGTGCTGGCCACGGAGGCTAATTGCAGCGGCGTGGTGAGCATATAGCCCTGGCCAATGGCGGCGATAATGGTTTCGCCGGGATACCAGACGGTCCCCAAAGCGCCCTGTTTCCATTCACGGCTGGGCAAGATACCGGCCCGTTCCCCGGTGGAATCAATGCCGGTGACACGCCCTAACCCAAACAGCCCTAAAAATTCTGACATGCGGTCAATGCCCAGACGATAGCCCAGATCGTAAAAATACACATCCGAGGACTGGGCAATGGCCTTGTCCAGATTCACCCAGCCATGACCGTGACGGCGCCAGTCGCGGTAACGCCGGTCATGGCCGGGAAGCTGGTAATACCCCGCCGCAAACATGGTGCGACTGGCGGTGATGATATTGTGTTCAAGCCCGGCCAGCCCCACCACCGGCTTTAAGGTCGAGCCGGGGGGATATTGTCCGGTCAGGGCGCGGTTAAACAAGGGCTGGCGGCGATGATCCCGCAACTGGTTATAGATAGAGGCCGGAATGCCATGCACAAACAGATTCGGGTCAAAGCTGGGCATACTGACCATCGCCAGCACCTCGCCGGTGCGTGGGTCCATCGCCACAATCGCGCCGGTATAGCCATTGAGCGCCTGGCGGGCAGCGGCCTGCAGGCGCACATCCAGACTCAAGACAATATCGCGCCCGGCCACCGGCGGCTGGCGTTCGAGGATGCGCAACATGCGCCCCTGGGCATTAACCTCAACCCGCTGATAACCGACCTGCCCATGCAGCACGTCTTCATAGTAGCGTTCCACGCCAATTTTACCGATATGGCTGGTACCGCTGTAATTGCGCGTATCAATGCGTGCCAGTTCGCGCTCATCGATGCGTCCTACATAGCCAACCACATGCGCCATTTCCTCCCCCATCGGATAATGGCGCGCCAGCCGGGCCTGAATATCCACACCGGGAAAGCGATGGCGATCGACTGCAAAATTGGCGACCTCTTCATCACTGAGATTAAGTTTCAGCGGTACCGCCTGGAAGGGGCGTTTGCGCCGCAACAGACGGCGAAAGCGTTCGATTTCGCTGTTTTCCAGGGTGACGATACGCCCCAGCCGCTCCAGGGTTTCCTGTAAATCCTCCACCTGCTCAAGGGTGATTTCCAGCTGATAGGCCGGTCGATTTTCTGCCAGAATCACCCCGTTGCGATCATAAATCAAGCCGCGTGGGGGCGGCAGGGCCTCCAGGCGCACCCGGTTATTTTGCGAGAGGGTGGTGAAATGCGAGTAATTGACGACCTGCAAATGGCTCAGGCGAACGATCAAAATGCCAAACAACAGCACAATAAAAACCACAAGCACCACCACCCGACTGAAAAACAGTCGCCGTTCGGTGAAGGCATCCTTGATGGTATGTTGTGCCATACGCTAGGCCAATAAAAACCGCACAGGCCAGACGCTGGACACCAAGACTGCCGACAGTGCCGCTGCAGGGACTGTAGCGCCAGGTGCAACAAGGCATGGTGTGGTAGGCAGCGGATACATGCAGATCGGGTGGCTTGACGGGTTAAAACTCAACGCAGGATGATAGCAGACCATACAGACATCCGCCGGACCAATCACCGCTGTCGTCGCCTTTGTGCGTGGGAAGGGTATAGAGGCAATGTCTGTTGCGGCCATCGCCTGAACGAGCAAAACGGCCCGTGACGCGGCAGGCGATCAGGGGCCGAATGAAAAATCTGAGTCAAGGAGGGACTCAGGCCGGCGGCCTTAGACCTTGCTTTTTTGATAGCGCTTGTAGCTGGCCACCAATTCTGCCTTGGCTTCTTCCACGCCCACCCAGGCATCGACCTTAACCCACTTGTTGGGCTCCAGTTCTTTGTAATGCTCGAAAAAGTGGCTGATCTGTGCCAGCAATTCACGCGGCAGATCATCAGGGCCTTGTACCTTTTCGTATTGGGTGTACAGCTTGGACAAGGGCACGGCCAGAATCTTGGCATCCGGACCGGATTCGTCGGTCATTTTCAACATGCCCACCGGACGGCATGGCACCACGCTGCCACTCATCACCGGTACCGGCGTGATCACCAGCACATCCACCGGGTCACCGTCTTCAGACAGGGTATGCGGGACAAAACCGTAGCTGCACGGATAAAACATCGCGGCGTTCATAAAACGATCCACAAACAGCGCGCCGCTTTCTTTGTCAAATTCATATTTGACCGGCGATCCGTGGGCAGGAATTTCGATCACCACATTGAAATCATTGGGAATGTCGTTGCCAGCAGGTATCTTGTCAAGATTCATCAGTTTCTCCGCGAGAAACCCCGGCCTTCAGGCTGGGGAGGGATAGCGGCTACGACCTCGCAGCCGCCGGAAATAAGTGCAGGCCTTCCACCTGCTGGGCCGTGAGGCTCTGCCCGTAAGGGCCTGGTGACGGACGACACCTTGCGGCATCGTCGCTCCCCTCGCCAATGTGTACAACCGGCTCCCGCTTGCACGGCGATCAAAACCTTCGACGTTTTACCTTGCGTCAGCATGATCCTGATCTTTCAGAGCGGCAGACTGAGGAAGCATCCGCCGGTGAGTCTTAACGACCTGTTGTACACGTAGCCCCTTTAACAGGGCTTAGGCTGGTCAACCTAGCTTGCTTTCACCTGTCTGCGCCGCGCCTGCCTGCCGCGACGCACGCGGCGCAGGCAGGTGCGTCGCGGCAGGCGGGCAAGCTCCGCCCTTTAGGGCGGGGTAGTTGACAAGAATGTACTTGGCTACACGTCTTCACATCCCGAATACGCGGGCGGGCGGCCTTAGCGCAGACCACCACAGCGCGCATCGTGTGTTGCATGACAGCCTTCTCCGTTAAGGTAAAAGGGTTTTTTAAAGGGTGCGCGGCACAGATGCGGCGCGCACGGGGGTGAATCCGGCAGCATTCTATCACGCTCGCAGTGCCATTTCGACCGGCGACACAACAGCAGCGGCGAGGCTTAGGCGCGCTGGCTCAGCGGCGGGCTTGCAGGATATGCAAGCCTTTGAGCAGGTTCAAGGCTTCATAGATCTGCGTGTCGCGCTGTGCCAAGGACTCTTCGGCCTCATTATCTTGGGTTTCCTGTCCCGCCTGACGCGCACTTTCCAGATGCCGTGATAACTGCGCTTCGATCACGGGCTGCAGCGATTCCTCACCGGCCTGCGCGACGCTGAGTTTTTCCAGCACGATGTCGGGGGTAATGCCTTCTGCCTGAATAGAACGCCCCGCCGGGGTGTAATAGCGCGCCGTCGTCAGCTTGAGTGCGGTTTCCTGACGCAGCGGCAAAATGGTCTGCACGGAACCCTTGCCAAAGGTATTACTGCCCATCACCACCGCCCGCTGATGATCCTGCAAAGCCCCGGCGACGATTTCTGAAGCAGAGGCCGAGCCTTCATTCACTAACACCACGATAGGCGCGCCCCGGAGTACATCACCGCGTGAGGCGGTATAGCGAAACTGGGCATCCGGCACCCGTCCTTCGGTGTAGACAATCAGCCCCTCTTCCAAAAAGGCATCGGAGACACTGACCGCACTGTTGAGCACGCCGCCGGGGTTGTTGCGCAGATCCAATACCAGCCCCTTGAGTCCGCCACTTTCCGCTTGCAGGGCGGCAACCGCCTCCAGCAGATTTTCGCCGGTTTTGGCCTGGAAGTTGGTAATGCGCAGATAGGCAAAGCCTGGCTCCAGCATCTCGGTGCGCACACTGCGCACCCGGATAGTGTCGCGGGTCAGGGTCAGCTTCAGCGGACGCTCCGTCCCTTCGCGCACAATGGTCAGGGTGATGTCGGTGCCTTTGGGGCCGCGCATGGTATTGACGGCATCGGTTAAGGACATGCCTTTGACCGGCGTATCATCCAGACGGATGATCAGATCCCCAGGACGCACCCCGGCACGGCTGGCAGGCGTGTCATCAATAGGCGCAATCACCTTGACAAAGCCATCTTCCATACCAACCTCGATGCCCAGACCGCCAAACTCGCCACTGGTGCCGATTTGCAGGTCACGAAATTCACGCTCTCCCAGATAGGCCGAATGAGGATCCAGCCCCGAGAGCATCCCGCGAATGGCGTTTTCCAAAAGCTGTGAGTTATCCACTTCCTCCACATAGTTGCGCTTGATGCGGACAAATACGTCCGTAAAGGCGCGCAAATCCTCCAGCGGGATGGCGTCCACGTTATCGGCTCGATTGGCAAAGACGCCAAAGGACAAACTCAGGGCCAGTCCAAGTACCGCACCAATGACAATGCCGGTGCCCATACGGGTTTTTTTGTGCATACGCTTGTTTACGCAACCCCGCTGAGTCAGGTGCTCATGCGGCGCTGTGCCTCCTGTGTAGTGATGGGTTAAGCAAAAATAATAGAGTATCCGTGGACTGGCTGAAGCAATATCCTGTTATCGCCTGGAATCCGGGTTAGAGTGACACCACTGCGCCGGGTTCACTGGACGCCCTTGGTGGCGAATCTCAAAATACAGCCCCGGACTGCCCAGACCGCCAGTATCGCCACTGTGGGTGATCACCTCGCCGGCCTGCACCCAGGCCCCGGTGTCATGTTCCAGACGGTGGTTATGCGCATATAAACTCATATACCCCTCACCATGATCCAGAATCAGCAACAAACCAAAGCCGTGCATCCATTGCGCAAAGGCCACGCGCCCTGCATGGATGGCGCGCACCGCCGTCCCTGTGGGCACATCCAGCACCACGCCCTGTGCCGATAAGGTGATGCCTTCCTGCCGGGAAGCACCAAAGGCGCTGCGCATCGGCCCAGCCACTGGCCACGGCAGCCTGCCCTTAAGTTTAGCAAAGGCTGTGCCTACACTGACATCGGCAGGAATATCGGCCAGCACCTGCTCAAGTTCGCGCAAGAGACGCTCCAGATGGCGTTCATTGTCTTGCAAACGGCGCAGCTGCTGACCGCTGTGTTGGATTTCCTGGCGCAGCTCGGCCAATACCTGGGTGCGCTGTGTCCGCTGCGTTGACAGGCGTTGATGTAGCGCCGTCTCGATCTGGAGCTGTTCTTGCCGGGCGCTCAAGGTCTGCTCAAGGGCCGTCAGGGTCTGTTCCAGTTCGCGTAACAGGCTTTGGCTGCGTGCCATCTGGGCCATGCGTGCCTGATGAAAATAATCATAATAGGCCAACAGGCGCGCCATGCGCTGCGGGTCTTGCTGTTGCAATAGCAGCTTGAGGCGGTGCTCGCGCTGCAACAGATAACTGCGCTCCAGCTGTTGTGCCAACTGGGCGCGCTGGGTATGCAGCGCCTGGGTCTGCTGGCGTTGCTGCTGTGTCAAGGTTTGCACGTTTTGGCCCAGCTTCTCCAGTGTGGCTTGCGTGCGGGCCAGATCCTGATGCGCCTGCGCCAAGGCCAGCTCCACATCACGCAGCTCCCGCTCCAGCTGACCGGAGCGACCGCGTGCCTGACTAAGCTGCTGCTGGGTGCGCAGGATGTCGTTTTGCACCGCGTCCAGCTGACGTGTCAAGGCTGCGGCATCCTCGGCGCGCACTGGCGCACAGAGCAGCGGCACGCACAGCACCAGCGCATACACCCCCATCCGCCAGGGCCTGAAATGCGGCGTATGCGGCCTTGAATACGCCCTAAAAAACCTTCCCGCGACGCCCATCAAAATCTAAAATCATCTGTTAAATGTGGTGATTTACTTATAAACTGTAGCCCGTTTTTTTTCAAAATCGGCCTGACGATGCCATGTCAGTCACTTTTCATCATGCCGGGGCGTAACGATCATGCATGGCAGATGCCACTGGCGCTGGTCTTGATTTGGTAGGGCTAAAAGATAACATGACCGCAGAACTTATGACACGGGACGAAGATATTGAGCGCGCATCCCGCTCCTTAAAGGCGATGTCACACCCTTTACGGCTAAAGATTTTATGCATCCTCGGCGACGAGGAGGTGAGCGTACAAGATATTGTCGAACGGGTGGGAACCTCACAAAGCAATATCTCCCAGCATCTGGCCATTTTGCGCGACAAGGGCATTCTCGCCTCACGCAAAGAGGCCAACCGCGTATACTATCGCGTGGGCGATGCCAGAACCTTGCGCTTGATCAGCATGATGCAGGAGGTCTTTTGCCACCCCAGCTAGTGCCAAGCCCGCGCCCCTATCGTTTTGTATCAAGCCTGGCGTATACGCTACAGGTTTAATCCACCCTCGTTTTGCTTAAACTTTCCGGAAGTTTGCCACTATGGACCAATACCTTGAGTTTATCGGAAACAACCCCGTTTTATTTGCCTTGCTGGCCACGGTCATCGGTTTGATCATTTTTGCCGAAGTGCAGCGCCTGACCCGTAAATATCAAAATCTTTCCCCGCAGGATGCGGTGCGCAGCATGAACCAGGAAGATGCGGTGTTGCTGGATGTGCGTGAAACCGCTGAACTGCAAAGCGGACGCATCGCCAATGCCAGGCATATCCCGATGAGCGCGTTCAAACAGCGCATTCATGAGCTTGAAAAGCACAAAAACAAGCTGGTCATTGTTTATTGCCAAAGCGGCGCCCGTTCTACGCAGGCCTGCGGTATGCTGACCAAGGCCGAGTTTGCCAAAGTCGCCAATCTGCGCGGCGGCATTACGGCCTGGCAAGCCGCCAGTTTGCCGGTCAGCAAAAAATAATTCATCGCCTTAGCCTTAAGGTGTGCGTAAACCCTGTCATATAACAAAAAAATACCTGATTTTTTTATGAGTATAGCGACCACCAAAGTCATCATGTATTCCACCGCCGCCTGCCCTTATTGTGTGATGGCGCGTAAACTGCTGTCCAGGAAAGGGGTGGCGTTTGAAGATATCCGTGTGGATCAACACCCAGAACAGCGCCCGATCATGGAGCGCCGCGCCGGGCGTACCTCGGTGCCGCAAATCTTTATCGGTGAGGTGCATGTCGGCGGATTTACCGATATGCAGGCCCTGGATCAGCAGGGTGAACTGGATAAATTGCTCGCCAGTTAAGCGCACCTCCTATCCCTCTACCCTTTTCGCGAGGCCTCTTAGATGCGTATATGCTGGTCAAATCTGTTGATGATCGCGGTGGTCATCGCCTTGGGCGTGGCTTCCATGCTGGCAAGCTGCGGCCAAAAAGGGCCGTTATATCTTCCCGATCCGCCAGCGGCGGATGCAGGGCAGTAAATCATGGACACACTGCATTATCTGGATGGGCGGCTGCATCTTGAAGGGGTGGACCTGCGCACTGTCGCCGCTCAATATAACACCCCCTGTTATGTCTACTCACAGGCACAGTTGACCGCCAACTGGCAGGCCTTTGATCAGGCGCTGGGCGAACATCCGCACCTGATCTGCTACGCGGTCAAGGCCAATTCCAGCCTGGCCATCCTGCAACAACTGGCACGCCTGGGCTCTGGTTTTGATATTGTCTCAGGGGGCGAGCTGGCGCGGGTGATACGTGCCGGGGGCGATCCGGCCAAGGTGGTGTTTTCCGGCGTTGGCAAGCGTCACGATGAGATGCGCGCCGCCCTCACTGCCGGGATTCGCTGCTTTAATGTGGAATCCAGCGCAGAGCTGTATCGCCTCAATGCACTGGCCGGTGAGATGGGGCTAAAAGCCCCCATTGCCCTGCGCGTCAATCCCGATGTGGATGCCGGCACACACCCGTATATCTCCACCGGCTTGAAAGAAAACAAGTTCGGCGTGGATATTGATGAGGCCGTATCGCTTTATCGCCAAGCGGCCACGCTGGCGCATCTGGAGATCAAAGGGCTGGCCTGTCATATCGGCTCACAATTGACCTCGCTGGCACCGTTTCTGGATGCCTTGCAGCGGGTCCTGACGCTGACCCAGGCATTGGCGCAGATCGGCATCACGCTGCAACATCTTGATCTTGGCGGCGGTCTGGGGATTCGCTATCGCCACGAAACCCCGCCGACACCGCACGATTATGGCCGGGCCTTGCTCGCGGAATTAGCCCCGCTGCCGTATGAAATCCTGCTCGAACCGGGCCGGGCGATTGTCGGCAATGCCGGTATTTTGCTCACCCGGGTAGAGTACCTCAAGCAGGCCCCGGACAAGCAGTTTGCCATTGTCGATGCCTCGATGAGCGAATTGCTGCGCCCGGCCTTATATGACGCCTGGCAGGAGATCATCCCGGTGGTGGAGCACGCCACCCCGGCAAAAACCCTGTTTGATATCGTCGGGCCGGTGTGTGAAAGCGCCGATTTTCTTGGCAAACAGCGCAGCCTCAGCCTCCACGAGGGGGATCTGTTAGCGATTTGCAGCGCCGGTGCCTATGGCTATTGCATGAGCTCCAATTACAACTCCCGCACCCGACCGGCCGAGGTCATGATCAGTGGCGCGCAGACCCACTTGATCACCCGCCGTGAAACCCTTGATGAAATGCTTGCCCGTGAATGTCTTATTGATCTTCAGCCCATAGAGGACGCCCATGCAACGCAGCCCAGAACCTGAATTGATGCTCGATCCGCAGCAGGCACACGCTTATGCCCAGGCGGATTTTGAGGCTCCGCACAGCTACTTCATCGAATTATTTCAGCAGTCTTTTCCGGGGCTTGAGCCCAGTGGCGCGATTCTGGATTTAGGCTGTGGTCCAGGGGATATTTCGGTGCGCTTTGCCAGGGCCTTTGCACAGTGTCAGATTGATGGCATTGACGGCGCCCAGGCGATGCTGGAGGCCGGTGCTCCGTTGGTGGCCGCTTCCGGACTGGCCCAGCGGGTCAAACTCAGTTATGCCCGCTTACCCGAGGATGCGCCGCCCCGCCCCCACTATGAGGGCATCATCTCCAACAGCTTGCTGCATCATCTGCATCAGCCGCAGATTCTGTGGGAAGCGATTAAACGCTACGCCAAGCCGGGGGCTTTTGTGTTTGTCATGGATCTCATGCGCCCCCCGACCGAGGCCATTGCCCGCGAGCTGGTGCAACGCTGCAGCGGCAATGAGCCTGAGGTATTGCAGCGCGATTTTTATCATTCACTGCTGGCGGCTTTTCGCCCTGATGAGATTGCGCAACAGCTGCAACAGGCCAAACTGGAGTTACAGATTGAGGTCGTCAGTGACCGCCATCTGATTGCCTACGGCTATCTGCCCAACAGCCATTGAAACACCCACGCCAGGCGAACCCCCGGATGAACATCGAATTTACCAAAATGCACGGGCTGGGCAATGATTTTGTGGTCATTGATGCCATCAACCAGTGCGTGACGCTGACGCCCGAACAGGTGCGTCATCTGGCGGACCGCCGCTTTGGCGTGGGCTGTGATCAGGTCTTGCTGGTTGAGCGCCCCACCTCGGATAGTGGCGCGGCCTTTCGTTATCGCATCTTCAATGCCGATGGCCAGGAGGTTGAGCAATGCGGTAACGGTGCGCGCTGCTTTGCAGTCTTTGTACGCCAACGCGGCTTAAGCGATGAGGCCACCCTTGTGGTGGAAACCCTTGCCGGCTTGATCCAGTTGCAGCTGGAAGACGACGATCAGGTGACGGTCAATATGGGGCCGCCCGCGCTGGAACCGTGGCAAATCCCCTTCGATGCCCCCCGCGCCAGAACCGCTTACCTGCTGGATGTGGAAGGGCATAGCCATGAAGTCGGCGTTGTGTCGATGGGCAATCCCCATGCCGTGTTGCGCGTGGAGCAGGTCGCCACGGCGCCGCTGGCCCGTCTTGGCCCACTGATTGAGCGCCATCCGCGCTTCCCGCGACAGGTCAATGTGGGTTTTATGGAATTGGTATCTCCCCAGGAGATCCGCCTGCGGGTGTATGAACGCGGGGTGGGTGAAACCCTGGCCTGCGGCACTGGCGCGTGTGCGGCGGTGGTGGTGGGACAGCTGCAGGGGCTGCTGGATGAACAGGTTCGGGTGGTCTTGCCCGGCGGGGCATTGGACATTCACTGGTCAGGGGACCCCGCCGATCATGTCATCATGACCGGGCCTGCAACCTCAGTCTTTAGCGGAGTCATTGCATGGTAAACAACGCAGATCACATGGCCCGCCCCCCTGATGCACTGGATGCCGCCCAGGTGCTGGAATATTTACAGGCGCATCCGGATTTTTTTGAGCAGCATCCGGAAATCCTTGAATTCATCCAGATCCCGCACGCCACCGGCGGGGCGATTTCCCTGATCCAGCGACAAGTACACTGGCTCAAAGAAAAAAACCACGAACTTGAACGCAAGCTGCTGGCACTTCTGGCTCTGGCGCGAGAAAATCAGGCACTCAGTCACCGCATGCACCGCCTCGCCTTGCACATGATGCAGGCCGACACCCTGGAGGCCCTGCTACAGCTCATACACGAGCAATTGCGCAATGAATTTCGCGCCGACTATATCACCTTGCGCCTGCTTGACCTGCCCAAACTGCCCACCGCTTTTGTGCTGAGTCAGGATGATCCGCTGCTGCAACACTTTGCCAGCCTGTTTAGCAGCCGTCAGTCGCAATGCGGCAGACTCCCGCAGACACGTCTGGAATTATTGTTTGGTGCAGAGGATGCGCTCACCGTCGCCACCTCGGTGGTAGTCCCTCTGCTCCACCAGGAACGCACCCTGGGGCTGCTGGCCTTGGGCAGTCGCGATGAAACCCGCTTTCAGCCCGGCATGGGCACCTTGTTTCTTGATTATCTGGGTGAGATTATCTCTCATGCCCTTGCCCACCGTCTGCAGACGCCGTAGACATTTTTGCGCTGTGCCACACGTCATGTCCTGAAGGGCTGATCTCACGCGAAGCCGCGAAAAATATAAAAAATCATGTTTTATCCTTCGCGCCCTTCGCGGCTTCGCGTGACCCAAAATACAAACGCTTTTTACACTGCCATGAAACGATATTTTGCCCTGTTACTGCTGTTATTGCCCTTATTGCAATCCTGCGCCTCCCAAGAGCTATTGCGCCCGGAGCAGGCGTTTAAGGTACACCTCGACGCCCTGAGCCAGGAGGCGCTGATCGCCCGCTGGGACATCAGCCGTGGTTATTACCTCTACCATGAACAACTGCGCTTTGAGGTGGTTGAGGCGGACGCAGTGAGCCTGGGCGAGATACAGCGTGAACGCGGCCATATCATTGAAGATGAGTTTTTTGGGCGGGTCGAGATTCACCGCCAGCAGGTGCAGGCGCTGATTCCCTTTGTGGTGCATGACCCAGACCTGACGCAATTTACCCTGATCGCGCATTATCAGGGCTGTGCCGATGCCGGTATCTGCTATCCGCCGCTTACCCAGGAACTGCGCATCACGCTCACACCCACACTGCCTGCCCGCTTAAGCACCACGGGCTTTAACACCACCGAGGCCGTTGCCCCGCAGAATGCGCAAGACCGTCTCGCCGCCCAACTGGGTTCCGGCAAACTGCTATGGACGCTGCTGGTCTTTTTTGGTCTGGGGTTACTGTTAGCGTTTACGCCCTGCGTCTTTCCGATGATCCCGATTCTGTCAAACATCATTCTGGGAGAAAAAAGCCTCACCTCGGGCCGCGCCTTTGCCATCTCACTGAGCTTTGTCATGGCGATGGCCCTGACCTATACCCTGGCGGGTGTAGCGGCTGCTTTGGCCGGTGCCAGCCTGCAAGCGGCAATGCAAAACCCCTGGGTCATCGGCGCCTTTGTGGGGGTGCTCGGCCTGCTGGCCTTATCGCTGTTTGGTTTTTACGAACTGCGCCTGCCCTCCGCCCTGCAAACCCGTATCGCCCGGCTCAGCGGCACACAACGCAGCGGCAGCTTTATCGGCGCGGCCATCATGGGCATTTTTTCAGCTCTGCTGGTCAGCCCCTGCACTACCGCCCCCTTGCTCGGCGCGCTGCTCTACATCAGTCAAAGCGGCGATGCCCTGCTCGGTGGTCTGGCGCTGTTTAGCCTGAGTCTGGGAATGGGCTTGCCGCTGCTGTTGATCGGCACCTCAGCGGCCACCCTCTTACCCAAGGCGGGCGCCTGGATGGAGCAGGTCAAAGCGGTGTTTGGGGTGCTGATTCTGGCCCTGGGGATTTGGTTACTGGAGCGCATCTTCTCACCGGCGCTGACACTGTGGCTGTGGGCCATGTTGTGCATCATTAGCGCCGTAGCGATGGGTGCCTTGCAGGCACTGCCGCAGGGCGCCAGCGGACTGCGCAGCGTCTGGCGCGGGCTGGGCGTGGTATTACTGATCTATGGGGTATTGCTGCT
Organism: Thiorhodospira sibirica ATCC 700588; assembly: GCF_000227725.2. Taxonomy (GTDB): domain Bacteria; phylum Pseudomonadota; class Gammaproteobacteria; order Ectothiorhodospirales; family Ectothiorhodospiraceae; genus Thiorhodospira; species Thiorhodospira sibirica. Next base: position 1,371,347 of record NZ_MU255056.1, on the reverse strand, counting down.
GATTGGTGCCAGCAGCGGTGCCCAGGACCCCCTGCGTCCCCTGGCCGCGATTTCCTATAGCACCGGATCATCGGCAAACACCGGCCCGCAGACCGACAGCCCCAACCCGACACTGCAATTTCATCGCGTCACCACCCTGGCCGAACTCAACACCCATTTGCAGCAGGCCCAGGCGCGCCAACAGCCGGTGCTGGTTGATTTTTATGCCGACTGGTGCGTCGATTGCGTGCGCATGAAACGCACCACCTTCACCGACAGCGCCGTAGCCAGCGCCTTAAGTGCGTTCTACCTGATCCAGGCCGACATCACCCAACACGGCCCCCCACAGCGCGAATTATTACAAAGCTTCACCCTCTTCGGCCCCCCCGCCCTGCTGTTTTATAACCGCGAAGGACGGGAAATGCCCCACCTGCGCCTTGTGGGCTACATCAGCCCCCAACGCCTGCGAACCCACCTGCAAATCCTCGCCAACTAAAGTCGATACGGGCTGCACGGCGCTTTTGCACTGCCGTGATTTAGCGTTGCGTCAGGCGTAGTTCGATGCGGCGGTTGCGGCGTAGTGCCTCGGGGTTGTCGCCGGGATCAAGCGGGTGGTATTCCGCCAGACCGGCAGCGGAGAGGCGCTGTGGCGGGACACCACGCAAGATGAGGTGATCCACAATGGATTGGGCGCGGGCGGTGGACAGTTGCCAGTTTGAGGGAAACTCCGGGGTGTTGATCGGGCGATGATCCGTATGCCCTTCCACCTGCAAAATCCATTGCAGATCCGCAGGGATGTGCGGCGTGATTTCCAGCAGGGTTTGCGCCACCTGATCCAGCTGTGCCCGGCCAGCAGCCCCTAAATGCGCCGATCCGGAGGCAAAAAACAGCTCGGATTGAAACAGGAAGCGATCACCGACGATGCGGATATCCTCGCGCTCACCCAAGACCTCGCGCAAGCGTCCAAAAAACTCCGAGCGATAGCGTGACAACTCCTGCACCCGTTCAGCCAGCAGCACATTAAGGCGGCTGGTGAGTTCTTCGATGTGGACATCGCGCTCGCTCAACTCAGTTTGCGCCAGATCCAGCGCGGCGGCGATACGCCGTAATTGTTCACGCAGCGCGTTGACATCGTGTAGCAGGCGTTCAATGCGCAGCTGCGCATCGCTGGCGTGTTCATGGGATTGGCCCAGTTCGGCGCGGGCTTGCTGCAGGGCCTGTTCACGTTCCTGCAAACTGAGCTCAAGCTTGCCCAGATCACGGCGCAGATCATCCCGCTCAAACACGGTGATGCTCAACTGGGCTTCCAGTTCCTCACGCGAGCGCCGCTCCATGGCCAGCCAGTTGCCCATTTCAGCCAGTTGCCGCTCCAGGCGCGACAGGGCCTCATCTCGCCCGGATAAGGCATCGGTGAGAACGGTTTGTGCGATCATGAACACAGACAGCATGAACACAAACAGCAAGATCAGCGTGGCCAGGGCGTCAACATAGCCCGGCCAGATATTGGTGCTGCTGTGCCGGGCGCGGCGATGGTGATTAAACATCCGCGCTTACCGCTTGATTTCCTGGTGCAGCACATGCACCAGACCGCGAATCTCACTGGCCACCGAGCTGCGTTCCTGCTGCATCTGCAGCAACAGTTCCTGTAACTGCTGCAAGATGGCGCGCAATTCCTGCGGTCGCTGGTTCTGCAAAGATTCTGCCAGACGCGCCAGAACCGGCTGCAGATCGGCCTGACCGCGCACCAGATTGAGCACGCTTTTTTGCTCGCTGCGGGCCTGTTCACTGAGACTGGTGACTTGTTCAGCCAGCGCCACGATACGCTGATCGGCCGCCCGGCGCTCTTCTTCACTGCGCGCCAGCGCCCGTTGCAGGCGATCCAGACTGTCAGCGGTTTGTTCCAGCAGGGCCTGGATATACACCGGAATTGAGGATGTGCCATCGTCGGCACTACTCAGCCCGCCGCTGGAATAATGCGTCAACCCGGACAGCCATTCTTCAATATCATTATAAAAACGGTTTTGCGCATGGCCTGTCTGCAAATCGACAAAGCCCAGAATCAGGGCACCCGCCAGACCAAACAGCGAAGAACTAAAGGCCGTTCCCATGCCCGCCAAGGGGGCCTCAAGGCCGCTGCGCAGTTCATCAAAGATGGCGGTCGCCTCGGTGGCGCTGATTTCCAGATCGCGGATCACCCGCCCAATCGCGCCCAAGGTATCCAGCAGCCCCCAGAAGGTCCCCAGCAGCCCCAAAAAGATCAATAAACCGATGATATAGCGTGATAATTCACGGGATTCATCCAGGCGCGAGCGAATCCCGTCAAGCAGCGCCTGGGTGCTCATTGCCGACAGGCGCAGGTTTTTCGCCTTGTTCTCTGTGAGCAGGCGCACCAGTGAAGTAATCACGCTGGAACGCGGCAAGCGCAAAGAAGCCTGGCTGGCGCGATAGGCCCGCACCCAGGCGGCATCGGGGACCAGCATCAACACCTGGCGCAGATTGATCAGAATGCCGATAAGCAACACCCCGATAATCAGGCTGTTGAAGACCGGATTGGCCAAAAAGGCCAGGCTAAGCGGCTCCCACAGCGCCGCCACAACCGCCGCGCTGACCAATAAAAAGCCCAAAATCCATAACAATGTACTGCCCGAATATCTCACGGCGGATCGTACCCCGACACATGCGGTGGATGGTTAATCAATGACTTTGGGTACCAGATACAGCCCCGCCTCAACGGCGGGAGCACCTTGTTGCAGCAAGGCCCGTTGGTCGCTTTCGCTGACCTCATCAGCACGCAGGCGCTGCGCCATATCCAGCGGATGGGCCATCGGCAGGGTTCCGCCGACCTCGACCCGATCCATCTGCTCCACAAAGGCCAGAATGTCTGACAGATTCTGCGCATAGGCCGGGATGCTTTGTTCATCAATCGCCAAACGGGCGAGGTGGGCAATTTTTACAACGTCGTCTTTATTTAATGACATGGGCTGGATTCGTTTTATCGTCGCGGCGCAGCAAGATGGCGCTGGCCTTGGGTTGGTTTGGGATCTTGCCGGGCTTTTTCGGCTAAAGGCTTGATTTGGCACTGGCAAGACGTGATTTGTATGTTGCTTGGATCGGGCATATTATAGCCGCCGAAAAGACACGGCGTATGTACCGTGTTCACGCATGGCATGACCCAGAGGATAGACATATTAACGCAAAATCACCGCCCTTGAATCCACAGCAGCAGGCCGCTGTGGAGTATACCGACGGGCCGTTATTGGTGCTGGCCGGGGCCGGGAGTGGTAAAACCCGGGTAATCACCCACAAAATGGCGCACCTGATCCGCCGCCACGGCGTTGATCCCAAACACATTGTCGCCATAACCTTTACCAACAAGGCCGCCCGGGAGATGAAATCGCGGGCCACCGCCTTGTTACAGGGCAAAGAGAGCCGAGGGCTGACGGTTTCTACCTTTCATCGCCTGGGCCTGGATTTTATCCGCCGCGAACACCGCGTGCTGGGCTTTAAAAGCCATTTTTCGATTTTTGACAGTGCCGACAGTCTGGCACTGTTAAAAGAGCTAACCCATCGCAGTGATGCCGATACCGCCGCCGTTGAAGCCGCACGCCATCAGATCAGCCAGTGGAAAAACGACCTGATCACCATTGAACAGGCCCATCAGAGCGCCGAAGATGAGCAGCAACGCAGCTGGGCACAGCTGTATGCCGCCTACCAGCGTGCCCTCAAAGCCTACAACGCGGTGGACTTTGATGACCTGATTGTGCATCCGGTGCGCCTGTTGCAGGACAATCCCGAGGTGCGCGAATACTGGCAGAATCGCACCCGCCATCTGCTGGTGGACGAATATCAGGACACCAACGCCTGCCAGTATCAGCTGGTGCGTTTGCTCACCGGGGTGTGCGGTTCGCTGACTGCGGTGGGCGATGATGATCAGTCGATCTATGCCTGGCGCGGCGCCCGTCCGGAAAACCTGGTGCGCCTGCGTGAAGATTTTCCGCGTCTGAACCTGATCAAGCTGGAGCAAAATTACCGCTCAACCGATCGCATCCTGCAAACCGCCAACCATTTGATCGCCAACAATCCGCACGTCTTTGAAAAACGGCTGTGGAGCAGCCTGGGGCACGGCGAACGGATTCGGGTCTTAAGCTGCGAGGATGGCGACCGTGAGGCCGCCCGGATCGTCGGTGAGATCATGAAACACCGTTTCAAACACGCCGCTCAGTATCGCGATTATGCGATTTTATACCGGGGCAACCATCAGGCGCGGGTGTTTGAGCGGCTGTTGCGCGAACAGAGCATCCCCTACAAAGTCAGCGGCGGGCAATCGTTTTTTGAGCGCGCCGAGGTCAAGGATGTGGTGTCCTATCTGCGCCTGCTGGCCAACCCCGATGACGATGCCGCGTTTTTGCGCATCGTCAATGTGCCGCGCCGCGAGATTGGCCCCTCAACCCTGGAAAAGCTGGGGGAATATGCCATCGAACGACATATCAGCCTGTATACCGCCTGCTTTGAATATGGCCTGAGTGAACGCCTGTCCGCCAAGGCGCTGACCCGCCTGCACAGCTTTGCCGAGTGGATCGGCGCCTATACCCGCCGGGCGCTGGAAGAAAACCCGGCCACGGTGGCCCGCGAATTGATCGCAGACATTGATTATGAAAGCTGGCTTTTGGAGCAATCGCGTGACCCCAAGGCCGCCGCCAAGCGCATGAATAATGTGCAAGAAGTGCTGAACTGGATGGCGCGCCTGGCCAAAGACGATCTGGAACAGGGCAAAAACATCAGCGATATTGTCGCCCACATGACTTTGATGGATATTCTGGATCGGGCCGAGGACGACAAGCAAAGCGACGGGGTGCAGTTGATGACCTTACATGCCGCCAAGGGGCTGGAATTTCCGCATGTGTTTTTGGTGGGCATGGAAGAACAATTACTGCCGCACCGCACCAGCCTTGAGGAAAATGGTCTGGAAGAAGAACGGCGGCTGGCCTATGTGGGGATTACCCGCGCCCAGCAGACGCTCACACTGAGCTTTGCCAAACGGCGCAGCCGGGGGGGAGAGCTGGTGGAATGTGAACCCTCGCGCTTTTTGCAGGAGTTGCCACCCGAGCACCTGGACTGGCCGGATTTGCGCCCACCTGATCCCCAAGAGTCGCGTTTGACCGCCAAGGCGCATATTGCCAAGATGAAAAGTATTTTAAGCAATCCTGTTTTGAAGGAAGGTGTGTCGTGATTGAGGTGCTATTTGCGATGAGTTGGGTGCTGGCCGCCTATCTGATAGGCTCGATTTCCAGCGCGATTCTCACCTGCCGCCTGATGGGCCTGCAAGACCCGCGCTCCCTGGGTTCCGGCAATCCGGGGGCCACCAATGTGCTGCGCAGTGGCAGCAAAAAAGCAGCCATCATTACCTTGCTGGGAGATGTGCTCAAAGGTCTGGCGCCGGTATTGCTGGCACAGCTTGCCGGCATATCGGGTCTGTGGTTGGCGCTGGTCGCGCTGGCCGCCTTTTTAGGCCATCTGTTCCCGCTGTATCACGGCTTCAAGGGTGGCAAAGGTGTGGCCACCGCGCTGGGGGTGTTGCTAGCACTGCATTGGCTGACGGGTCTGCTGGTGTTGCTGACCTGGCTGCTCAGTGCCGCACTCACCCGTTATTCCTCACTGTCAGCGCTGCTGGCGGCCTTGTTAGCCCCGCTGTATGTCTATCTGACCACCCATGACCCGTGGCTCACCGGCACCGCTGTCATCATGAGCGTCTTGGTATTTATCCGCCATCGGCGCAATATCGCCAATCTGTTGGCCGGGACCGAGCCGCGCATTGGCAAAAAGGCCTCATCCTGAAAGGGGGGCCATGCGCGTGGCAACATCGGCCCTAAGCTGTCCTACAACACTGCTGGCGTTGCTGTCTGCCTGGGTCAGGCAAGGCTGGCTGCGTCCGCTGGATCTGGCGGTGGCGCGCTTTTTCCATGAACAAAGCCCCGCGACACCGCCGCTGGCATTACTCGCCATAGCACTGGCCAGCGAACAGCTCGGACGCGGGCGCACCTATCTGGATCTGGCGGCAGCGGTGGCCCAGCCCCAGCGCCTCTTTGCGCAAATGCTGGTCGAGCAAGCCGAGGAGGCGACGGCCCAGGATCTCATCACTCCTGCCGATCTTGTTGCGCCGCTAAGCCAAGCACAGTGGCATGAGGCCCTGCAACAGGCCCCGGAGCTGTTTGCCGGTGATGCTGACCTCAGCCCCTTCGTGCTTGCCGGCGAGCGCCTTTATTTACGCCGGTACTGGCAGTATGAACGCCAGATTGACACCGCCCTTAGCCAGCGTTTGCGATGCCCCGGCCCAGCCGTCCCCACAGAAGTGATCCGCGCACGTCTAACTCAGCTCTTTGCCCAGCCCGCCGCTGCCATCGCCGCGCCCTCACCCGACTGGCAGAAAATCGCCTGTGCGCTGGCCTTGCGTCAAGGTTTTTGCATGATTACCGGCGGGCCGGGAACCGGCAAAACCACCACCGTCGTGCGTCTGCTGGCGGTATTGCAATGGCTGGCTTTGTATCCGCCAGATGGCCCTGGGCAGGCGCTGCGTATTGCCTTGGCCGCGCCCACCGGCAAAGCCGCCGCCCGTCTGGGTGAGGCCATCATGAGCGCCCTGAGCGACTTACCCCTCACGGAGGATGCCGAAGGCCAGGCGGTTCGCCAGGCCATCCCTGTGCGGGCGGCCACCCTGCATCGCCTGCTCGGCAGCCGTCCGGATAGCCGCCAGATGCGCTACGATGCCCAACGCAAGCTGGCGCTGGATGTGCTGGTCATTGATGAGGCCTCAATGGTGGACAGCGAAATGATGGCCAAAACGCTCAGCGCCCTGCCGGATCATGCGCGGCTGATTCTCTTGGGAGATCCCGACCAACTGCCCTCCGTGGAGGCCGGTGCAGTATTTAATACCCTCTGCCAGCAGATCGGCGAGGGAAGCTATGGGTCTGAGCTGACCACCTGGCTGGAGCAGGCCAGCGGTGAGGAATTACCGGAAACGGGTGACGCTGTAGATCACGCGGCCCCCTTTTGCGAACAGCGTGTGCATTTGCGCCACAGCTATCGCTTCACCGCCCACAGCGGCATTGCTCAACTCAGCCGCCTGGTACGCAGCGCATCACTCGACATCGCCAAAGTGCAGCGCCTGTGCGCCGATCCGAATACCGAGGATCTGAATTATCTGGCGCTGAGTGATGCGCAGGATCTGCGCGGGCTGGGCTGGATCATCAACGGCCCGCACAAGACCGCCCTGGGGTATAGGGCCTATCTGCAAGGGATGCATGAAACCAAACCCCGTAGCGCCGATGATACAGCGATACAGGCGTGGGCGCAGGGCGTCTTACAGGCCTATCAGCAATTTCAGCTGCTGTGCAGCACCCACTGGGGAAGTCTGGGCACGCGACACCTGAATCAGCGCATCCCGCAGGCTCTCGCTCAACTGGGGCTGATCCCGCAGGCACAGGGCTGGTATCCCGGACGACCGGTGATGGTCACCCGCAACGACTATCACCTAAACCTCATGAACGGCGATGTCGGCATCACCCTCAGCCTGCCAGATAGCGGGACTAGCGACACCAGCACCGCCCGCAGCGGCTTGCACGTCGCCTTCATGACCCAGACCGCCGACGGCGAAACCACCGTGCGCCTCATCCCCCCGCGCCAACTCCCCCCCGTCGAAAGTGCCTACGCCCTGACCGTCCATAAAGCACAAGGCTCCGAATACACCCACGTCGCCCTGTGCCTATCCACCCAAGCCCCCTTGGAAACCTTGCCGCCGGGGCTGTTATACACCGCCATCACCCGCGCCAAACGCCATTTCAGCCTGATCGTTGCGCCATAAAGCACCCGCTGCAGCAGCGCACACCCGTACGGCACACACCTTCAGGCATTGCTGGATAATATTTCCGTCAGTGCTTCCATGTTGAGCAGTCGGTCAATGTCCAGAAGAATCACCATTTTGTCATCTACGGTGGCCAGACCTTGCACGAAACGGGCGTCAACGTTGCTGCCCATTTCCGGCGGGGCCTGGCATTCAATGCTTTTGAATTTGTACACATCGGAGACGGCATCAACGACAATGCCCATCACCCGTCCCTGGCGTTCGGTTTGCACGCGCACGACAATGACCACGGTGGTTGGGCCGTAGTCCAGATGCTCCAGATGGAAGCGCTCGCGCAGATCGACAATCGGGACGATGGTGCCGCGCAGGTTGATGACCCCTTTAAGATAGGAGGGTGCGTTGGGAATGGGTGTGGTCTTGCTCCAGCCGCGAATTTCTTCCACGCGCAGGATGTCAATGCCGTATTCTTCCCCGGCCAGGATGAAGGTCAGAAACTGATCGCCATCGCCACTGGCCAGCAGCAGATCGTTTTCCAGATGTTCGGCGTGTGCCTGTTGTCCCATGGTCATAGGTAAATCCCCCGCTTAGGCCGCTTCGGTGTGTGCCGTGGCGGCATCTTTTTGTTGATGGTGACGCTCGGAATGCTGGCGACCCAGCACAATCAATCCGGCGACATCAAGAATCAGGGCCACCGAGCCATCACCCAGGATGGTCGCACCGGATAGCCCTTCGACCCGGCGGTAGTTGGTTTCCAGCGCTTTGATCACCACCTGTTGCTGACCCAGCAGGTCATCAACCACCAGGGCCGCTTTTTGTCCTTCGGTTTCCACCACCACCAGCAGCGCCTCATGCAGCTTGGCACGGGTGCCGGGAACGCCGAGCAGTTCATTGAGAAATAAAATCGGGATGTATTCATCGCGCAGGCGATACATCAGATTATGTTCGGCCACGGATTTCACCAGATTGGCGCGCACCTGCAGCGACTCGACAATGGACACCAGCGGCACGATGTAGGTCTCGCCGCCGACCTGTAATAATTGGCCGTCGAGAATCGCCAAGGTCAGCGGCAGGCGAATACTGAAGGTGCTGCCCTTGCCGGGTGCGGTGCGCACCTCAACGCTGCCGCCCAGGGACTTGATATTGCGGCGCACCACGTCCATCCCCACGCCGCGCCCGGAGACATCGCTGACCTGATCAGCGGTGGAAAATCCGGGGGCAAACACCAGATCAAAGATCTGTTCATCACTGAGGTGCTGATCCGCAGCAACCACGCCCTTCTCTACGGCTTTTTTCAGAATTTTGTCGCGATTGAGGCCCCAGCCGTCGTCACTGATCTCAATCATGATATTGCCGCCTTTGTGGTAGGCGTTGAGATGCACCACGCCGACGGGCGACTTACCCGCTTGACTGCGCGCCTCCGGCGGCTCAATGCCATGATCCACCGCATTGCGCACCAGATGTACCAGCGGATCGCCGATTTTTTCCATGACCGTCTTGTCCAGCTCGGTTTGCTCACCAGACAGGCGCAGCTCCACCTGCTTGCCCAGTTGCGCGCTTAAATCATGCACCATCCGGGGAAAGCGGTTGAAGGCAAAGCTGATCGGCAACATGCGAATGCTCATCACGTTTTCCTGCAATTCGCGGGTGTTACGTTCCAGTTGGGTCAGCCCTTCAAAGAGCTTTTCCAGACAGGCATCATTTTCCTGATTTTGCATCTTCTCGCCGATCTGGCTGAGCATGGACTGGGTAATCACCAGCTCGCCCACCAGATTGATCAGGGCGTCAATCTTGTCGGTATTGACACGAATCGAGCCGGATTCCCCGCCGCCTCTGCGCTCTGTGCTACGGGCCTGCCCTAAATCCGGCTTGGGAGTATCCGCAGGAGGGCGCTTTGCCGAGGAGGCGACATGCTCAGGGGCAGTCGGCGTATCCGCTGCGGTTTCAGCTGTTTCCGCCACAGGGGTAGCCCGCGTGTCGGCGGGCTTTGGCGCGGGTATCTCATCTTGAGTAGGGCCATCATCCGATACCGTGTCGGGATGCACATCGGCCACGCCCGTATCTTCAGGCGCATCAAGGCGCTCTTCTGCCGATGCAGCAGGCTCCGCCAATGCGTCCACGGTGTCTGCAGAAGGGACGGCGGCAAGGGCTTCGATGACCAGCTCGCATTCATCCTCAACCCACTCAAATAATTCCCTGACCTTGGCTTCAGGGGCCTCGGTTTTGAGCACCAACTGCCACGACAGCAGGCATTCCTCCGGTTCCAGCGCATCCAGTGGCACTAATTGATCCAGTTCACAGTGTGCGCTCAGCTCACCGAGATCAGCCAGGGCGTTAAAAATGCGCAGCGGGTCATTACCCGTGCGCAAGATGCCATGTTCTGGCACGAAATGAATGCGAAATCCGGTGACTGCTCCAGGAGCAGGGCTTGCTTCTGCCTCCGGCTCCGGCGCTGCTTCTGCCGCGTTGCTGACGGCAACCGCTGTGGCAACCGCCGCCGGCGCTACCGGTGCAGGCGCGGCTTTATCCGCACTCGCCGGCCCCTGCAGCAGCTCATCAATGCTCTCGCGCACCCGGTCGATATGCTGGGCATTTAGAGAAACCCCGTCGCGTGAGGCAATCAGCAGATCCCGGATGCAGTCATTGGCCTCCAATAACAGCTTGACCAGCTCCGGGTTGACGCTGCGCTTGTGGGCGCGCATTTGATCAAGCAGCGTCTCAACGCCGTGGGCAAATTCGGCAACCTCACGAAAGCCGAAGGTTCCAGCCCCGCCTTTGATGGAATGGATGGCCCTGAAGATGGTATTGATCGTCTCGGTATCCGCATCATCTTTCAGGCCCAGCAGCTGGGACTCCATGATTTCAAGTCCCTCAAAGCTTTCCTCAAGGAAGCTTTGCACGAATTGGTTAATATCAATATTCACGCCGTTCACCCCGCCGCAGTGGCGTTGAGAGTTGCTGTGCGCATACGCGCCTTCAGTCACCGGTTGGGAGCTAACCCAGCACCCGTTTGACCGTTGCCAGCAATTGATCCGGGTTAAAGGGCTTGACCAGCCAGCCGGTGGCGCCGGCAGCCTTACCCTGTTGTTTTTTATCGTCTCCGGACTCGGTGGTGAGCATGAGGATTGGGGTAAATTTATAGGCTGGCAACTTGCGCAGCTCTTTCACCAAGGTAATCCCGTCCATCACCGGCATATTCACATCCGAGAGCACTAAATCCACCTGCGTCGCCTTGGCTTTTTGCAGGGCATCTTGACCATCTACGGCCTCAACGACCTGATAGCCTGCCTGTTTAAGGGTAAATACCACCATTTGACGCAATGAGGTGGAATCATCGACTGCAAGAATCTTGGCCACGGTTGCTCCTTACAAATAAATAAATCGTGTTCAGTACGTTCAATCAGGATGGCGCATCCGCAATCATCACGGGCGCCAGCAGATCAGCAAGCCCTAATCGGCTTGCCGCATCCTGCAACACTGGTGCAGGTGAGTCAATGATCAGACTAAGCTGACGCCGTTGCGCTTCTTGCACCAGCGCCACCAATAACTGCAAACCTGCGGTATCCACCCGCACCACCTCATTGGCTAACAGATGAATCTCCGTTTGCCCGAGGGCCATCATTAAATCGGCGCGCAACTCATTGACCTGGGTAATATCCAGCACCTCAGGCAACACCAGTTGATGCGCGTTAGAATTCGGTCCACTCATCATCATCCTCCAGCGTATGCTTGGCAGGGGCAGCTTTGGCTACCGGTTTAGACGTGGGGGCCGCCTTGGGGGCCGGGGGTTTGGCGGCAACTGCAGGCGCTTTGGCTTTGACCGCAGGCACCGAGGTTTTGGCAGCAGGTTTTGCGGCGCCGGGCCTGCTCACCGTGGGCGCTTTGCTGTGGGCGGATGCGCCGCTGCCTGATGTTGCCTTGGCTTGCGTCAGGCTGGGTGCGGCGGTTGCCGTATGCTGCCCGGTCTCTAGCTTAAAGAACTCCATGGTTTCGCGCAATTTGGCCGACTGATCTGCCAGCGAACGGCTGGCGGAGGCCGCTTCTTCCACCAGCGCTGCATTTTGCTGGGTCACGGTATCCATCTGCATCACCGCCTTATTGACCTGCTCAACCCCAGTGGCCTGTTCCTGACTGGCGGCGGCAATCTCGGAGACAATATCGGTGACTTTCTTAACCGCCTGCACAATCTCTTCCAGACGGGTGCCAGACTCATTCACCAGATCCGAACCTTGCTCCACCTTGGCCACGCTATCTTGAATCAATTTCTTGATCTCTTTGGCGGCCTCAGCACTGCGCTGGGCCAGATTGCGCACCTCACCGGCGACCACCGCAAAACCGCGTCCCTGTTCACCGGCCCGCGCAGCCTCCACGGCAGCATTCAAGGCGAGCAAATTGGTCTGGAAGGCAATTTCATCAATCACGCTGATAATATCGGCAATCTTGCTGCTAGAGTGATTGATTTCTGTCATGGCGGCGACGGTATTAGCCACCACCTGCCCACCCTGTTCAGCCGTATCGCGGGCGCGAAGGGCCAGCTGATTGGCTTGCTGGGCATTATCGGCATTCTGCTTGACCGTTGCCGTCATCTGCTCCATGCTGGACGCGGTTTCTTCAAGGCTGGAAGCCTGCTCTTCGGTGCGCTGGCTCAGATCGGCATTGCCCGCCGAGATCTCACCTGCCGCGCTATACACCATTTCCGAGGCCGAGCGCACCTCACTGACAATGCGCCGCAAATTGTCCTGCATCAAGACCAATGCCTCCATCAGCTGGCCGATTTCATCGCGACTGTCGGCGCTGATCTGCATATTCAAATCCCCCTCGGCGATCTGTTTCAGACCCGTCACCGCATGACTCACCGGTACCGTAATCAGGCGCGTGATAAAGAAGGCCGCCAGAATTCCCAACAAAATCGCCACCAGCGCCGAGATAGCCATAATCACCTCGGCGCGAATCCCTTCACTGTGCATACGCTCCTGTTGCAGGGCAGCCACCCGGTTGGCCTCAACGAGTAAATCACGGGCAATTTCAATCATTTGCTGTTCAGCGGCGGCTTTTTCATCCTCCAGGCGGGTAAAGCGTATAAAGCTCTCCTCATAGCGTCCCAGCATCGCATGGACCTCATTGAGGGTGGCGATATAGGAGGCATCACGCTGGCGGGATTTCAGCGCGTCCAGGGTATTGCGCATCTCAGCAAGTTCCATGCGAAAATCCTGGATGGCTGAGGCGCTCGGACGCAGGGCATAGTTCTTTTCATCAACCTGCGCACTCAACAGCAAACGCATCAGGCGATTGGTTTCGGTACGGTTGGCGTTGAGCTGCTCAAAATCCAGCGGCTCGGCATGAGCACTGGCAAAGACATCGGCCTCGCTACGCTGGGTGTTGCGCGACTGCTCCCAGGCACTGAAGCGTTGCCGCTCAATTTGCAGCAGGGATTCAACCATCGCCTCCATCGCCCGACTCTGATCTTGCATCTCTGTACCGGCGGCATTTTGCCGCTCTACCGCATTCACATAGCTTTGAAAAGCGGTGAAATAGCTCTGCGCATAGCGTACCACCTGGTCCATGGCGGCCTGATCGGCGGGGTCATAAAAACGCTCCCGTGCCTCGGTGGCTGTGGCAATCACCCCATCAGCGCGCTGCTTGACCTCATCAATGTAGCGTGCCTCGCCACGGATGATGAAATTCTTCTCATGCTGGCGCGCCTCCAGGGTCAAAAACCCCAGTTGCGCGATGCGGTCCTCGGTTTGCGCCCGATACAAAAGTTTTTCAATGCCGCTATAACCGATCACGGCGATAATCGCGGTTAAGACCAGCACCAGACCAAAACCCAAACCCAGTTTTAGCCCCAATTTTAAATGCTTGAACATGCTTAACATGACCCAATCCCCTTAGCGTATGCAAGCTGTTAGGCTTGAATGTATAGAAGCTACGTTAACTTAATGCGATTTAAAGCAAAAGTTATGCCTAAAGATCAAGGACGGGCGGTGGGCGCTGTTTCATGCAGCCGCTGGCAAGATCTGGCCAAAGTGCGTCGCTGGGTTAGCGTAGATTGAAGTGATGTCGTCAGCGCGTGTTGCGTATAAGCCCTGCGGTGGCGACATCTGTGCAGATCGCGCCACCCCGTACACCCGCGCCGTGCGGGCGGTTCTTCTAAAGAACGGCAAGGGCTTGCCGCCGTGGTGCGGTGACTACAGTTTGAACTGGCGTACCATATCCGACAGGCTCACCGCCATCTGTTGCAAATGCTCGCCGCTTTGCTGGAGGGACTCGGCAATTTGGGTGTTCTTCAGGCCGACATCATTGAGATTGGTGATATTGCGGTTGATTTCCTCAGCCACCGCCGCCTGCTCTTCAACCGCTGAGGCGACCTGCAAGGCAATATCGTTGATATTTTGCACATCGTGGCCGATTGAGTGGATATTTTCGCCAATCAGGGTCGATTTTTGCGCGACCTCGCTGGCGGTTTCCTGGCTGCCTTCCATCGCGTGTACCGCCTTCTCCGTGGCCTCTTGTAACTTACCCACCATGGTGCCGATTTCCTTGGAATACTCCTGGGTGCGTTGCGATAATTGACGCACCTCATCGGCCACCACCGCAAAACCTCGCCCTGCCTCACCGGCCCGCGCCGCCTCAATCGCCGCATTCAGCGCCAGCAAATTGGTCTGATCGGAAATGCCCTTCACCTGCTCCAAAATATTGGCGATTTGCGCGCTGTATTGTGTCAAATTTTTGATCACCTCAGCGGTCTGGCTGATATCCTGAGCCAGACCCTGAATCTGGCGCAAAATGGACTCCACATCACGCGAGGACTGCTCCACATTTTGCACCGCCGAACTGGCGGCATTCGAGGTATCACTGGTATTGCGCGCCACCTCATGAATGGTGGTCGTCATCTCATTCATCGCCGTGGCAACCATCTCGGTTTCTGCCTGCTGATGCTCCACCTCACGCGCCATCTCGCCGGTATGCCGGGCATTTTTCTGGGCATAGCCATCCACCTCCTTGGCATATTCACCCAAACGCCCCAAGGCGGTACGATTGCGCGCCTTGAGCACTCGGGTCTCAAACTCCAGTTGCCCGAATTCATCCAGACTGCCGGTAAACACCTGCTGCATCAGGGGATTATGGATAAATTGCCGCGATTGTCGGCAAAATGCACGGATATTGCGGGTAAACAAACTGCTCATCAGCCCGATCGCGGGGAGTCCTATGCCCAACAACAACAGACTGGGCCACAGCGGCTGAGAAAGCCACGCCAAAATCCCCACAAACATCCCCCAGCTGATCAATAACGCCACCAGCAACCCGATAAACAGGCGCTGTGTCACGCTCCAGCGATGCGGGTCATACCATGCCAAGATGTTGGTCTTGCCCTGCGACAGCGCCTGATACATCTGCTCGGCGCGTTTCACGTCTTCAGGGCGCGGTTTGACCCGCACCGACTGATAGCCCACCAAACGGCGGCCTTCATACAAGGGACTGACAAAAGCCTCCACCCAGTAGTGATCGCCGTTTTTAGCGCGGTTTTTAATCACCCCCACCCAGATTTTCTCTGCTTTCAAGCTTTTCCATAAATCCTCAAAGACCGCCGGGGGCACATCAGGGTGACGTACCATGTTATGTGCATGGCCAATCAGCTCTTCTTGGGTAAATCCAGAAATGGCAATAAAGGCATCATTGGCACTTTTGATAATCCCTTTGGTATCGGTCATTGAAACCAACACCTGATCCTCACCAAAGGAAATATCCCTTTGGGTGACGGGCAGATTTTTTTTCATCTAAGTTTCACCGTGACAGCAAGAGCAGCATGGATGTATAGGGATGGTCATGCACAAACCACAATACGCAGCGAAGCGTTGCACTGTTCGCCCAAGGCATGGATAAAGCAAAAAGCGCGCCGGAATCCCGAAACGTATACGCGAACCCTTGCTTGATAATGAACTGCTTTACCGTTCAGCGCAATCATTTAACCATGCCCGGCGATACCCTACTTAGCCCTGCCTTGCCACAGCCGGTCAATCCAGCCCATGCGCTCATGCAGGCCCTGCGCCCCCGCAACCCAGCAGGTATAGCCCGGCGGCATCTGTTCGGGGTCACTGTGCGCAATGCTCTGCTCAATCTGCGCTAACTCATGGTTAATCGCCGCCACGATCTGCTCGGCAGAGGCCGTAGCAGGTAGCACCGGCCCCAGCGAAATAAAGGCCTCCGGATGTTGGGCACCGCGCACCACCACCCGCAGCGCCAAAGGCTGAATGGGCACTTGCGCCTTGCGCGCCAAAAAGGCACTCCCAGGGCGAATCTCACGCACCACACCGGGCGGACATAATTTCCCTTCCGCAAAAATGACCACGCTCTCGCCATGCTTGAGGCGGTGAATCGCCTGGCGCACCTCGCGATCACTAAACACCCCCATGGGCCGAAAAAAGCGAAAGCGATCAAGCTGCGCCGCCCGCATAATCAGTCCCATCCGCGCCTGCAGCCGCTCACGCAATAACCACACCAGATAGCCATCCCACCAACTGTGATGATTCGCCGTCAGCAGCGCCGTAGCCGCCAGTGCCTGACCATCCGTGCGCAGATAAACCGCATGCAAACCCCGCCGCAGACTGCGCTGTATCAGCCAGGGCATCACCCCCGCAATCCTGCGTATTAACCAATTGCTCATCAGTTTCTCCGCGAGAAACCCCGGCCTTGATGCCGGGGAGGGATAGCAGCTACGACCTCGCAGCCGCCGAAAATAAGTGCAGACCATCCACCTGCCGGACCGTGAGGCTCTGCCCGTAAGGGCCTGGTGACGGACAACGCCTCACGGCGTGGTCGCTCCCCCGCCAATGTGTGTACTGTACAACCGGCTAGCCCCTGCCTGCGCCGCGTGTGTCGCAGCAGGCAGGTTCGACGCTTTACCTAACGCCTGCATGATCCTGACCCTCCTGCCTTTAGGCCAGGGCAGTTGACGGCTTTTTCGGGTGTTGGGTGGGGGGCATTATCATCCCATACTGGCGGCCAAGCTTATGGAACTCTCCATAGATTTTATAAATCAATAACTTGGATGAAATGTCAGCAGAACCTAAGCACCCTCCGGGTTTTTCCAGGAAGTGCCTTGCTGCACCAGGGTATCTGCCTTGGCGGCGTTGACCGGTGGCGAGAAGACATAGCCCTGTCCCCCTTGGCAATGCATCTTGCGCAAGACCTCGACCTGCCACCAGGATTCGACACATTCGGCCACCACCGTTTTGCCCAGTTTATGGGTCATGGTGATGATGGCGTTGATCATGCCGGTGTCGTGAATATTTTTATCCATGCGCCGGATAAATGAGCCGTCGATCTTGACCACATCAAAGGGCAGGGTATGCAGCTGGCTTAGGGAGGAGTAGCCGGTACCAAAATCATCCATACATAGACCCAGCCCCATGTCCTTGATCTGTTCCAAGATGGCCAGGGCATGATCCGGGTCATCAATCACCGCGCTTTCCGTGAGTTCAATCTTGATCCATTCTGGCGGCAACTGGTGTGTTTGTAAGGCCTTGCGCAACTCCGGCAGCAGTCCGGCATCTTTGATCTGGCGTCCGGAGACGTTGATGTTAATCGGTAAGGGGCGCCCTTCGAGCTGCTGATGATACCAGGCGGCGGCCTTGGCTATCGCCTCGTTGATGATCCAGCGGCCCAGGGGGATGATCAGGCCAGTCTCCTCGGCCAGTGGAATGAAATCGGCCGGAGAAACAATCTGGTCATTGGCTTTTTGCCAGCGAATCAGGGCCTCAAAGCCGGTTAGCTGGCCGCTCTCCAAGGCCACAATCGGCTGATAAAACAGACTGAATTCCTCACGCTCAATGGCATAACGCAGCGCGGTTTCCAGGGTGATGCGATGCATGGCGCTGGTGTGCATGCTTTCCTGAAAGAGGATCAGCCCGCCTTTGCTTTTGGCCTTGGCGTGATACATCGCAGTATCGGCATTGCGCAGCAATTCCGCCGGACGGATGTCGTGATCTGCGCCAATGACAATGCCCACGCTGAAACTGGTGAACACCTCATAGCCCGAGACGGTGATCGGTAGGGTAAAAGCGGCGCGAATCCGCAACACCAGCGGCTCGGCCTGTTCCAGGGTGCGCGCCTCATCCAGCAAAATGCTGAATTCATCCCCGCCCAGACGGGCCAGACTGTCCCCGGTGCGCAGGCAGCTGTGCAGACGGTTGGCGACCTCCACCAGCACCTGATCGCCAAAATGATGCCCAAAGCCGTCGTTGATGGTTTTAAAATTATCCAGATCCAGCAGCAACACTGCAAAACCACTGCCAGGATTACGCTGCAGACGGTAAATGGCCTGTTCCAGCCGATCCAGAAACAGATTGCGGTTGGGCAGACCGGTTAATAAATCGTGCAAGGCATCATGGCTCAGCTGCTCCTCAATGCGTCGCCGCTGGGTGATGTCGGAAATAGACCCCGCTAGCCGGTAGGCATAGCCCGAGGCATTGCGCACGGCCATCGCCCGACACAATACCCAGCGATAGGCGCCATCGGTGTGGCGCAGGCGGTGTTCATTTTCCAGCCAGGGCGTGGCGCCTTCCAGGTGATGCTGCAAATCCCGCTGCAACTTTTCCAGATCCTCGTTATGCACGCAATCCAGCCAGTGATCCGGTGAATCTTCATGGCTGACATCGGCATAGCCGAGAATGTTCTGCCAGCGCGGCGAGAAAAACACCCGATCCGTGGTCAAATTCCAGTCCCAGATGCCATCATTGGCCCCGGCGACGGCCAGCTCGTAGCGTTCACGCTCCACCGACAGCTCCTGCATCTTTTGCGCCAGCGAGCAGGTGTATTGCTGAATATTCTGCTCCAGGCTTTCCAGACGCTCGGTCAGTGTCAGCGTGGTGTGTTCCAGGGTATCCAGCTCATCCGGCCAATGATGCGGCGTCAGCGCGAGGGTATCGCGTACCTCGCCAAAGCGCTGCTCTGCCAGCCCAGGCAGCACCGCCGCCACCCGACTCAGACGTGACAAGGAAGAATGCGCCAGCCCGAACAGCAATACTTGCAACAGCCCAAAGGCCCCAAGTCCCAGCAAAATATTGCGATAAAATGAACGGGAGATATGCTGCAGCGCCTCGCCGACATCGGTGATGATCAAGGCGCAAATCGCGCCCTGGGAAGGGAGCTGAATCAAGGGTTGGACGATGATTTCATAGTGCTGCTGCTGATGGGACAGCTGCCAGCGATGCGGTGCCAATGGCTTTGGTTGCTGGGTCTGAAAGGCCTTGAGCAGAGGCAAGACGCGGGCGGCGCCGGTGATGCCGATCACCTCACGGGGACACAGCGCAGGATGTTGCACCGTGATGGCCTCATCATCCCCCGAAGGCGGGGCCAGCAGGACAATATCGGCCTGTGCAATCTGCTGAAAATCCTGCACCAGGGTAAACAGGGGACGCCCCATCACCAGCGCCCCGCGCGTCTCCCCCTCGGAAAGCACCGGCACCGCACTGAGCAACAGGCATTCAGGCCGACAGTCCACAAAATTACGTGGCAATTCAGAATCCAGCACCTGCGCCACCGCGCGCTCAATGCTCTCAAGGGGCAGCGGTTGCGAGGCCAGGGTATGCCAGCTGGCCAGGGTTTTCCCGCTGGCATTGGCAAATAAGGCCAGGGCAATGTCGCTATCTAGCTGCAAACTCGCCCAATGCGGTGCAAACAGGGCATGCAGGGCATCCGTATCTTCTTGCTCCAGCGTCTCACGCAGGCCACTGAGCGCCGGAATCAACTGCGCCAGATTCAATAAATTATTCTGCGAAAGATCCACCAGCCCAGTCAGCGCCAGCTGCACATGCTGTTGCGTACTGGCGCGCTGCATCGCATAGCTTTGTTTGAGGTTTTGGTGATTGAAGTGGATATAGAATAAAAACAAGCCACTGAAAAACGCGCCAAATAACCAAAAGGCTTTCCATTTCAGACTGATCAAGTGGGGTTTGCGGTCTTGCTGAAAAAGAGGAGGCATCATCTAAAAACTATACGACAGTTGTACGGCAAAAAGACCCCAGTTGGCTTTGCCGCGCTCAGTGGAAAACTGCGGATTATCCTGCCACGGGGTCAGCGCCGTACCCTCAATATCATGCCATTCCGTGCGCAGCAACCACTGCGGCTGGAAGCGCCAGCCTAGCCCCACGACATGATGGCGCTGAAAAAAGGCATGTTCAGGCGCAGGCCGTCCCAGCAAGGCGCTGGCCTGCGCCTGGGCTTTACCACTGCGGTCACGGCGATCCATCCAGTGGATATCATGGCGGATAAAAGCCTCCCAGCCGGGATGAAAACGGTAGCTCCCCTGAAGATAATAACCGTTTTGGTGGTTAATCCGGTTCGGCAAAGGGCCAAAGTCCTGCGCCGCCAGACGCCGGTATACGCCCTCCCCGGTCAGCGTGAAGCGTTCGCGGTTCCATTCGCCGCTGAGAATCAAGACATCCAGATCAATGCGCCCATCGGCAATAAAATCCCCCGCCTGCGGATGATAACGATTGCGCACCTGCACACCCGTCGCGCCCAGGCGTATCTGCCCGCCGCCCCATTCATACAGTGCTCGCACCGCCTGGCCTGAATCCATGCGCAGGGAGCCGTTGACCGGCATGTCCAGAAGAAAAGCATCGCGGGTCTGTGCAGACAGGCGCGTGGGCACCGCCAGCCCGCCTTCTATTTGCAGCGCGTGATTGCTGGCCCCAAACCAGTGCGCATAAGCCAGCGCACCATCGGCGGAGAGAAAAAAATCACGCAGCGCCAGCCCTTCCAGATACACCGATTGTGGCACCATGATGCCCGGACGGGTAATGGCCACATCACGGGTGTCGTTGTATAAGCCGACCGGTAATTTAACCCGCCCCAGACGGATTCCGGCAAAGCCGTTCATGGTGGAATGATAGCGATAATCCAGCAAGGCATAGTCCAGACGCGGCGTGCCATCGTCCATCTCCCCAGCACGCCGGCTGATGACCTGCACCGAACCGCTAAGCTGCGGATGAAAACGATGGTGTACATTGGCCCCGATTTCTGTCAGGCCAAAACTGCCCTGGGTGCTGTTGCCATAAAAATTATGGTGTTCGGATTGAATAAAGGCCTGACTGACAAAACCATTGAGCTGGGTATCCGGGCCGAGAAACTCGATACCGCTCGCCGTGATGGGATAGGCGATCAGTGCCAGCCAAAAGACCAGCTGCCGTCCCTTGTACGCCACGAACACGCTCATGGCAGCAATTCCACGACGCGAATGCCGGCATACTCATTCACACTGGATACATAGCCAATCGCTCCCGGCGTTTGCGCTACCCGTTGCAGCATCTCTTCTTCCGAGCGCACCACAATCGGCGCGCGCCCCGTGCCGGAAAACACGCCGCGATCCCAGGAACGCTGTAATTGATACGGAAAAACCCCCAAAACATTTTTACTGAATTCATCATGCACGGGATGACCACTGTGCAGCACAAACACCGTCAACGGGATGCGGGGCTCCAGATTTTGCAAACGCATACTGAAGATGGCACGCAGGCTGTCACGCGAGATAGTCCATTGCGTCGTCTCATAGTGCATGATCACCACCTGCGCATGCACGCTGCTAAACAGGCTGGCCCAAAGCCAAAACAGTGGGGGAAGTAATGCAGGAAGCATCCACCGGCAGACGCTTGCAAAAACCGCGCGGCGAGGTGGACGGTGTCTGTGCTGCGAGGATAACGGCTGATCCATCGGCATTTGGTTTAAGTCACTTGGGCCGGATTGGTAGAGCAGGCTCTCCGGTCTTTTATCAATTTGCGGGAAACCCACCCCAAAGGATAGCAGGTGAACATTGGCAACGTATTAACACACGATCAAAAGACGGCCTATCGCGGAGCGTTTACGGCAGTGAACCCACCCATGCGCCCTGGGACTCACATCTTTCGTCTGCTCCTAAAAACCTAAGCAAAGTTGCTTATGCGATTTTTAGGCACTTCGCTCTCCGTTGATAACACCCTTGCGGGCGAGCAACTGGAGTCCTGGTTGAGCAGTCCCAACCGAATGGCCGGTCAACACCGGCAACATGGGCGGTTTCAGCCGTCGAAACCCAGCTTGCGCCATAAAAGTGGCCTCGGCGTTCATCCTGAACAGAGAACAACTTTGCGATTCGACTTCGACCCCGACCATAGAACGCGAAACCTTCGCGCTTGTAGATAACCTATCTACAATGGAGAATTCTGATACACAATGAAGAAAAATCAAGAACTTTTTTTTGCTCTGACAGGCGTCAGCTAAGGCCCACTCGACCGCAGGTTCCAGGAACGTGGCCAGTATAGCGGCGCCATGCAAATCCCCGCAAGGGGATTCCCGCGCCGTCCAGTCTATCCTACTTGCGCGGGATAATCATAATTTGCATGCCTTGACGCTTGGCGTATTCCACGATGGCGTTACTGTCATTGCCCTGTAAAGACTTACACTCTAAACTGCCCACTTTTGCATTGATGATGCATGGTTAAAGGAGATTTTTAGGCGTGGCCTTGGCGATTTTCGATTTAGATAACACCTTGATCGGTGGAGATAGCGACCATGAATGGGGGCGCTTTCTGATACAGCAGGGCATTGTCGATGCCTCAGTCTATGAGGCCGCAAATGAACGCTTTTATCAGCAATATCGAGAAGGTACGCTGGACATTGCGGAGTTTTGCCGCTTCAGTTTTGCGGTGTTGGCTGCGCATGAGTTGCCTACCTTATTAGCCTGGCGGGCGCGTTTTGTGCAAAAACACATCGAGCCTTTGCTTTTACCCGCAGCGGATGATTTATTGGCGCAACATCGGGCGCGGGGTGATACCTTGTTGATTATCACCGCGACCAACCGCTTTGTCACCGAGCCGATTGCGGCCAAACTGGGCGTCGATCATCTGCTGGCCACCGAGCCAGAGATTAAAGACGGGCGCTATACCGGTGAGCTGGATGGGATTCCCTGTTTTCAGCACGGCAAGGTGCAGCGCCTGCAGCAGTGGCTGGCACAACATCCGGCGCATGATCTGCGGGGCAGCTGGTTTTATAGCGATTCGCACAATGATCTGCCCCTGCTCTCTGAGGTGGCGCATCCCGTTGTGGTGGATGCGGATCCAACCTTGTTAGCACACGCCCAGCACATGGGCTGGCGCACGCTGTCGCTGCGCTAAGAGACCAACATGCTGCGTGTCATTGGATTGAGTTTGCTGGCTTTGCTGCTGGTGGTGATATTGCTGAATCGCTGCGGCCCGGATTCCCAGGCGGTGCAGGATCGCTTGCTGCTGGCGGAGCTTAATCGCGAGGCGGGCGAGCAATTTCGTGATCAACAGGCCCGGCGGGAAGGCGTGCTCACCCTGCCCAGCGGTTTGCAATTGGAGCTGCTTCAGGTCGGTGAGGGGCAGATTCCCGCTGAGGATACGATGGTGCGGGTGCATTATCGCGGCTTTCATCTGGATGGGCGCGAGTTTGAAAACTCTTACCGGCGCGGCGAGGCCGCCACCGTGCCGGTGCGTATGACCATTCCCGGCTGGCGCGAGGCGCTGATGATGATGCCGGAAGGCTCTATCGTGCGCCTGGTCTTGCCCTATTGGCTGGCCTATGGCGAGGCTGGGGCGGGAAAAACCATTGGTCCGGCGGAAACGCTGGTATTTGAGCTGGAATTATTAAATATCGAAGCCCCGCCGCAGCCGGTGCCGGCGGTGTCTGACTTCTAAACCCGCAGACCCCGCGCCAGATCGGCCTGAATATCGGCAATATCCTCAAGCCCTACGGCAATGCGAATCAACCCCTCGCGAATGCCTTGCTGCTCGCGCTGTTCGGGCTTTAGGCGTCCATGCGTGGTGGTGGCTGGATGGGTAATGGTGGTCTTGGCATCGCCCAGATTGGCGGTGATGGACAATAGCCGTGTGGCATCAATGACCCGCCAGGCGGCCTCGCGTCCGCCGTCCACTTCAAAGGCGAGAATGCCGCCGAAGTGGCGTTGTTGCCGGGCGGCCAGGGCATGTTGGGGGTGGGAGGGCAGGCCCGGATAGTGAACCCGCAACACGCCGGGCTGCTGTTCCAGCCACTGCGCCAGTTGCAGGGCCGATTCGCTATGTGCCCGCATCCGCAGCTTCAAGGTCTCCAGTCCTTTGAGAAATACCCACGCATTGAAGGGGCTCATGGTCGGCCCGGCGGTGCGCAAAAAGCCAAACACCTCCTTGCCCACCAGCGCCTCACTGCCCAGTACCGCCCCCCCCACACACCGCCCCTGACCGTCCAGATATTTGGTCGCTGAATGCACCACGATATCGGCGCCTAATTCCAAGGGGCGCATCAAGGCCGGGGTACAAAAACAGTTATCCACCACCAGCAGGCAATCATGTCGATGCGCCAGAGCGGCTAACGCCTGCAGATCGACCAGCTCGGTGAGCGGGTTGGAGGGCGTTTCCGCAAATAAAAAGCGGGTGTTCGGGCGAATCGCCGCTTCCCAGGCATCCAGATCATGCAACGGCACATGGCTGACCTGAATCCCAAAGCGCGTCAGATAGTTATCAAACAGTGCCGTGGTCGAACCAAAGACCGAGCGCGAGGCCAGAACATGCTCACCCGCCTTGAGCAGCGCCAGACACACCGACAAAATGGCCGACATCCCCGAGGCTGTTGCCACACAGGCCTGCGCCCCCTCCAGGGCTGCCAGGCGTTCCTGAAAGGTGCGCACCGTGGGATTGGTAAAGCGGCTGTAGATGTTGCCCTCCTCCGTTCCCGCAAAACGGGCGGCAGCCTGGGCGGCATTGGCAAAGACAAAGCTTGAGGTGGTGAAAATCGGCTCGGCGTGTTCCATCTCGCCAAAACGGCGCTGCCCGGAGCGCACTGCCAGGGTTGCAAAGGCGTAATCATCAGGATGGGTATCAGTGTCAGTCATGGGCTGCGGGGGTAAAAGGTTGATCGATCTGATCCACGGCGCGTCAGCGGTGCTTGAGCCGGGCGATGAAATGTGTGGTGCCCCGACCACGATTCGAACGTGGGACCTTCCCCTTAGGAGGGGGACGCTCTATCCATCTGAGCTACCGGGGCAGGGCGCATGCCCTTGATGATAGCAAAGAATCCACACCCTGCCCAGACGCATTCCTACCGTCCAGATGCTGCTTCCCGCTTCGATTAAGCATGATTGATGGCGCGCCGAGTTTCACCTGACCCATCGGCACAAAGCCTGCTCGAAGGGCCAGGCATCGCCACGTTTTAGCGTGTCGGTAGGGTCGATGGCGCAGTTTCGCGGATGACATCAACCGAGACACTGAGCTGGTGTTCGCCGCCACCAAAGACCACGCCTTTGAGCGGGGTGACATCGCTGTAATCCCGCCCCCAGGCCAAGGTCAGATGCGAAGATCCGGGGCTGAGATTATTGGTCGGATCAAAATCCAGCCAGCCGGCGGCCGGATCAAGCACGGCAAACCAGGCATGTGAGGCATCGGCCCCTTGTAGCCGGGTCTGACCAGGGGGCGGGAGCGTTTCCAGATAGCCACTGACATAGCGCGCCGCCAGCCCCAGGGCGCGCAGGCATCCGATGGCCAGATGGGCGAAGTCTTGACACACGCCGCGCTGATGCGCCAGTACCTCACTGAGCGGGGTGCTGACGGTGGTAAAGCCCGGCGTGTATTGAAACTGCGTATAAATGCCTTCCATCAAGGCGCTTACCGCTGTGTATAAATCGCGTCCGGGCGGGAAAAAGCCTTGAACATAGTCGCGCAAGGCGGACAGCGGCGGGATTAGCGGTGAGGGATAGCAGAATTGATGTGCCAGTGGCCACTGTGCGTCGAGCTCATGGCGCTGTTTCAGCACCGCCTGTTCCCACGGCGCCTGCCCCCATGCAGACGGGTTTTCATGGGTGATGCGTTCAAGCGTGGCTTCAACGACCAGCTCCAAACGGCTGTGCGTCTGTTCAATGGTGACAAAGCTCACCGGATTACCGAAAAAATCATGACGATCCTGGCGGTAGCGGGGAGCAGGCTGGATATGCAGTGCGCTATGTAGACAGCGTTGCCCGGCATGGCTGCGCGGCATCAGATGCAATTCGTTATGGCATAACGATACCGGCGTACTGTAGTGATATGTGGTCAGATGGCGGACGTGATAGCGCATGGCGAATGGTTTTGGGATTTTAAGCCGCAAGGATAAAACCACACGGGCTGCGCAGCAAGCGTGGCATGTTGCTATACTTTGTGCAAATCCATCCGTCAACCCATCGCCCGATCCTGTATCTAACCGCTTGCGTCGAAGGATTATTGTGAATTCAACCAACCCTGCTTCATCGTCAAAGACCAATTCTGCCTCAGAACAACCCCACGCCCTGAGTCATCCGCGCAGCCGTCTGGAGGTGCGCAATGCCACCCATGCCGATGTGCCCGCGTTGATGGCATTGACTGCCCGGGCCTATCAGGGAACCGGGATGCACGGCTATACCGAGGGCAATCTCAATGGCCAGATCAATCATTTTCCGGAAGGTCAATTTGTCGCCACGGTGGATAAGCGCATTGTCGGCTACTGCGCTACATTCCGAATCACGGAGGATTTGATCGACAGGCCGCATAGCTGGAATGAGATCACCGGCAATGGTTACGCCAGCCGCCATGATCCCAATGGCGAATGGTTATATGGCATGGAGGTCTGTGTCGATCCTGAGCTGCGTGGCTATCGCATCGGCCAGCGCCTGTATAACGAACGCAAGCGCCTGTGTCAGTCGCTGGGCCTCAAAGGCATTGTCTTTGCCGGCCGTCTGCCGACGCTGGCGCGACGCATCAAGCGTTATCCCAGCGCGCAAGCCTATGTGGAGCAGATTCAGCAAAAAAAGGAACGTGACCCGGTATTGTCGTTTCAGTTGCGCAATGGCTTTGAGATTCAGGGGATTATCCCGGACTATCTGCCCGCCGATCGCGAATCTCTGGGCTACGGGGTGCATCTGCGCTGGTACAACCCCAAGCTCCCACAAAAAGAAGATCAAAGCAAAACCAAGCGCTATGGCGGGCGCCTGACGGATACCATCCGCGTGGGCACGGTGCAATATATGCAGCGGCGGGTGCGCACTTTTGAGGAATTTTTGGGGATTGTGGAATATTTTGTCGATGTGGTGGCCGATTATCGCGGGGATTTTGTGGTATTTCCCGAGATGTTCACCCTGCAACTGCTCTCCATTGAAGATCAGCAGCTCTCCCCGGCGCAATCCATCGAGGCTTTGACCAAATATACTCCGCGCTTTCGTGAGGCGCTGCGCGATATGGCTTTGCGCTATAACATCAATATCATCGGCGGCTCGCATCCTACGCGTATGCCCAACGGGCGCGTGGAAAATATCGCCCATATCTTCCTGCGCGACGGCAGTGTGCATGAGCAGCCTAAAATCCACCCGACCCCCAATGAGGTCTACTGGTGGAACATTGAAGGCGGCAGCACCTTAAGCGCGATTGATACCGACTGTGGGCCGATTGGGGTCTTGATCTGCTATGACTCGGAATTTCCGGAGCTGACCCGCCATCTGGCAGATCAGGGGATTCATATCCTGTTTGTGCCTTTTTGCACCGATGAACGCCAGTCGTATTTACGGGTGCGCTATTGCTGTCAGGCGCGGGCGGTGGAAAATCAGTTTTATGTGGTGATGTCTGGCAATGTCGGCAATCTGCCCAATGTCTCAAATATGGACATTCAATACGCACAAAGCTGCATCCTTACTCCCTGTGACTTCCCCTTCGCCCGCGATGGCGTCGCCGCAGACACCACGCCGAATGTCGAAACCGTCGCAATTGCCGATTTACGCCCCGAAACGCTGATGATGGCGCGCAGCAGTGGCACCGTGCAAAACCTGCGCGACCGCCGCCACGACCTGTACCAGGTCAAATGGATGGGTAAATAGTCGTCATGCATTTTTTAAAAGCAACCATCAATAAGGCCAAGCAGCGCGCTCCCGGGAAGTGTTCCCAAATTCACGCCCGCACCACCTGCACAGCCCGCCCCTGCGGGCTGGTATGGGTTTCACAGGAGGTGCGGGTTTCAATGGCGGGCTGATCTGAGCGGCGATCAAAAATCACCAGCCAGCCGCTGTCCAGGCCCAAGCCCGAGAGATACCCATCCAGTTGTTCCAAGCCTTCCATCAAAGGATCAGGGCGGGTATCGCGCCAGACTTTAAGCTCAATGCCTAAGGTCACATCCCCATAGCGCAGACACAAATCCATCCGCCCTGAGCCAATGGCATATTCGCGCTCCAAACTCCCACCGCCATTGACCACCCGATGCAAAAAGGCCATCAACACCAGATGGGGGGCGATTTCATGATAGGGCGCGCTTTTCAACATCGGTTCACCGTGTTGTCGCCAGAAACTGAGAAAAGCCGCCAGCAGTTTTTCTGGGTTAAGGCTGTGATCGCTGTTCAGCCAGCTGGGCTGGATTTGCGGCAGTCCAGCTTCCGGCGTAAATGCCAGCGCCCGTGGCAACACTTCCCGATAAATCGGGTTGGCCACATTCATGCCCCCGCTACGATCCCGGCGCAACAAGCCTAAATCCAGCAGATACTGGATATCATCTTCGGGGACGTTGCCCAACGCCGTTCCCGCCAGCATCGGCTCAATCACCCGGCGCACCCTGGGTTCCTGGAGTTTATGCGCCAGTTGATCCAAATGGGTCACCCGTTCCACAATCATGGCCTCCTTGGCCTGCTCAATCCGTTCCACGGTGATGGGCTGTGCGCGATCCCGCCCGGCACGAATCTTAAAGGTGGCCCGATAGGCCAGAGCATTGACCAGCCACGGCTGGCCTTGGG
>NZ_MU255056.1:1339610-1342646 GCF_000227725.2 Thiorhodospira sibirica ATCC 700588 | reverse complement strand
CAGGCGCGGAGGCGGGAAGCGTTAGCGCAGGCGCGTGAAGAGCAGGAACGTGCGGCTAGAGAACAAGCGCAGGCTCGGGAAGAGCAGGCGCGGATGCGGGAAGCGTTAGCACAGGCTCGGGAAGAGCAGGAACGGACGGCGAAGGAAGCGGCGCTGGCGGAAATTGAGCGCCTTAAAGCGCAGTTGCGCGGGGAATAACCGGGGTACGGAGCGCCGAGTGGTACTCGGCTGGTTTTAAAGCATTCTCGATGAAAGCTGATGTTCCGACTGGCCGAGTGCAACTCGGCGCTCCTCGTGGCGGCATCATCTTGATGCCGCTGCAAAAAAGCGACGGCTAGAAGCCGCCGCCACGTCAAGCAGAGCCGGGGCTGTGCCGCCATACGCCAAGCCATTGCCCAGACAGCCTCACCCGGCTAAACTCCCTCACCATGAACCACCACCCCATCGACCCCAAAATCGACTGCGTGTTTAAAGCTTTGCTCGGCGCCGAGGACAACCGCGCTTTGCTGATTCACTTTCTCAACGCCAACCTCAACAGCGCCCTGCCGGCCCCCATCACCGAAGTCGAGATCCTCAACCCCTACAACGACAAAGAATTCCTTGACGACAAACTCAGCATCGTCGATGTCAAAGCGCGTGACCAACACGGCAATCTCTACCCCGATCGAAACCCAACCTCTTCAGCCACCGGACCTCCCCCGCCCGCATCCTCTACACCTGGACAGACCTTCTACAGCGCCCAACTCAAAACCGGTCAGGACTACGGCCAGCTCAAACCCACCTATGCCATCTGGCTATTGGGAGAAACCCTGTTACCCGAGCGTCCCGAGGCCATCCACGACTTTCGCCTGCGCGACAGCGCCGGGCGGGGATTCATTGAGCACGGCGGCATCTGGCTTTTAGAACTGAACAAACATCCCATCCACACCGTCCAAACCGAACAACACCGCTGGCTCAAATTCTTCCAGGATGGCGAACAGCTCAATGCCGAGGCCCTACCCACCTGGATGGACACCGACGAAATGAGGCAAGCCATGAGCACCTTAAAACGCTTTTCGGAAAAAGACCGTGCCTATCATGCCTATCAGGCCCGGCAAAACTACCTGCGCGAACAGCGCAGTATTCAGCGGCATTTAGAAGAACTGCAGGCGGAGACAGAGCAACTGCAGGCTGAAGCTGAGCGGCGGCGGGTGGAGGCGGAGCAATTTCAGGTTGAAGCTGAGCGGCGGCGGGTGGAGGCCGAGCAACTGCAGGCCGAGGCGGAGCAGGCGCGGAGGCGGGAAGCGTTAGCGCAGGCGCGTGAAGAGCAGGAACGTGCGGCGAAGGAACAGGAAAGGGCGGCCAGAGAACAAGCGCAGGCTCGGGAAGAGCAGGAACGGGCGGCGAAGGAAGCGGCGCTGGCGGAAATTGAGCGCCTCAAGGCGCAGTTGCGCGGTGAATAACCGGGGTACGGAGCGCCGAGTGGTACTCGGCTGGTTTTTAATCCATGTTCCTGTTACCCGACCAGCCGAGTAAAACTCGGCGATCCGTGCGGTCTCTTCCAGAGGCCGCTTTTTTTTGCCCAAGGCGCTGTGCGGTCCCAGGAGCCGCTTGACACCGTTCACGCTGAAGCATAGCCTGTCCACAGAGTCTGAAAAATCTAGTAAAAGCGGCCCCCGCCCCGACAGCTGCGGTTTTTTTGTGTGCATAACGTTTGCCCATGATCGGGAGGGGATGAATACAAAACCCTTTACCGGGGAATAAGTCCACCGTTTCTTTTACGCGGTTTTCAGCCTCCTGATCGCCCTTGCATTTGAGGGCTTTACCTCTCTGAAAAAAGGTGTAAAAGGTCATGCAAACTATCATTTCTCTCCATCAGTCGCTGATTGGCGGCGAACTTCAGCAGTCCGTCAATGCCCGCGAATTACACACTTTCCTGCAAAGCAAGCAACGATTTTCGGATTGGATTAAAAACCGAATTGAGCAATATCAATTTGCTCAAGATGTTGATTTTTCAGTCATTCATAGTTTTATGAATGACGCCAGTGCCTTTGGTGGCAAACGCAAACACACCGATTACCATCTCACCCTCGACATGGCCAAGGAGCTGTCGATGGTAGAGCGCAACGCCAAAGGGCGTCAGGCGCGGCGCTATTTCATCGACTGAGAACGCATCGCCAAAGCAGCCGTCGCCACGGCACAGACATCGAAACCCACCTGACCCATGCCGTCGATCACCTCAGCGGCGCTTTACACAACCTCACCGAAGCTCTGCAACAGGCCCAAGGCCGCAAGCGCGAGCATCTAAGCCACTTGGTACACCGCCTTAACCCCACGAACCTTCAACCCTCTACCGCATCACCTCCGTCCTCCCCGCCCCCCAGCTGCTACACCCCCGAACCGGAAAACGCCCTGAGCGAATCCATGCAGGAAAAACTCGCCGCCTGGCTACACGGCCGCCGCCGGTGTACCTTGTATGAGGTCTGCCTGGAAGTGTTTGGCATACCGCCGGAAGACCTCAACCGCGCCGGACAAACCCGCTTGGGCTGTATGCTCAAGTCATTGGGCTGGGTGTCACAGCGTGAAACCGTGGCTTCTCGCGCCAAGATAGTGAATGGTTATACTATGGGCTTGTTCTGCAGGGGTGTTTACTTTGATTTCACAAGCGCGTCATTTGGCGATTTTGCGTGACCCGGAGCAGCAGTAATGGGCGGCCTTGCAGGTGCGCACCGATGGGGCTTTTCCCTTGCTGTGGTTTGCACTGTTTGCGCAGTGTGAGCGCTTTAGCCATTTGCCGCCGGTAATGCTGCCTACCCCACCGCTTGAGGTATTCACCCACCGAACGCATCGGCATCCGCAACCCGGTCTCCTGCCTGATCAACTCCTGTGCCGCCGGGTGCAGGCTTCTAGCATCTTTTTTTTCATGCATCAAATCATCGCACAATTACGTAGCTATTTGATTGCCGGGTTAATACATCAGTCACATAAAAATTAGTAATTGTTAACGCCCTCTAGGTTTTCGATATGTAAACCACCGCCTCAACCTCGTTGCCATTG
>NZ_MU255056.1:1328922-1339510 GCF_000227725.2 Thiorhodospira sibirica ATCC 700588 | reverse complement strand
CTACCGCCCCGCCTCCGTCCTCCCCGCCCCCCAGCTGCTACACCCCCGAACCGGAAAACGCCCTGAGCGAATCCATGCAAGAAAAACTCGCCGCCTGGCTACACGGCCGCAGCCGGTGTACCTTGTATGAGGTCTGCCTGGAAGTGTTTGGCATACCGCCCGAAGACCTCAACCGCGCCGGACAAACGCGATTGGGCTGTATGCTCAAGTCATTGGGCTGGGTGTCACAGCGTGAAACCGTGGCTTCTCGCGCCAAGATAGTGAATGGTTATACTATGGGCTTGTTCTGCAGGGGTGTTTACTTTGATTTCACAAGCGCGTCATTTGGCGATTTTGCGTGACCCGGAGCAGCAGTAATGGGCGGCCTTGCAGGTGCGCACCGATGGGGCTTTTCCCTTGCTGTGGTTTGCACTGTTTGCGCAGTGTGAGCGCTTTAGCCATTTGCCGCCGGTAATGCTGCCTACCCCACCGCTTGAGGTATTCACCCACCGAACGCATCGGCATCCGCAACCCGGTCTCCTGCCTGATCAACTCCTGTGCCGCCGGGTGCAGGCTTCTAGCATCTTTTTTTTCATGCATCAAATCATCGCACAATTACGTAGCTATTTGATTGCCGGGTTAATACATCAGTCACATAAAAATTAGTAATTGTTAACGCCCTCTAGGTTTTCGATATGTAAACCACCGCCTCAACCTCGTTGCCATTGCCCAGATACTCTAGGCTTTCAAAGGCTAGGTGGCGGGCCATGGCGATGCCGCGTCCGTGGGTGTCAAACAGGCGTTCGGGGTCGATGTCCAGATAGCGCGCCCAGTCAAAACCGGCGCCTTGGTCTTTGATCCGATAAATCAGCCGCTCGCCCTCGGTGCGAACGTACACAGAGGCGATGCGGTCGCAGTAACGCGGATCGTTCAGACGGCGTTCCAGTTCCTCGCGCCACTCCTCGGTGGCAAGCGCGGCGGATTTACCGGCGTAGCCCAGTTCGAGATTGCCGTGTTCGACGGCATTGAGCAGCAATTCCAGCAGACCCAAAGAAACTTTCCCCGGTTCCTGGGCGGGAATGGCCAGCAGCGCGGCGAGGCGTTCGGCCTCCTCGAAGCGGCGAAATGCAAAGCGTGCCTCGCGCAGCATCCCCCACACTGATTCGCGTTCCTCGCGCATGCGCCGCAGTTCGAGCCGGGTGTGTCGATCCTGCAAGGCAATGTTGATCAGGCGTTGCAGCGAGGCTTCTTGATAGGGCTTGGCTAGATAGTGCCAGGCACCGGCAACCAGACCCTCCTGAACTTCTGCCGGACTGACCGCGCTGGTTTGCATGATCACCGGCAGGTCGTCGAAGCGATGATCGGCGTTGACGCGCCGCAGCACTTCGATGCCATCCATGCGTGGCATCATCCGATCCAGAATCACCAGATCGTAGCGTTCAGGCTCGGCATCCAGCCGCTCCCAAGCCTCAAGTCCATCGCTGGCAGTTTCGGCGCTCCAGCCTTCGCGCCCCAAGAGTTCGAGAATCAGTCCGAGGGCGATCTCATCATCATCGACGACCAGAAAAGGACGCATAAACATAACTCCAAGCGTGGTAGTGGGTTTGTATGGTGTCAATCTTGGTTTTCTTGCACATCCCAGCTTGCCTTGATCTCCAGGATGCGCGGCAATACCGTCTCGAATCGCTCGACCAGACGTGGCTCGAAATGACTGCCGCTGCTGGCGCGCACTGTTTCCAGGGCTTTGTCAATGGGCCAAGGTTCTTTGTAGGGGCGACGCATGGTCAGCGCATCAAAAACATCGGCCACCGCCACGATGCGGGCGGATTCGGGGATGGCCCTGCCCGCCAGCCCCTCGGGATAGCCGCTGCCATCCCAGCGTTCGTGATGATACAGCGCAATCTCGGCGGCAAGCCGAAACACCGGCGCCTGACTCATCGACAGGATGTCATGGCCGATGCGCGAGTGGGTGCGCATGATCGCCCACTCGGCTTCATCCAGCTTGGCGGGTTTGCGCAAAATCTCGCCGGGAATGCCGATCTTGCCCATGTCGTGCATGGCGGCGGCGTGTTCCAGGCGTTCGCCCTCTGCCGCTGTCCAGCCGCAGGCCTCCGCCAGCACCCGCGCAAAGCTGGCCATGCGCCAGATATGTACGCCGGTGTCGTTGTCGTTGTAATGACCAGCCACACCCAGCATGGTCAGCGCATCGCGATAACTTCGCTCAAGCCGCGAGGACTGCACCAGCGACAGATGGGTTTTGACGCGCGCCCGCACGATGGATGGCGAGAGCGGTTTGACGATATAGTCCACAGCACCTGCTGCGAATCCTTGGGCTTCATTGCCGACATCTGCCAGCCCAGTGACGAAAATCACTGGTATCGCCTCGGTGTTGGGATTGTCTTTCAGCGCCCGGCACACACGATAACCGTCCATGTCCGGCATCTGAATATCAAGCAGAATGAGCGCCGGGCGGCATCGTTTGGTGGCCGCGAGTGCCTCGCGGCCATTGTGTGCGAACAATAACCGATACTGGTCGCTCAAGATCTGGCGCATGGCAGCCAGGTTTTGGGTTTCGTCATCGACAATCAGAATCACGGATTCTTGGTTCATCACTCTCCCTCCACTTCTTCAATGTCAATATCCAGTTCCATCCCAAGCTGTTTGGCCAGCGTGCATACCGCCGTGTTTCCGGCGGCGGCATCCAGATTCTCGATAGCCTGATGCAGCGCAGTGAGTAGCTCGGGGCGCAGATAGCGGGCAAGTTGGTTGACCGCAGGTTCGGCCGCGATGGGGTCGAAATTGCCAAAAGCGCTGTGGGCGGCACGCAGCCAGGGTCTGATGACCTCGACATCGAGCTGGGGTGGCGCGCCCTCGCTCGGCGGTGCGTCCGCGACTGACTCTACTGACGCTGTGGTATAGGTTGCGATGGAGGCCAGCGCCGTGTCGAGCGCGGTTTGTAGGTCCGCAGTCGCTGCCATTCGCAGCTCGGTTGCCTCGGATGCTGTGCCAACGGTCTCGATCTGCGAAGCACAGGCGGCAACCGTCTCAAGCCCCAGATTTCCAGCGGCACCTTTCAGTTTATGCGCCAGCCGTTGCGGTTCCTCAAGATCAGCAGCACGCATCCGCATCACCACGTCGGTGTATTCCGCAGTGAATTTGCGCAAATAGCGGCGATACACCTCGGGGTCTTTCCAGATGTTGAGCGCCTTGGTGACCGAAAGCCCCGGCAAATCCGCGTCGGCACTGTGGACACCCAAGAGCGGGGGCGCACTCGCTTGAGCAGACGGTGGGGCAGACAGCGCGTGCGGGGGTTGTCCAGGGATCAGGCGCAGAATCAGCGCCACCGCCGCCTCGACATCGAAAGGTTTGGAGAGAAAAGCATTCATCCCTGCCTGCTCGGCGGCGATTTCCTGTTCACGCATCGCCCCAGCGGTGAGCGCGATCACCGGCAATTGCGCCAGCGCCTCATGCTGGCGAATGCGTCGGGTGGCTGCATAGCCATCCATGATCGGCATCTGCACATCCATCAACACCGCATCGACTCGATGGGCATGGGCAATGAGCCAGTCGAGCGCCTGCTGGCCGTCATTGGCGAGACTCACCAGCGCCCCCTCATTGGTGAAGATGCGGTAGGCCACCTCGCGGTTGATCTCGCTATCATCCACCACCAGCAGGTGCAAACCGACCAAGCGCTGCTGCTGATCAAGCGACGGCAACGGCGCGACGGGCTCGCCGAGGTGGCGGCGGCGTGCACGACCCACGGCATCGTAGAGTGGTGAGGGGGTGAGCGGCTTGCTGAGCACGGCATCAATCAGGCCAGCGTCCAGACTGCTCTGAAGTTGCGTGAACGAATTGGCGTTCAGCATCAGCAGCAGCGGCCAGCGCTGGGGTGGCAGCGTTGCATGAAGCCGGTGCGCGGTAGCCAGCAGATCGCATCCCGGCATTTGCCAGTCGAGCAACAAGACCGTATCCGGCCCTTGCAGGGCGGGGTCGTGCAGCACCTGTTGCAGCGCGGCTTCAGCAGTTTCATACTGGCGTCCCGTCCAGCCTAATGCTGCGATGGTTGCCAACAGCCCCTCGCACACGCAAGCGTCATGCTGAACAACCAGTACATGCATGGACACCGGTGCGCGCCCTTGCAGGGCACTGGATGGCAACCGCCTGAACGTCAGATCAAAGCAAAAAGTGCTGCCCATGCCGAGCTGGCTGGTCAGTTGGATGCGCCCGCCCATCAGCTCCACCAACCGACGCGAGATCGCCAAGCCCAGGCCAGAACCGCCGAAGTGACGGGTGGTGGATGCATCCGCCTGGATGAAGGGTTCGAACAGCCGGGTCTGCGCCTCGGCGGAGATCCCAATGCCGGTGTCCTTGACCGTGAATCGCAGCCAAACCTGGGTGGCGCTGGTCTCCAACGGCTCGATGCGTACTTCGACCAGGCCCGTCTCGGTAAACTTGATCGCATTACTGGTCAGATTGATCAGCACCTGACTCAGGCGCAGCGGATCACCGCGCAATGGCCAATCACTACACGCCGGAGGGACGATGACCAGTTCCAGCGCCTTGCTGTTAGCGGTGGCGGTCATGATGGTGGCCAGATTATCCAGCACACTGGTGAGCCGGAACGGGATGCGCTCGATCTCGATCTTGCCCGACTCGATTTTCGATAAATCGAGGATGTCGTTGATGATACTGAGCAGACTTTGACCGGAACGATGGATCTTGACTGCCAGATCGCGCGCTTCCTTGGGGAGATCCTGGCGCTCGAGCAGATAGGCCAGCCCCAGAATGGCATTCATCGGGGTGCGGATTTCATGGCTCATGTTGGCCAGGAAGCGGCTTTTGTCCTGCGTCGCCTGTTCGGCCTGTTCCTTGGCCTGAGTTAGTGCGTGTTCAACCTCTTTTAAACGCGTGATGTCGATCAGGGTGCCCGCGACCCACAGCGGGTTTTCATCCGCATCACGACAGACCAGCTTGCCGCGCACCAGCACCCAAACCCAGTGACCATCGCGGTGGCGCATGCGCGCCTCGCACTCGTAGTAGTTGAGCTCGTCAGCAAAGTGGCGCTCCAACAGCGTCTCGGCGTGTTTCCAGTCCTCGGGATGGACAAAACGCAACCAGGTATTGAAATCCACCGGCGTCAATTCCGCCAGACGGTAGCCGACGATTTCCGCCCAACGCTCATTGCAGCGGGTCTGGCCAGTCTGAACATTCCATTCCCAGGTGCCAGCGCGGGTGCCTTCAAGAATATTGGCTAGACGCTGGCGCTCCTCGGTCAGGGCGCGGGTGCGCTCCTCGACCAGCGCTTGCAAATGGGCGCGATGCTGTGCGAGTTCTTGTTCAACGTGCTTGAGCTGGGTAATGTCGCGTGCAATGCCGAGCACACCGAGGATCTGCCCCTGCTCGTCATAGACCGGGGTCTTGATCGTCTGAAACATGGCCTCATAACCATCATGGGCAAACACCACCCGCTCCTCTTTGACGTAGGGGCGTCCGGAGGCCATGGCCGACTGGTCGTGAGCACGAAATTCCTCTGCTGACGCATGATCGACAAAATCATAGTCAGTTTTACCGATGATCTCGGTTGCGGGGAGACCAAACAACTCCTCTAAGCGCCGATTGCCGAACAGATAATGCCCTTCTGAATCCTTGAGCCAGACCGGGTCAGGAATGGTTTGCAGCAGAATGCCTAAGCGCTCCTCGCTCTCGCGCAATGACGCCTGTTGCGCTTTGAGGGTGGCGTTGGCTTGCTGAAGATCCCGGGTGCGCACCGCAACCTGGCGGCGCAATAGCATAATCCAGGCCAATATCCCCAGAGTAATCATCATAAACACGGCAATGGCAGTAATGAACAGCCTAAAGTCAATCCGTTTATGATGGGTGCTCAGCGGCTGGCCAAACCACCGTGCTTCCAATAGTTGCAATTCGGCAGCACTAATGGCGTCCATGCCGCGCTCGATCAGCGCAAGCGTCTCCAGGTTTCCCTTGGGCACGGCGCGGCGCAATGCCCCGGTATAGAGCGTGAACGCCTTATGGAAGTCATCCTGGAGTCCGAGCCGGTACAGGTAAAATTCAGCCGGATACTGGTCGAGGCATAAAATCCGGATATCCTGACGCATGGCAGCAGCAATCAGCTCAGTGTAATCCGCATAATGTACTTGGTCATTGATGCCCTGCCGGGTGAGTTCCTCGGCGCAGGCATCCCTGGCCTGGACACCGATGCGAAATCCCTTGAGCGCCTTGACATCGGCGATGCCGGCGATGGAATTGTGGCTGTAGATATTGACAGGCAGCTCGGCGTAAGGCGGCGTAAAGTCGTACAGTGCTTCACGCGCTGGGGTCTTGAAGATCATGTCGATGACATCAGCTTCGCCCGCCAGCACCGTCTGCAGGGCTTTCTGCCAGGAGGTGCCGCTCAGCTCGACTGCCACGCCGGTCTTGCTTTCCCAAAGCGCCCAGTAATCCACCAGATAGCCGGTCAACTGACCCTCAATGGTGCGAAACAGAAAGGGCGGGTAATTGTCGGCAGTGATGACATGTAGCCGAGTCGGCGCCTCGGCCTCAGCAACCACTGGAGCTAGGCTAAACCCTAGCAACCTGAACAGCACTAACCCACATTTAGCGAAGTAACCCATCACACTGCGGCACTTCGGGGGGGGGTAGATTAAATCCAATAACTATCTGACGTATCATGCCAATTTGCCTCCTGCTCACTCAATATCGATAACCTGAAACCCTCTGAGCAAGAGGCAAGCTTATCTCAAAGCAACTCAGTTGAATACCCTTGAAATGGACAATTTAAGGCTTCAACTGCACCACTCCTGCTTACCCCATCGGAGGTACATTGCTTGAGCTTGGTGATATTCCGCACCACCGACACCACACCAATGATCTTGCCCGCGTGATCCACCATTGCAGCGATGATTGCTGATTTGTCGCCCTTATTGCCTCTAATCCTTGTCTTTGAGTAGTTTAATCAGATCATTTAACTGGGTATCAAAATCAAGCCCGCGATCAAAAAGCTCCAGCAATTTGTCAATTTCAGAATCGAATACCTCTTCGATCTTTTTTTCTTGCTGTTCCGACAATCCCAACAAAAATATTTGTTGCATCAGACGGTTGTTTAGGCTTTGCGCAATCAGGATGGTCTGCTGTTTTTGCTGCTGGTATTGCTCACACAAGGAACCAATCGCCCGTTCAACAGCCAGCGCCGTGGCCTCAAGTTGGCGTGTGCGTTTTTCGATTTGTGCGGTGCGAATCAAGGCTTGTGCCCCTTCGTCGCAGCCCTCGGCAATCATCGCCAAAGAATCGCGCAAGCTGCCGCAGCGGTCGCTGTCTTCGATGGGCATGTTGCGCACCAGGATAGAAACATAGGTGAAATTGATGATCAACTGGCGGCGAAACTGAAAAATGCGCCCGAGATTTTTCACATGCGCAAATACGGATTCAATCAGCGGCGTGGAGCAACCTTCCTTCACAAAGGTTAAACATTCACCCGGTGGACGTAATTGCACATGCGCCGTTAAGCCATAATTGGCTAAAACACTCATCACCAGCGTGGCCAGTTCTTCTATGGTGATGCAGGA
The DNA here is from genome assembly GCF_000227725.2 of Thiorhodospira sibirica ATCC 700588. Classification (GTDB taxonomy): domain Bacteria; phylum Pseudomonadota; class Gammaproteobacteria; order Ectothiorhodospirales; family Ectothiorhodospiraceae; genus Thiorhodospira; species Thiorhodospira sibirica. Next base: position 1,331,948 of record NZ_MU255056.1, on the reverse strand, counting down.
TAAACTACTGCGCAAGAAGTGGGTGACGCGAGCATTTTCGTTATGCTCGGTGAGCACATCCATCAGCGCCTTATGCGTCGATTGTTTATCCGATTGCAAGCGTTTTTTATGGTTCAACATCTTAACCAGGGCTTGCACCTTGCGCAGCACTTCATCCGGTGCGGCAGGTTTGTTGACAAAATCATCGCCGCCCGAGTCATAGGCTTGCAGGCGATCTTCCAGGGTGTCGTGCGAGGAGATGAAAATCACCGCTGGCTGTTCATCGGCGGCGATATCCTCCCTCGCTCGCAGACGGCGGCATGTGTCGTAACCATTCAAGCCGGGCATGTCGATATCAAGCAACACCACATCGGGCCGGAAGGCGTCAAACTGCACCAGCGCCGCCTCCCCCGATTCAACACACAGCGTCTCAACGCTTTGCTGAAGCAATAGATTGATCGGCGCTATCGAGTATTCATCATCGTCGACCAGCATCACGCGGATTTTTGCTTGTTCGTCCACAGGCGTCTCCAAGAAGTTATTTTGAATCTGATCTGCCCGCAAACCGACGGGCATCGGCATAATAGTAGTGGGTATGGTTCGCATCAATCCACACGCCCTGCGTCGATGTCTGGCCCACGGCCAGAGCCGGGTTTTCTCGCGCCAAGATAGTGAATAGTTACTGATGTTACGCAGCCCTAAGCAATGGAGCAAAAAACAGTTCTTGATTTTTTCTTCATTGTTTATCAGAATTTTCGCTTGTAGATAGGTTATCTACAAGCGCGAAGGTTTCGCGTTCCATGGTCGGGGTCGAAGTCGAATCGCAAAGTTGTTCTCTGTTCAGGATGAACGCCGAGGCAATTTTTACGGCGTAAGCTGGGTTTCGACGGCTGAAACCGCCCATGTTGCCGGTGTTGACCGGCCATTCGGTTGGGACTGCTCAACCAGGACTCCAGTTGCTCGCCCGCAAGGGTGTTATCAACGGAGAGCGAAGTGCCTAAAAATCGCATAAGCAACTTTGTTTAGGTTTTTAGGAGCAGGCAAATAAGTGATTCGCTGGTGTTTTAGTGGTGTGGGCCGGGGATTTGGCAAACGCTGCATTGGATTTGAGCGATTGATGGAAGACCTCGACGTTCCAGCGTTTTTGGTAGGTTGTCGTGATTTCGTCCCACGCTGCCCTCAATTGGCAACAAACCAGATACAAAACGCCGCTGTTGCCGTCTTTGTTCGTAAAGACTTGCCGGGGAAGCGTAACCCCTTCAAGTAGCCCGTAACGGCTTTTTGTTCTGTCCAGGCCAATTGATCGACTCGAGGACGGGTGGGACTGCGTAACAGCAGTTAAAGAACTCTCCCCCTGTTAAGGGGGAGTCCCGCCGCAGGCGGGGTGGTTATCTGGAGCGCCGACGTGTAGTCGGCTGGTTTTAAATCCATATCTGGGCTGCCTGACCTGCCGAGTGCAACTCGGCGCTCCAAGGTGCCGGTGGGTTATGCAAGGCTTTGGTAGCGTTGGAAGAGGAAGCCGACGCGTTGGGCTTCGGTGGTGAAGGTGTGTTTGCCGTAGGCGGCGTCAACGGCGCGGTCGTTGGCTTGGTGGGCTTTGCGTAGGTCGTGGGGCATGGCCAGCGGGTCATACAGATCGGCAAGGGTGGCCTCGGGGTGGTTGGCGCGGGCGTCGAGAATGGCTTGTGCGGTTTTTTCGATCTGTTGGCGCTGGGCGTTGGTGGGTTCTGGCCAGGGGAAGTTGTTGTAGACGATGCTGGCGGAGTAACGGTAGTCGCTTTTTAGGCGACCGCACACCACACGCATCCAGGCGTTGTGCATCAGTGAGCACATCACGCCGAAGGTGTAGCGGCTTGCGTTAGGGATAATCAACAATAAGTTGCTGGCGATGACCTCCGCGCTTAGATAGCCAATCGGCACATAAAGGCGGCGTTCTGAGGAAACGCTGGGGATGGCAAGATATTCACTCGTGGGCTGGCGGATTTCCTGAAATTCGCTGGGCTTCTGGGCATCCATGCGGGTTTTAGCTTTGTGACTGGTCAAGCGGGTACGTTTCACAGCGGCAATGCGCTGCAAGAGTATTTTGGAGGCGCGCAGGTCTTGCGGTTTGGCCTCGGCTAACCAAAAACACCAGCGCCGTTCACCTGAAATCAGTTCCTTGGCTCCCATGAAGGGGCGGATGTAGCGGGCGGCAATGGGGTCATTGGCGCTGATCTCCTGTTTTTCTTCAAAGCTCAATAAGAAATGTCCGCCATCGGTGGGTTGGCTTCCTTTGACCATGATGTCTGCAGTTGCTGACAATGGCTCGCGACGATAGGCTAAAAAAACCTCCGGCCCATCAACCAGGTAGGGGTTGATCTGAGCTACCTCACGACAGATCGCTTCGGCGCGGACATGTTCATAGTCATACAACAATTTTTGGGAACGCGGCTGCAGGGCAAAGCCGATGATCACGCAATGCACCGCCGCTGCGCCACTGGCCTCACTGCGCCATTCAAAGGTGCGATGGGCAAAGTTGATATGCGCGCCCTGGGCATAGAGCGCTGACCATAAGATGCTGACCTGTTCGCCCTGGGTGATGGAGTTGGTGGCAACAAAGGCGGTTTCTATCGCCGGATGGTGCTGCATGTAGGCTGTGGCCTTGGCAAACCAGGCGGTGACAAAATCCAGCTTGCCCGCGCTGCGGGCCTCGTGATAACTGCGGCGTAATAGCTGTTTTTGGGTCGGTGACTGAAAGCTGTAGCCGCGAAACGGCGGATTGCCCAGAATGTAGCTGCACTGCGCTGGGGCGATGACCTGCGTCCAATCCAGTTGCAGTGCATTGCCATGCACGATATTGGCGGATTTCACCAACGGGATGCGCACAAAGGCGTTGCCAAATTCTTTGGAAATGGCGATGTTCATTTGGTGATCCATCAGCCACATGGCGGTTTTGGCAATCTGCGCCGGCCATTCTTCAATTTCAATGCCGTGGAATTGATCGACATTGACTTTGACGTACTGGTCTACCGCATCCAGGGATAACTGCTGGCTCATTTCAACGGCGT
>NZ_MU255056.1:1300518-1328822 GCF_000227725.2 Thiorhodospira sibirica ATCC 700588 | reverse complement strand
AGTTTGAGGATGTTTTGTTCACAGGTGTAGTGCGCGCCGAGATTGCGGCGCAGGTCTTTGTCCATGATGCCTTGAAACAGGCTGCCAAAGATGGCCGGACTGACCTGGCCCCAGTCCAGTTCGCAGCAGTCCAACAGCAGGGTGCGTAAACGGCTGTCAAAAGCGGCGATGCGCAGGCGTTCGGCAAAGAGTTGGCCGTTGATGAAAGGGAAGCGGATGAGCTGTTCATCATGCGCGGTTAAACGCTTTTCCGGTAAGGTGTTGAGGATCTCAAACAACTCCGCCAAGCGACAGGCCACATCAGAACCATCCACGCTGGTGCGGGTACGCAGATACTCTTCAAAGGCCCCCCGTGGCAGGAAAATCCCGGTATCCTCGGCAAACAGGCAAAACAAAATCCGCACCAGATAGACTTCCAGATCATAGCCGTCGTAGCCAATCTCGCGCAGCCCGTCATGTAGCTGGGCGAGTTTATGCGCGGCCTGCATATTCACCGGGTCTTGTTCCTTGTAAACGCGGTTTTCATATCCGGCGATAAAGCCAAAGGTCTGGATGTGTTCGGGCAGGGCGCTTAAGGGAAACTGGGTGTGGGTCTGGGCGTCGAGGTCATACAGATGAAACTGGGCAAAATCTGACACAATCACATAACGCGGCAGTTCTTTGTCGCTCAGGCCGCTGAAGTAATCCAAGGCTTGCGCATAGGCACTGTCTAAATCCTTGCCGCGTGATTTGTGTTCGGCCAGCAACACCCCCGGCCAGAATAGATCAATAAAGCCCCGCTGGCCGCTGAGTTTTTGCACCTGCTGCTCGAAACTGGCCAGGCGTCGGCGCTCTATCCCGAAGATGTGAAAAAACTGATCCCAGAAAGTCTTGGCCTCGGCCTCTTCACGGTATTCCTCCGCCCATTCGTTGGCAAAGCGGATACTGCGCTCGCGGATTTCGTTCCAACTCAAGGGCATAAGACTGACTCCATGTGATGTGGGGATGGGGTGTTTATGCGGGGATTTTAGCAAAAAGCGGATGGGGTGGGGGTCAGGCTTTTTAACCACCCCGCCCCTGACGGGGCACCCCTCCTTGATAAGGAGGGGTGTTTTTTAAGATGATGCCGCCACAGCGAAGGCAAGATGCGCCCGCCACGGCTCTCGACGGATGTCACTGGGATAGGAATGTCTCATCTCGCGCTGTATTGCCTATTTCCAGAAGACGTTGAACAGGTTCTGAGCAGGGCAAATTTAGAGGGGCTGGCTTGGCGGTGGATAATGTTATTAACGTATAATAATATATTATAAAAAACGCTAAGGACTCCCTGCCATGTCTGAACCTCTGATACTCACCCTGCCAATGATGGTTGTGTTGGGGCTGCTCGCTTTGACGATTTTTCTGTTTGTCTCCGAGATTGTGCGCGTTGACGTGGCGGCGGTGGCGGTGATGGTGTTGCTGGGGTTGTTGAGTTTTGTGCCGACGCTGCAGGGGATTGCTGACCCGCAACGCTTGTTTGATGGCTTTGCCAGTAATGCGGTGATGTCGATCATTGCGGTGATGATCATCGGTGCCGGGCTGGATAAAACCGGGGTGATGTCACGGGTGGCGAGTTTCATCATGCGCCTTGGCGGGGAGGCCGAGAAGCGCATCATTCCCTTGGTGTCGGGTTCGGTCGGGGTGATTTCCAGTTTCATGCAAAATGTCGGCGCTGCCGCGCTGTTTTTGCCAGTGGTCTCGCGGATCTCGGCGCGCACCGGTCTGCCGTTGTCGCGGCTGCTGATGCCAATGGGATTTTGCGCCATTCTCGGCGGGACGATCACCATGGTAGGCTCCAGTCCGTTGATTTTGCTCAATGATCTGCTGCCTGAGGGGATGGAGCCTTTCGGCCTGTTTGATGTGACGCCCATCGGTCTGGCGCTGGTGACCACCGGCATTTTGTATTTTGTCTTATTCGGGCGCTATGTCTTGCCCGCAGTGCCGGGCAGTACCGATGCCACCAGTGCGGAAAGCACCATGGATTTTTTTCGCCGGGTGTATGGTCTGGATTTCACCATTCGCGAGCTTAAACTCAAAACCTTCAGCCCACTGGCCGGGCGAACCGTGGGCGAGATTGAAAGTGAATATGGCGTGGTGGTGGTCGGTGTGTTTATGCGCGGTGAACTGCGGGTTGGCCCGTGGAGTGGTACGGTGATTGAGAGCGGGGCGCACTTGGCCTTGCTGGGGCCGACACCGCGCCTGGAGGGCTTCCGGGAGGGCAGCGGCGAACAGCCTTCGCCGGTTTTGGATATTTTCAGCGACGCCCTGGCGCACACCAAGGCCGGGATTGCCGAGGTGGTGATTCCGCCGGGCTCGGGCCTGATCGGCAAAACCGTTACCAAAATCGCCATGCGCAAAACCTATGGCCTGTCGGTGCTGGCGATTCATCGCGGTGATGAAACCCTGCGTGAAGGCTTGCGTGAATTACCGCTTAAGGCCGGTGATACCCTGGCCTGTCACTGTAATTGGGACGCCTTGGCGCGGGTGGCGAAGGATCGGGATTTTGCGGTGGTCACTACGGAATACCCGCATGAGGAATTGCGTCCCCACAAGCTGCATTTTGCCCTGCTGTTTTTTGCCATGACCCTGGGCCTGATTGTGTTTACCGATCTGCGCTTGTCGCTGGCCTTGATGGCCGGGGCACTGGGAATGGTTTTGAGCGGGGTGCTCAGTATGGATGAGGCCTACAAGGCGGTAAGCTGGAAAACGGTGTTTTTGCTGGCCAGCCTGATTCCGCTGGGCATGGCGGTGGATCAGACCGGCACGGCCAGCTGGATTGCCCAGCAAACCCTGGCGATTTTAGGGCAAGTCGAGCCGTGGGTATTGCAGGCGGCCCTGGCGGTGCTGGCGACGTTTTTTACCCTGGTTATGTCCAATGTCGGTGCGACGGTGTTGCTGGTGCCCCTGGCGGTTAATTTTGCCCTCGCGGCGCAGGCTGCAGGCATGGCCGCCGATCCTCGGGTATTTGCCCTGACCGTGGCGATTGCCACCTCGAATTCTTTTTTGATTCCCACCCATCAGGTCAATGCCCTGATCATGGGGCCGGGGGGCTATCGGGTGAAGGATTTTCTGCGGGCAGGCGGTATCATGACCCTTTTATTTTTGCTAGTCTCGCTGCTGATGCTTAATCTGGTATTTTAACCTCCGGCGCATCGGCTTTATTTATTTTAAAAATAATAAGTTATATCAAGAGGAGTTGTGTATGTCCCAAAAGCATCCCATTGTTGCCGTCACCGGTTCCTCCGGGGCAGGTACCTCTACCGTCAAACGGGCTTTCGAGCATATTTTCTTTCGCGAAAAGATCAACCCGGTGATCATCGAAGGGGATAGCTTTCACCGTTATAACCGCGTCGAGATGCGCGCTGCGATGAAACAGGCCGCCGAGAGTGGCAACGATCATTTCAGCCATTTTGGCCCTGAGGCCAATTTGTTTGAAAAGCTTGAAGAGCTGTTTCGCCATTATGGCGCAAACGGAACCGGGCAAAAGCGCTATTATCTGCACAGCGAGGAAGAGGCCGACGAACATAATGCCCGCCTGAATACCCAGTTAAAGCCGGGTGAATTTACCCCGTGGGAAGATATCCCGCCCGGCACGGATCTGATGTTTTATGAAGGACTGCACGGCCTGACCAAGCATGGCGCGGCAGATGTAGCACAGCATGTGGATCTGGGGATTGGCGTGGTACCCATTGTGAACCTGGAATGGATTCAGAAAATCTTTCGCGATAATGCCGAGCGCGGATATTCCGCCGAGGCCATTGTGGATACCATCCTGCGCCGGATGCCTGATTATGTGAATTACATCACCCCGCAGTTTTCGCGCACCGACATCAATTTCCAGCGGGTGCCGACGGTGGACACCTCCAACCCCTTCATTGCCCGTGATATTCCCACGGCGGACGAAAGTATGGTGGTGATCCGGGTGCGTGACCCGAAAAAATTCAATGTAGACTTCCCCTACCTGATCAATATGCTGCATGATTCCTTCATGTCACGGCGCAACACCATCGTCGTCCCAGGGGGCAAAATGGGACTGGCGATGGAGATCATTCTGGCGCCAATCATCGAGGACTTGCTGAAAAAACGTGGCTAAATGTGCTGATTGACAGCCATTGTCATTTTGACCATCCGCGCTTTGATGCGGACCGCGACACCTGCTGGCACGCCGCCCGCGCCGCAGGTGTGTGCGCTTTGCTGGTTCCCGCCATTGAGCGCGCCACCTGGGGGCGTTTGCAACAGCTCTGTCAATCCTGTCCCGGTCTGTATCCGGCCTATGGCCTCCATCCGCTCTACCTGCACCAGCATCAACGCGCCGATATTGCCGCCCTGGCTGCCTGGCTTGAGCGTTATCCCGCCGTGGCTATCGGTGAATGCGGCCTGGATTATGCGGATCCTCACCTGGATCGCGCTGAGCAACAGCACCTCCTGGAAGCCCAGCTGGAACTTGCCCAGCAGTACCATTTACCCGTGATTTTGCATGCCCGGCGGGCGGTTGAGGCGGTGCTTTTGACCGTGCGCCGCTATCCGGGAGTGCGCGGCGTGGTGCACAGCTTTTCCGGCAGTCTGGAGCAGGCGTTTCAATTGATTGAGTGGGGGTTTATGCTCGGTTTTGGCGGCCTGGTCAGCTATCCACAGGCCCGGCGGGTGCGCCGCGTAGTGACCGCAATACCGCTTGATGCTATGCTGCTAGAATCCGATGCCCCGGATCAGCCTGCCCTGCCACAGCAGGGAATGCGTAACGAACCACGCTGGCTGGGCACGGTGGTGGAGAGCATCGCCGCCCTGCGCGCTGTCCCCAGCGCACAGATCGCGCAAGCCACCGCTGCCAATGCCCGGCAATGCTTTGCTTTGGATATCTTGCCTCACGACCCGCAAGCAGACTGATCCAGATGCACAGGCCGTGCTCTCACGACCCGCTGCATCAGGGGCGCATTTTTAGCCTTGGAATTGGAGCCTGAAACACCGTGAGCATTGAGATCAAAATCCCCCCGCTGCCAGAATCCGTCAGTGACGCCACCATTGTGTCCTGGCACAAGCGGGCAGGCGATGCCATCGCGCAAGATCACATCTTGGTGGATATTGAAACCGACAAAGTGGTGCTGGAAATCCCCGCTCCCGCCTCCGGCACCCTGGAGCGCATCATCGAGGCAGAAGGCTCTGTGGTGACCGCCGGGCAAGTGATCGGCACACTGCGTCCCGCTGAGGCCAAGGCAACCGAGACCGCTCCCGCACCGCAGCAGACCCCGCCGCCCGTTGCCGCGCAGGCCGCCCCCGTGGCCAGTGATGCACCGGCCTTAAGCCCGGCAGTGCGCAAACTCGTCGCCACGCATGAACTTGACCCCGACACCATTGAAGGCAGTGGGCGCGATGGACGCATCCTCAAAGAAGATGTCTTGCGCCATCTCCAGCAACAGCCGTCTGAAAAATCCCCCGGCGCCGCGCCTGCTGTCACTGAAACAACCCAGGCCACAACGCCCCCATCCCCGCCCGTCACAGACAATCTCGCCCGCCCCGAACGGCGCGTCCCCATGACGCGCCTGCGTGCCAGAATTGCCGAGCGACTGGTCGAGGTACAGCGCAACGCCGCCATCTTAACCACCTTCAATGACGTTAATATGCAGCCGGTGATGGAGCTGCGCAGCCGCTACCGTGACAGCTTTGAACAGCGCCACGGCGTGCGTCTGGGCTTTATGTCCTTTTTTGTCAAAGCCGCCACCGAGGCGCTCAAACGCTTTCCGGAGGTGAACGCCTCCATTGATGGCAAAGACATCGTATATCATGGCTACTTTGATATCGGCATCGCCGTATCCTCGCCGCGAGGCCTGGTCGTGCCGGTACTGCGCGACACCGACCACCTCACCATGGCCGAGATTGAACGTGCCGTCACTGATTTTGGCCAACGCGCCAACAAAGGCGAACTGGCCCTTGACGAACTTTCCGGCGGCACCTTCACCATCTCCAATGGCGGCATCTTCGGCTCCTTGCTCTCCACCCCGATCATCAACCCGCCGCAAAGCGCCATCCTGGGGATGCACCGCATTCAGGAACGCCCGATTGCCGAAAACGGCCAAGTGGTCATTCGCCCGATGATGTACCTGGCCCTCTCCTACGACCACCGCATCATCGATGGCCGCGAAGCCGTGCAATTTCTCTCCGCCATCAAGCAAATGCTCGAAGACCCCGCCCGCCTATTGCTGGAAGTCTAAGAGGCTGTTTGGAAATTAATCGCGTAATGGCTTAACCTACGATTTTTTCTAGGAAGTGGCCCACATGCCCTAGAAATGCAGCAAGAAGATTCGCAAAAAAACGCTACCCGAGTCACCTCAGCGACGGCGCCTGGAAGGCGATCAAGCCGCTGTTGCCGAGCGCCCCGGTCGGGCGCCCTCGTAAGCTCAGCATGCGCCAAGTCATCAATGCGATCTTCTATATCCTGCAGACGGGCTGCCAGTGGCGTCAGCTGCCGCGCGACTTTCCTGCCTGGTCGGCAGTGTACTATGACTTCAATCGCTGGCGGCGCGATGGAACCTGGCAGCGTCTTCATGACAGGCTACGCGCTCGGCTACGGCAACGCCACGGGCGTCACAAGCATCCGAGCGCCGGGTGTCTGGACAACCAAAGCGTCAAGACCACGGCGATTCCTGGCGAGCGCGGCTATGACGCCGGCAAGAAGATCAAGGGCCGCAAACGCCATCTTCTGGTCGATACCCTGGGGCTGGTGCTGGCCGTCGTTGTCACCGCCGCCAGCGTGCAAGACCGTGATGGGGCGCGCCAACTCCTGCGCCATCTCCCCGGTCATTGCAAAAAGCTGCGCACGATCTGGGTTGACGGCGGCTACAGTGGACGCCTGGTTGACTGGGTTGCCCAGCGCTTTCGTTTCGTCTTGACGGGGGCCTTGCGTCCCAAGGAGCGCCGAGGGTTTGTTTTGTTGCCGCGACGCTGGGTTGTTGAGCGGACCTTTGGCTGGCTGAACCACTCACGCCGTCTGAGCAAGGACTACGAGCGCTTGATGTCGAGCAGCGAAGCCTGGATTTATCTCGCAATGAGTCGACTGATGGCTAACCGCTTGGCTTGAGGCGGTAGTTTCCAAACAGCTTCTCAAGAAGGCGCAGGGTGCGCCCGCTGGCGCTGTCCCAGACGCGGATGGTGTGGTCCCAACTAGGTCTTCGCCGAAGGTCGCCAGCCAGCGTTGATGAAGATTGGCGTTGCGCAGGCGCTGGTTTTCCAGCTCCAGCAGTTGATTGCCCAGTTCCTGATCGGCGCTCATCCACATCAGCTTGGTGCGCCAGAAGCGTTCCTGCTCGCTGTCGTTGGCGGCGGCGAGGAGCTGGCGCTCGGTGCGGCAGTGCGCGACAAAGGCCAGCAGCTCGGGGCTGTCGCTGGCGTGCAACTGGCCATGCACCTGAATCAGCCGATGCACCAGAACGCGGAAGGGCTCCTCGTGGTAACCGGCGCCGCTGGCGAGGTGCCCCTGTTGCTCAAAGAGCGCATACAGGGCCGGGATGTCGAGCGTGCGCCCGGCGCCGGGCTGAAATTTCAGCAGCAGGCGTTGATCATCCGCGCCGATGTGCGGCAGCGCATCGAGCAGCGAGCCACTGCTGGGCGGTTTGGCCTCCAGGTAGTAGCGCTCCCACTGCATCTTGAGCACCAGCGCCAGGATGCGCTCGCTGTCCAGATGAGTGAAGCGCCCCAGGCGCACCAGATCGCGCTCGCTCGGCCAGCGATGTTCGGCGAGACTGTTGCTGAAATAGGCTGGACGGTGCGCGCCTTGACGCTGAACACTGGTTCGCCATCGCCGCCATCCTCGGCGAGCAGGCGCAGGGTGTCGGGCTGATCCTGACCGAGCTGGCGATGAAACAGCGTCCGCTCAGGCGGCCAGCGCCGATGCTGAGCCGGTGTCGCGGGGGTGTGCGCCCAGGCGTTAAGTAGGGTGTCCAGATCCTGATGCAGCAGGGTGATCTTGGGCAGTGGCATGATGCTCTCCGGTGTGAGTGGTGGCGATACGGTAACTTTAGCTGGGAATCCAGTTAATTGCTGTGTCAACAATGCCGTCGGAGATTGACACAATCAGCGGCATTGTCCGGTGGGGAATCCCACAGAATTTTTGTATAGCGCCTGATTTTTCAGCGTTGAGCGTGTGCTTTGATACCCAAACACGGCCAAACCCTGAAGGAAGAACCCAAAAATGCAACGATTCAGCCCAGGTTGGATTTTTTGAGAATTAAAAAAACATCGTGGGCTTAAATTTGGAACTGCTGGCATCGTAGCGGCGGCTTGCCGATGCCGCATAAAAACACGCAAACGCCTGGCGTGTGCCACGACCCTAAAGGTCGCCATCTTGTATGATTCCTCAATTGGCGATAATGTGCGTGTCCCAGTCCGCGCAGGCGGTGTCAACACTGGCCTGATCCGCGTCTGCATTATTCCCTTGTTCTTAAATAATACCCAACGGCGTTTAGCCGCCGTTGTCTTTGCCCGACCGATGTGCGGGTTTTTTTGGAGGAATTCATGAAGTTCTCCTACTCTGGATTGACTGAGCAGCAGGCACAGCAATCCCGTGCCCAGTACGGTTCTAATGACGTTGCCAGTCAGGAAAGCGAGGGCTTTTGGGATAAGCTGTTAGCTAATCTCAAAGATCCGATCATCATCATTTTGATGGTGGCTTTGCTGATTACCGTGGTGCTGACTTTCCTGGGGTATGCCGAATGGTATGAAAGTGTCGGTATTGCCTTTGCGGTGGCGATTGCGACTTTGGTGGCTACCTGGTCTGAACACAGTAACGAGCAGTCTTTTCAGCGCCTGCTGGAAGAGGCTTCGCTGATTCAGGTCAAGGTGTTTCGCAATGGCAGTCTGATTGAGCTGCCGATCAATCAGCTGGTGGTTGATGATCTGATTCTGCTTAAGCCGGGTGATACGGTGCCGGTGGATGGTTTTGTGCTGGCGGGGCATGTGGAGGTGGATGAGGCGGCGCTGACCGGTGAATCCGAGCCTATTCACAAAACAGCTGCCGCTGACCCGATGCAGCTTGAGCAGGCTAACCGCCTGTCGCGGGCCGGTCTGGTGGTGGATGGCGAATGTGTGATGCAGGCCACTGCGGTGGGGGATCAGACCCGCTACGGCCAGACCATGAAGGAGCTTTTGTCGGCGGATGATCGGCTCTCGCCCTTGCAGCACAAGCTTAGTGTGCTGGGCAAGCATATCGCGACCTTTGGCTATGTGGGTGCGATTTTTATCTTCATCGCCTTCATGTTTAACAATATCGTGTTGCAGGGCGGTGGCTTTGGGCTGTATTTTGCGCAAGATGGCGGCCTGATTATCAAGGATTTTGTCACGGCGGCGATTCTGGCGATTATTGTGATTGTGGTCGCGGTGCCGGAAGGGCTGCCGATGATGATTGCGATGGTGCTGGCCATTAACATGAAGAAGCTGCTGCGCGAGAAAGTGTTGGTGCGCAAGCTGTTAGGCATTGAAACCGCAGGCAGTCTGAATCTGTTGTTTACCGATAAAACCGGGACCCTGACGCAGGGCAAGTTGTCGGTGAGTGCCTTTATCAGCGGTCACGGCGAGCAGTATGTCAGTCTGGAAACCATCCCGCAGGGATTGCGCGATATGGCTGGTTTTGCGCTGCGTCACAATACCAGCGCGGTGATTGATGCCTCTGATCCCAATGATCCCAAGCTGGTGGGCGCAGATCGTACTGAGCAGGCGCTGCTGCGTTTTGTTAATCCCTATCTGAGTCAGCAGGCCCAGGTTGAGATTGTGGATCTGATTCCGTTTAACAGTGCGCGTAAATTTTCTGCCACCCAGGTGCAGGGGGAGCAGAATCTGACGCTGGTCAAGGGGGCCCCGGAAATCCTTTTGCAGCAGTGCACTCATTGGCTGGACGGGGACGGCACCCGCCATGCCTTGACGGATAGCAGTGCCTTGCAAGAGGCCATGCGCGGGCTGTCTTCGCGGGCCATGCGGCTGCTGGCGGTGGCGATTGCGGAAACGCCGATTGCCGGCCAAACTGAATTACCCGCCGAGCTGACCTTGGTGGGCGTGTTCGGGATGCGCGATGAGTTGCGTACCACCGCCTATGCCTCGGTGAAAACCGCCAAAGATGCGGGCATTCATGTGGTGATGATCACCGGCGATGCCAAGGAAACTGCGCAGGCCATTGCCAAGGATGTTGGCTTGCTGGAAGATGATCCACAGGCCATTGTGATGACTTCTACGGAATTGGCGGCGCTGTCAGATGATGCGCTTAAGGCCAAACTGCCACATCTGTATGTGGTCGCCCGCGCCTTCCCCACCGATAAAAGCCGCCTGGTCAGGCTGGCCAAGGAGATGGGCCTGGTAGTCGGCATGACGGGGGATGGGGTTAATGATGCCCCGGCGGTCAAAAATGCGGATGTGGGTTTTGCCATGGGTAGCGGTACGGAAATGACCAAGGAGTCGGGCGATATCGTGATCCTGGATGATAATTTTTCTTCGCTGACCAAGGCGGTGCTGTATGGCCGGACGCTGTTTAAGTCTATCCGTAAGTTTTTGATTTTTCAGCTAACGGTCAATGTCTCGGCCATCCTGGTGATGTTTTTGGGGCAGTTTTTCGGCTTTGATCTGCCCTTAACCATGACCCAGTTGTTATGGCTAAATATCATCATGGACACCCTGGCCGGTCTGGCCTTCGCGGGTGAGGCGGCCTTGCAGCGCTATATGCACGAACAGCCCTTGCGCCGCGAAGAGCCGCTGATCAATGGCGATATGTGGTCGTCGATTCTGATTAACGGTGGCATCATTGCCGCGTTAAGCATCGGCTTTTTGACCAGCAGCGTAACCCATGAATGGTTCTCCGGCGGTCATGCGCCCGGTTCTGAGGAGGCGATGGCCAAATTCTTAACCGCCTTTTTTGCCTTTTTTGTCTTTGTGCATGTGTTTAACACCTTGAATGCACGCACTCAGGGGCTTAATTTGTTCGAGCACCTCTTAGAAAATCGCCTGTTTAGTATTATCATTCCAGCAATCATGCTGATTCAGGTTGTCTTTATCAGCTTTGGTGGCGAGATTTTGCGTACCGTAGGGCTTTCCGTGCAGGAATGGGGGCTGGTGATCCTGCTGGCTTTGATCATCATTCCGGTAGACCTTGTACGCAAGGCGCTGCGCAATCAATTTCTGGGTAATCCGGTCAAACAGGGCTAAGGCGCACGTCCTTTGGGCGGGCAGTGCCTGCGTCGGTCAAGGGTGCAGTCATCACCTTGGCTGATGCAGGCCATGCTTTTGCACCGGAGCTTGCGCGCATAGACTGTATGCCAATTTATCAATCAACGGAGGTCAAGAGAGGGCAGCAGCGTCGTCTTAAGCGAGGCGCTGCTGTGTGCTGGCAACGTCTGCCAGAACTCTCATAATTTATAATGAATGCCATTCCCAACGACGTGATAACCCGCCCAAGCTGTGCCTTTTCCAAAGAGGCCAGTGCCTTTCCTAACTCACGCAAGATTTTTGTGGAAGGTTCGCGCCCTGATCTGCGGGTGCCGATGCGCGAGGTGCTGCAATCGCCGACGCGCCTGCCTTCCGGGGAGACGGTAGACAATCCGCCCATCCCGCTGTATGACACCTCTGGCCCCTATACCGACAGCAGCGTCACCATTGACCTGCGGCAGGGGCTGGCGGATGTGCGCAGCCGCTGGATCAACGAGCGTGGCGATACCGAGACACTCAGCGGGCCAAGCTCGCACTATGGGCAATTACGCAGCGAAGACCCGCAGCTTCAGGCCCTGCGCTTTGCGCATATTCGCCCGCCGCGCCGGGCGCTGGCGGGTAAAAACGTCACGCAGATGCACTACGCCCGCCAAGGGATTATCACCCCGGAAATGGAATATGTGGCGATTCGTGAAAACTGCCGCCTGGAGGCCCTGCGCGAGGACCCGCGTTATCGCGCCTTATTGGTCCAGCATCCGGGGGAAAGCTTTGGGGCGGATATCCCCGCGCAGATCACCCCGGAATTTGTGCGCGCTGAGATCGCCAAAGGCCGGGCCATCATTCCCGCCAATATCAATCACCCGGAGCTGGAGCCGATGATCATCGGGCGGCGTTTCCGGGTCAAGATCAACACCAACATCGGCAACTCGGCGCTAGGCTCAGGCATTGAAGAAGAAGTCGAAAAGCTGGTGTGGTCGGTGCGCTGGGGCGGTGATACCCTGATGGATCTGTCCACCGGCAAGCATATTCATGAGACCCGCGAATGGATTTTGCGCAACAGTCCGGTCCCCATTGGCACGGTGCCGATCTATCAGGCCCTGGAAAAAGTCGAAGGCCGCGCCGAGGAACTGAGCTGGGCGCTAATGCGTGATACCCTGATCGAACAGGCCGAGCAGGGGGTGGATTATTTCACCATTCATGCCGGGGTGCGCCAGGCGTATATCCCGCTGACTGCCCGGCGCCTGACCGGCATCGTCTCACGCGGCGGCTCGATTATGGCGAAGTGGTGTCTGGCGCATCAGCAGGAAAATTTCCTCTACACCCATTTTGAGGAAATCTGTGAGATCATGCAGGCCTATGATGTCGCCTTCAGTCTGGGCGATGGCTTGCGTCCGGGCTGCATTGCCGATGCCAATGACGCCGCGCAATTTGCCGAGCTGGAAACCCTGGGCGAGTTGACCCAGCTGGCCTGGCAACATGATGTGCAGGTGATGATCGAAGGGCCGGGGCATGTCCCCTTGCACAAGGTGCGCGCCAATGTAGACAAGGAGTTGCAGGATTGCTTTGAGGCGCCGTTTTATACGCTGGGGCCACTGGTCACTGATATTGCCCCGGCCTATGATCACATCACCAGCGCCATGGGGGCGGTGCATATCGGCTGGTATGGCACGGCCATGCTGTGTTATGTCACCCCCAAAGAACACTTAGGGCTGCCGACCAAGCAAGACGTGCGTGATGGCATCATTACCTATCGCATTGCGGCCCATGCCGCCGATCTGGCCAAGGGCTTTCCGGGGGCGCAGCTGCGGGATAATGCCCTGTCCAAGGCCCGCTTTGAGTTTCGCTGGGAGGATCAGTTTAATCTGTCACTGGATCCGGAGCGTGCCCAGGGCTTTCATGATGAAACCCTGCCCCGGCAGGCGCATAAAAATGCCCATTTTTGTTCTATGTGCGGCCCGGATTTTTGCGCCATGAAAATCACCCAGGATGTGCGCGAACAAACGCATGGGGATGCCCCTCATCGTCGGGCCACCTGATTCATCAAAGGCTTTGAGGGGTTGCCCGGTCTCTGGGCAAATCCTCACGGCGAGTGCTTTGCGTGGGCCTTGCGGGTTGCGGGCCTTAGACATTGTGCAGCGAGTTTCTGCGATAGAGCGCACAGTGCGCTATACTCCACTGCGTGCCATTGACATACGCTGCTAAGCCTGACGGAGTAACCTGCTTGTCATCAACGCCAATACAACCACAAGAATACGAAGCCTTCCGCCTGTTTTTGGAAAAAAGCTGTGGCTTGGTATTAGGGGATAATAAGCATTATCTGGTCACCAGCCGTTTATCACGCTTGCTCAGTGAATTTTCGGTGCATTCGGTCAGTGAGCTGTTGCGCATGGTGCAGGAAGACCGTGGCGGTAAACTGCGCACCCGCGTCATTGAGGCCATGACCACCAACGAAACCTACTGGTTTCGCGATGTCTTCCCCTATGAAATCCTCAAAAGCCGGGTTTTTCCCGATCTGCTCAAGCGCGGTGGGGGGCTGATACGCATCTGGTGTGCCGCCTGCTCTACCGGACAGGAGCCTTATTCCATCAGCATGAGTGCGGCGGAATACCCGCAGCGGCTTAATCTGCAAATCACCGGCACCGACATCTCGGCGGCCGTGCTGCGTGAGGCCCGTGAGGCCAGTTATGATAACCTTGCGGTAGGGCGCGGCCTGTCAATGGAACGCCGCCAGCGCTTTTTCAGCGAAAAGGACGGACGCTGGCTGCTCAATGCCGACGTTAAGGCCAAGGTCAGCTTTCGCGAATTTAACCTGCTGGATAGCTATAGCCTGCTGGGACGCTTTGACATCATCTTTTGTCGCAACGTGCTGATCTATTTTTCCACGGATTCCAAGCAAGACATCCTGCGGCGCATGGCCAATGCCCTCAATCCGGGAGGGTATCTGTTTTTAGGGGCCTCGGAATCCATCGGCGCGGTCTCGGATATGTTTGAAATTATTCGTTGCAATCCCGGCGTGGTGTATAAACGCCGCTAAGCTTTGCGTATTGTATTTATCAAACCTGAAGGGAGTGTTGTTGTGAAATATCTTGGTCTGTTGACGCTGCTGGCTTGGCTATTGAGTCCCGCGACCCTCTTCGCTGCAGAACCGCCCGCTACCATTACAGAAGCCCAGCTGCGCGAGATGGTGCGCTTGAGCATCCAGAAATTTCCCGTTGCCGAGGGGGTATCGGCCACTGATGCGGTAGATTCCATGAAACTGCGCGCCGATCTGCTCAATTTTCCCCTGGTTGCCGATCTGCCCTTATCGCGGCAGATTCAGCGCCTGGGCGAGACCTCCGGCTATATGCACATCCTGGGGTTTTGCGATGCCCTGATTGCCAAGCGCATGGTGGAATTTGATGTGATTTTTTCAGGATTCCTGCCCTGCCGTATTGCTGTTGTGGAAGATACCACCGGCAAGGTCTGGATCACCACCCTGAATATGGACATGATGCTGCACGCCGCAGAACTGAGCGAAGAACTTAAACCACTGGCGCAGCAGGTGCGCGATGTCATCTATGAAATCATCGACGCTGGTGTAAACGGCGATTTTTAAAACGATGCGGATCGCGGCAATATCCGCCATGACGTGGCGACATCTTTCCGGTGTCGCTCTAAAAAAGCGACGGCTAGAAGCCGCCGCCACGGTATGGCCTCGTTGATCAAGGAGTGTTGTTCATGGCTAACGAAATCGCAGCCGAGCCGTTTCATGTCGTACCCTATCTGGATGGCGTGGCGTTGGCTGCCAGCCGCCCGTTTCAGCCCGGTGAGGTGATCTGCGCCTTTGACGGCCACCTCTCACGCCAGATTCAACTGCATACCCTGCAACTGTTCCCGCATTTACACCTTGCCACCCAACACTCCGTCGGCCTGTTGGCGCATGGCTGTGCGCCCAACTGTGTGCTGGACATGCTGGGTCTGGAGCTGCTGAGTATTCGCCCGCTGCAAGCGGGACAGATTCTCAGCATTGATTATGCGCAGACGGAAGATCGTCTCTTTCGCCAATTTGCCTGTCAATGTGGTTCCCGCGACTGCAGGCGCTGGATTGCCGGTCGCCGCGAGCTGATCAATGACGCCGGAATGCATTATCTGGCCAGTCTTAAATCGCTCTGATTCGGGATATCACGCATGGATGTACTACCACCCACTCAGCCCACCCGCCCAATCCCGGCCACGCACTGGTGGCAACGTGACGATTTAGGCTATCAACACGGACAGCTCAGCCTCGCCGGTCATCACCTGGCGGAATTGCGCCAGGCAGCAGGCCAGCCCTTGCATGTCCTCTCCCTGCCCAGGGTATTGCACAAGCTACATCATTTGCGCAACGCACTAAAACAGGCGGGTCTGGAGGCACGCATCCTCTACGCGATGAAAGCCAACCGCCAACCCGCGCTGCTGGCCGCGCTGGCCTTACATCAAGCGTGTGGGATTGATGCCTGCTCACCGGGTGAGATTGCGCTGGCGCGCAGCTGTGGCTTTGCCGCTAAGGCCATCTCCTTGACCGCCTGCGGCTTGAGCGAGAGCGAGCTGCGCCAGGTATTGCATCATCGCGATATCTGGCTCAACGTCGATGGCCTGTACACCTTGGAGCGCCTGGGCCAATGCGCGCCGGGGCGGGCCATCGGGCTGCGGGTCAATCCGGGGATCGGGCTGGGCTATGAAAATAACCCCGCGCTGGATTATGCCGGTGGACGCACCACCAAATTCGGCCTGTTACCCGAGCAGATCGACGCCGCACGGGTATTGTTACGACGCTATCGCCTCAGTGTCACCACCCTGCATGTACATGCCGGATGTGGCTATCTCAATGACAAACGGGAGCGCCTGGGCCAGCTGGTGGATGCCGTGCTGGCGATGGGGGAGGACCTGGGGGCCTCGCTGGAATGTATCAACATCGGCGGTGGCTTAGGCGTCCCCTTAACCGCACACGATGCAGCCCTTGATCTGCAAGCCTGGGCAGAGCTACTGTCTGAACGCCTGAGACGGCGCGGTCTACGGTTGGAAGTGGAACCGGGGGCTTATCTGGTACAAGATGCCGGGGCCCTGATTTTGCAGGTCAGCGGTTATGAAATGCGCGCCGCCCAGCCCTTTGTCTTTCTCGATGGCGGTTTTAATCTCGCCCCTGAGCCGGCCTTTTACCAACTCCCCTGCTACCCGGTGCGCTGCCGCGCACCCGCACCCGGCGAAACCCTTAAGACCGTCACGCTCGCCGGTAACATCAACGAAGCCCTGGATCTTTGGGCCAGCGCACATCCGCTACTCCCCGTCCAGCCCGGCGATGCCGTGGCCCTGCTCAATGTCGGCGCCTATGGCGCCTCAATGGCCTCAGACCACTGCCGCCGAGGCGATTACAGCCACTGGCTACTGACCTGAGCCCGTCCCCTTGATTTAATAAGAAGCTGTTTAAAGTCTCTTGAGCAAGAGGCACAGGAAAGCCCAGTGAACGAATGGTAAGCGGGTGTTGAGCGTGCGCTCAGCGTTTTTCCAAAATCGCCGGTGCTTTTCCAGCCAGGCGAAGCTGCGCTCTACCACCCAGCGCGTGGGGATGACCTTGAAGGTATGCAATTCGCTGCGCTTGGCGATGTGTACGGTCACGTGCTCGCCCAGGGTCTTTTGCACGTGCTCGGCAAAGGGTCGGCCGGTATAGCCACCGTCGGCCAGCACGCTTGGCACACAACCCAACCCCGTCTTGCAGCGCGCCAAGGCTTGCACGGCGCCTTGGCGATCTGTGACCTCGGCTGTTGTCACCGCCACGGCATGGGGTAGACCTTGTGTATCCACCGCCACAGGGCGTTTGATGCCTGAAACCTTCTTGCCCGCATCATAACCTTTGTGTTCTGCGGTGTCTGCGTTCTTGACGCTTTGTGCGTCCACGATTAACCGCGTGGCACTGGCATTGCGCCCCTGTTTTTTGCGGGCTGCGCTCACCTGATTTTTTTAAAGCCTGCTCCAGCAGGCTGCCGCCTTCGCGCGGCTCACTCCAGATCGTGAAAGAGTGATGCACTGTGCGCCATTTCGGATACTCGCTTGGCAAGGCTCGCCACTGACAACCCGTACCTAGCCGATACAGCACCGCACAGAATACATCGTACAGATCCACCCGCCGGGGGGCCGTCTTCTTGCGTCCACTTTCCAGTAAGGCACGAATCTGCTCGAACGGCTCTCGACGGAGGTCACTGGGATAGGTATGTCTCATCTTGCTATTGTCGGCTATTTTTAGAAGACTTTGAACAGGTTCTTAGGTCAATCACGCCGCGAAGGATCAGCAATTCCAAATTTAAGCCCATAATTGTTATCAAGGTCTTTCCAGAGCTTACACCTAGATCCTTCACAGACTAAAGCATCGCCCATGGTCTCCAACCTTAGCCCAGCGCCATCGCTTTGCTGTTCCATCAGCCGCCTGGGCGAGGTACTGTTCGCCTTACCTGACCATCGCAAAGGCGGGAACAATCAGCGCTATACCATCGGTGACGCCGCCTTGAGCGCGCTCTCAGTGTTCTTCATGCAAAGTCCGTCGTTTCTGGATTTTCAGCGCCGGATGGACAAGGAACGCGGCGCCAACAACGCCCGCACGCTCTTTGGCGTCCATCAGATCCCGAGCGATCAGCAGATCCGCAACCCGCTTGATCATATCGCGCCAGCGCCGCTGTACCCGCTGTTCATCGAGGTCGTTGGGGTCTTGCATGACCAAGGCGCGCTCGCCTCCCATCGCGGGCCGCATGGAGGTTTGCTGATTGCGCTGGAGGGGACGCAGTATCACCGCTCAACCAAGATTTCTTGTCCATGTTGCTCCACGCGGACACGGAAAAATGGCCAGATGCGCTATTTCCATTCTGCGGTCACGCCGGTGATTGTCGCGCCAAGACAACCTCAGGTCTTCGCCTGCCCCCCGGCGTTTGTGATGCCGCAGGACGGGCAGGAGCAAAAAACAGTTCTTGATTTTTTATTCATTGTTTATCAGAATTCTCCATTTTAGATAGGTTATCTACAAACGCGAAGGTTTCGCGTTCTATGGTCGGGGTCGAAGTCGAATCGCAAAGTTGTTCTCTGTTCAGGATGAACGCCGAGGCCACTTTTATGGCGCAAGCTGGGTTTCGACGGCTGAAACCGCCCATGTTGCCGGTGTTGACCGGCCATTCGGTTGGGACTGCTCAACCAGGACTCCAGTTGCTCGCCCTTCGGGGCGCTATCAACGGAGAGCGAATTACCGAAAAACCATCCTGAGCAACTTTGTTTAGGTTTTTAGGAACAGCAGAAACAAGACTGTGAACTCAAAGCCTCCACCCGCTGGCTCCACACCTGGGGGGCCGCCGTGCGCCCCTGGAATCCGTTGTTTCTCGGCGATGACCTCGACTGCCATCAGCCGTTCTGCGAGCAGGTGCTCGCCCAGGGCGGTGGTTTCTTGTTCGTGTGTTTACCCCCATCCCATACTCTATGAATGGATCGCCGATTTCGAGCGCACCGCAGACCTGCAGGTGCGCACCACAACCCACTGGACCGGAACCCAGCGTCTGAGCGAAACCTACCGCTGGATCAACACCGTTCCCTTGCGCGAAGGCACGGATGCGCTGAGGGTCAATGGGTGCGAGTTGACCGTCACCAACGACAAGGGCGAGACGCTCTTTCAAAACGCTTGGGCGACCTCGGAACCCATCGATGGCGACAACATCGTCGCCTTGGTCGCCGCCGGGCGCAGTCGCTGGAAGGTTGAGAACGAGAACAATAACATCCTCAAGACGCAAGGCTATCGATTTGACACCATTATGGTCATGGCAAGCAGCATCTGGCGTCCCACCTCGCCACACTGATCCTGATGGCTTTTCTGATCCACTCGATTCTCGATCATGGCGATGCGCTCTACCAACGCGTGCGCCAACACCTATTCTCGCGGCGGATGTTCTTTGAGCATCTGCGCGCGCTGACGCTCTACCTGGTCTTCGCCACATGGCAAGCGCTCTTTGGCTTCTTGCTGGAGGCGTTGGTAACAGCCCAGCCCCCACCCGGGCGGCGCTCCCGGTGCTGAGCAGCCCAAATTTGGAATTGCTGGTCCTGTGGATTGCGCACACCGGGTCTTTTTGGCGGGATCTGCCCGAATGCTTTGGACGCGGCCATAGCATTTACATGCGCTATCACCGGTGGTCGAAAAAGGGGATATGGCAATGGCCGATGACCCGGACGTGGAGCACCGGCTGATTGACGACAGTCTTGTCAGGGTCTACCCGCAGGGTGCATCCCCAAGAAGGTGATCGCTGACACGGCTTAAGATTCCGCGGCACTGAGGGGCAGTATTCGCGCCATGGACGCCGAACCCGTGATTCCCCCGAGAAAGAACCGCGTGGATGTTATCGCGGTCAACGGGCACAGTTATCAAAGATCGCCATCTGGTAGAAAGATTCTTTCAGAACATCAAACCGTTCAGGCGAATCGCCACGCGCGATGAGCGGCCGGCAAGGAACTCCTCGTCGCTACTGTGTCTCGTTTCTGCCGTTATCGGGCCGGCTTGATGGTTAACGCCCCCTGGTTAGCCTGTCGCCGCTGATTGACGATTCACTACATTCTGCAGTGCTACCCCTTTTTTTAGTGCGGCATCTGGAAGATGCCGCCACGTTTTCATGCGGAGCTTAAGCCTCGTGCTCCCAAGCGTTGTCCCCAGTTTTTAAAGATTTGACCTTAGGCATTCTCAGTAAAGTACAATGAGAGTACAGAGCGCATAGATCACGGCGCCTTAAATCCACGCATGAGGTGGTCGCCACGGCAAGGTTCGTGACCGCTGGCATGGATGGATCACATCAGAATCAAGCAAAATATCATGAGCCAATGTGTTGAAATTTTTACCGATGGGGCGTGTCGCGGTAATCCTGGCCCCGGCGGCTGGGGGGCGATTTTGCGTTACCAGGACCGCGAGCGGACATTATCGGGCGCCGAGCGCAATACCACCAACAACCGCATGGAATTGATGGCGGCGATTATGGCCCTGGAAGCCCTCAAACGTCCCTGTCAGGTCAATCTGACCACCGATTCCCAATACGTCAAGCAAGGCATTACCCAGTGGGTCGCTAACTGGAAACGGCGCAACTGGCGCACCGCAGGCGGTCAGCCGGTGAAAAATCAAGATCTGTGGGAGCGCTTGGACAGCGCCGCTGATCCGCATGACATTCAATGGCATTGGGTGCGCGGCCACAGCGGCCATCCAGACAACGAGCGGGCAGATGCGCTGGCCAATGAGGCGATTGATGCACTGCTGGCCAAGCCATCTACCCAGCGCGCATTGAAATAATCAGCGCCAGCGCAGTAAATTCAGGCATCAAGACCAAAGGCATCTCAAGGTACGATGGGCGTACTGAGCAGACAACCCCCTGGGCACACGAGGTTACCGTGAAAAATTTAACGCTAAAGCAGCTTTTTTTCTTTTTAAGTGCGCTCACCTGTTTACTGATGCTGTTATTGATGGTGGTAGCACTGCAGCAGATGAAGATGTCCTCGCAGGTTACTCAGGCAACAGAGCGGCGCTACTTTTCTTATTTACTGGCGGATGAGCTGCGCCAAAGCTCCGATGATTTAACCCGCTTGGCACGGACCTATGTCGTCACTGCCCAGCCTAAGTGGGAAGAACAATATTTTCAGGTGCTTGCCATTCGCAATGGTGAGATACCCCGCCCCAATCATTATCACCGTATTTTTTGGGATTTTGCAGCGGTTGGCGAAGTCAGCCCTCCCTCACGCGGACAGACAATTCCCCTGCAAAGCCTGATGAAAGATATGGGATTTAGTGAACAGGAATTTGCCAAATTGAAAGAAGCGGAAGCCAATTCCAACGGCCTGGTACATACCGAAACCGTGGCCATGAATGCGGTTAAAGGTCTTTATGAGGATCGTCAAGGCGGTTTTACACGGCGCGCTGAACCTGACCTGGAAATGGCCAGACGGATCATGCACGATCAGCAGTACCATCAGGAAAAAGCCAGGATCATGCATCCGGTCAATGAATTTTTTAAGTTGCTGGATGCGCGCACCCAGGCAGAGGTTGATAGCGCTAAAACGAGCGCACAATTCTGGCTTATCGTGTTGATTGCCATGATGGGTTTTGTCCTGTTTATTTTTATGATAGGGCTTTTTCTCAGCTATCGCTATATAAAATCTGTATTGGGTGCAGAACCGATCACCGTGGTATCAATACTGCAAAAAATTGCTCGTGGGGAGGTCTATCACACGATCAAAGATGTTCCGAAAGACAGTGTGATGGCGTACACCGAAAGTATGCGCAAAAATCTTGTCGAGGTTATTTCCTCAATTCACGCCACGGCAGAAAAAGTCAGCAGCTCTGCCATGCAATTACAAAGCAGTAGCGATGTCAATGTACAACGTCTCAATGAACAGCAGCAAGAAGCAGAACAGATCGCCAGTGCCATGGCGCAGATGCTGGCCAGTACCAAAGAAATTGCGCATCGCATGAATGATGCCTCTGGACTCACCGACAAAACACAACATCAGGTTAATGACGGGAATCATGCCATTACCCTCAATGTCATGACCATTGAAAAACTGACCGGACAGATTAATAAACAGGCTGAGGTCATGACCTCTCTGGAACAAAAAAGCCAGGCCATTTATGGTGTTGTCGATGTGATTAACGCCATTGCCGAACAAACCAATCTGCTGGCCTTGAATGCCGCTATTGAAGCGGCTCGCGCTGGTGAGCAGGGTAGAGGCTTTGCAGTAGTTGCTGACGAGGTGAGAAATCTCGCCAGCCGCACCCAGCAATCCATCGGCGAGGTACATCGTCTAATACAGGAATTACAAAATACCAGCCAGAGCACCATCACGATGATGCGCAATAGTCTCAACGAAGTACAGCAGGCTGCAGAAGGCGCGCATCAAGCCAGCGATGCCTTCAGAAATATTGCTGATTCCATTGAATATTTAAAGGACATGAACCAGGCGATTGCAGCGGCCGCACAAGAGCAGGAAAATGTTGCCGGTCAGATTGACAGAAACATCAACGCCATCAGCCATGCCATGATGCACAGCGCCAATGATTCAGAAAAATTCAAAGAAGCCACCGATCATTTGCGGCAATCTTTAGAAACGCTGGTAAATATGGTAAAACATTTTCGCTATGCCTAACTGTTGCTGCAAAGGGTTTTACCGATAAGCACCATGGCTACGCAGGAACGTGCAGCATCCTCACCTGCATTCCTGGAAAATAATTTATTCACAAGTAATCACGACTTTTTAAGGAAATTTGATCATGCGCATTGCCATTGTCGGGGCCGGTATCAGCGGCCTGACGACTGCCTTTTATCTGCAAAAAGCCCGCCCGGACTGGGAATTGTATTGCTTTGATGCCAATCCTCGAGTCGGCGGCACCATGCACACCCTGGAGCGCGATGGTTTTTATTTTGAGGCCGGCGGTAACGGTTTTTTGACCAATAAACCCGATAGCCTGCAACTGGTGGAAGACGCCGGGGCGAGCGATTTACTCCTGCGCAGCTCTGATCTGACCCGTAAACGCTATATCTACACCGATCAGATCCATCGTCTGCCGGAATCCCCGCCGCTGTTTTTGAAATCCAAATTGCTCACCTGGCCGCAGAAGCTGCGGGTGGCGGCGGAGGTGTTCATCCCCGCCAAGCGCGATTTGCAGGATGAAACCCTGCAATCCTTCGGCTACCGGCGTGTCGGCAAGGCCATGACCGATGTCTTTTTGGACGCCATGACCGCGGGCATCTATGGCACCACCCCGGATCGCATATCCGTTGAGGCGGCGTTTCCCCTAGTGGTCAAGCTGGAACGTGAACACGGCGGCCTGTTTCGCGGCATGATGGCGCGGCGCAAAAGCCAGGCCGGCCCCGGCGGGGTGCTCACCAGCTTTCATCATGGGGTGCAGACCTTTATTGACTATCTGCATGGGCATCTGCGGGCGCATTGGTATCTGGGTCAAGCAGTGCATGAGATTGTGCGCGATGGCAACGCCTTTCGGGTGCGCAGCGATGCCCAGGAAATCCAGGTCGATCAGGTCATCGTCAGCAGCCCCGCCTATGCTGCCGCTGAGATGCTGAAATCGCTTGACCCGACGCTGGCCGAACAGATCAGCCACATCGGTTACTCACCGATTGCCGTGGTTGGCCTGGGCTGGCATGAACTGGATCATCCGCTGGATGGCTTTGGACTGCTCACCACCACTTCGGCAAAAATGCCGGTATTAGGGATTTTGTGGGAAAGCAGCGTCTTTCCTGACCGGGCGCCGGAGGGTAAAAAATGTGTGCGCGTGATGATTGGTGGACAGCGCAGCCCCGAGCTGGTCAACCAGGACGAATCCGGATTACTGGAAACCGCCCGCCGTGGGCTGGAACTGACCATGGGCATCACCAAAACCCCGGATGTCCACGTTGTACAGCGCTGGGATCGTGGCATTCCCTGCTATCCGGTGGGGCATCTGAGCGCGATGGAACGCCTGTTTGCCGAGGTGGGCAAATATCCCGGTCTGCACCTGTGCAATAACGCCTATTACGGCGTTTCCATGAACGATTGCGCCCGCAATGGCCGTCTGCTCGCCGAAAAAATCACCGCGCTGTAAATCTTCTTCAGGTCTTTTCCCGTGGCGGCATCAGGATGGTGCCGCTCTAAAAAGCGACGGCTGCCGACCTGCAACGCGCCTGCCTGCCGCGACGCACGCGGCGCAGGCAGGTGCGTCGCGGCAGGGAACCGCCGCCACATGGATTCAGTCGTGCTCAAACAAGGCCAGCAGGCTGCTGTAGTCATAACGCTGTGCCATGAGGCTCAGTTTTTGTGAAAGCTCAATGTCGTAATCGGCAACGTCTGCGATGCGGGTATTGAGTTCGATGATATCGCCGGTTTCAACGGCGGCTTTGAGGGCGTTTTGCAAGGTTTCAGGCAGAATGCGCAAGGCATCCGGCTTTAAAGTCGGTTCGGCCCGGTGATAACTTCTGTGGGCGGTGCTTTCCTGACTGGCGTAGCGGTAGCTCAGGTTCAAGGTCTGGGCCAGTACCGCAAAGATACGCTCAGCGGCAAAGGGCTTTTGCACATAGGCATCAATCCCGCAGTCCTGCATTTTCTCGCCTTCTTCTGCCAGGGTTGCGGCAGTGACCGCAATCACCGGCACATGGCTCATGGCCTTGATCTGGCGGGTGGCGGCAAAGCCATCCATCACCGGCATGCGCAGATCCATCAAAACCACATCCGGTGGATGGCGCATAAAGCAGGCCAGCGCTTGCTCACCATCATTTGCCTGTTCGATCACAAAGCCTATCGGCTCAAGCAAGGCGCGCAATAACAGGCGGTTGTCCTCTTTGTCATCCACAATAAGCACGGTGGGCGGCGACGTCCCGGCGGCCAAGCCGATAATTTCGTGTGCCGCGGCCCCATTGAGCGTTTGCGTGGTATCGATGCGTTCCGGGATTTCGATAAAAAAGCAAAAGCGGCTGCCTTGCCCTTCGGTACTTTGTGCCGTTAGCTCACCGCCCATTTTCTGGATGATGTGCTGGCAAATGGGCAAACCTAGCCCGGTGCCCCCGGCTTTGATGCCACTTACGGACTGATGAAAGGCCTCAAAGATATGTTTTAAATCCTCGTGTGGAATCCCCACGCCGCTGTCTTCGACCTCAAAACACAAGATGCGCAGCTGCTCTTCAGGATGCGCCTGGCTGCGAACGCGTAAACTGATCCCCCCGTGATGAGTGAATTTAATGGCGTTGCCAATCAGATTGATTAACACCTGCCGCAGTTTCGCCTCATCGCTGTAAATCACTTCAGGGGTGTCATGTTCACACTCGATAAGAAAATCCAGCCCCTTGGCCTGAGCCCTGGCGGCAAACATGCCCTGCAGATCATCAAGCAGCTTGGAGAGGCGGAAATCCTCCAGATTCAACCGCAGGCGTCCTGCCTCGATCTTGGAAAAATCCAGAATATCGTTGATCACCATGAGCAAATGCTGGCCGCTGCGGTCAATGGTGCGGACGTATTCGCTTTGCTTGGGGGTCAGACTATAGTCGCGGGCGAGGATCTGGGCAAAACCGATGATGCCATTGAGCGGGGTGCGGATTTCATGGCTCATGCTGGCGAGAAAGAGGCTTTTGGCCTGATTGGCGGTGTCCGCCCGTTCCTGGGCTTCTTTGAGCTCGGTAATATCGCGCCCTACCCCTTGCACCTCGACAATCTGGCCGTGCTCATCAAAGATGGCGCTGTCTTCCCAGGCCAGCCAGCGCCAGCCATCGCGGGTCATGGCGAGTTGCTCAATGGAGGCGCGATGAGGGGGGACGTTGAGCTGCTCCATCGCCGCCAGCGTGCTCTGACGATGCTCCTCATGCACCAGCGGCGTGAAGCAATGGCCAAGCAATTCGCGGCGGGTTTTGCCGAACATGCGGCAATAGGCATCGTTGACATAGGTAAAACGGTGATGCTGGTCCACGCGCACAATCAGATCATGTTGTGACTCCACCAGACTGCGATAGAGCTGCTCCTGGCGATGCAGCTTTTCCTCAACCGCCTTGCGTGTGGAGATGTTGTCAAAGCTCACCCCCACATGATCACCGGGCAAGGGGAAGGCCATGACCGAAAAAATCGCCCGCGCTACACGCTCATCACCGTATTCAATGTCTTCAAACGAACAGGCCTGCTGAGTGCGCACTACCTCGCTGTAGCGTTGCGGGATGCCTAAGTCTCGCAGACCGGGAAAACTTTCATCCAGCGTTTTGCCCAGTAGCTGTGCCGCCGGTACACCGGTCAACTGTTCGCTGATCGGGTTGGCATAGACCATGCGCAGGCTATGATTATTGTTGAGATTCTCCAGATGATAGACATGCAGGCCGATTTGCAGATGTTCGACAATATCCTGGGAGAGCTGCAGGGCCTCTTCCATGCGTTTGCGCTGACTGATGTCCACCTGGGTTCCATACATCCAGCGCGGCGCTCCGTGCGGTGTGCGTTCAATAATGCGGCCCCGCACATGCACCCATACCCAATGGCCGTTTTTGTGGCGCATGCGCGCCTCGTGATCATAGGTCGGCAGTTCACCGATGCTGTGCTTTTGCAAAATGTCCTGCACCCGGTCCAAATCCTCCGGGTGTAAGCGATCCAGCCAGACATTGATCCCCAGCGGCAGCAATTCCCCCAGCTCATAGCCCAGAATCGCCGCCCATTGTGCATTGATGTGGATTTCGCCGGTACGCAGATTCCACTCCCAGGTGCCGACCGAGGTGCCTTCAATGATATTGGTCAGGCGCATCTTTTCAATGCGCGCCTGCTCTTCGGCGCGTTTGCGCTGGGTGATGTCAATCACCGTGGCAAGCACATGATCCTGCCCATCCAAAAGCAGCGGGGTCAGATAGATCAGCTCCCAGATGCGCTCGCCATTGCGCTTGCGTGTCGGCCACTCCATTTGCATTCCGCCCTGCTGGGCCGCCTTTTTGATCAAACCGCGCATATAATCGGGCGGATAGGGGGGATTGCTCCAAAAGATATTTTGAATGTCCTCCACCGTAGAATAGCCGTGCAGCTCACAGGCCGCCGGATTGGCATCCAGAATGGATCCGCTGTCGCGGTCATTAATCAGTACCGCCACCGGCGAATTGATAAACAAGGCCTTGAATTGCTGTTCGCTATCAAGGGCGGCTTGCTGCGCGTTCATAAAATCCGTGATATCCAGACCTGTGGCCTGAAACTCAACGGCCCGCCCCTGAGCATCAAAAATCAGCTGATCCGTCCATTGCTGCCATACCCACTCCCCTTTGGCATTCACCACACGATGCACATAGGCATATACGGGATGCTCTGCGTTCATCTGGCCCAGGTGCGCTAAAATCTTGGCATGTTCGTGTGCCGGGACCAGATCAAGGAATTTTTTCCCCAGCAAAGCCTCGGCAGGTTGGCCAAAATTGCGGCAGTAGGCCCCATTGACAAAGGTCAAGGTGGTATCGGGCAAAAAGCGACACACCATCTCATGCTGCGTATCCAGCACTGAATGAAGGTATTGCTGGGCACGGTTAAATCGCGCAACGCTTTGACACAAGGCCCAGATCAAGGTAAGTACGCCGCCAAGCAGCGGCACCGACCCAAACACCACCTCAAGCCACGGATCGAGCAATACAAGATGCGTCAGCACCCGATGCAGGGCATACAACCACAGCAATCCCAGACCCAGCAAACCCTGATCCGTGGCGGCGGCTTCTAGCCGTCGCTTTTTTAGAGCAGCATCAGGATGATGCCGCCACGCGGGACGGTTCAATAGCCCTAGATAGACCATCCCAGCGAGCAGTAATACCATCAGCACGACATCCAGCACCAGCAGGCTGAGCGTGATCGGCGCCGCTAAAGGCTGGCCCCAAAAAACCTGTAGCCCAGCCACCGCCAGACCGGCCACAAACCACGCCCCAAGAAGGCGCACAGAGGAAGCACGAAGCATGGAAGCAACCATCAGAAGGGATGCGCGGTGGTCTGGCATGTGGCAAAAAACCTTTACAGAAAAGCCGGGCAGGGAAAAGCTCAAGACCAAAGAAGCGAATTATCGCATATCGGCGGCAGGCTGACGGTATCGCCGGGTGCAACGCTAGCCTAGATAACGGTTCAATGATAACGGTTCAATGCTCTGTCGCAAAATGGCGGCTTTCAGGAAGATTTGCCGAAGCCAAAAGGGTGATCTGGGCGGCATTAACCGCCTTTGCAAACAGATAGCCCTGAGCATAGGCGCAGTGAAAATGGCGCAATAGTTCCAATTGCGCCCCTTCGGCGACGACCTGCAAACCGAGTGCAACTCGACGATCCCAGTGACAACATCATCTTGCAGTGGCAACATCATCTTGATGCCGCCTCTGGGAGCGCGCAGCACCAGCTGCGCATAGCCGTTAAACCCCCGCGAGGCCTACGGCCTCGGTGCGCAGCCGGTGCTGCGCGCTCCCAGGGATCATGCCACTACGTCCCGTTAAACTTCATGTTCTGGAAAACATCCTTGGCGCTTTTCCAGGGGCTTGTGGCGGACGCCGCTTGCGTTGTGGCAGCATCATCTTGATGCCGCTGTATGGTATGTGGCGGCACCTTCGAGGTGCCGCCACATG
>NZ_MU255056.1:1186423-1300418 GCF_000227725.2 Thiorhodospira sibirica ATCC 700588 | reverse complement strand
GTTGTATCCAGTGATGGACTTTAAGGTCAATCACGCCGCGAAGGATGGCCGGGGGATAGTGTTGCAGGGCCTGGCGCACGGTGCGGTAAGTGTCGGTGCCGGGGGTGGTGGGCAGGCAGGTGTGGGCCGTGCGGTTGAAGTGTTCGATGAGCGCAACGATTTCTTCAGGGGTGCAGGAACGCGGCGTGGGCAGATAGGCGGCGCGGTCATGGCTCATCGGCGTGGCTGGTGGGGAGGCGGGTGGAGGTGCGGGGGCTTGCACCGGGGCTGCCTGAACAGGCGCGGGGGTGGGTACCGGTGGGGCCGTCTCGGGTTTTGGTGTCACAGCGGGTGTCAGCGAATCAGCGGGCAAGGGCTGCAACACCATCCGATAGCGATTGGTCCGGCGGGCATTGCCCGAAATCACCGCCACCCAGCCCAAGGCTTTAAGCTGACGGATCGCCCGCTTCACCGTACTGAGCGAGGTTTGTGATTTATCCATCAAGGCTTTGAGTGAGGGCCAGGCCAGACCGCTTTGCGAATTCACAAACAAAACCAGGCGGGTCGCCACCCGCACCACCGCATGAGACAAACGCCGATCACTAATGACCAAGCGCTCCCATTGAAGGATTTCCGTCGGGGATTGAGCAAACTTTACAGACATCGCGGTAATCTCCAAACACAAGAAACGGAGACCACCGACTGGATTGAGCGGGGATCGCCAGCACCGGGCAGCATCACAGGCAAGACTTTGCTACAATACGCCGGTCACTGGTGCACTCGACTCTGATGCAGTCGGGGCTTTACACGGGGAAGTGTTACCAGCACTCCCGTGACAGTGGCAAACCCTACCGCAAAAAAATTCCTTTGTCTACCCCCCTTTTGTTACTTTTTAGCCCCCCTGGGACCGCGCAGCACCGGCTGCGCACCGAGGCCGCAGGCCTCGCGGGGTTTGGGTTTAGCTGTGCGCAGCCAGTGCTGCGCGGTCCCAAGGGCGCACGCTCAAAAGCCGCCACGTTGGGGGGTTAGGGGGGCGTTCATAGTATTTCCGTTTATGCGCATCCGTTCTGTCAGCCCGTTGGTGGGTTAGGGTTGACCCTACGTTTAGGTCATGCCTGACCCTACAGACCGGTCAGGGTGAACCTATAGACGGGCCAGCTTGGCCTTGCAAAAAGGCGCTTCCCGGGAGCGCGCAGCACCCGCTGCGCATAAAAGCGAACGCAAGATGCGTCCGCCACAAGCTGCGACGGCTAGAAGCCGCCGCCACGTCAAAAACACCCCTCCTTTTTAAGGAGGGGTGGGGGTATCTGGAGCGCCGAGTTGCACTCGGCTGCTTTTAAGTTGGGCATCGGAATTCGTATAGTTTCAGCCTGCCTGAACTGGTTGGAACAACTGAGAGGATTTCGAAATGACCGTCTATTTTGCGCATTCCACACAAACCGATGACAAAGCCGATTGGCAACGGCTTTCCGAGCATTTGATAACAACATCCAAACGCGCTGGGGAGTTTGCCCAGCCCTTTGGCGCTGAGGAGTTCGCCAGTGTAGCGGGTCTGTTGCACGATCTTGGGAAATACACGCAGACGTTTCAGGAACGCCTCAAAGGCGGAAAACTGCGGGTTGACCACGCCACGCGAGGCGCCATGCTCGCCGTTGAAAAATTCGATCAATTGGGTTATCTCCTGGCCTATGGCATCGCGGGGCACCACGCCGGTTTAGCTAACGGCAGAGAAGGTGGTGAACGAACGGCGCTATCTGATCGGCTCAAAGGCACCGGATTGCCGCCATTACACGACGCCTGGCAAGGCGAGATTAGCCTGCCATCAAAGCTCCCCTGGCCTCCGCTCGACATACACAAAGAACGGGGCAATTTTCAGCTAACGTTTTTCGTGCGGATGCTGTTTTCCTGTCTGGTGGATGCCGATTACCTTGACACCGAGGCTTTCTATGACCGTATTGCATCACCAGAACAGACCCGGCAACGCAGCACGGCACGCGCACTTGAGTCCCCCTCGCTGGAGGTTTTGCGAGAACAGCTCAATAGCTATCTTTGCGGCTTTTCCGCCGATACTCACGTCAATCGCGTGCGCGCAGAGATCCTCTCGCACACCCGTAACGCCGCACCACAGCCCCCCGGCCTGTTCTCGCTGACCGTGCCAACCGGTGGCGGTAAAACGCTGGCTTCACTGGCTTTTGCACTGGATCACGCCATTGAACACGGCCTACGGCGGGTCATCTTCGTGATTCCCTTTACCAGCATCGTCGAACAAAACGCTGCTGTATTTCGTGCCGCACTCGGCAAATATGGCGAAGCAGCCGTCCTTGAGCACCATAGCGCCTTTGTGACGGCACAACCCGCCCATGCGGAGGCCGAACGCTATCAATCCCGAGAAAAGCTGCGCCTGGCCATGGAAAACTGGGATGCCCCGATTATCGTCACCACGGCGGTGCAGTTCTTTGAAAGTTTATTTGCAGCACGCCCGTCTCAATGTCGCAAACTGCACAATATTGCCGGTAGCGTGGTCATTCTCGACGAGGCCCAGACCTTACCGCTCAAGGTGTTGCGCCCCACCGTCGCGGCCATCGACGAACTGGCCCGCAACTACCGCAGCAGCATCGTCCTGTGTACCGCCACCCAACCGGCCCTGAATGCCCCCGAGTTTGCGGGCGGTCTGGAAAATGTGCGTGAACTCGCGCCAAAGCCCGCGCAACTGTTTCGCACCCTGGAGCGGGTACGGGTGCGCCATGTCGGCACCCTGGAAGATGACGCCCTCACGGCACAACTGCGCGCCCTGGATCGTGTGCTGTGCATCGTCAACAACCGCCGCCACGCCCGCGCCGTGTATCAATCTCTCGCCGATCTGCCCGGCAGTCGCCACCTGACGACCTTGATGTGTGCAAAACACCGCAGCGAGGTCTTAGCCGAGGTACGCGCCCGCCTCAAAGCAGACAAACCCTGCCGTCTGGTATCCACCTCACTGATTGAAGCCGGCGTTGATATCTCCTTGCCCACCGTTTATCGCGCCGAGGCCGGTTTAGACTCCATTGCCCAAGCGGCAGGGCGGTGTAACCGCAACGGCGAGCGCGCAGCGGAGCTGAGCGAGGTGCGCGTGTTCGCCACCGCAAACAGCGACTGGGCACCGCCGCCGGAGCTGCGCCAGTTCGCTGAGAAGGCAAGAGAGATCATGCGCCAGCCGCAGTTCCGCGACGATCCGCTGTCGCCGCCCGCGATCGAAGCCTACTTCCGCCTGCTTTACTGGCAGAAAGGCGACAAAGAACTGGATGCCGCGAACCTGCTCGGCCTGTGCGCGGGAAGCCCCATAGACACCTTGCCACTGGAAACCCTGGCGGCCAAATTCCGCATCATCGAGACGGTGCAGATGCCAGTCATCGTGCCCTTCAACGACGAGGCCCGTCAGCTCATCAACAGTCTGCGCCATGCACAAAGCAGCGGCAGCCTTGCGCGCAAACTCCAGCTTTACCTGGTACAACTCCCCCGCGATAAATTCGACGCACTGCGCAAAGCGGGTGCGGTTCAGCCAATTGCCCCGGAAAAGTGGGGCGAACAATTTATGGAACTGGTGAATCAAGACCTCTACAACCAGCAATTCGGCTTGTCTTGGGATGATCCGGCGTTTGTGAAAACAGAGCAACTGCTTTGGTGAGCGTTCATGGGACTACTTTATAGATTATTCATTGAACTAATAGCTGAAAGCGATGATAATAAATATTGACAACACCCCGCTTCTCCAGATAGGCTAACTGCGCAAATGGCGAGGGCCACAGTGTTGGCCAACACCGTGGCCTTTGCGTAGCGACTGCCGCACGCGGCAGAGCTGCTGTACCTTATTTTGCTCGTCGCCCCGCCGGGCGACGTGGATTGAAACATTGAGCTGTTAGCTGAAAGCGTTTGATGAAACCGTGCCTCCGGCAGGTCAGCTTGTCGGAGGCACAACCCAGCAAGAAGAAGCCTTGTCCTTCAGTGCATCGAATATGTACACGACAAGCGCACAGCACAATTTTGATAGGGAGGGTATCAATGAGCTACGGAATCCGCCTGCATGTTTGGGGCGATCGTGCCTGCTTTACACGGCCGGAAATGAAAGTGGAGCGG
Source organism: Thiorhodospira sibirica ATCC 700588 (assembly GCF_000227725.2). Classification (GTDB taxonomy): domain Bacteria; phylum Pseudomonadota; class Gammaproteobacteria; order Ectothiorhodospirales; family Ectothiorhodospiraceae; genus Thiorhodospira; species Thiorhodospira sibirica. Next base: position 1,296,326 of record NZ_MU255056.1, on the reverse strand, counting down.
GTGAGCTACGATGTCATCACGCCGTCGGCCGCACGCGGCATCCTGGAGGCCATCCACTGGAAACCGGCAATTCGCTGGATCGTGGATCGTATCCATGTCCTCAAACCCATTCGCTTTGAATCCATCCGCCGCAACGAAGTCGGCAGCAAGCTGTCGCCCGGCAACGTCAGCAAGGCCATGAAAGCCGGAACGACAGCCGGACTGGTGGCCTACGTTGATAACGACCGCCAACAACGCGCAGCAACCATACTGCGTGATGTGGCCTACGTCATTGAGGCACACTTTGAATTTACCGATGCCGTCGGGCCAGACGAGTCCGTAGGCAAACACCTCGACATCTTCAACCGCCGCGCCCGCAAGGGACAATATTTTCACGCGCCCTGTCTTGGTGTGCGCGAGTTTCCTGCCCATTTCAGCCTGATAGAGGACGGCCAGCCGCTACCCGAGGCGCATCCCGAGCGCGATGCGGATAAGGATCTTGGCTGGATGCTGCACGACATCGACTTTACCCAAGATATGACACCGCGCTTCTTTCGTGCCCAGCTCAAAGGGGGCGTTATTGAGGTGCCGCCCTGGCAAAGCACGGAGGTCAGCGCATGATCCTGCAAGCACTAAGCCGCTATTATCAACGCCTGGTTGAGCAACAGATTAAAGACATCGCGCCCTTCGGCTACAGCCCCGAAAAAATCAGTTTTGAAATTTTGCTGACACGAGACGGCGCCGTTGCCCAGATCAACGACATCCGCGATACCTCACAAAAAAAGCCACAACCGAAAATACTGTTGGTTCCCGCCGCATTCAAACGCCCCGGAACAGGCGCTAAACCATTTTTTTTGTGGGACAAAACGAGCTACGTCCTGGGCGTGAGCAACACCAGCAAGCGCGCCGACAAAGAGCATGAGGCCTTTGTCGAACTGCACGAAACCGTGCTTGCCGGTGCGGACGACCCCGGACTCAAGGCCTTGCTCAGCTTCCTGCGCGGCTGGTCGCCGGAGCAGTTCGAGGAACGTGGCTTCCCTGCCGACATGGTCGACGCCAACCTCGTGTTCCGGATGGACGGCGAGCATTGCTATCTGCACGACCGGCCAGCCGCGCGGGCTGTGCGCGCCCGATTGCTTGCAGGCGACGAGGGGCAAGAAACGTCGGCAAACAGTGCGGTCTGCCTTGTTAATGGGGATGTAGCACCGGTGGCCCGCTTGCATCCCGCGATCAAGATGAATCGAAGCGACGCTCAAAGCTCAGGCGTGTCGATCGTGTCCTTCAACAAGTCGTCTTTCGAATCGTATGCGAAAAGCCAAGGTGAAAACGCACCTGTGTCTACGCGGGCTGCTTTTGCCTATACGACTGTTCTGAACTATCTGCTGCGCCAGGGCGAACACAATCGCCAGCGCCTACGGGTAGGCGATGCCTCGGTGGTGTTCTGGGCCGAAGCCGCCGATGCACAGCGGGCGAGCGCGGCGGAGGATTTGTTTGCCACCCTGCTCAGCCCGCCCGCTGATGACGCCTCGGAGGCGGCCCGAGTGCGCGCGGTGCTGGACCGCATCGCGAAAGGTCGCCCAGTGGCGGACCTCGCGCCCAATCTCGAACCCGGCACCCGCATGTATGTGCTGGGCCTTGCGCCCAATGCCTCGCGCCTGTCGGTGCGCTTCTGGCAAGTGGATACGTTGGGGGTGCTCATTGGCCGCATCGCCCAGCATGCGGAAGACCTGCATCTGGAGCCACTGCCGTGGCGTACTGAACCATCCGTCTGGCGGCTCGTGCTTGCGACCGCACCATCCCGCGACGGGCGCGCCAAAAGCGAGGACGTGTCTCCACTGCTGGCGGGCGAGTTCATGCGCGCCATCCTCAGCGGCGGACGGTATCCGCGCAGCCTGCTGGCCAACACTCTCATGCGGTTACGTGCAGACGGCAACATCAACGGCCTGCGCGTAGCCCTATGCAAAGCCGTCCTGGCGCGTGAACAGCGCCGGGGCATTCGTACATCCAAGGAGGAAATCCCTGTGAGTCTCGACAAGCAATCCACCCAGCCCGGCTATCTCCTCGGGCGACTATTCGCGGTACTCGAATCGGTACAGCGCGCCGCCCTGGGCAGCCAGATCAACGCCACGATCCGCGACCGCTACTACGGCGCGGCATCAGCCACGCCAGCCGCCATCTTCCCGGTGCTATTGCGCAACACCCAAAACCACCTCAGCAAACTACGCAAAGAACGACGCGGCCACGCGGTCAACCTGGAAAAAGACATCCACGAAATTATCGGCGGCTTGCCCGAGCAGTTCCCACGCAGCCTCAAAATCGAAGACCAGGGGCGCTTCGCCATCGGCTACTACCACCAGTCGCAATCCTACTTCACGCGCCGCGACGAGGCAGGGGACGCGCCCGCCGCCGAATCCGCCGAACCCACTGACATCGAAACCGCAGGAGCCGAGCAATGACCGCCATCACCCACCGCTATGAATTCGTTTATCTGTTCGACGTGACCAACGGCAACCCCAACGGCGACCCGGACGCCGGCAACCTGCCGCGCCTGGACCCGGAAACCAACTGCGGCCTGGTCACCGACGTGTCCCTCAAGCGCAAAATCCGCAACTACGTCACCCTGGACAAAGACAGCGCCCCCGGCTTTGCCATCTACATGCAGGAAAAAGCCGTGCTCAACAACCAGCACAAACGGGCCTACGAAGCACTGGAGATCAAGCCGGAGGACAAAAAGCTCCCCAAAGACGAAGCCAAGGCGCGTGCGATCACCGCCTGGATGTGCGCCAACTTCTTCGACGTGCGCACCTTCGGCGCGGTCATGACCACCGGCATCAATGCCGGTCAAGTGCGCGGCCCGGTACAACTCGCCTTTGCCACCTCAATTGAACCGGTACTGCCGCTGGAAATCGCCATCACCCGCATGGCCGTCACCACCGAAAAAGAAGCCGAAGCCCAAAGCGGCGACAACCGCACCATGGGCCGCAAACACATCCTGCCCTACGGGCTGTATCGCGCCCACGGCTTCGTCTCTGCCAAGCTGGCCGAACGCACCGGCTTCTCCGATGACGACCTGCAACTGCTGTGGAACGCCCTCATCAACATGTTCGAGCACGACCGCTCCGCCGCCCGTGGCGAAATGGCCGCCCGCAAATTGATCGTGTTTGAGCATGAAAGCGCCATGGGCAACGCCCCCGCGCATGTCCTCTTCGATGCCGTCAAGATACAGCGTACCGAAGGCACACAAGACCGACCCGCCCGCAGCTTTGCGGACTATCGCGTCAACGTCGATGCAAAAGCCATGCCCAAGGGCGTGAGCGTGCGCGAGCTACTGTAAGGCAGCGGGCGGAGGGGGAGCCAAGCATGGAGGAGTCCGACGATCTCGTCCCCCTGTCCGCGCTACAGCACTATCTCTACTGCCCGCGCCAGTGTGCACTGATCCACATCGAACGCCTATGGGCCGAGAATCGCCAGACCGCAGAAGGGCGTTTGCTGCATGACCGCGCCGATAACCCGCAGATCGAGCGCCGCCACGGTGTGCGCACGATTACCTCGATGCCGCTGGCCAGCGCGGAACTGGGCATCGCCGGGGTGGCGGATGTCGTCGAGTTCCGGGCGGACGCGGGGGGAGAGCATCCCGTGCCGGTTGAGTACAAGCGCGGTCGCCCCAAGGCCCACCGTGCCGACGAGGTGCAGCTGTGCGCGCAAGCGCTGTGCCTGGAAGCGATGTTTGGCTGCCGGGTGGAGGAAGGCGCCTTGTTCTACGGTCAGACCCGTCGCCGACAGACGGTGGTGTTTGACAACGCGCTACGTCAGCTGACCCTGGAAACCATACAGGCCACGCACGAGATGATCCGCACGGGGCAAACACCGATGGCAAACTATCTGGCAAAACGCTGTGACGCCTGTTCGCTCATCGAACTGTGCCAACCGAAGCTGCTCGGCAAGGGACGGACCGTCGAAGCCTGGCTGCGCGAGCAAATTGCCGAGGAGCCCTGACGCATGCGCCGCCAGCTCAACACCGTGTATGTGACCACCGAAGGCGCGTGGTTACGCAAGGATGGCGAAAACATCGTCATGGAAGTGGAAGGCGAAACTCGCGCCCGTCTGCCTGCTCATATGCTGGACGGCCTGGTGTGTTTTGGCCGCGTGCTGGTGTCGCCGCCCCTGCTCGGCTACTGCGCCGAACAGGGGATTTGCGTGAGCTATCTGACCCCCAACGGCAAGTTCCTCGCCCGCGTGGAAGGGCCGGTTTCCGGCAATGTGTTGCTGCGCCGCGAGCAGTACCGGCGTAGCGACGATGGGCAGCACTGTGCCGCCATCGTGCGCAACCTGCTGGTGGGCAAGGTGCATAACCAGCGTGCCGTGGTGTCGCGCGGACTGCGCGACTATGGCGACGATTTGCCGTCGGAAGCGCGTGATGCACTGTCGCATACCGACAAGCGCTTGAAGCGCATCGGTGTGCGGCTGCTTGCCGAGGCCTCGGTCGATGTACTACGCGGCCTGGAAGGCGAAGCGGCACAAACCTATTTCGGTGTGCTCGACCACCTGATTCGCGTGCCGGATGCGGCGATGCGTTTTGGCGGGCGCAGTCGGCGTCCACCCACCGATGCGGCGAATGCGTTGCTGTCCTTCCTCTACACACTGCTGACCCACGATTGCCGCTCGGCACTCGAAACTGTGGGCCTCGACCCCGCTGTGGGGTTTCTCCACCGTGACCGCCCCGGCCGCCCCAGCCTGGCGCTGGATCTCGTCGAAGCGTTCCGCCCTGTGCTCGCCGACCGCCTGGCCCTGTCGCTGATCAACCGCAAGCAGGTGTCCGCACGTGACTTCACCCGTCTGGACAACGGCGCGGTATTGCTGAAGGAGGACGCACGCAAGACCGTGCTTACCGCCTATCAGGAGCGCAAGCGCGAGCAATTGCGCCACGCCTTCCTTGATGAGAAGGTCGAAATCGGCCTTTTTCCCGCCATCCAGGCGCAGTTGCTCGCCAGGCATCTACGCGGCGACCTGGATGCATACCCACCTTTTCTGTGGAAGTGAGTAACGATAATGATGGTGTTGGTCAGCTATGATGTGAAAACCAGCTCACCGAATGGCGACAAGCGCCTGCGCAAAATCGCCAAGGCTTGCCTCGATTTCGGTCAGCGCGTGCAATACTGTTCCTAAAAACCTAAACAAAGTTGCTTATGCGATTTTTAGGCACTTCGCTCTCCGTTGATAACACCCTTGCGGGCGAGCAACTGGAGTCCTGGTTGAGCAGTCCCAACCGAATGGCCGGTCAACACCGGCAACATGGGCGGTTTCAGCCGTCGAAACCCAGCTTGCGCCATAAAAGTGGCCTCGGCGTTCATCCTGAACAGAGAACAACTTTGCGATTCGACTTCGACCCCGACCATGGAACGCGAAACCTTCGCGCTTGTAGATAACCTATCTACAATGGAGAATTCTGATAAACAATGAAGAAAAAATCAAGAACTTTTTTTTGCTCCGTCTTCGAGATCGAAGTAGATGCAGCGCAGTGGGCGTTCCTTAAGGACCGGTTGTGCAAGCTGATCGACCCTGACGAAGACAGTTTGCGGTTTTACTACCTCGGACGCCACTGGAAGACTCGGGTCGAACACATTGGCGCAAAACCAGTACTGGACCTCAACGGGCCGCTGATTTTGTAGTCATTCGTCACGACGATCGCGAACCCCAAGCGACCAGCAAATTTTCGGTAGATTCGCAAAAGCTTAAAAATTAATAACATAGAAATCCTCTTGCACGTCCGCAGGCCAAACACGAGCGTAATCCGAAAGCTTGTATAGAGGTTCGCGGAAATGCGATGATTTATTCCGCCGATTCAAGCAATAGAAAAGGCACAGTCGCGCCCCACGCGGGCGCGTGGATTGAAACAGGAAGCACAATATTGATCGGGCCAGCTTGGCCAGGTCGCGCCCCACGCGGGCGCGTGGATTGAAACCCATTTATTTGCAGGATCGCCTGTATAATTCATGTCGCGCCCCACGCGGGCGCGTGGATTGAAACATTGCGATATGGATGTTTTCGATACCGCCTTCGAGTCGCGCCCCACGCGGGCGCGTGGATTGAAACTGTACCGACACCACCGGCGAGACGCTGGCGGAAAGTCGCGCCCCACGCGGGCGCGTGGATTGAAACAGCTTTGGGCTATGTCTTTGATTCCCGATCCCAAAGGTCGCGCCCCACGCGGGCGCGTGGATTGAAACCTCCTTGCACCCATGATCTAGCAGGCGCTTAATTGTCGCGCCCCACGCGGGCGCGTGGATTGAAACGCTCAAGCTGGCACTGAGCGCAATCAGAACTACGTCGCGCCCCACGCGGGCGCGTGGATTGAAACAATTGCCAGCCGAGACACTGCAAGAATCCAGTACGTCGCGCCCCACGCGGGCGCGTGGATTGAAACATCAATATGCTTGCCGAAATGGCACATATTGCCACGTCGCGCCCCACGCGGGCGCGTGGATTGAAACCATGCCACTAGGATCGAGGTTTGATAGCGTATCCAGTCGCGCCCCACGCGGGCGCGTGGATTGAAACTGTACCCTTTAAACTGATCTTGGACAACTCCATTAGTCGCGCCCCACGCGGGCGCGTGGATTGAAACTTTAAGCTGTTTTCCATGCGGTCACAGGCAGATCGCAGTCGCGCCCCACGCGGGCGCGTGGATTGAAACCTTAATGCATGATCCAACATGGCGCTAGTTACTTGGTCGCGCCCCACGCGGGCGCGTGGATTGAAACGGCCTGTTCAGCGGCGCTCAGCTCGGTCACGACCCGGTCGCGCCCCACGCGGGCGCGTGGATTGAAACTTTGCGCATGGTGGTGATCACCGTGTCGCATTTGCGTCGCGCCCCACGCGGGCGCGTGGATTGAAACTGATATACTCGCATCTTTAGAATATCGCCATCAAGTCGCGCCCCACGCGGGCGCGTGGATTGAAACCTTAACCCGTGATCCAAAGCGTTTTGAGTTGCTGGTCGCGCCCCACGCGGGCGCGTGGATTGAAACCTGGAGAATGAGGCTGGCAGTGAAGACATGATCTGGTCGCGCCCCACGCGGGCGCGTGGATTGAAACACACGGGAACAGCGCAAGGCACACGGGGCAGCCAGTCGCGCCCCACGCGGGCGCGTGGATTGAAACATCCGGCCTCCACACGCGAAGCGTAACGCCTCTATTGTCGCGCCCCACGCGGGCGCGTGGATTGAAACGCATTTTGCCAGCCAGGAGCGAGATAAACTGATGTCGCGCCCCACGCGGGCGCAATGTGGCGGCGGCTTCCCTGCCTGCGCCGCATGCGTCTCGGCAGGCAGGCAGCCGTCACTTTCTTTTTGCGGCATCAAGATGATGCCGCCACGAAATGATGCCGTCACACGCGCCCACAAAAAAGCCCACTTGCGTGGGCTTTTTTAAAACAAGAAGGTAACGGGGAGATCAGATTACGCCCATGGCGACCATGGCGCTGGCTACTTTCAAAAAGCCGCCGATGTTGGCACCGACAACATAATTGCCGCTGGCGCCGAATTCTTCAGCGGTTTCGTAGCAGTTGCGGTGGATGTCTACCATGATTTCCTGCAGGCGCTTTTCGGTGTATTCAAAGCTCCACAGGTCACGGCTGGCATTTTGCTGCATTTCCAGGGCGCTGGTAGCTACTCCGCCGGCATTGGCGGCTTTACCGGGGGCGTAGGCTATACCGGCCCGCTGGAAGACATGAATGCCTTCCGGGGTGGTGGGCATGTTGGCGCCTTCTGCCACGGCGATACAGCCTTGATCGACGAGGATCTTGGCATCTTTGCCATTGAGTTCGTTTTGGGTAGCGCAGGGCAGGGCAATTTGACAGGGTACGGTCCAGATATTGCCGCCTTCCATGTAGGTGGCGCTCTTTTTTTCCTGCACATAGGCGCTAATGCGGCGGCGTTCGACTTCCTTGATCTGTTTTAACAGGGCGAGGTCAATGCCGTCTTTGTCCACGATGACCCCGTTGGAATCGGAGCAGGCAACCACTTTGGCCCCCAGCGAGGTGATTTTTTCAATGGCATAGATGGCGACGTTGCCAGAGCCCGAGACTACGCAGGTCTTGCCTTCCAGGCTGTCGCCGCGCACTTTGAACATTTCATCCAGGAAAAACACCGTGCCATAGCCGGTGGCTTCTTTGCGGGCGCGGCTGCCGCCCCAGTCAAGGCCCTTGCCGGTGAAGACGCCGGATTCATAGCGGTTGGTGATGCGCTTGTATTGGCCGAACAAATAGCCGATTTCGCGCTGGCCTACGCCGATATCTCCTGCCGGAACGTCGGTATATTCGCCCAGATAGCGATACAGCTCGGTCATCATGCTTTGGCAAAAGCGCATGATTTCGCCGTCGGATTTGCCCTTGGGGTCAAAATCACTGCCGCCTTTGCCGCCGCCGATAGGCATCCCGGTCAGGGCATTTTTAAAGATCTGCTCAAAGCCGAGGAATTTGATGATCCCCAGATAGACCGAGGGATGAAAGCGCATCCCGCCTTTGTAAGGCCCCAGCGCGCTGTTAAATTCCACGCGGAAGGCGCGGTTGATATGAATCTGTCCACGATCGTCTTGCCACGGCACGCGAAAGATGACCTGGCGCTCTGGTTCGCACAGACGCTGGATGATTTTCTGATCGGCAAATTCCGGATACTTTACGAGCACTGGCCCCAGGGATTCGAGCACCTCACGCACCGCCTGATGAAATTCAGTTTCACCGGGGTTTCTGTGCAGCACTTCCTGATAAATGGATTCCAGCTTCTCGTTTAGGTAGCTTGACATACGCAATGATGCTCCGAAAAAAAATGGCTGCGTTTAGCGCAGTGTTGGTGATGCCTTGCGGCTTATGGATCATGCACAGGCGCGTTTGCAGCCCACGGGTGAGCGTGTTGCGGCCCGAATATCCGGGCGCGCAGGCGGCAAAGGCGCATGAGATGTATGGAACGCCACGCATCCGCGTGGCATAAAGATCTTACTTAAATATCGCGCAATAAGGCGTTAATGCCGACCTTGGCGCGGGTTTTTTCGTCCACCCGTTTGACAATGACCGCACAATAAAGGCTGTATTTGCCATCCTTGGAGGGCAGGTTGCCCGATACCACCACCGCCCCGGCAGGCACACGCCCATAAATGACCTCGTCTTTTTCGCGGTCATAAATGCGGGTACTTTGGCCGATGTAGACTCCCATTGAGATCACCGCGCCTTCTTCGACAATCACCCCTTCCACCACCTCAGAACGGGCGCCGATGAAGCAGTTATCTTCAATAATCGTCGGGGCAGCCTGCAGGGGTTCCAGTACGCCGCCGATGCCAACCCCGCCGGAAAGATGGACGTTTTTGCCAATCTGCGCACAGGAGCCGACGGTAGCCCAGGTATCGACCATTGTGCCGGAATCTACATAGGCGCCGATATTCACATACGAGGGCATCAACACCACCCCAGGGGCGATATAGGCGCCGCGCCGGGCAGTGGCCGGTGGCACAATGCGCACCCCGCTTTCACGCAATTCGCGCTCCCCCAGTCCGGCAAATTTGGAAGGCACTTTGTCATAATAATGGGTAAAACCACCAGGCATGAGCTGGTTATCATTCAGGCGAAACGACAACAGCACGGCTTTTTTCAGCCACTGATTGACGATCCACTGACCGTCTTTTTTCTCGGCAACCCGTGCGGTTCCCCGATCCAGCATCTCCAACGCGGCCTCAACCGCCTCTTTTACTGGCCCCTCGGCATTGCGCGGATGGATCTCGGCGCGGCGCTCAAAGGCCTCTTCAATAATGGCTTGCATATCACTCATCAGCAGATACTCTCAATACATAAAGGTCAATAAACAAAAAACAGCCGCAATGCTTCATAAACCGTGACAGGCGGCCACAAAAAACGGCGCCTGGCGCCGTTTTTCACGGAAACGTATGAGTCTAAATCAACCATCGCCTGTTAACATTCCCACCGCCCAAAAGGAGTGTTAGCCATGATCGACCCACCTCTCTTCCGGTTCAGATAACGTTGCAGTGTAGCCCCGCTTGCGAGTCCCCGCAAGCGGGGATAATTACTGTGAAGGGGAGCGCCGAGTTGCGCTCGGCGGGCTTTTAGTGTGTGTTCCGACTGGCCGAGTACCACTCGGCGATCCAGATAACCGCCGCTATGGGTTAGCGGCTGCGGTTGAGGGTGAGGAGGTGGGTGAGGATGTCGGTTTCGGGGAGGGGGTGGTCGGGCCAGCCGTAGGCGGCGGCGACGGCGTGGTCGAGGGTTTGGTGGGCGTTTTGGAGCCAGGCGGGGCGTTGGTTGTAGAGGTGGGTGAGGGTGCGTTGTTTGAGGTCGGCTTCGTGTCCGGGTTTGGGGAGGATGCGTTCGGGGTAGCCGGGGTGGATTTCGGGCTGGCGTTCGGTCCATTCGGGGGGGTTGAGCCAGTTGTCGCGCAGGGTGTTTAGGCGGTGGGCGGCTTGGGCGATGGCGCCGCTTTCAAGGGTGTAGGTGCCTTGGCTGGTGTCGGCGGGGGTGAGGCCGTTGGGGAAGGGAAACATATCAAAGCACGTCCTTGTGGCATAAGCTGGACGATCTTCCAAAGTTGATCCTACAGCCAGCGCCCAACAAGCATGAATGCGTGACGAAAGTAGACCAAATGTTGTGTCATCTGCGCGTGCAATGACAATTAAACGATTGTCTGGTGCAATGCGTGCATCAAGCCAGACGAAGATACGGTGTTTTGATTTTTCCGAGGTAGCAACATCTCCCTGCAATACGGACGCCAACGCCTGCTGCGCGGCATCCGCACCGACATCCGCCTGGCCGAGGCCTTCGCCGCCAGAAAACCCATCCAACTCTACAGCCCACGCAGCCGAGGCAGCCTCGATTACTACGTCCTGGCAGAGGATTTATTACTCATGTGGCAAGACATTCGCGGCATCCGCCCCCAGCGCCCCTGAGCGACACACAAACACAGCGAAAACGATGCACCTCTGCACGGTGTAGTCGCGGGTAGATTTTATAGTTCACAAAACGCCAAATGATTGATATAAATCAATTTTTTCATCAAAAAAGCCTTGCCTTTGCTGCGCTGTTTGCATATCGTTACCCGTATCAGGATCAATCCAAAAATCCTGTGGGATAAACATAAGCATGGCATCTGGACGTGAACACGCAAAACCGTAACCGCACCAAGAAATCCTACCCACGCGCCAGATATCTGGAGCCTCTTTACACGTTCCTGTTTTCCCTGACAACGCCCGTTGTCATCACTCGCGCCCCAAAGGCACTGACCTAACCCAACCTTAGAGCATCGACTCATCATGGACTCACTACGATCCCAACACCACCTACGGCATACCATCGTCTTTCTACTGCTCTTATTCGGCGTGAGTAGCCTGCCCGCTGTACAGGCAACCGTTTTACAGTTAAATGGCGGCACGGCTTACCTTGACAGCACCAATACCACCGTTCAGATCACTGGCACCGTCAACCTTCATCCACGGCCTAACACCCAATACGGCACGCTGGATATTACCCTGCAAGATACCAACGCCCGTATCGCCCACATCAGCGCCGCCATTGCCCGTCATGCGCAATTCACCCTGCCACACAGCGATCAATACACATACCGCTTCAATGCCAATACGGGCCGCGTAGAGATTCACCATGCCGGTGTTCTTATGCTCAGTCTGCCCTTAAATAGCCAAGGAGAAACTGCACACATTCGCATTGGCGAGAACGACGCCTTTACTCGCATTCAGGTAGATGTCAACACCCAGCAGCTTATTGCTTCAAGCTTACCGGGAGAACAGCCAGAACAACCAATGCAAAATTTTTCTGGGCGCGTTTTCACCCATACTCATTTGGCTAATGCCCAGATTTATATTGAAGCACTCGCCGTAGAAACCTCGCCTGCTGGACTGACAGAAAATACTGTCACAGCTGGTACCCAGATTTGTGCAACACAAACAGACCAGCAAGGCCAATTTACCTGCTCTATTCCAGAAGCAGTGACGGATGTACGAGTAATTGCGCAATGGGACGAAGATGAACTTCAGGGACTCTACTCAACGCGTAATCAACACATACCACCAAACATTACGCCCTATAGTACTATCTTGACAATCTATGCTGATGGAATAAGCGCAAATACACCAACCGAACTGCTGCATCGTGCATTGTCCGACCTATCAGGGGTACTAGGACTGCACGCAGAGCAGTTTTTACAGCCGGTTTCAACGGCAGATTCATCCAAAATTCTTAATGAATTTGGGCAATATTCCTGGTTTGCAGAATTAGCCGCCGGCGAAGCCTTTACCCTAGCCGCACTGCGCCGTCAACAACTCAAGGATTTATTTCCCACAGGCACTCACTATCAAGAATATGTTCCAGTGGCAGACCAAAGCCCGCAAGCCTCAGGAACTCGCCTCGTTTCCATGACTGGACAAGACGTAACAAACAGCATAGAAAACATACCTCAAATTATTCAGGCCATCCGCGTAGATGAGCAAAACCACAATAATATTCATGCAATGGCTGCTAACGTTACGCCTTTGCGGGGGCAGATTAATGCACAATCCAGTGCAGTTTCTGCGGTTATGTTGGGGCTTAGCATCAATCTAGGTACGCTCGGGCAACATGAACGCGATCAATTTTACCAACAAATGCTCAATATGCCCGCTTTTAGAGCGCTTAGCACAACTATTCAAGAAGACATGGATGCGGGAACACCTTTTACAAGAAATCCCACCGCAACACGCTTAGCAGCTCAGATTGTTGCAGATTTAGCAAGACAAACCATGCAGGAAAATGCAACCTCCCTGATACGCTCATCGGCTAGTATAAGAAGCCATACCTCAGTCCGAGAAGCCAGAAATATGTTACGCATGGCTTCAGAGCGTGCAGGGCAATACCGATGCGCTACTCCAAATTATGAAGACAATTATTTAAAGTTTGAATGCAAATCTGAGGTGACCAATAATAATAATTTTAAATTTGATGTCAGAAACAAAACCTGGATTGGATATTCGATTGTAGAAGAAGACAAGCAAAACCAATTCTTTGCAGGAAAATTTATTACGCCTAACCGCCTAGATAGCGCAATAAAAGATTTCACAACCTGGAACAACAGGCCAGCCAGTGGTGATTTTGATGGAAGTTTTCCATCCACCGGAGGAAATACCGTTGATTATATTGCTTTTAACACCTTCGGCCTGAATCAACCGACCTTATTTAACATTTTGTTGACGCTAGAGGACCTGCTTGGTTCTAGTGCGCAGTTAACACGATACACTACTGAAGTATCTCGTGTTGCCACAGAATTACAAGATAATATAGAGATGATGCGAAATGGACTTGAAAGCTTTGCAAAAGCAATTCAAGCTTTTTCAGAAATAGGGTTATTAATTGTTCATGCACTAGATGAAAATCCGGCTGACTCTTTTGAAAGAAAGGTGCTTAAAGATATAGAACACTATATATCTCAGTTTATAGATGTTAATAACAAAATATTTTTATTGCTTGAAGCCTTCATTGAAGGAGATGATCCGCTTGAAGGCATTACACTGGATAAACTGGATTCAAGAAATGAAAATCTTGCCTTAAGAGAAATTATCCACTCAAGAAATATTATACAGTTTGCAGAATACGTAAAAAAAATAAAAGATTCAGGTATAGAACGATCATTTGTTCGTGATTTTATACTCGCAATTTTTCCACCAATTTACGTAAATGAGAATGGAAAACATGTTCACCTTATAACAATTATCTATAAACTTCAGGATGGGCAGACGCTGTCCACAGAAGAAAAACGTGCTTTGACAAAATTTATTGTGTATCTATTCCAAGGCAAAGGCAAAGAGGTGATTCGTTATCCCCAGGACTACGTACAAGTAGGTACAGGTGAAAATGCGTTCCTTGCAGATGCACTTTATTTATTAGATACCAGCGTCACGCTAATCAAGTTTATCAACTCTGTAACAGATGGAAGCCGTGTAATTAGTTTAAAGAACACCATAGATGGGGCAAAAAAGTTTGCTGTTGAAGTTGGCAAAGAAGTCGCTCAGCAAATAGGTGAGACTTATGCAAATGCAGCCATTCAATTTGCAACCTATCAGTATGCCAGTCAGCTTGCCAAAGTGGTTCCGTTTGTTCGCGGTGCCAATGTTGCCCGTGCGGTGGGCGAAACAGCCGCGATGGCCTATCATTGGGGAACATTGCCCAATGAACTTCCTTACCAGGTAAATAATGCAAATGGAAATGTTGGCATTTATTCCTCTGTATTGACAAGCAGCAAATTTGATTCCCACATTTTTATTTCAAGTCAGCCTAATATATTTCATATGAGCTTTCTGGATGCCGATAATATCAGCTATCCACGGCTTCCAAGCCAGGTTATTGCATCAGGAGAAATTTCATTCAGACCTGCTACCGCACGCATCGTGGTCAACCCAGGGTTTAAAACTTATCTAACTCAAAACAACTTTTTGCCACGCTCAGTTCTGCTTAACAGCAGCATTCAAATAAACGGTCAGCTTGCATACCAGTTACTTGTAAGGAGTGGAGACAGATCAGCACCGATGCCGGGATGTGTGTTAAATTCAGTGTTAACCAACGCGGTAGAAAATACAGAGCAACTAATATTTTCAGAAATGATTAATAAATGTGCATCAAACAACGCAATGACTCTCAATTTATATGGAGCACATGCAAAATCATCAACGCAAGCCAGTCAGCATTTTATCCAATTGAAAAACCCGGGGTATTATCGTGTAAGACACTATGTAACCATGCTGCCCGATGAAAAGATGGCCGAAAGCACGGCGAGAGATTCATTTTTTTACGCATGGGAGCACAACTATGATGTACACATCATGCCAAAATGGGACTTGCCAGCACCGCAAGCCAGCTTTTTAGCGCATCCCATGGAAACTGAATTTACCAGCAGTATTCCTCTAATGCTAAGAAATTTGCCACAAAATCAAACGCTGACAATGATTCCCGTGATTCGTGGTGCAGTACAACTGCCCATCAGAATTCACGGCAAGCCAGAGCAACCTGTCCTTGTTCCTATAACCAACCATAACAAAGGCGCTGAACATGCCGTCTATATGGTAAAAGGCTCCTTATATGCACCGATGTGGTCAGATCAACTGGATTTTTCTTCTCAAGAATTATTAGACAGCTTGGTTACTGCGGGGGTTGCCATAAAAATTCCGTTGCAAGACCTTAATGAAAGACCTTTTTCTAATTTAACGGCAACAGCTTATGATCGCAGTATTTACCTTCGTTGGGATCATATTAATGACTTGACCTACGATCTTTATCTGGCACCGGCAGAACTATGCCTGCTGCCGCACAGTGAAGACTGTGAGACGCACCAGTCTGCAAAAAAACTCAAAAACGCCTCCTATATTTTCAGTGGCTTAGATAGTGAAACAAACTATCGGATAACCGTACACGCACGGGGTATGCGCGGAGAGCTTTTTTTCACGCATACGTGGGAAATCAGTACCCTGGATGAACCACCGCCAAGCATTGAAATCACAGCAGTATCGCCTTTAACAGCAGCCTTGAATCAGCCCACCGTATTTACCGTGACAGGGACAAATCTACCGGCAACGCTGGCGATGGCGATCACCGATGCAGAATGCAATAAAAATCCCGGTGGTACCGCACAGCGCCATACTTTTAGCTGTACACCACGGCAAGCAGGTTCACAGACCTATACCATCAAAGACCAACCCGGTGGAATAACCTTGCAGGAAGGTGCCGTCTTGATCAATGCTGCTACAGTAACCAGTCGCCTGAACGACACCGGTATCGACTGGTGGGCGGATAACAGCAGCAACAATCTTAAAAGCCCAGTAGAGAGTCATCCGGGGCAGGATGCTGATTTTGGCCGCGATGCCCTGGCACGTCAGGGACAGCTGCAAAAGATAGGTGCAGGTGCAGCCGGCTTTGACTACACCAAGCTCGATGCCAACGGCAGACCGCTGGCCATTCAGAACATGCCCTGGAGTGATGGCGGCAATGAGACCGATGGCACACGCTGGTCATGCGTGCAAGACAACGTCACCGGTCTGATCTGGGAGGTCAAGGTCAATGATCGCAACCATCTGCGCCATCATGGCCACACCTACACCTGGTACAACCCCGATCCCAATACCAACGGTGGTCGTGCAGGCACCCAGAACCGGGGGCTTTGCGTAGGCAGTGACTGCGACACCCTCGGCTATGTGCAAGCGATCAATGCTCAAGGGCTGTGCGGCGCGAATGACTGGCGCATGCCCACGCGCGTGGAGCTGGAATCACTCGTCCATGCGGGGCGTCATAGCCCTGCCATTGACATCAGCCACTTCCCCCACACGCCATCTAATTGGTTTTGGTCGTCTTCGCCCTATGCCGGTAGTAGTGTCCATGCGTGGCTCGTGGGCTTCAGTAACGGTCGTGTCGGCGGCTTCAAGGACCATACATGCCGGGTGCGTCTCGTTCGCGCGCGACAGTAATTGGCTTTTGGTAGAGCCTTAACGGAGCTGCCCACTTGCAAAGGGTGGGCAGACTAGACGGCAAAGTTTTAGTATCTAAGGTTTAAACCCCACGCAAGGTATGCAGGTCGCATATCCTGGGGCAGATAGGGGGCTATCTTGAAACTTAAACTAAACCCCATTTTTTGAGTGAGCGGATCAAGCCATGCGTCATTTGAACTATTTACCCCTCTGGCGGGATGCAACCCGTCTCGTTACGGAGATGGAAAAGATTGTGCGTGAATTTCCTCGTTATCATAAATATACACTTGGTAATGAATTGCGCAAAACAACGTATCGCATCTGCCAGACGATTCACCGCGCTCATTCACGTCAGCACAGCCGTGCTCGGTTGGTACAAGAACTATCCGAGTTAATTGATGACCTCAAGCTTCAGATCCAGCTCGCCAAAGAGGTACAAGCCTTTCGTAATTTTTCTCAGTTTCAGCGGGTGGCCGAACAGGCCGTTAATCTGGGACGCCAGGCAGGTGGTTGGCTTAAACAGACCCGGGCAGAAGCAAAACGGTCTCAGTCCCGTCTTGCGTGACCCGATTCACTGTGCGCCTGTTTCTCCATGTCCACATAAGCCATGGGATAATCCACTTAAGCGCCTACCGTTGTCGGATGGCGTTTGAGGCAACCAAGTAAACAGGCTAGGGTTGGTTTTGGTCGTCTTCGCCCAATGCCAATAATAGTAACCATGCGTGGAACGTGAACTTCAATAACGGTCATGTCAACAATAACAACAAGAACAATACAAACCGGGTGCGTCTCGTTCGCGCGCGAGAGTGAAACTGCGGGGTATCTGAGCTTGCAGGCCATTGATCAGGCCTATCGTCGCTGTCGACAACGCAAGCGCAAAACATACCAAGCTTGTCTGTATGAGCAACAACTACTGGATCATCTCGTGCAAACACGAGATGCCCTAGCGCATCAGAGTTGGTTTCCCAGGCCACCTGTTGTTTTTACCGTAACCAAACCCAAAAATCGAGAGGTATATGCCGCGCACTACCAAGATCGGGTGGTGCATCATTGGCTTGTCAGAGAACTGGAAGCGTTGATAGATCGGGATTTTATTCATGATGCGGCGGCGAATCGAACGCAACGTGGCACCCATTTTGCCGTTGCTCGCTTGCAACGCTTCATGCGTTGCTATCACACTAAAGCATGGTTTTTGCAGTTGGATATCAGTAATTTCTTCAACAGCATCCATCATCCCACCTTGTTGGCGCTGTTAGCGCATAAGCTGGCAAAAGCGCAGCGTCGGCATGGCCTCTCAAGCGCTAAAGCAGGTGTGCTGTTTGAGGTTGCACAGCGCATTATCGAGCAACCGTGTGCCTTGCAGGCTATCCATATCAGTGCCAAGGAGGCGTATCAACGGGTTCCCATGCACAAACGTCTGGAATGCGCCCCTCCTCATACGGGATTGCCCATTGGTAATCTGACAAGCCAGTTTTTTGCTAACCTTTATCTTAATGAATTGGATCAATTTATCAAACATCAACTGCGCTGTCGGCACTATGTTCGTTATGTCGACGATTTTATCATATTGCATGCGCACGCCCGGCAGTTGCAACACTGGCAAGATGCCATTGCAAGCTTCTTGCATGATACGCTGCATCTAAGACTTAAAACCCCCGTGACGCTAGCGCCCATACAAAATGGTGCCAATTTTCTAGGCTATATTGTCCGCCCAAGCTATTTGCTAGTGCGGCATCGGGTGGTTGCTAATCTGTATAACACACTGCACATACAGACAAAACAATGCATGCTGCCTGTTGCACAAGGCTATCGCCTGGAACTTACACCCAAGTGGCGTGATGCATTGCGATCTACGTTGGCCAGTTACGGCGGGCATTTTCGCCACGCACAAAGCTACCGTTTACACGCACAAATTTTGCATGATTTTCCATGGCTTGCACTGTTATTTTGTGATGTGTTGTGCCAAAGGCCGCGTTGGCAACCAGAGTGCGTCACATCTATGAGTACACAGTGGCGTTGGTATCAAACCCACTACCCGGGCAGCATTTTGTTAGTAGAATGTGGCCGGGAGTTACTCTGCAGCGCCTTGCCCGGTCACATCAAGGCTAAGGTATATCAAGGCAGTGCGCACCTTGCCGCCTGGTCTGTGCCGATGCAGCGTTTGGCCGATGTACAAAGCGAGTTGGAAGCACAACAACGCTATTATATTTTTTGCAGTGAACAAGGCTATCTAAAAGGGGGACTTAAGCGACGGTGTGTACGCACGCTTTATCTGCCACAGAGCCAATATTTTGATATTTTGAAATCCCTACCTACGTTTTAATGCTGAATGCATATAAAAGGAGCCTACACGCCATGCCTTTAAAACTAACATATCATATACGTAGCATTGTATTAATGCTGTTTTTGCTCCTGCCCGCAGTGGTAACGGCCGAGGTGGTGTGCGAAAACCGCAATCCTGCAGTGCCCATCACCACCCCCACCAGTGATTTTGTGCTGCACAACGATGGCACCGTCACGCACACCCCAACCGGCTTAATGTGGATGCGCTGTAGCTTAGGGCAGACCTGGGACGGGGCTAACTGTAGTGGAGAGGCATCAACTTATACCTGGGCAGATGCCCTACAGGCTGCTGCACAAAACACCCAATTTGCAGGCTATGCGGATTGGCGTTTACCCAACCGTCGCGAGCTGCAATCCATTGTAGAGCAAAGCTGTTGGTTGCCTGCCATCAATGCGGCGGTTTTTCCCAACACGCCTGCGGGTTGGTTTTGGTCGTCTTCGCCCTATGCCAATAATGGTGGCCGTGCGTGGTACGTGTACTTCCATTACGGTCTTGTCAACCACTACTCCAAGGGCTATGCCGTCCGGGTGCGTCTCGTTCGCGCGCGACAGTAATGGGCTTTTGGCCGTCGCTGTGTGGCGACACCTTCCCGGTGTCGCTTTCTGTTTGCGGCATCAAGATGATGCCGCCACATAGCACCAGCGATCGGTATGACTGCCAGTGCGAGAAAACGATCAAAACGGGCGTCCTCCCGTTTAACCGCAACGATAATGAGGATGAAACGATGAAACTCAAAGTGCATGTACATCCGGCGCAAGAGGGCGGTTTTTGGGCCGAAATTCCCGCGCTTCCGGGTTGCGTTTCCGAGGGAGACGATCTGCCCACGACATTGGCCAATATTCGCGAAGCGGCGGAAGGCTGGATGATCGTCGCCACCGAGCAAGCACATCGAGAAGCACATATTCAAATCGAAGAAATTGAATTGTGAAATCGATATCAGGCAAAAACTATGCAGAATCCTTAAAGCGCAGGGATGGATTCTGAAGCGCATTCAGGGTAGCCATTATATCTATGTACATGAAGAACAAAATCACATTCTTACCCCGACATTCCGCAGTAAAATTACAAGTTACTGAATAAAAATATATTTATTTTTTGGCAAGATTTTTTCCATGCTTTAATATCAAAGCGTTAGAAGTCATCTGCGGAATGTCGGTTACCGTTCCCGTGCACGCAAATCGAGACTTGAAGCATGGAACGTTATCAAACCTGATGAAATTAGCTGGATTAACAGAAAGCGATCTTTAACTCAGGGTTATTTTTAGCGTGGCGACACCTTCCAGGTGTCGCTTTCTGTTTGCGGCATCAAGATGACGCAGCCACAAAAAAACTCTCCTCCTTTTTAAGGAGGGGCGCCCCGTCAGGGGCGGGGTGGTTATGGGTCGTTTTTGACCCCCTCCCCGCCTGCGGCGGGACTCCCCCTTGGCAGGGGGGGAGAGTCTTTGACACAAACCGGTGGCGACACCTTACAGCCGTCGCTTTCTTTTTGCGGCATCAGGATGATGCCGCCACTGGGATCGTTGCCGGGATACTCAGCACAATGCCGCGAGAATTGAGTGAACGTTCCAAATGCAGAACAAGCTGTTGTTGATATTCGGCACATTGAAAACTATTGTCTAAATCACCAACATCCAAGAGGAAAACATAAGGCGCGGGTATTTCTCTCAGCATTGGGCCTGAATCGCACTGATGCACCCGAGCTTGCAGATATTTTGCGGCAAAAAATCCTCACCGAAAAGTGTACAGTTGGTGAAATCGACCAATATGGCAGGCGTTATCTTGTTGATTTTTTGTACGTTCGGGGTAGTAAAAAAGCCATGATCAGAAGTACATGGATCATTAAAACCGGCGAAACCATACCCTATCTAACTTCCTGTTGCGTGTTATGAGGCCATTGTGATGGTGTCAAAAAAAATTGAACTATTCGATGTTGTCGCTTTGCTGCGCAACCAACCAAAAGCAAAACTCGTCAGGGGACAAGTGGGTACTGTCGTGGAAAGGCTTGGAGCATCGGCCTATGAAGTCGAGTTTTGCGGAGATGACGGCAAAGCTTATGCGATAGTTGGTGTTGAAGAAATGGATCTGATGGTGCTGCACTACTCGCAAATCGAAGCGGCATGAATCTCTGCAAACCGGGTGCGTCTCGTTCGCGCGCGACAGTAATGGGCTTTTGGCCTTCGTGGCGGCGGCTTCCCTGCCTGCGCCGCGTGCGTCGCGGCAGGCAGGCAGCCGTCGCTGTGTGGCGACACCTTCCAGGTGTCGCTTTCTGTTTGCGGCATCAGGATGATGCCGCCACTGGGATCGCCGAGTTGCACTCGGCGGGTTTTAAGCCTGGCGTTGGAGCTGGCCGAGTACCACTCGGCGCTCCTTCACACCCGGTTGACAGGGCGAATGGGCTTGCCTAAGCTTGCCATGCACCGTGTAAATGGTGTCGGGATTTGCACCCCGAAAACAGAGACCATAACCCACGCTCGCCATAATCCGGCGCGTTTTTTCCTGCCTATCATTTCGCTGTGGTGGCTTGCGCAGGGCACCTTCCCGGTGGCCGGTTTCTCTGTAACGGTAGTGCAAACCTTGCGCAATCCGCCGTCCCTATACTTTGCACTATATACGGCGGTTTATCCTTAAATTTACGGAGAAACTTGCTCATGTCTCAAACGTTCTTGAATCCGGCATTATCCATGACCAGCCGCGAAATTGCGGACCTGACCGGAAAACAACATCCGCATATCCTGCGGGACATACGCACCATGATTACGCGCCTGGAGGCCGATCCAAATCTGGATTGGCATTGTGAATCAGAATCTTATGTTGATGTGCAAGGAAAAAAACGAACGCAGTACCGGCTGGATAAATTAACTACACTAACCTTGGTCAGTGGTTATGATCCCGTCTTGAGGATGCGTATCATCGCTCGCTGGCAAGAACTCGAAGCCCAGCAGACAGCCGCCACCTCACCGCCATTTTCCCCACCCGCCACCGTCTTATTCCCACCCAGCCCGGTGACACCCCTGATTGAGCGGGTTTGTGCCAAGGGCGAATTACTCAAAACCTCGGTACACATTCTCAAACCCTCCCAACCCAGCATCCTGCGAATGCTCCATGAACTTGGCGCCAGTGAAGGCTTGGATACCGGCTTTCTCCCCGCCTACAGCGAAGAACCCGTGGTGCAATCCCTCACCGCCCTGCTCAAACAACACCACAGCCGCTACAGCGCCCGGGCGGTCAATCGGGTATTGCTTGATATGGGGATACTGGAAGAACTCACCCGCCCCAGCCGCAGCGGCAGCAAGCGTTTTAAACATCTCACCGAAGCGGGTTTACGCTATGGACGCAACGAAACCAGCGCACAAAACCCGCGAGAAACCCAGCCGCTGTATTATGCAGAACACTTCCCGGAATTACTGGCGCGCATTGAGACGGTGTTAGAGCAAAAAGCGGCGTAGTCATCACAAAAAACTCCCCTCCTTTTCAAGGAGGGGTGGCGCGTAGCGCCGGGGTGGTTCTGACTCCCCCTTGACAGGGGGAGAGTCTTTGCCGCCACGTCTTATAATAAAACAGGAGAGCTGGAGTTCTCCCTCCCCCGGTGCGGAGCTTAAGCTCCGCGCTCCCGGTTAGCGGCTGCGGTTGAGGGTGAGGAGGTGGGTGAGGATGTCGGTTTCGGGGAGGGGGTGGTCGGGCCAGCCGTAGGCGGCGGCGACGGCGTGGTCGAGGGTTTGGTGGGCGTTTTGGAGCCAGGCGGGGCGTTGGTTGTAGAGGTGGGTGAGGGTGCGTTGTTTGAGGTCGGCTTCGTGTCCGGGTTTAGGGAGGATGCGTTCGGGGTAGCCGGGGTGGATTTCGGGCTGGCGTTCGGTCCATTCGGGGGGTTGAGCCAGTTGTCGCGCAGGGTGTTTAGGCGGTGGGCGGCTTGGGCGATGGCGCGGGCGTGGTCGCTGACTTCGGGGGCGACGTGGGGGACGATGGCGCCGCTTTCAAGGGTGTAGGTGCCTTGGCCGGTGTCGGCGGGGGTGAGGCCATTGGGGAAGGGGTAGGTTTCAAAGCAGGATTTGGCGTTGTAGGTTGGTCGCCCTCCTTCATTACCGTCGCCATGCCGTGAGGCGTTGGCCAGTGCCCACACTTGATGAATACGCGAGGAGAGAATGCCAAAGGTGGTATCGTCTTCGCGTGCGATGACCAATAATCTGGAATCTGACGAAACAACACTGCTCAGCCAAACAAAATATCGATGCTTGGCTACTCGTGGCGTAACTAAAAAACGCTGTAAGCCTTTTGTTGCGCCTCGAAAATCTGCTCCGTTACGCCCGAATCTCCACCAATATCGTTGACGACCATTGTCTCGGCTATTCTGACGCTGGGGCTTCACATGCTGCAAGATATGCTGAAATGGAGCCTCATAGAGTGAAGCATCTTCTTCGTTTGTATCTACACCGAAATCAATAACCCATGTATCTGTGAGGCGTCCGGCAATATCTTTGCCGTTGACCCAAGGCTTCAAAATATCGCTATTTGGGCGATTGTTTGGATTGGGCAATCCAAGCCATTGTCGTGCTAAGTCCCCTGGTATATCGAATGCCCCACTTTTTTCTGGTCCCTTAAAAGCGCTATTTGCGTTTTCTGCGAGTAATTTTTTTTGTGTAAGATCCTCGCCACCCGCTTCTGATCCGGTGAGATCCGGGTAAATGTGTTCGACCTTTTGCCCATTGAGCTGAGCATCGGCGTGGTCTTCCATTCGTCCAAAGCCCACCAGTGATACGCGCACGGCGGCGCCTTCATTGACCCACGGTTCATCACTCCAAGCCTCAAAAATTTTTCCGCTTTGTACTATCCGCTCCAATACTTTGCGATTAGCGCCAGCGCGAATAGATTGCGTGGCAACTAAGCCGGCGGCGTGGGCGTGGCCGTTTGCTAATTGGGCGCGGGCTTTTTCAAACCAGTAGGTGACTAAATCTGCGCCGCCGGGGACACGTCCGGCATAGACGCGCTCCAGGGCGTGGAAATAATCATCGCCTAACAGGCCGCGTTTTTTGCTGCCGCCTAAAAACGGCGGGTTGCCGACGATGGCATCGGCGCTGGGCCAGGGGGCTTCGGTGCCGTCGTCGTTGAGCAGGGCGTCGCGTTGGTCGATGGTGTGCAGGGGGCGGAGGATGGGATTCATGGCGAGGGAAAAACCGTGTGCGAGCATCCATTGGATTTCGCCGATCCAGACGGTGACGCGGGCGAGTTCGGCGGCGTAGGGGTTGAGTTCGATGCCGAGGACGTTTTCCGGGCCGACGGCGGGGAAGTAGCGCCCCAGGCCGAGGGCTTCGGCTTCGAGCAGGACTTGGTGTTCGAGGTCTTTGAGGCCCTTGAGGGCGAGCAGGAGGAAGTTGCCTGAGCCGCAGGCGGGGTCGAGAATGCGATAGGCGCGCAGGCGTTCGAGGAAGGCTTGCAGGGTGGCGGTGGCGGCGGCGTGGTGTTTGCGTTTGGCGGCGGCGGATTTGGCGTGTTGGGCGCTGTCGAGGAGGTGGTTGATGTGGGTTTTGTCGTGTTCCCAGGCGCGGTGCAGGGGGTGGAAGATGACGGGGTTGAGCAGGCGCTGGATGGCTGCGGGGTCGGTGTAGTGGGCGCCGAGTTGGGCGCGTTTTGCGGGGTCCAGGCCGCGTTCAAAGAGGGTGCCGAGGATGGAGGGTTCGATGGCGGACCAGTCGAGTTCGGCGACTTCGCGCAAGAGGCGCAGGGCGTTTTGTTCGAGGGGGAGGAGGTGGCTGGCGTCAAACAGGCCGCCGTTGAACCAGGGGACTTCGTCTAAGCCGAAGTTGCCGCCGTGGGCCATGGCGGTGAACAGTTCTTGTAAAAGGGCGGCGGCGCGTTCGGGGCGTTTGAGGGCGGTGTCAAGGAGGCGGCTGAAGAGTTTGTTGGGGAGGAGTTCGATGTCCTCGGCAAACAGGCAAAACAGCAGTTGGATGCAGAAGTGGCCGATGGCGTGCGGCGGGTGTTGGCGGCTGCGCAGGGTTTGGGCCAGGGTGCTGAAGCGGGCGGCGACTTCTTCGGTTAAGGCGGCGGTGGTTTTGCCGGGGCGCAGGCGTTCGGGGTCGCTGAAGGCCCATTTGAGGAGGCGCAGGCGCTGGGGGTCGCGCAGGTCTTGAAGGTGGAGGGTTGTTGTTCGGGGACGGTGCCGGTGAAGGCGGTGTGGATGATGAAGGTGTGCAGGTCGCAGACGATGAGCAGCGGCGGGTAGGCCAGCGCGGGGGTGTAGAGTTGGAGTTGTTTGAAGGCGGCCTGGAGGTTTTTGCCGGGGCTTTTGTATTCCCAGGCGAAGTGGCCAGCTTTCCAGATGTCGGCCCAGCCGTTGCCACCGCCGGCTTTGCTGGCGCCTTTTTCAAAGCAGTACCAGGTGCCGTGGGGGTCGGCCTGGGCGGGGGTGGGTTCGTCTAGCAGGCGACACAGGTCGAGGAAGTGTTCGTGCGCGGCGGTGCGTTCCTTGAGCGGGGTGTCTTGCCATTTGGTGATGAAGTCTTCCGGGGTCATCGGCGGTCCTTGGTTTTGGGGCGGGTGGGGGTGTGTTTGAGGTGTTTCTTAGCATATTTTGGGCGGCTGGGGTAGTGTTTGATAACCACCCGGCCCCTACGGGGCACCCCTCCTTGAAAAGGAGGGGAGTTTTTTTATGCGGAGCGGGTGCTCCGCGTTCCCAGGGAGTTTTAACGAGTGGCGGTGTTGTATGGCTTGGTTTTGCGGGATTCGTTGCTTTAAGGTCAAGTGCGCTATCATCTTCCAGGCGGGCGGGGCTTGTTGCGGGGCCTGGTCTACATTCATGCTTTAATCCATTGACGATGAAATGAAAATTATTATTCTAGGGGCCGGTCAGGTGGGTAGTTCGGTGGCGCAGAGTCTGGCCAGTGAGGCCAATGACATCACCATTGTCGATACCCGCGCCGAGATTTTGCGTGAGTTGCAGGATCGTCTGGATCTGCGCACGATCACCGGCATGGCGGCGCATCCTGATGTGCTGGAGGCCGCCGGGGGGCGGGATGCGGATATGATCATCGCGGTTACCAACAGCGATGAGACTAATATGATCGCGTGTCAGGTGGCTTATACCCTGTTTCGCACGCCGACCAAGATTGCGCGGGTGCGGGCGCGTGAGTATTTGCGTCATAAGGAATTATTTTCGCAAGGGGCGTTGCCCGTTGATGTGCTGATCAGTCCCGAGGAGTTGGTGACCAATTATGTGCAGCGTTTGATTGAGCACCCTGGGGCTTTGCAGGTGCTGGATTTTGCGGATGGGCTGGTGTCGCTGGCGGCGGTGCAGGCGCATCGCGGCGGGGCTTTGATTGGTAATGAGCTGCGCAATCTGCGGATGCACATGCCGGGGGTCAAGGCGCGGGTGGTGGCAATTTTCCGCAATGAGGAGGCGATTTTTCCGCAATCCAATACGGTGATTGAACCCGGCGATGAGGTCTTTTTTATCGCTGCCAAGAAAAATATCCGGGCGGTGACCAGCGAGTTGCGCACCCCGGATCGGCCTTATCGGCGGGTGATTATCGCCGGGGGCGGCAATATAGGTAAACATCTGGCGGAAAATCTTTCGGAGCATTGCAATGTGAAATTGATTGAGCAAGACCCCAAGCGCGCCAAGTATCTGGCCGAGACGCTGGATAATGTGGTGGTATTGCGTGGGGATGCCGCTGATGAGGATCTGTTGCTGGAGGAAAATATCGAGCATACGGATGTGTTTTGTGCGGTGACCAATGATGATGAGGTGAATATTCTCTCGGCGATGCTGGCCAAGCGGCTTAAAACGCGGCGGGTGATGGCGCTGATCAATCGGCTCAGTTATGTGGATTTGGTGCAAAGCGGTAATGTGGATATTGCGATTTCGCCGCAGCAGATTACCATTGGGGCGTTGCTGACGCATATTCGCCGGGGTGATGTGGTGGCGGTTCACAGTTTGCGCCGGGGTGCGGCGGAGGCGATTGAGGCCGTCGCGCACGGTGATCCGATTACCTCAAAGGTGGTCGGGCGACGCATTGATCAGATTCGTTTGCCCAAGGGATGTATCATCGGTGCGATTGTGCGGGGGCAGGAGATCATCATTGCCCAAGCGGATAGCCGCATTGATGCCGAGGATCATTTGATCTTGTTTTTATCCGATAAACGCCGTGTCCATGAGGTTGAGCGCCTGTTTCAGGTCAGTGTGACTTTTTTATAACGGCCTGTTTATCACACATAAGCCCTCATCCTGTGCCACCGCAGCGCCCGCCCTGTTAGACTATGCCAATTTACATTGTGTGAGTAAATTGTATGCCTGCCTCTCGATCATCACCCAATCCTCGTCACGCCGCTCGATTGAGGCCCTCACGCCAGCGGGGCTGGTTGTGGCTGCTGTTCCTGGTGCCGCTGTTGGGCGTGCTGGCGGGGCTGGGGGCCTTGGTGCTTTACAGTATTCCGCTGGATCAGCAAATCCGGGCGGAATTTGAGGGACGGCGCTGGGCCTTGCCGGCGCGGGTGTTTGCGCGTCCTTTGGAGTTGTATGTCGGCCTGCCCTTGACTCAGGCGGCGTTGGAGCGCGAGCTGGGTTTATTGCATTATCGCCGGGGCGATACGCAGGCCACGGGCGAGTTTCGGGTGCAGGATGGCGGCGTGATTATTCACACGCGGGGCTTTCCCTTTGCCGATGGGCATGAGCCTGCCCGACGGGTGCGGGTGCATTTTGAAGGCGGACGGATCAGCCGTTTGGGGGATGTCAGCAGCGGTGAATCCTTGGGGATTATGCGCCTGGAGCCTTCGCTGATTGCCAATATTTACCCCGCGCATGGCGAGGATCGGGTGTTGGTGCGCCTGGAGGATGTGCCGCAAAGCTTGATTGATGCGCTGCTGGCCACGGAGGACCGCAAATTTTATGAGCACCTGGGGATTGATTTTATCGCTGTCTTTCGGGCTGCCGTGGCGAATCTGCAGGCCGGGCGCACGGTGCAGGGCGGCAGTACCATTACCCAGCAGCTGGTGAAAAATTATTTTCTCACCCGTGAGCGCAGTTTGCGCCGTAAATTCAATGAGGCCATCATGGCCTTGTTGCTGGAGCGCCATTACAGCAAGGCGGATATTCTTGAGGCGTATCTGAATGAGGTGTATCTGGGGCAGGATGGCTCGCGGGCGATTCATGGCTTTGGTCTGGCCGCGCAGTTTTATTTTCAGCGTCATTTAAGCGAACTGTCTGCTGAGCACATGGCCTTGCTGGTCGCGGTCATTCGCGGGCCGTCGTATTATGATCCCCGCCGCCATCCGCAGCGTGCGCTGGAGCGGCGCAACCGGGTCCTGGATATGATGGTGGCACAAGGGGTGCTGGATAGCGCCAGCGCCTCGCAGGCCCGCGCCAGACCCTTGGGCGTGACCGAGAAAGCGCCTTCCGGGATTACGCCGTTTCCGGCCTTTGTGCAACTGGTGCGCGAACAGCTGCGCCGTGATTATGCCGAAGAGGTGTTGCAATCGGAGGGTCTGCTGATCTTCACCACGCTGGATCCTTTGGTGCAATTATACGCAGAGGAGGCGCTGAGTAACCGTCTGCGGCAATTGGAAACAGCGCGGCGCCTGGAGGAGGGCACCTTGCAGGGGGCGGTGGTTGTCACCACCACGGATAGCGGCGGTGAGGTGCTGGCCGTGGTGGGTGATCGGCAGGTGCGTTATGCGGGTTTCAATCGCGCCCTGAATGCGCAGCGCCCGATTGGTTCGTTAATCAAGCCGGTGGTGTTTCTGGCGGCCTTGGAACGACCGCAGGAATACACGCTGGCAACCTTGCTGGATGATGATCCGCTGGAAGTGCGTATGCCGCACGGGGCCACCTGGGCACCGCGCAATTATGATCGCCAGTTTCACGGACAAGTCACCCTGATGGATGCGCTGGTGCGTTCGTACAATGTCTCCACGGCCCGGCTGGGGCTTTCGCTGGGGTTAGAGCAGGTGGTGACCCAGTTTGAACGCATGGTGCCGGGTAAATGGCCTGCGCCCTATCCTTCGCTGTTGCTGGGGGCGGTGGAGTTGACGCCCTTTGAGGTCGCGCAGATGTATCAGGGGATTGCGGCAGGCGGCTATAGCGCCCCGCTGCGCGCCATTCGCGAGGTGCTGAGCACAGAGGGAGCCTTGTTACAGCGCTATCCCTTATCGCTGCGGCAGGTGGCTGATCCAGCGGCGGTGTATCTGCTCACGGCGGCCTTGCATGAGGTCACCCGGCGCGGTACGGCGGCATCCTTGCAAAATGTCTTGCCGCGTGACAAGGCCGTGGCGGGTAAAACCGGGACCACGGATGAGCTGCGCGATACCTGGTTTGCCGGCTATTCGGGTGAACATCTGGCGGTGGTCTGGGTAGGGCGCGATGATAATCAATCCACTGGCCTGACGGGGGCCAGCGGGGCTTTGCCGGTATGGGGCGATTTAATGAAGCCGCTGCTACGGCGCGGCCTGGAACAGCCGCCGCCGCAAGGGATTGAATGGTATTTGATCGACCAGCAGACCGGGTTGCTGGCCAATGATGATTGCGAACAAACCACCTGGATGCCCTTTGTCCAGGCCTTTATTCCGTCTGACTGGGCCCCCTGTGCCAGACCGGCAAGCCCACCGCCGGATGCCAACGACACCCCGATCATCTTTTAATGTGCCGTGATGGAGCCGATTGATATGCTCAAACCTGTATTGATTACCCTGTTGGCCTTGAGCCTGAGTGCCTGTGGACTGCTAGGCAAAGATTCGCGCAGCACCCGCCCGGCACCCTCGGCGCAGGAGATACCGCCTGCGCCGGTGGCCACCAGCCGTCCCAGCGCTCCCGTGCCGACCCCGGCGCCCAGCCCCACACCGCCTGAAGTCGTGGCGTTCACGCCGCCTGAGCCACCGCGACCCGCAGAGCCTCCGCCTCGGGTGGAAACGCACCCGCGTGCCCCGGCGCTGGCGCGCAGCAGTACCCCGCCGCTGGCACAGAATACCTCCGCCCCGCAGGGTTCACCGGCGGTTGTGGCCTTATTGCAGGACGCCGAACAGTTACTGGAACGCGGGCAAACGGAACAATCCGCCGCCCGGCTGGAGCGGGCCTTGCGCATTGAACCTAATAACGCCCTGTTATGGCAGCGTCTGGCCCTGGTGCGTCTGGAGCAGGGGCAACTCACTCAGGCAGAAACCCTGGCCTTGCGGGCCAATGAATTTGCGCGGGGTGATCGGCGCTTGATGGCGCGTAGCTGGCGCATCATTGCCCAGGCGCGCAGCCAGCGTGGCGATGAACAGGGCGCCCATGAGGCCTTGCAGCGTGCCCGCGAACTTGACGGAGCGGCTCTGGGCTAGCGTGATGGATAGCGACGAGGAGACCGGCCTGGACCCGGTCATCTATTATGCGGCGGCCTTGCTGGGTGATGACGGCCCCTTCAGCCAGCATCAGCAAGGCTTTCGCGCCCGTCTGAGTCAGCAGCAGATGGCGCATGCGGTGGAAGAGGCCTTGGTCCAGCGGCAAACCTTAATGGTTGAGGCGGGGACGGGGGTGGGCAAAACCTTTGCCTATCTGGTGGCCGCCCTGGTGCGCGAGGATACGGTGATCATCTCCACCGGCACCCGCAATCTGCAAGATCAGCTGTATAACAAAGATCTGCCCCTGGTCCAACGGGCCTTGGGGCTGGATGTGCCGACCGCCTTACTCAAGGGGCGCAGCAATTATATCTGCCCTTATCGCCTGGAACTGGCGCGCTCGCAGGGGCAGCTTGCCAACATGCTCGATGAATTTCAGCATCTGGAGCATATCAGCCAATGGCTTGAGCGCACGGACACCGGCGATATTGCCGAACTCGGCGGCATCCCTGAGGATTCCGCGCTCTGGCCACAGGTCACCTCGACGGTAGAGAACTGCCTGGGACAGGAATGCCCCTGCTACAGCGACTGCTTTGTGCTCGCCGCACGGCGGCGCAGCCACGAGGCCCAGATCATCGTGATCAATCACCATGTGCTGCTGGCTGATATTGCGCTTAAAAGCGATCACCTGGGAGAACTGCTACCGCCGGTGGAGGCCTTTATTATCGATGAGGCGCACCAATTGCCCGAGGCGGCAACCCAC
This sequence comes from Thiorhodospira sibirica ATCC 700588, assembly GCF_000227725.2. Classification (GTDB taxonomy): domain Bacteria; phylum Pseudomonadota; class Gammaproteobacteria; order Ectothiorhodospirales; family Ectothiorhodospiraceae; genus Thiorhodospira; species Thiorhodospira sibirica. The sequence goes on along the minus strand of NZ_MU255056.1, from coordinate 1,265,442 downwards.
TTTTTTGCCCAGACCGTCAGCGCCCGGCAACTGGTAGAACTCTCCCGCGACATCCTGACGGAACAAGGCAAGGATGCCGCTGATATGCGCGATTTAAAGCAGCTTGCCCGCACCTTGCCCAACGCAGTGGAACAAGTGCGCAAGCAGCTTGGAGAACCCTATCAGCGCACCGCCTGGGCGCAAGTGATGCAAAAACCGGGGCTGGTTCAAGCCATCGCGGCGCTTGAAGACACACTCGCCACCCTGATTGAGCACCTGGCAATGGCCGCCGAACGTGGCAAAGGACTGGAACAATGCGCCCGCCGTGCGATGCTGCAAAAATATTATCTGAATCTGTTCAAGCAGCCCGAGCAAGGCTCCGTGTTATGGGTGGAAACCTTTGCACGCGGCTTTAATCTCAACCTGACGCCGCTGGAGATCGCTGCGCCTTTCAGTGAGTATCGCGCACACAGCGACGCGGCCTGGATTTTCACTTCCGCCACCCTTTCGGTGGACGGTGATTTCAGTCATTTCAGCGCCCGCCTGGGACTGTCAGACAGCCACTGCCTGCAACTGCCCAGCCCCTTTGACTACCCTCGCAATACCCGCCTGTACTGCCCACCGGGAATGCCACAACCCAATGAATCCGGCTACACCCAGGCCATGCTCAACGCCACCTTGGCGATTTTAGAGCAAAACCCCGGCGGCAGTTTTTTACTGTTTACCAGTCACCGCGCCCTGCGCGAGGCCGCCCAATGGCTGCAAAGGCATCTGCAGCGTCCGATCCTGGTGCAGGGACAGGCGCCCCGAGGCGAATTATTGACCCAATTCCGGCAGCATGGCAGCGCCGTCCTGCTCGGCGCGCAAAGCTTTTGGGAAGGCGTGGATGTGCGCGGCGCGGCATTAAGCTGTGTGATCATCGACAAACTGCCCTTTGCTTCCCCCGGCGACCCGGTACTCGAAGCGCGCCTGCAATACCTGCGCGAACAGGGCGCAAACCCCTTCGTCCGCTATCAACTCCCGCAGGCGGTGATCAACCTCAAGCAAGGCGTGGGCCGCCTGATTCGTGATGTCAGTGATCGCGGCCTGCTGGTCATCTGCGACCCGCGCCTGCACACCAAAGCCTATGGCCGCACCTTCCTGCAAAGCCTCCCCGCCATCCCCCAATGCCAAGACCTGCAAACCGCCCTGGATTTCTTAAAACAGGGCTGTTCAGAAAGCCATTGACTGCCGCAGATTCGGGGATGTGTGTTGCCTAATGGATAAGCTGCCCGGCAGATGCGTGTATCTTTTTCACCAAATGTCATGCCAAAATCTGGCGTTGCAGATTCGCTGCGCTGATGCAGCGGGCTGTCAAACCTAAAATAAACCCATGATGCAGGAGAGAGAATGGAACCGGATCAAATGAAAAAAATGGCGGCTGAGGCTGCGATGGCCTATGTGGAAAACGGGATGATTGTCGGTGTGGGGACGGGTTCGACGGCGAATCATTTTATTGATTTGCTGGCGGGGGTCAGGAGTCGCATTGACGGGGCTGTGGCCTCATCCGAGGCCAGCGCCCAGCGTTTGCGGGATCATGGGATTGCGGTGCTTGATTTAAATGCGGTGGGGACTTTGCCGCTTTATGTCGATGGCGCGGATGAGGCTAATCCATATCGGCAATTGATCAAGGGCGGTGGCGGGGCGCTGACGCGTGAAAAAATCGCTGCCGCCGCCAGTGAAAAGTTTATCTGCATAGCCGATGAGAGCAAGCTGGTTGATGTCTTGGGGCGATTTCCTTTGCCCGTTGAGGTGATTCCCATGGCGCGGGGTCTGGTGGCGCGTGAGCTGGTCAAGCTTGGCGGGCAGCCGATCCTGAGACAGGGCTTTACCACGGATAATGGCCATATTATTCTCGATGTACATAATCTGGAAATCCTCGAGCCGATCACCCTGGAGACACAGCTCAATCAGATTCCGGGGGTGGTCACGGTGGGCTTGTTTGCCCAGCGGCCTGCGGATGTGCTGCTCTTGGGGTCTGGCACCGGGGTCAAGCGCGTACCGATGTAGGGCAAGATCCCCACAGTGCAGCGGCGGCTTCAGTGGCGTCGCTGCACTGTGTTTGGCAGCGTGTACGCACGCCGCGCAATGACGCGGCATCAACTGCAAAAAAACGGGGATGTATGTCCAATATTATTCTGGTTGGCCCGATGGGGGCGGGTAAATCCACGGTGGGGCGCCACTTGGGTGAGCGCCTGGGGATGCGCTTTTTTGATAGCGACCATGAAATCGAACAGCGTACCGGGGTGAATATCCCGACCATTTTTGAATATGAAGGCGAGGCGGGCTTTCGGCTGCGCGAGGCAGCGATGATCAAGGAATTGTGCCAGTATCCGGGCATTATTCTGGCCACAGGCGGTGGCTCGGTGCTGCGCGAAGAAAACCGCGTGTGTCTCAAAAACAGCGGCCTGGTGATTTATCTCAAGACCTCGGTCAAAACGCAGTTGCGCCGAACCGCCCGTGATCGTAACCGTCCCCTGCTGCAAACCGAAGATCCTCGCGCCCGCCTGGAAGCCCTGCTGCGGGTGCGTGATCCTTTGTACCGCGAGGTCGCTGATCTGGTCTTGAACACCGACCGCGATCACATGCGCACCCTGATTCGCACCATCATCCGCTACTATCGCCAGCATAACAGCCTCGCAGAGGCATAAAATCCCCCGTATGGCTAACGCATTGAGCAAGGTGGGCAGCCTTGGTCGTGCATGATTGAGGAGTTTTATTCAATGTATGTTGTTTTGGCAAATCCGCGTGGATTTTGTGCCGGGGTTGACCGCGCCATCGCCATTGTAGAACGGGCGCTGGCCTTGTTTAATGCGCCGATCTATGTGCGCCATGAGGTGGTGCATAACAAATATGTGGTGGATGATCTGCGTGCCAAGGGGGCGATTTTTGTTGAGGAACTTGACGAGGTACCCGATGGAGCGACGGTGATTTTCAGCGCACATGGGGTGTCACGCACGGTGCGCGAAGAAGCGGCGCGGCGCGGTCTGCGCGTGTTTGATGCCACCTGCCCGCTGGTCACCAAGGTGCATCTGGAAGTGATACGCCACGCCGAGCGTGGTGAGGAGATTGTGCTCATCGGTCATGCTGGCCATCCCGAAGTGGAAGGGACTTTGGGTCAATATGACCCGGAGCAGGGCGGCGGCATGTACCTGGTGGAATCGGTAGACGATGCGCTGCGGCTTGAGGTGCGTAACCCGAACCGTCTGGCCTATGTCAGCCAGACCACCTTGTCGATGGACGACACGGTCGGAATTATCGAGGCGCTGCGCCAGCGCTTTCCCAAGATTCAGGGACAAAAACGCGACGATATCTGCTACGCCACCCAAAACCGCCAGGACGCAGTTAAACAACTGGCCCCGGAATGTGATTTATTCCTGATTGTCGGCTCACCCAATAGCTCCAATTCCAACCGCTTGCGTGAAATCGCCTCCAAGCTGGGGATCAAGGCGTATCTCATTGATGGACCCGAAGAAATTGATCCGCAGTGGCTGCAAGGCTGCGAGCGCATTGCGGTCAGCGCCGGGGCGTCTGCTCCGGAACTGCTGGTCACCCAGGTGGTGGGATGGCTCAAAGCCGCAGGCGCTTGCGAGATCCGCGAGTCTGCCGGCAAATCTGAAAATGTCGTCTTTTCCCTGCCCAAAGAGCTGCGCGACGCCGACACTCAATAAACCATGATGCGATAATGGCCATCATGGTTTATGCTTGGATACATGCGCTTTTTTGTGGCAAATGCGATAAGCTTCAACCGCATTGCTATCGACTCATCCGCTTAATCGGTATGTACCCATGCAAGCTGCTGTGCGCGTGATTTCAGCACTGGCGAGTGCGCATCTGCGCCATGAATGGATTTTGACGCTGTGTCTGGTGATTGCCTTGGCGGCGGTGATCGCGCCGTTGCTGGTGTTGCTGGGCCTCAAATATGGCACCATTGAGCTGATGCGTGATCGTCTGGTCGAGGACCCGGTATTTCGTGAATTGCGCCCAGCCCAAACCCGTGAATACCCGCCGGCGTGGTTTGATGCGGTGGCGCAATGGCCGGGCGTGGGGTTTTTGACCCCCACAGTATTGCCGCTGTCTTCCATGCTCTATGCCATGCACCCGCAGACCCAACAGCCCCTGGCGCTGGATTTGATCCCCACGGGCGCGGGCGATCCGCTGTTATTGGAAAATGGCACCGCGATTCCTGAGGATGGGGAGTGTGTGCTTAGTCATGCCGCCGCGCAGCAACTGGGCGTGGTTGCCGGGGAGATGCTCACGGTGCGGGTGACCCGTAGTCGGGGCGGACGGGTGGAAAGTGCAGACGCTACGCTGCGGGTGGTGGGAGTGCTGAATCCGCGAGCGGGCAGTTTGCCGCGTATCTATACCGATTTGGCGCTGGTGCTGGATGTTGAAGGCTACAAGGAAGGCTATGGCGCGCCGCAGCGCGGTTGGCCGGGGCAAACACCGACGCCGTTCCCCAGCTTTGATGGGGTGCTGCTGTTATTGCCAGAGCCTTTATCGGCGATTGAGCGCACCGGGCTGATCATCAACACCGGCTTTGCCCGTATGGAGGCGCAAAGCCCGGCACAGCTTGCCGCCCGGCTGGGGGTGAGTTTGTCGGATGCGTGGCATGGCTATGCCCTGTTTGTGCCGGGTGCGACGGTCACGCACGCCAATATCCAGGCGGTGGCACAAAAGCTGCGCGGCAAGGGAGCCTATCTGCTGCCTTATGTGGATACGCTGAGCCTGCAGGATGCGGCGGGGCACGCGCTCCTGCTGACCGGTCTGTCTTTGCATCCGTTGCAGGCGCAGGCACTCAACTTGCCGGCAACGCCGTGGGACGCCCTGGATGTCAATGCCTTGAGCGTTGAGCGCCTGACACAAGTGCTGGCGCCAGGGCTGGATAATAATGAGGTGATCATGGTGACGGCGCAAGGGGTGGAGCCTGTGGCTTTTCCCTTGCATTCACAGCCGCACCCGGACCTGGAAAATGATCAATGGATTGTCCCGATTGAATTGCTTGGCCTGCTGCGCACCGCGACGTTGCGCACGGTACGCTACGAAGCGCCGCCGCTGGGCTTTGTCATGGAGCGCGGCGGCTATCGCGGCTTTCGCCTGTATGCGCACAGCATTGATGACGTGCCCGCGCTCTATGAAGCGTTGCACGCCCAGGGTATTGAGGTGATTGCTGAAGTCGAGACTATTGCGCGTATTCGCACCCTGGATGCGGGTTTGCAGCGACTGTTTTGGTTGATTGCCCTGCTGGGTATTAGCGGCGGCACGGCGGTGCTGATTGCCAGTCTGTATGCAGCGGTTGAGCGGCGACGCCGTGATCTGGGTATCTTGCGTTTGAACGGCGTGTCGCGGCGGGCGGTGTTTTTCTTTCCGGTGGTGCAGGCGCTGTGGATTGCCCTGTTGGGGCTGCTGACCAGTTTTGCGGGATATCTGGCGCTGGCCAGCCTGATCAATTATACCTTTGCCAGCGATCTGGCGACGGGTGAGCGTTTTTGCACACTCCCGCCAGCGTACATCCTCATCGCCGCTGCCGGGACCCTTGTGCTGGCCATATTGGCCTCGCTGGCAGCCGCCTGGCGCACCACGTGCATCGACCCTGCGGAGGTGGTTCGTGAACACTAACACGCGGCGTATCCGCTGTTTCTGGTTGCTCTGTCTGGTCTGGCTGTGTATGCCCATGGCACAGGCCAGAACCCTGCCCTCGCCCACGTCCTATAACCCCAAACCTGCGATTGATGATCTGATCTTGCCCATGCCCGAGGGCGTGAGCATGGTCTTTCGGGCGGTGAAGGTGCCGGGCAGTGGTTTTTGGGGCGACCCGGCGCGGGTAATTCAGATTGGCGATGCCTCCGGCGGCATCTTTGAAGGCCTGCAACGCACCCAGATCAGCGGCTCATTTCCCTCCAGTGACGGGCAGGACTGGTTTATCTATCTGGGTAAATACGAGCTGAGCAAAGAACAATTCATGGCGGTCATGGGCCTGGAGGGGCTGCTGGCGGTCAGCAATGACCCTTTGGATCAGACCCTGGCCGAGCTGCAGGGACGGGCGCGCCGGGATGCGCTGATGCAGCCACTGAGCTTTGTCAGCTATCAGGATATCCAGGTGTTTTTGCGCCGCTACAATCAATGGCTGTTTGATCCGCAACATCCGGAGCGCATTGCTGACCTGCCGCGCATGGATGGTGTGCCGGGCTTTATGCGTCTGCCGACTGAAGAAGAATGGGAATATGTCGCCCGTGGTGGTCTGCCCGCCTTGGAGGCCGGACAGTTTGAAGACCGTCTGCCGTTTGCCGTGCAGGCACTCAATGAACACGCCTGGCATCTGGGCAATGCCCGCCATCAACTGCGCCCCATTGGTATGCGCGCACCCAATGCGCTGGGCTTTCACGACCTGCTGGGCAATGTGCAGGAAATCACGGCCGGTCTGTTTCGCCCCGAGATTGGGCAAGGCAAGCCCGGCGGGGTTGCGGTGCGCGGTGGCAGTGTCTCCACCCCGGCGGCAGAAATGCGCACTGCGTGGCGGGCAGAACTGGATGCCTATGCCTGGAATGCAGACCTTGGGGTGATGGAAGAACGCCGCTCGTTTAATACCGGCGCCCGGCTGGCCATCGGCTCAAATGTCGTGGTCAATAGTCAGCAGCGGGCGCGCATTGAACAGGAATATGAAGACTACCGCGCCCAGACACGGCGCGCCATGCCGGTGGGGCGCACCCTGGATAATCTGGTGGCCCAAGCCAGCGTACAGCTGGGCACGGTGGAGCCATTGCTGGAGCGCTTGATGGGGCAATATCCCGAATTGCGCGATCCCTTGCAGACCATTCAGGTGTATATGGAACGCGCCCGCGAACGCCTCGAACTGGCGCAACGTGAAAGCGCCCGCAGTCTGGCCCAGGATGCCGCCCGCAATGGCACCAATCTCAGCATCTACCTGGCACGCCAGACCAGCCTGCAACGCTCTCGCACCGCCGCCCAACAGCTGGCCGAATTATCTGGCCGCTATCAGGAACAACTGGCCTCAATCGACCGCGCTATTGATGACATCAATACCGGCATTGCCGAACAACTGGCAGGCTATCGGGAAAAGGTCAGCCAATTGGGTGAATATGAAGCCGCATATATTGATGAGGCGATTAGCGCCCTGCTGGCAAAGCAACCCCCCGCACGGGAACAGACGGTGCTGGGCTTGCTCAAAACCCATGTGGCGTTTTTCAGCGAACAGCGGCGCGCAGAACCAGACAGCTGGCTGGAGGATTTCAAGGCGCAGTTTGTCGAGACCCCGCCATAAATGGGCGGTGGGAGCACCGCGCCCCAGCCTGGCACGAAGCCGTATGGGAGCGTCGCGCCCCCGCTCGGCACTACATGTATTTTTTATAAATGGGAGGCAACGCCATGCGCAACACACCCTTGATCGGCCTGAGCGTCTTATTGCTGCTAAGCGCCTGCGCGAATTTACCCGATGAGCAACGCACGCAAACCGAAGGCGCCGGGGCGGGTGCCTTGCTGGGCGGGCTGTTGGGCTATGCCATTGACCGCGAACGCGGCGCGGCAGTGGGGGCACTCATTGGCGCCGGAGCGGGCTTTATGGTGGGTAATGAGATCGCCAAGCGCAAGCAGAACTATGCATCGACCGAGGATCTGCTCGAAGGCGAGGCGCTGCGGGTGGCTGAGTTTAACGACACCGCACGGGCGCACAATGAACGCACCCGCGCAGACATTGCCCGCCTGGAGCGCGAAGCCGATAGCCTGCGCGCACAATATGCAGCCGGGCGCGTCAAGCGGGATCAACTGGAAACCCGGCGGGCACAACTACAAAGCCGTATTCAGGCCAATCAACAGCTGGAACAGACCCTAAGCCAGGAATACGAGGTGCAAACGGCGATCCTGAGTGAACAACGCAAAGCCCGCCCGGCAAACGACCCGCGCCTGGCCAAGCTGCAACATGAAGTCAACACCTTGCAAACCCACCTCGAAACCCTGCGCGAAGACAGCCTGCAACTAGCCTTGATCGAACAACGCCTATCGGTCTAAGTTCATCAGTTTGCGCGGGAAACCCCGGCCGCAAGGCCGAGGAGGGATAGCGCGGCGTGCGAAGCAAGCCTCCTGCTCCCGCGCTCCTTTCTATGTTGAGGTTTTACACAGTGCGCTATCGCGTGTAATGTATGGATATGGACATCAAACGCGCCTACCGCTTCCGGTTCTATCCAACGCCCGCGCAGGAACAAACCCTTGCCCGGACGTTCGGTTGTGTGCGTTTCGCGTACAACCACATGCTGCGGCTGCGTACGGATGCGTGGTTCAAGGACCAAAAGCGCGTCGGCTATCACGAGACCTCCGCACGACTGACCGAGTTGAAGAAGACGCCAGAACATGCGTGGCTCAACGAAGTCAGCAGCGTTCCGGTACAGCAGGCGTTACGCCATTTGCAAACGGCCTTCAACAACTTCTTCACCAAACGCGCCGGGTATCCCGCGTTCAAGCGCAAGGACGGCCCGCAGTCAGCGGAATACACGACGAGCGCCTTCAAAGACGTGGCGGCACCTTCCAGGTGCCGCTGAAAACCAAGCGAACGCAAGATGCGTCCGCCACGTGCGCTCAACCCGGCTGGTCAACGAAAAGCAAGTGATCGCCGTCGAGATGCTGGCCGTGAGCCACCTGCAGAAGAACCGCTGTCTGGCAAAGTCGATCAGCGATGCAAGCTGGTCTGAGTTCGTCCGGCAGTTAGCGTACAAGGCACACTGGTGTGGGCGAATGCTGGCGGGCATCGACCGCTGGTATCCGTCGAGCAAACGCTGTTCTGAGTGTGGACACACCGTAGCGAAAATGCCGCTGTCTGTCCGAGCGCGGGTCTGCCCGGAATGCGGCAGTCTCCACGACCGCGATGTGAATGCAGCGCGCAATGTGTTAACCGCCGGGCTGGCGGGGGTAGTCTGCACAGAGAACGTAAGTCCCGTGTTGCTGTAAAGCGGCATTGGCTGATCTCGTTGAAACAGAAAGTCCTGATCGTGAGGTTAGGAATCCCCGTCCTACCTGCCTGCCGCGACGCACGCGGCGCAGGCAGGTAGGGCGGGGAGGATGTCAACACATGCCGCCAAGCCCTGGGCGCGCCGGTGCGGATAATCCAGAAGACCACATTGACAAACAGGCGGTTGTCTTTGACGGTCACACCACCGTCGGTCACTTTGCCGGGGAGAAGCGGTTCAAGCCTCTCCCACGGGTCATCACGCAGCATCAAGCAGGGCATAAAGCATCCAAATACAGCGATCTTACATCCACCTTGGCAAAACGGGTCATTGTTAACGCCCCCTAATCCTTGCCGATAAAACGGCGGATGTGGCGGCGGTCGCGTTTGTTGGGCCGATGGTCTACCTGCGGGTCGGCCAGATAGCCTTGACGGCGCGCTTCCTGCGCCTGTTCGCGGGCAGCGCGGCTGGCCTCGGTTTCTTCGTATAACAGACTCGCCTCGCTGGCCGGGCGGCGCTGGGTATGCAGGCCACGCACACACACCACAAAGCTCTCCACGCCCTTGCTGATGGAGACGGTATCGCCCACCCGCACCTGCCGGGAAGGTTTGACCCGCTCATCATTGACATGCACCTTGCCCCCCGTGACTGCCTCAATGGCCAGATTGCGGGTCTTGAAAAAACGCGCTGCCCACAGCCATTTGTCGACGCGCTGCGCGGTGAGGGCGGCGGCGGTCTGGGGGGTACTTTCTTTGCTCTTCGCCATCACACGGTCTTATTGCAGATGTTGCGCCAAATCCTGCTCCAGCGCCTGCAGGGCCTGTACCAGCACCTGGTTAAAGGCCGTGGCCTTGGCATGAATCGGGTCTGCCTCAGTCTGTAGCGGGACAGTCAATGCATAGCTAAAGCGCTGGATGGTGTATTCCGGACTGCGCGGCTTGCTTAAGTAGGCGGCCAGATGCAGCACGGCGTGGGCCTGCTCGGGCTCAGCCAGGTCGATATAAAAGCGGCTCACATCCAGATCCAGACGATAATCAGCGCGGTGGGCCATGCCCGGAATCTGCACATGCGCAAACAGGCCCGAGGCCCGCAGCCATTGCACGGTGAGGGTGCTGAATTGGTCGCGGGGCGCGCTCAGCCAGTAACGGTAATAATCCGAGACATAGTTAAGCGCATCGGTGCGGTAAATAAAATTGCGCCCATTGAAAGGCGCGGCGACATTCACCGCACCCACCGCCAGGCTCAGACCTTGTTCTGCCGGGGCAATCGGGGCGGGATGCTCAGCCAGCAGCAAATAGCTGTGGCGCTCCAGTGGCGTGCGATCCAGCGCCACGCTGCAGCCACCAAGCCCAGTCAGTAATACCACGATCAGTAAAAAGTAAGGACTACGCAGCAAACAAGAAAGCATCGGCTTTTTTTCCATCAAGCAAGGTTGAGCTTCCGGCCTAAGGCATCCACCGGCAGCGGGGTTGTTTCGTCAACGACCGTGACCGGCTCATCGGCCTGTAACGGCTCATGCTGCTGCATTTGCTGCAAAAGCACTGCAACATCGGCATCCGAGGCATCCTGATTGGCCTGACTGCGGGCGGCCACACGCTGCTTGAGCACCTCCGGGGCCACCACAAAATCGATAATCTCTACAGGAACCGCACACTGTTGCGCCAGTGCGATAAAGCGGCGACGCTGTGCCGCCTGCAGAAAGGTGGCATCCACCAGCGTGGGATACCCGGCCTGCAGCGCCGTCTCGGCCAGCTCGGCCAGGCGTTCATAGGTCTTTGCGCTCTGCTCCGGGCTGTACAACCCTTGCGCAAACGCGGCAGTGGCCCGCTGTGTGGGGGCCAGATTGGCCAGACGCTTGCGCTCAATATCCGAGCGAATGCGCACCATCCCCAGCGCCTCCACCAAGGTCTGGGTCTGCGTGGTTTTGCCTGAACCGGAAAAACCGTGCGTGATCACCAGGGCGGCCTGCGTGGGCTGGGTAAAACGCTGCGCAAGCCGCACATAACTTTGATAATGGGCGGTAATCTCGGCCTGCTCGGCGCTGCTCAGTCCGCTTTGTGTGAGGCGAATCGCTGCCACTTTGGCGCGCACCATGGCCCGATATACCTGATAAAAACGCAGCAGCGGCAGGGCAGCATAATCACCACTGTATTCCAGCCAGGCATTGAGAAAACGCCGCGCATGGGCAAAGGCACCGCGATCTTCCAGATCCATCAATAAAAAGGCCACCTCATTGCTGACATCAATCCAGCGGAAGGCCTCATTAAACTCAATGCCATCAAAGGGAAGCACCGCCTCATCCACCCAGGCGATATTGCCCAGATGCAAATCGCCATGACACTCGCGCACATAGCCGTGCTGCTTGCGCTCGGCCAGCAGCGGTTTGAGTGCCTGATAGCGTGTCTGGGTCCAGTGTTCCAGCGCATCCAGCTCCGCCAGCAACGCCGGTTCCTTAAGCCATTGACGCAGCTGGTCAAAGTTTTGCTGCATCGGTGCGTACACTGCCTCCGGTTCTCCCAGCGGGCTATCCAGCGTCGCCACGGCGGCCTGCTGATGAAAGGGCACCAATTGAGCGGCCAGCTGATCCATCCACGCCAGCGGCAGCTTGTCTGCTTTAAGACGCTGATCGAGAATCTGCGCCTGATCAAAGCGGCGCATACAGACGGCATATTCCAGCGGCTCACCCGCGCCATTAAACTGCGGATGATCCGGCGTGCCGGTCAACGTCACCACATCCAGATACAGCCCCGGCGCCAGCCGACGATTTAAACGCAGCTCCTCGGCGCAAAAAAAGCCCCGCTGGGCCAGTGCGGTGAAATCGAGAAAACCGAAATTAACCGGCTTTTTGAGTTTATAAACAAAATCGCCCGCCAGCAGCACCGTGGAAATATGCGTCTCGATTTTGCTAACGCGCTCCACCGGATGCGGATAACGTGCCGGATCAAGCAGCGCCTGAACCAGTTGCTGATGGTGCTCAAGTGCGTGGTCGCTCATGTCGTATATCAAGTCCAAAAGGCATGGCGGTGTGCCGGGGTTAAAAAGGATCGGGGTGCTATGAACTACCATCCCTAAACCGCTTGCGCGGTTGTAGGCATGGTTTCTGGTTTCGATGATCGGTGCGCGGACGGGTGTTGACCCGCCTGCGGCTTATTTTGATCTCCACCAGCGTAGCTGTCCGGGGACAGCGGTTCGGGGCGTACCGCCCCTACCTTTTGATCGGATTTGCACTGACCCACCACCTTTCTCACGCCACGTTGGGCAATCACCCGGCTGGCGTTGTGATCGGCATGATCGGTCTGCCCGCAGCGTTGACAGACAAATCGGCTTTGGCTGGGCCGATTGTCCGGGTGAATGTGGCCGCAAACGGCACATTCCTGCGAGCTATGGTGCGGCGGCACCACAAGAAACAGCACGTTGTTTCTCGGTGCCTTGTATTGAGCGTAGGTTTTGATTCTCCCCCAGGCGCTATTGAGGATCGCCTTGTTGAGTCCGGCTTTGGCCCTAGCACCATTGGCCACGGGTCGGCCCCGGTCGTTGACCTTAGCCTTGGGGCGACGGCTCATGGACGCTACTTTCAGGTCTTCCATGACCACCATCCTTACCCCCGGCGCAGTCACAAGATCATGGCTGACCTTGTGGGCAAAGTCCTTTCGGACATTGCTTGCGTAGGTGTAGGTTCGCGCCACCCGCTTTCGGGCCTTGTGCCAGCCCGATGAGCCTTTGGTGCGCCGCGCCATCCGACGCTGCCAGCGCCGACGCTGGCGTATTTTCTTCTCCATCCGCGCTTTCTGCACCGGGTCGAAGTCATAGACTTTTCCCGCGCAGGTACAGGCCGGATTGGCGATGCCACGGTCCACGCCGAGGGTGGCCGCCCTCAAGTCGGTTTCATCCCACTGCGATAATTCGGCCTGGATCTCTGCGGGCTTTGGATAGATCACATCATCCTCGGTGGCAAATGACACATGCCATTGACCGGCATTGATGCTGATGACGATGGATGCAGGTAGGTCATGGGGCCGATCCGAAACATAGCGCAACCTGCCGAGCGGGTGTTTTTTCGTGCCGATACGAAGGAAGTAGCCGCCTTCGCCATCATCCTCGAAAGCAAACAGTTCCCGCGTGAGCCAGACGCTTTGCTCGCCGCCTTTGCCATGCAGGGTTGGACGTCCGGAGAGTTTCTGGAAGAAGCGACGGTAGGCCTGTTTCCAGCGTACCGCGCCATTGCGCAATACCTGAGAGGGCACTTCACGCAACCATGCCGTATCAGGACCAATGAATTGACTGTATTGCTGATCAATGGGCGGTTTTTGCCCAGTCAGCGACAAGGCTTTTCGGGCAAAGGCACGAAAATAGCGGTCTTCCCTGACCTTGCTGTTATAGATAAATCGCTGACAGCCGATCCAGCGCAGCAGGATATTTTCCTGTGTGCGATTGGGATAGCAGCGAAAGCGGTGTCCATTCATGCTCATGGTTGCTATAATTCCATTAAAATCATTAAAGCGCAACCATGGAAAACCCCACCAAATCTAGTTCTCACGCGGTTTATGACATCGTACCGCCGTCCATGCCTGCATGAGGAATTGACGGCCAGCGCCCGTCGCGCCCGCAATCGTTTTGCGGAGCATTTGGCAGCGTTTTACTGGAAGCCGATGTTCTGGCACCGTGCTTGCTATGTTGGCTCTGTCGGCAGTGCATCCCTGGAGACGGTTCGGGCCTCTGTGGAATCCCAAGGCACCAAACCCCTCAAAAGAAACCCCGCTTGACCCCCTCCTGGCTCACGCCTAGCAGGGGGAATGCGCGGGGGAGCGTTCAGGCAAAGGCCAGCAGGGCAGAAAAATCCGCCGTCACCGGCAGGGCAATGGTTTTGTCCCGCGAGCTGTTGCCCTGCAATAGCGCCACGTCACGGCGGGCGACCTTGCAGTGTCGGGCAATAAAGCACAGCAGATGCTCATTGGCAGCGCCGTCAACCGGTGGTGCAGTGATGCAGATTTTCAGGCGTTCGCCGAAACGGCCCGCAATCTTGTCGCGTGAGGCGCGAGGTTGCACCCGGATATACAGCAGCATCTGCGCATCGCGTGATACCAAAAAGGGGGGAAGCGGCGTTGCTGCCGTGGCCGTTGAGTTCGGGTTCATCGCGGGTGCCGTGGATTATAGGCGCAACAAACCCAGGACTGCCGCCACCGCCGGGCTTTGCTGCGACATGCGCAACTGGCGTCCGGCGGCGTTCATTTCCCGCTGCGCCAGCAATAATAACTGCACCCCGGCGGTGTCAAGCTCGGTGACATCGCTTAAATCCAGCTCCAGGGTGGCGTAGGGCTGCGCCATCGCCTCCAGCAGCGCCTCTTTGATCTGCTGGGCATAATAGATGCTCATCTCGCCTTCAAATTTAAGGCACAGATGGGCAGAGCTGACCTCAGTGCTTTGGATCAAACATTGCATCGGCAGGATTTCAAAAAGACACGCGGCGTATCGCAGGCCAGACTTAAGGCAGGCTCAGCTTGGCAACGGCATCCAGCAACTGCGCCGGCTGAAAGGGTTTGACAATCCATGCCTTGGCACCGGCCTGCTGCCCTGCTTGCTTTTTGGCATCACCGGCCTCGGTGGTCAGCATGATCACCGGGGTAAATTTGCTCATTGGCCGGGCTTTGAGCTCTTTGACAAAGGTGATGCCATCCATCACCGGCATATTCACATCACAGACCACCAGATGCACTTTCTGCTGTTCACACAGCGCTAGGGCCTGCTTGCCATCACTGGCTTCCAGCACCTCATAACCGGCACCTTTGAGGGCAATACTGACGACCTGACGAATCGAGGCCGAATCATCGACAATCATTATGGTTTTAGCCATCGGCTTTGAAGTCCTTATGGTTTTATGCGGGGTTGTTGAAAATGGTTAGACCAGATCAAATGCTTAGCGTGCCAAGCGCACCTCATGGCGGCTCAGCTCTCGTTGGCAAGAATCGCCAGCTGTTCGGCCTGATACTCATTGATCAGCGGTTCAATCACCGCATCCAGCTCGCCTTCCATGATCACATCCAGTTTATACAGGGTCAGGTTGATGCGGTGATCCGTCACCCGCCCCTGCGGGAAATTGTAGGTACGGATGCGCTCGGAGCGGTCGCCGCTGCCCACCAGACTTTTGCGCGTGGCGCTTTGGGCATCTTGCTGGCGCTTTTGCTCCACCTCAAACAGCTTGGCCGCGAGCAGGCTCATGGCGCGTGCCTTGTTTTTATGCTGTGAGCGTTCGTCCTGACACTCCACCACGATGCCGCTGGGCAGATGGGTCAGGCGCACCGCAGAGTCGGTGCGGTTAACATGCTGACCGCCAGCACCGCTGGCGCGATAGGTATCAATGCGCAGATCGGCGGGGTTGATTTGCGGGGCCTCGATTTCATCAGGCTCGGGCATGATCACCACCGTAGCGGCGGAGGTGTGGATGCGCCCCTGGGATTCCGTTTGCGGCACCCGCTGCACCCGATGCGCGCCGGATTCAAATTTCAGGCGTGAATAGGCACCATGGCCGATGATGCGGGCGATGATTTCCTTATAGCCACCCTGTTCGCTTTCGCTCATCGACAGCACCTCCATTTGCCAGCCGCGCTGTTCGGCATAGCGCGCATACATGCGAAATAAATCACCGGCAAACAGGGCAGCCTCATCACCGCCGGTACCCGCCCGGATTTCGATGAAAATATTGCTTTGATCGTGCGGGTCCGTGGGTAATAAGTGGCGCTGCAAATCCAGTTCCAGCACTGCGTGGCGCTGTTCGCACAGACCGAGTTCTTCCTCGGCCAGGGCGCGCACCTCCGGGTCGGGATCGCGGCGCATGGCCTGTGCGGCGGCCAGATCCTGGGTGACCCGATGATAGTCTTGCCAGCAGGCCACCACCGGCTCAAGCTGGCTGTATTCCATCGACAAACGGCGGAAACGGTCCTGCTGGGCAATCGTTTCCGCATCCGAGAGCAAGCGCCCGAGTTCTTCAAAGCGCTCGCTGATGCCCTCAAGCTTTAGGCGGATGGAGTCCTTCACAGTTGCTCTTTACCACGGCGCACCAAGGCCGATTCCGGCAGATTAAACAGGCTGTGTGCGGCTTCTAGCAGTTCAACCCGTCCCTGACGGGCCGCATCGTTCATCCGGTGACAGGGGTCATGCAGCAGTTTGTTGGTGAGGGTGTGCGCCAGATAGCGCAGGCTGTCTTCGGTAGAGCGTCCGGCAGCCGCCATTTGCAGGGCCTTGTCGAGCACTTCGTGCTGCAGGCTGTGAGCCTTGTGGCGAAAGGCGCGGATGGTACAAACCGCTTCCTGGGCGCGTAGCCAGCCCATAAAACTGGCCACTTCAGCCTCGATCATCTCCGCCGCCTGGGTGGCTGCCTCGCGCCGTGACTGCAGATTCTCCTGAATCACCTCCTCCAGATCGTCTACCGTGTACAGATAAACATCATCGAGTTCACTGACTTCCGGTTCAATATCACGCGGTACGGCAATATCGACCATGAAAATCGGGCGGTGTTTGCGGATTTTCAGGGCGCGCTCCACCGCACCTTTCCCCAGAATCGGCACCGGGCTGGCGGTAGAAGAGATGACGATATCGCACTCCGCAAGGCGTTCAGAAATCTGCTGCAGGGTCAGCCCTTCACCGCCAAACTGGCTGGCCAGATCATTGGCACGTTCCAGGGTGCGGTTGGCAACCAGCAATTTACCCACTTTATTGGTATGCAGATGGCGGGCAGCCAGTTCGATGGTTTCACCGGCACCGATCATCATTGCGGTCAGCGGCTTGAGATCCCCAAAGATCTGCCGCGCCAAAGAGACCGCAGCAAAGGCCACAGACACCGCGCTGGCGCCGATGGCGGTGGCGGTGCGCACATTCTTGGCCACCGAGAAGGCATGCTGGAACAAACGCCCCAGTTCCCGTCCCATCGTTCCGGCGGTATTGGCGGCCTGATAGGCGGTTTTCATCTGCCCAAGAATCTGCGGCTCGCCTAACACCAGCGAATCCAGACCACAGGCAACGTGCATCACATGGCGCACAGCGTCTGCCTCACCATGCTGATACAGATACGGGCGGAATTCATCCAGACGCAATTTGTGGTATTCGCCGAGCCAGCGGATCACCGCATCATCGCCATTTTCAGTATTTTGACTGAAATAAATCTCGGTACGATTGCAGGTGGATAGAATCGCCGCCTCCGGCAAATGGGCCGCGCTGATCAATTCCTGCAATGCCGGTTCTACCTTGTCCGGGGGAAAAACCACCCGCTCACGAATCGCCACCGGTGCGGTCTTGTGATTGATGCCTAGGGTGTAAAGCATTGCTTGCGGTCTGCTTAACAGCTCTGCGTTTTGGGCCATATTGGGGACACCATGACAAACGGGTTAAAAGTTTGAAAACTGCGGCATTGTAGCGAAATACCGGGAGTTTTGCCGGGGGCAATGTACTTTTATTTAATCACGCGCAACTTCGGCGCCCTGCGCGGCGGGCGGGTTTCTCCGTTTGGCGCATGGGTATCCGCCGAGGCGGCTTCTTCAAGCGGTGTGTGGGGCTCATCGGTGCTTATGGGGTCATCACTTTCCCCCAGCATCAAGCCCTGGCCATTTTCGCGGGCATAAATCGCCAAAACCCGGGCAATGGGTACGGTGACATTGATCGGTTTGCCGCCAAAGCGGGCGCTGAAGCTGACTTCTTCATTACCAAGCATCAGACCATGCACCGCCATCGGCGCAAGGTTAAGGACAATCCGACCGTCCTGCACATACTGTTGCGGCACACAGACATCCGGAAAGCGGGCATCGACCAACAGATAAGGGGTTAGATCGTTATCCACCAGCCATTGATAAATGGCGCGGATCAGGTAGGGGCGTGTGGAGGATAAGGGGGCATGCATAGCAAAGGCAACTCGGGTTGAGGATCAAAGACGCCGCACAGGGAGGGGGCTACCCAGACTTGCATTGATCGGGTGTCCGTGGTGGCGCGGCAGAACTAACCACAGACAAGACGGCATAACCGGCAACTGTTAAAGCCCCCATATCCGCGTTGGCCCAGAATACCGTGTATCCTGGGCCTTGATGCGCCGCGCCTGCAGACCGCTAACCGGGCCGCAGCGCTGGATCAGAGGCTGCGCGGGTGCAAATCAATGCACATCCTTCCAGTATTCTTTCTTCAGCAGATAAAACAGGAAGGTCAGACCGGCTAAAAACAACAAGACCCAGGGGCCGATACTTTCACGCTGCAGCTTGATCGGTTCGGCCAGATAGGTCATGAAGGTCACCAAATCCTGCACCACGGAATCGTATTCTTCCGGTGAGAGGCCGCCGGGCTGGGTCAGCTCAAAGACCGGACGTTTGTTTTCATAGCCGACCTTTTCCTGATAGCCCTGCAGTTCCCACAAGGGATGCGGCATCCCGATGCTGGCAAAGACGCTGTTGTTAACCCCCAAAGGACGGGATTCATCCAGATAGAAGCTGCGCAGGAAGGTGTACATCCAGTCTTCACCGTACAGGCGAGCAGACAGGGTCAGATCCGGCGGCACCACACCAAACCATTCAACCGCATCTTTGTCACTGATGGCCGCTTGCATCATGTCGCCCATCGGGGTTGGATCACCGGCTTGATTGCGCGTAAACAGGAAGTTTTCGCGCATTTCCTCGGCGCTCCAGCCCAGATCACGGGCAACGTGGGTATAGCGCATGTATTGCGCCGAGTGACAGGCCATGCAATAACCCGCAAAAAGCTTGGCGCCGCGTTGCAAGGCATCGCGATCGTGTACATTGACCTTGACCGCATCCAAAGGCACGCTGGGGCCAGCGGCGAAGGCCGCGCCGGGCACCAGAAAAATCCACACAAGTAATAGCATCAACAATCTGTTCATCAGCTTCTCCGCGAGAAACCCAAGCCTTTAAGGCCAGGGAGGGATCGCAAGCCGCACCAAGGGCGCGGCCAGCTTTGTTCGGTATAAGGGGCTTTTACCCGCCAGATCATGCGGCGTTGCCGGACACACCGAGCGGCATGTCATCGCCTCAAGCCGCCAGCCTTTGCCCTTGTTCACTCATGCCATGTACTCAAGCACCAAAGACAACCAGGCAAAGGGCCGACGGGTAGCAGACCAAAATCCTGAGCTTATGAGGTCACTCTGTCGGGAACAGGTTTTTCCTCATTCAGGCGGGTAAACAATGGCCCCAACAAACACAGCGCCAGATAACCCGTCGGGATCAGCCAGCTCATCATAATCAGCTGTACCTCACGGGTTTCCAGGCGCAGATAGTCATAGATGGTATACAGCCCGACCAGCAGGACAAAGGCCGCGTAGCTAAACACCCTGGAACGCGGCTGGCTGTGGAACCAGATCACGAAGAAGAACAGGAAGTACACCAGACTAAAGCGCAGCCCCATCTCACCCAAAAACGGCTCGGGCGGCTGGGTGCCCAGATAGCTCAAGACCAGGAAAGTGAACGCAAAGACGGCGATATTGAACTTGTGCAGGTCGCTGCGATAGCGAATCGACTTGATGGGGTTGCGATCCAGCCAGGGCAGCAGGAACAGAATCAACACCGCCCCAAACATCGCCACCACGCCCAGGAATGGATCCGGTACAGCGCGCAGCACGGTATACCATGCCGTAAAGAACCACAGCGGGGCAATATGATCCGGGGTGACCAAGGGGTTGGCCGGTTCATAGTTGGGTTTTTCCAGGAAGTAACCGCCGCCATCGGGGATAAAGAAAATGATGGCAAAGAAGGCAATCAGGAACACCCCGAAGCCGACCAGATCCTTGACCGTGAAATAGGGGTGGAAAGGAATGCCATCCAGCGGCTTGCCGGTTTTGTCTTTCTTTTCCTTGATTTCCACGCCGTCTGGGTTATTGGAACCCACCGCATGCAAGGCGACAATATGCATAAATACCAGCAAAAACAGCACCAGCGGCAAGGCCACGATATGCAGCGCATAGAAGCGGGTGAGGGTGGCATCCGAGATCAAAAAGTCACCGCGAATCCAGATCACCAGATCAGGCCCGATGATGGGGATGGTCTGGAACAGATTAACGATCACCTGCGCCCCCCAGTAAGACATCTGCCCCCAGGGCAGCATGTAACCGGTAAAGGCAATGCCCATCAGCACCAGGTAAATCAGCACCCCATTGATCCACAAAAGTTCACGCGGCTCTTTATACGAACCATACAGCAGCGCCTTGAACATATGCAGATAGATGATAATGAAGAAGGCCGAGGCACCCACGGTGTGCATGTAGCGGATAAACCAGCCCCACTCCACATCGCGCATGATGAACTCAATCGAGGCAAAGGCCAGCTCGGCATCAGGCTTATAGAACATAGTCAGCCAGATACCGGTGACAATCTGGATCACCAGCACCAGAATTGACAGCGAGCCGAAGTAATACCAGAAATTGAGGTTTTTGGGGGTGTAGTATTGCGCCATGTGCTCATTCCACGGTTTTTCGACCGGGTAGCGAGCAAACACCCAACTCAGAAGCGCACTAAAAGCTTTATGCATCATGCAACTCCTTCGTCTTCACCAATCAGGATCGTGGTGTCAGACAAGTACATGTGGGGCGGAATAGGGAGATTCGTGGGGGCCGGATTATTGCGATAGACGCGGCCTGCATAGTCAAAAAAGGAACCATGACACGCGCAGAAAAATCCACCCAGCCAATCCGGGCCTAAATCATCCGGGGCAACATCCGGACGATAATTCGGGGTGCAACCCAGGTGGGTGCAAAGCCCGATCATCACGGCAATTTCAGGTTTGAGAGAGCGATGTTGATTCTGCGCATAGGCGGGTTGTTGTGAAACCACGGCGGAGTGAGGATCTGCCAGACGTGGCTCCAGTTTTGGCAGGGTGGCGAGCATCTCTTCGCTACGCTTTAAAATCCACACCGGCTGACCGCGCCATTGCACACGAATCAGCTGGCCAGGCTCCATCTGGCCGATATTTACTTCAACCGGAGCACCGGCTGCCTGTGCCTGGGCGCTGGGTTTCCAGGAAGCGACAAAAGGGTAGCCTAGGGCCACAACGCCGGCACCACCGACCACACTCGTTGCCGTTACCAGGAAACGGCGCCGCTCCTGGTCAACGTCTTCGTTAGCCATTCACTAAGTCTCCAAAATTTTTAGCTTAATTTACATGTAAACGCTGGACTCTGATGCTGACCCCATGAGTTTTACCATCAGAAACCAGGACACATTTTGCCGCTACAGTATAGCAAGACACAGGGTGAAATTGACGCCAAACGTACATATTGCCCGCTTTGCGTCAAGTTTAAATCCGCCATGTTGCGTGCAAAAAACGCATAGATTCACCCAAGATCAGCATCAGGTCAATAGGCTGGACGAGTCGCTATCGGTTAAACACTGGTTTTTATGAGATTTTAATTATAGGCTTATACACCCGGCCAAGATCCCGATCCAGGGGCTTGGCTTGGTCTGTGGTAGCTGCCTATAATGCAGTGCCAGTTTTTTCCGGGCGCATTGTGGGCGAAGCAGCATAATTCAATGATAATCAGAATGTTAGGAGCTTGTTTTTATGGCCAATAAACTAATGATTGTGATGGTCAATACCGACCCACATAATCCCACCGAGTTAGGCGCACCATTTTTTCAGGCCACCGTGGCGGCGGCGATGGAGTTTGATGTTGAGGTGGTCATGACTGGCCGGGCTGGTGAACTGGCGAAAAAGGGCGTGGCGGAGAACCTGTTTGTGCAGGATGGCAGCAGCAAGTCGGTCTATGACTTTATTAAAGATGCGCACGAGGCCGGGGTGAAATTCAAGATTTGCACGCCGACCCTGGAGCTGTGGGGCGATGATCTGATTCCCGAGATTGAGGAAACGGTAGGCGGGGCCTATGTCATCAGCGAGGCGATGGACGACGATACTGTGACATTTACCTATTGAGCGCAACGGTAATCCTAAATTTTTGAGGGGACTGAAAAGCTCGCGCCGCGATGTGGGGCGCGGGCTTTTCATGGCAAACATCATGACTGTTGATCCAAATCATGCCGCCCAGGTACTTGCCGAGGCGGACTGTCTGCACCCAACCCAGGCCGTTGATACGGCGCTGGATCGGATGGCGCAGGCTATCAACCAGCGTCTGGCGGGGCAAAATCCGTTGGTGCTGTGCGTCCTGAGTGGCGGTATTGTCGCCGCAGGACACCTGCTGACCCGGCTGGATTTTCCGCTGGAGCTGGATTATCTGCACGCCACCCGCTACCGGGGACAGCTTAGCGGGGCGGATACCTTGCATTGGCTGGCCCGGCCACGCACACCGCTTAAAGACCGGGTGGTGCTGGTGGTGGATGATATTCTCGACGAAGGACATACCTTAGCAGGGATTTTGCAGGATTGCCGGGAACAAGGGGCGCAGGCGGTGTATTGTGCGGTGTTGGTGCGCAAGCTGCATGATCGCTGTGTGCCGGGCCTCCAGGCCGATTTTATCGGGCTGGAGGTTGCCGATCGCTATGTCTTTGGCTATGGCATGGACTATAAGGAATATCTGCGCAATGCCCCAGGAATCTATGCGGTCAAAGAGCACTGATACGCATACCACCGTTTTTCTTCATATTTAACAGGAGTTACGCAGGTTGGAGACGCGAAAAATATAAAATCGAACCTAGCAAAATCAATCAGCTAACTGCGTAACTCCTAATATTTAAATGAATTGCCTAAAGGGGCGCAACATTACAATGACCGATACAACCATTGCCATTATTGGCGGCACCGGCCTGACCTCGTTAAACGGACTGGAGATTACCCGTCGGGAAGTCATGCATACCCCTTTTGGTGAACCCTCCGGGCCGCTGACCTTCGGGCGCCTGTCGGGGCATGATGTGGTGTTTCTTGCGCGCCACGGGTATCGCCATACCATTCCGCCGCATTGTGTGAATTATCGCGCCAATCTGTGGGCCTTGCATCATGCCGGCGTGGAGCGGGTCATTGCCGTGGCCGCTGTCGGTGGGATCACCCCCGAGATGCGCCCATGTCGTATTGTGTTCCCGGATCAAATCGTGGATTACACCTGGTCACGCTCGCACACCTTTTTTGAAGAAGACCTGACCCATGTCACGCATATTGATTTTACTGAGCCCTATTGTCAGGCCTTGCGTGAGGTCTTCATCGCATCGGCCCGCGATATTGGTCTGGATGCGGTAGAACAGGCCACCTATGCTGCCACCCAGGGGCCACGCCTGGAAAGCCGCGCCGAGATCAACCGCCTGGAGCGTGATGGCTGTGATCTGGTCGGCATGACCGGGATGCCGGAAACGGCGCTGGCGCGTGAATTGGGCCTGTGTTATGCCACCTGTGCGGTGGTGGCCAACTGGGCAGCCGGGCGCGGTGAGGGTGAGATCACCATGGAAGAAGTCGGCGAAAATGTCACCAAGGCCATGACGGATGTGCGCGCACTGCTTGAAACCGTCATCCCTCGCTTATAACGCAAAAGCAAATAACAGGTGCTGGCTATGTCTCGCGAAATCATTGCAACTTCACAGGCCCCGCAGGCCATCGGGACCTATTCCCAGGCAGTCAAGGTCGGCGACACGGTGTATTTGTCCGGCCAGATTCCGCTGGATCCGCAGACCATGGAGATGGTCGATGGTAGCATGGAGGCGCAGATCCGTCAGGTCTTTGATAATCTGCAGGCGGTGGCGCACGCGGCGGGTGGCTCCCTGCAGGATATCGTCAAACTCAATGTGTTTTTAACCGATTTGGCCCATTTTCCCCTGGTCAATGAGGTGATGGCGCAATACTTCACCACCCCGTACCCGGCACGGGCCGCCATTGGTGTGGCCAGTCTGCCCAAAAATGCCGCCGTGGAAATGGATGCCATTTTGGTGCTCGGCGCATAAGGCCGCAAAGCAGCCTGCAACCGGGTTCAGGCCGGTCGGGTGACTGGCATTCTACTCTGATGGGGATTGGCAATCATGTCAGCACAAACCACCTATCGCGTGACCTTTGAGCCGGGTGAACAAATCTTCGCTGAGGGGGATGGCGGGGATTATGCCTACATCATCCAGCAGGGGCATGTGGAGCTGTCTATCCATTCCAATGATGATCGGGTGATCCTGGCCACCTTGTCCAAAGGCGAGATTTTTGGCGAAATGGCACTGGTGGACAGCAAGCCGCGCACCGCCAGTGCCAGTGCGATGGATCGGGTGGAGCTGCTGGGCATTCATCGTGACTATGTAGAACAAAAGCTCTCGCAGACAGACCCGCTGGTGGCCTGCTTTGTGCGCGTCATTCTGGAGCGCTACCGCAATACCTTGTCGCACAGCCTGCCCACCCCTGCTCCCAGCCCGCACGCCCTGTATCTGCACGATCTGGATCTGACCACCCATCGGGTGGAGGTCGATGTGGGGCTGCGCGAGGCTCTGGTATCCGGTTATCTGGTGCTGTTTTACCAGCCTATCATTGACTTGAATACCCGGCAGCTGGCCGGTTGTGAAGCCTTGCTGCGCTGGCGTCACCCGGAACGGGGTTTGATCATGCCGGCCAATTTCATTGAAATTGCTGAAGACACCGGCCTGATCCTGCCCATCGGCGAATGGATTTTAAGCCGTGCCTGTGAGGATTTGATCCAGTTCAATCATACCCGCCATCATTTGCACAAGGATGCGCACCTGCCGCCCTTATATATGAGCGTGAATCTCTCGGGGCGGCAGTTTGAACAGCCGCATCTGGTTGATCGGATTGAAGAAATTGTGCGCAGCGCCGGCGTCTCGCCGCGCCGCATCAAGCTGGAAGTCACCGAAAGCCTGTTGATCAGCAATCCCGCCGCCGCCGCTGAGGTGCTCAAAGGTTTCAAGGAACGCGGCTTTAGCATTGCCATTGATGATTTTGGCACCGGCTATTCCAGTTTCAGCTACCTGCACCGCTATCCCATTGATACTTTAAAAATTGATCGGGCCTTTGTGTCGTCCATGCTGGATGATAAGCGCAGTGCCAAGATTGTACATGCCCTGGTCAGTATGGCGAGCAGCCTGGATATGTCGGTGATTGCCGAGGGCATTGAACGCACGGAAGAA
Organism: Thiorhodospira sibirica ATCC 700588; assembly: GCF_000227725.2. GTDB lineage: Bacteria > Pseudomonadota > Gammaproteobacteria > Ectothiorhodospirales > Ectothiorhodospiraceae > Thiorhodospira > Thiorhodospira sibirica. The sequence goes on along the minus strand of NZ_MU255056.1, from coordinate 1,240,433 downwards.
ATGGAGTTGCTGTGCCAGTACGGCGCCCATTATGGGCAGGGATTTTTATTTTCCAGGCCCTTGTCTTATGAGGCCTTCTCAGCGTCGCTGCATACGCCATTCTTGCCTGACCCTCCACCGTGATCCCGGATACCGCATGGTTACGACACCCTGTTCAGTCTGATGGACGGGCATTTAATTTTTGATCTATTCGAGGAATTCTGATGCAAACAAGCCTTCGTATTTTATGCCTTTTCGCCTTATGTTGTGTAAGCCCTCTCAAGGCCAGTGAACACAGTGAGCACCTGCAGGCCAGTCAGGCGGTGGTGCAAGCCTTTGCCCAACAATTGATGACCCAGCTACAAACTGCCGTGCAAAGCCAAGGTCCGGTGCAGGCCATTGAGATCTGTCATACCCAGGCCCCGAAAATCGCCCAGGCATTATCCGAGGAAACGGGCTTGCTCGTGACCCGCGTGAGCCTCAAACCGCGCAATCCCGACAGTGTGCCTCGCCCCTGGCAGCAGGCGGTGCTCAAGGACTTTGAGGCGCGTCTGGCTGCGGGTGAAAATCCCCAGGACCTGGAATATACCAAGCTTAGACGCCATCTGTGGCGCAGTGAATTTCGCTATATGAAGGCCATTCCCACCATCGGCCTGTGTCTAAATTGTCATGGCAGCGCAGCGGATCTGGCCCCCGAGATCAGCGAGATCTTAGCAACGCTGTATCCGGCGGATCAGGCCGTTGATTATACAGAAGGCCAGATTCGCGGCGCTTTCAGTGTCGTGCAGCGGATACGCTAGCCATGTTTGAAGCAGCCGAGCTGGGGCGCAAGGTCTCCAAAGAAGAATTCAAGGCCCAGATGCCGGAATTGCGCGCGGCCTTACTGGAAGCACAGCGGGCCTTACGCGATAGCCATGTCTCGGTGATTGTCATTGTCGCCGGGGTGGAAGGCGTGGGGCGCGGCGAGGTGGTTAACCGCCTCAACGCCTGGCTGGATGGACGCGGCGTTGAAACCCATGCCTTCTGGGATGTCTCCAGCGAGGAGCAGGATCATCCACCGTATTGGCGCTATTGGCGCGCCCTGCCCCCACGCGGCAATATCGGCATCTTTTTCAGTGCCTGGTATGCCGAGCCGCTGCGACGGCGACTCAGCCAGGACTGGCAGGAGGCGCGTCTGGACGCCGAGTTGGGGCGCATTCAGGATCTGGAGCGGATGCTGGCGCAAGATGACACCCTGATCATCAAATTCTGGTTTCATCTGTCGCGCAAAGCGCAAAAAAAACGCCTGAAAAAACGCTTCAAAGACCCGGCCAGCCGCTGGTATCAACGACCGGGCAAGGGCACCCTGAGCAAAGATTACAACACCTTTGTAGGCGTTGCCGAGCGGGTGATTCGTGGTACGGACTGCGGCCTGGCACCCTGGTATCTGATTGAGGCGGCGGATGTACGCTATCGTGATCTCACCGTCGGGCGGACCCTGCTCCATGCCATCAAGGAAAAGCTGGCCAACAAAGGGCGCTATATGGAAGAACCGTCGCTGGTCTCCCATGCCCCCTGCCTGCCAGAAGGCGAGGCCGCGCGCCTGACCATTCTGGATCATGTCGATCTGGAGGCCCGCCTGGAGGCGGATGATTATTCGCTGCGCTTGGGACAGGCGCAGGCCCGGCTGCGTCAGCTGACCTGGCAGGCCCATGAACAGCAGCGGGCGTGTGTGGTGGTGTTTGAAGGCTGGGATGCCGCCGGCAAAGGGGGCGCGATTCGTCGTCTGACCAAGGGCATTGATGCTCGCCTGCATCGGGTGGTGCCGATTGCCGCGCCCACCGATGAGGAAAAAGCGCATCATTATCTCTGGCGCTTTTGGCGACATATCCCGGAAGATGGCCGCATGACGCTGTTTGACCGTTCCTGGTATGGGCGTGTGCTGGTGGAGCGGGTGGAGTCTTTCGCCCGTGCGGATCAATGGCAGCGTGCCTATCATGAGATCAATGAATTCGAGCAGCAGCTCAGTGAGCACGGCATTGTGCTGATCAAATTCTGGCTGCATATCGGCGAAGACGAACAACTCCGCCGCTTTCGTGAACGGGAACAGGTGCCCTATAAACGCCATAAGATCACGGAGGAAGACTGGCGCAACCGGGAGCAATGGCCAGCCTATAAAGCGGCGGTCAATGAGATGGTGATTCGCACCAGCACCGAATACGCCCCCTGGACCCTGGTACCAGGCAATGACAAACGCCTGGGCCGTGTGACGGTGCTGGAAACCGTCTGCGAGCGTTTACATCAGGCCCTAAACCCCAAAGCAGCGCATTAGGCATTAGATCATGGGATATCGACTTAGCAAGCTGTATACCCGCATGGGCGACGATGGTAAAACCCGGCTGGCTGACGGCGAGCGCATCCCCAAGGATGCGCCGCTGATCCAGGCGCTGGGCGATGTGGACGAACTCAACAGCCTGCTGGGGGTGGTGCTGGCCGCCGAATTGCCACCCGCCGTCACCGAGGTCTTGCTGGCCGTCCAAAACGACCTGTTTGATCTGGGTGGGGAATTGGCCGTACCCCACGCCCAGCGTCTACAGATGGCGCGCATCACTTGGCTGGAGACGCAGATTGACCAGTTCAATGCACAGCTTGCCCCGCTCAAGGAGTTCATTCTTCCGGGGGGCGGGCAGACGGCTACCTTTTGTCATCTGGCGCGGGCGGTGTGTCGGCGCGCCGAGCGCCAATTGATCACTCTGAGCCATAGCCGCAACCTGTCTGAGCCATTGGTGGCCTATATGAATCGCCTGTCTGATCTGTTGTTTGTCTGCGCCCGCATCATCGCAACCGCACAAGGCCACGCAGAGCGCATGTGGCACAGTGCTCGCACGGCGTCCACGTCCTGTTAACCCGCAAGACCCTCATCGCCCTGCTGATCTCGGCGGGGTTTATTCTTGGCGTTGAGTTTTTGCTCGGCTGGGCCTGGCTGCTAAATCCCTGGCTGGCACTGTCCTGGCAGCATCTCAGTCTGGCGATTTTGCTCACCCTGCTGACCTATGGCCTGCGCGCCTGGCGGGTCTATGATTATTATCAAACACGCATGCGCGGACGCTTTCTGGCCTGTGTGCGCCTTACGCTGCTGCATAATGCCCTGAATAATCTATTGCCGATGCGCACCGGAGAACTCAGCTTTCCGCTATTGATGGCGCGCTATTTTGCCATCCCTGCCCCCGATTCCATCGGCGTTTTACTGTGGTTCAGGCTGCTTGATCTGCATACCCTGGCCTTGTTTGCCTGCATCGCACTGGGTGGCTTTTTTTGGGGAGCGCTCAGCGCTGGACTCATTGCCCTGCTCTGGCTATCACTTTTATGGCCGCTGTGGCGCCTTGCGCCAGTGATGAGCCGATGGCTGGCGCAGCGCCCCCCGTCGCGCCTGCAACAGATACTGAGCCAGGCTTTTCATGCCCTGCCGAGCGAGGCCAAGCCATTTGTTCGCGCCTGGTTGCTCACCCTGCTTAACTGGCTGGTCAAGCTTGGGGTCTTTGTCTGGGTCTTTTTGCTGTTTGTGTCTACGGAGATGTCGATAGCCTGGCTGGCCGTCATTGGCGCGGACCTTAGCAGCATTTTGCCGGTGCATGGCATTGCCGGCATGGGCAGTTTTGAGGCCGGCGCCCTGGCAGTGTTGGTGCCTTTGGGCGTCCCTTGGGACAGCGCCTTGCAGGGCGCCATTAACCTGCATATCTTTGTACTGGCCTCGGCCTTGTTGGGCGCGGCTATTGCGTGGTGGTTGCCGGGCAAGGCATGATGATCTTTGGCACAGGCATGAGTAGGCAGGCGTGAGTACCGATGCAAAAATTCGCGTAGTATTGGCAGATGACAGCGCCATCGCCCGGGGCATGTTGCGCTTCATCTTTGAAGAAGATGGCGGCTTTGAGGTGGTCGGCGAGGCGCTCAACGGACAAGACGCGGTCAGGCTTGCCAAGGAGCAGCATCCCGATCTGATTACCATGGATCTGGAAATGCCGGTGATGAGTGGCTTTGATGCCATCCGCGAGATCATGTGCAGCCGGGCGGTGCCGATTCTGGTGGTCAGCAGTGTGGCCGATGCCAAAAATGCCTATACCGCCGTAAGTCTGGGAGCGGTGGATGTGGTTAACAAGCCAAGCCGCGATCCTGCCGACTGGGTGGAATTTCTCGCCAAGGCGCGCATGGCGGCAAAGATTCGCGTGATCACCCATCTGCGCACCCTGGAAAGCCTCAAGCCCCCGGCGGAGCTTAACAGCCTGCCGCAGCCTGCCCCGGTCAGCGCCAAACCCTCGGCGTGGTCGTCCTGGCCACCGCCGCCGTGTGTGGATGAGTGCGCTGCCCGCAGCGTATTTGTGATCGCCTGTTCCACCGGGGGGCCACAGGCATTGGCCACGATTCTGCCGCGCCTGCCGGTGAATTTTCCTTCCCCCGTTCTCATTGCCCAGCATATCTCCGATGGCTTTGCAGCGGGCATGGCTGAATGGCTCAATGTACTGTGTCCCTTGCCCGTGACGCTGGCCTGTGCCGGTGAGCCGCTGCGCCCCGGACGCATTACCCTGGCCCCTTCGGAATATCATCTGCAGATCACCACCGCGCATCGGCTGGCGCTGATTGAACGGGCCGCCCAGGATATCTATCACCCCTCCTGCGACCTGTTGCTGGAAAGTGTCGCCAAGGTGTATCAACACAACAGCGTGGGGATTATCCTCACCGGCATGGGTAAAGACGGGGTGCGCGGGATGCGCGCCATTCACGGGGCGGGCGGACACACCCTGGCACAGGATGAGGCAACCTCTGTGATCTTCGGCATGAACCGTATCGCCATTGAGGAAGGCGTGGTTGAGCACGTTGTACCGCTGGAGGCCATCCCCGAACAGATGCTGCGGCTGGCAGGCATGGACGCATGATCACCCGCCTGGATGATTTCAGCGCCCTGGTTAAACGCCGCTGCGGGCTGGTGTTTGATCAGAGCAATATTGCCAATCTGGCCGATGCGGTGGTCGAACGCATGGCCTTGCGCGGGCTGGATGAGGTCAGCGCCTATTTAGCGTATCTGCAACGCCATGACGAGGAATTTCACGAACTGGTCACGCGCCTGACCATCAATGAAACCTATTTTTTCCGGGAGGCCGAACATTTCCGGCTGCTGACCGAATCGGTGCTCCCTCCCCTGCTGCGTAGCCGTTCATCACCAGCGAGCATTCGCATTCTCAGTGCGGGCTGCTCCACCGGCGAAGAGCCGTACTCCATTGCGATGGCGCTGCAGGAGGCCTTTGGTGAAGACATCTGGCAACAGGTCACCCTGATGGGCGCGGATATTGATCACAAGGCCCTGGAACGGGCACGGGCGGCAACGTACAATAGCTTTTCCTTTCGTGGGCTTTCGCCGCAGCGTCAGCGCCAGTATTTTCAGCCGCTGGGGCATAATCTCTACTGCCTGCACGCCGAGATTCGCTCACGGGTGCAATTTGTGCGTTTCAATCTGCTGGAAGAACCGCCTTCGATGGCCTTGATGGGTGGTCAGGATGTGATCTTTTTTCGCAATGTGTCGATCTATTTTGACACCGCCACGCGGCGCACCGTGCAACACAATCTGCATCGCCTACTCAACGACGGCGGGGTCTTTATTGTCGGCAGCGCAGAATCCATGGCCAATGACTTGGGTATCTTCCAGCTCGTTGAGGATTTTCAGCTTTTTTATTTCAAAAAAAGCGACACCCCGACACAGCCCGCCCGTCCGCCGGCATTGCGCAAGCCAGCAGCAGAGACCTGGCAACACCGTGCGCCCGTGATACCTGCACGTCCAGCCGCAGCGTCTATCAGCCCGGCAAAAATCATCACACCGCCAGCGCCTCCAGCACCGGCCAAACCCGCCCAGCCGCCAGAAACCGCGCCCCCCGTCAGCGTCCAGACATCCGCACCCCCTCCACTGGACAGCGAGGCCTTAAGCGCACTGATCCGCGAGGAGCGTTATCAGGAGGCCGAGAAGCGTCTGCACGCGCACTTAACGCAGCAGCCGCACAGCATCCCGGCCCGGCTCTTGCTGGCCTATATTGAGCTGCACACGCGCCAGTTTGCTCAGGCGGCGCAGCGTGCCCAGGCGGTGCTGGCCGACGATGCCTGGAATGTGGATGCCTTTATGCTCTTGGGGCTTTGTGCCAAATGGCAACCGGTGCCCGACCATGAGCAGGCGCTTCGCTGCTTCAAACAGGCGGTCTACACCTGTCACGACTGCTGGATTGCCCATTATTATCTGGCGGAATCCTATCGTGCCTTGCAAAATATTGATCTGGCGCGGCGCGCCTATAGAGTGACCCTGCAACAGCTCAATCACACTCCCCGCCCCAATGGCGGCATCTTTTTGCCGCTGCGGATCTCTGTCAGCGAAATCCGCTTTTTATGCCAGCACCACAGCCAAGCACTTGCCGCCGATGCACGGCCACCGCCCTAAGCCTGCTGGCACTGTTTTCGCATATAGGCACAAAGTCGCTACACAGACACCTCGTCTAAACCTTAAGGAAATGTTCACATGAGATGGCACATTCACAGACTGTATCGTAACCCTGTCTTTGTATTCTGCTTCAGCCTTTGGCTGATGGCGTTTAGCGGCTATGCCCAGGCCGCGCTGCCAACACCGCAAACGCTCAAGGGGCTGAGCGATTTTCCCGCCCTGTTTGTACCCAATCAGGGGCAATGGAATGCCACAGTGCGCTATGCAGGCCGGGCACAAGGAGCCGAGGTGGCTTTTGGCGCGGAGGGCGTGGGGTTTTATCTGCATGATCAAGGCAACCCTAAGGCCTGCGCTGCGCCTGCCTGCCGCGACGCACGCGGCGCAGGCAGGTGTGTCGCAGCAGACAGGGAAGCGGCGGTGCGTTTATATGCTCTGGAGGGCAATCTCAGCGAGCTGATACCTGAGAAAGCCTTGCCCACCCGGGTCAGTTATCTGCGCGGCGACAATCCCGCCCATTGGCAAAGTCAGTTACCCAGTTATGCGCAACTACGCTATACACAGGTGTATCCGGGAATTGATTGGGTCTTGCGTAGCCATGAGCATCATCTGGTCTATGACTGGGTGGTTGCGCCGCAGGCCGATCCCACGCAGATTCGCCTGGTTTTAGAGGGTGTCCGTGAATTGCACCACACCGCCGAAGGTGCATTGCTAGCAACTTTGCCCAATGGCACTCAGATACACCAACAGGTGCCGGTGATCTATCAGGAGGATGAGACAGGGCGGCAATTGGTTGACGGTACTTTTGTCATTGAGGAGGCTAGCCCTGAGGCCGGGCGTTATGTGATTGCCTTTGCACTAGGGGACTATGATGAGAACCGCACCCTGGTGATTGATCCGACCGTGTCGGTGGAATATTCCGCCGTGTTTGGCGGTGCCGCCAATGATGAGATCAAGGCAATGGCCGTCACTGCCAATGGCCGTGTGATTGCCGTGGGCAGCACTTTATCAAGCGCCTTACCCGGTACCGCCCGCGAGCAGGGGACACGCGCCCGCCGCGATGGCCTGCTCTTGCAGTTCAGCCCGGATGCCAGCAGCCTGGAGCATGTTCTGATTCTGGGCGGCAGCAATGACGAACAGATTAATGCCATTGCCTTGCAGCAACAGGGCACACAGGTCTCTCTCTATCTTACCGGTCAAACCAACTCGCCCAATTTTCCCATTCCTTCCGGTGTGGCCCCTTCGGGATTGTATCCGGTATTGCCCGGCGGGCGTCCGCAGGCTGCCTTTGTCGCTAAAGTGCAGTTAGATCAGCCAAACAACCCCTTGGTATTTGCCGGCTATTGGGGCGGTTCCGGGGTGGATGCGGGCAAGGCCATTGATCTGGATGCGGCGGGTAATATTTATGTGGCCGGGGAGACCGCTTCCGGGGATTTGCCCACCCGCAATGCGCTGTATCCCAGCTATCCACGCGGCAAGAGTGCCTTTGTGCTTAAACTCGACCCGGCGGCCCAGTTTGTCCATTACGCCAGCTATTTTGGTGGCTCGGGCAATGACGACGTGGTTAGCATGAAGGTGATCAAGGCGCTCAATGGCATTTATGACGGCACCGTCTTTCTCAGCGGCTTTACCGCCTCACGCGATTTTCCCACCACCACCGGGACTTTCCAGCCCGCCAATCCGGGTGGTACCAGCGGCTTTGTAGCGCGTATCGGCCCACAAGGCACCGAGCTGGTTTTTGCCACCTACCTGGGGGGAAGCCGCAACGATGTGATTACCGATATGGTCCTGGGGCCGCCGCAAGACCCACATCTGTTCATTTCCGGCTATACCAACTCGGAAAATTTCCCGGTCACCAGTGCCTTATATCCAGCTCTGGCCGGCAATAACGACGCCTTTGTAGCCAAGCTGGATCAATTCGGGCGCTTTGTGCATTTTGCCACCTACCTGGGCGGTAATGCCGATGACCGCGCTCATGCCATCGCCATTGATCAGGCGCGTGATACGGGTCTGCATTATATCTATGTGGGGGGCCAAACCCAGTCGCATAATTTCCCCACCCACCATGCCATTGAAGGTCACAGCTATCTGCGTGCCGCCGATGCCCGCAGCCGTGACGGGTTTATTGCCAAGCTGGATCCACGCGGGCTGGATCTGCTGTATGCCAGCTTTTTTGGTGGGATCAGGGATGATGCCGTGTGGGCACTGGCGACTCGGGCCAATGCCCGCCGTCAGGTGTTTATCGCGGGTAGCACCACTGCCCGCGATGCCAGCCATCTTTTTCCGGTGCCCAGCGATGCCACTAAAAATACCCAGTATTACCTGCTTGGCGATGATCGCAACACCAGCACCAATATTTTCACCGCACAGATTCGTGACGAACTTTATGATCCCCGCGTGCCGCGTCTGGAGCTGAGCTATACCAGCACGTATCCTGAAGATACCGCCAACCGGGGCGATCAGGTCAAGCTGGAATTGTTCCTGCGCGACCCCCTTCCGGTAGGGATCTCCGGCTTTGCCAGCGTGGTCACCTTTGATGCACAGGCCCTGGATTTTGATCCGCAACGCGGCATTGTCTGGAATGATGCCCAACTCCCGGATCATAACCGTGAGGTTCAGGTGCTGGAACCCGGACGGCTGGGTATCTGGATGCTCTATCAAAGGCAACCCGTGCGGACTATTGCCAATGACACGCGGGTGCTGGAGTTGTACTTTACGGTGACGGACCGCTCTCGCCTGTCCAAACAGTTGCCGGTTCGTATGGAGCAGGCAAACACTACTGCCAATAATGCCCATAACCAGACGGTGTTTATCCGGGCGGTCTCTGGCGGGATTTTGCTGGATCGTCCCTGCAATGACTTGATCGGGGATTGTGATTGCAGCGGACAGGTGGCGCTGTTTGAGGTACAAAATGCGGCAAGCGCCGTATTAGCCAACCAGCGCAATCGCTGTATGCAGACAGACCGGCGCACGGATCTGCGCATTGATGTGCTGGATCTGACCCGGATTGTCAATCTGCACATAGGAACTCCGCGCCCAGCGACAACACCTGCGCAGGGGGCCCAGCTACAACTGGCGAATGTACGCGCTAACGGGCGCGCCCTGGATATGGATCTCATCTGGCAGGGGCAGCCGCAGGGCGTCTCGGCCATGACGGTAGATCTCTATTACGATGTCGCTCATTTTAATCATGCGTTATCTGCCGCCCGTTTAGGCATCGCCGCACAAAATGCCGGTAAAACCCTAAGCTATAATGCCTTGAGAGACGGGCGGTTGCGTATTTTACTGTATGGCCTGAATGACCATCCGCTGCAAGATGGCGTGATTGCGACCCTAAGCCTGGTGCCACTTGGCCAAAGCCAGAACAGCGCAAGCCGTATCCGGCCAGTGGTTGTAGCCAGTAATCCACAGGCCCAGCCGGTCAGCGTCAGCAGTGATGAGGTGATTGTCATGGGCGGTCAGCCTCCCCGGCTGCGCCAATATGTCAATGCCGGGACGACCGCCATCAGTGTGCGTGGCGCGCTTTCCCTGGAGCCACGGCCAGGGGTGAATTACCAACCGTTGGAGATTCGCTTTGCCGATGCCCAGGCCTCGCTGTTGATCAGTTCAGCATTGGCGCCGCAGGCCCGCTTTCGCCTGCATCCTGACCAGAGTTACCAGTACCGCTTCAATGCGCACACGGGCCGGGTTGAGGTAATGCGTACGGGCGGCATATTCGTGGTCAGTCTGCCGGTCAATGCCCAAGGGCATAGCCCGGAAATTGCCATCGGTAACGGTACCTTGCAGCGTATCCGGGTCAACCTCAATGCCCAGGGGCAGCCGGTGCTTGACACTGCCAGCTTCCCCGTGGCCCCTGTCGCCAGTTCTCAGTAGGAGCGTTTTCAGTGTTCAGCCTGAAAACTGAAAGTGGTAAGGGTTGATCTCACGCGAAGCCGCGAAGGGCGCGAAGGATGAAACATGATTTTTGATATTTTTCGCTTCTTCGCGTCTTCGCGTGACCCATTAAATACTGAAAACTGAAATTGGCGAAAATGTCCAACCGTTTACGCGAATTATTACCCCTGTTGAGCTTTTTGGATGCCTGGCGTGCGGGCTACGGCTGGGCGGGGTTTCGCGCTGATGTGATGGCGGGCACCACGGTAGGCATTGTGGCGATTCCGCTGGCGATGGCCCTGGCTATTGCGGTGGATGTGCCGCCGCAACATGGCTTATATACCGCGATTGTGGCCGGGACCTTGATTGCCCTGACCGGTGGTTCGCGCTTTAGCGTTTCCGGGCCGACGGCGGCCTTTGTGGTGATTTTGTTGCCGATTACCCATCAATATGGTCTGGGCGGCTTATTACTGGCAACCCTGATGGCGGGAATATTGCTCGTGGCCATGGGGGCTGCGGGGATGGGGCGCTTGATGCAGTTTATCCCCTATCCGGTGGTGATTGGTTTTACTGCGGGGATTGCGGTGGTGATTTTCACCCTGCAGATCAAGGATTTTCTGGGTTTGCTGGTGACCCAGCGGGAGGTGCATTTTCTCGATAATGTGGTCTTGCTGGTTGAGGCCCTACCCACCCTGCGCTGGGAGGAGCTGAGTATCGGCCTGCTGACTTTGGTGGTGTTGCTGGGCTGGAATCGCCTGCCAACGCGCATTCCCAGTCACTTAGTCGCCCTGGCGGTGGCGGGCTGTGCAGGCTGGCTGATGACTCAGTTTCTGGTCGGGGTCGAGATTGACACCATTGCCTCGCGCTTTAGCTGGACCATCGGCGAACAGAGCGGTCAAGGAATCCCACCACTGCCGCCGTCCTGGGTCTGGCCCTGGCAGTTGCCCGGCCCGGATGGCGCACCGCTGCAGGTCAATTTTGCGCTGATTCGTGAATTGCTCGGCCCGGCGCTGGCCATTGCCATGCTCGGGGCGATTGAGTCTTTATTGTGTGCGGTGGTGGCCGATGGCCTGACCGGCACGCGCCACCGCCCGAATACCGAACTGGTCGGCCAGGGCATCGGCAACATCATTACGCCGTTTTTCGGGGGCATCACCGCCACCGCCGCACTGGCGCGTACCGCAACCAATATCCGTGCCGGCGCCCGTTCACCGGTGGCCGCCGTGGTACATGCCCTGGTGGTGCTGGCCTCGGTAACGGTGCTGGCGGGGGTGTTATCGCATCTGCCGATGGCCGCGCTGGCGGCTTTATTGATGGTGGTCGCCTGGAATATGAGTGAGGCCAAGCATTTCCGCCATATTCTGCTACGCGCCCCGCGTGGTGATGTGGCCGTCTTGCTGACGTGTTTTATTCTGACGGTGACCTTTGATATGGTGCTGGCGGTGGGCGTTGGCGTTGGGCTGGCCGCTGCGCTGTTTATTCTGCGCATGTCGGATCTGACCCAGTCACGCCGCGTCACTCATACCGAGCGCGGACACTGTATCGAGCTTCCCGCAGAACGGGTGGCGGTTTATGATGTCAACGGGCCGCTGTTTTTCGGCGCTGCGGACAAAGCCATCAGCACCCTGCACACGGTAGACCGGCAGGTGCAGATCATCATCCTGGATATGCAGGACGTGCCCAGCGTGGATATTTCCGCCATCGTCAGCCTGCAAGCCCTGATCCGCGAGATTCAGCGGCAAAACATCCGCCTGATCATTGCCGGACTGCCAGCGCGCATCATCGTCGAGCTGCGCCGCGCTGGCATTCACAAATCCCGCGAGCAATTAACCTACTGCTCTGATATGTCCACCGCCTGCGTCGTAGCGAAACGCTGGCTGGCCGCTTCTAACCTTCACACATTAAGGACATGAGTTGCCTCGATCATGAAAGATATTAAGCATGCTGTCGCCAAAGCATTGGACGTGTTCTATGCCGATTACTGACTGGCCTGCGAGTGAGCGGCCCCGTGAGAAGTTGCTGGAACAGGGCGCGCAGGCGCTTTCCGATGCAGAATTGCTGGCGATTTTTCTGCGCACCGGGGTGGCGGGGAAGACCGCTGTGGATCTGGCGCAGGATTTGTTGGTGGAATTTGGTAGCCTGCGTGCCTTGTTGAAGGCGGATCAGGAGGGTTTTTGCCAAGCCAAGGGTTTGGGGCTGGCGAAGTATGCGCAGTTGCAGGCCGTGCTGGAGATGGGTCGGCGTCATCTGGAAGAAGGGGTGCGACGCGGGCAGTTGATCCAAAACCCTAAGGATGTGGAGCAGTATCTGGCGCTAAAAATGCGCGAATATCCTTTTGAGATCTTTGGCTGCGTGTTTCTGGATAACCAGCATCGGGTGATCTGCTTTGAGGAGATGTTTCGGGGCACCATTAACAGCGCCAATGTGCATCCGCGCGAGGTGCTGCGCAAGGCGATGGAACTCAACGCGGCGGCATTGATTCTGGTTCACAATCATCCCTCCGGCTGCACCGAGCCCTCACAAGCAGATCAAATGATCACCCAGCGACTCAAGCAGGTGCTGGAGCTGATTGATGTGCGCATCCTGGATCATTTTATTGTGGGTGATCGGGTGGTCTCGATGGCCGAGCGCGGCATGGTGTAGTTATGCCAGCAGGCCGAGGCGTTCGCCGCGATAGCGCCCATCGCGCACCCGTTCCCACCAGCTACGGTTGGCCAGATACCAGTCCACGGTTTTAGCCAGGCCGCTGGCAAAATTTTCCTGCGGTTGCCAATCCAGTTCGCGCATCAGTTTGCTGGCATCAATGGCATAGCGCCGATCATGGCCGGGACGGTCGGCAACCGGGGTGATTAAATCCTGATAGCGCCCCTGGGCACGGGGGAGGCGCTCATCCAGCAGGCTGCACAAGGTATGCACCACGTCCAGGTTGGTGCGTTCTGCATCGCCGCCGACATTGTAGGTCTGGCCGACCTGGCCGTGTTGCAGAATGCACCACAGCGCCCGCACATGATCTTCTACATAGAGCCAGTCACGCACATTTTGACCATCTCCGTAGACGGGCAGGGCTTTGCCTTCCAGTGCCTGAATGATCATCAACGGGATGAGTTTTTCGGGAAACTGAAACGGCCCGTAATTGTTTGAGCAGTTGCTGGTGATCACTGGCAGCCCATAGGTGTGGTGCCAGGCGCGCACCAGGTGATCCGAGGATGCCTTGCTGGCGGCATAGGGCGAGTTGGGCTGATAGGGCGTGGTTTCACAAAAGCGCCCTTCAGCACCGAGGCTGCCATAGACCTCATCGGTGGAGATGTGATGAAAGCGGAAGGCGGCGCGGGCCTGGGCATTAAGTCCTTGCCAGTAGGCGCGGGTGGCCTCCAGCAGCGTGCAGGTGCCCACAATATTGGTCTGGATGAACGCCGCCGGGCCTTCAATCGAACGATCCACATGGGACTCTGCCGCCAGATGCATGAGCGCATCAGGGCGATGTTGGGTAAATACGGTGCTCAGGGCCTGGGCGTCGTTGATATCCGCCTGAATGAAGTGATAGCGCGGATGCTCAGCCACGCTGGCCAAGGATTCCAGATTTCCGGCGTAGGTGAGTTTGTCGAGATTGATGACATGATGGGGCGTGTGTTGCAGCAGATAACGGATCAGCGCCGAGCCGATAAAGCCCGCGCCGCCGGTAATCAGTAAACGCATGAGTGAGGTTCCTTTAGAAGTGTTCAGCAATCAGGAATTCGGCGATGTCGTCAAAGATGGTGATGCAGTCACGGCCTGCATGTTTGCTGTAATACAGCGCTTGATCGGCCTCGGAGAGGATGTAATCCAGCGAGAGCACAATGCCTTCCGGCACTCGCGCACTCAGCGCGCTCAGGCCGATGCTGGCGGTGACGGTGATGATGTCATGGGAAAAGGTCCAGCTCAGTTCCTGCAGTGCCTGGCGCAGGCGTTTGGCAAGAATCAGGGCACCCGGCAGGTCGGTATTGGGCATCGCCAGGACAAATTCCTCGCCGCCGAAACGGGCGAGAATATCGCCTACGCGAATCTGGTCACTGACCTTGACGGCCAGGTCTTTGAGAACCCGGTCTCCCGCCGCATGACCGTAGATATCATTGATCTGCTTGAAATGATCCAGATCGAAGATGATCAAGGAAAAGGGTTGCTGGTGGCGGATAGCGCGTGACAGCGCCGCTTGCGCCTCAGGGAAAAAGAAACGGCGGTTATGCAGGCCGGTGAGATCATCAACCACCGACAGGGTTTCATATTTTTGCTGCAATTCCTTGGCTTTTTCCAAGGCCCGTTCCAGCTCCTGGGTGCGGCTTTGCACCAGGCGTTCCATCTGATGCAGGTATTGCCAGTTGCTTAGCAGTTGGGCCAGAAATTTACTGAACAGGCGGAGCATTCGCAGCTGTGCCTCGCCGAAATGATGTTTTTCCGGATGTGAGACATTGAGCACCCCCAGCACCTCTTTACCTTGCTGAATCGGCAGGCAGATCAGGCTGCCGATACTGCTCAGGCGCGCTCCCGGCAGATGCACAAAGCGCGGGTCGGTGGCGCAATCGGCACAATATTGCACCTCGGCCTGCGTCACTGCCGCACCCATCAGGCCCTCGCTTACCGGGAATAAATGGCCACGCGGTTTTTTATCCTGGGTGATGCCCATCAGGTCACGCCAGTCACAGCCTGCGGCGTTGACCAGCCACTGCTCATCTTGCAGCAAAAACACCGAGCAGCGCTCCAGATCCTGATTATCTGTAAGCCCCTTCAGCGCCCCTTCAATCAGCGTAGCACGGTCGGTTTCCGTCGCATCAAGCCTGGATAACTCATGCAATGCCGAGAGGAAATCCAAAAGCTCCAGCAGGCTTTGATTGGTTTCGCGAAAGCTTTCTGCAAGTGGGCGTCTGTCCAAAAGCGCTACTCCATCGCTAAATGCGCGGCAATCTGGCGTAATTGGCCGAGTTGTTGTTTGCAGGTGGTGATGGATTGCAATGCAGGCTCACGCGGGATACCCAGTGCGCTTTGCAGATGATGCAAGGTGTGTGCATCGGGTTCGAGCAGACCAGGATGATCCAGCAGGGTATCGATGATGTCACAACTGGCATTGATCAATTGCACCAAAGGCCAGTATTCACCCTGATAATCCCGCTCGCCAATGTGGGTGATCACGGCAATGCTTTCCTTGGGCAAGTGCCAGCGCTGCCCGAGAATGGCACCGGCCTCGCGATGCTCTATCCCCAACACGGCGGTTAAGTGCTGCGCCAGGGTGGCCTCGTCGCGCTGGGGTTGCTGGAGGTACTGGCTCAAGGCCTGTGAAGATAGTTGAGGTTCCACGGCGCACAGGACTAACAGCCCCAGACGATGCAAGAGACCGGATAAATAGGCCGCGCCCGCATTCACCGGCTCCACCTGCACACGCGGCGCCAGCAGATTGGCCAGGGTCGCCACCAGTACCGCCCGCAGCCAATAATGCTGCAAATCCAGATGGGCGCAGTCGCCTGCCCGAAACGGCGCATTGAGTACCACGCCCAGCGCCAGATGACGCACCATGTTAAAGCCCAGGCGGGAAATCGCCTCCATCACCGCAAAAACCTGCTGGTTGCGGGCAAAGTAGGCGGAATTGGCCACGCCGATGATGCGCGCCGTCAAGCCCGGATCACGCTCAATTTCCTGGGCCAGCGTATGCACGGATACCTTATCCTCCTGCGACAGGGCCGTCAGGATGCGTTGGGCAACCACCGGGATCGGTGGTAATTCATTGAGCTGGCGGATGCGGCTGCCTTGTGCGGTGTAAAGATTCAAGGTCGTATAAAACCAGTCTGTTTATTTCAGAAAATCAGCAATTCTTAATCTTTTCTTATATGGAAATTACTAAATGTAATCAAGTACACTTTAAGGCGCAGCGGTGCTGTCTTTTGCGCCACGCGCCTTGGCAAGCGCATAGAGTCTTGTTTTTGCAGCGCACGATAGCGCATTTTAACCGCCTCAATGGTCGTGTGCCATCCCTGTTACAGCGCGTTGCCAACCGGGGATGCTGCTACTGAAAAGGGGGAGAATAGCTTGGCCTTGGCCAATAGATTGCCGACCTGCCACAACGATTAAAACCAACAAAGGAGGCTGTAATGATCAAACATCCTGGTGTGCGTATGGGCCTTTTGCCCCTGCTGGTGGGTGGGTTTTTGCTGCTGGGCAGTACCGCAGCCCCAGCGGCAGATGAACCGTCCGATGTCTCACAGGGGGCGCTGCTGGCGATTACCTGCTTTGCCTGTCACGGCTTTGAGGGTAAAAGTGTCGGCGGTATGCCCAGTATACGCGGTTTTCCTGCAGATTACCTGATCTCGCAGATGCAGGCGTTCCGTGACGGCTCACGGCCTTCAACGGTAATGGGGCGCCATGCCACCGGCTACAGCGATGAAGAATTGCGCATCATGGCGCACTACATTGAAATGATCTCAAAACAATAAAGAGGGGGAGCAGACGATGGCATTCACACGTAGGGATTTTATCAAGACGCTGGGTATCGGCGGCGGGGCGACATTGCTCAGTGGCTGTGTCAGCATGAGCGAGGAGCGCAACAACAGCGCGGCCAAGGTGGTGGTGATCGGCGGCGGCTCCGGCGGGGCCACCGTGGCCAAATACCTCAAGCATCTGGAGCCTGCGCTGAGCGTGACGCTGGTTGAACCCACCGCCACCTTTCACACCTGCTATGGCAGTAACTGGGTCATCGGCGGCTTCAAGCAGATGGCGGATATTGCCCAAAGTTATGGCAACTTGCAGGATAAATATGGCGTTAGGGTGGTGCGCGATCGGGCCATTGCCATTGAGGCCGACAAACATCAGGTGCGCCTCGCCGGTGGCACGACCCTTAACTATGACAAACTGGTGGTCTCGCCCGGCATTGATTTTCGCTTTGATGCCGTCGCCGGATACAACAAAGAGGACGCCCAGCGCATTCCGCATGCCTATCAGGCCGGTGAACAGACCGTGCTGTTACGCAAGCAGCTGGAGGCCATGCCTGATGGCGGCACCTTTATCCTGGTCGCTCCCGGCAATCCTTTCCGCTGCCCGCCGGGGCCTTATGAGCGGGCCAGCCTGGTTGCCCACTATTTCAAGCAGCACAAACCACGCGCCAAAGTATTGATCCTGGACAATAAAGAAAACTTCTCCAAACAGGGGCTGTTTGTCCAGGGCTGGAAGGAACTGTATGGCGAAATGATCGAGTGGGTGCCTGCCTCACAAGGCGGCCAGGTCGAAGAAATCGATGTCAATAATAAAACCCTGTTCTCGGATGCTGGATTTAACGAGTTCAAGGGCGATGTCATCAACTATATCCCGCCACAGCGCGCCGGACAGATTGCCGCCGATTCCGGCCTGACTGACCCGCTCGGCTGGTGCCCGGTGGATCAGAAAAATTTTGCCTCCACCCAACATGCTGACATCTACGTCATCGGTGATGCCTCCATGGCTGGCGAAATGCCCAAATCCGGGCACTCTGCCAATACCCAGGGCAAGGTGGTGGCCGTTGATATCATCCGCCGTCTGCGCGAGCAGGAATCGGTTGAGCTGTCAGCGGTGAATACCTGCTATAGCCTGCTCACCCCTGACTATGCCATTACCGTTGCCGCCGTGTATAAATACATTGACGGCAGCATCCGGGGTGTGCCCGGCGCGGGCGGCGTCAGCCCGATGGATGTAGACCGCGAATTTCGCCGCACCGAGGCCTATTACGCCCAAGGCTGGTACGATTCCATCACAGACGACATCTGGGGCTGATAGCCTGCCTGCACGGTGTCACCACGGGTACCCGGCGCATTAAACGTGCGTAGCGCAGCATCATGGCGGCGGCTTGCAGCCGTCGCCTTTGGCGCGCAATACCAATCACGCATCACCCAAGCGCTCATTGGCTTATAAAGCCAGACCGTTTATCCTGACTTCCATGCACGCTAATCACACACCTGTTTTTTGGACAGAGGTCTGTACTGCCCTGGCGCAGGCGCAAGATCTTGAATGCACTGTGCAGCGGGTGCAGCCGCTGGGCGGTGGCTGTATCAATGAGGCGGCG
Organism: Thiorhodospira sibirica ATCC 700588; assembly: GCF_000227725.2. GTDB lineage: Bacteria > Pseudomonadota > Gammaproteobacteria > Ectothiorhodospirales > Ectothiorhodospiraceae > Thiorhodospira > Thiorhodospira sibirica. Next base: position 1,222,074 of record NZ_MU255056.1, on the reverse strand, counting down.
GTGTTGCACACACAGCAGGGGCAGCGCTTTTTCGTCAAACTGAATCAGGCGGCACGGCTTGGTATGTTTGAGGCCGAGGCCTTGGGGCTGGAGGCACTGGCGGCGGCGCAGGCAATTCGGGTACCCAAGCCTTTATGTTGGGGTATTGCTTCCCCGCAGCGCGCTTTTTTGGCGCTGGAATATATTGAGTTGAGCGGGCGGCTGGATGCGGTGCGTTTTGCCGAACAGCTGGCGCAATTGCATCGCCACAGCGCGGCGGCCTTTGGCTGGGTGCGGGATAATACCTTGGGTAGCACACCGCAGCCCAATCCCTGGCAGGCGGATTGGATCGCGTTTTTTCGCACACAGCGTTTAGGCCATCAATGGGCCTTGGCGCAAAGGCGCGGTGCCGATACGGCCATGCTGGCTGAGGTTGAAGCCTTACAGGCGCGTCTGGAGGCTTTTTTTGTGGGCTATGCCCCAGAACCTTCGTTATTGCACGGGGATTTGTGGAGCGGTAATTGGGGCGCGGATGCACACCATCAGCCGGTGATCTATGATCCGGCAGTGTATTTTGGTGATCGTGAAGCTGATCTGGCGATGATGGAGCTCTTTGGCAGCCCTGGTAGTGCCTTCTTTCGTGCCTATGATGCGGCCTGGCCGATTGATCCGGGATACGCGCTGCGCAAGGATCTGTATAACCTCTATCATCTGCTCAATCATTTCAATCTGTTTGGCGGCGGTTATGCCCAGCAGACGCTGCTGCAGGCACGGCGTCTGCTGGCCAGTCTTTAGCGTGGCCCATATCAACCCGCCGTGTTGCACGACACGATCTACCTGCGCAGTGATGGTGGCCTGCGCTACAATAGCGCCCATTCTTCGAAAACCACCGCAGCCACACAGCCAGGGCCCCATTTATGTTGTTGATGATTGATAATTATGATTCCTTCACCTATAACCTGGTGCAATATCTGGGGGAGCTTGGGGTTGAGGTGCGGGTATTTCGCAACGATGCCTTAAGTCTTGCAGACATTGCCCGGCTGGCACCCTCGCATCTGATGATCTCGCCGGGGCCGTGTACCCCCGATGAGGCGGGCATTTCGCTGGCGGCGATTCAGCACTTTGCCGGTAAAATCCCCATTCTGGGGGTGTGTCTGGGGCATCAGGCCATCGGTCAGGCTTTTGGCGGGCGCATTATCCATGCCCGCGAGATCATGCACGGCAAGACCTCAATGATTCACCACACCAATGAAGGCGTTTTTTCCGGACTGTCCAATCCCTTTGAGGCCACGCGCTATCATTCGCTGGTAATTGCCCAGGATTGCGTGCCCGAGTGTCTGCAGGTTACGGCCTGGACGCAGACCGCCAGCGGTGCGCGTGATGAGATCATGGGGGTGCGCCATCGCAGTCTGGCGATTGAAGGCGTGCAGTTTCACCCGGAATCGATTTTAAGCCAGCATGGCCATGCCTTATTGCGCAATTTTATAGCACGCACAGCCTAAGCCCACTTTTGTCAGAGGAGTTGCCTGATGGAGATACAATCTGCGATTCGCGCCGTCACTGAACGCCAGGATCTCAATGCCGAGGCGATGTACGCCGTGATGCAAAGCATCATGACCGGAAGCGCCACACCTGCCCAGATCGGCGGTTTTCTGATCGGTCTGCGCATGAAAGGCGAAACCGTAGAGGAGGTCGCCGCCGCCGCCCGCGTGATGCGCGAACTGGCCACGCCCGTGGCGGTGCAAAAAGACTATCTGGTAGATACCTGCGGCACCGGCGGGGATGCCTCCAATACCTTTAATATCTCCACCGCCAGTGCCTTTGTGGTGGCCGCCGCCGGGGGGCATGTGGCCAAGCACGGCAACCGCTCCGTCTCCAGTCGCTCCGGCAGTGCCGATGTGCTGGAAGCCGCCGGGATTCATCTGGAGCTTACCCCGCAACAGGTGGGCCGGTGTATTGATGAGGTGGGGGTGGGCTTTTTGTTTGCGCCCTTGCACCATGGGGCGATGAAACATGCCATCGGCCCGCGCCGCGAGATGGGTGTGCGCACCCTGTTCAATGTGCTGGGGCCGCTGACCAATCCAGCCGGGGCAAAAAATCAGGTCTTGGGCGTGTTTAGTGATCAATGGGTGGAACCGCTGGCGCAGGTGCTGCATAAACTGGGTAGTCGGCATGTCATGGTGGTACACGCCCAAGATGGCCTGGATGAAATCAGTATCGGCGCAGCCACCACCGTGGCGGAATTGCGGGATGGCGAGATCCAGTGCTACCAGATTGCCCCAGAGGCCTTTGGCATTGCCCGCACGGCGCTAGACACCTTGCGCGTATCCAGTGCCGAGGAAAGTCTGGCGATCATTCGCGAGGTATTTTCCGGGGCCTTGGGACCGGCCCGCGACATAGTGATACTCAATGCCGGGGCGGCGATTTATGTCGCCGGTCTGGTATCCAACCTGGGAGAGGGCATCGAACAGGCGCGCCAGGCCATCGACAGCGGCATGGCCATGCAGCGTCTGGAATCCCTGGCCCGTCTGACACAATCCCTGCGAGCGGAGCTAAAAACTGTTGCTTGATTTTTTTTCTGCAAATATCTATAATTGCTTACATGAGTAAGATATATCGCATTAACGAGTTTGCGAAACGGATCGGAAAAGCACCCTCGACAATTCGGCGCTGGGAGCGCGAGGGGAAGCTCGTCGCAAAGCGCCATGCGTCCGGACATCGCTATTTTGACGAAGCGGATGTGCGCTTGATGCTCGGTGGGGCGCCCCGTGAGCGGGATGTCGTGGTCTATTGCCGGGTTTCTAGTGCCGGACAGAAAGACGATCTCGCTTCGCAGGTCCAAGCAATGGAAACCTACTGCCTGGGCGCGGGAATTGCGGTGGATGAGTGGATTCAAGAGATCGGTGGCGGAATGAACTTCAAGCGCCAGCGGTTTCTTGGCTTGGTTGATCGGATTCAGCGTGGTGAAGTGCGCCTGCTGCTGGTGGCGCACAAAGATCGGTTGATGCGCTTTGGCTTTGATCTCTTTGCGCACCTGGCGGATGAAAACGGCTGCAAGATCGTGGTGGTTAACCAGGAATCGCTCTCGCCCGAGCAGGAAATGGTCGAGGATTTATTGGCGATTGTGCATACCTTTTCTTGTCGGCTGTACGGGATGCGCAAATACAAACAATCCATCAAGGAGGACTTTGCAGAGATGCCCGTTCGCCAGCCCAAGGATTTGTGCGAATGAAAGTCACGCGGATTTTGTGCGCCAAGCGCCCGAACCAGGGCAAAGTCGGGGCGTTGCGCGAACAGGCGCAGCGACTCGGGCAGGTGCGCTCCGAAGTCTTGGTCGATTCCGACGGCGACCACCACGGCCAGGAACTGGGCGCGATCCTCACCGACCAATCCGACAAACTCAAGATCAAATACCAGCGTCGCGCCAAGCTGCGGGCACTCGCCAACAACACCCGCAACCCGCGCAAGCGTCAACACATTCGCCAGTTCAACTTGGGGCGCAAGAAGCTCAACCGGCAGATGAGCAAAACCCATGCGCGCATCCGCGACATTGTATTTCAATCCGTTCACAAGGTGGTCGATAAAGCCGCCGTGATCGCGGCAGAAGATTTAACCGCCCCCATGGCGAGCAAGTCCTTCGGCAAGAATGCCAATCGTCGGCTGGCAAGCTGGACGAAAGGTGTTATTGCCCAAGCACTTGACAGTGTTTCAAGCCGTCGAGGTTCGACGGTCGTTCTGGTCAATCCGGCTTACACATCGCAAATGGATTCTCGAACTGGATGCCTTGACGGCAAACGGCAAGGGGATCAATTTTACTGTTCCGACGGGGTTGTGTTGCAGGCAGACCAAAACGCTGCGCGAAACGTGCTGGCGAGGTTATCAGACCCGGACATTGAGCGGTTTACCCCGTTCAAGCGGGTCAAGGCGATCTTGCTGGAACGGACTGAGCGCCTCCGGTTGGGACTGCTCAACCAGGACTCCAGTTGCTCGCCCTTCGGGGCGCTATCAACGGAGAGCGAATTACCGAAAAACCATCCTGAGCAACTTTTTTCAGGTTTTTAGGAGCAGGACTAATGCGCGAACCCCACGCTGATATTCTCAACCAGATCCTGCGGCGTAAATGGGATGAGCTGGCGGAACGCTCCGTGCAGACGCCCTTAGCCGCGCTGGCTAAATTTGTAGAAGCTGCCCCCGCGCCCCGTCCCTTTTTGCAGGCCCTGCAAAGCCGCCTGGCCCAAGATCAGGCGGCCGTGATTGCCGAGATCAAAAAGGCCAGTCCAAGCAAAGGCGTGTTACGCGAGGATTTTAATCCGGCAGAGATTGCACAAAGCTATGCCGCTGCCGGTGCGGCCTGTCTGTCGGTGCTCACCGACCACGATTTTTTCCAGGGCCATGAGGCCTATCTGGAAGAGGCACGGGCGGCCTGTGAACTGCCGGTGTTGCGCAAAGACTTTATCATTGATCCGTATCAGATCTATGAGGCGCGGGTCATGGGTGCCGATGCGGTCTTGCTGATCATGGCGGCGCTGGGTGATCCCCTGGTGCGTGAATTACTGGCGCTCACCCATGAGCTGGGTATGAATGCGCTGGTCGAGGTGCACGATCGCCAGGAGCTGGAACGCGCCCTGGACCTGGATGTCATGCTGATCGGCATCAACAACCGCAGCCTGCACACCTTTGAAACCCGCCTGGATACCACCCTAAACCTTCTCGACATCATCCCCTATGATCGGCTGGTCGTCACCGAAAGCGGCATCCATACCCTCGCCGATGTCAAGCTGATGCGCACCAGCGGGGTACATGCCTTCCTGGTCGGCGAAGCCTTCATGCGCGCCCCAGACCCCGGCGCCAAACTCAAAGAACTGTTTTTTACGCATTGAGCGCTCCAGCAAACACAGGGCAATCGCGTATAACCGTTTGGGAAACGCTGATCAAATACGGCAATTCGTGATGCCAGTATCTGTATCTGCTCCTAAAAACCTAAACAAAGTTGCTTATGCGATTTTTAGGCACTTCGCTCTCCGTTGATAACACCCTTGCGGGCGAGCAACTGGAGTCCTGGTTGAGCAGTCCCAACCGAATGGCCGGTCAACACCGGCAACATGGGCGGTTTCAGCCGTCGAAACCCAGCTTGCGCCATAAAAGTGGCCTCGGCGTTCATCCTGAACAGAGAACAACTTTGCGATTCGACTTCGACCCCGACCATAGAACGCGAAACCTTCGCGTTTGTAGATAACCTATCTACAATGGATAATTCTGATAAACAATGAAGAAAAAATCAAGAACTGTTTTTTGCTCCGCCGCGCTTGCATCAAATAATGGCCTGCAAGCCCTTGTCGGCGATGATGTTGAGTAGTTTGAGTGCCGGGCCGGATGGACGCGTTTCCCCCTGTTCCCACTTGCGTACCGTCGAGGCAGTGGTATGCAGGTGATGGGCAAACACGGGCTGGCTGAAGTGCAGCGCCTCACGCAGGTGTTTAATGTCGTCGGCACTGAACTCCCGCACTGGAGGCGGACAAATCACGTCGAATTCACGCATCGTCACCTTGCTGATCGCGCCAGCATCGTGCAATGCGGCCAGGTCAGCGCGCAAGGATTCAATGATTTTGCTCGTCACAACACACCTGCTGCTGCTCCTAAAAACCTAAACAAAGTTGCTTATGCGATTTTTAGGCACTTCGCTCTCCGTTGATAACACCCTTGCGGGCGAGCAACTGGAGTCCTGGTTGAGCAGTCCCAACCGAATGGCCGGTCAACACCGGCAACATGGGCGGTTTCAGCCGTCGAAACCCAGCTTGCGCCATAAAAGTGGCCTCGGCGTTCATCCTGAACAGAGAACAACTTTGCGATTCGACTTAGACCCCGACCATGGAACGCGAAACCTTCGCGCTTGTAGATAACCTATCTACAATGGAGAATTCTGATAAACAATGAAGAAAAAATCAAGAACTGTTTTTTGCTCCAATAGAACACCCGCCTGCAATGCCTTCGCCAGATCTTTGGCCGATAACGCTAGAAATACCTTGCCGGCATATTGCAACGCTTTTTTCTCATCCCGCGTGATGTTCGCCTTGTCGCTTTTCGGGAACCCATGCAGGAATACATAACGGTGACCAACACGGGCTGATAACAAGGTACGGTAGCCACCGCTCTTACCCGCACCGGGACGGGCGACCCGCTTTTTATAGAGGTTGCCGCCCAAATCAGCATCAATCAGTCCGCTTTCCATTTCCTGGACTGCCCTGCACAGGGCCGTATCGGACAGCTTCTCGCTTGCCTGCCAACGTGCGAAGTCCTTTCGTTTCAAGACATTCATACCTCATCTACCTTCAAAACTATACCCGTAACGGGCATGATTATCCATCCCTTGCTCACAGGGCTGGCGCGTATAAATTCTTAAACCAAAGGGGATATTCGTGCGATAGTCATCATCCCAAGAAACCTTGTGGTGTTTCTTCGACATACCCAGCCTGGAGGGCTTTCGTTACAGCAAACGCATACACAGATGGCGGTGAGGATAGCCGGACATTGCCTTTTGCAGAAGTTTATACGCGCTCGCCTGATTAGCGCAGCGAGAGCGGCAAAGCGGCCTGTACCGGGGCAAAGCTGCGCCGATGGCAGGGGCTGGGGCCGAGACGGGTGAGGGCTTCGCGGTGGGCCTGGGTGCCATAGCCTTTATGCTGGGCAAGGCCATAGCCGGGATACTGTACATCCAGCGCATCCATCAGGGCATCGCGGGAGACTTTGGCCAGAATGGACGCCGCGCTGATGGCCGGAACCGTTTGATCGCCGCGAATGATGGCCTGCACCGGGATAGCCAGTTCAGGGCAGCGATTGCCGTCAACCCATACGACATCCGGCACCAGGGCGAGCGCGTTGACTGCCCGCTGCATCGCCAGCAGGGTGGCCTGCAGGATATTGAGCTGATCAATCTCTGCGACACTGGCCTGGGCAATGGCATAGGCCAGGGCCTGCTGTGTTATTGCCGTGGCCAAGGTGGTGCGACGTTTGGCGCTGAGCTTTTTGGAATCGGTGAGACCGGGCAGCGTGTAATGTGCTGGCAAGATCACCGCAGCGGCGACCACCGGCCCGGCCAGTGGCCCGCGACCGGCCTCATCGACACCGGCAATCAACGACAGGGGCTGTGTCACCGCGCCTCACCAGAATAAAAAGACCAAAAAGCCCCCCAGCAGCAGGCGATAGACCACAAAGGGTAACATCCCTATACGCGCCAGTAGCTTGAGGAAGAAGTGGATACACAGATAGGCGCTGATCCCTGCAACCACGGCACCCAGCATAATCGCCCCCCAATCGACCTCGGTCGGCGGTGCTTGCAGCAGATTGAGGGTTTCAAAGCCCCCGGCTAGGGCGATAATGGGAATGGACAGGAGAAAGGAATAACGGGCAGCGGCTTGACGGGTCAGCCCCAGCAGCAAACCGGCGGTGATGGTCACGCCGGAGCGCGAGGTGCCGGGAATCAGCGCAAAGGCTTGCGCAATGCCGATGAGCAGCACATCTTTCCAGCCGATCGAGCGCTCATGGCGGGTGCGCTTGCCACGCCAGTCGGCATACCCCAAAAGCAGCGCAAAGACGATAGTGGTCACCGCAATGACTTGCGCCGAACGCAGATGGGTAGCAATCAGATCATGCAATAACCACCCCGCCAGCGCCGCCGGCAGGGTGCCGAATAAGACCGCCCAGGCCAGGCGGGCATCCGGGCTGAGTCCACGCCCGCGCACAGAATCCAGCCAGGCGGCGCTCATGGCATACAGCTCGCGACGAAAATACAGCATCACCGCCACCAGCGAGCCTAGGTGGGTAGCCACATCAAAGCTTAAGCCCTGATCGGCCCAGTCGGTTAATTCCGGCACTAAAATCAGATGGGCGGCGCTGGAGATGGGCAAAAACTCGGTCAAGCCCTGAATCAGCGCCAGCACCAGGGTTTGCACGAGATCCAAGCGGATTTACCTGTGAGGCGTATTTTATACGGCGGTCGTGGTGCATTTCACGGTTAAAGCGGCAGATCGACGGCACGCTAACCGGCCCGTCCCGCAAAAACAAAAAACTCGGTCGTGAACCGGGCTTTTGCTTACCAGTTAGCGCGAAAAGCCCCGGCGTTCAGGCCGGGGATGGATAGCGCGGCGTCCGCAGGACGCCTTTGTCGTCGTTAAGCTGGCGTCGCCTGCTGCTCAATGTATTGGCGCATGATGCTGAGAGGCCGCGCCGCCACAACAGGCCGCGAAGTAGGACGGCGACCACAGAACGCCTTTGTAGTAGACGCGTTTGGCACTGTCAGACAGTGCCAAACGCGCCGACTGTCGTTGTTTTCTTTAACAAACCAAACTTATACTATGCGACATGCAACGTCTTCAAGCCTACCGATTTGCGCTAAAGCCCAACGGCAAGCAACGGCGCCTCATGCGTCGATTTGCTGGCTCGTGCCGGTTCGTCTACAACAAGGCGCTGGCGTTGCAACAGGATCGACGCGAGGCGGGAGAAAAGAAGCTCGGCTACGCGGCACTCTGCAAGGCGCTCACCGAGTGGAAGGCGCAACCGCAAACGTGCTGGCTGAACGAAACGCCCAGCCAAGCCTTGCAGCAGGCGCTCAAGAATCTCGAACGCGCCTACCAAAACTTCTTCGAAAAGCGTGCCGACTTCCCGCGCTTCAAGAAAAAAGGCGTATCAGACCGCTTCCGCTACCCACAGGGCATCAAGCTCGACCAAGGCAATAGCCGCATCTTCCTGCCGAAACTCGGCTGGCTGCGCTATCGCAACAGCCGTGACGTGTTGGGCGAAATCAAAAACGCGACCGTCAGCCAGACAGGCGGCAAGTGGTTCGTGTCGATCCAGACCGAGCGCGAAGTCGAGCCGCCGGTTCCCCATGGTGGCGCCATTGGGATCGATATGGGCATTGCCCGCTTTGCCACGCTTTCGGATGGCACGGTCTTCAAGCCGCTCAACAGCTTCAAGAAACATCAGCATCGGCTGGCACGCTATCAGCGCCGCATGAGCCGTAAGGTCAAATTCAGTAGCAACTGGAAGAAGGCGAAAGCCCGCGTCCAGCGTATTCACACGCGCATCGCCAACGCCCGCCGCGACTATCTGCACAAGGCCACGACCACGATCAGCAAAAACCACGCGATGGTATGTATCGAGGACTTGCAGGTACGGAACATGTCCAGGTCGGCGGCAGGCAGTACCGAAAAGCCGGGAAGAAACGTTTGGGCCAAATCCGGACTGAACAAGAGCATCCTCGATCAGGGCTGGTTCGAGTTCCGCCGCCAACTGGATACAAGCTGGCGTGGAACGGCGGCTGGCTCGTCGCCGTGCCGCCGCAGTACACCAGTCAGACATGCCCGTGCTGCGGCCACGTCTCTGCGGACAACCGGCAGACGCAGGCGCAGTTTCTATGCGTCGAGTGTGGCTTTGAGGAAAACGCCGATGTGGTCGGCGCGATCAATGTTCTAAGGGCGGGACACGCCCGGTTCGCCTGTGAAGTGAGCGGTGCGGTAATGCCGCCAGCAGCAGGAACCCACCGAAGCGACTCAGGCGATTGCCGCCTGAGCGCCGTAGGAATCCCCGTCCAAAAGGCGCGGGGAGGATGTCACTTGATCTTGGCTTCCTTATACGCAACGTGTTGGCGTATCACCGGATCAAACTTCTTGATTTCCATCTTGTCAGGGGTATTGCGCTTGTTTTTGGTCGTGGTATAGAAATGACCCGTACCGGCGCTGGATACCAGTCTGATTTTGTCACGCACACCTTTAGCCATGAGGCGGTCTCCTTAAAATTTCTCGCCACGCGAGCGCATATCTGCAAGGACTGCATCAATGCCTTTCTTGTCAATGATTCTCATGCCTTTGCTGGACAAACGCAGCTTCACCCAGCGATTTTCGCTTTCCACCCAAAAACGATGGGTATGCAAATTGGGCAAGAAACGGCGCCGTGTCTTGTTGTTGGCATGGGATACGTTATTGCCGGTCATCGGGCGCTTACCCGTGATCTGACACACTCGGGCCATGGGGGGATTCTCCAAAAATTCGGCTATATTTCCGACGAAAGCCGGTGATTCTAGCTGATTAGCACAACGTCAATCAAGCGCTATCTTCTGGCTTTCGCTGGGGTTTGCTTCAATCGGGTAGGGTTTGAGGATTGTCCACAGGTGGGGCGGGATCATCTGGGCTACCCGGTTGGGGCGGGCGCGGCGCAGGTGCAGCACGCTTTCGGCGGCTTTCATCTCAACCCGGGCGCGAGCAAATTCCAGACCCTTGGGGCCGATTTTGGGCATCAGCCAGGCGACCAGCGGGCGAATCCATTTCGGCGTACTGCGTAACGGCAGGCCCCCCGCCGCTCGTTGTGTGTTCTGAATAAAGCCGCGCACGGCGGTGTGCCGCTTGCCTTCGCTGCTGGGGTCTTTTTTGCGCAGTTCGCCGTCAACCTGTTGCAATAAAGCCTGCCCTTTGGTATTGCGCACCAGCAGCCATTGTTCGCCGCGTCCGCCCATATAGCCTACGGTAATATCGGCAAGGCTGTTGGTGTAATCCACGCAGGTCTTGCAGGGCAGGGGGAAAAAATGCGGCGACAGCGTAGACAGGGGCAGTTGCAGGAAGGGAATGGTGCGCTTCTGGCCATCGGTAAAACGCAGCTCTACCTGATAATCAGCACGAAATTCCAGATAGGTGATCTGCTCGGGATGCGGGTCGAGCAGACTGAGAAAGTGATGGAAATGCGCGGTGGTGGTGTTATCCGAACAGGGGATGCCGATCACCTCCAGGCGCTCAAATCCCAGTTCTGGCTCCAAAACCCGCAAGGCATGTACCTGACAGGGCACAGCAATAACGGCCAGCCGGGTATAGCCTTGCGCCAAGGCAGGCTCTAGCAGTGCCAGCAACGGTGCATAGCCCATGCGCATGCCGCGACACTCACGCAAGGCGGCAGGGTCTGTGACCAGCACCGGCACCGGACGCCAGGAATCCTGCGGATCAGGGGCCACGGTCAGCACGGCATCGACGGCCTGGGTTTCCAGCAGCCGTTCGGCAATGCGCGTGGTGATTCCCGTCCACTGGGCACCGGGCCGTTCATGGATCAAGGCGGCCTGATACATCGCCGTATAGGGGCCAAAAAACAGCTCATCGTCTTGCGGGTTGCGCTCGCGTCCGTGGACGCGCTTTTCCAGGGCGGCATAATCTGGCTTGACGAACTGACAGGCGCGGGCGCAACGCTCGGGATTAGCGGTGCGTGAGATACCGCAATCCGTACACAGATCACGGTCACGCGGCGCGGCCAGCGGGGGGGTCCAGTGAGCAGCGGTGGGCTCGGTGGTAGGAAAGGGGCTGGCGACAAAGCCCACATTGTGCAGTTCTTGAGTGGCTTGGCTCATAAAGGCATTTATTTAATTGGCTAAGGGTGGATTAACGTGGCGACATCCTCTTGATGTCGCTGCAAAAAAAGCGACACCTTGGAAGGTGTCGCCACGTCGTTAGGGCATCATCGACATCAAGGCGCTCATGTCATTGCCATTAAGCTTCATCTGCCCCAGGCTGTCCGCCTCGATGTGATAGTGATGGTAAAGTTTGCCATCCGCATCGGTTTTTTTCTCCCCAATGATTCCCAGCATGGCGATCATTGCCCGCAGCTGCTCGGCCAGCATGGGATCGGCCTCAAAGCCTGCCGCCCATTGCCCCATGCGTTCCAGATCATGCAGATCAATGCGCGCCTCGGCCTGCAAGTGCGGCGCGACATCTGCGGCCGCCGCCTGGGCTTGTGCGTTAGCCTGCATGAGCAGGGTGCTTAATGGAAACTCCCAGCGCCATTCGCGGATGTCTAATTGCGTGGCATGTGCCAGCAGGCTTTGCAGGGCAAATTCCGGGTTTAGCATCCCGTCTGACATGGCTTGAGTGAGCAGAGCGCTCAACGGCAGGCGCTGCAAGGCGATATCAAAGGCCACGGTATGCGGATTGAGTTCAGCGGGCAGATTTTCATCCATGCTCAGCGTACCGTGCTGTAGATATTGCAGTTCGGCGCTGGGCGTTTGCGTATCCAGTGCATTCAATGAAAACTGTAGCTCCATCTGCGTAAGCGTTTCGGCGCTCTCTCCCGGCTGGCGCAGACTCAAACCCTGCAACTGACTGGACAGCGTGAGCTGACGCAGCAGAGATTGCGCAAAGGTGCCCGGATCGGCGCCTGGCCCCTCACTAAACAACTGTACCCAGGCCAGCGGTGCCAGCTGCTGCAGCTGCATTTTCCAGTCAAGCGATGCCAGTGCCCCGGTCATCTCGTCGACCAGAAACTCCAGACCGTCAGCACGGTACTGCACACTGAGATCACGCTGGCGGTCGGCATTATCGGAAGGCGTCAAACGCAACTTGGCCAGAAAGCCATCAAGCCGAATATAGTCCTCGCCATCAGGCTCTTGCACGGCCAGTTTCTCCAGCGCCAGACTGAAGGACAGCAAACCACTGGCTTCCAGCAGCTTTTGCATCCAGGCCAGCGGATCCAGCGAAACAGCCTGCTCGGTCAGCTCATTCAGTAATCCCGTGAATACCTGCTCATCCAGTGCATCATGCTGGGTCTGCAGGCTAATATTTGCCAGCTTGACCACCTCATGCCCGGACAGCGAAAACATCTGTACCCCCTCCAGATCTAGCGTCCCGGTGCCAGCCTGATGCCCCTGATCATCGAGAGTCGTCTGACTTGCCAGACGCAATTGCTCGATATGCGCCCGATAGAAATCATGTGGCCGTGTCGGCGCATAGCTACCCGATGGAGTCTGTGTATCGGGCGCTGATGCCCCGGCCACCACGTCCAGCCCCGTGAATACAACATCCAGCGCGGGTAAGCTCTGCGTGCCAGCATCCCACAGCCCGTGCAGGGCGCGCTCCTGACTGTGCAGCGTCGCCATCACCTCGCCGTCTTCATCCAGCAGGTGCTGCGTCGGTGACAGATCAATCGCCAAGGAATAAGCGCCATCGTCTTGCGGTCTTAGGGTCGCCGTCACTTCCCCCAGATCCAGACTGAACGATTCGCCGTCTTCACCGTCCGGGCTTATATGCAGGAGGGCATGAGGGCTGTGCCAGTTCAGCGTCCCATCGGGGGCCTCCTCCACGGCCAGCTCCGTAGCAACAACGCGGAAACTCTCATCCCCGGCAAGCCAGCCTAAAAAGCCTTCATGCAAAGCCTGTGCAGACGCAGACAATGCGGCAAGCGCTGGGATTTCAGCGGCAGAATCATCCGCTGTCGGTGTCTCGGTCATGGACTCAGATTCAGCGAAAGGCGCAGCGGCGTGTGTCTCAGGCTTGGTCAGAGCAACCAGCATATTGCCCACATCCAGAGCCTGCACATCACCGGTTAGCGACATCTGCCACAGCGTCTCATCGGCCTGTGCGCGTAAGATCGCCTCACCGCTCCCGCGCACCCAGGCCAATGACTCTGGCTCCAACTGCTGACCGGGCGTCAAGGGATGCCAATCAAGATAGGCATACGTCTCAAGATGCAACAGCAGGGACTCCATGCTTTCTGGCTGTGCTGCAAGCGTACCTGCTTCAATACGCTGCAGATAATCCTGCAAGGCTGCGCGGTCAGCGCTGAACAGATCAATACCCTGGCGGCGCAGCTCCAGAGCCAGCGTATTGGCGGCATCGGGCAGGCGGTCAAAGGCCCGCAAGGCGCGTAGCGTCAACGGCCCCTCCGCCAGCAAACGCAATAATTCAACCGGCTCCTGGGCATATTCCAGCGCGCCATTGACTTCAATCACCGCCAGGGTACCCAGATCATCGCGGGCCCACAGCGGGCTATTCCATACGGCTAAAAGCAGTACACCAAGCACTGCATAGCGCAGATAATGGGGGATGTCTTTGATCATTGTTCGCTCTCTGGTTTAGGATTTAGGCCGCAGGCGGTGCGCTCATCGACGATAATTTTTAAACCGTGCAGCCAGGCTTCACCGTCAGGACGGTCGATTATATGCTCAAACAGCTGCTCCAATTGCTGCGGTTCATCAACGGATTCAAGCCATGTCTGGCTTTGTGCGACCACTTTCGTACATGCGCAGCCGTCACAAACCTTGCCGTGGCGACCACCTCATGCGTGTATTTAACGCGCCGTGATCTATGCGCTCTGTAACTTTCATTGTACTTTACTGAGAATGCCTAAGGTCAAATCTTTAAAAGCTGGCGGCAACCCCTGGGAGCGCTCCCAGACTTAGCGCAAATACACACCAATCCGCCGCCAAAGCGGCATCTTCGCCCAGACTGCGCACGGCTTGTTCAATCAGTTGTCGCTTGGTGGTGTCGTTAAGCGAGAGATGATCCAGACAGAGGTTTAAGGCGGTGAGGCGGATGTAAGCGCGGATGAAGTCAGGGCGGTGCAGCGGGTCGGGGTCTGGCGGGGTGGCATAACGCGGCTGGGCCTGGCCGCTTTCCAGTTCGTACCAGCGATCAATCACCGCCGCCCGGCGTTTGATGTCGTAGCCGGTGATAAGAATTTCCGTATGACGGCGGTCGAGATGATACCCGGCAAGGCGTTTGGTCTGTGGGCAATACTCAGGGCTAATGCCTTGAATTTCTTGATAACCCAAATTTGGGGAGCTGCTCCAGCATCACCCGGATATCACGCATAACATCTGCATGACGTTTATCGGTGAGTGTGGCAATTTCTCGCGAGGACATGCTTAAGGTGTGCAATGGCGCACAGGCAGAATATATGGACATGACTATGTGACCTTTTCAGTAGGTTGACACGCCTTCAATGCGAAGGCGGTCAGGAGGCTGAAAACCGCACATAGTTCGGCGGACTGATTTCCCTTGCGGGTGTTGTATTCGTCCCCTCCCGACCCTAAACAGATGACAAAAGGCGCGCACAAACAGCGCGCCTTGGGTATTCGGGCACAAAAAAACCACGGCTGACAGGCGTGGGAACCGCTATGTGGGAGTTTTCAGTCTCCTGAAAGGCACTCTAAAACCCCGGCGCAGGCTTGTCAACACTCGTTTGCAGTGACATCTGGAAGATGCTGACATGTGGCGGACGCATCTTGCGTTTGCTGGTTTTCAAGCGACACCTGGAAGGTGTCGCTACAGGCAGCGGCATCAAGATGATGCCGCCACGGGGAGCGCCGAGTTTTGCTCGCCCAGTCGGGACACCCTTTCTTGCTAAAAATCTACATAATTATTGACAAAAATAAATAGAAATTTGCTTGAAGGTGGACTATCTTTAAGATTGGTGTATCTTTAAAAACTTCCCCTAACGAAGGAGCGTTGTCACACACATCACCCGCTGTTTTTACCTATCGAATCCCTTAAAAAGCTACACAACGGACCCTGAATCCGTCTTGATATTTTGGTAGTCCTGCACAAGATAGTGAATAGTCAATCAGCAGCGACAGACAAGGTTTCATTGTAATGGTGAACGAAATACCAGATAGCGCCGATGTGGTTTTCGAGCTTTTTTGAAAATGACAGGGTTTTTCTGACGAAGCGAGATACACGTTGTCTTAATGTGGCATTGAAGCGCTCAATTTTAGAGGTTTTGCCGGTTTCTTTTCCAACGGCCCGATGGCGTTGTGTAGGCAATACCCCCAGATAGGCCTCCCAAAAATCGGTGTAACACACCGCGCATTGACGATACACCGCAGGTAACGACTCCCAAAGCCCTTGGGCCCCTTGCCGACTTCGATCCCCGACACACACGCCGACCCTTTCGCCTATCTCTTGATCGATCGATCACCAACCCAGGGTTTATGATGCTTATTTCCCACAAAAGACCACAGCGCATCGCATGGGATCACACGCTTCCCTACCGATTCGATTCTGGGGATTCTCGACACAGTGTCGGCTGCACGCCTTGCACGCGAATTTCGGCGTGTGGTTATGGATACGGCCATTTTTAATCACCTTCTCTGAATGACACGAAGGACACGGCATGGCTTTTTACGCTTTGACTCAATGACCGCTACATCTTACCACTGTTTATCACTACCATTTGCGGGGCCACCAAGAACAGAAGGCCGGCATCCCCGGAGTGGCTGGCTCGTTATTTTGCAAAAAAGTATTAAATAAATGATTTAAAAAGATTTTTATGTTGGGAAAAATACTCAAAGTCGAGTAAACTATCCCGCCTGACATTCCCGTCAGGGAACCGTGTGATCTTGTTTTATTGATAGGCCTCTTCTTTATGCAATCTCCTCCCAGTCAGACACCCAGACAGACGGCACTGTATCAAAGCCATGTAGCAGCGGGCGGGCGCATGGTAGAATTTGCCGGTTTTATGATGCCGCTGCATTATGGTTCGCAGCTTGAGGAACACCGTCAGGTGCGCCGGGCGGTTGGGGTGTTCGATGTCTCCCACATGGGCATTGTGGACATTGTCGGGCCACAGGCGCACAGCTATCTGCGGGGTTTGCTGGCCAATGACGTGGCGCGTCTGGATGGCCCCGGCCAGGCTTTGTATAGTTGCCTGCTGCAGCATGACGGCGGCATTCTTGACGATCTGCTGGTCTATGCGCTGGGGAAGGGGGCTTATCGCCTGGTGGTGAATGCAGCGACGGCGGCGCGTGATCTGGAATTTATGCGCGCTGCGCTGCAGGGCTATGCGGCGCGGGTGATTCACCGTCAGGATCTGGCCATGCTGGCGATTCAAGGGCCACACGCTCGCACCGTGTTACCGCCATTATTACCCGTAAGCTTGCGCCATCACACGCAGGCGCTCAAGCCCTTTAGCGCGGTCTGGGCCGATGACTGGATGCTGGCTTGCACCGGCTACACTGGAGAAGATGGTTTTGAGGTGATGTTACCGGCCAGCCAGGCCGCCGATTTTTGGGGGCGCCTGCGGGCTGCCGGTATCACTCCCATCGGTCTGGGGGCGCGTGATACCTTGCGTCTGGAGGCCGGAATGCATCTGTATGGCCATGATATGGACGAATCCTTAAGCCCGCTGGATTGTGGGCTGGGCTGGACGGTGGCGTGGCAGCCGGAGACGCGGGAGTTTATCGGTCGGCAGGCGCTCCTGCAACGCAAGGCCGCCGGGGCACGGCATAAGATGGTGGGGCTGATTCTGCAAACGCGTGGGGTGTTACGCAGCGGGATGCCACTGCTAACCGCAAATGGTGAACATGGGGTGATCACCAGCGGTGGCTTTGCGCCGACCCTGGAGCGCTCCATTGCCCTGGCGCGGGTGCCCTTGCACTGTGCTGAGCGCGTGGAGGTCGATCTGCGCGGACGCATCGGCATCGCCCGCGTGGTCAAACCGCCGTTTGTGCGCTTTGGTGAAATTTTAGTCGATATTTAACGATTTTTAACAAAAAGGTCAGACCCTGATGAGCGATTTTCCTGCTGAATTACGCTATGCCCCCTCCCATGAATGGGTGCGGGTTGAAGACGATGGTACGGTCACGGTCGGTATCAGTGACCACGCTCAGGCGCTGCTGGGCGATCTGGTATTTGTGGAGACGCCACAGGTTGATAGCCAGGTCACTGCTGGCGGGGCCTGTGCCGTGGTGGAATCGGTCAAGGCCGCCTCGGATGTCTATGCCCCGATCAGTGGCGAGATTGTCGAGGTCAATAGCCTGCTCAGCGACAGCCCGGAACTGATTAACTCCGATCCCTATGGCCAGGGCTGGATTTTCAAAATCAAGGCAGCGGATTTAGATGAGGTGGAAAATTTACTGGATGCCGAAGGCTATGAGGCCAGCCTTGACGCCGATGATAGCTAAAGCGCGCTAAGCCTCGCTGTTTGATTCGCGCCAGGCCTGAATGGTCTGGCGTGTTTGCTGTTAAGACTGCCCAACACGATACGCCCGCCATGCCTTTTATACCGCATACCGCAGAGGATGTCCGTGCCATGCTTGACTGCATCGGCGTTGCGGATATCCCGGATCTGTTTGCTGAAATCCCGCCAGAATTGCGCACCGCAGAGCACGCCCTCGATGCCTTGCCGCCAGCCCTCAATGAAATGGCATTAAGCCGCCTGATGCAGGCTTACGCCAGTCGTGATCAGGTGGCCCTGAATTTTATCGGTGCCGGGGCCTATGAGCATCATATCCCGGCCCCGGTCTGGGAACTGGCCAGCCGGGGAGAATTTTACAGCGCCTACACGCCCTATCAGGCCGAGGCCAGTCAAGGCACCTTGCAGCTGCTGTATGAATACCAGAGCATGATGAGTGCCCTGACGCACATGGAGGTCAGCAATGCCTCGCTGTATGACGGGGCCTCTGCGCTGGCTGAGGCGATTTTGATGGCCGTGCGTACACAGCGTAAGCAGGCGGGGCGACGGGTTTTGCTGCCTGCCACTGTGCATCCGGCCTACCGTGAGGTGGTGCGCACCACGGTTGCTGCCCAGGGTATCGCGCTCACCGAGCTGCCCTATTGTCCGCAGCAGGGCCATATCTTGCCACAAAGTCTGGAGGCTTATGCCGCCGATGATCTGGTCGCGCTGGTGATCCCTCAGCCGAATTTTTTCGGCGTACTCGAAGAGGTTGACGCGCTGACCCACTGGGCGGAGCAACACGGCTTGCTGGTCATCGGCGTGGTGAATCCCTTAAGTCTGGCTTTGCTCAAACCGCCCGGCCAATGGGGCACGCAGGGCGCCGATATCGTGGTTGGTGACGGTCAGCCGCTGGGCGCCCCTCTGTCCTCGGGCGGGCCGTATTTCGGCTTCATGTGTACCCGGCGCGTCCATGCCCGGCAAATGCCAGGGCGAATTGTCGGGCGCACGGTTGATGCCGATGGCAAAGCCGGTTTTGTGCTCACCCTGCAAGCCCGGGAACAGCACATCCGCCGCTCCAAGGCCACCTCCAATATCTGCACCAATCAAGGGCTGATGGTCACCGCCGCCACCATTCACCTGGCCCTGCTGGGTGCGCAAGGGCTGGCAGACGTGGCCCGGCAGTGTCATGCCAACACCCACGCCCTGGCCGATGCGCTACAGCAGACGCTAGGGGTGCAAGCGGTCTTTAGCGGCGCACACTTTCATGAAATGGCCCTGCGCCTGCCGGTGCCGGTTATCCCTTTGCTGGAACGCATGGCCGCCCACGGCGTGCTCGGCGGCTATGCCCTGGGACAACACGACCCCCAGCTAGCCGATGCCCTGCTGGTGTGCGCCACCGAAACCAAAACCGAGGCTGACATCGCCCGCTATGTCGAGGTGTTAGGACAGTGCCTGGCTGCGGCCTCAGGATGAGGCCGCCACCATTAACCCTTCCCGGATTTTTTTGAGGACTTTGCGTGGACAAGCGCCAGTATATTCAAAGCCTGCGCGAGGATATCGTGTTCAACGAGACCTTATGCGGCCATCCCTTCACCTTTCACAGCACCTGGGGGCTGTTTTCCCCGCGTGGCGTGGATGCGGGCAGCAAATTGTTGCTTGATCATGTCACGATAGACCCTACGGATGACTGCCTGGACATGGGCTGCGGTTATGGGCCGATTGGCCTGACCCTGGCACGTCTGGCACCGCTTGGCAAAACCTGCCTGGTTGATAAGGATTTTGTCGCCGTGGAATACGCGGACAAAAATGCCCGGCTCAATGGTCTGAGCCATTGCAGCGCTTTGTTAAGCAACGGCTTTAGCGCCCTAAAAGGGCAGCGCTTTGATGTCATTGCCGCCAACCTTCCGGCCAAGGTCGGCAAAGAACTTCTGTATCTGTATCTGTACGACGCGCAAGCCTGCCTTAATCCCGGCGGACGCCTGTATCTGGTAACCATTACCGGTCTGCGCCGTTTCATTGAACGCGCCTGCAAAGAGGTCTTCGGCAACTACGACAAACTCAAGCAAGGACGCGACTACACGGTTGCACTGGCGCTACAGTCGTGAGGCCAAGACGCATCCTGCACATCGAAACCGGGCGCCATCTCTACGGTGGGGCGCAGCAAGTGCTGTATTTGCTGGAAGGGCTACAGCAGGATGCAACGCTGGAAAATCACTTGCTCTGCGTCGCCGATAGCGCCATCGCAGCTGCCGCCCAGCCGTTTTGCCAACAGTTACATATCCTGCCGATGCGCGGGGAGTGGGATCTGCGGTTTTACCCGCGACTCAAGACCCTGCTGCGCACGCTGCGCCCGGATCTGGTGCATGTACACAGCCGCCGGGGCGCCGATTGGTGGGGAGGGCTGGCCGCCCGTGCGCTGGGCATTCCGGCGGTGTTATCCCGGCGGGTGGATCATCCTGAAACGGCGTTGTCTCGCTACAAATACCGCTTCTACGCTCGTACCATCACCATCTCACGCGCCATTTACCAGATTTTGCAAGACGCCGGGGTTGCGCCGCAGCGTCTGGTCTGCGTCCCTAGTGCGGTAGACACCACGCGCTATCAACAACCCTGTGAACGGGACTGGTTTCTACGCGAATTCAATCTGCCTGAAACTGCGCTGTGTCTGGGCGTGATTGCACAACTGATCGAACGCAAAGGGCACCGCCATTTACTCGCCGCCCTGCCCGAGATTTTACGGGCACATCCCGACGCCTATGCACTGTTTTTCGGCCAGGGACCGCTGGCGCACACATTACAGGCGCAGGCTACAGCCCAGGGCCTGAATCAGCGGATCATCTTTGCCGGCTTTCGTCAGGATCTGCAAAAAATTCTGCCTTGTCTGGATCTGGTGGTTCATCCGGCGGATAAAGAAGGTTTAGGCGTAGCCCTGTTACAAGCCGCCAGTGCCGGGTGCGCCATTGTCGCCACCGAAGCCGGAGGCCTGCCCGAGGTGGTGGGCGCAGACAATGGGCTATTGATTCCCCCCGCCAACCCTCACGCTCTGGTCCACGCGGTAAATACATTACTTGCCGATCCCCCCCGCCGCACCGCCATGGGGCAACGGGGACGACAGCACGTCAGCGAACACTTCTCCATTACCGCCATGGTCGCAGGCAATCGTGCGGTGTATCAGGCAGTCCTGACAAAGCAGAGTTGCAATGACTAATTAAGTAGGACTTACGCATTGACGGTGGACTGAAATTGTGGGTTAAGGTGCTGCTTACCTTGCATGAAGTTGCGGACGAAAGCGGCGACTACCTGGGTGTACAAATGGCATTGCCATGGGTAAGCATTGCTGATCATGTCAACGAACTTCATCTGCTGGAGGTGGACATAACTGCACAAAGCGGCAAAGATAGGATTGCGTATCGGCACCTTACCGCGCACCTGGAATTTCTCGATATGGCAGAGCTGTTTGATCATGCGGTGGTATTGCTCAATCTGCCAGTGTTGGTCATGCAGGGTCTGAAAGTGGGTTGACCGGAAGTCATCATAGGCATCGGTATCCGGCAGGAAAACCACATAATGGCGCTGTTGGTCTTTTAACTGCGTCCGAAATAGCTTTACCTCGCCAAATTCACGTAACCAGACCTTCAGCTCATCGGAAGGGATGTCCAGTTTTTGTACCTGTACCCATGAACCCTTTTCAATAGATACTCGGCGGTTGCTTTCCACCGCGAACAGGAACCCCATTGGGTGGTTTCTCACCCTCTTGAGGTTACCTGCACAGGAATACCCGCTATCCCCCGTTATCAAAGCAGGGCGCAACCTCCATGCCAAGACTTCCGCCAGCCTGTCGAGGAAATAATCATTCTTGGTCTTGCCGTCGGTTTTGTCGTACCCCCGAGAGTTGACCGGCAAACTACGCCCTTGCGAGTCGCTGTAATACAGCGTGATCAGGTTCAGCCCCTTGACCACCCGGTGGTGTTTGCCTGACCAGAAATACCCCACCAACGCCATGTGCTGGCTGTAGGGTTTGTCCAGCGTGCTATCATCCACACTCAATGTCCCTCCGACTAGTACCGTGCACCAGAAATACTCTGGATAACTTACGCCATCAGCGATTTCCCGATGTAGGTCCAGCGAAACGGCTTGGCGAGCGTCTGGTTAAAGAAGGCGATGAACTCAAGGAGGCGTTGTTTGAGCGCCTGGGTGGAGGCAAAGCGCCCCCGCCGGAGCCGTCGCCGGGTCAGGATAGCGAACCCGATCTCGACCGGGTTGAGCCAAGCGCAGTGCCTGGGGGTATAGACGAACCGGATACGATGCGAGGGATCCTGGAGAAAGGCGGCCCGAGAGGACATGTTGGCGAGGATTCCCGTCTTTCTCTTGCGGCCGAGTTCTGTGTCGATGGCGCAGCGTTGGGCGATGAATTCCACCAGGCTGGCCGATTGATGGGTGTTGAGCGGATCACAGACGAAGCTCCATTCGCCGTGTGGATCGGTGTCCACGGTGGCGGCGATGTGGGCCACGAAGTCCGCCTCGGTGCGGGTGTCGCCGATGGAGGGGGTGATCACGCGCCCGGTGGCGACCTCGAAATGGGCGATCAGAGTCTGAGTACCGTGGCGTTTGTACGCGAACGCCACGGCCTCAGGATGGCCGGGCTGCATCGGGTGAGACGGGTGGATCGCCTCTATGGCCTGGATGCCGGTTTTTGAGATGAACCCAGTGTTCATGCAACGGCGTTGCCTGATGGTACCGCGTACAGACCGTGCGAACCTCCTGACGGAAGGTAGCCTCATCGGTGATGTGGGGATTGAGCCCGTAGCGGGTGCGATGCGCTCGCGCGCCAGATCCTGGCGTGTCCAGTGGGTCAACGGCGGCGGTGGCTGCTCACACGCCCGCGCGATGACCTGGCAAATCTGCTCGGACGTGAATTCACCCGGGCAGCCCGACAGCGTCCTCACCCAGACCCACGGCGGCAGCGATCTGGGTGTTGGCTTCACCATCGGCGGCGCGCAGCACCCGCTGCGCCCGTTGCACCAGGCTGTGGGATGTTTCGCGACGGCGCGCCAAGCCTTCCAGCAAGGCACGTTGTTCGGCTGAGAGATCAATCAAAGGGGCTGGGCGGGCGATCGTCTTCTCCTCGTCTGAACGTGGCTGGAAGTCGGTTCGCTATTATCCATGATAGTTTCAGCTTTGAGTACTAGTGATGATATCACCCGCTTGCGGGATAAAATGCAGGAATATTTAGCCAACGGCGCCCGGCTGGGCTGGTTAATTGATCTCACACAGCAGCAGGTTGAGGTGTCACACAGCAGCAGGTTGAGGTGTATCGTGCAGGGCGGTTGCCGGAAACGCTCTTCATGCCAGAGACGCTGCCAGGCGAGGAAGTCCTGCCGGGATTTATTTTGCGTTTAGCACGGATTTGGGACACATAACCGTTTGGATAGCCCCTTAGTCATTGTGATCCGCCGTGAGATTGATCTATTGCTTGATGCACCGAATAACGTATGAAGCCCACGACCAACTCCCGCTTTGCCATTGACGCCCCCTACATCACCTTGCCAAAGCATAAGGTATCTTACAGTGACCACTGAACCGCCCGCCGAAGCCCCCCGCACCGATCACGACAGCCCGTGGAAAGACGCGCTGGAATATTATTTCGAAGAATGCCTGCAGCTGCTGTTTCCCGCCATTCATGCCCAGATTGACTGGTCCAAAGGCTACAGCTTTCTTGACAAAGAACTGCAACAAATCACCGCCGATGCCCAAACCGGGCGCCATCACGCCGATAAACTGGTCAAAGTGTATGCCTTGCAAGGGCAAGAAACCTGGGTACTCATCCATGCCGAGGTACAAGGCACACCCGACAGCGGCTTTCCGGCGCGGATGTAGCGCTACCAGTATCGGCTGCGTGACCGCTATGGGGTCGACATCGTCAGTATCGCCGTACTGACCGACACCCACCGCACGTTTCGCCCCCAAAGCTACCACTATGCCCGCTGGGGCTGTCAGTTACTCTTTGAATTCCCCACGGTCAAACTGATCGACTGGGAAGCGCGCTGGACAGAACTGGAAAGCAGCGATAATGTCTTTGCCCTGGTGGTCATGGCGCAAATCAAAGCCAAGCGACTCAAACACGGCGCTGCGCGCAAAGCCGCCAAAATCGCCCTGATCCGCATCCTGTATGAACGGGGCTATCGTCGGGAACAGATACTCCGACTGTTCAACGTCATCGACTGGATGATTGAATTACCCAAAGACTTAGAACACGCCTTTTTACAAACGATTTATGCCATCGAGGAGGATAAGAAAATGCCTTACATCAATACCGCAGAACGGGTCGGCATGGAGAAGGGGTTTAAAGAAGGCGAGCAAAAAGGGGAACACAAGGGTATTCAAGGCACCCTGCGTAAACTGATTACCCTGAAATTTGGTGAATTACCGCCCTGGGCAGATGCGCGTTTAAGCCAGGCCAGTGATGCGCAACTGGATGTGTGGGTAGCGCGGATTTTAACGGCAGACAGCCTTGAAGCGTTGTTGGGTGACTGACATCTATTGGTGCAACAGCATCAATGATAATATGATGATCAACACCTTCAGACAACTCTGGGGTATCCTCACCCCGCAAGCTCGGCGGCGCTTTGTGGCGGTGCTGTTGCTGGTATTGGTCATGACGGCCATTGAAACCGCTGGAGTGGTGTCCATCATGCCGTTTCTGGCAGTATTAGGTAATCCGGATCTGGTGACTGAACAGCCCCAACTGGCGGCGGTTTATCAATGGCTGGGCTTTGATACCCCGATACAATTCATCGTAGTTTTGGGTGTTATCTCCGCTGCGGTAGTTGCTGTGGCCTCACTGTTTAAATCTATTACCACCTACACCTTGTATCGCTTTGCCCATCTCCAGCGCCATGACATCAGCACCCGATTGCTGCAAACCTATCTGCAACAGCCTTATGCTTGGTTCTTAAGCAGAAACAGCGCGGGGCTTTCCAAAACCATGTTGTCAGAAGTGGATCAATTGGGTAACAACTTACTGTTACCTGTGATCCAGATGATTGCGCATGGCATGGTCATTTTGGCTATGCTGTTGTTGTTGATGGTCTACGATCCGTTCATGGCGCTACTAGCCGCTGGCATTATTGGCAGCTTGTATTTCACCATTTATCGAGTGGTGCGCGTGCGGTTGGGTCGCATTGGCAGGGAGCGCCGGGAGGCCAACAGCGAACGTTTCCAAGCCGCCTCGGAAGCCTTGGGTGGCATCAAGGCCATCACGCTCACTGGTAGAGCAAGCACGTATTTAGCCCGATTCCGCCACCCTTCACGCACCTATTCTCGGCATCTAGCCGCCAACGATACCCTGGGTCAGGTGCCGCTGTATCTGGTAGAGGCTACCGGCTATGCAGGACTGGTGGCGCTAGTGCTGGTATTAGCTTGGCGAGGTGATGATCTAGGACAAATCTTGCCGGTGATTGGTCTGTATGGTTTTGCGGCCTATCGCATGTTGCCCGCTGCCCAGATTGTCTATCGCGGCTTTGCCCGATTGCGTTTTGGGGCTGCTGCGCTAGATCATATCCATCGCGATTTGCATCTGCCCCAACGTCCCCGTGTTCCAGCCCCAAGCCCTTGGAAACCTGAGCGGCATATTCGACTTGCTGCCGTGTCTTATGCCTACCCCGGCAGCGAGAACCGCCCCGTGCTCAAGGACATCAATCTGCACATTCCCGTTAATCACACCATCGGGATTATTGGCGCGACGGGTTCGGGTAAATCCACCTTGCTGGATCTGATTTTGGGTTTGCTAGAACCGACAACAGGACACATATTGATTGATGATCTGCCGTTAACTGCTGAACGCCTATCGGCTTGGCATCGAGCTATTGGTTATGTACCGCAGGAGATTTATTTGCTTGACAATACGGTGGCCGCTAATATTGCGTTAGGGTTGCGCCCGAATGAAACAGATCAAGCGGCATTGGAAGCGGCAGCCAAGGCGGCTCAGATTCATGATTTTATCGTCAACGAACTGCCCCAGGGTTATGCAACGACAGTGGGTGAACGCGGTATTCGGCTCTCAGGCGGGCAGCGGCAGCGCATTGGGATAGCGCGAGCACTGTATCACAATCCGTCGGTACTAATACTAGATGAGGCCACCAGTGCGCTAGATGTGAATACCGAGAAAGAAGTGCAGGCGGCAATCGATGCCCTGCAGGGGCAGAAAACCATTTTAATTGTGGCGCATCGAATGAGTACGGTAAAGCGGTGCGACCAAATTTTTACTCTTTGCGACAACAGCATTCGCTTGACCGATGGCATCAGAGTGCCGAGTTAAAATAGAGATAGCCACGACACTGTATGAGCAATTTAACCACTATGTCGAATACCTTAGACTATGATCTCGATTTTCATCATTGGATTGTGCGCAACGTTGAACTGTTGCGTGCCGGGCGTTTGTCAGAAATTGATGCAAAGCATATTGCCGAGGAGCTGGAAAGCATGGGCAAGCGCGATGTGCGCCAATTACGCAGCCACTTACAGGTATTGGTGGTGCATCTGCTTAAGTGGCACTATCAGCCTGAACGCCAGAGCACCCGTTGGCTGACAATCATCAGTCATCAGCGGGATGAAATCGAAGCCCTGCTGTTGGACAGTCCGAGTCTAAGGCCGATACTGGCGGAATTGCTGGAGTCGGTGTATCCCAAGGCAGTCCGCGATGCCTGCCATGAAACGGGATTGACCCGTGCGGTATTTCCAGAGCACTGTCCTTATGGGCTTGATGCTATTTTGGATGGTGAATTTTTGCCATGATTGGTTCTTGAAACCCCTCGACAACTCGTGGACATTATGCACTGCTCGCCTACAGAATTCAGGTATCAGGCCAAGATGGCGATGGCCACGAAACTTTATGAAATGGGTAAGCTATCTTCTGGCATGGCGGCGCAAATTGCCGGGCTGGAACGGATTGAGTTTCTTTTGCAACTCAGCCAGTACGGTGTTCTGCTGATTGATCTGGATGAAGAAGAACTTCATACCGACTTTGACAATGCCTGACAGAGGATTAGATATTGATTAAAAATCATTTTTATCGCTGGGCGGATCGTTGGGCAGTGCGCTTGGCTGATCGTATGGGCGTTACCCTTGCCCGAGCCAAGCCCCTTGATCTGCGTGGGTGCGATATACACCCGATTGAGGCCTGGTATCGTGCCGGACGCTATCAGCCAGTGCTCATGGACGTTCCGCTGTCCAAACTGAGAGGACTGGGTAGTGCGGCTTTTCCTTGTACGCAGGATAGCGGACACCCCTTCATTGAAACACTGATGGACTACGAGTCCGGCAAGGTGCGTACTTATGCCGGTTCGGCATTGGAGCGATTTTACCAGAATTGGCAGCCGAAGAATGCGGCGGAGTATTTGGGTGTTGATGACATTCCAAGATGTGAAAAACTAAGAGAACTGCAAGCAACCGAGGGAGTCTTTCCATGGAGCAGAAATGATCCAAAAAGTTATGGTGAAACGGTTAATCATGTAATTAGAAAGGCTAGTTCATCCCCTTACGGAAAAATCAAACAAACTCAAAATCGCTGGCATCTCTTCGGTCCGGCAACATCAGAATCAAGTGAACATGAGCATCGGCGTCTTATTGGTGCCTATACATCCATAAAGAATAAAGGCTATCAACGCAACAGCACTAATGACGGTGATATCCGTGGCACCCTGATGTTGAGTAACAATGACTGGTGCATATTGATTGGTGGCGGAGGCCAGCATCGTAGCAGCGTGTTAAGTGTGCTTGGTTTGATTACTGTGCCAGTGAGATTGTTTTACAACTTACCAATGATCGTGCGTCGTGAAGATTCCAGCTACTGGCCACATGTTGTCGATGGTCTATTTACTAAAGAAGCAGCTATCAACATTTTTGACAGAATATTTGAAGGCCGCCAGCCGTGGCAAGAAAGACAAACTGAAAATCATGGATAAAGACCGACAGCAAGTCTGGTTTGTCCTTGCCAAGCTACAAATGGGTGGCATTGAACGCAATCGGCTCAAGCTAATCAATCAATGCTTACAATGGGGTATTAATGTTCATTTAATTCTTTTGGAATGTAAAGGCGAGTTACTGCAAGATATCCCACCACAGGTACCTGTGACCTGCCTTGGGCAGCCCTATAAATTTGCCTTTCCCTTACGCTTAGCAAAACTGATTCGCAGTCAACCACCCGCCTGCATCATCAGCGCTTTTGATGATGTGAACCTCATGGTTATGGTGGCAAGAGCTTTGGCTAGATCAAGCACACCCGTTCTACTCAGTAACCATAATACATTTGCTGTCGTTATTTCTGAAGCTAAAGAGTTAGAAAAAACAAAATATTTTGTACTAAAACATACATTACCGTGGGCATTCAGACGAGCAAGAAGTGTCGTGGCAGTATCTAATGGGGTAGCAGATGATTTAAGCCATTCACTTTGCATTCCCAGAGAATCCATTGAGGTCATCTATAATCCAGTCATAGATTCCGGTTTTCATGATCGTACCTGCCTGCCTGCCACACATACCGTATCCAAACAAACTGTGCTGTTTGTGGGTCGCCTTGTTTCCCAAAAAGACATTCCCAACTTGTTGGCGGCCTGTGTAATCCTGAAACAACGACGACATCTGGATGTACTGATCGCAGGTGATGGGCCTGAACGCCCCATGATCGAGACACAGATCAAGGCAATGGGGCTTGCGCAGTCGGTACGATTGGTAGGCATGGTGCAAAATCCATTGCCATTAATGGCGGGAAGTGGAGTATTGGTCTTGCCCTCTCGTTTTGAAGGGCTTGGCAATGTGTTGATTGAGGCTATGGCCTGCGGTATCCAGGTAGTCTCCACAAACTGCCCACACGGTCCTGCAGAAATTTTGGAAGATGGCCGCTACGGGCAACTGGTGCCGGTAGGCAATCCTGAAGCACTGGCAGCGGCCATTGAGCAATCATTGAACGGTGAATTTTGGGTTGAACCGGATATCCTGCAAGCCAGAGCCGCAGAGTTCAGCGTGGAAAAAGCAACTCGCCGGTATCTGGAGCTGGCTGGCTACGATATGGATAGCCTGCCACCATCTCGGCAAGCAACGCCTCAAACTCATCAGCCCTTTACCTTTTAAGTATAATGGTTAAATCTCCGTGAATCCCTGCCAGTGTTGTTTGACGGTCACAGGCATGTGTGCTACAAATTTCGTATTTGCAGCACAATAAGCAGCAGCCATGAAAGAACTTACTATTCGAGAGATGCGCGCCAACATGGGGCGATTAGATGAACTGGTGGCCGCCGAGGGCGAGTTGGTGATCAGTCGTCGTGGCCAGCCCATTGCCCGCATTTTGCCCATGTCGGAGCATCGTTCATTTCCCGACCATGCCGATCTGCGCCAGCGGATGGCGCGGTTGCAGACCCCCTCGGCCGACCTGATCCGTGCGGAAAGAGATGAGCGCTGAGCGCCGCGCTTATCTGGATACCAGTGCGCTGGCAAAGTGGTATCTCAATGAGTGATCACGCGATATCCCGAGCATCCATTGCGCACACTTGATGCGCTGCATTTGACCATTGCTATGGATGTTGGCATTGTAGAGCTGGCCACTGCCGATGTGGTCATGACCAATGCCGCAACCAGCATGGGTTTCAAAGTGGCTCGTTTTTAACTGGCTCAGCCGTTTGACACCGAAGGTCTGGCACAAGGGCATCGCTTGGGTGCTGGGGCATAGCGAGAGCGTCGATCTGCACACTCATGCACGAGCGCGGGCGGTAGAGCGATTTGCGAATCCGGTGGTTGCGGCACAGTATCGGGCGGTGTATGACCGGCTGCGGTAAAAATCGATTGTGCATAACGAATCGTCACAGACACTACCCTATTCGATGCGCTTAACCGACCAACAACGCCATATTATCCGTGAAGCGGGATTGCGTCATTTTGGCGTGATCCCGCGTGTGTTTGGATCGCGGCTGAACGATACGCAACGCGGCGGAGATATTGATTTATTTATTCCCGGCCCTTGGTCTGCCGAGGAATCGGTTCCCCGGCGGATGCGTTTTTGTGCCGAACTGCGGCGCGAGCTGGGTGACCAAAAAATTGATGTGCTGGTAGAATTACCGACCCCCTCGGCGATTCAAGAACAGGCGCAACGGATCAGTGAAGCGGTATGAGAGCCTTAATCGACCTATTCGACGAGTGCGACCGCCATTGCATTTTTAGCGTATAGTGTACGACCATGGTTTTCGTCGAACTCCCGATCTTCATCCACTGTGCGGCCGAGTTGTTCACGGATGATGATTTAGCGGGGATACAGCGTATCTTGCTAGAAAACCCCGCTGCAGGCGATCTGATTCCGGGCGGTCGTGGTTTGCGTAAATTGCGTGCGCCACTGCCCGGACGAGGTAAGCGCGGCGGTGCGCGTGTGATCTATTACCACTGGTTGAGCCAATCCCAGTGCTATTTAATCTACGCCTACGCGAAGAACACGACCGCTGATTTAACGAAAGATCAGTTGCAACGCTTGGCGGCCTTGATGAATTCGGAGGTGCGTGATGGATGAAAAAAACTTTGCCGAACTGCTCGATAGCGTGCGCGATATGGGCCGTCATCTGCGTGGAGAGAAGGTTGCAGGCACTATTGTGCGCGAGTTTCCCGAGCCGGATGTGAAAGCGATCCGCGAGCGCACGGGGCTTTCGCAAAGCCAGTTTGCCTATCTGATCGGTGTCAAGCCCAAGACACTACAAAACTGGGAACAAAAGCGTGTTCGTCCGGCTGGGCCTGCGCGCGCGCTGCTCAAGATTGTTGAAGCCAATCCCGATGCACTGAACTCGATTCACACCTGATTACGCCGTTTTCACATCCACGACACCGGCTTTCTGCACGATGAAAAAAACTGTGCCGACTTGCTCGATAGCGTGCGCGATATGAGCCGTCATCTCCTGCTAACCCACTGTTCTTACCTTGCCAAGATAAGGCGCGAGATCGATATCAATCAACTCCCAATCCCAGCCTTCAAAATCCGGGTTGCGGCAATGTTCGTCAATCGTGCCCGGTCTAGGCACACATTCACCACGATCTACTAAATCTTCAAGCACGATGTGTGCAGCCTCGATGGCATTGTTATAGGCTTCTTCGGGAGTATCCCCCGCACTGATGGCACCGGGAATATCGGGAAAAACCATACCGGTGGCCGTATTTTCGTCGCTCCACTCAATAGCAACAGGATAGTGCATTATTGCACCATCTCGGCAAGCAACGCCTCAAACTCATCCAGCAGACGCTTGAGACAGAATCGTTCCTCAGCCCTTTGCCTTGCTGCACTGGAGTATTGTTGCCAGATATTATCCTGTTCCGTAACAGCGGTGACAGCCTCTACAAATGCCGCCACATCATCCGGCGGACATAGGCGTCCGACCTGACTGTCCACTGCCTCGGGCATGGAGGAAATGTTTGCCGCCACCACAGGCGTACCACAGGCCAGTGCCTCCATGATCGCTCGCGCCAGCCCCTCCCCGCGACTGGGAAACACCAGAAGATAAGCCTGTCGGTACTGTTCACGCATCTGATCTTGATTAAGTCGTCCCAAGGTATGCATGTTGGGGGGGCGATTTTTCCCTAATATGGGTGCATCAGCGCTGCCTGTGTAATAAAGCTGATAGGTATCCCCCAGTCGGCGCATGATCGGTGCCAGCAGATCAGCCCCCTTGCGCCGAGAGAGAGTGCCGACATACAGCAGTCGGCGGGGTTGGTTCGGGTCAATGCGGCGGGGCTGTGACGGTGGGCTGAAAAAGTCCGTATCCACCGCGTTCAGGATGACCTTTGGCCGGGGTAATCCCAGCTTTTGGGCAAAAGTATCAGCGGTGTATGCACTGACGGCAACCACCCGATCTGCTGTCCGGGCACTATGTTTGAGAAAGTTTTGGACAAACAGGCGATGGTACAGTCGTTGGGCAGGACTCTTGTATGGCTCCAGCGTGGGATCAAGGACGAACAAACGATCCACGGTCATCATGGGAATGCCAGGGCGAGCAAAAGCAAAACCATTCCAGGTATTGGTGATTATCGCTTCACACCCTTGAGGTGGTATTACATTTTTCAGTAGCCAGGGAGCAAATTCGTAGTGGCGAGAAAATCCCTGTTCATGAACACAGTGCCCCCGAGCACGCAAGCCAGCGGCAAGATATTGCGTGGACACATCTGCACCGGTTCCGGCCTTAATATAGGGTAACCAAATTTTCATTTTTTTTATTTCCTGGCTATAAAAACCATCTGATGACAGTGCCACGGGTCAATTTTTTCCATCAAGGGTTGCATAAAATTCAGGAATGGATACACCCCAAATCCAAAGCCTTGCACTTAACTGAATCCAACCATTTTTAGTAACTACTCAGGCTATGCTAAGTTTTATTTGAGCTTATAAACAATGGATTACAAAGATTTTCTAGAAACAATTTGATGCAAATCTGTGATGTAA
This sequence comes from Thiorhodospira sibirica ATCC 700588, assembly GCF_000227725.2. Classification (GTDB taxonomy): domain Bacteria; phylum Pseudomonadota; class Gammaproteobacteria; order Ectothiorhodospirales; family Ectothiorhodospiraceae; genus Thiorhodospira; species Thiorhodospira sibirica. Next base: position 1,189,934 of record NZ_MU255056.1, on the reverse strand, counting down.
AATTTTTAAGACTTTGATTTATATTATTTTTTAAATTTTTACACTTTTTGCTTTGATTTTGAAATTATTTATATTTCAAATACATGGTTAGTTTTCATTCATTAATCAACATATCTGGCAACTCAAAATAATCTGCAAATGCCCCATCCAGGCTAATCAATACCGCATTCCGTTCCATGGCTGTTGCAATGATCAAGCGATCGGCAGGATCACGATGATACTCTGGAAGCGCAGCAGCTCGAACAGCAATGGATCGATTGATTGGCAGGCAGATAACACCTGATCCATCCAGTGCCTGATCCAGCCAATCTGAAAGACTTAAATTCAGCTCCAAGCGACCACGCCGCACGAGCCAAGCTACTTCCCAACACGTGATGGCGCTGACAGCCAATTGCTCTGCACGCTCGATTTTAGCCACGATGTTTACTGGCAATGGATTGGCGCTTGGATCAACCCAACGTACCCAGATATGCGTATCAAGCAAGATCAACGCAAAGCACTCCAGGCTTCCTCGGGCATGGCAGGTGCAAGCAGGTCATCACGCATGACAACCGAACCTGCAAGCTTTGGTGAAGGCTTGTTAAGCACACCATCGAACCCTGGCAGTTCAGAATCTATAACACATTCAGGCTGTTCTTCCATCAAAATCAAAACCCTTAGCTTAACCCCATCAGGTATCTGATCTGGCAGGCTAACTTTGTGGTCGTGTGCAACGGTTTCAAATTCAATAGCACGCATCGTTCATTTGCCTCATCTTAATTAAACTGATAATGGAACAAGACTATCTGGTTCAACCCTAGCACCACCAAGATAAAGCCATGCAACTGCAAAAAGCCGTGGTGGTGCTTAAGAGTAGCGTCATGGTCGCGAATCTAAGCCACGAATTCATTGATTGGCCACCGATTGCCATAGGCAAGGCAGCTAAATTTTCATGAGATACGCCGAACAAGGCTGCTATCGGTCGCTTCAAGCCCTGCCCTTTGTTATCACAATGGTTGCGCTTCTTCAAGCACTCGTTCCCGCATCATAGGATGTAATGCGGCTCGTGTGACAATATCCACCCGCCGTCCGAGCAGATCTTGGGCATCCATAAGCATCTCGCCCAAAACGAATGCTGATATACCCGCAGGCGCATCGACAAGCAGATCCACATCGCTGTCTGCATCGGCATCACCCCGCGCCATGGAACCGAATACAGAAATATTCGCCAGCCCATGACGCAAAGCCAGGGCCTTGAGGTCATTACGATATGCTTGAATCAATGGATGCATTTTTAGAATGATTTTCGCAAACAATTAAAACCTGCCAGTTAGGCCTTCCCGCTATCCGGGTACCGAAATCACTCAAGCCGTAGTCAAGCTTTGGTCTTCTTAAATATATCAAGCGCATAGATCAAGCTTGACGGAGTCGTTCAGGCGGTAAGGAGCAAAACCAACCACAGGGAGACGAGTAATATGATTCATGACGAACGTAATTGGCATAAATGGTATACCTGATACTGCCAGGATAGTGGCCAAACAGTGAGGGACAACGCCTGTATTAGTCGTAACGGTATGAAATAATAAGGTGGTCGGATAATCCAATTTCGGCTTAGTATGTGCAAATCCTTCCAGCGTTGCATGACTTCCAGTCCTGCATCAGCAAGCAAAGCCTGCCATTCATTAAGTGACCTGATTGTTTCACGGACAGCTTGCTGTTGAGTGCCTCGGTACAGCCCAAGCCGATAAGTCAGAAAGTCTGAATTAGGCACCAAGATTAAAAGTCTGGCATCTGGTTTTGCAACGCGACGCATTTCTTTTAGAGCTTTGGGTTGGTCGAGGAAATGTTCTAGTGAACCCAAACAACTGACGAGATCAAAAGTGTGATTATCAAAAGGTAATTGTTCGGCAACACCTGTATAAAAATGACCGTCAGGTAGCCGACGGCGACATACTGCAATAGCTCGCTCTGATATATCAATTCCGCTGACATCTGCGCCACGCTGCGCGGCAGCTGCTAGCCAATTACCCGAACCACAAGCGACATCCAGCAATTTCAGTCCTGGGCTAATGCCTAAGCGCTGTGCCAGTTGCACGGCATGGCGTGAGGGGCACATATGGGCATTACCCAACTCACGATAATAGATATTATTGTAGAATTCTGCGATTTTCTGATGCTCATCCTGACTCATTGTATTGTCTCGCCATTAAGTGAGTGCGATAGCGAATGACGACACACTTGGCGTAGCTGTTGGCCGAAGTGCTGCCAACTAAAAGCCTCGGCAAAGGCACGACAGCTTGCTGGCGTCACATGTGGATGCTCATGCAGCAGATAGCGCAGCACAGCCTGTTGCATGGCGAGATGATCATTCGCGGCGACCAGAGTACCGGATTGATCATCACAGATGGCATCGACCACCCCGCCTGCGGCAAAGGCAACGGTGGGTAAACCGTGGGCGGCGGCTTCAATGGCGACCATCCCGAAACCTTCGTTATCATGTGCTTGAGACTGCACGGGAAATATCAAGACATCAGCGGCAAAGTAAGCGGAGGTTAATTCTGGGTCATCTTTTGCTTTCTCGCCAAGAAACAAAACCGCCGAGCTTATCTCGTTGTCTTTGAGCGATTGCTGGATTTGTGCCATTTGTCCGGTATTTTTCAGTAAGGCGCTTCTGGATTCATCCCCCACTACTACCAGTTTTGCATCAGGGCAGTGTTGCATGACTTGCGGCAGGCTATGTTGCACAAAAACAGAAAGCCCCTTGCGTTGCGTGATACGGCCTACATACAGCATGATGGGCGTGGTATCCGTCAGGCCGTGATGTGCTCTGAATGCCTGACGCCTTTCCTGAGCGCATTCGTGATCCGGCAGGTGAACTCCGGGATGTATGACGTGCAGACGCGATGCGGGTACGCCAATATCAAGCGCCAGTTTGCGGGTGAAATGGCTGTTAACCAGCGCAGTATCCACGCGGCGCAAAAACCAATGCCAGACGATGCGATAAACTGGGTGATTATTGGCTTCGATGTCCAGACCGTGTAAATACACCACACTCTGCGCCCGGTTCAGCTTCGCAGCGAGCCAGGTAAACGGCGCTGTCAGGCCACTACCCGCAAAACAAACCGCTGGTCGCACCCGCAAACCTTGCCACAGGGTGGCCAATTTTACCCGCAGCAAAAACCAGGGGAGCGGTTGAATTGGGATTTCTGTAACCCCCATATCCGCCGGCAAATGCGCACGACACCCGGTAGGCCCGATCACATGTACATTAAAATCCTGCGCCAGTTCATCAATGCAGTGCCAGATAAGCCGCTCCATGCCACCAACATGGGGTGGCAGATTACGGGTAACAAGCAACAGCGCGGGTTTGGACATGGCGTTTCCATCTGGGGTCGCTTCACTGGATGCAGCATATCGCAAATGCGTGGCAGTTTTAAGCCCCCTGATCGAGTTTCGCTAACAAACGTTAGCGCGGACCCTCCGCCTCAATCCAGCCCTGGCGGCTCATGGCAGGGTGATCCCTGTTTTTTTT
>NZ_MU255056.1:1041590-1186323 GCF_000227725.2 Thiorhodospira sibirica ATCC 700588 | reverse complement strand
GCCGCTCGGCTACTATCCGGCGGCTCCCCGTAGAGCGGTCGCCGCGTATAGATTTCGTCGAGCAGACGGCACAGCAGCAGCGCCGTCGCGTTCTCCTGTGATGGATGGCGATGCGCGTATACGGTCGCTCGAGCTACCTCCGCCCGCTCACACTGCCGCACGATGGAGCGCGCACCCTCCGCCTCAATCCAGCCCTGGCGGCTCATGGCAGGGTGATCCCTGTTTTTTTTGAGCCAGTCCCTGTCCAGCTCCATCTTCAGGCGGCCCATCTCGCTGTAGAGCCGATCCGGCGAGTCCTGCTCCGCTGCCGGTTTCGGACCACGCTTGCCCTCAAAGCGCGTCCCTGCCTGCTCAACGATTGCCTTCTTCCACTTGCTGACCTGCACCGGGTGAACCCCGTAGGCTTGACCCATCTCGTTGACGGTCTTGACCCCATGGATCGCCTCACGCCCGACCTTGGCCTTGAACTCGGCGTTGTATGTGTTCCGCTTCCTCTTCTCGCTCATCTCTTCGCTACCCCATGCTGGAGGCTTTGTCATCGCTTAAGCTGTTGTCCAGATTTCGGGGTCCACTATAAGCCAATGCAAAAGCCTTGGAAATCACTACCAGACCCTACCCTGATCCGGACAGCGCCCATTCAGTAACGCTTGGCGTGATGAGACAAAAAACAGCAGACGGCCTCGTCGCCAAATGCTCACCGTAATGGGTGAGACACGGTGAAGGCCCGAACCTCCGGCAACGAGAGAGACCCGCGTGTTTCAACGGACATCATGCGCCCGACCGGGTGAAACGGCCGTGGCGATGCGTTGGGTAACCCGCGTTGAAGCTGCAGGGTACTTTGAACTCCGTTAGCGGGTGATGCGGTCAGGGAAATCAGCACGTTCAATCGGCAGAATCCGTTTGAGAGATTGCGCGTGACGTTTACGCCGCAGCCTGAGGAGTTACCATAAAATAGAAAAATGAGTCAATAAAAATTCTGCTAAACTTGAGATTTTAAATGGTGCAAGATTCGCAAATAATCAATTTTATAAATTACACTAAAAGCAGCCTGAATTGTTTAATCAAACCTAACTGAGCTGCTCCAGCCGAATCCGAGAATAGCGGTGCTGGTGAGCTTGGCGTTAAATTTTTGGAGAATCCATGCGAATCCAATCGCTTTTGTTTCTTTTATTCACTATTGCCTTTCCGTTATGCGGCGCTGCGCAAGACCGTTCTGATTGGGGCACGTTTTTTGACAAGTTTAATGCAAAGGGCACTATCGTGGTGGTCGATGAACGTAATAAAAACTATCCTGTGTGGGTCTATGGACAGGAACGAGCAGCCAAACGCTTTTCTCCAGCCTCCACATTCAAGATTCCGCATACCTTATTGGCACTGGATTCCGGTGCCGTTAGTGATGAGTTTCAGGTGTTTGAGTGGGACGGAGTTGAACGGGGCTTCTCCGACCACAACCGTGATCAAAACCTCCGTTCTGCCATGCGCGTATCTGCACTTTGGGTTTATGAGCAATTCGCGAAGAAAATTGGTGAAGAGGCGGCGCGCCGCTACCTGGAGCAACTTGACTATGGTAATGCAGATCCGACCAGTCGCGAGGGTGCCTACTGGGTAGATGGCAATCTCGCCATCTCCGCGTATGAGCAGATTTCCTTCCTGCAGCGCCTCTACAGGAATGAACTGCCCTTTAAAATCGAGCATCAACGTCTCGTGAAGGACATCATGATTGTCGAAGCTGGGCGAGAATGGATTCTGCGCGCCAAGACCGGTTGGGAGGGGCAAATAGGCTGGTGGATCGGGTGGGTTGAGTGGCCGACCGGGCCGGTATTCTTCGCACTGAATATTGATACCCCCAATCGAATGGGTGACCTTGCCAAGCGAGAGCAGATAGCTCGTGCGATCCTGCAATCCATTGACGCGCTGCCAACGCCGCAATAGTGACAACAACACAGCAGGTACAATTCATTCAAGCCAACGCTGCTTCGCCGCTCGGCGTAATTCAGGCGTCATGCCGTTCAGCATACCTTGGATGTGCTCAACGGATACACCTTGTAGGGCTGTTTCGGTTTATTTGGTGATGGTGCCTTGTTTGATGAGCGGTTGCCAGTTTTGTAGTTGTTCGAGGTGGGTGGGGTTGGTTTGGGGAGCGTGTAGTGCGGATTTGAGGTGGCGACACCTGGACGGTGTCGCTACAGGCAGCGGCATCAAGATGATGCCGCCACGTTTTTATGCGGAGTGGGTGCTCCGCGCTCCCAGCAAACGGGTGCTGGCAGGATTTAGGAGGCGGCTTTGATGCGGGTATTGAGGCGGCTTTTGTGGCGGGCCGCTTTGTTGCGGTGGATGATGCCTTTGTTGACGGCGCCATCAATGATCGGCACGGCGGCCTGGTAGGCGCTTTGGGCGGCTTGTTTGTCGCCGTCACGCAGGGCTTTGATGACTTTTTTTACGGCGGTGCGAAAGCGCGAGCGCAGGGCGACGTTGCGCTGACGGCTGACTTCTGCCTGACGGGCGCGCTTGCGGGCGGATTTGATATTTGCCAAAGGGGTATCTCCTGATACAAAACAGCACGGAAAAATAAGGATAAAAAATAAGAATAACGACAAAACGGCGGGTTAGCCTTGTGCCGACCCGCCGTTATCTGGTCATGCAGACCATCGCGCTATTATAGCGCCGGGGCTTGCATCAATGCAAAACGCACGGCGATTTTTATGCCGCAACAATGGGGATCACTTTGCCTGCTGTGCCAGCGGCTTTGCGGTACTGTTCCATCTGGTCAAAGTTGAGGTAGCGGTAGATCTCTGCGGCCATGGTGTTGAGGTTATCGGCATACTGCAGATATTCCTGTGGGGTTGGCAGACGCCCCAGAATTGAGGCCACGGCGGCCAGTTCGGCAGAGGCCAAGTAGACATCCGCGCCATCGCCCAGACGATTGGGGAAGTTGCGGGTGGAGGTGGAAACCACGGTGCTGTTGGCGGCCACTCGCGCCTGATTGCCCATGCACAGGGAGCAGCCCGGCATTTCGGTGCGTGCGCCAGCCCGGCCATAAATTCCGTAATAGCCTTCTTCGGTAAGCTGGTGTTGATCCATGCGCGTGGGCGGGGAGATCCACAGGCGCGTTGGCAGGGCGCCTTTGTGTTGCTCCAGCAGTTTGCCCGCAGCGCGGAAATGGCCGATGTTGGTCATGCACGAGCCGATAAAGACTTCATCAATGCGTGCCCCGGCGACCTCAGACAGCAGGCGTGCATCGTCTGGATCGTTGGGGGCGCACAGGATCGGCTCTTTGATCTGGTCAAGATCAATCTCAATGACGGCGCTGTATTCGGCATCTTTGTCGGCGCGCAGCAGTTGCGGATCAGCCAGCCAGGCTTCCATCGCCTGCGCCCGGCGTTCGATGGTGCGGGCATCGCCGTAGCCATTGGCGATCATCCAGCGCAGCAGGGTGATGTTGGAGCGCAGATATTCGGCAATGGATTCTTCTGACAGGGTGATGGTGCAACCCCCGGCTGAGCGTTCTGCCGAGGCGTCGGAGAGTTCAAAGGCCTGTTCGACAGTGAGATGCTCCAGCCCTTCGATTTCCAGAATGCGTCCGGAGAAGATGTTTTTCTTGCCTTTCTTTTCAACCGTCAGCAGTCCTTGCTGAATGGCAAAATAGGGAATGGCATGAACCAGATCGCGCAGGGTGACGCCGGGTTGGAGTTTGCCCTGAAACCGCACGAGCACGGATTCGGGCATATCCAGCGGCATGACGCCGGTGGCAGCGGCAAAGGCGACCAGACCGGAACCAGCGGGGAAGGAGATGCCCATCGGGAAGCGGGTGTGTGAATCGCCGCCGGTGCCGACGGTATCAGGCAATAACATGCGGTTGAGCCAGGAGTGGATGATGCCATCTCCTGGGCGCAGCGACACGCCGCCGCGATTCATGATGAAGTCGGGGAGGGTGTGTTGGGTGCTGATGTCCACCGGCTTGGGATAGGCTGCCGTATGGCAAAAGGATTGCATCACCAGATCGGCGGAAAAGCCCAGACAGGCGAGATCTTTGAGTTCATCACGGGTCATTGGCCCGGTGGTGTCTTGCGAGCCGACGGTGGTCATTTTCGGTTCGCAGTAGGTGCCTGGACGAATTCCGTCTACGCCGCAGGCGCGCCCGACCATTTTTTGTGCCAGCGTGTAGCCCTTGTTGCTGTCCACCGGGGGCTGTGGCCGCTTGAAAATCTCTGAAGGCCCCAGACCCAATTCGGCACGCGCTTTTTCCGTCAGGCCCCGGCCAATGATCAGCGGGATGCGCCCACCGGCACGCACTTCATCGAGCAATACCGGCGTTTTCAGAGTAAATTCGCTCAGCACTTCGTCGCTGTCATGACGGCAGACCTTTCCGGCATGGGGATACAGATCAATCACCTGCCCCATTTCCAGGCGGGAGACATCCATTTCAATGGGCAGTGCGCCGGCGTCTTCCATGGTGTTGTAGAAAATCGGCGCAATTTTGCCACCAAAGCAAAAGCCGCCGGCGCGCTTGTTGGGCACATAGGGGATGTCATCGCCGAAAAACCACAACACCGAGTTGGTGGCGGATTTGCGCGAGGAGCCGGTGCCGACCACATCGCCCACATACGCCACCGGAAAGCCTTGAGCCTTGATGCGTTCAATCTGCTTGAGCGGGCCGACGGCGCCGGGTTCATCGGGTTCGATGCCATCACGCACCATTTTCAGCATGGCTTTGGCGTGTAGCGGAATGTCCGGGCGCGACCAGGCATCCGGGGCAGGCGAGAGATCGTCAGTGTTGGTTTCGCCAGTGACTTTAAAGACGGTCAGGCTGATCTTTTCAGGAATGTCTGCTTTGTTGGTAAACCATGTGGCATCTGCCCACGCCTGCAACACCCGTTTAGCATGTGCGTTTCCGGCTTTGGCCTTGGCAGCGACATCGTGGAAGGCATCAAACATGAGCAGGGTGTGTTCGAGTTCGTCGGCGGCCTTGGCCCCGAGTTCGGCATCATCCAGCAATTCTACCAAGGTGACGATGTTGTAGCCGCCTTGCATGGTGCCCAGCAGTTTGACCGCGTGTGCCTTGTCAATCAGCGGGGAGCTGACCTCACCTTTGGCGACCGCGCTCAGAAAACCAGCCTTGACATAGGCGGCCTCATCCACACCGGGGGGAACCCGATGGGTCAATAACTCCAGCAAAAACGCCTCTTCACCGGCGGGCGGTGCTTTGAGCAAGTCCACCAGTTGCGCGGTCATTTCAGAGGTCAGGGGATTGGGCACAAGCCCTTCGGCTGCACGTTGAGCAACGTGTTGGCGATAGGTTTCAAGCATGGTTAAACCTTAGGTTGTTAACGGTAAAATCAAAGGCGTCTGCCAGAGATAACGGCCCCAGCAGGGTACGCAGGCCATTTTAACAGATGGGCGTGTAGACACGGCTTATTGCGCGCTGACGGGAAAGACCTGTTTGAAGGGACTCACCGTGACCTGGGCATAAACCCCAGCCGCGACATAAGGGTCTGCCTCGGCCCACTGCTTTGCTGCTTCCAGCGAAGCGAATTCAGCCACAATCAGACTGCCGCTAAACCCCGCCGGGCCTGGATCAAGGCTGTCAATGGCAGGCAGCGGACCGGCCAGAAATAAACGCCCCTCGGCCTGCAGGGCCTCCAGACGGGCCAGATGGGCGGGACGGGCTGTTGCGCGCAGAGGAAGGGAATCAGGGACATCTTGGGCGTAAATCACATAGCGCATGGCTGCAAATCCTTGGGCAAGGCTTAAAACCGGTTGGACACAAACAAAAACGGCCGCAAAAAGCGGCCGTTTGGCGTACTACAGCAGATTTAGAACTGCTCTTCTTCCGTGGAACCACTCAATGCAGTGACGGAAGAGGTACCGCCCTGAATGGTGGTGGTGACATCATCGAAGTAGCCAGCGCCCACTTCCTGCTGATGCGATACGAAGGTATAGCCTTTGTCGCGTGAATCAAATTCAGGCTGCTGAATTTTCTCGACATAGTGGCGCATGCCTTCACCACGGGCATAGTCATAGGCCAAAGTGAACATGTTAAACCACATGCTGTGAACCCCGGCCAAGGTGATGAATTGATACTTGTAGCCCAGCTCGGAAAGCTTGTCCTGGAATTCGGCAATGGCCTTGTCGTCAAGGTTTTTCTTCCAGTTGAACGAAGGCGAGCAGTTATAGGCCAGCAGCTGGTTGGGGTTTTGGGCCTTCAGTGCCTCGGCAAATTCACGCGCAAAGCCGATATCCGGGGTGCCGGTTTCGCACCATACCAGATCGGCATAAGGGGCATAGGCCAGACCACGGCTGATAGCCTGTTCCAGGCCGTGCTTGACGCGGAAAAAGCCTTCTGCAGTGCGCTCACCGGTGACGAAAGGACGGTCGTTATCATCCACGTCGGTGGTCAGCAGGTTCGCGGCCTCGGCATCGGTACGCGCCAGCAGCACCGTCGGCACACCCATCACGTCAGCCGCCAGACGGGCAGCGACCAGCTTCTGTACGGCCTCGGAGGTCGGGACCAGCACCTTGCCACCCATGTGGCCGCATTTTTTCACCGCAGCGAGCTGGTCTTCAAAATGCACACCCGCAGCGCCGGCGTTGATCATATTCTTCATCAGCTCAAAAGCATTGAGCACACCGCCAAAACCGGCCTCGGCATCAGCGACGATGGGCAGGAAGTAGTCGATGAATTCGGCAGAATCCTGATCAATGCCCCGGCTCCATTGAATCTCATCGGCACGCTTGAAGGCATTGTTGATGCGACGCACGACGGTCGGCACGGAGTCATAGGCGTACAGGGACTGGTCGGGGTACATGGTTTCGGAGGTGTTGGCATCCGCAGCAACCTGCCAGCCTGACAGATAAATCGCCTCAATACCGGCTTTGGCCTGCTGTACGGCCTGACCGCCGGTCAGGGTGCCCAAACAGTTGACATAGCCTTTCTTTGCACTGCCATTGACCAGGTTCCACAGCTTTTCAGCACCGCGACGGGCATAGGTGTGTTCCGGTTGCAGAGAACCACGCAGGCGCACAACAGACTCGGCATTATAGCCGCGCTTGACCCCTTTCCAGCGGGGATTTTCTGCCCAATCACGTTCTAAGTCTTTGATTTGCTGCTGTCTGCTCTTATTCATCAGGAACCTTTTATAACGATTATTGAAATGGGTTATTGCTAAATGTTACCAAAAAGCTTTAAATTCCTTTTTGTGCAGTGCGTCAAGGATAATGGATCAATGGCCTAAACGGTTAAAAATATATTTCAATACTATGAATTGAAAAATCCAATATTAGTAATTATGGATAATTGCCGCCGTTAATACTAAGGTCTGGTTCTTCCTCTAAACCCCAGCTTACAGGTCAACTACCCACCATGCACGACCTCGCCCAACAGATTGCGCGCTCCATCCTCACCGGCTTTGAGCGCCATTTCTCGTTCTTTCAGGAAATCACCAGCGTCGCCCGGGAACGCTTTGAAGCCGCTGAATGGGAGGCGGTGCGCATGGCAGCGGCCACTCGCATCAGTTTTTATGACAAGCGGGTGCGCGAAACCATCGGCAAGCTGAAAAAATCCTTTGACATGGAAACGCTTGATGAGGCGCTGTGGGAAAGTGTCAAAACCGCCTATACCGATCTGTTGATGCGCCACAGCCGCCCGGAGCTGGCCGAAACCTTCTATAACTCGGTCTTTTGCCGCACCTTTGAGCGCAAATACTTCAATAACAAGAATATTTTCGTGGAATCGGTGGTGGATCGCGCAGCGCTGGCTGAGCGCTACCGGGGGTTTATGTCCTTTCATCCGCGCGATGGCGGCCTGCAATCCTGTGCCTGGGAAATCCTCTCGGCCTTTTATTTCAATGTCCCTTACGAAGACATTGACCGCGACGCCGAACGCATTGCCCAGGCCTTGATGGATCGCAGCCCCTTTGCGCAGCGCCAGATCAAGCACTGGCGCATTGATGTGCTGGAATTTCCCTTCTTCCGCAACAAGGCGGCCTATCTGATCGGGCGCGTGGTGCAGGGTGATGACAGCCATCCCTTCATCATACCGCTGGCGAATAATGAGCGCGGCGGTCTGTATGCCGACACCCTGCTGACCACGGAAGAAGAAGCCGAAACCGTGTTTAGCTTTGCGCGGGCCTATTTTCTGGTGAAAACCCCGGTACCGGCAGCCACGGTGATGTTTTTGCAAAGCATCATGCCGCATAAACCGCTGGCTGAGCTGTATATGGCGATTGGCTTTCATAAACAGGCCAAGCACGATTTTTACCGCGATTTTTTACACCATCTGGAAGATACCGACGACTGTTTCGAGGTGGCTCCAGGAACCCGTGGGCTGGTGATGGCGGTGTTTACCCTGCCCTCGTATCCGCATGTTTTCAAGGTGATCCGTGACCGCTTTGCCCCGCAAAAAGAGGTCACGCACGAACTGGTCAAGCGGCGTTATCTGCAGGTGAAAATGCATGACCGGGTGGGGCGCATGGCGGATACCCTGGAATTTATCAACGTCGCCTTTCCCTTGGCGCGGTTTTCCGAGGCACTGCTGCAAGAGCTGCAAGAAGCGATTCCTTCACAGCTGGAAATCGAGGGAGATTTGCTGTTTATCCGGCATCTATACACCGAAAAACGCCTGATTCCGCTGGATGTCTATCTGGAAAGCGCCACCCCGGAAGAAGCCCGTGCGGTGCTGGATGACTGGGGCCATGCGATCAAGCAACTGATGGCGGTCAATATCTTCCCCGGTGATCTGTTGTTTAAAAATTTCGGGGTGACCAGCAGCAAAAAAGTGGTGTTTTATGACTACGACGAGATCTGCTATCTAACCGAATGCGAGTTTCGCAAGATTCCGCCGCCGCTGCATCCGGAGGATGAGCTCAGCTCAGAGCCGTGGTACAGCGTCGGGCCGCATGATGTGTTCCCGGAGGAGTTTTTGACTTTCCTGACCACCGATCCGAAATTGCGGCGCCTGCTGCGCAGCCTGCATCCCGAGCTGTTTGATGACAGCTATTGGCGGCAGCGTCAGTGGGAGGTGCGCCGGGGGGTGTATGGCGATGTCTTCCCCTATGCGCAAGAACTGCGTTTTTCGCGTCCAGACGAACCGGACAGCTGCCCGGTGTCGATGTATAGCAGCCCTTCGCGCACCCGCCCGCAACGCGAACTGGTGGACATGCAGTCTTAATCACGCCACGGAGAACGCCCGCAGTGCGGTTGCGGGCGTTACGCGGGCTCAATTTCGTGCAGATAATGCGCCACCGTGATCCAGGCCCCAGAAAAGCCCAGCAGGCTACCGGCACTAAACAGCCAGGCGATGTCGTGCCACTGGGGGCCTTGCAGGTGCCAGGAATGCGCATATAAAGCCGCCAGCTGGCTAAGCGGAATGTGTAATAAAAACAGCACACCGGCGATAATGCCCAAGGCCATCAACGCCCCCAGGCTCCCCAGCCACAGACCGCCATAAAGAAACGGACGGCGCACAAAGGCATCACTGGCGCCGATGAGCTTGGATAGCGTAATTTCCTTACGCCGGTTATGAATCTCCAAGCGGATGCTATTGCCAATCACCAGCCACACCGTGATGATCAACAGCACCGTGAGGATATCAACCCCCCATTGCGCCAGCTGCATGATCGCGTGCAGACGTTCCAGCCACAGCATATCCACCACCACCCGCGCAATGCCCTCATGCACGGCCAGCTCCTCAGCCAGCGCCTGTAACGCCGTCGGGCCTTGGTGATCGACATGGGGCGTCAACACAATCACTCCCGGCAGTGGATTTTCCTCCAGAGCATCCAGAGCCTGAGTAAAGCCCGACAAAGCACGAAATTCCGCCAAAGTTTCGCTGCGCGTCAGAGCCTGCGCCTGGACAATATCATGACGCTGCACCAAAGTATCTGCCAGGGTTTTGAGCTCATGGTCACTGACGCTATGCGCCACAAACAGACTCAAACTCGCCGCATGATCCCAGCGCTCTGTCACGGCGCGGGCGTTATCCAGCAAAATGAACAACATCCCCGGCAGCGCCAGCGCAAAACCAATGACCAGAATATTTAATAATGAGGCCAGCGGGCTTTTATACAGCCGCTTGAGACTAAAGACAAAGGCGCGTACATGATTCACGCCATAGGCTTGCAGGCGTGAAAGTGCCACCGGACTGAGGTTTTTAGCGGCGGACTTGGCTGTCTGGGGTGGTGTCATTGCAGCAAGGCAGGTGGTTAGCTCGCAGCCAAAGCATAGGCTGAAGTTTGTATATGCAGACGGTAGCAGGCTGCATACCGTTTTAATGATGGTGCCGGGAGCGAGAGTCGAACTCGCACTCTGTTACCAGAACCGGATTTTGAGTCCGGCGCGTCTACCAGTTCCGCCATCCCGGCATAAGGGAAGGGTCATCATTTTAATGATTTTTTGCCGCTTGGCAAGCAAAAATTTACAGCGTGTGGCGGCGGTCGGCAGGTGTGTCAGGTATACCAGAATAGCCGCCGGTACGCCGGATGGTCGGCAAGACCTCTTCCATCACCCACGCCTCAAAGCGCGCTGCGCTGGGCAATTTCGAGCGCAGAATTAAACGGTAAACGTCAGGTTCGGGGATGAGTTTGGTTTGCGGATCAAGCCTAAGTGCTTGATCTGTATAGGGGTGTTGAATAGACACCCCTATAGCATTCAATGACTTAGCATATTTACAGTGATTTCTTATTGCTTGTTTGGCATCGGTATACCCCAGCGCAACGGCCACATCCTTGGCAATAAACCACGGTTGACCTTCCAGCAGCAAAACACGGATGTCGAGATGATCGAACTGAAAGGGAATCACAGAAGGGTTAACGGTGTTCATTGATTGGCTAACTCCATACACGTTCACTTGAGAACCTGTGCCCGGAAGGGGCGCAGGCGACTGTATGGGTTAGCCTACCAGGAAGAAGTCTGGCGCGTCGAAGACGCCCACATACAGCCACCCGCATGGAGCGAGAAGCGCGCAGTAAAGATAACAGACACAAAAAAACCGCATCAAAGCGGCTTTTCCGCTTCTTCATGGGAGGCTAATCCCGCCCACCACGCAAACACAAGCCCCCTGGGACCGCGCAGCACCAGCTGCGCACCGAGGCCGCAGGCCTCGTGGGGTTTAAAGCGTATCAAATGCGCAGCTGGTGCTGCGCGATCCCAGGGCGGAGCCAGTGCTCCGCGCTCCCGGCAGGCGCTCCCAGGGCGATTAGGCTGGATGTGCGTTCAGCCAGGCATCTACCTCGGCACGGGTTTTAAATTCCAGCAGTGCCTCGCCGAGCGCTTCAAGCTGTTCTACCTGAAGGGCTTTTATCTGTCTTTGCTGGGCTTCGCTTAACGCGCCAAAGCGGCGCTGCAGTTGGCGTAGCAGCAGCTGGGCTTCGCCTTCCCGCAGCCCTTCCCGCAGGCCTTCCTGACGCCCTTCCTGACGCCCTTCCTGACGCCCTTCCTGACGCCCTTCCTGACGCCCTTCCTGGCGGCCTTCCCTACGCCCCTGGTCAAGCCAGATGGGTTGGTTTTTCTCGACGATGTCGCGATAGGCGCGGGTTTGTTCTAAGGGGGTGAGTTCTCCAAGCATGATGAGGATCTCCTCTAGGGTGAGTTGGTCAAAGCGTGCCATGAGCCAGGATTGGAAGACGTCCAGGCAGTGACGGCGGGCACGCGCGCTCAGGGCGGCCTGTTGGATTTGACGGTAGGCCTGTGGTGCCTGTTCCCGCAGGTGTTCGCGGTCTTCGAGCAGGTAGGGCAGGAAGGTGGCGAGCAGTGGGTGTTCCGGGGCGGTGTGTTTCAGGCGGTTGAGGACATCAAGCAGATAGACCCGGCGCACGGGGCAGTGTGCGCTGGCCTGTTCCAGGCATGGCTGCCAGGGGCGGGTTTTGGGGTCTTGTGCAGGGCTGAGAAACAGTAAAAGGCCCCGGATGTCGCGTTTGGGGTGGCGTTCGCCGAGCAGTCCCATGTCGATGAGGAGCCGATGGTAGATCAGTGGATCCCGCTGGGCTTGTATTTCTATGGCCCAGATCGGTTGTTGGTCGTCCTCGGGGAGTATCACGCCGTCGATGCGCCGCTCCAAGGCTTTGACGTCCAGGGCTTCGAGGTGGTACGGGCCTGTGATGTTTATCCCGTCGGTCAGCAAGCGCAAGAACTCGGGATCTGCGCTTAACAGCAGATACATCGGTTTGTCGGTGTGCATGGCGTGTCTTTCACTGGGCTGGAAAACGCTATCATGCCATGCTGAGGTGTCGCTCACCAGTGCACAAAAAAAGCGGCATCTGGAAGATGCCGCCACAAAAAACTCTCCCCCTGCCAAGGGGGAGTCAGAACCACCCCGCCCCTACGGGGCACCCCTCCTTAAAAAGGAGGGGAGTTTTACTGCTGCCATTATTCGTGCTGGGCAGGAATGTCGAGGTTCAGGGTTTGGCTACGGTTGTAGACCTCCAGTACGGTGTCTGGGGTGAGGTCGCTGCTGCCGCTGACGGTGAAGCGGATGGTGCCGTCAGCATCGGTGATCAGGGCGTGTGTACACTCGGGCAGCTCGGTGAGTGTGCTGGCGCTGCTTACGATGCTCAACACCTTCGGCAGGCCAAGGCAGAGCCATTGGTTGGCCGCAGGCCGTCCGTCAGCATAGGCTGCGCTGACGCGGATCGTCTGCGGATGACGGGCATCAAGATGCAGTGTTTGCGGATCAGCACTGAGGCTGGCGCCGACGAAGCTGACGCTTAGGGTGTTAGACCATACCTCGCTGCCGTCAATACGGGCGGTGAGGTGGGCATCGCCGCCGACCAGATCCAGGCCGCTGGAGAGTCTGGCATAGCTTGCGCCATCTGGCCCGGTTTCCAGGCTATCCAGGCGTAGCGCATACACCGGCGGGCTGATTTCAAGCACAATCGGCAGGCCCGCAACTGGCAGGGCATTTTGATTATGCGCCGTCACCGTGATGGCGGCAAAATCAGTCCCGTCAACCTGAATCTCCTGCTTGTCGGTGGTAAGCGTGAGTTGTGCGATATATACGCTCTGCCCCTCGGTGGTCCGTGCTTGACTGCCGTCAAGCGTGGGCTGGGTATTCGCCCATTCAAAATGGCTATATGCCTTTGAAGCATTCAGGTTCAATACTGGACTATTAGCCATCGGTGGACTTGAAAGCACCATCGAGCTGGATGTTGCTGCGCTTTGCGTACATGTGCCTGTAGTAACATCTGTGCCTGTAGTAACAACACACTCCAAGATACGACTTATATCCTGTCTATCATCTAACACAGCAGTCAAGGTAACCGAAGTTAAGTTATGCATATACAGCTGTGCCGTGACAAGACCTGCTGCATTAGTCAGCTTGTTATCCACCCGCAGATCAGCACTTGCGGGATTTGCACTGATGGTCACTGGTACGTTGGGAACTGCGGTGCGATTGGCATCACTGACAAAGACCTCGATATCAAATACTTTATCATCTTCATTCCAGCGAATTTGCCGCATCTGAATCTCCTCTTTAGGCGCTTCAATGATCTGGAAGGTTTCTGAGCTCGTCAGGTTTTGGCCACCCTGAGCACCCTCTACAGTGGCGGTTAAGTTGACTGTATCTCCAAATTCCAAGTCGCCACTGTACAAGCGCGCATAGGCCATGCCATCGCCGCCGGTGATGCGGTTGATCACCCGCAGGTCAGCGCCGGTATTGCTTACGGTGAAATCAACCGTTGCCCCTGGAACGGGCTGGTTGTTGGCGTCTTTGACCAGTGCGCTGATGAGTGCTGAATCGCGACGATCTGCGCGAATCTGGCGTTTATCTACGTCGAGCTGCAGGCTGGCGGGTACGGTTTCATCCGTCATCTGGAAGTAGACGTTATACGGCGATGCTGGCAGGTTGTCGTCACTTTCGGCACGCGGCAGGCGTATGGTCTGTAAGGCCTGTACCTCGGTGCCTTGTACTACGGTGGTGGCCCGCAGTTCGGCAATAATCCAGTCAGCCCGTTCTTTCAGGTAGACGATGCGGAAGGTGGCTAAGCCGCTTTCATCGGTGACTACGCGGGCAGGTACGGAACCCGCCGCCGTCGATTCAGGCAGCAGGCGACAGCCCGCCGCAAAGGCATCCGCTGCATCGTTGATCGGGGTTGTGGGTTCTCCACGCCCTGCGGGGGCGCATAGTCTGCGATTGCTTGACCATGCGTCTTGCAGATCGCGGGTGACGTTGCGGTTGAGGTCTTCATTGTTGACATCCCGCAAGATGATGGCGTTGCCCTCGATGTCGCGATACCCCAAGGAAAAATGGGTTGGCCAGATGCCTAAGGAGATTTCTACATTGGCCAAGGCACCGCCATTGATGTCGGTGGCTACAATCGAGACTGGCAGTTCGTAGGCGGTGTCATCGTTGATGGCGCTGATAACATTCGCCATGCCAATACTGATGGAACCGGGTCTGTCGGTCATGGTGATGCGGACATCATCACATTTCGGGGTGCCGTTGTTGCTTAGCCCAACCACACAGGAACGTACCCGAACGCCTTCACCGGAGGAGGGCGTATCACCCACCACGAGGCGGGTGGTGGCCCGACCGCTTTGGTCGGTGTAAGCCAGGGTGTTGTCGAGATAGGTTCCCAAGGATGGGCCAACAATCTCAAAGCTCACCAAGGTGCCGGGACGCACGGGAATGAGGTTGTCCCCGGTGGTGGAGCCGGTTTCAGAGCGCATCACGGTTGAAGTAATGGTGGACTGGTTGCCGCTGCTGATGGCCATGGTGGCCGGATTGGCTTGCAGGGAGAGATAGGTTTGGTCAAAGACCAAATCATCCCCGTCATAGGCAAAGAAGCTGAATGTTGCCCGCTCGCGGCTGTCGTCTTCTTTGGTCGCCGAGACGGTGACAACACCTGACCTAAAGCCCATTAAGGAAGCACTGGCGATGCCGTTGACGACATTTACGGTGACGTTGTTAACGCCCTGAGTGTTGTTCCAATACCCGGAGCTGGTGGTAAAACGAACCCGGCCAGTGTAAGGATTGCCTTGTGCATCTTCTACAGATACCGTGAGCTCTCTGACTTGATGCTGAATGGCGCGTTCGCCACCGGCAAGGGTGTCAATCCGCTTTTGCGTATTATCAATATCTCTGTACGTAGTGAATACAATGCCCTGCGCAGTCACTGTTACGGGGATCTGCACAGTTAAGGCATTGCCCGGATCGGTGACTCTGAGGGTTCCTGATTCCACATTTTCCGCCCGGATGTCAAAGCGAATGCGCCCGCTGCCATCGGTCATCAGTGAGGTGGCACAGCCTGCTTGTGCGTCAGTCGTTGTCGTTAGCGTTACGAAAGGTGGGACGTGCAAGCACAAGGTTTGATTCGCCGCTGGATTGCCCGCGCCATTGCGTGCCGTGATGTTGATGGTCCGCGATTCTCCCAATGTCATGGCGACAGTTTCAGGTTCTACCGTCAAGCTGGCGCCGGTGAAAGTAAAACGAAGCGCATTGGAGGCAATATTCTGTGCGCTAGTGACTCTGGCTGTCACAGAGGCCTGACCGGCAAGTAAGGCAACGCCGCTATATAAACGCGCGGTCAGTGTGCCGTCTGCGCCGGTTACTGTGCCAGAAACCCGCAGGTCGTATTGTGTCGGATCCACAGAAAATTCCACCGGCACGCCTTCTACCGGCCGATTGGCTGCATCTTTAGCCAAGGCGGTAATGGTGGCGAAGTCAACGCCATCAGCGCGGATACTGACTTTATCGGCCTGAATTTGCAGGCTGGTGGGTGTGGGTGCGCCAGGCTCTGGCGGTTCGGCAAAGGTGAAGTTCAGCGGGGTGATGGCGCTGATGTCTCTGCCATCTACGCGTGCTGTGACAGTGGCCGGTGGTGTGGCACTGGCGCTGTAGTACAGCTGGGCGGTGATGGTGCCGTTTTCATCCGTGCGTGCTGCCTGGACACGCAGGTCATGGCCCCCTTCGATGGATAAGGTGACGGGCACGTTGGCAACCGGACGATTGCCGCTGTCACGCACCAAGGCGGTGATGGTGGCAAAATCGACGCCATCCGGGCGAATCACGGTTTTATCGGCGGTGATTTGCAGGCTGGCTGCGCGGTTGAGTGCGCCTTGGTCACCGGGATCGGTCGGCTCAGGGAGTGCAAGGCCGATGTTGAGGTCATAGCTGGAGCCACCGAGGGTGGTGAAGACAAAGCTATGATCGCCTTCGTTTTGCATGTTAATCGTGGCGGTGTTGCGGCCTTGATTGTCCGTGACGCCAAATGCACCACTGGCCGGGCTGTAGTTGACGATAGCACCCGGGCCGTTGTAGGTGTGGGTGATTTGTGCGCCTTGAATAATCGCGCCCATATCATCCTGCACTACGAAGTTGACGGTGCAGGTGGTTGGGGGAACCAGGCTTGCACAACTGGCGGTGGCAAACAGGTGACCGGCACCCGATCCCAGAATGGTGAGTGTAATGGGTGTCGGAACTTCGCCGAGGAAGCCATCGGTGACGCGGAAGGTCACCGGAATACCGGCCGCGCCGGGCTGTTGGCCGGAGGATTGAATGTTAACAGTGGCACAGCCGCTGCCATCCAGACGCAAGCTGCCCTGAGCGCTGGTGTTGCCATTGACACGCACAGTGGCCGGGCCACGCTCGCCGACGCTGTAGCTGATGCCTGCGCTCGGTACGGGGGCCAGGTTCTGGTCTGTCAGGCACAGCTCAACCGAGGTGGTGGTGTTGGCGGGTACAGTGGCGCGAGAGGCGGTAAAGGTGCCTGCCCCGCCGTCCATATTGGCCAGATAAACCGGCCCGCCGGTGTTTAGAATCGTGCTGACGCTGTGATCCTGGGTGTGCGCGACGATGATGGCGGTCTGGCCGATGCGGGTGACCGGATAGGTCAGCAGGGTGCTGGCACTACCGGTTTCGTCAGTGTATACCGGCGAGAGGATGGTGCCATGCTGCGCCCGCCCGACGGTGTAGGGCACATTCGCGCCGGTATCTCTGCCTTGACGAAACGGGGTGTCAACATTCAGCCGATCGGCACTGAGCAGGCGGGTGATGGTACGAATACCCTGATGGTAGAAGTTATCGCTGTTGATCCCCGGGTGCAGCACCAGACGATCCCCGACACGCGCCCGATCAGCGCCCGTCAGGTTTGCACCTGTGGCGTTGAGTTCATGGCCGCCTTCTACCGGGTTGGCATTATTCCCGCTTATGCGAAAACGCCCTGGGCCCGTTTGCGGATAGCCGTCAATCGGGCCGTCCATGATGGAGAAGTAAATCGGCGTGTTGGGATTGACCGGATTGCCTTGGCGATCGGTGGCGGTGACGCTGATCACGCGGCTGTAGTTGCCGCTTTGCAGTTCGGCATTACCAAAGCGGGTACGACCGGTCAGCAGGGCCTCGACATAGGGGCCGGTCAGGGTCAGGTTGAACACCTCGCGGCTTTCGCCGGTCACGGTGATGGTGGTTTGGGCATTGAGTGAGCGCCCGGTTTCGGGGTCAGTAATGGTGGTGGTGATCACGGCCTCGCCGGGTTCACTGGTGCTGGTGAAGAAGAACTTGGCAATGCCGCCGCCGGCGGTCTGGCCGCTTAACTGGGCGGTGGGGGTGCTGAGCGTTTCTCCCGTCAAGGTGGACAGCCCGCCATGACGCACGTTATTCACGGTGATTTCTACCGGAATCCCTTGGCGAGCTTGGCCGGTGGCACGGTCAACAACCTGCACATTGATTTCTGTGGTGGTGGGACGGCTGAGATTGGGCGGATCATTGTTTAGATTCGCCGGAACGGCACTGGTCACCGCGCTCATGCTGATGTTGACGGTATCGACAATCGGCTCAGGCTCCTCTGGTGGTGCAGAGACGCCTAGACTTAAATCAAAGGTGGTACCGCCGAAGGTGCGGAATACAAAATCGTATTCACCTGGGGCATCCATGGCAATGGTGACCTGATTACGTCCTTCTTCGTTGGTCATCCCGAAGGCACCGTGCGGCGGATTGTAGGTTACGGTGGCACTGCCAGCACCTTCGTAGGTGTGGTTGATCAGAGCGCCTGACATTGGGGTGCCAAAGTCATCCAGTACCAGGAAATCAATTTCACATTGTGCCGGGGCTTCGAGGCTGGTGCAGGTCGCCGTACCAAACAGTTGCCCGGCGCCGGGGGCGTTGATGCCAACGACTAACGGCGGCGGGGCATGGCCGATAAAGCCGTCAATGACATTGAAAGTGATCGGGATGCTGTCGCTGCCGGGTTGTTGACCAGATACAGCAACCACAACGTCAAGACAGCCACTGGTTCCCAGGGTCAGATTGCCCTGCACATTTTCATTGCCATTCACGCGGATGTTGGCAGGGCCTTTGGGGCCTACACTGTAGCGTACTGTGGCGCCGGGAGCGGGCACGTTATTGGCATCACGCAGGCATAGCTGCATGGAGGTGGTGCTGTTGGCGTGGAGAAAATCGTGCGAGGTGGTCAAAAAGCCCGGATCTTGCAGATTGGGCAGGTACATCGCCCGGCCCGTATTGAGGACGGTGCTGACGCTGTAGTCAGCCGTATGCGCGACCAGAATAGCGGTTTGCCCCAGGCGGCTGACAGGGTAGGTCAGCAGGGTGCTGGCTGTGCCGGTGACGTCGGTATAGGTGGGCGAGAGAATGGTGCCGTGTTGGGCACGACCGATGATATACGGCACATCAGGCCCCGTGTCTCTGCCAGGGCGGAAGGTGTGGCCACGCGGATCAATGTAGAGCCGATCCGGTTGACTGGCAAGCATGCTGGTGATGGTACGAATGCCTTGATGGAAGAAGTTGGGCGCGTTGATATGGGGATCAAGCACGACGCGGTCATTTAAGCGCGCTCCCCGATTCAGAAAGTTGCCGCCGGGGGCGTGTAAGTCAAAGCCGTTTTCTGCGGGATTGGCATTGGTGCCAGTGATGGCAAAGCGTCCCCAGCCGCTTTGCGGGTAGTCAATAATCGGGGCGTCGATCAGTGAGAAGAAAATCGGCGTGTTGGGATTGACCGGGTTGCCCTGGTGATCGGTGGCGGTGACGCTGATGACGCGGCTGTAGGTGCCGTTTTGTAAGGTGGCACTGCCAAAGCGGGTGGCGCCGGTGAGCAGGGCCTCAATGTAGGGGCCGGTGAAGGTGAGGTTTTGTACTTCGCGCACTTCGCCGACAATTTCAATCGTGGTTCTGGCGTTGACGGTGGCTCCACCATTGGGATCAGTAACGGATGCCGTCAGGGTTGCCGTGCCTGCTTCGCTGTAACTGGTGAAGAAGAATTTGGCAAAGCCGCCACCAGAAGTGGTCGCGGTGGTTTGACCCATGGGGGTGGTAAATTCCCCACCACTTTCTTCCAGGGTGGTCAGATAGCCGTGACGCACGTCATTGACGTTGAGGTTGACGACCATGCCCTGCATTCCGCGCCCGGTGGCTTTATCCTGCACCAAGACATTGACCTCGGTGGTGGTGGGGCGGAACAGATTAGGCTCTTCATTGTTCAGGTTTGCCGGGATCGTGGCATTGGCGACCTGAATCTTGACCTGAATCGACTCCCCGCCAAACAGGCCGGAGCCACCGCCTTCTCCACCGCCGCACCCTGCCAGCGTCAAGGCAAATATCATGATAAACAGCGAGGTGAAAAACTTATACATAAGGATGACTCCGATAATCCAAAATATCAGGGTGCGGCATTAAAAATCCGGTTCTGTTTTAGCAAGCAGACGTGAACGCTAGTTGATCGTGCTTTGATCTACAATTTTAGGCGTCACAAAAATAAGGAGCTCTCTTTTTTCACTGCTACGGCTATTGTTACGAAACATGGCACCAACGACCGGAATATCGCCGAGCAATGGGACTTTGGTCTGACCTGATGAACTCGATGTTTCATAAATACCGCCGAGCACGACGGTTTCGCCATTGCGTAAAAACACTTGTGTATTGATTCTTCGTGTTGCGATGGCTGGCTGTCCCTCAACCGCATTAACCCAGTCAGGCTCATCCTTCTTCACCATTATTTCTAAAATCAGGTTGCCATTGGGGGTAATTTGTGGGGTGACCTCCGTTTCCAGGGTTGCATCTTTAAACTCAGTCTGGCCACGCCCACCTTCATCAGTGTCTTGCCGATAAGGAATTTGTGTTCCCTGAGTGATACTGGCCGTCTTGCCGTTAGAAGTAATAAGCCTGGGGCTGGCTAATGACTCTGAACGTCCTTCGTGCTGGGCCGCTGAAATTTCCAGATCCAGCAAAACATCTGGGCGCAAAATGGAAAACGCAATCTGCCCTTGTCCCGTTGAAGCCAATGTTCTCGGTAAAGAAACATTTAAACGATCATTCAATCCAATTCCCGTAGGATCAACGCGACCACCACCGACAATACTACTGCTGGCCGGAATGGATCCACTCGTAGCATAGGTGGTATCGCCTTCACGACGCCCGCCGGTGACCCCAAAGCGGGTGCCTAAATCACGCATAAAGGTCTCTGCCGCAATAACAATACGGCTTTCAATCAAAACCTGTTGCACCGGAATGTCCAGGGCGGCGATGAGTGTACGAATCTCAGCGATCTGGGTCGCCGTATCACGAATCAACAGGGTATTCGTGGCGTCGTGGACTTCCAGGTGGCCGCGATTGGATAAAAATCCTCTGACGTTGCGATCTACGCCTGCCACATCAGATTGCACGGTGCGGGTGCTTTCTGAGCGAATAATTTGCGCAATCTCACCCGCTTTCACGTAATCCAGGCGGATAAATTCAGTGCGCAGCGGTTCCAACTCGCGCACCTGGCGCTGGGCTTCCAGTTGTTGGCGCTCCCGCTCGGCGATTTCCTGCGCCGGGGCCACATAGATCACGCTACCGCTTTGGCGCTGATCCAGTCCTTTGGTGACCAGAATCAGCTCCAGGGCCTGATCCCAAGGGACATTGCGCAATCTTAAGGTAATATTGCCGCTGACGGTATCGCTGACGACGATGTTCAGATCGGTAAAATCCGCCAGTAACTGCAACACTGAACGCACTTCAATATCCTGAAAATTCAAGGACAGGCGTTCACCGGTGTAGGCAAAGCGTTCGCGTTCGATGTCGGCGCGTTCCTGATCGCTTAAGGGCCGCGCTTCCAGGGTATAGCGACCATCCGCCTGCCAGGATAGCAGGTCATAGGCACCGGTCAGGGCGATGGTCATGCGCACCCGGTCAGCCTCACGTCGGGTATCAATGGTGTTGACTGGTGTAGCAAAATCCGTGGTATCCAGGCGGCGTTCAAGACGTTGCGGTAACGCGGTGCGGGGGAACATCAATTCAACCTCATTGGCCCGCTCGCGCATATCCACCAAGATTGCGGGGTCACTCAAATCAATGATAACGCGGCCCTCACCTCCTTCACCCCGGCGAAAATCTACATTTTCAATGCGCCGCGTATCTGTTGCGGATACCGCAGGTCTGCCGGGTGGCGCGGGTGTGGTGACGGGGGAGGGTGCGGTTGCCACAACGCTTGACGGCGGCGTTACCTCCATGGGACGTACTTCGCGCACCTGCCACAAGGGGGAACGCTGAGCTTCGTCGGCCAGTGAAGGTAGGGGGGGGGTGCATAACCGGGTGCAACTACGGTCGGCGGTGGCGGAACTGGGACTGCCTCAGGCATTGGAATGGGTTCTTCTTCAGTCACTACCTGGTCCGCAATCAGCGGCTGAATAGGCCGGTCGCGGCTGGCGGTTGACTCTCTGGGCGTTAGTAAGATGGTAAATTGCTGATTGTCTATGCGGGTTTCATAGCGCATCATGTGGGTTAGATGGAGTACCACGCGGGTGCGCCCATCGGCTTCAACGGCATTCACCGATTGCACAAGACCCACGTTGACGGGATGCGTGCGGGTGCTGAGGCTGTTGCGGGTAGCTACAAAATCGAAGGCCAGGCGGGCCGGGTTTTCGATGCTGAACGAGCCGGGTTCAGCGATCAGGGCCTGCTCAAAATCCAGTACCACTTGCAAACGGTCGCCAGGCAAACTCACATGACGCAGCTGGGTAAGCGCGTTACGCGGTGCTTCCTGGGGCGTCTGGGCATAAACATGACCGGCGCTGCCCATCATCAGCATCAAGACACTGATAAATACCCAGCGCGTCCAAAATCGCAAGGCGTCATGATCAGCGTCGGGCACGGTGACGCGAAAGGGTCTGGCGGTTGCTGTGTAATAAATAGGATTTGCCGGTTTCATTGTTATCTTGCCTCTATTCTGATAGCGCGATCGTTGTCTCGCGCTCCATGTACCCACCGTGACCATCTGGCACTATTTCCATCAGTTCAACGCCAGTTTGGCTGATTCCCGTAATTCTGCCGTGATTTTGCCCCATGTAGTTGCCCAGACTCACGCGCTGAATGCTACGATCTGGGGTACGGATGAGAACATAAAAGTCTTCATCGCGCGTCAGTGTACCTACCATCCGCAAGGTATCCAAGGGGAAACTTTCCAAAAATTCACGCGTGCGGTATTGGTCAGGCCGGATACCGGCAACCGCAGGGGCCGTAGGATCATCTTCGATCACGCGGGTAGCAAAAATCCCGGCGTCAAAGGGGTTGCGTTCATGCCCTGGATACACAAAGCTTTGATAGGGCTTGAGTTCTGGAACAGGCTCAATGCGCCCCCCCGGACGGGCCTTAACCTCGCGAGCATAGCGCTCCAGATCGGACATATCGCCGGCGCAGCCGCTCAATCCCAGAATCAACAGGACGGCCAAGAGCGTGCTTAGATGACGCATGCGTTTGCTCTCCTGAAGGGTGAGTCCAGTATTTGCAGTTTGCCGACTACGCAGATTGTAGCGAGATGCAGGCCGACCATGATCAGTTTTCCAGGTAACGGTAAGTGCGGGCAGTTGCCTGAATGACCAACATTCGCCCGTCCTGCTCGGATTGCAGATTCACATTATGCAAGGTAACGATACGCGGGAGCTCGGCAACGCCGCTGGTAAAGTTGGCAATCTGCTCATAATTGCCTTTCATGCGTAGCTGAATGGGGTTTTCTTCGTAAAACCCCCTTGGCACAGGGCGCTCTGGCCTAAACAGCTCAATCTCCAAACCTGCCGCTAACCCCGTTTGGGAAATATCTACCAGCAGGCGGGGGATTTCCGTGCGGTTAGGCAGCTGACGCAGCATGGTTCCCAACATGCGGCGCATTTCTTCAATTTGGTCTTTATAGGCTTCCAGATTGGCGGCCTGGCGCTGTTTGGCTTCAAAACTTTGGCGCAGGGTGCGTTCCTGCTGCTCGACCCTGTCAAGCTGCAGTAGCTGGTCTTTGATGATAAAATAGTATCCGCCTCCGCCGATCAGCGCCATGATTAACACGATGGCAATGGCCTTGATCGGTGCCGGTGCCGAGCCAATATTTTTGAGATCAATATTGTTTAAGTCGAGATCCATTTGCATATTCATGATGGCCCCCTGCCTAACTCGGGTTTTTTTGCTGTACAGTGAGACGGAAATGGCTCAGGCGCTGGTTATTTTGCACCTGCACCTCGATGACCTGTAACACCGGCTCATTAAACCAGGGAGAGTCTTCAAGGTTGCGCATAAACGCCGAGATACGCGCATTGGACTCGGCGCGACCATTGATTTCTAGCGAGTTACCGCGCTGCACCACGGAGGTGAGATGCATTCCGTTGGGCAAGGTGGTCACCAGCTCATCGAACAGATGCACCACCACCGGACGACTGCTTTGTAATTGCTGGATGATGTTGATGCGTGCGACCAGGGCGTCACGCGTGGCTTGCAGTTCTTTAATTTCGGCGATCTGCCGATCCATAAGGCGGATCTCATTTTGCAAAAAGGTGTTGCGGTTTTGCTGATATTCAATCAGGCCGTTGACATGCGTGTAGGCATAAAAGACGCCGATACAGGCCAATACGGCGGCAAAACCGGCGATGATCGAAAATTCGCGCTGTTGTTCCTGGCGTTTTTGTTCACGCCAGGGCAGTAAGTTGATCCGCGACATCAGTCAAAGCTCCTTAAGGCCAGGCCTGAGGCGATAATCAGGGATGGCGCATCATTGCCGATACGCTGTGGATCAACGCGAGCGTTGAGTCCCATCTGGGCAAAGGGGTTGGCAATTTGTGTCGGTGTACCCGCTTGTGCCTCCAACAAGTCATCAACCCCCGGAATGGCGGCACAGCCCCCCGCGAGGATAATTTGATCGAGGGTTTCTTCGGTGCCGGAGGCAAAGAAAAATTGTAAAAAACGATTCACTTGCTGCACCATCATTTCCTTGAACGGCTCCAGCACGTCAATCAGGTAATTTTCGGGCAGCCCGCCTTCCTTTTTGGCACGTCCGGCTTCGTCATAACTCATGCCGTAGTGACGCATGATTTCTTCTGTCAACTGGCGCCCGCCAAAAGTCTGTTCTCGGGTGTAGATGAGCCGCTGATTTTTAAACACGGTGATGGAGGTCATGGTCGCACCAATGTCGGCAATGGCAATGGTGGCATTGGGGTCTAGCTTGGGATTTTGTAACATCAGCAGTGGCAGCACATGTTCAATGGCATAGGCTTCTACATCCATGACCTGGGGTGTCAGGCCGGCCTGCTCTGCGGCGGCCACGCGCATCTCGACATTTTCACTGCGCGAGGCAGACAGCAACACTTCGACGGTTTCAGGGTTCTTGGGGGAGGGGCCGATGACTTCAAAATCCAGATTGACTTCTTCCAGCGAGTAGGGGATGTATTGATCGGCTTCCATTTGGATCTGTGCTTCCATTTCATCGTGTTTGAGCGAGGCGGGCATGCTCAAGACTTTGGTGATAACGGCAGATGAGGGCACGGCCATGGCACACAGACGGGTTTTGCTGCCTGAGCGCCGGTAGGCCCGCTTGATGGCATCACCGACGGCATCCACTTCCTGGATGTTTTTTTCCAACACTGCGTTGTTGGGCAAGGGATCCACGGCATAGCTTTCCACTCGGTATGTTTTTCCCATACGGCTGAGCTCCACCATTTTGACGGAAGTGGAGGTGATGTCGATCCCGAGCAACGACTGGCTTTTTCGACGCAATCCGATCATGGCACACTCTAAATGAGGTTATAATGTGGTCGGGGTTTGCCCCTTTCCCTCTCCACAGGCAAACGGAGGCTCCTGACACTGCCTTAGCAGACCGACATCCACGCCATCAAGGTATCCATGGCTCATGCTACAGCAGATATGGGTTGGCTCTAACCTCCCTTTATTAGCCTATATGGAGCAGTAAATGCAAGCCTTTGGCAACCTGCTAATCCTGTTTAAATAGTAGACCTAACTGCCCACTATTGCTAGTGTAATTTTATAAAAATGCGATCCTTTCTTCATTGTTTTTTTGAGACGCAGTGATCATTTTTTGATGAAGCACCCTTAAAAACCTCTCCATCAAGCGCGCTTATCATGAGATTTGTTCTTGGATTTCTACGTTGGGGCATGGGAACGCTCCTCGCCTTGCTGACCTTTGGCCTGTTCGGTGCCTTAGGGGTTTATATTTATCTAGCAAAGGACATGCCAGACGTTGAAACCCTGCGCGATGTACAGCTGCAGGTCCCGCTGCGTGTCTTTAGCCGCGATGGCCTGTTAATCTCTGAATATGGCGAACAGCGGCGCCAGCCCATCGTCTTAAGTGCCGTGCCCACGTTAGTGCAACTGGCCTTTCTGGCGGCCGAAGATGACCGCTTTTACGAACACCCCGGCGTGGATTACCAGGGCATTTTACGCGCTGCCTTGAATCTTGCAACTACCGGCGAGCGCACCCAGGGCGGCAGCACGATCACCATGCAGATTGCCCGCAACTTCTTCCTGCACCGTGACAAAACCTATACCCGCAAACTCACGGAGATTTTTCTGGCGCTCAAGATTGAGCGTGAGCTGAGCAAAGATGAGATCTTTGAGCTGTACCTGAACAAGATTTATCTGGGGCAGCGGGCCTATGGCGTGGTTGCCGCCGCCCATGTGTATTACGGAACGACGCTGGATCAGCTCAATCTGGCGCAGGTGGCCATGATTGCCGGACTGCCCACAGCCCCCTCTGCCGCCAACCCGATCAACAATCCCGCCCGCGCCATTGCCCGACGCAACTATGTCCTGGGGCGTATGTTTCATCTGGGATATATCAGCGAAGATGAATTCAAAACGGCGCTCTCTGCCCCCGTGACGGCCCGTATGCACACCCCGACCATTGAGCTCAGTGCTGCCTATGTGGGCGAAATGGCGCGCCTGGAAATGATCAGCCGTTTTGGCGAGCGGGCCTATACTGAGGGCTATCGGGTCATCACCAGTGTGGATGCGCACCTGCAGGCTGCGGCCAATGATGCGCTGCGGCTGGGCTTGATGGAATACGACACCCGGCACGGTTATCGTGGCCCCGAGGCCAGCCTGGATTTGTCCCGCCATGCCGATGAGGCCGCCTGGGATCGCGAACTGGCAAATTTTGCCCGGGTGGGCGGCTGGCTGTTGCCGGCCCTGGTCATGAGTGCAGACGCGCAAAAAGCGCGCGTGTATCTGGGCGGTGGGCGCTATATTGCATTGGATTTAGCGGCGGTTTCCTGGGCACGGCGTTATATCAGTGAATCGCGACGCGGCCCGGCCATCCGGCGGGTTGATGAGGTGCTTGCACCGGGGCAGATTGTTCGCGTCATGGCGGTCGATGATGCGGCGACAAACTGGAAACTTTCGCAGGTTCCCGAGGTGGGTGGTGCCCTGGTGGCGTTGAATCCAGCGGATGGGGCGGTGCTCGCCTTGGTGGGTGGCTATGATTTTTTTCAGAGCCATTTCAATCGGGCGGTTCAGGCAGAACGTCAGGCCGGTTCGGCCTTTAAACCCTTTATTTTTGCGGCAGCCTTTGCCCAAGGCTATTCACCCGCCAGCGTGATCAACGATGCCCCGATTGTGATTCGTGATCCCTCCCTTCCGGGCGGTTTTTGGCGTCCGGAAAATTACAGTGGCCGCTTTTATGGGCCAACCCGGCTGCGTGAGGCCATGGCGCAATCGCGCAATCTGGTGGCGATTCGCTTGCTGGACACGGTGGGCGTTGCTTACGCGCATGAATACCTTGACCGCTTTGGCTTGAATCTGCGCACCCAGCCGCGCCGCCTGTCGATGGCCTTGGGTAGCGGTACGGTTACGCCGCTGGAATTGACGGCGGCGTATGCGGTGTTTGCCAATGGCGGCTTTAAAATTAGCCCCTGGGTGATTGAGACCGTCTATGACGCGCACGGTCGCGTGGTATTTGCCGCACCGCAACGGCGCGCCTGTCCCCAGCCATGTACCCATATTCCGGGTAGCTATCGCGACCCTCAGGGCATTGAGGCCCAACGCGTCATGGATCCGGCCCATGCCTATCAGATGAACTCCATTTTGCAAGAAGTCATCCGCTCCGGCACCGGACAACGCGCCAAGGCCCTGCGCCGCACCGATTTGGCCGGCAAAACGGGAACCACCAATGATTTACGCGATGCCTGGTTTAGCGGTTATCATCCGCAATTGGCAGCCACCGCCTGGGTGGGTTTTGACCGTTCAAGCTCGCTGGGCGGACGGGAAACCGGTGCTTCAGCGGCCTTGCCGATCTGGATCAACTTCATGGAACAGGCTTTGACGCAATATCCTGACATTGAACCGCCGCTTCCTGAAGGGTTGGTGACGGTGCGCATTGATCCCGCCACCGGGCGGCGTCTGAGCGGGGATAGCCCTGGCGGTCTGGTCGAGGCGCTGACCTCCGAGCAATTGCTCAAGATTGCCCAGCAACCGACCTATGATGGCGGCACCCCCGCTGCCCGCTGGCAATTACCCCCGGAGTCCATTTTTTAAGCACGGAGCGCGTACCCGGCGTGTCTGCCTTGAGGCAAGCCCATGCTACACCCGCCTATAAAAACGACAATAAAGTGATGCACGATAATGTCTGTCAATGATCTTCGAGTCCGCCAATTGATTACCGAGGAGGCGGCACGCATCATTCTTGATGAAGGGGTTAAGGACTACCGTCTGGCCAAGCGCAAGGCCGCCGAACGTCTGGGCGCGGAACAAACCCGCAATCTGCCACGCAATACGGAAATTGAGGCGGCGGTACTGGAACGCCAGAGCCTGTTTGAGGATGAACACACCCAACAACACCTGCGCCATCTGCGTGAAAATGCGCTCCAGGCCATGTATCTGCTCAAACCCTTTGCCCCGCGCCTGGTGGGGCCGGTGCTCAGCGGCATTGTCAATGGTCGTGATGAGGTGACTTTGCATCTGTTTAGTGACAGCGTAGAAGAGGTGATTTTCTATCTGCATGATCGCGGCATTCACTGGCATAGCGATGAACGCCGCATCCGTCACGCCCAGGGTTATGTGTCTTACCCCAGCCTGTGTTTTGGCGGCAATGGCGTAGACATTGAAGCCATTGTGCTACCGCTTAAAGCCATGCGCCAACCCCCTCCCAGCCCGGTGGATGGCCGCCCGATGAAAGGCGCCGATATCAAGGCGCTGGAGGCTTTGCTGCAGGCGTAAAACTGCCGTGTGGCGGCGGCTTCCCTGCCTGCTGCGATGCACGTCGGTACCCGTCGCATTTTTTTGGAGCGGCATCAAGATGATGCCGCCACATGGCGGACGCATCTTGCGTTTGCCTAGGTGTAAGCTATCCAAGTGACACCAGGAAACTATCCCACGTCGCGATATCATCTGCGCTCTGGGCTTGAAATCCTGCGCCTCTGCCCTTATCAAGGGAGCTTAACGAATCCGCCAAGCCTAACTTTGGAGTGTTTTGATGAGTGTAGATGCCCATAAGGAAACCCTGCGTTTCCAGACCGAGGTCAGCCAATTGCTGCACCTGATGATTCATGCGCTGTACTCCAACAAAGAGATCTTTTTGCGCGAGCTGATTTCCAATGCCGCCGACGCCTGCGACAAGCTACGCTTTGAATCACTGGCCGATGATGCCCTGCTGGAAGGCCAGTCGCAGATGCACATTGAGGTCAGTTTTGATCCCACCGCTCGCACCATCACCATCTGCGATAACGGCATCGGCATGAGCCGTGAAGAGGTGATACAAAATATCGGCACCATTGCCAAATCAGGCACCCGCGAATTTTTATCCCGCCTCAGCGGGGATCAAAAACAAGATGCCCACATGATCGGTCAGTTTGGCGTGGGCTTTTATTCCTCCTTCATCGTCGCCCAAAAAGTCACCCTGAGCACGCGCCGCGCAGGCATGGGCGCAGAGCACGGGGTACGCTGGGAATCCGATGGCTCAGGGGATTTCAGCGTAGAGACCATCGAGCGCGCCGCACGGGGCACCGAGATTGTCCTTCATCTTAAAGAGGGCGAAGACGAATTTTTAGATGCCTGGCGTTTGCGCCATATCATCACCCGCTATTCTGACCATATCCCGCTGCCGATCATGATGCCCGCGCAGCGCCACGGCGATGAGGCTGATGAGCAGAGCAATGCCCCAGAATGGGAAACGGTTAATCGTGCCTCGGCTTTATGGACACGCGCCAAAAGCGAAATTAGCGATGAGGAATACCGCGAATTTTACAAGCACGTCGCGCATGATTTTGAAGACCCTTTGAGCTGGTTGCATAACCGGGTAGAAGGCAAACAGGAATACACCACCCTGTTTTATATCCCCGCCCGGGCGCCCTTTGATTTGTGGGACCGCGATACCCGCAAGGGCATCAAGCTCTATGTGCAGCGGGTGTTCATCATGGACGAGGCCGAACACCTGATGCCCGCGTATTTGCGCTTTGTGCGCGGAGTGGTGGATTCCAACGATCTGCCGCTGAACATTTCCCGCGAGATTTTGCAAAATAACCGCCTGATCGACAGCATTCGCGGCGGATCGGTGAAAAAGGTGCTGGCCCATCTGCAGGATATGGCCGAACAAAACCCCGAAAAATATCAGGGTTTCTGGGATGCCTTTGGACGGGTACTCAAGGAAGGTCCGGCGGAGGATTACAGCAATCGCGAGGCCATTGCCAAATTATTGCGCTTTGCCAGCACCCACAGCGATAGCGAACAGCAAACGGTCTCGCTGGCGGACTATATTGCCCGCATGAAAGAAGGCCAGAAGGCGATTTATTACATCACCGCCGAGTCCCATGCCGCCGCCCGCCACAGCCCGCATCTGGAAACCTTCCGCAAGCATGGCCTGGAGGTTTTATTACTGTCGGATCGGGTGGATGAATGGCTGGTTTCGCATCTGCACGACTTTGAGGGCAAGTCCCTGCAATCGGTGGCCAAGGGCGCGCTGGATCTGGGTGATCTGGAAAGCGAAGACGAAAAACAAGCCGCCAAGGCCGCCGAGGAAGAGGCCAAGGACGTGCTGGTGCGATTGAAAGAAGTGTTGGGCGAGCGCGTCGAAGATGTGCGCGTGTCGCATCGACTGGTGGATTCACCCGCCTGCATCGTGCTCTCTGAGCAGGATATGGCCTTGTATATGCAGCAGTTGCTGAAACAGGCTGGTCACCAGATCGGCGGTAATAAGCCCATTTTGGAAGTCAACCCGCGCCACCGTTTTGTCGAGCGCCTGCGCGCTGAGTCAGACAGCGAGCGCTTCAAGGAGTGGGGGCTGGTCTTGTTTGAACAGGCGGTTTTAGCCGAAGGCGGACAACTGGAAGACCCCGCCCAGTTTGTACGCCGCCTGAATCAGCTGATTTTCTAAACGGCTAAACAGGGATGTTTGATGCGCAGCTGAAGCTGCGCGCTCCAGTAAACGCATCAGCCCCGGTGAACCGAGCCTTACTCGGCGCGTCGGGGCTGATGCTGTTTACTTTATTTATCCTTATTCTTGCTTCCGGTCATCATTTCGGATTGCTGCCGAAACGCCTCCCAGAAAAATTTCTCCATCGTCGTGGCGGTTTGCATCCCGCCCATCACCATCTTCTGCATTAACAAGGCCATGGATTCAGGGTCCTGCATTTCCAGATACTGATCACGCATCCGCGCCATCAGCTCATCTTGCAAGGGGCGCACATCAGGAAAGCCCATAAATACTCGCAATTCTTCAGGCTTGGCTTCAATATCAACGGTTACTTTCATCTGCATCTCCGCGAAAAACCCCGACATTGATGCCGGAGAGGGCAGCCGCATCGTGCCTTGCATGATCACGCAGCCCTGTTCGCGTCCTCCGTTTGTCGTGTGTGGGTTAAACAAGTGCGGCGCATATTCCGCCCCTGCCTTTGGCGAGGAACGGTCAGGACGGCCTTAGCCATCATAACGCAAAACCGTCCTTCGCGCTCCCAGCGGGGCGTTTATGACCGGGCGCTGCCGGGGCGGGGGAGGTCCATGCGGATGCGGCGTTCCCATAAGGCTTTGCGGCTGATGCCTAAGCGTTTGGCCAGTTCGGTTTCGGTCATCTGCGTCTGATTTTCCATGACAAAGCGTTTGAAATAGTCATCCAGGCTGAGGTCGGTGGCGACGCTGCTGGGTTTTTCGGCGGCGGCGATGCCGAGATGTTCGCATTGAATCTCGGCGCTGTCGCATAAAATTACTGCCCGTTCGATGCAGTTTTCCAGTTCTCGCACATTGCCCGGCCACCGGTGGCGTTGCATGGCGTTGAGTGCAGCCTGGCTGAAGCGGACGGACGGACGTTTCAGGCGCTGGCAGGCCTTGCTCAGTAAAAATTCCGCCAGCAGGGGGATATCCTCGCCACGTTCGCGCAAGGGGGGGATATGAATCTCCATGACTTTAAGCCGGTAATACAGGTCTTCGCGAAAGCTGCGCTCTTTGACCATGCTCTCCAGGTCACGATGGGTGGCGGCGAGCAGGCGCACATCTACGCGCCGGTTGCGGGTGGCGCCGACGCGGCGAATCTCGCCATCCTGCAAGACGCGCAGCAGGCGCGATTGCGCCGCCGGGGTGAGTTCGCCGATTTCATCGAGAAACAGGGTGCCGCCTTCCGCCGCTTCGATCAGTCCTTCGCGGGTTTGCAAGGCTCCGGTGAAGGCGCCTTTTTCATGGCCGAAGAGTTCAGATTCCAGCAGGTTTTCCGGGATCGCGGCGCAGTTGACGGCGATGATCGGTGCCTTGGCGCGGTGGCTTTTGGTGTGAATGGCGCGGGCAACCAGTTCTTTACCGGTGCCGGATTCGCCGCGAATCAGGACGGTGGCATCGGTGGGGGCGACTTTGCTCAAGGTTTCGCAGATGCCGCGCATCGCCGGTGAGCGGTGAATAATGCCTTCCACGGGATAGGCTTGCCCCAGATCGGAGCGCAGGCGGGCGTTTTCCTGTTCCAGGTCATGTTGCTTGAGCAGCCGTGCGACCAACAGCAGCATTTCTTCATGATCAAAGGGCTTGGCGATATAGTCGGCCGCGCCCTGTTTCATCGCTTCCACCGCTGAGCGCACGCTGGCGTAGCTGGTCATGATCAAGACCGGGGTGTTTGGATAATCCGCAATCAATGATACACCTTCACCATCGGGCAGACGCAGATCGCAGATGAGCAAGGCAAACTGCGCTTGCGGTGTCAGGCTGCGCGCCTGCGCCAGACTGTCGGCCTCGGTGATGCGATAGCCTTCGCGTTCCAGCAGGCGGCGCAAGGCCCGCCGGATCACCGCTTCGTCTTCAACGATGAGGATATGATTCAAGGCCATGACATCTCCGCAGGATGGCGCAAGGGATCATCAGAATCGGTGAAGGTCGTGAGGGGATACACCGCATCGCCGGGGCCAATGCCCCGCTCGGCAAACCAGCCCTGCATCATTTCCAGCGCATATTGTGCCGGGGCGCTGGCATGATGGGAGGTGGTGGTGAGCGGTTCCATGTCTGCGATATTGATGATCTGTCCGTGGGCATCAATAAAGGCCACCGACAAAGGTAATACAGTGTTTTTCATCCACATCGACACCGCCATCGGTTCTGGCCAGACAAATAACATGCCGTGATCCGGGGGTAATTTTGTGCGCCACATCAGGCCCTGGGCGCGGGTCTGTGGCGTATCGGCGAGTTCGGCAAACAGGCGATGTTCGCCGATCTGTAAGGTGATGCCGTGCAAGGGGCTGGGCGATTCGCTGGCCCTGGCCAGATGTAGATATAAGGCCGCCGTCCCCAGATAGCCCAGCAACAGCCACACAGCGAGATAGTGCCGTCGCTCAACGCAGTGCCAACGCATGATCGTTATCCCTGCGCGGGTGTTTATGGATCAAGCAACAGGCTGCGGCCTTGCATGCTTTCTGGCTGCGCAATCCCCATCAGTTGCAACACCGTCGGGGCAATGGCGCTCAGTCCCGCGCCGGTACGCAGGCGCCACGGGCTTTGGTCGATGATCAGGCAGGGCACCGGATACATGCTGTGCTGGGTGTGTGGCTCGCCGGTGAGCGGGTCGATCAATTCCTCGCAGTTGCCATGATCGGCGGTGAGAATGACCGCATAGCCTTTGGCCTGGGCCGCATCCAGCACGCGCCCGACCGCCTCATCCAGCGCCTCCACCGCTTTGATGACCGCTTCTCGCACCGCCGTATGGCCGACCATATCGCCGTTGGCAAAGTTGACGATGATAAAGCCGTATTGCTCTGCCTGGATGGCCTCCACCACCGCATCGGCAACCTCAACGGCGCTCATCTCTGGCTGGAGGTCATAGGTGGCTACCTTGGGAGAGGGCACCATTACCCGCGCCTCGCCGGCGAAGGGGTCTTCCTTGCCGCCGTTGAAGAAGAAGGTGACGTGAGCATATTTTTCCGTCTCGGCACAATGAAACTGCGCCACCCCGGCCTGACTGATGATTTCGGCCAGGGTGACACCCGGACGATCCGGCATAAAGGCGACCGGCAGGCCATAGTTCGGGTCATATTGGGTCAGCGTCGTCACGCGCAAACCCTGAAAAGCCCCGCGTGCAAAGCCTGTAAAGGCGGCCTGGGTCAGTGCCTGGGTCAACTGGCGCGGCCGGTCATTGCGAAAATTAAAGAAAATCACCTCATCATCGTTCTGCATCCGGCCTTCAGGGCAGAGAATGCGCGGGGTGATGAATTCATCCGTTTCACCAGCATTATAGGCATGGTCCAGGGCGACCAAGACATCCTCAAAGACCGCACCTTCGCCATCCACCAGCGCATTAAAGGCTTTTTCGGTACGCTCCCAGCGCTGATCCCGATCCATGGCATAGTACCGGCCACTCAAGGTGGCCACCTGTCCACCCACCGCCGCCAGATCCTTGGCAATTCCCTGCAAGGAAGTGCCGGCAGATTTGGGCGCAGTATCCCGCCCGTCAGTGATCACATGCAGCATGGGCGTGACCTGATGCGCCCCGCACAGCGCCAGCAGTGCCTTGAGATGGCGGGTGTGACTGTGTACGCCCCCTTCCGAGACCAGGCCGATCAAATGCAGCGGGCGCTGCTTGGCCTTGGCCGCCTCAATGGCCTGCACCAGCGCCGCATTTTGCGCGAATTCGCCGTTTTCAATGGCGTCATCAATGCGCACCAGATCCTGACGCACGATGCTGCCACAGCCCAGGGTCAGATGACCGACCTCGGAATTGCCCATCTGCCCTTCGGGCAGACCCACGGCATGACCAGCGCAATCGAGCAGGGTATGCACATGATGGGCAAAATAAGTATCCAGACGCGGGGTGTTGGCGGCATAGATGGCATTATTGTGCTTGGCGGGATTAACCCCAAAGCCATCCATAATGATCAGTATGGTGGGGGTACGCGGTGGGCGGGCGGCAAAAGGCATAAAGATGCAGACTCCGAGGATGAGAGATTAAACAGACAGGTCGGGGCTTTGGCGTGCATACATACACATCGTCCGTCCCCGAGCAGAGATTACACCTAGATTAAGTCGGATTATACGCGTTGACATCCACCCCGCCCTAAAGGACGGGGATTCCTAACCTCACGATCAGGACTTTCTGTTTCAACGAGACCAGCCGATGCCGCTTTACAGCAACACGGGACTTACGTTCTCTGTGCAGACTACCCCCGCCAGCCCGGCGGTTAACACATTGCGCGCTGCATTCACATCGCGGTCGTGGATACTACCACATTCCGGGCAGACCCAATCTCGGACAGACAGCGGCATTTTCGCTACGGTGTGTCCACACTCCGAGCAGCGTTTGCTCGACGGATACCAGCGGTCGATACCCACCAGCATTCGCCCACACCATTGCGCCTTGTACGTTAACTGCCGGACAAACTCCGACCAGCCTGCATCACTGATGGACTTCGCCAGACAGCGGTTCTTCTGCAGGTGGCTCACGGCCAGCGTCTCGACGGCGATCACTTGCTTTTCGTTGATCAACCGGGTTGAGCGCACGTGGCGGACGCATCTTGCGTTCGCTTGGTTTT
Source organism: Thiorhodospira sibirica ATCC 700588 (assembly GCF_000227725.2). Taxonomy (GTDB): domain Bacteria; phylum Pseudomonadota; class Gammaproteobacteria; order Ectothiorhodospirales; family Ectothiorhodospiraceae; genus Thiorhodospira; species Thiorhodospira sibirica. The sequence goes on along the minus strand of NZ_MU255056.1, from coordinate 1,151,148 downwards.
CAGCGGCACCTGGAAGGTGCCGCCACGTCTTTGAAGGCGCTCGTCGTGTATTCCGCTGACTGCAAGCCGTCCTTGCGCTTGAACGCGGGATACCCGGCACGCTTGGCAAAAAAGTTGGCGAACGCCGTTTGCAAATGGCGTAACGCCTGCTGTACCGGGACGCTGCTGACTTCGTTGAGCCATGCATGTTCTGGCGTCTTCTTCAACTCGGTCAGTCGTGCGGAGGTCTCGTGATAGCCGACGCGCTTTTGGTCCTTGAACCACGCATCCGTACGCAGCCGCAGCATGTGGTTGTAAGCAAAACGCACACAACCGAACGTCCGGGCAAGGGTTTGTTCCTGCGCGGGCGTTGGATAGAACCGGAAGCGGTAGGCGCGTTTGATGTCCATATCCATACATTACACGCGATAGCGCACTGTGTAAAACCTCAACATAGAAAGGAGCGCGGGAGCGGGAGGCTTGCTTCGCAAGCCGCGCTATCCCTCCTTGGCCTTGCGGCCGGGGTTTCCCGCGCAAACTGATGAAATAAGCTATTGACCCGGCAATCAAACATATTTGCCAGTCATGGCCTGCAAGGCAATGACTATCAGCGTTCGCTTACGGTCCGTGTGCAGCGTCTCTAGCTTTGCAGCCAGCCTTCGATGTGTTCGGTCTTGGGCATTGAACCGCTGTGTACCAGGGTTTCATCAATGACGACCGCAGGCGTGGACATGACCCGATAGGTCACCAAAGCCTGTGGATTGGTTTCCTTGACCACTTGCACGGCCACACCCAAACGTTCGGCGGTGGCTTCAATCAGCTTGGCGGTATCTGCGCAGCGCGCACAGCCGCTGCCTAACACTTTAATTTGTTTCATGACGATCTCCAAAAAAACGCTGTAACTACAAACCCACAAACAATAGTGGTGCCAAGGCGTTGAGCAGCCAGCCGACCAAGGTAAAGGCCAGCAGGAGCAGCACAAAAATCAGCGCCAGTAAACGCCATTGCATCACCTGTTTGAGCAGCATAAATTCCGGGAAACTGGCGGCCACGGTACTCATGCAAAACGCCAGCGTGGTGCCGATCGGCACGCCTTTGAGCAGCAGGCTTTCCATCACCGGAACAATCCCGGTGACGTTAGTATACAGCGGAATCCCCAGCAGCACGGCCAGCGGCACCTGCCACCAGGCTCCGTCCATCAGGTGACGCTCTACCCAATCATCCGGCACATAGCCATACAATACCGCGCCCAGGCCAACACCGATAAACACCCAGATCCACACGCGACGCAAAATCCCCAGGGTCTCGTCGCGGGCAAAGTCGTGACGGTCACGCAGGCTCAGGCGTTTGCTCTCGGTGCGGGCATCGGTCATCGCACCCTCGGCATAGGCCTTGGCCAAAAAGGGTTGTAAATACCGCTCGGCGCGCAAGGCATCGAGGAGCGCACCGCCTAAAATCCCAATACTCAAGCCCACGACGATATACAACAGGGTCATTTGCCAGCCGAGCAAGCCCCATAGCAATACCACCGCCACCTCATTGATCATCGGTGAGGTGAGCAAAAAGGACATGGTGACCCCAATAGGGATGCGTGCCGAGGTAAAGCCAATAAATACCGGCACACTGGAGCAGGAGCAAAATGGCGTGACAGCGCCAAAGCCGGCGCCCAAAAAATACCCCGTCAGCCGGTGCTTGCCGGCGATGTAGCCGCGCACCCGCTCCAGATTCAGCGAGGCGCGCAGCCATGCCAGCACATAAATCAGCACCACCAGCAGGACAAAGATTTTGCTGACACTGGCGACAAAAAAACTCGCGGCACTGCCTAGCGCGGTTTCAGGGGCCAAACCGATCAGCTCATAAACCAGACGGTCCGCCAGATAATTGAATATTTCAAGCATTTAGTTTTATTGCCTTTTATGCAAAAAATAGGCATTACGAAGTAAACAGGAAAGCCGACAGCACGACAACACCTTGTCGGTGCCGCGTAGAAATGCGCCGCGTTGATGTGCGGCGCATGGCAGAGAGGCGATGCGCTGCGTCTTAACGGCGCATTTTGAGGGTGAGGAAGTGGGTTGCGCAAGAAATGCAGGGGTCATAATTGCGGATGACCGTTTCTCCGCGCAGGCGGATGGCGTCATCTTCATGATGCAGCCCGAAGGCTTCCAGCGACTGGCGCAGGTCTTCTTCCATGCGGGCCTGATTTTGCGCCGTCGGCGGGACGATGCGGGCGTGCAAGACCTTGCCGTCTTCACTGAAGCGGTAGTGATGCCATAGCAGGCCACGCGGGGCCTCGGTGGCGCCAAAGCCTTCCCCGGCACGCGGTTCGCAGACCACATAGGGGGTGTCGGTGGGTTGATGGTTTTCCAGCAGGCGAATCGCCTCCAGTACCACTTCGTAGGTTTCCACCGCCCGGGCGATGATGGAGTGAAACATGTTGCGACTGGGGAGTTGCCAGCCCGTTTCGGCCAGGGCCTGCTGGGCGGCTGGGGATAGCTGGTCATGGTTGAGATTAAGCCGCGCCAGCGGACCGACCAGGTAGGGCCGACCATCCAGCAGCGAATACAGCGCGGTGGAGTGAGCCTCATGCAATTCGCGGAAATGGCGCTCGTATTCATCCACCGCCAGATCGTGCCCTTGGTCGGAGATCACCCGACCGCTGTACATGGCATATTCGCTGGCATGGCGCAGGGCCACGTTGGTGAAATCCTGTTGATCGTCGGGCAGCGATAGGCCAGCAGTCCAGCCCACCAGCGCACGGGCATCGGGCAGGGCTGTTCGCAAGCCTTCCAGACAGCGGGCGAGCTGTTCAGGATTGAGGTTATGGTGAAAGCCCCCCGGACGCACCCCGATGGGATGCACCGAGCGCCCGCCAAACAGGGCGATAATATCGTTGCCCAGGCGTTGCAGGCGCAGACCGCGCTTGACCTCTTCGGGGTATTTGGCGGCCATTGCGATGCCGTTGTCAAAGCCGAGAAAATCCGGCAGCGCCAGCAGGTGAATATGCAGGGCATGACTTTGCAGCCATTCACCGCAATACATCAGGCGGCGCTGGTCTGTGACCCAGGCGGAAGGCGTGACCCCGAAAGCCTGCTCAATCGCCTGTACCGCGCTCATCTGATAGGCCACCGGACAGATGCCGCAGATCCGCGCAACTATATCCAGCACCGCCTGATAGGAGCGCCCTTCAAGGAATTTTTCAAAATAGCGCGGGGGTTCAAAGATGCGCAGCCGCAGATGCTCGATCTTGCCGTTGCGCGCTTCCAGCTCCAGCGCGCCTTCGCCCTCAACCCGTGCCAGCACCGGCACTTCAATACGGATATCACGCAGCTCGGTCATTCCGCCCACTCCAGACCAGCGCTACGAAATGCCGGGGTATGACTGTTGATAAAATGAAAGCGGTGGGCAATCTCTTCAGGCAGCAGGCCCAGCCCCACAAAACGACGCGCCAGGGCGTGTGTATTGGGATTTTCCGCCGGGCCAAAGCAGGCGTAGCAATCCCGCCCGAAGGCCGGACACAACGCGCCACAGCCCAGATGCGTCACCGGCCCCATGCACGGCTCGCCCTTGGCGACCAGCACACAGACATTGCCACGGCGCTTGCATTCTACGCACAATTTGTCTTTGTCGATCAAGGGCATGACCCCAAACAGCAGGGCACGAATCGCGGCAAAGACCTGCCGCGCATTCACCGGACAGCCCCACAACTCCAGATCCACCTTGACATGCTCGGCCACTGGCGTGGCGGTTTCCAGGCTGTCAATGTATGCAGGCTGGGCATAGACCGCCTGCGTCCATTGTTCGGCGCTGTGGCTGTTGAAATTGCGCAGTGCCTGCAAGCCCCCGGAGGTGGCACAGGCACCAATGCTGACCAGAAAGCGCGACTGACGGCGAACCTGTTCAATGCGCTCTTTTTCGTGCGGGGTGGAGATGCTGCCCTCGACAAAGGCGATATCCACCTCCGCCTCGGCATCCAGCGGTCCGGCCTCGGCAAAATGGACGATATCCACCAGTTGCGAGAGCGTGATCAGCGCCTCACCGGCATTGATAAAGGCCAGTTGACAGCCATCGCAGGAACTGAATTTATGCACCGCCACCTTGGGGCGCGGCTGTGGGCGCTGGTTTAGCTGATCCAGCGCGTCGGGATGTTCGGGACTCCATGCAGACATATCGGAGACTCCTTTGCTGTGATTGGCAGATGCCAGGAAAACGGCGGAGAGGGGCTATTAAAACCCGGTCACACCCAGCCAGGGCGCCAGCTCCGGATAATGAAACACCGGGCCATCCTGACAGACAAAATGCGGGCCGACCTGGCAATGACCGCAGTGATTGATGCCACACTGCATATTGCGTTCAATACTCAGCCAGATGGCCTCCGGCGGCATATCCAGGGCCAGCAGGCGCTCGATGCTCGCCTTCATCATCATTTCCGGGCCGCACAGCATGACAATGCTTTTGCGCGTGTTCAGCCGGGCCTGATTAAACAGCACCGTGACCTTGCCTACGCTAAACGGCCAGTTAGGGCCGCTGATATCCGAGGATAGCAATACCTGCGTATTGGGCAGGCGCTGCCATTGCTCGTATTGTTTGCGCCAGATCAGCTCATCGGTATGCTTGACGCCCTGCATGATCACCAGACGCCCGAAGCGTTCCCGGCGTCGCAAGACATAGCGGATCATCGACACCACCGGCGCACAGCCCAGGCCCCCGGTGACAATCACCACATCCCGCCCCTCGGCCTCACGAATCGGCCAGCCGCGCCCATAGGGGCCACGCAGGCCAATGCGCTCACCGACGCGCAGCCGGTCTAAGCCCCGCGTTACGCGCCCAACCGAGCGGATGGTATGTTCCAGCGGGCCGCGATGTTCCGGGTCAGAGACAATGGAGATGGGTACCTCGCCCACGCCATACAGATAGAGCATATTGTACTGCCCCGGCTGACAGCGATATTCCAGATCAATATCGGGGTCGGTAAATTCCAGATGCAGGGTAAAAATCGACGGGGTTTCGCGGATCTTGTCTACGACCCGCACTTCCAGCGGCAAATCCGGGTTATACATGGCTTGTTTCCTGCCGTGTCAGGGCCGCCACCTCAGCGGTTAAATCAATGCCCGAGGGGCACCAGGTAATGCAGCGCCCACAGCCCACACAGCCCGAACGCCCATACTGATCATGCCAGCTTGCCAGTTTGTGGCTTAACCATTGGCGATAGCGCAAGCGGGTCTCTTCACGCACCAGAAAATGCCCCATATAACTGTGTACCGCAGTAAAGCACGAATCCCACTGGCGCTGGTGCGTGGTCTGCGTACCATCCAGGGTCGGTACGCTGTGTTCGGCATGGCAAAAACACGTTGGACACACTGCCGTGCAGTTGCCACAGGACAGACAGCGCATCCCGATTTTGTCCCAGTGCCGATCCTCCAGGCGGGCATACAGCGCTTCACGCAAATTCTGCGAAGGCAGGCTGCGGCTTTGCTGCAAGGCAGCGGTTTCAATCTCGGTCTTGGCCAGCTCGCGCTGGCGCTCGGTGGCGTCATCCAGTGCCAGCGTGCGGATGAGCTCGCCACCGCGCAAACTCCCGGCTTCCAGAATAAAACCCTCATCGAGTTCTGACAGGGCGATATCAAAGCCAATCGCGGCCTTGGGGCCATCCCCGGTGGAGGCACAAAAGCAGGTTTTGGCCGGATGGGTGCAATGCACCGCCAGCAAAAACAGACTCTCGCGGCGCGCTCCGTAATGAGGGTCATGAAAACGCCCCCCGAGGAAATGCCGCTCCTGCAAGCGCAAGGCCACCAGATCACAGGCGCGCACCCCAATGACGGCGGTGGGAGAATGGTTGACCGTGGGATTTTTAAAGCGCAGACAGCCCTCGGCATCACGCTCGCAGTGCCACAGCACTTCTTGGGGCGCAAAGGTCAAGGGCTTGAGCGTCTGCGTCCCGTTGGCCCAGCTAAAGCATCGCCCGCTATCGGCCTGATGCAGACGATAACGCCCCGGCGCCTGTTCATCGCGATAGCCATGCGGCAACTGCGCCGCCGAGGTTAATGTGTCATAGACAATAGCCCCATCGCGAGCAATCGGGCCGACTAACCGGTCAAAACCGGCTTTGCGTAAGGCATCGAGCAATTGATCCAATGCATTGCGCGGCAAAAAGGCATATTGAGTATCCATACTCCCGATTCTATGCCCTCAACATCGTGAATACGTTGATCCAAAGCAAGCTTATGACACATTTTGCCGCGATGTCCGAGGAACCTGGGTTCGATACGCCAAGGCGGCGCTGTCCAGCCAGGGCGAAGGCATGTAAACACGCGCCATCTGGAAGATACCGCCATGATTCAGGCCGTTGCAGGGCTGAGATAGCGATCCAGAACCTCGATCAGTGAGTGCAGGGTGATGGGTTTGGCGAGGTAGTCGTTCATGCCCGCTTGCAGGCATTTTTCCCGATCCAGATGCATGGCGTGGGCAGTAATGGCAATGATCGGGATGTCCTGGCTGGAGCGCATGGGGGTGGCGTGGGCGCGAATCTGGCGGGTGGCTTCCAGACCGTCCATGATGGGCATTTTTACGTCCATGATCACCAGATCATAATGGGTCATTTCCAGGGCGTTGAGCGCTTCTGCGCCATGGGCGACGGCATCAGCACGCAGGCCGAGTTTTTTGAGCATTTGCATCATCATGCGCTGGTTAATCAGATTATCTTCCACGAGCAGGATGCGGGCCTTGCAGTCAGCAAAGCGCTTGATCGCCTCGCGCACGGTGTGACGGGTGATGATCTGTGCGGCATTGAGGGTGCTGCTGGCGTCGGCCGTGGTGGGTTTAGCAAGCACCAGGGATAAGGCGCCTTGCAGTTCATGGGGCTTGACCGGCTTGGTAAGGTAGGCAGCAAAGCCCAATGTTTCATAATAGCGCGCATCACCGCGTATCCCCAGCGGGGTGAGCAGGATCAGGCGGGTGGCCTGCAGGCGCGGTTCCTGGCGTAGCGCGCTGCTGATCGCCTCACCTTCGTCACGCGACATCTGGGTGTTCACCAGCATGATGTGGAAGGGATCGTCAGCGGCAGCCTCGCGCAGTCGCTCGAATGCGCCTTGCTGGTCGATGACGTGGGTGATACGCATCCCCCAGGACTGCAGTTGTTGTCCGAGCATATCGCCATGTCCCTGACTGGCGTCAAGAACCAGGACGCGGGCGCCTTTGAGTTCGGCGCGTTCCCGTGGGGATTTTTGGAGATCTTCGGGCTGTTTTTCCAGGCGGACAGTGAACCAGAATTCCGAGCCTTGGCCCGCTTCGCTGACAACACCGATCTCGCCGTGCATCATTTCGGTGAGTTGTTTGGCAATGGCCAGGCCCAGCCCCATGCCGCCATAGCGCCGGGTGGTGGAGCTGTCTACCTGGGTGAATTTTTCAAACAGCTGCCCCAACTTGTCTGGCGGAATCCCAATGCCGGTATCACGCACGGCAAAGCGCAGCACGGCCATATCGCTTTGTTGCTGAACGCAGGCGACACGAATGGCAATTTCGCCTTTGGGGGTGAATTTGATGGCGTTGCAGATGAGGTTGCTAAGAATTTGCCGCAACCGCCCCGGATCACCGCGCATATGCCGGGGCAGGCCAGGTTCAAGGGTATAAAACAGCTCCAGGCCCTTGTCATAGGCGCGCAGCGCCATAATATCCACCAGATCGCCCAGCATTCCTTCCAGATCAAAGGCCAAAATCTCCAGATCAAGCTTACCGGCCTCGATTTTGGAGACATCGAGAATGTCGTTGATCATGCTCATCATCAGCTCACCGCTATTGCGCACGATGGCGGCATATTCCCTTTGTTCCTCGGTAAGCTCGGTTTCCAGCAACAGGCCATTCATACCAATGACGCCATTCATCGGGGTACGCAGTTCATGGCTGATATTGGCGAGAAATTCGGTTTTGGTGGCATTGGCGGCCTCGGCCTGAAAGGCCATCTGGGTCGCCAGACACATTTGTTTTTTTAGGGCCTCGTTGACTTCAAAGATTTCCTGCTCGGTTTCTTTGCGGGGGGTGATGTCGGTGTCAGCACCCTGGTAGCCGCGTAACTGGCCATCTTCATCAAACAAGGGAATGCCGTTACTGGATAACCAGAGGGGCTGGCCGTTGCGGGTTTTAGTCAGCAGCTCAAGGTTTTGGAAGGGGCGCCCCTGCTGCCAGAGGGTATGCAGATCTTCGCCGGTCTGTGAATCGAACGCCTGGGCGTGCAGTTCTTCAAAGGGTTTTATACCGATCAGCTCACCGGGCGGGTAGCCCAATACCTCATACACCACATCACTGAGGTAGACATAGCGCCCTTGGGCATCGGTTTCCCAGATGATGGTGCGGCTTTGTTGGGCCAGATGGTTAAAGCGGGCCTCACTTTGGCGCAGGGAAGCGGTGCGCTCCGAGACCTTTTGTTCGAGAATTTCGCGGCGCAAAAATACCGCGCTGACCACCGCTGCCAGCGCCAGGGTTAAACAAAGTCCCATGATGCCGGTCAGCCAGACCGCACGCACCGGATACAGGGCCATAAAGGCCGGGCCGGCATAGGCATTCAGCACAAAGGCATTGCCCAGTGCCAGGATGGGTCGCTGCAAGGACAGGGTCGGCTGACACTCACTTTCCCAGGAAAGCGCCAACGGTGTAGCGGGTGCCGTATGGCCCTGCAAAGACAGACTCAACATCACCGTTTCATCGGGGCTTGAGCTGGCCAGGAGACTGGGTAAAGACAGCATCGCCACGACAAAGCCGCGCAGGGCCTTGGGGTCGGTCTGATGAAAGACCGGGCGATAGATCAACACCCCCTGCTCATGCGGGAAGTTCTTGATCAGCGTCAGCGGTTTGGAACTGGTCGCCAGCCCGGTGTGTGCAGCATATTCCAGAGCCTCGCGGCGCAGTCCCTCAGAGCCCATGTCATAGCCGAGCAGGCGCTGGGTGTCATGGTGGGCGGTGATGTAATGGATCGGGAAATACTGTGCGCGCTGGCTGACGCCTTGGCGAATGCCGTGCGCGTTTTGTTCCCAGATAACAAAGTCTGCGATGCCTTGAGCCTGTATCTGTTGCTCAAAGGCGCTGCGCTGGGCATCGGTAATGGCCGGCACCCAGGCCCAGGCATCAATCGCCGGATTTTGCAAAAGATAGGCGCTGTAATAATTAAACTGGGCTGCTGTGATCTCTGTCTGGGTCTCATAAAAGCGCGCCAGGCCCTCAAGCTCGGTATCCAGGATGCCGCGCATATCCTCCAAAAAACCGGCGGTTTTGGTGATTGCCAAGGTTTTAAATGAAGCGCTGCGGGCCTGGGCTTCATCCTGATGGGCATTGCTGGCGATAAACAGGGTCACGGATAATCCGGCAAGCACCGCCAGACTGACCGCCAGCAGACGCAGCTTATACGGCGAGGTCTGCGGGTCTTTGGCATAACGGGCAAAAGCCCACACGCCGAGCAGCAAAATGCCCAGCAAGATCAGCATAACCAGCAGCGAAGGCAGGCCCGCTGCAATAATCTCCCCACGCCACAGGGTGATGTTAAGATCCATGCCAAGGACTGCATAGGCTTCCGGCGGCGTCTCAGATAAGCTCATAGCGCCGCCGGGCAGTGGCACAAAAGCGGAGATCCATTGCCCCCAGCGGTCACGATATGGCCCTTCAAGGATGGCGGTGCGCTGCTTAAAGGCATAGCGCAAGCCTTCCGGGGCCTCAACATAAGCGGTTCCGCTCAAGGCTTTGGCCTTGTCTGCGGGTGCATCACTGCTGATGAAGAAAAAAACTGCGGGGTCGTCTGTTGTGTGCGGTGGCGATGCCAAGCCCATCAGATAAATGGCGGCATAATCCGGGTAAGTGCTTTTAATCGCCGCCAGCTGGGTTTTAAGACGCTGATAGCTGGGGCTGTCTTGCTGCGCCACCCGCGCCCGGAGGTTGAGCAGGTGATCCGGTGGAATGCTTTGGGCGATTAACTGCGTAGTGAGTAACAAATCCTCGCGGATTTTTCGATCCGCTTTTTGCATGGCCCAAATGCTGGAGAGCACCCCGGAAATCAATACCGTGATCACCATCATGATGATCCAGATCCGGCTGACCTTGTGAGTGTTGGGCCTGTTTCCACTGCTATGCATCACGAAAATCCTATATCGCAAAGTTGAAATCACGGCATAAGGCGGCGTTGAATCGGCATTCCCGCAGCCTTGCATGGCTTATCGCAGCAGGCGCACCGCATACAGCCCGCGCAGTGAATTGAGCAGATATATCGCCTCCGCCTGCTGCACCTGCTGCCGCGTCAAGACCCGTTCGCACAGCAGGCCACGCTTGAGCAGATAGGCCCGCAGTGTCCCCGCCAGCAAGCCACAGTGCTGCGGAGGCGTATACAGCCGCTGCCCCATGCGTAGCGCAATATTGGCGCGTGTCGATTCGGTCACTTCATCCCGCTCGTTGAATAATAATACATCCTCATCACCGGGCCGAGAGGCCAAGGCTTGCGCATAAGCCTGACGGTGCGTGGTTTTGTGATACAAAAACACATCCTGCGAATGCACCGCCTGAGCGGCCAGGCGGATGGCTGGCGGGGTGCGAAATGGCGACGGCGCATGGGTGGCGGTCACGGTCATATCGCCATTGCGTTTGAGCAGTAAGCGCACCCGGCGCGGCTGCTGGCCAAAGCGCTCAGCCAGGCGCACCAGCTTGGCCTGAATCATCGCAATATCTGCGCCAAAATCAAAATAACGGGCCGACTCACACAAGCGGTTCAAATGTTCATCCAGCAGAAAATAGCCCTGCTGCGGCGTCCATAACAGAGTTTCAAGCAGCTCAAAGGTGGGCATGGCTTGGCGCAATACCCGCGCCTTGGCAAAGCACTCCGCAAATTCCTCCTCCGCCCTGGAATCCCACACAATCCCACCCCCGGTGCCATACTCGGCGCGGTGGCGCACTTTATCCAGCAAGACGGTACGAATCGCCACATTAAAACAGGCCTGACGCCCTGGGCCAAACCAGCCAATGCTGCCGGTATAGATACGCCGGGGCGCGGTTTCTGTGTGCGCGATGATCTGCATACTCGCCGCCTTTGGTGCGCCCGTAATCGAGGCGGCTGGAAACAGATGCGCGATGATCTGGGCAATGCTGGCGTCAGTGTGCGCCTTGACCGTGCTGGTCATCTGCCAGACCGTGGCGTGTTTTTCCAGCGCAAACAGGGCCTCGGTGCGCACCGTGCCGGTTTTGGCAATGCGCCCCAGATCATTGCGCACCATATCCGTAATCATCAGATTTTCTGCCCGGTCTTTGGAGGCCGCAGAGAGCTGCGCCGCGCACTGCTGATCCTGTGCCAAACTCAGGCCGCGTGGGCGCGTGCCCTTCATCGGACGCGATATCACGATTTCCCCATCCAGACGAAAAAACAACTCCGGGGAAAAACAGCATAAAGCCCAGTCATCGCTGTGCAGATAGGCGGCATAGGGCGGCGGCACTGCGCCGCCATAGGACTGGAAAAAGCTCCAGGCATCGCCCGCAAAGGGGCTTTGCAAACGAAAGCTGTAATTGACTTGATAACTATCACCGGCGCGCAGATGTGCTTTGATGCGCTCAATGGCAGCAGCATAGTCTGTGGCACCCACCGAAGGCTCCCAGGACAGCACAGGCATGGGCGTCATGGCCGGTGGCAAATGGCTAAAGCGCTCACACTGCGCAAACAGTGCAAACCACAGCAAGGGAAACGCCCCATCAGCACGCACTGACAAGGCCGCATCAAAGGCCGGGGCCGCTTCATAGGCCAAAAATCCCGCCGCATACCAATGGTGGGCGGCTACCTCAGCCTCGATAAGTGCCAGCATCGGCACCACCTCATCTAACCGGGTGGCCACCATCACCCGGCAGGGATTGCGAAACACCAGCCATTGCTGCTGCTCCGGGTCACGCAAAATCGCCAAATGACGCGCTTGTGAAATCAAAGTAAACACCCCTGCAGAACAAGCCCATAGTATAACCATTCACTATCTTGGCGCGAGAAGCCCCGGCTTACACGGCTAAAAACTCCCCCCCTGCCAAGGGGGAGTACCCCCGTAAGGGGGGGAGGGGGTCAAAAAACCACCCCGCCCCTACCCCTCCACCGGCCTATACACCTTCACCCGCTGATTTGGCGCCACGGTTTCACGCTGTGACACCCAGCCCAATGCCTTGAGCATACAGCCCAAACGCGTTTGTCCGGCGCGGTTGAGGTCTTCGGGGGGTATACCAAACACTTCCAGGCACACCTCATACAAGGTACACCGGCTGCGGCCGTGTAGCCAGGCGGCGAGTTTTTCTTGCATGGATTCGCTCAGGGCGTTTTCCGGTTCGGGGGTGTAGCAACTGGGGGGCGGGGAGGACGGAGGTGATGCGGTGGAGGGTTGAAGGTTCGTGGGGTTAAGGCGGTGTACCAAGTGGCTTAGATGCTCGCGCTTGCGGCCTTGGGCCTGTTGCAGGGCTTCGGTGAGGTTGTGTAAAGCGCCGCTGAGGTGATCCACCGCCTGGGTCAGGTGGGTTTCGATGTCGGGCGCGTGGCAGCGGTCGGCAGGTGTGTCAGGTATACCAGAATAGCCGCCGGTGCGCCGGATGGTCGGTAAGACCTCCTCCATCACCCACGCCTCAAAGCGCGCTGCGCTGGGCAATTTTGAGCGCAGAATTAAACGGTAAACGTCAGGTTCGGGGATGAGTTTGGTTTGCGGATCAAGCCTAAGTGCTTGATCTGTATAGGGGTGGCGAATCGCCACCCCTATATCATTCAATGACTTAGCATATTTGCAGTGTGTTTTTATTGCGTTAATGGTGTCTCGATACCCCAGCGCAACGGCCACATCCTTGGCAATAAACCACGGCTGACCGTCCAGCAGCAAAACGCGGATGTCGAGATGATCAAACTGAAAGGGAATCACAGAAGGGTTAACGGTGTTCATTAGATTAGCCAACTCCATACAAGTGTATAAATTCCTGTGCCCCCTTAAAGGGGCGCAGGCGACTGTATGGGTTGGCATACCAGGAAGAAGTCTGGCGCGTCGAAGACGCCCACATACAGCCACCCGCATGGAGCGAGAAGCGCGCAGTAAAGATAACAGACACAAAAAAACCGCATCAAAGCGGCTTTTCCGCTTCTTCATGGGATGCCAATCCCGCGCAGCAGCCGTAACGGCCACCGCGTGGCTACTCTACCCCGCCTACCACGCAAACACAAGCCCCCTGGGACCGCGCAGCACCCGCTGCGCACCGAGGCCGCAGGCCTCGTGGGGTTTAAAGCGTATCAAATGCGCAGCGGGTGCTGCGCGATCCCAGAGTGCTACGCGCTCCCGGCAGAGGCTTCCTTACGGGTGAGTTTTTTGAGGTATCATCAGCACATTTAACTGATCGCACTGCACATAAAAAAGGAGACATCCCTATGACTGATGATGAACTCAAAGCACTGGTTGCCAGTCTCGCGGTTGCTCAGGCTAAAACCGATGCCCAAATGGCTAAAACCGATGCTCAGTTTGCCAAGACTGATGCCCAAATGGCCGAAACTGATCGTAAGCTTCAAAAAATCGGCGAAATGATCGGCGCCTTTGGTCGCAACCTGGGCGAAATCACCGAAGAGTTCTTTTTTAACTCACTCAAAGACACTCAAGAGCTGGGCGGGATTCGTTATGATTTTATTGATAAAAACTTAACGCGCAGCGCAGATAAAGTGGAAGATGAGTTCGATATTGTGATGGTCAATGGCGAAGATGTCGCTATTATCGAAGTCAAATATAAAGCCCATGAAGCCGATTTAAAAAAGCTCTTAACCAGCAAGTATACAAACTTTAAAACGCTGTTTCCCATGTACAAAGATTATCGACATCATCTCGTGCTAGCGAGCTTCTCGATCTATGATGAGTTAAAACAACAGGCGCTCTCTCAAGGCGTGACCGTGTTGCAACGCAAGGGTGATATCATCGAAACTTTTTTGCCGCCTCAATAAAACATCGTGCTTGCCGTCCCTGGGGGCGTGGAGCTTAAGCTCCGCATTTAATACGCTTTAATAAACCCCCGCGAGGCCTGCGGCCTCGATGCGTAGCTGGTGCTACGCGGTCCCAGGGGCTACGCGCCACCCTTCCTTGAATTTGCGGGTTAGAAGCGGAAGGTTTCGCGGCGGATGATGTCGACCTCACGATAAGCAAATATAGCGCTTAAGTGATGGATCAAGGCATGGCCGCCTTGATGCCGCCAGAGCTGATCCAGCGTATCACTCAAGGCCTGATAGCGTGCCAGGGCATCCTTGGGCAGTTCAGGGTCTTGCTGATACTCAGCAATCAGGCCTAACCACAATTCACTCACACCCATGATGAAAGGCGGCCAGGCGCGTTGCATCTCCGGTGTCCAGTTGCGATCTGAGGTATCCTCAATCTCCGGGCGCTGCGGGCTTGCCGGGTCATCATAGACCACCTGTGCCAACACCTGCTGCGCCTGCAACCAGGCAATCCACGGATCCTCGGCAATCTGTGCGGCGAGCACCACGGGGGCAAGCGCGGGTGCGGCTCACCGAACAAGGTTCCCTCCATCGCCGTGCGCTCGTCAGTGCCGAATTCGAGCACTACCCATCGTCACCGGTGGCGGCCACCACAGCCTGGAGATTCCTGAGTTTCAGTGGCTCAACACCGTGCTGGGCAACGTCAAAAAAACAGCCTGCGGGGTTCCTATCATCACATCAGCGGCAAGCATCTGCCGCGCTACCTCGGCGAGTTCTGCTATCGCTTCAATCGCCGCTTCGATCTTGCTGCGATGTTTCCTCAGCTGGGTAAGGCGGCGGTGCGCAAACCCCCATGCCGCATCACCTCCTTAAACGGGCTGAGCTATATTAATAATCAGGTTACCTTATGGCATCTGCAATGTGTCAACGGGTGTTTCTGATTGCTCGCTCATTGCTTGCGCCGCTTCAATAACCGTTTGCACCTCATCATAATGCCGCAAACGCTCGATGCGTTTAAATGGCTGCTTTGGCGCGAGTTCGCGCGCGCTGTCAAGAAACGCATAGGCTCTTTCAAATTGACCCAGGTTCCCCATCATGAAAGCCCCATAGGTCGCGAAATCCTGGGCGGGATAAATCGCGAATGCCTGTTCAAATAAGTCGGCGCCGCGCTCAAGATCGTCGTCACGGTGAACGGCAATCAAGCCAAGCGTCGCGATCAGGTAGCCATGGGTGAAGTCATTTTCGGCATAAAGCGGGTTATCCAGCAATGCTTGCACCAAACGAGCGAATGCATCATAGTCGCGCGGTGGGCATGTTGAATTTGCAGATGTTTCGGGGTTGTATTGATGGCTAATTTTGAAAAGCTCGATGGCGGCGAATTGATGGTAAGCAGCGACTCTGAGCTTTTCCTCTGTTTCCTTGAGTAAGTCAGGAAACTCAGCTTCTTGCTCCCTGCAAAATTGCGTGCGTTGAATCTGCAACATGGCAACCGATGGACTGCGCTCGGCGGCTTTATCAAAGATACGCCGCGCCCCGATAAAATCCCCGTTTGCAATGAGTTGGTTGGCTAATAACTGCGTGGCACGTTCAGAATAGGGGTTTTTTTCAAACCAAAAATGTGATGCGGTATAAAGGTTACTCCATCCCGATGTGACTTGATACAATACGAATGCAAACAGTACCAAATAACCTGTAAAGCCAACCCACGCAAGTTTAATATATTGTTTGGGGATTTGAGTGAGGCTATAAACCAGCGCGAAGTACAGTCCGAATGCCGGTACATAGTTTCGATGAGCAAAATACAGCTCTAAATTAAGGAAAGTTGATTCGAGCAAATGCCCAGCGAGAAAAAACATGAGCCCGAATGCCAGGACTGGCATTTTTTTACGCAGCCAAAACATGCAAGCAACCAAACCACCCCAAATGACAAAAGCAGCGAGGGTGAAAGGCGGATCAAGCCAACCATTGGGAGCCGGGAGACGATCCATGTGGGGGGTGACCGAGAAAGATTCCTTTAATTTCCATACTTAAGGTTTAAACCCCCGCCTTTCAGGCGGGCAGATTTCATCTCAAGCCTTCTGGCCCGCAGATAAAGTGCGTATAAGCCTGTGGTGAAAGAGTAGGGTTCCAAAACAGTCCTTCTGTGATTAGAAATAGACGCATGTTGAAGCGAAACCAGCTAAAAATGCCAGGGCTTCAGATCATCGCTGGGTTACAGGACATTGAGCAGAGAAGGTACCGTGTTGAAAAAACATTGTTGGGCGTCGGTGGTTTTCAGATGTCCCTTGATTTGGCACGGTGTCAGCTAGGACGCGTCGTTTAGTCGACGCGTATCCGGACTTTCAGTCCGTTACTTTAACCCACCGGCTTTCAGCCGGTGGTTGTTAAGTTTCGATGATGGCGACATCGAGCAGTTGGCTTTTCAGGGCCAGTTCCAGCTCCAGTTCCACCACCCATGGGGCATCGGCGAACAGATCGACCAGCGCCAGGCCGAAGACCCGGTGCCATTGGCGCGGGGAGGCGTTGGTGGATGTCTCCGGGTTGGATGGATCGGGGGTGTCGGTGGCCATGCGGCAAGTCTAGTCGATCTGCCGGGGGTTTGGGGAGGCGATGGCGGGGCTGGGTGGTGGTTGCCTACCACAGAAAAAAGCCCCCGAGGCGCTAACCTCGGGGGCTGGATGGTGGGTGCCTGTGGTCAGGCAGGATCAGTCAGGGGAATTAAGTATATGTCCCCGGAACTCCCCGGAACTCCGAGGCAGGATCAGTCAGGGGAATTAAGTATACTGTCCCCACAATTCCATTCCCATTTAGCTGCTAATTAGTCGCGGCAAGTACCCGGTAAATATTTGGCTTCGAGAGCACCCGTTGGTCCGCAAAGCCATGCACGAATAGGCTGGGCCGTACCGCGCACAAAATCAGCGCCAACTGCAGCAACTGTTGCATCTGCATTGGTATACGGACGCAGCTCAACAACTTCACCATCAACAGCGCCGTCAATATTACGAGGCACAACTTGGATGACTCCGTCTGCAGTAGTTTGAATCGTTTGAACGTACTGAGAGACGGGACCAGTGTCATCCTCACCGCAACCGAAACCATTTGCGGCAGGAGCCGCAGCAAGTCCAGTTTGAGAAAGCTCAGAGATCGTTGTACGGCATGAACTTGCCGCTAGAACAACTTCGGACATCTTTGCCCTAATTGTATAATCCTGATAAGCTGGCAAAGCAATCGCCGCCAAAATACCAATGATCGCAATAACGATCATCAGTTCGATCAAAGTAAAGCCTTGTTGTAACTGTCTTTTCATTATTGGACACTCCATAAACGATTGAAAAAAGCCTGGAAACCAGACGTCTAAAGCGCAGCTGATGCTGCGCAATCCCAGGGGTGCAAATGTCCATGCATACACCGCGCCAATGTGGGTATTTAATCCCAAGCGTTTGATTATCAAGCACCGTTTACCTATCCCTCACAAAATGCGTCCTACTTGCTTCGTGCGTTGTCACGCTTGCCCAATGCCGACTTATTTAGTCGGCATTGTTTAGCCATGCCACCGTGGCGGCGGCTTCCAGCCGTCGCTTTCTTTTGCGGCATCAAGATGATGCCGCCACCCGTGGCGGCGGCTTCCAGCCGTCGCTTTCTTTTTGCGGCATCAAGATGATGCCGCCACGGTGTGGCGGACGCATCTTGCGTTCGCTGGTTTTTATGCGGCATCTGGAAGATGCCGCCACGTTAATGCGCGCCGTTACGCGTTGTAGTACAGTTAGGGAATCCTTATGTCACCGATGCGTCGATTATGCCTATACCCATCAGCGTTGTTTTGCCTGCCAAGAATGAAGGATTATGTATTGCCGAGGTGGTGCGCCGTATTTTGCAGACGCGGCCTGATGCCCAGGTGATTGTCGTGAACGATGGCTCGAGCGATGATACCGCAACCCAAGCCCAGGCGGCGGGGGCGCAGGTGGTTTCGCATCCGTACAGCATGGGTAACGGGGCCGCGATTAAGACCGGGGCGCGCGCGGCGTCTGGCGAGGTGATTGTGTTTATGGATGCCGATGGGCAGCATGATCCGGCGGATATTCCCCGTCTGCTGGATACGCTCAACGCGGGTTATGATATGGTGGTCGGGGCGCGGGACCGGGCTTCACAAGCCAGTTTCGGGCGCCGCATTGCCAATGGCTTTTATAATCGCCTGGCCAGCTACATGACCGGGCAAAGAATTCAGGATTTGACCTCCGGCTTGCGGGCGGTGCGTGCCGATAAGTTCCGCGAGTTTTTGTATCTGTTGCCGAATGGCTTTTCCTATCCCACCACGATTACGATGGCCTTTTTCCGGGCGGGCTACCCGGTGACGTATATCCCCATTAAAGCGGCCAGGCGCATCGGCAAAAGCCATATCCACCTGTTCAAAGACGGGGGTGCGTTTCCTGCTGATTATTTTTAAAATCGGCACCTTATACTCACCGCTTAAGCTGTTTTTGCCCGTTGCGCTGGCGCATGGCTTGCTGGCTATCGGGTATTATGCCTACACCTATCTCAGCTTTGGTCGGCTATCCTTGGCTACCATCTTTTTGCTGAGCGCTGCGGTGACGGTTTTTTTGATTGGCTTGGTTTCCGAGCAGATTACTCAATTGATGTATAAAGACAGCCGTTGAGCGGATGTTTAAAACGCTGGCGTGTCCACGCTGAATATACCGGAAGAAACGATGCCGCCTGCCGAATTCCCCCGCACTCCCGGCGGCAACCTCTACGCAACGCGGCTTAGCGGAAATTCCAACATCGCCGCAATATTCAAATGATAATCACGCAGTGTCTTCACAGACGTCTGCTCCAACGGCGGATACCAATGTAACGGTGTGGAAATACGCCGACCGTCCTCTAGATCAACCTGTAAATACCGCTCATCAAAATGCACTGCCTTACCGGCCAAACCAACCATACCATGTCTAGGTGTAAGCTCTTAATTCTTTCGGCTTAAAGGAAGAATACAACGACAATGCGGAGCTTTAGCTGCGCGCTCCCTGCGGCGTATTTAGCGGCTAAACACGGCGATGGATTCGGCGTGGGCGGTGTGGGGGAACATGTCGATGGCCCCGGCGGCTTCCAGGTGATAGCCGTGTTGGGTAACCAGTTGGGCGGCGTCGCGGGCGAGGGTGGCGGGGTTGCAGGAGACATAGACGATGCGTTCGGCCTGGGTGGCGGCGATGTTTGCTAAGATGGCTGCTGCCCCGGCTCGCGGCGGGTCCAGCAATACCCGGTCAAAACGTTCGCCAGACCACGGGGCATCTGCCTGTGCCTGGCTGAGATCGGCGGTGTAGTAACGCACATTATGAATCCCATTGGCCTGCGCATTGGCGCGGGCGCGTTCGACCATGCTGGCCTCCCCTTCTACGCCGACCACCTCGGCGCTGTGTCTGGCCAGCGGCAGGGTGAAGTTACCCAGGCCGCAATATAAATCCAGCACCTTATGGTGTGGCTCAAGCGCTAGCAAGGCGATGGCTTGGGCCACCATCAGGCGATTGACGGCGGCGTTGACCTGGATAAAGTCCAGCGGCGTGAAGCGCACAGTGACGGCAAATTCCGGATGGGCATAGTACAAACCTGCGTCCTCGGTGGGCCATAAGGGAGCGGCGCTGTCAGGGCCTTTGGGTTGTAGCCAGATGTCCATCGCGCAGTCTTTGCCCAGGGCGATCAAGGTTTCCCGGTCTGCTTCCCCCAGCACATCCAGGGTACGAAAAATCAGCGCCGGGCGGTCATCATCACCGACGGCGAGTTCAATTTGCGGGATGCGGTCGCGTTTTTTCAGCGTGGTGAGGCGGTCTTTGAGCACGTTGAGGCGTTCGCCCACGCGGGGATGCAATATCGGGCAGTGTTGCAAATCGGCCAGATAATGGCCCCGCCGTTCCCTAAAACCCACCAGCACGCCGCCTTTGGGGGCTACATATTTCACGCTTAAACGGGCCTTGCGTCGATAGCCCAGGGTGTGCGCAGTGGTGATCGGGGGCAGATGCTGCGCCGGAGCAAGCCCACCGATATGCGCGAGCTGTTCGCGCATGATCTGCGCTTTGGCCTGAATTTGTGCATCGGGGGCGAGGTGCTGCAAGGCACAGCCGCCGCAATGGCTAAAATGCGGACAGGGCGGTGTAACCCGTGCGGGGCTTGGACTGAGCACCTCGATCAGTTGCGCCTCATCATAACGCCGTTGACCGCGGACATAGCGGGCGCTGACCTGTTCACCGGGCAGGGCGCCTTCGATGAACACCGCCTTGCCTTCGATTCGTGCCACACCACACCCTTCTGCGCTGAGGCGTTCGACGGTGAAAGTCTGCGGGGCAGCGGAAGAAAATTTATGGCCAGGCATGGAGAAAGGCTTGCAGATGTGGTTTGGGAGACTGGCTGAGCATCTCGCGCAGGCGCTGTTGTTCCGCCTGCAGAGCGGTCGCATCCAAGCGGCCACGGAAACGCTCAAAGCGCAGATACACCAGATAGGTATTGAGTACGTCGGTTTCGCAGTAGTTGCGGATGCCTTCCAGGTCACCGCGTTGCCAGGCTTCCCAGACCTTATCGCCGCTCATGCCCATCTTGCCGGGAAAGCCCAGCATGGTGGCGATCTGCGTCAGCGGGGCATTGGCGCGGGGTTGATACCCGGCGAGTACGTCCATCAGGTCGATATGTCGCCAGTGATAACGCCCAAGGTAGTTGTTATAGCGAAATTCCCGCGCCTGGTCGCCGATTTCCCAATAATCCGGCGCGCTGATCCCGTGCAGGAGGCCGCGATAATGCAGCACGGGTAAATCAAAGCCGCTGCCGTTCCAGCTCACCAGGGTGGGGTGATAGCGCTCGATGCCGGCAAAAAAGCGACTGAGTAACTCCGCCTCATCTGCATCCAGATCCCCCAAAGACCAGACCTTGAGAGTATCGTGGGTTGCCAGAACCACCGAGATGGCGACCACCCGATGCAGATGCAAAGGGAGAAAATCCGTCCCGTTTTGCTGGCGGCGCAGATGTCCCAGCGCGGCGGCAACGGCTTGGTCATCCATATCCGCCAGCCCTTCATGCAGGGTGCGTCCGGCCTGGGTATCTGGCACGGTTTCGATGTCAAAAATCATGACCGGATTCATGCCGGGAACACACCCGTAGAGATGTAGCGATCACCGCGATCACAGACAATGGTGACGATCACCGCGCCTTCGAGGTGCTCGCAAAGCTGCAGGGCACAGGCCACCGCACCGCCAGAAGAGACGCCGCAAAAGATGCCTTCTTCCTGCGCCAGGCGCTGCATGGTCAGCTCGGCCAAGGGTTGGGACACTTCCAGCAGCTGATCAACAGCGCTGGGGTCAAAAATTCTGGGTAAATAGGCCTCGGGCCAGCGGCGAATCCCCGGAATGCTGGCGCCTTCCTGCGGTTGTACGCCGATGATCTGAATGGCCGGATTTTGTTGTTTGAGGTATTGCGAGGTGCCCATGATGGTTCCGGTGGTGCCCATCGCGCTGACAAAGTGGCTCACCTGCCCGTGGGTATCGCGCCAGATTTCCGGACCGGTGCCGGTGAAATGCGCCCGTGGGTTATCGGCATTGGCAAATTGATCCAGTACCTTGCCCCGGCCTTTTGCCTGGAGTTGCTGGGCCAGATCACGCGCCCCTTCCATGCCCTGTGCCGCCGTCACCGGCACAATCTCTGCGCCAAAGGCTTTCATGGTGGCGCGCCGCTCAAGGCTCATATTCTCCGGCATGATCAGCATCAGATGATAGCCTTTGATGGCGGCGGCCATGGCCAAGGCGATGCCGGTATTGCCGCTGGTCGCCTCAATCAGGGTGTCTCCCGGCGCAATCTCGCCCCGCGCCTCCGCGCCCTGAATCATCGACAGCGCGGCCCGATCCTTGACCGAACCGGCGGGATTATTGCCTTCCAATTTAACCAGCAAGGTATTGCGCTGCGGATCGGTCAGGCGTTGCAACTGTACCAGCGGGGTATTGCCGACACACTGTTCAATGCTAGGAAATGACATAAAAAACCTCTAGGTGTAAGCTCTCTAGGCGGTCCAGGTATCGCGGGTCGCCTGGCGATGGCAATTTTGGCGGCGCTCACTGAATGATCACCAGTGTGCCCTGTGGCAGTTGCTCATACAGCCAGATTACGTCTTGATTTCTCATGCGCACACAGCCATCCGAGGCCGGCGTTCCGATCAAGCCTTCTTCATCGGTGCCGTGGATGTAGATATAGCGGGCAAAGGAGTCAATCCCCGGACCGCGATTAACCCCCTCTTCCAGACCCTCCAGCCAAAGAATGCGGCTGGTGATGTTATCGCGGGGGGTGCGTTCGGGTTCTGTAACCAGTCTGGCAATCTCACCGGTGGGGATGCGGGCGCGAAAAATCGCCCCTTTGGGCTGCCCGGCACCGATTTTCTGGCGGATACGATGTACCCCCTGCGGCGTCTTGTAGCTGCCTTCCTCACTGCCGATGCCGTGGCGCGAGGTGGAAATGGGAAAGATACGCAGTTCTTCATCCTCTGCCGTCGGAAACAGATACAGGCGCTGCTCCTCAATGCGCACCACCACCAAAGGCGATAGCGGCTCCTGGGGAAAATGCTGCGCCAGCACGGCTTTAAGCTGCTCACGCCAGGCTTGCATCTGTGCCCTTTCAGTGTCGTCAATTACCATGTGTTCATCCGAAAGATATTCATCAAAAAACAGGTCTGGCCAGATGCCCCAGCGTTGCGATTGCGCCAGCGCGCATGTGATGGGAAACAGCATCGTCAGGCACACGATGACCGCAAGACTCAAACCTTTCACGCGAAGACAGGAGATAACTCAGGCATGGTTGTGCAGATCCAGCGTCGCCGAGGGGCGCAGCTGATCCTGCTTGGCCTGATCGTTACGTTTCTGGCGCAGCATGTGAAAATACTCCCCCTGCACTTCGCTGACATACTCGCCGGTGAAGACCGAGCAGTCCAGCGTTTTCAGGCGTGGATTGCCCTTGCGCACCGACTCGATCAAATCCTCCAGATCCTGATAAATCAGGCGATCTGCACCCAGCGCCGTACAGACTTGTGCCTCATCGCGGTTGTGCGCAATCAGCTCATCGGCGGCGGGCATGTCAATGCCATAAATATTGGGATAGCGCACCGGCGGCGCGGCGGAGGCAAAATACACCTTGCGCGCACCGGATTCACGCGCCATGGAGACGATTTCGCGTGAGGTGGTGCCGCGTACAATGGAATCATCCACCAGCAGCACGTTTTTGCCCTTGAATTCCAGGTGAATGCTGTTGAGTTTTTGGCGGACTGACTTACGCCGCTGGGTTTGGCCGGGCATGATGAAGGTGCGCCCGATATAGCGGTTTTTGATAAAGCCCTCGCGGTATTTGATCCCCAGCTCATGCGCCATTTCCAGCGCCACCGTGCGCCCGGTATCCGGGATGGGGATGATCACATCAATATCATGCTCAGGCCAGCAGCGGCGAATTTTTTGCCCCAGGCGCTTGCCCATGCGCATCCGCGCCCGATGCACAAAGACATTATCAATCACTGAATCGGGACGGGCGAAATACACATATTCAAAGATGCACGGTGCAAATTGTGGACTGTGCGCACAGATTTGGGTATGCAGGGTGCCATCCGCCTCAATATAAATCGCCTCGCCGGGTTCCAGATCGCGCACCAGCTCAAAGCCCAGGGTATTGAGTGCCACGCTCTCCGAGGCCACCATATATTCCATCCCCTGCGCGCTCATACGCTGCCCGAATACCACCGGACGAATGCCGATGGGATCACGAAAGGCCAGCATCCCCTGCCCGGCAAACATCGCCACCACCGCATAGGCTCCCCGGCAGCGTCGATGCACCCCCTCTACCGCCCGAAATACCGAGGCGGGCCCCAGTTCCAGCCCCTGCTGTCCCAACAGCTCCTGAGCGAGAATATTGAGCAGGATCTCGGAGTCCGAATCGGTATTGATATGACGGCGATCCTGCAAAAATAGCTCGCGCTTGAGTTCGGCGGCATTGGTCAGATTGCCGTTATGGCCCAGGGTAATCCCAAACGGGGAATTCACATAAAAGGGTTGCGCCTCGGCAGAGGAGGCACTGCCGGCGGTGGGGTAGCGTACATGGCCAATCCCCATGGTACCCAGCAGATTATGCATATGCCGGGCGCTGAACACATCGCGCACCAAGCCATTATCCTTGCACAGATGCAAACGCCCCTCCGCATCGCAGGTGACGATACCGGCGGCATCCTGGCCACGATGCTGCAATACCAGCAAGGCGTCATACAGGGCCTGATTCACAGGGCTATGGCCAACAATGCCAACGATTCCGCACATAGTCAGTTACTCACGGGTTGGGAGAACGCATACCTTGGGAGGAAATCCCCTCAAGGCGAAAATGGCTCGCTAAGTCCTGGGGCAACAAATCACGCAGCCACAAAGCCACCGGCTCCATCTTTGGTAAAATGATACTCTCTTGCCAAAAGGCCTGCTCCGGCAAGGTGGTCAGACCCGCCAGCAAGATTGCTGCCGCAATGATCAACACCCCGCGCCCCAGACCAAATACCAGTCCGATGCTCATATTGGTCCCGCTTAGGCCGGTTTTTTTCACCAGCATCGAGGCCAGCAGATTGATCACCCCGCCGATAATCAGCGTGCTGACAAATAAAATCGCAAAGGCAATCCCCACGCGCAGATTCGGCTCGGTAATCGCCTCCGGCAAAATGCTGTGCGACAGCGTCGCGGCATAGGCAATCCCGATCCACACCGCCAAAATCCAGGTGGCCAGAGACAAGGCCTCACTGACAAAGCCCCGAAACATGCCGATCAGGGTAGAGATCATGATGATGGCTAAAATAATAATATCGATCCAAATCATAGCGTAAGCGACCAGGGTAGGTTAAAAAGAGGCTAGAGGCAGCACGACACGAGGCAGGCTAAAACCATTCCCGCCGCCATGCCAAACGCGATACACACTATTTTCAGGGATAGCTGACTAAAATACCATCCAGATTGTGTTCATTGCGCAGCCGTTGTTGGAGGGTATGCGCCTCACTGCGTTCGGTAAAGGGGCCCACCTTGACCCGAAAAAACTGCCGTCCATCACGGGCAAAGGGCTCGACAAACACCGCAAGCCCCAGGGCCTGCAAGCGCTGTTTTTCACTCAAGGCCGTGCCTTCCTGACCGAAACTGTGGACTTGTACCGCCCACCCGCTCAACGGGCGGGGGTTTAGATCAGTCTGTGGCGCCACCGGCGCAGGGGCCGGGGCGGGGGTGGATGCTGGCGGGATGCCCGCCAGCGAAGGAGGTAGGGATTCTCTTTGATTGATGCGAACAGCGGGTTCTTCGGGGGGCGGTATCATCTGCAAATCCGGTGGGGGAAGCGCCGGACGCGGCAATACCGGAGGCGGCGGTATGCGCGGCGCCTCAGTGAGCCGCGCTTCATACCCCGCACCGTCGAGCACCATCGGCACAAAAATAACCGCCAAGGCGATCAAGATGGCTGCACCGATCAAGCGTTTTTTCAGATCCGTTTCCACGATGCCTATAAAAGGGTCGATTAAAAGTCAACAAGGGCGTGACAGCAAGGCGTGACCTTAGAGCCTATCATCGCCTGCTGGCACAGCCCCACGATGTGCTGCATAAAAACCGCTCTTGACATCCTCCCCGCCCTACCTGCCTGCGCCGCGTGCGTCGCGGCAGGCAGGAAGGACGGGGATTCCTAACCTCACGATCAGGACTTTCTGTTTCAACGAGATCAGCCGATGCCGCTTTACAGCAACACGGGACTTACGTTCTCTCCACAGACTAACCCCGCCAGCCCGGCGGTTAACACATTGCGCGCTGCATTCACATCGCGGTCGTGGAGACTGCCGCATTCCGGGCAGACCCAATCTCGGACAGACAGCGGCATTTTCGCTACGGTGTGTCCACACTCAGAACAGCGTTTGCTCGACGGATACCAGCGGTCGATACCCACCAGCATTCGCCCACACCATTGCGCCTTGTACGTTAACTGCCGGACAAACTCCGACTAGCCTGCATCACTGATGGACTTCGCCAGACAGCGGTTCTTCTGCAGGTGGCTCACGGCCAGCGTCTCGACGGCGATCACTTGCTTTTCGTTGATCAACCGGGTTGAGCGCACGTGGCGGACGCATCTTGCGTTCGCTTGGTTTTCAGCGGCACCTGGAAGGTGCCGCCACGTCTTTGAAGGCGCTCGTCGTGTATTCCGCTGACTGCGAGCCGTCCTTGCGCTTGAACGCGGGATACCCGGCACGCTTGGCAAAAAAGTTGGCGAACGCCGTTTGCAAATGGCGTAACGCCTGCTGTACCGGGACGCTGCTGACTTCGTTGAGCCACGCATGTTCTGGCGTCTTCTTCAACTCGGTCAGTCGTGCGGAGGTCTCGTGATAGCCGACGCGCTTTTGGTCCTTGAACCACGCATCCGTACGCAGCCGCAGCATGTGGTTGTAAGCGAAAACGCACACAACCGAACGTCCGGGCAAGGGTTTGTTCCTGCGCGGGCGTTGGATAGAACCGGAAGCGGTAGGCGCGTTTGATGTCCATATCCATACATTACACGCGATAGCGCACTGTGTAAAACCTCAACATAGAAAGGAGCGCGGGAGCAGGAGGCTTGCTTCGCACGCCGCGCTATCCCTCCTTGGCCTTGCGGCCGGGGTTTCCCGCGCAAACTGATGATATGACTGCAGTCGCAGATTATTTGCCGCGCGTTCAGCGGCATGTCATGGATTTTCCCGCAGGTGTGGCAATTCTTCGAGGACGGGAAGAACCGATCCGCGACGACCACGGTCACACCGCGAAACGCGGTCTTGTATTCAATCTGCCGTCTCAACTCACCAAAGCCGGCATCTGATACCGCGCGCGCCGACGATTTTTGACCATTTCTGTGACATTCAGGTTTTCAAATCGTGATGACCTGATAGGTGCGCGTCAGCGTATCCGACAGCTCATGGAGCTTACACCTAGAACCGCTTGGCGTTGGTAGCTGATGCGGGCCTGCAGCTTGGCTACCTTGAGCTGGGCTTTCGCTTGCCGGTGGCTACCTTTCACCTTGCGCGATAACTTCCGTTGCCGACGCGTTAAAGCCTTCACATTTTTCTTGAGTTTCTGATTGGCGGGGTTGACTTCGCCGTTGCTTAGGGTCGCCAACGCACGAGCACCGAAATCAACACCAACCGACGCCTGCTCAGGCGCATGCGGGTTGTAGTCCTCAGTCTCGACCAGGATAGACGCATAAAACTTTCCGGCACACTGGCTTATCGTAGCTTGCTTGGTCTTCCCGGTAAAGCGTAAGCGTTGCCGCAGTTTGATTCGGGTCTGCAATTTGGTAGTCCTGCAGAAATAGTGAATGGTCATTCAGCGGTGACAGGCAAGGTTTGGTTATAATGGTGAACGAAATACCAGATAGCTCCAATGTGGTTTTCGAGGTTCTTTGAAAACGAGAGGGCTTTTCTAACTAAACGAGACACGCGTTGCCTTAATATCGCATTGAAGCGTTTAATTTTAGAGGTTTTGCCGGATTCCTTGCCCACGGCACGATGGCGTTGTGTGGGCAATACCCCAGATAGGCCTCCCAAAAATCGGTGTAACACACACTACATTGACGATAACCGCGAGCAAGGACTCCCAAAGCCCTTTGGCCCCTGGCCGACTTCGATCCTCGACACACACGCCGACCCTTTCGCCCGTATCCTGATCGATCGCTTACCAACCCCAGGGTTTATGATGCTGGTTTCCCACAAAAGACCACAGCGCGTCACATGAGATCACACGCTTCCCTTTGGTTTTTTACCTGTACCTGTCGCGGTATCTCTTGATAACTTTGGTTCACATCGCTGTTGTAGCCAACGCTGTCAAATCCCAACGACCCGAGCGATACCGGCACGTCGAATGCTTTCCAATAAGCGTTTATCAATCAGCGCTTTTTTATCCTCACTGAGTCGATGCTGGGGATTCTCGATAAATTGCCGACCACACGCCTTGCACGCGAATTTCGGCGTTTGGTTATGGATACGGCCATTTTTAATCACCTTCTCTGAATGACACGAAGGACACTGCATGGTTTTTTACGCTTTAGAACCCATCACCTCTACATTTTACCATATCCAGCACTACCATTTACAGGACTACCAGCATTTGAATGACTTTATTCTTCAGCGGCGTCGTTTGGGGGGGTGGTTTTGGTGCGGTATAACGAGAGCAGCAGTTCTGCTTCGCCGCGATTGAGGCCGCAGGTGGTGACCAGATCTTCGACGCTGGCGCCTTTTTTGGCCAGGTGCATGGCCTGGCGGTAGGGGCCGGTATCCGGGTCTCGCAGTAGCAGCTGTTCTTGCTGGTCGCCAATTTGGCGTAGCTGTTGTTCGATGCGGTTTTGGCGCCGGGTGACCTGCTGGGCGTCATCGTATAATGCGCTGACCGCACCGCGCAGGGATAATACGGAGGTTTCCTGTTCGCTGAGCCGTTTTTTCATACCATCCAGGCGTTGTTCCAGGCGCTTGATCAGGACGAAGGCCAGGCTGACGATGACCAGGAGTATCAGGGTCAGTACGCCGATGATGAGGAAGATTTCAATGCCCATCATACATACTCATCAATCAGTGATGATCCCGGATCTTTGGGTTTTTTTTGTGCAGGCTCTGACTGCTCTTCGTCTGCGCGGTCAGTTTGGTCGCGCTCTGGTGCGTTTTTTGAGTCCTTTTGCTGTTCTTCGCGGCGCTGCAGCTCGGGCAGCTGGTCGGGAAAGCGCCGCGAGGGATCACCTTCTTCGCGTACCCGGCTACCCGGTTTGATGGGATTTACCGGTGCTATGGGGTCCAGATCGACGGGCATCAGCGTATCCTTTCAGACGGTAGCGACTTCCGACCATTCCTCATCGGTCAAAAGTCGATTGAGATCCACCACAATGGTCAGTTCCCCATCGCGACTGGCCACGCCGTGAATATAGCGTGAACTTTCGTCATTGCCGACATTAGGTGCCGGTTCGATCTCGGAAGCGGCCAGCTCAATCACTTCGGCAACACTATCAACGAGGATGCCAATCTCTTGATGGTTGGCCTCAATAATGACGATGCGCGAGGCATCATCGGGTTCTTTGTCCGACAAGCCCATACGGCGGCGGGCGTCGATGACGGTGACGACGTTACCGCGCAGGTTGATGATCCCCAGCACATAATCCGGGGCACCGGGTACCGGGGCAATTTCTGCCACGCGCAAGACTTCTTGCACTCCCATGACATTAATGGCGTAGGTCTCGTCTTCTAAGCGAAAACTGACATAACGCGCCACGGGCCCCCGGTTGGTTGCCTGAACCTCTTTGGCCATAAATATCTCCTCGTGCGTATCAATGTCTGTATGTATGCGCGATCATCTCAGCGCGTGAAACCGGTGTTTTATCCGTTGCCTCAGGAAAAACCCGGCGGGCAAAGCGATGCGCTGGGCCGGATGGCGTTGTTAAAACAGGCCACCCAGACCTTAAGAGCGGGCTTTAGCTCGGCGCGATTTTACGGCATTCTGTTCGATTTGCCAGTCCCCCTTGTGCAGGCTTGCCGCCAGGGAGTCGATGTCTAAAATGGCACACATGTGTTTGATCACCGTCCCGGCAAGCCAGGCGCGGGCGCCGCGTGTGCTGCGCCAGCGGACATCTTCGGGGCGCAGGGTGATGGTTTCGGTGATGCCTTCGCAGGCCATGCCCCAGATGTAATTATCAATCAGGATCACATGCGTTGGCTCAGTCGGTGAGCGCTCATAGCCATCGGGGAGCACAATGGGGCCTACATCGACCAGTTTGACCTTGCGTTCATAGTGCTGGATCAAGCCCAAAAACCAGGCTGCATGGCCTGGCATGGGGGTCACTTCCTTGGGCATGGGGATGATGCCATTGAGTTTGACCAACGGCACGGCCAGACTGAGGCCGGCGACCTTGAACAGCAAGCACTGAAACGGCGCCTGTGCCCAGGCGGGACGTTCACCTTCATGGGCGATTTTATCGTTACCCGCCCCGCCTGCGGTCTGGGTGGCGAGGGCGACGTCGGGCTCCGGGCTTGCCAAGGCAGTCTCCGGTGCATCGAAGTCCGGGATTTCCTGCAGCAGGCTGTCCAGATAACTGGCCAGCGCCTGCTGTTCATCCAGTACCAGCGATGAGGTAGCGGGTTTTTGCGCTGGCAGCGTTTGCGGTTTTGGCCCTTTCACGAAAGCGCCTCTTGCGGTGTTTTCCTGGTACTGTCTAATAAAAATTCCAGCAAAGCCCGATAAGCCTGGATGCCGCGTGCGGTATCCGACATCATCGGCAGGGGTAAACCGGCCATGCTGGCTTCGCGGAATTTGGCATCCACCGGAATGACGCCATCCCAGAGATTCTCGTGATAATGTTCGTGCAGGCGTTGCAGGCTTTGTGCAGAGGCCTCGGTGTGCCGGTCAAACAGGGTCGGGACAATGAGATGATCAATGGGGATCTGGCGCGAGCGCTGGATCATTTTCAGGGTGTGCAGCATGCGATCCAGTCCTTTAAGCGCCAGAAACTCGGTTTGTACCGGAATCAGCAGGCGATTGCAGGCGGCCAGTGCATTGACCATCAACACCCCCAGCATCGGCGGACAGTCCACCATGACATTGCGATATTCCGCCGACAGGCTTTGCAGTGTGCGCTTCAAGACCAGACCCATGCCCTCGCGGGTGCCGAGCTGACGATCCAGGGTCGCCATCGCCGTGGATGCGGTGAGCACCTGTAGATGGGCAAAGGAGGTCGGGCGGATCAGCTCCTTGGCGGAAGGGCGCTGACCTGCGGCCATCTGGCGAAACAGGGTATAGACCCCATCGGCGCCGCTTTCCGGATCAAAACCAAAATAGGAGGTCAGCGAGCCATGCGGATCCAGATCCACCAGCAGGGTATCCTCGCCCTCCAGCGACAGCAAGGCTCCCAGGGTAATCGCCGTGGTGGTTTTGCCAACACCACCTTTTTGGTTCGCTATGGCCCATATTCGCATCAAGGCAGCCCTACTGTTCCCTGTGCGTCCCCTTCCGGTGAGGCGGGGCGGCGCAACATCATTTCAACATCTTCACGCAGCAATTCCGGGCGGCCGGTATCCGTCGGCTGGCGTTTACCCGCCATGATAATCACCGCGACCCGGCGGTTTTTGCGCCGCCCCTCGGGCGTGGCATTATCGGCCACCGGGCGAAATTCGCCATAGCCAATCGCCGCCATCTGTTCTGGATCAAGTCCGTTGCGCCCAAACAGATGCACCACGCTGGCGGCCCGACCGGAGGACAGCTCCCAGTTGGAGGGATACACCACGGTGCTGATCGGCACATTATCGGTATGTCCCTCTACGTGGATGCGGTTGGGAAAGCGCGCCAGGATTTCGGCTAATTTTTGCAGCACAGGGATGGCCTCTGGCGAGAGCGTCGCACTGCCGCTGGCAAACAGGATACTGGTGTTGATTTCCACCTCAATCCATAAACGGTCGCGGTGAATATTGATCAGATCGGCATCAATCAGCGGCGCCATCGCCTCTTCGATTTCATCCGACATCTCGGACATCAGGGCCACCGCTTCCGAAAGGCCTTCGATGTCCATATCGCCGAGGATGTCTTCCAGACGCCGCGAGGGGATTTGATCATCCAGAGGGGCAATCACCATCGCCGGTTCGTCGGTAGACATGGGCACGCGCCGCCCCAGTTCGCCAATCGGTACCGGCTCACTTTGCGTCGGCGCCCGAAACGCCGTAACCAGTGAATCGGACAAAACCCGGTATTTGCCTTCGTTGACAACCGAGATGGCATACATCACCACAAAAAACGCCAACAACAGGGTCATGAGGTCTGCATAGGGGATGGCCCATGCCTCATGATTCTGATGGTCTTCGCATTTTTTTTTCTTAGCCATAAAAATCCACCTGCAGAAAGCCATCTGTCAATGTCACGCAACCTGCCGTACAAGGACCCCGCTGGCGTACCACAAAAGCCGTCGAAGTTCTTGCATCCTTGTAGTAGGCAGTGCTTGCCTTGCCGTACTGCGGCTGAGTCAGTGCAGATAGCCCTGTAACTTGGTTTCAATATTACGAGGGTTGGCACCTTCGGCAATGGAGATAATCCCCTCGATAATCATTTGCCGATGTTCGGTGCGGGCGTGAATAATGGTCTTTAGCTTATTCCCTACCGGCAAAAAGAACAAATTGGCCGAGGCAATCCCGTAAATGGTGGCCACAAAGGCCGCTGCAATACCTGCCCCGAGCTGACTGGGGTCTGCCAGGTTTTGCATCACTGCCATCAGCCCCATCACCGCGCCGATAATCCCTAAGGTGGGCGCATAGATTCCCATCGCCTCAAAGACTTTGGCACCCTGGATGTCGAAGTGCTCCTTGCTTTCCATTTCCACTTCAAGAATATTGCGAATCGCCTCCGGCTCTGTGCCATCGACCAACAATTGCAGGCCCTTGCGGGCAAACAGATCAGGCTCTTGTTCGGTCAGCGACTCCAGCCCCAAAAGCCCTTCTTTGCGGGCAATTTGACTCCAGCTGGTAATCTTTTCAATGGTTTCCACGGCGTCAATCTTTGGCGCAACCAACACCCAGGGAAAGATCTTCAAGGCATGGGCGAAAAATTTTGGGCGGGTCTGAATGAAGCCGGCGGCAAAGGTGCCGATGACCACAATCAAGAATGCCGCCAGATTCCACAACGCCGCCAGACCACTGCCCTTGGCGATACTGCCGCCAAGAATCGCCACCAGCGCAAAAACCAGCCCGATTACACTTAGAATATCCATGCTCAAACACCCCCTGCCAAGGTTTTACCGATGTGTGCCAGGGGTAAGATGCGATCCGCAAGGCCGGCATCCACCACAGCCGCCGGCATACCATAGACCACGCAGCTGTCCTCGTCTTGTGCCCATATCTTGGCCCCGTGCGATTTTAACAAGCGGGCTCCCTCGCGACCATCAGAGCCCATACCGGTCATGATAATTGCCAAAACTTCCCCCTTTAAGACCTCAGCTGATTTAAAGGTGATGTCCACGCAGGGACGGTAATTTTGTTCCGGTGGACTCTCTTGTACCCGCACCCGGAGCAGCGTGCCTTTTTTGTCAACGATCATCTGCTTACCCCCCGGTGCCAGCAAGGCCAGGCCGGGCTGCATGATATCCCCGTCTTCCGCCTCTTTGACGCGGATAGCGCACAACTGGTTGAGGCGCTCGGCAAAGGCGGGTGTAAAGGTAGCCGGCATGTGCTGTATCAGCAACAACGGCAGGGGAAAGTTTTCCGGCAATTGCGTCAAGACGTTTTGCAAGGCAACCGGCCCACCGGTTGAGGTGCCGATCAATACCGCTTTAAAATCGCGCAGTTTTAACGGCCCCCGTTCAGTGCTTGCCGGCGACACTGGGCTAAGGGGTGCGCTGGGTGTTTTTCCTGCGGACGGCACGGGTGCAGGCGCGACAGGCGATGCTGCAGGCGCCCGGGTGCCCGGTGCAGGCTTGCTTAACGGGCGTTTGCGGCCCAGACCAATGGCCTTGACCCGGCGCAGCAGCATACTTTTGGCTTCATCCTGATCGCGGCTGATGTCTTCAAAGCGTTTGGGCAAAAAATCCACCGCCCCGGCGTCCAGGGCATCCAGGGTGGCCTTGGCCCCATCAAAGGTCAGCGAGGAAAACATCAGAATATGGGTCGGTTGCACCGCCATGATGCGCTTTACCGCCGTAATGCCATCCATCACCGGCATTTCGATGTCCATGGTGATGACATCAGGCTTGAGTTTGATCGCCTGCTCAACCGCCTCTTTGCCGTCAGCCGCTGTGCCGATGACTTCAATGCCCGGGTCGAGATTCAAAAGCTCAACGATACGCCGGCGAAAAAAACCGGAATCATCGACCACAAGGACACGTACTGCCATTGTTTATACTCCGCAAGCGTTAAGCGCGCATAACACGCAATAGTTATTTTCAAAAAAACGAGCGTCCCGTGCGCCAAGATGCCGATACGCGGTTTAGCGGCGGTTGCTTCAGCAAGGCGCTAAAACCCGCGTGTATAAGCTCTCAGCAGGCTGGGGATATCCAGAATCAAGGCAATGCCGCCATCACCGGTAATCGTCGCCCCTGCAAAACCGGGCAAGCCGTGCAGGGTGGAGCCCAGGGGCTTGATCACCACTTCTTCTTGTCCAATGAGCTGATCCACCACAAAGCCGACCCGGCGATTACCCACAAAGACCACCACCACATGTCCCATATTATCGTTTTGCGTGGGGCTTGGTTTGCGGATCAGCCAGCGGCGTAGATAATAAAGGGGCAGGGCCTGATTGCGCACCATAACCACTTCCTGATCATCCACCCGATTGGTGCGGGTCAGATCCAGATCAAAGATTTCGCTGACATTGGCCAGCGGCAGGGCAAAACGCTGCTCGCCGAGCATCACCATCAGCGTGGGCAGAATCGCCAGGGTCAGCGGGACTTTGATCGAGATCTTGCTGCCTTCGCCCAGCTTTGATGTGACTTCCACCGTGCCGTTGAGCTGGGCTATGCGGGTTTTGACCACATCCATGCCGACCCCACGTCCGGAGACATCGGAGATCTCGGTCTTGGTGGAAAAACCGGCCATAAAGATCAGATTGAAGGCATCGTGATCGCTCATGCGGGAGGCAGCTTCTTCATCCATCAAGCCCTTCTCGACCGCTTTTCTGCGCAATACGTCGGCATCCATACCCTTGCCATCGTCGGTAATCGTCAGCAGGATATGATCGCCTTCCTGCTCAGCGGCCAAAATCACATCGCCAACCCTGGGCTTGCCTTTGCGCTCGCGCTCATCCGGCGGCTCTACCCCGTGGTCGACCGCATTGCGTACCAGATGCACCAGCGGATCGGCCAAGGCCTCCACCAGATTTTTATCCAGATCGGTTTCTTCGCCGCGCAACACCAGATTGACTTCCTTGTTGAGACTTCTGGCCAGATCGCGCACCACGCGCGGGAAGCGCCCAAAGACCTTCTTGATCGGCTGCATCCGCGTTTTCATGACGGCAGTTTGCAGATCAGCGGTGACCACATCCAGATTGGTGACGGCCTTGGAGACCTGCTCATCTCCCATTTTGGAGCGCAAGGTGGCCAGGCGGTTGCGTACCAGAACCAGTTCACCGACCAGATTCATGATGTCGTCAAGGCGCTTGGTGTCCACACGCACCGAGGTTTCACCTTGGGGCGCAGGGGCGGCACGAGCTGCTGCCGGAGCGGCAGCGGCCTTGGGTTCACTTGCCGCCGGGGCGGCAGGTTTCGGTGCCGCGACACCAGGAGACGCGCCTGCACCAGCATCTTTGGGGCCGCCTTTACCGTGGAGCTGATCCAGGAGATTATCAAATTCATCCTCAGAGATATGCTCAGGCTCGACGGCTGAGGATTTTGCGGCGGGCGCGGGTGGTGGTGGTGGCGGCGAGGAAGCTGACGGCGGTGCCGCCGGAGGTTGGCTGCTGGCCTGATCCAGCAACAGCTCAAATTCTTCGTCGTTGATATCACCATCCGGGGCCGGGGTGGCGGATGCACTGGGCGCGCCATTGCCCTGACCACCTTGCAAGGCATCCAGCAAGGCGTCAAATTCATCATCGGTGATATCCCCCGAACGCGGCGGCGTACTGATTGGGGCGGCGCTTTGCGCGACCGGCGGGGGGGGCGGTGGTGCTTCGCTTTTGCCGGTATCGGGATGAGTAAAGCTTTCCAGGGTGGTCAGCAAGGTCTGGTCGGCGGAGTCGGGTTCGATCCCGGCACGCAGCTGATCGAACATCCCGTTAAGCACGTCCAGAACCTGCAGCACGGAATCCATCAGCTCGCCGTCGACGCGGCGCTGCCCCTGGCGCAACACATTAAAGACATCTTCAGCCCGGTGACAGATGTCCACAAGGCTGTTGATTTTTAAAAAACCGGCACCACCTTTGATGGTGTGAAAGCTGCGAAATACGGCATTTAACAGATCCTTATCATCCGGAGACCGTTCCAATTGCACCAATTGCTCATTGAGACGGTCAAGCAGCTCACCGGCCTCGACCATGAAGTCTTGCAAAATTTCGTCATCGGTATCCAGACTCATTCGACCTGTTCCTAAAAAGTTAAGCGTGGCAGTCCGCCTGTTGCAGCGATTAAAACCAGCGTTATGCCGGTACCGGGATACAGGCTTGAAGCTGGATCAACAAACCCAAAAGGCCAATACAACCCGATACACTCATGGCCTGCAACGTAACGGCTGGGTGTTTAGCTTGTCTTTGCACGCGGCCCTGGTCAAAAGATCGACGCCGTTCATCGCAGCGATTTGACGTTTAGTGACGTTCCTTGGCGCTTATCATGGAACCTGCCGCGCACAGGAATTATCTTGCAAAAAGTGAACCTGTTTTTAGTTTGGCGTTGACCGGTTGATTATTCGTCCACAGATGGCCTTTAAAAACCAAGGCTTGAGAGCAGATCATCCACATCATCTTGCGCCGTCATCACCTCTTGCTTGGCATCCGAGGTGCCAGGGACTGTCGGGCCAGTGCCGGTGGTTAAGGTTGCGGTGTCTTTTTGCTCTTGTTTGAATTTGGCATCGGGATTGGAGAGGCGCTGGCCGGAGATGCGCACTAAGCCCACCAGATTTTCCTCCACATCCTGCACCAGATTGATCACCCGGCGAATCACCTGCCCGGTGAGGTCCTGAAAATCCTGCGCCATCAACACATCGGATAGATTGCGACGCATCAGTTCACTGTTTTGGTTCATCTGCTCAAAGAACAGATCAAGCTTGCGGCTGAGTTCGCGAAAGTCATCGGCGGAGAGCTCACGCTGACGAAAACGCTGCCAATCACTGCCAAGTTCGCTGGCCTGCTGGGTCAGCGATTCGATCAGCGGCAATACGGTTTCCACGGCCGTCAGGGTACGATTGGCGGCCTGCTCGGTCATCACGACGACATAATTCAGGCGTTCCTTGGCGTCAGGGATTTCTTCCTCGGTGATTTCAGAGAGACGGGAGTCCATGCGAAAGCCGTTGAGCGCCTCGTGCAGGTCGCGGGTCAACTTGCCAATTTGCTGAAATAGCAGGCTTTCATGCATACGCCCTAATTCTTCAATCAGTTTGCCCGCCTGAAGGTCATCGCCGGATTCCATAAGCTTGACCAGTTCGCGGGCTTGCTCAAGCTGACGCCGTTGAATTTCAGACTCAAGACTCGTGCTGCTCTCTTCATTCATTATATATGTGTATCGGCGCAACGTCCTTGAATATCGACGGGAGCGCCTCTCCTTCGCTAAGCATTGGCGAATGATCCGCAAATTTGCAGAGGGCTGTTCTTTTAGCCATACAGGGCATACACCCATACGGTGTATGCCCTGTGCAAATGGCCCATTCAGTGTAAATTCGCGGCCCGGTAGAAAAGGAACTAGTCCGCTGTTTGCAAGCGTTCAAAGATCTTTTCGATCTTCTCTTTCAGGGTTTCTGCCGTAAAGGGTTTGATGATGTAGCCATTGACCCCGGCTTGCGCCGCCTCAACGATCTGTTCACGCTTGGCCTCAGCCGTCACCATCAGCACCGGAAGATCTTTAAGACGGGCATCGGCGCGCACGGCTTTGAGCAGTTCAATGCCGGGCATGTTGGGCATGTTCCAGTCCGTGATCAAAAACTCAAAATTTCCATTTTGCAACATGGGCAACGCCGAGCTGCCATCGTCAGCCTCGGAGGTGTTGTTATAGCCAAGGTCTCGCAACAGGTTTTTGATAATACGCCGCATCGTGGAAAAATCATCCACGATGAGAATTTTCATTGCCTTATCCACAGTTATCTCCCGGTCAAACGATCTTTTAAATGTGTTCTAAAAATAAATGGGTTTTATGAATGGGGTGGGGAATTATAACCGCACACACGACTTTAAGGGTAATCGTTTGGCTTTTTTGGGCCACACACCTCAAATGCAAACCGTCAGGAAACGCTCCACTGGCGTGCCAATCACTCCGCCAGACCTTTAGGCCCTGAAGCCTTGAGTCGCCGTGCATAGGTATTTGCCACGCACCTGGCTAATATCGGGAAGACGGCCTGATTTTGCAAGGCCAAAAGATGGCTGGCGCACGATCAAGGGATAAAAGCCCTGCGTTTTTGCGGGTATCCGGTTTATCAATGGCGCCTAAACGCGCTCACCGTCCGCCACCCAGTCAGACATGCGTGCCCGTACTCGAAGCAGGGCCTGGGAGTGAATCTGACAGACTCGGGATTCGCTGATCCCCAGCACCTCGCCGATTTCGCGCAAATTCAGTTCTTCTTCATAATACAACGAAAGCACTAATTGCTCACGCTCGGGCAGTCCTGCAATGGTACGCGCCAGGCTGGCTTTGAAATCGGCACGGGTTTTGGCGTTTAGGGGATCAAGCTCATTGCCGACAAAGTTGTCCTCACCATCGCCGCTCTCAGGTTCAAACAGATCGCTGAAATTGAAAATGCGTCCGGTGGTGACCTCACTGCTCATGGTGAAGTATTCATCCAGGCTGACACCGAGGGCATCGGCGATTTCCTGGGCGCGTGCCGCCCGTCCTTCGCGGTTTTCAATCTCACGCACCACCTCGTTGATGCGGCGGGCATTGCGATAGACCGATTTGGGCGTCCAATCCAGACGGCGCACCTCGTCAAGCATCGCGCCACGGATGCGGATGCCGGCATAGGTTTCAAAGCTGGCACCCTGTGATGGATCGTAATGGCGTGCGGCATCCAGCAGGCCCACAATCCCGGACTGGATCAGATCATCGACTTGCACGGTGGCAGGAAGGCGGGCCAGCAGATAATAAGCAATCCGCTTGACCAGAGGGGCGTGCTGCTCTACCAACCAGTGATGATCGTGCTCTTGTAGTGCGTACATGCTAGCCCGTAAAGGATAAACGCCCCCCGTCACTCATGCTTGTGCCGACCAGGCGCTCCACAAAAAACTCAATCCCCCCGCCCCCGCCGGATGGAGTTGGCCATTCACTGACCTTGCGCGCCAAATCTTTAAAAGCCCGTGCCGAGGGGCTGCTGGGAAAGGCCTCGGTGACGGCCTGACGGCGTTGTACGGCTTTGCGCAGATATTCATCGTCAGGTACCGCACCAAAATAGTCCAATATTACATCATCAAGGAAGCGATCACACACGGCGGTGAGTTTGCGAAACAAGGCACGCCCTTCGCCGGCGCCGTGCGTCCGGTTCGCCAATACCCGAAAACGGACAATGCCGTAATCTTTATACAAGACCTTGATCAAGGCATAGGCATCGGTGATGGAGGCAGGCTCATCACAGACCACGACCAAGATGTCTTGCGCCGCCCGGCAAAAGCTGATCACGCTGTTGTGCAAGCCGGCAGCGGTATCGACAATCAGGGTGTCAAGCGGATGACGCAGCTCGCTAAAGGCGCGGATGATGCCGGTATGCTCGGCAGCATTAAGATCGGCCATGCGCGCCACCCCGGAGGCCGAGGGCACAATCAGCAAACCACTGGGCCCCTTGACCAGAATATCTTCCAGCCCCCGCTGGCCATTAAGCACATGGGCGAGGTTTTCTTTGGGCTGCAGGCCGAGCAACACATCCACATTGGCCAGGCTTAAATCTGCATCGAGCAACATCACACGCCGACCCAGTTGCGACAAACCCACCGCCAGATTAACCGAGACGTTGGTTTTGCCCACGCCACCTTTGCCGCTTGAAACCGCTATCACACGGACAGGATGGAGGTCATGCGTCATGGGCGCAGCCGATAGCTTTTCATTGAGTTGCGACATAGTAGTGATTCGCCATAGGTATCTGAACCCGCGCAGTGGGCTTGACGGCCCGCGTCTGTTTTTGCTCAGGCAGCATCGCCGCTGCGCGGTTCACAAGTTGTGGCACATTGGCCAAATCCAAATTTTCCGGCACTTGCTGCCCTTCACTGACATAGGCCAGAGGCAGGCGCAATTGTGCGAGCGCCGAAAGCGCACCGCCTAACTGGCTGGTTTCATCCAGTTTGGTCAACACACAGCCGCTAAGCTTTATTGTACCGTATGCGTGCATGGTTTCCTCAAGGGATTCACGCTGCATATTCGCTGCCAACACCAACAGGGAACGAATCCCTGGGATTGAGGAAAAGGTGGAAAACTCTTCCGCCAAGCGGGCATCACGCGGGCCGATGCCGGCGGTATCAATCAACACCAGCCGTTTGTTGTCCATGCCATCCAGGATGTCATGCAATTGTCGTTTGGTTTGCGCCAGATGCACCGGCACACCCAGAATCTGGCCAAAGGTTTGCAGCTGACGATAGGCGCCGATGCGATAGGCATCGGTGGTTACCAGCGACACCGCTTCACGGCCATGACGCAAGGCCACGCGGGCGGCCAGCTTGGCAATGGTGGTGGTTTTGCCGACCCCGCTGGGGCCTACCAAGGCAATCACACCCTCATGCTCTAAAATGTCCTGATTCAATTCAGGCAGGCGCTCGATCAACAAGCTCAGGGCCTCATCCCAGGGCTGCTGGGGATCATTGTCAAGCGGTTGTGACAGCGCCTCGCCGATTTCAGCAGACAGCGCCTCACCGATCCCCATTTCCCGCAATTTTTTGATGACATGCACCCGCCACGGTTCGCGCCGTGATAAATCCTGCCAGGCCAGTGAGGATAGTTGATCCTGCAGCATCCCGCGCAAGGTTTCAATCTCTTGGCGCATGGAGATCAAGGTTGGATCCTGAGTCCATTCGATCACTCGCTCGGGCCGAGGCTTGGCGGCTTTGGGTGGCGAAATCACCGGCACAAACCACTCCGAGTTAATGTCCTGACCATCTTCGTAGGCCTCGTCAATCTCGGCATCGGTGGGCACCCGCTGCCCAAGCCCTAACGCGGCGCTAGCCTGTGCCTTGGCCTCAAATTGGGCCAGTGCGCCTTCCCCTTTGGCCACCTTATCGGTCAGCGCACGTCCCCGCGCTGGCGGACTTGACTCGGTGACACTGGCGCGAGATTTGGGCAGGGCATCGGCGGGTGCTCGCTGGCTGGCCATCTCCGCCACCAGATCCTCATCATAATCCACGGTGGCGATGATCTCGATGCCGCCATCCACTTTGCGGCTTGATAAAATCACCGCATCAGGGCCTTGGGATTCACGAACCTGGCGGATGGCTTGGCGCATATCAGAAGCAAAATAGCGTTTAATTTTCATAAGAGCATTCTCAGCGGTCGAGACATTAAATTTAAGATGTCAGTATCAGCCTTCAGATCTGGCGTCCTGACGCCCAACTGTAGCCACTACACGAATTCGTTTGTTGTCTGGGATCTCGGTGTAGGCCAATACGGTCAAACCGCGCACGGCACTGCGTAACCAGCGAGACAACCACGGCCGCAATTCCGGTGAAACCACCAACACCACCGGCTCGCCGGCCATTTCCTGGCGTTGTGCGGCCTCTGCGATGGATTTTTGCAACCGGTCAGCCAATCCTGGCTCAATACCCAGACCCCCTCCGGCGGCCCCTTGCGCTGATTTTTGCAAGATTTGTTCCAAGGTCGGGTCAATGGCAATCAAAGGCAGCTCTGGCGCGGTTCCCATGATGTTTTGCACGATAGAACGCGACAACGCCACCCGCACCGCCGCCGTCAAAACGCCAGGATCTTGACTCCCCGCCCCATGCTCGGCCAGCGTCTCGGCGATGGTGCGAATATCGCGAATCGAGACCTGCTCAGCCAGCAGATTTTGCATAACCTTGAGAATAACCCCCAGCGAGAGCAGCTTGGGAAAGAGATTTTCCACCAGCTTGGGCGATTGCTTGGCCAAGGTATCCAGCAGATGCTGGACCTCTTCATGCCCCAGCAGCTCATGACTGTGTTCTTTGAGCAACTGCGATAAATGGGTAGCCACCACGGTGCTGGCATCCACCACGGTATAACCCAGACCTTGCGCCTCTTCGCGGCGACTGGCCTCAATCCACACCGCTTCCAGCCCAAAGGTGGGGTCTTTGGTGGCCGTACCTTCCAGCGGGCCAAACACCCGCCCCGGATTGATCGCCATCTCCCGCTCCGGGAATACCTCCCCTTCACCCAGCGTCACCCCCATTAAAGAAATACGGTAGGCATTTGGCGCCAGGTCAAGGTTATCGCGAATATGCACCGGCTGGATCAAAAAGCCCAGCTCCTGCGAGAGCTTGCGTCTGACCCCTTTGATGCGTCCCATCAATTGGCCACCCTGCGAGCGATCCACCAGCGGAATCAGGCGATAGCCCACCTCCAGCCCGATCAGATCCACCGGCGGCACATCATCCCAG
The DNA here is from genome assembly GCF_000227725.2 of Thiorhodospira sibirica ATCC 700588. Lineage (GTDB taxonomy): Bacteria > Pseudomonadota > Gammaproteobacteria > Ectothiorhodospirales > Ectothiorhodospiraceae > Thiorhodospira > Thiorhodospira sibirica. Next base: position 1,108,995 of record NZ_MU255056.1, on the reverse strand, counting down.
CCCAGCTCCTTGGCCTCGGGCGGTCGGGTCGCCGCCTCGGTTTCAATACGATCCACGCTGGCCTTCACCTCGGCAGCCTTCTGCTGGTTGATCAGATAGGCGCTGCTGGCCATCAATAAGGCCAGACCGACAAACACAGCATTCGGCATTCCCGGCACCAGGCCCAGCGTACCAATCAGCCCGGCTGCCACATAGAGTGCGCGTGGCGAGCTGAACATCTGCTTGAACACCTGCTCGCCCATATCCTGGCGCGCAGAAACCCGGGTGACGATGATGGCAGTGGCGGAGGACAACAACAAGGAAGGAATCTGCGCCACCAGACCATCGCCGATGGTCAGCAGCACATAATTGGTGGCCGCATCGCCCAGGCTCATGCTGTGTTGCATGGTGCCGATAATCAGCCCGCCAATGATATTGATAAACAGGATTAGAATGCCGGCAATGGCATCGCCGCGCACAAATTTACTCGCACCGTCCATCGAGCCATAAAAATCGGCTTCGCGGGCAATTTCTTCGCGCCGTTCGCGGGCCTGCTCCTGCGTCAAAAGACCGGCATTGAGATCTGCGTCAATCGCCATCTGCTTGCCCGGCATGGCATCCAGGGTAAAACGGGCGCTGACCTCCGAGACACGGCCTGCGCCTTTGGTCACCACCACAAAGTTGATGATGACCAAAATCGCAAAGACCACCAGACCCACGGCATAGTTACCGCCGACCACAAAATCACCGAAGGCATTGATCACATTGCCCGCCGCATCAGTTCCTGTGTGTCCTTCCAGCAAAATCACACGGGTGGAGGCCACATTCAGCGCCAGGCGCAGCAAGGTCGCCACCAGCAAAATGGTCGGAAAAACCGCAAAATCCAAAGGTCTTGGGGTGTAAATCGCAACCAGGATCACCACCAGCGACAGCGCAATATTGAAGGTAAACAGCAGGTCAAGCCCGATCGGTGGCATCGGGATGATCATCATGCTCAGCATGGCCATCAGCAGCAGCGGAGTTCCAAGCCCGGAGCGGCCGATGGCATTAAAGGCGTTGGTTAACGCACCCATGAATTAGTCCTCGTTATTGAACGGAAGGACGCAAGAATTCATCCGGGATCGGTAGATCGGTGGGTTTTTCCGCCGCATTCTGCCCACGACGCGCCACATTTTTGACTTGATAAATGTAAGCCAGCACGCGTGCCACGGCGATATATAGCCCTGCCGGGATTTCTTGCTCCAATTGCGTACTGAAATACAAAGCTCGTGCCAAAGGTGGCGCCGCAAACAACGGCACCTTGTTTTCCTTAGCAATTTCGCGGATTTGCAAGGCCACCAGATCAACCCCACGCGCCACCACCTTGGGGGCGCGCATCTTTTTTTGGTCATATTTAAGCGCGACCGCGAAATGCGTCGGATTAGTGACCACCACATCGGCGGTAGGCACCGCACCCATCATGCGCTGCTGAGCCATCTGATATTGCAGCTGGCGGATTTTGCTTTTAACCTCGGGCTTGCCCTCGGTGTCTTTCATCTCATCCCTGACCTGCTGCTTGGTCATGCGCAGCTGCTTTTGATGGGTCCATAATTGAAAGGGCACATCAATGGCCGCCACCAGCAACAACGCCGCACTGAGCATCAAAAAGGTCCAGGCCACAATCCAGCCGACATGGGCCAGGGCGGTTTCCACCGATTGTGTGCCCAATCCCAGCAGGCGGTCGGATAAGCCCCATAACAAAAAAATCGCCGCCGTAATCACCAAGGCAAATTTGGCCAGGGCCTTGAACAGCTCCATCAAGCCCTTCACGGAAAAAATGCGCTTCAAGCCTTTGATGGGGTCCAGTTTATCGAGCTTGAGGCCAATCGCCTCACCGCTAAAGGCAATCCCGCCAGTGACCGCCTGACCGAAAATCGCCGCCACCGCCACTGCAAAAAATAATGGCATCAACGCCAATAAGGCGCTGCCCATCGCGCCGGTCAAGGCCCCCAGCAGCAGCTGTGAATCAAAGGCCAGATCGCGCTCAAAGGTGAAAAAGCGCGTCGCCAAGGCCCCCATCTTCATCGCCATGAAGCCGCCAAAGACCAATAACACGGTGGCTCCGACCAATAAAATCAAGACCGTATTGAGTTCACGCGAGCGCGGCACCTGACCTTTGCGTTTCGCATCGGCCTGGCGCTTGGGGGTGGGTTGTTCGCTTTTCTCTTGGGAACTGTCATTGTCTTCGGCCATGATACTTAGCCTCGCAAAATGAAGCCGATGAGCGTAAAAGCCTCGGCTAAGAGATTGGTAAATTGCACCGCAATCAGCGGCAGACCGACAATCAGGATGGTAAAGCCCGCCAGCTTGAGGATGGGAAAACCGACGGATAGCACGTTGAACTGCTGGGCGGCGCGGTTGACAATCCCCAGGGCCAGGTTAATCAGCAACAAGGAAATCATCGCCGGCAAGGCCACCAGCAAGGCGCCCGAGAACATGCGCCCGCCCCAGTTCACCACTGCCCACAGCTCATCCGCCCCCAGACCGCCGCCCACCGGCAAGGTGGTGAAGCTTTCCACGGTCAGCTCAATGAGCATCAAATGGCCATTGAGTGCCAAAAAAATCAGGGTGGATAAAATGACAAAGATTTGGCTGACCACCGGCACCTGCACCCCATCCAGCGGATCGACCATGGAGGCAAAGCCCAGGCCCATCGACAGCGCAATGCTGGTGCCGGCCATGGTAAGCGCAGAAAATACCAGTTGAATCAAGGTACCAATCGCCAGACCAATGACAATCTCACGCGCCGCCATGACCAGACCCAACAGGCTGATGGGGTCAACCGGGGGCGGCGGCGGTAACAGGGGCGCGACAATCAGCGCAATCCAAAAGGCAAACACCACCCGCAAGCGCACCGAGACATTGCCGGCACCGAATAAAGGCGCGGCAATGAACATGCCGCTGATGCGCAAAAACGGCCACAAAGCCGCGCCGATCCAGCCAAACAAGACATCAACCGTAATTTCCATGATTTAACGCCAGGAAATGCAGAAACCGCCTGCAAAGCGGGCCTTGTCGGGGTGACAAGGCCCGTTAACCAATGACAAAGGGGATGCTCTCAATCAGCTCCTGGGTGTATTCAATCAACAGCCCCAGCATCCAATGCCCTGCCAGCATCAGCGCGAAAAACATCCCCAGCAGCTTGGGAATAAAGGTCAGGGTCATTTCCTGTACCGAGGTCGCCGCCTGTAACATCGCAATAATCACCCCGATCACCAAGGCGGTGAGCAACGGCGGCATCACCAGCAAAATCACCAGCCACAGGGCCGAACGTGAAATCTCCACCACCAGTTCGGGGGTCATTTACACCACCACAAAGCTTGAGGCCAGGGTGCCCATCAACAATGGCCAGCCATCAATCATCACAAACAGCATCAATTTAAAAGGCAGCGCAATCATCACCGGCGGTAACATCATCATCCCCATCGACATCAATACACTGGCTACCACAAGGTCAATGATCAGAAAGGGAATCAGAATCAGAAAACCAATCTGGAAGGCGGTTTTGAGTTCGCTGGTGATAAACGCCGGCACCAGCAACGAGAAAGGCACATCGTCAGGGCTCTCAAAGGTTTCATACCCCCCAATGCGGGCAAACATCGCCAGATCGGTTTCCCGGGTCTGCTCAATCATGAAACGATGCATCGGTACACTGGCGCGACTCAAGCCCTCCTGCAAGGTGATTTCCTCCTGCATATAGGGCTGCACTGCTTCTTCATTGATGCGTTCAAAAATGGGTAGCATGATGAACAGGGTCAGAAAAAACGCCAGCCCCACAAGGATTTGATTATTTGGGGTTTGGGCGGTGCCAAGTCCTTGACGCAAAATCCCCAGCACAATGATGATGCGGGTAAAGGAGGTCATCATGATCAATGCCGCCGGAATCAGGCTGAGCATGGTCATCAAGATCAGGACTTGCAGGGTGACTGAATATTCCTCGCTGCCTCCCGCACCGGGGGTCACCGTCAGGATCGGAAAGGTTGCCTGGGCCTGCGCTGCCGACAGCGGAATCAGCGCCAACAGCATCACGGCCAGCCAAAGAAAACCCTTGCACTTCATGGTTTGCTCCGTGTGTTCAATGCTGTTTTCAAGCGGTGCGCGAATGGTGTGTCCGCGCCGTGTGTTTCTTTGCCTGAAACATCAATGGATTCATCCAGAACATGTAAGGTTTGCACCCGGCCCGGCGCTACTCCGACCAGAATTTGTTTCGTACCGATCTCAATCAAGACCACGCGCTCGCGGGTGCCCACATTCAGACTCGCCAAGGCACGCAGCGAAGGCCCGGCGCTCCCTGAGCGATGCTGTAAACGCCGCATCAACCAGGTCAGGGCAATGATGCCGCCGATAACTACCAGCAGACTGAACAGGATTTGCAGCAGATACGCACCCGTGAGTTCCGGTGGTGCAATGGTGCGCACCGTCGGTTCAGTGGCCTGCGCCGTGGCCGACAACAGGACACAGAGAATCATTAAAAGACGCATCAAGAGCACCTTTGCGGACTTACTTCAATTTCTTCACACGTTCCGCCGGGCTGATCACATCGGTCAGGCGGATACCGAACTTTTCGTTAACCACCACCACCTCACCGTGCGCAATCAAAGTCCCGTTAACCAGCACATCCAGCGGTTCCCCGGCGAGTCGATCCAACTCTACCACCGACCCCTGATTAAGCTGCAAAAGATTACGGATCGGCAATTTGGTCCGCCCGATTTCCATCGCAATGGTGACGGGGATATCCAGGATCACATCCAGATTGATATCTTCGCCCCCGCCACTGCCCTCCGTCGGCTCGGCAGAGATGGACTCAAACTGCGCCATCTGGACATGATCCCCGTCCTTTGACGCCTTTTCTTTGCCTTTGGATGTGGCAGGCTCAGGGGCTAGCTCCTCGCTCGTCTCTTGCTCTGCCAGGGCGGCCGCCCAATCATCATCGGCTACCTCAGCCGTTTTATCTTCATCACTCACAGTCCAGACTCCTAATCAGTACGTTTGATACGCTCGGTCACCTTAACCGCGTTAAAACCGTTGGATATGCCAAATGTCCCGCGCACAATCGGGATGTCCTCTGCTTTCAAGGTCACCACCTCGGGAATATCCACAGGAATGATATCGCCGGGCCTAAGATCAATCAGTTTTTCCAGGCTCATGGTGACATCGGTCAACACGCAGGAAACGCCGACCTCTGCCGCTTTCACCTCCTCGCGCAATGCCTTGATCCAGCGATCATCCACATCAAAGCGGTCACTTTGAATCCCGGCATCCAGCTGCTCGCGAATCGGCTCAATCATGGAATAGGGCATGGTGACGTGCATGTCGCCGCCACCGCCATCAAGCTCCATGCGAAAGGTTGACACCACCACCACTTCGGTAGGGCTGACAATATTGGCAAATTGGGGGTTGACCTCAGAATTGATGTATTCAAAATCTAGCGTCAGCACCGGCGCCCAGGATTCCTTCAAATCATGGAAGGCTTGATTGAGCAAGACCTGTACCACCCGAAGCTCGGTGGGGGTAAATTCACGTCCCTCAATCTTGGCGTGATAGCGCCCGTCGCCGCCAAAAAAGTTATCCACCAGAATAAACACCAGCTTGGGATCCAGCACAAACAGACCCGTGCCGCGCAGGGGTTTGACTTTTACCAGATTCAGACTGGTCGGCACGAATAAGGAATGGACATATTCGTTGAATTTTAAAATCTTCACGCCGCCGACAGAAACCTCAACGGCACGGCGCAACAGGTTAAACAAGCTGATGCGTGAATAACGGGCAAAGCGCTCGTTAATCATCTCCAGGGTGGGCATGCGCCCACGCACAATCCGATCCTGGCTGCCAAAATCAAAAGAACGCGCTACCCCGTCATGCGAACGCAGCTCGTCTTCGGTCTCTATATCACCGCCATCAACGCCGTGTAACAGGGCGTCAATTTCGTCTTGGGAAAGTAGGTCTGCATTAGCCATGATGTGTTTACTGCATCACAAAGGAATTGAAATAGATCCCCTCAATGGCGCTGCGTCCGGCGCGCTCACGCAACAGCCGTCCGATTTCGGTCAACAGCTCCTCGCGCAACACGTCTTTGCCCTCCGGGGTATTGAGTTCTTCGTAGGTTTTGTTGCCGATCAACAGATTCAGATTATTTAAAACCGCCGGCATGTGTTTTTGCGCCAGCTCAAGGTCTGCCTGATCCCGTGCCATCAATACAAGCCCTATCTGAATAAAGCGGATCCGCCCCGGTCCCTGGAAATTTTGCGTCAAGGGCGCAAGCTCCATATAAAAGGTCGGCGGCGGCAACGAAGGATCAGGCCCCTTAGGCGCACTCCCCGCCAGGAAATACCAGGCGACACCCCCGCTCAAACCCCCAGAAACCAATACTGCGACCAGCACAATCAGCACGAGCTTGAGTGCGCCACCTTGGCGGTGTCGGCGGCTCCCGTGCGGCCTTGTCTTATGTGTCAGCGTATTCATCAAATCACCCATCTCCTGTTTTTCGGTAAATTAAAGCAAAGGTCATACCATGATGCACCAAGAAGCGAATCATCTGTTTAGCGATGGCTTATGATGTAGTGCAGAAACTGCCGGGCGCCACGTTGCACATGCCATGATACCGCGCGCACCAAAAACAATGGCCGTCAAAACATTGACGGCCATTGCAGCAAACACGTATGCAAAAGCAAAGATGATCAGGTCAAGGGAATCAAGGTCATTTCTACCCGCCGATTCATCGCGCGCCCTTGGGTTGTGCTGTTATCGGCAATCGGGCGGTGTGGGCCGAGGCCAATGGTGTCCATGCGAACGCGCGAGATTCCCTGGGCCTCCAGATAACGCGCCACGCTGTCTGCCCGCCGCTGTGACAGGCGCACGTTATGATCGACAGTGCCGGTGCTGTCGGTGTGTCCGGCAATCTCAACGGCGGTTTGTTCATAGCGTCTGAGGACATCGGCGACGGAATTCAGGGCCCGGTAAAATTCCGGGCGGATTTCATCGCGGTTAACATCGAAGGTGATGCTGCTGGGCATGTTGAGCACCAGGTGATCTCCCTGGCGATCCACTTCGACCCCGGTGCCCTGCAGTCCCCGGCGCAGCTCAGCTTCCTGGCGATCCATATAATTGCCGACCGCAGCCCCGGCCAAAGCCCCCACCCCGGCGCCAATCATGGCCCGCTTGGTGCGATCGCGGCGCCCGGTAATATTGCCTAAAACCGCACCCCCCGCAGCCCCAATCAAGGCCCCTTGCGTGGTTTTGGTTGGGCGCTGCTCACCGGTATAAGGATCGGTGGTGGTACAGCCGCTTAAGCCCAGAACCACCATGCAAAATGCAATAACGACGGCGAATGTTAAAAATTTCAATGTGCTTCTCCAATTATTTTGCTATAGATATTATTTAATGATATAAAAACCGGGAATGATGCTGTCGCACGCCTGTCAGGTTGTCAGGCGACAGCGCGCAGGCTGGTGACGCGCTTCACAGGTTCGATACCGGATGTCAATCTGCACGCTCAACCATAACACAAACCGCTGAATCAGCGCCTTTCTCTTGCAATGGTATCAAAATATGGCAAAACTTCTCATCCTCGGCGCCGGCATCGCAGGACATACTGCTGCCATGCATGCCCGCACCAAACTGGCTAAAGAGCATGAGGTCATCGTGGTCTCACCCAATGCCAAATGGAACTGGATTCCCTCCAATATCTGGGTGGGTATTGGCTGGATGAAGCCTGAGCAGGTGACCTTTGAACTCGCCCCGGTGTATCAGAAAACCGGGGTAAATTTTGTTCAGGCCAAGGCCCTGGAAATCCACCCGGAGGGCAGTGCGGACAATCCTGAGCCGCATGTGGTGATTGAATACACCAGCGAAACCAAAAAAGGCATCAAGGATACCGTCAGCTACGATTATCTGATCAATGCTACCGGCCCGAAGCTTAATTTTGCGGCCACCGAAGGCTTAGGCCCGGAACACAACAGCCTGTCTGTCTGTACCTATGGTCATGCCGTCGATGCCGCTGCCCGTTTGCAGGAAAGCATTGAGCGCATGAAGCGCGGTGAGCGCCAGACCTTGCTGATTGGCACAGGCCATGGGCTGTGTACCTGTCAGGGCGCGGCCTTTGAATACATCTTCAATGTGGAATTTGAACTGCGTCGCCAGAAGGTGCGGGATAAGGCCGATATTATCTGGATTTCCAACGAAGAAGAGCTGGGCGATTTTGGCATGGGCGGGATGCATGTGCGCCGGGGTGGCTATATTACCCACAGCCGGGTCTTTACGGAATCTTTGTATACCGAGCGCGGCATCTCTTGGATCACCCGTGCTCACGTCAACAAAGTCGAAGCCAATGCGGTGCATTACGAAACCCTGGAAGGCGAGCATAAAACGCAAAACTTTGATTTTGCGATGCTGCTACCGCCTTTTGCCGGGGTTGGACTGAAAGCCTTCACGCGCAGCGGCGAAGAGATCACCGAGCAGCTGTTTGCCCCCAATGGCTTTATGAAAGTCGATGCTGATTATTCCGGCAAGCCCTATGAGGAATGGACGCCAGAGGACTGGCCCTCGACCTACCAAAGCCCTCACTATAAAAACATCTTTGCCATCGGCATTGCCTTTGCACCGCCCCATGCCATTTCCCGCCCGATGAAAAGCCCCTCGGGTACCCCCATCTTTCCCGCCCCGCCGCGTACCGGGATGCCCAGTGGCGTGATGGCGCGCGAAATCGCCTTCAACATCGTCGATATGATCAATGGCAAGGCTGACCAGCCCACCCGCACCGCCTCCATGGCCAAAATGGGCGCGGCCTGCATTGCCTCGGCAGGTGCCTCGCTGATTAACGGCACAGCCGCCTCTATGACCATTTATCCGATCATCCCGGATTTCAAAACCTATCCCGATTCAGGCCGCAGCCTTGCCTATACCAGCGGCGAGATTGGCCTGGCCGGGCATTGGCTGAAATATCTGCTGCACTTTGCCTTCATCTACAAGGCCAAGGCTTATCCCTTGTGGAAACTGATTCCTGAGTAAGGCACCGCCTGCTGGCCTGTTATCCTTGGGTGGCGGACGCATCTTGCGTTCGCTAATCAAATCAATCTGCCCGCCCGCTTCAAGGTCGGGCTTTTAACGGAGATGCCGATGAACGAACCCACACCCCAGCTCAGAAAACCCTTTAGCCAGAGCTATTATCCCCCTGTGCCCACACGCCTGACCAAGCATCTGCGCGTCAATCCGCTGTGGCAGCTGTTTCGCTTTTTGGTGCTTAACGCCAAAATGCTGCGCATGGTGCGCAAACACTGAGCCAGACCATGGAGCGGCCTCTTTGAAGATACCGCTCCATATTGCAGCTTTAAGTCGCGCTCATGAAAAAGCCGCCGCTGTAGCTGAGTAAAAACAAAAAGGCAAAGACGATAAATAGCTGACCGGTGGCTGGGGGCAAAGCTTGGCGGGCCTGAAGATCCCGCCGCAAAATCACCAACGGGCTGGTGACCAGGGGCAACGACAAGGCCAGCAGCCAGGGCCAGACCAGCAGGCCGGCCCACCACAACCCCACAGTGCTCAGATACACGGCCACGAGGATGGCGATATACAGCCGCTTGGCATGGGTTTCGCCGATACGCACCGTGAGGGTGCGTAGCTGGTGTTGCCGATCATCCTCCACATCACGCAATTCATTGGCCAGTAACAGCAAGGCGGTCAGCAGGCTAAATGGCAAGGATAGCCACAGCAGGGTCAAGGTCCAGGGCGCGCCCATCGCCAGCGCCGAGCCGCCGATCATCAATACTCCCATAAACACAAATGACAGCAGCACGCCCAGGCCCCGGCGCTTGTAGTGAATGGGTTCAGCGGTATAAAAATACCCGCCCAGAAAGCCGACCACACAGATCAGCAGCAAAAGCCACCCCTCACGCCATATCAAAAAGCCTGCGATCAACCACGCCAGCATAAAACAGCCAATGCCGAGGTGAAAATGCCAGCGAATGGCGGCGATATTGCGCTCGCGGCGCTGTTTTTCCAGGGCATCTGCTGGTGCGGGCAAGCCCTGCAACAGCGGCAAATCGGCATGATTATTGATCAGATTCACGCCCGCCTGGAGCAATACCCCGGCACAGACGATCAACAGACCCAAGGTCACAGAACCAGCGCCTTGCTGCAAGGCATACAACACGCCCAGACCGCAGGCAGCCAGCGCCACGCTGTAAGAAAAAGGCCGCAGCACGGTGCCTAGGCGATATTTGGGATCAGGGGATAGCGTCGGCGTCGGCGCCGGAGTTTCAGGATGTATGGACATGGATTTTTGCGATTCAAGGATCAAGAAGGTTTAGGATACCACTGGCGCGGCCCCGTGAAACTGGCATTGACGCCAGGCTTCATAGGTCACCACCGCCACGGCATTGGACAGATTGAGGCTACGGCTTTGCGCCTGCATCGGGATGCACAGACGCTGGTCAGGCGGAACACTGTGGCGCACCGCCTCGCTCAAGCCCTCGGTTTCAGAGCCAAACACCAAGGCATCGCCGGGTTTAAACGCGGCCTGGGTATAATACACATAGCCTTTGGTGCTTAAGGTAAATACCCGCAAGGGCTGCACGCACTGATAAAATGCCGCTAGGTGATCATGCACCTGCACCCCGGCCTGGTCACGATAATCCAGACCCGCCCGGCGCAATTTTGCCGCATCCAGGCTAAAGCCCAGAGGCTGGATCAGATGCAGCAGACACCCGGTATTGGCGCACAGGCGCATGATATTGCCCGTATTGGGCGCGATTTTCGGTTCAACGAGGACTATGTGAAACATGACCGCTGAGATGCTTGCGCACGATGATGAGCTGGCAATTCGTTTTTGTGGCCTATCATTTGCCACCCCCCTGGTGCTGCTTTCGGGCTGTGTCGGCTTTGCCGAGGAATATACCCGGGTGGCCGGTTTTTCTCATCGCCAGACCGGGGCGGTGTGTCTGAAAGGGACGACCGGACAGGCCCGGCTGGGCAACCCGGCCCATCGCATCTGTGAAACCCCGATGGGGATGCTCAATGCCATTGGCCTGCAAAATCCGGGGGTAGACTACGTGGTAAAACACATTTTGCCAACCCTGGATTTTAGCGAAACCCGTTTTATTGCCAATGTCTCTGGCTCCACCGTTGAAGAATATGTCGAAGTCACGCAGCGCTTTGAGGATTCACCAATTGATGCCATCGAGATCAACATCTCCTGCCCCAACGTCAAACAAGGTGGCGTCGCCTTTGGCAATGACCCGGCCATGGCCGCACGGGTGGTCGCTGCCTGTCGGGCCGTCACCCAAAAACCGCTGATCACCAAACTTTCCCCCAATCAGACCGATATCGCCCACAGCGCCCACTGCTGCATTGAAGCAGGCACGGATGGCCTGTCGGTAATGAACACCCTCATGGGTATGGCCATTGATGCCGAAACCCGCCGCCCGGTGCTGGGCAATAATCAGGGCGGTTTATCCGGACCGGCGATCAAACCTGTGGCCTTATTAAAGGTGCATCAGGTTTATCAGGTGGCCAAACGACACAATATTCCGATCATCGGCCAGGGCGGTGTCAGCAATGCCCGCGATGCGCTGGAGTTTCTGATTGCCGGGGCCAGTGCTGTGGGAATTGGCACCGCCCTGTTTTATGATCCGTTAATCTGCGCCAAAATCAACGACGGCATCCGCGATTATCTCACACGCCACCAACTGCGCCACGTCAGCGAACTCACCGGCAGCCTGACCCTCAACAGTCCAGCCCGCCCGCCGGTCAGTTGTGGCGCATAACGCCAGCCCAGCACCGGGACTGTGATTTCATTAAATTATCATGATCCTGGGCTTATAATCCAAGACCGCGTTGGCCTTTGGCAATGTCGCGAGAGAGGTGTACCGCACCCATGCAAACAATCCAAGCCTCCAAATTCCAGGCCGAATGCCTGAGCCTCATGGATGCCGTCGCCACTTCCGGCGAAACATGGGTCATCACTAAGGATGGCAAACCGATTGCGGAGTTACGCCCGTATTCTGGCGGACGCATTGACTCACCGTTTGGTTTGCATCCCAAACTGGAAATTCGTGGAGATGTGATTTCCCCGCTTGAAGGAAATGAGCGCACAAATTATTGAACTTGAAGGGCAGCCGGTCTTTGCGGTCGTACCCATTGCTGAATGGAACGCCTTGCTTGAACGGCTCGAAACCTTGCAAGACCTCGCCGATTTTAACGAAGCAACGGCACATCCAAAGGAAACATTGCCGCTTGAATTCATTGAACGCCGCTTGGCGGGTGAGTCGCCCTTAATACTATGGCGCGAGCATCGGGGTTTCACAGTGCAGACCCTGGCCGAGCAGGTTGGCTGCACCGGGAAAATGCTATCCATGATTGAACACCGCACCGCCGCGCCCTCTGCCGAGCTTTTACACCGTTTAGCCGCCGTGCTGGGGTGTGATATGGACGATCTGCATGTCGATTGATATTTATCTATTTATACCATCAGGATTTTCTATTCCATGAACGTCACCATTTACGGTTCGGGCTATGTTGGCTTAGTGACCGGGGCTTGTCTGGCGCAGGTCGGTAATCATGTGCTGTGCATTGATATTGATACCGCCAAAATCGAAGGGCTCAAGCAGGGCAAAATCCCGATTTTTGAGCCGGGGCTGGAGGCCCTGATCAAGGACAATGCCGCCGCTGGTCGCCTGAGTTTTTCCACCGATGCGGCCCAAGGCGTGGCCCACGGTTTGTTTCAGTTTATCGCTGTAGGAACCCCGCCCGATGAAGACGGCTCAGCCGATTTGCGCCATGTGCTGGCTGTGGCTGAGAGCATCGCCACCCATGTGCAGGACTATCGCATCATCGTCAATAAATCCACGGTGCCCGTTGGTACTGCCGATCAGGTACGCGCTAAAATGGCACAGACCTTGGCCGGGCGGGACGCTTCGGTAGATTACGATGTGGTTTCCAACCCTGAATTTCTTAAAGAAGGCGCGGCGATTGAGGATTTTATGAAACCTGATCGCATCATTGTCGGCACCGACAACCCGCGCACCGCAGAACTGATGCGGGCGCTGTATGCGCCGTTTAATCGCAATCATGACCGGGTGATGGTGATGGATGTGCGCTCGGCAGAGCTGACCAAATACGCAGCCAATGCCATGCTCGCCACCAAAATCAGTTTCATGAACGAGCTGGCCAATCTGGCGGAAAAACTCGGCGCCGATATTGAATCCGTGCGCCAGGGCATCGGCTCCGATCCGCGCATCGGCTATCACTTCATCTATCCTGGCTGTGGCTATGGCGGCTCCTGTTTTCCCAAGGATGTCAAAGCCTTGGAGCAAACCGCCCGACAGGTGGGTTATGAAGCGCGGCTGCTCAACGCCGTGGAAGCCGTTAACCAGCGGCAAAAACAGCGCCTGTTTGAAAAAATCCACCAACACTTCAACGGCGAACTGCACGGGCGCACCTTTGCCCTGTGGGGACTGGCCTTCAAGCCCAACACGGATGATATGCGCGAGGCTGCCAGCCGGGTATTGATGGAGGCACTCTGGGCCAGTGGAGCCAAGGTGCGCGCCTACGATCCCGTCGCCATGAAAGAATGCGCCCATCTCTACGGCGAACGGGCGGATTTACACCTGTGTGAACACCCTGAAGCCGCCTTGCAGGGCGCCGATGCCTTAGTGATTGTCACGGAATGGAATAGCTTCCGCAGCCCCGATTTTGCACAGATCAAAACCCGCCTGCGCGAACCAGTAATCTTCGACGGGCGCAACCTCTACGACCCCAAACGCCTGCACGACATGGGCTTTCACTACTACGCCATCGGTCGCGGCCAATCCATTTAAGTGATTTCTTAGGTGTCGTCATGGCGGTATGTTATCCGATAGGCCTTCTTGTAACGACACTACCTAAGAAGTCGGCGGCATCTCTCAGATGCCGCTACAGGAAAGCAGCTTTTTTTATATCTACCCCACAAAAAAACACGCCACACCCCTCTCACACACGCTGACAGGCGGCCTGACACAGGCGCTCTGCGGCCTTAAACACCTAGGTGTAAGCTCCTCTTTTTTGACGATTTCATCTTTCCAGAGATCGGGAATGGCGGCAAGGCCATAGTAGGCTCACGCCACCTGACCACAGACTGCGGCCGTGCTGTCAGTATCACCACCGAGGCTCACGGCAAGACGGATGGCGTCTTTAAAGGTATCGGTTTGGGTAAAGCACCACAGCGCGGCTTCCAGGGATTGTGCAGCAAAAAAGGTACCGTCAATGGCCTCCATGGGTTTGTCGCGATACTTCTCTGGCAATGGCCTGAATGGACTAGGTGTAAGCTCGGGGGCCTCGGGTTCTGGCGGTTGCTGCAAAAGCTCGGCTTTTTCTTGCCCCTTGAGGGCGTGATGGATGATGCGGGCAAACAATCGTGTGCCATATACCGAGTCAGGATGCCCATGCGTGACCTGACTTGAAAGCCCGGCATATTCCACGGTTTGCTCCAGATCATTGAAAAAATAGATCGGAATCGGTGCCAGGCGCATCAGCGAACCGTTCCCAGGGCGTCTGGGATTGATGTTGCCGGGATAAGGCGTGTCGTGTTTTTCCGAATCCAGCAGCGCCTTGAGAAAGGTTTGCCCAAAACCAAACGCGGTCGGTCGGGATGAGCAATAGCCCGTATCGGTAAAAGTCCAGCGGTGATAGCGTTGCATCTGGTCACGCGGATCAAAACCATGACAGCTCAGCAGGCTATCCGCCAGTGCCAGCGCCATCGCGGAATCATCCGTCCACTCGCCTTTTTTGATCTGCAATTTACTGTTGGGAATCTCGGTAAAGTTTTCTTGCACGACCAACTTACCGCGCGGAAAAATTCATACGGCGCACCAAAGGCATCGCCGACCACCAAACCGATAAAACACCCCATCATGCGCTCGGAAAGCGTTTGCGCTGACATATCCTGCCCTCCTGATTAAGAAAATACTGCGTCGTCGATTGCGCTAAAGGCATCATCGCATTCACCGCGTCAGTGGGCAATAATAGCCTTAAATACAATCATGGGCAGCCGCAAATCCGGCGAACGCAAGATGCCTTCGCTACTTCCTTCGTGCCGAGCGGGGGCGGGGCTGCTCCCAAGTGCAACATTAAAGCAATAAAACTAAAATACACTGTGTGCCGGGATAGAAAATGAACGCGGTGTACAGCACTGCATATCTATATATAAAATGCTGTTAAATAGCCTTAATGTGATGGGTAGCGATGATCGGGATGTGCGGTTGCATGGCGTTGATACCTTGAATGATAATCATGTGCATATGCTATGTAGACCGCAGGGTGAGGGTGTTATGAGTGCGTATCGTGTCACTGATGTCGGTCTGTGCCGGGCACAGACTGCGTTGCCAGCGGGTGATCAACTGGCCGAGATGTTGGCAGCGGTGGGGGTGGGTACCTGGGTCTGGCAGATCGCCCGCGCTGAGATGGTGGTCTCTGAGCCGGTAGCGCGGCTGCTGGGTTATCCGCTGGATGTGCTGCAGGGTTGGTCGCTGCAGCATTGGCAGCAGCAGGTACATGCGGCGGATTATACCGGGATGGTGGCGTTGCTGCGGCGGCATTTGCAGGATGATTTGCCGGTGTATGCGGTGGAGCTGCGTTTGCACCATCTGCAGGGACATTGGGTGTGGGTGATGGTGCGTGGTGTGGTGTGTGAGCGCGATGCGGCACAACGACCGTTACTGATGCGCGGGATGCTGCAGGAAATTAGCGTACGCAAGCATTATGGGGTGAATCTGCGGGAAAATGAGGCGCATTATCGGGTGTTGGTGGATGCCATGGGCGATGGGGTGTGGCAGGTCGATACGGAGGGTCTGACGGTATTTGTGAACCCGGCGATGGCGGAAATGCTGGGATATACAGCGGCAGAGCTTAAGGGGCGGGCGCTGTTTGAGTTTGTGGATGCGCCGTCTTTGCCTGAGCTTAAGCGCCATTGGCATCGGCATTGGCGCGGGGAGATCGCGCAACATGAGGTTGCGCTGATACACCGCAATGGTCGGCGGGTGTGTGTGATGGTGGATGCGCGGATCTTGCGCGATGCCAGCGGGGCGCAGGCGGGGGCGATTGCCTGTTTGAAAGATATTACGCAATTTAAGCAGCTCAGCCAGCAGCATCAGGTATTGAGTTCGGTGGTGGCGAATCACTTTGAGTCGGTGGTGATTACGGATGTGGATTTCAAGATCACCTATGTTAATCAGAAAACCCAGACGCTGTATGGCTATCGCGCACAGGAGTTATTAGGGCGACATTTGAGCCTGTTGTTACAGGATTTGTCACCGAATATTCTCACCCAAAAGATTGCTGCGTGTGGCGAAGAATATGCCAAGGAGGCCTTTCATCAGCGCAAAAATGGCAGTCGTTTTGCCTGTGAATACAAGATTGTGCCACTGTGCGGTGAAGATCAGGGGACCTATGCCTATGCCAGCATGCAGCGCGATGTCAGCGCTCGTCACCAGGCAACGGCGATGTTGCAGGCCACCAATATGCAGTTGCGTGAAGCGACCAAGTACGCCCACGAGATGATGGAGCGGGCCACCAATCTGGCCATTGATGCGGATGTGGCCAATCGTGCCAAAAGCGAGTTTTTGGCGAATATGAGTCATGAGATCCGCACCCCGATGAATGGGGTGATCGGTATGACTGGCTTGTTGATGGACACCGAATTGACCGCACAGCAACGCCATTATGCCGAATCTGTGCTGTCCAGCGCGGAATCTTTGCTCAGTCTGATCAATGATATTTTGGATTTTTCCAAGATTGAGGCGGGCAAGCTTGATCTGGAGCAGATTGATTTTAATCTGCTCAATCTGCTGGATGAATTTGCCACAACGCTGGCCTGGCGGGCACATCAAAAGGGGCTGGAATTTATCTGCGCGGTGGAGCCGGATACCCCGGTTCATTTACGCGGTGATCCAGGGCGTTTGCGGCAAATCCTGAATAACCTGGGCAGCAATGCGGTTAAGTTTACCCACAGCGGCGAAGTGGTGGTGCGGGTGCGCTGTCTGCATAGCGCACAGGATCAGGTGGTGTTGCAGTGCGCGATTACCGATACCGGCATCGGCATTGCACAGCAGGACCTTGCCTTATTATTTGAACGCTTTGCGCAACTGGATGCCTCAACCACCCGTCAATATGGCGGCACTGGCCTGGGCCTGGCGATCTGCAAGCGCCTGACCAGTTTGATGCACGGTGAGATTGGCGTAGAGAGCAAGGCGGGCCAGGGTTCGACGTTTTGGTTTACGGTCACGCTGTTACCATCGCAGCCCAGCGCGATACCTGATCTGCCCGTGCATACGGATCTGCAGGGGGTGCGGATTCTGGTGGTGGATGATCATCCGACCAACTGCGAGATCCTCATGGCCTTGCTGCACAGCTGGGGGATGCGTCCCTGTGAGGCGCGTGACGGGATGCAGGCCCTGGTCATGTTGCGCGAAGCGGCAACAACCCCCGATCCCTTCCAGGTAGCCTTGATTGATCTGGCCATGCCCATCATGGATGGCGAGCAGCTGGGGCAGATGATTCAAAGCGATGAACTATTGGCGGCGCTGCGCTGTGTGATCATGCCATCACTGACCGTGCCGGGGGATTTGAAACGCTATGCCGCCAGCGGTTTTCATGCCTACCTGCCCAAGCCGGTGCGCCAGCAGGATTTGCATAATGTGCTGTGCAATGTGCTGGATGAGCACACCCGCCAGGCCGAGACGATGGTGACGCGCCATTCGTCCCGGGAGCGCATGTATGCCGAGCAGCCTTTGTTTGCGCAATGGCAGGCGCGGATTTTACTGGTTGAGGATGATCCGGTGAATCAGGAAGTCGCGCTGGGCGCCTTGCAACGGCTTGGGCTCAGCGCCGATCTGGCAGAAAATGGCGAACAGGCGCTGCAGGCCCTGGCAATGGCCACCTACGATCTGGTGTTTATGGATGTGCAGATGCCGGTGCTGGATGGCTTTGCCGCAACCCGCAAGCTGCGCTCGCAAGCCCGCAGCGCGCTGAATGTGCAGGTACCGATCATTGCCATGACGGCCAATGCCATGCAGGGCGATCGGGAAAAATGCCTGGCCTGCGGGATGAATGATTATCTGCCCAAACCCTTGTCCCGCGATGCGCTGGAGGCGGCGATCAAACGCTGGTTACCCGATATTTTGGTGCATCCGCAACACCCACTCACCATCGAGCGACCCTATTCGGTGTTTGCCGCCCTGCGCGGCTTTGATACCCAGGCCGCCCTGGCACGCATGGGTGAGGATATCCATGCCTATCGTGCGGTCTTGCAAAAATTCAGCAGCTATCATCAACACACCGCCACGCGCCTGAGTGATTATCTGCAGTCGGGTGATCTGGCCGCAGCACATAATCTGGCGCATAGCGTTAAAGGCGTAGCCGCCAATATCGGCGCCCTGGAATTACAGGCCGTCGCCGAAAAACTCGAAACTGCCCTGGCCGGTGAGCGGCTGGACTGGATTGAGCAACAATATGCCCTGTTTGCGCGCGTTTTGGCGCACACCCTGCGCATTATCGGGCAGGTATTTGACACCGCCGCTTCGCCCGCCCACCCCAAGGCCACCGGCGAAACGCTCGACCCGGCTGCCGTGCGCGTCTATCTTGATGAGCTAAGCCGCACTATGGCACAGTATGACACCCGTTGTCTGGATGATATTGATGAACTGCTCGCCCGCATTAACGACCCTGAACTCAGCAGCGCTTTGCAGGCCATCCGCCAACGGCTGGAAGAATATGATTTTGAGCAGGCGGGACAATCTCTGGCGCAACTATGCCAACAGCTAAACATCCCGCCCGCAGCGACATCCGCCTAAGGGATTTGCTCAGTCCTTAAACAAACAAATACAGCCCGATCTGCCTAGCCCCCTGCTGCGGAGTTTTCTGCTTTGACAAGCCTTGATCCCATTGTTTTATTTTTCATCCTGGGCCTGAGTGCCGGTTTGCTACGCTCGGAGCTGCGCCTGCCCAGCGCGGTTTATGATCTGGTCAGTATGGTGTTGTTACTGGCCATCGGCATGAAAGGCGGCATTGAACTGGCCAAGCAGCCCTTGATTGTGCTCTTGCCGCAGATGTTCTGGGTGATGCTCATGGGGCTTATACTGCCGCTGCTGGCTTACCCGGTATTGCGCTATGTGGGGCACTTTAAGCGCGAGGATGCGGCCTCCATCGCCGCCCATTACGGCTCGGTCAGCGTGGCCACTTATGCGGTTGCGGTGGTGTATTTTGCCAGCCAGCAGATCAGCTTTGAGGCGCACATGCCGCTGTTACTGGCGGTTTTGGAGATTCCGGCGATTCTGGTAGGCATTGTGCTGGCACGCGGTCTGCGCAGCAAAATGCCGCTGGGCGCCTTGGCGCACGAGGTGTTTTTAGGCAAGGGAATTGTGCTGCTGGTGGGCGGTTTGCTGATCGGCTGGATTGCCGGTCCGCAAGGGATTCAATCCATTGCACCGCTGTTTTTTGATCTGTTTTACGGCATCCTCGCCCTGTTTTTGCTGGAAATGGGACTGATTACCGCCGCTCAGTTTGGCAGCCTGCGGCGTTATGGGCTGTTTTTGATCCTGTTTGGGATCGGAATGCCGCTGGTGTCGGCCTGGATTGGCATTGCCTTTGGCTATGCGATGGGCTTTTCCGTGGGCGGGACGGCCATGCTGGCGATTCTTGCCGCCAGTGCATCCTATATCGCCGTACCAGCGGCGATGCGTATTTCCGTTCCCCAGGCCAATCCCGCCTTATCGCTGGCGGCCGCGCTGGGGGTCAGCTTTCCGTTTAATGTGTTGGTAGGTATTCCGCTGTATTACACCTTCGCTGTCTGGACGTATAGCCTACTGGGAGCACCCCGCTGATGTCACCCTGCACGCGCAAATTATTAACCATCATCACCGAAGCCGCCCTGGAAAATGTCTTGCTCAAAGACCTGGATCGCCTCGGCGCACAGGGCTACACCCTCAGCGACGCCCGCGGCAAAGGCCATCGCGGCATCCGCAGCTCGGCCTGGGATGCCAGCAGCAACATCCGTGTGGAAGTGGTTTGCAACGAAGTCACCGCTGAGGCCATTACCGCCCATCTGCAAGCCAATTACTACAACGACTACGCCATGATTCTATTTGTCAGCGACGTGACTGTCCTGCGCCCGGAGAAATTTTAAAATTCTACATAGCGATTTGCTTTGCCAGGACGGTGAGTTCTTGCATGGTGTGTGTGGATGGCGCTTCAAGCAAGGCGATGCGGCCTTGTTGAGGATGCTGGGTGAGGGTGAGACTTAGGTCGGCGGGGGGGAGGATGCCGTGGCCGCGTTCCGGCCATTCGATGAGCGTGATGGCGTGTCCATCAAGGCATTCGCGCAGGCCTAGATATTCCAGTTCTTCCGGGTCGCCAAGGCGATACAGATCAAAGTGGAACAGCTGCTGGCTGGCGGTTTGATACGGTTCCAGCAAGGTGTAGGTCGGGCTTTTGATCGGGCCGCTGACCCCGAAGGCGCGCAGAAATGCACGCGCGAGGGTGGTTTTACCTGCGCCAAGATCGCCGTGCAGATAGATCAAAGCACCCGGCGGGCAGATCATCGCCAACGCTGCCCCCAACCGCTCTGTCGCTGCTTCATCCTCCAGATGTACTACCATCGCTAAAAAATCGCCTGTGCAGGTGTAGCATTCCATAACGCTAACTCGGCCTGCGTTTCCTCGGAGTGTGGACGGATGGTGCTATCTTTGAAGACACTTGACGCAGGCCTGGCCTTGGCATTGCAGACAAATCGTTGACAGCCGATCCAGCGCAGCAGGCTGTTTTCCTGCTTGTGACGGGGATAAGAATAAAAGCGATGTCTAATCATGCTCATGCATCCAGGGCATCCAGGAGTTGCTTGAGCTGCTGCAGGGCGTGTTCAAAATCATATTTTGCAAGCAGCTGCTGGATATTTTCCAGTTCAGTTTCAAGCGAGGGGTCATCAATTCCTTGCAGGAGCGCGTCCAGCTCTGTCATGGCCTGAGTGTCGTATTGCTGCAATAGGACTTTGAGCAGATTGAGATGCGCCAGTCGTGCCGTTGGGCTGAGCCGGGCGGCGGGGTCTTTTTTCGCGGGCTCGTGCGTTGGCAGAGTTTGAATCGCCGCCAATACTTCATCCAATGCCGCCTGGGCCGCCTGCAGACAGGTTTGAATCTGCGTCGGGTCTTGGCTTTGCAGTGCGCTTTCGAGGTGTTTTGCGTGGTCTTGCAATGCGTTGGCGCCAATATTACCCGCCACGCCTTTGAGGGTGTGGGCCTGTTGCAGCGCCGTTTGCTCATCTGCCGCATGGATCGCCTGTCTGATCTGGGCAAGGCTATTTGCCTGATTTTGCGCAAATTTTTGCAATACCGCCGCATAGGCTTTGTGATCCTGCCCCATGCGGTTAAGCGCGGCCATCGTATCCAGCGCCGCTAGGCTATGCAGAGCACGCTCCAGCGCCTGATCTTCTTTGGGCTTTGCGGCCTGTTCTTCAGGGGGCGGTTTCGGGCGAAGCGGCGTATGACCGAATGCCTCTGGCGTAATCCAATGACATAAGGTGCGCAACATCTGCGCAAAATCAATCGGTTTGGCGAGATGATCATTCATCCCGGCGGCGCGGGCTGCCTGTTTGTTTTCCTCCAGGGTGTGGGCGGTCATCGCCACAATGGGCAAATGGGTAAAACGCGCATCCGCACGAATCCGCCGGGTGGTTTCCAGCCCATCCATGCGCGGCATCTGAATATCCATCAACACACAGTCATAGCGACTTTGTTCAAGCTGGGCCAGCGCCTCTTCGCCATTATTGGCGATATCGACCACAAAATTGGCACGTCGCAGCGCCGCGCACGCCACCATTTGATTGGTCTGATTATCCTCAACCAGGAGGATGCGTGCTCCGGCAATGGCCTGCAGATCGTGCGGATCTGGCTGCGTGGGCTGGCGGTGCGGTGCTGCCACATGGGCCGGGTCATTAAGTGAGGTCATGATGGCATCAAATAAGCGTGAAGGAGTGACTGGCTGCGCCAGTACGGTATACGCGGGAAGCGGTGCAAGGTCCGCTGGCACGTCCTCGGAGGGATGTGGGGCAATGAGGATGATCTGCGGCAGCGGATGCACTGGCGGTGTGCGCAATAGGGTGTCAATCAGTGTCAGAGCGGCATCGTTTGGCAGTTTGGCGTCAATGAGGATCAGCGCGAATGGCTGACTCCGATCCTGCAGGGTTTCCAGTGCCCTCTGGGCGGAATCCACCAGCACCGGATGCAAGGCAAACTCCTCCAGATACATCTTGAAAATGTCACGGGCGCGAGGGTTGTCATCGACCACCAGTACCGCCAGGCCCTGCAATGCCGGCGCCAGATTCCAGACCTCATCCGCCGTTTGCGCCGTCAGACCCAAGGGGATACGAAAGCAAAAGCAGCTACCTTGGCCGGGTTGGCTGGACACCTCAATATCGCCTTGCATCAGATCCACCAGGCGCTTGCAAATACTCAAGCCCAGTCCGGAGCCGCCAAAGCGGCGGGTGCTGGAATTGTCTGCCTGGCAAAACGGGGTGAACAGCTCTTTTTGCTGTTCCGGCAGAATGCCGATGCCGGTGTCGCGCACACTGAACTCAAGCCAGATCAGCTCAGCCTCGGTGTGTATGACATCAATAGCCAGCAAAATTTCGCCCTGTTCGGTGAATTTAATCGCATTGCCAAGGAGATTGTTCAAAATCTGCTTGAGACGCAAGGGATCACCCTGCAACTGATGTGGCACCTGCGGGTTACGGGCAAACAGTAAATCCAGGTTTTTACCGCGTATCTTGGCCCGAATCAGTGTCCAAAGATCGTCAAGAACATCCTCCAAATTAAAGAGGGTCGGCTCCAGTGTGAGTTGGCCCGCCTCAATCCGGGAAAAATCCAGCACATCATCCATCAGACACAGCAAGGTCTCGGCCGAGGCGTTGATTTCATGCAGATAGGTCTGCTGCAGCGCATCAAGCCTGCTATCCATGCCCAGACGGCTGAGCCCGATAATGGCATTCATCGGGGTGCGAATCTCATGGCTGATATTGGCCAGAAATTCTGATTTCACCTTGTTGGCCACCTCGGCCTGTTCCTTGGCCAGACGCAGATCCTCTTCGGTTTTTTTCAGGCCGGTGATGTCGGTATGTGAGCCGGCCATGCGATAAGGCGTATCGTTGGCATCGCGTAGCGCCTCGCCCCGCGCCAAGACCCAGATATAATGACCTTGCTTGTGCTTGAGGCGAAACTCGATCTCATACGCATCCACCTGGTTTTGCAGGTAGTCATTGAGATAGGCCATCACGCGTGGCTCATCGTGCAGATGCATATGGGCGCGCACGGCAGAAAAGGCATTGGGAAATTCATGATCCGCATAGCCCAGCTGTTCTTTCCATTTGGGCGATAAATACAAGGTATTGTTTGGAATATCCCAATCCCAGATCCCATCACGACTGCCATTCACCGCCAGCAGATACTGCTCATGGCTTTTCTGCAAGGCCTCTTGTGCCTGCTTGCGTGGGCTAATGTCTAAAATAATCCCGGCCATCTTGCTGACCTGTCCGGCCTCATCGCGGATAGCCAGACCGCTGTGCTGCACATAAATGACGCTGCCATCCGGGCGCACAAAGCGATGCTCGATATCATATTGATAATCGCGCAGATGCATTGCCTTGTTTATGTGTGTTTCAACGTTGAAAAAATCATGGGGATGGACGGCTGACAGAAACTGCACATAGTCCTTAAAGGTGCCCTCACAGACATTGCCCAGCATCCGCTGCAATTCCTCCGAGCAATACAGCACATTATCGGCAATCCGCCATTCCCAATGCCCCATCCCGGCAATACGCTGCGCCTGGGACAGCCGCTGATTGCTCAGGCGCAGCGCCTCGGTGCGCTGTTCCACCAGATCCTGCAAGTGATTTTGATAATGCAGCAGATCGGCGGTGGTGATAAAGCGGTCGATGATCGCCGTGCGATACGCCAGCACCGCCTCGGCCATATTGCGCAGCTCACCGCCCGGCGTATGCCGAATCCGCTCAACCTCAGGCAACTCCGGCGGAATATGCTGATAATGGGTGAGCATCGACATGGCATCAGCCAGGGTGCGCAGGCGCTGGTTAAAAAAGCGCCCACTCACCAGCGCCAGCGTCAGAATCAAGACCATCCCGATCAGGTTGATCCATAACAACTGCTGAAAGGCAAGGCCGTAGGCCTCCAGATTTTCATGGGTATTTTTTAGCGCCCGACTGCTGAGATAGTGCGTCAGTTGCAAGTGATCCTTGGAATAGGCGACAAAATACTGCTGGGCCTGCTGAAAATGCGCATCCGCCTGGTCTGTATGGCCGCCATCTTGCAGATAATTCGTTGCCAGCGCCATCATGGCATGATAATTATCAAAATTTTCCTGAAAGCCAGTGACATTTGCCTGAGTGATCCCCCACAGATGCGCATGATCCAAAAAACTTTCCACATGCAGGCGAAAATCACTCAGGCGCGAGAGATTTTCAAGATGCAACACATATACTTCATCGGGATTTATTTCCTGGTGACGTATGCGATGAAACAACGACGCCAGCAAGCGATGGTGTTCACTGATTTTTAGACTCAGACGAGATGTGTCCAGCAGGAAAAACAACTCAGACGAGGTTTCCTGGGTGCGTTGCTGGCTTTCCTGTTTTAACAGGCTCAGCGACCACAGTGAAATGCTAAAAGCGCCCAATACCGCAAAAATGATCGGCAAGAGCAAAGACAGCATGAGACTGGCGCGACGGGATGCTAACAATGGAGGTCTCATGAGCAAGAATCATAAACCCAACAAAGGTCTAGCGTTTAACGGGACGGGGACGCCCTTCGTGATCAAGGGCCACATAGACCAATACGGCCTCTGCCACGCGATGCACCGCAGGGTCATCAAATTGGCGCGAGGCATACACCTCAACCTTGACGGTAATGGAGGAATGCCCAAGGCGGGAGATTGCGGTATAGCAGCTGACCAGATCCCCGACTAGCACCCGCTCGATAAAACGAAACTCCTTGACCGCCACCGTAGCGACCCGTCCTCGCGCCTCGCGCACCGCCAGCACAGAACCGGCAATATCTACCTGCGACATGATCCAGCCACCAAAGATATCACCGTGATAATTGGTATCGGCGGGCATGGCGGCCACACGGTAAGTCAGCTCATATTCCTCGGGTAAGGGGACAGGACGTTCAATGGGCATAAGGGATATACGGTGTGTTGACACATGACATGAAGGATGGCTCCGCTGGCGTTGAGGGCGTGCATTTTATCGCGTTTGCGGCAGGTGTGCGACCAATGGCCACCGCATCGCACACGCACGCCGCTGCTCAAACCAAAGCCAGTAACATGGCATCACCGCGCTGCGCGCTTTGCTGATAAAACGCCTGCAAACGCCCATAATACTCGGCCAGATAGGCAAAGCCTTGCGCACCTTCACGAAGCCATATCCCCGGCGGGTAGATCTCGGCAGCCTCCAAAGCCGCCGGGTCATAGCGGGCTTGCAGGGTTGCAACATCCAGCGCCGCCAGCGCCTCAGCAACCGTTTGCACCTCTTCGGCCACCAGACAACGTACCGCATCGTAAGCCAGCTCCGGGCCAACCTCGGCACCGCCCAGAATCGGTAGACTGTACGGCGCCTCACCTTCATAGGCCGAGCCCGTGAGCAAATAATGCAAACCCTGCCAGGACTTATCCAGATCCAAAACCCGGGGCGAATCCTCCTGCGCCATCTGATTGAGAAAAAAACGGCCAATGGCGTGAAGATCGGACAGTTTGGCCAGCTCCGTGGGCGCAATCGCCACCAATACAGCGGTAATGCTCATAACTCCCTCCGCGTGCAAAAGGCTTGATGTGGTTCATCCGTGCCAATGCTGTTTTCGGTATGGGATGTGCAAGCTAAGCACTGAATGCTTTCAAAAAAGCGATTTGCAGTTGCGAGAAGGTACGGATTGAGTCCTTAATCCGGGCAATGGTCACGCCGCCTTCCAGATCGACATCCATTTCCAATACCGGGTCGCCATCACTGTCTATATACGCTCTGGCGAATAGCTTTTCAGCATTCCAGCGATTCATATCATCTACGGTGGCGCTACTTTCGGTAATAAAAAAGCGATACTGGATCATGCGGTAATCATTACCCCGCACAAAAACAATGATGGTAAAGCCGTTCATCTTGACCAGCAGATCATCATCTTCGTCAATGGTTACACCAACAAGCCCTTCTGCCTGTAATAGTGCTTTCATGTCGGCAGAGGTGATCCGCTCAATGATCGGCTGCTGATCTGCGGCCTGGGCGGTGAGCACCATCACGGATAATAACAGGCCTATCCACATCAAATGCTGTATTTGTTTCATTATGCGTACCTGTTCAGTAGAAATTCAAAGGGATCATTGCTTCGCTTCTTGCCTCAATCCTGACTTAACAGCGTGAGCTGCTGTTGTGTGGAATGCGGCAAGCGGGCGCGCAGACGCCATGTCATGTCGTGTGGCTCCAGGCGCACATGCCAGGTGACCGGGCTTAACGGCGCTGCATGGCTGGCGTGATAGACCTGCTGCACGGGATCATATTCCAGCCACAAGATGACATCCTGCTGTGCCCGCGTGGGGTGCAGAAAGCTGAGTTTGAGCGGTTGGGCAGGCAAGGGGGCGCTGGCGTAAAGCTGTAACTGCACATCGTGTTCATCCCACGACAGCGCCGCCGATAGGCCGAGCATTTGGGCAAACTGCTCGCGTTCCAGGATTTTGTTAATGGTGCGGCCGTGCTGATAATAATCATCCACCACCAAGCCATCGGGTTCATGCAGCGCGGCGCTGACCAAGGCCAGCCCGAGCAATACGCCAAACAACGGCGGGGTCAGTACAAACCACGGCCAGAATTGGCGATACCAGGGTTTATCGTCTTCTTGGGGATAGCGCATCGCAGGATCACCACCGTTTAAAATCAAGCCGTTAAACTATCCAGGGCCTTTTGAAAGCGGTTGGCATGGGAGCGCTCCGCCTTGGCCAGGGTATCAAACCAGTCAGCAATCTCACTAAAGCCCTCATCACGGGCAATCTGCGCCATGCGCTGATACATCTCGCTGTATTCATAGGTTTCGCTGGCAATGGCGCTTTTGAGATTGTCCACGGTGCTGCCAAAGGACAGGCCGGTTTCCGGGTCACCCGAGGCCTCCAGGTATTCAAGATGCCCGTGGGCATGGCCGGTTTCGCCCTCTGCCGTGGAGCGAAACACCGTGGCCACATCGCTATAGCCCTCCACATCCGCCTTGGCGGCAAAATACAGATAACGGCGGTTGGCTTTGGCCTCACGGGCAAAGGCTTCATGCAAACAGGCCTCAGTCTGGCTACCTTTCAGCTTCATCAGTTTCTCCGCGAGAAACCCCGGCCTTCAGGCCGGGGAGGGATAGCGGCTACGACCTCGCAGCCGCCGGAAATAGTTAGGTGCAGGCCTTCCACCTGCCGGGCCGTGAGGCTATGCCCGTAAGGGCCTGGTGACGGACAACGCCTTGCGGTATCGTCGCTCCCCTCGCCAATGTGTACAACCGGCTCCCGCCTGTCTGTGCCGCGTGCGTCGCTGCAGGCAGGGCAAGCTCCAACCTTTAGGCCGGGGTAGTTGACAGACAGGATGTGAAAACTGAACATCAACAGCTGTCCCAGCTCACTCCACGCCTCCACACCACGATATGAGATATGGGGGCGCCCAAGATTGAATTCAGGCCAGAAATTCCACTCAAACAGTAGCATTCATAGCCACGGCAAGGCCAATATGACGACAGCCGTGATTAACAGACCTGCGAAAAACCGACATATCCGAGTACGGTTTAAAAAAACAAGGAGGGGAGTTTTTCGGGATGCGCCCAACACGCCTCTCTACCCCAGGAACAACTGATACACCGGGTTGTCGGTTTCTTCCCAGAAGGGATAGCCCAATTCATTGAGAAATTCACGAAAATGGCTGTGATCGCCGCCGGGAACCTGTACACCCACGAGCACCCGCCCATAGGCCGCGCCGTGATTACGGTAATGAAACAGGCTGATATTCCAGTTTTGCCCCATCTTGTTAAGGAAATTTAACAAAGCCCCAGGGCGTTCGGGAAATTCAAAGCGATAGACAATCTCATCTTGCAGCTGGCGCGCATGACCGCCGACCATGTGGCGCAGATGGCTTTTTGCCATCTCGTTATCCGACAGATCAACAATCGGATATTCCTTGGCGCGCAACTCTTTCAGCAAGGTTTCGCGCTCTTTATCGCCCTCGCTGAGCTGAATGCCGACAAAGACATGCGCCAGGGCATCATCGGCATAGCGGTAATTGAATTCAGTAATCCCGCGCTTGCCAATCGCCCGACAAAAGGCGCGAAAGCTCCCCGGACGTTCCGGGATCGTGGCCGCAAACAGTGCCTCGCGGCGTTCGCCGATCTCGGCGCGTTCAGCCACATAACGCAGGCGGTCAAAATTCATATTGGCGCCGCTCAGTACCGTGGCCAGATTGCGCCCCTGCACCCCTTCGCGCTCAATGTATTTTTTGATGCCCGCCACCCCCAGCGCCCCTGCCGGTTCCGCCATCACGCGGGTATCGTCGAAGATGTCCTTAATCGCGGCGCAGATCTCGTCAGTACTGACCAACAACACCTCATCAACGAACTGGCGCGCCAGTCGATACGTCTCCTTGCCGACCTGACGCACCGCCACCCCATCGGCAAAAATCCCCACCTGGTCGAGCACCACGCGCCGCCGCTTCTGCAGGGCCTCGTGCATTGAGGGGGCATCATCCGGTTCAACCCCAATCACTTTAATCTCTGGGCGCAGCGCCTTGATATAAGACGCCATCCCCGCGATCAGACCACCCCCGCCGACACAAATAAACACCGCCTCGATGGGATCAGGATGCTGGCGCAACAGCTCCATCGCCACCGTCCCCTGACCGGCAATCACCTCAGGATCATCAAAGGGATGGATGAAGGTATAGCCGTGTTTTTCTATCAATCCCAGAGTGTGTTGATACGCATCATCATAAGAATCACCGTGCAGCACCGCCTTGGCTCCAAAGGCCCGCACCGCATCCACCTTGATTCGGGGCGTGGTCACCGGCATCACAATCACCGCCTTGATGCCCAGACGCTGCGAAGCCAGCGCCACCCCCTGGGCATGATTCCCCGCCGAGGCGGCAATCACGCCTTGCGCCTTTTCTGCCTCCGACAGGCCAAACAATTTGTTATAGGCACCGCGCAGCTTAAATGAAAACACCGGCTGCAAATCCTCGCGCTTGAGCAGGATCGTATTGTGAAACCGCCGCGACAAGGTGCGCATCAGATCCAGCGGCGTCTCACGCGCCACATCATACACCCGGGCCGTTAGAATTTTTTCAAGATAGGGATAGCTCATGGCGGCAAGATACAAGCGAGTCGCGCAGGATACAAGAGAAAAATAGCGTCCCAAGCGGCTCAGGCCCATCGTGCCACACAATGCCCTGGGGCGGTTGAGGATGATCCTGGACAGCGGTGTGCAACCAAGCCCCACGTCAATGTGATTGCCGCTCGCGGGCTACCGCATCCATAAAATTCCTGACCGCAGCGACATGACGGCGGCTGATTTCCAGGGGCTGATGACAGCCTTTTAAAACGGCCTCAAAATGACCTTGGGGTGTCTTTTTTATACCGATTAAATGGCGTTTTGCCGCCAAGGCATTGCGATGCACCCGTAGAAACTGCGCCCTGAATTCCTGCTCCAGATGTTTTAAGGGTTCCTCAAGCAAAGCCGCGCCGTTGCGGTGACAGACGGCGATGTATTTTTGCTGAGCCTGAAAATAGAAAATATCTTCAACCGCAATCAGCTGGGTACGCCCCGGCTGCTGGATACAGAGATGCGCACGGGCAACCGCCTCTCCGCTGGCCTGATGAAGCGCATGGATTTGCATTCGATTGATGCGTTGCGCGGCCTGCAAGGCGGTCTGCAAATGCTCGGCCCGCACGGGTTTGAGCAGATAACCAACCGCATGGGCCTCAAAGGCCTTGATGGCATATTCTTCATAAGCCGTGGTAAAAATAATCGCGGGCGGGGTTTCCAGGGTGGCGATATGCCGAGCCGCTTCCAGCCCATCCATGCCGGGCATCCGGATATCCATCAAAAGGATATCCGGCAAACACTGCTCCAGTTGTGTGATCGCCTGTATGCCATTTTCAGCCACACCGCACACCTCGCAACCTTCGATGGCATTCACCAATGAGACAAGGCGTTCGCGGGCAAGCGGCTCATCATCAACAACCACGATGCGCATGATCTTAAACCTGCTGTTCCTAAAAACCTAAACAAAGTTGCTTATGCGATTTTTAGGCACTTCGCTCTCCGTTGATAACACCCTTGCGGGCGAGCAACTGGAGTCCTGGTTGAGCAGTCCCAACCGAATGGCCGGTCAACACCGGCAACATGGGCGGTTTCAGCCGTCGAAACCCAGCTTGCGCCATAAAAGTGACCTCGGCGTTCATCCTGAACAGAGAACAACTTTGCGATTCGACTTCGACCCCGACCATAGAACGCGAAACCTTCGCGCTTGTAGATAACCTATCTACAATGGAGAATTCTGATAAACAATGAAGAAAAAATCAAGAACTGTTTTTTGCTCCTAAAGCGCGCGCATACCGGTACGCAAAACCACCGTGAAAGCAGTGGCGTCGCAAGAACGGGAATCCTTCAGCTTTAACTGTCGCAGGGGTGTTGTGCATTAACCGATGATTATCCTTCGCCTCGACGGGTCAAGCATGGGATTCTCACACTAATCAATCAATGCACGAGCGTCAATATCATGGGAGCGCCGCGCTGTGCTCGGCAAGCCAAGCAATGATTTGCTCAAGTGCGATTGATTTTGGATAGACTGGGGATGTTTTTCGTCGTTAAACTGCTATATGTAATCCGATTTATTTTTTCAATTCAAAAGGTAAGCTTGCATGACTGATTGGACCGCTGGTTATGTGGCCGATGTTGGCTACACGTTCGGTTACTACACGGAACTAAACCCCTTGCGTTTGCGTTTGACCTTTCTTAATGCGGGCCTGGTACCCCCAGAGGTGGGTGCCGCCTGTGAGCTGGGATTTGGCCAAGGGCTGAGCGTGAATCTGCACGCAGCCGCCAGTGTGACGCAGTGGCACGGCACTGACTTCAATCCGTCTCAAGCCGGTTTTGCGCAGGAACTGGCTCAGGTGGCGGGGGCCGGGGCGCAGTTGACGGATGAAGCCTTTGCGCAGTTCTGCGCGCGCGATGATTTGCCCGATTTTGATTATATTGGCCTGCACGGCATCTGGAGCTGGATATCTGATGAAAATCGCACGGTGATCGTGGATTTTTTACGGCGCAAGCTCAAGGTCAGTGGGGTACTGTATATCAGTTATAACACCCAGCCTGGCTGGGCGGCGATGGTGCCTATGCGTGACCTGCTCACTGAACATGCCGAAGTACTGGGCGCTGATGGGGCGGGAATTGTTAACCGCATTGACAGTGCGCTGGCCTTTGCCGAACAGCTGCTCGCGACGAATCCAAGCTATGCTCGCGCCAATCCGCAGATTGCCGAGCGCATTGATAAGATCAAAGGGCAGAACCGTCACTATCTGGCGCATGAATACTTCAACCGCGACTGGCAACCGATGGCGTTTGCCAGCATGGCCGACTGGCTGGCGCCTGCCAAGCTGCAATGGGCGTGTTCTGCCCATGCGCTGGATGCCATCGACGTGGTTAATCTTACAGCAGATCAGCAGGCGCTGCTGAATGGTATTCCCGATCCCATGTTTCGCCAGACGGTCCGGGATTTTTGCGTCAATCAGCAGTTTCGCCGTGACTATTGGGTCAAGGGGGCGCGCAAAATGACCGCTCTGGAGCAGGCCGAGGCGCTGCGGGAACAGCGGGTGATATTGGTGCAGCCACGTGCCGATGTCAGCCTGAAGGTAAACGGTAGTCTGGGAGAGGCAACCTTGCAGGAGAGTGTGTACCAGCCCTTCCTGGATCAATTAGCGGATTATCGGCCTCATTCGCTGGGACAACTGGAAAAGGCACTTCAGGAGACGGGCATCAGTTTCCCTCAGGTACTTCAGGCAGCGCTGGTTCTCAGTGCTACAGGCGCTTTACTGCCCGCGCAGGAGGATGGCGCGATCAGCAAGGCGCGCAAGCGTACCGAGCGACTCAATCGCCACCTGATGATGAAGGCTCGCAGCAGCAATGACTTGAGTCATTTAGCCAGCCCGGTCACCGGCGGTGGTATCAGCGTCCCGCGTTTTCAGCAGCTTTTTTTGCTGGCCCGTGAACAAGGACATAAACAACCGCAGGATTGGGCACAGTTTGTCTGGGAGGTTCTCAATATGCAGGGACAGCGACTGATCAAGGAAGGTAAAACGCTGGAGAATCCTGAGGATAACCTGACCGAACTCACGGCACAGGCCCAAGTCTTTGCTGAACAGCAGCTGCTGATCCTCAAGGCCTTGCAGATTGCCTGAGTGGCCTTAGATGACGTTGGTTTTAACGCTGTTAAAGCGGGTGCCGGCTCCTCCCCGCGTGTGGTGAAACGCCACGTTGGCAGGGAGAGCCGTTGTTTTGTTGGTTTGTAGAGGCGTTGAATTACGATAAAGCAAGTAATTTGGCGGTGCTTTGGTCGATTTCTTCGGCGGTTTTCATCATCTTGATCTGCATTTCAAACTGGCGCGAGGTTTCGATCATTTTCACCAGCGAGGCCGCCGTGCTGACGTTGCTGCCTTCCAGTACGCCACTGACCAGGCGCACGTTGGCATCTGCAGGCTCGACCCCACCATCGGCGCGGCGCATGAGGTTATCATCGCCGCGTTCCAGCTCGGTGATATCGGGATTGACCAGTTTGATCCGGTCAATGACGATCAGCGCATTGGCATCGCCGCCCATGGGACGAATGGTGATGGTGCCATCATTGCCAACCTCAAACTGCTGATCCGGTGGAATGGCAATCGGCCCGGCTTCGCCCATCACCGGCAAACCGGTGCCGGTGGTGAGCAGGCCAAAGGCATCGACTTGCAGGTCGCCGGCGCGGGTGTAACCCTCGCCGCCTTCGGGGGTTTGTACGGCAATCCAGCCATCGCCCTGGATGGCGACATCAAGATCGCGCCCGGTGGTCAGCATGGGGCCAGGGCTGAAGTCGGTACTAAGACTCTGGGCCTGGGTATAAACCCGCGAGTCATAGACCGGCCCGTGTACCGGGTGATTGGTGTAGGCATCCAGGGTGGCCTTAAATCCCACAGTACTGACGTTGGCGATATTGTGGGCGTTAACGGCCTGGGCATGCATGTTCTCCCTGGCCCCAGACATTGCGATATACAGCATGCGGTCCATGAGATGCTACTCCTTATGGTTAGCGGATGTTGATGATGGTTTGGGTGACGGTATCGGCGGCCTGGATCACCTGCGCATTGGCCTGGAAGTTGCGCTGGGCAACAATCAGATGCACCAGTTGTTCCGCCAGATCGACGTTGGAGGCCTCAAAGCCACCAGAAACGATGTCACCGAATTTACCGTTTTGCGCCACGCCATACACCGGATCACCCGAGGCAAAGGTGGCTTCCCACTGATTATCGCCAATCTGTTTCAGACCTTGCGGGTTTTCAAAGGTGGCCATAGCGACCATCCCCAGCGGGCGGCTTTCGCCATTGGTAAAGCGGGCAAACACCACGCCTTTGCCATCAATCTCAATGCCGGACAGCTGGCCGGTGGTGAAACCGTCTTGTTTGGCATCAACGACCTTGAATTTCTCGCCCCATTGAGTGGTGTTGGAAAAATCCAAATTAAACGTAATGGCTTCTGCGCCATTTTCTGGAGTAAATTCAATGTCCTCAAAGATTGCTGCTGTTGGATCATCAAATGTCCCAGAGGCATTAAATGTTAATTCATTTTCGCTGACCTTTTCGCCATTGACTACCGTATGTACAGTCCATGCCAACTCATCCTCCCCTTTAACAAAATACAGTGTTGCTGTGTGCGACTGCCCTAAGGAATCATAAATAGTGGTTGAGGTGCTGTGATTGTAGCTGTTCGGATCTATTCCTACGGGTGGCTCAGCCGTTGGATCAGGATCTTCCCAATCGATTTCAGGAGGTTGTGCATTCGCTGGCAGATTCAGGTGGGTCATGATATTGGTGGTTGCGCCGGGGTCAGAGGGCGAGGTATCCAGACGGATATTGCTAAAGGCGCCGGTGTTGAACTGCTCGCCATTAGGGCCAACGCCTTGATAGGGATAGCCTTGCAGACGCAGGCCCTGGGCATTGACGATATCCCCCTCACGGTTGACCTGGAATTGCCCGGCGCGGGTGTAGGTGACGCCATTGCCGGAATCCATCACAAAAAAGCCCTTGCCGTTGATGGCCATATCCAGGGCGTTGCCGGTAAATTCAATATTGCCTTGTTTGAATTGCTGGGCAGTGGCCGCAAGCCGCACTCCACTACCGATACTTTTAGTAGAACCGCATTGCGAGGCAAATACATCCGCAAATTCCGCCCGCGAGGCTTTAAAACCTGCCGTGCTGGAGTTAGCGATATTGTGCCCGGTGACTCGCAAATCGGCCGATGAGGCATTCAAGCCGGTTAAACCGATATTAAAAGGCATGTCAGATTCCTCTTATTATTGTGGTGTTGTGTTGTGAAAACAGGGCTAAATTTGGAAAATCACTACAAATATCATGCCGTGTCACGCGGGATACGCTGCATAGCCGTTGCGCTCAGGCGCGAGACGACAGCGTATCGCAGGCGTGTGATCAGGCAATTTGGCGGACCTTGGCAAAATCAATTTCCCCCAGTCCTTCAACCATCAGGGTTAGGCCACCGCCTTGTTGACCATTACCGAGGCTGACACTTTGTACGCGTGAGGCCATGAAGACCTCCAGGGCACTGCCAGTCCCTTGCTCGCTTTTCTCAACGGCGCGGAACTCATACACCCCGGCGGGTGCGCGCACTCCGGCATCACTCACCCCATCCCAGGTGAAATTAGCCATTCCCGGTGTTTGCGAGCCCATGGCAATGGTGCGTACCAGTTCGCCGCTTAAGGTATAAACCCCCACTTCGAGATTGCTGGTGGAATAGGGCACATCCACCGAGCCGCGAATTTCGTTGTCTTCTGACAAGGTGGCCAGCTCAACCGGCACCATCACCTCACGATCCACCAGACTGGCGGCTTGCAGCGCCTGATTGGATTGCATGGATTGCGCCATCAGCATGAAGGATTCCTTCAGCTCACCGATGCCGCTGACGGTGGCAAATTGGGCCATCTGCCCTAAAAACGCGCCGCTTTCCATCGGCTCGAAGGGGTCTTGATTCGTTAATTGGGTAATCATCAGATTCAGGAAGGTTTCCTGATTCATCTGATTATTGTCTTTGGGCGGTTCTGCGGGGCGCGATAGCCCTAGCCGATCCAGCATACTGGTGTCGATGGCGCTCATGGCGAAAATCTCCTCAATACAGGCGCATCAGGTTTGACCCATTTGCAGCGTGCGCTGCAACAGTTGTTTGGTGGTGTTCATGACCTCGACATTGTTTTGGTAACTGCGCGATGCCGAGATCATGTCGGCCATTTCTTCCACCACGTTGACGTTTGACCGAAAGATGTAGCCTTCTTCATTCGCTAAAGGATGATTGGGAGAATATTCCATGCGCGGCGGCGCCTGTCTTTCGATAATGCCCAGCACTTTGACAAAACTGGTGGCGGAATCCTGATTCAGCGCCTGAATGTTGGCATAGGTTGGCGGCTTGTCGAGGCTGCCAATCATGGCACCAAAGACCGGATGACGGCCTCGATAGGCGGTTTCAGCGCTATTGCTGGCAACCTCGGCATTGGCCATGTTACTGGCAATGGTGTTCAGACGGATCGACTGCGCACTGAGCGCAGAGCCCGATACATCAAAAACTTTAAATAAAGTGCTCATGACAGGAGGCTCCGGTTATGTAGATTATTCGCCACGCAAGGCACCACGCAGGCCGGTGATCTTGCGGTTGAGAAATTCGAGGCTGGCTTGGTATTGCACGGTATTTTCAGTAAAGGCCGCCTGCTCCAGCTGGGGATCGACGGTGTTACCATCCAGCGAGGGTTGACTGGGGACGCGGTACAGAGCATCGGCAAAACGTGGTTCTTTATCGCCGTCCAGATGCCGCTCGTGGGTGCGTGATAAGTCTACCCGCAGGCGCAGGTCTTCGGCCTCGGTGAGGGCGGCGCGAAAATCAATATCACGCGCCTTGTAATTGGGCGTGTCTGCATTGGCCATGTTCGAGGCCAGCACTTCCAGCCGCCGCGCCCGGACGGCCAGGGCCTGATCGTGGATGCCGATGGCTTTGTTAATGGAGATGGACATTGGGGCAACCCTCAAAAAATACGGTAGATATCTTTGCATAAGCAATGAGCGTGCCTTTTTGCACAGCTTTAAGAAAAACAATATTTTAGCGCCGATAAACGGCGTAAAGCCTGCGTCCTTGCCTCTTGCAGGCGGCAAGAGGGCGCCGTTTTGCCGCTGCGTCTTTGCCGTCTGGCAAGCTGCCCGGGCCTTTGTTAAGGTGTGCGGGCCTTGGAGGCTACAATACCGGGCCTGTGTTAAAAATAATTAAAATAATCAATGATTTTTTGATTTTTCACCTAATTTTATTTCACTTCGATATAATTAGCAGTTTTGTCAACCATACGGCTAGCCGGATGGTTGCGAAAATCCCCACCCCTTAAAAGGCGATGTCTGCCAATAAATACCCGGTTTGCGGGGTTTGCTGCCAAAGGTCATAACGGCTCTGCGCTGCGCGTCTTGGGCGAGATGACAGGCACGCAGCAATCCTTTGTATACGGGTCGATTTATTTTCGGCCAGCGCCTAAAAAGATCAAAAATGATGGAGTCAATGTATGCCAATCAAACTGGCCGTACCCAAAGAGATTGCGGCAGGTGAACGCCGGGTCGCGCTGGATCCCGGCGTTGCTGCACGTTTGCAGAAACTGGGCCTGGAGGTCTTGCTGGAGACTGAGGCAGGTCGGGCTGCGCATTTTCCCGATGAGGCCTATGCCGGATGTCGGGTTGTAGAAAGTGCCAGCGCCTTGTATGCCGAGGCGGATGTGGTGCTCAAGGTGGCACCGCCTACAGAGGATGAAGTCGCCCAGATGCGCGAGGGCGCAGTGGTGGTCGGCTTTTTCCACGCGCACAAACAGCCGGGCCTGGTCAAGGCGATGCAGGCGAAAAACATCACCAGTTTTGCCATGGAGCTGATTCCGCGCATCTCGCGGGCGCAGAGTATGGATGCGCTGTCGTCGCAGGCCGCGATTGCCGGCTATAAGGCGGCCATCATGGGCGCAGATCTGGCCTGTCGCTTTTTCCCGATGCTGACCACCGCCGCCGGGACGATTCGCCCCTCCAAGGTATTGGTCATTGGCGCGGGCGTTGCCGGTTTGCAGGCCATTGCCACCGCCCGCCGTTTGGGTGCGATGGTGGAGGCCTATGATGTGCGCTCGGCCACCAAGGAGCAGGTAGAATCGCTCGGTGCCAAGTTTCTCGATCTCGGCGTCAAGGCTGAAGGGGAAGGCGGTTATGCGCGTGAACTGACCGAGGAAGAAAAACAGACCCAGCAGGCGGCTTTAGCCAAGTTTATCAGTCAGGCCGATGTGTTGATCACCACCGCCGCCATTCCAGGCAAACCCTCGCCCAAGCTGATTCCGGCGGCGATGGTCGAGGGCATGAAGCCGGGCGCGGTGATTGTCGATCTGGCGGCTGAAGGCGGCGGTAACTGTGAACTGACCCGTCCGGGCGAGACTTATGTGCATGGCCGGGTGGTGATTCATGGGCCGCTGAATATTCCCTCGCAGGTGGCCTTGCACGCCAGTGAGATGTATGCCAAAAACCTGCTGAATTTCTTGACCCCCATGTTCAGCGAGGGCGCATTCAGCCCGGACTGGAATGATGAAGTAATCGCGCAAAGTGCCTTGACTCACGCTGGTGAGATCAAGCACGCCCCTACTCGTAGCCTGATTGAAGGAGCCTCCTGATGATTGAAGGTTTTGTTGCCCTGTATATTTTTATGCTCGCTGCCTTTACCGGGTACGAGGTGATCGCCAAGGTGCCGGTGATTTTGCACACGCCCTTGATGTCAGGTTCTAACTTTGTGCATGGCATTGTCCTGGTCGGCACGATGGTCGCTTTAGGCCATGCGCAAACCCCCACCGAACAGGTGATCGGCTTTATCGCCGTGGTGTTGGGGGCGGGCAACGCCGTCGGTGGCTATGTGGTGACCGAGCGGATGCTGGAAATGTTCAAAAGCAGCAAGGGAGGCCGATAAATGGGCTTTGTGATCAATCTCGCCTATTTTGCGGCGGCGGTACTGTTTATCATCGGCCTCAAGCAGATGGCCTCGCCGGTCACGGCGCGACGCGGCATTATCTGGGCCGGCGTGGGCATGGTGGTGGCAACGCTGGTCACCTTCGTGCATCCCGAGATTCAGGGACTGACGAACTATATTTTGATCGTGCTTGCCATCGGTCTGGGCGGCGGGCTGGCCTGGTGGTCTGGCAAGCGGGTGCCGATGACCGATATGCCGCAGATGATTGCGCTGTATAACGGCATGGGCGGCGGTGCCGCTGCCGGGATTGCCGCGATTACCCTGATGCAGCTCAAACCCGGCGAAATGTCCCTGATCGTGCAGAGTCTGGCGGTGCTAGGCGGCTTGATCGGTGCGGTGGCGTTTTCCGGCTCACTGATCGCCTTTGCCAAGCTGCAAGGCATCATGAAAAAAACCTTCCGCTTCGGAGCGCAGCAAGCGGTCAATCTGGGCGTGTTTGCCCTGACCTTGCTGCTGGGTGGCTGGATTCTGGCCTCGGGTGGCGATGTCAATGTCTGGGTTCTGCTGGCCTTCTTTGTGCTGGCGCTGGTCTTTGGCGTACTGATGACCTTGCCCATCGGCGGCGCGGATATGCCGGTGGTGATCTCCTTGTATAACGCCCTGACTGGGCTGGCGGTGGGCTTTAAGGGCTTTGTGCTGGACAATCCGGCGATGATGATTGCCGGGATCGTTGTGGGCGCAGCCGGTACCCTGCTCACCCAGCTGATGGCCAAGGCGATGAATCGCCCGATCAGCAATGTCTTGTTCAGTCAATTTGGCGCGGCAAGTGAAGGTCAGGACGCGGAAGTCACCGGCAGCATGAAGGAAATCGAAGGCGCCGATGCGGCGGTGATGATGGCTTTTGCCGAAAAGGTCATTATCATTCCGGGCTATGGCATGGCCGTGGCGCAAGCGCAGCACAAAATCTGGGAACTGACCCAGCTGTTGCAGGAGCGCGGCGTAACCGTCAAGTTCGCCATTCATCCGGTTGCCGGACGTATGCCCGGACACATGAACGTGCTGTTGGCCGAGGCCGGCGTGCCGTATGACATCATTTATGATCTTGACGAGATCAATAATGAATTCAAAACCGCCGATGTGGCCTTGGTCATTGGAGCCAACGACGTGGTGAATCCGATTGCCCGCAGCAACCCGGAAAGCCCGATCTACGGCATGCCGATTCTCAATGCCGATTACGCGAAAAACGTCATTGTCATCAAGCGCGGCAAAGGGGCAGGCTTCTCCGGCATCGAAAACCATCTGTTCTATGCCGATAACACCCGGATGCTCTACGGCGACGGACAAAAAGCCGCCGCAGAACTGATTTCCGGCATCAAAGAAATCGGCTAAGCGACTTCACTTCACTGGGAGCGCGGCGCACCAGCGGTGCATCGCCGTTAAACCACGCAGCGCAGCAGCACCGCTGAGGCGACGCGCTCCCGGTAAGTGATTTTTACGCATCCCTCCAATACATCCAAAACAGCGCCATCTCCATAGCGATTGGACAGGTAACCGTCCAATCCACCAAAAACTTCATGACTGTAGGGATAAGAATCCCCCCACCATCTTTGATGTAATCTACCCGCAAAACCAGAGCGTAGTGGGCTAATCACCGTGACGAGTGAGAGCCCAGCGAATGTGTTCGCGGACGAGTTCGTCGGCGTGCGGGTAGCGTATTTGCAGGGCGCGGTGAATAGCGGGAGAGGGCGGGGCATTGCCGAGGGCGACGGCGAGGTTGCGCTGCCAGCGGGGGTAGCCGATGCGGCGGATGACGCTGCCTTCAGTGCGCGCCAGGAAGGTGGCCTCATCCCAGGCAAACAGTTCCAGGAGCGCAGGATTATCGAGTGCGTGGCGTATATGAAAGTCTGCAAGGGGCGTGGGCGAGGCCAGGCGGTTCCAGGGACAGGCCAGTTGGCAGCTGTCACAGCCGTAAATGCGGTTACCCAGTAAAGGCCGCAAACGGATGGGGATGCTACCGGGGTGTTCGATGGTCAGGTAGGAGATGCAGCGCCGGGCATCGACGATGTAGGGGGCGATAATCGCCTGGGTGGGGCAGGCGTGCATACAGGCCGCACAGGCACCGCACTGCGCTGCGACGGGACGGCTGCAGGGAAACGGCAGGTCGGTGTAGATTTCGCCGAGAAAAAACCATGAACCGGCATCAGCAGCCAGCAGATTGCTGTGTTTGCCGACCCAGCCCAGCCCTGCCTGTTGAGCCAAGGCTTTTTCCAGCACCGGGGCACTGTCACAAAACACGCGGTAGCCGAAGGGTCCGCTGGCGGTTTCTATCTGACGGGCCAGGTGTTGCAGGCGGGTACGCATGACCTTGTGATAATCGCGCCCCAGGGCGTAGCGCGACAGATAGGCGCGTTGGGGATCGGCCAAAACCTCAGCGGCAGGGCGTGCCTGGGGGGGGTGGTAGGCCATGCGGGCGCACAGGACGCGCACGGTGCCGGGGAGCAGTTCCGTCGGGCGGGCGCGGCGCAGTCCGTGGCGCGCCATATACTCCATTTCACCGTGATAGCCGGCCTCAAGCCAGCGCTGCAGGTGTGGTTCGTGGGCTTTGAGATCAATATCGGCGACACCGACCTTGGCAAAGCCTAAGCCATTGGCCCAGCGCTCAATCTCGTGCCAGAGCGTGTTAAGGTCCAAAGGGCCAGGGGTGCAGTTGGCTGGCGATGGCGGCAAACAGGGCCGCATAGCCGGTGTGGTCAGTGATCCAGGGGGCCAGTAGTAACACGCTGAGATTGACCCCAAGCAGCACCAGGGCAAACCAGTCGCCTTTGCTCAGAGGCAGGTGCCAGGGAAGTTGCGTCGGTGGGGTGTGAGGTATCGCTTCGCGGTGCTGGGCGGTGCGGGTGGCCAGGGTGGCGGCGATGATCACGCCCCGGCTGGCTTGGCGCAGCATATCGGCACGACGAAACAGGGCTACCCGCACCGAAAACAAGAGTTTTACCAAGGGTTGTTTCAAGGCGCCCAGCTTTTGCAGAAAGCGTCCACTCCAGGCCAGACGTGTGCCGATGGCACCGGCCTTGCCAAGGCTTTGGGCGCCGGCGATGCCAACACTGGTGCCGCTGTAGCCGGTGATGACCAAAGCCATGAACACCAGTATCAGATCGTATTTCACATCCCATAAGG
Source organism: Thiorhodospira sibirica ATCC 700588 (assembly GCF_000227725.2). Classification (GTDB taxonomy): domain Bacteria; phylum Pseudomonadota; class Gammaproteobacteria; order Ectothiorhodospirales; family Ectothiorhodospiraceae; genus Thiorhodospira; species Thiorhodospira sibirica. Next base: position 1,067,499 of record NZ_MU255056.1, on the reverse strand, counting down.
TCCAGACCAGACGCTGGGTGCCTGCGGGATAGTGCAGATAGGTCTTTTTCAGGTATTCAAGCAGGATATGCACGCCGACAATGACCAACAGCCAGAAATAGCTGATAAACAGGCTTAGGCTGATGGTCAGGGCGATATAGGTCAGCGCAAACAGCAGGCTTTGATCGTGGTGGATGATGAAATGGCGCCAGCCTTGGGACGGCGGTCGCGCGGCCTCGTCAGCAGCGGCCTTGGGAGTCATTCCGGCTCACCGAAGCGGTTTTGGATCAGTGATTCCAGGGCATCCAGTGCCGCCTCGGCATCCTCCCCCTGGGCGATGATCTGGATTTTGGAGCCTTTGCTGGCGGCGAGCATCATCACCCCCATGATACTTTTGCCATTGACCCGGCGACTGCCTTTTTCCAGCTCAATCTGACAGCGAAAGCCACTGGCCAGATTGACAAATTTAGCGGCGGCGCGGGCATGCATGCCCAGTTTGTTGACAATATCGACGCTGCGTTTGCTCATGCGCTTAGGTACCCGCCTCGCATAACAAAATGCCATCATGGCCACCGCTGATGGCTTTGTCAGCCAGTTCCGGAAGACTCAGGGATGGATAGTTAAGAATGCGGATCAACATCGGCAGATTTACTCCGGCGACCACCTGCACCCTGCCTTGACTGAGCAAGGTATTGGCGATATTGCTGGGGGTGGAGCCGTACATATCGGTCAGCACCAGCACCCCGTCGGGGGCGTCCAGGCCCTGATAGAGGGCCAGCAGGCGCTGCGTCAATTCATCGGTGCTATCAGCTTGCGAAACGGCCAGGGCCGCCGTTTCCAGCGGCAAGCGGCCCAACATGGAGCAGGCGGTGGCCAGCAGGTGTTCGCCAATGCTGTTGTGGGTCACCAAAATCAGTCCAACGGACATAAGAATACACCGTTTTTCAGGATAGTTCGCGATGACGGGTACAGACATTGCCACCGCGTAGTGTATGAAAATGGGCACTGAGGCGCTCGGTAATATAGACCGAACGATGCTGCCCCCCGGTACATCCAATCGAGACCGTGACATAGCTACGCCTGTCTTGCTCGAAGTGGGCAAGCCAGGTTTGTAAAAAATGCTGTAGTGAGTGATACAGGGTATCCACCAGCGGATGGTTTTGCAGATACGCGATGACCGCCTGATCTTTGCCGGTGAGACTGCGCAGCTGCGGCTCCCAGTAGGGATTGGGCAGACAGCGCACGTCAAAGACAAAGTCAGAATCAAGCGGCGTACCGTGTTTAAAGCCAAAGGATTGAAACAGCAAAGACAGACGATCCAGATCATTGTGTTGCAGGCGCTCGCGCAATAACTGACTGAGCTGATGCACATTCAGGCGCGTGGTGTCGATGCGCAGATCGGCCCGCACGGCAATATTGGCCAGCAGACGGTTTTCTAGTGCAATCGCCTCAACCAGCGGCAGACCCCCACGGGTCAGAGGATGTTTGCGCCGGGTCTCGCTGAAGCGGCGCAGCAGGATATCGGTCTCGGCATGCAGGAAAATGATCTGTACCGCCACCCCCAGCGCCTGGATTTCTTGCAGTGTTGTATCAAAGTGATCCAGGATTTCGACACCGCAGCGGGCATCAATGCCCACGGCGGCCTTGTCATACACGCGGGCACGCTCGCCCGCAAGCTGCGTAACGAAGGCCGCAAGCAGCCCCGGATGCAGGTTGTCCACACAATAATAGCCGGCATCTTCCAGGGTATGTAAGGCCACGCTCTTCCCTGAACCGGATAAACCACTGATGATGATAAGTCGCATGGCGAACCCATGTTGGGGGTTTGGCTTAGGCTTGCATGGCGCGGCGTTGGCGGGCGGCCAGATCATCTCCGGCATAATACCCCTTCATGCGCAACAAGTGATTGCGCACCGCCGTTTCCACCATGACCGCAAGATTGCGTCCTGGGGCTACCGGCAAGGCAATCACCGGAATGTCCAGCCCCAGAATGGTGCGGGTGTAGCATATCCCGTTGAGGCGGTCCAAGGCATCCACGGTGAGTTGATCTTGCGCACATAAATCAATGATCAGGTGCAAATACTTGCTGGATTTGATGGCGCTGTCACCAAACAGGGCGCGGATATTTAACACCCCCAGACCACGTACCTCAAGAAAATCCTCAAGAATATGCGGACAGCTACCCCGCAATGTCTCCGGGGTGATGCGGGCAAAATTGGGCGCATCATCGGCAACCAGTCGATGCCCCCGGCTGATTAATTCCAGGGCCAGCTCGCTTTTACCTATACCACTTTGTCCGGTAATCAGTAAACCCGCGCCGATGACCTCCATAAATACCCCATGCACCACCGTGGTTTCAGCCAGGCGATTGCTGAAAAAGTAGCGCAGGCAGCTGATCAGTTCATGGCTGGGCAAGGCGCTTTGCAACAAAGGTAGGTGCGTTTTATCGGCCAGCGTGACAAGACCATGCGAGGGGCACTGATCATCGCAGATAATCAGCATTACTGTCTGGTTGCAAAAAAGCTGCTCCAGGACATCATGACGGGAATGCTTGCGCAGGGTATTGAGGTAATGCAGCTCGGCGTTGCCAAGCACCTGAATCTGGTTGGGATGGATCAGGTTCAGATGCCCGACTAAAGAGCGCGAACCGGGGTCATTGCTTTGGGCGCGGATGCGGCGCGTCTGACCGCTGCGGCCCGCCAGCCAGCCCAGCCCCAGACGCTTGTGCAGCGCTTCTACAATGCAACGTACCGAAAGATATTCAGCCAAGGTGCACAGTCTTTAGGGTTATGACGCAAATGCCGCACCTGTGCACGGCATTTGCGGTAGCTGCAGGAAGGTGTTTTTAGGGCTGTTGTTCATCCAGGGAGGGCTGTGAAGCGCCTTCTTTTTTCACCGGCAACATGACGCTGCGATCCACGCCCATCATCAATGCCAGGGCACCGGCGATATAGATAGAGGAGTAAGTACCTACCACAATACCAATGATCAGGGCCAAGGCAAAGTTTTGCAGCACGCTGCCGCCGAGGAAAAACAGCGCCAGCAACACCAGCAAGGTGGTAACGCCAGTGATGATGGTACGCGATAGGGTGTGATTGATGGACAGATTCATCACCTGCATGGCGCTTTCTTTGCGCAATTTGCGGAAATTTTCGCGGATGCGGTCATAGACCACAATCGTGTCATTGAGCGAATAGCCGATGACCGCCAGCAAGGCCGCCAAGACCCCCAGATCAAAATCCAGCTGCAATAACGAGAAAATCCCCAGCGTGATAATCACATCATGCATCAACGCCAGCACCGCCCCCACCGAAAAGCGCCACTCAAAGCGCAAGGCGATATAGATCAAAATGCCAAACAGGGCATAAAGCATCGCCAATCCGCCCTGCTCGCGCAGTTCCTCACCGACCTGCGGGCCGACAAATTCCACCCGGCGCAATTCCAGCACCCCGGCAAAATCTGCCTGCAAAATGCGAAAGATCTCGTTGGACAACAGCGCGCTATCTTCATCCTCACGCGGGGCGATGCGGATCAGCACATCCTGCGAGGTGCCAAAATGCTGCACAATGGCGCGTTCATAGCCGTGCGTCTCCAGTGTCGGGCGCACAATCTCCAGACCGACCGGCTCAGGATAATGCACCTCAATCAGGGTGCCGCCGGTGAAGTCAATCCCGAAGTTGAGGCCGCGAAAATACAGCGTCAGCAGCGAGGCGATGATCAAGGTCAGCGAAATGATCAGCGCCAGCTTGCGCTGTTTCATGAAATTGATCTGGGCGTCTTTAAAATTCAGCATAGCAGTGGGCGAGTGCTCGGGTTAGATGGCAAGCTTTTTGAGCCGTTTCTGGCGTCCATAGCTTAGATTGACAATGGCACGGGTCACCATGATGGCGGTGAACATCGACACCACGATACCAATAGACAGGGTAACGGCAAAACCTTTGATCGGACCGGTGCCAAAAATAAACAGCACAATCGCTGCAATCAGGGTGGTGATATTGGCATCGGCAATGGTCGAGAAAGCACGTTCATAGCCCGCCTGAATTGCCGCCTGGGGCGAATTGCCATTGCGTAATTCTTCGCGAATACGTTCAAAAATCAACACATTGGCATCCACCGCCATCCCCACAGTGAGTACCATCCCGGCAATCCCGGGCAACGTCAGGGTGGCTTGCAGCAGCGACAATACAGCGACAATCAATACCAGGTTCAGGGTCAGAGCAAAGCTGGCAATCAGACCAAAGACCCGGTAATAAAGCGCCATGAAAATCAGCACCAGCACAAAACCGATGACCACTGAATTAAAGCCACGCTCAATATTGTCGCGTCCCAGACTCGGGCCAATGGTGCGTTCCTCGACAATCATCATCGGTGCCGCCAAGGCACCGGCACGCAGTAACAAGGCCAGGTTGCGCGCCTCACGGGTACTTTCCAGTCCGGTAATCTGGAAGCGGCGCCCGAGTTGCTCCTGAATCCGCGCCACATTGATGACCTCCTCAACCCGCTGGGTGCGGATCACCAACTGGCCATTTTCCTCAACCCGCTCGACTTTCGTCTCAATAAACACCACCGCCATCAGGCGGCCAACATTTTCCCCGGTGGCCCGGCTAAAAATCCGCGCCCCTTGCGCATCCAGATTGATAAACACCGCCGGACTGCCGCTGTCCTGGGCAATCCCGGAACTGGCGTCGGTAATATAATCGCCGGTCAGCATCACCCGGCGTTGCAGCAGAATCGGCGAACCATCACGCTCACGATACAGACGCGAGGTCGGCGGAATGCGTCCACTGCTTTGCGCCTCCAGCGCATCGTTTTGCTCATCGACCATGCGAAATTCCAGGGTCGCCGTGGCCCCGATCACCTCCTTGGCGCGGGCAGTATCCTGTACCCCCGGCAGCTGTACCACGATGCGATCCTCACCCTGCTGCTGGATCAAGGGCTCTGCAACCCCCAGCTCATCGACGCGATTGCGCAGGGTACTGATATTTTGCTGCAGGGCCATGCGCCGCAAATCGGTCAGATGATCGGCGGACAGGCGCGCTTCAATCAGATAGCTTTCACCCGTTTGCGTGCTGAAAAACTCCAGATCACCGCGATAATCGCGGCGCAACAGACGCAAAGCCTCATCGCGTGACTCGGCATCACGCAGGCGCACCGCCACTCCGTCACTGATACGCTCCACGCTTAAATAACGGATACGGGCATCGCGCAAGAGTGTGCGAAACTCACCGGTATAGCGCTCATGCGCCTGGCCGGCCACCGCCGCCATATCCACTTCCATGAGAAAATGCACACCCCCGCGCAGATCCAGCCCCAGAGACATCGGTCGGGCATTGATGGCCCGCAGCCAGCCCGGCGTAGCCGGGGCCAGATTCAAGGCCACCACATGCGAGGTGCCCAGGGCGGTGCGCAAAACATCCGCTGCCTGCAATTGATCTTCGGTGTTATCAAAACGCAGCAAGCTCTGTGTGCCGTCAAATTCCACCGCCTTGGGATTAAGCCCCTGGCCGGAGAGCACCGCATTGATCTGCCCGCGTGTGATGTCATCCACTACACCGGTCGCCGGGTTGGAAATCTGTACTGCGGGATCTTCAGGAAAAAGATTAGGCAAGGAATACACCACACCCACCGCAATCACGATAACAATGAGCAGGTACTTCCACAGAGGATACTGGTTAATCATGCAAACACCGAAATTGATTGATCGAGCCGTTGATTACAGGGCCTTCATCGTACCCTTGGGCATCACCGCCGCCACCGCATGACGCTGAATGCTCACCACCGTGCCTTCGGCCACCTCAATCTTGATAAAGGCATCATCGAGTTCGGTCACTTTGCCCAGCAAACCGCCATTGGTGACCACCTCATCGCCTTTGCCCAAGGCATCGACCATGGCCTTGTGTTCCTTGGCGCGCTTGGACTGAGGGCGAATAATCAGAAAATACATGATCGCGAAAAAGATCACGATCATCACGATAAATTCAATCAAACCACTGCCTGCCTGACCCTCAGCCTGCGCCCATGCGTCCGAAATCAAAAAATTCATAAAACCCCCATCAATAGTTGTGGCGGCGGCTTCTAGCCGTCGCTTTTTTAGCACGGCATCAAGATGATGCCGCTACATAGATAATCGATACGCAGTACGCCAAACCGCAAAAACGGCCCTGTGTCCGCGTGTGAAAATAACCATCCAATACAAGCACGTAGCGGCATCTTCCAGATACCGCTTAAAAAACAGATGCCGATCCGGCCTTCAAAACAAGGGGCGCATTATCGCACAAAACACAGCGTTCTACATGACCAGCCTGTGTTGCCAGCAATTCCAAATTTTAAGCCCCTTGAGCGATCAGGGGCTTTCGAGCGATTCGTCACTGCGGTGAACTCAACACCGCCCACGCGCTGTGGGGCATGGGGCTTTCACTAGACCCTGATGACATAGCAGGCTTGAATTTAGAATTGCTGTACATCAATAAGAGGTTGCATAGCCTAAAGACAGGCCGGATAATCAAGATTTAGCCACTCGATCTGACAACATCATGCTTGCAACTGCTCATCCCATACTTGATCGTATCCATACGCCCCAGGATTTACGCACGCTGTCTGAACATGAATTGCCTGCACTGGCGTGCGAATTGCGCCAGTTTCTGCTGGAGTCAGTGGCACGCACTGGCGGCCATCTGGCGGCCAATCTTGGGACAGTAGAACTCACCATTGCCCTGCATTATCTCTTTGATACGCCTTACGACCGCCTGGTGTGGGATGTGGGGCATCAAAGCTATGCCCACAAAATCCTCACCGGACGCAAGACCAAGATGCACACCCTGCGCAGCCGGGGCGGGTTATCGGGCTTTCCCAAGCGTGAGGAAAGCGAATATGACAGCTTCGGCGTGGGGCATTCCAGCACCTCCATCAGCGCAGCGCTTGGGATGGCCCTGGCAGCGCGCCAAAAAGGCGAGGCCCGACGCAGTGTCGCGATTATCGGCGATGGTGCCATGACGGCGGGCATGGCCTTTGAGGCGCTCAATCATGCCGGTGGCAATAAAAGCGATATTCTCGTGATTCTCAATGATAACGAGATGTCGATCTCGCCCAATGTCGGCGCGATGAATAATTATCTCGCCCGCTTGTTATCCGGGCCGATTTATTCCAATGTGCGCGAGGGCAGTAAACGGGTGCTTAACCACATGCCGCCGATGCGTGAATTCATGCGCCGCGCCGAGGAGCATGTCAAAGGGATGATTGTGCCGGGCACCCTGTTTGAGGAATTGGGCTTTAATTATTACGGCCCGATTGATGGACACGACCTCGACGGGCTGCTCAAGATGCTGCGTAATCTGCATTCCCTCAAGGGGCCGCGCCTGTTGCATGTGGTCACGCAAAAAGGCAAAGGCTATACCCCTGCCGAAAAAGATCCCTGCACCTATCATGGCGTGGGTAAATTCAACCCAGACGTTGGCATTGACCCCCAGGCCAAACCGGTACGCCCGAACTATACCGAGGTATTTGGGCAGTGGCTGTGTGATCAGGCACAGGCGGATATGCGTCTGGTGGGCATCACCCCGGCGATGCGTGAAGGCTCTGGCATGGTGGCCTTTTCCCAGCGCTTCCCGGAGCGTTATCACGATGTGGGCATTGCCGAACAGCACGCCCTGACCCTGGCTGCCGGCATGGCCTGCGAGGGTCTGAAGCCAGTGGTGGCGATTTATTCAAGCTTTTTGCAGCGCGCCTATGATCAGCTGGTACATGATATTGCCCTGCAGAATCTGCCGGTATTGCTGGCCATTGATCGCGCCGGGGTGGTCGGGCCAGACGGCGCCACTCATGCCGGGAATCTGGATTTGAGCTTCATGCGCTGTGTGCCCAATCTGGTGATCATGGCCCCGGCGGATGAAAACGAGTGTCGCCAGATGTTATCCACCGGCTTTGCCCTGAACCAACCGGCGGCAGTGCGCTATCCGCGTGGCTGTGGCCCAGGGACTGCAATGACGCCCGGCCTGGAAACTTTGCCCCTGGGACGGGCAGAAATCCGCCGACAGGGCCGCAAAATCGCCATTCTCGCCTTTGGTGCGCCGCTGATTGAGGCCAGCGCCGTGGCGGAAACCCTGGATGCCACCGTGGTCAATATGCGCTTTGTGGCACCGCTGGATGAAAACCTCGTGCTGGAACTGGCCGCCTCGCATGAGCTGCTGGTGACCGTGGAAGACAATGTGATTGCTGGCGGTGCAGGCAGTGCTGTGGCTGAATGTCTGGCGCACCATGCGCAGACCACGCCGCTGTTATTGCTGGGGCTGCCCAATCGCTTTCAGGAGCACGGCAGCCGTGAAGAATTGCTCCAGGATGCCGGGCTGGATGTTGCAGGCATTGAGCAGGCCATTCGCACCCGTCTGGAAAAGCTTGGTCTATGAGTGCAGCACTTCCCAGCCGCTCGGTGTTTTATCTGTCTGATGGCACCGGCATCACCGCCGAGACCTTGGGTCATACCCTGCTGACCCGCTTTGACGGGGTGCATTTCAATATCTCCAATCTGCCCTTTCTCAACACCCCTGAAAAAATCGATCAGGTGATTGTGCGCATCAACGAAACCGCCCGCCGGGAAGGCAGCAAGCCGCTGGTGTTCATCACCCTGGTGGATCGGGCTTTGCGCGATCGGCTCAAACACTGTCATGGCGAGATCTTTGATTTTTTTGAAGCCTTTACCGGCCCGCTGGAACAGGCGCTGGGCCTTTCTGCCTCGCAGGTGGCGGGGCGCTCTCACGGCATCGGTGATCTGCACGTCTATTCACAGCGCATTGATGCCTTGCATTTTGCCCTGCACAATGACGATGGTGCGGCGATTCGCGACTATCCGCAGGCCGACATCATCCTCATGGGCGTGTCGCGCACCGGCAAAACCCCGACCTGTCTGTATCTGGCCCTGCAATTTGGGATCGCCGCCGCCAATTATCCGCTGGCCGATGAGGATTTTGACAGCAAGCGCCTGCCCGCGCAGCTGGAACCTTTCCGCACCAAACTCTTCGGTCTGACCATTGATGCCGAACGCCTGCAACAGATTCGTCAGGAACGTCGCCCCAACAGCCGCTACGCCAGCACAGATCAGGTCAATGATGAAGTCAGTGCCGCAGAACGGCTGTTTCGCCGCGAGCGCATCCCCTTTTTAAATGTCACCCAGATGTCTGTTGAGGAAATCTCGGCACAGATCATTCAACAGGCCGCCGTAGTCCGCCGAATTTATTAAAAACCGCTTAAACCGTGATGGCATCCGCCCGATGCCATCCCCTGAACCGCGCCGCCTGGGCGCACCCACACGACCTTTGCTCAATCGCTGCTACCCTGGACTCACCACACCATGCGTCTGTCTCAATTTCCACTTGCCACCCTCAAAGAAACCCCCGCCGATGCCGAAATCATCAGCCACCAACTGATGCTGCGGGCGGGCTATATCCGCCGCCTGGCCTCGGGTTTGTATACCTGGATGCCGATTGGCCTGCGTGTTTTGCGCAAGGTCGAGGCCATCGTGCGCGAGGAAATGAACCGCGCCGGAGCCCTGGAGGTTCTGATGCCCGCCGTACAACCCGCTGAATTATGGCAAGAATCCGGGCGCTGGGAACAATACGGCCCGGAGCTGTTACGGCTGCGCGACCGCCACGCCCGTGAATTTTGCGTTGGCCCCACCCATGAAGAGGTGATCACCGACCTGGTGCGCCGCGAAGTGCGCAGTTATCGGCAATTACCGGTCAATTACTATCAGATTCAAACCAAATTCCGCGATGAAATCCGCCCACGCTTTGGCATCATGCGGGCGCGTGAATTTCTCATGAAGGACGCCTACTCCTTCCACGCCGACCGGGAAAGTCTGGTACACACCTATCAGCAGATGTACACCGCCTACAGCAACATCTTTCGCCGCTGTGGCCTGCATTTTCGCGCCGTCGAGGCCGATACCGGCAGCATCGGCGGCAGCGCCTCGCATGAATTTCATGTGCTGGCCGATTCCGGTGAAGACGCCATCGCCTTTTCCGACCAAAGCGATTACGCCGCCAATGTGGAACTGGCCGAAGCCCTGGTCCCACAAAACCCGCGTCCCGCACCTTCACAGCCGCTCACCCTCACCGACACGCCGAACGCCAAAAGCATCAGCGATCTGGTGAACCAATTTGGCCTGCCCATCGAGCGCACCCTGAAAACCCTGGTCGTTGAAGCCGCCGAGGGCTGCAAGGCCCCGCTGGTGGCCTTATTGATACGCGGCGATCATGAACTCAATGCCATCAAGGCAGAAAAACTGCCCGAGGTCGCCAGCCCGCTGCGCATGGCCAGTGAAGAACAAATCCGCGCCGTTATCGGTGCCGGACCCGGCTCCCTGGGGCCGGTGGGGCTGAATATCCCCTGCATCATGGATCGTAGCGTGGCCGTCCTGGCTGATTTTGCAGCGGGTGCCAATATGGAGGGCAAACACTACTTCGGCATCAACTGGGAACGCGACGTACCCGCCCCGCCGGTGGCCGATCTGCGCAATGTCACTGCCGGTGACCCCAGCCCCGACGGCCAAGGCCAGCTAGAAATCAAGCGCGGCATTGAGGTCGGTCATATTTTCCAGCTCGGCGACAAATACAGTCGCGCCATGCAGGCCGGCGTACTCGATGAACAAGGCCAGGAAATCATCATGACGATGGGCTGCTATGGCATTGGCGTATCACGGGTAGTCGCCGCCGCCATTGAACAAAACCACGACCCCCGAGGCATCGTCTGGCCACTGGCCATCGCCCCGTTTCAGCTCGCCTTATGCCCCATCAACGCACATAAATCCGCCGCCGTTGCCGAGGCCGCCGAACGCCTGTATCAACGCTTTAGCGAATTAGGCATTGAGGTCTTATATGACGACCGCAACGCCCGCCCCGGCGTCATGTTTGCCGATATGGAACTGATCGGCATCCCCCATCGCATCGTCATCGGCGAACGCGGACTGGATAAAGGCGAAGTTGAATATCAGGCACGCACCGCCAGCGAATCGCAAAACATCCCGGTCGAAAATCTTGAAGCGTTTATATTGGAGCAACTGGGTAAAACGGCCTAGAAAGTGTGGCGACACCTTCCAGGTGTCGCTTAAAAGAAGCGACGGCTAGAAGCCGCCGCCACCTCCTGCTCGGCATTCCATGACAGTAAACCGGCAGATGCCGAGCGAGTTAAGCTTTAGCGGTTTTCAGGATAAAAAGGAAGAGGAGATAAAAACGATGCAAGGCGAAGTTCTTGTCGCTATTCTTAATAATAAAGATGATTTAAATATACTTTATGAACAGCACTGGTATCGTATCCCTGTTGCCAGCGTGAATAAATTACTTAAAGGGCGTTGGCCACCTCGGTGGTTAGCGTTTTACCAAACAAAAGTATTTGGAAAACATGCTTACGCCGTCAGATATTACGCCGAAGTCATTGACATTCAGGAAGCCAGGCGCTGGGATCTATTCCCTGATGAGCCACCAAACAGCAAACAAAAAAAATTATATTATAAATTAAATATCAAGCCATTGCAGACGCTTGAAAACCCTATTTTCAGTCGCCGCTGGCGGCGCATAATCTTTATCCCTACAACATGGAAAAAATTCATAAGTGCCTCAGAAATTAATGACCTATATGACGGAAGCCCGCTTGAAGACCGTCTTTGGGCGGCACTTAAACGCTGGGAAATCAATGCGGAAAGACAAGAATGGATTAAAATTAAAAACACTGGTTATTTTTTGGATTTCGCAGTGTATTGCAATCAGGGCAAGCTAAATCTTGAAACCGATGGTGATACCTGGCATTGCAATAAAGAACAAGCCCGGCTAGATAATATCCGTGACAACGAAATATCCACGGAAGGCTGGCGCGTGTTGCGTTTTAACACATATCAGGTTAAAAATGAAATGAATAAATACTGCATTCCGATAATCAAACAAAATATCAGCCGCTTAGGTGGTTTAGAAAAAAACTTAAATTAAAATATAACATTGCAGCAAATCGTATGAAACTAACGCAAGTGTCGTTCAGTGAGGTTATCCAAGGGGTAGCGGTTGGCGATGCCCTTGGCTACCCGTTGGAATTTATGTCCAATCCAAGGCTCAGTGATTTACAGGCAATGGTGGATGCTAAAGATACCTTGGTCGTGTCTGACGACACCCAAATGACCTTGTTTCTGGCGGAGTCATTGATATTGGGGCGTTGTTTGTGGCAGGGCTATCATCAATGGTTTCAGACGCAGACAAGCCCCGCACCGACAGACCTACAGGCGAAGGCAGAAACCGGGTTGATGCGTTTTATAGAAATGTACATCGCCCGGGCGCCCGGAAATACCTGCATGGCGTCTGCCGCAAAAGCGCGTAGCCCACATGAAAACAACAACTCCAAAGGCAACGGTACGGTGATGCGTTGCACGCCGATCCCGTACTATGGAAAATCGCTTGGCTGGGATATGGATAAGGTGGTCGCATGGGCTGGGACGGATGCGAAAGTCACGCATGATCATCCATTCGCCCGTTATGCCAGCGAAGTCTGTTGCATTATTCACTGGTTAGTGCTTGAAGGCTGTACCTTTTATGAGGCATATCGTGAAGCGCTGGCACGCTCGCGTGATTATGGTGTGTCAGAGGAATTTCTTGAGCATTTGACAGCGGTAGACACCCCGCATGACTATGCGGCCTACAAAAGAAATCACGACGGTTGGGTCGCAGAGGAAGCCTTGGCCTTGGCCGTCGGGTCAGTCTTGCATGCCCGTGATTTTATGCAAATGATCAGTAACGCCGTGGTGATAGCCGGTGACTCTGATACCGTAGGCGCCATTGCCGGTGGCCTTGCCGTGTTAAACGGTATGACCCCGCCCCCTGAATTAGTATCAAGGCTGGACCTTCTAAAGCCCATCGCCTACATCAACACGGTATTTCCATAAAAATAGCGCCGGATACACTCCGGCGCTATTTTTGCTCAGGACATTCGGCGGGCTAAATCTTCAAATTTAGGCGTATGCAGTTGTTTTGACGTTGACGTCCTCCTCTCCCTGAAGGAAGAGGATTCCTACGGCGAGGTTGCACAATGCACATACAACACACGCTTCGGTGGGTTCCTGCCCCGAGACCGCCCAAGGAGAAGGCTTGGTTATCGCCGCTAAGCTCCACGCGGGAGCTTTTACGGTGGCGAACCAACCCACCTGCCTGCCGCGACGCACCTGCCTGCGCCGCGCGCGTCGCGGCAGGCAGGCGCGGCGCAGGCAGGTGCTCCCCAGGACTCACATTCTCGTATCTGACAGGCGTTACTTTCGGTCCGCCCGACCGTAGGTTTATAGAACATGGCCAGTATAGCGGCGCTATGCGAATCTCCGCAAGGGAGATTCCCGCGCCGTGCGCTATACTTCCCCGCCCTGAACGGCGGGGTTTCTCGCGGAGAAACTGATGAGGGCACGGGGTGCCTTTAGGCGGTGGTATTGATGTAATTTCCCAGGTTAGCCGGGAGTTGGGTTGACGGTGGGGCTTCCAGAGCGACATTCATCGTGCCAAGCAAGCTGTCCAGGCTTTGTTCCTGGACCTCCAGCGTTTTTTTGATGACAGCGATATCGAGTTGTTGAGCCAGTTTTTGCTGGGAAAGCTGCGTTGCCAGGCTGGCAATGGCATTCACATCCATAATATCCTCCGAGTGTTCAAAATCAAAGATCAGGTCAGTGTATCAAGGTTGCCCGCACAGATGGCGGTACGCTAAGATGCTCGCCCCCTCATGATTGAATCCGTTAATGTGGACGATTTTATTATACGCGCCTTTATTGGAGGCGTGCTGGTTGCAATAGTTGCAGGGCCGCTTGGAACCTTTGTGGTTTGGCGGCGTATGGCCTATTTCGGCGATACTTTGGCGCATTCGGCGCTGTTAGGGGTCGCGCTGGGCTTTTTATTGAGTCTCAATCTCAATCTGAGTGTGATTGCGGTTTGCCTGGGGCTGGCCCTGCTGCTGGTGTTTTTGCAGCATCAGCAACGTCTGGCATCGGATACGCTGCTGGGTATTCTGGCGCATAGCACGCTATCGTTAGGGATGGTTGCGGTGGCCTTTCTGGAAGGGATACGCATTGATCTGATGGCTTACCTGTTTGGCGATATTCTGGCTATTTCGTATGACGATCTTGGCTGGATTCTGGGGGGCGGTTTGTTGGCGTTGGTGATTTTGGGCTTTTTATGGCGACCGTTGCTGGCGATGACTGTGCATGAGGATCTAGCGCGGGTGGAGGGTGTGCCAGCTACTCTGGTCAGTATGCTGTTTATGCTATTGATTGCGGTGGTAATTGCGGTGGCCATGAAAGTCGTCGGGGTGTTGCTGATTACCTCCTTGATGATCATCCCGGCGGCTACGGCGCGGCGCCTTGCGAGTACCCCGGAACAAATGGCGTGGTTTGCGGCGGGCTTTGGGTGTTTGGCGGTTGTGGGGGGCTTGGGGGGCTCTTTACGTTGGGATACGCCCACCGGCCCATCTATTGTGGTGATGGCGGCAGTGTTGTTTGGTGCGATCCATCTTGTATGGGGGTTGTGGCCCTATGCCGTTAGGTCAGCAAGGCGCTTCTTCAAATAACACGCTGGCTTATAAGCTTCTCGGGGCATCGTGCCATGCAAATCCTTGCACAGGCTTGCATGACACGGTTGCAGCGACACCGTGACGGTGGGCGCTATGTGTTTGTTATAGGTCGCTATATTGTTGCGACAAAGATCAGCGCCAACCCGCCCGGTCCATGATGCGCACAGCCGGGGCGTTGTATTCACCCAAAAGCGTCATGTTCACGCTATCCGCTTGGTATTCACCAAAGCCTTGCAGGGTTTCGCTCCAGCTAACGCCAGGCTTGACGGGGTATTCCTGATTGGCCTGGGCATACCATTGCTGCGCCTGATCACTGACCAAAAACTCCAGCAAACGGATGGCATTGTCTTTGTTACGGGCATGTGCGGTCACGCCAGCGCCGCTGATGTTGACATGTACCCCGCGATCTGCCTGATTAGGCCAGAAAACACCAACTTTCTCGGCGGCGGTGCGTTCGGCAGCATCTTCTGAATTAAGCATCAAGGCCAGATAGTAGGTATTGGCGATGGCAATATCACATTGACCCGCCGCAACGGCACTGATCTGGTCACGATCCCCACCCACCGGCGGACGGGCAAAATTTTTGACAAAGGCATTGGCCCAGTTCTGCGTCGCCTCTTCCCCTTGGGTGGCAATCATCGAGGCCAGCATCGACTGGTTATAAACATTATCGGAGGAGCGAATGCAGATGCGTCCACGCCACGCCTCACCGGTCAGCGCCTCATAGCTTGAGAGGCTGCTGGGGTCTACCCGATCCTTGGCGTACATGATGGGACGCGCCCGCTGTGACAAACCAACCCAGTAACCTTGCGGGTCACGGTAGGTTTCCGGAATATCCCGCGTCAGGATCTCAGAGCTAATGGGCTGTAACACGCCGGCCTCTTTGGCACTGTGCAGATTGCCGGCATCCACCGTGATCAACACATCCGCCGGACTATTGCGGCCCTCGCTGCGCAGTCGCTGCAACAGGGCATCAGCCCGCGCCGTGACCAGATTGACGCGAATCCCGGTTTCCTGGGTAAATTCATCAAGCAGCGGCTTGATCAGGTTTTCCTGACGGGCGGAATACAGATTGACCTCGCCATCGGCAGAGGCTGAGACTGGAAAGGCCAAGCCTGCCAGCAGCAGGCCAGGAATGAAAAATCGGGACAAAGAAACAGACATGCTTCAATCACCTCAGTCAATAAATGGCAAGTGCTGCAAACACCCGCCTAGCCCAATAATGCACAGATCGAAAACCTGTGTATTACCTGTAAAAACATGGGTGCCAGTATACATCAAAAAGAAACACAAACAATAACTATTTGCATTAGAGATGTACATCTTGCACTGACAATTCACGCACAGCGCAGAGCGCCATGCGTGCGGTCGCTGCGGGTTTGCCATGAGGGCTTTAACGGTAAAGTTGGTTTATGTCGGGCGCAGTTCGGCATTTCCGGAGGCATTGCGGCTCAGATTGGCGGCGAAGTGGGCCGCGCCGCGCAGGCCGATGGCGGTATCCAGAATGACGGCAACCGGCATCTGGGTCAGCAGGTGGGTCATCGGTGGTTTGTCGGCAAAGGCCTGGATGAAGCGGTTGTCTTCCTGCAACAGGGGCAGGATTTTGGGGGCAATCCCCCCGGCGATATATACCCCACCAAAGGGCAGGCAGGATAGCGCCAGATCACCAGCCAGACTGCCGTAAATCCGCGCAAACAAGGCCAGACTTTTATAGGCCAGTCGCTCCTGATGCTGCAGGGCAAATTCGCTGAGCACCGCCGCCGGATCTGCCGAGGACTGCGCCAATGCCGCCTCCAAGGCGGGACTGGCGGATTCACCCTGCGTCCGCAAAAATTGTGCAATGCGCACAATGCCCTGTCCGCTGAGCACATGTTCGCGGGTACAGCGGCCCTCCTGAGCGAAGATATATGACCATAGCCGCTGCTGCTGGGCATCGGCGGGGGCAAAACCGGCATGACCGCTTTCGGTGGATAAGGCCTGACGGGCGCAGCCGGGTGGCACAATGCAGACCCCAAGCCCGGTTCCCGCGCCCAGAATAAGCCGCGTACCGCGCAGCGGGGGCTTGCCCGATTGCAAGGTACAGTGCTGCTCCTCTTCCAGCGCATCCAGGGCATGCGCAATGGCGGCAAAGTCATTGAGCAGCACCACCTTGGCAATACCGGATTGCTGCGCGATGACGCTGCCTTGTAAACACCACGGCAGGTTCGTCAATTGCGCCTGTGTGTCATCCTCCTCCAGCGATTCCACCGGCCCGGCCAGTGCCAGACAGGCGATGTGCGGCGGCGCGCTCAGACCCGCCCGGGTGCAAAAATCATCCAGCATGGTATGGATATCGGCATAGGCCGCACTGAGATAGCGCCGCTGATACAGCGGTTTTAGGCGCTTGCCGTCAAGCTGTGCCAAGAGCAACAGGCTTTTGGTGCCGCCGATATCGCCGGCGAGGATATATTGATCTGAACAGGCTGTGTGCATCGATACGCTGATTCTGTTTCGTTAACATACGCTAACGCGCACCCTCGATGAGGATGGGTGAATCCACCAAAGCCCGCAGGAAAATCCCACGGGCGCCATTCTCGTCGCGTTCCATTTCAATGCCGTTTGAGCGAATGACCTTCGCAGAACCGATGTTGATGATCTCACCTGACCAGCTCGCTGTCTTTGATGTGTACGCCTCACAGACGCGCACCAGCTTCTTCCCGCGTTCGATGCACTTCTGCTCTAGCCGTTGGCCGAACCGATAGTGCGCGAACGAGAGGAGGCTGCGGACAGACTTGCGGCGGAGCTTTCGCCCAGCCTTTGACGTCATCTGCTTTGTTTCAAATGTTGGCAGAAGGATGACATCAAAGTTGTCCGTTAGAAAACGAGCGACTTTCCAATGGAGTTCGTCGATCAGGTGCTTGATCTTCAATCGGATAGCATCCGCCGCTTTCGTAAAAGACAGACGTTTGCGCTTCCCTTCCGCTTTATCGCGACGAGACAAGAGACGGTCCAGATCCAGATGATGCGCTAGGCGCACAATCCTCTGGAAATCGTCTTGCCCTAGATGACCAACGTGAAGGTCGCTAAAGAATGTCTGGAAGGTTCTCACACCGGGGTCAAGGGCAACCAGACGGCCTTGGTTCTCGGCTGCATCTGGTTCTTTTAGAACCGGGAGGGAGACATACCACTTGTTGGCAAACTTTATGACACGACCATCACGCAGATTCATCGGTAGTGCCTCTGCGAACTTCATGTCGCCCAAGGCCCTAACGTTGAACCCGCGCCGATCTTTTGACCACTGATCATTCCTGAGAAAGAATGACTGTTGCGCATCTTTACGCGATTTGTAGCGACACCGGCTGACCTCGCCCGTGCGCTTGAATTTCGCAATCGCCTGCTGCACGGTCTGGCAGGCTTCTGCAACTGCACCATCACGAATCGCTCTCGGACACTCCTTTGTCCAGGGGTATTCCTCAGCGAGATGGGGGATCAGGTACTTCTTGATGGCCATGAAGTTCGGATGGACGATCCGCAGATTCAGTAGCCAAATTGTCTCGTTGTAGACGAACCGATAGACGCCCAACCACGAGTTCAGCAGCTTCGCTTGCGACCGCGTTGGCCGCATCTTGATTCTTTTTGCTCTGGTAATTTCTTCGCCCGTAGCGCCTGCAAGCGAAGACATGAACGATGGCCAGTAAATCTTCGGCGAGTTCACGTTCGGGTTCTCTTTTATCTCCACTGAGAACCACGAGTTCACTGCCGCACTCGCGGATAATCCACGCAATGAGTTCAAATCCGAAACGAACGAGTCGGTCTTTGTGGGCAACCACAACTGTGAGCTTCTCGCCTCGCAGGCATCGTCCCAGTAAGGATTTAAGCCCTTTACGCTGATAGTTGAGGGCGGAGCCGACATCTTGGATGATCTCGACACCTGGGTAGCACTCACGCAGGTATTGGGCTTGTCGCTCAAGGTCTGGCTTTTGGGCAGGTGAAGACACTCGGCAATAGCCAATGATAACTGGCTTGGCTTCAACGGCGGCGCCAAGATAGGAGTCGACATCAAACCTTCGCTGCCCACTGGCAGTTCGGTAAGTGGCGATTCGCCCTTCATCGGCATATTTTCTAAGTGTGTTTGCATGGAGTCCGAGTATTTTAGCGGCTTCTCTGGATGGAACATACCTGGGCATGTGTGCTCCGCGTTTACTTAAGAATGTAAGCAAAAGTTAGTATAATAAAGCCTAGATGTCAACTCCATGAGAAATGATCCGCTTAATCGGCGTGCTGCTCCAGGCGTTTTTTAAACACCTGCATTTCCTTTTCGGCCTGTTTATCGCCGCGTCGGGCGGCAACCTCAATACCCTGGGTATAGGCGCTGAGGGCCTCGGCGGTCTGTCCATCCAGCGTCAAGGCTTTGCCAAGCAGCTTCCAGGCAGCAGAATAGTCCGGATCATAAACCAGAGCCTGACGCAAATGCACGATTGCCTGTGCGGCGTCATTGGCTTGCAAATAAGCATTGCCCAGCGAAAAACGCAACAGGGCATTGTCTTGTCCTCGGGTTAATAAATCCTCCAGCACGGCAATGGTCGCCATAGCAAAGCCCTCTTGATATCACAGGATTTAAATATCACACGATTTAAGCGTTGCGGGAGCACCAGGCACTGGCTTGGCACGAAGCCGCAGGCTTCGCGGTGTTTTATGGGGAATGGATGGCACACGATGCGCCATGTTACAGTGAATATGGCGCATCATGTGGATAAAAGCAGGTAGCTATAGCGCGCTTATGCAGGGCGACGGGCTAAGGGCATCAGCCACATCTGATACAGCGAAGTCAGCAACATGATGGCCACGGTGGAACCATAGCCAAGGCCAGCGACCAGGATCATCCAGGCAAATCCGGGGTTGAATTTGGTCAGCCACCAGCCGGCAACATCCAGCGCCAGCGAGAAAAACGGGATGAAGATGATGAGCCCTTTGATCCAGGGTTTAAATCCAACGGCCATGGAGAAAATCAGGCCGATGAAAAAGAAGATAAAGGACATGCCGAACAGATGGATATGTGAAACCCGCGTCAGGTGTTCAATGGAAGGGCCTTTATCCACCTCGGCTGATTCTTGCATGACTTCAAAGAGGGTGACATTGGGCAGGGTGGGGATGTTGGTATGACAGGCCGCACATTTGGCATCCACAATGGGCTTGATGGTGCCTTCCCATTCGCTGAAAGGCGCGCCGCGTCGTGCCCATTGGATCATGATCTCATTTTCCTCGGGCGTGGCTTTGTCGCTCATGGAGCCCCTGAGCTTGGCTTCCAGGCGGGAATTTTCACGATTGCCGTAAAAACTGTAGACAATATCGTTCATCGATAGCCCCAGCTTGCCATCGGCCATGCCATGCGTGAGCAAAATCTGTGTGCCGGCGGCTAAAAAACCAAAGCCGACAACGATCAGATAACCGGTAAATAATGCCTTGAGCGGGACGTGCAATCCCGGCAGATTGAGCCATGTTGTATGCATTCTAAAAAATACCTTTTTGCAGCCTGAAATCGTGAGGATGTTGGGGGATGCACGGTATCACTTCAGTGATAGGTCCGCCAAATGTGCATAACGCTGAAGCTTAAATCAATTTATTGCTAAATAAAATAAGCATATTCTTAATTATGAATTACTGGGAAAAGAGGGCCTTGCTGTGTATCCATCGGGAAAACGGCAAGATACAAACAGGCATTGGTCAGGCCAGTGCCTGTTGTGTGGGTGCGGACCGCCCAGCGCATGATAAAAAGTGGATTATTGACTACAGGGCATCGGGGTTGGTGGCTTTACGACGGGCTTCTTCTTTGCCAACCAGGCCCTTGCTGAGCAGCTCTTTGAGCGACATATCCAGGGTTTGCATCCCCACACCCTGACTGGTCTGAATCGCCGAGTACATCTGGGCAATCTTGTTTTCACGAATGAGATTACGGATGGCCGGGGTGCCGAGCATGATTTCATGGGCAGCGACACGCCCGCCGCCAATGCGCTTGAGCAAGGTCTGGGAAATCACCGCCCGCAAGGATTCAGACAACATGGCGCGGATCATGTCTTTTTCAGCCGCAGGAAAGACATCCACCACGCGGTCAATGGTTTTGGCCGCCGAGCTGGTATGCAGGGTGCCAAACACTAAATGCCCGGTTTCTGCCGCACTTAAGGCCAGGCGGATGGTTTCCAGGTCGCGCATTTCCCCGACCAGGATGGTGTCAGGGTCTTCACGCAGGGCCGAGCGCAGTGCCTCATTAAAACCCAGGGTGTCACGATGCACCTCGCGCTGATTGATCAGGCAGCGTTTGGATTCATGAACAAATTCGATGGGGTCTTCTACGGTGAGGATGTGGCCGTATTCATTTTCGTTTTTGTGATGGACCATCGCCGCCAGGGTGGTGGATTTACCCGAGCCGGTCGGCCCGGTCACCAATACAATGCCGCGTGGATATTCGGCAATGCGTGCAAAGATCTTGGGGCATTTGAGTTCTTCAAGGGTGAGGATTTTGGTGGGAATGGTACGAAAGACCGCCCCGGCCCCCCGGTTGTGATTGAAGGCATTCACACGAAAGCGCGCCAGCCCCGGGATTTCAAAAGAAAAGTCGGTTTCCCAAAATTCTTCATAATCCTTGCGCTGTTTATCGTTCATGATGTCATAGATCATGCCATGCACCGCTTTGTGTTCCATCGCGGGCACATTGATGCGCCGCACGTCGCCATCCACGCGGATCATCGGCGGCAGCCCGGCGGATAGGTGCAAGTCAGAAGCGCCGTTTTTGACGCTAAAAGTCAACAGTTGAGCAATGTCCATAAAAATCCCCGCGATTTAAGATGAAGGCACGTACAGCGCCGTCAATATAGCACCCACCCGCTGGCCTGTCACAGGTCTTGGGCATAAGGCCAGCGGCCATAATACGGCGGGGCAGGGCCGGATTTAATCCTCGTCGTCTTTGGGTTTGAAGGCAGCGATCAGTTCTTGCTGGATACGCGCCGGGACGGCCTCGTAATGACTGAATTCCATGGTGTAAGAACCCTCGCCGCCGGTGACGGATTTGAGCTTGGACTGGTAATTATCCAGCTCACTGAGCGGCACTTGCCCGTCAATGATAGAACGCCCATCCGGCAATACGCTGGTGCCATTGATGCGCCCACGCAGATTGGCCAAATCGCCGGTGATACTGCCCACAGCGGAACTGGGGGTTTTGATCTGGATATTTACCACCGGCTCCAGTAACACTCCTTTGGCTTTGTGGATGGCATCCAGAAAAGCCTTGCGGGCAGCGGCGATAAAGGCGATTTCCTTGGAATCAACCGCGTGATATTTGCCGTCATACACGGTCACTTTAAGGTCTTGCAGCGGATAACCGGCGATGGCGCCGCTTTCCAGCACCTGACGCACGCCTTTTTCCACCGCCGGAATGAACTGTCCGGGGATGGCCCCGCCGACAACGGCGTTACCAAACACAAAGCCCTCGCCGCGTGGCAGCGGTTCGATGCGCAAAAACACCTCGCCAAACTGGCCCGCGCCGCCGGTTTGTTTTTTATGGCGGGCATGGCCTTCGGCGGGCTGGGTGATGGTCTCGCGGTAGGGGATGCGCGGTGGCCGGACCTCCAGCTCCAGATGATAGCGCTCACGCAGCTTATCCAGAATCACCCGCAAATGTTGCTCCCCGACGGCGCGCAGCACGGTTTCGTTGGCATCCTTGGCCTGCTCAATGACCAGACAGGGGTCTTCATCGGCGATTTTGTGAATGGCATCGGAAAATTTTTGTTCGTCACCGCGTTTTTTGACCTGAACCGCCAGGCCAAACATCGGCGCCGGACAGCGGATAGAGCGCAGATGAAAATGATCCTCGTCATGCGAATCATGCAAAACCGCATCAAAGTGCAGCTCATCGACCTTGGTCACGGCGCAGATGTCGCCGGGCAGGCCGAGGGGAATCTCTTTGTGTTCTTTGCCATGCACCCGATACAGATGCGAGACCTTGAACGGTTTGCGGGCATCGCCGATAAACAGTTGGGTATTGGGGGTGATCGTGCCCTGATGGATGCGAAAAATGCCCAGTTTGCCGATAAACGGGTCAAAGCTGATCTTAAAAACATGCGCCACAACGTGCTGTTGCGGGTCGGGCAGCACCATCACCGGCTTGGCGGTTTCGCCCTCGCCTTTGACAAAGGGCGGTGGATTGCCCTCGGCCGGATTGGGCATCAGCTCACAAAAGACGCGCAGTAACTGCGCAAGGCCCGCGCCGGTTTTGGCCGACACAAAGCAGATCGGTATCAAATGACGCTGCCGCAGGGCTTCTTCAAAGGGATCATGCAACTGCTGTGGATCAAGCGCCTGGCCCTGCTCCAGATAGCGCTCCATCAGCGCCTCATCGAGCTCAACCACCTGATCAATCAGCGCATCATGCGCCGCTTTGACCGAGGAAAAATCAGTCTGTGCCGCAGTATCCGGGGCAAAGTAACAATCCACCACGCGGCGTCCCTGATCTGCGGGCAGATTGATGGGCAGACAGCCCGGCCCCAGGGTGTCGCGCAGGCGGTTCATGACCGCCTCCCAATCAATGCCCGGCTGCTCAATTTTGTTGATAATCACCAGGCGGCAGGCGCGCATATCATCGGCGCGCTCCAGCAAGCGCGTGGTGGTGATATCTACCCCATATTGCGGCTCAATGGTAATCGCTACGGTTTCAATCGCGGGCAAGATACTCACCGCCCGCCCGAGAAAATCCGGCATTCCGGGGGTATCAATGAGATGGATATGGCAACCGGCGTTTTCCAGGTGGACAATGGCCGGTTCCAGCGAGTGCTGTATGGATTTTTCCAGCGGGTCAAAATCGCACACCGTCGTGCCTTTTTCGATGCTGCCCGCCTCTGGCAAGGCCCCGGCCTGCACCAGCAATGCCTCAATCAGCGTGGTTTTACCGCTACCGCCCGGACCAACCAGGGCAATGTTGCGGATATCATGCGGTCCATACTGTGCCATCGTGTGTCAACTCCTTACAAAATAAAGGGATTATCGTGGCGGCGGCTCCCAGCCGTCGCTTTTTTGGGTGCGGCACCTGGACGATGCCGCTACGTTCGGACTGTGATCAGGACGGCGGGCTATCACGCAGGGTCTGCATCCAGGCGCGCAGCTCGCCATCCTCCTGTGGCAGGTTTTTCAGCGTGGGTTTGCAGGATAACAGCACCTGCAAAATAGCTGCGTGCAGATGCTTGCAGGGTGCCAGATCCACTTGTGCATCGGGGTGTTCCATCAGCCAGGCCAACAGGGTATCGGCCTCTTCAACCGTACAAAATTCTTCCAGAATCGCCGTTTGTTCTTCAAAACGTATGGGCATGAGGAAACTCCGAATCAGGCCAGCCAGGCGGTGGTTTGGCAGCGTGCCAGCAGCTCGGCAAGCTGTGCATCGCTGAGATGAATAGGATTGGTCTGCATACTGGAACCGCGACAGTGGGCAATGATACGCGCATAATCCTGCGCTGTGACCCCCAAAGCCCCCAGGGTTGGCAGCCCCAGAGCCTTGCTCCAGGCATACAGCTGTTGTATCAAGGCGTCATGCGCGGCGTTATCGTCCAGCGCCGGGTTACCCGCCAGCACCCGTCCCAAGGTGGCATAACGCTGCAAGGCCGCGCTGCCAGGCTCAGCGTGGCGCAAGGCCTCGATATTGCTGTGCGTGGCCGGGGCCAGCAGGGCACCACAGACCAGGCCGTGGGGAATCGGGAAAAAGGCCCCCAGCGGCGAGGCCAGCCCGTGTACTACGCCCAGCCCTACCTGAGACAGGGTGATCCCCGACACCATCGCCGCGTAAGCCATCCCGGAGCGCGCCTCGGCATTACCAGAGTCCTGCACCAGCGGCAGCAGACTCACACGCAGGCGGTGTAACGCGCTCAGTACCAGGGCATCGGTGTGCGCATAGGCCCGCCGGGAAACATAGGATTCGAGTAATTGTGTCAAGGCATCCATGCCATTGCCCGCCAAGACCTCAGGCGGGCAGTGCTGCAGAAAATCCGGATCAATCAGCGCATGACGCGCCATCAGCAAATCACTGCGAAAGGATTTTTTATAGCCATCCCCACCGCGTACACTCAACACCGCGTTTTTGCTCATCTCTGCGCCGGTACCGGCGGTGGTCGGTGCGGCAATCAGGGGCAGCGCCGGTCCATGATAAGGCCGTTGCGGGCCAACGCCTTCCAGATATTCCAGCACAGAATCTCCGCTGGGCAACAAGCCCGCAATGGCCTTGGCGGCATCCAGCGCACTGCCACCGCCAATGGCAACCACCGCCGCAATGCCTGCGCTGTGATACTCCCGAACCACCGCATCAACCCCGTGCGGCGAGGGTTCATCGGCAACCGCGTGGATCAACACTTCCAGCCCTTCGGCCTCAAAGCGGGCCAGCATCTCCGGCCAAAATGGGCCACGCTGCAAAGACTGGGCGCCGGTAATCAGTAAAATACGCGGTCCGAAGCGACGGGCCCGTGATGCAATCAGCCGGCGCACCCCGCTGCCAAAGTCAATCTGCGGCAGCACAAAATGGCTAAATAATTGCCTAGGCATTGATGCATCGTGATCAAATGACATAAGGTTATCCTGGGTTGCTATTGGCGCGGGTTATCGCGCTGGTACGCGGTTGCAATGTACTATACTGCACCAATCCAAGGCGATGCGTTACTGCTTTAAGTCTAAGAGGCTGTTTGGAAATTAATCGCGTAATGGCTTAACCTACGATTTTTTCTAGGAAGTGGCCCACATGCCCCAGAAATGCAGCAAGAAGATTCGCAAAAAAACGCTACCCGAGTCACCTCAGCGACGGCGCCTGGAAGGCGATCAAGCCGCTGTTGCCGAGCGCCCCGGTCGGGCGCCCTCGTAAGCTCAGCATGCGCCAAGTCATCAATGCGATCTTCTATATCCTGCAGACGGGCTGCCAGTGGCGTCAGCTGCCGCGCGACTTTCCTGCCTGGTCGGCAGTGTACTATGACTTCAATCGCTGGCGGCGCGATGGAACCTGGCAGCGTCTTCATGACAGGCTACGCGCTCGGCTACGGCAACGCCACGGGCGTCACAAGCATCCGAGCGCCGGGTGTCTGGACAACCAAAGCGTCAAGACCACGGCGATTCCTGGCGAGCGCGGCTATGACGCCGGCAAGAAGATCAAGGGCCGCAAACGCCATCTTCTGGTCGATACCCTGGGGCTGGTGCTGGCCGTCCTTGTCACCGCCGCCAGCGTGCAAGACCGTGATGGGGCGCGCCAACTCCTGCGCCATCTCCCCGGTCATTGCAAAAGCTGCGCACGATCTGGGTTGACGGCGGCTACAGTGGACGCCTGGTTGACTGGGTTGCCCAGCGCTTTCGTTTC
>NZ_MU255056.1:925042-1041490 GCF_000227725.2 Thiorhodospira sibirica ATCC 700588 | reverse complement strand
TTGCGTCCCAAGGAGCGCCGAGGGTTTGTTTTGTTGCCGCGACGCTGGGTTGTTGAGCGGACCTTTGGCTGGCTGAACCACTCACGCCGTCTGAGCAAGGACTACGAGCGCTTGATGTCGAGCAGCGAAGCCTGGATTTATCTCGCAATGAGTCGACTGATGGCTAACCGCTTGGTTTGAGGCGGTAGTTTCCAAACAGCTTCTTAGTGTAAATAATGGCTAAAGATTTTTCCTGGACTGCCGATATGTAGCTTGGGGATACTATAATCGTGTTTTAAAGTGCCCCGACCCATAGGTCGCTTTAGCTTTAAAAAGACTTTAAAAACAATTATTTTTAAATATTAACGCGAGGTACTGGCCATGATACCCGAGCTACTTGCCAGCAATCACCTAAAGATCGCCTCATCTTCCATTGCGCCGCATACATCCGAGGCGACGATGGCGTGGAAACAGGAAGAATTGCCTGCGGCGACCGTGGTTGCATCCAAATCCGGCAAAGATTTGCCGCCCCAGCCCCAGAGCACACAGGTGGTCAATAGCATCCCGAAAACGCAAAGCGCCCCGGCGCTTGGGAAAAATGCAACCATCGCCACGCCCGTGGATGCCAAATCTGCCAAAACCGCTGAGACCCCTCTTCCTGGAAGCACCGTTGATGAAGAGGTTGTCGATGAGGCCGTCGCCCATTTGAATGCCTATATGCAAAATATGGCACGCGATTTGCAATTTTCCATCAACGAAGATACGGGGCATACCATCATTACCGTGCTCAACCGAGAGACTCAAGAAGTCATTCGTCAGATTCCACCTGAAGTGGTGTTATCTCTGGCCAAGACGCTGTCTGAAAATAACTCGATTGAAAGCCTCTTGGATGCGGGCACGGCCTGATGCATTTCTTTTAACGCATAATGATTACCAGCAAGTGCCCGTCCCTTAGGCGCTTGAGTTCTTGTTGGTAAGGAGGCTAGAAACATGTCTGTAAGTACTTTGGGAATTGGTTCCGGGCTTGATCTTTCCAATCTTTTGGATCAGCTCGTCAAGGCGGAACGTGCGCCGGTACAAGCGCGGCTGGATGTCCGCGAAGCCACTGCCCAGGCTCAGCTGGCGGCGTTTAATACCATCAAAACCGCCATGAATGAGCTGCAAAGCGCCTCCTCTGCGTTGCGCTCGCTCAAGCAAAGCCGTACTACGGAGGTATCCGATCCTACCGTCCTGACGGCTACGGCTAGCAGCACCCTACCGGCCGGTACCAGCTATCGTATGGAAGTATCCCAGCTGGCCAGCGCACACAGCCTGACCAGCGCCCGTTTTACCGGTAATCAGGCCAAAGACATTGGGTCGGGGACTTTGAACATTAAGCTTGGCAATGGTCCTGCGGTTGCCATCGAACTGCCGGCCAAGGCTGAAAAAAATACGCTGGCCGATCTGCGCAATGCCATCAACAGCAAAGCAGGTCTGGGGGTGACGGCAACGCTGATCAATGAGGCCGATGGCAGCCAATATCTGACCTTGACTTCCCGGGAAACCGGGGCGGCAAATACTATCAACATCACCGCCGATGGCTTTTTTTCGGGGTTTACCGATAAATTTGCACCAGCCGCTGAGGGTGTCACTTTCAGTCCTGAGCAACATGCACGGATCAGTGAAGGCAAAGATGCTGTTTTCAACTTAAACGGCATTGAGTTGCAAAGCCCTAGCAATCACCTGCAAAACATCATCGACGGCATGGACATCCGCCTGCTCAAGAAAACCGAGGCAGACAGCCCGATCACCATTAACGTCTCTCAAGATCGTGATTCGGTGCGCGAAGGACTGAATAAATTTGTTGATGCCTACAACAGCGTGGTCGGACAGATTGCCGAGCTGACCCGGTTTAATGCCGAAAGCGGTGAGGCGGGTCTGATGATTGGTGACAGCACCTTAAGAGGACTGCGCACCAAACTGGCTACAGACCTGTCTGCCATGGTTGCCGGAACGCCTGGCGTTGCAGGCCAAGTGAAAAGTTTGATGGATTTGGGTGTGCGTTCCAACCCGGATAACGGTAAACTATTCCTGAATAGCTCAACGCTGGATAGCGCCCTGAACGGGGACTTTGAGCGTGTGGTCAACGTTGTCAGCGAGATTGCAACCCGATTTAACAATACCGCACGCGACTATACGCGCTTTGGTGGCTTGCTGGATAACCGCACCGAGGGCCTGCAGGTCAACCTGAAAAAGGTCACAGAAGAAAGGCAGCGGCTGGATGCCCGTATGGTCACTTATGAGGCGCGTCTGGCCAGTCAGTTTTCGGTGATGGACGGGATTGTCGGTGATCTGAAAAACACCAGTGAATACCTCTATCAACAGTTTGATTCCATCAATGCGATGATGAGCCAGCGTAAAAAGTAAGCATTGATCCATCGTCTTCAACTCAATACCACCGGAGGAGCGCTGGGTATGTACCATCCAGGCATCAATCAGGCACTGAGTCAGTATCGTCAATCAGGCACGCTGGCAGAGATTAACGAGGCAAGCCCCCATCGGCTCATTCAGATGCTGATGGAGGGCGCGCTGGAACGTATTGCCGTGGCCCGAGGGGCGATGTTGCGCGGTGATGTGGCGGTCAAAGGCGAGCGCATCAGCCGCGCCATTGACATCATCGAAGGTCTGCGCGTTCATCTGGACATGGAGAAAGGCGGCGAAATCGCGGCTAATCTGGAGGCTCTGTACGACTACATGAATCGCCAGCTGATGATGGCCAATCTGCGCAATGACCCGGCGATTTTAGACGAGGTGTCCAGCCTGATGCGCGAGATCAAGACCGCCTGGGATGCCCTGTCTGCTGAAGAAAGCGGCACCAAACCGCCCAATGCCCAGCCCAAACCGCTACCCATTGCAGGCGATGATGAGGCCCCCGCTACCCCGATGATCAAGGAGCAATCCTAATCCGTTGCAGGCGGTGGTTGCTGGTATCGTGCCAGCGCGATGCGCAGAGCCTGTGGTAATACCAGAGGTGCGGCGATGCGCTTATCGGGATGTGCAATCAACACATGCACGGTCTTGGCGTGAGCCACTGTTTTGCGGCGACCTGCGGTGAAGGTATAGGCCATGCTAAATGAGCGGGTGCTCATCTGTGCGACTTGCACCGTGACCTGAATATCATCGCCGTGGCTGATTTTCGCCAGATAATCGGCTTGGGCACTCACCAACGGCAAATGATACTCACCTTGGCGTATCATCTCTGGCAAGGGAAAGCCGATATGCGCCATAAAGGCCTCATAAGCCTCGTGCGCATGGCGAAAAAGCTGTGCAAAAAACAACACGCCCGCCGCATCGGTATCGTGTAAGCCCACGCGAAAGGTGTGAATATAGCCCGGACCATTCAGATCATCACTCACAACCTTGCTCTCGAAGTGGTGGAGGTTGGTACACAGCGCCACCCTGTCTTGCATAATCCGCCAGCACAGCCGCTGCCGCCTGGCGCTGCACATCGGCGTTTACCACAATGCCCCAGCGGTGCAGACTGGCAAGCCCTAAGGCGGGTTTGTCACCTTCATCAAAACCGGCTACCAGAATATCCTCCTCACGCGCCCCGATCACCACGCGTGCAATCCCTGACCAGGGCACTGCACCCAGACACATGGCGCAAGGTTCTGCCGAGGAATACAGAGAAAGCGGCGCCAGTGGCGCTTTGCGTAAATCCAGACAGCCCGTATGGATTTGCGCCAGAGTCAAGGCCAGCATCTCCGCATGTGTCCAGGACTGTCCGCTGGAAGTCACCAGATTCACCGCCGCCGCGACCAAAAAGCCGTGGCTGTTGGTGATCACAGCACCAAAAGGGCCGCCAGTGTGATGTTGAATATTTTTAGCAGAGAGAGCAATTGCCAAATCCATCGCATGTGCATCGTCTAAAGGGATCCCTAGATAAGACGGCAGATACGACTCAAACCATTTTGGCAGGTTAACTTGCACAAACCAGGGCTGGGTGTGTGACACAGCATGGCTCCCTGAAAAAAGGCAATGGGATGTACACCCTCGGAATCAATACCGAGGCATGAATAGATACTCGCGCCGCTTTGGCATGTATTGCCAAATCGCCAGGCACTGTCCATTGAGCGGACAAGATGGGCACGGGTATCAAGCAAGTATTCAAGAGTGAGATATTGGCCTGTTCAGGCCACAATGACAAGCCCCAAAGGGCGGGTAACACAGAAAAAAAGCAGAGAGAACAACGATGGTGCCGAAGAGAGGACTTGAACCTCCACGGGGTTACCCCCACTAGTACCTGAAACTAGCGCGTCTACCAATTCCGCCACCTCGGCAGGTGAGGATCATACATCTACTGTGTAATCAGGCGCATAATTTTATGCATTCAGAGGATGTCTGTCAATACTTATCTCTGATTATGTTAGCCCAAAGCAGTAATGTCCCCTTCGTCCAATTCTAAAATGTCCCCTTTATATTTAAGCGGGAGGGGCACGCATGACGAAGGAGCACATTACGATGAGTCACAAAGAAATTGACCGACTAGAGATGATTCAGGCGGTGGCGAACAAGCATCTGCGGCAGGCCGAGGCGGCCCAGCGCCTGGGGTTGAGCGTGCGCCAGGTCAAGCGCCTGGTTCGCCGCTATCGTGAGCATGGGGCGACAGGGCTACGCAGTGGCCACCGTGGCCGACGTCCCAATAACGCCATTGCCGAGACAGTACGCCAGGAGGTGCTCGCCTTGGTCAAGACGCACTACACCGACTTTGGCCCCACCCTGGCCTGCGAAAAGCTGGCCGAGCGCCATGGTCATCATCTCTCGGTCGAGACCCTGCGCCAGTGGATGGTGGCCGATGGGCTATGGCAGCCCAAGCAACGCAAGCAAGCCCGCATTCATCAGCGCCGTCCACGCCGCCCCTGCCTGGGGGAGCTCATTCAAATCGACGGCTCGCCCCATGACTGGTTTGAGGTGCGCGGCCCGCGCTGTACCCTGATTGTGTTCATCGACGACGCCACAGGGCGCCTGATGGCCCTGCGCTTCGTGCCCGCCGAGACCACCCAGGCCTACATGGAGACCCTACAGCAATACCTGGATCAGCACGGACGTCCGGTGGCCCTCTACTCAGACAAACACAGCATCTTCCGTGTCAATCATCCTGAGCACGACGGGGAGCTGACCCAGTTTTCCCGCGCCCTCAAGACCCTCGACATCGCCGCCATTCATGCCAACACGCCTCAGGCCAAGGGGCGGGTGGAGCGGGCCAACCAGACCCTGCAAGACCGTTTGGTCAAGGAGCTGCGCCTGCGTGAGATCTCGGACATCGACGCCGCCAACGCCTTCCTCCCCACCTTCATGGCCGACTTCAACGCCCGCTTCGCCGTCGAGCCACAAAGCCCCCAGGATGCCCACCGACCGGTGCTGCACAGCCCCGAGGAGCAGGCCCTCATCCTTTGCCTGCACCATACCCGTAAGCTCTCCAAGAACCTTTGCTTCCAGTTCAAGAACCGGGAATATCAGCTTCAGGGACAGGGCAAGGGCTACCGCCTGCGGGGTGCCACCCTCACCGTCTGCGAGGCCTTCGACGGCACCATCACCCTCCTGCACCAGGGGCACATCATGCCTTACCGTCTGTTGGCTGAGGGCGAACCGCCCACACCGCTGGATGATGAAAAAAGTGTCCACCACAGCGTCGACCAGGCCAAGGCAAAACAGACCGCCAAGCCAACCTACAAACCGGCGCCGGACCACCCTTGGAGAGGTCGGGGCAACATCACTCCGGCACCAGCCCAAACACCATAACCACGCATTCTACGGGGGACACTTCTGCTTTGCACAAAAGGGGACTTTTCTGAATTGGGTTGACATACTTATCTCTGATTATTTTAAGATGCGGTGAATGCTGCAGGGGTGAGGATGCCATGAAAACCGTCTGCTTGCCGGGATAAACCAAAAAACGGGGCGGTGGAAGAACCATGCAAAACGCAACGCTTAAGCGTGTATCCACGTTCACATGCGGCGTTTTCGGGTTCTGTTAGCCACCGCCCCATCGACTGCTGTTACACTGCGGGTCCATGCCTGATCAATCAGCTTGCTTGCGCAAAAAGGCCGGAATATCCAGATAATCCATATCCAGATTATGCGCCGCATTACCGCTTTGTTGCGGGTTGTTGCTTTGCTGGCGAATGACCGTGGGCCGATCAAGCTTGCCGTAGTCAACATCACCGTGATGATGATCTGCGCCCATTCCGGGCATTTTACGGTCAACGAGCTTAACGCGTGGACGTTCTGCGCTGGCACGTTGTTCCTGACGCATTGGACCTAAACCGGTGGCCACCACGGTGACGCGCAATTCGTCAGACGCTTCATGATCAATCACCGTGCCGACGACCACCGTGGCCTCCTCGGAGGCAAATTCCTTGATGGCATCACCGACTTCCTTAAATTCACCCATGGATAAATCCGGCCCGGCGGTGATATTCACCAAAATTCCGCGCGCCCCGGCGATGTCAATGTCTTCCAGCAGGGGACTGGCAATGGCAGCCTCGGCGGCGACACGGGCGCGATCTTCCCCATCAGCGATGCCGGTGCCCATCATCGCCATGCCCATTTCTGACATGACGGCCCGCACGTCGGCAAAGTCTACGTTGATCAAACCCGGACGGGTGATCAGTTCGGCAATGCCCTGCACGGCATTAAGCAGTACGTTGTTGGCGGCGCGGAAGGCATCCAGCAGGGTGATGTTATTGCCCAGGACGGTCAGTAGCTTTTCATTGGGAATGGTGATCAGGGAGTCAACCGATTTGCTGAGGGTTTCCATGCCTGCCAGGGCAATCTGCATGCGCTTTTTGCCTTCAAAGGGAAACGGTTTGGTGACCACGGCAACGGTTAAAATCCCCATTTCCTTGGCAATTTGTGCCACTACCGGGATGCCGCCGGTACCGGTACCACCGCCCATGCCGGCGGTGATGAAGACCATATCGGCACCTTCAATCACCTCCTGAATGCGCTCGCGATCTTCCAACGCTGCTTCACGCCCAATGGCCGGATCGGCGCCTGCACCGAGGCCACGGGTGATATGCCCGCCCAGTTGTAGCATCGTTTTGGCGTTAAGATTTTTGAGCGCTTGGGCATCCGTGTTGGCGCAAATAAAATCAACCCCCTCGACATTGGAATTCACCATGTGCTGCACGGCATTGCAGCCGCCCCCGCCAACGCCGATCACTTTGATGACCGCGCTTGGCGGATAGCTTTCCATCAATTCAAACATAGTACCCTCCTACAATCATTGAAAACCCAGATGTAAATGAAAACCCCATACCTTGCCCCGATTATGCTTATGATGCTGTCGTGTATTTTTCAGCGCTCCCCGGTTTTACAGACCGTGTATATAACGGGCTACCGGCTGACATGAATCGCTTCGTCAGTTAAAACCCCCGGTCAAACCAGCCTCTCATGGTTGCCCAAACGGATTTGATCCCCGTATTGTTACGGTGGCTGTCAATGCCCATCTGCATCCGGCTATGGTAGCCAAAGAGCAATAAGCCAATGCCGGTGGAATGAATGGGGTTTTTGATTTCTTCTTCCATGCCGGTCACATATTGAGGAATCCCCAGGCGCACGGGCATGTGAAAGACTTCCTCGGCCAGTTCCAGAACCCCATCCATCTTGGACGCCCCGCCCGTGAGCACAATGCCCGCAGCAACCAGCTCTTCACATCCGGAGCGGCGCAGTTCTGCCTGCACCAGGGAAAACAGCTCTTCATAGCGTGGTTCAACCACGCCCGCCAGGGTCTCGCGCGACAGACGCTTGGTCGGTCGTTCGCCCACGCTGGGAACATCAATGTTTTCCTCAGGGTCGGCGATTTGTCGCAGTGCACAAGCATAGCGGATTTTTATATCCTCGGCATACTGTGTCGGGGTGCGCAAAGCCACCGCAATGTCATTGGTGACCTGATCCCCGGCGATGGGAATCACGGCAGTGTGGCGAATGGCGCCTTCAGTAAAGACGGCAATGTCGGTGGTTCCGCCGCCAATATCCACCAGACATACGCCCAGCTCTTTTTCATCGTCGGTCAGGACTGCATAGCTTGAGGCAATCTGCTGCAAGATGATGTCATCGGCCTCCAGACCGCAGCGGCGCACGCATTTGATGATATTCTGGGCGGCAGAGACCGCACCGGTCACCAGGTGTACCCGCGCCTCCAGGCGTACCCCGGACATGCCGATGGGCTCGCGGATGCCTTCTTGTTCGTCAATGATGAACTCTTGGGGCAGAATATGCAAAATTCGCTGATCCGCCGGAATTGCCACGGCGCGTGCCGCATCAATCACCCGTTCCACGTCGGCCTGGGTGACTTCTTTTTCCTTGATGGCCACCACCCCGTTGGAATTGAGGCTGCGGATATGGCTGCCGGCAATGCCGGCATAGACGGAATGAATCTGGCAGCCCGCCATCAGTTCGGCCTCTTCGATGGCGCGTTGAATCGACTGGACGGTGGACTCGATATTGACCACAACGCCTTTTTTCAGGCCACGCGTGGGATGCGAACCAATGCCGATGATTTCGATGGCGCCATCCGCAGAAATTTCGCCCACAATGGCCTCAACTTTCGAGGTGCCAATATCCAGGCCAACTATCATCCCCTTGTCAGATCGCTTTGACATAAAAGCCTTTTCCCCAAATCTTTTCTATCATGAAACACAAATGATGCGGCGTACCTGCACCTTGGGTCATTTGCGCGAAAATAGCGTCTATTTTACACAGCCTACAGATAAAGCTCAGGCATTGCCTTGCAGAATGGGTGCATCACTGCTAAACGGCGCAGGGTTTCAGCGCGCCGGGGGGCGCTCGGTGTCGTTAAGCCAGGCCACCGCTGCGCCGTTGGTGTAGCGCAGATCAATATGCTTGAGCGGTTGCTCGCGGTGCGCCCGGATGTGCGGATACATGCGCACGAGGCGCTCAACGCTGGCCTGATCCACCCGCCGTCCCATCATGACCTGCATGCCGTCGGCAAACTCGATACGCCAGGCTCGCCGGGCATCTTCATACAATCCTACAACCTCAAGATCAATGTCCGCTAGACGCGCCTGTACCGCCAGATAGCGATTCATCAACACGCGGTGGCGCCCGTCATTGCCTTGCAAGTGTGGCAGACCAAGCGGGAAGCTGCTCACAGCAGGCTTGATAATCTCGCCATATTGCGTCATCAGGCCATCCGTGCCCCAGTAGGCCACCGCAACCTCTTCGGTGATATGCACGACCACCTGATCTGGCCAGATACGCCGCACCGTGGCGGCATAGACCCACGGCAAGGCGCGCAGGGCCTGCTCCAGCTCATCCAGGTCAAGGCTGAAAAAACCGCCACTGACCAGCGGCGCCATTGCCTCGGTTAACTCACTGCGACTCTGGTAGCGAATCTCGCCTTCAATTAACACATTGCGAATGGCCAAGGTGTTTGGGTGGTGCAGATATTCCCATCCACGCACCATCACCACGGTTAATCCCAATATTATCAGGCCATGCAGGGCAAAACGCCACACAACAGACCAATAGGGCCACGGCGTATGGGCAGGCCGGGCCCGGCGTTTAGCCATACGGTCAGACACAGTGCCTGGCTTCCTGTTTAGGTCTTAGCGACGCTGCTCGCCAGAATCTGCAAGACCAAGGTATCAAAATCAATCCCGGCGGCCTTGGCCGCCATCGGCACCAGACTGTGATCGGTCATGCCCGGCACGCTGTTGATTTCAATCAGCCACGACTGGCCTTTGGCATCCAGCATCAGATCTACGCGCCCCCAGCCTGAACCGCCGGTGATCTTAAAGGCTTTGTGGGCCAAGGCGCGCAGGCTTGCTTCCTGGGCGGCAGGCAAACCGGCCGGACAATGGTATTGCGTCGTGCTGCTGTGATATTTGGCCTCATAATCATAAAAGGCATGTGGCGTTTCCAGACGAATGATCGGCAGGGCCTGATCTCCCAGCACAGCGGCGGTCAGCTCAACGCCGTCGATCCAGCGCTCGGCAAACACCGGCCCGCCGCAGACACTGGCCTCCTGATAGGCGCGGGCAAAATGGGCCAGACGCTCCACCTTGGTAATGCCGACGCTGGAGCCTTCCAGCGCAGGCTTGACGATGCACGGAAAACCCAGATGCGCCGCCACTTCCTCAGCATCAAAGCCCGGCTCTAACAGCAGATAATCCGGCGTGGGCAGACCTGCACCCCCCCACACATGTTTGGTTGCCAGTTTATCCATTCCCAAGGCGCAGCCAAGCACGCCGCTTCCGGTATATGGCAGGCCCATCACCTCCAGCGCCCCCTGCAAAACCCCATCCTCGCCCCCGCGTCCATGCAGCGCAATAAAGGCCCGATCAAAGGAGGCTTGCTGCAAAACCGTCAGAATATCTTGTCCGACATCAATGCCCTGGGCATCAACGCCACAACGCAACAGGGCCTGCAATACCGCCTGGCCACTTCTGAGCGAGACCTCGCGTTCTGCGGAATGCCCACCCATTAACACGGCAACTTTGCCAAAGGCTTGTATCTCTTTATCGCTCATCATTTATTCTTTTAATCAGTGTGTCATCCGTCGAAGGCGTCCCGAGAATCTGAATCTCGGGGGCAAGTGAAATGCCGTGGATTTGGGCAACGCGATGCTGCACCGCATGAATCAGCGCCTCAATCTGCGCAGCGCTCGCGCCCCCTTCATTGATAATGAAATTCGCATGCTTGTGTGATACCACCGCCGCCCCAATACGCAGCCCCTTAAGACCCGCCTGATCAATCAGTTGCGCCGCAAAGCCACCCGGGGGATTTTTAAACACAGAACCGGCGCAGGCCTGTCCGACCGGTTGGGTTGCCCGACGTTTGGCTAACAATGCGTGGGTACGTTCCTTGATGGCCGCCGGATCATCGGCAGACAACGCCAGAGAAGCCTGCACAAACCATTGATCGGGCGGCCCTTCGACATGGCGATAACCGATGTCAAAATCAGCCGGTGTATAGTGATATAGCCGACCCTGGCGGTCGATGGTGTCTACGGAGTGTACCAAGGTCCAAATTTCGCCGCCCCAGGCCCCGGCATTCATGCGCAAGGCGCCGCCCACAGTCCCCGGAATCGCCGCTAAAAATTCCGCACCGCTCAGACCCAGGCGTGCACAAAAACGTGCCAGCACAGCACAACTCAGCCCCGCCCCGGCGGTTACGGTATGTGAGGCAATCTGCGCCAGCGTGTTTAAGCCCCCTGCGGTGGCAATCACGGTGCCCGCAATACCGCCGTCACGCACCAAGACATTACTGCCCAGCCCCAGCCACAGCAGCGGCTCATCGTCGGCCGGCGCCGCCAAAAAGTGCTGTAACTCAAGCAGACTCGCCGGGCGGTAAAAACGCCGTGCCGGGCCACCAACTCGCCAGGTGGTATGCTGCTGCAGGGGCTCATCTTCAAGCCATGAGGCGCTGCGTGCTGTCAACGGGCCAGATCCTTGGGCAGATGTGTGGCAAGGCTGCCAACATTACCTGCCCCTTGGGTGAGCAAGACATCACCATCACGCAATACAGATTTAAGCTGTTGTGCCAGCGCCTGCGGGTTGGCGACAAACACCGGCGGCTGCGCAGCGCGTTGCGCCACCGCCTTGGCCAGCGCCTGACCGTCAATGCCGGGAAGGGCAGCCTCACCGGCTGCGTAGATGTCCATGAGCACCAAGACCTCGGGTAAGGCAAGTACCCGGGCAAATTCGTCAAAAAGATCACGGGTACGGCTGTAGCGATGCGGTTGAAACGCCAGCACCACGCGCCGATCAGGCCACGCCGCCCGTGCGGCCTGCAAGGTGGCCGCAATTTCGGTGGGATGATGGCCATAATCGTCAACCCATATCACTTTTCCAGCGGCAGTGTCAAGCTCTCCATGCAGCTGAAAGCGGCGCTCAATTCCCTGAAACTGCGCCAGGGCACGTTGTATCGCCGCGTCCTCAATCCCCAGCTCAGTGGCAATCGCAATCGCAGCCAAGGCATTGAGTACATTATGCCGTCCCGGCAGATTCAAGGTCAGCGGCAAAAGCGGCGCAGAGTGAGGCCGTTTGACCTTGAAATGGGTGCAGGTGCCATCGGCGTGAACCTCAAGCGCCTGTACATCGGCCTCGATGTCAATGCCATAAGTGACCACCGGACGCCCCAGTTTAGGCGTCAGGGCGCGCAGATGCGGATCATGAGCACACAACACCGCCAGACCATAAAACGGCAGATGCTGTAAAAATTCCAGAAAGGTCGCCTGCAGCTGCGCGAAATCGCCGCCATAGGTGCTTAAATGATCGGCATCCACATTGGTGACAATCGCCATCATCGGCTGCAGGTGCAGAAAAGAGGCATCACTTTCATCCGCCTCGGCCACCAAGTATGCGCTTTGCCCCAGACGTGAATGTGAACCTGTACTTTTAAGCCGCCCGCCGATCACAAAGGTTGGATCCAGTCCGCCTTCGGCCAGCAGACTCACCAAAAGACTGGTTGTCGTGGTTTTTCCATGCGTACCGGCGACCGCAATGCCATAGCGAAAACGCATCAATTCAGCGAGCATCTCGGCCCTGCGCACCACCGGGATACGCTGCGCCAGCGCCGCGCAGCGCTCCGGGTTATCTTCTGTGATCGCGCTTGAGACCACCAAGACATCCGCCCCGTGAATCTGCGCGGCATCATGGCCTTCCCAGATATGCGCCCCCAAGGCCCGCAGGCGCTGGGTGACACTGTTGCTGCTGACATCCGAGCCCGTTACCGTATAGCCCAGATTCAATAACACCTCGGCAATGCCACCCATGCCGGAACCGCCGATCCCCACCATGTGAATCCGCCGGATGCGCCGCATCGCCATTTCCGGGGCAAGGTGTGCTATCGCAGCGGCATTACCCGCAGGTCGTGTATTCATTCGTTTAAAAGCCCCCTTATCCGCCTTGAGTAGAAGCCAGGCCACCCAGACGCAGACAGTGGTCTGCCACCGTCTGCGTCGCCAAGGGCTTAGCCAGGGTGCGCGCCTGCCGGGCCATGACCAGCGCCTGTGCGCGATCCAGTCCCGCCAGGCCATCGGCCAGCGTCTCAGGATTGCATTGCGTTTCTGGCAGGCACAGCGCCGCGCCGGCATCGACTAAATACTGTGCATTATGGCGTTGATGATCATCTACCGCATGCGGATAGGGCACCAAAATGGCCCCCAATCCGGCAGCGGCCAGCTCCGCTAAGGTCAACGCCCCGGCGCGGCAGATCACAATATCCGCCCAGGCATAGGCCGCCGCCATGTCCTCAATAAACGGGCTAAGCTGCTGGGGCGTGATACCCGCATCTGCAT
Source organism: Thiorhodospira sibirica ATCC 700588 (assembly GCF_000227725.2). Classification (GTDB taxonomy): domain Bacteria; phylum Pseudomonadota; class Gammaproteobacteria; order Ectothiorhodospirales; family Ectothiorhodospiraceae; genus Thiorhodospira; species Thiorhodospira sibirica. Next base: position 1,028,205 of record NZ_MU255056.1, on the reverse strand, counting down.
ACGCCTGCTGTGCCTGCGCCAGGGTACGCTGCCCCGTTTGATGAATCACCGTATAAGCGCGGCGCTCCGCCAGCAAGGCCAAGGCCGCCGGCACTGACTGATTCAAGGTCAACGCGCCCAAACTGCCACCGAGAACTAAAAGGCGCAACGGCCCCTCACGGTCTTGAAAGCGGTGCTCGGGGGGCGGCAAAGCCGCAATGGCCTCACGCACCGGATTGCCCACAGTAATTGCCTGGCGCGAGGCTGGAAAGGTCTGTGGAAAGGCCTCTAAAACCTGATCGGCAAGCCGGGCCAGACTGCGATTGGTTAAACCGGCAATACTGTTTTGCTCATGGATCATTAAAGGATAGCCTAAGGCTGCAGCCATCAGCCCGCCAGGTCCCGAAGCAAAGCCCCCAAAGCCCAGCACCACCGCTGGACGCAGGCGGTGCATCAAGATCAAGGCCGCCCATAAAGCATGACTCAAACGCCAGGGCGCCAGGAGCCAGGTCATCAGGCCGCGCCCGCGCAGACCGCTGACCGGCAGGGTATGCACGGGAAAACCGGCCTGTGTGACCAGCGCTACCTCCATGCCCCCCTGAGTGCCCAGCCAGATCACCTCAACGCCGCGTGCGCGCAGGTTTTGCGCCACCGCCAGACCCGGAAAAACATGCCCTCCGGTACCACCGGCCATGATTAACACACACTGCTTTCTCGCAAAACGCCCCATACGCCTTCTATTTAAACTGTAATTCGGTAAATGCCGAACGGGCCAAGCGCCGCTGACGGCGAATCAAGCCCAGCTGCGTTTCATAATGCACCCGCAATAACAACCCCATGGCCGCACAGCTAACCAGCATGGAACTGCCGCCATAACTCATCAACGGCAAGGTCAGCCCTTTGGTGGGCAGCAGCGCCATATTCACCCCGATATTGATAAAGGCCTGCAAGGCAAACCAGATGGCAATGCCATAGCTCAGATAGGCCCCAAAATCATCACGGATTTGCTCGGCCATCGCGCCAATGACAAAGGCCCGCCACACCAGCAGACTGTACAAGGCAATCACCACCACAATACCGACCAGACCCAACTCCTCGGCCAGCACCGCAAATAAAAAATCGTTATGCGCCTCTGGCAGATAAAACAGCTTTTGCACACTGCCGCCCAGACCGACCCCGAACCACGAACCACTACCGATGGCGATCAAGGACTGGGTTAACTGAAAACCGGTATTGTATGGATCCGTCCACGGATCCATAAAGCTGGTCAGACGCGCCAGACGATACGGCGACGAATACGCCAGAAAAGCCATCATGGCCGACACCGAGCCAACCAGCAAACCAAAAGGCAGCCACTTGGCCCCGCCCAAAAACAACATCCCCAGACCAATCGCCATCAACACCACTGCCGCCCCAAAATCCGGCTGCTGCAGCAACAAAACGGCCAACAGGCCAAGGATGATCAAAGGCTTGAAAAAGCCAAACCAGGTCTTTTGCAAAGCCTCCTTGCAGCGCACCATATAACTGGCGACATAAATCACCACCACCAGCTTGGCAATCTCGGAAACCTGCAGATTAAACGGCCCCAGCGACAACCAGCGGGTGGCCCCTTTGACATTCTTGCCAATGCCCGGCAACAACACGACCACCAGCAAAACCAACAGCGCCAGCACCAGCAGATAGGTGATCTTTTCCCATTGCTGCAAACTGAGCTGATACACCACCAGCGCGGTACCCAGTCCCAATACCACATAAATCAACTGGCGCTGGAGAAAATAAAAAGGACTCGACAGATTGCGCTCGGCAATCCCGATCGAGGCCGAGGTCACCATGATCAGGCCCAGCACCAACAGACCCGCCACCGCCAGCACCAACAGCCCATCCACACGCTCCAGATGCGTCTGCGTCCGTGGCCACCATCCCAAGGGCGGCTCCGGCACCGTCCTGGCGCGATGCATAACACGTTTTGTGGATGATTCATGCGCCACCCGCAGTACCCCTCAATCAAGAAACATCCGCCAAAGCCTCAGCCAAAACATCGGCATCAGCGCATTATTTAAACACGGATTCTAAGCGTTTCACCGCAAACTTGCAGCATGGCAAACAGAAAAATCAGCCATACGTACACCGCACAGCGCCCGCTGGGCAAAAGCAAAGATTTAATGCAAAAGGGGAATTGCCTGTGATGCCCAGGCGGGACTTGGTGTTTTTCAGAAAGCAGAGGCAGGGAGCAGCGCCTGGATTGTGTTATCCCGCATGGCGGAGCGGAGCGGCGAGTGCTCAAACGTGGGCGTCATGAAAAGATGTACCCCGAGAGGCGCAGGATAGGCTGGTAGATAGCGATACTTTTAACAACATACCAGCAAATTCTAATGTAGTCATAGATTAAAATTTGATGCAGTATTTAATGCCCGCAACATTGATCCAGAACAATAAAATAGCGATACCGCAATGCAGCAAATACGCGCCGGAACAGCACGCTATCGCGGTGGTGTAGCCGATACTTCGCGGTGGATTTGCTGTGCCCGCGTGACGAAGGCATCAACCAGGTGATGGGTGAGGGAATGAAACACCGGTCCGAGGGTCAGGCGCATCAGGGTGTTGGAGAATTCAAAATCCAGATCCAGGCTGACTTGGCTCCCCTGCGGCAGAGTACGAAAATTCCAGGCCCCGTGCAGATATTTAAACGGCCCATCGACCAATTGCATATCAATGCGTTGGTGGGGGCGCAAGCGGTTGCGGGTGGTGAAGGATTTGTGTAATGTCCCTTTGGCCAGTTCGATGCTCGCCTGCAGTTCATCATCGCGCTGCCAGTGAATATGTGCAGCGCGGCAGTGCGGCAAAAACTGGGGATAGGATGCAATATCGTTGACCAGCTGATACATCTGTTCGACGCTGTAGGGAACCAGGGCCTGGCGGTGAATCGAGGGCATGGGTGAACGTCCGAAATAAACCTGAGTGACTTGATTTCCGGCAGAGAAAGCCGGGCCATGTGGTGGCATTATCTTGATGCCACCAAGAGAAATGCGACGGCGGGAAGCCGCCGTCGCATTTCTAGGGTTTTTTATTCAGATCAGTCCCACTGCGCGCAAAAAGATCAGCGCAATGGCAATGGGGGCCACGAAGCGCACGAGGTAATACCACACATAAAACAGCCAGCGTTGGCGCATGGCTAATTCTTCCTGCACCGAGCTGATTTTCATCTTAAAGCCGACAAACAGGGCAATCAAAAAGCCACCCAGCGGTAGCAGAATGTTTGAGGTGAGATAATCCAGGGTATCGAAGAAGGTCATTCCCAGGAAGGTGTAATTGGCCCATAGGCTAAACGACAAGATGGAGCCAATCCCTAAAAACCAGGCCACGCCGCCGATGATAGAGGCCGCTTTGGCGCGATCCATCTCATGGTTTTCCGCAAGCCAGGCGGTGGCCGGTTCCATGATGGAAATCGCCGAGGTCCAGGCCGCCAGCACCAGCAGGGTGAAAAACAGGGTCGCAAACACGGTGCCGCCGGGCATCTGCGCAAAGGCCAAGGGCAAGGTGACAAAGATCAGGCCGGGGCCTTGTGCCGGTTCCAGGGCCGAGGCAAAGACAATCGGGAAGATGGCAAGCCCCGCCAGTAATGCCACCAGGGTATCCGCAGAGACTACCACCGCAGCGGTTTTGACAATGGAGGCCTGAGAGCTCAGATAAGAGCCATAGGCCATGATCGCCCCCATGCCCAGACTCAAGGTGAAGAAGGCTTGCCCCATCGCCAGCAGGATGGAATTGGTGGTCAGGCTGGCAAAATCCGGACGGAACATAAAGGCAAAGCCCTGCCAGAAATTGCCCTCAATAGCGGCATAGCCCACCAGCAAGACCAATACCACCAACAGCCCCGGCATCAGCAATTTAACCGCTTTTTCCAGGCCCGATTGTACGCCGCGTGCCACCACCATTACCGTCATAATCATAAAGATGGTATGCCAGGCGAGCAGTTTTTCCGGATCACTGATGAGCGCGGTAAACAGCGCACTGACCCCCTCGGCATCCAGGCCCGCAAAACTGGCCCCGCCGGCGCGAAACAGATACGCCAAGGTCCAGCCGGCGATTACGCTATAAAACGAGAGAATGAAAAAGCCCGTCACCACGCCCAGCCAGCCAATCCCGCCCCACAGCGGCGAGCGTCCCTCATCCCGCGCCAGACTGAGCATGGTATTGATCGGGCTTTGGCGCCCGCGTCGCCCGAGCATGATCTCGGCAATCATGATCGGCAGACCCAGCAAGAGAATACACAGCAGATACACCAGCACAAAGGCCCCGCCGCCATTTTCCCCGGCGATATACGGAAAGCGCCAGATATTGCCAAGACCGACCGCCGAGCCGGTCGCTGCAAGGATAAAGGCCACCCGGGATGACCATTGGCCGTGAATGGATGTCTTGATGATCATGATGATTCCCCTCGGCAGGCAACATCCACAGGGACATCACCGCCCAGGATTCCCCCCTCATGTACGATAGATTGCGCAAAACAAGGCTCAATACCCTGTTTCCCCCGATGACAGCGCCTTAAACGCAGCAAATCGCCCAAGTCGCCGCAAGCGGTTTGTATCACAACCCGCTGCTCCTAAAAACCTAAACAAAGTTGCTTATGCGATTTTTAGGCACTTCGCTCTCCGTTGATAACACCCTTGCGGGCGAGCAACTGGAGTCCGGGTTGAGCAGTCCCAACCGAATGGCCGGTCAACACCGGCAACATGGGCGGTTTCAGCCGTCGAAACCCAGCTTGCGCCATAAAACTTGCCTCGGCGTTCATCCTGAACAGAGAACAACTTTGCGATTCGACTTAGACCCCGACCATGGAACGCGAAACCTTCGCGCTTGTAGATAACCTATCTACAATGGAGAATTCTGATAAACAATGAAGAAAAAATCAAGAACTGTTTTTTGCTCCCCCTGTGCGACGTTTTCCACAACCTGGGGGCGGGACTGATTTATTTCATCGTGACCAGCTCCTCGGCGCTGGTGGGGTGGATGGCGATGGTGTCGTCAAAATCGCGTTTGGTGGCACCCATGCGCAGGGCCACGGCGAAGCCCTGGAGCATTTCATCGGCACCGGGGCCAATGATGTGAATGCCGACGATGCGTTCCTGGGCGCCGACGCAGACCAGTTTCATGGCGGTTTTGACTTTGCGTTCAGTGAGGCTGTAAAACATGGAGGTAAAGCGGGTGCTGTAGACCTTGACGCCTTCGCCGTGGGTTTCGCGGGCCTCGTCTTCGGTCAGTCCCACGGTGGCAATCGGCGGATGGGAGAAGATGACGCTGGGGATGTTTTCATATTCCAGACGGCGCTCACTTTGTCCGCCAAACAGGCGATCCGCCAGGCGCCGTCCAGCAGCAATCGCCACCGGGGTCAGAAGGGCGCGTCCGGTGACATCACCAATGGCATAAACCCCGGCGACGTTGGTGTTTTGGTAGGCATCGACGCAGATATGTCCCTGTGCATCGGTGAGAATGCCGGCGGCCTGCAGGTTGAGCCGGGCCGTGTTGGGCTGGCGTCCGGTGGCGAAAATCACGCAGTCAAATACGCCGGTGCATTGCCCTTGATCACAGCGCAGCTCAACGTGTCCCTGACCCTGTTCATGCAGGCTTTTGATGTCGGTGCGGGGAAAGAGGTTGATGCCATCGGCGAGCATTTGTTCGGTGAGGTGTTCGCGCAGCATCGCATCAAAGGGATGCAGCAGGTGTTCGCGGCGCAGATACAGGCTGACCTGTGAGCCAAGGGCATTGAGCACCCCGGCCAGTTCGACGGCGATATACCCCGCGCCGATGATGGCGACGTTTTGCGGCTGACGCTGCAAGGCAAAAAATCCATCGGAATCAATGCCCAGCTCGGCACCGGGAATCTCGGGGATAGCCGGTTGACCGCCGCTGGCAATGACGATGTGTTTGGCCTGAAGGCGCTGCCCGTTGACTTCAACCGTCTGCGCATTGAGCAGACGCGCCTCGCCCATGATGGCGTCCACCTGCGAGTCTTCCAGATAGGTGTGATACCAGGCATTGATGCCGCTGACCATCGCATCACGCGCCCGGGTGAGGGTGCCCCAGTCAAACGAATGCTTGCTGTGCGGATCACCAAAGCCGTAGTCGTGCATCTCCTCGCGCTGGTGGGCGAGTTGCGCGGCGTACCACATGAGTTTTTTAGGAACACACCCGGCATTGACACAGGTGCCGCCGAGCAGATGCTGTTCAATGACCGCACAGCGGGCACCATAACGTGCGGCCCGCTCGGCAACGGAAAGCCCCCCGCTGCCACCGCCGATGGCAATCAGATCATAGGATGGCTGCATGAATAAGTCCTCGTACACGATACCGCCGCTGTAGCGGCTGTGGATTAGCGGTTGATTGGCCGGTCAGGCATCTGGGAGCGCACAGCACCCGCAGCGCAAGAAAAACCGTAGGGCTACGGGTTTTAAGGGCTTTGTGTAGCGGGTGCTACGCGCTTCCAGGGCACGGCGGCGGGGGCAGCCAGGCTACCCCCGGGCGGGTCTTAAAGACCTTTGAATTGCAGACGATGCTGGTGCAATAAGGGTTCGGTGTAGCCGTTAGGCTGTTCGCGTCCTTTAAAGACCAGATCACAGGCCGCCTGGAAGGCTTTGGAGCGTTCATAGTCCGGGGCCATGGGGCGATAGGCCGGATCAGTGGCATTTTGCTGATCCACCACCTTGGCCATACGCTTGAGGGTTTCCAGCACCTGCGCCTGGGTACACAGGCCGTGATGCAGCCAGTTGGCAATGTGCTGGCTGGAGATGCGCAAGGTGGCGCGGTCTTCCATCAAGCCGATGTTGTGAATATCGGGAACCTTGGAGCAGCCGATGCCCTGCTCAACCCAGCGCACCACATAGCCGAGAATGCCTTGGGCGTTGTTGTCGAGTTCTTCCTGAATCGCCTGGCTGTCAAAATCGGTGGCCTTGGCCAGCGGGATTTGCAGGATGTCATCCAGCGAAGCATGAGGGCGCGAGGCCAGTTTGGCCTGCACCTCGCTGACTTCGACGTCATGATAATGCAAGGCATGCAAGGTAGCGGCGGTGGGGGAGGGAACCCAGGCAGTATTGGCTCCGGATTGCACATGGGCGATTTTCTGCTTGAGCATATCCGCCATGCGATCGGGCATGGCCCACATCCCCTTGCCGATCTGCGCATGTCCGGGCAGACCGCAACGCAACCCCACATCGACATTCCACTGCTCGTAGCTTTGCAGCCAGGTGGAGGTCTTCATCTGGTTTTTGCGGATCATCGGGCCGGCTTCCATGGAGGTGTGCATTTCATCGCCGGTGCGGTCCAAAAAGCCGGTGTTGATGAACACGATGCGCTCTTTGACTTCGCGGATACACGCCTTGAGATTGACGGTGGTGCGGCGTTCCTCATCCATTACGCCCATTTTCAGGGTATTGCGCGCCAGCCCCAGCAGGTCTTCAATGCGGGCAAACAGGGTATTGGCAAAGGCCACCTCTTCGGGGCCGTGCATTTTCGGTTTGACGATATACACAGAGCCGGTGCGCGAATTGCGCAGACCGCCCTGAGCCAGCAGGTCATGCTTGGCAATCAGGCTGGTGATCACGCCGTCCAAAATCCCCTCCGGGATATCTTCGCCGTGGGCATCGCGTACCGCCGCAATGTTCATCAAGTGACCGACATTGCGCACAAACATCAAGGAGCGGCCATGTCGACTGACCTGATCCTGGCCATTGGGCGCGGTATAGACGCGATCAGCATGGAGGGTGCGCTTGACCGTACCGCCAGCCTTGCTGAAACTGGCGCTGAGGGTACCTTGCATCAGTCCCAGCCAATTGCGATAGACCTGTACCTTATCATGGGCATCGACCGCTGCCACGGAATCCTCGCAGTCCATAATGGTGGTCAGCGCCGCTTCCACCAGAATATCCTGCACCCCGGCAGGGTCGGTTTTGCCAATCAGACCGCTGCGGTCAATCTGGATTTCCAGATGCAGTCCGTGATGCTCCAGCAAAATGGCCTGCGGGTCTTGAGGGTCGCCCTGATACCCGATGAACTGCGACGGATCACGCAGCAGGGCAATCGAGCCATCCGCTTGCTGCACATGTAATTGCCCGTCGCTGATCTGGTAACCGCTGGCATTGTGATGGGAGGCATGTTCCAGCGGGGCGCACTGATCCAGCAAGCGCCGTCCAAAGGCAATGACATGAGCCCCGCGTGAGGGGTTGTAGTCAGCCCCGCGTGCAGTTTCGCCGCTGTCGGCAATGGCATCTGTGCCATACAGGGCATCATACAGACTGCCCCAGCGGGCATTGGCGGCATTCAGGGCATAGCGGGCATTGCTCATCGGCACCACCAACTGTGGCCCGGCCAGCTTGATCTCTACATCCACATTTTGGGTGCTGACCTTGAAATCCTCACCTTCCGGCTGCAGATAGCCAATCTCGCCCAGAAAAGCCTTGTAGGCGGCAAAATCAAAGGCATTGCGATGCTGTTGATGCCAGCTGTCAATCTGTGCCTGGAGCTTGGCCCGCTTTTGCAGCAGGGCGCGATTTTGCGGCACAACATCCGCCACCAACTGGCCAAAACCGCTCCAAAAGGCCTCGCGCTCAACGCCCGTGCCGGGTAAGGCCTCATCATTGACAAAATCAAACAAGGGCTTGGCAATCTGCAGACCACCGTGGTGGACGTATTCAGTCATCGTTGGGTCTTCCTCTGTGCTGTATCTGTTATGTATTAGGGGCGATGCGGTTATTTTGTCTAAGGGTTATGCACCGCTACGCTGCGCTAAAAAGCTCAACTCCACCTGAAAAAGCCATGCCACAAGGCTGGCAAAACAGTTTATTATATCAAGCATTGCCGTGGCGGCATCATTTGGATCTGGATCGCCAAGTTGTACTCGGCTGATCGGGATACGGGGTTTCCTGTTCATCCCGACCAGCAAACATCATGCGAAGCCTGCGCTGCGGCTGCGTTGCCGAGTGCAACTCGGCGCTCCCAGTGGCGGCATCATCTTGATGTCGCACAAAGCGGCACCTGTAAGGTGCCGCCACGCCACGGGATGACAAAAAACAATGCCAGGACGCGAGCGCCACTGCAGGGAGCGCCCGACACATAACCTCAAATTCGCTGGATTAAGTGCCGTGAGCAAAGATCCCCGTTACAAACACGCCAAGCAAGTCCTTAAAGATCATGATTTCAATGGGGCCCTGGCGGATATCGACACCGGTGATTTAAGCATCGACATCTTACTCGAAGAGCTGCACATTTATCATGCCGAGTTGCGCGTACAAAACGAGGCGCTCAAGGAAAGCCAGCAGACCCTGGAGCGCGCGCTGGAGCGCTTCACCCGCTTTTACCATCACCTGCCCATCCCCACGTTGGTGATTGATCGCAACGGTTTTTTGCACGATGCCAATGCCGCCGCAATGCGCCTGATTCCGGTGGGACGCAAACTGTTTCGCCATCTGGCCCATCCAACCCAACAGCATATTTTGCAAAGCGCGCTGGAATCGGCCAACATCCTTGGCTCGGCCAGCTGCACAGAGATTGATTTTATCGGCTCCAAACGGCGGCGTCTGATTGTCAATATCACCTTGATCCGCATCCCGGATCAAGACAGCGATAGCGACGCCTTTTTGTGCAACATCATCGACCAAACCACCTACATCCAGCAAAACAAGGCGCTCAAAATCGCCGAGGAAAATTACCGCATCGTCGCGGATTTTGCCCCGGACTGGGCCTACTGGATGGGGCCGGATAACCGCTTTCATTATATCTCCCCCTCCTGCGAGCGCATCACCGGCTATCGCGCCTGCGATTTTATGGCCGACCCCAAGCTTTTGGAGCGCATCATCCACCCCGATGACCGCGAACGCTACCGCCAGCATCGCCACCAAGGCGAAGACGCCGGGCAAAGCCTGCTGACCTTTCGCATTCAGACCAAAGACGGCCAGATTCGCTATATCGAGCATGACTGTCGCGTGGTCTATGGGCATAACGGCAGCTATCTCGGTCATCGCGGCACCAATCGCGACATCACGGCCAAGCACGAAGTAGAACAGACGTTGTCTTATCAACTCGCCTTGCAACGCCTGATTGCCGAATGTTCCACCTTAAGTATCAACGCAGCGGCGCAGGATATTGATGACGCCATTGGGCAGATTCTGGAAAAAAGTGGCCGGTTTTTGCAGGTGGATCGGGCCTATGTTTTTGAGTTTTCAGACGATGACACCCAGATGAGCAACACCCATGAGTGGTGTCTTAACGGGGTGCAGCCCTTTATCGCAGAAAACCAGAATATTCCGGTAGACAGCCTGCCCTGGTGGAGTGAGCGTATTCGGCGCGGCGAGATCATCCGGCTCAATCAGCTTGATGATCTGCCGACCCAGGCCAAAGCCGAGCGGCGCGAATTTTCCCGCCAGGATATCGTCTCCTTGCTGAGCATCCCTTTGCTGGCCCAGCAGCACCTGATTGGCTTTTTAGGCTTTGATGCGGTGACCCAGCGCCATGAATGGGATGCCCTGGATATGGATATGGTCAAGCTGATTGGCGAGATCATTGCAGGGGCCATTATCCGCCAGCGTGCCGAGATCACCCTGCGGCGCAGCGAAGCACGCTATCGCCACGTCAGCGCCATTAGCAGTGATGTCGCCTATTCGTGTACCGCGCACCCTGGCCAGCGCTTTCAACTGGAATGGATCACCGAAACCATCTCCTTGCTTACGGGCTACACCCGCGAGGAGATGATGGCCAACGGCTGCTGGCGCTGTCTGGTCCACGAAGAAGATCTGGTGCTGTTTGATGAAAAAGTCGGTTTGCTGGAACCCGGCGTGTGTGGCGAGGCCGAGTTGCGCCTGTTACACAAAGAGGGCCTGATTCGCTGGGTACGCAGCAGTGCGCAATGCGTGCTGGATGAAGGTCCAATGCCGATAGCGCGCATCTATGGCGCCCTGGTGGACATCACCGAGCAAAAGATTCAGGAAGCCGAGGCCACCCGCCTGGCACAAGTGGTTGAACAAAGCGCCAGCATTGTGCTGATCACCGATGTCCATGGCATGATCGAATATGTCAACCGGCGCTTTTGCCAAGTCACCGGCTATATGCGTCACGAGGCAGAGGGGCGCTCGATTGACTACTTTTATCCTGATAATAAAGAGCACGCCATCATCCATACCTTATGGGAAACCGTACACCAAGGCGAAACCTGGAAAGGTGAACTGCGCGGCCATAAGAAAAATGGTGAGCTTTATTGGGAACAGGCGCTGGTCAGCCCGATTCGTGACGCACACGGCGAGGTGGTGCACTATGCCAAGATGGGCGAAGACATCACCGACAAAAAAGGCCTGCATGAACAACTGGCCTATTTAACCCATCATGACGTGCTCACCGGCCTGCCCAATCGCATCTTGGTCGCCGAGCGCATTGATTTTGAAATCCTCACCTGCGAGCGGGAAAAACGCTGTCTGGCGGTACTCTCCCTCGATCTGGATAACTTCAAAGTCTTTAATGACTCACTCGGCCATGCCACCGGGGATTTTTTACTGCGCGAGGTCGCCAAGCGGCTGCGCGCCACCTTGCGCGAGCAAGACACATTGGCCCGCTTTGGCGGCGACACCTTCCTGCTATTACTCACAGACCTCAAACAGGCCCAGGACGCCGGGCGCGTGGCGGCCAAGATTATGCGCGCCTTCAGCAAGCCGTTTTTTGTCGATGATCAGGCACTCAGCGTCACCGCCAGCATCGGCATCGCCCTGTATCCCGACGATGCCCACACCAGCGAAGATCTCATCCTCTATGCCGATACCGCCATGCACCGCGCCAAGGAGGATGGCCGCCAGCGCTACCAATTCTACACCACCGCACTCAACGACCAACTGCGCCAGCGCCTGCAACTCGAACAATCCATGCGCGAGGGCATCTCACGCGGCGAATTCATCCTGCACTACCAGCCGCGCATCGACCTCAACGACGGACGCATTCTCAGCCTTGAAGCTCTGGTACGCTGGCAACATCCGGAATGGGGGCTGGTCTCGCCGGGGCGCTTCATTCCCGTGGCCGAACAAACCGGCCTGATTCTCAAACTCGGGCCAGAAGTCTTGCGCATGGCCTGCGAGCAGCTCAAACGCTGGTGCAAACAGGGACTGCCCATCGTACCCATTGCAGTCAACCTCTCCGCCCATGAGCTATATCAGGAAATGGCGGTGGAAAACATCGCCGGCACGGTGCAAAGCATTGGCATCGACCCCCGCTATATCGAATTTGAAGTGACCGAAAGCGCCGCCATGCGCTCCATCGAGCGCTCCATCAGCGTACTCAGCAAACTGCGATCCTATGGCTTCCACCTCTCCATTGACGATTTTGGCACCGGCTATGCCTCCTTGAATTACCTCAGCCGCCTGCCGGTACATGTGCTCAAAATCGATCAATCCTTCCTCGCCGCGCTCATGTCGGGTAGCGAAAACTACACACAAACCGCCGCCATCATCAACGCCATCATCGGCCTGGGCCATAATCTGGGTATGGAAGTCATTGCCGAAGGCGTAGAAACCGTCTCACAGCGTGACTTTTTGCTCAAACACGAATGCTATATCGCCCAAGGCTACCTGTTCAGCCGCCCCCTCCCCGTCGCCGAGATAGAACCCCTCTTGCGCAAAGGCTATACCCAAGCGCCTGCCGATAGCGCATAACCCCGGGAGCGCAGCGCCTGGGAGTGCCGAGCCCCAGCTCGGCATAAACACATAGCGGCATCTGGAAGATGCCGCTACATTTTCGTGCAGCGGACTCAATCCGCCAAGCCAAGCTCACGCTCCACATCATTCAAGCTATGCGTTTTCATTCATCCCCGGCGAATCACCGCTTTTTCGGTCAGTGTCGCCCCGTTTTTCTGGTGAATCGCCCTGTGAAACGACGATTCGGCCCATGTCGGGCGTCAGAAGGCCTTAACTCCGGCCTTCCGGAAATACACCCGCCGCTTGAGGGTGTCGCAGGCGGCCATCATCGTCATTGCAAAATTTGCGCGTGCCCTTCCTCTGGATAGCCGTGCGCCTTGAGCCAGTTCTCCCGATCTGTGCGGGGTAGCCCTGATCGGCGCGGTCAAGAAGCTGATATTGCCTAGGTGTAAGCTCTGTTCGTCCGAGAGGGTGTACAGCCGCTTCAATACCAGGATGCGCACCATCGTCTCCGTCAGATACGGCGGATGACCGCCTTGCGAACTCAGCGGACGCGGTGCTACCTGATCGACTTTCTCGGTCAGCACCGCAACATCGATGTACGACGCAATCTCGACCTGCGGATCCCCCAAGGCGTCGATCTTCTTGCGGTGCTGCTCGTCAGCGAACAGGTCTGTCTTGAGGGCTGTGCGTTTTTCATGGGTATCGGCTGTGGCAGGTTTCACTACGATGTCATTTTATCACTCACGAGGTGCCGAGGTTTTTCGAGGTGCCCCAAACCGCTTGATTGCAACATCGTGATTCAGCCGCGAGGTGCGCGGCCGCTCGGCTGTTTTTCAACGCCACCGTGATTTGCTTGCGTCGGTTTGAATGGCTGACAGCGGGAATTGCTGATGACAAAGCCTGATGGTATCTTGAGAGGAAAGGATTTTGTTATGATGCGGCACCTTCTAAAGTTTCTTAAATTACCTGACAACATGACGCAGCATGCACAATAAAACCATTGCCCAACTCAGCGCCGGGCTAGCGCGCGGTGAATTTTCCAGTGTCGAGCTGACGCAGAGCTATCTGGAGCGCATTAAGCGGCTGGATGTTCAGCTCAATAGCTTTATTACCCAGACCGGGGACTTGGCCCTGGAAGCGGCCAGGGCGGCGGATGCCCGGCGGGCCAAGGGCGAGGCTGGGCCATTGACCGGCATTCCCATCGCGCATAAAGACATCTTCTGTACGCAGGGCGTGAAAACCAGTTGCGCCTCGAAGATGCTGGATAATTTTATCTCACCGTATAACGCCACGGTGATTGAGCGTTTTGCGGCGGCGGGTTGCCCGATGCTGGGGAAAACCAATATGGATGAGTTCGCGATGGGCTCATCGAATGAAACCAGTGTTTATGGGCCGGTAAAAAATCCCTGGGATCTTCAGCGCGTGCCGGGGGGCTCATCCGGCGGTTCTGCTGCTGCCGTGGCGGCGCGTCTGGCGCCAGCGGCTACCGGAACGGATACCGGCGGCTCGATTCGTCAGCCGGCGGCTTTGACCGGGATTACGGGCATCAAGCCGACGTATGGTCGGGTGTCGCGCTTTGGCATGATTGCCTTTGCTTCCAGTCTGGATCAGGCCGGGCCGATGGCGCACACGGCGCAAGATTGCGCTTTGTTGCTCAATGTGATGGCAGGCTTTGATCCACGCGATTCCACCTGTGTGGATCAGCCGGTGCCGGATTACACCGCGACGCTGGATCAGCCCTTGAAGGGGCTGAAAATCGGCCTGCCCAAGGAATTTTTTGCCGAAGGCATGGAGCCGGAGGTGGCCGCCGTTATTGAGGCCGCAGTTGCACAATACCGGCAACTGGGTGCCATCTGCGTAGACATCAGCTTGCCTAATTCGGGGCTGTCAGTTCCAGCTTATTATGTGGTCGCGCCGGCGGAATGTTCTTCCAATCTGGCGCGTTTTGACGGGGTGCGCTATGGCTATCGCTGCGCACAGCCCAAGGATTTGCTGGATCTGTATACCCGCTCGCGGGGCGAGGGCTTTGGTGCAGAGGTCAAGCGGCGCATTATGGTTGGCACCTATGCGCTTTCGGCAGGCTATTACGATGCCTATTATCTCAAGGCGCAAAAGGTGCGCCGTCTGATTGCCGATGATTTCAAGCGCGCCTTCAGTGAGGTGGACATTATTCTAGGCCCGACGACGCCAACCACGGCGTTTAAACTGGGAGAAAAAACCGACGATCCGGTGACCATGTATCTGTCCGATATTTATACCATCGCGGTCAATCTTGCTGGATTGCCGGGGCTGTCCATGCCTGCCGGGTTTGCCCAAGGCTTGCCGGTGGGCGTGCAGTTGATTGGTTCATATTTCGATGAAGCGCGGCTGCTTAACGCCGCCCACCAGTATCAGCAACACACTGATTGGCACACGCGCCTACCAACGGGTTTTGAGGGTTGAATTCAGTTATGCAATGGGAAACGGTCATCGGGCTTGAGATTCATGCCCAACTTGCCACACGCAGCAAAATTTTCTCCGGGGCCTCGACCGCCTATGGCGCTGAACCGAATGCCCAAGCCTGCGCGATTGATCTGGGGCTGCCAGGCGTGTTGCCGGTGCTCAATGCCGAAGCGGTGCGCATGGCGGTGAAGTTTGGTCTGGCCATTGATGCTCGCATTGCGCCGCTGTCGGTGTTTGCGCGTAAAAATTATTTTTACCCCGATCTGCCCAAGGGCTACCAGATCTCGCAATATGAGCTGCCGGTGGTGCAACAAGGGACGCTGGACATTGAGCTGGAAGACGGGGTGTGCAAAACCATCGGCATCACCCGGGCGCATCTGGAAGAAGACGCCGGCAAAAGCCTGCACGAGGATTTTCACGGCATGAGCGGCATTGATCTCAACCGTGCCGGAACGCCGTTGTTGGAGATTGTCTCAGAACCCGATCTGCGCTCGGCCAAGGAAGCAGTGGCGTATATGAAAAAGCTGCATGCCCTGGTGCGCTATCTGGAAATTTGCGATGGCAATATGCAGGAAGGCTCCTTTCGGTGTGATGCCAATGTCTCGGTGCGACCGCTGGGCAGCGAAAAACTGGGCACGCGGGCGGAAATCAAAAATCTCAACTCCTTTCGCTTTGTGGAACGGGCGATCAACTACGAGATTGAGCGTCAGATTGCGCTTTTGGAAAGCGGTGGCGCGGTGGTGCAGGAAACCCGGCTGTTTGATCCGGATAAAGGGGAAACCCGTTCGATGCGCTCCAAGGAAGAGGCCAATGACTACCGCTATTTCCCCGATCCCGATCTGTTGCAGCTGGAGATTGACAGCGGCCTGATTGAACAGATGCGTGCAGACTTGCCGGAACTCCCGGATGCCAAGCGCCAGCGCTTTATCAAGGAATATACCCTATCTGCCTATGACGCCGGGGTACTCACCGCCACACGCGAGCTGGCGGATTTTTATGAGGCAGTGGTCAAGGCCGCTCAGGGAGAGCCCAAACTGGTGGCCAACTGGGTGATGGGTGATTTCTCCGCCGCTCTTAATCGGGATAATCTCGACATTGCGCAAAGCCCGGTGTCGGCGGTCGCCCTGGCGGCGCTGTTGAATCGCATCACCGACAACACCATCTCCGGCAAGATTGCCAAAGAGGTCTTTGAGGCGATGTGGGCCGGTGAAGGCGAGGCCGATGCCGTCATTGAACGCAAGGGGCTGGTACAGATCACCGATACCAGTGCCATCAGCAAGGTCATTGATGAGGTGATTGCCGCCAATCCGACACAACTGGCGCAATACCGCAGCGGTAAAGACAAGCTGTTTGGCTTTTTTGTCGGTCAGGTGATGAAGCAGACTCAGGGCAAGGCCAATCCGGCACAGGTCAATGATTTGCTGAAAGCCAAACTGGCCGAGGATTAAGCGGTTGATGGAGCGTCACGCACCCGCGTGGCCGTGTGTTGCCGGGTGAGTTGCCCGGCGTTCCATAGGGTTTTTGGTGTGCGTGGTGTCCAGGCCGAGCATTAAATCATGCGATTCCAGCCGGGTTCGCCTCGCCGATGGGCTCTTGATCGCCATGGCTGTGCTGTGCGTGCTGAGCAGTTATCTGCTACTCTGGCGTCCTGGCAGTGGTGAGTCCTTGCAGGCGCGCATCATCACCGCCGACCGCGAGTTTGCCCGCCTGGCGCTGGATCAGCCGCAATTTCTGGAGGTGCCTGGCCCGGCGGGCATCACCTTGGTGGAAGTGCGAGAAGGCGCGGTTCGTTGTGTCAATTCGCCGGGTATTCAAGGCATTTGCCAGCGCAGCGGTTGGCTACGCGAGCCTGGGGATACCGCCATCAGTCTCCCCAACCGTATCATCATCGAAATCATCAGCACCGAACACGCATTTGATTCCATTCATTTTTAACCGCTCAAGGCCTGATCTTGATGTCGCTGCCAGAAAGCGAGGGCTGCAAGCCGCCGCCACCTCTGCCGCTCTGGCGAGCGGTAATTTATTAAGGTGTGCAATCATCGACTTGTTTCGTGATTGAACGCCTGATATTTTTAGCGCGCTCAGGTGCCTGCAAGGGATTGACCTGGGGCTGCTGGCACAAAGGCACCGCGCCTGCATCAATTTTGTGATGTTGCACAAAAACTTAACAAGAACTTAAATAGGGTTTTCAGGTCAATCTCAAGAGGTCGCCTGGAGGCACCCTTGTAGGGGGATGCCCGCATGGGCAAAAGCGTTACAGACGAGGAGTTGGTCAGGCGTGTGCAGGCCGGTGACAAGGCCGCGTTCAACGCGCTGGTGCTCAAATATCAACACAAGATTGTGAATCTTGTCTCGCGTTATGTACATGATCCTGCCTTATCCTTTGATGTCGCCCAGGAGGCTTTCATTAAAGCCTATCGTGGGCTGCATAACTTTCGCGGCGAAAGCGCATTTTATACCTGGCTCTATCGCATTGCGATCAATACTGCGAAAAACCATATTGTTTCCGAAAGCCGTCGCAATCCAGACATCAGTATTGATGCCCAGGATGCCGAACAAATCGGCGGCGAATCTGCCTTAAAGGAGTATGCCACGCCAGAGGCTGAGTTATTGTCTTCTGAAATTCAGGCCACGGTGCAAAAGGCCGTAGAGTCTTTGCCCGATGACCTTAGAACAGCGATTATATTGCGGGAGCTAGAGGGGATGAGTTATGAAGAGATTGCACAAGCCATGAATTGCCCGATTGGTACGGTGCGCTCACGCATCTTTAGAGCCCGTGAAGCGATTGATAAAAGCTTGAAAGCCTTAAATATGGATTAAGCTCTGCGTTTTTATGCCGGGCTGTTGTCCGGCGTTCCATATCTTGATCTTGGCGGACAAACACGTTGTTACTGCGTCGGCAGGTTTTTTGTCAATCGTCTAACTGTGTATCTCAACACTGATACGAGGCATTTTGTGATGAATGTGAGTAAGAATGAACGCTTTTCTGCGATGGCCGATGACGAAACTCAAGGCTTTGAATTGCGACGCCTAAGTGATGAGTTATTGCAAACGCCTGAGGATCTGCAACGCTGGGAGCGTTATCACTTGATCGGTGATGCCATGCGTGGGCACCTGGCGCCACAGCTTGATCAGCACTTTGCGCAAGGGATTATGGCGCAGCTTGAGCAGGAACCATCGATTCAGGCTGCACCGCAGCGCTCGCGCCTGCGTCACGCCAAACCGGTGCTTGGTTTTGGCATGGCCGCTGCCGTTGCCGTTGCCGTACTCGTGGGCTTGCAGAATCTGGTGGACGGCCAAAACACCTATCCAGTGCTGGGGCCCGGAATGGCCGTACAAACCCCCGAGCAACAGAATATCGTACCGGTATTTATGACCGCCTCGCCCAACCCCTTTGAAGTCTCCCCCCCTGTATTTCATCCCAACGACGCCCGCTTTAATGCCTACATCATCAACCACGCCGAACACGCTGGCGGGCGTGGCATCATGCCGTATGTGCGCGTGGTGGGCTATGCACAGCCAGGCGAGTAACCATGCGGCGTAAATCCGGTTATCTTTTACTGGCCTATCTGCTGCTCGCCCAGGCAGCGGTTGTGGCCAGTGAACCAAGCGCCGATGAGCTGCTGCAAAAGATGATTCACGCCGTTGAGTTTCTCAACTATGAAGGCACCTTCATCTATCGGCATGGGGATAAGCTGGAAACCATGCAGATTCTCCATGCGCGTGATGAACGCGGGCAACGCGAGCATTTGCTCAGTCTCACCGGCGAACCGCGCGAGATCATCAAAGATGAACATGTCCTGACCTGTACCCTGTCTGGCAATCACTCGATGATGCTGGAGCCGCGCCGCAAGCGTACTATTCTGCCGGCCTCAATCCCAAGCTATGGCTTGAGCGAGCAAGGCCACTATCAGCTGCAACTGAATGATCGCCATCGGGTGGCCGGTCTGTCGTGTCGTACCCTGTACATCCTGCCCAATGATCCGTACCGCTACGGTCACCGTTTGTGCATTGAAGAGCAGCGCGGGATGCTGCTTAAATCAGAAATTCTTGATCACGCCGGTCAGACCATTGAGCAGGTCATGTTTACCAATATCCATTTCCCCGAGCACATTGCCGATGAACGCTTCAACTCGGTGATGAGCGGGGAGCATCTCACCCGCCACGAAATCAAGACGCAAGGCTATCTGCGTACCGCGCCCGACCCACATTGGCAGATTGGCAATATTCCTGCCGGTTTTCAGATTAAAGCTGTCATGCGCCGCCCGATGGACGCCAGCCCGCAGCCGGTGCAACACCTGGTTTTATACGACGGTCTGGCTTCGATCTCGATTTTCATCGCCCGCGCTGATACCGCAGACGCTCTGTTCATGGGGGCCACACAATCGGGGGCACTCCATGCAGTGGCCGTGGTGCGTGGAGAACATCAGATCACGGTGCTGGGCGAGGTTCCCGAGGCTACCGTACGCATGATTGCCGACTCCATCAGTTATGCGGGTAACCGGGGTGCGCCATGATTGAAGAGCAAGGCTGCGTGATTGCCCTGGAGGATGGCTATGCCTTGGTGCAAACCCAGCGCCGCTCATCGTGCGTGCAGTGTGGCGTCAATCAGGGTTGTGGCACCGGGGTCATTGCCAAATTGGTCGGCCAGCGGGCCACTGAGGTGCGGGCGCTGGATCCTGTGGGCGTCAAACCCGGCGATGCGGTGGTCATCGGCATTGAGGAGTCTGCACTGGTGCAAGGCTCTTTTCTGGTCTATGCCTGGCCGCTGATTGCCATGCTTGTCACAGCGGGCATCGCCCAGTGGCTGTGGGGGCATCTGGGCGACTGGCCAGCAGTCCTGGGCGGACTGCTTGGCATCAGCATAGGCTTTGGCTGGCTGTTCTGGCTGGCCCGCCGCATCCGCAAAAATCCCCACTTTCAACCGGTGATCTTACGCCGCGTGGAAAGTACTATTCCCCTGACCAAGGCTTAACGCCTTGACGGCCGTCGTTTGTTATTGATGCGACAGCGACAATCCGGCGCACCTGTGCAAAGTATCCGTCCCACAGGTTATGCGCCGCGTCGCTCGCATGGTTTGGCACTGGTGGCAGTGCTGTGGGTAGTGACCTTGCTGACGGTGATGGCGGGGAGCTTCAGCTTAACCATCCGCCGTGAGGCCGGGATTGCCTATAACATCGTGCAGGCGACCCAGGCCAGATTGTCGGCTGAGGCCGGGTTGCGATATACCCAGCTACAGCTGGTGCATCCTGATACGAGTCTTCGTTGGCACGCCCGGGCCGAACCGTACCGACTGGCATTGGCGCCAGCAGAGCTTGAAATCACGGTGCGCGACAGTGCCGCCTTGATTGATCTGAATCAAGCGTCTCCTGAGCTGCTGACGGGTCTGTTGCAGACAGCGGGCGGGCTGGACAGGGAACACAGCGAAGGCCTCAGCGCGCATCTATTATTGTGGCGCGGTACGCAAGCAGCCTCACCACTGGCCGATGCGCGTGACTACGCCGCTGCCGGACTGGACTATGGGCCGCGCAATGCCCCCTTTGTCAGTGTTGCGGAATTGCCGTTGGTCTATGGGATGAATCCCGAATTATACCGGCGGCTGGCCCCCTGGCTCACGGTGGACTCATCACGCGCCTACATCAGCCCCTTCTCCGCCCCGCCCGAGGTGTTGCGCGCCCTGCCTGGATTAAGCGACAATGATATTGCACGGTATCTGGAGGCGCGTGCTCACAGCAATGAGCCGACCACTGGCCTGAATCTGCTGGCTCCCGCCGCCAATGATGTGGGCGGTTTAACGCCCAGCGCCTATACCGTAGAGATCACCGCCACCCTGTTATCCGGTGTCCAGACCACCCTTCGCGCCAGTTTTACGCGTGACGCCCTATCGTTTACTGCCGATTTTGGCGCTTTATCCAGCTACGACCAACGTATTTACTAACTCATGGCTACAACCCGCCTGTTTTTTTGGACGCTTGACCTGGATGCGCTCAAGCGGACAGCACTCTATTATGGGCGCTGGTGGCGCAATCAGCTCATCACCTTTCTCCCGGCGGCCTGGCAAAAACACTGGGCCTTGGCAGACGATACGCTGTATCTTTATCTGCACGCCGAGGATCATGCCGCACAGATAGACCTTCAGGGTACGCGACGGTCGCTGGATCTCACCTCCTCTCAAAGCCTGCTGCATGACTATCAGCACACCGTCCAGGCGCATTATCCGCACGCCCGCCTGAGCGTGGTTTTGCCCAAATCCTTGGTCTTGAGCAAAACACTGTACCTGCCTGCGGCGGCTCGCGAAAATCTGGCCCAGGTGATGGCCTTTGAACTGGAACGGCAAAGCCCCTTTCCA
Organism: Thiorhodospira sibirica ATCC 700588; assembly: GCF_000227725.2. Taxonomy (GTDB): domain Bacteria; phylum Pseudomonadota; class Gammaproteobacteria; order Ectothiorhodospirales; family Ectothiorhodospiraceae; genus Thiorhodospira; species Thiorhodospira sibirica. The sequence goes on along the minus strand of NZ_MU255056.1, from coordinate 1,006,770 downwards.
GCGGATCAGGTGTGCTATGGCTACCGTATTCTGGACAAGCGCACCGCCAGCGGCAAGCTGCATCTGCGCCTGAGTCTGCTGCCCAAATCCGTGCAGGAGCGCCTGCTCAAGCCCTTTGCCGAGGCAGGCTTGCATCCGTTGACGGTGGTATGTCCGCATGACCCCGCCATCGACTTAACCCCCGCCTGGGCACAGCAGGCCAAGCGGAAAGGCGGCGCCCACCGTGGACTGTTGTTTGGCGCGCTGCTGCTGGGATTGCTGGGAGCCATCGTGCTGACCCCCATTTGGCAGATGCGCGCCCTGGTGATTGAGCTGCAAAGCTACGAACAGGGCCTGCGGCGTCAAGCGGTGGCGGTGAGCGATTTACAAATGCGTAAGGAACAGTTGGACAGCACCTTGCATCACCTGGCGGCCCGGCGTCCAATGGATGGCTTTGTGAGCCAGCATCTGGAAGAGCTGGCGCAGTTGCTTCCTGATGAAGTTTGGTTACAATCTCTGCGCATCACCGCGACCGCGCTGGAATTGCAAGGCCTGGCAGATAACGCAACCCGTTTGATTGAGATTCTTGATGCCTCGGTCTTGTTTGACGGGGTGAGTTTTCGCGCCCCGGTCACGCGGGATCACACCACTGGCATGGAGCGTTTTCAGATCAACATTCAACGACGTACACCCGCGCCGTGAGCCGATTAGCCATTTTTGCGCATGGACATTGAGACACTTTCCCCCGGCCGTCAGCGGATCTTGGCACTGGCTATTTTGATGAGCCTTGTGCTGGCCTTTGGTCTGCTGGTGCTCAAGCCCATCGTTGGCCTGGTCATGCACTATGCCACCGCCATTGAGGATGTCAGCTTTCGCATTGAGCGCCTGAGTGCCCAAGTGGCCCGCGAGCCGGGATTGCGTCACAATGTGGCGGAGCTGGAAGGTCTGTTAAACGCGCAGGGCTGGTATTTTGAGCCGGAAAACCCTTCCTTGATTGCGGCCCGCTTGCAGGAATCGCTCAGCCGCATCCTGCGTACGCACGGCGGCCAGTTAAGCAGCAGCCAGGTGCTGGAACCTCGCGCACAAGATGGCCTGCGTGTCATCGGTTTGCGGCTGCGCATCCTGGCAAACAGTCAGGCGCTGGCAAATATCATCTATGATATCGAAACCGCCATTCCCTTGATGTTTATTGATGATCTCACCATCCGGGCGCTGCCGGCCCCTGCGCACGGCGGCGACTGGCTGGATATTCAACTACAGATCAGCGCCCTGATGCGCACCTGATGGGCAACATGATGCGCTTACCCAGCCCCTTACGCCGCTATACGCTTGCCACCGCATTGCTTGCCCTGCTGGCGTTGCTTGCCGTGGTGTGGAGCCAAAGCCTTTCCTGGCGTGAACAGCGTCTGGCATACTGGCAAACGCTTAGCCCACCCGCCCCTCCGGCGGTGGCGGATCATCCTTTAATGCATCATGCACACCTCACTCAGGCCACCCTGCCGCAGGCGCTGGTTGAACGCCCCCTGTTTAGCGCAAACCGGCGTCCTGCAAGCGCTCACGCGGATGGCGCTAACGCGCAGGATGCCCCGCTGAGTCAATTGATATTAACCAGTATCGTGATGACACCGCATGATTCGGTTGCTTTTTTTTATCGACAGGATCAGGCCAAAACCGTGAAATTACGCCAGGGCGAACGCTTTGGCGCCTGGCAGGTGGCGCAGATTGAGGCCGGACGGGTAATTTTTGCGCAGGCAGAGCGTCGCCATACCCTGGATCTTCAGACTCCCTGGAGCCGTCCATAGCGCCAAAATGTGGCGGCATCATCTTGATCCCGCTTAAAATCACAGCGAACGCAGGATGCGTCCGCCACATGGCCGGCGTCTTCCTGATGCCGCTTATAAAAAAAGCGACGGCTAGAAGCCGCCGCCACGACACAACGGAATTACTTAAGATCACCATGCTCCGTATAAGCTTGAAAAATACACCCATGCTCGTGTGGCTCGCTGTGTTTGTCAGCGTGCTCACAGGCTGTGCCAGCACCCCCCCCAGTCCGTGGAATGCCGATGCACAGTATTGGCCGCAAGCTAGCGAGACCGCTGCGCAAGGTGCGCATGACCCACAGGCCGACAGCACCGCTGCCAGCGCTACGCAAAGCCGCGATGCCAGCACCGAGGTTGCCTTGTATCCGGGTACGGGAACCTTTATTCGCCGTCCGCCACCACCGTCACAGCGTGATACCCGCACCGGTGAGATCAGCCTCAATTTTGAAGATGCTGACTTGCGGGCGGTGACCCGGCATATTCTGGGCGAAATTCTGGGCAAAGCCTATGTGCTCGATCCTGCAGTGCAAGGCCAGGTCAGCCTCAAAACCGACAAACCGCTAACGCCAGAGACCTTGCTATCGGTATTTGAACAGGTTCTGGCGATACATGGAGCCGCCTTGATCGAAGGCGATGGCATTTATCAGATTGTGCCGCGTGATGGAGCACTGCGGGCCTCCCCCGGCTTAGATCGGCAGCGTCCCGGTCTGAGTATTCGCATCATCCCCTTGCGCTATATCGGGGCCCGCGAGATGCAAGGCATCCTCGAACCTCTGCTCTCGGCCCCGGCGGTTTTGCGCGTTGACCCGGTGCGCAATCTGTTAATCCTGAGCGGCACGCGCCAGGAACTTACCCAATGGCAGGACATGATCAACGCCTTTGATGTCAATCTGATGCAAGGCATGTCGGCGGGGCTGTTTACCCTTAAACACATTGACATTGCCAGTGTCACCGCTGCGCTGGAAGGCTTAACCGGGGGCGCTGACTCGCCCTTGGCCGGACTGTTGCGCGTGGTGCCCATTGAGCCGCTCAATGCCGTGCTGCTCATCACCCCACAGCCGGATTACCTCGAAGAGGCCCGCCGCTGGGTGGCCCGCCTGGATCAGGCGCGTCATGTCAATACGCCAAGGCTGTATGTCTATCGCCTGGAAAATGCCGATGCGCAAGAAGTTGCTGCGGTCCTGGGAGAGATTTACGCCCAGGAAAGCCGCAGCACACCCTCTGCACCGCGCCTTGCCCCAGGACAGCGCCCGGTACAGCTCAGTACCGATGGGCAAAGCCAGGACAGCCCTGCCGCAACCCCCACCGCTATCACCACAGTGACTGCGGCAGAGCAAGGGGCAGGATTGGAGGCCACGGTGCGCATTGTCGCCGATGATCGCAATAATGCCTTGCTGATTCTCGCGACACCGACGGATTACGAACTGATGGAAACCGCCATTCGCCAGCTGGATATTCCGGGCCGTCAGGTTCTGGTGGATGCCACCATCATTGAAGTCTCGCTCACGGACGAGCTGCGCTATGGGCTACAATGGTTTTTCCGCGATCATCTGGATGGCTATCGCGGGAGCGGCACCTTTGCAACGGGGGAATCGGCACAACTGGCGCGCAGCTTTCCCGGCTTTAACTACTCCATTGTCGATAGCGCCAATCAGGTGCGGGCGGTTTTAAGCGCTTTAGCACAAGATTCCAGGGTAAATGTGTTATCATCCCCCTCCGTGATGGTGCTGGACAAACACAGCGCGCTGATTCGTGTTGGCGATCAGGTACCGATCCGCTCCACCGAAACCACCAGCGTGGTGACCGACAACCCGTTGACGGTCACCAGCATTGAGTACCGCGATACCGGGGTCAGTCTGGAGGTCACGCCGCGCATCAGCTCAGGCGGGATGGTGGTCCTGGACATTCAGCAAGAAGTCAACGATGTCTCCACCACCACCAGCTCCAGCATCGACTCACCGACCATCAAGCAACGGCTGATCAAAAGCTCGGTTGCCGTACAAAGTGGTGAAACCATCGTGCTGGGGGGACTGATACTGGATTCCAGCGGCCAGAATCAATCCGGCGTGCCCGGCATCCACAAACTGCCGGTGCTGGGCGCACTGTTTGGCGCGACCAGTCGTTCAACGCGGCGCACCGAGCTGGTGGTGTTATTGACCCCGCGTGTGGTTGAAGACACCACCCAGGCCCGTCAGGTTACCGAGGCTTTTCGGCAGCGCCTGCAAGGTTTGGGGAGCCTGTCTCGCCCGGAATAACGCGCAAATGTTGCTTTTAAGTAACAGGTGATGTTTGCGAGATACATTTTACTTGACGCCAGCTATATTATTGGTATGATCTGCCCCTAGGCATCAGGCGAGTCACTGGCACTGAAGCAATTACAGAAAATTTATCGACAAAGCTTGTCGATAGAGGTGGTTATCGTGTATTGTTCCAGTGCAAGTTAAAGCCTGATCTGGTTGAAACCTCAACATCTCATCTAAGTGCAAGGGAGATATTCTGAATGAACGTAAAGCGTAAAGCCTTAACCGTCGCTGTTGCCGCCGCCATGACTGCGGGCGTAGGCACTGCCTCGGCCTCTGATGTCCTGTTTTTCCCCTATGTTGTAAACAGTGAATCCGTGACTACCATCGTTAGCGTCATTGATCGCGGCGTACCAGGCACGGCACGTTACAATGCATCTGGGCAGGCTGCTGTCGATGGTAACCGTCTGCATTACCACCTGACCTACAAGGCCGGTGACAGTGCTGGTGACAATGCCGCGCTGTGTGACGAAATCAACTATTTCCTCCCAACCAGCCCCAACGACATTCAAACCATTGATCTGGGCGCCCATTTCGGCGGTGATAACTACGGTGTATTGTTTGGCGATGCCAGCAACAACAACAACTACCGTGGTGCCCTGGAAGGTTCTAACCTGACCTACGCCTTGGCTGCCGTTGCTGGAACGCCTCTGCGTGGTAATTTAGTTGTCAATAATGCAGCCTCTGCTACGCCTCAAGCTTCTTTGGAAGGCGAGGCAATGGTATTTGAATTTGCTACCGGTGCTGCTTGGGGTTATAAGGCCTTTATCCAGGGCGATAGCGGTCGTACCCTGGCTGCCGGTGGTAGCCGCGCCAGTGACTTTGATTTCTCCTTTGCTGCCAGCGCTGATCAGGCAGTCACCTTCATGCCGCTGACAGAAAGCCGCACCGTGTTCATTGTTACCCCAGTGAATGATCGTGGTGCTGCTGGACAAGCTTTCCCGACGCCTGTGATTCCGGCTGAACAGGTTACTAATTCCATGTTAGGTGCTGATGGCGGAGCTTCAGTACTGGGCTGGAATAGCCTCACAACCCGCATTGATTTGTGGGCCAGCGCAACCGGTGTCGCCTTCGATCGTGACGAAAATGCAATTTCCGGCTCGCGTACGGCTGACGTAACCTGCGTTGGTGCTGTTAATATCCAGGATCTGATGACTGCTGGTGCGCAACGTGTCGTAGAAAATACCGGCGGCTGGACCAATGTAAGAACCAGAATGCCGAGTAACTTGACCGGTGGCCGCGTACCAACCCGCAATGCGGTGGTCATCAAGCTGGAATTCAACACCGCTGGCGTATTTAACGGTCAGTCGCTTGCCAGTGCCAGTGCTTTCAATAATGCCTTCGTGTTACCTTCACGTCGCGGATTGGTATTCGGTGAAGGTGTATTACCTGGTGTTCCAGGCATCCCCGGTGGTTCTTAATCTGAATCACCCTTAGTGTGATGTTTTGGGAGCCGCCTTAGGGCGGCTCCTTTTTTTGCGTTGATTGACTTTCTTCGGACAGGTGAACTTGATGACATATCCGTGGCTTTGGCTTGTACCGATTCTGGTGGCATTTTGGTTATTCCAGGATGCCCGACAAGACTCTTCCCCCACTGTTGTCGCCCACCAGGACGCCCCTAGCCTTTCCAGCGCTGACCCCAAATCAACAACCACTCCTCCTTCCGCCCCGGCCCCGGTAGCTACGCCACCGCGTCAAAGCGTTGGGCTTGCCATGCAGCTTATCGGTTCAAGCAATGTCCAGGCCCTTGATGCCTGGAATGCCGCTATTGATAACTCAGGCACTCTATATACCGCATTTTATCCGACCCGCCATAGCTTGATGCTAGCCGGCGCAGCGGGTCCTCAGCCCATTGTAGATCCTGGTGCAGATGCAGAAGATGCGCCTTCCGGTTTAGCCATGGCAGGAGATGCCCAAGGTGCCTGGATTGCCTATCGCAACAAGCATCCTGTGCGCGATATTTACCTGACACATACCCGTGATCTGGAGACTCAGCTGGGGATTTCCGGAGATTCAGCGGCCTTGGCACGCTTGCAGATGGCCGTGGTAGATCAGAGCGTGCGCGTATTGTGGTACGGTGAGCGCGGTCTGATGGGTGAAAGCGATGACCCGCAGCCCTACATGGTGTATTACAACCATGTCCAGGACGGTCAGGTCGGCGAACCACAAGCTGTACTCCCCGGCATCTATCCGGTATGGATCAATGACGCCCAAGGTGGCGTGATGGTCTTTTCCTGGTATCCGGCAGAAGCATCTGCCCAGGGTTTTCGCGTTGGTATGCGCTACAGCACGGATGGACAGGTATTCGGTCCGGAAGTCGTGCTAAGCGATACCCCGGAAATCTCGCTGCCCTTTGCTGCCTTTGAGTCCAAGGGCCGCTATTTTGTGTACTGGGTAGCCCTGCACGGTGAAAACAAGAGTGACTTCCTGATCGAAGGCTTTTATTCGGATGATCAAGGCCAAAGCTGGGAAGGTTTTGCCTTTGAAGGCTTGCGCGGCATGGACGTTGCCAAGATTGATCATGCGGTAGACGGCAAGGGTCAGATCGCTCTGCTAGTGATTGGCGATTATCGCCATACCCGCGTAGAAAAACAGCGGCCTTTCCTGATTACTTCAACAGATAACGGCAGCAGCTGGAGCGAACCCCGTTCTTTACGGGGCGAGGAATTCGACTATGCGCGGGCGCCCAATGCCAAGGCCACCTTTTTAAACAATGGTGAATTGTTTTTGCTGGTGGAAGACTGGCGGTCGATTCGCGCTGAATTGCGCTACTGGGTTTCCGCTGATATGGGCACCAGCTGGCGCATTGAAGGTGGAGCCTTAAATCTTGATCCTGCATACAACTATCAGTTGGCACATGCGGTACAAAGTGTCTACCCAAGCCAAGATGGCAGACTACATCTGGCCTTTGAACGCAGCCAGGATGCCTTTTTAAGCAAAGACATTCTGACTTTGACACTGGAGCAGTCACGTCTGGGACATCGTTCCCTGCATAAAGCCCCCGAGCGCCCTGACGAAAAGCGCCTGCAGGCACGGGTTGCAAAATATGCTCAGGCATTGATCGACAAAGATTATCAGGCCGCCTATGACCTGATGGATCCTTTCTATCGGGCGCGGGTGGATTTCCTGGGTCATCTGCAATCACAGGGCCGTATCCAGTACCGTGAGGCTGAATTTGCCGAGATGGTGCGCTTTGGCAACCTCGCCTTCGTCGGTGTTCGCATGATCGCTTCCGTGCCACGATTTTCGAGTGGTGGGCGTGATATCGAAGTCCCTGAGCGCGAAATGGTAACCCCCACGCGCTGGTTGTGGGTTGATGGCGACTGGTATATGGAAATGTACTCCGAGGCGCAGGAACTCAGCTTCGCCCGTTATTGATCGCTTCATGGTCCAAAACGGATAAGTCTTGAGTCCTTTATGGCCGCCTGCGCATTGAGCAAAGGCGGCCTTTGTTTTTTGTGTTGGCTGTGTGCTGTGTAATGAGACGTCTGCGCCTGTTAATTCCCTTCGTAATGCGTGAATTGCGCGAGCAATATGCCGGTTCCTGGCTGGGCATTTTGTGGACCGTGATTCAACCGGCCTTGCTGATCTTGCTGTTTTGGTGGGTGTTTTCTGCCATTTTACGCATTCGCATTCCTGTTGAAGTCGCCGGGGAGCTGCCTTTTTTGGTGTTTTTGCTGGCGGGCCTATTGCCCTGGTTTGCCTTTCAGGAAGGCGTGATGAAAGGCACCGGTTCACTGATTGCCCACCGGGATGTCATCAAGAAAGTGGCCTTTCCGGTCAAGATTTTCCCCATCGCCGCCCTCAGCGCCGGTTTTATCATCCATCTGTGCGGCTTTATCTTGTTTATCGGCGTGTTTTTTATCTGGCAGGGAATGGCCTGGCCAACCCTGTTGGCCTTAGTGTTGTTGCTGGGGCTGCAATGGCTGTTGATGGCGGGGCTGGTATTGGGCTTAAGCGCCTTGACGGTCTATATCCGTGATATCCAGCAAGTGGTCAACGCCCTCATGCCCGCCATGTTTTATACCGCACCGATTCTCTATCCGCTGGCCCTGGTACCCGAACATCTGCGCTGGTTATTATTGATCAATCCCTTCACCCCCTATGCGCAGAGTTATCAAAATGTCGTATTACTGGGACAATGGCCCGCATTGCACACCTGGCTTGGCTTGGCCACCGTGGCGGCACTGGCCTTTGGGCTGGGGTATGCACTGTTTCGCCGTCTGCAAAACGGCTTTGCCGATGTTTTGTAACGTGGCACCCTCGTTCAGCGAAACCGGAAACCTTGTCTACATCCGCCCACACGGCTTGGAAAGCGTCGTTCATTCAGGAGGGTTTAACGGTGTTACCTATAGCATGGGTTTATCTATTTCTGGCGGGTTTGTTTGAAATCGGCTGGCCTGTGGGTTTGAAATTATCGCAAACCGAGTCGCTGCGTTTGGTGGGGATTGCGATAGCTATTTTTTGCATGACCATCAGCGGTTTGCTATTGTGGTTGGCACAGCGAGAAATTCCCATGGGTACGGCGTATGCCGTGTGGACAGGCATCGGGGCAGCGGGTACATTTTTGGTCGGTGTGGTATTTTTTGGGGATGCGACCAGTCTGGGACGCTACCTTGGGGTGATCCTGATTGTTGCCGGGGTGGCTACGCTGAAATTGTCTCATTAATCGTGCATTTTAATCTCTAACGGCCTGACGGGCGGAGGGGTTTTTTATGAAACGCAGCAAATACGTTGCCTTGATATCAATGGCACCGGCAGTCAGCTTCATCTTGGCGGGGTGCGGGGAAAAATCGGTCGATGCGATGGTGTTTCATTCCGAGCAGGATTGTAATGATTATGGGGTGCTTTCCAGCGAACAATGTCGCGCAGACTTTGGACAGGCGCAGGCCTTGCATCAGGAAACCGCGCCGCGTTATACGGATTTGAGTGCCTGCGAGGCAGAGTTTGGCAGCGGCCAGTGCGAAACAGCACCCGCCACCGCCGGGCTTGGCGCAGGTCTGTTTATGCCCTTGATGGCGGGTTATCTGGTCGGCCGTGCCATGAGTCAGATGGGCAGCGGGGCACGCAGTGTGCCAACCCAGCCGCTGTATACCTCGCGTCATCAGCCCGGATTTCGCACGGCCACGAATACCATGGTCGCAAATTCCACCGGCTTTGCCTCGGTCAAAGCTTCCCAATTACAGCCGCAACCCGCACGGATGGTGCAGCGTGAGGGCTTTGGGCAACAGGCCAGGGTGCGCGTCAGCGTCGGCGGTTAAGCCACCATGCAGCGCATGACAAGCACCGAACGTCCGCAGTGGCGGGAACAGGCCAAGGCGCTGGGCTTTCATTACCACACCCTTGATGGGCAGCCATACTGGGATGAATCGGCGTATTACCAATTTACGCTCAGGCAGATCGAAGAGGATCTGGAGGCCCCCACCGAGGCGCTGCATGCGATGGTGCTGGCGTTGATGGATGAAATCATTGACGATGAGCACGCCCTGGATCAGTTGCACATCCCGGAGGCCTTTCGTGACTGGATTGCCACCAGTTGGCATCAACAGGCGCCGTATCTGTATGGGCGCATGGATCTGGCTTATGACGGTCGTCCACCGGCAAAATTGTTGGAGCTGAATTACGATACGCCAACCGCCTTGTATGAAAGCGGCTTTTTTCAGTGGGTGTGGTTGCAAGACAAACTTGATGCCCGCGAGTTGCCGCCGGATACGGATCAATTCAATGCGCTGCAGGATTATCTGGAGCAGGCGATGGCCCTGCTTTCCAAGCACGCCACGTTTTATTTTGCCTCGATCCGCGATCATGCCGAGGATTGGGGAACCACCGCCTATCTGCAAGACATCGCCCAGCAGGCCGGACATGTGGTGCGCTATCTGGCGATTGAAGACATTGGCCTGCTGACGGGGCAGTTTTATGACCCGCAGGGTCAAGCCATTGAGCGCCTGTTCAAGCTCTATCCGTGGGAGTTTTTGCTGGCGGAACCCTTTGCCGTTGCCTTGCCCGGCAGCCATACCCAGTGGATTGAGCCGCCGTGGAAATTACTGGCCTCTAACAAGGGCTTTTTAGCCCTATTGTGGCAACGCTACCCGCAGCATCCCAATCTGCTCCCCTGCTTTTTCGAGCCGTCCAGGCCCCCGCCCTTAGCGCCCGGCTGGGTGCGCAAACCGCTGTTTTCCCGCGAAGGCGCAAATATCGAACTCACCCGGCACGATGGCCGACGCTATCACACTCCCGGTCCATATCAAGACAGCCCAACCATCCGCCAGGCGCTGCACCTGCTGCCGCGCTTTGGTCAACACTATGCCGTCTGTGGCAGTTGGGTGGTTGCGGATCGCGCCGCCGGTTTATGCATCCGCGAAGATCTCAGCCCCATCACACAAGACAGCTCACGCTTTATCCCGCATGTGATCCGCTTTTAAAAATCCTTTTCTATTTCTTAACTACCCAGCACTTTGCGCAACACCTCAAACGGATTGTGACCGTTGAGCGTGCTGGCTTCCCAGAGTGAAGCGCAGGATGCAAAAAACTTGAAGGAAGGCGCGTCCGTGCGCCGGGGAAGGGGGTTAAGCGGAGGGTTTGCGCTGGCGGTAGCCCAGTTCGATGGGGATGATCATTTTCACCAGCAGGGTGAAGACGAGTACGCCTAAAGACCATGCGCCCAGAGAGATGAACAGCTCTGGTACGGTGGGGGTGTATTCCATGATTTCGCCCAGCGGGGTGGGGATGAAGCCGGTGACCACCAGGCCCATGCCTTTTTCAATCCAGATGCCGACGAAGGCGAGGATGCAGGCAAGGTTGAGGGTGATCAGGTTTTCCCGCAGCGGGTTGATCATGAGAATGAGGACGGCGGCGATGTTGAGGAAGATGCCGGTCCAGATCCACATGGTCAGCGAGTCAAAGCCGTATAAGCCGAAGAACAGGTAGCGGGCCGAGGCGGCGTGTGCGCCTTCGTTGTAGAAGTCCACAAACAGCTCGGTAATGAGGAAAAACAGGCTGATCTGCAGGGCCACGGTCATGATCACTGCAAGCATACGGATCACGTCCTGGCTGATGGGGTAGTCTGTGACCTTGCGGATGATCTGCAAGGCGATGATCATCAGCGCTGGCCCGGAGACAAAGGCCGAGGCGATAAAGCGTGGCGCCAGCAGGGCGGTGTCCCAGAAGGGGCGGGCCGAGTTGGCAGCAAACAAAAAGGCGGTGACGGTGTGGATGGAGATGGCCCAAAACATCGCCAGTACCACCCAGGGAAAGTAGGCCCAGAAGGTGGGTTCACGCCCCTTGAAATGGCAATGCAGGACGTAAAGCGGAATCAGCAGGTTGAGCAGCAGATAGCCGCTCAGGACGGTGACATCCCAGGCCAGCAAGGAGATCGGAAAATTAAATTCACCAATAAGGGGCAGCAAATGCCACAGCCGATCCGGACGCCCAAGGTCAAGGGTGACGAAGGTCATGGCCGTGACCACCGCCGCGACTGCCACGGCCTCGCCCAGCAGCACGACGTTTTTCATTTCTTTGCGATGAAAGATATAGGCCGGAATCACCAATAACACTGCTGAAGCAGCAATCCCCACCAAAAAGGCAAAGTTGGCGATATAAAAGCCCCAGGAAACCTGATCAGACAGGCCGGTGATCATCAGGCCATCGCGTACCTGCCCCAGGTAGAAAAACGCGCCGGTGGCAACGCCGGTCAGCAACAAAAAGACCCACAGCCAATAGGCGATGCCGCCTTTGAGCAGGTTGCCCAGACAGGTCAGGATAAAGCCGGGCTGCTTAGGCGCAGCACTGCCCGGCAGGGTGTCGGTGGTGGCATTAGACATCGGTGTAGTACCAGAACTTAGGCTCGGTTCCCAGATCTTCTTTCAGACGAAAGACGGTCTTATTTTGCAGCACATAGCGGATTTCGCTGTGCGGGTCGAGCAGATTGCCAAAGACGCGCGCCCCTGTCGGACAGGCTTGATGACAGGCAGGGAGGCGCCCATTGCGGGTGCGTTGGGTGCAAAAATGACATTTTTCCACCACGCCGCGTGGCCGGGGCCGGTTGCCCAGATAGCTGGTGAAAGTGTTCATTTTTTCGGCCGGAATCTGTGGCTGACTCCAGTTAAAGCGTCTGGCAAAGTACGGACACGAGGCCATGCAGTAGCGACAGCCAATGCACCAGTTATAGTCTACGACGATGATGCCGTCAGGCTCTTTCCAGGTGGCCTTGACCGGGCAGGCTTTGACACACGGCGGGTCTTCACATTGCTGACACTGCACCGGCAGGTATTGCATCCCGGCCACCGGCACGGTTTCCGGGTCGTAGTAGTGATCGGAGTGCTCAAGGTCAATGGTGCCGCGCTTCATCTGCAGGACGCGAATGTATTGCGTTTGGGATTCACGCCCCATGTTATTTTCGGTCACGCAGCCGGTGACGCATTTGCGATAGCCTTTGCATTTGGAAATGTTGAGCGCATAGCCAAAGACCACATCGGGCAGCGGGCGGCTGTCTTCGCACTGAATAGTGACATCATACAGGCGCTTGGTGCGGCGCTCGATGCGCTCCAATGAGGCATTGATCTCATCGCGGGACATGCGCTGATAATGCCTTTGGAAAAAATCGGCAAAGGCATCGGATAAGGTGTGCCCGCCCCAGGCGGCCTGCCCAATGGCGGGGACGCTGCCAGCGGTGGCGGCCACCCCGCCAACCACACCCACGCGCTTTAAAAAGCCACGGCGACTGTGACTGAACGGCGCATCATCCGGAGCCGTTTGGGGCTGTTTCGAGGGTTTATCTGTCATAATCATGCAACCTTTAGCGATGGGAATTGCTCAACACCGTTTCCCAGATCGGCGCATGTTTGATGCCGTGATCCTGGGGCGGCGGGAAGCCGATGCGTGTCGGTGGCGGTGGGTCCGGCGGGCCGGGCGGAATCACTGGATTGTGCGGATCGTGGCATTCCGTGCAGGTATAAATCGCACGCTGACCCTGCCAGTTATCTACCCGCTTGCCGTGCGCGCCGTGAAACCAGTCCTGGCCGCGATGCGAATGACATTGCTCACATACCAGATGGGTTTCGCTAAAGCCGACCCGCTCACCTTTGAGCGTGCGCAGACTGTTACGATCCTCGGGATCATGGCATGTCAGGCACCAAAAACGCCCTTCGCCGTGCGGCTGTTCTTTAAGATGCGGGGTCTGTGCCAGATCGCGCTCTTGATAGTTGACCTCCATCACCTGATGACAGGCCATGCACGGGTAATAGGTGAGGCGGTCTTCGCGGGGAACAATCTCAAAGGGTGTCTGCACAGCAAGGCGTGCGGGTGCATCGGCCTGAGCTTCGCTGGGTTGTGCGTTTGCAACGGACGCGGATAGCACCGTTAATACCAGCACAAGCCACCATGGCATCATGGTTTGCCAGTTTTTGCTTGGAAACATAAGAGCAACCTACCTGCGTAAACAGTCGAAAGGGTGAATTCTCAAACGCTCGCACAGATTTGTCATTGATCAAACTCATTATAATCGTGAAAAATACTGATATAACTAAATTCTTATATGACTATGCCTAAATCCTCACTGACTCATTTCACCCCCCAGGGGCATGCCCAGATCGTCGATATCGGCGGCAAGGACAGTACCCACCGCGTGGCCATTGCCAGCGGACAGATTGTCATGCAGCCGCAAACCTTGGCCTTGATTCAGGCCGGAACGCATAAAAAAGGCGATGTCTTGGGCATTGCCCGCGTGGCGGCGATAATGGGCAGCAAGAAAACCGCCGAACTGGTGCCCTTATGTCATCCGCTGGCCCTGAGCCATGTCACCGTCGATTTTAGCCTGGATGAATCCCTGCCGGGCGTCGTATGTCAGGTGCGCTGCGAAACCCACGGCCCCACCGGGGTGGAAATGGAAGCACTCACGGCGGTGCAGGTCGCTCTGCTCACCGTTTATGATATGTGCAAAGCGGTGGATCGGCAGATGTGCATGGACAATATCCGCCTGCTGCACAAAGCGGGGGGCCGGTCGGGCACCTTTGATGAGCGCCTCGACGCGCCAAGCCCGACCCGCTAAGCTCAATATCACTGACGCCCAGGAGCTTTTTGATCATGTTGCCTTATGCGCTGTACACGGCCAGGCAGGTGCGCGAACTGGATCGCCTGACCTTGCAAACCCTCGCCATCGATGGCTATACCCTAATGTGCAAGGCGGGACAGGCAGCCTTTGCCACGGTACGCACCCAATGGCCCAAAGCCCGCCGCCTGAGCATCCTGTGCGGACCGGGAAATAATGGCGGTGATGGCTATGTGCTGGCCCGGCTGGCGCTCGCGGTGGGCTTTGAGGTGCGGGTGCTGGAATGGGGGCCGCCGGAACGCCTGCCAGAGGCCGCGTCACAGGCCCGCAAGGCGTGGCACGAAGCCGGCGGAAAAGCACACGATGACCTGCACACAGCACTCGCTGGCGCAGATCTCGTGGTGGATGCCTTGCTGGGTACTGGATTACAGCGCCCGGTCAGCGGCCTTTTGGCTCAATGGATTGAGGCCATCAATCAAAGCTCCTGCCCGGTATTTGCACTGGATGTTCCTTCCGGGCTGGATGCCGATCAGGGGGCGGTGCTTGGTACGGCGGTCAAGGCCAACCTGACGCTGAGCTTTATCGCCCTCAAGCCCGGTTTATTCACCGCCGAAGGGCAGGCGCATAGCGGCACCGTCTTATGGGATGGGCTGGGCGCACCGCCCGAGGTCTATACCGCCCTGCCGCCTTATGCGCAACGTCTGGATCGGCAGCGCCTGGCTGATTTTCTCACACCGCGAGTGGCCAGCGCCCACAAAGGGCATTTTGGCCATGTGTTGGCGATTGGCGGTGCGCCGGGGATGTCAGGCGCGGTGCGGTTGTGTGCGGAGGCGGCAGCACGGGCAGGTGCGGGGCTGGTGAGTGTGGCCACTCACCCGGATCATGCCGCATTGATTGCCCAGGCGTGCCCCGAACTGATGAGCCATGGGATTGTGCGCAGCGCAGAGCTGGCCCCCCTGCTCAAGCGCGCCACAGTTATCGCCATGGGACCGGGATTAGGTCAGGATCGCTGGAGCCGTATGCTGTGGGAGCAGGCACTGGCAAGTCATTTGCCGATGGTCGTTGATGCCGATGCCTTGAATCTGCTGGCACAGCAGCCCATACGCCGTGACTCGTGGATACTCACCCCGCATCCCGGTGAAGCCGCCCGCTTGCTGGGGGAGACCGATGCCCGTGCCGTGCAGGCGGCGCGCTTTACGGCAGCGGAACGTATTGCCGCCCGCTATGGCGGCGTGTGCGTCCTTAAAGGCAGCGGCACCCTGATCACCGACGGCCCCCAGCGCTGGCTGTGCAGCGCCGGCAATCCCGGCATGGCCAGCGGCGGTATGGGCGATGTTCTCACCGGCCTCATCACCGGCCTGCTGGCCCAAGGCCGCCGCCTAACGGCCAGCGCCTGCGCCGGGGTCTGTCTACATGCCAGCGCCGCCGATCAAGCCGCCGCTGCAGGGATGCAAGGGCTACTGGCCAGCGACGTGCTGACGCAGGTGCGAGGAGTGATCTCTGGAGCCGCATTGCAGTCACTGCGCACACCCCCTTGACCGCGCTTCGGCAAGCAGCCTCTGTTTCAATGGTGTTTTCACGTCCTACGCTGGATGAATCGGACGTACCTCACAGTTTTATGGGTAGTATGTGTTCTAAGCTTGGTTAACTCTTTGAATGTGCGGCGGGTGCCGGGAGGCGGTGTGATGTCGATGCGTGGATGTGGTGTGCTGCTGTGTCTTGTGGGTCTGTTGTGGTTTTCTGCGGCGACGCTGCAGGCAGGCCAGGCGGGTGCGGGGGGGCTTGGCTATCATGATCAGGCGCTGGAGACGCTGTGGCAGGCGCAGCTTAAAGATGCGGCGGGGCGTACGGCGCCGGGGGATTTTTCCCAGGCGCTGAGTAGCGCGCACAAGGCCCTGGCGCAAAAATCCTGGGCGTCGTTGATCACTGCCGCGAATACGGCGCTGGCCTTGGATCGTCATGCGGTTGAGGCGTGGCTGTTGCTGGCGCAGGGGCATTTATATATCACGCCGGAATATGAGTGGCAGCAGGCGGATCATCGTTTTCATGCGGCGGTGGCGGCGTATGGCGCCTATCGCAGCAGTACGCAAACCGCCGAACAGGTCAGGGCGCTGAGCCTGTTGGCCGAAGCACAGCGTCAGCGCAGTCATTTTCATGAGGCCGAGCTGGCCTTGCGTCAGATACTGGCGCTGGATGCCCAAGCCAGCGCTGCGAAGGCCGCACTGGAGCAGTTGCTTAAAGCACATCCCTTTGGGGTGCAGGAGATGACGGCCGAGGCGGAACGTGATCATCCGCAGTTGTGTTTGCGTTTTAATCGCGGTCTGCAAAATATGCAGGCACTGAATTATAAAGATTATTTGCGCATTGCGCCGGAGCTGGATTATGTGGTGCGCACTGAGGAGATGATGCTGTGCCTGGAAGGGGTGCGTCACGGCGTGGAGTATGCGGTTACGGTGTTGCCGGGTCTGACCTCTGCTGCAGGCAGCGCAACCGTGAGTAGTACGACACAGCGCATGATGGTTCCCGATCGCGAACCGGCGATTTTCTTTCGTGGCCAGCGCTATGTCTTGCCCAAGGTCGGCAGCCAGGGGGTTCCGATGGTTACGGTGAATACCGATGCGGTACAGCTGTCGCTCTGGCGGGTCACGGATCGTAATCTGGTCGAGGAGATTAACCGCGATCGTCTGGGGCAAAGCCTGTATTACTGGATGCTGGAGGATTTTAAAGCGGAGCGCGCTGAAAAGGTCTGGGAGGGTGCGCTGGAGACGCCGGGGGAACGCAACCGCGAGACGACGACAGCTTTTCCCATCGGCCAGTTGCTCAGTCGTCCTGAGCCGGGGATTTATCTGCTGGCGGCGGAGTTGCATGAAGACGATGCCCGCTATTATGAACCGATCACGCAGTGGGTGCTGGTCTCGGATACCGGTTTAATCAGTTATTGGGGGCATGACGGGCTGACGGTGGTGGCAAATTCCCTGGCCACGGGCAAGGCCTTGGCGGATGTCCGCCTGACACTGCTGAGCCGCAGTAACCGCGTTTTGGGCACAGCGACGACAGATGCCAACGGGGTGGCGCGTTTGAGCGCGGGGCTGTTGCGCGGTACGCTGGGCGCAGAGCCGGTGGCCCTGACGGCGCTGTCCAAAGACGGGGATTTTGCCCTGCTTGAGCTGACTCAACCGGCCTTTGATTTGGCGGATCGCGGTGTGAGTGGCCGTCCTTCGCCGGGGGCGGTAGATGCGTTTATGTATACCGAGCGAGGGATTTATCGGCCTGGCGAGACGGTACACGCCAGCGTGTTGTTGCGCGATGCCAATGCCAAGGCCCTGAGCGAGCTGCCCGCTACCTTGCGGGTGTTGCGCCCGGATGGGGTGGAGAGTCGGCGTTTATCCCTGGCGGCAAATCCCGGCGGCGCCCACGCGCTCAGTTTGCCCATGGATGAGCGCGCTCCTACAGGACTGTGGCGCCTGCATCTGCATCTTGATCCTGAGGCTGAACCGGTGGGGCAGACGGCCTTTCAGGTCGAGGATTTTGTCCCGCCTCTGGTGGAGTTTAATGTCAGTGCCGAGGCCCCGCAACTGATCCCCGGCCAACCGCTAGCGGTGGAGATTGCGGCGCGTTTTCTTTATGGGGCCGTGGCAGCGGGTTTGCGCGGTGAAGCAGAACTGCTCATTGAGGCGCAGCAAGGCTCGCTGGAAGGCTATCCGGGCTATCATTTCGGCCGTGCCGATGAATCCTGGACACCCTTTCGCCACAGCCTGACGGTGCCTGCAACCGATGCCCAAGGGCAGTCCCGTCTGGCGCTGCTACTGAATACCTTGCCCGAGAGCTCTCGCCCTCTGGAGGCACGGCTGCGGGTGACCCTGTTTGAAGAGGGCGGTCGGCCTGTTAATCGTTCATTGCGCATGGCGGTAGCCCCGCAGCGTCCTATGATCGGGGTGCGGCCCTTATGGGGCGAGGGGGAAATTGGCCTGAATCAGGCGGCTGAATTTGCCATCATTGCGCTGTCAAGCCAAGGTGAGGCCATGTCTGCCTATCCGCTGGAGTGGGTCTTGTATGAAGAGGTGCGGGATTACTTTTGGTATCGTGATCATGAGCACTGGGCTTATCGCACGGTCAGCACCGACCGTTATCTCAGTTCCGGGAAGATACAGACCGGGACGGCAGAGCAGCCCGGCACGCTGAGACTGCAGCAAGACTGGGGGCATTATCGGCTGGAGATCAAAGACCCGCACAGCGGTGCGGTGAGCAGTTTTGCCTTTAGCGTGGGCTATGGCAGCACCGGGCAGGCCACACAGACTCCTGACAAGATGCAGGTGACTCTGGATAAGGCGCAGTATCTGCCGGGTGAAAAAGCCAAGGTACGCTTGGTGCCGCCCTTTGCCGGTGAGGTGGTCTTGGCGGTATTAAACGACGGGGTGCGCGGGGTCTATCGTGCCCAGGTGCCTGCCGAAGGCGCCGAGTTTCTTTTGCCGGTGGGCGATTGGCAGGCCGGGGCTTACATCACCGCCACGGCCTTGCGACCCGCCCAGGCTGGGGCGAGCAGAGGTCCGGCGCGGGCAGTGGGCTTGGCCTGGCTGGCGATGGATCGTAGCCCGCGCACGCTGGATGTGACGCTCACCGCACCTGAACAGATCACGCCCCGCCAGTCGGTGGTAATTCCGGTGCAGGTCAAGGGCCATAGCGGTCCGGCCAGCATGACCTTGGCAGCGGTGGATGATGCGGTGTTACAAATCACCGCCTATCGTGCCCCTGACCCGGCAGCGCACTATTATGGCAAGCGCCAGCTTGGGGTGGAGATACGTGATCTGTATGGTCGCCTGCTGGATGGTTGGCTGGGCAATCCCGGCAGTATCCGCACCGGCGGCGACATCGGCGCAGAAAATCTGGCTGCCCTGGGTAAGCGCAGCTCGCGAGTGGTGTCTTTGTTTAGCGGGGTGGTGGCACTGGATGCCAAGGGATATGGCGAGGTCACGCTGGATATTCCTGATTTTAACGGGCGTTTGCGCCTGATGGCGGTGGCGTTTAATGCCGAGGCCGTAGGCAGCGCACAAACCACCGTACTTGTGCGTGATCCGCTGATTGCCGAACCGTCCTTGCCGCGCTTTCTGGCGCCGGGCGATGCCGCCGATGTGCGTCTGAGTCTGACGGCGCTGGATGCCCCGGCGGGGACGTATACGGTCAGTTTGGCCGGAGATGGTGAGGTCATCGCCGCCCAGAGCACCTTGACGCTGAACCTCCTCCCGGAGCAACGCGCCTGGATGGATGTGCGCGTTCACGCCCGGCAAATCGGCGACGGACAATTACATCTGCAGCTGCAAGGCCCTGATGCGATGGCGATTGAACGCCATTGGGACCTGAGCGTCAGACCGGCGCACGCCTTCATCACCCGCACCCGCAGCGGCTACCTGCAACCCGGCGAAGCCCTGCGCATTGATCCTGAACTGCTTAGCGATGTACACCCAGACCAGGCCCGCGCCAGCATCTTGCTGGCCAGCGTGCCGACGGTGGATGTAGCGAGTCTGCTCAAGCAGCTGCAGCAGTATCCCTATGGCTGTCTGGAGCAGGTAACCAGCCGGGCGCTGCCCTTGCTCTACTGGCACACGGAACAGCCCCCGGCCACCCATCGCGGCATCCAGCAAGCGATTGCGCGCATCGAAGCGATGCAAAATGCCGAAGGGGGCTTTGGTTTATGGTCATCCGGCGGCCCTGCCGATCTTTGGCTCAGTGCCTATGCCCTGGATTTCTTGCAACAGGCGCAGCAGGTCGGTGTTTCCATCAATGAAGCCAGCTATCGGCGCGGTTTGGCCTTTCTCGGACGGGCGGTGGCCTCCGGTGATTTTGAGTCGGCACAACTACCAGCGGTGAGCTATGCCCATTATGTGCTCGCCCACAGCGGCACCAGCAAGACCGCTGAACTGCGTCATTTTGCCGATACCTATCTGGCGGCACTGCCGACTCGCATGGCCAAGGCCCATCTGGGCGCGGCACTGACCCACGCCGGTGACAGCGCCCGTGCTGATAACGCCTTCAACGCCGCATACGGCCATCAGGAAACGGCCAGCGGGACATGGATTTATCGCACCTATGGCTCGGATCTGCGTGATCGGGCGGCCTTATTGGCCTTGGCGGCAGTCAGTCAGCGCCCAGTTGAAACGCTCTTTGAGCTGGCAACACAGCTACAGGAACGCTATCAGCCGAACATGGCCGTCAGCACTCAGGAAATGGCCTGGCTGTTAGTCGCCGCTCACCATCTCAAATCCCGCAGTGCTGCCTTTGAATTTACCCTGGATGGACAGCGCCAGCAGGTCACGCAAGGCATCTGGCTCAGCGCCCTGCCGGTTGACCGTCTGCGTCAGGGGATAACCCTTAGCCAGAATGGCACCCAGGCGCTGTATTACGCTTTAAGCACTGCCGGTTTCCCGCTCAATGACAGTGGCCCCAGCAGCCACGGCCTGCAACTCAGCCGCCAGTTCTACACCCGCGAAGGCACGCCGCTGACACTGGAGCAGCTTTCGCAAAACGAGGTGGTGGTTGCGGTGCTTGAAGGACAGATGCAACGCCCTTATCTGCCCGCTCGGCGACTGCTGGTGGTTGATCTGCTCGCCGCTGGTTTTGAGCTGGAAAATGCCGCTTTAGGTGGGGCAAATCTGCGTGATCTGGCCTGGCTTGGCGAGACGCTGACCGGCCTGATTGATCCAGAGGCCACCCAAAGCACCGGGGTGGTACATGTGGATCTGCGCGATGATCGCTTTATTGCCCAGCTGGATTTAAGCCAGGAGGATAATCAATTTAAAGTGGCTTACCTGATGCGCGCCGTAACGCCCGGTGAATATGCGCTGCCGCCGTCATTTGTGGAGGATATGTATGCGCCCAGCGCCCATGCCCGTACCGCAGGCGCCCGCGTGAAAATTCTGCCCGCCCCATAAATTTGCTAAAATAGCCACTCTACCCATTCTTTCCTGGGAGCCCCGGCACAGTCACGGCACACGGCGTTGCTGTCGTGCCAGGCCGGGGCTCCCAGATTCTTTTATCCAACCCCAAAACTGATGGAGGATCGGGATTGAGGGCGGCCTAACCTGCTTGTGCAGGGCGGTGCTGCGCTCCCCGCGCCCAACGGCCCGGATATCCCGCGCAAACTGATGAAACTTGCCATATCCCGCGAAACATTACTTGGCCCGCTGACCCAGGTCTTTGGTGCCATTGAAGCCAAGCAAACCCTGCAAGTCCTCAGTAATGT
Organism: Thiorhodospira sibirica ATCC 700588; assembly: GCF_000227725.2. Lineage (GTDB taxonomy): Bacteria > Pseudomonadota > Gammaproteobacteria > Ectothiorhodospirales > Ectothiorhodospiraceae > Thiorhodospira > Thiorhodospira sibirica. Next base: position 985,389 of record NZ_MU255056.1, on the reverse strand, counting down.
ACTCATCAAGGCAGAAGCTGATCACATTCAGCTCACCGGCACTGACCTTGAAGTTGAACTCGTCGCCTCCTTTGCCCACCCGGTAGATACGCCCGGCATGGCCACCCTGCCGGCCCGCAAACTGCTCGACATCTGCAAATCCCTGCCTGCCAACACCGAGATCAGGCTCACCGTAGAGGGCAACAAAGCCACCATCATCGGCGGCAAATCGCGCTTTAGCCTTGCCACGCTGCCGGTGGATGATTTTCCGGTGCTTGATGAAATCGAGGCCAATGATCACTGGCAGATGAACGAAAAGGAATTCAAACACCTGTTGCAAGGCACCGCCTTTGCGATGGCCAATCAAGATGTTCGCTACTACCTCAACGGCATCCTGCTGGAAACGCGCAAAAACCTGATACGCTGCGTGGCCACCGATGGCCATCGCCTGTCTTTATGCGATCTGCCCAAAGAGATTGAAACCGAGGAAGTCCGCCAGGCCATCATCCCGCGCAAAGGGGTGCAGGAACTCTTGCGCCTGCTCTCCCCCAACGAAGAATCCCACATCGAGGTTCACCTGGGCAGCAACCACCTGCGCTTGCACTTTCCCGGCCTGCGCTTCACCTGCAAACTGATTGATGGCCGTTTCCCTGACTATGAACGGGTGATTCCCCGCAAATATGACCAGATTCTCAACGTCGATAAAACCGCCCTGATCAAAGCGCTCAAGCGCATGCTGATTCTGTACACCGATAAAACCCGGGTATGCGGCATTCGTTTAGTGATCAGCGAAAATTTGCTCAAGCTCAAAACGCACGGACTGGACGAAGATGAGGGCGAGGAAGAACTGGAAGCCCGCTACCCCGGTGATGGGCTGGAGATCGGTTTTAACGTCAATTATTTTCTCGATGCCTTGAATGCCCTGGAAAGCGACAGCGTTGACATCTTCTTCCGCGATCCGGAATCCTCCGGCCTGCTCAAGCCGCCGGGTGACGACAATGTCGCCTATGTGATCATGCCGATTCGCCTGTAAGCGCCGATGACGGCATCTTCCAGATGCCGTTTTAATATGCGGCATCAACACACGCGGCAAAGCGCATGGGAAATCACCTGACCCAGCTACAAATACAGCACCTGCGCTGCTGGACGCAGGGAATACTGGCGCCGGTGGATGGCCTAAACATCATCCACGGCGCCAACGCCTCCGGCAAAACCAGTCTGCTGGAAGCCATCTACCTGCTTGCCACCGGCAAAAGCTTTCGCAGCCCGCAGCTGGCCCATTGCATTGCACATGACAAAGCGCATCTTTTAATCACCGCCCAACTACACACCGATGCCTATCCCGCGCCGCTGCATTTAGGGATGCAAAAAGATCGACAAGGCAACAGCAGCGTGCGCATTGCCGGTAACCCCGCCAACAGCCAGGCCGAACTGACCCGCCTGCTGCCGGTGCAAGTCTTCCACCCGCAAAGCCATGAGCTGATCTCGGGTGCCCCGGTGAAGCGGCGCGCCTTCATGGACTGGGGCGCCTTTCACAGCAACCCGCAGTTTCAACAGATTTGGCAACGCTTCCATCGCATCCTGAAACAACGCAATGAGGCGCTGAAAAAAAAGGCCAACGCCCAGGAAATGGCCATCTGGAATGCCGAGTTTATCCAATGGGCAAACGCCTTATCAGCCGCCCGCCAAGACTATATCGCCGCCTTATTGCCCGAACTGATCTCACTGGTGCAGCACATGCCAATCATCGGCGCATTTCACGCACACTACGCCCCCGGCTGGAAAGAAGGACAAAGCCTGGAAGAGGCCCTGCTCGCCGATCGAGACAAAGAGCTAAAAACTGTTGCTTGATTTTTTTCTGCAAATATCTATAATTGCTTACATGAGCAATATATATCGCATTAACGAGTTTGCAAAACGGATCGGAAAAGCACCCTCGACAATTCGGCGCTGGGAGCGCGAGGGGAAGCTCAAGGAGGACTTTGCCGAGATGCCCGTTCGCCAGCCCAAGGATTTGTGCGAATGAAAGTCACGCGGATTTTGTGCGCCAAGCGCCCGAACCAGGGCAAAGTCGGGGCGTTGCGCGACCAAGCGGGGCGGCTCGGGCAGGTGCGCTCCGAGGTCTGGCAGCGGTTTGGCTCAATTGGCGGCGTCACCCGCTCGGATCGCCAAATCCGCGACCAATGGCTGAAAGACAAGCGCGTCTTTTCCGTCTCAGCCAACGCTTGGAAAGAAACTTTGCGCGATGCCAAGGGCGACATCACGGCTTACATGGAAGCTGCCAAGGTCAAGGTGCGGCAGTGCATTTGGCGGCATACCCAAGACAAGACCGAGCAAAAACGGCTTTTCACCGCGCTCAAAGGCAACGACTGGGTACACGATCCTTATCTGCGCCGAATGATGCGCAAGCACTGGAAGCATGGTCACAATCACACGCACAACCAAATCATCGTTCGTTCCGACAACTACACCACCTTTCATCTTGGCGGGCGCGTCTGGATCAAGATTCCCGGCCTGGTCAAAGGCCAGCGCATCGCCATTCCGCTCGATACCCATGTCGCACCCACGGGCACATTGCGGATCATTCTGACCGACGATGACCGCATCGAAGTGCATTACACCATTGAAGTCGAAGCCAAACAGAACTGCGGCACGCGCACCCTCGGCGTCGATAAAGGCTACTCCGAAGTCCTGGTGGACTCGGATGGCGACCATCATGGCCCGGAGCTGGGGCAAGTGCTGACCGCCCAATCCGACCGGCTCAAGATCAAATACCAGCGTCGCGCCAAGCTGCGGGCACTCGCCAACAACACCCGCAACCCGCGCAAGCGTCAACACATTCGCCAGTTCAACTTGGGGCGCAAGAAGCTCAACCGGCAGATGAGCAAAACCCATGCGCGCATCCGCGACATTGTATTTCAATCCGTTCACAAGGTGGTCGATAAAGCCGCCGTGATCGCGGCAGAAGATTTAACCGCCCCCATGGCGAGCAAGTCCTTCGGCAAGAATGCCAATCGTCGGCTGGCAAGCTGGACGAAAGGTGTTATTGCCCAAGCACTTGACAGTGTTTCAAGCCGTCGAGGTTCGACGGTCGTTCTCGTTAATCCTGCTTACACATCGCAAATGGATTCTCGAACTGGATGCCTTGACGGCAAACGGCAAGGGGATCAATTTTACTGTTCCGACGGGGTTGTGTTGCAGGCAGACCAAAACGCTGCGCGAAACGTGCTGGCGAGGTTATCAGACCCGGACATTGAGCGGTTTACCCCGTTCAAGCGGGTCAAGGCGATCTTGCTGGAACGCACTGAGCGCCTCCGGTTGGGACTGCTCAACCAGGACTCCAGTTGCTCGCCCTTCGGGGCGCTATCAACGGAGAGCGAAATGCCTAAAAATCGCATAAGCAACTTTGTTTAGGTTTTTAGGAACAGCAGCGTGTGTCGTCTGCCTATAAGCCGTCGGGAATATCTGTACCGTAGTAGATAGATTTGACTACCCTCCCCACGGCTAAAGCCGGGGGCTTCTCGCGCAACACTGGTGACTGAAACGGCGTGCAGGTCTTGACCTGCACGCTATCGGATCAATGCACGTCATCAAATCAACGTTTGATTGGGCTGATTTTTGTTCCTTCAATGCTCAGGCTGGCCATCAATCCCTTCTGATCGAAAATGAACGCATACGCATCATCTTGCAGCGTTGTTGATGACAGATTTTTAGCGACGCCTTCATCCACCACGACCACGGTTGGCCCAACACCGATTTCCCATCCTTCGGATTTATCCAGATAATCCACGGCGTTGCTGTTCATGAGAAAAACAACGTAGCTATACGACTGAGCACCTGCCTGCCAGCCCCAGGATGCGGAAACAGAGTTGTAATAACCGGTAACCTTGTTACCTTTCATCAGCACGCCTTCACCATAGCTGCCGCCAAAGACCAGTCCTGCCTTAATCACACTGGGAAATATCAGAATGGCGGTTGCGTGCTTGGCAATGTCTACAGTCGCTGGATTACTTTCATGAAGGCTCTGCAACGCATGAGCGGCATCTTTATCCAGATCCTCGGCCGTGGCGGCAAGCACTTGACCACTCATGGCAAGCAGCGAAACAATCGCTGCTGTTGTCAGCGGATGGCGCTTCGCTCTCGGTTGATCATGCTGAATGGATGTCATATTCAGCATGGTGGAATGTGTGAATAGATTAGCTTTCATTTTTAATTTCTTCTTGAACATTTCCCACGCCTGACTGGATTTTACCAGCGTTTTTTTGGGTTTTTCCACGAACTTCCAGCTTTTTATTGCCGACCATTTTTCCGGTGACTTCCTTTACCTTGCCTTTTGCTTCCTCAAAACGGCCTTTTGCTTGATTTTTGTTCATGATGTTTTCCTTAAATATTTGTTGACTTGGGTCGAGTTCTTGGTGACATTTACCATTACTCGAATGACCATCGTATGCTTATTATGGCGCTTAGTCGGTACGACAGCGCACATAATAAAATGATGAAGCGTTTAACGGAGGGCTGGAAGGGGATGCGCCTTTTTTACTGCGTTAAAACCGTCTGATCGGCTTTAGGTCACGACGTTTTTTGATAAAGCGCACTGAGCGCGGATGATCTGCACATGCTGAGATCACCGCACCTAGCTTCTTATCGACGCGCCGAGCAGCAAAACGCCCGTGGTGATTGTCGCCACGCCCACCCATATTGGTATACTGAACCAATGACGGTCATTCATCGTCAGCTCAATCGGACCTACGTTGACCTGGCGAGATTCACCGATGTAACTGAAACCGCCATACGCCAGGCCGATTCCACCCACGATAATCAGTGCAATCGCGGCGATTTTTATGACTTTTATCTGCATTCTGCGCTGTGCTCACGAACATTGTGCAAGAAAGCCCCCCCCGGCTTTGGCCGTGGGGAGGACATTAAGAAAAACCTGCGGGTTGATTAACCGATTCGCATTGAGGATAACGGCGCCAGGAGTCCAAAGACGGACAATATCCAGAGAATGACGACAATCACGACGACGACATTCAATATCTTCTTGATTTTACCGTCCATCGGCAAATAGGTATTGATGGCCCACAGGAGCAGCCCAGCGAGGGCAATGGTGACGATCAATGTGATTAAAGGCATGTTGCTTCTCCCGTTGAGAGGGTTTTAAATTGAGGCTTTACAATAGTCCTTACAGTGATCACAGTCTGTTCGCTGGCGCACAGAGCTTACACCTAGGTTTCGATTCGCTAACATTTACATACAAACCCTCCTAGACAGTTCAGTTAGAAATAGGGTTTACATACGCTTTAGCATACCCTACTATGGCCTTAGCCTGAGAACCAAGGGCTGTTCTAGTTCTTTAATGAGTTTAGGTTTGCGGTTATCTGGGCAAGTCTCAGATGTAAAACCTAAAGCGTACTCAAGAACTTAGCGCCAGATGTTTATTCATCTGGCTTTGGTGGATTCGCCCATCCTCATTGAGGGTGCGCGTTAGTAAATCGGTAGGTTTCTACAGGTTTGTTTAACGAAATTGAATCAGATGCCCCATCCCATGCCCATCCCCCCATCTCCGCACCAGAATCATTTGCTGAATGTATTGCCCAAGGCAGAGTTCGAGCGTCTGCGTCCTCATCTGGAACTGGTTCCACTGCCGTTGGGCATGGCGCTGTATGAGCCAGGCGAGAGTTTAAGCCATGTTTATTTTCCGATTGATGCCATCGTGTCGCTGCTGTATGTGATGGAGAACGGCGCCTCGGCTGAAATCGCCGTGGTCGGCAATGAGGGCATTGTCGGCATCGCGCTGTTTATGGGCGGGGAAACCGTGCCAAATCGGGCCGTGGTGCAAAGCGCAGGTCATGCCTATCAGCTCAAGGAGGCCGTGCTTAAACGAGAATTTGCGCGCCTGGACGGACGAGACGATAGTACCCTGCAGCCCTTGCTGTTGCGCTACACCATGGCATTGCTAACCCAGATGGCACAGACGGCGGTATGCAATCGCCACCACACGATTGACCAGCAGCTTTGCCGCTGGCTGCTGCTTAGCCTTGATCGTCTGCCCGCAAACGAGCTGCACATGACCCAGGAGTTGATCGCTAATATGCTCGGTGTGCGCCGCGAGGGCGTGACGGAAGCTGCCGGGCAGTTGCAAAGCGCCGGCTTGATCCGTTACAGCCGAGGACATATCACGGTTCTTGACCGGCCAGGATTGGAAGCGCGAGTGTGCGAGTGCTATGAGGTGGTCCGCCGGGAATTCCAGCGCCTGCTTCCCGGATCGGGCTGCGGGCGCTGAGTTCATGACTGTTAGCAGAGCGCGGTGCGTTAAACGCTCAACGACGCCCGCGCTTCAAGGAAATGAATGTGCGTGTTTCAGGATTTCGCTGGCGGGATGAGGCTGCCGGGGAGTTTGAGGATGATGGCGGCGCCGCCCCACCTGGCGCGGCTGATGGTGAGCTGTCCTTCGTAGGCGTGTACGATGTCGTTGACGACGGCAAGGCCGATGCCTTGGCCGGGGATGGCTTCATCCAGGCGGGTGCCGCGCCTGAGCATGGCCTGAGCTTTGGCGGCGGGGATGCCGGGGCCGTCGTCTTCGATGCGTAGTTGCAGGCTGTCATGGTCAATGGCAGCGCGGATTAACACCCGTTGATGGCCGTATTTCCAGGCGTTATCCAGCACATTGCCCAAGAGTTCCATCAGGTCGCCTTCATTGCCGCGAAAGCAGATATCTGACGGGATATCCAGCTGTACGACCATGGTCTTGCCGGGGTGTACTTTTTGTAAGGTGTTGCTGAGGCGCTGCACCAGCGGAGCCACCGGGACGGGGGTGCTAAACACGCTGCGCCCGGAGGTGGCGGCGCGCTGGAGCTGGTAGGCGACGATGCGATCCATGCGCTCGACGTGTTCCAGCATCAGGGCGTGATCGGGATCTTTGCCGTGCAGGGTTGAGCGCAGTACCGCCAGCGGGGTTTTCAGGCTGTGGGCAAGATCGCCCAGGGCATCGCGGTAGCGACGAATCTGCGCCCGCTCATGGCGCATCAGATTGTTGAGGTTGTCGGTCAGACTGCGCAATTCCAGCGGGTAGCGGCCTTCTAGCTCGCTTTGTTTGCCGCGTTCCATGGCCTGGACTTCATGGGCGACAGTGCGTAAGGGGCGCAGACCCAGATACAGCGCAACGCCCTGCGCCAAGAGTAATAAAAATCCCAGACTCCCCAGCCAGATGCGCAGACTTTGGCGGTATTGCTGGATTTGTGCGGTGAAGGCACGCGGGTCTTCCAGGACCAGAAAGCTCAGCGGGTGGGTGTGGCCGGGTGCGATTTCCCAGTCCACGGTGAGGCGCATCTTGAAGCCGCCGCGTTCGCTAAAATCCAGTGCTTGTCCCAGCGAGGAGGGGGAGCGCCAGAGGATGTGTTCATCGGGGGTGCGGATTTGCGCATACAGACCTGAACCAGGGAGCATGAGGCGGGCCTCGGGCAGGCGTTCAGGCAGGCGCACGCTGCCGTCGCTTTCGACATCGCTGATGCCCATCAACAGGTAAATTTGCGCCTGCAGCCGTTCCTGCAACGCCTGCTGCGCACTTTCATGAAAGGCGCGCTCCAAGGCCAGCGCGGTGAGGATGGTAAATACCATCACGACCACCAGGGCGATCAGGCTAACCCGCAGGGTTAGGGAATTCAATGGCATGACGCGGGCGATGGGGTGATGGCTTGGCCGAATCGTAAAATGGGGTGTCTGCGCGGGGTCGGCTCATCCGCGACTGGCGGTTTTGGCGCTGATACTTTCCAGGACGGCCTTGGCCAGGTCATCGGGATGGTATTTCTGGATGAATTTGTTGGCACCGGTACGCTTGACCATATCGACGTTAAACACGCCGCTGATGGAGGAGTGCAGCAGGATATAGACGGTTTTGAAGCGCGGGTCACTGCGCAGGTGCATGGTGAGCTGATAGCCGTCGATTTCCGGCATTTCAATGTCTGAGACGATCATGTCAAAGCGGGTGCTGAGATCTTCGCCTTCCTTGGTGAGGCGCTCGATGAGCTTGAGTGCGTCGCGCCCATCGGTGGCCAGGGTGCATTTGATGCCGAGCTGTTCCAGGGAGCGGCGAATCTGATTGCGCGCCACGGAGGAATCATCCACGACCAGCACCTCATAATGTCCTGGCTGGATCTGCGAGCTGTATTGTTCCGAGACCTCGGTTTTGGCGCGAACCACCTGATCAAGCACTTTTTCCACATCGAGAATCTCGACAATCTGCTTGTCAACCAGGGTAATGGCGGTGACATAGGCATTGTGCCCGGCAGCGGGCGGCGAGGGTTGTACCTTGTCCCATTGGGTATTGATGATGCGATCCATGCGACGGATCAAAAAACCATGCACTGAGCGGTTGTATTCGGTAATGATGATATAGCCCTGTTCCGGGTTGCGCATCGGTGGGCCACCAATCGCTCTGGAAAGGTCAATGATGGACATGGTCACTCCGCGCAGCGTGGCGATGCCGCTGACCAAGGGGTGTGCCCCGGCCAAGCGGGTCAGCTGCTGAGAGGGAATGACCTCTTGTACCTTGAACACATTAATGCCGTACAGGTGAGGGCTTTCCAATTGAAACAAGAGGAGTTCTAAGCGCGTACCTGCGGCGCGATTTGATTCAAGACTGGAACCCCATTTCGCTTCGTTCATTGGTTTGCGCGAGAAACTCCTTCGCACCCTCCTGTATCGGTTTGCAGTTTACGTTAAAGGTATCAAGCGCCCAGAGTCCTTACGGGGGCTCTCATGACAACGCCTTGCGGGCCGTGCGCGATCCATACGCTGATGGCCATCCCAAGGCCGGTGTGGCTATTGTGCGGCATTCACCTGCACCAAGGGTTCTTCGGTCAGGCGGACATAGGCGCTATAGCGCGCCCGGATGTCGGCGACATAGTTCACCGGTTCGGTGCCGCGCACATAGCCATAGCGCGCCTGGGCGGCATACTGTGGTTGCGCCAGCAATAAGATGGCTTTTTCCACATGATCAAACCAGCGGTTACGATCCCATCCCTTGGCCTCTGCTAGGCGGCGCGCATCCATGACATGCCCGGTGCCGGCATTATAGGCCGCCAGGGTAAACCACATGCGATCAGCCACCGGCAGATCCTCTGGGAAGCGCTGGCGAATCCAGTCCATATAGCGAATCCCGGCCTTGATGTTTTCTTCCGGGTCTTCCATGCGTGTCAGGCCCACTTGTCGGGCGGTGGCGGGCATCAGCTGCATCAATCCTACCGCTCCCATAGGGGAGCGCGCAACCGGGTCAAAGCGACTTTCCTGATACATCTGTGCCACGATCAAGCGCCAATCAAAATCATATTCCCGGGCGTAGCTACGGATCAACTCATCCCAGGGTGAAAAACGCCCCTCGCCAAAGGCCAGGCCCTCATCGTGCATCTGCCGCAGGCGGGGCGGATTGTTAAAGTATTTGCGGTGGAGCAGATTGTAAAAGGTTCCCCGGTATTCTTGCAGGAAAAATTCGTTTAATGCCTCCAGCAGCTGCGTGTTCTCTGTATGTACCAGCCAGACATGGGCCGTAGGCTCTCCCACACTGAACTGGCGTTTGAGGTCATCGCGGCGCGCCAGTTCCATCGACAGCAGGTGCTCATCGAGCACCGCGTAGTCATACTCACCGGCGGCCAGCAGATCAACCAGAGTTGAGGCATCTTCCGGCGGCGGGAAGCGATGTAATGACAGCGCATGGATGGAGGCCAGCTGGCTGAGGTTATCCAGGCTGGCACTGTTTTCCAGTACGGCAATTCGCCGTCCGTTCAAGTCATCCCAGTCTGTCAGCGCATCGGCATCGCTGCGGCTGAGCAGATAAGGTTGGGCGTAATGGAAGGGATGGGTTGCCTGCAGCTGAGGATGCTCTGCAGCATCGCAGGCCTTGAGAAAACCGGCGGCAATATCGACGATGCCCTCATGCAGCCAGTCCAGTGGCTGCTCCAGATCGACCGGTGGCACGACCACCTCCAGACGCATCCCGTGTTGTTTGGCAAAACGCTGTGCCAGCTCATATTCAAAGCCGACCAGCTCGCCGCGCCATAAAAAATACGAAGCCGCCGTATTGGGGAGCAAAATACGCAAGACGCGGCGGGCTTTAAGACCCTCAAGATCATCAATGTAGTGGGTCTCATGCGGGCGAGTCATTTGCTCCAGGGTGAGAAAACGATTGAGCTCTGCCAGTAATTGCGGGGCATCCGGGCGCACCCCCCAGGCAATCGGTTGGGCTTCCTTGATGGCAAAGGCAACGCGCAGGTCTTTACGATAGCCCAGATACATCTCCACGATATTGCTGTCACGCACCGTGGCATCAACCTTACCCTGTGCGACCAAATCCAGGACCGCCTCATCATCAAGTTTGTCAGGGCGCGGCACAAGCTCAATACCGGGGTATTTTTCCTGCAACTCGGTGAGCGTCTGCCAAAAGGAACTGGTTCGATCCACCATCACCGTGCGCCCGATCAGATCTTTGGGTTCATTGATGCCTTCATCGCGGGCCACCACCAGAATCTGCTCGGTCACATGGTCGATGGGGTAGGAAAAATCAATCCATTGACGCCGCTGCGCCGTGATGGTCAGATTGGCGGCGATAATATCGCCTTTACCCTGTGCCAGCAGCATGAACATGTGCTTGAGCTGAAACACCGGCACCAGTTCCAGTTCCAGCCCCAGCGACGTTGCAAAGCTGCGCGCCAACTCATGTTGCAAAATCATCGGCGAGCCTTGACGCGGCAGCGCCGGTTCGCCAAAGACCGTGCCTGGAACCACCACGCGCAAACGCCCTAGCTCGCGCAGGGCGTGCAAGTCGCCGGTTTCGACCGTGTAATCCCGGCTGGTACGGGTATCGCAGCGGGAAAACAAGGCCACCAAAACGATCAAGAGCAGGACAGGCCAGCGGCGCGCCAGCGCTTGCAGATTGCGTTGCATGGTTTCGTTCATCGGCTCAAAACTAGTTCATACCTAAAACAATCCTTTAGTAATAAGTGGTTGCATTTATTGTGTGGTGATGGTTTGGGGCCTGAGCAACACCCCGCGCTCGGACGGGAAGCAGGGCGCTAGCGAGTCCGTAAGACAAGCTTAGCAAAGATGTGCCGGATTTTTTGCCAACGCGTCGATAAATTCTGCATTGGTGCGGCAGTTTCGTCTGATTTTATCAGGGTTATCGGGGTTTGCAGGGCCTTGATGATGTGCTCAAGTGCAACCGGCTGATGTGCGGCAATGGCAAAAAGCGACGGCGCCTCATGCCAGTCCGTTTTATTAAAGCGTTCACGCAGGGCACGCGCCGGATCGACATGATCCCCGGCCCACAGCACGACATGGGGAAAATACCGGGCTAATTGACGGCGCATGATGCGTGGTGATTGTTCATTGATATGCATCTGTAACTCAAACGCCGAGCGCGGCTCGGCAGGCAGGTGCTCACCCAGGGCGCTCGCCCGGCGTCGTCGCTTGGGATAACCATAGCGGTAATACCAGAGGTTGGGGTAGGTGTGAATGATAAAGGCCCCGCCCGGCGTTAAGTGGCTGGCCACCTGATGATATAAAATATCCAGCTCCGTCGGCGCCAGATGCTCAATCAGATCGGAGGCCAGCGCCAGATCATAGGGGCCCTGATACACTGCAGGATCGGTCACAGAGGCACACAGTAGGCGTACCTGTTGGCGCAATGCCGGTTCTCCGGCAAAGCAGCCCTCCGCAAGCGCAATGGCATCGGGGGCGTAGTCAAGCGCATCGACCTGATGCCCCTGCGCAGCAAAATAACGCGCCATCTCCCCGCGTCCGCAGCCCAGATCCAGCACCCGCCAGCGCCCCGGCGCCTGATAAAAGGAGGCCAGGCGGGCAATCCAGTCCAGCCGCAAATCCAGTTGCTTGCCTTGATACAGGTCATAAGTCTCATAGCCGCCACAGTCCGTCAGATAATAGCTTTTAGTGTAGGCGGTGCGGATTTGTTCGCTGGTCAGTGACGGTGCAGGGGGGCTATGCAGGCTCAATACAGACCTCCGGGTGCATGTTAAAATAGCCATCATAGTGGATGGCGTCGGGGTTTTTATAGATCGTCAGCATCGCCAGATCGTGCGAGAAAAATAAAATTTCCTCAAAACTGCCGGTGCCATAGGGACGATTACCCACGCCCACGGTGATGGAATAATCCCCGGCCACCAGATTGGCATTGACCCGCCAGCGAATGCAGACCGTCTGGCCTTTGGGCAAAGGCGCGGGGCTTTGACCCATGCAATAGGTGTTGGTTTCAAACACCGAATGCCCGAAGCGGTTGCGAATGCCCATGCCATAATGCGGGCTGTCAAGGTCGCGCAGTGCCTGCAAACGGGCCTCAATCCACACAGGCTGCTCGCTTTGTAGCTGGGTGATCGGCTGTTGCTGGGCATCGTATAACTGCAAGCCACACAGACGCACCTCGCCGGTGCCCAACAGCGGGCTGTCGCCGCTTTGTATCTGCGGAGCGTTGACGCTTAGCGGCGTATCGCCTACATGGCTTTTGTGCAGGATCATCGCCTGGTATTGGTCGACAATCTGCTTCGGTGTGCCCTGGGCCAGCACCCGCCCGGCCTCCAGCAGGATGGCATGATCACACAAAGAACGCACCGCGCTCATATCGTGGGAGACAAACAGGATGCTCCCGCCCTGATCGCGAAACTGACTGATCGCCCGCATACATTTTTGCTGGAAATAGGCATCCCCCACGGATAAGGCCTCATCGACCACAAAGCAGCTAGGATCGGCATGTATTGCAATCGCAAAGGCCAGACGCATCACCATCCCGGAGGAATAGGTTTTGAGAGGCTCGGCGATGAATTCGCCCAATTCCGCAAACTGCACAATGGCCTCGCGACGCGCCTCAATGCTGGCCCGATCCATCCCCAGCAACATCGCATTGGCGGTGATATTATCCAGGCCGGTCATCTCCTGATTAAAGCCGGTGCCGAGCTCCAGCAGCCCGGTGACGCGCCCGGATAATTCAACATATCCTTGATCCGGCAGTAACACCCCGCTCAAAATTTTAAGCAAGGTAGACTTACCCGCCCCATTTTGTCCGATAATGCCCACCGTTTGTCCTTCTGCGACGGTGAAACTGACATCCTCCAGCGCCTGATGCTCCAGATGATAGGGACGGCGCAGGATGATCTCTTTGAGACGATCAGCGGGGGTGCGGTACAGGCGAAAGCGTTTGCTGAGTTGGTGAACGCGAATCATTGTAAACTGGCGGCAAAAAAGTGGCTGAGCTGAAAAACCAGCACCAGATAAAGACAGGACAGCCCGATCAATATCAGGGTGTTATGATGGCTGCCCGGACGGCGCAGAACAAGGCGCACCAGGCCCAGCAAGAGCAGCGACAGCAGCGTCAAGACAACCAGATAAAGGATCATATAAAGTCTCGGATGTCTTTTTCCAGGGCCTTGAACAATAGCCAGGCGCCCAGCAGCACAACATGCGCCAGAATCACCAGGCGTGTCAGCCCGGCAAAATCAGGCAGCTGTCCATAGGCAAAAATCGCCTGATAGGCATGAATGAACTGGTAGGCCGGGTTGAAATAGTCCTGCAGATATTGCACCCATTGCGGCGCAATGCTGGGCACCCAGACAATTGGGGTCAGCCAGAACCAAAAGGTGAGCAGTACCGTGACCATTTCTTTAATATCGCGCAAAAAGACATTGAGAATGCCCAGCAGCAAGCCCAGGGCAAAGGCCAGAATCTGCTGGCTTAGAAAGATAAACGGCACCAGCAGCAGGGTTTTGCCGGGCACGGTACCGCTGAGCAACAAAAAAACCATAAAAATGGCGAGCGAGATAAGAAAGGTCAGGGTTTCTGACAGCACGATATAGATCGGCAGATAGGGCAGGCCAATATGCACCTTGCTGATAATATGGCGTTTGTCGAGAAAGACGCTGGCGCTGCGCGTGAGGGTGTTGGCAAAGGCCAGCCAGGGCAACAGGCCAGCTACCAGATAGATGCTGTAGCTATAAACCGACGACACCCCCGGCAGACGGGCACCCATCACATTGGCAAAAATCACGGTGAAGATAAAGATCATCACCAGCGGATGAATAAAGGCCCACAAAGCCCCAAAGGCAGAGCCGGAATACCGGTCCACAAAGTCCTGCCGGGTAAAGGCGAGCAATAAAGAAAGAGTCATGCAATTTTTTCAGAAAATGATAGGCCGTAGCGGACGCAGCTTGCGTTCGCAGTACGTAGTGGTATCTTCCAGCGGTCGCTTTTTGCAGCGGCATCACGATGATCCCGCCATATATGTATACGGTCCTCATCTGCCCCTGGACACGACACCCCGACGCAAAGCGATGGAGAATTCATGATGGTGCGCATCATAGCAAAATGGCTGACGGCTTTGGTCATTTTAACGCTGTTGCTACTGCTGATCCCGGTCTGGCTGGTGACCACCCAAAGCGGCAGCCAATGGGCTTTGCAACAGGGCCTGCAATGGGCGGGCATTGACGCGGGCGCGATGCAGATTCGCGGCAGTTTATGGCGCGGCCTGACCCTTGAGCAGGCGCATTATCGCCATGATGCCGTCACCGTCAAGGCCGAATCCTTGTCACTCACACCGGCCTGGCTGGCGCTGCGTGAGCGCAACCTGCACGTTTTAAGCCTGGAAGCCCGCGAGCTGGAAGTGCTGCTGACTCCGGCACCCAAACCCCAGCCACCCGAGCCGCTGACCTTGCCGGTCTGGGATATCCGTTTGCCCATCACGATCACGCTGGACACGCTGGCGGTTGAGCAATTCCGGCTGGTCTTGAGTCCCGAGGCCGATGCCACCGTGATTTCACTGGCACAGATTCAGGGGCAGGCCCGCTGGGATGAAACAGGTCTGCATATATCCAGGCTTGAGGCTCACGCCGATGAAGGTACGCTGGCGCTGCAGGGGCAGGTATTGCCGAGTTACCCCTATCCGCTGAGCCTGCAGGCCCAGTGGCAGCTGGCCTTGCCAGAGGCACTGCAACACGGCCTGGCAGCCACTGAAGCGCAGGGCAATATCACGCTAGACGGCGATCTGCGCGGCCTTAATCTCGCACATCAGGTCACTGCACCGCTAACGCTCAGTGGGCACGGCCAGATCAATGATCCGCTGGAGCAGCTGTTTGTGGATCTGCAGCACCATTGGCAAATGGTGCAATGGCACGGCGCCACGGAGCAGGAAAACCTGCAGCTGGCGCCTGGAAGCCTGCATCTGCGCGGCGATCTGGCGGCATATCAGCTCAGCCTTTCAACCCAGGCGCGTTATGGGCTATGGCCCACCCTGGCGCTGGAGCTAAGCGGACAAGGGCAACAGGATCAATTTCGTATTGCGCATTTGCTTGCCGTTGGCGAGCCGGGCCGCATCCAGCTTGATGGGGTCGTTCATTGGCAGCCAAGCCTGCGTTGGGAACTGGCCCTGCAAGGAGAACAACTCAATCCCGCCGCCCTGGCCCCGGAATTTCCCGGCGATTTGCGCACCCGTTTGCGTACCCACGGGCGCATGAATGAAGCTGGGGCGTTGCAGGCGCTGCTGGACATCGAGCAATTGCAGGGCGAGCTGCGCAGCTATCCGGTGCAGTTGCAGGGCAAGGCCGAGCTGGATGCGCAGCGGGTGCAATTTCAAGACATTGAGGCGGGCGTAGGCCGCAACCGGTTACGCCTGGCAGGGACGCTGGGCCTGGGGACGCTGGATAACGCACCCGTGCAGCTTGATCTGGACCTCAATGCCCCTGACTTGGCGGCGCTGTGGCCGGAACTCAGCGGCCAGTTGCAGGCACGCGGACAGATACAGGGCACCGCCCTAAGCCCAACGGTGCAACTGCGTGCCAATGCCACGGCTTTAGGCTATCAAGACCACCGCGTAGAGACGCTGGCCTTGAATTTCAATGGCGGCCTGGGGGCGCAACAACCGCTGGATGTACAGCTCAGTCTGCGCGGTGTGGCGCTGGGTGAAGGGTTGAGCATCACCGAGGCCACCTTGCAGGGACAAGGACAGCAACAGCAGCACCGCATCCAGCTCGATTTGCACAGCCCCGAGGGTCAGCTGGGCCTGAGCCTGGCGGGCGGGCTGGATGCGTCTTTGCGCTGGCAAGGACAGCTAACCCGCCTGAATCTGGAGCAAGCCCAGGCCGGGCGCTGGCAATTGCTCGAACCTGCGGCCCTGGCGCTGGCGGCAGAGGCGGTGCAGCTGCGCACCGCCTGCCTGCGTCAGGACGCAGCGCGTCTGTGCCTGGAAGGCCAGTGGCAAAACGATGGCAGCACCCAGGCCCAAATGCAGCTCAGCGGCGTGGATTTGCAACGACTCAAGCCGTGGCTGGGCGAGACCATCGAGGTGGAAGGCGCCCTGAGTGCCCAGGCCCGTCTGCAAAGCCTCAACCCGTTGGCAGTGACCGCACGGCTTGAGCTGGAGCCGGGCAAGCTGCATGTACCCGGTGCCCAGGAAGGCGAACGCCTGCAGATTGCCTATCGTGACACCGCCCTGAACGCCAGCCTGCAGGGAGAACGCCTGGATGCAACCCTGGTTATGGATTTTCTTGAGCAAGGGACGATCCGCGCCGGACTGGTGGCCACGCAGGTATTCCAGGCCAGCCCGATGCTGGATGCCCAGCTCAATCTGGCGCTGCCCGATCTGCATTGGTTACAGGCCTTTGTGCCGCAAACCGAAGGCTTGCAAGGGCGTCTGGCGGGCGATCTGCAGCTGCAAGGCCCGCTACGCCAGCCCAGTCTGCGCGGTGCCTTGCGTCTGGATGATGGACAACTGATGATTCCCGAGGCGGGGATTGCGCTCAGCGAACTGCATACCCTGATCCGTGCTGATAATGGCGATTCCCTGGCCATCTCCGGCAGTACCGTCTCTGGGGATGGCCAGCTGCACTGGGAGGGGGTTGTTAATCTTCAGGCACAGGCAGAGCGCCTGCTGGATCTGCAACTACACGGGGAAAACTTCACCATCCTCAATCGCCCGGATATTCAGGCACAGCTCAGCCCGCAACTGACCCTGCACCTGGCCCAGCAACGCCTGCAGATTGATGGGCAGGTGCGCATCCCGCAAGCCACGCTGGCACTGATGGACTTACCGCCGCAAGCGGTGAGGGTTTCCGGCGATGAGGTGATCATCGATCAGGAAATAGAAGAAGCGCCCTTGCCGGTACGGGTCGAGGCGCGGGTGCAGGTGTTCTTAGGGGATCAGGTCAGCCTCAGTGGCTATGGCCTGCAAGCAATGCTTGCCGGGGATGTGCGCGTGGAAAGCCTGCCGGAGCGCCCGACGCGGGTGGTCGGTGAGATCCAGATTCGTGAGGGACGCTACAAATCCTATGGGCAGGATCTGCGCGTGGCGCAAGGCCGCCTGATTTTTCAGGGGCCGCCGGATAATCCCGGCCTGGATGTGCGTGCCGAGCGCCGTATCCCGGTGCATGACGTGGTGGCTGGTCTGGAGATCGGCGGCACACTGGCAGAACCGCGCTCACGGGTCTATGCCACACCGCCGATGGAAGAAAGTGACGCGATGGCCTATCTGCTCACCGGCCGGCCTTTATCAGGTGCCTCCGCCGGCGAAGGCAATCTGATTGCCGAGGCCATCACCTTATACGGCATTGAGCGCGGTGCCTTTATCACCGAACATCTGGCCTCCCAGCTGGGGCTGGATGAGCTGAGCATTGATGCCGACGGCGGCCTGGAAGAAACCGCCCTGATGATGGGCAAACAGCTCTCCCCCCGGCTGTATTTGCGCTACACCGTCGGGCTGGTCGAACAAGGCACCAACCTGCTGCTGCGCTACACCCTCACGCCCACGCTAAGCCTGGAAACGCGCTCCGGCCAGGATGCGCAAAGCATGGACCTGATTTTTCGCAAAGAACGCTAAAGACATGATGGCATCTTCCAGATACCGCATAAAAAAGCGACACCCAGACGGTGTCGCCACGCCGGGCGGCTGGGCACCGCCGCTGTAAAGCCCTCTATATCAGGAATCCCGAACCGTTGAACGAACTGCTCGAATTATCTGCTGTGCATTTTGGCTATCCGGGGCAGCCGCCGGTGCTCAAGGGCGTGGATTTAACCCTGCGCGCCGGGGAGCGCATCGCTCTGACCGGCCCTAATGGCACCGGCAAAAGCACCTTGCTGCTGTTGTGTGTTGGCCTGCTCAAACCCACGCATGGCCAGATTCGCGCCTTTGGGCAGCTGCGGCAGCGTGAGGCCGATTTTCGCGAAGTGCGCGCCCGCATCGGCCTGGTATTCCAAGACCCGGATGATCAGCTGTTTTGCCCGACGGTGCAAGAAGACATCGCCTTTGGGCCGCTCAATCAGGGCAAAACGCTGGCCGAGGCGCTGGCGCTGGTTGAACAGACCCTGAGCCAGCTTAATTTGTTGCACCTCAAAGAGCGCGTGACCTATCAGCTCTCTGGCGGCGAAAAGCGCCTGGTCAGTCTGGCTTGCGTGCTGGCCATGCAGCCGGAGATATTATTGCTGGATGAACCGACCAATGCCCTGGATGAGGCCACCTGCGAACGCCTGATTGAAATTCTCAATCACCTCCCGCAAACCCTGGTGATTATTTCCCATGATGCCCGCTTTTTGCGCCGCGTCACCCAAAGCCAATGGCAGCTAAAAGACGGGTACATTTTGCCGCTGCCCTCACCCCTTAGTCCCGTGCCCGCACACCGCCATGACGGCGCTCTCCGCACGCTATCCGGTATCAAGATGATGGGATCAGGCCGCTGACTTTGCTATGCTGGCAACATAAACCCATGTCCTCAATACGCCCGTGTGGCAAATGCCGTGCCGACCCGGTACCAGCCATACACATCCACTAACCCTTCACAGACATTTAGGCTTATGACTTATTGTGTTGCCGTTGAATTAGATGGCGGATTGGTATTTGCCTCGGATTCCCGTACCAATGCCGGGGTTGATCAAATCAGCACCTACAGCAAAATGCATCTTTTTGAGGTCAGCGCCGAGCGCGTGTTTGTCTTGCTCACGGCAGGCAATCTGGCCACCACCCAGGCGGTGATCAATCAGCTCAAGCGGGATATTGAAGATTCTGCCGAGGAGAGCCTGCACACCGTCAAACACATGTCTGAGGCCGCTGAATACCTTGGGCGGGTGAACCGCACCGAGCAGGAAAAGCACGACGAGGCCTTAAGTCGCTCCGGCTTTAAGGCGGATGCCTCATTCATCCTTGGCGGGCAGATTGACGGCGAAGCTCCGGCGATTTTCATGATCTATCCGCAGGGAAATTTCATCACCTCCTCCGCGCAGACGCCTTTTTTGCAGATTGGCGAGAGCAAATACGGCAAGCCGATTCTGGATCGCATCATCTCGCATGAAACCAGCTTGGGCGATGCCACACGCTGCGCATTGGTGTCCATTGATTCGACCATGCGCTCCAACGTCACCGTCGGCCCGCCCATTGAGGTGCTGGTCTATGCCAAAGACAGCTTCTCCTTTGAGCATTATCTGTGTCTGGAAACCGATCACCCCTACCTGATAGAACTCAAAAAAGGCTGGGATGAGAACATTAAAAAGGCCTTTGCCGAGTTGCCGCTGTTTGACTGGGAGCGGGCCAAATCGCGCAAAAAACAAGGGGTGCAGCTGAGTGCTGCTGGCGCCAAACGCAAGAGCACCGCGAAAAAGGGGGAGCGTTGAGCGCCGCTGTGCCGGTGCTCGGTCTGGCGGCCTTTAGCGGGGCGGGCAAAACCACCCTGCTGCAGGCCCTGATTCCCCTGCTGGCAGCGCGTCATCTGCGGGTGGCGGTGATCAAAACCACGCACCATGCCTTTGACATCGACACCCCCGGCAAAGACAGCCACCGCCTGCATCAGGCCGGGGCCACGCAAACCCTGCTGGCCTCGCCCACGCAACGGGCGCTGATGGTGCAATATCCGCAGCCCCAAAGCCTGACACTGGCCAGCCTGCTCAACGGTCTGGAGCATACGGCCTGTGATCTGGTACTGGTGGAAGGACTCAAAGACCAGCCCTTTGCCAAACTCGAACTGCATCGGCCTAGCCTGGGCAAGCCGCTGCTCCAGCCTGACGATCCGCATATCATCGCCGTGGCCAGCGACCTCGCCAATCTGGCAACCGGCGTGCCGCTGCTGCCACTCAATCAGCCGCCGGTGATTGCCGAGTTTATCGCCCACTGGCACCAGCAGCAGGGCTAATCTCATGCGCATCATGGGCATCGACCCCGGCTCCAGGTCACCGGATATGGCATCATTGAACAGCACGGCAGCCAGCATCACCATCTGCTCAGCGGCTGCATCCGTTTAGGCGATGCCGAGATGCCAAGCCGTCTGGGTGTGATCTTTAGCCAACTTAGCCAGATCATCCAGGAACAGCAGCCCGAAATGATCTCCATCGAACAGGTATTTGTCGCACGCAATGCCGCCTCCGCACTCAAGCTGGGTCAGGCGCGTGGAGCGGCGATTTGTGCCGCCGTACAACACGGCGTAGGCGTGGCAGAATATGCCCCCCGCGCCATCAAACAGGCCGTCACCGGCAGCGGCGCCGCCAACAAAGCACAGGTACAACACATGATCTGCCGACTGCTCAGACTCTCCAAAGCCCCCGCTGCCGATGCTTGCGATGCGCTCGCAGCAGCCTTGTGTCATGCCTACAGCCAGGCCACCTTGCAGCGCCTGGCCCCCTTGACACAGCGTATTCCTGGCAAAGCGAGGTGGCGATGATCGGACGCTTACGCGGAGAAATCCTCAGCAGCAAACCGCCCCATCTGGTGCTGGATGTCAACGGTGTCGGCTACGAAATTGAAGCCCCACTGCCGGTATTTTATGAACTCCCCGAGGTCGGCACCCAGATCACCCTGTACACCCATTTACAGGTGCGCGAAGATGCCCAGATTCTCTATGGTTTCAGCAGCGAGGCCCAACGCACCCTGTTTCGCAGCCTCATCCGGGTCAACGGCATCGGGGCAAAAATGGCCTTAGCCATTCTTTCGGGCATGACTGCCGAACAATTCAGCCGCTGCATCACCGAAGGCGACACCGCCACCCTGATCCGTCTGCCGGGCATTGGCCGCAAAACTGCAGAACGCCTGATTGTAGAACTACGCGACCGCCTCAAGGCGCTCGATGGACTCGACAGCGGCGGAAAAAGCCTGGCCGGCGCCTTGGGGATTGACGCCCCCAGCACCACCCCCGACCCCCAGCAAGACGCCATCGCCGCATTGGTTTCACTGGGCTATAAACCCCAGGAAGCCAGCCGCCTGATCAACGCCGTCGCCTCCCAGGCCCAAAGCCCCGAGGAATGCCTACGCCTCGCCCTCAAAGCCAGCCTCAAGGGTTAGGGCAAAACTGATTTAATCGCCCACTCATTGCAGATACTGTCCTCACAAGATACGAACCCAGAGCGTGGGTGGATGTTTTTCCAGTCACCGTCATCCGTGGGCAAATCGCGCCACGGCGCAGCCGCTACGCAGAATTTTACCGCACCACTCTGATTTTGCGCAGTCAGTGCTGCGCGTTCCTGGCGCGAGGTTTACGGTCTCGTGCCGCTCTGGTAATCCATGATGCCGTGCCGGGGCATGGGTTCCATAAGCGTAGCGGGAGCGGGCGCTGGGAGGTGTGTTGATGCTCAAATGGGCTGGGATGTGTATGATCCGGCTGCTTGTCGGGGGCTTTGTCTTAGGCGGGTGACTGGGATTGGAAATCGAGGCTGAGATGTGATTACACCAGCACTTGGGCCGGGCAAAAGTCTGTTGGACAAACATAAAGATATTTGAATATAATCAAAAGCAATTAAAAGAGGTGGCTCAGTCCATGTTTGGTATCAAGGAAATTGACGCGGCGACGTTGTTACAATGGCGTGAGTCCGGCCAGTCATTTCGCCTGATTGATGTGCGTACGCCCGCCGAGACGGCGCAGGGTATTATTGAGGGGGCAGAGCTTTTGCCCTTGCATCTGTTGCCGTTGAGCCTGGATCACTTCAAGGCCAATGAGTCTTTGGTGATTTATTGCCGCACGGGCGCGCGCTCGGGTCAGGCCTGTGCTTTTTTGGCGCAGCATGGCTTGAGCAATGCGCATAATCTGCGCGGTGGCATTATGGCCTGGGCGATGAACCGTTATCCCGTTGTCTTGCCGGATCAACGCTAGCGGTTCTGCTTTATGCTTTATGTTGTTTAAATCGCAGCACAGGCTGCCTTATCCATTCACGCAATAATGCTTTATTTATAAGGAGGATACCTTCAGGTGAGCAGCCACTTTTAGAGGCTGCGCGTCTGTTGGCACACACGACTATGGCAAATTTTGACCTAGAACTTGATGCATCGGGTTTGAACTGTCCTTTACCCATTCTGCGCGCCAAAAAGTCTCTGGCCACGCTGGAAAGCGGTCAGGTGCTGCGCATCATTGCCACCGATCCGGGTTCCGTAAAAGATTTTCAAGCCTTTGCCAAGCAAACCGGAAATGAGCTGATCGAGTCTCATGAAGATGGCGGCAAATTTTATTTTCTGATCCGCAAGAGCTAACGACGACCCTGGAGCCGATTGCGCTATGTCTGAGAAAAAACTGGCGATTATCGCCACCAAAGGCACCCTGGATTGGGCCTATCCCCCTTTCATTCTGGCCTCCACGGCGGCGGCTTTGGGTTATGAGACACAGATCTTTTTTACCTTTTATGGCCTGCAACTGCTGAAAAAGAAGCTGGATCTGAAAGTCACCTCGATTGGTAATCCGGGGATGCCGATGCCCATGCCGATGCCGGTATTGGTGCAGGCCTTGCCGGGGATGGAGGCGATGATGACCTCCATGATGAAGGCCAAGATGAAGTCCAAGGGCGTGGCCCCGCTTGAGGAGCTGCGTGAGCTGTGCATTGAGGCAGAAGTCAAGATGGTGGCCTGTCAGATGACCGTGGATTTGTTTGATATGTCCACCGATGCCTTCATTGATGGCATTGAATATGGCGGTGCGGCGACCTTTTTTGAGTTTGCCGGCGAATCGGATATCTGTCTGTTTATCTAGTTGCCGGGGCGGCCATACCGTCAATCGCCAAGCGAAAAATGCCGAAGATGGCTTTTATTTTCGGTGTTTAATTAAAAAATCAAAATATACCTATATTCGCTTGGTCTGAATCAACGCAGAGGTAATGAGCGATGGCGAACTACGCCAAAATGCAGCAGATCTATGCCGATATTCGTGCAGATTTTCGCTATGAGCACGAGTTATACGGTTGTCTGAATTGCGGGATTTGTACCGCGACCTGCCCGTCCGCACAGTTTTATGACTACAGTCCGCGTGAAATTGTGCAGCTTTTGTGGACCGGTAACGTCGAGCAAATCTACGATGCAATGCAGGAAAAAATCTGGGCGTGCGCGCAGTGTATGACCTGCGCCGCACGCTGTCCCTTCAAAAACTCGCCAGGGGGATTGGTGGCCATCATGCGCGAGATTGCCATTGCGCATGAGATGCAGTCAGCCAAAGATGTGTTGCGCCCCTTTGGACGGGTGATGCTGAAGCTGATTACCACCGGTAACCAGCTCTCGCCCGATATGATCCAGCCGGATCACTTCCCTGACTGGGGTCCCAATATCCAGAAAGTCGAAGGCAATCTGCGCACCCTGCGCAAGGCGATTCCCGTCAAAACCCTGCAAACCGTGGACACCGCCTGGGAGGTTTCGTTGAAGACCTCGGTGGAGATGTACACCATCTGGGAAATGACCGGGGTATTGAAGTCCTTGCAATTGATGGATGAAAACCTCTTTGATGTGATTGAGGATTTCATCGACGAAAAGCGTGAAGAATACGAAGAATGGCTTGAGGAGCAGGCCGAATAACGACATTTAAGGGCCATCAAGGCCCACATAAAAAAGCAGTGAGGAGACAGCGAAATGCAAGACGATCAACAAAGCGCAACGGCCAGCGGCGCAAAACATGCCGGCAAACCGCCGGATGGCAAAGGGGGTGCTCATAGCGCGGCCTTTGCGCGGGCTGGACTGGCGCCAGATCAAGCGACGCAGGCTACCGATTGGGTACGCCAGCGCATTGATCGGCGCAATCTGGATCTGGGGGAGCGCATGGATGATGTGCGCGAACACCTCTATGAGCTGGAAAAAGATGGCCAGATCATTATCCATCGGATTGCCGACGAACACGCCCCGATAAGCGCCAAGACCCTGTTTGGCTGGGAAAAGCGCATCCCCACCCGCCAGCTATGGCATCACAAATCCTGCGGCCAGTGCGGCAATATCCCCGGTTATCCCACCGCCTTGCTGTGGTTTATGAACCGTTTTGGTTTTGTGCCGGGCAAGGATTATCTGGATGAGACCGATCAAACCTCGTGTACCGCCTGGAATTATCACGGTTCCGGTATTGGCAATATGGAATCACTGGCGGCGGTGTTTTTGCGCAATATGCACCAGGCCTATGTTTCTGGAATGCAGCACGGTCATCAGGCCGGGCATTTTTACCCCTTGATTCACTGCGGTACCTCCTTTGGCAATTATAAAGAGGTGCGCAAATACCTGGTGGAATCCTCCACGCTGCGCGAAAAAGTCACCAAAATCCTCGGAAAATTGGGGCGTCTGGTGGACGGCAAGCCGGTGATCCCCGAAGAGATCGTGCATTATTCTGAATGGGCGCATGTGATGCGCCAGCGCATCGCCTCGGAATTGCAGACCATTGATGTCTCACATATTCGCGTCACCGCGCATGTGGCCTGTCATTATTACAAGATGATTCATGAAGACGCGATTTATGACAGCGAGATTCTGGATGGCAACCGCACCGCGATTATTACCTCGATGGCGCAGGCGCTGGGCGCGCAGGTGATGGATTATTCCACCTGGTATGACTGCTGCGGTTTTGGCTTTAGGCACATCATCTCGGAGCGCGAATTCACCCGCTCCTTTACCATGGATCGCAAGATTCGCGTGGTGCGCGAGGAGGCCAACTCCGATGTGATGCTTGCCAACGACACCGGCTGTGTCACCACGATGGATAAAAATCAGTGGATTGGCCGCGCCCATGAGCAGCCCTTTGCGGTGCCGATCATGGCGGAAATCCAGTTTGCGGCGCTGGCCTGCGGGGCGGATCCATTTAAAATCGTGCAGTTACAGTGGCATGCCTCACCCTGCGAGGAGCTGGTGGAAAAAATGGGCATTTCCTGGGCACAGGCCAAGGCAAACTTTGAAAACTATATAAAGGAGGTCGAACAGGGGAATATTGAATACCTGTACGATCCCACACTGGCATACGGGGGGAAGGCATAAATGCAGGACACGGTTTTAGTGGTAGGCGCAGGTCCGGCGGGATTATCCGCTGCGGCCAGCGTGGCCAATGCAGGCTATCAGGCGGTCTTGGTGGAAAAAGAGACGGTATTGGGCGGGGCGCCCATTTTATCGGGCTATGCCAAGCTGGTGCCCTCCGGGGAATGGGCCAAAGAGGCCATCGGGCGCATGATCCACAACGTCGAGGCGCATCCGCGCATTAGCGTACACAAAGGCGCTCAGGTGGAGCGCTTTGGCGGCGAACCGGGGCAGTTCAGCGCCACCTTAAGCACCGGCCAGACCGTGTCGGCGGGGGCGACCATTCTGGCAACCGGATTTACCCATTTTGATTCCGTCAACAAGCCGGAATGGGGCTTTGGTACCTTTGAGGATGTCATCACCACCTCGCAGATGGAGCAGATGGTCGCCAGCGGCAAGATCACCTGTCCATCCGATGGGCGGGTTCCCGAACGGGTGGCGATTTTATTGTGCGTCGGTTCGCGTGACCGCCAGATCGGCCGGGAATGGTGCTCGAAAATCTGCTGCACCGTGTCGGCCAATCTGGCGATTGAAATCAAAGAGCTCTCGCCGCAAACCGAAGTGTTTATCTATTACATGGATATCCGCACCTTCGGCCTGTACGAAGACCGCTTCTACTGGAAGTCACAAGAGGAATTCAAGACCAAATTCGTCAAGGCGCGCATTGCAGAAATTACCGCATCCGGAGATGGACGCCTCTTGCTCAAAGGCGAAGACACCCTGGTCAAGCGACCCATCATGATTCCCTTTGATTTGGTCGTCCACGCCATCGGTATGGACCCTAATCTGGATAATCCCCGGCTGGCGCAAACCTTCGGGATCACCCTGCAACATCACGGCTACCTTGAGCGTGCCGAGTTTTACACCAATCCCTGTGGCACCACGCGCCCCGGCGTTTACGCCTGCGGGGCAGCTTATGGCCCGGAAACCATTGATGATTCCATTGCGCAAGGGGCGGCCGCCGCCAGTCGCGCCATGGCAGATCTGCATGCGCTGGCCAAAGCCGGTTAACGCCAGACATCCGGCGCTAGCGCGTCAGCCGCTGGCGGTGGAACTGGACCAGGCGCTGACCCTGGAGCGGCTGGCCCGTTTGCAAAGTCATGTCGGCGGACCGGAGGGCCTGGCGCCGTTGCTCAAGGCTCTGCACGATAAACACCTACGTTTTGTGCAGCATCTGGATCAGGCCGATGGTGTGCTCCGGCGCGAGACATTGCAGACCCTGCTGGCCGAGGTCTTCACCGCCCGGCGCAAATTGTTGCCGCAGCTGGAGCTTATCGCCGAGGATACCCTGCACACGGCAACGGCCATGCTGTTGCACGGTGCAGCACCGCTGGATGAGCGTATGCAAGCCTTTGCCGAGATGCTGGCAGATCCGGCGCAGCCCAAAACCCGTCGGGCCGCCTGGGATTTTGCCGCTGAGCTGGTGCATTTTTATCGTCCGCAGCTGATCCCGCTGCTCAGTCGCTGGGTGTTTGATGAAGGCACCATGAGCGGTGCGGTGCGCGAATTTATCCGCGTGCATCCGAGTGTGGATCGCATTGCCTTGCAATCCTCACCCGAACAGATGGAAAGCGTGCGTCACTGGCTCAGCGCAACCCTCAAGGCGCAGGGGTTTTATCATGATTTGCCGTGGCTGGTGGATCTGCTGCTGGCGCAGGCTTATGCCGATTATGTCAGCGCCATGTCTGGCAGCATCGGCATGATTGAAGCCGACTTTGCCAGCCGCCAGCATCCGCTGGAGTTCATCTGCACCCTGCTGGGCATCAAGGCGGTGCTGCACACCCTGCCACCCCGTCTTGATCCTTAAGGGCACACACAGAACGGATTATCACCAATACGCTGGGACGCTGTTTTGGAGAGTTTTTAATGGCCATACACGAAAAAGCACTGATCGAAGCAGAGCGCTTGCGCCAGCACGACAGCCTGACCCTGGAAGGGGTTGATGTCTCGGGTCACTGGAATACCATGATCCGCCCGCGCACCCTGCGCAATTATCACGAAGATTTTGAAAAAACCCTGCAACGCTACCCCGGCGCGGAGAATGTGCATCGCTGCTGGCAATGCGGCTCGTGTACCAATTCCTGCACGATGTATGCACAAAACCTGCAATTCAACCCGCGTTACTGGATTTATCTCAGCCGTTTGGGACTCACCGACGAGCTTATCAAGGATAAGGACATCATCTGGCAATGCGTATCCTGTAATAAATGCACCCATATCTGCCCGCGTGATGTACGCCCGGAGGGGGTGATGAAAGCACTGTTACACTGGATGGAAGATCAGGGCATTACCCCCAAATCGCCTTCCACGATCTTTGATGAGGAATTTACCGCGCAGATCTATAAACGCGGACGCATCGAAGATACCCATGTGCTTTTGGGCTTTTTTCATAAAACCAAGCAGTCCTTGTTTCAGCCGTGGCTGTTGGAATTCAGCAAACGCATGAGCAAGCGCCTGCCGGTCAAACACAGCCTGCGCATGGGCCTGAATGCGGTGTTGCGCCCCAAAACCAAATCCTGGGGCAATACCGGCGAGGTGTTAAGCCGTTACGTCAGCCAACAAAAGGAGAGCCACCGTGACTAAAGTCGCCTATTATCCGGGCTGTGCCCTGGAAGGCTCTGGCGGGCCTTATGATCGCTCCACGCGCGCCCTGGTCAAATCGCTGGGACTGGAGATGGCGGATCTGGAAGATTTTACCTGCTGCGGGGCGATGGAAGTCAAAAACATCGACCCGATGCTGCAAACCTATTTATCTGCGCGCAATCTGGCGATAGCGAGGGAGAAAATGGGCGTGGATGCCGTGATGGCGCCATGCAATGGCTGTTACCGCAATCTAAAGCAGGCCGAATACGAGACTGCCCACAGCGCCCAGACGCTGGCCACCGTACAAAAGCTGGCTGCGGAATCACACAGCCCGGTATATCAGGGCGACGTGCGCACCCTGCACCTGCTGGAATGGCTGATGGAAGAACTCGGCCCCGATGGCATCCGTCAGCGGGTAAAACGCTCGCTTAACGGCATCAAGGTGGCCAACTACTACGGCTGCATGTATACCCGACCGCGCCATATCTTCCCGGAAAAAGACAAAGGGCCGGGGTCAGAGTCCACCTACCGGCCCCATTTTATGGATGATCTGCTCGCTGCGGCGGGCGCGGTGAATGTGGATTTTCCCCTGAAAACCGCCTGCTGCGGCGGCGCGCATACCCTCTCGGATGCCGACACCTCAACCCAGCTGGTTTTGCAGGTCTTGCAGGCTGCCGAGGACAACGGGGCTGAGGTCATTGCTACCGAATGCCCGACCTGTCATTCCGGCCTGGAGATGCACCAGATTCGCGCCGAAACAGAATTTGGCATCACCACCTCGGTTAAGGTATTGTACTTCACCCAGCTTTTAGGGCTGGCTATGGGCCTTGCCCCGCGTGCCCTGGGCATCCATGAAAACGTCAGTGATGCCTTTGGGTTACTGCATGAGCGGGCCATTCTCTAGCCTTTAGCTTCTCAATGTACGGCAGGATGACAGGCTGGCCTGCCATCCTGCCTGACGAGTGACAACGCGATGGATGACTGTAACGGCTGTGAATTTCACCCGGATTTATACTACGATGCAGACTACCAAATCTGGCTGCGCCCAGAGGAAAACGGCCTGCTGACCGTAGGCATGACCGACCTCTCCCAAAGCATTGCCGGACATATCCTGCATGTGCGGGTGCGGCGTATCGGCACCCATCGCCCACCGGGCAAACCCGTAGCCACCATAGAAAGCGGCAAATGGGCCGGCCCCATCCCCAACTTCATCGACTGCGACATCGTCGCCGCCAATCAAGCGGTCCTCGACAACCCCAGCCTGCTCAATGCCGACCCCTACGGCGCCTGGATTGCCCAAGTACGCCCCAGCCAACCCCTCGCACACATCCTCCCCCTGTTTATACGCGGTGAAGCTGCCCGTCAAGGCTACTGCGCCCGCGCCCAACGCGACAACATCCACTGCACCCGCACGGCATAAGCTGCTGCTCGCAACATCAGCAACGATCCTTTGGCAGAGGCGACATCAATTTCGGGATATTCGCTATCCAATGGTCTTGAAGTTCCCATGGTAGAGAGTCGGTCATCCATGTGATCTCGGATACAACCAACAGACCACCCGTTTTCAAGTAACGGCGCCAGTCCGCGACGCCCTTTTCAAATCCGATGTTATAGGTCGAGATTCTATCTGCCACCTCCATGTTTTCAGCTTTTTCCTTGAGCACGCTCAGAAAATCCTGAAGAAAGTCCACCATCATGATTTTGGCATTTAAGCATTTGGCAAGCACGAGGGCAGATGCCCCTGTACCGCACCCGATATCTGCGATTTTCACAGGCGCAGTCCGGTCGATTGTAGCCAGATTGATTGCTTTTTCCGTCTCGGCCTCCCTGCCCGGTCCTTGACGATGGCCTTGTTTATGTAGATCGATCAAGAGTCCGTAATCAGTAATCATCCATCGATCAGTAATAATCCATCGCTTTTCCTTACATTCTTTATAGAGATGAACGATAAAGCTCAACGGTGACGGTTAGCCGTCCGCTGGGGCGCCTTGTTAGCCAGAAAAGATACATTCCTTGCGGAATATTGCCGTCAAATGAAAGCGCGAAGAACTCTTCCTGAGGAACACCTCCATGGATAATTCTTTAACATTGCTAAATCCAAATTGTCGATAGTATTGTGGATGTCCGACCAGGCAACAACCTTTTGCTTTGAGGCTTTTCAGCCGCAGGTGTTGCCAGCGGCGCTTATTGCGGCGGTTGGGTGCGCAGGCGCAGGGGTTTGAAGGGGCGGCCATCGCCGGAAAAGAAGCGCGAGAAGCCTTCGTAATATTCCAGACGTAAGGTCTGGATGGCGACAATGGCGCCTTCCAGGACGATGATGAAGATGTTCCCGGCGATGACCATGAGCCAGTAGCCGGTGGTGTCCATCATGTTGGCCAGGGCAAAGACCGCCAGGGCGAGGGCGACGTGGTTGAGGCTGAAGGCGGCGACGCGCAGAAAAGACAGGGTGCTGGAGAACAGGCCGATGATGTTTTCCAGCCCTTCGATCAAGACGGTGATGGCGCGCTCGCCATAGGCTGAGTCGGCATGTTGCCAGTGATAGCTCATGATGGTGGCGAGCGGAATGAGGATCGCCAGCCAGCTCAGCGGATGCACTGCGCCGTGGCTGAGCCATTGGTAGGCGGTGAGAATCAGGCCGGCATAGAGCACAACCCCGGCAACGCCGCGTCCGTCAAATAATGCGGCCTTGAGCTGCCCGGCACGCACGCGGTTATAGATGCTTAAAGAAATCGCCAGGGTGATGAAGGCAATCCCCCAATAGAGCGCCAGCTTGAGCAGCAGGTTGGGGTTGTACATGGGCGACATCCACAGCGCCGGGATGACGGTTTTGTAGCCAAAAAAGCTGCCATACACAAAACCGAACAGGGTTGCCGAGAGCCCCGCCAGAATCATGAACGGGGCAAAACCGAACAGATGGCGGCGCAGGACAACGCCCAGCCCGGCAATCACCAAGCCGTGGCCGACATCGCCAAACATGGTGCCAAACATCAGCAGGTAGGTGATGACAAAGAGCCAAGTGGGGTTGAATTCGCCATAGCGCGGGGTGCCGAAGTTGTTGACCAAGGTGACAAAGGGCTTGATCCAGCGCGGATGTTTGAGCATGGAGGGGACGGCCTCTCCGCGACGCGGTTCGCGGGTCAGCATCGCCACGGGGGCCTTGATGCGGCGGCGCAGACGGCGATACAGCGGTGTGATGTCCTCGGCAGGCACCCAGCCGCTGACCACGGTCAAGGTGTTGCGCGCCCGCAAAGCCTCGCCCATTTCACTAAAGGGCGCTGCCAGTATCAGGGTTTGTGAGGCCTGCCGCAGGCGCAGGGCCAGCGCGTGTCCCTGCTGGGCGATGTCGTGTTGCAGGGCATCGAATTCGGCTTGCTGGGCTTCGCGGGTCTGGGTCAGGCGCGCATGGATACTTTCCGGGTGATCCTTGAATTCATCAGGAATGCGCAGACTGCGCCAGCCGGCTGCGCGCAGTACGCTTTCCAGCGTCGCTTCCTCGCCTTTTCTGCCCGCGACAACGACATAGGATTGTCCCTTGGTCTGCAAAAACTCGCTGACCACATAGCCTGACAGTTCAGCAGCCTGGGTGAGGCGTTGCACATTTTCCGAGGCCAGGGTGCCAACCCGCAGATCCAGAAAGCGCGAACCGTTTTCCTGCAGCATGCCCAGATCAATATCCAGGGCCCGGAAATTTTCCAGAGTCGCGAGCTGGGTATCCAGATTACGGATAGATTCATGCAGCTTACGCGCCGCTTCCTGGGTTTGTGAGGCATGGGCCCATTGCTCTCCCAGCCAGCCTTGCAGTTCCAGCAAGGTGTCCAGACTCACCGGTTTGAACGGTTCCAGTGTCTCGGCGGGCGGGATGGCGTAATGCTGCAAGAGTTTTTGCAGGCGCGATTCGGCCACCGCAAGCTCGGCACGATAGCGCTGTGCCGGGTCTTGTGGCAGATGTTCGCTTAACTCGGCGTTGCCCTGGGGCAAAAAGCGTCCCCATTCTGCCAGCGCCAGGGACAGCTCGTTGGCATCCTCGGACAGGAGTTGAAAGGTGACGTGGGTAATCGGTACCGTGCCAAACATGCTCATGATTTAAAGACTCCAAAAAGCGTGTGCGTTTGCCTAAGTGTGGCATATCCTCAAGGCCTTGTCCTGGGAAAATCCGCCGCCATTTGGCATAGATCACGTCAGCTTGAATCTACGCGCTGGCTGAAAATTTTTGTTGCAGTTTTTTTAAAGCAATGTATATAGCATTGTTTACGCTTTACGCTTCTTTAAGCCTTGGTTTTTGCGGTGGTGATGCGCATCGTGCTGGTGCGCAAAGTCTCTTCCAGGTTTTGCAACGCACGCGCCGCACTGCGGTCAAAGCCCCAAAGCTCACTTGGGAAGCTAGAGTTCCATAAAAAATAAACCCCATTGTCTGCAAGATGCGCCGCCTTGGGGATCAAGACCTTAATGTTTTCACCGCCGCGCAGGATTTGCAGCAGCGCTTAACGCAAAGGCTGTGCGGGGTTAATCCATTCCACTGTGTAGTTGTGATGTATCCACGAGGTGACACCATGGCAAGGGCTGCAGATAGCCTGATATATGAAGATGAGGAGAATTTTGAATGGAAGCAGGACACATCCATCAATCAACGGCGCGATGCCCGCCGCTCCCTGGAGCTCTATCTGGAGCGCAAGGCCCTCAAACGCCAGCTTGAAGATACCTTCGATGAGAATGCCAGTTCACTCAATGATCTTGATTGGTAGTGGATGGCGTTAAACCAGCGCCGGTTCCATGAGCCCGCAGTCCGAATATATACACGGTCTGCGGGCTTTTTTGTGGGCTAATGCTTACTCTGCCGGGGTGGCTTCAGAGGCCGATTGTATGCGGGTGCGCAGATCGTCCAGATTGGCGCGCATCATCCGCGCCTCTTCGGAGGTGGGCGGCAAAAGCTCAAGCAGCGGCTCCCAGTAGGTGAGTGCTGTGGCATAATCCCCTTCGTAAAAATACCCGCTACCCGCCAGCCAAAGGCCTTTGGGGTGGCGCGGCTCCAGTGCCAGGGCTTGTTCAATCAGGCGCATGGACTGACCGCTTAAGCCTTCAGGGCGGGTGGCGCCCATCAGATCGGCATATTCCAGCAATAAATCTGCACTGGCCTCGCCACCGTGTTGCAAGGCGCGTTCATAAGCGGCAATGGCTTGACCGTCTCGCCCAATGACCTGATAGGAGCGTGCCAGCATTGCCCAACCGGCCGGATTCTCAGGGGCTGCTTCCAGACGGGCATATAAATTGGCGATAACCGCTTCCAGTTCATGCATACTGCTTTGCCCAGTGCCACCACTGATAATCGCCGCCGTCCCCAGTGAGGCATACAACCACAGCGCCAGTATCGGTACCAGCAGCCCTGAGATCACGCTTGCAGGCAGGCGCCAGGATGTTACCGGCTGCGCCATGACAGCGGCGGCCTGGCTTTCGTGGGCGCTGATTTCGAGCAGATTGCGCTGCAGGTCGACTTTGGCGCTTTGGTAGTGCGCCTCGGAAATCAGATCGGCCTTGCGGTCACGCTCCAGCTCGGCCAGCTGGGTTTGATAGATGGCCAGCCCTGTTTGCGGCAGCGCCGGGCGGGTCGCGGTGTGTCGTGCAGGGCGTAACAGGGGAAGCAGGATAAACGCCAGGGCTGCAAGTACCAGCATCACGCCAATAAACCAGAAAAAAATCATCAAAACCTCCGCAAAAAATCCCCAAGCCAGCGCGGGGAGAAGGGAAAAGATTGTACTACAGGCGCAAGCCTTGTGGCGGCGGCTTCCAGGTGCCGCATGTTTTCAAGCGGCATCAGGATGATGCCGCTACATAGCACAGAAAATGCAAGCACTGGTTGAGATATTGCGCCAGTTCTGCTAAAAATGCCTCGCTTTACTATTAGAAAGTTATAAAAATATAAAATAAAGTGTGTATCTCCTCGGGGTTTTCTGGCCATGCTTGAGCGAGAGACGCCTGCCCTGTGGGGGCAGACACATTGCGCCGGGGCCTCCTTTGCCAATGCAAACAGGCAGGTCGCGGTAGCTTAAGTCCCGGCGCATGTCACAGCAGCGCGACAACACACTATAATCTTGGGGGGTCTCGCCATCCCAAAACAACGTATACAACAGGAGAATCCATTACATGCCTTCCCGTAGAGAAATAGCCAACGCGGTGCGCGCCCTTGCCATGGACGCGGTGCAACAAGCCAATTCAGGACACCCCGGTGCGCCGATGGGGATGGCTGATATCGCCGAGGTCTTATGGAACGACTACCTCAAACATAATCCGAGCAATCCCACCTGGGCGGATCGTGACCGCTTTGTGATGTCCAACGGTCATGGCTCCATGCTGGTATATGCCCTGCTGCATCTGTCCGGCTATGAGTTGCCCATGGATGAGCTGAAAAAATTCCGCCAGCTGCACTCCAAAACCCCCGGCCATCCTGAATATGGCTACACCCCAGGGGTTGAGACCACCACCGGTCCGCTGGGTCAGGGCATCACCAATGCCGTGGGCATGG
The DNA here is from genome assembly GCF_000227725.2 of Thiorhodospira sibirica ATCC 700588. GTDB lineage: Bacteria > Pseudomonadota > Gammaproteobacteria > Ectothiorhodospirales > Ectothiorhodospiraceae > Thiorhodospira > Thiorhodospira sibirica. The sequence continues at coordinate 951,052 of NZ_MU255056.1, read as the reverse complement.
CCCTGGCGGAAAAGATTCTCGGTGCTCAGTTCAATCGCCCCGGACACACCATCGTTGATCACTACACCTATGTCTTTTTGGGCGATGGCTGCCTGATGGAAGGGATCTCCCATGAGGCCTGCTCACTGGCCGGGACCTTGGGGCTGGGCAAGCTGATTGCCTTTTATGATGATAATGGCATCTCCATTGACGGTGAGGTGCATGGCTGGTTTACCGATGACACCCCGAAGCGCTTTGAGGCCTATGGCTGGCATGTGGTTCCCGGGGTGGATGGACACGATGCCCAGGCGATCAAGCAGGCCATTGACACCGCCCGCAGTGTCAGCGATCGTCCGACCCTGATCTGCTGCAAGACCATTATTGGCTGGGGTTCGCCCAATAAGCAGGGCAAAGAGGAATGCCACGGTGCGCCGCTGGGGGCTGAGGAAATCGCCTTGGTGCGTCAAACCATCAACTGGCCGCATCCGCCCTTTGAGATTCCCCAAGAAATCCGCGCCCCGTGGGATGCGCGCAAGCGGGGCGAAGCGGCAGAGAGCACCTGGCAGGCGAATTTTGCCAAATATCAGGCCGCACATCCTGAGTTGGCCGCAGAATTCAGCCGCCGGATCAATGGCGATCTGCCCAAGGACTGGCTGCAAAAAGCCGGTGCCTTTATTGAGCAAACAGACAGCAAGGGCGAAAAAATTGCCTCGCGCAAGGCCTCGCAAAATGCCATCGACGGCTATGCCCCGCACTTACCGGAGCTATTGGGCGGTTCTGCTGACCTGGCGGGCTCCAATCTCACCTTATGGAAAGGGGCCAAGGGTTGCAGCAAAGAAGACGCCAGCGGCAACTATATCTATTATGGCGTGCGTGAGTTTGGTATGGCCGCCATCATGAACGGCTTGTCTCTGCATGGCGGTTTTATTCCCTATGGCGGCACCTTCCTGATTTTCTCGGATTATGCGCGCAATGGCCTGCGCATGGCGGCATTGATGAAGCAGCGGGCGATTTATGTGCTCACCCATGACTCCATCGGTCTGGGCGAAGATGGCCCCACGCATCAGCCCATTGAACAGGTCACCAGCCTGCGCCTGATCCCCAATATGTCGCTGTGGCGGCCCTGTGATGCGGTGGAAACCGCCGTGGCCTGGAAAGCCGCGATTGAGCGGCACAATGGCCCCAGCGCCTTGATTTTGTCACGTCAGGGACTGGCACACCAAGCGCGCAGTCCAGCGCAGATCGCCGACATTGCGCGTGGCGGATATGTGTTGCGTGATACCCCAAAAACCCCCGATGCCATTATCATAGCCACCGGTTCAGAGGTGATGCTGGCCATGCAGGCCGCCCAAAGCCTTGAGGCCCAAGGGGTGCAGGTGCGCGTGGTATCCATGCCCAGCACCGATGTCTTTGATGCCCAGGATGCGGCCTATCGCGAAGCCGTTCTGCCGGCCAGTGTGCGGGCGCGGGTGGCGGTCGAGGCGGGCGTGAGCATCGGCTGGCTGAAATACACCGGGCTGGATGGGCGCGTGGTGGGGATTGACCGCTTTGGTGAATCTGCCCCCGGTGATACCCTGATGCAGCTGTTTGGCTTTAATGCCGACAACGTCGCCAAGGCGGTACTGGCCACCCTGGGGCGTTAGGCGCCGCTTCTGATACCACGGCCCCAAGCGGCAATACTGCCGTTGGGCCGCCGCGTTTCTCTTAATTTAAAATTGTTCTCCCAAGGAGATAGTTCATTATGGCAGTAAAAGTCGCAATCAATGGGTATGGTCGCATCGGGCGTAATGTGTTGCGTGCGCTGTATGAATCAGGCCGCACCAATGAAATCCAGATCGTTGCCATCAATGATCTGGGCAACGCCGAAACCAATGCCCATCTCACTAAATACGACACGGTGCATGGCCGTTTCAACGGCGAGGTCAGTGTCGAAGGCGACTACATGATTGTCAACGGTGACAAAATTCGTGTGCTGGCGCAGCGCGATCCTGCGCAACTGCCTTGGGGTGAATTGGGCGTGGATGTGGTGCATGAATGCACCGGTTTTTTCACCAGCAAGGAAAAGGCCAGCGCGCATCTGCGTGCCGGGGCCAAGAAGGTGGTGATTTCTGCTCCCGGCGGCAATGATGTGGATGCCACCGTTGTCTATGGCGTGAATCATCAGATTCTCAAGGCCAGCGACACGGTGATCTCCAATGCCTCCTGCACCACCAACTGCCTGGCCCCGCTGGTCAAGCCGCTGCAGGAAAAAATCGGCATTGTTGGCGGCCTGATGACCACCGTACACAGCTATACCAACGATCAGGTGCTCACCGACGTGTATCACACTGATCTGCGCCGCGCCCGTTCGGCCACGCAGTCCATGATCCCCACCAAGACCGGCGCCGCTGCTGCGGTGGGCCTGGTCATGCCGGAACTCAACGGCAAGCTGGATGGCTTTGCCATGCGCGTACCCACCATCAATGTCTCGGTGGTGGATCTGACCTTTGAGGCCGCCCGCCCCACCAGCAAAGACGAGATCGACGCCATCCTCAAGGCGGCCTCGGAAAATGAACTCAAAGGCATTCTGAATTTCTCCAATGCGCCGCTGGTGTCCATGGACTTCAATCACGATCCGGCCTCCTCGACCTACGACGCCTCACTGACCAAGGTCATGAACGGCAAGCTGGTCAAAGTGCTGGCCTGGTATGACAATGAATGGGGTTTTAGCAACCGGATGCTGGATACCACCCTGGCATTGATCAACGCCAAGTAAGCTGCATCCCCGCCCCCGACGGGGCAGGCACCCCTCCTGATTTAGGGAGGGGTGTCTTTTTTAGCGGCTGCCGCACTGAAGGCTCGCCACAGGCCAATGATTTAGCTTATTTGAGGACTCTTGCTATGTCCGTTATCAAGATGATTGATCTTGATCTAAAGGATCAACGGGTGTTAATCCGTGAAGATCTCAACGTCCCGGTCAAAGATGGCCAGGTCACCTCCGATGCCCGCATTCGTGCCAGTCTGCCGACCATTCAGCATGCCCTGCAGGCGGGTGCGAAGGTGATGCTGATGTCGCATTTAGGACGCCCCAAGGAGGGCGTTTTTTCGCCAGAGGATTCACTGGCGCCGGTGGCTGCGCATCTGGGGCAGTTGCTCGGTCAGCCGGTACGCCTGGTGGCTGATTATCTCAACGGCGTAGACATGGCCGCCGGTGAGGTGGTGTTGTTGGAAAACGTGCGTTTTAATCCCGGTGAGGGCAAAAACGACGATGCCTTGTCCCGGCAATATGCTGCCTTGTGTGATATTTATGTGATGGATGCCTTTGGCACCGCCCATCGGGCACAGGCATCAACCCACGGCGTGGCCAAGTTTGCCACCATCGCCTGCGCCGGGCCTTTGCTGGCGGCAGAACTGGAAGCGCTGGGCAAGGCCCTAGATAATCCCAAGCGGCCCCTGGTGGCCATTGTGGGTGGCTCCAAGGTGTCCACCAAGCTAACCGTGCTGGAATCTTTGTCCAAGGTGGTAGATCAGCTCATTGTCGGTGGCGGGATTGCCAATACCTTCATCGCCGCCCAGGGCCATCCCGTGGGCAAATCCTTGTGTGAACATGACCTCATCCCCGAGGCCAAACGCCTGATGGAAGCTGCTCAGGCCAAAGATGGCGTGATTCCGGTACCGGTGGATGTGCGTGTGGGTAGTGAATTTTCGGCCAGCACCCCGGCTACCACGAAAACGGTCAGCGAGGTCAGCGCCGAGGATATGATTTTCGATGTCGGTCCGCAGACCGAGGCGACCTATGCACAGTTGCTGCAAAAGGCCGGGACCATTGTCTGGAACGGCCCGGTCGGGGTGTTTGAATTTGCCCAGTTTGCTAGCGGTACCCAGGCGCTCGGGGAAGCCATTGCTGCCAGCGAGGCTTTTTCCATTGCCGGTGGCGGCGATACCCTGGCGGCCATTGACCAATATGGGCTGGCCGAGCGCATTTCCTATATCTCCACCGGCGGCGGGGCCTTTCTGGAATTTCTGGAAGGCAAAAAACTGCCCGCCGTGGCGATTCTGGAAGAACGCGCTAAAACCTGAACCCCAGCGCACGAAAACGCTCCCCCTGTTAAGGGGGAGGCCCGCTGCAGGCGTGGAGGGGCCTAGGTTTTTAAAGCAACCACCCCGCCCCTACGGGGCACCTCTCCGTGAATCAAGGAGGGGAGTCTTTGAGAGAAATGACCAATGAGACGAACCAAAATCGTGGCGACCCTTGGGCCAGCCACGGATGACCCCAAGGTCATGCGCGCCCTGATTGAGGCCGGGCTGGATGTGGCGCGGATCAACTTTTCCCACGGTCATGCCGACGATCACCGCAAGCGGGTGCAGATGGTTCGCGAGCTGTCGATTCAAATAGGCCGCTGCGTTGGGGTGTTGGGCGATCTGCAAGGCCCTAAAATCCGCATTGCCCGCTTTGAACAAGGCGCGGTGGAGCTTAATGAAGGCGATGCCTTTTTCTTTGACGCACAACTGCCCAAAGAGGCTGGCAACCGTGAAGGTGTGGGGCTGACCTATGCGGATTTGCCGCGTGATGTCAGCCCTGGCGATATCCTGCTGCTGGATGATGGCCGCCTGGTGTTTGAGGTCGAACGCATCGACGGCACGCGGATTCACAGCCGCGTGGTGGTCGGCGGGGTACTCTCTAACAGCAAGGGCATCAATCGTCAGGGTGGCGGGCTGTCAGCGGCGGCTGTTTCTGACAAAGACCGCGAGGATATCCGGCTGGCGGCGGCGCTGGATGTGGATTATCTGGCGCTGTCCTTTCCTCGCTGTGCCGAGGATGTGCATCTGGCGCGCCGCCTGCTGCAGGAAGCGGGCGGACAGGGGCGCATCTGCGCCAAGATCGAACGCAGCGAGGCGGTTACGGCGATTGATGAAATCCTGGAAGCCTCCGATGCCATCATGATTGCCCGAGGTGATCTGGGGGTAGAGATCGGCGATGCCGAGCTGCCGGGGGTGCAAAAGGCGATGATCCACAAGGCGCGCACCCAAAACCGCGTGGTCATCACCGCCACCCAGATGATGGAGTCAATGATTCAAAACCCCATCCCCACGCGCGCTGAGGTGTTTGACGTAGCCAATGCGGTCCTGGATGGCACGGATGCGGTGATGCTTTCCGGTGAAACCGCCACCGGGCGCTATCCGGCCAAGGCCATTGCGGCCATGGGGCGCATCTGCGAGGCCGCTGAACGCCAGCGCATTGCGCGGGTTTCGACGCATCGCATTGACAGCTATTTTCACCGCGTTGATGAGGCCATTGCGATGGCGGCGATGTATACCGCCAACCATCTGGATGTCGCCGCCATTGCCGCCCTGACCGAATCCGGTTCAACGCCTTTGTGGATGTCACGGATCAGCTCCGGCATCCCGATTTATGCCCTGACCCGGCATATCCGCACCAGCCGCCGTCTGACCCTGTATCGCGGGGTTTATCCGGTACACTTTGAACCTGATCCCACCTGTCACACAGAAAATAACCGCCAGGTGGTGGAGTTTTTGCTGCGTGAAGGCATCGTGGAGCATGATGACCGGGTGATCATCACCAAAGGCGATCTGGACGGGGTGATGGGCGGCACCAACGCGATGAAAATCATCCGTGTCGGTGATTTGATCAATGCCAAGCAGTAATAATACTCTCCCCCTGTTAAGGGGGAGTCCCGCCGAAGGCGGGGAGGGGGTCAAGAACCATCCCGCCGCTACGCGGCACCCCTCCTTGAAAAGGAGGGGAGTCTTTCTAAAAAATAGTACGTTTTGCTTAGTCGTTATCACAACAATATATTCAGGAGGTTTTTTGCATGGCCCTTATTTCCTTGAGACAACTACTGGATCACGCCGCTGAACATGGCTACGGTATGCCCGCCTTTAATGCCAACAACATGGAACAGGTACACGCGATCATGCAGGCCGCCGATGCCGTTGATGCCCCGGTGATCATCCAGGCCTCTGCCGGGGCGCGTAAATACGCCGGCGAACCCTTCCTGCGCCACAACATCCTGGCCGCCGTGGAGATGTATCCGCATATCCCGATTGTGCTGCACCAGGATCACGGCTCAGAACCGGCGGTGTGCTTTAGCTCGATTCGCTCCGGCTTTACCTCGGTGATGATGGACGGTTCACTGATGGCGGATATGAAAACCCCCTCCACCTATGAATACAACGTCGATGTGACCCGCACGGTCACGCAATTGTCTCATGCCATCGGCGTGTCGGTGGAAGGCGAGCTGGGCTGCCTGGGCAGTCTGGAAACCGGCATGGCCGGAGAAGAAGATGGCTCCGGGGCCGAAGGTGTGCTGGATCACTCCATGCTGCTCACCGACCCTGACGAAGCCGCTGATTTTGTCAAGCAAACCGGCGTAGATGCTCTGGCGATTGCCATTGGCACCAGTCACGGCGCCTATAAATTCACCCGCCCGCCCACCGGCGACATCCTCGCCATTGAGCGCATCAAGGCGATTCATGCGCGCATCCCCAACACCCACCTGGTAATGCACGGCTCGTCCTCGGTGCCGCAGGAATGGTTGGAGATCATCAATAAATATGGTGGCGATATGGGCGAGACCTATGGCGTACCAGTGGAAGAAATCCAGGAAGGCATCAAACACGGGGTGCGCAAGGTCAACATCGACACCGACCTGCGCCTAGCCTCCACCGGGGCGATTCGCAAAATCCTGGCAGAACAGCCCAAAGAATTTGACCCGCGCAAATTCCTCAAGGCTTCCACGGCTGCCATGAAAGACATCTGCAAGGCGCGCTACGAAGCCTTCGGCTGTGCCGGCATGGCTTCCAAGATCAAACCCGTCTCACTTGACGATATGGCCGCCCGCTACAAAAGCGGCGAGCTAGACCCCCGCATTAACTAAGTACGCGCCATCCTTGCCAGCCTGACACTTTTACCGGGCTGGCAAGCCGCTTCACGTAGCGGCATCATCTTGATGCCACTGAAAAAAGCGACGGCGAGAAGCTGCCGTCACAAGGCGCTTTCTGAATCTATCCCATGTATCATCCACTTGAGTATGCCATTGACTGCGGTCGCGGTCCGCCAGTGACCCTGCTACACGGCTGGGGTATGCAGGCCACTATCTTTGCGCCCTTGGCCCAGCGCCTCAAACACCGCTATCACCTCCGTGCCCTGGATTTACCCGGCTATGGTCTGAACCGTCACCACCCCAGCCCGGCCACACTTTCCCAGCTTGCCGCCGTCATTGCGCCCAGCCTGCCACCGGCGGGCACCGTAGTGGGCTGGTCAATGGGTGGGCTGGTAGCCTTACACATTGCCCAACAGCATCCTGGCAGCGTACAACGCCTGATCCTGCTGGCCTCCAGCCCCTGCTTCGTGACTCGCCCGGATTGGCCCTGTGCCCTGCAACCAGAAGCCCTGGCGGCCTTTGCCAACGATCTGCAACACGGCTACGCCCTCACCCTCAAGCGTTTTCTCGCCTTGCAATTTCACGGCATTGCCGATGCTGCCACGCAGATGCGCCGTCTTAGGGCACAGCTTGACACCCCGCCCGCCGATCCGGCCATCCTGGAAATCGGCCTGCATTGGCTGTCACACAGCGACGCCCGTGCTATCCTGCACCACCTGCCGATGCCGGTGGGCCTGATTTTCGGCGAATATGACCGCCTCGTACCCATCGCCAGTGCAGATCTTTTGCAGGCACACAGCCCGCACCTGGCGATCCGGCGCATAGCCGGGGCGGGTCATATTCCCTTTTTGACCCATAGCGACGCGTTTGATCACGCCTTCAACGACTTATTGCTTTATGACCCAAAACCCCTACCATCTGGATAAACGCCTCGTAAGACACCACTTCGAACGCGCCGCCCCCCACTACGACCACGCCGCCTTCCTGCAGCGCGAAATCGCCGGGCGTTTGCTGGAACACCTGCGCCTGATCAAAAAACAGCCGCACCGCATCCTTGATGCGGGCTGTGGCACGGGTCATGCCATCACCACCCTGCACCACGATTATCCCCAGGCGCAGATCATCGCTCTGGACTTGGCCGTTGGCATGTTGCGCGGTGTCTCCCGGCACCACCCGGCAAATCCGCAACTCAGCCTGCTCAATGCCGATCTGGAGGCGCTGCCCTTCAAGCCAGACAGCTTCGATCTGGTTTTTTCCAATCTCGCCCTGCAATGGTGCAATGCCCCTGCAGACACCTTCACAGCCCTGCATCGTGTCATGCGCGCTGATGGAGTATTGATGTTTAGCACCTTTGGGCCGGATACCCTGCACGAATTGCGCAGCGCCTTCGCCGCACTAGACCCTCACACGCACGTCAGCGCCTTTTGGGACATGCACGATCTGGGGGATATGCTGCTGCAGGCCGGTTTTGCCGACCCGGTGATGGCGCGTGAAACCCTCACTGTCACTTATGCCGATCTCAGCGCGCTGCTTAAAGACCTCAAAGGCATCGGCGCCACCAATGCCACCCAAGGACGCGCCAGCGGCCTGATGGGACGTGCCCGTCTCGCCGCCCTGGGTGAACAGTATCAACGCTTTGCCCACAGCGACGGACGCCTGCCCGCCACCTATGAAATCCTCTACGGCCATGCCTGGCGCAACGTCCCCGCTGCCGCACCCACCCCCGGTCCCGTAATCCCCATCATCGCCCAGTGATGACCGCCAGTCTGCGTTCCTCGCCCCATCTGGCCGCCGTGGCCCGTACCGACCGGATCATGCGCCAGGTGCTCTATGCCCTGTGCCCCGGCACCGCTTTGCTGGTGTTTTTCTGGGGCTGGGGCGTTTTGCTCAATGTCTTGCTGGCGGTGATTTTGGCCCTCTGTTTTGAGGCCATCATCGTGCTTTTGCGGCGCAAACCGCTGGGGATTGTACTCGGTGACGGATCAGCGGTGGTTTGCGGCTGGTTGCTGGCCCTGTGCCTGCCGCCGCTGGTGTCATGGTGGGTGATTGCGGTCGCCCTGGTGTTTGCCATCGTTTTTGCCAAACAACTCTACGGTGGCCTGGGACATAACCTGTTTAACCCGGCGATGGTCGGCTATGTCGTGGTTTTGCTCTCCTTCCCGCGTGAGGTCACTTTATGGCCCGTGCCGCTGCCCTTGGGTGCCAGCCCGCTGGACTTCATGGACACCCTGCGCCTGAAATTGCTGGGCCAATGGCCGCCGGGGCTTGGCTGGGACAGCCTTTCCGGGGCCACCATTCTCGATCAATTACGCACCCTGCGCAGCCAGGGCCAGACGCTGGCCTTAGCCCATGAACTCTGGCAACCGCATGCCTACGCCTTTGTAGGCCCGGCACTGGCCTTTGGTTTGGGCGGCCTATGGCTGATCTATCGCGGGCTGGCTGACTGGCGCATCCCCTTGGGTATGTTACTTAGCCTCAGCCTGCTCGCCGGATTATTTTGGTGGCTCGATCCGGCCCACTACGCCAGCCCCCTGCTACACCTGTTTAGCGGCGCGGTACTGCTCGGCGCTTTTTTTATCGCCACTGACCCCGTCACCGCCAGCACCACCCCGCTCGGACGTTTCCTCTTTGGCCTGGGCATTGGCGTTTTTATCTTCATCATCCGTACCTGGGGCAGCTACCCCGACGCCCTCGCCTTTGCCGTCCTGCTCATGAACAGCACCGTACCCCTGCTTGACCACTACACCCGCCCCAAAGTATTCGGCCACCCCTGATAAGCACAACTGGAGGCCACCCGAAAGCCGCGTATTGGCTCTACCGTGATATCTATTTTCCTACCAAAAGAATGCGGCTTTTCAGGAAATATGATGTTTATGAAGACCCCTTGTGTAGTACCACGACATCACGGGCCGGGTATTCCACGGTTGCACTCCACTGATGAGCGAGGTAAGCAAAGGACTCTGCGGCAAAAAATACGATATGAGTGGGGTCGTCTTTGTAGCGCCAGCACATGAAACGCTGATCGTTCAGAACCCGCTGGGTCTGAATCACCAACACCCCGCCTGGTTTTAAGCACTGCCATACGCGCTGCAGCTCCATAAACGGCTGGGCCAGGTGCTCAACCACCTCGGTGCAGGTGATAAAATCATAGCACTGCGTAAATACCTGCGGATGATCACAATAATACTTATCATAGGCCGTCATCTGATAACCCGCTTCCTGCGCCATGGCGATCAATACAGGCCCCGGCCCACAGCCAAAATCCAGGCCACTGGCGGGGCTGGGGATGTGCTGCCTGACCTGCACCAAGGTTCGCTCCAAAAAGGCGCGATACCCCGAATCATCAAGGTGATTCTCATGCAGATCATAGATCGCCTTTTCTGCAGCGGCGTCCAGATAAAAGCGCGGATCGAGAAACACCATCGCACACTGCAAGCAGCGGTAATAGCATTTAGCCGCGACCGACAAGGGATATGTGTGCCGATGCTGACATAAAGGGCATGGATTCATAAACAACTCGTTAGAGGCTGTTATCTCGACTTTGGCCATTTAGGGAACCACTGATCAATTCGGTTGCGCGCAGCTGAGGGGGCTCAGAGTGATTCAATCACCCCATTGGCGATCATTTTCTGACCACTTCATGTGGTCCTGTTTCCCTGGCAGCCGGGTTATCCGGCTGCCAGGGCAGATTCAAGGCGTACTGGCCCCATCAACTTGGCCTTCGCATCGTGTCGCCAGCACAAGGTTGGCCAATCCGAACAGGCTGAAAAGTTGCGCCTGGTGCTTGGCCAGCCCCTGGTTGCGCACCTTCCGGTAGCAAAAGAGGTTCTTGATGACATGAAACGGATGCTCGCTTTGGCCTTCTCGATCGCCAGCAGCCGTGTTTTCATCGGGCTTTCGTCCATCTTCTTGATGGCACCGCGCTTGGCGGCCACGCAGCACCGGGAGTCCGAGGCATCCTTCTCTTCGTCGAGATGCTTGCCCATGCCGGTGTAGACCGCGTCGCCGTATACCCGTTTGTCATCCTCCCGCACCAGAGCGCCGGCCAGGGTGACATCGGCAACGTTGGCCGAGGTCGCGACGACACTGTGAGTCAGTCCGGTGACGGCATCGACGCCGATATGGGCCTTCATGCCGAAATATCACGGGTTGCCTTTCTTGGTCTGCTTCATCTGTGGATCGCGCTGCTTGGCCTTGTTCTTGGTAGAAGGGGCGGCTGCCACGAGGGTGGCGTCGACGATCGTGCCCTCACGCATGAACAGCCCTTTCTCGGTCAGGTGGGCGTTGATCTCCTCGAAGATCCGCTGGGTCAGCGCATGCTTCTCCAGCAGATGACGCAAGCGCAGCAGCGTGGTCGCGTCCGGCACGCTCTCGATGGCCAAATCGATACCCACGAAGTCGCGCATCGCCTGGCTATCGTAGATGGCATCTTCAAGTGCCTCGTCGGCGAGCGCATACCCCTGTTGCAGGAAGTAGATCCTCAGCATGCGCTCCAGGCCGATGGGCGGACGGCCGCGCTTGCCCGCTGCGTTCGGGAAGCAAGACGGCGACAGCGCGTCGATGAGCCGTTGCCAAGGCACCCGCGCCTCCATCTGGGCCAGGAACCGCTCGCGGCGGGTCACCTTCTTTTTGTTCTGGTGTTTTGCCTGGGCACAAGAGATCTGTTTCTTCGGGTGGCTCGATCAGGTGGTGACTGGGTGGCCAGATTTTACCCCGCCGACGGCTGTCAGGCAGCTGCGAGGGGATTTATGCAGTGTTTCCTTAACCGCTGCCGAGTGCAACTCGGCGCTCCAAGTCGGCGGTCCCCGGCGGTTCCGGGGAGTGGCTATGTTAGTATGCGCGGCGTATGAGGCTTTGTCAGGATAATCGTTATGGGTATGTTGCACGGTAGGCGGGTGTTGTTGGGGGTGACGGGGAGTGTGGCGGCGTATAAGGCGTGTGATTTTGTGCGGCGTTTGCAGGAGGCGGGGTGTGAGGTGCGGGTGGTGATGACGGCGGCGGCGTGTGAGTTTGTGGCGCCATTGAGTTTTCAGGCGTTGTCGGGGTTTCCAGTACGGTCGGCGGTGTTTGATGCGCAGGCTGAGGCGGGGATGGATCATATCAGTCTGGCGCGCTGGGCGGAGGTGATTGTGATTGCTCCGGCCAGCGCTAATTTTATCGCCAGACTGGCGCATGGGTTGGCGGATGATTTGTTGAGTACTTTGTGTCTGGCGCGGTTGGTGCAGACGCCGTTGTGTGTGGCGCCGGCGATGAATCATGGGATGTGGTTGAATGCGGCGACGCAGGAGAATGTGTCTACGTTGCGGCGGCGGGGGGTGTTTGTGTTGGGGCCGGGGCAGGGGGTGCAGGCGTGTGGGGAGGTGGGGGAGGGCCGGTTGTTGGAGATTCCGGTGTTGTTGGGTGCGCTGGAGCAGTGTGTTGGGCCGTGGCCGTTGCGGGGGCGGCGGGTGGTGTTGACGGCGGGGCCGACGCGGGAGGCGCTTGATCCGGTGCGGTATGTGGGGAATCGGAGTTCGGGCCGGATGGGGTATGCGTTGGCGCAGGCGGCGGCGTGTCGGGGGGCGGAGGTGGTGTTGGTGAGTGGGCCGTGTGCGTTGGCGGTGCCGTATGGGGTGCGCCATGTTGCGGTTGAGTCGGCGGCGCAGATGCGGGAGGCGGTGTTGGCGGAGGTGGGGGGCTGTGATGTGTTTATTGGGGCGGCGGCGGTGGCGGATTATCGGGCGGCGGCGGTGGCGGCGCAGAAGTTGAAGAAGGGGGCGGATGATTGGTGTGTGTCGTTGGTGAGGAATCCGGATATTTTGGCGGAGGTGGCGGCGTTGGGGGTGGGGCGTCCTTTTGTGGTGGGCTTTGCGGCGGAGACGGGGCGGCTTGTGGAACTGGCGCGCGATAAGTTGGTGCGGAAGGGGCTTGATATGATTGCGGCGAATGATGTGAGTGAGGGGCAGGGCTTTGATGTTGCGGATAATGCCTTGTCTGTGTTGTGGGGGGATGGCGGGGTTGATTTGCCGCGTCAGTCTAAGGAGGCTTTGGCGCATGCGTTGCTGGATGTGATTGTTGCGCGGTATCTGGCGAAGGGGTGTTGATGTTGCGGCCTTTGGGTTAGGCTTTATGTTGGTGCGTGTTGCTCTGCCGGTGCCGCTGTATCGGGTGTTTGATTATCGGTTGGCGCCCGGTCAGGTGGCGGTGGTGGGGGCGCGGGTGCGGGTGCCGTTTGGGCGGCGGGCGTTGGTGGGGGTGGTGGTGGCGTTGCCTGAGCCTGGGGCGGCGTATGCGGCGCGTGAGGATTTGCGCGTTGTCAGTGATGTTCTTGATGCGGTACCGTTGCTTTCGGCGGCGTTGTTGCGGTTGTTGCAGTGGACGGCGGATTATTATCATTATCCTTTCGGCGAGGTGATCGCCACGGCGTTGCCCGGTTTGTTGCGCGGCGGTGCGCCTGCTCTTTTTCCCCCTGTGGTGTTTTTTCAGTTGACGGCTGCCGGTCTGGGTGCGGATTTGGCGGCGTTGCGTCGTGCGCCGCGTCAGCAGGCGGTGTTGCAGGTGTTGCAGCAGGTGCCTGGGGGGCTGGCGGCGGATGATGCGCGGTTGCTGGCGTTGGGGAACTGGCGCGGGGCGATGCAGGGGTTGGTGCAGCGTGGCTGGGTGGTGCGGGAGAGGCGGGAGCGAACGCAGGATACGTCCGCTACAAGGCAGGATGCGTCCGCTACGTCCGCTACGTTGCCGGTGTTGAATGCGGATCAGGCGCAGGCGGTGGCGACGGTGCAGGGGCAGGCGGGGCATCGGGTGTATGTGTTGGAGGGGGTGACGGGGAGCGGGAAGACGGAGGTGTATTTGAGTTTGATGGCGGCGACGCTGGCGCAGGAGCGGCAGTGTTTGGTGTTGGTGCCGGAGATTGCGTTGACGCCGCAGTTGTTGGCGCGTTTTCGGGCGCGCTTGCCGGTGGCGATGACGGTGTTGCATTCGGGCTTGAGTGAGAAGGTGCGTTTGCAGGGGTGGCTGGCGGCGCGTAGCGGGCAGGCGCGGGTGATTATCGGGACGCGCTCGGCGGTGTTTGTGCCGTGGGCGCAGCCGGGCCTGATTGTGGTGGATGAGGAGCATGATGCGTCGCTGAAGCAGCATGAGGGCTTGCGCTATCATGCGCGGGATTTGGCGGTGTTGCGGGGCTATCGTGAGGATGTTCCGGTGGTGCTGGGGTCGGCGACGCCTTCGCTGGAGAGTCTGGCGAATGTGGCGAAGGGGGCGTATCAGTGTGTGCGTTTGCCGCGCCGGGCCGGGGGGGCGCGGTTGCCGAGTGTGCGCGTGGTGGATATGCGTCGGCAGTGGCATGATGAGGGCTTGTCGGTCAGTGTGCTGGATGCGATCAGTGCGCATCTGGAGGCCGGGGGGCAGGTGTTGTTGTTTTTGAATCGGCGCGGCTTTGCGCCGGCGTTGGTGTGTGAGGGCTGTGGCTGGTCGGCGCAGTGTCCGCAGTGTGATGCGCATTTGACGTGGCATCAGCGGGCCGGGCTTTTGTGTTGTCATCATTGCGGTACGCGCTCGGCGCCGGTGCGGGTGTGTCCGGGGTGTCAGGGGCGCCTGCGTCCACGCGGGGAGGGAACGCAACGCATTGAGGCGGCGCTGGCGCGGCATTTTCCGGATGCGCCGCTGGTGCGGATTGATCGGGATAGTACGCAGGGGCGTGAGGCGTTTGAGCAGGTGTTTGCGGCGATTCATGCGCAGCAGTATCGCATTTTGATCGGGACGCAGATGTTGGCGAAGGGGCATGATTTTCCGGGGGTGTCGCTGGCGGTGATTTTGGGCGTGGATCAAGGTTTGTTCAGTACGGATTTTCGCGCGCAGGAGCGCCTGGCGCAGGTGATTACGCAGGTGGCTGGACGGGCCGGGCGGGCTGAGCGTCCCGGTGAGGTGTTGATCCAGACTTTTCATCCGGAGCATCCCTTTTTGCGGACCTTGTTGCAGTCGGGCTATGCGGTGGTGAGTCAGGATTTGTTGGAGCAGCGCCGTTTGGCGGGCTTGCCGCCGTTTGCGGCTTTTGCGTTGATTCGGGCTGAGGCGCGGGATAGTGCGCTGGGGGAGCAGTTTTTAGCGGCGGTGCGTGCGTATCTTTTGCCTGATGCGCAGGGGGTGGCGGTGCTTGGCCCGGTGCCGGCGCCGATGCAGCGGCGGGCGGGGTGGTTTCGGGCGCATTTGTTGTTGCATGCACCGTCGCGTTCGGTGTTGCAGCGTTTGTTGCGGGCGCGGGTGTGTGAGTTTGATGCGCTGCCGTTGGCGCGGCAGGTGCGCTGGTCGGTGGATATTGATCCGGTGGATATGGGGTAGCATGGCACGTCCATTGGGTATAATGGCGGGCATGTATTCTTTTAATTTGAGTGGGGGTGTGGGGATGAGTGATGCCGAGCTGGTAGCGTATATGCAGGGTGTGGGGCAGGCGGCACGCCGGGCCGGGCGGGTGATGGCGCGGGCGGATACCGGCGTGAAAAATCAGGCCCTGGTAAAGATTGCGTGTGAAATTGAGGCGCAGGCGGGGGATTTGCTGGCGGAGAATCAGCGGGATTTGGCGGCGGGTGAGCGCAATGGTCTGGATGCGGCTTTGCTGGATCGTCTGGCCTTTAATCCGCAGCGGATTGAGGCGATGGCGCAGGGCTTGCGTGAGGTGGCGGCTTTGCCTGATCCGGTGGGGGTGATGTCGGATGTGTGTTATCGCCCTAGCGGGATTCAGGTGGGCCGAATGCGGGTGCCGTTGGGGGTTATCGGGATTATTTATGAGTCGCGGCCCAATGTGACGGTGGATGCGGCGGCCTTATGTCTAAAGTCCGGCAATGCGGCGATTTTGCGCGGCGGTTCGGAGGCGATTCATTCCAATCAGGCCCTGGCGCGGTGTATTCGCAGCGGTCTTGAGGCCAGCGGTTTGGTGGCGGATGCGGTGCAGGTGGTTGAGACGACGGATCGTGCGGCGGTCGGGGCCTTGTTGCGTATGCAGGAATATGTGGATGTGATTGTGCCGCGTGGGGGTAAGGGGCTGATTGCGCGGGTGAGTGAGGAGTCGCTGATTCCGGTGATCAAGCATTTAGACGGGGTGTGTCATGTGTTTGTGGAGCGCAGCGCCGATCTGGACAAGGCCGTGGCGGTGGTGATGAATGCCAAGACGCAGCGCTATGGAACGTGTAATACCCTGGAGACTTTGTTGCTGGATCAGCCGGTTGCGGCGAGGCTGTTGTCCCGACTGGCGCCCTTATTTCAGGAAAAAGGGGTGGAGCTGCGCGGCTGTGCGCAATGCCGTGAACATCTCCCGCAGATGCTGGCAGCAACCGAGGAAGACTGGTATACCGAATATCTGGCGCCGATTCTGAGTATTCGCGTGGTGGATGGGCTGGAGGCGGCGATGGAGCATATTCATCAGTACGGCTCGCAGCATACGGATAGTATTTTGACGCAGGATTACAGCATGGCGCGGCGCTTTTTGCGGGAGGTGGATTCCAGTTCGGTGATGGTGAATGCCTCGACCCGCTTTGCCGATGGTTTTGAGTATGGGCTGGGGGCGGAGATTGGCATCAGTACGGATAAGCTGCATGCGCGTGGGCCAGTGGGGCTTGAGGGGCTGACAACCTTGAAATTTGTGGTCTTTGGCGATGGGCATGTGCGCGGTTAGTGTGATGGGCCGGGGATGATCGGGATTCTGGGCGGCACCTTTGATCCGATTCATTTCGGGCATTTGCGCCCGGCGCTGGAGGTGATGGCGTATCTGGACTTGCGCGAAGTGCGCTTTATGCCGTGTCATATTCCGCCGCATCGGCGCACGCCGTTGGCCAGTGCGGCGCAACGCTGTGCGATGGTGGCGCTGGCGATTGCAGATCAGCCGGGCTTTGTGCTGGATGCGCGCGAATTGGGGCGCAGCGGGCCTTCCTATAGTGTGGATACGCTGCGCAGTGTGCGCGCCGAGTGTGGCCCGCGCCAACCGGTGTGTTTGCTGATGGGGATGGATGCCTTTGCTGGCTTGCGTTCCTGGTATCGCTGGGAGGAGGTGTTGTCGCTGGCGCATATTGTGGTGGCGCATCGCCCCGGTCATCTGGCCTCGTGTGAGCTTGAGGATTGGGTGCAGCCGGTGTATACGGAGCAGCCTGCCCGCTTGCGTGAGCGCCCCGCCGGGTGTGTCTTGTTTCATGCGGTGAGTCAGATGGATATTTCGGCCAGTGAGATTCGTGGTCTGCTGGCGCAGGGAGACAGTCCCCGGTATCTGTTACCCGATGCGGTGCTTGGTTATATTGCGGCACAGGGGCTTTATCGCGGCGCGCAAAGTTAGCGGGATGGCTGGGCAAAGGCGGCGGTTTTGGTGTGTTTTATATGATGGTTTTCCGGCCCATGCCGGTTTTTTTTGGAGATTTTTTTGATGAAAAGGTACGCGCTGTTGGGATTTGCGTTGGCGGTGCTCTGGCTGGGTAGTCCGGTGCTCCCGGTTCAGGCGGCAGAGGGTGGCGATGCGGATGCGGTGGTCGATTTGCTGACGGTGTATCAGGTGGCCTTGGCCCAAGATGCCCAGCTTAGGGCGATGGAAGCGCGTTATCGTGCGGTTTTGGAGGCTCGCCCCTTGGCGCGTTCGGCCTTATTGCCGCAGATTGATGGCGCGGCCCAGCAGGCGTATAGCGATACTAACCCCAAAGGTGCCTCCAGCATGGATTATGGGACGACGCGCCTGAGTCTGAATCTCAATCAGAGTCTGTACAATCAGGCCCAGCGCATCGCGCTCAAGCAGGCCGATCTGGAGATTGCTCGCATGGCGGCGGAGCTGGATGCGGCGCGCCAGAGTCTGGCGCTGCGGGTGGCGGAGGCCTATTTCGGCATACTGGCAGCGCAGGATAATCTGCTGTTTGCCACCGCTCAACAGGAAGCCATCGGACGCCAGCTGGAACAATCCGAACGCCGTTTTGAGGTGGGCCTGATTGCGATTACCGATGTCAAAGAATCGCAGGCGCAATTTGATATTGCGGTGGCACAAAAAATCGCCGCCAGCAATCAACTCGACATTGCCCGCGAGGCCCTGACGGTGATCACCCACACCCATTATGAGCATTTGGCGCCACTGTCTGCGCAGATGCCGTTGGTGAACCCGGAGCCGCCGGTGATTGAGCAATGGGTGGAGACGGCTACGGATAATAATCTTTCCCTGCTGGCGGCACGTCTGGCGGTGGAAACCCAGGCCGAGGAAATCAAGCGCCAGCGCGCCGGTCATTATCCGACGCTGGGATTGGGGGCCAGTTATACCGATACCCAGTTTAGCAGCGTCCCTGCAGAGCGGGCCGGTAATTTGCGTGATGGCCGTGATGCGCAGATTGCTTTGCAGTTGACGGTCCCGGTGTATACCGGGGGGCGGACGAGTGCCCTGGTGCGCCAGTCGCGTGAGCAGTTTGATGCGGTGCGCGAGGATTTGCAGTTTAACGAGCGTCAGGTAATCCGCCAGACCCGCGCTGCTTATCTGTCGGTGGTATCAGGAATTTCCTCGGTGCATGCATTGAATCGCGCCCTGGAATCCACACAGGCAGCCGCTGAGGCTGCCGAGGCTGGCTTTGAGATTGGCACCCGGACGGCGGTTGATGTGTTGCTGGCGCTGCGTGAAGTCTTTCGTGCGCAGCGTGACTATGCCCAGACCCGCTATGATTATCTGCTGAGTACCTTGCGCCTGAAGGAAGCCGCCGGGATTCTTGCCGAGGATGATCTGGTGGCGGTGAATCTCTGGCTGGATTGAGCACGCCCTTGGGCCATGCCTGTGCTTGCGCCGCCCCCGGCTGAAGCGCCCGCCGCCGCGTTGCCGGGAACACCGCTGGCGACGGTGTGCGGCGAGCCGCTGCTGGTCTTGCCTAAAGACCTGTATATCCCGCCGGATGCCCTGGAGGTGTTTTTAGAAACCTTTGAGGGGCCGCTGGATGTGTTGCTGTATCTGATCAAGCGGCAGAATCTGGATATTTTGAATATCCCGATTGCGGAAATCACCCGCCAGTATATGGACTATATCGCCTTAATGAGCGAGTTGCGCCTGGAGCTGGCGGCGGAATATCTGGTCATGGCGGCAATGCTGGCCGAGATCAAGTCACGCATGTTGTTACCGCGCCAAAGTGACAGCCCGGATGAGGAGGATGATCCACGCGCCGAGCTGGTGCGCCGTCTTTTGGAATATGAGCGCTTCAAAAAAGCAGCCCAGGATCTGGACAGCTTGCCCCGGCTGGAGCGGGATGTGTATCTGGCCAGTGCCGAGCCGCCACCCTTAACGCGGATTACACGTTATCCGGAGGTGGCGCTGGCGGATGTGCTGCTGGCCTTTCAGGATGTGTTGCAGCGGGCGGCGATGTATCGCCATCATCATATTGAGCGTGAGCCGCTGTCCGTGCGTGAGCGGATGAGCCAGATTCTGGCCCTGCTGGACACCGCGCCGGGCTTTATCCCCTTTGTGCAGTTATTTACCCTGGAGGAAGGGCGCGGGGGCGTAGTGGTCAGCTTTCTGGCGGTTCTGGAACTGGTCAAGGGGCAATTGATTGCCTTGGTGCAGCATCAACCCTTTGCGCCGATTTATATCGGCTTGAACGCGCCTGCACCGGCGTGTGCGTCTGCGAGGCCTCATGTATCGACTGATTCTGTGGATTGAACGCCCACTGGCGCGGCTGACTGGCCTTGCGGCCGGGCTTGCCGGGGTGGCCATGCTGCTGCTGGTTTTGCTGGTCTTTGGCAATATGGCGGCGCGCTATAGCGCCGGGATGGGCACCATGTGGCTGCAGGAACTGGAGTGGCATCTGCTGGCCCTGGTGACGCTTCTGGGGATCAGCTATGCGATGCGCCATGATGATCATGTGCGTGTGGATATTTTCTCGCAGCGCCTGAGACGGGTGGGCCGCTTGTGGCTAGATCTGCTGACCATGCTGGGGGTGGCGATTCCGGTGGCGCTGCTGCTGTTGTATTACACCTGGCCCTTTGTCGAGCTGTCTTATCTGCGTGGCGAAACCTCCCCCAATGCTGGCGGAATGCCCTGGCGTTTCATCCCCAAGGGTCTGATGCTGATCGGCTTTTTTCTGGTATTGACACAGGCCATGGTGCGCGCCTTGGGATGTATCCGCCGTCTGTGGTTTCATTATCGCGTCTGGCCACAGCGCGTGCGCCTGCGCCGTCTGTCTGGTTTGAGCCTGCGCAAAAGCCCATAAGACCGAAAAAACCTGGTTAGCCATGCACTTAACTTACTCATAATCGCTGATCCCGAGGCCCTCCATGGCGCTTGAATATTATGCCCTGATGATGATCATCGCGTTTTTCGTGCTGGTCTTGACTGGAATGCCGGTGGGCTTTGCCATTGCCGGGGTGGGCTTTGTCTTTGGCTTTATCGGCTTTCAGGGCGATTTTTTTGAACTGCTGGCGGCGCGCATTTTCGGCACCATCACCAACCCCACCTTGCTGGCAATTCCTTTGTTTGTGTTCATGGGGGTGATGCTGGATAAAACCCGCATTGCCGAACGTATGCTGGAGGTGATCGGTCATGCCTGCGGGGCGCTGCCGGGCGGGATGGCGCTGGCGGTGATCCTGGTCGGGGTGTTGATGGGCGCGGCCACGGGCATTGTCGGGGCGGCCATTGTGACTTTAACCCTGATGGCCTTGCCGACCTTATTGCGCCGGGGCTATAAGCCCAGTGTGGCCTGTGGCACCATTTGCGCCGCTGGTACGCTGGGCCAGATCATTCCGCCGAGTCTGGTGCTGCTGGTGCTGGCGGATATCATGAATCTGTCGGTGGGCAGCCTGTTTGCCGCTGCGCTGGTACCGGGGCTGATGCTGGCCGGGTTGTATGTGCTGTATTTATTAGGCGTGGCGCTGTGGTCGGCGGCGGATGTGCCGGCGATTGATGCCGCTGAACGGGCGCAGCTGAGCCGGGCGCAGTTGCTCAAGGATGTGCTGCTGGCGGTGTTGCCGCCGCTGGCCTTGGTGATGGCGGTGCTGGCGGCGATTATTGGCGGAGTCGCGGCACCCACCGAGGCGGCCTCGGTGGGTGCGGTGGGCGCCATCATTGTCGCGGCGCTGGCGGGACGCCTGAGCAAGAAGGCCCTGCGCGAGACGATCAGCGTCTCGGTGCGCATCACGGCGATGGTGTTTTTTGTGCTGATTGCCTCGCAGGTGTTTGCATTGACCTTTCGCGGGCTGGATGGAGAGTTTTTGATCGAGGCGCTGTTTGACTGGGTGCCGGGAGGCTTTTACGGCACCTTATTGTTTATGCTGCTGCTGGTGTTTATTCTGGGCTTTTTTCTGGAGTGGATTCAGATCACCTACATCGCCCTGCCGATGTTTTTACCCTTCCTTGTCGGTCATCCGGAATTTTCCATGGTGTGGGTGGCGATTTTGGTCGCGATGAATCTGCAAACCTCGTTTTTAACCCCGCCCTTTGGCTGGTCGCTGTTGTTTATGAAGGGCGTGGCCCCGCGTAACCTCAATACGGCGGTCATTTACTGGGGGGCGATGCCCTTTGTGCTGATTCAGTTGCTGGCCCTGGGGCTGCTCATCGTGTTTCCGCAGATTGTCCTGTGGTTGCCGGAGCGCCTGGGCTGGTAAGGCTCAGCCCAGCCCCAGCGTCCGATAGAGATAGCGGCGAAAGGCGGCCTTGTCTTCCAGATGCAGGGCATGACCACAACCGATAAAGACATGCAGGCGGGCGGAGGGGCAACGGCTCACCAAGGTTTTACCCAGGGTGTGGTATTTGCGGTCGAGATCCCCGACGCAGATATGCAAGGGCCGGGGATGCTGTTCCAGCGCGTCCCACAATGAGGGTTGACGCCCCAGGCTCAGATGGCGCAGTGCTCGCGCTAAACGGGCGGGGTCACCCTGGCGGCGCTGCTTTTCCAGGGTGGTAAATTCGGGCTGGCGGCGCAAACTGGCAAACAGCGGCTGGCGATACCAGTCCATGATAAAGCCGGGGAAATCCCGCGCCAGGCGCTCTGCCAGGGCATCATCATGTACCTGCCGGGCCAGCTGTTTATCGAGCTGCTCCAGGCCCGGCGAGGCGGACAGAATATGCGCGCTCTGGATCTGTTGCGGATAGCGCAAGGCCAGCGCCAGCGCCAGGCGTCCGCCCATCGAATAGCCTACCAGATGCACCGGCCCGGGATGCTGCGCCTCCAGCCATTGCGCCAATGCTGCCACGGTACTGTCAAAATCGGCACAGTCTTCAAAAGGCCCCGGCGTGACACCATGACCGGGCATATCGGGCGCCAATACCATCAGCCCCTGGGCCTGTAAATCCTCCCGCCACGGTTGCCAGTCTGCGCCGCTGCCCAAAAAACCATGTAAAAACGAGACGCATGCAGTGGATGGCATAGGCTAAAGATCCAGGGTCAGCAGCACCGGTGCATGATCCGAAGGCCGCTCCAGTGCTCGGGGGGCGGTGTCGATGAGGCAGGCTTGAGCGTGTGGGCGCAGGGCTTCGCTGATGAGAATGTGATCAATGCGCAGCCCTAAATTACGCCGGAAAGCCGCCCGGCGATAATCCCACCAGGAAAAGCGGGCCTCGGCCTGGGGGAAGCAGCGAAAGGCATCGACCAGCCCCAAATCCAGCAGCCGTGTAAAGGCGGCCCGCTCAGGAAAGGAGACATGAATTTCATCGTCCCATTGCGGATGTACATCCTCGGCGGCTGGGGCAATATTGAAATCCCCGGCCAGAATCAGCCGGGGATGCTTGGCCAGCTCCTGCGCAAGCCAGGCTGTCAGTGCCTCAAGCCAGTGCAGTTTATAGGTAAATTTCTCACTGCCCAGCGCCTGTCCATTGGGAAAATACGCGCAGATCACCCGCAGCCCGTTGAGGGTTAAGGCCAGCACGCGCCGTTGCGGATCGGAAAAATCAGGAATCTCGTGCACCAGTGCCTGTGCCGGGGTGCGCGCTATAATGGCAACGCCGTTATAGGTTTTCTGGCCATTGCTATAGGCCACATACCCGGCGTCTTCCAGGGCCGCGAAAGGAAAGGCCGCATCGGTTTGCTTGGTTTCCTGCAAACACAAGATATCCGGCTGCTGGGCGGCGAGCCAATCAAGCACCTGGGGCAGGCGCACCTTGAGCGAGTTGACATTCCAGGTCGCAAGCCGAAATGACATAAGCTACTCAGATGATCTTGCGTAGCAGATGGCGCACTTGATCGACCTCAAAAGGCTTGTCGCAAATCGCAGACACGCCGGCCTGCTTGACCGATGACAGGCGGCTGACATCAGATTCAGAGGTCACCATCATGATGGGAATATGCACATAGGCGGGATTGCTACGCATCTCATTGATCAAGCCCTGACCGTCCATCACCGGCATATTGTAGTCAGTGACCACCAGGTCATAACTGCTCATGGCCAATTGTTCCAAGGCCAGCGCGCCATTTTCCACTTCATCAATGGATTCAATGCCCACATGCTGCAACACGCGGCGCAGATGTTTGCGGGCCATGCGTGAATCATCCACGATCAACACCCGCACGTCGGCGATATCGCGATCCTCAAGCTCCAGCTCCTCTTCTTCCAGATAATTGAGCGTGACGATCAATGCCCGCTCCAGATCAGCCCGATCAAAGGGTTTGGGCAGCAAGGCCAGCACCCCGGCCTGGCGCACCGTATCCAGATTGTCATGATTTTGTTCGCTGGAGATCACCATCTTGGGCACCTCGGCCAGGCGCGGATCATTGATCATGTGCTGAAACAGCTCGGGCGCTTCCATATCCGGCATATAAAAATTACACACCAAAAGATCCGGCAGATACGACTCCATCAGTTTCAGCGCGGAGGCGGCATCTTCTGCGGTTTCAATCTTCTGGATATTGCCATCATACAAAAGCTGGGTAATGATTTGACGCTGGGTGCGGGAAGGCTCAATCAACAGGATCGCCAGATCCTCAATACGAAGGGCTTGTGTCATGATTCGTCTCTATCTGTTTTTAATCCAAAAATAAAAGGCTAAGCTACAACAATGTCGCACGCATCCAAAAAAGAAATCTTCGGCTGGGCGATGTTTGATTTTGCCAATCAGGCATACACCCTGCTGATCATCACCGTCATTTTCGGCGATTTGTTCACCCGCGTCATTGTCGGCGATGCCCACAATGACTATCGCCTCGGCAACCTGTTATGGAGCATTGCCCTGGCGACAAGCTATGCCTTTGTTGTAATGATCGGCCCGGTGGCCGGTGCGGTAATGGATTTTTCGGCGGCGCGCAAACGCTTTTTGTTCGCCAGCTACCTCTTGACCGTCGTGACCACAACCCTGCTGTATTTCGTCGCACCTGGCTACATCTGGCTGGGGATGCTGCTGATTATACTTTCAAACTTCGCCTATTCCATCGGCGAATCCTTTATTGCCAGCTTTTTACCAGAATTAGGCCCGCCGGAAAAGCTTGGCGGGATTTCCGGCTTTGGCTGGGCGATGGGATATATCGGTGGATTGGTCGCCACTGCCTTTGCCCTGCTCTTTTTAGGCGAGGTCAGCGCCGAAAACTTTGAGCGCATCCGCTGGGTTGGCCCCTTTGCGGCGGTGTTTTTCCTGCTGGCTGCGATTCCGACCTTCCTGTGGTTGCGCGAACGCGGGCGTCCGCGTCGCCTCAAACATCCCCGGGCCTATGTCCTGATGGGCCTGCGGCGCGTTGGCCAGACCTTGCGTGAGCTGTTGCGCTACCGTGATCTGTTTATTCTGCTGTGCTCGATTTTTTTTGCGATGGCGGGGATTTATATCATCATCGCCTTCACCTTCATCTATGGCGCGCAGGTCATCGGCTGGGATGAAGACATTCGCGTGTATATGTTCGTCATTGTACAGCTTACCGCTGCTGCCGGGGCATTAGCGTTTGGCTTTTTACAAGACCGCTTCGGCGGACGCCTGATGTACAACCTCACCCTGCTTTTGTGGATACTCGCCATTGCCCTGATCTATCTCACGCCTATGCTGGCTAATCTCTTAAGTCAGTGGTTGGGCACAACACTGCAGGCCCAGCACCTCTTTTTAATCGTCGGCAGTCTCGCTGGATTGTGCCTTGGCTCCACCCAATCCGCCGGACGCGCCCTGGTCGGTGCGTTAGCACCCAAACACAAAGCCGCTGAATTCTTTGGTTTCTGGGGACTGGCGAGCAAACTGGCCGCCATCATCGGCCTGCTCGGCATCGGTCTGCTGCAAATGCGCGTTGGACTGCACAACGCCATCCTGTTTTGCATCCTCCTGTTTGCTTTGGCGCTGCTGGTCTCCTTTTTCATGCGCAGCACAAAACCACGTCCCGCATAAACGGGCATTGAGCGGGAACCGCCAGGACAGCGCGTGATGCTTTGATGCAAACAATTATGACAGGTCCGTGTCTGGGCACGGGCCTGAGCCTGACATACAGGATTTCCCTTGATGCGCAAACAAAAACTTGAACTTACCTGGATCGGGAGGGCGGGCGGTGAACCGTAACACCGCTACCCAAATCCTGGCCGAGGCCAAACCGGAATTGCAGCGGCGCTTTGGCATGACGCGACTGGCCTTGTTCGGCTCCACGGCGCGTGATGAGGCGCGCAGCGATAGCGATGTGGACGTGCTCGTTGCTTTTGATGGCCCGGTCAGTGCCGTGCGTTATTTCGGCGTGCAGTTCTATCTGGAAGATCTGCCGGGCTGTCCGGTGGATCTGCTGACGGAAAAGGCGCTGTGCGCAGAACTTGAGCCTTTCATTAAGCGCGAGGTGATCGATGTCTGAACGCGTCTGGCATTTCTATCTCGACGATATGATCAGCTTTGCCGAGAAGGTGCTGGCATATGGGCGAGGATTCGCCCCTGGAGCTGAAAGGCTTGGTGCTGGATTCAGGCTGCAAGGTGTCTAAGCCGCATCCGGATGGGCTGTCGGATGAACTGGCTGCGATGGGCAATGCCGCTGGCAGTCTGTTAATTCTGGGGGTGGATGACAAACGCCGGGAGGTGGTGGGCATTCCCGTTGAGCAGCTCGACCGGCTGGAGGCGCACAGCTCCAGCTCTCCCTAACAACACGGAGCCAGAGTTCCATGACCCCAGTGCCGAGCCAGAGCTCGGCGCTCCTAAAAAAACCACTAAATCACCCTATGAGCCACGATCAAAACTTCAAAAACCTGATCCTCGACTATCCCCAACAAGCCATTGAGCTGTTCGCACCCGAGGAGGCCG
>NZ_MU255056.1:920036-924942 GCF_000227725.2 Thiorhodospira sibirica ATCC 700588 | reverse complement strand
AGGCTTGGTGCTGGATTCAGGCTGCAAGGTGTCTAAGCCGCATCCGGATGGGCTGTCGGATGAACTGGCTGCGATGGGCAATGCCGCTGGCAGTCTGTTAATTCTGGGGGTGGATGACAAACGCCGGGAGGTGGTGGGCATTCCCGTTGAGCAGCTCGACCGGCTGGAGGCGCACAGCTCCAGCTCTCCCTAACAACACGGAGCCAGAGTTCCATGACCCCAGTGCCGAGCCAGAGCTCGGCGCTCCTAAAAAAACCACTAAATCACCCTATGAGCCACGATCAAAACTTCAAAAACCTGATCCTCGACTATCCCCAACAAGCCATTGAGCTGTTCGCACCCGAGGAGGCCGAGGGGCTGCGCGATCCCGCAGTGCGCATCCTGCCGGTGCGTGAAGAACAGCTCAAGGAACGCCTTGGCGAGCGTTTTCGTGAACTGGACACGCCCTTGCTGGTGGAATGGCCCGACCAGCGGCGCGAAGCACTGCTGTTTTTATTTGAGGAAGACACCCAGGCACGGCGCTTTTCCGTGCACCGCCTGATTCACTACTGCGTTGACATCAGCGAGTTGCTCAACATCCAGCGACTGGTACCCGTGGTGATTTTTCTGCAGAGCCGCGTGCATAAGCAACCCTTCACCCTCAACGGCGATGCGGGCGAGTATCTCTGGTTTCGCTATCTCGCGTATGCTTTTCGTGGGCAACGCGCCGAGGACCACTATGCCAGTGACAACCTCATTGCCCGGCTGAATCTGCCCAATATGCGCTATTCGCCGTCACAGCGGGTCGAAGTCTATGCACACGCGGTGCGTGGCCTGCTCAGCTTGGAACCCGACCGCGACCGCCAGCTAAAATACCTCGACTTTATCGACATCTACGCCCATTTAAGTGAGGACGAACGTATGACTTACCAACAACACTATGCTAACGATGCCACCACCGTCAGCGGCTTTGCCCAACGGTTTTTGAAGCAAGGGATTGAGCAAGGGATTGAACAGGGCATTGAGCAGGGCCTTGATCGCGGACGCATCGAAGGCGAGAGTGCCCTGCTGACACGCCAATTACACAAGCGATTCGGTACGCTGGATGAAGCGACGCAAGCGCGGCTGCGCGGGGCCAGTATTGAGCAGCTGGAACGCTGGGGTGAGCAATTCGTCGAGGCGCAAACACTTGATGATGTGTTTCGTGAGACGCCATGATCAACCGCTCATGGGGGCGCTCCGTGGCGGCATCATCTTGATGCCGCTGAGGCGACGAATACAACACCCGCAAGGGAAATCAGTCCGCCGAGCTACTCACGGTTTCTAGCCTCCCGACCGCCCTCATGCAGGGGCAACCTTAAACTAGATAAGGTGAGTAGCCATGTCCATATATTCTGCCTGTGCGCCATTGCACACCTTAAGCATGTCCTCGCGGGAAATTGCCGCACTGACCGGTAAACGCCATGACAATATCATGCGTGATATTCGGGTGATGCTAAACGAGTTGTATCCTGATACCTCAGAATTGAGTTATCAAGAAATTCAAGGCATTAGCCCTGAGTATTGCCCACAGACCAAACGCCTTGCCGGGTATCATCTCGACCGCCGTCATACGGAAATTCTTATCACCGGCTACGACATCAAACGCCGGGCGGCGGTGATTGATCGCTGGTACGAACTGGAAAGCGGCCAGGCCCAGCCGCGTTATGCCACCCCGCCAGACCCCGACCCGCTGCACCGCCCTGACTTCATCCGCGCTTACATCCGCCTCACCGCCTTAAACCTCTGTCTGGACCATCTCTCGCTTAACGACACCACCAAGCGGCAACTGATTGAACAAGCCGTGCGCAGCCTGGGCGAAGATGCCGCCTTTTTACAGACACAAACCCCACCTCCACCCCCCGCCGGACGCGAACTGACCACCTTAAGCACCCTGCTAAGGCGTCACCAGCAACGCCACAGCGTACAAGTAGTCAACCGCGCCTTGGTGCGTTTAGGCTGGTTACAAGACATCCGCCGCGAAACCCCACGGGGTTTAAAACGGGTCAAGCAGTTGGTCGGCGAAGGCTTGTGTTATGGCCGGAATCAACGCAACCAACCGCTGTACTACGCTGTGCAGTTTCCTGAACTATTGCGAAGGATTGGTGGGTATTTGCGTTAAAAAACAAACTCCCCTCCTTTTCAAGGAGGGGTGCCCCGTCAGGGGCGGGGTGGTTATGTGCTTAAAAACAGACCCCCTCCCCGCCTGCGGCGGGACTCCCCCTTGGCAGGGGGAGAGTCTGTGGCGCGCAGCGGCGGCGGTTTTCAGCCGTCGCTTTTTTGCAGCGGCATCTGGAAGATGCCGCCACGTTATTCTTCTGTGGCTTCTTTGGCGGTTTTTAAGCTGGATTCTACCGCCGCCGCGACCTGTTCTGACATTGTTTCCAGCGCAGAATGCCCCTCCAGCCCAAGATAATCCGCTAATGATTCACTCAATCGATCCCATTCACCAAAAAACATCATTTGCGGAAAACTGCGGCTGCTGGCGCGTAAGGCTACCTTGAGAATCGCCAGCAAATCTGCCGTATCCGCCTGCGTAAAGACATTGGCCCTAAAAGTATCATGGCGATATTGCCCTTCGACCGCCTCAGTCACCGATGGCGGCGTATGCCAGCGTTGCACAATCAAGGCGCCGATGCGCGCATGATGCGTATCAAACGACAGGCGTTCCTCATCAATCACCAGCGACCAGCCGGTAGCATTGGCATGATTAAGAATCTTCTCATAGCCCGCACCAAACACGCTGTTAAGCGCCGGGGCACCCACCAGGTGAAACAGCCCGAGCAGATAGGCATCGTCTTCCAGATCCGGGCGCTTGATCAACTGCGCCGTTTGCATGGCCGCATAGGCCACATAATCGCCGGTGCGCCAGAAGCTTTCGATCCGTGGACACTGTGACAGGGCATTACGCAAGGCGATGGTGCGCACAATGGCATAAATGCGCCGGAATCCCAGCAAATGACTCGCCTGACGCAGGGAGCGAATCTCCTGCGGGCGGCGAAAAATCGGAGAATTGACCACCTGCAATAGTCCACCCGCGATACTCACATCCCCTGCAATCATCGCGGCAATGTGATTGATGTCAGGCTCCGGGGATTTGGCCTCGGCGGTCACTTGCAGCAAGACCTCAGGCTTTGGTGGTATGGCGAGTAGCTCAAGAATACGCTGCTCGGCTTCGCTTGCAACCAGGTTTGTCACTCCATGCCCTCCCGTTAATAAATGGCTGATTTTAGCCATACGGATATAATGCCCACATGTTGAATTTCTGTCGAGCGGTACGTTTTTGCCCTTGGAGCGCGGGCTTTAGCACTGCAGCCGAGTGCAACTTGGCGATCCGTGGCGGCGGCTTCCAGCCGTTGCTTTTTTGGAGCGGCATCTGGAAGATGCCGCTACATGTTTATGCCGGGCGGGTGCCCGTTGTTCCATGGGCCGAGTGCAACTCGGCGATTCGTGATGCGGAGCTGGTACTCGCAGGGCGGCGTGCTTACCACCTATCAATTTACTCACGGGCACGAAAAGCCGGCAGCGGCAGGTCGTTTTGCAGACAGCGCATCAAGTAGCGCAAGCCACGTGAGAACCACGAAACTAGGCTGCGGGCGAGCTTGCGAAAGCGCCAGTGGTTCGGATCGTCCTGTGCTTGGGTTTTTTTCGAGCGGGGTCGGAGGGTGGCACGCCTGATCGCGCCCAATGCGCACACACCCATACATCGCCAAGGCCATGATCAACACCCGGCGTTCCAAACGATCCGCAGGGCGCAGGTGCGAATCCCCCAAGCCAAATCCTCGCCCCTTGAAGTCGGAGAACATCGGCTCGATGCCCCAGCGCGTGGCATAGTCCAGTACGCGCGCACGGGTCGGATCCGCATCCATGGCAATCATCCACGGCTCCGGATGACCGGATTCATGCACAATTCCCAGGTGGGTCACCACCCCAGAGGCGAACAGGCGCACGACCCGGAAAATCGCTTCTCGCACACCCTTGGCCAAATCCCCGGTCGTGGTCTCCGCCACGCCGGTGTCCACCGCAGATTCCCCTTCAAGCGCAACCGGTAGCCCCATTCGTGCGCATGCAACCACGCGAACAGCGCCGCCGATGGGTAGAACCGATCCGCCAACAGCAGCACCCGCGCCCCAGCCGGCAGCCAAGCCAACACCGTCTCCAGGAGGGCTTGCTGGCCCGCACAGCCGATGTTCGCCGCGCCTTGCCTGGCCCACCAAACCAACGGCAACGCCCGCTCGCTCACGCGCAAGGCCAACACCAGCAACGCCATCCGATCCCCCAAATCGGTTTGATCCAGACTCAGGCACAGCGTCTGATCGTGACGGGCCGCCTGCGCCAGTTCGGCCATCGCCAACGGCTGCATGATCTCGGTTGGACACACCAACGGGTTCTTCAGCAAGCGTCTCAGCCACGGTTCGCGCATGTCTTGGCGCTCGGTCTCCAGCACCAGCACATGGCTCAACTCCACCGTGTTGGCGGTTTGCTCCTCGATCATCGCTCCGACGGCTAGCGACAGCTTCCTCACCACCGTCAGGCGCAGCCCCGGATGCGGCTTTGCGCAGTCCACGTTCCACCTCTTCTGCCAAGCGTTTGATGCTTCCCATGCCCTCCCCCATGACCTCAGTTCAGCCAACCCTCAAAGTTTGCCATAAAAGTGATAGGTGGCAAGGTGACCGAGTTAAAGTTATCGCCTGCCCCTCACTCGCAGCTGCACAGCGCTGCCCTGATGCCGCAGATTCACCGTCGGTAGGCGTCACCGCCCCGGGCCGTATTTGTCTACGATCAATGCACCTCCTCCCTGCCGGGTCCTGTAGACCGTTGCTGGCGTCTCGTCGGCCTGTGCTTGGTGCGGGCGCTCTTCGTTGTAAAATGAGAAGTCTTCCAGTAG
>NZ_MU255056.1:859311-919936 GCF_000227725.2 Thiorhodospira sibirica ATCC 700588 | reverse complement strand
CATCGTAATGTGCTCCTTCGTCATGCGTGCCCCTCCCGCTTAAATATAAAGGGGACATTTTAGAATTGGACGAAGGGGACATTACTGCTTTGGGCTAACACGGCGTGTGATTTTCCTAGCGTCGCTTGGGTGTGATGGTTATAATTAGCGGTTTTCCGGATTGCTCCGGTTTTCTCCTTGCCCCACCCACGCTTTTGGCGCGGCGGGGGCTGTCACCCGTAGGGAGCATTTTAGATGCGGCATTACGAAATTGTTTTTTTGGTTCATCCTGATCAAAGCGAGCAGGTTGCGGCGATGGTCGAGCGTTATCGTAGCCTGGTTGAGGGCGATGGCGGTACGATTCACCGTCTGGAAGATTGGGGGCGGCGTCAGTTGGCGTACCCGATTCAGAAATTGCACAAGGCGCATTATGTGTTGATGAATGTGGAGTGCGGTGAGCATGCCTTGGAGGAGATGGTCAGCGCGTTTCGTTTCAACGATGCGGTGTTGCGTCACTTGGTGATCCGTATGGATAAGGCTGAGACGGAGGCTTCGTTGTTGATCAAGCGTCGCGATGATGACGATGATGATGCATCGGTTTCTGCAGATGATGATGGTGACACGGATGGT
The DNA here is from genome assembly GCF_000227725.2 of Thiorhodospira sibirica ATCC 700588. Classification (GTDB taxonomy): domain Bacteria; phylum Pseudomonadota; class Gammaproteobacteria; order Ectothiorhodospirales; family Ectothiorhodospiraceae; genus Thiorhodospira; species Thiorhodospira sibirica. The sequence goes on along the minus strand of NZ_MU255056.1, from coordinate 919,327 downwards.
GATAACGACAATGATGGTGATTATGATGAGGATCATCGCGCCAAGGGTTCTGATGTGCGTCCGCAAGCGGATTGATCATTGCGTTTATCCTGTTATTTTTGAGTTTTAGGAGTTGACTGCTGATGTCTCGTTTTTTTCGTCGCCGCAAATATTGCCGTTTTACCGCCGAGAATGTTGAGTCTATTGATTATAAAGACCTCAATACGTTGAAGAATTTCATTACTGAGACCGGGAAGGTGGTGCCTAGCCGGATTACCGGGACCAGTGCCCGCTATCAGCGTCAGTTAGCCACGGCGATCAAGCGTGCTCGCTATTTGGCGCTGCTGCCTTATACCGATAATCACTAACGCTGTGTTGCTGATCAGCGCGCATGCTTGCGCATCGGCCACGCGCCTGCCTACGATTTAAATGAAAGCGCTTGCCTCGTTTGTCATGCAGACCCGCTTGCGGGCGGTAACGGCCACCGCAGGTTTTGGGATTGGCTTTTTGCTGTTGCCGCCGTTGGCGATGGTCAGTAATGCCTGTCTGGCCTTGGTGGGCTTGCGCGCTGGGCTGGTGTCGGCGCTGTGGGTCGGGGCGGGAGCGGCTGGGGTCTTGGCTTTGCTGGCTTGGGCCTTGGGTCTGTCGCCGCTGCTTGGGGTGTTCATGGGGCTGGTGCAGTGGCTGCCTAATGTGGCGTTGGCGCAGGTTTTGCGCCATACCGCTTCATGGGCCTTGACTCTGCTCGGTGCGGCCTTGCTGGGGATTGGCGCGGTGCTGTTGTTGCATCTGGCGGTGGCTGATCTGCCGGGGGTGTGGCTGGAGATTCTTGAGAATACGCTGGGCCCCTTTCTGTCACAAACCGGGATGCCGCCTGTGGAGGTGACGCAGAATCTGGTGCGGGCGGCGGAGTTGATGTCGGGCATTCTGGCGATGGCGATGGTGTTGAATATGGCGGTATCTTTGTTTATCGCCCGCTATTGGCAGGCTGCGCTGTACAATCCGGGTGGTTTTGCGCAGGAGTTTCAGGCGCTGCAATTGGGCCGGATTCCGGCGTTGATTTTGCTGGTCTTGCTGCTGGGTTCCTGGCTTGGGCAAAGTAATCTGCTGACCGAGCTTGCATTGATCATGCTGGCGCTGTTTTTCCTGCAGGGGCTTGCGCTGGTGCATGCTTTGTGTCGCAGTTTGAAGATGCATCGCGCCTGGTTGATCAGTTTGTATGTGCTGTTGGTGTTTGCGTTTCCGCAGATGATGGTGATTCTGGCGACCTTTGCGGCGCTGGATGCCTTTATGAATTTTCGGCAGCGTTTGCCCCCTCCGCCGCCTCCCCGAGATGCTGATCAGGCTGATTAAACCCTTCTTTTCAGGCCGTGGATTGCCGCGCACAGGCCGTGTTGCTGGTGTTAAGGCGCGCTTTTGGATGAAGGTCGCTATCCCCGGCCCCCGAACAAAAATTTATATGAGGTCATACCACGATGGAAGTCATTTTGTTGGAGAAGGTCGAGAATTTAGGACAGCTTGGCGATAAGGTGCGGGTACGCGCCGGCTTTGCGCGTAATTTTCTGATTCCAAAGGGTAAAGCGAAGTTTGCTACGCCTGAGAATATTGCAGCATTTGAAGCGCGTCGCGCTGAGCTTGAGCAGGCGGCAGAGGCTTTGGTGGCCGATGCGCGTGTGCGTGCTGAAAAATTGGCCGGAATGGGGCAGATTAAAATCGCCTCCAAGGCGGGAAACGAAGGCAAGCTGTTTGGTTCTGTCGGCGCGCAAGATATTGCGCAGGCAGTGACCGAGGCCGGGGTGAAGCTGGATAAGCGTGAGGTGCGTTTGCCCTCGTCCAGTCCGCTGCGCCATACGGGCGAGTTTGACGTTGAGGTTCACTTGCACACGGACGTTAAAACCAGCATCCGCATTGAGGTTGTTGCTGAGGCCTAAGCGGGCGCATTGTTGTTGGGAGCGCCGGGGGATATCCTGCGGCGTTCCTGTTGATGTTCGTGCCGGTCGGCTGACGGGCACTCCCCCTTGCTAATACGCTGGTCTGCTGGCCGGTGTTCCCTACATTTACGCGATACAGGTAAGAACGGATGGAAGGCGCAGCCCCTAAGGTGCCACCGCATTCCATGGAGGCAGAACAGGCCGTTTTGGGCGGCTTGATGCTGGAAAACAGCGCTTGGGATACGATTGCGGATCGTGTGTCTGAGGTGGATTTCTACCGTTATGATCATCGCCTGATTTTTCGCGCCATCACTGAGCTTGCCAGTCGCAATACCCCGTTTGACGCCATCACCCTGTCGGAATATCTGGAAAAGTGCAATCTGCTTGAGGATGCCGGGGGGCTGCCTTATTTGGGGCGGCTGGCTCATGATGTGCCGAGTGCGGCGAATATCGGGGCATACGCTGATATTGTGCGTGACCGCTCGGTGTTGCGCCAGCTCATTGATGCGGGCAGTCAGATTGCCGAGAGTGCGTTTAACCCCAAAGGTCGTGATACCCGCAGCCTGTTAGATGAGGCGGAACGGCTCGTGTTTGCGATTGCCGAGAAAGGCACGCGTGCGAATCAGGGATTTCGCAGTATGCGCACGCTGTTAAACAGCACGATTGCAGAAGTCGAAATGCTGCATGAGCGGGATGATCCGATTACCGGCCTGTCAACGGGCTATTATGAGCTGGATACCCTGACCTCTGGCTTGCAGGGCGGCGATCTGGTGATTGTTGCGGGTCGTCCGTCGATGGGCAAGACCACCTTTGCGATGAATATCGCCGAGTTTGCGGCCCTCAATAAGCAGGTGGCGGTGGCGATTTTCAGCATGGAAATGCCGGCTGAACAATTGGTGCTGCGCATGATTTCTTCGCTCGGACGCATCCAGTTGCAAGGTCTGCGCACCGGTAAACTTGAGGAAGAAGACTGGCCGCGCCTGACCAGTATCGTGTCGCTGCTCTCGGAAGCCCCGATTTTTATTGATGATAGCCCGGCGCTGTCCCCTACCGAGGTGCGGGCGCGCACCCGGCGCTTGGTGCGTGAGCAAAAATCCATTGGGCTGGTGGTGATTGATTACCTGCAATTGATGCAGTTGCCGGGCAATAAAGAAAATCGCGCCACGGAAATTGCCGAGATTTCGCGCTCGCTCAAGGCCCTGGCCAAGGAGATGCGCGTACCGGTGATTGCACTGTCGCAGCTTAACCGCAGTCTGGAACAACGCCCCAACAAGCGGCCCGTGATGTCAGATTTGCGCGAATGCGTCAGCGGCGATACGCCGGTGGTGCTGGCGGATGGGCAGCGCGTGCCGATTGCATCGCTGGTCGGTCAGTCGCCGTGGGTGTTGGCGCGCAATCCGCAGGGTGTGATTGAGGCGGCGCTGGCGCAAAGTATCTGGCCTGTGGGTGTGCGCGCCGTGTTGCGGCTGGATTTTGCCAGCGGACGGCAATTGCGCTGCACCCCGGAGCATCGGGTATTGACGCCGCACGGCTTTGTCGAGGTGCAGCATTTACGTCCAGGCGAGGGGGTGGCGCTGGTGGATGAATCTGGCCTTGGTCAGATCATTCAGGGTCGATCATCAGAACCCGCGCAGGCCGTACGCTGGGATGCTCTGGTGTCGCAGGCGGCGGATGGAGTGGCGGAGGTCTTTGACATCTGCGTGCCGGGTCATGCCTGCTGGCTGGCCGATGGTTTGATTAGCCATAATTCCGGCGGGATTGAGCAAGATGCGGATGTGATTGCCTTTGTCTATCGTGATGAGGTGTATGACAAAGACAGCGCCGACAAAGGCGTTGCCGAGATCATCATCGGCAAGCAGCGCAACGGTCCTATCGGTACGGTGCGCCTAAGCTTTGTAGGGCATTTCGCCCGCTTTGACAACTACATCCCAGAGGTTTATACGGGCGAGGGCTTTTAGTGAAACGTAGCGCCAGCAAATGGCTTGATCTTGAGGCGCTGCGCGCCAACGCGTCCCTGGCGGTGAATCAGGCCGGGGCGGCAGAGGTTTTGGCGGTGATCAAGGCCAATGCCTATGGGCATGGGATGCTCGCTGCGGCGGAGGCTTTGGCGGATCGGGTGGCGGGCTTTGCGGTGTCGTGTGTGACGGAGGCGATGGTGCTGCGCGAGGCCGGTATCCGCCTGCCGATTGTGGTGTTGCAGGGCTTTCAGGATGTGGCCCAGTTGCGCTGCATGGCGCAGCTTGATCTCTGGCCGGTGATCCATCAGGACGCTCAGCTCAGCCTGCTGGATCAGGCCACGCTGAAACGCCCGCTACATGTCTGGATTAAGCTGGATAGCGGCATGCATCGGCTGGGCTTTGCGCTGCATACGGCCCCAACGCTGCATCAACGCTTGCTTGGCTGTGCCAATGTTGCGCCGGACTGGGTGTGGATGACCCATCTGGCCTGCGCCGATGAACCCCTGCGCGGTGAAAATAGCCAGCAGCGCGCCCAGTTTGCTGCGGCCATTGATCCCTTGCCGGGGGGCTACAGTCTGGCCAATTCGGCGGCCTTGTTATCCCCCTTATCACAAGATGCGGCGGTGACATCCCTTGCCACCAAGGCACAGTGGGTACGCCCCGGCATTATGCTTTACGGCGCCTCCCCCTTGGCCGGACAAACAGCGGCCAGCTTAGGCTTGCAGGCCGTGATGACCGTCACTGCGCCACTGATTGCGATCAATCACTTGCCGGCTGGGGCCTGCATTGGCTATGGCGGTACTTATGTTTGCCCGCATCCGATGCGGGTGGGCGTGGTGGCCATAGGCTATGCCGATGGCTATCCGCGCCACGCGCCCAGCGGCACGCCGGTGCTGATTCATGGACAAACCGTGCCGCGCCTTGGGCGGGTGTCGATGGATATGATCAGCATTGACCTTTCCAGCATCCCGCACGCGCAACTGGGCGATACCGTGACGCTGTGGGGCAACGGTCTGGCTGTCGATGACATCGCCCAGGCCGCCGATACCATTGCCTATGACCTGCTGTGCGGGGTCAGTGGTCTTTGAGGTGTGTGTTTGCGGTCAGGACAGGCAGTTTCTGAGCGCCTCAAGGGTGACATACGTACCACAACGGCAGCTTCCGGCCAGTTGCTGGCAGGGCTGGTCGGGTTCACCCAGATGATCCAGCACGGCCAGGGCACCGTCGAAAGTGTCTTCGCGGGTGTAGCCATTAAAGGTAATCAGCGTCGCTATTCCGGCAGCGTGCGCCGCCTGCAGCCCTTGCGCAGAGTCTTCAATCGCCAGGCAGTGCTGCGGCGATAACCCCAGCTGCTGCATGACATAATGATAGATATCCGGGGCCGGTTTTTTCGCGGGGACGACATCGCCGGCGCCGATGACGGCAAACCACTCCAGGCTGTGCGCGCCCAGGGTGGCCTGCAGTAAATGCGCGACGTTGCTATGCGTGGTGGTGGTAGCAATGGCCAGGGTTATGGCGCGGTCGCGGGCCTCCTGCAAAAGACGCTGGATGCCTGGACGCAGGGGAATGGCACCGTCTTTGACCAACATCTGATAATGTGCGGTCTTGCTTTCATGCAAGGCGATGATGGTCTGCTCAATCCCTTGCTGTTCGAGCCATTGGGGATGGTGGTGCTGGAGATAATAGCGGATGCGTTCCTTGCCGCCGGTGACGGCCAGCAACTCCCCGTACAGATCCTCTGACCAATGCCAGTCCAGCCCGACCGCTGCAAAGGCGGCATTGAACGCCACGCGATGACCGTCGCGCTCGGTATCGGCCAGGGTTCCATCGACATCAAAAATCAACGCCTTTAAGCTCATCATTTTTCCTCGTTATACAAACAGGTGATTTTCATGCAAGAGACAACCCTTCTGCGACCGCTTGCGGTCGGTTCGATGGCTAATATCGTCTATTTAATCCAGGATGTGAATACACAGCGCGTGGCCGTGGTGGACCCGGCCTGGGAGGCGCAACGGATTTTGGCCGAAGTGGCCGCGCTGGGCGGGCAACTGAGCGATATTTTTCTGACCCACAGTCACAGCGATCATACCAATGCGGTGGCTGAACTCCATGCGCAGACACAGGCCACTGTGCATCTGCTGCGTCCCGAAGCCGAATTTTGGGGGGCTCAGGCATTTCCATTGACGGAACATGAGGATCAGGATGTCTGCTATCTGGGGGATACGCCGATCCGCTGGCTGCACACCCCAGGGCATACCCCCGGCTCGGCCTGTCTGTTAGTCGGCAATGACTTGCTGACCGGGGATACCCTGTTTGTCTATGGCTGTGGCCGTTGTGATCTGCGCGGGGGCGATGCCGCACAACTGTTCGCCTCTCTGCACAAGCTCTGCACAACCCTGCCCGCACAAACCCGCATCCACCCGGGGCATGATTACGGCTGCCAGCCAAGCTCCACCCTCGCCGAGCAGATGCAGGGCAACCCTTTCCTGCAGTTTACAGAACTCACCGCCTTCACCCACTACCGGCTATACGAACACGACCGGACACGCAGCAGCCCGTATACGCCCGTCTAACAGGCTCGCCTAACCTCAGCTCGATACGAAGTGGCGGCGGCTTTTGCAGCGGCATCGGGAAGATGCCGCTCCTACAGGACGCTCTCGCTTTAGCGGCGGGCTTTGTCGATCAGGCCGCTGGCGATGGTGAGCAGGTCGTTAAACCCACGGGCTTCCTGACCGAGAACGATAAAGCGGCCATCGACGGCGATCATGGGGACGGCGTTGATCCCATATTGGGTGGCTAAGGCGTCGCTGGCCTGCAGACGGGCGGTGACCTGTTCTGACTGAAAACCGGCCTGGAAGGCGGCAATATCGACATCGTGCAGTTCCAGCCAGTTGCTGATAGCGCGTTCGGTGTACAGGCGGCGGCCCTGACGGCCCAAGGCGTCAAAAATCAGTGGATTGAGGCGCTGGGTGTCGCCCAGATCGTCGAGCACAAAATACAGGCGGGCCAGATTGGCCCAGGCCATGCGCCCAAAAGACACCGGCTGCTGGCGAAAGATAATGTCGTCGGGCAGTGTGGCAGCCCAGGCCTTGATCAGGGGGTCAAATTCACCACAAAAGGGGCAGCCGTAGGAAAAAAATTCGATGACCTCGATTTTTTCCGGGTCTTGCCGAGGCGCGGGCGGGACAATTGGACGCCAGTCGATGCCTTCGCGTAAGGCGTGGGCTTGCCCCCAGGCCAGCGGGATGTTGCTGGCTCCGGCCAGCGCTACGAGATACTGATTAAAGCGGCGTCTTGTGATAGGCATAAGGGGCCTCTTGATAGGCTAAGGGTTTTAGGTGTGGCGGCATCGTCCCTGCCTGCGCCGTGTGCGTCGCGGCAGGCAGGCAGATGCGGCTTAAAAAGAGCGACGGCTACCGGCCTGCGCCGCGTGCGTCGCGGCAGGCAGGGAAGCCGCCGCTACTTGCGTAGATTGCCATGATCGCTGCTGCGCTGACTGCGATGCAATAGCCAGCCGGCAATCAGTACGCCGATGCTGACCACGACGACTATCACCGTGGCCAGGGCGTTGATCTGCGGACTGACGCCCATGCGCACGCTGGAATAGACCACCATCGGCAGGGTGGTTGCACCGGGGCCGGAGACAAAGCTGGCAATCACCAGATCATCCATTGACAGGGTAAAGGCCAAAAGCCACCCGGCCAGCAACGCCGGGGAGATGATCGGCAAAATGATCACCACAAACACCTTCCACGGACGCGCCCCCAGATCCATCGCCGCCTCTTCCAGACTGACATCAAGCTGCGACAGGCGCGATTGCACAATCACGGCGACATAGGCGGTGCTGAAGGTGATGTGCGCTAAGGTGATGGTGGTCATGCCACGCCCATCCGGCCAGCCGATGAGTTGTTCCAGATGCACGAATAGCAGCAGGGCGGACAGCCCCAGAATGACCTCCGGCATTACCAGCGGCGCAGTGACCATGCCGGCAAACAGGGTACGTCCGCGAAAGCGGCTGAAGCGTACCAGGGTCAGCGCGGCCAGCAAGCCCAGCACGACGGCAAAGGTGGCATTGAGCGCGGCAATGCGTATAGACAGCCACAACGCGGTGAGAATCTGCTCATTTTCCAGCAGCGCCACATACCAGCGCGTAGAAAAGCCGCCCCAGACGGTCACCAGGCGGGAATCGTTGAAGGAATAAACGATCAGGGTGATGATGGGCAGGTATAAAAAGGCATAGCCAAAGGCCATGCCGGTAAACAGCCAAAAGGAGCGCCGCCCGCTCATGGGTTGACCTTTTGGGTGGTCTGGCGTTCGCCGATGCGCTGCAATAACAGCAATGGCAGGACCACCACCAGCAGCATCGCAATCGCCACCGCTGAGGCCACCGGCCAGTCACGGTTGGCGAAAAATTCACCCCACAACACTTTGCCGATCATCAGCGTATCCGGGCCACCGAGCAGATCGGGGATGACAAATTCCCCCACTGCCGGGATAAACACCAGCAGACTGCCGGCAATCACCCCCGGCAGCGACAAGGGCCAGGTGATGGTGACAAAGCTTTTCCACGGACGCGCTCCCAGATCGGCAGCGGCTTCCAGCAGGCCTAAATCCTGACGCACCAGGGTGGCATAGAGGGGCAGTACCATAAAGGGCAGGTACGAGTAGACAATGCCCAGATATACCGCAAAATTGGAATGCAGCAGGGCCAGGGGCTGCTCAATCAGGCCCAGCCACATGAGCAGTTGATTGATCAGGCCCTGATTTTGTAACAGGCCCATCCAGGCATAGATGCGAATCAAAAAGCTGGTCCAAAAGGGCAAAATCACCAGCATCAACAGCACCAGGCGCCATCCTGCCGGGGCGCGGGCAATTCCTAAGGCCATCGGATAGCCAATCAATAAACAGATGACGGTGGCAATCGCCGCGACCTTGAGCGAGTTGAGATAGGCCGCCAGATACAGCGGGTCTTCCCACAGGTAGGCATAATTGCCCAGATGCAGGCGAATCAGCAGGGTCTGATCCTGGGTCCATTCCCACAGACTGGTATAGGGCGGGCTGGCCAGCACCATTTCCGCCAGACTGATGCGCAGCACAATGAAAAACGGCAACAGCAGAAAAACCAGCAGCCAGACATACGGCGTTGCCATCACCAAGGTGCGGCCCAGACGCCCCTGGGTGAGGCTTTTTACGCCGCGATCAAACTGCAGCCGCAGGCGGGCCGAGGATGGGCCGCTTGCGGTCGTGGCCGAGGGCAGGGTACTCATAGGGTCAGCACCACTCCGGCATCTTCATCCCAGGCCAGTAATACCTCATCGTCCCAGGTCAGCGGGCCAGCAGTGCGCCGCGCCAGATTGGTGACCTGCACCTGCACCGTGCTGCCTTGCTCGGTGCGCACATGATAAATCGATACATCGCCCAGGTAGCCGATTTCCTTGACCGTACCACGCACCCAGTTGGTGTCGGGGTTAGGGATCTGCGCGGCTACATGAATCTTTTCCGGGCGCAGAGCTACCGCCACCGGGGTGCCCACCGCCAGGGGGGTGGGATGATACAAGGTGATGTGTTGTGCGGCTGCCTCGGTGTGAATGGTCAGCAATTCCGCCGCTTCATCATAGCCCTCCACCCGCCCCTCAAAAAGATTGGCCGCCCCGATAAATTCCGCCACAAAGCGCGAGGCGGGGTATTCATAAACCTCAGAAGGGGTGCCAATCTGGAGAATGCGTCCGGCCTCCATCACCGCCAGACGGGTCGACATGGTCATCGCCTCTTCCTGATCATGAGTGACCATGATAAAGGTCGTTCCCACGCGCTCCTGAATGTTCACCAGCTCAAACTGGGTACGTTCGCGCAATTTGCGATCCAGGGCACCCAGCGGCTCATCGAGTAACAATAATTTGGGATGTTTGGCCAGGGAGCGCGCCAGGGCCACGCGCTGGCGTTGGCCACCGGAGAGCTGGTCAGGCTTGCGCCGGGCAAAGTCTTGCATGTGTACCAGCTCCAGCATCTCGGCCACCCGCGCTTTGATCTGTGCCTTGGGTAAGCGCTCCTGGCGTAGCCCAAAGGCGATGTTTTGCGCCACGCTCATGTGCGGAAACAAGGCGTAAGACTGAAACATCATATTGACCGGGCGCTCATACGGCGGGGTATCGGTGACATCCTCGCCATCAATCCACACCCGTCCCTGGGTAGGCCGTTCCAGCCCGGCAAGGATACGCAGCAAGGTGCTTTTGCCACAGCCCGAGGCACCGAGCAGGGAGAAAAACTCGCCGCGAAAAATCTCCAATGAGACCTCATCCACGGCATAATGCCCGCTCTCAAACACCTTACTCACCTGCTGAATCTGCAAAAAAGGGCGAGCCGTGGGGTCTTGCCAGGCATCTATCAGCGCCGGGTCACGTTTTGTTTGTGCCATAAGGACATGTTGATCAGGGTAAGGGTTTGTAACTGCTGGCTAAAATCTATCATTTTCTATAAAAACCTTGTCTTTTTGCGCCCGGTTGCGCTGTGCTTTGTTATGTAGTAGGCTGTCCTTGTGCGCTTTTGCACCGTCCAGACAGGCTACGGCTGGACGTTAATCCGTACGCAAGAGTTATGTAAGACCCGGTTTTTCCTGGCAATAGCAGTGACGGCGTATACAAATCCGTGAAATAGATTTTCATAGATTTTTAGTAGCGGTACGCCAGGTCAGCGCCCGGCATGGAAAAGACCGGTCTTGCGACCGGTCACACAATCCAGCCGCACCCACTAGCGCCCGGTGCGAATCCGCGTCCAGGTGCGCACCCGCAGACGTTGCACAGAGGCGGGCAGGGCCTCCAGTGTCACCAGTCGCTGGCGCAAGTCACTGTCGGGATAAATCCCCGGGTCGTTGCGAATCGCCTCATCAACCAGTGCTGTCGCGCTGGCATTGGCATTGGCGTAGGCCACCACATTGGTGATCTCGGCGATATTTTCCGGCTGCAGCAGAAAATCAATGAAGGCGTGGGCATTTTCCGGGTTGGGGGCATCGGCGGGAATGGCCATCACGTCAAACCACAGCACCGCGCCTTCCTGCGGAATCAGATAATCGACTGTCACGCCACGCCCGGCCTCCTCAGCCCGGTCACGCGCCTGCAACACATCCCCGGAATAACCGTGGGCCACGCAGATATCGCCATTGGCCAGGTCGTTGATATATTTAGAGGCGTGAAAATAGCGAATAAAGGGACGCACCTGAGCAAACAGCTCAGCCGCTGCGGCAATCGCCTGGGGGTCGTGGGTGTTGGGATCTTCGCCCAGATACATCAAGGCCGCCGCCAGGGCCTCACCTTCATCATCCAAAACGGCAATGCCGCAGCCTGACAGCTTTTCTGCCAGCGCCGGATCAAAAATCAGCGACCAGGAATCGGGGATCTTCTCGGTACCCAGCGCCTGCTGCACCTTGGCGGGATTAAAGCCGATGCCGGTGGTACCCCACATATAGGGGACGATATAGCGGTTGTCCGGATCAACGCTGGCAAGCTTCGCCAGCAGGCCCTCATCCAGATGCACCCGGTGGGGCAGCAGGGAGAAGTCCAAAGGTCGGTACAAATTGGCCTCAATATGGCGTTTGGCAAAGGGTTGCGCTGTGGGGAAGATCACATCATAACCACTGCGCCCGGCCAACAGCTTGGCCTCCAGAATCTCGTTGGCATCGTAGACATCATAGACCACACGAATGCCGGTTTGCGCCTCAAAGCGCTGGATCACCTCATCGGCGATGTAGTCAGACCAGTTGTAGACGTGTACCACCGAGGCCTGTGCCGCTACCGTCAAAAAACTCAGGCCCAACAAACACATTATCACGCTGCGCATGGTGCTAACACTCCCAAAATCTTGCGGTGAATGAAACGCAAAGCGCACACAGGCCCCCACGCGGAGCGCCTGTGTGTGCAATACCGCCGGCTTAGATCAGATAACCAGCATATCCATAAAGGCATTGATTGAGGTATTGTGCAGCCGCTGCGGGTCTTTGCACAGGGCATAGATGCCCTCGGCCTGAGCCTTGGGGAAGCGGGTGCGCAGCGCGTCGCTGAACTTGCGCTCCAACACCGGAATGCCCTCGGCACGACGGCGACGATGGCCGATGGGGTACTCGATTTCTACCTTGTCCGTTGCGCTGCCATCTTTGAAAAACACCTGCACGGCATTGGCAATGGAGCGCTTGTCCGGATCGTGATATTCCTTGGAATAGCGCGGATCTTCGGTGACGCGCATCTTGCTGCGCAGCGCGTCGATACGCGGATCGGCGGCCACATCGTCTTCATAATGACGGGCGGTGAGGGCGCCATAGATCAACGGAACCGCGACCATGTACTGCAGGCAGTGGTCGCGGTCGGCAGGGTTATGCAGCGGACCATCTTTACTGATAATACGCACCGCAGATTCCTGCGTCGTCAGGGCGATGTAATCAATCTGCTCCAGACGATCCTTAACCTGATCATGCAGCTTAAGCGCACACTCTACCGCCGTCTGGGCATGGAATTCTGCCGGGAAGCTGATCTTAAACAGCACATGCTCCATCACATAGCTGCCAAAATCGCGCTGGAACTTGAATTTTTCGCCCTTGAACAACACATCATAAAAACCCCAGCGCGGCGCAGTTAGCACCGAAGGCAGGCCCATCTCGCCGCGCATCACCATCATCGCCAGGCGCACCCCACGGCTGGAGGCATCACCTGCCGCCCAGGATTTGCGTGAACCCGTATTAGGCGCATGACGGTAAGTCCGCATTGACTGCCCATCTACAAAGGCCTGCGACAATACATCAATCACTTGCGCCTTGGTGGCCCCAAGCATGTGCGCGGCCACCCCGGCAGAGGCCAGCTTCACCAGAATCACATGATCCAGACCGACGCGGTTAAAGCTGTTTTCCAGCGCCATCACACCCTGAATTTCATGCGCCTTGATCATATAAGTCAGCACATCGCGCATACTCAGCGGCGCCTGCCCTTGCGCCACGCGCACCCGGCTCAAATAATCAGCCAGCGCCAGAATCGCACCCAGATTATCCGAAGGATGGCCCCACTCTGCTGCCAGCCAGGTGTCGTTGAAATCCAGCCAGCGCACCAGCGCACCAATATCAAAAGCGGCCTTGACCGGATCGAGTACGAATTGCGTGCCCGGCACTTTAGCACCATGAGGTACTACTGTCCCTGGCACAATCGGCCCCAGATGCTTGGTGCATTCCGGGTATTGCAGTGCCAGCATGGCACAGCCCAATGAATCCATCAGGCAGTTGCGCGCCGTGTCAAACGCCTCCTCACTGTTGATCTGGGTGTCGCAGATATAATCTGCAATCGCCACTAATTCCTTATCAGGATCAGGACGGACATTGGCATCGGCAATATGTGTACCCATTGAATCATCGACTCCGTTGGTTAGAATATAAGTTAATAACAAAATCCCTGTATTTGCAGGCAAAACACCCTTAAATCGCTTTCCGTTGGCCTATTTTAACGGAAAGCGCAATGCCGTTACAAAAAGAGACGACGGGAAGCCGCCGCCACTTCGTGCCGCTCTGGTGAGCGGCGTTCCATAATGCCGGGCTGGTGCCCGGCGCTCCCAGCAAGGTCAAGACTAAAACGGGATGTCGTCGTCAAAATCCTCGGCAGCGGGGCGTTGTTGGTGTGGTGATGGCGGCGGTTGTTGGGGATAGCCGGGGGCTGGGGCGCTGGGTGCGCCTCCGCCGTAGGGGGCGTTGGTGTAGGCCGGTTGTTGCAGCGGGGCATTGGGGGGCTGGCGCGGGGCTGGTGCGGCGGCAGGGTAGGCTGGGGGTTCTGCATAGCCACCATAGGCGGGAGCAGCATGGGCGGACATGTGCGGGTGGTGGGCTGGGGCATGATGCGTCGGTGCTGTCGGGTGTGTGGGCGCGGCGGTGGGTGCATCAAAGCTGCTGGTGGCGGCGTTTTTGCTGTCGAGCATCTGCATGTCGTTGACAATGATCTCGGTGGTGTAGCGGTCTTGCCCGTCCTGGCCTTGCCATTTGCGCGTTTGCAGACGGCCTTCGATGTAGAGGTGTGCGCCTTTGCGCACGTATTGGGCGGTGATTTCGGCCACCTTGCCATAAAACACCAGGCGATGCCATTCGGTGCGTTCTTGCTGTTCACCGCTGTTTTTATCGCGCCAGCTTTCGCTGGTGGCAAGATTGACGTTGACCACGGCGCCTCCGCTGGGCATGTATTTGAGCTCAGGATCGGCGCCCAGGCGACCGATGAGGATGACTTTGTTAATGCCTCTGGCCATGTTGATGACTCCTATGGAAAAAATGTGGTTATTGTGAGTTTATATCCAGTACGCGATGCGCTGCATCAAGCGCCGGGCGGCGGGAATAAGCACCTGGCGCAGCGGCCAGGGTAAGGGGGCTGCACCCGCTTGCCACGCGCTTTGTCCGTGGCGGCGAGCCTCGGTTTTTATCTGTTCGAGCACGGCGCGGCTGGCGTGGTCATTGGCCGGGAGCTGTTGTAGTTGCTGTTCGAGCTGTTTTTCCAGATGGTGCTCATGCGCCTCAATACAGCCCAGGCTCCATTGTTCGCCAGCCTTGGCGCTCAATGCGCCGATGATAAAGGCACTGCCATACCACAGCGGGTTGCTGAGGCTGGGGCGTGCGTGCAGCTGGCGCAGGCGCTGCTGCGTCCAGCCCAGGTGATCGCCTTCTTCGCGGAGGTTGCGCGCCATATTGCGGCGAATCCGCGCCCGGCGCCCGGTAACGGCTTGCCCATGATACAGCCCCTGGCTGGCAATTTCTGTCGCATGATGTACGCGCAACAGGCGCACCGCTTGGCGCCGCTCGTGGCCGGATAGCGGCGCTGCGGATGCATTGTCTGCCGGATTAGGGCGCTGACAGGCCGGGATGTCGCTATACAGGGTGCGCAATCCCTGTTCAATGAGACTTAGGCATTGCTCCAGGCGGTTGTAGGTAGGCATGGCGTGGTTCCCGTATACAGGGTGTGTGTTCTGCGTTGGCGTATTGTCGCAACATCGTCGATAGCGGATTTATGCTGACTTGCTGTACCCATCGCGCAGTTTGTCCTCACGCGGCCAGGAGCGGATCACCGCCTGAATCAGGGTCGCCAAGGGGATTGCGAAAAAGACGCCCCATAATCCCCAGATTCCGCCAAATACAATCACCGCCGCGAGAATCGCCACCGGATGCAGGTTGACGACCTCGGAAAACAAGAGTGGCACAAGCACGTTGCCATCGAGGAATTGAATCACCGCATAGGCAACCAGCAGATAGACAAATTCACTGCCGATGCCCCATTGAAAATAGGCCACCAATGCCACTGGCAGCGTAACCACCGCCGCGCCAATGTAGGGAATAATCACCGAGATACCGACCAGAAAGGACAGCAACATGGCGTAATTCAGCCCAAAGAAGGCAAAGGTGATGAAGGTGACCGCCCAAACAATGAGGATTTCAATGAATTTGCCGCGCACATAGCTGCCGATTTTCATATTCACCTCGGCCCATACCTGATCGGCCAGCAGGCGGTCTTTGGGCATAAAGCTAAGCATCCAGGCGAGGATGGACTCTTTGTCCTTGAGCAGGAAAAACACCATCAACGGGACGATGATGATATAGACGATAAAGCTGACGATATGCACCACCGAAGACAGCGAGAGTGACACCACCCGCTGCCCCAGCAAGGCCGCCTCGGCACGAATCGCCCCCATCAGCTCACGCACCTGTTCCTCGGAGAAAAACTGCGGGTAATGTTCCGGCAGTTGCAGCAAGACCTGTTGCCCCTGGGCAATCATCAGCGGTAATTCGCGCACCAGCTGGGTGATCTGCTGGGTGATCAGCGGCAAGAGCAATACCAGCGCCATTACCGAGATGGTGAAAAAGAGCAAAAACACCACCAGCACCGCCACCAGGCGCGGCACACGAAAGCGTTGCAGCCGTTGTACCGGGTCTTCCAACAGATAGGCGATGATCAGCGCCGCCAGCAAAGGAGCAAGAATCTTGCCGGCAAAGATGATCACGGTAAAACCAAAGATTAGCAACAAGGCCAGAATCACGACCTGCGGGTCAGTGAAGTGGCGCTCATACCAATTACGTAACAGGCGAACCATTAAGCGTCCTCAACTAAACGCTGATAGTGGGTTTTAAAAATGACCTCCAGTTCGTCGATGACCTCAACCCGGTCGCGTCCCTGAATCAGGTGTTGGGCCATCAGGGCCGAGGTCTCGTTAAGCAGGGGGGCCTTGTCGAGCATGAAATAGGTGGCCGAGAGGCGTTTCATCGCCTGTACCACCGATTCCTCCGCCGGTCGCGGGATAGCTTGCGGCGCCGGGATGATGCGTTTGACCGGTTCTGGCGGCTGAGTGCTCAAAAATTTTGCAAAGCTTAACAGCGTTTGCTGTTGTTCGACGCTCAGACTGTTATGGATTTTAATGAGTTCGCGCTGAGATGCGCGGCGCGTGGGTAACAAAGGCATGAGCAAAATCCTGCGGTAACATGCGATTAAGATAATCGGGTCGCGGGGTTAAGAAAATGGCTTAAGCCTTTTGGATCGTCTGCTGCGCCAGCGGTTGCAGTATCAGTGCGTCCTGACTGACCTGCAGGCTGAGCTCTCCGGCCAGCCATTGACGAATCACACCGCCGACCAGGCGCGCCCGCCAGCCTTGATCCAGCGCAGTCTCTGTCTCGCCTTGTATCATCAGTTCCAGCTCATGACGACCGCCAATGGCCAGCGGGCTGATTTGATGCAGATGTGCCTGATGTTTGAGCAAGCCCATCGCCACCTCTACCAGGGCCTCTTGCGGGGGTTCCAGGCGAGTGCGCAGGCTAAGCTGCGGCCATTGTTCCTGGGGGAGTTGTTTGCCCTGGGCAATGGCATTTAACAAAGCCCCTTCATAGCGGCGCAGGCTGCCTTCATTCACTCCCCGGATGCGCGCCAGTTTTTCAGCGGTGTTGGGCTGCTGGCGCGCCATGTCCAGCAAAGGATCATCGGCAATGATCCAGCGCCGGGGGCGGTTGGCGCGCATCGCCTCGCTTTCCCGCCAGCTGGCCAGGCTGGCCAGCACCGCCAGTTGTGGGCCGCGCAGGGTTTGATGCCCCTTGATGCGCTTCCAGGCCTTCGCCGGTTGTGATTCATAGTGGCGTGCCTCGGAGAGTGCCGCAAAATCACTGGCCAGCCACTCCAGACGCCGGGTTTCACTCAGCTGTGTATGCATTAAGGGATACAGCTGCGCCAGATAGCGCACATCATCTTCGGCATAGCGCAGTTGCGCCGCGCTCAGGGGACGCTGTGACCAATCAGTACGGGTCATATCCTTGTCCAGCTCAACCCCTAACATCGCGCTCACCAGTTTGGCATACCCCGCTTGATCGCCATAGCCGAGCAAGGCCCCGGCCAGCTGGGTATCAAAAATGGGTGCCGGAACCCGGCCATCCAGGCAATAAAACAGCTCTAAATCCTGGCTTGCCGCATGCAAGACCTTGGTGATGGCAGGATTATGCAGACAGGCCAGAAACGGCGATAAATCGCTGATATGCAGGGGATCAATGCAGGCCACCTGTTGCGCGGTTGCCACCTGAATCAGACACAGTTTGGGGTAGTAGGTCTTTTCGCGGACGAATTCGGTGTCCAGGGCAAACCAGCGTTGCTGTTGCAGATGGGCGCACAGGGCCTCAAGCGCCTCGGCGCTGTCAATCAATTCAGCATGTTCCATAAATGGCGTGGATTCCTGGGTTGTCGGTTGGCAGGCGCATCGAAGCGCTGGCGTGTATCGCGGCTACGTCTGGGTGTTTAGGGATTGACAGGGCGTATCCCGCACCATCCTCTCCATGTCAGTGCGGGATACGGAAGGCATTGCAGGCAAAAATCAGAGATTTTCACGGTAAATCTGGATTTTTGCGCGTTGTTCCAGGCTTTCGAGCACCGCCTCAGCCTCCAGATTGGCGTACACATTTTGCAGCTGGTTGCGATAACGCGCCAGCGCAGCACTGTCTACCTGTCCGTCTTCGACCTGCTCAAGCACCAGCACCACCGCATCTCCATTATTCAGCGTGACCACATCGCTTTGTGGTTCAGTCTCAGGGTGCGGCAAGCTAAAGATGCGCTGCTTGAGTGTGCTGGCAATGTCAGGGGTATCGCGGCGCATATTGATGCTATACACCGCATCTCCGGGCACCGTGGCAAAGGCTTCGCTGACGGGCGTACTGGCGCGGATGGCCTGTAAAACCTCATCTGCGGCCTGTTGGGCCAGCGCGCTCATTTTTTCATCGGCCAGTTGGGCGCGAATCTCGTCTTGCACCTCCGCCAGTGGTCTGGGCGCACTGGGCTGATGTTCATGCACGCGCAGCACCACCGAGCGCCCATCAGGCAAATCAATCAGATCGCTGTTGCGCTGGTATTGCAAAACCTCAGCACTAAAGGCCGCCCGGCGAATCTCGGGATATGTCGCCAATTCATCCTCACCACCCTGGGCCGTCATCCAGTCGGTATAGGCAATCTCCAGCCCCGTGGCATCAGCGGCCGGTTCCAGGCTCAAGGGCTGCTCAAAGCTTTCCGTTAACAGCCGCTCGGTCAGCTCAATATACCGGCTTTCCACCTGACGCGAACGCAGATCGGTCATGATCTCATCGCGCACGGCTTCCAGCGGCTCACGTTGCGGCGCACGAATTTCTGTGACCTCAATCAACTGCCAGGTATTGCCAATTTGCACCGGCTGGCTGATGACCCCTTGGGGCAGGGTAAACGACACCACATCCAGGGCCGGGTCCATATCGCCCCGCGCTAAAAAGCCCAGATCACCGCCGCGAGACGCAGACACCGGGTCTTGTGACACGGCCTGCGCCACCTCGGCAAAGGATTCACCCGCCTCAATCCGGGCGCGGACGGCCTGAATCTGCGCCTGCGCATCGTCAGCCTGGGCACTGAGCACGATATGGCGGATACGCCGCTCCTCGGGACTGGCGAAGCGGTCAGTATGCTGCTCGTAATAGCGGCGCAAATCCTCTTCAGTGACCTCGCTATGTGCCTCCAGGTCTTGCGGGGCTAGCATCAGATAGGCCAGACGCAGCCGCTCGGGGCGCAAAAACCGCTGCCCATGCTGCTGATAATGGCGCTCGATGTCAGCCTCATCAATCTGCACCTGTTGGGCAAACTGCGCTGCCGCAATGGTGTGATAACTCACCCGTCGCGTCTGCTCACGCAAGCGCGCATATTCTTGCAAATCTGCCGAGGTTAAAAAGGCGGCATAACCCAAGGATTGCTCAACCTGCAAAAGCAGCAGCGAATAACGCACATCCGCCTCAAACTGTGCCTTGTTCAGACGCTGCTCGGCCAACACCCGCTGATAACGGGCGCTGTCAAACTGACCGTTTTCATGGAAAAACTCCATGGCGCGGATTTCCTCAGCCACCAGACGCGGACTGACCCCATAGCCGCGCTCCTGCGCAAGCTGTGCCAGTAACTCGCGGCGGATCAGGGTTTGCAAGGCATTATCCCGCAACTGCTGATCATCAATCAGCCCCGCCGGAATCCGCCCGCCAAACATCTCCGCCAGCTGGCGCCGTTGTTGCTGAAACTCCTGTTGATAGGCCCGTACCGGGATTTCCGTGCCATTGATCTCGGCCGCCACCAACGACCCCGCCCCGCCGAAATACTCATTTAAGCCCCACAGGGCAAAGGGAATGGCGATCAGGATGATGATGATATAGGCAAACCAGCCAGTGGCTTTATCTCTGATTTTTTGCAGCATGATGCTCTGGATCTACACGCGATGTGGTGAATGAAGGGGTTGGTTGACCGCACAGGCCTTGGTCTGCAGCCTGATAAATCGTGGGTTTATCTGAATGCAGGCCATTTTAGCACCGCCGTGGAATGCCTGCCATCCTGTTTGCCAGATACTCGCGAAGGCTTGCGCCAATCACGCCGATGAAGGGATACGGTGGGAAGAAACAGCCGAAAATGACAGCACATATACCGAGGATGGAGCGGGTGATGGGAATCGAACCCACGCCATCAGCTTGGGAAGCTGAGGTTCTACCATTGAACTACACCCGCAGACGAGGCGATCATGATAAGCGCATACCCCTACACAGATCAAGTATAGCCATGCCAAATCTGCCGTTGTCCTGATGTCGGCGGGGTTTTTAGGCGCATGAGGCGTCTGTGATGCGTTTTTAGTTTTGTTTGGGCAGTTTAAATTGCTGCATCAATTCGCGCAGGGTGGTGGACATCGCCACCAGTTCGACACTGATATCAGAGATCTGTTTGACCGAGTTGGCGTTGCGGCTGCTGGCGGTGGATATTTCACGCAGGGCAACAACGACTTGATTGCTCGCGGTTTTTTGCTGTTGCGTGGATAAAGAGATTTGCTGCGCGGCGCTGCTGGTGCGTCCGGCGGCATGGACCAGATCATCCAGGATACGGGCGGTATTTTCGCTGATGTCGCGGCTGGTGTTGATGGTGGCAACGCCTTTTTCCGAGGCGATGGTGAGGCGGCTGATGGCGCTTTGGATTTCCTGTACCTTGCTTTCGATTTCCCGGGTGGAATCGGTCACGCTATCGGCCAGACGGCGGATTTCCACCGCCACCACGGAAAACCGCTTACCCGCCTCGCCTGCACTGGAGGCTTCCAGCGCGGCATTAAAGGCAATCAGTTTGGTTTGGTCGGCGACGGTGGTAATGAAGTCCATCACCTTGCTGATCTGTTTGGATTGGGCGCTGAGCTGCGTGATTTCTTCCAGGCCGCGCTGATTATCGGCGCTGATGTCTTCGATGCTGCGCTGCAGGGCTTGCATGGCCTCAGAGCCTTTGCGGCTGCTGGCCAGGGTGTGGTTGGCAACATCGACCACCGCCCGCGAGTGATCCGCAATTTCGGTGGAGGAGGTGGACAGTTCTTCCATGGTGGAGGTGATTTCGGCCACCGATGAGGACATCTGTTCAACTGCGGCAGCCATGGATTGTTTGGCGCTTTGCTGTTCGTGGGTATTGCGCGCCATCAGACCGGCGGTGGTGGCGAGTTTTTCGGCACTGATGGTGAGCTGGTTGGCATTTTCCATCACCCGCCCGATCATCTGCACAAAGCGCATTTGCATGTGTTCCATCGCGGCAAGCAGGCTGCCTTCGTGGTGTGACTGAAGGACAATGCGGTAGCGAAAATCACCGTGTGCAATCTGCTCGACCACCTCTTGGGCATAGTGGGGTTCGCCGCCGAGCTGGCGTTGAATCATGCGATAGACCAAAAACAGCGAGCCCATCAGCGTCACCAGGGAAAAAAGCACCATGCCGATGACGATGTGATGGGCGGTGCTGGTCAAGGCCTGGGCCGTTTTTACCTCCTCTGAAGTGCGTGCATCCAGCAGGGCAAAAAACTTATCCACCGGCTGCATGATCTGCGCCTTAAAGAGATGATAATTTTCATCATGCAACAACTGCCGTGCAAATTCCGGGTTGGGCTTGCCTTCAACAATAAATCGACCCTGGCCATCATCGTATAAGCCCTTGATGGCATGCATGGCAATCTCTTCGGTATTGACCAAGGCATTGGAGTTGTTTTCCGCCTCACGCAACTTGGCAAATTCGGCAGCGCTAAAACCGGCACGACGCATCAGGCTTTGCAAAGGCACCATCGGACCATCGGCGTCTGGCACTTCCATCCCGGCGGCCACGAAATCCCAGTAAATACGCTCGTAGTTTTGCGGGCGGGGGGCGGTGCCATTGCGAATCGCCAGCACCTGGTGATACATCTGCTCATAGCGCGGGTCGCCGGTGACCACGTAGGTGCGGGCAAAGCGGGTCAGATCATCGGAGCTTTGGCGCAGTTCATTGGCCAACAGGTAGGACAGATAGCGGTTTTCGTAGACCTTGTTGAGCTGCGCCTGCGTCTGTGCGAGTTGACTGAGCGAAGCCAGCAGAATGATGGCAAGGATGCTCCACGCCAAGGCCAAGGCCACAAACAAAGACTTGACCGAGAGAATGCGAACGCCGAGGGTGTTTTGGGTGACTGTCATGAGCTCAGGGCTTTATCTGGTTTAGGTGTGGTGGCATATCGTGGGTAGCATCGTGCAGCGTCAGGGCCTGAAGATCCAGCAGCAGGCAGGGGGCAGCGCTTTCATCCAGCGCCAGTCCCTGGAGCGCCCTGATTTGCGTATGCCGTGTGATCAGGGCGGGCAAAGGTCTAAGCTGTTGCACGCAGAGGCTTTCCAGTATCACCGGTTCGCTGACTTCAAGCGCATAAGGCGGTGTGTTCTGGCCGATCAGCAGGGTGCGTCGGCAGGCGCCGGATGGCGCGGGCGGCAGACCCAACAGCGCCTCAATCGGCTGACTCTCGGGGATGCTGGTGTGCAATGCCTTCACATGACAGGCTTCCACGGCGCAGGAAAAGGTGCCGGCCTGAAAACGCACCACCCACAACAGCAGTGCGTCCTGGTGCTCATCATACGCGTCCATGTGCGGGTTCAGGCGTGGCCAGGTTTTGGGCAAACAGACGATCCACATCCAGCAGGCTGACCACCTGTGATCCCATGCTGAATTGCCCTAAAAGCAGCGGGCGCAAGTGTTCGGGGGCGGCGTGCGGCGGGGCCTGGATGCTGTTTTCGATGATATCTGTGACTTCTTCCACACGATCTACGCGAATCCCGCTGCGGATCTGTTCCCCTTGGGCGAGCAGGATGCGTGATGCCTTGGGCTGCGGGGTCGGCGGATAGCCCCATAGGCTGCGCAGATTGAGCACGGACTCGATATCCCCGCGCACGTTAATCACGCCTTCAAGGCTGGGCGGGCAGCCGGGCAGGAAAAAGACCGTGCTATGCGCGAGAATTTCCTTGATCTGTTCGCCATAAAAGGCGAACCAGTCGTCTTCAAGCAAAAAAATCACCAGCTTCACCGTGGGCAGATCGACATTCACCACATCGGCGCGTCCCTGGTGATGGGCCGCAAGCATTTCATTAAGACGGGGAGTCGTCTCCATGGCTAATCCTGCTGTCTAAAGCTTTGATTGTCTGCGATTAAAACCCGGTTGCGTCCGGTGCGTTTGGCTTCATAAAGCGCCCGGTCCGCGTTTTCGCGCAGCTGATCGCTGCTGGAAGAATCCGGAAAACAGGCAATCCCGGCGCTAAACGAGCAGGAAAATTCGTGTTCATCGGCGTGAAAGGTGATCTTGGAAAAATCCTCGCGCAGGGTATCGATGATGCTAAAGGCGCTGTCTTCATTGGCATCTTGCAAGATCACGACAAATTCCTCGCCGCCATAGCGCCCCACCGTATCGGAATTGCGCAGGCGCTGCTGCAGCAAGCGCGCCAAGGCCACCAGCACCTGATCGCCCACGGCATGGCCATAGGTATCATTAACCAGCTTGAACAGATCCACGTCGATCATCACAAAGCACAGGCGCTTGTGGTCACGGCGGGTATTGGCCAGTGCCGTTTCCAGATATTGCGACATAAACGAGTGATTAAACAGCCCGGTCAGGCCATCGCGGATCATCAATCCTTGCAGGGTGCGGGTACGTTCGGCGCGAATGGCGACGGCATTGACCAGATCCTCGGGCTGGATCGGTTTGGTCAGAAAGCCTTCAGCGCCGACGCGCAGCGCCGAGGTTTGCTTGTTTTTGTTGGTCTCGCTGGATAAAAACACAATCGGCAGGCTGACAAATTCGGGTACCTGGCGGATCAGTTGCGCCAGTTCACGCCCTGAACAGATCGGCATGTACATATCCATCAACACCAGATCGGGTTTGAAATCTGCAAGCGTGCTCAAGATCAGGCTGGTATCGTTGAGGATGCGCGTTTGCATCCCCACCTGCTCAAGGATGAAGCTATGGTACGCCGCTGCCTGGGCCTCATCGTCAATCACCAGAATGCGGTAAGGTTCCGGCTCACGGTTGGCGGTTAGTGAATCCAGAATTTCAACAATATCGATGGCTTTAAGCGGCTTGACAAAATAGGCCTCGCCTCCGGCCTTGACCGCCCGCAGGCGGGCATCAAAATCATTGCGCGCCGAGACAAACACCACCGGCGGCGGGGTGCGGATTTCCCGACGCAGGGCGGCAATCAACTCAGTACCGGTGGCGGCCCCATTGGGAAAGACAATATCCATGATCACCGCTGCCGGTTGCGCCGCCAGCACCGCCGCCCGCAGCCCCTCAGGCGTGGTAAACACGCTCACCGAAAAACCAAAACAGGCCAGCTGTGCGCTGAGCTGCTGGGCGTCCCACTCATCATCGTCACAGACGTAAATCTTTTTTTTGTTCTGGTTGGTAAAGCTGCTTTTGCTCTCAATCTCAAAGCTGGGCAGGCGCGTTACTCCATGATCTTCGTCTTCTGCGTGCTCCTGCTGCAGGCGCTCCAGGCGCGCAATACACGCCAACAGCGCCTCGACGTTGCTACCTATGGCCTCGTCCGTTGCTGCAAAAACCTCCGCACAGCAGTGCTGGATATCCAGCACCAGATGCTCGCCAATCCCGCCTTCCTGACTGATCTGCATCAGGCCCAGCGAGGCCGAGGTGCCTTTGATGCCATGAAATAAACGAAACAGATCCGCGCTTAAAGCATCGCGTTCGCGGGCAGGCTGGGACGGCGTGGCGTGTGGTGCTTGCGTCAACAGCGCACACAGTTGACGGGCTTCGCTCAAAGTCCTGGGCAGACCTTCGATGAAGGTGCGCCGTAACTGCTTGACTTTGTCGCGTAGTAACGGGGACTTTTGTACGGTTGAGGGGCTGTTCACACCGGATACCTGAGAATCATAGGAAAAGACGCTCCAGGGATTGTATCAAGGTAACATCCAGATCAAAATCCTTTTTAAGACAATCACTCAAGCCCGGCTCGCTGTCTTTGAGGGCGGTTGGATCATCGCCGGTCAACAACATAAAGGGGGTGTCAATACCCTGACTTTGCAGGGTATGAAATAGCTCTATCCCGCTGATTAACGGCATATTCATGTCCGAAATAATCAGATCAAAGGCAGATGCCGACTCAATCGCCTCGATGGCTTCCATGCCATTGCCGACCTGTATGACGACATGGCCGGCATCTTCTAAAATGGCAGCAATCATTTCCGCCGCAATGGGATCATCATCAACGACCAGGATCTTCATTCGTGTATACGGGCCCCTGCTTCATCAAGGTGTGGGCAGCATGCCGCATCGTGTTATACCGGGGCACGCTGTCCTGTCCCGCTCCTCCGTCAGTGTGGGTGGATATATCTGGCCATCAGGCCAATAAATACCTGATGGCGGTGGATAGGCGCTGACCGAATAAGGCGCAGTGCGCGCTCAGGCAGGGCAACACCCTAGCGCGCAATCGCCCGGTTCGTCCAGTCGCTGACCTGTTGAATCGGTGTGTGCGCCCGCACATCGTCAATGGGGATGACTGGCGCCAGGCGCGGCGGCAGGTAGGTGTTGCTGGGCTGATAACCCAGTTCTGGCATCAGCTTTTGCCCGGCGCGTTCCCGCACCAGACGGCTGACCAGGCTATCCGGCTCGCTGAGATCACCATAATGACGGGCATGGGCCGGACAGGTGATGACGCAGGCCGGCTGGCGATCCAGCTCTGGCAGGGCGGCGTCATAGATGCGGTCAATGCACAGGGTGCATTTTTTCATCACCCCATCGACCCGATCCAGCTCCCGCGCCCCATAGGGACAGGCCCAGGCGCAGTAATTGCAGCCCATACACTTATCTTGATCCACCAGCACAATGCCATCCTCGGCACGCTTGTAAGAAGCCCCGGTAGGGCACACCTGCACACAGTCGGGCTGTTCACAGTGCATACACGACATCGGCAAATTGATGGTTTTGTTATGCGGGAAGCGATCAAGCTCATAGTGACGCACGCGGTTAAACCAGACTCCGCTGGGATCGGCACCGTAGGGTGCATCATCGGTCAGCGGCCCGGTAGCGCCGGAGGTGTTCCATTGTTTACAGGCCAGCGCACAGGCATGACAGCCCACGCAGGTATCCAGATCAATCACCAGCCCAAGTTGCATCGGTGTATCCTCACAATCAGTCAGCGCCGAGGCGCCGAAGGTCAAGTCATGACTTGAGCGGCGCAGCGCCTGAACCCAAGCACGGATCGAAGTGCGTCAGTGCGCCGCCTTGCGTCTTCATGCCGCTCGGGTGCGCGGCGTTCCATAGCCCAAGGCGACACTCAGGATTTTTTAAACCATCCCAGCACCTTGCCCAGCAAGCCGCCGCTGTGCTGGGTGCTGTCTTTGTCCGCCTGCGCATTGGCCTGCAAGCGGGCCTGCTCGGTGGCCTCCTGGGCCTGCCAGGCCGTTTGCAGTGTCTGCCATTGCGCCTCATCGACATCCAGACACCACAGGCGCAGAAAACGATCCGCTCCGCCAGAGATCAAAAAACGCATATCCTGACTCAAGGCTACGCCATAGACATCTTTGGCATGAGCCTCGAACTGTTGCAAAGGCTGACCGCTGTGCGCGTCCCAGACAATAATGGTCTTATCGGCACTGCCAGAGATGATATAGCGACTGTCCGGGGTGTAGATGGCTGACCAGGAGGGGTAGGTATGTTTGACCATTTCCCGCTTCAGACTACGGCTGGTGAGATCCCACACGCCCACACTGCCATCGACGTTGCTGATCAACAGATCAGCGCCATCCTGGCTGTAGAGAATCCCGTTAATCCCGTTGGTATCAACCCCCATGCGCGAGCCGGTTTCCTCGCCGCTGGCCACATCCCAAAACGATACGGTGCAATCACGGCTGCCGGCGGCCAGTTGCGTACCGTCCGGGCTGAAAGCAACACTTTTGATATATTGCGGATGCGCATCTTCGAGAAAATGCACGCGCTCACCCGTGGCCACGTCCCAAATGCAAATGCTGCCGTCTTCGCTGCCCGAGGCCAGCAAGGTGCCATCCGGGCTGAAACTGACACCGTAAACCAGGCTGGTGTGGGCACTGCCTGACCAGCGCTCCTGCCCGGTGGCGACATCCCACATGCGCACTGTGGTATCGGTGCTACCCGAGGCCAGCAATGTTCCATCGGGACTGAAGGCAACGATATACACCCGATCCGTGTGCGCCGGAATGTCATGCAGCAGGCCACCGTTTTGCAGGTCCCACAGTTTGACGTGATGATCCCAGCTACCGGTTGCCGCGATGCGCGCATCCGGGCTTAGGGCAATGCTATACACGGTATCCAGGGCGACTTCGCGGTGTAATACCCGTGACGTGTTAAACTGCATGTAAACCTCACAGATTCAGTAAAAAGTGAAACGCACGGCCAGACGCGATTGCGTTCATGTACCGTACGCCAAGAAAACCGGATTATCCAAAGACTCAAAAGTATACCGCAATGACCGCCGTTGTACGCACGCCCCTCCCCGCATTGACCGCACACCCCGCCCGGCTGGTGATTTTGGACCGGGATGGCGTGATCAATCATGATTCCGATGCCTATATCAAGTCCGTGGCCGAATGGGTGCCGATCCCTGGAAGCCTTGAGGCCATCGTGCGCTTATCACAGGCCGGCTTTCGCGTGGTGATTGCCACCAATCAGTCCGGAGTGGCCCGTGGCCTGCTATCCCTGCATACCTTGCATGAAATACATGCCACGCTGCAACAAATGATTGCTACAATGGGCGGCCAGATTGCGGGTATTTTTTATTGTCCGCACGGGCCACAGACGGGATGTCGCTGTCGCAAGCCGCTACCCGGCCTGTTTGAGCAGATTCAGGCCCACTTTGCGGTGAATCTGCACGGCGTGGCGGCGGTTGGCGATGCCCTGCGGGATCTGCAATGTGCGGCCGCCATGCACTGCCAGCCGATTCTGGTACGCACCGGCAAAGGCCAGCAGACCTTAGCGCGTCTAGGTGGAGCGCCGAGTTGTACTCGGCTGGTTTTTAATCCGTGTCCCGACGAACCGAGTACAACTCGGCGCTCCGCCCGCGTCTTTGATGATCTGGCTGCTGTGGCGGATGAGCTCCTTCATGCCGCTTTGGTGAGCGGCGTTCCATAGGCCTAAACAATACAGTCAGGCCACCCTGTCACGGCACACCGCAGGTTCTGCCGATAAACCCTACGATTGATTGCATACCCATGAGCCGTTTGATTGAAATCCATCCGATCACCCCACAGGCCCGCCTGATTCAACAGGCCGTAGAGGTCATCAACGCTGGCGGGATCATTGCCTACCCCACCGACTCCAGCTACGCCCTGGGCTGCGCCATTGGCAACAAGGCCGGCATGGAACGCATCCGCCGCCTGCGCCAGCTCAACGACAGCCATCATTTTACCTTGGTATGTCGTGATTTATCCGAAATCTCGACCTATGCCAAAGTCACCAACAGCGCCTACCGGTTGCTTAAAGCCCTCACCCCTGGGCCATATACCTTCCTGCTCAAAGCCACTCACGAAGTTCCGCGCCGCCTGCAACACCCCAAGCGCAAAACTGTCGGTCTGCGGATTCCCGACAACCCGATCACGCTGGCCCTGCTCGACGCTCTCGGTCAACCCATCAGCAGCAGCACCCTGAAATTGCCGCATGACGACCTCCCGTTGATCGAACCCTACGAATTCAAAGAACGTCTGGGGACGCAAGTGGAACTGATCATTGACGGCGGGGGATGCGGGGTCGAACCAACGACCGTGATAGACCTTGTGGGCGAGGTTCCCGACGTCATCCGCCAGGGCAAAGGACAGGTAGACTGGCTGGAACTGGACTAAAGCAAATCCGCCGCCATGACGCAATGAGTGCCCGGCATTACCCCTTAACGGTTGATAGCTATAGTGCAGGCTGATGACACTCAGCGCAGCAATACCCAGACAAAATAGTAAAAATATCAGCAGACTCTGTCGGCGCGTGGGGTTTTTCATTAAAGCCATTCCAGTTTTTGGAAATTCGTGGGGTGGCTTCATTCTTTGCAAAAGGTGGCGATGGTTGCCGTCCTATTTCGCTCGCTGCCACCTGGGGATGCCTCTTGCATTCGCCCTGCGGTATCTGGAAGATGCCGCCACTATCCGGGTTATGGTATATTCCAGCCGGTCATTTCTCTGTTGGTCAAGGATCTCTGCCCAGGGGTGGAGCTTGTGAGCTTTACCCTACGCCTGGGTTGAACGCTGACCTTCCCGAAAACAGCGGAGCAGCAAAACACTGCAGGCTAACAGACACAGCATGGAAAATCATTGAACCGCTGCGTTCGGGTCTTCCTGCTTGCCCGCATTTTGTAATTCCTGATGAAGTTTTCTTGATATCTATTTTTAAATAGATATCACATCATAAATGATATGTTGTTTTATGATATCCAGGCCTTGAATTTTTTGCGCTCATCTGCGGTCAAAACCGCGCCTGTAATCGTTGATATTTTTTGAACCGATATACGCACACATTGCCCCTACCAAGAGGACTGATCTTTGATTCGGCAACGCACCCTGAAAATTACCATCCGTGCCACCGGCGTTGGTCTACATACCGGAGAAAAGATTTACTTGGGTCTAAGCCCTGCGCCGGTCAATACCGGGGTTGTGTTCCGACGGGTTGATCTGGATCCGCCGGTGGCCATCAAGGCCTGTCCCGAACATGTCGGCGATACGCGCTTATCCACCTCATTGATCAAAGACGGGGTGCGCATTTCCACGGTGGAGCATCTGTTATCCGCGATTGCCGGGCTGGGCATTGATAATGTGTATGTCGATGTCAGCGCGCCGGAGGTACCGATCATGGATGGTAGCGCCGGTCCCTTTGTTTTCCTGATTCAGTCGGCAGGCATCGTGGAACAAAACGCGCCAAAGCAATTTATTCGCATCAAGCGCCGGGTGAAAGTGGAAAGTGGCGATAAATGGGCGTGTCTGGAGCCGTTTAATGGCTTCAAGGTGGGCTTTTCCATCGATTTTCAGCATCCCTTGTTTCATCGGGGCACGCAAAGCGCCGAGCTGGATTTTTCCACCACCTCTTTTGTCAAGGAAGTCAGCCGGGCGCGCACCTTTGGTTTTATGCGCGATATCGAGAGCCTGCGCAAAAATCAGTTGGCCTTAGGCGGAAGTCTGGACAATGCCGTGGTGCTGGATGAGTTTCGCATTCTTAACGAAGATGGTTTGCGTTATGAAGATGAGCTGGTCAAGCACAAGATTCTGGATGCCATCGGTGATCTGTATCTGCTGGGTCATACCTTGATTGGCGCCTTTCAGGGCTATAAATCCGGCCATGCACTGAATAATCAACTGATACGCACCTTGCTCGCCCAAGAAGATGCCTGGGAGCTGGTCAGTTTTGACACCCGTGGCGGGGCTGAGCCTGCACCCATTGCCTACATTCAACCGGTTTCGGCCTATTAGGTCCTTTCCTTTGCCCTTCGCTTCAGGCCCCTGTTATGCCGGCGTTTGAATACCTCGCCTTAAAACCCAGTGGTTCCAAGGTACGCGGTGTCTGTGAGGGCGATACCCCTCGGCAGATTCGTCAGCAGCTGCGCGATAAAGGGCTGATTCCGCTAACGGTTGAGGCAGTACACAACCGCGAGCGGCGGCGTCTGAGCCGTCCCGGTCTGCGGCGGGGGATCAATGCCATGGATCTGGCTTTATTGACCCGGCAGTTAGCCACCTTGGTGCGTTCCGGGCTGCCTTTAGAAGAATCGCTGGGCACGGTGGCCCGGCAAAGTGAAAAACCTCGTATTCGTAATCTCTTGCTGGCGGTGCGCACCAAGGTTATGGAAGGTCACAGCCTGGCGCAGGGGCTGGCCGATTTTCCCCATGTTTTTCCCGATATTTATCGCACCACGGTGGCCGCTGGCGAGCAATCCGGGCATCTGGATGTGGTGCTGGAACGTCTCGCCGATTACGCCGAAAACCGCCAGCAGATGCGCCAGAAAATTCAGCTGGCGCTGTTTTATCCGACCTTGCTGACCTTGATGGCCCTGGGCGTAACCATGGCCTTGCTGACCTATGTGGTGCCTGAGGTCGTGCAGGTCTTTGCCGGCATCGGGCAGGAACTGCCGTGGCTGACCCGCACCCTGATTGCGCTCAGTGATGGCCTGCGTGAACATGGCCTGGCGCTGTTGCTAGGGGTGATTTTTGTGGGCAGTCTGGGGGCCTGGCTGTTGCGCCGCCCCGCCCCTCAATATGCCGCCCATGCTTTTTTGTTGCGCCTGCCCTTGTTGGGTCGGCTGACCCGTGGCATTAACACCGCCCGCTTTGCCCGTACCCTGGCGATTTTATCGGCCAGTGGGGTGGCGGTGCTTGAGGCTTTGCGAATTGCTGCGCAGGTGATTGCCAATCTGCCGATGCGCGCTGCGGTCGAAGAGGCCGCCCGGCGGGTGCGCGAAGGCTCGGGCATTGGTGCGGCCTTGGAACGCAGTCAGCAGTTTCCGCCCATGACCGTGCATTTAATCCGCAGCGGTGAGTCCAGCGGCGCGCTGGATTCCATGCTGGAGCGTGCCGCCATCAACCAGGAGCGTGAGCTGGAAACCCGCATTGCGATGCTGATGGGGATTCTGGAACCGCTGTTGATTCTACTCATGGGGGCCATTGTGCTGATCATTGTGCTGGCGATTTTGTTGCCTATTTTTGAGTTGAACCAGTTGGTTAACTGATTCTGCGGTTAGCCGAAAATCATTTATGCGTCATACCCAATACCAAAAGCATTCCCTGGTTTGTGAACCGCGTGAGGCCTTGTTGGCGCGCTTTTGCAACACGGATAATCAAACACAACAGACCGATCTGCGGATCTCGCTGGCACTCACCTATGCCTTAGAGCACAAAGAACCCAGCCTGTACCATCCGCATTGTCTGGATGTCGCGGAAATTCTGCGTGTCTTAGGGGTGGATCGTGAAACCTTGATCGCCACGTTGCTGATTGATGCCCACCTGCAAGAGACATTGGACAGCAACGAGATCAAAAGCAATTTTGGTGAGCGGGTCGCCGGACTGGTGAATAATGTCCATTGGCTGATTACCTTCAAGGGCATCCCCCGCGAAACCGCCAGCCAGCCCGAGGAGGCCGAACGGCTGCGGCGGATGCTCTTGGCGATGGTCGATGATGTGCGCGCCGTGCTGATCAAGCTGGCCTATCGTCTGCAGCGGCTGCGCAATCTGGCCGCCCATCCAGACAGCACCACCCTGGCCTATGCCCGCGAGACGCTGGATATTTTTTCCCCGTTGGCCAACCGCCTGGGTATCGGCCAGCTGAAATGGGAAATGGAAGATCTGGCCTTTCGCATCCTGGAGCCGGAGGAATACCGACGGTTGGCCTGTCTGCTGGAAGAAAACCGCACCGGACGCGAGCGCTATATTGCCGATTTCATGGTGCGCCTAAGCGATGCGCTGCAGGCAGAAGGACTCAGCCAGGCGGAGGTGCGCGGGCGCCCCAAGCATATCTACAGCATCTGGCGCAAAATGCAAAAAAAGCAGCTGGATTTTGAGGAAGTCTATGATCTGCGGGCGGTGCGGGTGATTGTGGAGCGCATTTCCAGCTGCTATACCGCTTTGGGTGTTGTGCATAGCCTGTGGCCGCATATCCCGCGTGAATTTGACGACTACATCGCCAACCCCAAAGACAATGGCTATCAATCGCTGCATACCGCCGTCATCGGCCCACAGGCCAAGGTGGTGGAGGTGCAGATTCGCACCCGCGATATGGATGAATTCGCCGAGCTGGGGGTGGCTGCGCATTGGCGTTACAAGGAAGGTGGCACCGAAGACAAGGCGCTGACGCGGGCCATTGCCTCACTGCGTCGCCTGCTGGACAACAAGGAAGACGATAACGAATTGCTCGACAGCTTCCGCTCCGAGCTGTTTCAGGATCGGGTCTTTGTGCTGACCCCGCGGGGGGATGTGATTGATCTGCCCAAAGGCGCCACGCCGCTGGATTTTGCCTATGCCATTCATACCGAGGTCGGGCATCGCTGTCGCGGTGCCAAGATCAACGGGCGCATCGTCACCCTGACCTATGAACTCAAATCCGGCGAGCGCGTGGAAGTGCTGACTACCCGCCAAGGCGGCCCTAGCCGTGACTGGCTCAATCCGCACATGGGCTATCTGCGCACCTCGCGCGCCCGCGCCAAGGCCCGTTCCTGGTTCAAACAGCAAGACCAGGACCGCAATCTTATAGAAGGCAAAGCCATCTTCGAGCGCGAATGCCAGCGCCTGGCGGTAGAACATCCGGATATCGACGAACTGCTGCGCCGTTATCGCTATGCCCGCAAAGAGGATTTATTGATTGCCATTGGCGCCGGTGAGATCACCCCGGCACAACTGGCCCATGCGCTGCAGGTACCGATTCCGCTCACCCCCGCCCAGGCCTTGCTTGCCCATAGCAATAAACGGCGCCCATCCAGCGGCAAAGCAGCCAGCAGCGGCATACATATTCGCGGCGTGGGTAATCTTTTGACCCAGATTGCCCGCTGCTGCCGTCCGGTTCCGGGGGATAGCATCATCGGCTTTATCACGCGGGGCAAAGGGGTCAGCATTCACCGCCGTGACTGCGTCAACATCCTGCGGATGCCCGGCGAAAAACGCAGCCGCCTGGTAGAAGTCAGCTGGGGCGATGAGCCGCATGCCTACCCCGTCAATGTCTACATTGAGGCCTTTGATCGTCAGGGCCTGTTGCGTGACATCACCTCAATTCTGGCCAATGACAAGGTCAATGTACTGTCCGCCTCTACTCGCACCGACCGCGTCGATCAAAGTGTCAGCATGGACCTGACCCTGGAAATCAGTGACACCGGACAGCTTAGCGCCGTCATGGATAAAATCGGCGCGCTGTCCAATGTCACTGCCATCCGCCGCAAGCCCGGTTAAGGTGCGCTCAATGCTCCTGCTCGCCGCGCACCTTGGCTTCCAGATAACTCAAGGCCCCGGAGCGTGACTTCACGATATTTTTGCGCTCATCGGCAACCGCCTGACGATCGGCCTCAGCCAGCTCAGTAATCTGTTGATATAGCGCATGAATCTGCGCCAGCGATCGCTGTGCCTCCTGCGCCATTTCCATGCTGGTGGCCTCTTTGACCAGTTGATCAACCTCGCTGCGACACTGGGCATCCAGTTGGCTGACTGTCTCCCAATCCTTGGACTTGGCCGCTTGCAGCGCTTTTTGCGCCGTCTCAATGGGACGTTTCACGACAAACCTCAATCAATCGCATATATGCAGACCTAATCCCGCAAGATCAGGCCCGTTTACGAGCCGCCTCATGCAAAAAGGCGATGTCACTCACAATCTGTCCATCGGGATACAAGGCAAGTCTGCGATAGGCCGGTGGCAAGCTATCCAGCATCAACGTCTTGCTGCGGGGCGCAAACTGCACACTGGTGGCCGGTGAACCAAACAGGCGGATGCCTTTGTGAACCCGCTCAAAACATTGATGAATATGCCCAAACACCACCCCCCGCACCTGCGCATGGCGCTCAAGTACGGCAAACAGGGCATCTGCATTGTGCAGACCCACGCGATCCATCCAGGGACTGCCGATCGGATAGACCGGATGATGCAAAAAAATCAGCGCATGGCGCGCCGGATGGCGGCTGAGCGTTTCATCGAGCAAGGCCAGCTCTTCTTCGTCCAGATAGCCATGCACCGCCTCTTTGACCGTACTATCCAGCAAAATCAACACCCAGTCATCCAGGGTCAACAGCTTGGGACAACTGAGCATCCCGCCCTTGAGAATATCCTCAGCCAGATACGGATCATCATGATTGCCCGGCAGACAACACACCGGCTGATTCAGCTTCATGAGCATATTGCGCAAGCGCCGATACGCCGAAGGCTGCGGGTCATGTACCAAATCCCCGGTCGCCACCACAAGATCAAGCGGGTTTTCATACAGACGAATCTGATCCAGGACACGGGCCAACGCCACATCCGTGTTGACCTCGCAACCCTGGATACCGCCAGGCACGGCACGGATATGCAGGTCAGTAATCTGAATCAATCGCAGCGGCGATTGACGCACCGATGAAGTACGAGACAGGATATTATCCATGGGCACAAACCCTCCGCTCTTGTAGAGATGCAAGCCGCGCCATTATACGCAAAATTACATCCAAAAAAGATGACGAGCAGTCGATGCCAATGAATTTCGCCAACAAAACACCCTAAGCCATTAAGGGTATAAAGGTTTATTGAGACCGGCTTTGAGGATTTGTGGCGCTAGGGGCTGGATGGATCAAGTGGCTTTTGTGTATCACTCAGGCAGCGATAGACAGCATCCGCCAGCTGTTCGAGTAACTGCATATAGCCTTGCGCACCTTGCGCCAGGTCGATGCCCAGGGGATCGAGGACTCCGGTGCGTGCTGAGGTGCCTTCGATCAGCGTTCTCACCAAGGCAGGCCGGAATTGTGGTTCACTGAATACGCAGATGGCGTCTGCTTGCTGAATCCGTGTGCGAATTTCACGCAGGCGGCGGGCACCGGGAGGCTGTGAGGGATCTACCGTAATGGAGCCTGCCGGGGTTAGGCCATAATGCTGCTCAAAATATTGATACGCATCATGAAACACAATAAAGGGGCGTTCTTTCACCGTAGCAAGGCGCTGCTGTAAGCGCGTATCCAGTGCCTGCAAGCCTGATAGCAGTGCATCCCGATTCTGGCGATATTGATCCGCATGGTGTGGGTCAAGCGCTATCAACTGCGTACTCACCGCCTCGACAATGCGTTGCGCATTGTAGGGTGACAGCCAGATATGCGTATCCAGATGATCATCATCATGATGGTGATGGCCGTGATGGTGATGATCATGACGGTGATTATGGTCGTGATCATGGCCATGCTCATGAGCGTCCCAGATTCCCCCTTCACGCATTGGCAGCAGCCGCAGCTCTGCGTCTTTTAGCAGTGTCAGGCGTTGCACCTGGGCAGGCAGATTGTGCAATGGCCGCTGTAAAAAGCGTTCCAGCTCTGGACCAACCCATATCACTAAATCAGCGTCCTGCAGGGCACGCATCTCCGAGGGGCGCATGGCGTAATCGTGCGGCGAGGTTCCCGGTGGTACCAAGCGCAGTGGTTCGGCGACACCCTCCATCACACCACTCACCAAGGCATGAATCGGATTGATGCTGACCACGACATTGGGTGCGGCCAGCAGGCTGCTGGGTAGCCACCCAAACAGAATCAAAAATACGCAGATACGTTTGACAGACATAAATTTAGCCTCATTGTGTAGATTTGATTTGTTATAACATAACTTATTTGCTCTTGGCAAAATCTCTCTTGACGAGGCCGCAATGTCTACCCACGCGCCGCCTTACTGGTTTTCTTGCTACCGGAAGAATGCCCCATATTTGTGGGTTCTGTGTGCCTTACTCGTGAACCGCCAGGGCGGTGATCGGGCAAATCTGGAATTGCTGCGGGCTGTTGGACAAAGCTAGACCTCGGCGTAAATCAGGCTATACTGTCTTGATCATATGGCCTTGGTGTGAGCCATAACAAATCGTCATATTCATATGTTTATTTTCTGGGAGTATCTTCGCTTTGAGTTCAGCAAAACCCACCCTAAGTCGGGTCACCCCTAAAGATAGCGCGCCACATGCCGTGGTGATTGGCAGTGGCTTTGGCGGTTTGGCCGCCGCTGTGCGGTTGGGCGCCCGGGGATATCGGGTGACCGTATTGGAAAAGCTTGATGCCCCCGGTGGGCGGGCCTATGTTTTTGATCAGGACGGTTTCCGCTTTGATATGGGGCCGACCATTGTAACGGCGCCGTTTCTGCTGGAGGAGTTATGGCGCTTGGGGGGACGCAATTTTTCCGATGATATCGAGCTTAAATTGATGACCCCTTTCTACCGCATCCGCTTTGATGATGGCGAGGCCTTTGATTACAGCGGCGATGCCGCGCAGGTCAAGGCCGAGATTGCGCGTTTTTCGCCGGAGGATGTGGACGGTTATGACCGCTTCATGCAGGAAAGTGAGGCCATTTTCAAGGTCGGCTTTGAGGATTTGGCGCATGTACACTTTAGTTCGTGGACGGATATGGCCAAGATTGTGCCGGAGATGGTGCGCCTGGGCAGTTACCGTTCTGTGTATAGTCTGGTTTGCAAACACATCAAGCACCCCAAAATCCGCCAGGTCTTAAGTTTTCACCCGCTGTTGGTCGGTGGTAATCCGCTGAAAGTCACGTCCATTTATGCGCTGATTTCTTTTCTGGAACGGCGTTGGGGTGTGCATTCCACCATGGGTGGAACCGGCAGTCTGGTCAAGGGGCTGGTCACGCTGATTGAGGGTCAGGGTAACACGGTGCGCTGCGAGGCCGAGGTTAGCCAGATTTTGGTCAAAGACGGGCGTGCAGTCGGGGTGATGCTGAAAAATGGCGAGCAGATGGCCGCTGATGTGGTGGTTTCCAATGCAGATGCCGCCTGGACCTATCGTTATCTGTTACCGGCAGAAACCCGGCGGCGCTGGACGGATCGCAAGGTGGAGCGGGCGGATTATTCCAATGGCTTGTTTGTCTGGTATTTCGGGACACAGCGTCAATATCCCGAGGTGTTGCATCACACCATCATGATGGGGCCGCGTTATCAAGAGCTGCTGCGTGATATTTTTGATCGCAAGGTCTTGGCCGAGGATTTCAGTTTATATCTGCATCGCCCCACCGCGACCGACCCGTCTTTAGCCCCGCCGGGCTGTGATACTTTCTATGCCCTGGCACCAGTACCGCATCTGGCCAGCGGCACGGACTGGGCGCAGCAGGCAGAGCCTTACCGTCAGGCGATTGAGAAGTATCTCAGTGAGAGTATTTTGCCGGATCTGGGGGCGCAGGTGATTACCTCGCGGGTGGCTACGCCGCAGGATTTCCATGATCGCCTGTTATCATTTCAAGGCGCGGGTTTCAGTCTGGAGCCAACCCTTTTGCAAAGCGCCTGGTTTCGCCCACACAATAAAAGTGAAGATGTCTTGGGCCTGTATCTCGTAGGCGCTGGGACGCACCCCGGTGCGGGTGTGCCAGGTGTCATTTCTTCTGCCCGCGTCCTTGATTCGGTGGTGCCCGATGCTGCTGCATTTGTCTAACACGTCCAAAAACTTAAGTCCTGATCTGCTGGCCTGTCATGAGATGCTGTGTGAAGGGTCGCGTACCTTCTATGCGGCCTCGTTCATGTTGCCGCACGGTATCCGCGAGCCGGCCTCGGCGCTGTATGCCTTTTGCCGGGTGGCCGATGATGCGATTGATTTTAGCGATGATCGTCCGACCGCGCTGAAAGCCTTGCAGGAGCGTCTGGATCGTGCCTATGCCGGTGATCCATTGCCCTTGCCGGCGGATCGTGCCTTTGCCGAGGTCGTGGAGCGCTTTGCCATTCCGAAGGTGTTGCCTGAGGCGCTGCTGGAAGGCTTTGCCTGGGATGCCGAGGGGCGACGTTATGAAGACCTTGCCGGGGTGTATCATTACTCGGCGCGGGTAGCGGCGACGGTGGGAGCCATGATGGCGATGCTCATGGGTGTGCGGGATGCGCGTCTGGCGGCGCGGGCCTGTGATCTGGGCGTGGCGATGCAGTTGACCAATATTGCCCGCGATGTGGGCGAAGATGCCCGCGCCGGGCGGATTTATTTGCCACTGTCCTGGCTGCGCGAAGAAGGCATTGACCCGGAACAGTGGCTGGCTGAGCCGGTGTTTAATGAAAGCATCCGCCGGGTGGTCAGGCGCCTGCTGCAGACCGCCGATATGCTGTATAAGCGTTCCGGTGCCGGGATTGCGCGCCTGCCGCTGGGTTGCCGCCCGGCGATGTATGCCGCCCGCTATCTGTATGCCGAGATTGGCCGCGAAGTGGCGCGTAATGGCTATGATTCCGTCTCGCAGCGGGCCATTGTCTCGCCGCAACGCAAGGCGCTGCGCTTTCTCAGTGTCTTGGCGGCGGTACCGCGCTTTGAAGGGCGTCTGTCGCTGCCGCCGCTGGAAGAAACGCGCTATCTGGTGGATGCAGTAGCCCATGCCCCCATTCCCAAAAACCCGGTGGGACGGATTTACAAGGGCTTACCGCGCAAAAGTTTTGATGACAAGATGGGCTGGACGTTGGAGTTGTTTTCCCAACTGGAAAAACGCGAAAAGCGCCTCAGCTCTGCCAATAAACGCATGATATCCTGAAAACAATCGGTCGTAAGGTCTTGGTATGGAACATATCCTGGGTATTTTTTTGATCATCGTCAGTGTGGCGCTGGTGTATCGCGCCTTCCGGCATCGCAGTGACATTATTGCGCAGCGCGAGGCGCTCAAAGCGCAGGGGGCCTATACCCCAAGCTTTCTGGAGCAGCGTTCGGCCATGGTGCGCTTTACCAGCGGGGCCGCGCCCATCATTATTTTGCTGTTGGGCATGGTGGGTATAAAGATGGTCTTTATGTTCAACACCATCAATCCACAGGGCGGTTTTTCTCACATTGATCTGTATGGCTTTTTGATCTTTTTGGCGGCTTATGGCGCGTGGATGATCACCCGCCTGAACTATCGCACGCCCAAGGCATCATCGCCGGAGCGCGCACCAGAGACCGTCGCCACGTCTGAGCCTTCATCACCACCCCCACAGAGCACTCACTGAAGCTGTTGCTGTGCTTGATGTGGTGAACTTCAAACACCGGGCCGGGTCAAGATTTAGGATCGATTCAGTTGATCTGAATCGCTTGACACCGGCATAAGATCGCGTAGCCTGAAACATCAGGCGCAATTTGCAGTCCTTAGCTCGCGCGTCATGCACTGTGCAACCCCGGCGTCCATGGCGTACATCATTAAAATAAAATACCGGCAAGCGATACTTGCCGGTTGCTGTACGATAACCACCCGACATACACCGAGAACTCTCAACGGAGACCTTCATGACCGATACCGCTCCCACCCAGAATCAGGCGCTTTTGCAATGGATTGAGGAAATTGCCACGCTGTGCGAGCCTGCCCACATTCACTGGTGCGATGGCTCGCAGGAAGAATACGACCGCTTGACCGATGAACTGGTTGAGGCCGGAACCTTTGTACGCCTGGATCAGCAAAAATGGCCGGGCTGTTTTGCTGCATTCAGTGATCCCAGCGACGTTGCCCGCGTTGAGGATCGTACCTATGTGTGCAGTCTGAGCATGAAAGACGCCGGACCGACCAATAACTGGGTCGATCCCAAGGATATGCGCAACACCCTCAACGAGCTGATGCAGGGCTGCATGAAAGGGCGTACCCTGTATGTGGTGCCGTTTAGCATGGGGCCGTTGGGTTCGCATATCTCGCAGATCGGGATTGAGCTGACCGATTCGCCGTATGTGGTCGTCAATATGCGCACCATGACCCGCATGGGACAAAAAGTGCTGGATATTCTGGGTGATGGCGATTTTGTCAAATGCCTGCATTCGGTGGGCGCGCCGCTGGCAGAAGGTCAGCAGGATGTGCCGTGGCCCTGCAATCCCACCACCAAATACATCGTCCATTTCCCCGAGAAAAAGACAATTATCTCCTACGGCAGCGGCTATGGTGGCAATGCCTTATTGGGCAAGAAATGCTTTGCCCTGCGGATTGCCTCGACCATGGCCCGCAAAGAAGGCTGGCTAGCCGAGCATATGCTGATTCTGGGCGCCAAGGCCCCGGATGGTGAAAAAACCTATCTGGCTGCGGCGTTCCCCAGTGCCTGTGGCAAAACCAATCTGGCGATGCTGGTTCCCCCGGAGCCTTTCAAAAGCGAGGGCTGGGAAATCACCACGGTGGGCGATGATATTGCCTGGATCAAACCGGGTGAAGATGGGCGCTTGTACGCCATCAATCCCGAGGCGGGTTTTTTTGGCGTCGCCCCTGGGACCAATGATTATACCAACCCCAACGCCATGGCGACGATTCGTCGCAACACCATCTTTACCAACGTCGGCCTGACCCCAGATGGCGATATCTGGTGGGAAGGCATGAGCAAAACCCCGCCAGCTAATCTGATTGACTGGCAGCGCAAGCCCTGGACACCCGACAGCGGCCGTCCGGCGGCGCATCCCAACGCCCGCTTTACCGCCCCGGCCTCACAATGCCCCTCCATTGATCCAGCCTGGGAAGATCCCAAGGGTGTGCCGATTGATGCCTTTATCTTCGGTGGACGGCGCAGCACCACCGTGCCGCTAGTTTATCAGGCGGCCAACTGGAATTTCGGCGTCTATCTGGCGGCAACCATGGGATCAGAAACCACCGCCGCCGCCTTCGGCGAGCTGGGCAAGGTGCGCCGTGATCCCTTTGCCATGCTGCCGTTTTGCGGCTATCACATGTCTGATTATTTCAACCACTGGTTGCAAATCGGTCGCGACCTGGCGCATCCGCCGCGTGTCTTTGGCGTTAACTGGTTTCGCCGTGACGAACAGGGCAATTTCCTCTGGCCCGGTTTTGGCGAAAACATGCGCGTGCTGAAATGGATCATTGACCGCGCCCACGGTCGCACCACGGCGATTGAAAGCCCGCTGGGCTGGATGCCACGTTATGAAGACATTGACTGGCGCGGGATGGAAGGTTTTTCGCGGGATGATTTTAACGAGTTGATGTCCATTGACTGCGAGGCCTGGAAGCGTGAAGTGGTCTCGGAAGATGAATTCTTCTCCAGTCTGTATGACAAACTGCCCAAGGAATTCATCTTCATGCGTGAATTGCTGTTCTCCAGCTTGTGGCGCTCCCCGCCGCATTGGGGCATGGCGCCAGAACGGGCCTAAGCCTGCCGGGTATAACGTGTAACACCTTGCCCGCCCTGTCGAGGGGTGGGCTTTTTTTTTGCGGAGGCACTCATGATCTTTCGTCAACTTTTTGAACCTGATTCAAGTACCTACACCTACCTGCTGGCCTGCCCGAATACCCGTGAAGTGGCCCTGATTGATCCGGTCCTGGAAACCGTCGAACGCGATCTTGACATCCTGCAACAGATGGGGCTGAAACTGGGTTATACCATCGAAACCCATCTGCATGCCGACCACATCACCGGGGCTTATAAACTCAAGGCCCTCACCGGCTGCAAAATCTGTGGCCCGGCCTTCGATGAACTCCCCTGCACCGACATCGGACTCAAAGAAGGCGAAGCCTTCATGCTGGGCAACATCGTCTTAAACCCCCTGTTTACCCCAGGGCATACCGACACCCATCATGCCTATATCCTCGATACTGGCACCCACGCGATGCTGTTTTCCGGCGATGCCTTGCTGATTGACAGCTGCGGGCGCACCGATTTTCAATCCGGTGATGCCAGTGCCTTATACCGCTCCATTCACACCAAATTTTTCACCCTGCCTGATGAAACCCTGGTCTATCCGGCACACGACTACGAAAACCGCTGTATCTCTACCATTGCCCAGGAAAAAAAACGCAATCCCCGTCTTGGTGGTCATCGCAGTGAAGCGGAATTTGTCGCACTGATGAACAGCCTGGAGCTGCCCTACCCCCGCAAAATCGACATCAGCCTGCCCGGCAATCAGCAGTGCGGACGCTGCCCGGACAACATGCCCGAGGCGCAACGCGGCCCTTGCGAACCCAAAGATCAGGGCTAAACCGCCTTGCTCAACCGCCATACCTCTAAAGCCAGCCGCTCAAGCACGACATCATGCATACACCGTCACAGCTTTTAAAACATTACCCGGCTGTTGATACTGCGCGGGCGCACGAGGATCTGCTGACGCGGGTGTATCGACATCGCGGCGCGGACCCGCAGCGGCATCGGGATTATCGCCTGCGTCATTTGCACGCCGCCGACACCTTGCAGGGCATTGAGACTGCCGTGACGCTGCTGGAGCAGGCACTGGTGACACAGGCACATATCCTGATTCTGGGGGATTTTGATGCGGATGGAGCAACCAGTACGGCCTTGGCGGTGCGGGCCTTGCGTTTGCTGGGGGCGCAGCGGGTCAGTTATCTGGTGCCTAATCGCTTTGCCTATGGCTATGGGCTGAGCCCGGAAATTGTTGCCGTGGCAGCCCGTTCGCGCCCGGATGTGCTGATTACCGTGGATAATGGCATTTCCAGTCTGGACGGGGTACGCGCTGCACAGGCCGCCGGGATGCGCGTGTTGATCACGGATCATCATCTGCCGGGAGCTGTATTGCCGCCCGCCGATGCTATCATCAACCCCAATCTGCCGGGCGATACCTTCCCGAGCAAACACCTCGCCGGGGTGGGGGTGATTTTTTATGTGCTGCAGGTATTGCGTACCCATCTACAGCGCCAGGGCTGGTTTCGTGCCCAGGCGCGTACCCCGCCGGATTTAAGCCCGCTGCTGGATTTGGTCGCCTTGGGCACGGTGGCCGACGTGGCCGTCTTGGACTATAACAACCGCATTCTGGTCGAACAGGGCCTGCGCCGTATCCGCGCCGCGCAAGGCAGCAGCCCCGGGATCTTTGCCCTGGCGGAAGTGGCGGGGCGTGATCCGGCACAACTTAACGCCACCGATCTGGGTTTTGCCATCGGCCCCCGGCTAAATGCGGCAGGGCGCCTGGATGATATGTCCATCGGCATTGAATGCCTGCTGAGCGATGATCTCTACGCCGCCCGGGCGCTGGCAAGCCAGTTAGACACCCTCAACACCGAACGGCGCAGCATTGAGAGCAAAATGCAGT
Source organism: Thiorhodospira sibirica ATCC 700588 (assembly GCF_000227725.2). Taxonomy (GTDB): domain Bacteria; phylum Pseudomonadota; class Gammaproteobacteria; order Ectothiorhodospirales; family Ectothiorhodospiraceae; genus Thiorhodospira; species Thiorhodospira sibirica. Next base: position 876,022 of record NZ_MU255056.1, on the reverse strand, counting down.
CCCAAGCCCTGGAGATTTTGGCAAATCTCAACGGCAAAACCCCCGCAGACGACCACCCACACGGCATCTGCCTGTATCAAGCGGACTGGCATCAAGGCATCATTGGCATTCTGGCCTCGCGCATCAAGGAGCGGTTACACCGCCCGGTCATTGCCTTTGCCAAGGGCGAGGATGGCGAACTCAAAGGCTCGGCACGCTCTATTCCCGGCTTGCACATTCGTGACACCCTGGAGCGGATGGCAGCGCAACACCCTGGCTTGATCCAGCGCTTCGGTGGACATGCCATGGCAGCGGGCTTAAGCATTGCCGAAGCGGCCTTCAGTGATTTTCGGGAGATCTTTGATCAAAGCGTGCGCGAGCGTCTCGATCCGCAGCACTTACAGGGCGTGCTCTTAAGCGATGGGCCTTTGCAAGCGCATGAATTTTCCCTGGAAACTGCCTGGGCCTTACGCATGGGCGGCCCCTGGGGACAAGGCTTTCCGGAGCCGCTGTTTGACGGTACCTTTGAGATTTTACAGCGGCGAGTGGTCGGGCAACGGCATCTGCGCCTGACCCTGCGACCGGAAACCGGCGCCCACCCCATCATCGGCATGGCCTTTAATGCCGACGCCGCGCAGTGGCCCGAGGATGTGCGCTGGATGCATCTGGCCTATCGTCTGGAAATCAACGCGTTCCGTGGAGAATTCACACCACAACTGGTAATTGTGTGGCAACAGCCACTGCGCTGAAAATACCCGGATCATCGCCCATTTTGTGAACCACTTCTCTTTGCAAAGCGCGCCATATTGATTATAAAAAAGCCAGTCAACAGGCTTTTCTATCTTCAACCATAACCCCAACAACGCTCAGGACGAGAGGTATTCCATGCGCACGGAAGCCGGTCTTAGCTTGATAGAACTGATGGTCGCCCTTGCGGTGCTTGCCGTTGTCCTGGCCATCGGCATCCCCAGTGTTAACCAGCTGCTGCGTGAGCAACGCCTCACCACAACCACCAACCTCTTCATCGCCTCTGTGCACTTTGCCCGCTCTGAAGCCATCAAGCGCGCCGAACGCGTGACCATCTGCCCCAGCGTCGATGGCCAGCACTGCAGTAATCAGGTGGATTACTCCGAGCAATGGATTATTGTCGTTGGCCCAGCTCCCGGACAATCCCTGCAAGACGCCGGCCCGGTCCTGCGCGTCATCAAAGGCCCCGGACCGCGTGTCACTGGTAATCAAACTGTTGCACGACGAATTACCTTTGAACCCACTGGAAGACCTGTAAGTTTCGGAAGAATAGACATCTGCTTGGATTCTTCCGCACGCCGCGTAGTAATAAGCATTATGGGACGCCCACGCATTGAATCAAACCATACCTGCTGAACGACTCCGTGGGGCGTCAAATCGCAGCGCGGCATGACGGATTACTCAGTTTTAACAACAGCCTGTGCGTTAAGCTGAAAATTACGATGGCGCATCCCGCAGCGTCAGGCGTGTGACTGGGCTATAATGGGCGGCCTTTTATTGTATTTGGAGTAGTGAGTTGATGCGACCCAGTGGCCGTGATCCTGATGCCTTGCGTCCGATCCGTTTTACCCGTCATTACACCCGTCATGCCGAAGGCTCGGTGTTGGTGGAGTTTGGCGATACCAAAGTCATTTGTACGGCCTCGCTGGATGAGCGGGTGCCGTCGTTTTTGAAAGGCAAGGGGCGAGGCTGGGTAACGGCGGAATATGGCATGTTGCCACGGGCTACCGGTGAGCGTACCGCCCGCGAGGCCAGCCGGGGCCGACAAAATGGACGCACCCTGGAGATTCAGCGCCTGATTGGGCGTTCGCTGCGGGCAGCGGTTGATCTGGAAAAGCTGGGCGAGCGCCAGATTACGGTGGATTGTGATGTGATTCAGGCCGACGGCGGCACCCGCACGGCGGCCATCAGCGGCGGTTTTGTGGCCTTGCGGGATGCGATTTCCCATCTGATGCAAAAAAAATCTCTGAAGAAAGATCCGGTTTATGGGATGGTGGCCGCCGTCTCGGTGGGGATTTATAAGGGCGTGGCGGTACTCGATCTGGATTATGCCGAGGATGCCGGGGCCGAAACCGATATGAATGTAGTCATGAATGAGGCCGGGGCCTTCATTGAGGTCCAGGGCACTGCGGAGGGCCATGCCTTTCGCAAAGACGAACTGGATGCCATGCTGGCGCTGGCGCAAAAAGGGGTTGCCGAGATTACCCAGGCACAACGCGCCGTGCTTCTTGATTAAATCTTAAATGACCTCGCGTACTAACCCTCATTAGCATAGGCATAACCCTGATGACAGTGACCCCGTGTGCAGTGATTGGCGTAGGCTATCTGGGTAAATTCCATGCACAGAAATATGCCGCTCTGGCGCAGGCCAATCTGGTGGCGGTGGTGGATGTGGATGCCCAGACAGCCGCGCAGGTGGCGGCGGAGTGTCAGTGTCAGGCGCTCACCGACTATCGGGAGCTGCTGGGGCAGGTGGCTGCGGTGAGTATTGCCGTGCCAACGCTGCATCATTTCGCGGTCGCACGGGATTTTTTGCAGTGTGGCACGCATGTGCTGCTGGAAAAGCCGATGACCACAACCCTGGCGCAGGCCCATGAATTAAATCAGCTGGCCAAAGCCCAGGGTGTGGTTTTGCAGATCGGCCATCTGGAGCGCTTTAATGCAGCCTTTCTGGATCTGGAGGGCATGGACTTGTGCCCGGTGTTTATTGAATCGCACCGTCTGGCGCCGTTTAAGCCCCGTGCCACCGATGTCAGCGTGGTGCTGGATCTGATGATTCACGATATTGATATTATTCTGGAGATTGTGGGCGCGCCGGTGCAGTCCATTGCGGCCAGCGGGGCGTGTGTATTGTCTGAGGATATTGATATCGCCAATGCGCGCCTGGAATTTGCCAATGGCTGTGTGGCAAATGTGACCTCCAGCCGGGTCAGCATCAAAAGCGAACGCAAGATGCGTATCTTTCAGCCGGATGCCTATATTGCCATTGATTTTCAAAATCGCGGCCTGGCGATTCATCGCGTGGGGGAGCGCGAGATGTTTCCGGGCATTCCGGAAATTATCCGCGAGGAAAGCTTTTTTGAGCAGGCCGATGCCCTCAAGGCTGAGATTGAGGCCTTTTTGGCCGCCATTCAGCACGGCGCCCCGGTGATCGTCTCTGGTGAAGACGGTGAGCGCGCCTTGGCCACAGCGATGCGTATTACCGAGCTGGTTCGCGCCAGTGCCCCGCTGGTAAAACGCCCGTTGCCAGTGCGCCCGGCCTGATCGCGGGTCTACAGCAGCGGCTTTTATCGACAATCTTTTGAAATCAAAAAATAAATGAATCCTATTCCGATGGTGGATCTGCAGCGCCAGTATGCGGCCCTGCAAGCGCAGATTGATGGCGCGTTGGCGCAAGTGCTGGCCAGTACGCAGTTTATTCTGGGGCCTAATGTCAGCGCCCTGGAAGAGGAGCTGGCCGCCTATCTCGGCACACCTCATGCGATTAGCTGTGCCTCGGGTACCGACGCCCTGCATCTGGCGCTAAAGGCAGCGCAGATCGGGCCGGGGGATGAGGTGATTACCACGCCCTTTACCTTTATCGCCACGGCGGAGGCCATTCACTATTGCGGGGCCAAGGCGGTGTTTGTGGATATTGATCCGCACAGCTTTAACCTTGATCCTGCGTTGGTGGAGGCGGCGATTACCCCGCGCACCAAGGCGATTTTACCGGTGCATCTGTTTGGGCAACCGGCGGATATGGCAAGCCTGGTGGCACTGTGTCAGCAGCATAATCTGCTGTTGATTGAAGACTGCGCGCAGTCTTTCGGGGCACGGGTGGATGGACAACAAACCGGCACCTTCGGCGAATTCGGCTGCTTTAGCTTTTTTCCCAGCAAAAATTTGGGCTGTTATGGCGATGGCGGTCTGGTGATCACCGAGGATCCGGTAGCTGCCAAACGCCTGCGCGGGCTGCGCAATCATGGCAGTCAGGTGCGTTATCATCATGATGAGATTGGTTATAACAGCCGCCTGGATGAGATACAGGCGGCCATTTTGCGCATCAAGCTTAAAGACATTGATGCGACAAACGCCCAGCGGCGGGCCGTTGCGCAAGGCTATAAACAGCGGCTGGCGACCTTGCCGCTGGTGTTGCCACATGAAGATGGGCTGGGTACTCATGTGTATCATCAATATACCGTGCAATGTGAGGCCACGCAGCGCGATCACCTGATCCAGCAGCTGGGCGCGGCGCAGATTGCCAGCGCCATTTATTACCCCATCCCGCTGCACCGGCAAAAAGTGTTTGCCCAGGAATATCAGTCCATCCAGCTGCCGGTGAGTGAGCGTCTGGCGACACGCTGTCTGTCGCTTCCCATGTATCCGGAACTCGATGATGATCAGCTCGACCGTATCGCTGAGTGTCTCACACGCGCCCTTGCCTGACGCTCGCACGATGGCCCAAGCCGCTCAAAACGCCACCGCGCCGCATGTGGTGATTGTGGCGGGCGAGGCCTCGGGTGACAATCACGCCGCGCAATTGGTCGAGGCGCTCAAACGCCAGCAGCCGGGGCTTTGCTATAGCGGCATGGGGGGCGAGGCCATGCGCCGTGCCGGGGTTGATCTGCTGGTGGATGCCAGCGATCTGGCGGTGGTGGGCATCTGGGAGGTGTTGGTGCATTACCGCCAGATTCGCCGCGCACTCAAACAGCTCGTTGCGCATCTGCGCGCCACCCGCCCGCAGCTGCTGATTTTGGTGGATTATGTGGAATTCAATCTGCGGCTGGCTGAACAGGCCAAACGTTTAGGCATTACTGTATTGTTTTATGTCAGCCCGCAGATCTGGGCCTGGCGGGCCGGACGCATCCAGCGCATCAAACGCTGCGTGGATGCCATGGCGGTGCTGTTTCCCTTTGAAGAGGCGGTGTATCAGCGCCACGCCATCCCGGTGCGCTATGTCGGCAATCCGCTGCTGGATCAGGTTCATCCCCGCTACAGCCGGGAACAGGCGCGGGTTCATTTTGGGTTGGACACCGATGCACCGCTGGTGGGACTGTTGCCCGGCAGTCGGCGCGGCGAGTTGCGGCGTCATCTGCCCCTCTTGATGGCCACCTGTCAATACCTGCGCATCCGTCACCCGGAGTTGCAGTTTATTCTGCCGGTGGCACCGGGCGTCAATCAGGCCCGGGATTTATACCCTTATCTTGATTCCGCTTGCGGCGTGACCGTGATCCAGGGGGAAACCTATGATGCCATGCACGCCTGCGATGCCTTAGTGGTGGCCTCTGGAACGGCCACCCTCGAAGCCGGATTGCTGGGGGTGCCGATGGCCATTATCTACCGCATCTCGCCGCTGAGTTATGCCATTCTCAAACGGCTGGTAAAGATTCGCGATATTGGTCTGGTGAATATCGTCTGTGAAAAGCGCGTCGTGCAGGAATTTATTCAACAGGCGGCCACGCCGGTACAGGTTGGCACAGAAGTCGAGCGCCTGCTGCATGATCCGGCCTATGCCCAGGAGATGCGCACGGCGCTGAGCGCGCTGCGTCAACGACTGGGCAGCAGCGGCCACTCGGCCCATGTCGCCGCCATGGCGCTGGAATTGATAAAATATGGCACCTTGCGCACCTCATTGCCGTGATTGCGTTTGACCTTGGGTGAGTAGCGGTATAGAATCCGCCCAAGATCGGCGCTTCCGTGGAAGATCTCGACCTTAAATTATAAGCTAATAATCAAAACCGATCTCAGGCCCCTCAGCACACGCATCTATGGTTACACGCGAAGGTAGCCATGTTGTCTGGCATGAGGATCAGCGTGCGATCATCCGGGGTGCATTGCGCCCATTAATCCCAAGCAACGCGCCTTACGCACCGAGCCTGCCCGATGTTGGGAACCAAACGTCTGCGTATTCGCCTCAACTGCGGTCTCACAGCAATCTCAAACTCAGGTTTTGCTCCGTATTCCTTGCAGATGTGCCTCTGTTAACCGGCTCAGACAGTCTCGCTTTCCTATCTCCGTAAACCTTCCCACCGTTTTCATATGAACTTAACCGAAATCAAGCGTAAATCTGCCTCCGAACTTATTGATCTTGCTCAAGCCATGGATATTGAAGGCATGGCCAGAGCGCGCAAACAGGATGTAATTTTTGCCATCCTCAAGGCCCACGCGAAAAGTGGCGAAGATATCTGCGGTGATGGCGTACTGGAAATTTTGCAGGATGGCTTTGGCTTTCTGCGTTCCGCCGATGGCTCTTATCTGGCCGGCCCGGATGATATCTATGTCTCGCCCAGCCAGATTCGTCGTTTCAATCTACGCACCGGGGATACCATTTCCGGCAAGATTCGCCCCCCCAAAGAAGGGGAACGCTATTTTGCCTTATTAAAAGTTGACAAGATTAACTTTGAATCCCCGGAAAACGCCCGCAGCAAGGTCTTATTTGAAAATCTCACCCCCTTACATGCCACCGAACGGATGCGCATGGAGCGAGGGAACGGCTCCACCGAAGACATCACCGCCCGGGTGATTGATATTGTCGCCCCCTTCGGCAAGGGCCAGCGCGGTTTGATTGTTTCTCCTCCCAAGGCCGGTAAGACCCTGATGCTGCAGAATATTGCGCAAAGCATCGCCACCAATTATCCCGAATGTTATCTGATGGTGTTGCTCATTGATGAGCGCCCCGAGGAAGTCACCGAGATGTCGCGCATGGTGCAGGGCGAGGTGATCTCCAGTACCTTTGACGAACCCGCCAGCCGCCATGTACAAGTTGCCGAAATGGTGATTGAAAAGGCCAAGCGCCTAGTCGAACACCGGCGCGATGTGGTGATTTTGCTCGATTCCATTACTCGTCTGGCACGGGCCTATAACACCGTTGTCCCCAGCTCCGGCAAGGTGCTTACCGGCGGTGTTGATGCCAACGCCTTGCACCGACCCAAGCGCTTTTTTGGCGCGGCGCGCAATGTGGAAGAAGGCGGCAGCCTGACGATTCTCGCCACAGCCTTGATCGACACCGGGTCAAAAATGGATGAAGTGATCTACGAGGAATTTAAAGGCACCGGCAACATGGAAATCCATCTGGATCGCCGCATCGCCGAAAAACGGGTCTATCCCGCCATCAATATCAACCGTTCCGGGACTCGCCGCGAAGAACTGCTGGCCGATCAAGAAGAGTTGCAAAAGCTGTGGATCTTGCGTAAGTTTCTCCATCCCATGGATGATGTGGAGGCGATGGATTTCCTGCTGGCACGGCTCCAGTCAAGCAAGACCAATAACGAATTTTTTGACATGATGAAGCGCTCCTGACGCCTGCACAGGTCGAGCTTGCCGACGATGACACACGATTCCCCACAGACTTTGCCACTGGAAGCGCCCCCGGATTTTGCCCAGGCACTGGAGGAACTGGAACGCCTGGTGCAGCGTCTGGAGCAGGGTGATCTGTCCCTGGAAGACGCCTTAAGTGAGTTTGAGCGTGGTTTGGCGCTCACACGCCAGTGCCAGCACGCGCTGGCCATCGCTGAGCAAAAAGTGCATATCCTGACTGAACAGGGGGCTGTCGAGTTCAGCCCCGATCATCACCTTCAAAGCGGAGAAAACGAATAATGGAGGGATTGCTGCGCGAGTATCAGCAACGCATCGAAACCGTCCTCGATCACTGGTTGCAACCCCCGACCACCCACCCCGCCAGTTTGCATCAGGCCATGCGCTACTCGGCGATGGATGGCGGCAAGCGGATTCGTCCCATTTTGGTCTATGCCACGGCCAAGGCGCTGGGCGTTCCGCTGAGCTGTGTGGATGGCCCGGCCTGCGCGGTTGAGCTGATTCATGTGTATTCGCTGATTCATGACGACCTGCCGGCGATGGACAATGACGATCTGCGCCGGGGCCGACCGACCTGTCATAAGGCCTTTGATGAGGCCACCGCAATTCTGGCCGGGGATGCGATGCAGGCGCTGGCCTTTCAGATTCTGGTGACCGACCCGGAAATGACCGAGGATCCCAAGGTTCGTCTGCGCATGATGGAAATTCTGGCGCGGGCCTCCGGGTCACGCGGCATGGCCGGTGGACAGGCGATTGATCTGGCCTCCGTTGGGCAACAGATTGATCTGGTCCAGCTTGAAGATATGCACATTCACAAAACCGGCGCCCTGATTCGCGCCTCGGTGTTGCTCGGCGCCTTGAGTTTGGTCGAGATTGATGAAGTGCGCCTGGAAAAGCTGGACCGTTACGCCAAGTGCATTGGTTTGGCCTTTCAGATCCGCGATGATATTCTCGATGTGGAAAGCGATACCGAGACCTTGGGTAAGCCACAGGGTTCCGATATGGCGCAAAACAAGCCGACCTATCCGGCCTTGATCGGTATGGAGGCTTCCAAGCAGCGGGCGCGTGAATTGGTGGATGATGCCCTGGAGAGCATTAGCCCGCTGGGTCCTGATGCGGATTTATTGCGTTTTGTCGCACGCTACATCGTCGAGCGGATTCATTAAGCGCATACCTACCCGGCTAATCCTGCGGCAAAAAAACAAGGAGCGCCGAGTGGTACTCGGCAACCAAGCCGCAGGCGTCGCGTGATGTTTGCCGGTAGGGCCGACTCCACGTCGGCGTTCCATAAAACCAAGCCGAGTATAACTCGGCGCTTCCGAAAAGGAGATTGTCCGTTTGCTGGACTCGCTGAAGGCCTTTTGGCATATCCTGCTTCACTCCTTTAAAAACCTGCTGCCCATTATTGCGGTGGTTGCCTTCTTTCAGGCGGTCATCATCCGTCAGGTGCCTGACGATCTGGGTATGATCCTCTTTGGCCTGGGCGTGGTGGTGCTTGGGGTGGCGCTGTTTCTGCAAGGGCTGGAGATGGGGATTTTTCCCATCGGCAAAAATCTCTCCAATGCCTTTGCGAAAAAAGGTTCCTTGCTGCTGTTGCTGACCTTTGGTTTTTGTCTGGGCTTTGCGGCGGTGGTGGCTGAACCGGCGCTGATTGCGGTGGCCGATCAGGCTCAGCAGATCAGCGAGGGACGGGTGAGTGCTACGGTATTGCGCCTGATTGTCGCCTTGTCGGTGGGTGCGGTGGTGGCCTTGGGCATCATGCGTATCGTCTTTGGACACCCGATTCACTGGTATCTGATCAGCGGTTATGTGCTGGTGGTGATGATCACCTTCTTTGCCCCGGCAGAGATTGTCGGCCTGGCCTATGACTCTGGCGGCGTGACCACCAATATTGTCACCGTGCCGTTGATTGCCGCCCTGGGGATCGGTCTGGCCGCATCCATCAAAGGACGCAGCACCTTAAGCGATGGCTTTGGGCTGGTCGCCCTGGCGGTGATGGTACCGATGATCACCGTGCAGCTGTATGGCGTTTTGGTGTACAGCTTCGGTGAGGCTGACGCGCAGCTGGCGGGGACCATGCTCAATGCCAGTCATGCCAGTGCAGCGGTTGAGACCCCGGCGGCTGCGCCCCCGGCATTCTGGCTGAGTATGGTGCTGGATCTGCTGAAAATGTTGCGCGATGTGGCGCCGATCATTCTGGTGATTCTGTTTTTCCAGTATGTGGTGATTCGCCGCCCGATTGCGCATCTGGCCAAGGTGATCGTTGGCTTTGTGCTGGTGATTTTAGGCTTGTATGCCTTTGTGGTGGGCCTGAAGCTGGGGCTTTTCCCCATTGGCCGCAGCATGGCCGAGCAGTTGGTGGCGCTGGATTATCACGGCTATCTCTATCTGTTTGCCTTCGCCATCGGTTTTGGTACCACCATGGCCGAACCCGCCCTGATTGCTATCGGGCAAAAGGCACAGGAAGCCGCCCGGGGGCGTCTCAGTGGTACGGTGATTCGTCTGCTGGTCGCCGTCGGGGTGGCGATTGGCATCACCATCGGGGTGCATCGCATCATCACTGGCGACTCCATCCATTTTTATATCATGGCCGGATATACGCTGGTGATTCTGCTGACCTGGCTGGCTCCAAGCTATATCATCGCGCTGGCCTTTGATCTGGGTGGGGTGACCACCTCTGAGGTCACCGTACCGTTGGTCACCGCCTTGGGTATCGGTCTGGCAACGCATATTGAGGGGCGTAATGTCTTGATTGATGGCTTTGGGCTGATTGCCTTTGCCTCGATTTTTCCTATCGTTACCGTCATGCTCTATGCCATCTTTATCGAACTGGGCACGCGCCTGCAGCGCAAACGTGCCCCTCCAGAACCGAACGCATCCCGCTAAAGCACAGACACCATTGGTTATCCACCCCATGTAATTGACTGAGGAGACGCGGAGTCAGCCCGGCGCAGCTCAAGGGCGCAAGGCCCGCACACAATCTATGAAATTTGCCGTACTTGTTGCCATTCTTGCTGAAGATCTCGAAGATAAGGCGATTGATGTCGCCAAACAGGCCGGTGCCGGTGGCGTCACCATTCTGGATGCTCGCGGTATCGGCGCCGCCGAAAAAAAGACCTTTTTCGGCCTGACCTACGAAGGCAGTCAGTCGGTGTTGATTTTTGTATTGGAAAAAAGTCTGTCGCTGAGCGTCATGAAGCGTTTATGCGATGAGCTCGAACTCAAGACCCACACCAAGGGCGTGATCTTTACCATGCCGCTTGAACACATTGCCGGGATTGATATCGAACAGCTCACCCGCTTTGAAGAACATCTCAAAGATGAAATTTAGCCGAGGAACTCCCCATGCTTGTTAGTGATATCATGGTGCGCAATGTCATCACCGTATCGCCGCTGGCCACCCTGCGCGATGCGATGCGTTTAATGCGCCGCCACAAGGTGAAATCCTTAGTCGTTGAAAAACGCAATCCTCATGATGCCTACGGGATTGTGACCTACACCACCGTCTTGCGCACCATTGTGGCCGAGGGCGGCGATATTGACATGATCAATGTCTATGATGTGTGCTCCAAGCCGGTGCTCACCGTGCCCAGCGAGATGGACATCAAATACGTCGCCAAGCTGATGGTCAGCCAGTCAATCCGCCGCCTGGTGGTGTTGCGTAACAATGAACTGGAAGGCATTGTGACCATCAACGATATTGTCGGCTCCATTCTGGATCTGGCCGCAGAATAAAATGCAGATGGGCTGATCATGCCTGATATTGAGCAGCAGATGTTTTTGGAAGCCAGCCCGGAGCGCGTATTCGGGCTGATTCGCAAGGTCGAAGAATTCAGCCGCTACAGCGATGCGGTGGAATCCATCGTCCCCTTGGGCAGCGACCGCTACCGCTGGCAGGTGCGCGCCGCCGGTAAGGTCTTTTCCTGGGATGTGGCCATCGTCGAATGTGTCCCGCCCACCACCATTGTCTGGCGCTCGCTCAGTGGCATCCCCAACACCGGGCGTTATCACATCACCCCGGCGGGGGCAGGCACCCAGGTTCATCTGGTGATCAGCTATCAACTGCCCAGCCGCCTGCTGGATAAAACCCTCGGGCGACTGGTCAATCCGGTGGTGCGCTCCATTGGCGAGCAAGCCCTGGAACGCATCCGCCAGCGCATCCGCGCAGAAAACCGCCAGGCCGCTGCGGCAGGGCTTGACCCAAACGACACCATCCCTTCTGCATAACGAGTGCTTGCATGTCTTTACCCCACTACACTGATTTGGATCATGGCATCACCGCCATTGACACCGGCTTTTGCCGCCATGCCCTGGCGGCGGCCTATTTGCTCATTGAAAAGGGGCGCGCTGCGTTTATTGAAACCGGTACCAGCCTGTCGATTCCCGGTCTGCTGGCGGTGCTGGATGCCAAGGGCATTGCGCGCACGGCGGTGGATTATGTAATCCCCACCCATGTGCATCTGGATCATGGCGGCGGTGCCGGTGAACTGATACGCCATTTACCCGAGGCGCGGCTGATCATTCATCCACGCGGTGCCCGTCACATGATTGATCCCAGTCAGTTGATTGCGGGTGCCAGTGCTGTCTATGGCGAAGAGGCCATGGCCCGCCTTTATGGCACCGTAGTACCGGTTCCCGAGGCGCGGGTGATGCAGGCGCATGACGGCGATATTTTCAGCTTCAACGGACGCGAGCTGCGCATCATTGATACCCCCGGCCACGCCCGTCATCATTTCTGCATTGTGGATGCCCAAGGCAATGGCGTGTACACCGGTGACACTTTCGGCATCTCGTACCGTGAATTTGACGTTGCTGGCGAGGTATTCCTGTTTCCCACCACAACGCCGGTACAGTTTGAGCCCGAAAAGCTGCATGCTTCGGTGGATAAGATCGATGCCCAGGGCCTGGACTATATCTACCTGACCCACTATGGACGCATCCGCAAAACCCCGGCGCTCACGCAAGGACTCCATGAACAGATTGATGCCTATGTGGCGCTGGGCCTGGCCCTCAAAGATGCGCCGAACCGCCATCAGGCGCTGTGCGAGGGCATGATGGACATCATGCTGTCTCGCCTTGATGCTCTGGGCTGTACCCTGCCCAAAGCCGAGCAGCGCAATCTGCTGGAGATGGATGTCACCCTTAACGTACAAGGGCTGGAAATCTGGCTGGATCGCGAACAGGCCGCCTGACCATACAACACTGACGCGCTGACCGGCCCTTTCCCGCGCAGCGCCTCCCTCACTCAACGCCTTAGGAGTTTGATAAACCGATGAATCCCTACCACGGCCAATACCCGATCACCCGTCCCCGGCGGATGCGCCGCGATGATTTTTCCCGCCGCATGATGCGCGAACATCACCTCAGCTGTGATGACCTGATTTACCCGGTATTTGTCCTGGAAGGCAGTGGCCAGCGTGAGGCCGTGCCATCCATGCCGGGGGTCGAGCGCCTGTCCATTGACCTGCTGGTGGCCGAGGCCAAAGCCGCCCAACAACTCGGGATTCCGGCAATGGCCCTGTTCCCGGTGGTACCGCTGGAGAAAAAAACCGAAGACGCCCGCGAGGCCTACAACCCCGAAGGTCTGGCGCAACGTGCAGTGCGCGCACTCAAAGCCGCAGTACCGGAACTGGGCATTATCACCGACGTGGCGCTCGATCCCTTCACCACCCACGGTCAAGATGGCCTGATCGACGACAGCGGCTATGTCCTGAATGACGAAACCGTCGAAGTTTTGGTGCGTCAGGCGCTTTCCCATGCCCAGGCCGGGGCGGACATCGTGGCCCCTTCCGACATGATGGATGGGCGCATCGGTGCCATTCGCAGCCAGCTGGAAAAATCCGGCCACATCCACACCCGCATTCTCGCCTACTCGGCAAAATATGCCTCCAGCTTCTACGGTCCGTTTCGTGACGCCGTAGGCTCTGCCGCCAATCTGGGCGCGGGCAACAAATACACTTATCAGATGGACCCGGCCAACAGCGATGAGGCCATCAACGAGGTCGCCATGGATCTTAACGAAGGCGCCGATATGGTCATGGTCAAACCGGGGATGCCCTACCTGGACATCGTGTGCCGTATCAAAGATCAATTCGGTGTGCCGACCTTTGCCTATCACGTCAGCGGCGAATACGCCATGCTCAAGGCCGCCTCGCAAAACGGCTGGATCAACGAGCGTGCCTGCGTACTGGAAGCCCTGCTCAGCATGAAACGCGCCGGGGCGGATGGCATTCTCACCTACTACGCCCCACAAGTGGCCCGCTGGCTGCACGGACAGGACTAAGGCCGCGTGGACCGCTACGCCGTCATCGGTCACCCCATCGCCCACAGCCGCTCACCGGCGATACACCGCCAGTTTGCCGCCCAGACCGGGCAGCGGATGCAATACGAAGCCATCCTTGCCCCCAAGGATGGCTTTCGCGCCTGTATCGCTGAACGGGTCAAAGAGGGCTTTCGCGGGATGAACATCACCGTCCCCTTCAAGGAAGAAGCCTTCGCCCTGGCCCAGGAACACACCCCCCGGGCCACGCTGGCACAAGCGGCTAACACCTTCGTGGTGCAAGCGGATCGCAGCCTGCTGGCCGACAACACCGATGGGGCCGGACTGGTGCGCGATTTAAGCAGCAATCTCGGCGTGACATTACACGCCCGCAAAATCCTCATCCTGGGGGCCGGGGGCGCAGTGCGCGGCGTGCTGGCACCCTTATTGGCGCACAACCCGGCACATCTGCACATCGCCAACCGCACCCTCAGCCGCGCCGAACATCTGCTCAGCCAATTTGCCCACCTGGGACGCCTCTCCGCCAGCGGCTATGACGATCTCGTCGGCCACCACTTTGACCTGATCATTAACGCCACCTCCGCCGGCCTTGACGGTGAACAGCCCGCGCTCCCCGATGGACTGCTCAACCCCGGCGGCGGCTGTTATGACATGTTCTACAGCCAGACCCTGACCCCCTTCCTGCACTGGGCGCAACAACAAAACCCCCGCTGGTACGCCGACGGCCTAGGCATGCTCGTCGAACAAGCCGCCGAGGCCTTCTACCTCTGGCGCGGCATCCGCCCAGACACCACCCCACTCCTACACCAACGCCTGCGCAGCCCCTAAACTGCCGGGTTGTGAGAACGCCAGCACCCATTCAGCATAATAAACCGGGCGGCGGCTTCCAGCCGTCGCTATAGCAAAACTTAAATAAATTGATTATTTATTATACCCCCAAAGCCATCAGCATAAAGCCTCTCTGTCCGGTGGATGCGCTTTTTGAATTTCAATCAATTTATGGTGGTCTAAAATATACAATGCAGAGACTACAAAATTAGGGGCTTGTGTGAGGGAACGTCTTTCTGCGCGAGTGATATGACTGAAGATCCCTGTGCGGGAAAACCTCACGCCGGGATCTGTGCAAGAGCGTCAGATAAATGGCATTCCTACTACGATGCGCGAAACAGGAGCACTGAAATATGAACGAGTTTCAAGTGACTGCAGGAATGATGACCGTTATGGATTTGGTATCCTTGATAGCCTCCATAGCTTCCTTAATAGTTGCAGTCGGTGCTATCTGGTTATCGATAGTATTCTACAAAATGTCGAGTAATGCATCTAATGCAAAAAATGAGGCAGCGAAGGGTATAGATGCAAGTGTTCAAAGGCTTGAAAAATTATTCGACAAACTTTATTCAGATACTTTTTCAATGATGAAAGATACTGTCAGTGATATGAGAAGGCACATCTGGAGTAAGCCATCAAAAGAAAATGGCGAGCTAAGCCAACTCATAAAGCAAGAAATAGAATCGCAGGTTTGATTGGTCCTAAAAAAATACGATGTAAAAGAATCTAACCAAGAGGAGATTGTGAAACGTCTGGAAGATGTAATGGAGAATATTCTAAAATCAGCTAAGTTCCGCAAAAAATCGCTTAAATCCGAGTCTGTTTTAAAAGCTATCAAAGAGCATCAACAAATATCAATGAAGAAAGTAGCAGAGTATTTGGATATGGACCTCGATGATCTTGCTATCAATCATCTTTTTCCACTCATGGACATGGGAAAAATTACTTGGGACGGACCTCCCGGTCGGCTTTCACACGACAACTTACTATCAGTGACTGAAGAAGTTGCCAGTGGTGAAAAGCACTAACCGGACAACCGGAATTCCCCCCCGGCCTCCACACCACCCCGCATGCGGGTACGCTCGGGGCGTTTCCTCCGGAGTTCAAAGGACCATGCAACCATGGTGAGCTCCAACGCGGGTTACCCAACGAATCGCCAAGGCCGTTTCACCCGCTTGGGCGCATGACGTCCGTTGAAACACGCGGGTCTCTCTCGTTGTCGGAAGTTCGGGCCTTCACCGTGTTTCACCCATTGAGGATAGATAAGAGATATGAGCCAGGCAGATAAATCAATACATGAATTTGACTTTAAATTGATCTGTGAATATTTTTCGAGCATAGAACGACAAGGGCCCGGGAGTCCAGATGTAACTGTAAAAGCTTTGAGTTTTATTGATAACCTTACAAGTGAATCAAAAATAGCCGATATAGGGTGCGGAACAGGCGGTCAGACAATGGTGCTGGCTGAAAATACCTTAGGGCATATTACCGGTATTGATTTGTTTGCCGACTTTATTGACATTTTCAACGACAGTTTCCGAAAGAAAAATCTCCAGAGTAGAGTGGTCGGCGTTGTTGGTGCAATGGATGATCTTTCCTTTCAGAATGAAGCGCTGGATCTGATCTGGTCAGAGGGGGCTATCTATAATATCGGCTTTGAGCGTGGCATAAACGAATGGCGTAAGTTCCTAAATAATGGAGGCTTTATTGCCGTTTCTGAGGCATCCTGGTTCACCGAAACGAGGCCGGATGAGATTGATAGATTTTGGAAAGATGCTTATCCGGAAATTGATACTATTGCAAACAAGATAGGCCAAATGCAAAAAGCTGGATACATACCGATGGCTGCTTTTGTTTTGCCAGAAAACTGCTGGACTGAAAATTTTTATGTTCCGCAAGTGCCTGCACAAGAATTATTTTTAAAGAAATATGCGGGAAATAAAGCGGCTGAAGATCTTGTAATAAACCAAAGGCATGAAGCTGAATTATATAATAAATATAAGAAATATTATGGGTATGTGTTTTACATAGGAAAGAAAATTTAAGTATACAAATATTCGATGTATATTGCAGCAGCTAACGTCCCCGCCGCAAGCGGCGGGGAATATGACCTGAGAGATTAAATACAAAAAGCAGGCGTTGCTGATTAAGGTTTTAGTTAGGTGGTTTTTTGAGGCTCCTCGTCACATTAAGTGGAATCCTTCAACAAAACGTTGAGATACGATAGGGCTGGTTCGAACAGTACAGGTGAACGCGATGGACGGTAATCAGATCCTTCTTCTTGGTATTGGCATCCCTGGAATT
>NZ_MU255056.1:817562-859211 GCF_000227725.2 Thiorhodospira sibirica ATCC 700588 | reverse complement strand
TTGATGTCTGTTGCCGCAGCACCACTTTGGTCATCAGTCTAAAAAGACTAGAAAACAGCAAGTTGCGAGTATATTGCTGCTCCGAGTTGGCATCAAACCACGCATCAAGCTTGACCGGGTCAAGGCAGCGCTCGAATAGGGCGCGGATCATGACGGGGAACGCTCGGCGAAGCGGCGCAAAATCGGGGAGAGTTCGATCATGGGAAGCAGGCCCTCGTTGGCGGTCACATCGACATCCAGCCCTCTCTGCGGATGCGGCGGAGCTGCTGCATCTTCCGGTGTGACGATCTCAGTGGGCATGCGCGTCCTACGACATGCTGTAGCGCCAACCGCCATCATCCAGCATAGATCCTAACCCGGAAGCACTGGTGCCTGCGAGTTGAACGTCTAGCTTTGATTTTATTTCACCTTGAAAGGCTTGCACCCTCAAGACGCAAGGCTATCGATTTGACACCATTATGGTCATGGCAAGCAGCATCTGGCGTCCCACCTCGCCACACTGATCCTGATGGCTTTTCTGATCCACTCGATTCTCGATCATGGCGATGCGCTCTACCAACGCGTGCGCCAACACCTATTCTCGCGGCGGATGTTCTTTGAGCATCTGCGCGCGCTGACGCTCTACCTGGTCTTCGCCACATGGCAAGCGCTCTTTGGCTTCTTGCTGGAGGCGTTGGTAACAGCCCAGCCCCCACCCGGGCGGCGCTCCCGGTGCTGAGCAGCCCAAATTTGGAATTGCTGGGCGGTGCGTGGGTGTGCTGGTTTTCAGGGGGGTTTCTCTATAGAATGAGATGAGCAGGCAGTTCGCCTCGTTCTTTGAAGATAGAAGCAATAGCGTATTGATATACCGCTATTTATCCGGCGGTCTATATTTCACCGTGAAAACACGCCCGCCACCCGCTATACCGCTTGGATTGGGCCATTGTTTGTTTCTCTGTCTATCTTGAAAAACCCTTAATTCACGCCACCTTTTTTGTAACAGATACCGTGATGATGCCTATTTTAAAACGATTCTTTGTGTCCGGCCTTTGCGCCACCCTGCTATTGTCTGGCACTGCGCTGGCTAATCTGCAGGTTCCGCCGCCGTCTGATTTGACGGCCCGTAATTACATTCTGCTGGATGCCCACAGCGGGGCGATTCTCGCTGAGCAGGATGCGGATGCACGGGTTGAGCCGGCCAGTTTGACTAAGATCATGACCGCTTATCTGGTGTTTCAGGCGCTGGATCAAGGCACGATTCAGCTCACCGATAAGGCGCCGGTATCTGAGCAGGCCTGGCGTACCGGGATGCGTGGCGCCTCGCGTATGTTCATTGAGGTGGGCAGCGAGGTGATGGTGGAGGATTTGCTGCGCGGCATGATTGTGCAATCGGGGAATGATGCCAGCGTGGCCTTGGCGGAGTTGATTGCCGGTAGCGAAGGGGCCTTTGTCGATTTGATGAATGCTCAGGCCCGCCGTCTGGGAATGCATAACTCCCGCTTTCAAAATTCGCACGGCTTGCCCAGTGAGGAAGCACAGTATTCCTCGGCACGGGATTTCTCGATCCTGGCGCGGGCGCTGATTCATGAGTTTCCGCAATATTACGGCTATTATTCGGAGCGCAGTTTTAAATATGGCATTGATCAACCGCAGCGTAACCGCAATTTGTTGCTGTGGCGGGATAGCTCGGTGGATGGTATGAAAACCGGCTGGACCAGCGCGGCGGGCTATTGTTTGGTCAGTTCGGCCAAGCGTGATGGGATGCGTCTGGTGTCGGTGGTCATGGGCATTGATGCCCCGAATCACGAAGCCGGCGGTCTGGCGCGAGCCAATCAAACCCAATCCCTGATGAACTGGGGTTTTCGCCAGTTTGAAACCCATCGTTTGTATGCCGCCGGTCAGCCCTTGACGGAGGCGCGGGTCTGGAAAGGTGATGCCAATGCCGTGCCAGTGGGGTTGACTCAGGATCTGTATGTCACCATCCCGCGAGGCCGCTATACCCAAATGCAGCCGCATGTGGAGCTGTTGCCGCGCATTGAGGCCCCGGTATTGCGTGGACATTCTTATGGTGAGTTGAGCATTCTACTGGATGGCCAACCGATTGCCCGCCAAAGTCTGGTCGCGCTTCAGGGGATTGATCAAGGTGGCTTTTCCCGCCGGATGCTGGATGCCTTCTTGTTGTTGTTCCATTAATTCAAGGCGTACGAACTGTTCATGACACACCCGGCATCCGTGGTCTATCTCAACGGCGCATTTCTTGATCGTTCGCAGGCCTGCATCAGCGTATTGGATCGTGGCTTTGTGTTCGGCGATGGGGTCTATGAGGTGATCCCCTGTTACGGCGGGCACCTGTTTCATCCACAGTCCCATCTGCACCGCCTGGCCCGCAGCCTGGAGGCGGTGCGCATCAAGGCTCCGTTAAGCGATGCGCAATGGCTTGAGGTCTTTACGTCGCTGCTGGCGCGCAATCCCGGCGGGGATCGCAGCATTTATTTGCAAGTGACGCGGGGGGTTGCGCCGCGTAATCACGCCTTTCCTTCGGCCGAGGTTTCGCCGACCGTGTTTGCGATGGTCGATCCCATCACGCCGGTACCCGCCGCCTTTCTGCGCGACGGGGTGGCGGCCATCACGCTGGCCGATCAACGCTGGCAACGCTGTGATATCAAAGCCATTACCCTGCTGGCTAATGTGCTGGCACGGCAAGAGGCGATTGAGGCCGGTGCGGTGGAGGCGATTTTGGTGCGTGATGATGTGGCCACCGAGGGCGCGGCCAGCAATCTGTTTATGGTGGTTGATAACGCCGTGCTGACACCGCCCAAAGATCATCAGCTGCTACCGGGAATCACCCGCGATGTGGTGGTCTATCTGGCGCAGCAGTTGGATATCCCCGTCAAGGAAACGCCGATCACACTTGATGCCCTGCGTCGTGCCGATGAAATCTGGCTGACCAGTTCAACCAAAGACATCCTGCCGGTAACACGGCTGGATGAACAGCCGGTCGGCAACGGGCAACCTGGGCCGCTGTGGCAGCGTGTGTATCGCGCCTATATCGACTACAAACATCAAGGGGTGTTTTGATGTCGCGGCAAGCGTCAGCGGCGCTGGATTTTCCGTGCGCGTTTCCCATTAAAGTCATGGGGGCGGCCATTCCCGAATTTGAACAGCGGGTGGCGGAGATCATCACCCGCCACGCCCCTGATACCCCCGCACAGGCTTTTACCCGACGCGCCTCCAAGGGCGCCCGCTACCTCGCCATCACCGTGGTGATTCAGGCGCAAAGCCGGGCGCAGCTGGATGCCATTTATGGCGAGCTGACCACCTGCGAACTGGTGGCAATGGCCTTATAAGCCGCCGCCACATTGAAGCGGAGGAGATGGTTTTAGGCGGATGTTTTTCAATCCAATGACCTTATGCCGTGCCTGCGCTTCAAGGATGGTTGCCGTGCACCATCATCCACTCAACCGCTACTAAAAATCTATGAAAATCTATTTCACGGATTTGTATACGCCGTCACTGCTATTGCCAGGAAAAACCGGGCGCAAAAAGACAAGGTTTTTATAGAAAATGATAGATTTTAGCCAGCAGTTACAAACCCCGAAAAACTCCACCTGCTCCCCGCCGTTTGGGGGTATTGACTGAGGATCGATCATTTCATGCAGCCTGCTCCCCTGATGTATTTGCGTATGAAAGCCGCCCTGGAACAGTATGGCCGGCCCTGGAGTGTGCTGGATGCTGCGCAGCAGGCGAAGGTCGCGGCACAGGCAGACAAGGCCTATGCGCTGGGCTGTCGGGCTTTGGCGACGCCATTAGCCCATCGCGTGACGCTGCCTGCGGAGGCCGTCTCTCAGGCGGTGGCGGAGATTCAGCAGCGCTATCCCGAAAAACAGCCGTTTTATGATGACCTCAAGGCGCATGGGTTGGATGTGGCAGGCTTGCACGATGCGCTGACGCATGAGCTGCGGGTGCAGGCGGTCCTGGAGCGGGTTTCAGCACAGGCAGCGGAGGTGCATGAGCTGGAATTGCGTTTGTATTATCAGCGGCAGATGCACCGCTTTGAGGCGCCAGAGCGGCGCACCGTGCGGCATATTCTCATCACGATCAACCCGCAGTTTGCGGAAAATACGCCAGAACATGCGCAACAGCGCATTCAGCAGATTCGTGAGGCCATTATGCAACAGGGGAAGGACTTTGCCGAACTGGCCGGACGCCATTCGGAATGCCCCAGTTCGCTACAGGGCGGACTGTTGGGCACGGTGCCACAGGGTACGCTGTATCCAGAGCTGGAGGCGGTACTGTTTACGCTGGAAGCGGGGCAAATCAGTGAGGCGGTATGCAGTGAGGTCGGTTTGCATCTGCTGTACTGTGAACAGATTCATCCGGCCGGGCGGATTCCCTTCAGTGAGGCCCGTGAGGTCATCAAGACCCGCTTGACCCAGCGCCGCCAGCAAAACTGCCAGCGGTTGTGGTTGGCAGCGCTGGGATAGTGGCCACGAGCGACGCCTGGGGAAGGCGTCGGCTACATGTTGCTACGATGCGAATCAATCCATCACGGCGGTGCGGATGCGATCCACGGCCTGCTTGAGGTTGTCCATGCTGGTGGCAAAGGAGATGCGCACATGGCCGGGTGCGCCAAAGGCAGAACCTGGTACCAGCGCCACGCCGACCTTGTCCAGCAGCAGCTCGGCAAACTTGACATCGGAATCAAGGTTTAAGCGGGTCATTGCGCCGGTAACGCTGGGAAAGCAGTAGAAGGTACCATCACAGGGCAGGCAATCCACCCCTGGGATGGCGTTGAGCGCCTCGATCAGATAATCATGACGCTGGGCAAAGGCGGCGCACATGGTGCTTACACAGGACTGATCCCCGGTCAGCGCGGCCTCGGCACCTGCCTGGGCAAAGGAGGTGGGGTTGGAGGTGCTTTGCGATTGAATCTTTTTCATCGCCGAGATCAATGGTTTCGGACCGCCTGCATAGCCGATACGCCAGCCGGTCATGGCATACGCCTTGGAAACCCCGTTGAGCACGATGGTACGCTCATAAAGATCCGGGCAGGCCATGAGGATATTGGCAAAGCGCCGTCCCTGGAACAGGATATGCTCATACATATCATCGGTGGCGACCAGCACATGCGGATGGCGCAGCAAAACCTCACCCAGGGCCTCAAGTTCTTCACGGGTGTAGGCCACCCCGGTAGGATTGGAGGGGCTGTTGATCACCACCAGCTTGGTGCGCGGGGTAATCGCCTGTTCGAGCTGTTCGGGCTTGAGCTTGAACGCCTGGGACTGGTCGGTATTGACCACCACCGGGACGCCATCGGCCAGCAAAACCATGTCTGGATAGGAAACCCAGTACGGCGCCGGAATGATGACTTCATCACCGGCTTCCAGCAATGCCTGGGCGAGATTGAAAAAGCTTTGTTTACCGCCGCAGGAAACCAGAATCTGATCCGGCTGGAAATTGTGGCCGTTATCCCGCTGGAATTTATCAATGATCGCCAGTTTCAGGCTGGCTGTGCCATCGACCGGGGTGTATTTGGTTTTGCCGGCATGTAAGGCGGCAATGGCGGCCTCTTTGATATGCTCAGGGGTATCAAAATCAGGCTCTCCGGCGCCAAGACCCACAATGTCGCGCCCCTGCGCCTTGAGTTGCGCAGCCAAAGCACTGACAGCCAGAGTCGGAGAGGGTTTGATGCGCTGAACGCGTGCAGCAAGCTTGATATCCAAGGTCAGAAATCCCAGATTAATGTCAGATTAAACACAGTCATCCCGTTAAAATAACGGGCATGACGACGTATTAAAGAAGTTACCATGATACTCAAAGCGAGTCGCTAACATAAGCCCATGACCCAGGAATTTATGCTAAAAACCGGCTATAGCCCCGCCGGTGATCAACCCAAAGCCATTGAAGCCTTGATCAGCGGTCTTGAGGCGGGTCTGGCGCATCAGGTCTTGCTCGGTGTCACCGGTTCGGGCAAGACCTTTACCATTGCCAATGTGATTGAGCGCGTGCGCCGTCCTGCCCTGATTCTGGCGCCCAACAAAACCCTGGCGGCCCAGTTGTATGAGGAGATGAAAGGCTTTTTTCCCGACAATGCGGTGGAATATTTTGTCTCGTATTACGATTACTATCAGCCCGAGGCTTATGTTCCCTCCTCGGACACCTACATCGAAAAAGACGCCTCCATCAACGAACACATTGAGCAAATGCGCCTGTCAGCCACGCGGGCCTTGCTGGAGCGCGAAGATGCCATCATTGTCGCCAGCGTCTCGGCCATTTATGGTCTGGGAGATCCCCGCGCCTATATGCAGATGATTTTGCATCTGCAACGCGGCGAGCGGATCGGCCAGCGCCAGATCCTGCGCCGCCTGGCCGAGCTGCAATACACCCGCAACGATATGGAACTGCGCCGGGGCACCTACCGGGTGCGCGGCGAGGTGATCGACATCTACCCGGCAGAATCGGAGGCCAAGGCGGTTCGGATTGAATTATTTGATGATGAAATCGAACAACTGGCCTGGTTTGATCCCTTGACGGGGAATATTGAGCGGCGTGTGCCGCGACTGACCATCTATCCCAAGACGCACTACGTCACCCCGCGTGAAACCATCTTAGCCGCGATTGAGCAGATCAAAGATGAGCTGCGTGAGCGCCTGGAACAGCTCTATGCCGCCAACAAGCTCATCGAGGCGCAACGCCTGCAAGAGCGCACCCAGTTTGATATTGAGATGCTGCTGGAAATGGGCTATTGCTCTGGCATTGAAAACTATTCGCGCTATCTCTCCGGCCGCGCGCCCGGTCAGCCGCCACCGTGTTTTCTGGACTACCTGCCTGCCAATGCGCTGCTGATCATCGACGAAAGTCATGTCACCGTGCCACAGCTTGGCGGCATGTATCGCGGCGACCGTTCACGCAAGGAAACCCTGGTGGCATACGGCTTCCGTCTGCCCTGTGCCTTGGATAACCGGCCCTTGCAATTTAGTGAATTTGAGGCCCTGGCCCCGCAGATCATCCACGTTTCCGCCACACCAGGGCCCTATGAGCTGGCCCAGGCCGGGCAAGTGGTGGAGCAGGTGGTGCGTCCCACCGGGCTGGTTGATCCCGCCGTGGAGGTGCGCCCGGTCGCGCTGCAGGTTGAAGATGTGTTGAGCGAAATCAACCAGCGGGCCCGCCGCAACGAACGGGTGTTGATCACCACCCTCACCAAACGCATGGCCGAGGATCTCACTGATTATCTACAGGAGCACGGCGTGCGGGTGCGCTATCTGCATTCCGATATCGATACCGTGGAACGGGTCGAGATTATCCGCGATTTGCGTCTGGGGGTGTTTGACGTGCTGGTCGGGATCAACCTGCTGCGCGAAGGGCTGGACCTGCCGGAGGTGTCCCTGGTGGCCATCTTTGATGCCGACAAGGAGGGTTTTTTGCGCTCGGAACGCTCCCTGATCCAGACCATTGGCCGCGCCGCCCGCCATCTGCACGGCACGGCGATTCTTTACGCCGACCGACTCACCGATTCCATGCGCCGCGCCCTGGAAGAAACCGAACGTCGCCGCCGCAAACAACTGCAATTCAACGCCCAACACGGCATCACCCCGCGCAGCGTCTCTCGCCCCATCAACGACATCATGGAAGGTGCACACAGCACCGCCACCGCCCGCAAAACCAGCGCCACCCAGACCAACAACCCTGCTAGCGCGCTTAGTCCGGAACACATCCTCAAAGAAATCGCCCGCCTGGAAGAAAAAATGTACCAACACGCCCGCAATCTGGAATTTGAACAAGCTGCCGGTGTGCGCGATGAAATCCAGCACCACTGGCGCCCCCAGCTCACCCGCTAAATCCGCAACAGCGAATCCGCCACATTGCCGCCGGTGATCGTGCTTGCTTTTGTGCGCCGCCGCAGGCGCGCTATACTGTCTCGCTTTGATGCCTGTGCGTACTTATACCGCGACAGGTGTGAACCTTATTTTTGTGCAGGACGGTGAGTGTATGCCAGAGTGTTTGATGGAAAATTACAAACGCCAGCCGGTGGCTTTTGTGCGCGGTGAGGGGTGTTGGTTGTGGGATGAGGCCGGGCGGCGCTATCTGGATGCCCTGGCGGGGATTGCGGTGTGTGGTTTGGGTCATGCCCATCCGCAGTTGGCCCAGGCGCTGTGTGAGCAGGCGCAGACGCTGGTGCATACCTCTAATCTGTATCGCATCCCCTTGCAAGAGCAGCTGGCGGAGCGGTTGTGTGCATTATCGGGCATGGCGCAGGCTTTTTTTTGCAACTCAGGGGCGGAGGCAAACGAGGCGGCCATCAAGCTGGCTCGCCGCTATGCGCATCAGCGCGGAATTACGCAGCCGAAAATCCTGGTCACGGAGGGCAGTTTTCACGGGCGTACCCTGGCGACCTTATCGGCCACCGGCAATGCGCGTGTGCAGGAGGGATTTGCGCCGCTGGTTGAGGGCTTTGTACGGGTTCCCTACGCTGATCTTGCGGCGGCTGAACAGGCTTTTGCGCAATATCCCGAAATCGTGGCGATGCTGGTTGAGCCGATCACCGGCGAGGGCGGGATTGTCATTCCGCCGGATACCTATCTTTCCGGTCTGCGGGCCTTGTGTGATCGCCATCATGCCCTGTTGATGCTCGATGAAATCCAGACGGGCATCGGGCGCACCGGCCATTGGTTTGCCTTTCAACGCGCCGGGATTGTGCCTGATGTGCTGTCTTTGGCCAAAGGCTTGGGCAATGGCCTGCCGATTGGCGCTTCGCTGGTGCGTGGCCCGGCAGCGGGCTTGTTGACTCCCGGTACGCACGGCACCACCTTTGGCGGGAATCCGCTGGTGTGTCGGGCGGCGCTGACGGTGCTGGAAATCATGGAACAGGGCCAGTTATGTGAACAGGCCGCTGCGCGGGGTGAACGGCTGCGCCGTGGTTTAGAGGTGCGGCTGGCAGATGTGCCGGGCATCCGCGCCATTCGTGGGCGGGGTCTGATGCTGGGGATTGAGCTGGAGAGGCCGTGCGCAGATTTGGTGGATCAGGCCCGTGAGCAGGGTCTGTTGCTCAATGTGACCGCTGAACGGGTGGTGCGGTTGCTGCCGCCGTTGATTATCACCGAGGCGGAGGTGGACGAGCTGGTTGCGCGCCTGGGTGATGTGTTGCAAGCCTTCACGGCGGCTTGCAAACGATGAAGCGGCCCCGCCCCCGCTTGGCTGATGTTTATGCCGCTCTTGTGAGCGACGTTCCATGCCTGGGAGCGCCGAGTTGCACTCGGCTGGTTTTAAACCATTACCTGATGAGAGCCAGTGTCCCGACTGGCCGAGTAGAACTCGGCGATCCATGTTATGCCGCTCTGGCTGAGCGGCGTTCCCTATACGGTGTCTGCCGGAGAGAGTGATGACAACTGAGCGATCGACAGCGCCGCTGATTGAGATTGAAGATCTGCATTTCCGGCGCGGTACACATACAATTTTTGAGGGTATCAGCCTACAGATTCCACGCGGTAAAATCACCGCTGTGATGGGGCCTAGCGGTACCGGAAAAACCACGCTGCTGCGTTTGATAGGTGGCCAGCTGCGCCCGGATCGGGGGCGGATCGTGGTCGATGGGCACGAGGTGCATCGTCTGGCGCGCAGTGAACTGTATCGCCTGCGCAAACGCATGGGGATGCTGTTTCAAAGCGGCGCCTTGTTTACCCATCTGAATGTGTTTGAAAATGTCGCCTTTCCGCTGCGTGAGCACACCCGTCTGCCAGAGCGCCTGATTCGCACCCTGGTATTGCTCAAGCTGGAGGCGGTAGGACTGCGCGGGGCGCGGGATCTGATGCCCAGCGAACTGTCCGGCGGCATGGCGCGACGGGTGGCCTTGGCGCGAGCCATCGCCCTGGACCCGATGATGATTCTCTACGATGAACCCTTTGCCGGGCTCGATCCGATCACCATGGGAGTGATTGTCTCACTGGTGCGCAGGCTCAATGATGCGCTGGGCCTAAGCAGTATCCTGGTGTCTCATGATGTTCCGGAGGTCAGCTCCATTGCCGATTATATTTACCTGATTTCGGAAGGAAAGATTATCGACAGCGGTACGCCGGAGGCGGTACGCCACGGAAGCTCGGCCTGGGCGCGTCAGTTCATGGAAGGTCTGCCAGATGGGCCGGTGCCGTACCATTACCCCGCCCCCGATTACCTTGATGACCTGATCAATACAGGAAAATCCTAGATGGTCTCTCTTTTGCAACGTCTGGGCCATTTCGGGCTATCGGTCTTCCAAAGCCTGGGACGTGCCCACCTGTTTTTATTGCGTACCCTGTGGTCGCTGGGTTCACTGACTTGGCGTCCACGCCTGCTGATCCGTGAACTGTATTCGGTCGGCGTGTTATCCCTGCTGATCATCCTGGTATCGGGGCTGTTTGTGGGGATGGTGCTGGGCTATCAGGGCTATATCACCCTAGTGAACTTCGGTGCCGAGGAGGTCCTTGGCAGTGTGGTGGCGCTGTCATTGGTGCGCGAACTGGGGCCGGTGGTGACTGCCTTGTTGTTTGCCGGACGCGCTGGCTCGGCGCTGGCCGCTGAAATCGGCCTGATGAAAACCACCGAGCAGCTCTCCAGCATGGAGATGATGGCGGTTGATCCGTATAAACGGGTGATTGCGCCGCGTTTTCTCGCCGGTATTCTGGCCATGCCCCTGCTCGCAGCAGCCTTCAGCGCCGTGGGGGTGTGGGGCGGCTATTTTATTGGCGTGGGGCTTTTGGGCGTGGATGGCGGTTCGTATTGGTCACAGATGCAAGCCAGCGTGGATTTTTATGACGATGTACTCAGCGGCATTATCAAGAGCATCGTCTTTGGCTTTGTCGCCAGCTGGATTGCCGTATTCCAGGGCTATGACGCCACCCCAACCTCCGAGGGCATCAGTCGCGCCACCACCAATACCGTGGTGTACACCGCGCTGGCTGTACTGGCCCTGGATTTCATTCTTACCGGCCTGATGTTTAGCGCCTAAGCCAGATTATTTAGGATTTGATGATGACAACACGCAGTATCGAAATCGGAGTGGGCCTGTTTGTGGCCATTGGCATCGCTGCCCTGTTGGTACTGGCCCTGCAGGTCAGTAATTTGCATGAATACCGCCAGACCGACAGCTATCAGGTGAGCGCCTATTTCAGCAATATCGGCGGACTGAAAGTGCGCGCCCCCGTGACCGTCTCCGGGGTACGCATCGGGCGCGTCAGCGAGATTTATTACGATCCCAACCGCTTTCAGGCGCGAGTGGTGATGACCATCTCCACCCAATATGACTATCTGCCCACCGACACCCAGGCCAGCATTTACACCGCCGGGCTGCTCGGTGAACAATACATCGCCCTGGGCGTGGGCGGTGAAGAAGACGCCCTGCGCGACGGTGACGAGATTTTGTTCACCCAATCGGCTGTCGTGCTCGAAGAACTCATCGGGCGGGTTCTGGTGAACATGACCGCGCCCTAAGCATTGATACCCCTAAACGCAGCGGTTGCCACGGCGCAACCGCGCATCTTCCCCGACCGCTACGGTGCGGGGTCTGTCGCGGAGAGACTGATGAGCATTGACTGGAAAAGCTACGACCCCAATGGCTTTTATGATGAATTGATCAGCACTCCCGGTTATCCGCGTGCGGTGGCGCGTACCTTGACCTCCTATCTGCGTTCGCTCGGCGCTGAGGCGATTCAGGAGCGCAAGCTGGCGGCAGAACATGCGATTGTGGAGATGGGGATTACCTTTACGGTCTACACCGAGGGCGGAAATATCGACCGGGCCTGGCCTTTTGATGTGATCCCGCGAATTATTGCCCGCAAGGAGTGGATGCGCATTGAAGAGGGCCTCAAGCAGCGCCTGACTGCGCTCAATCACTTCATTGATGATCTGTATAACCGTCAGCAGATCGTCAAGGATGGCGTGTTTCCCAAGGAAGTGCTGGCCCAGTCGAAGAATTTTCGCCCGCAATGCCAAGGCTTTAGCCCGGTGCATGGCATCTGGGCGCATATCTGCGGCTCGGATCTGGTGCGCGATAAAGACGGCAAAATCTATGTGCTTGAAGACAACCTGCGGGTGCCCTCCGGGGTGTCGTATATGCTGGAAAATCGTCAGGTGACCAAGCGCGTTTTCCCGGAGTTGTTTGAAAATTACAGCATTTTGCCGGTGGATGAATACAGTTCGCAGCTTTTTGATATGCTCGCCTCACTCTCGCCGCGCCCGCTGGATTACCCCGCCGTGGTGGTGTTGACCCCCGGCATTTATAACTCGGCCTATTTTGAACATGCCTATCTGGCGCAGAATATGGGCGCGGAGTTGGTGGAGGGGGCGGATCTGATGGTCGGTGAGGATGATTGCGTGTATATGCGCACCATCAAGGGGCTGGAGCGGGTGGATGTGGTTTATCGGCGCATTGACGATCTGTTTTTGGATCAGGAAGTCTTTCATAAGGATTCGCTGCTGGGCGTGCCCGGCATCATGCGCGCCTGGCGCAAGGGCAATGTGGCGCTGGCCAATGCTCCCGGCGCCGGGGTGGCGGATGATAAGGTGGTGTATGCCTTTGTGCCGCAGATCATTAAATATTATCTGGATCAGGAGCCGATCATTCCCAATGTGCCCACCTATCTGTGCATGGATGAAAGCCAGCGTGATTATGTGCTGGCGCATCTGGAGGAGCTAGTGGTTAAACCGGCCAATGAATCCGGCGGCTATGGCATGATGATCGGCCCGCAGGCCAGCAAGCGCCAACGCCATGAATTTGCCGAGCTGATCAAGCACGACCCGCGCAACTACATTGCCCAGCCGGTGTTATCGCTCTCCACCGCGCCCACCTTGTGTGATGGCCGCCTGGAGCCCCGGCATCTGGATTTGCGCCCGTTCATCCTGCAGGGGGTGAGCACGGATGTCACCGCCGGCGGACTGACGCGGGTGGCCTTGCGCAAAGGATCGCTGGTGGTCAATTCCTCGCAAGGGGGAGGCAGTAAAGATACCTGGATTGTGGATACGGAGGCCTGAGCGAATGTTATCGCGTGTCGCAGAGCGGCTGTACTGGATGGCCCGCTATATAGAGCGCAGTGAGAATACGGCGCGCATGGTCATGGCCTTTTCCCATCTGGCCCTGGATATGCCGCGTCATGTGGGCCTGTCCTGGCGACGGATGTTGACCATCACCGGCAGTGATGCGCTGTTTGATGAGCGCTACAACAAAGACGATGAGCGCAGTTGTGTACGCTTTTTATTGGCCGATCAGGAGCATTCCGGCTCGATCATCAACACCTTGGCGCTGGCGCGGGAAAATGTGCGCACCACCCGCGATCTGGTGCCGGCACAGGGCTGGGAAAGCGTCAATGAGCTGTATCTGTTTGCCAAGGAAAACCTTGATAGCGGCTTGAGCAAGCGCGGGCGCTACGCCTATCTCAATGAGGTCGTGGGCCGCTGCCAGCAAATCACCGGCCTGCTGGCCGGGACCATGAGCCATGATCATGCCTATGATTTCGTGCGCACCGGGCGCAATCTGGAACGCGCCGATATGACCAGCCGCATCCTTGATGTCGGTGCCATCGGCCTGCTCACGCACACCTCCAATACGCCCAAGCCCTTTGAGGGGCTGTTATGGATCAATATCCTCAAATCACTCAGTGCCTTTCAGATGTACCGCCAGCATGTGCGCCGCCGCGTCAGTGGGGCCGAGGTGGTGCATTATCTGTTGCAGAATCTGCATTTCCCCCGCGCCGTGGCCCACGCCCTGACCGAGGTGGAAACCGCCCTGTCGAATCTGCCGCGCAACGAGGTACCGCTACGCTTTAGCTTGCAGGTCAAGCGCCATGTCCTTGGGGCTGAGATCAGTGAGCTGATGGATGCCGAAACCCTGCACCGCTTCATCGACGAGCTGCAAAAAGAAATGGCCGAGATTCACGGCTACATCGCCGACACCTGGTTTAAACTTGAACGAGCCGACTGATTATGGCCATACGCATTGCCCTGACCCATCAAACCCATTACCGCTTTGATCGCCTGATCAATGTCTCGCCGCATGTCATCCGGCTGCGTCCGGCGGCGCATACCCGCACCAAAATCCTGGGCTACAGCCTCAACATCAGCCCTACAGAACATTTTATCAACTGGCAGCAAGACCCCTTTGGTAATTTTCTGGCGCGGGTGGTGTTTCCAGACAAGATGCAGCGCTTAGCGATTGATGTGGAGGTGCTCGCTGAGCTCACGGTCATCAATCCCTTTGATTTTTTTGTGGAAAGCTACGCCGAGCACTATCCCTTTGGGTATGACAGCCTGCTTGCCAAGGAGCTGATTCCCTATCTGGAAATCGCCGAGCGCGGCCCCCGGCTGCAAAATTATCTTGCCCAGATCGACCGCAGCCCGCGTCACATCGTCAATTTCCTGGTAGAACTCAATCAGGTACTGTGGCGCGATATTCGCTATACCGTGCGTATGGAGCCGGGGGTGCAAAGCTGTGAAAAAACCCTGGGGCTGCAATCGGGCTCCTGTCGCGATTCAGCATGGCTGCTGGTGCAGCTGTTGCGGCATCTGGGCTTGGCCGCACGCTTTGTCTCGGGCTATCTGGTGCAACTGACCGCAGACATCAAATCCCTGGATGGGCCATCCGGGCCGGAACACGATTTTACCGACCTGCATGCCTGGGCGGAGGTGTTTGTGCCGGGCGCGGGCTGGGTCGGGCTGGACCCCACTTCGGGTTTATTTGCCGGCGAGGGACATATTCCGCTGGCCTGTACCCCCGATCCCTTGAGTGCGGCGCCGGTCACCGGCTATACCGATGCCTGTGAGGTGGAATTTCACCACCACAACGAAATTCGCCGCATTCACGAAGACCCGCGTGTCACCAAGCCCTACCGCGATGATCAATGGGCGGCGATTGATGCGCTGGGGGGCTATGTGGATCAGCAGCTCAAACAGGGGGATGTGCGCCTGACCATGGGGGGCGAACCCACCTTTGTGTCGATTGATGACATGGATGGCGCGGAATGGAACACCCACGCTGACGGTACCCACAAGCGCAGCCTGGCCTATGCCCTGGTGCGCCGCCTGCTCAAACGCTTCGGGCCGGGCGGGATGCTGCATTTTGGTCAGGGCAAGTGGTATCCCGGCGAACCGCTACCGCGCTGGCAACTGGGCTGTTTCTGGCGCAAAGACGGTCAGGCCGTGTGGCAAAACCCAGCATTGCTGGCCGATTTCAGTCATGACTATGGGCATGGGCGCGAACAGGCGTTGCAATTGATGCAGGTATTGATCCGCCATCTGCAGCTCAATGCGCAGCTGATTCATCCAGCCTATGAAGACACTGTTTATTATCTCTGGAAAGAAAGTACCCAGCCGCTCAATATCGACCCCTTGCAGGCCGATCTCACACACCCCGCCGAACGCCAGCGCCTGGCGCGCCTGCTCAGTGAGGATCTGGGTGCCCCGGCGGGCTATGTGTTGCCCCTGTCCTGGAACCTGCACAGCCAGCGTTTTTGCAGTCAGCGCTGGCCGTTGCGCCGTCCGCATCTGTTTTTGCTGCCGGGGGATTCCCCGCTGGGCCTGCGCCTGCCGCTGGATTCCCTGCCGTGGGTGGATGAACGGGCGCGGGATCAGCCCAAAGGCCCCAGCCTGTTTGAGCCACAGCCGCCCCTGGGCGATTATTATGGCGAGGTGACGCGCCGCTACAGCCTGCTGCTTGAGCCACCGAGTCATGCGCCAAGCGCCGAAGTCGCCGAGGTACGCTGCGGTGAGCAGGTGCCACATACCGCGCTGTGCGTCGAGGCACGCCATGGGCGCGTGCATGTGTTTCTGCCGCCGCTGGAGCTGCTGGAACCCTACCTGCAACTGATTGCCGCGATTGAGGCCAGCGCCGCTCAACTGGCCTTGCCGATCGTACTCGAAGGCTATGCCCCGCCGCCGGATAACCGCATTGAGCGGCTGATGGTCACCCCCGATCCGGGCGTGATTGAGGTCAATATCCACCCGGCGGGTGACTGGCACAGCCTGCGCGATAACACCCTGGCTTTGTATGAAGAGGCCCATCTGAGCCGCCTGGGCACCGAAAAATTCATGCTCGACGGGCGTCACACCGGCACGGGCGGCGGCAACCATATCACCCTGGGCGGCCCCACGCCTACAGACAGCCCGATCCTGCGCCGTCCGGATCTGCTGGCCTCGTTGCTGAGCTTCTGGCAGCATCACCCCGGCTTATCCTACCTGTTCTCCGGTCTGTTCATCGGCCCCACCAGTCAGGCCCCACGGGTGGATGAGGCGCGCCATGAAAATCTCTATGAACTGGAGATTGCCCTGCAACATCTGCCCAGCGGCGAGGTAGCCCAACCCTGGCTGGTAGATCGACTGCTGCGCCACTTTCTGGTAGATCTCACCGGCAACACCCACCGCGCCGAGTTCTGCATTGACAAGCTCTATTCCCCCGACAGTGCCCACGGGCGCCTGGGGCTGGTCGAACTGCGCGCCTTTGAAATGCCGCCCCATGCCCGCATGTCTTTGGTGCAGATGCTGTTGCTGCGCGCCCTGGTGGCCTGTTTCTGGCAAACACCCTACCGCAAACCCCTGGTGCGTTGGGGAACCGCCCTACATGACCGCTTCATGCTGGAACATTTCGTCAAAAGCGATCTGCGTGACGTAGTGAATCACCTCAATCAGGCCGGCTATCCCTTCAGCATGGACTGGCTGGCACCTTTCTTTGAGTTTCGCTTCCCCCACTACGGACAGGTGCAGATCGGCGACATCAACATCGCCCTGTCTATGGCCATTGAGCCCTGGCATGTGCTCGGCGAAGAAGTCACTCAGGCAGGCACGGCCCGCTATGTGGACTCCTCGGTAGAACGCCTGCAGGTAAAGGTCAGCGGCCTGACGGATAGCCGCTATGTGCTGGTGTGTAACGGGCGGCGGGTACCGCTGCGCCATACCGGCACCCACGGCGAATATATCGCCGGAGTCCGCTATCGCGCCTGGCAGCCCCCCTCGGGTCTGCATCCCACCATTGGCCGCCATTCGCCGCTGGTCTTTGACCTGATCGACACCTGGAACGGCTGCGCCATCGGTGGCTGCACCTACCATGTCTCCCATCCCGGCGGGCGGCATTACGACACCTTCCCGGTCAATGCCTATGAAGCCGAGGCGCGCCGCATCAACCGCTTTTGGGATTACGGCCACACCCCCGGCACCTTGCAACCGCCGCCACAATTGCGCACCATCGCGCAGTTTTTCCCGCAGGGCAGCGCCATCGGCCCGATGGCACCGCCCACGGAGCACCCGGATGCCGAATATCCCTACACCCTGGATCTGCGCCGTGCCCCTGGGAACGCGTAGCACCAGCTACGCATAAAAAAGACTCCCCTCCTTTTCAAGGAGGGGGGCCGCGTAGCGGTGGGGTGATTTATAAGCCGCCTAAAGCCATCATTAACCAGACGCAATATATATAACTATTAAGGAGAAACCCATGCCCACGAAAAAAACCACCCCGAGCAGCACCAGCAAGCCCGCTGCCAAAGCCCCTGCCAGCAAGGCTGCGACTAAAGCCCCTGCCAGCGCTGCCGCAGCCAAGCCCGCTAAAGCGGCCAAAACCGCCAGCTCTGGCGCCCGTCAACTGGCTAAAACCGCCGCTAAAACGGTCGCGAAAAAAGCTACCAAAACCGCCAGCCAGGCCATTAAAGACCTCACCAAACCGGCAGCAAAAGCGACCCCGGCCAAACGTACAGCGCGTACCACCGCTGCGGCTACCGGTGCCGCCGTGGCTGGGGCGGTCGCGGCCAAGCGCCCGGCCAGCGCCCTTCGCACCGAGGAAAGCAGCAGCGTCTATCAGCTCAAGATCACCTTGCTAGACACTGATCCTGCAATCTGGCGGCGGGTGCAGGTCAAAAGCGATATCCATCTGGGGCAACTGCATGAAATCATTCAGACGGTCATGGGCTGGGAATTCAGCCACCTGCACGCCTACCGTCCGGCGCATAACCATCTGGGGGTTTTCCCGGATGAGACTTACCTCATCACCGATCTGAGCATGATGGGCGATGAAGACGAAACCAATCTGGATGAAACCGGCTTCCGGCTTGAGCAGGTCTTACAAAACCCCAAGGAATATATCGTCTATGAATATGACTTTGGCGATAGCTGGGAACATGAAATTCGGCTTGAAAAAATCCTGCCCCCAAATACCGCCCTCGCCGCGCCAAGCTGTCTGGAAGGCGAAGGCGCCTGCCCACCCGAAGACATCGGCGGCGTTTGGGGCTATTACGAGGTCCTGGCGGCTCTGGCCGACAAAGATCACCCGGAACACGCTGAAATGATGGAATATTATGGTAAAATGAACCTGGATCAGCAGCGTTTTGGCGCAGAAGAAATCGCCCTGGTCAACACCGAACTGAGCGCCCGTTTTGCTGCGGACGACTAAACGCGCTTTTTTACAACAACCACAGCAATACAAGGTCTTGCGCGATGCCAAAACCACGCGATAAAGCGCTGCGGCAAGGCCGCCAAAGACGCATCATTAGCGCGAGCGCGCTGCTTGTCGTGTTGCTGCTGGTGGCGGGATTTTTTGCCGGGCCACGGGTGGATATCTCCTGGAATATCCAGCCGCTGGCCCTGCCTGATGATCTTGAGGTCTATCTGGCACAGCAGGAGGCCGCGTTGACCGATCTCCGCCCAGACTTGGCCAAAACCATCGTCTGGGCCGAGCCAGCCAGCCCTGCGGTAACCCCTGTCGCTTTGGTCTATCTGCATGGGTTTAGCGCCAGTCACCGGGAGCTGTATCCACTGCCCCAACGGCTGGCCCAAGACCTCGGCGCCAATCTTTATCTGGCACGCCTCACCGGCCACGGACGCAGCGGTGCGGCGATGGCTGAGGCACAACTCAGCCACTGGATGCAGGATGTACACGAGGCCATCAGCATCGGCCAGCGGCTGGGCGAACGGGTTGTTGTGCTTGCCAACTCCACCGGTGCCACGCTGGCCACCCTCTACGCGGCCACGCATTCGCCCAAAGACCTTCAGGCACTGCTCCTGCTCTCCCCCAATTTTGCGGCCAAAGACCCCCGGGCGCAGATGCTCACCTGGCCCTGGGCCTATCATTTCGTCCCCTGGATCACCGGGCCGGACTATTACTTCACGCCCTACAACGCCGCCCATGCCCGCGACTGGACCACCCGCTTTCCCAGTACTGCGCTACTGCCGATGGGCGCGGCCGTCAAGGCGGTGCGTCAAGCACCGCTGGAGACCCTGCGCATTCCCACCCTGATGCTCTATCATCCACAGGATCAAGTGGTTGCCGCCCGCGCCAGCGAAACCACCTTCATGCGCCTGGGCGCCACGCCCAAAGCCCTGTTTGCCGTGGCCCAAAGCGACGACCCCGGCAATCACCTGCTGGCGGGTGATGCCCTCTCACCCCGTACCACCGACGCCGTACTGGCGATACTGCATCTGTTTTTAACGCTCGACTTTTAGGGCTTTGTCTGTTGCCACGCCGCCCGCATCCGCGCCAGATACACGGTGCGCAGGCTGTCATTCGCTATCGTAAACGCGGTGCTATAGGCCGCGATCAGGGGAGGCAGTTGTTCTGCCAGATCAGGGGGATTTTCTTGCAATAGGGTCTCAATGCGGGCGGCCTCACCGGCCAGTGAAGCGGCGGCTAAGTTAGCCGCCAGTTCCTTGATACCGTGGCTGAATGTGAGCGCCTGCGCCCACTCACCCTGTGTCAGATGTTGTTCCAGTTGCCCCTGTTTTTGCTGCCAGGCAGGGGCCGTTTCAGCCAGAATCTCATAATACCGCTCAAGCCTTCCATCAAAGCGGCGCTTTGCATCCTGCAGATCAAGGCCCGGCAAGCTTTCCGGCAGAATATCTGAAAGCGGCGTTTGCGGATGCGCTGCATATTGCCCTGTATCCGCTGAAGCGATATCCGTTGTTGTCGGTTTAATCCAGCGCTGCAACACCGTCACCAGCTGCTGAAAATCCACCGGTTTGGCGATATGATCATTCATCCCGGCGGCAATGCATTGTTTTCGCTCCTCGCTCATGGCATAGGCGGTCATGGCGATAATCGGAACCCCCGCCATGTCCGCCTGTGCCCGCAGCCGCTGACAGCACGCATAGCCACTCATCCCCGGCATTTGAATATCCATCAGAATCGCATCAATGCGCCCTGCCTGCGCCAGCATCTGTGTCGCCCGATCGAGCGCCTGTACGCCATGCTCCGCCACCACCGGCTCAATCCCGAGCGTGGCGAGCATGCCGCAGGCAATCTGCTGATTCATCGGCTGATCCTCCACCAGCAACACCTGCGCCCCGCGCAACATGGCCAACTTCGCCTCATCCAGCGCATCCGCATCCGCCAAGGTCACCACGCCGGGCGCCTCGCTGGACACATGACGCGCAAGCGATAACACAAAGGAAAAACAGCTCCCCCGCCCCGGCTGACTGTCCACCTCCAGGCGCGAACCCATCGCCCCCAGCAAGCGCTGGCAAATACTCAAACCCAGCCCGGTGCCACCATACTGGCGTGTGGTCGAGGCATCCACCTGGGTAAAGGGATCAAACAACAGCGCCAGCTTATCCGCAGGAATCCCAATCCCGGTATCACTTACCGCAAAGCGCACGTTCAGCCGCTCGGCACTGGCCGGGGCCTGCACGGCAATGCTGAGGCACACCTCCCCCTGGCGGGTAAATTTAATCGCATTACTCAATAAATTGAGCAAAATCTGGCGCAGGCGCAGCGGATCGCCGCAATAATCCTGCAAGGCCTCGGGGTCTATGCACTGCTGTAGCGGCAGATTTTTTTGCTCCGCCAGACACAGCATCTGCCCCATCACCTCCTGCACTACCGCATCCAGGGCAAAGGGGATATGCTCAAGGGCAAGATGCCCGGCCTCAATCTTGGAAAAATCCAGCACATCATTGATGATCGCCAGCAAATTCTTGGCGGCGCTGTCGATTTTCTCCAGATATTCGCGCTGCTGTGACGTGAGTTCGGTGCGCAAGGCCAGCCAGTTCATCCCGATAATGGCATTCATCGGTGTGCGGATTTCATGACTGATCGTGGCCAGAAAAGCGCTTTTCGCCTGATTGGCCTGTTCGGCTTTGACTGCCAGTGCCTCCGCCTGAGCCGTTGCCTGGCGCAGCGCCTCTTCGGCCTGCTTGCGCTCGGTAATATCAATGCAGGTCGCCAATACCATCGGCTTCCCATCAATCTGGATCGGGCTTAAATACACCATCTCCCAGATTTTTCGACCGTCTTGCGTTTTATTCAACCACTCAATACATTGCGGCCCTTCACGATGCGCCTTGTGAATTAAGGCCAAGGCATCCGCAAAAGAATACGGCGCCGTCGTCAGCCATTGCTTATGCGCATAAAAAGCCTCAAAGGAGACATAACCATAACCCTGATATGCGGCCGCATTGGCATTGAGCAACTCGCCGCTGTGGGCATCATGCAGCATAATCGCCACCGGCGAATCATGAAACAGGGTTTTAAACTGCTGCTCACTCGCTCGCAAAAGCGCCTCAGCGGTTTTACGCAGACTGATGTCCGCCTGGGTACCACACATCCACACAGGCGTGCCGGCCTCGTCGCAGCGGGCAATCTCGCCTTGCACATGAACCCACAGCCAATGTCCGCCTTGATGGCGAATGCGTAACTCGCCGTCACATGTCGCCAGCTCACCCCGCAGATGCCGCTGCAAATGCGCGTAGAACTGGCCCGCATCCTCGGGATGTAACCAGCTCAACCAGTCCTGCAATGTCAGCAATTCCTGCTCCGACAGCGCCCGCCCGAGCATCACCAGCCATTGCGCATTGACCTGCAAATGGTGGCTATCAATCTCCCACTCCCAGGTGCCCACACGGGTCGCCTGAATAATGCTTTCAAGGCGCTGGCGTTCCTGTGCCAAGGTATGCAACTCATTCACCTTCTGGGTGGTATCGGTGGCAATCAACAAGCGCACATAGCGCTGGTTGTGCCAGCGAATCAAACGCCCGCGACACGCATACCAATGCTGATTGTGCAGGCTTTGCATCTCCCACTGCTGCATCCCGCCATCCGGGGCATTGAAGGAGGCCAACATCGCAGGGCCTTGAGTACAAAACTCACAGCTAAGGCCCTCCCGATCCCCGAACAAACGCCGCGCATGAGCATTGACCAGCAAAATGCGCCCTTTCGCCGGATCACAGACATACACCAGCGCATCCAGGCTATCAAAGATAACCCCCAGACGCCGCTCCATTTCCAGCGGACGAATAATCGTGCGCGTCGCCCACAACATCGGCAAGCCGGTTAATAAAAAGACGCTGACCCCAATCCCCACGGACAGGACAAAAAGATTGCGCAACTCGCGTTCAAGATCTTCCAGATAAATATCCACCCCGATCAGATAACGCCGCCCATCCTCTAGATCCACCGGCAAAAAAATGGAGCGAAACTCACCATAGCGATCACCGTATTTCAGATAACGGGTCTGGCCATCGGCAAAGCTTTGATACACTTCTGGCGGCGCTGTATCATAATGCTGAAAAAACACATCATGCGTTCCTTTTGCCCACTCATTTTCCGTTGCTGAACTGGCGGTTGTCACCACCCGACCATCAAACAGCATATAGGTATAGATATACGCAAAACCCGCCTGATCGGCATAGCGCGACAGCCTGTGCATTCCTGTGAGAAATTTCTCCGGGGAAACAGAATCCGGCCCCGTAATCTGCGCATGATACCCCGGCGGCACCAACTCAAGCATCGCCTGCGCCGCCGCCTGCAACTGCTTGTCATAACCCTGGATCAGGCTATAACGCAAACTCTGATGCGCCGCCAAGGCAAATAAAAGGGCCGTCAACGCCCCGATGGACAACAAGGAAATCAACAAACGCCGCTTGATATGCATCCCTAAATTCCCTTCCTAAAAATCGAAGTTTGGTGAACATTATATTTTTATGTATTCATATCCTAAAAAGAACATACTTTTAGCCAAAAATCAAGGAAGTACTGCTCAGAGATAAAAGAGAAATGCCGGGGCGGGGCTCGGCGCTGGGAGCGCGGAGCCACGGCTCCGCATAAAAAAAGATTCCCCTGCTTTTCAAGGAGGGGTGGCGCGTAGCGCCGGGGTGGTTATGTGTAAAAAAAACCTTAGCCCCTCCCCGCCTGCGGCGAGACTCCCCCTTAACAGGGGGAGAGTCTTTAACAGCGGCCAAGCGGGTGCTGTGCGCTCTCGACGGCGCTACGCGCCATCAGCGGGTGAGGTTGGCAAAGATCATCGGCAGGCGTTCGGGCAGGCGGTTGACGTGATCGACGACGGTGAAGCCATTGACGCCGAAGATGCGCCCGACATATTCATCGGCGTGGGGGTCAAGGGTCAGGCAATAGCTCATGATGCCGTCGCGGGCCAGCTCTTCAACGGCTTTTTTGGTGTCATAACGCAGGTATTGCGGGTCTTTGACATCAATGTCTGCCGGTTCGCCATCCGAGACCAGTAATAGCAGCTTTTTTTGCTGTGGCTGGGCTTTGAGCAGGCTCGCGGCATGACGAAACGCCCCGCCCATGCGCGTGGACAGGCCACCGCGCATCCCCGCCAGGCGCGCTTTTACCTTGTCGTCATAGGGCATATTGAAGTCTTTGAAGCGGTAGTATTGCACCTCGTGACGGCTGTCGGAGGCAAAGCCGTGAATCGCAAAGGGGTCGCCGATGGCATCGACGGCGTAGGCCAGCAAGGCGGTGGCCTCGCGAGTGAGTTCGATGACGGTGCGTTCACTGCCGCCGAGGGCTTCGTTGGTTGATTCGGATAAGTCCAGCAGCAGCAATACCGCCAGATCGCGTAATTTGCGCTGGTAGCGGATGTTGATGCGGTTGTCGGGGGTGCTGCCCAGGCGCAGATCGACCATGGCATGAATGGCGGCGTTGATGTCGATTTCATCGCCGTCTTCCTGGCGGCGCTGGCGCACGATGCCTTCCGGGATCAGCGCGTCGATGATGTGGCGCAAGCGGCTGGCGACGGGTTTGTTGTCTTGCAGGATGCGGTCAATCTGGGCCGCATCCGCGCTGTCCTGCCGCTTTTCTATCACAGTGACCCAATCGGGCCGGTAGAGCTGTACCTGGTAATCCCACTCCTGATAATGCGCCGGTTCGCTGACGGGCTCCTTGCCTTCCATCTGGTTGTAGCTGATACCCTCGTCTTCATAGGGAAACAGCTCGGTTTGCAGTACCCATATCTCCTGGGCATCATCGCCAGCCAGTTCGCAGTCGATTTCGTTGACCATTTCCATGACATTGACGTATTTGCGCACCTGGCGTTGACTGGCGGGGAGGTATTCAAAATCTTCCCAGGCGTGTTCGTCAAACTCCCAGATGATGCGGTTGTCATCGCGGTAGATGATCCCCATGCCTTGTTCGATCAGGCGCAGTGAGGGCACTTTGAAGTGGCTGCGCAGGTGGTGATGCAAGGCTACCCCCAGATCCCAGCTATGTTGCACCGCCCAAGGATCAAGCGCCATGCGCTGATGAAAATCCTGCGCCAGTTGCATTATGCCGCTGTCTGTATCTTGATATTCGGTATCCAGTAATGCCAGGGCGAGACGCTCCAGCCAGGCCACCAGGTCTTTGACGCTGGCGGTGTCGGGGGCGGCGCCAGAATCTGCATTGGGGTGTGCATGAAACCCGCGCCAGAGTTGTTTGAGGCCGGGAAATTCGGCAATGGCGAGGCATTCTACCCGCGCATCTTCAAACAGGCCGATGCAAAACATTTGCAGGGGGTTCAGGCTTTCGGCAGACAGGGGCGCACGGGTGTACATCAGATGCGCCGCTGCATGGGCGCTGGCGGCGCGGTAGATTTCGCTGCCTTTGATTTGCTCATAGTCATCAAAGGCATCCGGCAGGTAGATCATCAGGCCGTCGATGTAGGCCCGTTGGGCGGCGGGGTTTTCATAGTCCACAGCCATCGGGCGCAGAAAGAAATCCCGGCCCCACAGGGCGCGCAGATAGAAATTTAAGCGCCGATGGGTATCAATGAACAAGGTGCCGCGCCGTTCCTGCTGCAAGACTTTCTGGCTGTCGGCGGATTGCAGGGAAAAATAGGCAATCATCTGCTCAAAGTCACGCGCATGGGCCTGCGCGCCCCATAATGCCCAGCGCCGCAGCCCGCTTAGGGTGAGCTGGGAGAGCAGCAGATCCAGATGTCCCAGCATCGGCCGCAGGCCGCGCGGGGCCTTGGCCGAGAGTTGATGCAGCAGCTGCAGGTACTGGCGCAACAGCTCGGCATCGCCCAGCCGCCGGGCGGCTGTGGGCAGGGTGTCAAACATCAGCCGGATGACCTCGCCACTGACCATGGAGGCCAGTTTCATCGCTTCGCTGATGCAATCTATGATGATGTCCTCACCGACCTCCTTGACCACCAGCGGCATCTCTTCCATGTAGGTCAAGGGAAGTTCCTTGCCACGTCCCAGACTGGTCAACGCCTTGGCCCCTTCGAGGTAATTGTGCAGGCCCTGCGGACTCATCACGCGGGTGGCCTCGCGGTAACAGGCCTCAAAGACCTCGGTGACTTCTGGAACCTCACCGGCGATGGCCTGCTTGTAGTCTTGAAGATCGATCATGACAGATTTACCCCCGCAGACTAAAAGTAAGTGGCAACCGCAGCATCCAGCGTATCGCGCATATCCGGATCATCGGTAATCGGACGCACCAGCGTCATGGCGCACGCCGTCTTGGGATCAATACCCTTGGCAATCAGGTGTCCGGCATAGACCAGCAAGCGGGTGGAAATCCCTTCATCCAGCCCATGGCCCTTGAGGTTGCGCGCCCGCTGGGCAATCTGCACCAGTTTATCAGCGACGGCCGGTTCTACGCCCGCCTCATGCGCCACCACGGCGGCTTCAACCCGCGCCTCTGGATAGGTGAAATCCAGCGCACCGAAACGCTGCTTGGTGGATTGCTTGAGGTCCTTCATCAGGGATTGATAGCCGGGGTTATAGGAAATCACCAGCAGAAAATCAGGATGCGCGGTCACCAGCTCGCCTTTTTTCTCCAAGGGCAGGACGCGGCGATGGTCGGTCAACGGATGAATCACGACGGTGGTGTCCTGGCGCGCCTCAACCACTTCATCGAGATAGCAGATGGCGCCAATGCGGGCGGCAATGGTCAGTGGGCCGTCCTGCCAGCGGGTGCCGTTGGCATCCAGCAAAAAGCGCCCGACCAGATCAGAGGCGGTCATGTCTTCATTACAGGCCACCGTGACCAAGGGGCGCTTGAGTGTCCAGGCCATGTATTCCACAAAGCGCGATTTGCCGCAGCCGGTCGGGCCTTTGAGCATCACCGGCATACGCGCCTCATACGCCGCTTTAAACAGCGCTACCTCGTTGCTGACTTCGTGATAATAGGGCTGGGTTTTGATTTCGTATTGCGCGTGATCAATCTGCATCGCTGTTTCGTGCGCGTGAGCACGACCTCCAAAAGCTGATGGAAAAGGCGGCTTGCCTGAGTGTCATCTATGTGTGCAAAAAAAACCCCTGACCAGCATCGGACAGGGGTTTTTTGCACAAGGCCCTGATCCGACAGGAATCAGACGCTGATGGGACCTCGATAGATCACCATCGCGGTGCCTTGTGACTGGGTGTAATTATCATAGCCAATCAGGCGCACATGATGGTTGGGATTGGCCTTGTGACAGGCCTCTGCCTCGCTGAGGATGCGGTCAACATCGGTTTCACCAAACATCGGCAGCTTCCACATATACCAGTAATGATCAAAGGCATGTTCCGGCTCGGTGTGCTCAATCGCCGGATTCCAGCCTTTTTTCACAATGTATTCCACCTGCTTTCTCATCTGCTCTGGAGTCATCTCCGGCAGATAGGAAAAGGTTTCAAACTTGCGGCTGGCCGGATCGGACAAACGGGACGAATAGTCTTGCACTTCACTCATGAATAACTCTCCAGAATAGGTCTGATAGATTCAGTTGACACATCACATAAAGCCGCTGTCACCAAATTACCCGCCATGCTTGGCAGCATCACGCGGGTAAGCGGCGAAAGCCTGGGCTACTTATGCGCGATATCCAGCTTGTCAACGGTATCGAACTCGAACTTGATCTCTTTCCAGGTTTCCATGGCAATCTTGAGTTCAGGGCTTGATTTGGCAGCTTCAATCAGCACTTCCTTGCCAGCCTTTTCAATTTCCACCCCTTCGTTACGGGCACGGACACAGGCCTCAAGCGCCACCCGGTTGGCTGCAGCACCGGCAGCATTGCCCCAGGGATGACCGATGGTGCCGCCACCGAACTGCAATACCGCATCATCACCGAAGATATTCACCAGCGCGGGCATGTGCCAGACATGGATACCGCCGGAGGCGACCGGCATCACCGGCGCCATCTGGCCCCAGTCCTGATCAAAGAAAATGCCACGCGAACGGTCTTCCTTGGTGTAACGCTCACGCATCATGTTGACCCAGCCGATGGTGGCCTCACGGTCGCCTTCCAGCTTGCCAACCACTGTACCTGAGTGCAGGTGATCCCCGCCCATCAGGCGCAACAGCTTGGTCAATACGCGGAAGTTGATGCCGTGTTTGGGGTTGCGGTCGATAACACCGTGCAAGGCGCGGTGAACGTGCAATAACATGCCATTCTTGCGACACCACTTGGACAAGCTCTGATGCGCGGCCCAGCCGGTGGTTAGGTAGTCGTTCATGATGATCGGGGTGCCGATTTCCTTGGCAAATTCAGCGCGCTCGTACATGTCTTCCATGGTGGCGGCGGTGACGTTCAGGTAATGGCCCTTGCGCTCGCCGGTTTCCATCTCAGCCTTTTCGATGGCTTCCTGACAGAACATGAAGCGGTCACGCCAGCGCATGAAGGGCTGCGAGTTGACGTTTTCATCGTCTTTAGTGAAGTCCAGGCCACCGCGCAGGCATTCATATACCGCACGGCCATAGTTTTTGGCAGAAAGACCCA
Organism: Thiorhodospira sibirica ATCC 700588; assembly: GCF_000227725.2. GTDB lineage: Bacteria > Pseudomonadota > Gammaproteobacteria > Ectothiorhodospirales > Ectothiorhodospiraceae > Thiorhodospira > Thiorhodospira sibirica. Next base: position 831,312 of record NZ_MU255056.1, on the reverse strand, counting down.
ATTTGGGCTTGATGGTGCAGCCGAGCAGGGGGCGGCCATATTTGTTGAGTTTGTCGCGTTCAACATAAATGCCGTGCGGTGGCCCTGGGCAGGTGGTCACAAACCACAGCGGGAAACGCACATCTTCCAGTCTTAAGGTACGCACGGCCTTAAAGCCAAACACGTTACCGCACAAAGACGTAAAGACGTTGACCACCGAGCCTTCTTCAAACAGACCCATCGGGTAAGCGATAAAGGCATAGAACGCCTCATCATCACCGGGCACGTCTTCAATTGCATAGGCCCGGCCCTTGTAGTAATAAAGATCCGTCAGCAGGTCAGTCCATACCGTCGTCCACGTCGCGGTGGAGGATTCAGCGGCGACCGCTGCAGCCGCTTCTTCACGCGGCACACCAGGCTGTGGAACAATCTTAAACACCGCCAGGATGTCAGAGTCCTTGGGCGTATAGGTCGGCTCCCAGTACGTTTCACGATATTCCTTTACACCTGCTTGATAGGTCTTAACGGCCATTCGATTCCTCCCGCTTCGGGTTGTATTTTTTAGGTTAAACGGCTAAGTACAGCGATTTCGCAGGCTTGTGTGAGTTCTCAGGCTAGCGAAATTGGGTTGAGTATAGCAAGAAGTTCCATAAATAAAATTAAAAAAATATAATCAATTCCATAATTTTTTCTTATGATGCTAACACTAAGCATCCCAAGGATCTAAAAGCCCATGTCTTTCAAGATTGTAATTCCTGCCCGCTATGCCTCTTCACGCCTGCCGGGCAAGCCCTTAATTGAGCTTGCCGGTAAAACCCTGCTGGCGCATGTGTATCAGCAGGCGCAGCGTTGCGGTGCCGATGAGGTGATCATTGCCACAGAAGATGTGCGCATTGCAGAACATGCCAAGCTGCTTGGGGCGGTGGTGTGTATGACCGAGGCCAGCCACGCCTCGGGTACAGATCGGGTGGCGGAGGTGGCGCAGTATTATGCTTGGGACGAGGCCACCGTGGTGGTCAATCTGCAAGGAGATGAGCCGTTAATGCCGCCGGAGGCGGTGCGTCAGGTCGCTCAGGCCTTGCTTACGCACACACAGGCCGATATGGCCACGCTCTGCACCCCGCTGCACAGCACGGCACAGTGGCATGATCCGAATGTGGTCAAGGTGGTGCGCGATGCACACGACTACGCCTTATATTTCAGCCGGGCACCGATTCCCTGCGCCCGCGATTCCCAAAGCCTTGAACCCGACGGCCTGCCGGTGGGGGCGCTGCGCCATATCGGTCTGTATGCCTATCGCGTCGGCTATCTGACGCGCTTTAGCGCCCTGCCTGCCTGTGCGCTGGAAACCATTGAATGCCTGGAGCAACTGCGCGCCCTGCACGACGGCGCACGGATTTATATCCCCAACGCCTGCGCCATTCCCGGCCCCGGCGTGGACGTACCCGCAGATATTGACCGTGTCCGCGCCATACTCACCAGCGCATAGCATCGTTCTGAGAGAGTGATGCTATCGTGGAACAGGCCACACGCCAAGGCATGCTGATCGTCATTCCCCCGCACCAGACACCGCACGGTGTCTCGGGTCTATGATGCCCAGCTTTATCGGTTAGCATGATGAGGCAAAAGTCAGCAGACGGCATAGTCTGCCAAAGGTTCACTGTAATGGGTGAGACACGGTGAAGGCCCGAACCTCTGGCAACAAGAGAGACCCGCGTTTCTCAATGGACGTCATGCGCCTGACTGGGTGAAACGGCCTTGGCGATGTGTTGGGTAACCTGCGTTGAAGTTCACCCTGTTTGCAGGGTCCTTTGAACTCCGGAGAAAACGCCCTGTGCGAACCCGCATACGGGGTGTTGTGGAGGCCGGGGGAGAGAAAACCCCGGCTACCCGATTATACGACATTCAACAACGTATCGACTATTGGCTTGAATAAAGACTTTGAGTTTTTTGCGCTGGAAATATGCGCACCCTGTGTGTCAACCTAAGTCTGAGCCAACTGATTTGAGATAACATACAAATCAGGGCATCCAGGAGAATAGAAATGCCAAAACCAGTCACCCGCGTTAATCCCAAGGTGGAGCCTCATCCCGCGCTGGAAAAACGTGGACGCCGTTCTTTCAGTGCTGAATACAAGTTATCCATCATTCAGCAAGCCGATGCCTGTAAGCAGAGTGAGTTAGGTCAGCGGCTACGCCGTAAAAAACGCTATTCCAATCAACTGGCTCAATGACGTCGAGAACTAGCCAAGCAGGGTGTCGACGGCCTGAAAAAATCAGCTCCTGGCCCTGCGTCCAAGAAAACCGCTGAACAAAAACGCATCGAACAGCTGGAAAAAGAGAGCGAATTCGCAAGCAAATCGAAGTCAAAGACGGCTGCCTGACACTCCAAAAAAAAGCCTTGGCGCTACTGGAAGCCTTCGAAGAGAACGCGTCATGAGCCTGGTGCTGGAGGGGCGTTTACCTGCGGATATTTCTGAACGTGAAGCCTGTCATGCGCTGGATCTTTGTCGCAACAGCCTGCGTGCCGCCCGTGATCGTTATCACTTTTGCGGCCCGGTTAGTCCCCATCGACGCAAGCGCAAAGACATTCAGCAACCTCGCGCCCTGAGTGCAGATGCAGATCAGGCGATCATTGAAAAAGGAGTCAACTTCCCGACCCTGCAACGGGTGATAGAAAAGGCAATTTAATTTTTGAGCTGGCTCAACGGAGGTTGACATGTTCCGCGACCAGCCGAGTGCAACTCGGCGATCCAGCAACCGGGGCACCGAGTTTTACCCGGCCATCCAGCAACCGGGGCACCGAGTTTTACCCGGCCATCACGGAGCGTCGGTGTATAGTCGGTGGTTTTACATCCATATCCCGGTTACCCGACCAGCCGAGTGTAACTCGGCGATCCATTATACATTGAGGTATGCTACTTCCAGAGGGCTGGCTATAATAATGTAAACAATAGCCCGTGCGCTAATCAATTCGCAAACAGCGTTGCAAAAGACTGCTGCGTTTTAATAAAAGATCGTGAATTTGCAATAAATCTGTTACGTTTTAATTGCATTTTTTATGGGCAATCAGATAGCTGTAGTAGAAAATATTTAGATTTAAGTGAAATGAAGTCAAAGCAGACAGTAATAATGCCAGAAATCCAGTTATAAATAGCATTAAAGCATAAGCATACCCATGCTCGCCTGAACCAAAAAGCGCTATATTTACCAGCAAAATGACAGCCCATAAAAACAATAGCAAAGACAAGGAACGGAAAAAGATTCGCCCACTGTGCGCATGTTCTACTTTGGAGTAAACAGACTCATGGTAAACTTCAAGAAGATGTAATAGTTTATTACTATATTTATTAAAAATTTTATATTTGTTTTGTGTGCTGACATCTATTTTCAATCGTTTGCATGTATTTTTAATTAAATTATCGAGCAATTCAAAATAAAAATCTTCTTTTGTGTCTTTTAGCGGCCACCCTTTTGTTTTATAAAATAATGACTGCAAAGAATAAATAACAAGCGTATCATATAAAAAATAGCTCAATGCATTGAAGGCAAGCCCTAATGGAGTCGCCAGTAAAAACAGAAAAATCCCGAGCAGGACTTGCTCCATCTGTCCCAGGTTCTGCAATAAATCAGCATTCTTAAATATTACCAAAAGAGTAATAATAAAAATTATTCCAGGTGCCGTGTCTGTCAAAAAAAGACGATACAACAATTTAATGGAATTTTTTGAAACTTCAATATCGTTACGTTGAATCATGATTGCACGCTGTTTGGGCAGAGCCTTTGTCAGTGTCAACAAAAAGGCTGGAACAGATAACTATGCGCTATCAGCAGGTTAAATTTTTTCTGTCTTGCGGCTTTGGGTGCTACCGCTATTTGAGTAGATGATTCCAGGGTTTGGCTAAAAGCATTGCATAAACCTAGGTCATATAGGCTTTCATTTACTCATCGCTGGCGAAAATCACTTGCCGATTATTTCCGCGCCGGATGAGGTGCTCAGGAAGTCCAGTCAGAGACACTCTGGGTTTTCTTCGCATGACATCAGGTTTCGCGCACTTGCTTACTTAAGACTTCTCACTACTATAGCACTTAATTTGGATTTTCCCCATTTTATTCAGAAAAGTAACTGCCGTCTTGGCCAGTGATGACAGTGATGAAGGCTTTTTTTCATAGAAATGACCTAAATTACTTTTTGTGGTGCAGGTGGGTCAAAGTCTCCTCAAGGTTAAATTGACGAGCTTGTTCTGCCAGTTTCTGAATGCTGTACCCTGATTCTGCATTCATCGTTGCCTTGATCGCCCAAAGCTCCTGCAAGAGAGGATCGTTGCGGCCACGGCGCGCTGTATTGTGGTTGCCAGAAACGGGGGGGGTTGCGTCATATCGGTAGCGAATGTCATGGCAGGGTCTCCAGAAGTTCTTCGGGGTCGCCAAAACTGGCGGTGGATAACCCAGTTGCTGAATCGCCAATTGCAAACGAAACTTTGCAACAAGACCAACCAGATGCGCAAAGTTCCAGGTAGCGATAAAATCGACCTGGGAAAGGGTTGCCAATGCAATATGCAGAGCATTCCCCGGCTCTGTGGGCGGCACGGCACCGGTTGAAACAAGCCTCTCGGCAAGTGCTTCACACTTTGCATCAATCGGCAACAGGGGCAGCGGCTGGCAAATGGCAAGTCGCCTCATGGCGGCCTCAGGATCACCGGCAGCAACCTCCTTGAGCACGAGTTGCGATGAAAACGCAGAAAACTTCCCACTGCGGCTTTCCCACCATTCGCGTGTTGCTTCCTGCCGCGCAGCCACAATCAGGTCGCGGCTCGGGTGAGACGTCAGCCCGCGGCTACTCAGGGGGAGGGGTCCCACTCGGGGCCGGTGCCACCCACTCCTCTGCCAGAGCAAAGCTAAATCGAGTAGTTACACACAGCCCACTGCGTCCCTTAAATATTACCCTCAGCACCTGGCTGGGCTCCACCTGGTTGGCCTTGTAGGAGTAGAAGCTATCCTTGACCAGCCACTCGCCATGCACCACCAGCGCCTGCTCCAGATAGGTTAGAAGCTCAGCGTGCTTGCTTGCCCACTCGGGGGCGTGCTCGCGGCAATAGTAGGCAAACAGCACCAGCTGTTCGGCACGCAGCGCCGTGGCATGGTCGTGCCAGATAAACTCAAACGGGTAGCTCGTATCCGTTTCCAGGTAAGTATCCAGCCATGACTGAATCGCCTCCCGAGAAAAATCCAGCACTGCCTCATCGCCAGAGGCGCGGTGGTAGGCCATCAGATAAGACAGAAACGACAGCCAGTTGAGCCGCCACTGCCAGCTTCGGTTGTTGAGCGGGTCTTGCTCCCAGTCACCCCACCCAGAAAACGGGATGGCCTTGAAGGGAGCCAGCTCCAACTGCTGATTGACGACCAGCTTCTCGCCCAGCGCTTTGTTGCCCGAATGATTCGAGAGCTGCTGCAGTTTCTTCTGGACGCAGCGCTCTAGCTCTGCAGCCCCCATTTTCTTTAAATTCATAACAACTCAAGCTGTCCAGTAACGATAAAAAGTAGCAGGCATCAGGCTAGCTCGGAAAGCGACGCCACACTCTTGATTTTCTGTTGATTGACCCACGCTTCCCAGCGTTCAACCTCACTCCAGCCACTCACAAACACGAAGTCCAACCCAGCGGCGCTGGCGGCTTGATAGTCGTACTTGCTATCCCCCAGAAACAGCGCCGGCTGCTGGATGTTACCAGAGGCCAGCTCTCGCGCCAGAATCTCATCCTTGGTGTCAGGGCTACCGAAGATGCCGCCGTCAAACCACTCCGCAATGCCGCGTTGGGCAAATACATCGCGCAGTTCGGCTTGGTCACCGCCGGAGACAATCAGCCAGCGGGCATTGGGGGTCTGCTGTCGCAGCGCTTCCAGGTCGGGGCCCTGCTGCTCGGTGTAATTAAATGCGATGTTAGGTGCGATCTGCTCCAGGAAATGAGCAAATTTCTTGTAGCGCGACACCCCACCGTTGGCGACGTGGTAATTAACCATGGCCTGGGCGGCGGCTTTCCCGTAAGGCAAGGTGGCCTGGTAGAAGGCCTTGGTCTTGACCTTGTTGGAGTCGAGGACGACGCTGTCGCAGTCGAAGACAAGGCATTGATATTGGCTACAACTGTTCACCTGCTACCTCGCTGACTCTATTTACTATTTCTTTAACTATGGCAGAAACATTTTCATCTTGACTGAAGCCACAGTTCTTCACTGGTACCTTATACGGCTCCAGCTAACCTTTAAAACAGGTCTCAGAAAGGGCATAAGAGAACGCCAACAGGTCTTTATCTGAAATAAGACCACCCTCTATAATAAGCTCAACAGCACTATCCAAGTCAGCTTTTGAGCCAACCTTAAAGACGCCTTTTGCTGCTTCAATGATTGTGTAACCAAAAAAATAGCAGGCCTCTTAGAACAAAAAGCTTCCCATGTGACCGTACCTGTCAATGTTGCAACGGCGCGAGACGATCGCGTTAAAGTTAACGTATCAGCCCCTCTATATATTAGCTTTATTTTTGGATGCTGGGCTAACTCCTCGTAGAAACTCACCATCCTGTGAAATCCGCCCTGCTTAGGAAACTCCTTAACGTAGACAAACCAATCATAAGGAATACGTTCTGCCAGCAACAAAGCAGCGAGTGACTGATCTTGAAATATGCCTCCCAAGGGCTGGCTAGTGGCCTCAGGCTGAATATGAAAAGGAAAATATATAAAACTCTTTTTCAAATTTGGCTGAACACTTATTGAGTCATAAACAGACTGCAAGAAAGCAGAGCTTTTTTTCATTCGCCCCACTTCTTCATCAGTCCGCTTCTCTGTCGGTAGATAGGAAATCCCGCCCCAGCGCTTATTACTTTTTTTATTAAAATTATTAGAGTACTCACTGGACTGCGCTATTAAACTTGTAAGCTTTGCCGGACTGTAAAGGCTTTTCTCCTTTCGATCAAAAACACTTTTCCAGGAAGAAACAATCTGTTCAGCCACCTCACAGTCAACTTCCGCTGCTGAATAAAACTCCTTTTGACGACTGACCATCTCATTCACGCGATGCTCCCCCAAACTATCGCAGGAATACAGATAGAAAAAATTATCTGTTATTATCGGCGTCCTGTAGAAATAAAAAACCGGCACACCAAGGACTTTACACAAGCCATAGATTAAAATGTCGTACATCAAGTGGGGCACATTAGACATAAAAACAAAGTCATAGTCGCGCCTCACTATCTGTGCATAAAAATATTTTACAGAATATTTATAAAATTCGTAACGCGTACGGTACTCTTCAGCTTGATGGCTTCACTCTAGGCGATCCACTTGCTTGTAAAACTCTATCTCATAAGCTGCCATTCCCTCCCAAGCATATGGCTCTACCTCTGTCAACGCTCGCACCTCTTGAAAACCAAATGCGCCATTTCTAAACTTCGCCTTAGAAATAAATTCTTGATCAACCCCTTCAAGCTTCACTTTATTGCCAAGAACATCTAAGGCTTCGAAGTTAATAGCCTGCGCCGTATGCGTGATAATGTCACGCCCGTCATCTCCGTATAAGTCAACAAAAAGTGATTTTAGTATCTATATTTCTCTCACCATCCGCTTCAAGGCCTCCTCGACTTTTTCTACATCCTCAGGCACATCCACCGCCAGGCTACCGGGCTGGGTTTCTACCATGCGGATGGTCTTGCCCAGCTCTAGGAAGCGCAGGATCTCGATATCCTCGGCGTGCTCCAGTTCGCTCTTGCGGCCGAAAGCGCGGAACGCGGCAAGCTCCTCAAGGGTGAAGGCGTAGATGCAGACCTGCTTCTTGTAGCGTTTGGGAGCGCACTTGGCGTCCTTGAAGCCCGGCAGGGCCACCCACGACATGTAGACCAGCTCGTCGCGCTCGTTGGTGATCACCTTGGGGATGTTGACGCTGTGCGGGTCTTCGTTATCGCCCACCCAGCTAACGCCATTGATGATGGCGTCCATATAGGCCAGCTTGGCGTCGCGCACCTTCAGGATATCGGCCGGGTCGGCCAGCGGTTCATCACCCTGGACGTTGATGTAGATATCCGCCTCGACCTGCTCGGCGGCCTGAGCCAAGCGGTCGGTGCCGGTCAGGGCATCATCGGTGGTCATGACCGACTGAAAGCCGGCAGCTTCGACCACTTCGACGATACGCCTGTCTTCGGTGGCGACATAAACGTTCTCAGCCCCGACGGCACGAGCGGAGAGCTCGGCGACCCACAGGATCATCGGCTTGCCCAACAGGGGCACCAGCGGTTTGCCCGGATAGCGGCTGGAGCCATAACGGGCGGGAATCATGACCACACTACGCATAGCGGCCTCTTGTTCGTCATGTTGAAAGGAAACGCTCAATGACAATGAACCTGCAAGCGGCTCAGAGCGCGTATACCGACTCGCTGTGCAGCCCGTAGCGGGTGGGGGTAATCGCCGTGATCGGCAGCGCCCCCTCGGCCTCCTGGTACTGCTCCAGCAGCTGGTGCATCTCGCCGCTGCGCGGGTCGTCGGCGCCGTAGCCGTCGAAACCGGCCATCAGGATGCGAGAGGCCTGGCCGCTGGTGGCCACCGCCAGGGCATAGCCCACCACCAGGGAAGTCGGCAGGATGCAGTGCTCTGCCTCGAAGGCGAAGCTATCGGCCTGGACGTTGAGCCCGAAGTCCAGCACCTGCTTCTCGCCCAGCGAGTTGCGCACATCCGCCGGCAGCATAGAGTACGGGGTGATCAGCGGCTGAGGCAGGCGCGTGTGAGCGTCGCAGTCCGCCAGCAGACGCACTGGGTGACAGGCCACCCGAAGGTCAATCAGCTCGGCATCAATAGCGCTCTGTGTATTCAAAGCAAGTACTAGCGGTTTATTGGCGCGAATATAGCGCTCCAGCGCTTCACGATGACGCGCCACGCCCGGCCCGGTACCCAGCAGCAGCACCTCGCGCCCGGCAAAGCGCTCCTTGGGTAACCACTGGCCTGTAGGTTCGCCACGGTAGAAGTGACGCGCCACATCCAGGGTGTTGAGGCTGAACTTCTTGCCGCCCTCCACCCGCAGGTGCTCGATCACCGCCAGCACGTCTTCCTCACTGTAGCGGGAGTCACTGAGCATCTCCTGGATATAGGTGGGGTGAATACCGTACTTGCCCGCCAGGTAGTAATAGGGGTTGGTGCCCCAACCGTAGTGGGCCTGCATGGGCTTGAAGTGCTTGCGCAGCAGCACCATCAGCGGCACCATATTGACCGATTTGCCACGCCGCTCGGCGATCTCGATGGCCAGCTCCTTCGGTGCGGGCATTACCCGGCCCGCGGCCCATGCCGGTGACGGTGGAATCGACCCAGGTCACGCCCTCGTCCAGCGCCCGCAGAGTATTGGAGAGCGCCAGGCCCAGGTTGTCGTGGGTATGGATACCCATGGGGCCTTTCCACTCGCTGCGGAACCACTGGATGATCTGCGCCGCCTGATCCGGGCTCATGCTGCCCATGCTGTCGGCGAAGTAGAGCGCATCCATCGGGTAGGCCTTGGCCAAGCGGGCGAGCGCCTTCACTTCTTCCTCGGTGCGATCCGCCACCTGCATCAGGTTGAAGCCGACCTGATAGCCACGCTCCTTCAGCCAGGTGACTGCCGGTAGCGCCTTCTCGAACTCATGCACGTGGCAAGCAATACGCACCAGATCCACCGGTGAATCCGCTGCCGCGTTGGGGAACAGCCGCTCCAACGCTTCCTGCTGGGGCACTTCACCCACCAGCTCGTTGCCGTTGACCATCACCCCCACGGTCAAACCCGCGGGAATGGTCAAGCTGCGGATAAACTCATCGGTGGTGAAGGCGCAGGCGCCCTGAAAGCCCTGGTTCTTCAGGGTCCGGAAGCCCAGCTCCACCACATCCACCCTGGCGGCCTGCATGGCTTCGAGGTATTTGTGAATCAGTTCGGGAGAGAAGTCCCAGGCGTTGTAGTAGCCACCGTCGCGGAATGTACAGTCAACAAATACAGAAACATCTCTCAACAAAAAACTCTTCACTTAATGACCTCAACTAACGCATTTTTAACTTCCGGAAAATCTTTCGCCTTAATTCTAGACATAACCCTTACGACATAGTCAGGATTCCATCGATCCCTTCTAAATCTCACATTGTCGATCCATTCCACACCTGCCTGTATGCACTCAAGAGTTAAAGCAGCCTTGCTTATATCTCCGATGTGTGAGGAAAGCACCCTAGCATCCGACTCAATGCTACGAACAGTCTCGGAAAATAAAGACAGAGACTTTATAGGCAATTCTCTTTGTTCTTGATAAAGCTAACTTGAATAAAGGGAGTACGAAAGCATCAAATGAGTAGAAAACGTATTGAGTGAATAAGACGGTTTTAATGAAGAAAATCTAAAAAAATAGAAGAATCATTCAAGATATTCTCAACCACTATTTCTCGACCTTTATTGAAAAACAAATCATAGTGCCAGCCCGAATTTATAACAGATAAATAGAGCTGATACGGATCTTCTCTCACACCTTTTTTGACCAGCACCTATTCAGGCATTTCAAGAAAAACATCCCTTAGCTCACTTAGCACAAGAGATCTATCAACAGGCGCTTACTCCTCCCCTTCCATAAGCTCCAGTGACTTATATAAGTACACAGAGTAGGTGGATGCCTTGACCTCAATCGGCAAACCATCCGAGCTGAGAATCTCTCTACATATTTCTTTAACTTCTCTAGATCCCAAAGATCTTTTGGAATAAAATATATACTTCTTATATAGGTCAATAGGATGCATTACTGACCTCCAGTAAAACTTCAGAAAGCAGTGGATTAATCACTTTTACAGGCAAGGAGTTCTCACAACTCCCTTATACATAGGATATAGGCACGCTACCAACAGCGAAGTCTGGAAAAACATCCTCATCAACCTTCTCGCCTAAAAGGGAAAAGACATTACAACATCAATCATTCCGTTACTTAAAACGAGACTTTTAGGCGATTCTAAAGCCACGTAAAACTCTTTATGGAAATTAAATATACTGTAAACCACTGACCTATCATCACACCCAATACAACTATCGATTACAGCCAACTTCCCAGTCTGATATTGTAAATTTCTCGAAAACTTAAAAAAATCACTTCCACATTTCAGACCCAGCTCAGCCATCACCTTTAGCCTATCATTTTCTATATGTGCCTCAGAAAAAATGCTGCCTCTAACTATATTTTTACTACTCCAGCCCCAATTATCAAAATTTAATGTATTATGAGACAAAGAGGATAACACCCTCTTTCGCAGATCATCGTTGGAATTCTTATACTTACCGGGATCTACTAATATATCAAACCCCTTTTCACCCCAAATCACAGAAAGGTTATCCCAATGCTTGTGAACATTGCTGTTATATGAGTTTGTCCTGCACGAATAAGACTCTAACTTTTTATATACAGTATATCCTGACTCGCGCCATAGGCTCTTTTCGCATGAACATGCTGAAGATACAGGCCCTGGAGGCTCTTGATTATCAGTATCTCCAAAGGGTATTTCTCTTCCGTCAGGCAAGTAAAGATTTTGGGCGACTTTTTCAGCACCTTCAATATACTCATCTAAAACATTTAGCGAATCATAAAGCCCCGTCTTTCTATAGCCCTTAAGCGATTTTAACACCAGGTGATGGTAATGTGGCGAATGCTCTTTATGAACATATTTTTTATCGAACTGGTTTTTAATTATCTTCTCAAAGCAAGAGTGCGCATAACTAAGTACGTTTTTTTCATACACGGGCCTAAGTGCTCTGCTAAACACCTAAGCCCATGAACTGCATACAATCCATGGTTGTGATTTAGTCTGATAAAGCCTTTCTTTCTAAGCACCCTTACATGTGCTTGGATCATTTCATCAAACCATACCGGCTTTTTTATCCCCGAAGCCTTAATCTCTTGTGCCAGCTGGTGTATTTTCTCAGCTCTTATGCCCGTCGCCATATCGTGCCATGTATAGAAACCGGGAATTGATTTTGCAGATGACCACCAGTCTCCAAACCAGTCAATCAGTGAAAGAAAATACTCCTCATTTCCAGTCTCTCTGTATGCAGAATGATAGATCATCAAGTAGCGCAATGTTTGCAGCTGAAAACACCATTTGGAGTCATCATAAGGATCAACCCGCCAGTCAAATGGCTTCGACATTCGGTAGGGAGGAATGTCCGGACGCTTTACGGGGAAAAAACCAACTGCTTCAAATTCTTCTACTTTTTTAACTGCACTTATTTACTTGCCCCAATTATATCACCCCAGCTCTCCGCCACACTTTTCGAAGAATTATTTTCCAACACCTCAAACCTATTGCCTCCTAACGGAGTAGCCTTTTCACCGCTGAGAGCGCTTCACTTAGTTTTTTTATAACAAATCTTTCACCCCATATCTCCGCCGCCCCATCCCAGTCCCAGATGATCGGCATCGCGCCGGTCAGCATTCCTTCGCCAATGGCCATATAGAAGGATTCAAAGTCTGACGGCGAGAGAATAAAGCCCACCATGGTGAACCAGTCGTTGACGTCGTCACCGGGGGGGGTCAAACAGCACTTTATGCCGCAACTTAGGATTGCTGTTGATGCGCTCGGAGACGTTGCGATAGTAGGCCAGCTCGTCCTCGCGCTTGAGCAGCCAGCCGTAGTCCAGCGTTCACCCGCAGACAGTAGTGATCGTCCTCTTCCAGCAGGTCAAGGGCACGGTCTAGACGCTTGCGAGCCGGGGCCACACCGATGATGCCCAAGGTGTAGCGGGCATCTCCCGTCTTCTTCTTGGGCGTGAACTTGCTCTCGTCCAGCAGGTTGGGGATTACCGAGGTCTTCTCGAAGGGAAAGCCGAAGGCTTTCTGCCCTTCCCGCCGGATAAACTCGCTGACGTAGCTGATATGGTCGATATTGTCCCAGTTCGACTCGGCCACGTAGGGCAGCTCGCGCTCCTGCAAGTGAAAACGCGCCACCAATCGCTGGTGGGGCTGCTTGTTATGCGAATACCACTTAAGGTTGCCAAGGCACCATTCGCAGAAGATCACATCGGCCTGCTCCAGCAGGGCACGGCTCTTCGCTTCATCAGTTTGCGCGGGAAACCCCGGCCGCAAGGCCAAGGAGGGATAGCGCAGCACGCAAAGCGTGCTCCTGTTTCCGACGCCTCCTCTTTGGTAGCTTGCTCTCTTTATACATGGATGCTATCTTTATTTTAACCGCCGGGCTGGCGGGGTTAGTCTGTGGAGAAACTGTAAGTCCGGTGTCTCTTTGAGGCATTTGGCAGGTCTCGGCGAAGCAGAAAATCCTGATCGTGAGGTTAGGAATCCCCGTCCTTTAGGGCGGGGAGGATGTCAAGGTGCAGCATACCACCCTGTTAGCCCAAAGCAGTAATGTCCCCTTCGTCCAATTCTAAAATGTCCCCTTTATATTTAAGCGGGAGGGGCACGCATGACGAAGGAGCACATTACGATGAGTCACAAAGAAATTGACCGACTAGAGATGATTCAGGCGGTGGCGAACAAGCATCTGCGGCAGGCCGAGGCGGCCCAGCGCCTGGGGTTGAGCGTGCGCCAGGTCAAGCGCCTGGTTCGCCGCTATCGTGAGCATGGGGCGACAGGGCTACGCAGTGGCCACCGTGGCCGACGTCCCAATAACGCCATTGCCGAGACAGTACGCCAGGAGGTGCTCGCCTTGGTCAAGACGCACTACACCGACTTTGGCCCCACCCTGGCCTGCGAAAAGCTGGCCGAGCGCCATGGTCATCATCTCTCGGTCGAGAC
>NZ_MU255056.1:813229-817462 GCF_000227725.2 Thiorhodospira sibirica ATCC 700588 | reverse complement strand
TTCTACGGGGGACACTTCTGCTTTGCACAAAAGGGGACTTTTCTGAATTGGGTTGACAGGTGCAGCATACCACCCCCCCCCAACAAAAAACCTCACCCGAAATGCAATCACTTCGGCGCGGGGTTTGGTTAAGGGTGGCGAACGCATCTTGCGTTCGCTGGAAGTAAAGCGGCACCTGGAAGGTGCCGCCACGGGTGTCGCTTTTTTTGCGACATCAGGATGATGCCGCCACGGGGGATGGGTTACCACACCGCCGGTTTAAATCCGGGCGGGGTGGAGAGGTCAATCTGTTCGACCATTTGGGCGCAGGACATATAAACCGTGCATGAGTGCATACTTGGCGACTTTTTCTTCCACCACCATGCCTGCGACAGCGCCCATCACTTGATGGTCTTTGTAGATCGGCAGGACGCGCTTGAGCTTGCTCAGGCGCTCCAAATGGGCGTCGATGTGTGCCTCTACCAGTTTGCTTTTGCATTCAACGCCGATGAGGGCGCCATCGTTGACCACCAAGAGGTCAATTTCGACTTCCACGCCGTTGCGTTTGGCACTGATGTTCGGATAGACGGCATGAACCGCTATGCCTTGGTCACGAAACACGCGCACCACCGCCGGCGCGACCATGTGTTCGACAAATTCGTCCAAACGATTGCCGATGTCGCCCAGGTTTTTGGATAGTTGTTTGATCAGGCGCTCGGTTTCCTGAAACTTGCGATCCGTTTCCAGCGCAGATGCTTTCATCTGGCGCTCAGTTTCCTGAAACCTGCGGTCGGTTTCTTGTGCAGATTCTTTGATCAAGCGATCCGTTTCCTGAAACAGCCGCCAGACATCATCGTTGAAAGTTCTTATCGGCAAGGCTGCGAATTTCCATCGGCAGCTTTTCATAGCAGCACCAAAAACTCAGTGCAGTTTTATGAATCACAAGTCTCTCGTTTTACCTGCTTTATGTTCGGCAAGGGCTGCATTGATTAGAAAGTCAAGTTTTCCTGAATTGGAGTCTTCCTCAAGCTGCTTGTCCCAACGCACATTATCAAGTTCGATAAGCCAATCACGAAGTCTGGAAAATGAATCGTAATCTAATTTCAAAATCCGATCTTCTAAAAACGCCATTTCATTGTCAATATTTGCTACCGTCATAGCGAACTCCTGAGTTTTTGACAAAAAATCTGATCGAGTACAACCATAACAGAATCAAACCGAGAATCTTTTTTATATTTTTCCTAACGCCAGACTCAGCCGCCGCGAGCGTAGCGAGCGGTCGGATTGAAGGCATTCTCAGTCATCGGCGGTCACTCCCTAACGGGTTGCATCTCTGCCAAGCATACCACACCCCCCCAAACAAAAAACCCCGCCCCGAAATGAAATCACTTCGGCGCGGGGTTGGGTTGAGGGGGTGTGCGGCATCAGGATGATGCCGCCACGGGCGGCGGATTGTCGAATCCGCCTTACGGGTGACGCGCTACGCGGCTTGGTGGTGGCAATTCTCGGCCAGCGGTTTTGGAATGGGTTCAGCGTTGGTTTCAAGGTCGGCGATCACATCAGCAACGACTTGTCGTATTCCCAAGAGCGCTTCTTCGGGTGTCGGTGCTAGCCAACTTAATGCTGGAAACTCAACACATCCCCCTAAATGGGCATCATCTTCGATTGACCAAGTGATTTGATAAGTATAGCGATCAATGTTCATCGGTTTGCTGCTCCAGTTTATCAATTGCACGCAACACTTGCCGTACTTGATAAGGCTTTGCTTGACCAGCAAAATTCTGAATATTCACGCGGGGATCATGTGGCCAAGGCGTTTTAAAAACCAAATGACTGCCACCCGTCTGACGAGGCTGCCCGAAAAAATATTCACAGACTTTTTTAAGGTCGGCAAAGCGCACATTTGCTGGTTCACGGCGCAATTGTTCAAGAATTTTTTCGATGGAAGGCATCAGTCAAGCATACCACACCCCCCAACTAAAAAACCCGCCCCGCATTAAATACGCGGTGCTCCTGGTTCCTGGGACCGCGCAGCACTGACTGCGCCATGTTTTAATGCGTAGCGGGTGCTACGCGGTCCCAAGGGGGTAAAAACTCTCCCCCTGGCAAGGGGGAGTCCCGCCGTAGGCGGGGAGGGGGTATAAACCCACAACAACCACCCCGGCGCTGCGCGCCACCCCTCCTTGAAAAGGAGGGGAGTCTTTTTTTTGATGCGTAGCGGGTGCTACGCGGTCCCAGGGGCGCATGTCTTTTAAACCCCACGAGGCCTGCGGCCTCGATGCGTAGCTAGTGCTACGCGGTCCCAGGGGGCGGATTGCCTGACGAGTTAATCATGTTGCGGTTCTTGATGGAGTTCGTACATCTCAATGAGATCACCCACAACGGCAAGCATAGAGTACAGCGGATGATGCGCGTCATCCCTCACCACATCCAGCAAGCCATTTAATAATTCGATCATCTGCGCATAGTCAGCGTCATCATCAATATGCGTGAGCGGGATTAGCGTTTGCAGAGATTGCCAGGCTGGAATTAAATGCTGAGCATCGAGTGCCATCGTCATTTTCGTCTCCAGGTATTGCGATCATATTCAGCGTGTGTCATCACATCGCGGACATAGATGCGCTGTTTGTCATAATGAATCACGGTGGCAATGCGATAACGGTTGCCACCCACATCAAAAATCGTAAACCCATCAACATAATCGGCTGTGCCGAATTGTCCACGTAACTGGGAAAACGACACTGCTTCCAAGGCACACACTTTTCGATACCAATCCTCGAGAACGGCTCTGGATTCAGGATGGCGTTCCCAAAATGCTCTGAGCGGTTTTTTAGAAATCAAGCGCATGATGGAGAGTTTTATTAAATTCAACAGTGTTGTCATTATCGCACACACCCCCAAATAAAAAACCCCGCGCCGAAATGAAATCACTTCGGCGCGGGGTTGGGTTAGGGGTCTCGGGCATCCGTGCCCGGGGTCAATCCCGACAATGGCGGATTGTCGCTAACGCGGCGAATCTGCCTTATGGGTTGGATCAAGACGATAGGGAACTCGAATACCTGCTTCATCTTCTGGAAAATCCTTGGTATTTCGAGTGATTAAAACCATACCAGCGACCAGTGCCGTCGCCTGCACAATAGCATCGGGGAGTTTAATGCGGCGAACTTTGCGCAATGTAATCGCTTGTTCGGCGACGGCTTGATCGATATCAAGCACCTGAAAACGATGAAGAAATTCTCTGACAATTGGCTCTTCCTCAGCGGTTGTTCCGACCAGGATTTCCATCCAGGTGATCAGGCTGATTGAAGGGTGTTCATAGCGGGCGATTTCCTGACGGGCAGCATCAATGCCGTTGAGGTAATCGATCAGGATGTTGGTATCAAACAGTGCTTTCATCACACCATTCCGAGCGTAGATGCTCTTGATAGGCGAGCCCATCTTCGCGTTTCTGGTGCCACAGACCAAAAGCAGCATCGCGATCTTGTGGTAATCGATGATGATTTAGATAATCATTGATAGCCTCTCGAACCAGCTCGTTTAATGAGCGGTGCTCGTGTTCAGCTAAAATTGACAACGATTTTGTTTGAGTTTCCGTGAGTTCGATCATTATTGGCATCGTTACACCAGCTTTGGTTCCAAGTCAACACGAGCGAAGTTTAGCAGAAAATGTGGTCTTCTGTCCCCGTTTCACCTTCAGCCACTCCCCCAACAAAAAACCCGCCCCGAAATGAAATCACTTCGGCGCGGGGTTTGGTTGAGGGTGGCGCCACGGGGTTAAAAACTCTCCCCCTGGTAAGGGGGAGTACCGCCGCAGGCGGGGAGGGGGTCTTGTTTTAAGTCTTTTATAACCACCCCGGCGCTACGCGCCACCCCTCCTTAAAAAGGAGGGGAGTCTTTTTTTTGATGCGTAGCGGGTGTTCCTGGGACCGCGCAGCACTAGCTGCGCATGTCTTTTAAACCCCACGAGGCCTGCGGCCTCGATGCGTAGCTAGTGCTGCGCGGTCCCAGGGGCGCATGTCTTTTAGAAGCTGTTTGGAAACTACCGCCTCAAGCCAAGCGGTTAGCCATCAGTCGACTCATTGCGAGATAAATCCAGGCTTCGCTGCTCGACATCAAGCGCTCGTAGTCCTTGCTCAGACGGCGTGAGTGGTTCAGCCAAGCCAAAGGTCCGCTCAACAACCCAGCGTCGCGGCAACAAAACAAACCCTCGGCGCTCCTTGGGACGCAAGACCCCCGTCAAGACGAAACGAAAGC
>NZ_MU255056.1:794183-813129 GCF_000227725.2 Thiorhodospira sibirica ATCC 700588 | reverse complement strand
CACGGTCTTGCACGCTGGCGGCGGTGACAACGACGGCCAGCACCAGCCCCAGGGTATCGACCAGAAGATGGCGTTTGCGGCCCTTGATCTTCTTGCCGGCGTCATAGCCGCGCTCGCCAGGGATCGCCGTGGTCTTGACGCTTTGGCTGTCCAGACACCCGGCGCTTGGATGCTTGTGACGCCCGTGGCGTTGCCGTAGCCGAGCGCGTAGCCTGTCATGAAGACGCTGCCAGGTTCCATCGCGCCGCCAGCGATTGAAGTCATAGTACACTGCCGACCAGGCAGGAAAGTCGTGCGGCAGCTGACGCCACTGGCAGCCCGTCTGCAGGACATAGATGATCGCATTGATGACTTGGCGCATGCTGAGCTTACGAGGGCGCCCGACCGGGGCGCTCGGCAACAGCGGCTTGATCGCCTTCCAGGCGCCGTCGCTGAGGTGACTCGGGTAGCGTTTTTTTGCGAATCTTCTTGCTGCATTTCTGGGGCATGTGGGCCACTTCCTAGAAAAAATCGTAGGTTAAGCCATTACGCGATTAATTTCCAAACAGCCTCTAAGCGTCTATTCTGTGCTGTTTACGGAGCCATAAATCATGAAACAGACGATTCTTGTTGTCGATGATGAACCTGCCAATATCGACCTGCTCGTTGACTGCCTGAAAGACGATTATCAAATTAAAGCCGCAACACGCGGTGAGAAGGCGCTGCGCATTGCCCGCTCTTCCGAGCCACCGGACATGGTGCTGCTCGACATCATGATGCCGGGCATGGACGGGCTGGAGGTGTGTCGCCAGCTTAAAGCCGACTTTACCACCCGACATCTGCCGATCATTTTCATCACCGCCAAAATGACCGTTGAGGACGAGATTCGCGGTTTGCAAATGGGGGCGGTGGATTATATCGCCAAGCCCATCTGCCCACCCATCGTGAAAGCGCGGGTGCGCACCCAGCTTGCACTGCATGATCAGAATCGCGAACTTGACGCCAAGGTGCGCATCCAGATCGCGCAGTTGCACGAGACGCGATTGGCGATCATCCGTCGCTTGGGGCGGGCGGCAGAATATAAGGATAACGAAACCGGCCTGCATGTGATCCGCATGAGCCACTATGCGCAGCTGCTCGGGCGAGCGATTGGCATGGATGAGCACCATGCCGAGCTGCTGCTCAATGCCGCGCCGATGCACGACATCGGCAAAATCGGCATTCCTGACAGCATCTTGCAAAAGCCCGGCAAGCTCACTGCCGAGTAATGGGACATCATGCGCACGCACTCACAGATTGGCACTGACATCATTGGCGACCCGGGCGACGCTGAACTGCTGGAGATGGCGCGGGTGTTGGCGCTGACTCACCATGAAAAATGGGATGGCAGCGGCTATCCGCACGGACTCGCTGGTACGGACATTCCCCGCGTCGGGCGCATCGTTGCCGTGGCGGATGTGTTCGATGCCCTGACCTCGGTGCGCCCCTACAAGCCGGCCTGGCCGGTGGAGCGCGCCCTGGCATTGCTCAAGGAGTCGGCAGGCAGCCATTTCGACCCCGCCCTGATCCCGGCATTTCTGGAGATACTGCCCGAGGTGCTGGCGATTCAAAAACGCTATGCTGAGACTGAGGCAGGGGTCTGAAAGATCGCACCATATAGCGATCTCTCGCCCCTTGCCGCCATGATCTCACTTTCGCTGATGACGCTGCTGATCTGGCTGCCCGCGCTTGGCTTGGGTGCGGTGCTGGTCACCTTGCTGTTGCGCCAGTTAAATCCCGGTACCGCCACGCCACAGGATCGCCGCCGACCGCGACTGATCAGCTTTACGCTGGTCGGGCTGTTTCTGGCGCTGGCGCTGACGCTGGCCATGCACGGGCTGCACCAGATCGAGCAGGAAGTGCGTGGCCATCTCGGTGAGACCCTGCAATCCATCAACGCCTCGGTCGAACAGGCGATGCAGATTTGGCACGACAACCATCTGCACGAGCTTGAGCGCATCACGCCAATGAGCACCGCAGATGGACATGTTCTTGCCTTGCCAGGTCTGCAACAAGAACTCGGTCAGTTCACCCGCATCGGTCGTATTGGCAAAACGGGCGAGACCTATGCCTTTGATCGCGACGGTACCGTGCTGACCCCATCGCGCTTCGCCCCAGTCTATGCCCCCGATGGGTCGCTCACCCGCATGGCTGCCTCCGCGCTGTTGGGCAAAAGCGGCGTTGATACCATGGGGTATCTCGACTATCGCGGCGTGCCGGTCATCGGTGCCTGGACCTGGTCGGAGTCCCTCGGGCTGGGCTTGGCGACTGAGATGGATCTGGCCGAGGCGCTGGAGCCATATCGCGCCCTGCGCGATCCCGTGCTGGGCGCGTTGCTGGGTGTCATCCTGCTCGCCTTGGGGCTTACTGCTGCGCTACTCTCTTTCGGTCGCCGCGCCCGCGTGCGACTTGATCAACTCGTTGCCACACGCACCCGCGAATTGCGCAAATATGTGCAGGCGGTGGAACAAAACCCGCTGTGCATTGTGGTCACTGACCGCGACGGGCGCATTGAGCACGTCAATCCCACCTTTAGCCAGGTCACGGGCTACAGCGCCGCTGAGGCACTGGGCGAGAATCCACGGCTGCTCAAAAGCGACAACACGCCGCCGGAAACTTATCAAGACCTGTGGGCGACTATCCTCGCCGGTCACACCTGGCACGGCGAACTGTGCAATCGACGCAAAAACGGCGAAACCTACTGGACATCGCTGTCCATTGCGCCGGTTAGCGATGAGGCCGGGCAGATCAGCCATTTTGTCGGCATGGCGCAAGACCTGACCGCCACCAAGCACGCCGAGTCGGCGTTGCGCGCCGCCGAAACAGCGCGCAATCTGGCCCTCGATGCTGCCGGTTTGGGCCTGTGGAGCGGCGATTTGCGCACCAACACCTGGCACTGGGATGCACGCTTTGCGCTACTGCTGGGACTGCCCGAGGATCAGCCCGCCTCCGTACAAGCAGGCTTGGCCAGGCTACATCCCGAGGATCGCCCGGCGGTGGAGGCCGCCTTTGCCGCCGCGCTGCGCGGCGAGTGTGCGCTCAATATTGAGTATCGCGTGCGCTGGCCCGATGGCAGCGAGCATTACATCGCCACGCGCGGCAACACCGTGCTCGATGCGCAGGGGCTGCCGCTGCGCATCGACGGCGCCGCCTATGACCGCACCGAGCTGCGCCGAGCGGAGGCGGAGATTGCCAGCGCGCGTGAGCACAATGCGCTGATTCTCGATTCTGCCGGCGAGGGCATTATCGGGCTGGACATGCACGGTGGTGTCACCTTCTGTAATCGCGCCGCTGCTGAATTGCTTGGCTATCGTGCCGCCGAACTGATCAGCCGGCCCCTGCATCAGACCATACACAGTCGTCGCGCAGATGGCAGCCTATTCCATCAAGCCGACTGCCCGATGAACCGCACCTTGGTTGACGGACAAAGACGCGAAGTAAATGAAGACATCCTCTGGCGACAGGACGGTTCGGCGCTGCTGGTCGAGTATGTAGTGGTACCGGTGCACAAGCACGGCAAGCGCATTGGCGCGGTGCTGGTGTTCAAGGATATTGCCGAGCGAGTCAGTGTTCAACGCACGCTGCACGCCGTGCGCGCGCAGTTGCAGGAAATTCTCGACTCCAGCCCGCTGAGCGCCGCGATCACCGTCGCGGGCGTGATTCGCTTCACCAATCGCAGCTTCTATGAGACCTTCGCGCGCGCCATTGGCGATTCGGTGCGCACTATCTAAACCGACCCGGCGCGGCGTGAACAAATGCTCGCACAACTTGAAGGCGACGGCGAGGTACGCAATTTCGAGGTCGAGATGCGCCTGCCCGATGGCAGTGAGCGTGTGATGCTGGCTAACTTCGTGCGCCTCGACTACCAGGGCGAGCCGGGTATTCTCGGCTGGCTGCTCGACATCAGCGAACGCAAGCAGGCCGAGCTGGCGCTGGCGCACGCGTGCGATGCCGCCGAGGAGGCGACCCGCGCCAAGTCGGACTTTCTCGCCAATATGAGCCACGAGATTCGCACGCCGATGAACGCCATCCTCGGCATGTCGCATCTGGCGCTGCAAACCGACCTCACCCCCAAGCAGCGCAATTACATCGACAAGGTACACCGCTCCGCCGAGGCGTTGCTGGGCATCATCAACGATATTCTGGATTTTTCCAAAATCGAGGCCGGCAAGCTCGACATGGAATCTGCCGAGTTTCGCCTGGAGGATGTGCTCGACAACCTTGCCAATCTGGTCGGTCTCAAAGCCGAGGAAAAGGGCCTGGAGCTGCTGTTCGATACCCACCAGGCGTTACCCACCGCGCTGATCGGCGATGCCCTGCGCTTAGGTCAGGTGCTGATCAATCTGGGCAACAATGCGGTGAAATTCACCGAGCCCGGCGGCGAGGTGCTGGTGCGGGTGACAGTTTTTGAAGAATCGCCTCACTTCGTCACCCTGCACTTCGCCGTGCGCGATAGCGGCATTGGCCTCTCGCCGGAGCAGCAGCAGCGGCTGTTCCAATCCTTCACCCAGGCCGACAGCTCCACCACCCGCCGCTATGGCGGCAGCGGTCTGGGGCTGGCGATCTGTAAGCGGCTGACTGCGCTGATGGATGGGCAGATTTGGGTCGAGAGCGCCCTGGGCGCGGGCAGCACCTTTCACTTCACCGCCCGTTTTGGCAAGCAGACGGGTTTACCCTCAGCGCGTCGCCAGCGCCCCGAGGCACTGCCCGCATTGCGCATCCTGGTGGTCGATGACAACCAGAGCGCGCGCGAGGTACTTGGTGCCATGCTGACAGCCTTTGGTTTTTACCTCGAAGAGGCCGCCAGCGGCGCGCAGGCCATCGCACGGCTGGCGCAGGCCGAGCAAGACGGTACGCCCTTCGAGCTGGTGCTGATGGATTGGAAGATGCCCGGCATGGACGGACTCGCCACCACCCGCACCATCCAGCATGATCATCTGTTGCTCAAAGCGCCCACGGTCATCATGGTCACCGCCTATGGTCGCGATGAGGCCCAGCGCGCCGCCGATGGACTGCAAGTGGCAGGCTTTTTGACCAAGCCGGTGGTGCCCTCGACCCTGCTCGATGCCATCCTCACCGCGCTCGGTCACCAGGCGGTCACCCACCATCGCCGCAGTGAGCGCCAGGACAGTACCGCCGAGGCCGTGGCGCAGCTGCGCGGCGCACGCATTTTGCTGGTCGAGGACAACGCCATCAACCAGGAGCTCGCACTGGAACTGCTGACCAGTAACGGCATACGGGTCGCGGTGGCCAACAACGGCCAGGAGGCACTGGAACTGCTTGCCGAGCAGACCTTCGACGGTGTGCTGATGGACTGCCAGATGCCGGTCATGGACGGCTACACCGCCACCCGCGCCATTCGCCAGAACCCCGCTTGGGGCGACCTGCCGGTACTGGCCATGACCGCCAATGTCATGACCGGTGATCGTGAGCGGGCCATCGCCGCTGGCATGAACGATCATATCGGCAAGCCGGTCAAGGTGCGCGAAATGCTTGCCACCATGGCGTGCTGGATTGCCGTCAAGGAGAAAGCAACCACGCATGAACACCCATCAATACCGAGAAAAGAGGAAGAACAAGACAAGGCATTGCTGTCCACGGGTGTTGAGTCGTGGTTGTCTGCGCTGCCCGGCATCGACACCCAAACGGGACTGAGCATCGCCCAAGGCCATCAGGCGCTCTATCGCCGCCTGCTCATGCGCTTTTGCGACAGCCAGGCGCACTTTGCCGATGACTTCGCTGCTGCGCTTGCCAGTCTTGAGCAAGACCCGGAGGCCGCTACCCGCTGCGCCCACACGCTCAAAGGCGTTGCTGCTAACATTGGCGCCGAAGGCGTGCGCGAAGCGGCAGCCGCATTGGAAGCCGCCTGCCGCGATGGCGCTGATTCAAAGCTTATCGAGACGCATCTTCAGGCCACACTTGCCGCGCTTAAACCGGTGCTGAACGGACTGGCGCAGCTTGATCAGCTCGCCACCGCCGAGCCGGAGGCTACGCCAAGCAACACCCTCGACCCCGAGGCGATCACCCGCGCACTGCAACGCCTGCGTGAGTTGCTGAGCGACGATGACACCGAGGCCAGCGTCTTCATCGCCGATCTTTCCCGGCAATTGGGCACCCACCCGCTCGCCGTCGCCCTGCGCCCAGTGGCCAAAGCTGTAGCGACTTATAATTTTGAAGCTGCGCTGGAGGCGCTGGATCAGATGTCTTCATAATGTCATGCATCAATCTTTTCGCTTAGGCGGGCTTGCGCTCGTCATTCTGTCCTGGCTGCTCGCGCTGCCCTTACTGGCTGATGAGGTGAGGCTTGCCGAGAATGGTGTGCTGCGCGTGGTCGGCGATGAAAACTACCCGCCCTATCTGTTTCTCAATGCCGTTGGCGAGCCAGATGGGTATCTGGCCGATCTGTGGCAGCTCTGGTCGCGGGTCACTGGCGTAGCGGTGGAACTGGAGGCGCCGCGTTGGGAAGAGGCACAGCGGCGGCTGCTCGATGGTGAGGCAGATGTCATCGAAAACATCTTCAAGACCCCACAGCGTGAGCGGCTCTATACCTTCTCTGCGGCCTACGCGACCCTGCCGGTGGCCATCTACCGCGACACCGCCATCGGTGGTCTGACCCGGGTGGAATCCTTGCAGGGTTTCCAGATCGGCATCATGAGGGGGGATGCCTGCATCGAATGGCTTGAACGCAACGGCATCCATAGTTTGACGCGCTACGACAATTACCGGGCGGTGATTGAAGCCGCCGATGCGGGCGAGATCAAAGTCTTCTGCATGGACGAGTACCCGGCCAATTATTATCTCTATCAACAGAATGCCCATCGGCGATTTGTAAAAGCCTTCGACCTCTATCAGGGTGAGTTCCACCGGGCGGTGCGCATCGGCCAGCAAGCCTTGCTTGATCAGGTCGAGCAGGGCATGGCTGCCATTCCGGAGGCCGACCTCGCCGCGCTGCAGCGCAAGTGGCTTGAAACGCCGCTCGATTTCAGCACGCTGACCACCTATGCGCTGGAGGTGGTCAGCGCGCTGGGGCTACTGTTGATACTGGGCGGTCTGTGGATTCTGTCACTGCGCCGCGCCGTCGCCATGCGCACCACTGCGCTGCACGAGCGCGAGACTCAATTGCGCTCGCTCGGTGATAACCTGCCTCATGGTTTCATCTATCAGTTCGAGGTGGTCAACGACCAGCCGCGTTTTCGCTATGTCAGCGCCGGGGCGGAGCGCATCCTCGGCTTACGCGCAGCGCAACTGTACCAGGACGCCAGCCCACTGCTCGCGCACTTATCGACGGATATCCTCGCGGACTACCTCGCCGCGCAAGCCCACAGTGCCGCCATGCTGACAGATTTTTCCGCGCGGCTGCCGCTCACCCGCGCCGATGGCGAGCAACGCTGGATGCTGGTGCGCTCACGCCCGCGCCGCACCCCAGATAGGACGACGCTCTGGGACAGCATCGCGCTGGACATCACCGAACAACAGCAAGCTGAAGTGGAACTGACACGCTATCGGCAGGAACTGGAATCGCTGGTCACCAAGCGCACTGCTGCCTTGAAGGAAGCCCACGACCGCCTCGCCTGCAATCAGCTCGCCATGGATCGGGTCGGTATGGGCATTGCGTGGAACAGCGCCGAGACTGGCCAGTTTCTCTACGCCAATGATGAGACCTGTCGTCAGCTCGGCTACCGCCGCGAGGAAATACTCAAGCTCACCACCAGCGACATCAATCTCGAGTTCAGCCCGGACGATCTCAAAGGCATCGCCGCCACATTACGAACCAGTCGCGAGCGGCTGAAAATCCAGACCCAGCATCGCCGCAAGGACGGCTCCATCTACCGGGCGGAGGTCACCGTCTATCTGCATCTCGCGGGCGAAGAAGAATGGTTCATCGCGTTTTTTGAAGACATCAGCGCGCGCAAAGCCGCCGAGGCCGAGCTGTTACACGCCCGTGATGCCGCTGAGGAGGCGACCCGCGCCAAATCGGACTTTCTCGCCAATATGAGCCACGAAATCCGCACGCCGATGAACGCCATCCTCGGCATGTCGCATCTGGCGCTGCAAACCGACCTCAGCCCCAAGCAGCGCAATTACATCGAAAAAGCGCATCGCTCGGCGGAGTCACTGCTCGGCCTGCTGAACGATATTCTGGATTTTTCCAAGATCGAGGCCGGCAAACTCGACATCGAGCAGAGCCCTTTTCGTCTGGAGGATGTATTCGATAACCTCGCCAATCTGGTGGGTCTCAAGGCTGGGGAAAAGGGGCTGGAATTGCTGTTCGACCTGTCGCCAGAACTGCCGACCGCACTGATCGGAGATGCGCTGCGGCTCGGCCAGGTGTTGACCAATCTTGGCAACAACGCCGTGAAGTTCACTGATCCCGGCGGGGAAATCCTCATCCGCGCTGTGGTGGCCGAGGACAGCCCCACAGCAGTGCGGCTGCACTTCTCGGTGCGCGACACCGGCATCGGTCTGTCGTCCGGACAGCAACAACGCCTATTCCAGTCCTTCACGCAGGCCGACAGCTCCACCACGCGCAAATACGGCGGCACCGGCTTAGGTCTAGCCATCTGCAAGCGGCTGACCGCACTGATGGACGGGAAGATTTGGGTCGAAAGCGCGCTCGGGGTGGGCAGTACCTTTCATTTCACGGTGCGGCTCGGCAAGCAGCGTGGGCACGCTTCGCAGCGGCGCCCACGTAGCGGGGTGTTACCCGCGCTGCGCGTCTTGGTGGTGGATGACAGCCCCAGCGCCCGCGAAGTGCTCAGCAGTATGCTCACGGCCTTCGGCTTTCAGGTCGCCCAAGCCGCCAGCGGCGCTGAGGCCATCGATCGACTGGAAACCGCCGCGCAAGAGCAAGCCTTCGATCTGGTGCTAATGGACTGGAAAATGCCCGGTATGGATGGGCTCGATACTGCGCGTGCCATTGCCCGCGACCACCTCATTACCCAGGCACCGACGGTGATCATGGTCACTGCCTATGGCCGCGATGAGGCGCTGCGTGCGGCGGATGATTTAGACCTGGCGGGCTTCCTGACCAAGCCGGTCACGCCCTCCACCCTGCTCGATGCGATGTTGCTTGCCATGGTCCACGCCCTGGTGCCCGACACCCGTGCGGCTGATCTGCAGGGAGAAACCGCCGAGGCATTGGCCAAGCTGTGCGGCGCACATATCCTGCTGGTGGAAGACAACCCGATTAACCAGGAGCTGGCGCTGGAGTTGCTGACCACCAATGGCATGAGCGCCAGCGTCGCCAACAATGGCCGCGAAGCCCTTGAACTGCTGCAAGCACAGCGCTTTGACGGCGTACTGATGGACTGCCAGATGCCGGTGATGGATGGCTACCAGGCCGCCCGCGCCATTCGCGCCGATCCCCGCTGGCGCGACCTGCCGGTACTGGCTATGACCGCCAATGTCATGGCCGGTGACCGCGAAAAGGCGCTGGCGGCGGGTATGAATGACCATATCGGCAAGCCGGTCAAGGTGCGCGAAATGCTCACTGCCATGGCGCGCTGGATCGAGGTCGATGAAAAAGCCGCCACCCATGAACACCCCTCAACACGAATACAAGAGAGAGACAAGGCGTTGCTGTCCATGGGCGTTGATTCCTGCCTGCCCGCGCTGCCCGGCATTGATACCCAAACTGGACTGAGCATCGCCCAAGGCCACCAGGCGCTTTACCTGCGCTTATTGCGGCGCTTTCGTGACAGCCAGGCGCGCTTTGCCGACGATTTCGCCGCTGCGCTTGCCCGTCTTGATCAGGACCCGGAAGCTGCCACCCGCTGCGCGCATACGCTGAAAGGCGTTGCCGCCAACATTGGCGCCGAGCAAGTGCGCGCAGCGGCGGCGGAACTGGAAGCTGCCTGCCAATCTGGTCAGCCCTCCGACCGCATTGAGTCGCTGCTCAAGGCCACCCTCGCCGTGCTCGAACCGGTGCTGGACGGACTGGCGCAGCTCAAACAGCCCGCAGAAGTGCCGCGTGTGGCTCCGGCCATTGACCTCTCAGCCCTAAAACCTGAGATGACCCGCCTGCGCGCCTTGCTTGCCGATGACGACACCGAGGCCACAGAGGTGATCGCCAGTCTGTCGGCGCAACTCGCCAACACCCGCGCCGCTGACTGCCTGCGCCCCGTCGCCAGAGCCGTGGAAAACTATGACTTTGAAGCTGCCCTGGTGGCACTGGATCAGATGGAAACATATCTGCGCTAATATTCATCGCGCAAATTCAGACGCTTACGCAACAGTTTACGTCGCGCCGCCGCTTAAACCTTAATGAAATGCTTGCGGTAGTAGCGCAATTCGTTAATGGAGTCGCGGATGTCTTGCATCGCCTCGTGCGTGGACTCTTTATTGAGTGCCTTGGCGACCTCCGGCGCCCAGCGCTTGGCCAGTTCCTTTAAGGTACTGACATCCAGATTGCGATAATGAAAAAAGGCCTCCAGCTCAGGCATACAGCGCGCCAGAAAACGCCGGTCCTGACAGATGCTGTTGCCACACATCGGTGAGGTTTTGGGCGGAACGTATTGACGCAAGAATTTCATGGTTTCCTGCTCGGCCTGCACTTCGTCATGCAGGCTGAATTTGACCCGCTCGACCAACCCGGAGCGAGTGTGCGTGGTGCGATTCCAGTCATCCATCCGCGCCAAAATATGCTCGCTTTGATGAACAGCAATCACCGGGCCTTCGGCCAGGATATTGAGTTCTTTGTCGGTAACGACGGTGGCCAGTTCGATAATATAATCGCTTAGCGTGTCCAGACCGGTCATTTCCAGATCAATCCAGATCAGATTGTCAGGGTTTGGCTTCATGTATTTCCTTAGTCCTTGTTCAGTCAGGCAAGCGCCTAGTCAAAGATGATGGTCTTATTGCCATGAATCAGCACGCGATCTTCCAGATGATAGCGTAAGCCCCGCGCCAATACCGCACGCTCCACATCCCGCCCGAAACGTACCAGATCCTCCGGGGTGTCGTCATGGCGCACGCGGATCACATCTTGCTCAATGATCGGGCCGGCATCCAGGGCCTCGGTCACATAATGGCAGGTCGCGCCGATCAGCTTGACGCCGCGCTCATGGGCCTTGTGATAGGGCTTGGCGCCGACAAACGAGGGCAGGAAGCTGTGATGGATGTTGATCACCCGCCCGGCATAATGCTGACACATCTCCGGGGGCAGAATCTGCATATAGCGCGCCAGCACAATCACATCCGCCTGCTGCTGGTCGATGATCTGCATGATGCGGGCAAAGGCTGGCCCCTTGTCATGCGGATCCACCGGCACCTCGATATAGGGAATTCCGTGCCAGCTCACATAGTCTTGCAGGTCGGGGTGGTTGGAGATCACGCAGGGAATTTCACAAAACATCTCTTGCGAACGCCAGCGGTAGAGCAGATCGGTCAGGCAATGATCCAGCCGACTGACCATCAATACCACCCGCTTGGGCTTTAGCGCATCGGTGATTTGCCAGTGCATGGCAAATTCCTCGGCAATGGGCAAAAAGGCCTGGCGCAGGCCGTCGATATCAAAGGGCAGCGAATCGGCGCGAATCTCATAGCGCATGAAAAACCAGCCGGTGCTGGTGTCAGAGTGCTGGGCGGCCTCGGTGATCCAGCCGCCATGCTGGGCTAAAAAGCCACTGACTGCCGCGACAATCCCCACCCGGTCGCGACACGAAACAATCAAACGATAACTGTGGCGGCTCATAGATGAATCAGTTTTTCTTTTTCTTCTGCGGTGGGCTCAAAGCCACGCGCCTCATAATAATTAAAGATCGCATCCACCGCTTCCTGGGCGCTGTCCACGACGCTATATAGTGCAAGGTCTTCAGCGCTGATCATGCCCTCTTTTACCAAGACGGCTTCAAACCATTCCAGCAGCCCCTGCCAAAACGGCGAATGTACCAGAATAATCGGAATCGCCCGCCCTTTGCCGGTTTGCACCAGGGTCAGAATTTCCGCCAGTTCATCCAGCGTGCCAAAGCCGCCGGGCAAGACCACATAAGCCGAGGCGTATTTGACAAACATCACCTTGCGCGAAAAGAAGTGATGAAAGACCAGCGAGACATCCTGATAGGCGTTGGCGTGTTGCTCATTGGGTAGGCTGATGTTCAAGCCCACGCTGGGGGATTTCCCGGCAAAGGCGCCTTTGTTCGCGGCCTCCATAATCCCAGGTCCGCCGCCGCTGACCACCGCAAAACCGGCATCCGACAGCCCCCGGGCAATCTCCTCGGCCAGCTGATAAATAGGGTTGTCCGGGCGAATCCGTGCCGAGCCGAAGATACTCACCGAGGGCTTGATGCTGGCCAGGCGCTCAAAGCCTTCGACAAACTCGGCCATGATCTGGAAAATCTTCCAGCTTTCGCGGGTCAGAGTGGCATTATCAATGGGTTTGAGGCCAGGGTGATTAAAACGTGCGCGGGAATCCATAAGCAGTTACCAGAAAAGTTGATATTAAGGGGTGAATCCTACCTGTGCCCGCCGGGCTTGTACACCAGATTAAAGCACCCGCGCCGGTTGTTGAAAATGCTCTATGAATACTTGCTAATATTGGTATATTATTTTCCCGGTATCGCTGCGGCGGTATCGTCACGTTGCCATTTACAGCGTGGTCATTTGAACATGTTCAACCATCCAGATTTTGCAGGAGCTTTGCTTATGCGCAAGATACTCAAAGCCATTGCAGCCGCCACCTTGGTGGGGGCGCTGTCAGTACCCATGCAGGCCAGCGCCTGGTGGGGGTATGGGCCGGGCTATTGGGGCGGTCCTTATCATGGGCCGTACTACGGCTATCCTTATCGCGGCTGGGATCGGGGCTGGGGCGATTGGTTCGGCCTTGGCGATATGTGGGGTGATGTGGGCTTTAACTTCAGCGCCCGGGGCAGTGGGAGCGGCCTGGGTCGTGGCTATGGGAATTATTATCCCTATTACGGCCATCCGTATTATGGCTATGGTCCTTATCACTACGGTGCGCCATTTTATGGGCATCCCGCGCCGTTTTATGGCCATCCCGCGCCGTTTTATGGCCATCCCGCCCAGCAACCCCCGCAAGCCCCCGCCGCCGCAGCTCCATCGAATTGATGGCATTGCGTGCCTTAGAGGTAGCGCCACAGCGCTACCTCATCATCGCTGGTCATCCGCCACGCGGACGTGACCCTTCATAACAACTCCCCAAAATCACTGCCTCTCTGGCTCCCGTGACACTGGGCAGATTGCCGGGTAAGCCTTCCAGATGTTGATGTGCCAGCCAGGCAAAACACATCGCCTCAATCCAGTCCGGTTCCAGTCCCGCCTGCGCGGTGCTGTGTACTCGCTGCGCAGGCAATAGACTTTGTAAACGCGCCAGCAAAAAGCCATTATGCACCCCGCCACCACAGACCAACACCTCTGCACACGGTGGGCAGGTGGCCTGGATGGCCTGCTGAATGCTTACGGCGGATAACTCCAGCAGGGTGCGCTGCACATCCTCTGGGCGGTAGTGCTGACCGGCAAGATGGGGTGCAAGCCAGTGCAGATGAAAGGACTCAATGCCGGTACTCTTGGGGGCCGGGCGGGCAAAATAGGGATCGCTTAGCAGACGCGCCAATAATTCGGGCAATAGCCGACCCGTGCGCGCCCAGGCGCCGTCGGCATCGTATGGCCGGGCCTGATGTTGACGTATCCAGGCATCCAGCAAGGCGTTGCCGGGACCGGCATCAAAGCCGATGACCGGGCTTTGCGGATCGTGTGGCAATACCGTGATGTTGGCAATACCGCCGATATTGAGCACCGCCCGGCTATGTGTTGCGCTGCGTAAAAAAGCCTGATGAAAGGCCGGGGCCAGTGGTGCGCCCTGCCCCCCCACCGCCATATCTCGCGTGCGAAAATCGGCCACGGTGAGAATACCGGTGCGCTGTGCCAGCCGATGCGGATTGCCGATCTGCAGGGTAAAGGGTGGATCAGTATCCGGTCGGTGGCGTACCGTTTGCCCATGACTGCCAATGGCCCGCACGGCGGCAGGCTCAAGCTGCGCCTTTTCCAGCAAGTTAAGCGCGGCCTGCGCAAACCGCTCGCCCAGCAAGGCATCCACCGTGCCGTATTCATCCAGATTCAAGGCACACTGCGGATCGGCCAAGGCGCGCAGCCGCGCCTGCAGGGCTGGATCAATAGGCTGGGCATGGGTTTGTAGACAGCGCAGCTGGGCGCCGTGTATCTCAACCAGCGCCGCATCCACCGCATCCATGCTGGTGCCGGATAATAAACCGATGTACATAGACGATGTCATTGGCTGGCCCTAATTGACCTGATGGCGCGGCGTACCCCGGAGAAAGGCGCGGATGGTTTCCGCCACCTGATCCACCAGGCGTTGTCTGGCCTCACGCGCTGCCCACGCCACATGCGGCGTCAGAATCAGACGCGGGATATCCGGGGCGAGCAATGGATGATCCGCTGGCGGGGGTTCCTGATCCAGCACATCAATCCCCGCACCGCCAAGACGCCCCTCGCGCAGGGCCTGCGCCAAGGCTTGCGCATCCACAATGGCGCCACGGGCGGTATTGATCAGCAGGGCATCGGGTCGCATCAGGCCGATGGCCTTGGCATCGATCAAATGCCGGGTTTGCGGGGTCAGCGGGCAGTGCAGGCTGATAATATCGGCCTCTGCCAGCACCTGCGCCAGGGGATAGCGCGCAATAGCAGGATCTTTAGGGCCTTGCAGGCTCTCGGCAACCAGCACCTCCAGCCCCCAGGCACGAGCCATTGCCGCCGTGGCCTGCCCAAGCACCCCATAACCGATGATCCCCAGACGCTGTGCGCTGAGTTCACGAATCGGATGATCCAGCAGGCAAAACTGGCGGCTATCCTGCCAGCGACCTGCCGCAAGGTCACGGGTATAGGCCGGTAGCTGGGTGGTCAACGCCAGAATCAGGGCAAACACATGCTGCACCACGGAGGCGGTTGCATAATCACGGGCATTGCACACACTCACGCCATGCTGGCGGGCCGCCTCCAGATCGACATTATTGGTACCGGTGGCGGTCAGGCACACCAGTTGCAAGGCTTTTGCCGCCGCAAAGGCTTGCGCATCCAGCACCACCTTGTTCGTCACCAGCACCTGCGCGCTGCAAATACGCTCATGCAGCTGTGCAGGTGTGGTGAAATCATGAAAGGTCCACTGCTCCAGCGCGCCCTGGAGTGCGCGCAGATCCAGATCCCGTGGATCAACCGTTTCCAGATCCAGAAAAACCCCCTGTTTAAGCACCATAAAAAGGCTCCATAACGCAAAAAGCCCCGCCAGATAGCGGGGCTTGGGAAAAATAACAACGCCATGCGCATATACACAATGCGCCAGACAGGCCGCGATTCACTCGCCCATCAGGGCATAAAACAGGCTCAGCAGATGCACAAACATCACATAGATATTGGCATACAGCGACACCGTCATCATCACATAATTGGTTTCACCGTCGTGAACCATGCGGCTGGTATCAAATAAAATCGCCGCCGACACCAGCAACACCGCTGCCGCCGAGATGGCCAGCGACAAGGCCGGAATCTGCAGGAAAATATTGGCAATGATGGCGGCAAGAATCACCAGAAAGCCGACGAATACAAAGCCACCCAAAAAGCTGAAATCCTTACGCGTGACCAGCGCATAGCCTGACAGCGCGACAAACATCACTGCCGTGGTACCCAGCGCACTCATCACAATCTCAGGGCCATTGGGCACGCTCAGATAAAAGCCGACAATCGGCCCCAGCACATAGCCCATAAAGCCGGTGAACAAAAAGGTCAGCGGCAGGCTCCACACACTATTGCGCACCGCGTTGATCACAAAGGGGCCACCGATAAACACCAGCAACATCAACAGCCAATGCACCGGCTTGGCCCCCGTCAGCAACGCCACCAGCGCCATCACCGCGCTAAACGCTAGCGTCATGGACAACAGCAGATAGGTATTGCGAATCACCTTATTGGTGCTAATGGTCTGGGCAACGGCACTGCCTACATTCGGTGTGCGTAGCGGTTCGGTCTGCATCGTGATATACCTCGCTAAATGAAAGATCGCCTGCATGGACATCAGACAGACGTATTGAAAATGGGCAGCGGTTAGGATACCGAATCCAGCGCACCCTGACCAGTGCGTTTGGCGATGGCCCTTGACACCTATCACTTTTATGGCAAACTTTGAGGGTTGGCTGAACTGAGGTCATGGGGGAGGGCATGGGAAGCATCAAACGCTTGGCAGAAGAAGTGGCCCGTGGACTGCGCAAAGCCGCATCCGGGGCTGCGCCTGACGGTGGTGAGGAAGCTGTCGCTGGCCGTCGGAGCGATGATCGAAGCGCAAACCGCCAACACGGTGGAGTTGAGCCATGTGCTGGTGCTGGAGACCGAGCGCCAAGACATGCGCGAACCGTGGCTGAGACGGTTGCTGAAGAACCCGTTGGTGTGTCCAACCGAGATCATGCAGCCGTTGGCGATGGCCGAACTGGCGCAGGCGGCCCGTCACGATCAGACGGTGTGCCTGAGTCTGGATCAAACCGATTTGGGGGATCGGATGGCGTTGCTGGTGTTGGCCTTGCGCGTGGGCGAGCGGGCGTTGCCGTTGGTTTGGTGGGCCAGGCAAGGCGCGGCGAACATCGGCTGTGCGGGCCAGAAAGCCCTCCTGGAGACGGTGTTGGCTTGGCTGCCGGCTGGGGCGCGGGTGCTGCTGTTGGCGGATCGGTTCTACCCATCGGCGACGTTGTTCGCGTGGTTGCATGCGCACGAATGGGGCTACCGGTTGCGCTTGAAGGGGAATCTGCGGGTGGACACCGGCGTGGCGGAGACCACGACCGGGGATTTGGCCAAGGGTGTGCGAGAAGCGTATTTTCCGGGTGTGCGCCTGTTCGCCTCTGGGGTGGTGACCCACCTGGGAATTGTGCATGAATCCGGTCATCCGGAGCCGTGGATGATTGCCATGGATGCGGATTCGACCCGTGCGCGCGTACTGGACTATGCCACGCGCTGGGGCATCGAGCCGATGTTCTCCGACTTCAAGGGGCGAGGATTTGGCTTGGGGGATTCGCACCTGCGCCCTGCGGATCGTTTGGAACGCCGGGTGTTGATCATGGCCTTGGCGATGTATGGGTGTGTGCGCATTGGGCGCGAACAGGCGTGCCACCCTCCGACCCCGCTCGAAAAAAAACCCAAGCACAGGACGATCCGAACCTCTGGAGCTTCCGCAAGCTCGCCCGCAGCCTAGTTTCGTGGTTCACACGTGGCTTGCGCTACCTGATGCGCTGTCTGCAAAACGACCTGCCGCTGCCGGCTTTTCGTGCCCGTGAGTAAATTGATAGGTGGTAAGAGGGGTAAAAAATCCTGTTTGACCGTATCGGGGCTGACTGCTACAATTTCGCGTTTCTTGGTATCTTACGCAAGACATGTATTTTTGGAGATCGACATAATGTATGCGGTAATCGCAACTGGCGGCAAGCAGTATCGGGTCGCTCAAGGAGATGTTATCCGGGTGGAGAAGCTTGATGCTCAAGCCGGTGACAATATTGAGATTGATCGTGTGCTCATGCTGGGCAGTGGCGGGGATGTGCGTGTAGGCGCACCTTATCTCGAAGGCGGCAAGGTAACGGCTACCGTGCGTCGTCATGGGCGTGGCGACAAAATCCGGATTATCAAATTCCGCCGCCGCAAGCACCATCGCAAGCAGATGGGGCATCGTCAAGATTTTTCCGAGATCGAAATCACCGCCATTTCCGGCTAGACTTTTCGCCATTCATCATTTGTTACAGGTGCAATCATGGCACATAAGAAAGCAGGCGGCAGTACCCGTAATGGCCGCGATTCAGAAAGTAAACGCCTGGGCGTGAAGCGCTTCGGCGGTCAGCTTGTCAAGGCTGGCAATATCATCGTGCGCCAGCGTGGCACCCAGTTTCACCCCGGCGTAAACGTGGGCTGTGGCAAAGACTACACCCTGTTTGCAACCACCGATGGCTATGTGCGCTTTGAAGTCAAAGGTCCGAAAAACCGCAAATTTATCAGTGTGGTGAATGCCTGATATCCGCGACTTTACGTTTGCCTGATTAAAACCCCGCCGCGCTGCGGGGTTTTTTTTGCGCCTGAGAACCTGTTCAAAGTCATCTAAAAATAGCCGACAATAGCAAGATGAGACATACCTATCCCAGTGACCTCCGTCGAGAGCCGTTCGAGCAGATTCGTGCCTTACTGGAAAGTGGACGCAAGAAGACGGCCCCCCGGCGGGTGGATCTGTACGATGTATTCTGTGCGGTGCTGTATCGGCTAGGTACGGGTTGTCAGTGGCGAGCCTTGCCAAGCGAGTATCCGAAATGGCGCACAGTGCATCACTCTTTCACGATCTGGAGTGAGCCGCGCGAAGGCGGCAGCCTGCTGGAGCAGGCTTTAAAAAATCAGGTGAGCGCAGCCCGCAAAAAACAGGGGCGCAATGCCAGTCCCACGCGGTTAATCGTGGACGCACAAAGCGTCAAGAACGCAGACACCGCAGAACACAAAGGTTATGATGCGGGCAAGAAGGTTTCAGGCATCAAACGCCCTGTGGCGGTGGATACACAAGGTCTACCCCATGCCGTGGCGGTGACAACAGCCGAGGTCACAGATCGCCAAGGCGCCGTGCAAGCCTTGGCGCGCTGCAAGACGGGGTTGGGTTGTGTGCCAAGCGTGCTGGCCGACGGTGGCTATACCGGCCGACCCTTTGCCGAGCACGTGCAAAAGACCCTGGGCGAGCACGTGACCGTACACATCGCCAAGCGCAGCGAATTGCATACCTTCAAGGTCATCCCCACGCGCTGGGTGGTAGAGCGCAGCTTCGCCTGGCTGGAAAAGCACCGGCGACTTTGGAAAAACGCTGAGCGCACGCTCAACACCAGCTTACCATTTATTCACCTGGCCTTCCTGGGCATCTTGCTTAAGAGACTTTGAACAGGTTCTTAGGGCA
>NZ_MU255056.1:791853-794083 GCF_000227725.2 Thiorhodospira sibirica ATCC 700588 | reverse complement strand
TGTCTGGACAGCCAAAGCGTCAAGCCCACGGCGATCCCTGGTGAGCGCGGCTATGACGCCGGCAAGAAGATCAAGGGCCGCAAACGCCATCTTCTGGTCGATACCCTGGGGCTGGTGCTGGCCGTCGTTGTCACCGCCGCCAGCGTGCAAGACCGTGATGGGGCGCGCCAACTCCTGTGCCATCTCCCCGGTCATTGCAAAAAGCTGCGCAAAATCTGGGTTGACGGCGGCTACAGTGGACGCCTGGTTGACTGGGTTGCCCAGCGCTTTCGTTTCGTCTTGACGGTGGTCTTGCGTCCCAAGGAGCGCCGAGGGTTTGTTTTGTTGCCGCGACGCTGGGTTGTTGAGCAGACCTTTGGCTGGCTGAACCACTCACGCCGTCTGAGCAAGGACTACGAGCGCTTGATGTCGAGCAGCGAAGCCTGGATTTATCTCGCAATGAGTCGACTGATGGCTAACCGCTTGGCTTGAGGCGGTAGTTTCCAAACAGCTTCTAAGGCGGTGATTCGGGAAGTAAGGCGTCGCGGGTATCGCCGTGAGGTGGCCTTTGACGAGGATCTGGCACCCGCCGCACTGGTTGAATCACCGCTTTACCGTGAAGGTCAGCAGCTTCAGCCGTGGCAGCGGGGTTTTTTGACGGAGGTTTTGCACCATTATCAACGCTATGGCTATGCGCGTGTGTTGCTGGCCGATGAGGTGGGCCTGGGTAAGACGCTATCCTTGGCAACGGCTGCGTTGACGCTGTGTTTACTGACAGACAGGGAGGACGGCCGGCGCCGTCCGGTGGTGATCTTCTCGCCAGCCACGCTGACAACGCAATGGCAGACGGAGATGCTGGATAAGCTGGGCCTGCCCACGGCACGCTGGGACACGGTGCGCAAAGTCTGGCTTGATGCCGACGAGCGTGTTATCTCGCCCCCCGGTCGGGAGCTAAAAACTGTTGCTTGATTTTTTTCTGCAAATATCTATAATTGCTTACATGATCAAGATATATCGCATTAACGAGTTTGCGAAACGGATCGGGAAAGCACCCTCGACAATTCGGCGCTGGGAGCGCGAGGGGAAGCTCGTCGCAAAGCGCCATGCGTCCGGACATCGCTATTTTGACGAAGCGGATGTGCGCCTGATGCTTGGTGGGGTGCCCCGAGAGCGGGACGTGGTGGTCTATTGCCGGGTTTCCAGCGCCGGCCAGAAAGACGATCTCGCCTCGCAGGTGCAAGCGATGGAAACCTACTGCCTGAGCGCGGGGATCGCGGTGGATGAATGGATTCAAGAGGTCGGCGGCGGGATGAACTTCAAGCGCAAGCGTTTTCTTGGCTTGGTTGATCGGATTCAGCGCGGGGAAGTGCGCCTGCTGCTGATCGCCCACAAAGACCGGTTGATGCGTTTTGGCTTTGATCTCTTTGCGCACCTGGCTGATGAAAACGGCTGCGAGATCGTGGTGGTTAACCAGGACTCCCTCTCGCCCGAGCAAGAGATGGTCGAGGATCTACTGGCGATCGTGCAGACTTTTTCTTGTCGGTTGTACGGAATGCGCAAATACAAACAATCCATCAAGGAGGACTTTGCCGAGATGTCTCTTCGCCAACCCAAGGACGCCTGCGAATGAAGGTCACGCGGATTCTGCGCGCCAAGCGCCCGAACAAGGGCAAGGTGGCGGCCTTGCGCGAACAGGCACGGCGGCTCGGGCAAGTGCGCTCTGATGTCTGGCAGCGCTTTGGTTCGCTGCACGGCGTGGGCTTGTCCGACCGCCAGATTCGCGATGCTTGGCTGAGCGAAGGCCGCGCCTTCCCGGTCTCGGCCAATGCCTGGAAAGAAACCCTGCGCGATGCCAAGGGCGACATCACCGCCAACATGGAAGCGGCCAAGGTCAAGGCGCGTCGCTCGATCTGGCGTCACACCCAGGACAAGATCGAACAAAAGCGCTTGTTCACTGCGCTCAAGCGCACCGACTGGACAACTGATCCCTATCTGCGCCGGGTGATGCGCAAGCACTGGCGTCGCGGACACAACCACACCCATAACCAAATCATCGTGCGCGCGGACAACTACACCACCTTTCACCTCGGCGGGCGCGTCTGGATCAAGATCCCCGGCCTGGTCAAAGGCACTCGCATCGCCATTCCACTCGATACCACGGTGGCGCCCACCGGTACGCTACGGATCATCCTCACCGACGAGGATCGCATCGAGGTCCACTACACCATCGAGGCCGACATCACCCAGAACA
>NZ_MU255056.1:752024-791753 GCF_000227725.2 Thiorhodospira sibirica ATCC 700588 | reverse complement strand
GCTGATCGCCCACAAAGACCGGTTGATGCGTTTTGGCTTTGATCTCTTTGCGCACCTGGCTGATGAAAACGGCTGCGAGATCGTGGTGGTTAACCAGGACTCCCTCTCGCCCGAGCAAGAGATGGTCGAGGATCTATTGGCGATTGTGCAGACCTTTTCTTGTCGGCTGTACGGGATGCGCAAATACAAACAATCCATCAAGGAGGACTTTGCCGAGATGTCTCTTCGCCAACCCAAGGACGCCTGCGAATGAAGGTCACGCGGATTCTGCGCGCCAAGCGCCCGAACAAGGGCAAGGTGGCGGCCTTGCGCGAACAGGCACGGCGGCTCGGGCAAGTGCGCTCTGATGTCTGGCAGCGCTTTGGTTCGCTGCACGGCGTGGGCTTGTCCGACCGCCAGATTCGCGATGCTTGGCTGAGCGAAGGCCGCGCCTTCCCGGTCTCGGCCAATGCCTGGAAAGAAACCCTGCGCGATGCCAAGGGCGACATCACCGCCAACATGGAAGCGGCCAAGGTCAAGGCGCGTCGCTCGATCTGGCGTCACACCCAGGACAAGATCGAACAAAAGCGCTTGTTCACTGCGCTCAAGCGCACCGACTGGACAACTGATCCCTATCTGCGCCGGGTGATGCGCAAGCACTGGCGTCGCGGACACAACCACACCCATAACCAAATCATCGTGCGCGCGGACAACTACACCACCTTTCACCTCGGCGGGCGCGTCTGGATCAAGATCCCCGGCCTGGTCAAAGGCACTCGCATCGCCATTCCACTCGATACCACGGTGGCGCCCACCGGTACGCTACGGATCATCCTCACCGACGAGGATCGCATCGAGGTCCACTACACCATCGAGGCCGACATCACCCAGAACAGCGGCACGCGCACCATCGGCGTCGATAAAGGCTACTCCGAGGTGATGGTCGATTCCGACGGCGAGCACCACGGCCAGGAACTGGGCGCGATCCTCACCGACACCTCCGACAAGCTCAAGGCCAAATATCAGCGCCGCGCCAAGCTGCGCGCGCGTGCCAATAACACCCGCAACCCGCGCAAGCGTGAGCACATCCGCCGGTTCAACCTCGGGCGCAAAAAGCTCAATCGGCAGATGGACAAGACGCACGCGCGCATCCGCGACATCGTGTTCCAGTCGGTGAACAAGGTCGTCGACAAAGCCGCTGTGATCGCGGCGGAAGATCTCGCCGCCCCAATGGCGGGCAAGTCCTTCGGCAAGAACGTCAATCGCCGCCTCACAAGTTGGACGAAAGGCGTCATTGCCGAAGCACTTGACAGTGTTTCACACCGTCGAGGTTCGACGGTCGTGCTGGTCAATCCGGCTTACACATCGCAAATGGATTCTCGAACTGGATGCCTTGACGGCAAACGGCAAGGGGATCAATTTTACTGTTCCGACGGGGTTGTGTTGCAGGCAGACCAAAACGCTGCGCGAAACGTGCTGGCGAGGTTATCAGACCCGGACATTGAGCGGTTTACCCCGTTCAAGCGGGTCAAGGCGATCTTGCTGGAACGGACTGAGCGCCATTGGTTGGGACTGCTCAACCAGGACTCCAGTTGCTCGCCCGCAAGGGTGTTATCAACGGAGAGCGAATTACCGAAAAACCATCCTGAGCAACTTTGTTCAGGTTTTTAGGAGCAGGCGCTAGGACTTTACGCGGGAGCGGGACGTAGCCGCCTGTACCAACACGGCGAGCGTGTCACGGTCGAGCGCGAAACGCTAAAACGCATGGTGGCTGAGCACGAGATTCGCATTATGGTCGCCACGGATGCCGCCTGCGAAGGGCTTAATCTGCAAACCCTTGGTACGCTGATCAATATTGATCTTCCCTGGAACCCGACCCGACTGGAACAGCGCATCGGGCGTATTAAACGCTTCGGTCAAAAGCGCGATACCGTGGATATGTTGAATCTGGTATTCGAGCAGACGGTGGACGAGAAAATTTATGAACGTTTATCCGAGCGTATGCGCAACCGTTATGATCTTTTCGGGTCTTTACCGGATACCATCAAGGATGAGTGGATCGAGGATATCGAAACCCTCGGTGAGAAGCTTGATGAATACATTGATGCCCAGAGGCGTGCCACGGGCTTTGATTTGCGCTACACCAGCACCATAGAACCACTTGAAAAGGATTGGCGCGATTGCTCGGCGGTTCTGTCACGGCGTGATTTGGCAACACTATTGAGCACCGGGTGGGGATAGCCTAGGCTATACTCCGGAAAACACGTTTAACATTCACTAAAATACGCAAATAAGCGATAAAAAGCACGATTACGGGAACGATACATGCACACCCCATCTACATTGACAGAGGATACCACGGCTTTACGTTTACCGTTTTTCCCCATTGCTGCCTTTGCCATTGTCATGGGCGTGACCGGGCTGGCCTTGGCCTGGGGGCGTTTTGAGCAGGTTTTTGCCCTGTCCTGGTCAGTGGGCCAGGGGATTACGGTGCTGGCCGGGGGGCTGTTTATCACCATTACGCTGTTATATAGCCTCAAGCTGTTGCGCCATCGCAGCGCGGTTATCAAGGAGCTGCGCCATCCGGTCAAGCTCAATTTTTTCCCGGCCTTTTCCATCAGTCTGATTTTACTGGCGACGGCGACCCTGCCACTGTGGCCTGAGCTGTCACGGCTGCTGTGGATGGTGGGCAGTGCGCTGCATCTGCTGTTGACCCTGTATGTGATGAATGTGTGGATGCATCATGAGCATTTTCAGATTCAGCACATCAATCCGGCGTGGTTTATCCCGGTGGTCGGTAATATTTTGGTGCCCATTGCCGGGACTGCGCACGGTTTTTATGAGGTTTCCTGGTTTTTCTTCAGTCTGGGTCTGTTATTCTGGCTGGTGTTATTGACCATCTTTTTTTATCGGGTGATCTTTCACAATCCCTTGCCGCAACGCCTGCTGCCGACGCTGTTTATTCTGATTGCGCCGCCAGCGGTGGGCTTTTTGTCGTATCTGAGCCTGCACGGTGAGCTGAATCATTTCGCCCGGATTCTTTATTATGCCGGTCTGTTTACCACCTTATTGCTGGCCACGCAGCTGGTGCGCTTTATTGGCATCCGCTTTTTCTTGTCGTGGTGGGCCTATTCCTTTCCCTTGGCGGCAATTACGCTGGCGACCTTGACCATGTATGCCCGCCTGGATCTGGTGTTTTTCAAATGGCTGTCGGTGATCTTGTTTGT
The DNA here is from genome assembly GCF_000227725.2 of Thiorhodospira sibirica ATCC 700588. Taxonomy (GTDB): domain Bacteria; phylum Pseudomonadota; class Gammaproteobacteria; order Ectothiorhodospirales; family Ectothiorhodospiraceae; genus Thiorhodospira; species Thiorhodospira sibirica. Next base: position 788,547 of record NZ_MU255056.1, on the reverse strand, counting down.
GGTGTTGAATCTGGTTTTGCTGATGCTGCTGGTGCGCACCGCTGTGGCGGTGTGGCGGCGTGAGATCTGCGTGGAAGAGGATTGAGGTGAGCATGGTGTCACGTCGTCATTTTATCGCTGCCTTAGCCAGCCTGCCGCTGTTGGGTATGAGCACTTCGCCGCTGCACAGCGCGCCCGTCAAGGGGGATCTGCAAAGCTTGCGGATTGGTTTGGCCTTGGGCGGTGGTGGGGCCAAGGGGTTGGCGCATATTCCGGTATTTGAGCTGCTGGATGAACTGGGTATCCGCCCGCATCGTATTGCCGGAACCAGTATCGGCGCAATCATGGGAATGCTCTATGCCGCTGGACTTTCCGGGGTTGAGATCCGCGAATTATTCAATCGTCTGCTGATTCAGGAGGATGAAGGCTGGCGCGAAATCCTCCAAAAACGTGATTTGCTGCGCTGGCTGGATTTTATTGATCTGGATTTTGGCGAAGGCGGTCTGATTGCCTCGGATGACTTTCTCGCCTTTTTGCACAGCGCCACCGGGGTACGCTCCTTTGCCGAGCTGAAAATCCCCTTGCAGGTTGTCGCCGCTGAGCTGTGGAGTGGCCAGCCAGTGGTGCTTGATAGCGGTGATGTGTTGCAGGCGGTGCAGGCCAGCATGGCGGTGCCCGGCTTGTTTGCCCCGGTTGCATATGAGGAACGCTATCTGGTGGACGGCGGCGTGGCCAACCCCGTGCCTTATGATCTTTTGCTGGCGGATTGCGATCTGGTGATTGCGGTGGATGTCTTGGGACAACGCGAGGGACAGGCCGATCAAAGTCCGTCGATTTTTTCCACCATCTTTGCCAGCTTCACCAATATGCAGCGCTCCATTCTGGCGGCCAAGCTGGAACAAAACACCCCGCACCTGCTGATTCAGCCCGAGCTGGTCGGGGTGCGAGTGCTGGAGTTTTATAAAGCCGAGGAAATCTACCGTCAGGCCGCCCCCAGCATTGAAAGCGCCCGCAGACAGCTAGATCGTTTCGTCACCGTTACAAACCCGTAGCTGTTTTTTGCTCTTAGAATCTGTTCAAAGGCTCTTGAGCAAGAGGCACAGGAAGGCCAAGTGAACGAATGGTAAGCGGGTGTTGAGCGTGCGCTCGCCGTTTTTCTAAAGCCGCCGATGCTTTTCCAGCCAGGCGAAGCCGCGCTCCAACCCCCGGAGCCATCGCACGAATCACCAAACAATGAGTCGTGATTCAGGCGAGACCTAAACGGCACCCCAGCACTCTGTCAGGCGCCAGGTTGCCGGGCGCGGGGGTGTTGGATTTATTCGCATTGAAAGGATTTTGAAGAAATTTCATCGTAAGCCCGTCAAGCGATTGAATACCGCATTCACTGTGCCCAGGCCGATGTCGGCTGGCGTGTTGACCCATTTTTAATTCCTCCCCGATTTCTCCAGTTTTGCATTACACTTTTGCACGCCTCAGGTTGAGTTTGCGCCGAGTTTTATCCAAGGGACTACGCACGATCCTGGGATATTGCACATCCATCGTCGAGACTATAAGAGCCCATGCCACTGAAAAAAAACACCTTGCAGCCGCCGTTGCTCACCTCGCGCCTGAATGTACGACGCAAGCTTTTGCTGCTGTTGTTGTTTACCCTGGCAAGTGCGCTCCTGTTGACCACGCTAGCGCTGGGCTTTTTTATCAAGCAGGATCGTTTAAGCAGCGCACAGCGCCAGTTTGATGATGCCTTTAGCTTTATCCGCGAGGATTTTGCCTCACATCATCAGCGCTTGATGACCTGTGTGAGTCTTTTAATCCAGCGCGAGGATGTGCAGGATTCCATGATCCGTCTGGTGGATGCTGACCCCCGCACACCGCTGAATGATACCCAACTGTTTTCTTCGGATAAGCAGGCCTTAAGTGCCATTCTGGCATTGCATGCGCGCACGACCAGCATGGAGATTTTGCGGATTTATCGACCCGATGGCACTTTGCTGGCCTTTGCACGGGTGGCCGGTGGTTTCAGCGTGGAAGGGATTGTCATGGCCGACGAATCCGGTAAGCCTGTGCCGTTGATTTCAACGGATGGCGGGAACAGCTGGACCGCACCTCCCACCCCGGATTGGCTGGGGGACTTGCAGCGTGAGAAATTTGGTCAAACGGGTGAGATTCGCTATACCCTGGATCCGCGCGAAGGGATCTCCATCGAGGTCTATGGACGGATCCAGCAAGTGTTGCCGGATGGCAGTGAGCAGCTTCTGGGCTATTTGCTGGCAGAATATCCCTTGTCTCAAATGACCCGCCTGCGCCTGCCCATCGGCATGTCCTATGCTGTAGAGTCACTGAGCCGCTATGAGCACAGCCAATACATCCACCATTTCAGCCCGGATGAATTGCAGGCCATGCCTCACTTGCTCCAGGCGCACCATCGGGCTGCAGACGGTCTGCTGCAACGCTCGGACTATTATCTCGGGGTGCAGCAGTTACCGCTGCAACACGGAGATATCGCCTATTTCATCATGGCGCTTGAAGAGCGCATTGTGGCCGCCGAGATTCAGCGCATTCACGGGGCAGCGCTGGCGGTACTGGTGATTTCGGCCTTGCTGGTGCTTCCCTTTGGCGATGCGGTGGCACGGCGCACGGTGGCCCAGCCGATTAATCAGCTCCTTGTTGGGGCCTATGCCTTCAAGGAAGGGCGCTATGACCAGCCGATCATCCTCAACACTCGGGATGAATTCAATGTGTTGGCCAATGCCTTTAATAATGCGATCAAAAGCATTTCGCAGCGCGAACGCATGTTGTACCGCGCCCGTGCTACCCTGGAAGAACGGGTCAACGAGCGCACCGCTGAGTTGCAGGCCACCAATCAGCGCCTGGAAGAAGAAATGGAGGAGCGGCGCCGGGCGGAAGAAGCGGCGAATCGCGCCCGTGAACATGCGGAAAAAGCCAATCAGGCAAAAAGTGATTTTTTATCACGCATGAGCCATGAATTGCGCACGCCCTTGAATGCCATCTTAGGCTTTTCGCAATTACTGGAAAGCGACCGACACGACCCTCTCAACGAAGAGCAGCTTGATAATGTCAATGAAATTTTGCGCGCTGGGCGGCATTTGCTCTCGTTAATCAATGATATTCTGGATCTGTCAAGCATCGAGGCAGGCAAGCTGCAGATTTCATCGGAGGATGTGCCGTTAAGAGATACGCTCAACGCCTGCATCAACCTGGTGGAAGGCTTGGCGCAGCGTGAAGGGATTGCCATCATTGATCAGACGGGGGCACTTGAGGGGGTGGCGGTCTATGCCGACCAAACCCGTCTCAAACAGGTACTGATCAATCTGCTTTCCAATGCGATCAAATACAATCGCCCGGATGGCGAGGTGATCCTGGGCTGTGAGGAACTGCCCAATCAGTGGATTCGTCTTAGCATCACGGATACTGGCCAAGGCATCGCGCCGGAAAAAATGCCACTGTTATTTCAGGCCTTTGAGCGACTGGGGATGGAAAATACTCTCATCGATGGCACGGGCATTGGCCTGATGCTCTCGCATCGCATGATTGAAATGATGGGCGGTGAACTGCATGTGGAAAGCGAGGTTGGGAAAGGCAGCACCTTTTGGTTCACCCTACCGAAAGGACAACAGCAAAGCAGCGAGGACTCTATGATGACACAACCCCCGTCTCTGAGCGAAAACAGCCCTGGAACACAAACGCATGTGCTTTTGTATATCGAGGATAACCCGTCAAATCTGCGCCTGGTCAGCCGCATCATGGCCCGTCGTACCGACATCCAGTTACTGGATGCCCACACCGCCGAGCTGGGTCTGGATCTGGTGCGTGATGTCCAGCGGCTGGACATGATCTTGCTGGACATCAATCTGCCAGGCATGGATGGCTATGAAACCATCCGCCGCCTGCGCAATATCCCCAAAACCGCCGAGATCCCCATCATCGCCGTCAGTGCCAACGCCATGGAAGCGGACATCCGTCGGGGCAAGGAGGCGGGTTTTGATGAATACCTGACCAAGCCGATCAATGTCGCTGAACTGTTATCAGTGTGTGATAAGTATCTGCAAAATGCGGCCACACGGCGATCTTGAACAGGGTAAGGCATGGTGTCGATGCTGCATAGGGTAGAGCTGCTGTCAGGCCATCCGGCCTTTGAGCAGATTGAGGTAGATCAGGCGGAACAGGTGAACCTGCTGCCACCAGGCGATGCGTGTATCCATATTGGCGGGTGAGATGAACGGATCCGGCGCGGATTCTCGGCTATAGTCAAAGGCCATGCGCACCGCCCGCCCGATTTCTGTATACAGCGGACATGAGGTATAGCCATTGAACAAGGGGCGAGGCTCCTGACCGTGTAACAAGGCCAGCAGATTTTCGGTGACTGTGCTCAGGTGATAGCGCAAGGTGGAGACGGTCTTGCCGTAGGGCGTACCCACCACATCGCCAATGCCGAAGATGTTGAAGTAATCGGGATGTTGCAGGGTGTGTGGATCGACTTTCAGCCAGCCGCCAGCGGCATAGGGCCCATTTTTCCAGGCCAGACCACTATGGGTCAGCACGCCGGGCGCATGCATTGGCGGCACGATATGCAAAAGATCATAGCTCAGGCGTTTGGTCGTGCCGTCAGGCGCGGCAAAATAGGCGAGCCGATAGCCGGGATCAATGCCTTTCAATACAAAAGCCGGATGCACTTCAATCGCCCGCTCCTGCAAAAAATGCTCGGCCAGGCGGGCAAATTGCGGTTGCGGCAACAAACACGCTGATCCGGAAAAATAGTGCAGCGCCATGTGTTCACGCACACGTTGACGGCGCAGCATAAAATCACTGATCAAGGCCGCCTTGATCGGGCCGCCCAGGCATTTTATCGGCGTATCCGGGGCGGTAAACAGTATGCTGGCGTCGGGTATCTCGTGGGCCTGCTGCAAGAGATGATAGCCCTTGCGTGCACTGCGAGCGCCGCCGTAAATGGAAAAGACCCCCTCATGCCCCAACAGCTCAGGATGCATCCCCTCAATCGCCTCAAAATCCGTCTCACAGCCCAGCGCAACAATTAAAAAATCATACTCCAATACCCGCTGATCGGCGGTATAGACACGATTTTTCAGCGGATCAATCGCCTGTGCCCAGGTCTGTAGCCAGCGCACACCCAGGGCAATATGTCGCTGGTTTGGGGTTTGGGTCTCGGAAACCGAGGACAGGCCGCATAAAATCAACGGCCAGCCGGGTTGGTAGTGGTGTACATCCGCCGGCTCTACCAAGGTAATCCGTGCTCCGCTGAGCAGGCGCGAAAGCTGTGCCGAGATGGCCAGCCCCGCCGTGCCCCCGCCCAAAATCACAATATGTGCCCGCGTATGCGTATACGCCCGCGCCTGCGCTGCGCCAAACATCCACGGCAGCGCCGCAGCACAACGCAAAAAACTCCGACGGGAAAACATTCGCTGAACAGCGTTGACAGATTTATCCATGGCATTGATCCAAGGCGGTATCTATCATTGAGCATAGCCCATGCCTGCCGCAAAATCCAGAATATGCCGCTATCCCGAATTTAGTGCCTGTTCGCAGAAACTATGTGATGCTTATATCTTGACATCCACCCCGCCCTACCTGCCTGCGCCGCGTGCGTCGCGGCAGGCAGGAAGGACGGGGATTCCCAGCATTGCTGCTGAGCGCTTTCTGCTTCGCCGAGACCTGCCAAATGCCTCAAAGAGACACCGGACTTACAGTTTCTCCACAGACTAACCCCGCCAGCCCGGCGGTTAAAATGAAGATAGCATCCATGTATAAAGAGAGCCAGCTACCAAAGAGGAGGCGTCGGGAACAGGAGCACGCTTTGCGTGCTGCGCTATCCCTCCTTGGCCTTGCGGCCGGGGTTTCCCGCGCAAACTGATGAAGACGATGCAGGATAGCTATTTCCTCAGGTCATCAACTGATTCTAAAAGCTTGTATGATATGAGCGAAGCGACTATGTTTAGCACCTGAAACGGCCTGATTTCCTGTCAGGATATTCCCGGTCAACCCCAATCACGCACGACAAACGGAGGACGCGAACAGGGCCGCGTGATCGTGCGAGGCACGATGATGCGACAGCCTTCTCCGGTATGAATGCCGGAGTTTCTCGCGCAAGACAGATATGACTCAATCAAGCGATAAACATAAACTCTGGTTCACCCGCCGCGATGGCGTGGTGCATGGGCCTTATCCTACAATGCTGGTGCGCCGTTATGTGTTGCTGGGGCGGCTGGTGGAGCAAGACGAGGTGAGTCAGGATCGTGAGATATGGTATCCGCTGATGGCATACCCTGAGCTGATTCCGGATGAATTCAAGGATCTGGATACCCCCGAGGGGCAGGAGCGCTTGCGCCAGGCCAGAATGCGTGAAGATGAGCGGGCCAAGGACCGGCGCAAGCAGACTGACGAGGCGGAGGATGACGCCCGCCGAGGCAGAGGCCGGGGCCAGGATCGCCGCCATCCGGAAAACCCGGAGATGCTTGAGCATCGCCGTCAACGGGCGAGTTTGCTGAAACGCCCCAGCTCTGATCAGCTCAAAGGGGCCTGGCCTTTATGGCTGGTGATCGGCTTGGTGGTGGTCTTGAGCACGACCCTGTTTTTGTGGCCCAGCACGCCCAAGGTGGTGGTTGCGCCCCCGGATTGTATGGCAGCGCCGGCTCCGGGCATTAACTGGAATCACTGCCGTAAGGCCGGGGCGCGCCTGAATGGGGTGAACCTGGAAGGGGCCACCCTCAGTAACACGGATTTGCTCGGTGCCAGTCTGGTCGGCGCCAATCTGCGGGGCGCGAATCTAAGCTATGCGGATTTACGCCGTACCGGCCTTGAGCGGGGGCAATTCCAGGAGGCCAAGCTGGTCGGCACGGTGTTGCAGGGGGCCAAGCTTTATGGCGCGAATCTTGAGAATGCGGATTTGAGCTATGCGGATCTGCGCGGTGCGGACCTGCAAAACGTCAATCTCAGCGGGGCGAAGCTGGATCGTACCATCTGGCTCAATGGGCAGGTGTGCGACATCGGTTCACGCGGTCGGTGTCTGGTAGACGGTGAGGAGCAAAACTGATGAAAGCCATGGTGATGCCGCATCCCGGAGGCCCGGAGGTCTTGTGTGAGCAGGAGGTTCCTGAACCGACCCTGCGCGGGCCGCACGATATGTTAATCCGCATGCATGCGGCCGGGGTCAACCCCATTGATACCAAGTTGCGCGCCCGGGGGACCTATTACCCGGAACGTCTGCCCGCCATTTTGGGCTGTGATGGCGCCGGGGTGGTGGAAAAAATTGGCGAAAGTGTCGAGCGTTTCCAGCCCGGCGACGCGGTCTATTTTTGCTATGGGGGCATTGGTGGCCATCCTGGCACTTATGCCCAGTATGCGGTGGTCAGCCAGTATCACGCCGCCCGGATGCCCGATACCCTGGATTTTGTGCAGGCCGCCGGGGTGCCGCTGGCCCTGATTACGGCGTGGGAATCTCTGTTTGAGCGGGTATCTTTAAGCAAAGGCCAGTCCATTTTGATTCAGGGCGGCACAGGCGGCGTCGGTCATCTGGCGGTGCAACTGGCCCTGCATCAGGGGGCCAAGGTCTGTGCCACGGTCGGGACTGCCGAAGGCGCTGCCTGGCTGCGCGAACGGGGTGCCCACAGTATCCTTTACCGTGAACAGGATGTCGTGGGTGCGGTGCGTGGCGTATTCCCCGATGGGGTGGATATTGGTCTGGATGGCGTTGGCGGTGAGGTCTTTGCGCAGACGTGTCAGGCGGTGCGCGATTATGGCGAGGTGGTCACTCTGCTGGCCCCGCCCGAGGGCATGGACTGGGGCGAGGCGCGTAGCCGCAATCTGCGCATCTCGCTGGAATTGATGCTAACCCCAATGTTTAAGCACCTGGAAAAACAGCTGATCCGTCAGGCGCAGATCCTGCGCGAAGGGGCGCGGCTGATTGAGGAAGGCAAATTGCATATCCACATTCATCAGGCCCTGCCGCTGTCTGAGGCTGCCCACGCGCACCGGCTGCTGGAAAGCGGCGGGATTCAAGGCAAATTGGTGTTGGTCATTGACGGATGAGCGCAGGCTTTGAGCGCACCGAGCGCCTGATTGGCGCAGAATCGCTGGCACAACTGCAACAGCGCCATGTGCTGATTGCTGGTCTGGGCGGGGTCGGCGGCTTTGCGGCAGAGGCCATGACCCGTGCTGGGGTGGGGCGGCTGACCCTGATTGATCATGATGCGGTCAGTCCCAGCAACCTCAATCGGCAACTGGCGGCCCTGCATTCCTCATTGCACCAGCCCAAGGCCGAGGTGATTGCTGCCAGAATGCGCGACATCAACCCGGCCATTGCACTGACCGTCAGCACCACCTTTGTGCAGGCGGATAATGTTGATACCCTGTTGCCCGACACGGTGGATTATGTGCTGGACTGCATCGACTCCATCGCCTGCAAGGCCGCTCTGGTGGCGGCCTGTCAGGCGCGCCAGATTCCGGTCATCTCCAGTCTTGGCGCCGGCGGGCGGCTTGATCCGCTGGCCCTGCGTCAGGGGACGCTGGCACGCACCGAGGGTTGTGCGCTGGCGCGTATGTTGCGCAAACAGCTGCGCCGCCTGGGGGCTGATCTGGACTATCCGGTGATCTACTCCACAGAAACCGCCCGCAAAGGCAGCGCCCACAGCCCGATTGAAGGCGATCCGCAGGGGCGGATGCGCGCCATCAATGGCACCATCTCCTATCTGCCGGCCCTGTTTGGCTTTACCCTGGCTGGCGTGGTCTTGCAGACATGGCTCCATCCGACAACGACCCCAAGGCGGTAAAAAAACCGCGCCGCTGGTGGCGCTATGCACTGGAACTGCTATTGATTCTGGCGCTGTTCTGGGCCTTCAAAAGCTGGCTGGAGCGCGACATGCTCAGCGGTCCGGCACCGCCACTGCACGGCACTTTAGTGAATGGTACGGCATTTAATCTGGAAGATTATCGCGGCGAGGCGGTGCTGGTATATTTCTGGGCCAGCTGGTGCGGGGTGTGTCGGGTGGCGCAAAATGGCATTCAGGCCGTCGCTGCGGATTGGCCGGTAATCACCATTGCCATGCAGTCGGGGGATGTCTACCGCGTCATGGCCTATCTGCGCGAACATGAACTGGATTTCCCCGTGCTGCTGGATGAACACGGCGAGCTCGCCGCGCAGTTTGGGGTTTCTGCGGTCCCGGCAAGCTTTATCATCGACCCGCACGGCAATATCCGCTACCGCGAACGCGGCTACACCTCAAGCCTGGGCCTGCGTGCCCGTCTGTGGCTGGCGCAGTGGCGCTAATTTTTCTGTCGTGGCGGCATCTTCCAGATGCCGCTTTAAAAAAGCGACGGTTGCCTGCCTGCCGCGACGCACGCGGCGCAGGCAGGGAAGCCGCGCGCTACGCGCTTAAAGACCCACGATGGACAGGTCTTCAGGGTGTTCAATCACAAAGATCAAAGAGACCTCTTTGCTTTCACCGGCCGCCAGTTCAAAAGACCACAGCAGCTCGCCACGTTTGTCAGTCACGCGGTGATCCTCGCCGGGGGTGCGCAGGTTAACGCGAATACGCTCATCGGTGGAAACCGGGATATGGTCTTGTAACTGGATGTGCGCTGTGGTGGTGGAGCGGTTTTCCACCTTGGTGCGGTATTCGTAGGTGATGCGCTTGGTGCGACGCCCGAGAATCCCGCTGCTTTCCACAAAACGGCGTACCAGACGGCGTTCAAACTGAATCGCCGAGGAGATGCCCAGCGGCAGGGTGATGGTTTCGCCCGGCGAGAGCAGTTCCAGCTGTGCCCGACCGACCAAGGTTTGCCCGTGAAAAATGCTGGCCTGACCGGGGAGCAAAACGGCCTCGCCGTCATATTCGGTCTTGATCTGCAAAAAGGCATTCTGCGAGCGGGCTGGTACCAGCACATAATGAAAATCACCGTCTAGCGTATGCGCGTCGATGGTCACGGTTTGGGCGGTGTTATCTGCCGGGATTTGCGTCGGCGCGCTGATGGTGAAGGTGGTGGCGGTCAAGCCCCGGCTGACCTCCGCTCTGGCGGGTGCGGCCTGCCGCCGGGCAACGCGGCCATCCAGGTTATCACGACCCTGTTGCATGACGAGGCCATCGGATTCCATCATCACTCCCGGAGGTGACATCTGTGTGGCGGAGTTAATGCCACCACTTTGCATGCGTGCGGAAGGGGGCGGCGGCGGGGGTAGAGTTGGGGTAAGCCACCAGGTAGGCAGGCTGGGGGCGGTGCTATCCAGCGAGGGCTGGGCGGTGGAGAGCTGCAAGCGCACCGAGGGCCAGTCTTCACCGGTTTGCTGGCGCACCGCAGCGCGATATTGCAGATGCAGGCTTTGCTCGGCATCGCTGACCCGAATATCGTACTGCGGAGTCCATGAAGCACCCGCAATCAAATAGCTCAGGCGCACCGTCATTGTTTGAGGCTGTTCGGTCTGCACCCGGATGCGGGCGGTTTTTGCCCGTTGCTGCTGGCGACGACCGAAGTCATTGATAGCGGCCTGCACGGCCTTGATCTGGTCATCCAGTTCCTTGATGGCTTCATTGAGATGGCGTTCCCGCTCAAAGATGCCGGCCCATTCTCCCGCAAAAAAGCTTAAATAGGCCTCCCAGGCCGCCGGTTCAGGGACGCGCTCAGCCTTTGGGTGGATGCCGGTGATGGCCCCTTCAATGCGCCCGAGAAAATCACTGCGCTGCTTTTGCGCCTTCATTTCATCGTTGAGCACCCGCTGTTGTTCTTGCAGTGCCTTGAGTTCTTCACGCAAGGTCAGCAGACGGGGTGGCTCTTCGCCTTGCTCGGGTGCGGCGCGTTCAATGCGCGTATCCAGCAGCAAAACATCCTCTGCACCCAGCACCGAGGTTTGCACAAAGCGATCTTCCAGCGCCCACGGTAACGGGCTGATCAGCACTTCACTGATGCCTTGCGGGACTTCGACCTCGCCTTCGCGCAATACCAGGGCACGATCCGTATAAATGGTGACTTCGCGTATCTCGGTACGGAGTTCAAAGGTTTGCATACTTAAGGCCGTGGTCGGTAAAAACCATAATAAGGCAAGGGTGAACAGCATCAGGGCAATCGAGTGTCGCATAAAACCTCCCGGGACCAACATGGTGATGAGAATTGTTTAGGTTGCGGCTTCTAAGGCTTCCCAACGGTTATAGCATTCATTCAGTTCAGTAACCAGTATATCAAGGCGCTGTTGCGTGGCGCTGATCTGCGCCGGGTCTTGCTGATAAAAGGCCGGATCACTGATCTGCTGCAATAAGGTGCTTTGTTCGGTTTCCAGCGCCTCAATGCGCACGGGCAAAGTCTCCAGCTCCCGTTGATCCTTGTAGCTGAGCTTTTTGGACTTAGGCGTTGTAGCCGGTGCTACGGTGGGCGCTACGGGCGCTGCCTTGGGGGGGCTTTTGGAGGTAGTGGCAGGTGCCAGGCGTTCTGTGGGCGGCGGGCTTTTGCGTTGACGCAGCCAGTCTTCATAGCCGCCGACATATTCATTCACCTGCGCATCGCCTTCAAACACCAGCGTGGCCGTGACCACATTATCCAGAAAGGCGCGGTCATGGCTGACCAGCAGCACGGTGCCATTAAAGGCGGCAAGACGCTCTTCGAGCAATTCCAGGGTGGGCGCATCCAGATCATTGGTCGGTTCGTCCAGTACCAGCATATTCGCCGGTTGGGTGAAAAGCCGCGCCAGCAGCAGACGGTTACGCTCGCCGCCCGACAGCGCCTTGACTGGCTGGCGGGCGCGCTGCGGGGAGAATAAAAAATCCTGCAAATAGGACAGCACATGGCGCGATTGGCCGTTGATGCTGAGCATATCGCGTCCCTGCCCGACGTTGTCGGCCACGCTCACCTCCTCATCAAGCAGGCTGCGATGCTGGTCAAAATAAGCGATGTCCAGATTACTGCCCTGGCGGATGCGCCCCTGTTGCGGTGCCAGTTCGCCCAGCAGTAATTTCAATAAAGTGGTTTTGCCCGCCCCGTTGGGGCCGATCAGGCCGATTTTATCGCCGCGCAAAATCACGGTAGAGAAATCGCGGACCACCCATTGCCCGTCATAGGCAAAGCTGAGCTTGTCGGCCTCAATCACCAGACGGCCTGAATCCTGCCCCTGCTGAATGGTCAACTGGGCGCTGCCTTCACGCTGACGCCGCTGGGCCCGCTCCTGGCGCAAAGCCTTTAAGGCGCGCACCCGGCCTTCATTACGCGTGCGCCGTGCCTTGATGCCCTGGCGAATCCACACCTCTTCCTGTGCCAGCTTTTTATCAAACAAGGCGGCCTGACGCTCTTCAATCTCCAAAGCCTGTGCCTTACGTTCCAGATACAGCGCATAATCCCCCGGCCAGTCGCTGAGCTGGCCGCGATCCAGTTCAATGATGCGCGTCGCCAGCCGCTGCACAAAGGCGCGGTCATGACTGACAAATAACAGGCTGCCAGAAAAATTCAGTAAAAAGCTTTCCAGCCAGTCAATCGCGGCAATATCCAGATGATTGGTCGGTTCATCGAGCAATAACAGCTCCGGCTCGCACAACAGGGCACGCGCCAATAACACCCGCCGTTTAAGCCCCCCCGAGAGGGCTGCAAATGGCATATCAGCCGGCAATTCCAGCCGGGACAATACGGTTTCTACCCGCTGCTCCAAAGACCAGCCCCCGCTGGCTTCCAGATGTTGCTGTGCCCGCGCCAAACGAGTGAGGGCTTGCGGATCATCCGGGGACTTAGCCAGCGTGCGCGCGGCCTCGTGATAATCACGCACCTGCTGACCCAGCTCACCCAGGCCATCGGCGACCACCTCAAAGACGCTTTTATCGCCCTGGGGGGGAATCTCCTGTTCCAGCATGGTTACCCGCAGCCCATCCTGGCGCACCATCTGCCCCTGATCGGCGATGACCTCGCCATGAATCAGTTTCAGCAGCGTGGATTTTCCCGTGCCATTGCGCCCGACCAGGCAGACACGCTCGCCCGGATCAATGCTGAGATCAAGGTGATCAAAGAGTACGGGCTGACCATAGCCCAGGCAGACATCATGTAATGTAATCAGTGGCATGGAGAGATAAAACCGCAAAAATTGCCAGGATGGGAAACCGCACGGAATGGCTCATTCTACACGGATTGGGTGGGGGATGCTTGAAATCTGGGGTGATCTTCTATACCTTGCCCGGTGCTGGCGGACAGTGACTACGCTGCTCTATGGCGGCATGTTGACCGCTTATGCTAATTTGAATATAAGCATATAATCCTATATTAATCTGGAGTCTTCCATGTTATCTATCCTGGTAGTCTGGGCTGTATTTGGCGGTGTGGTGTATGGATTGAGTCGCGGCTATGCCAACCGGCCCAAAAGCGAGTTCACCGCCGACGAACTCAGAGCGTTGGCAGTGATCAGTGGCCCTGCCGCGTGGGCCATCTGGTTTAATATGGATCGCAGCAGACCCAGCGCCTGAAGCCCGCCCCCTGGTTCAGCCTGTGCCTGCACACATCACAGGCTGAACCAGGGCGTTTGGCGCGGAGGCGCTTAAAACGAGAACTGCTGATGGGTTTGGCGGGTGTGGGTACGGCGGCGATAATCCAGAATCACCGTCACGCCATGGCGCTTGCCCTCAGGAAGTGCCTGAATCAGGCTGCGGCCCAGGCGCTTGGGCAGACGCTCATACAAACGCGCAATGGTATAGGGTGGCAGCCCGTGCGCCAAGCGGATCGTTTCACCGGTTTCGATATATTCCAACACGCGCAGTTGCGCCTCTTCATCCAGCTTCAAAAAAGCCAGTCTGGCAGAACCTAATTCCCCTTCACGACACGCATGACAAACCTGGGCAACTGCCGGATCAGCCGGTTGAGTACGCAGGGGAGCAGCCACTTTGAGTGCTTTGAGGGTGTTACGGATCAGATGGGACATGCCAGTCTCCTCACGTCGCCTGGGGCGATATTCTTAAAAAGGTTTTAATAAACTCAGCCCTGTCGTAAATAACAAAGCAACCGTACAGGAAGGACGGACTGACCATGACCGATCAAAGACAGCGCCACGCATCCTCTGCGCAGACGCGATAACGGTCATGTGGCATGTTTGTGCTGGAATTAACAAAATAAGAAACCCAAAGACCCGCATCTTTTCAAAGATACTGTCTGCTGGGTAGGGTATTTTGTCTCTTGCCCGGCTGTTTCCTGATACAACAACAGGTCAAGAGGCCAAAACGACGATTAGTGGATCGCGGAAGGGCTTGACTTGAGGTGTGTAGGGTAATCGGGAAACCGTCGGCCAGAACCGGCCTTCTTTTGTTGGGGACTACAACTGCAAGAATCCATAAAGTGGCTAAAAGCCTCTGTTGCCTCTGATGCGGCGCAATATTAGCCACTTTTACTGCCCATGTAAAGCCAGCCGTTTATGGCGGGCTAAACGGTCGGCCAAATGCCGGGAAAACCGACCCAATGTGTGCCCATGCGCATCTGTGGCCTGGCACCCCAGGCCCTCGGCAAAACGCCGTATGGCACAGCAGAATGCAGCGCGGGATGTTGCGATAAGCGTTCGCTTGTATTTATTTAAAAATTTGTTTTATTATTTAAGCATGAATCAAAAAAAGGCAACCACCCTGTTTGAATCATTGGCCTCCGGGATCCGGCTGGAGGTGTTTCGCTTACTGGTCAAAACCGGCAGCAGCGGCCTGGTGGCAGGAGACATTGCCACCGCTTTGGATATTCCACCGGCTAACCTGTCTTTCCATCTCAAAACCCTGACTCAGGCGGGATTGCTACAGGTGGAGCAGGAGGGGCGCTTTTTGCGGTATCGCGCCGATATTCCCTTAATGCTGTCGCTGATTGCCTATCTCACCGAGGAATGCTGCGCTGGGGAGCCGGAGCAATGCGCACAAATGCGTCAGTCCTCTGGTTGTGCGACAACGGTACTGCTCCTAAAAACCTAAACAAAGTTGCTTATGCGATTTTTAGGCACTTCGCTCTCCGTTGATAACACCCTTGCGGGCGAGCAACTGGAGTCCTGGTTGAGCAGTCCCAACCGAATGGCCGGTCAACACCGGCAACATGGGCGGTTTCAGCCGTCGAAACCCAGCTTGCGCCATAAAAGTGGCCTCGGCGTTCATCCTGAACAGAGAACAACTTTGCGATTCGACTTCGACCCCGACCATGGAACGCGAAACCTTCGCGCTTGTAGATAACCTATCTACAGTAGGGAATTTTGATGAAGAATGAAGAAAAAATCAAGAACTGTTTTTTGCTCCCCCCCATCAACCCTAAATCCTGAAAGAGCATCGCTATGCACATCCTGTTTCTATGCACCGGCAATTCCTGTCGTTCCATTCTCGCCGAGGCGACCTTTAACCACCTTGCGCCAGCGGGCTGGCAGGCCATGAGCGCTGGCAGTCAGCCAACCGGCCAAGTGCATCCGCGTTCACTGGCCTTATTGGCCCGCGAGGGCATTCAAACTGCTGGCTTGCACAGCAAATCCTGGGACGCCCTGCCACAGACACCCGATATCGTCATCAGTGTATGCGCCCATGCCGCCGGGGAAACATGTCCGGCCTACCTGGGGCAGGCCGTGCGCAGTCATTGGGGCGTGGCTGATCCAGCACAGGCCAGCGGCACCGAGGCCCAGATTAATGCCGCCTTCCAGACGGCCTATCACACCCTGCGCCAGCGCATTGAGGCCTTTTTAGCACTGCCGCTCCATACGCTGATCACCGACCCTGAGGCCTTCAAGCGCCATCTGGATGAGATCGGTGAGCGTTTCGGCTGATTTTTTTGCCGTTTATTTTGACTGTTAGGCAACTATCAAAACAATCAACGCACGCCGACAAATGGCGTGTTTTCCGTTCATCTGATCAGGAATTCATCCGAACGCTATGCTACTCACCGCACTGACTATTTTTATCGTCACCATTACCCTGGTTATCTGGCAGCCCAAAGGGCTGGGCATTGGCTGGAGCGCCCTGGCCGGGGCTGCTGTGGCTTTATTAACCGGCGTGGTGCAATTTTCCGATGTGCCGATAGTGGTGGATATTGTCTGGAATGCTACCCTGACCTTTGTGTTTATCATCATCATCTCGCTATTGCTGGATGAGGCTGGCTTTTTTGAGTGGGCGGCCTTACATGTGGCGCGCTGGGGCGGGGGCAATGGGGTAAAATTATACGTTCTGATCATCTTGCTCGGTGCAGCGGTGGCAGCGATGTTTGCCAATGACGGCGCGGCCTTGATGCTCACCCCGATTGTGCTGGAAATGCTGCTGGCGCTGGGCTTTTCTGCCGGGGCCGCCTTGGCCTTTGTGGTAGCGGCGGGCTTTATCGCGGATACCGCCAGCCTGCCGCTGGTGATTTCCAATCTGGTAAATATCGTCTCGGCGGATTTTTTCGGGATTGGCTTTCGTGAATACGCCAGCGTGATGATCGTGGTCAATCTGGTGTCGGTCGCCGCCTCTTTAAGCGTGCTGTATCTGCTGTTTCGCAAACAGATCCCGCGCCACTATGCCCTCAACGACCTGCGCACCCCAGCACAGGCCATCAAAGACCCCACCGTCTTTAAAACCGGCTGGGCAGTCTTGGCACTGCTGCTGTTTGCCTTTATGGTGATTGAGCCGATGGGCGTGCCGATCTCGGCGATTGTTGGCGTTGGTGCGGCGCTGTTGCTCATGGTTGCCGCCCGAGGGCATCGCATTTCCACACGCCAGGTCTTGCGTCATGCCCCGTGGCAGATTGTGATCTTCTCGCTGGGAATGTATCTGGTGGTCTATGGACTGCGCAACGCGGGCCTGACCGCCGACATTGCCCAAGGGCTTGACTGGCTGGCAGGACAGGGGCTATTGGTGGCGACCGTGGGCACCGGCTTTATCGCCGCGTTTTTGTCCTCCATCATGAACAATATGCCCGCCGTGATGGTCGTCGCCCTCTCCATCGACCAGGCCAACGTCGATGGCCTGATCAAAGAGGCCATGATCTACGCCAACGTCATCGGCTCAGATCTGGGCCCCAAAATCACCCCGATTGGCAGTCTGGCCACCTTGCTCTGGCTACACGTCCTCGCCCGCAAAGGGATGCGCATCACCTGGGGGCAATATTTCAAAATCGGCATTCTCATCACCCCGCCGGTGTTACTCATCACCCTGCTCGCCCTCGTTGGCTGGTTAAGTATTATTCGCTAATCAAGAACGGAGCAGCAAACTGCATCACCCGCACCGCCGGTGCATAGCGTCTGAGCCGAGACAGTTCAGCCGTATCGCCTGCGCACTGGCGTATACAAAGCCGCCGTGCGTGTCCCAGTCAGGCAAGACAACGCGCTGGCCGGTGTGGGTTCCCAGAGAGACCGTATGGATGGCGGGGCGGTGCGTGTGGCCGTGGATGAGGAGATCAACCCCAAAACGGCGCATGATCTGCGCCACGGCAGCGGCATTGACATCCAGCATGGATAAGCCCTTTTGGCGGGTGTGTTGCTGACTGTGCTGGCGAATATGCTGGGCCTGGCGGTGGCGTTCCGCCAAGGGCTGAGCCAGAAAAGCCGCCTGCCAGTCCGAGGCAAGCACCTGCGCCCGAAACGCCATATGCGCCCGATCATCGGTACACAGACTGTCGCCATGCAAGAGCAAGGCTTTGCGGCCATACAGATCAATCACCGTTTCAGCCGCCAGCAGCTGCGCGCCGAGGTGTCGGCAAAAACCTTCACCGACCAGAAAATCACGATTCCCGTGGAGAAAATACAGCGCCATACCTTTGGCTGTCAGGGCCTGCAAGGTCGTGATCACCGCATCCAGGTGCGCCATGTGATCATCATCACCCACCCAGTACTCCAGAAAATCCCCGAGAATATACAGTGCCGAGGCCTGACGGGCCTGTGCCTGTAAAAAGGCAACAAAACGCGCCGTGATGTCGGGGCGTTGCGCGTCCAGATGCACATCCGAAACAAACAGACAATGGCCCACGCAACGCTCCCGCCGATCTTTACTGGATGACCTCAACCTGGGTAATCTCGATCGGATCTTTAGGCACATCCTGATGCATCCCGCTGCGTCCTGTCGGTACCGCCACAATACGACTCACCACATCCATTCCCTCAATCACCCGCCCAAACACCGCATAACCAAAGCCTTGCGAGGTTTCAGACTTAAAGTTGAGAAAATCATTATCCGCGACATTGATAAAAAACTGCGAAGAAGCCGAATGCGGATCGGGGGTTCTGGCCATGGCAATCGTACCAGTGTCATTTTTCAGACCGTTATTGGCCTCGTTGCGAATGGTTTCACCGGTGGGTTTTTGCTGCATATCTGCGCTAAACCCCCCGCCCTGAACCATAAAATTAGGGATCACACGGTGAAAAACAGTACCCGTGTAAAAACCCTCATTGGCGTAGTTGAGAAAATTTTCCACGGTGATGGGTGCCTTCTCAGGATACAGCTCCAATACAACAACACCTTGCGTCGTGGTGAGTTTGACCTGAGGGTTTTGGTTTTCCGCCATGCTAAAGTTACCTATGCTAATGAAAATGAGTACAACGAGGACAAAAAATAGTGTCTTGAAAGACATTGTGCAATTCCCTCATGCATTTAATGATACATAGAAATCATCGCGCGCAACGAATGCGGTCATCATTATTAAATGCCCAAATCATGGCTACGCACCGCAGGATTGTAACATCTTTGAGCGCACCAAGCCCCAGCCCGGCACGAAAACCTGGGAACGCCGCTCACCCGCCCGGCATTGAAAACGTCGCTGCGGCTTCCCTGCCTGCGCTGACGCCGATCAAGAAACCGACGGGCGGGAAGCTACCCAAGGCTCAAAAGGCCTTCAACCGGATACTCTGTGCGGTGCGGGCCATCGTTGAACATCCCTTCCGGGGGGCATTTGGCGTTCGGCTTTTCCCACCGTTTTTATGACGGCCTGCGCAAAACTCATGGAGCGTTCAGAATCCTCTGCTATCGTTGCTTGTTGACAGTTCAAATATCGTACAGCAGCATGTAGAACATGAATGCTAAACGCGCCGACAAATCCCGGTTTTATTCTGGTTCATAGCAAGAAATGATGATATATCAAGATCCTGCAGCACATGCCCTGGCACTGCTCAACCAGGCGCACGAGCAACAATATCCCCTGCTGCATTTTGCCCAAAGTACCCCACAGGCGAGTATTGGGCGTTTTGAGGCACGCTGCCACGCTATCCGCGAGGATTTTTGCCAGCAGCAGGGAATTGTAGTACAGCGGCGGCTGACCGGTGGTGGAGCCGTGTATCTGGATGGTGGGCAAGGCGTGCTGACGCTGGCGGTGCCGCTGCCAAGGCAGGCCATGCCCTGTCTTGCGCAGTGGCTGCAGCGCCTCAACACGGCGGTCGCCGCCGGTCTGGGGGATCTGGGCCTGGATGCCCAGGCGCAGGCGCCCAATAGCATAGACGTTGCCCAGCGGCAGGTGGCGCAAGGAACCTTGGCATGGTTGCCCGGCGGGCTGCTATATCAGCTCTTTTTATGGGGCACGATGGATGTCACCACTACCCTGCAGGTGTTGCGCGCCCCGCGAGAAAAGCTCACCGATGAGGGTATCCGCAGTGCCCGCGAACATTTCACCACCTTGCAAGAGGTTCTGGATGGGCCGGTGGATTGGCGCGCCGTGGAGCAGGCGCTGTGGCAAGCGCTCAGCCGCGCATTGGGAGCGACCCCACAGCGGATTACGGCCCAGCCGATAACTACGGCTTCTGTTGTCACAACGGCCAGTCTGCCCCCGGTCAATCCCTGGCTCGATCGGGACTGGCAGGTCGATGAAAACCAGAGCTGGCAGGCTTTTTTGCCGACAACGGGTGGGGTGTTATATCTGCGTGTGCAGCTTGATGCCACCAGACAGCGCATTCAAGAGGCCGTCTTTAGCACCACCGCGCAGCTGGCACCGCTGGATTGGCTGACCGCTCTGGAGGAGCGTCTTGCCGGGGTTTCGCTAGAGCAGGCCCCGGAGGTGCTCAAGGGCTGTCTGGCAACGCAGCCTTATACTGCGGTTGGTTTTAACGATCAGGACATGCTCACCCTACTGGGGCGGGTGCTGGGGCGGGCCGAACAGCAACAGCTGGGCCTGAGCGTGCGCGAGGCCAATACCCTGATGGTCGTTGCCCCCCGTGAAATCGTCTCCACCACAGCGCTTCTTAAGCGTTGTGGTGTCGTCCTGGTGCCCTATTGCGCCAAGGCCAAAAACTGCCCGTGGCGACATGAGGATCACTGTACGCAATGCGGCGCCTGTGCGGTGGGCGAGGTGTATGCGCTGGCCGAGGTGCGAGGGCTTGAGGTCATCACCATCACACACTACGAACATTTATGCCAAACCTTAACGCGCCTCAAGCAGGAAGGCATCGAGGCCTATCTGGGCATGTGCTGCGGGCATTTTTATCTCAAACGCGCCCATGCCTTTGCAGACAGTGGCCTGCCCGCGATACTCGCCGATATCCGTGGCGCCAACTGCTACGCCCTCAATCAGGAAGAGCTGGCCTACCAAGGGGCCTTTCGTGCCCAGGCACAGCTAAATCAGCAGGTCGTCGTAAGGCTACTGGCGCAGATCCCGTCCCGTTCACCGCGCACCGAATAACGGTATTTTGCAAAGTCCTGCAACATGGCAGCCTAAACCGGATTATCAATATCCACAAATACATGCTGCAGGCCAAAGGTGTTTGCCAGATGCTCGCCCAAGCGTTGCACACCGAAGCGTTCGGTGGCATGGTGTCCGGCAGCGAAATAGTGAATCCCCGCCTCGCGGGCGATATGCACGGTTTGCTCCGAGATTTCACCGCTGATAAAGGCATCCAGCCCGCGTGCCACAGCCTGTTCAATATGGCCCTGGGCGGCACCACTACACCAGCCGATGCGCCGAATGATGGCGGGGCCGCTGTTAATCCATTGGGGGGGACGCTGTAAACAGGCGCTCAGACGCTGTTCCAGTGCAGCGGCCTCGCAGGCATCGGGCAATGTTCCCCAAAGGCCAATCCCCTCGTTATTCAGGCTGCCTTCAACCACCGCGCCGAGCGCCTGCCCTAGCAGCGCATTATTACCAAGCTCGGGGTGTGCATCCAGCGGCAGGTGATAGGCCAGCAGATTGATATCATGCAACAGTAACAGGCGCAGCCGTTCCCGCTTGATCCCGCAGACACAGGGATCTTCACCGCGCCAGAAAAAGCCGTGATGCACCAATATGGCATCGGCTTGATAGCCGATCGCCGCTTCAATCAAGGCCCGACAGGCACTCACCCCTGAAACCAGGGTGCGAATCTCCTCGCGCCCACTGACCTGCAAACCATTGGGGCAATAATCCTTAAAGGTGCTCACCTTCAATAACTCGGCGATATGGTCGGTTATTTGGCGGATCTGTGCCATTAAGATCATTCTCCGTTTCAATAAAAAAGGCGCGGTTTCCCGCGCCTTTCTGGCAAAACTGCTGCCTTTTTCAGACCATCGGCCCGAAAATCGCTGCTTAAAAGTTGTGTGCAACGCCCAAGGAAATGGCGCGGGTGGTATCTTCACCCGGGGCTGGAGCGACTTCTTTGTTGCCGCCAGTGCCCAGCGCCCACAAAGAGGCAGCATCGGTGTCCTGCTTCATCTGGGCCAGAACCGCATAAACTTCGGTGCGACGCGAGAAGTTATAACCTGCGCCTAAGGCAAACATCTTGGCACCGGTGTCATCGCGGTCATCGTCATTGGCCTGCAGGTAGGCAGCGCGCAGATTGATCTGGTTGAAGTTATAGCGGGCAGCCAGCATGCCGGAATCACGCGAACCAATGACATCATCATTCAGGTCAATGCGCTCATACATGGCCGACAGGGTCAGGTCACCCAGGGTATAAGCACCACCAATCTTGGCAGCACGGGCGTTGTTATCGCCGGTGAAGTTATTCAGTTGTTCGTAAGCGGCCGTTACATAAACCGGGCCAGCACCGTAGTTCGCTGCCAAACTGAAAGCCTTGTTATCGTTGGCGGTTTCGCCGGGGCGGTCGCCGCCAGAGCGGGTGTCAGTCACATACGCAGCCTGCAAGCCAAAGCCGCCAAAGGAAGGCGTCATGTAGGCAATGGTGTTATTTGTACGCGAATCAAACAGCAGACCCTTGCCAGCGACTGAACCCATGATGGTGTTGTAGTCAGCAGCGGTATCACCGAAGGGATCCAAGCGACCGGTGGAGGTCTTGTAAGGGGTGTCATGGCGGCCGATCAAGGCGGTACCAAAGCCACCTTTCAGACCGACAAAGGTATTACGGGTAGCCAACTGGCCACCGCTTTCCGTGGCATGGTAACCGGATTCAAGCTGCCAGATCCCCTGCAGACCACCGCCCAGATCTTCGGCACCCTTAAAGCCGATGCGCGAGGAGCGCGAAGCGGCCTGATGGCTGCTGTCAGCACCGTTGTCAACGAAATCCAAAGAGGTGTGAATACGGCCATAGACAACAGTTTCAGCCATGGCGCTGACAGGCAGGGCGATAGCGGCAGCAACCGCAACAGCAAGCATACTTTTTTTCATCGGTTATTTCTCCGAAAGGATGTAAGGTTTTGGGTCGTGACAATCGTTAAAAGACACAGGGTGTTTTATAGCCTTACCGGGACGGAATTGCAAGCCTATTTTTTAAAAAAAGAGACATTTTTTTATTGAGTGTATCTTTATTACAACGCATCAGGCCCGGTGTACTGGGAAAAAACCCAAAGATTACTTAGACTTTTGCTTTAAATGCCTTAAGTGCCCAAGTTCATTCGCTACCTGAGCTTTTTTTGAATCCGGGTGAATAAATGAAACCCATTCGCAACAAGCCGACGCTGTCCTGGCAATGCCATGCTGCCGTGTCTTTATATAAGGCAAACAAAAGCCGCAGAAGGCACCTTCTGCGGCTTGTTGCCACGTCCAGAGCACTGTGGGCGGCATGCGCTGCAACCCACAGCGACCAAAAAAGATCAGGCGGACTTAACCTGGATATCCTCTTTGATGCGGGCGGATTTTCCGGTACGGCCGCGCAAATAATACAATTTGGCGCGACGCACCTTGCCACGGCGCTTCACCTTGATATCGGCAACCACCGGACTGTAGGTCTGAAAAACGCGCTCCACGCCTTCACCATGGGACATCTTGCGCACCGTAAAGGCAGAATTCAGGCCCCGGTTGCGCTTGGCAATCACTACGCCTTCAAAGGCCTGCAAACGTTCGCGACTGCCTTCCTTCACCTTCACTTGCACCACCACGGTATCACCCGGCGTAAAGTCAGGGATCTCACGATTCATCTGCTCAGCTTCAAGCTGTTGAATAATATTGCTCATTGAATGTATTAACCTTAAGTTTTAAAAAAGCCATCCCCGCCAGGGTTTGCAGGATTCTCAATGGAATATTGCGCACCATGGCCGGGCTGTTCCTGCTGATATTCGGCCAACAGCGCCTGATCATCAGCGCTCAAGGCAAGAGACGCCAGTAAATCCGGACGCCGTTGCCAGGTTCGCCCCAAGGCCTGCTTACGCCGCCAGCGCTCAATCTGGGCATGATGCCCGCCGAGCAACACAGGGGGAACATCCAGCCCGGCATAAGACTCAGGCCGCGTATAATGGGGACAATCCAGCAGCCCATCACTGAAGGAATCCTGCTGCGCAGAATCCTCATCGCCCAAGGCCCCCGGCAACAATCGGGCACAGGCGTCAATCAGCACCATCGCGGCCAGCTCACCACCAGACAGCACATAATCCCCGATGGAGTATTCCTCATCAACGTCCAGGGTGACAAAACGCTCGTCAATGCCCTCATAGCGCCCCGCAACCAGAATCAATCGTTGCTGACGGGCAAGCCGCGCCAGTTTTGCCTGATCGAGTAACTGACCTTGCGGCGTCAACAAGATGACCCGCGCCGGACGAGGATCTGCCGCTTTTGCGGCATGCACGGCATCCCGCAAGGGTGCCACCTTCATCACCATCCCAGGCCCGCCGCCATAGGGCCGGTCATCCACGCTGCGATGCCGATCCTGGCTATAATCACGCGGGTCCCAAAAGCACAGCTCCAGCAGGCCCCGCTGCAAGGCCCGACCGGTAATCCCGCAGCCACCCACCGCAGCGACCAACTCGGGAAAAATGCTGACAACCTCAATGCGCATCAGCGAGTTAGAATTCAGCATCCCAGTCAACGCGCAAAATCCCGTTCTCCATCTCCACCGCCAAAACCACCTGCTGACGGATATAGGGAATCAGTCGCTCACGCTCGCCTTTGACCACAAGCACATCATTGGCCCCGGTTTCAAGCAGATGATGCACCACACCCAGACACACGCCATCGAGATTCCAGACCTCAAGGCCCATCAAATCTGTCCAATAATGCGTATCTGCGGGCAATGGCGGCAACTGGGAACGCAATACCGCGACCTGCGCCCCGACCAACTCCAGGGCGGCGTCGCGATCCTCAATCCCCGCAAGTTGCACCACCACCTTGGGGCCTTGCAATTGGCCACCCAACACCTTAAAAGGTCGCCATTGGCCCTCAAGATTCAGGCGCAGCGGGTTATATCCCACAATGGCCTCACGCGGCGAAGTGGAAGAAAACAGCTTCAATGCCCCGCGCACCCCGAAAACGCCAGAAACCCGTCCTAGCAAAATCAGCCGGGAAGGGTCCTTATCCTGGGATATATGCACAGGAAGCAAACAACATCTGCAACATGAAACGGGCCGAGTGATTTATTGCGCGGGCGCGTCAGCGCCCTGCTTGCGAAATTCCTTCACTAGCTGCGCTGCACGGTCAGACAACTGCGCACCATTGGCAAGCCAATGATCCACGCGTGCCTGATCAAGCTGCAAACGCACCTCCTGACCGCGTGCCACAGGATTGAAAAACCCCAGGCGCTCAATATAACGACCATCACGGCGATTGCGTGAATTCGTGACCACAACATGATAAAAAGGCAGCTTCTTAGCGCCCCCGCGAGAAAGTCTGATAGTGACCATAGAGCTTTAAAACATCCGCTGGTTAAAGTAATGAAGTAAAAATTCGGCTAAACAGATAATTATACCTGACCCACGCCTAGAGGCAAGCGCAGACAAAAAACTCCGCATCCAGAGGCCAGCCGTCAACTACCCCGCCCGCAGCCGTGGCAATGCCTGTGCAAAACAGGTGGCAAGCATTGGCTTATTCCCATGTTTGTCAGTACACTCCACATAAACTATAAAACAACGTGGAGGAGCTCGACATGTGGGATTTTTTCCAAACCGTACACCACCGTCATTCCATTCGTCGCTATCAAACGGACATGCCCGTTGAAGAGGCCAAACTGCACGCCGTGCTGGAAACGGCGGTGGCGGCACCCTCGGCGGGCGATTTGCAATCCTATTGCATCGTCACCGTGCGCGAGCCCTTACTGCGCCAGGCATTAAGCAAAGCCGCCTATGATCAGGAATTTATCGCCGATGCCCCGGTGAGTCTGGTTTTTTGTGCGCATAATGAACGCTGTGCAGAGCAATACGGGGAGCGTGGCCGCACGCTGTATGCCATTCAGGATGCCACGATTGCTGCGGCCTATGCCCAACTGGCCGTCGTGGCGGCCGGCCTTGGCTCAACCTGGGTAGGTTTTTTCGACGAACAAGCCGTGCGCGATACCTTGGCGCTGGAGCCCGGCAGTCATCCGGTGGCCATCTTATGTATTGGCTATGCCGCCGAATTGCCCCAGGAGACGCCGCGCAAACGTCTGGATGATGTGGTCAAATGGCGTTAAATCGCCCACCGGCGATAGTTGGCTTATACCCTGTTTAGCGGGGGGCCGTACTATTCACCGCTGCAACCGCTTTGTCATACACGCGGTATAGACTAAAGGGCCGCCCTTCTGCCTTGGTGAATTACCTATGGATGCTGTGTGTCGTTCATTGGAAACAATCCTCAAAGAACGTGCGTTGAGCGTTTTATTCCAGCCCATTATTGCCCTGGAACCGCAGCATGTCTATGGCTTTGAGGGGCTGATTCGCGGCCCTGCCAACAGCGAACAGCATGCCCCGATCATGCTGTTTGCCAACGCCTTGCAACAAAACCTTCTGCTGGAGCTGGAATGTTTGGCGCAAGAAATGGTCCTCAAAAAATTCGCCAAGCAGGGTCTGCAAGGGCGTGTCTTTCTCAATGTCTCGCCCCTGCCGCTGCAACATCCGCACGGCATGCAGGGACAAACCTTGCGTCTGGTACAGGCCAGCGGTTTGCGTCCTGAGCAGGTGGTGATCGAACTCACCGAAACCATACCGCTGCACGATGAGCGCCTCTGGCATCACGCACTGGCCTATTACCGCGATCAAGGCTTTGCGGTGGCTCTGGATGCCTTGGGCAGTGGCTATCCCAGCGTGCGACTGTGGTCTGAATTACGGCCAGAATACGTCAAGATGGACCTGCATGTGGTGCAAAACATCCAGCAAGATGAGGCCAAGCGCCAGTTTTTGCGCGCCATGCATGAAATCGCCAGCAGCCTGGAAACACAGCTCATTGTCGAAGGCGTTGAGGTCATGGCCGAATATGATGTCATCAAAGGACTCAATATCCCCTTTGCACAGGGCCATTATTTTGCCCGACCGGCCAAAAAACCCGTCACCCACCTCAAAGCCATCGCAGGCGAACACAGCCAAAGCCCGCAGACCCATCAACCACAGCGCAGCCTTGGCGAAACGGCAGCCAGTTTATTGCGTGACAACGAAACCATTCACCCCGACCTGACCCTCAAAGAAACCATCGAATTTTTTCAGCGCTACCCCAAGCTGCACTGCCTGCCCGTGCTGCTCAATCAACAACCCGTGGGCATTGTGCGGCGCAATGAACTGTTTATGCTCTACGCCCGCCGCTTTACCCGGGAACTGCACGACCGCCGCCCGATTCGTTTTTTTATGCAGATGGATGTGCTGATCACCAGCGAAGATGAGCCGCTGGAATCCCTAAGCCATGCGATTACCAGCTCGCGTCAGGATGGCATTATCGAAGATTTTATGATCGTTGATCAGGCGGGCCGCTTTTTGGGCATCGGGCTGTTGGTCGATCTGTTGCAGACAATCACCGCCCTGCAAATCCGTTATGCCCGCTATGCCAACCCCCTAACCCAACTTCCCGGCAATGTACCGATCAATGAATACCTTAACCAGATGCTGCAAAAATCCTGTGAATTTGCCGTAGCCTATTGCGATCTGGATCACTTCAAACCCTTTAACGATTACTATGGCTATGCCCGTGGCGACGAAGTCATCCGCTCGCTGGGCACATTACTGCAAGCCGCAATACGCCATGAACACGATTTTGTCGGCCATGTAGGCGGAGATGATTTTGTCTGGGTCCTGGGCGGCACAGACTGGGAAACCCGCTGCGCCCAACTGCTCAAAGCCTTTGCAGCCATGGCCCCCGGATTTTATGATGAAAGCGAACGTCAGGCCGGCGGCCTGTCTGCCACTGACCGCCTGGGCCAGCAGCACTTCTTTCCGCTGCTAAGCCTGTCCATTGGCGTCACCTCCGTCACCCCCGGACAGTTTCAATCGCATCTGGACATCTCCAAACGCGCCAGCGAGGTCAAACATCTGGCCAAACAAGAAGCCGGTAACAGCCTGTTTATTGATCGGCGTGGACAAGACCCGGTGACCCTGTGCTGGGCTGAAGGGTTGAGCACCATGCCATCCGCCAACGAAGCGTCCTGAGAGAAGGCAGTGGCTGCGTGTGGTTAAAGACCGCGATTCAGCGATGCACCGCCATCCTCTACCCCATCCGATGCCTGCTGTGTGGTGCACCGGGACAGCCACCGCTTGAACTGTGCGCCTCATGCATTAAAAGCTTGCCGTGGCTGGGTCATGGCTGTCGATGTTGTGCGATGCCGCTGCCGCCTGCACAGATGGTATGCGGCGAATGTCTGCACGATCCACCGCCGTTTGATGCCAGCTATGCCGCCTTTCACTACCAGCCGCCGATTGATCGCCTGATCATCCAGCTCAAACACCACGACCGCCTGGCCTATGCCCGCGTCCTGGGTCAGTTGTTCATCCAGGCGCGCCAGGCCTTGCAGGAACCCCTGCCACCCAAATCCTGCATACTCCCCGTCCCTCTACACCGCTCGCGCCTGCGTGAACGCGGATTTAATCAATCCATGGAGCTGGCCCGCATGATTGCTCCGCCGCTGCACCTGCCGGTTTGTCCCGCCCTGGCCCAGCGCCAACGTGCCACCCAATTCCAGCAGGGCCTCAAACAACAGCAACGCCGACTAAATGTGCGCAACGCCTTTGCCGCATCTGGCACCCTCCCCGCACACATCATCATCCTTGATGACGTCATGACCACCGGCTCGACCTTACGTGAACTGGCGAGCACCTTAAAAAAAGCCGGCGCACACCAGGTCGAAACCTGGTGCATCGCCCGCACCAGTCATTAAACTCTGGACGCGCCGGGGTGGTTGTTTATTAAAAAAACCGGTAGTCCTGTAAATGGTAGTGTTGAATGTGGTAAGATGTAGAGGTGATGGGTTCTAAAGAGTAAAAAGCCATGCAGGTCCTTCGTGTCATTCAGAGAATGTGATTAAAAATGGCCGTATCCATAACCACAAGCCGAAATTCGCGTGCAAGGCGTGTGGTCGACAATTTGTCGAAAATCCCCAAAATCGAATCAGTGAGGATAAAAAAGCGCTCATTGATAAGCTCTTATTGGAAAGAATTTCACTAGCCGGTATCGCTCGGGTTGTTGGGGTTTGACAGCGTTGGCTACAAAGCTATGTGAATCAAAAATATAAAGAAACACCTCGGTCGGTGCAGGTAAAAAAAAACCTAAAGGGAAGCGTGTGATCCAATGCGATGAACTGTGGTCTTTTGTGGGAAACAAGCATCATAAACCCTGGGGTTGGTAAGCGATCAATCAAGATACGGGCGAAATTGTTGGCGTGTTTGTCGGGGATCGAAGTCGGCAAGGGGCCCAAGGGCTTTGGGAGTCGTTACCTGCGGTGTATCGTCAATGCGCGGTGTGTTACACCGATTTTTGGGAGGCCTATCTGGGGGTATTGCCTACACAACGCCATCGGGCCGTGGGTAAAGAATCCGGCAAAACCGCTGAAATTGAGCGCTTCAATGCCACATTAAGACAACGTGTATCTCGCTTCGTCAGAAAAACCCTGTCATTTTCAAAAAAGCTCGAAAACCACATAGGCGCTATCTGGTATTTCGTTCACCATTACAATGAAACCTTGTCTGTCGCTGCTGATTGACTATTCACTATATTGTGCAGGACTACCTTATATTTAATGGTGAAGATGCCGAGGTCGTCAATTATGAAGACTATCATTGAGGTGTCACAATGCTAATGCACAACCCTCCCCATCCAGGTGAGATCATTAAAGAGCTATATCTTGAGCCACTAGGTATCTCTGTTACCGATGCGGCCGAGGCGCTTGGTATAAGCAGAAAGACCCTGAGCGCAATTCTGAACGGTCGAGCTGGAATCAGTCCCGAAATGGCAGTAAGGCTATCTATCGCATTCGATACATCTGCTGAAAGCTGGCTCAATCAACAGTCTCAGTATGAGCTTTGGCATGCCGAGCAACATAGAAGCAAGCTTCAGGTTAAAAAATTGGTAGCGGCATGAGTAAGGCATATAATCGGTTAGCCGGGGGTTTTTCTCCCCTGGCCTCCACAATACTCCGCATGGGGCGTTTCCTCCGGAGTTCTAAAGGACCCTGCAAACAGGGTGACCTTCAACGCGGGTTACCCAACGCATCGCCAAGGCCGTTTCACTCGGTCGGGCGCATTATATCCGTTGAGACACGCGGGTCTCTCTTGTTGCCGGAGGTTCGGACCTTCACCGTGTCTCACCCATTACGGTCAGCATTTGGCGACGATGCCGTCTGCTGACTTCTGCCTCATCACGCCAGGTGTTACCGGTTGGCGCGCTGCCCGGGTCACGGTTAGGGTCTTGATGGTGATGACCAAGGCTTTCGCATTGGCTCTAAGTTCGAGTATCATGGATAAACAGGAGGCTATAGAGCAGATCTCGCCGGAATAAGAACATGAACTTTCTCGCCCGGGGGCTGAGCCTTCTATGCGATTTACTCGCCCCATTCTTGGGGCTCGCCCTTCAGGCCAGCCTGCGGCTGTTCAAAATCGCTCCCGGCGATTTTGTCTGTCCGTCGGCTCACACCTTTGCGCTCGGGCTTTCTTCAGACATTCCCTCACGGGTTTGCCCTTGCCGTCGGCGAGTAGTTACAATCGTCCACAGAGTGGACATCACAGGTACTCCTACAGGGGACTTTCACCCCATCAGTTCATGCCCATGTCGGGCGTACACAATCGCAGGCACAGCGACGGCTTTTTCATTGCAGCTGCGCTCCATTGCCGCTGGTGAGCTTGTCGTTAGAGAGTCACAGCAAAACTACCACGGAGAGAAGCATGATAAACCGCCCAATAGTTCTGAAACCCGCATGTATAAAAACCCTCTCCGCTGTCGAAGCCAGACCAGAGCGATCAAATCAGCATGAATTTAATGGCGTCAAACAGTTGAAAGATATGTTTGGCTTAGCTGGGTTTGAAAAAGCTGCAAAGTTTTCGATTCGAGGAACTGATATTGCCGAGCACGCCAATGTCACATGGTACGATGCACGAGAAAATCACCCTACAAGAACAGAGCATAGGCTTTATTTTCAGACCAATCGCGTTATGCAAAGAGCTCAAGAAGGCGACAACATTCTCATTGGCTTTGATAATCAAGGTGATCTCAACCTGATATTGATTCCTCGCGGAGCTGATGGCTTCCGTGAAAACGTGAATGCTTGGCAGCCTGCATAGCGCACACTTCGCTAACAAATCCGATGCCACTTCGTGGCCCACCTTAATTCGGGTGTTAGGGGCGACACGGATCAAGCATACAGTGCCTGCTTGCAAAAGGGAGCAAAAGCGGACATAATGCCCTGAAATATACCTAGATGGGGTTCCATGTATGCAACAGCCTGATACACTTGACTTGCTTCGCAGAGCAAGAGCAAGGTACACACAGAAACAACTAGCTGAAATTCTTGAGGTCGATGTAAGAACTGTCAGGCGCTGGGAAGTTCGAGAAAATGAGCCTCCCACTTACCTCTCCGATGCAATCAGGCAAAGAGTCCTTCCATTGGTAAACGACGTTGCCAATGACAACACCTCCTTTCGATTTATCGATCTGTTTGCGGGTGTTGGTGGGATACGCCTTGGTTTTGAGGCGTATGGTGGCCAATGTGTTTTTACCAGTGAATGGAACAAATTCTCACAACAAACTTATTTGGCCAACTTCCCAGAAACATCCAGCCATACATTCGTTGGCGATATTACACAAGTTGATGAAAGCGATGTACCCGATCATGAAATCCTGTTGGCCGGTTTTCCCTGTCAACCATTCAGCATAGCTGGTGTATCGAAGAAAAATGCTTTGGGTAGACCTCATGGTTTTGAATGCACAACCCAAGGAACACTTTTTTTTGATGTCGCAAGAATAATTGCAAAAAAAAGGCCAAAGGCATTTTTATTAGAGAACGTTAAAAACCTGCTTTCTCACGACAAAGGAAATACTTTCAAGGTTATTCTGCAAACCCTTCGAGAGGAGCTTGGTTACGAGGTTCACTATAAGGTGATTGACGGTCAGCATTTTGTTCCGCAGCACCGCGAACGAATTCTGATCGTTGGCTTTGATGGCAAAACAGATTTTTCTTGGGGTGACCTGAAGCTGCCTTCCAAAGGCTCAGTAACACTTTCTTCTATTCTTCATCCTCAGAATGGTTCTGAAGCCGAAGAAGATCCATACACAACCGGAGAAAGTGCCAAAGTGAACAGTAAATACACGTTAACTCCCAAGCTGTGGAAGTATCTACAGGATTATGCGGAAAAACATCGAAAGGCCGGGAACGGATTTGGCTTTGGGCTTGTAGATGGAGACTCTGTAACGAGAACCCTGTCAGCAAGGTACTATAAAGATGGTTCTGAAATACTTGTATCTCAAGGAAACAAAAAGCGACCACGACGGTTAACGCCACGAGAATGTGCAAGATTAATGGGGTTTCCGGACACTTTCAAAATTCCCGTCAGTGATACCCAAGCATACAGGCAATTTGGTAACAGTGTAGTTATGCCTGTCATGAAGGAGGTGGCGAGGATAATGGTTCCTCATATTCAAAGATTGTGTGATGAAAAAACTGCGAATATAAAACAAGCTTCATTATTTTCATGACAGACGTTGTTAATCCGGAAACGCGAAGCAGAATGATGTCCGGTATTCGGGGAAAGAATACCCGGCCTGAATTAGAGATTAGACGCCAACTGCATCAGCGCGGATTTCGATACAGGTTACATGACAAAAAACTGCCAGGAAAGCCTGATATCGTTCTGAAAAAATATAATGCAGTTATATTTATACATGGCTGTTTTTGGCATCGACACAACTGCCATCTTTTCAAGTGGCCGAAAACACGCCCCGACTTCTGGAAAAAAAAGATAAATAGAAACCAAGAAAATGACATTAAGACACTTGAGAATTTAAAATTCTTGGGCTGGCGAGTATGTATAGTTTGGGAGTGCTCTATAAAGGGCGCCTCGAAGAATATCCCAATGGTTTCAGAATCGATTGTGCGCTGGTTAAAAAGCAATAAATCCATGCTGGAGATTTCAGAGTGAAAAAAGGCTACTTGTCACAATATTTTGAAGGCGTAGCTGTTAAAACCTTAAGCGCAGTTGAAGCGGATGTGCTCACCTCAAACCAGCATGAATTCAATGGTGTCGAGGGGTTACGGAACATTCTTGGTGAGCCTGACGGGAAAGAAAGATACCAAGCAAGATTTTTATACCTGACAGATAATGAAGATGAGCCAATTATGGAGGAGGGCTTTCTTACGTGGTACGACGCTAGGCAAAGGGCTCGCTTGGAGCGTGGTGTCATGCGATGGGAGTACAGGCTGTACTTCCCGACCAATAAGGTCTCACAATGCGCTAATACAGGGGATGTTCTCGTAATTGCAAAACGTCCAGACAATACATTGCTCTCTATCGTTGCTGAAGCGGGAACAACGATATCACAGCAGGTTCTCTGGTTGTTTGGTATTTCTGATTTATCGCATCCGGGTTTCTCGGTGCGTGATGAGCTTGAAACGGAGCAAGACCGTATTGAGTTTGCATCCAGATTTATACTGGAAAGCCTTGGGATTCCTGTTGAAGTTTCTGAAGAAACTTATCTTGATGAAATGATAGATAAATTTTCTGGCCGGTTCCCAACGACTAGGGAGTTTTCTGCTTATGCCAGAAAAACACTCCCTGATATTCATCCTCAAGATGGCCATGATGAGGTTCTCATGGCATGGATGGAAAGAGAAGAAATACTGTTCAGAACTCTTGAAAAGCAAATTATTGGTGAGAGATTGGCGCAGGGCTTTGATGGTGACGTAGACGGTTTTATTTCTTTCTCTCTGTCCGTGCAAAATAGAAGAAAGAGCCGTGCAGGTCTTGCATTTGAGAATCATCTTGAAATTCTTTTTGAGGAGTGCGGAGTTCGATACGCCAGAACTCCTGTCACAGAGCAAAAATCAAAGCCTGACTTTATTTTCCCTGGAGTAAAGGAATACTACGACAAATCATTTGATTCCTTGCGTCTTACAATGTTGGGAGTTAAATCTTCTTGTAAAGATAGATGGAGGCAGGTTCTTGCTGAGGCAGACCGTATAGAAAAAAAGCATCTGCTCACTCTTGAAACAGCTATAAGCAAAAGTCAAACAGACGAAATGCAATCAAAGAAACTGCAACTGGTTCTTCCGCGTGGGTTACATAATACATATTCAGCTGAGCAACAAAGCTGGCTTATGGATGTTTCAGGGTTTACAACGCTTGTCCTTAATCGGCAATCAGATCATAGCTAAATGCTCTAATCGGGTAAGGGCGAGTTTTTCTCCCCCGGCCTGCACAACACCCCGCATGCGGGTCCGCACGGGGCGTTTCCTCCGGAGTTCAAAGGACCATGCAACCATGGTGACCTTCAACGCCATAGGTACGTTGGTCCACACTGTGGACATCTCAGATGCTCCAGCAGGAAGCCTTATTGTTGCGTGATGCGCAACGCGCTAGCATTGCCTCGTGATCAAATCATTCCGTCACAAAGGACTGAAGCGGTTCTACGCGACTGGCAGTACGTCTGGCATACAGCCGGATCATGCCAAGAAGCTGCGTATGCAGCTGGCTGCTCTGGATACTGCCACTTCGGTGGAAGACATGGACATCCCTGGTTTTCGGCTTCATTCATTGAAGGGAAAGGACAAAGGCCGGTGGTCGATTCGGGTTGACGGAAATTGGCGCATAACGTTCGAATTCCAGGACGGCAACGCCTACATTCTTGATTATGAGGATTATCAATAATGGCCATGCATAATCCGCCGCATCCGGGTGAGTTCATTCGCCAGGTGTATCTGGAGCCTTTCGGTATTAGCTCTCGTCAGCTTGCTTCGAGTCTGGGTGTTTCGCCCTCCACGTTGTCCAGGCTGCTCAAAGGAGACAGTGGTATCAGTCCCGAAATGTCTCTGCGGCTATCCAAGGTTCTTGGGCGTACTCCTGAAAGTTGGCTCGCGATGCAGGATATGTACGATCTTTGGGTGGCCCGCAAAACGGTCAACCTGGATGACATTCACCCTCTGGACTTTGAAGCGGCTTAATCGGATAGCCGGGGGTTTTTCTCCCTCGGCCTCCACAACACCTCGCATGCGGGTCTGCACGGGGCGTTTTCCACCGGAGTTCAAAGGACCCTGCAAACAGGGTGAACTTCAACGCAGGTTACTTAACGCATCGCCAAGGCCGTTTCAGCCGGTTGTGCGCATTACGTTCGTTGAGACACGCGGGTCTCTCTTGTTGCCGGAGATTCGGGCCTTCTCACCGTGTCTCACCCATTACGGTGAGTGCTTGGCGACGATGCCGTCTGCTGACTTCTGCCTGATCACGCCAGGCGTTACCGATTGGCGTGCTGTCCGGGGCACGGTTAGAGTCTGGTGTTGATGACCAAGGCTTTTGCATTGGCTCTTAGTTCGAGTATCATGGAAACACAGGACGCTATAGAGCAGATCTCGCCGGAATAAGAACATGAACTTTCAGTCCATAACCGCCGCATTTACCCTATCTGTTCCAAATCGCACCCGGCGATTTTGTCTGTTCGTCGGCTCGCACCTTTGCGCTTGGGCTTCCTTCAGACATTCCCTCACGGGTTTGCTCTTGCCGTCGGCGAGTAGTTACGGTCGTCCACGGAGTGGACATCACAGGTACTCCTACAGGGGACTTTCACCCCATCAGTTCATGCCCATGCCGGGCGTACACAACTCGCAAGAGCAGATCTTGGCTGCGCTGTGCTCCGCCAAGACTGCTCAGCTTTATTCGTTATGCGGAAAAGAGAGGATCTAAACACTGATGGATAGCTTGCTAAGCGGTATCTTGGGTGCTTTGATCGGTGTTTTATTAGGGCATCGGCTTGCAATCGCGCTTTATAAACAGCGTGCTAAGTATATTGAAAAAGCATTCTACAATGAGTTTGAAATAATCCGGGATGACTTTATTCATTGGTTTCCCCGTTTGGCAGAAGAGTATCGCGAACCGCTAAAGGATGAGTATTCTGGACCTGGTACTCTAGATCTGAAGTTGGTCGAAAGCCTTGTTGTAGAGCTTGCCGGAACAGATAAAATAATAAGTCCTGATCAAAGAATGCTGCTATCTCGGCTAGACCGGATGATTGATAATATCAAAAGAAAAGACCAGGTACGTGACGCTCAGATTAAAAAATGGATTGAGCACGGCGAGGCAATTGAAAAATCTGAGCGTATTAAAGTTCGGAATGAAATTACTTTTCGGACTGGCGAACTGTTGGTGGACACTGCTCAGGGAATCTATTTTTTAAGCAAATTGGTTGAGGAGCGGGACAAGTTCACGATCGTAAGAAATGGCTCTATTTTATCTTTCTTTGAATATTCCTGTAGGGTTTGTGATATGGAATTTAATGAAAACGATTGGAGCTTCATAATAGAAAGGCTGGGTCTAAATTGACATTGTGGTCATCGCGCATAACCAGGCCAATCACCGCGACAGCTTTTACATTGCGGCTGCGCCTCCATTCCGAAGCTGCGCGTGTTGGCGGCGTTAAGCCTATAAACGAAGAAGGAGAGTCACATGGCCGATAACTACCAAATTAACTGTATCAACAAGACAGACCGTCAAAGTGCTCATGAGCGAATCAGCCATGTCGGAGGAGTTAATCGCGACGACTCGCGGTGGAAATTAACTCTAGATAAGGCTATTGAAGGGATTGAGTCTGGAAAATGGAGATTTTATGTGAGTGTCAATGAAAACTCGGTTTGGGTCATCGTTTCAACAAGTGCAAGTGGTAGAAAATACCTTAAAACAGAGAACGACGGTGAACAACCCAATAATCTTCTCAGCCTGCCTGAGTGCCCATAGGCTTAATCGGATAGCCGGGGAGTTTTTCTCCCCCGGCCTCCACAACACCTCGCATGCGGGTCTGCACGGGGCGTTTTCCACCGGAGTTCAAAGGACCCTGCAAACAGGGTGAACTTCAACGCAGGTTACTTAACGCA
>NZ_MU255056.1:717241-751924 GCF_000227725.2 Thiorhodospira sibirica ATCC 700588 | reverse complement strand
GCCGTTTCAGCCGGTTGTGCGCATTACGTTCGTTGAGACACGCGGGTCTCTCTTGTTGCCGGAGGTTCGGGCCTTCTCACCGTGTCTCACCCATTACTGACTACTATATACACAGGTACTCCTACAGAGGACTTTCGCCCCATCAGTTCATGCCCATGTCGGGCGTACAACAATGGCCTCCAGCTCGACTGCTCGCTTCGCTCACGGCGGCTGAGGATGGCATTGGGCAAAAAAGGAAGAGAGCATATGCCGGAGATAAGCCGATTCCTCGGAATCATCATACGAATGCATATTCGTGAACATGCCCCCGCGCATTTTCATGCTGAATATGGAGAGTATGAGATTACCGTAGATATTGAAACAGGCGTTGTAACTGGAAGATTTCCAAGGAGAGCTTTGAGTGCAGTACTTGATTGGTACGTTTTACACCAAGATGAACTCATGGCAAATTGGCAGGCAGCCATGAATAGAAAACCACTATCGAAAATTGAGCCGTTGGAGTAAATTTCATGTTTATCCATGTAAAAGATGCTAAGTATATAAATGGCTATAAAATATGGCTATCATTTAATGATGGCGCGCAAGGAGAAATCGATCTTTCATCTGAGTTGTATGGAGAAATATTCGAGCCGTTAAAAGATATTCAATTTTTTAAATCGTTCAAAATCGAGGGGCATACATTGTCATGGACAAATGGAGCAGATTTTGCACCAGAGTTTTTGCGAGAACATATTGTGCCTAACAAGGCGCTGCACTCGAACGGCAATTCCGCTGCCCCCATTGCCGTTGGTGAGCTTGGATGTTAAGCGCACATAAAAATTTTTGTGCGTGATGAATCTCTAAGGAATTTTGTAAGAAAACAAAGCAATTAAAAATATTTTAATCGTGTCAACAGCTTGTTGCGTTTAGTTTATTGCTAATGCCGCTAATAAAAGAGGATAGGTAAGAAATATGAGCCAGACAGATAAATCAATACACGAATTTGACTTTAAATTGATCTGTGAGTATTTTTCGAGCATAGAACGACAAGGGCCCGGGAGTCCCGATGTAACCGCAAAAGCTTTGAGTTTTATTGATAACCTTACAAGTGAATCAAAAATAGCCGATATAGGATGCGGAACAGGTGGTCAGACAATGGTGCTGGCGGAACACACGTCAGGGCATATCACTGGCATTGATTTGTTTGCCGACTTTATTGACATTTTCAACGACAGTGCCCGAAAGAAAAATCTCCAGAATAGAGTGGCAGGCATTGTTGGTACAATGGACGATCTTTCCTTTGAAAATGAAGCGCTAGATCTGATCTGGTCAGAGGGGGCTATCTATAATATCGGCTTTGAGCGTGGCATAAACGAATGGCGTAAGTTCCTCAAGACTGGAGGTTTTATTGCCGTTTCGGAGGCATCCTGGTTCACCGAAACGAGGCCGGATGAGATTGATAGATTTTGGAAAGATGCTTATCCGGAAATTGATACTATTGCAAACAAGATAGGCCAAATGCAAAAAGCTGGATACATACCGATGGCTGCTTTTGTTTTGCCAGAGAACTGCTGGACTGAAAATTTTTATGTTCCTCAAGTGCCTGCACAAGAACTATTTTTGAAAAAATATGCGGGGAATAAAGCAGCTGAAGATCTTGTAAGATACCAAAGACATGAAGCTGAATTATATAATAAATATAAGGAATATTATGGGTATGTGTTTTACATAGGAAAGAAAATTTAAGCATATAAATATTCGATGTATATTACAGCAGCTAACGTCCCCGCCGCAAGCGGCGGGGAATATGACCTGAGAGATTCAATACAAAAAGCAGGCGTTACTGATTGAGGCATAGTCAGGTGGTTTTTTGATATCCATTGTGCGCATTATCGGGCGGGTGTACGGCTGGCGGCGGCCAGATGCAGGATTTCATCGGCGGGGATCTGTTCGGCCAGGATCAGGGAGCGCTGCGCCTGTAAGGCCGTAACCTGTGTTCCATCGAGCCAGTAAAAGGCACCGGTTTCCTGGGCGGCAAGTTTACCGGAGATGTCTGTCCGGGCGTCCTGAAGCATGGGTTTGAGCTTGCGGATGGCGTTTTCTTCTTTGATCTTGCCGATAAACCAGGTGCCGATCTGATCACGTCCTTTGTAATCCAGATCACCCGGGCTTTGCGTGGACAATAGCAGCGACAGCCCGGCCGAGCGGGCCTTGCGCAGCAGGCTTTCCAGCGGTTCTTTGGTGGGCGGTTTGGATTGCGCGGGCAGGTATAGATCGGCCTCATCAAGCAGTACGGCGGCTTGCAAACGTGAGGCAGGGTGATGACTGGCATAGCGCCCCAGCTCCAGTAAGAACTGTGCGACCCAAAACAGCAGATTGTCGTTATTGCCCAAAAAGGCGGTGCTGATAATGGACAGGCGGGTGCGTCCAGGGCGTTGATATTGACCGCGTCCCAGCAGGCTTTCAATACACAGCGGTTCAGCCTCGGCCATAAACAGGCTGTTGTTGGTAAAACTCAGGGTCTGCAGGTCTTGTACCAGTTTGCTGAGGTGTTTGGATTCCAGCTTGCCCAGGGCCTGAATCAGGCTGGGGTCCTGGCGGTCGATAAATTCCATCAGGCATTGCAGATTCAAGCGGCGCTGCGGTTCAAGTTCTGCCAAAACGGCAATGGCCTGGCCTAACATGGCTGTCCGGTGACGATCCTGATTGCTTTGCCGATAGCCTAGCAGCCCACTCAAGGCGGCGGCGGACAGTTGTGCCAGTTGCTGACGTTCGCCACTGGATAATTCGCCCAAGCCTGCCGGTGCGATGGGAATGCTCAGCCCGCGCCCTTGAGAGCCTAAGGTTCCGGGAGTATAAACGGCCACCTCTATACGCTGGGAGAGCTGCTCTCGCTGTGCCAGCCGCTCAGGGGCAAGCGCCGCTTGCCAGCGTTGTTCCTTGGCGTAACTGCAAAGATCGCCTTTGCGGTCAATGAAAATGACGGGAATATCCTGCAACAGCAGCTGCTCAATCAGATTCAGCGCCAGCGTGGTCTTGCCGCTGCCTGAGCCGCCAAGAAAGGCGGCATGGCGTACCAAGGACTCCAGCGGCAGCTGCAACGCCTTGGGCTGATATTCAGCAGACATGCCCAGATACAGTGTGCCGGGTACAGATGTTGCTGGCGGGGATGCGGTGTTGTGGGTCGTGGGTGGGGGTTGTGGGGAGGGCGTTGGTGCAACGGCAGGCGCCGGGGGTGCCGTGTGCTCAGACGGCGGGGGTGCTACGCTCAGGCTGGCCAAATCCAGCATCGCCTGCAAGGAGGGTAAATGGCTGAGCGGTTTTTCGGTTTGCAGCCAGGTAGCAAAGCAGTCGTGTTGTGCATATTGCTGGCGAAAGGATTGCAGGGCCACCATTTCCCGCCAGTCGGAGTTTTCCACAACAACCCGCCGCCCACCTTGGGCGATAAATTGTCCCAGGCGTTTGGCAATCTGCGTTTTGGGATTGCTGGGAAACTCGCTGGAACGCACCGCAACGGCAATGCGTGGGCCAGCGTGTTCCAGCGCCATGCCCAGTTGCTGCGCTGTGCCTACCGTTTGCTTTTGCGTTGCCTGTGCATACAGTTCATCAATCTGTTTTTGCAGCGCGCCGCCGCTTGCAGGCTTTTGACATAACTGGATGCACAGCGCCTGCACGATCTGCCCATTCGCCGCGCAGATATCCACGCGCAGACGCTCGCCGTGTGGCTTGACCTTAAACAGGTATCCGCCGGGCAATTCCTCAGCACACTGTTCAATCGCCACGCGCAATAAGGCCAGCAGGGCCTCATCCTCATGGGGGATTTCATGGGCCTGGGCGCGGTGATCGTTCCATTTCTGATCGCAGGGCAACAGCGTGGTTGGCGTCGGTGTATTCGGCGTCGGGGAGTCTTGAAGCAAGTTGCGGCAATGCTCCAAGACATCTCGGGTTCTCAGACCCGCCAACTGCTGGGGTAGCGCATGACTAAAGGGAAACAAAGGCTGCTGCGGGTCGCTTGCTATATTCTGTCTGTCCCAGAAATCCTCCAGGCGCCGAGCAATCAGTAAGGCAATTTCGTCTGCCGAACGCTCTGCATTCAGCTTGACCGGCGCAGGGTCCCGTTCAATCCGGTCGATGTGGGTGCGTATCAGGTTATTCTGCAATAAGGTGTAAAAATCCGTCAGGCATGAAAGCACTACCACCACGTTGGGGATCTCGGCCAAGCTGACGGCGCGGCTCATTGCGTCACGAAACCGTCTGTCTGCATCCTGCATTTTCTGAATATCTTCTAGCTGATCCAGACAGATCACCAGGGCACCGGCATTAAGCGCCCGAATCAGCTGCCCGAGGGCATAGAGCATACGCGGCGGGTCTTCCTGGGCGTCTTTGGACGGCAGACCACCGAGCAGGTTTTGATCATAGGTCGCCAAAGTCTCACAGCGCAGCAATTTAAAGACCCGGGCATTGATCGCCGGATCGCGCAGTTGCAACAGCAAGAAGGCGCGAAGCAGATCAAGGTCAATATGCTGCAGGTTCGAGTGTTTCAGCAAATGATCCGCAATGCGATAAACCAGCTCAATGCGACCCTTTATAGGCTTCTGATCATCACGCAAGATTTCCCGAACTTTGGGCGGGATCTGGCGGTGCTCTATGAGGCTGTCTGACAGGCGCATCAGTGCGGTGCCGGTACCCCAGGGTGTGTAATAGGGTTTATCCAGTGAATCAATGGTATAGCGCAGCACATAGCGGGCATAATTATCAGACTCGGTGGTCATCTGCATGTAGGCAAAATAGCCCAGATTTTGCTGATGCGTCTGGTTGCGAAAGGCGCGCATTAAATGCGTTTTGCCGGCACCCGAGTCACCTAGCAATAATAAAATCCGGCCGGAATCGGCACCATTCGGGCTGCTGGCGCGATGCAAGAGCTGGGTATAGACATCCCGCGCCTGCTGATGAATCAAGTCGATATCAAAGGGATCAGGCAACCAAACCTGATGATGGTGGGTGACTCCGTGAAATAGATCGCTAGCCTGGGCAGATTGCAGGGCCTGGATATGGGGATTGGGTGATGACATGGCGGACTCCTTGTCAGTCAGTCCAGATGGATAAAATGAAAGGCGGAATTAAGATAATGGGTTTCTGAGCGTGCCACATCTTCCTGATCCAGTATATGTGCCATATCGGCGCGACTGAGACGCAGCAGGCCCTGATTGTTGGCACGGGTGAGGTATTCCTTAAACTGTGCCTCGTCCAGACCAAACTGCGCCGCTTGCTGACACAACTGCGCCCAGACATGGGAGATAAAAATCTTGTCCCTGCCAAAGCGCCCGCTCTGAGTGTGCTGGGCTGTATTCATAACCACCCGGGCAAACTGCACCAGATCAATGGGCGCTGGGAGGCGATCTCTCAAGGGCGGGCTGGATACCGCTGCGAGTGCAGACGGCGGGCTTGCCGAAAGCTCTGCGGGGGGCGTCATGGCGCGGCGCACCACCGCCTTGCGCAATTCACTGGCATCAATACGTCGGGCACCGATGCACTTGGCCACCAGTTGATTGAGGGCGGGTTGCCAGTTCAAAGCTGGCGGATTGCCGGGTGCCAGCAGGTCGTTGAGCAACACCTTCATCAGCATCCCCTGAGAAAAAGCCGGTGTGTTCAGCGCCTTAAGCTGGGATTGCAGGCGCATGGCGGTGTCGGGATGACTGAGATGCTGCCACAACAAGGCATCGCGGGCCTGCGTCAAGGTCGGAAAAGGGCGGGTTGACAGCTGGTAGTGCTTGACCAAAATCAAGGCACGCAGCCCATCGACACTGCGCAAACGCTTGCGCTCGGCCTCATTGCGCGGAAATTCAAGCCCCAGCGCCAGGGCCTG
Organism: Thiorhodospira sibirica ATCC 700588; assembly: GCF_000227725.2. GTDB lineage: Bacteria > Pseudomonadota > Gammaproteobacteria > Ectothiorhodospirales > Ectothiorhodospiraceae > Thiorhodospira > Thiorhodospira sibirica. Next base: position 746,079 of record NZ_MU255056.1, on the reverse strand, counting down.
CAATTCACCCTGACTGAAGTGATTCCAGCGTGGCCGGTCTGCCTGCGCTGACCGCCCGAGTTTGTGTTGTGACTGCGCCACAGCGGCCTCGCTGAGAAGGTAACGGGCGCGCCCAGGGCTTATGAGCTCACCGCTGGCCTGCAGGGTCTTGAGATGATCATCCAGGGTTTGCGGCCAAGGGAGTGTGGCGGGCAGCCAGTCTTTGAGATCTTTTTTTAGGTTTGCATAGGTCAAACCCTGTTCTGGCGGGGCACACAACAGGCGCAAGCGGATAAGATCGGTAACATCAAGCCGTGGGGCGGTGGGGGTTTCCATAAAGCATCCTCGCATAAGTATTTGATAAAAAATCTTTATCTATCAATGGGTCTGCCGGGCGCATGTACCAAGGCATGACGAATTGTAGCCAGAATTTCCTCCAAATGGCTAACCACATCCTCTGCCAGGTAGCGGACCACCGTATAGCCGTGCTGTTGCAACAAGAGGTCCTTGCGCCGATCGCGTCGATAACATACAGCGTCCTGAAAGTGATAATAGCCATCCAGCTCCAGAACGAGTCCTGGCGGATCAGCCAGAAAATCCACTTCCATCGTCTCCTGACCAAACTGTATCGGCAGGCGGGCATTCAACACAAAGCGATCCTTAAATTCCGGGATGGATTGCAGCAGATTAAATAAAAAGCGTTCTGCCTGACTGCGCGCCCGATCGGCATCCAGCGGTGGTGTTGCTGCCAGCGTTTGATGCAAGGCCGTGGCCTGATGCCACACCCCCTCGGCAACGTGATAATGGCGCAAGATGTTGGTGACAGAGGGCGGCGGTGTGTCTGGCCGCGCTGCGTCCAGCGGGGCCAGCGGTAGATAACCTTCCCGAATCAGAGCTTTATGGCGTGATTCAGGGATACTCTGCATATACTGGGTATAGCTTGTAGCGGAGAGAGTAACGGCCAATGGCAAGGCCGGAACTGCTTCAGCCAGACGGGCGGCGCCTTCCAGCCATCGGCTCAATACCGCCGGGTCTGCTGGCAGGTCAGTCCATAACAGGCCCGGTAGCTGTGTTTGGGGGATCAGCGTTGCCAGCGATGCCATGAGGTGTTGCTCGGGACTGCCATACGGCTGAAATTTATGCACCCAGCCCAGGGCCTGCAATAGTGTCGGCGGGGTGTGAGCCATGGCTGATTCCAAAAGACCGCGTAATAATGCCGCCAAGACTGGATCATCAAGATTGATCCAGTGCTCATACCATAATTTGCGCTGATAGATCGATTGCGCACCCAGCTGCGCCTGTAACGCAGGGAGGTTTTGCTGACTGAGCTGCGCCACATAACGCCAGGCGGCCTGTGTGGGGGCGTGGCTGGCAAAAACGGTTTCCAGCCAATGCGAGGTACTGCTGCGGGGATGATGTAGCGACCAGTAAACCGCTGGCAGGGCGCGCTGTTGATGCCAGTCGGCCCATATGGCATTGGCGGCGGTCACTTCCCCTACCAACACCGATACACGGGGTGTTTGTCGCTGACGCTGCTGTTGCTGCGCCTCAAGGTGCGCCAGTATTGCCATCACATCTCACCATGTTTGGGTGAGCACAAACACAAAAAGCCGACCCCCATGAAGGCGGGTCGGCTTTGTGCATAGTTCTGACTGCGATGTCGCCACCAGCGCGGCCACATCGCAGCGGGGCAAACTCCGCGCCAGTATGCGCATCAGCACGGCTGGCGTAGAGGTGCCTGGGCGATTACATCATGCCCATGCCGCCCATGTCGCCCATGCCGCCGCCTGGCATGGCAGGCTCGCTCTTCTTGGGCAGTTCGGCGACCATGGCTTCAGTGGTGATCAGCAGACCGGCAACCGAGGCGGCGTTTTGCAGCGCGGTGCGGGCGACCTTGGTCGGGTCCAGAATACCCATGGCGATCATGTCACCAAATTCACCGGTGGCGGCGTTGTAGCCGTAGTTACCGCTGTTTTCCACCACTTTGTTGAGGATCACGGAAGGCTCTTCACCGCAGTTGGCGACGATTTGACGCAGCGGCTCTTCCATGGCGCGACGGGCAATGTCGATCCCCAGGTTTTGCTCGTGGTTGGCCCCTTTAAGATCTTTGATAGCCTGCAGGGCGCGCACCAGTGCAACCCCACCGCCAGGCACCACGCCTTCTTCAACGGCAGCGCGAGTGGCGTGCAGCGCATCTTCAACGCGGGCTTTCTTCTCTTTCATTTCCACTTCGGTGGCTGCACCGACCTTGATCACGGCCACACCGCCAGCGAGTTTGGCAACGCGCTCCTGCAGTTTTTCGCGGTCATAATCGGAGGTGGTTTCTTCGATCTGGGCGCGAATCTGCTCAACCCGGCCTTTGATTTCTTCGTGACTACCGGCGCCATCAATGATGGTGGTATTGTCTTTGGTGACCACGATGCGCTTGGCGCGGCCCAGATCTTCGAGGCTGGCTTTTTCCAGCGACAGACCGATTTCTTCAGAGATCACCTGACCCCCGGTGAGGATGGCGATGTCTTGCAGCATGGCTTTGCGACGATCACCAAAGCCGGGGGCTTTGACGGCAACCACTTTGACGATGCCACGGATGGTGTTAACCACCAGGGTTGCCAGTGCTTCGCCTTCCACATCTTCGGCGATGATCAGCAGCGGCTTGCCGGATTTGGCAACCCCTTCCAGCACCGGCAGCAATTCGCGGATGTTGGAGATTTTCTTGTCAAACAGCAGCACGAAGCAGTCATCCAGCTCGGCGCTCATGCTCTGCTGGTTGTTGACAAAATAAGGGGAAAGGTAGCCGCGATCAAACTGCATACCTTCAACGACATCCAGCTCGTTTTCCAGCGAGGAGCCTTCTTCAACGGTGATCACGCCTTCTTTGCCAACCTTTTCCATGGCCTGGGCAATGATCTGGCCAATGGATTCATCGGAGTTGGCCGAAATGGTGCCGACCTGGGCGATGGCCTTGTTATCGGTGCAGGGCTTGGAGAGGTTTTTCAGCTCAGCCACTGCAGCGATCACGGCCTTGTCAATCCCGCGCTTGAGATCCATCGGGTTCATACCAGCCGTTACGGCCTTCATGCCTTCACGCACAATGGCTTGTGCCAGTACGGTTGCAGTCGTGGTACCGTCACCGGCGACATCGGAGGTCTGCGAGGAAACCTCTTTGACCATCTGCGCGCCCATGTTTTCAAACTTGTCTTCCAGTTCGATTTCCTTGGCAACGCTGACGCCGTCTTTGGTCACGGTCGGGGCGCCGAAGGATTTTTCCAGCACCACGTTGCGGCCCTTAGGACCCAAAGTTACCTTAACGGCATTGGCGAGAATGTTGACCCCCTTAATCATACGGGCACGGGCGTCATCTCCAAAACGAACTTCTTTTGCACTCATTGAGTAATCCTCTTGATTTTATAGGGTAAGCGTGGCGTAAGGCGCTGATCAGCCTTCAATCACGGCCATGATGTCTTCTTCGCGCATGACGAGCAGCTCTTCGCCATCGACCTTGATTTCCGTGCCGGAGTATTTACCAAACAGCACTTTGTCGCCTACCTTCACATCCAATGGACGTACATCGCCATTTTCCTGAAGCTTACCTTTGCCGACTGCCAGCACCTGGCCTTTGATGGGCTTTTCTTTGGCGGTATCGGGGATCACGATGCCACCGGGGGTGGTGCGCTCTTCTTCCATGCGCTTGATGATCACACGATCATGCAAAGGACGGATATTCATAGATGTGAACTCCTCAAGTTGTACAGATTGGGTTGATGGTCAGGAGATTGAGGCTTTTTGAAATTGTTAGCACTCGCCTCAAGTGAGTGCTAATGATAATGGCAAAAATCAGGAAGTCAAGCCCCTGCCTGGGATCATGGCTCGTGCAGTGGTACGCGGTGTGGCGGCTTGCCACCCTTGCAGCACGCGCTTGATGTAAAAATCGCCGGGTAAAATCCGGCGATTCCTTGCAAGGCTTGAGCGGAGTTGCGGCGGGTCGGAGGGTGGCGTTTCCGGCAGGGGTGGGGCGTTAATCGCGGAAGTTATTAAATTGCAGCGGCAGACCGACATCTGCTTGTTTTAATAAGGCAATGACCGCTTGCAGGTCGTCGCGTTTTTTGCCGGTGACACGCAGCTTTTCACCTTGTACGGCAGCCTGCACCTTGATCTTGCTGTCTTTGATCAGACGGGTCAGCTTGCGGGCCTGATCCTGATCGATGCCCTGGCGCACGGTAATGGCAAGGCGCGCCTTGCCTGTGCCTTCTTCAATTTTGCCCGGCTCCAGACAGGCTATATCAATCCCACGCTTGCTGATGCGCTGGTGCAGGATATCCAGAATCTGGTTGATCTGAAACTCAGAATCCCCCGACACCACCAGCTCCGCCTCATTTTGCTCCACGCGGGCGCTGGAGCCTTTGAAATCATAGCGGGTGTCGATTTCGCGGTTGGTCTGATCCACCGCATTGTGCAACTCGTGCATATCTACTTCAGAAACCACATCAAATGACGGCATGAATCACGAATCCTCTCACATGGCTTAAACCGCCAAAGCCTAGCATATTTCAATACGCCCCGCTGTATCGACAGCGGACTTCCGAAAAAGCAAGGTGCTCATGCGCCAGAAATTTCCGCAGATCTTGAATATAAAACAATGATTTGACCAACATTGAGCTGCTGTACTGGAAGCGACGCAGCCACCACGGCAGCGCATGCGACAAAGCGCAGGGCAAATCTGGAACGGCTGGGTGTTGAGGGTGGGGTGCGGCTTGATGTTTTCTGGCTAACCCGTACAATGCCTGCATTTGAGCAGATGATCCCATGTCCGCATCTTCAACCGCTGTTTTAGAAACCTTCCCCAATCCGGCACCCGAGCGCGATTACACCATTGAAATGCGCATCCCCGAGTTTACCTGCCTGTGTCCCAAGACGGGCCAGCCCGATTTTGCCACGCTGGAGCTTTCCTATATTCCCGATGCGCTGTGTGTAGAGCTTAAATCGCTCAAGCTGTATGTTTGGTCATTCCGCGATCAGGGGGCTTTTCATGAGGCCATCACCAACCGCATCCTCGAAGACCTTGTTACCCTGTTGCAACCTCGCTTTATGCGCCTAAGCGCCATCTTTAATGTGCGCGGTGGCATCTACACCACGGTCACGGTCGAACACCGCCAATAAACAAATAAATCGGCGTAAATTGGCAGTTTGTTTGCGTGAGGAGGGTTATCAGGCTTGGGCAGCACTGGCATCGCCTGCTGTGCAGGCGGCGCCAGGCTGTGGCGTGCGGTAAGCGTTTTAAGGCAGGAGATGCTTCACGGCATCGCGCTCTTCGGCCAGCTCTTGTTCTGTGGCCTGCATCCGGGCGCGGGAAAATTCATTGATGTCCAGACCCTGGATGATTTTCCAGTCACTGCCCTGACAGGTGCATGGGAAAGAATAGATCAATCCTTCTTGCACGCCATAGGCGCCGTCGCTGTACACCGCCATAGAAACCCAGGATGAACCGGTACCTGCGGCCCAGTCGCGCATGTGGTCAATGGCGGCAGAGGCGGCGGAGGCGGCCGATGAGGCACCGCGTGCCTTGATGATGGCGGCACCGCGCTGCTGCACTTCCGGGATGTAGGTGCCTTCATACCAGGCTTGATCAACCAGCTCAAGCGCCGGACGTGAACCAACCTGGGTATGATGCAAATCAGGATACTGGGTTGAGGAATGGTTGCCCCAAATCACCATCTGGCTGACATCATTGACCGTGGCTCCGGTTTTTTCGGCTAATTGGGCAATGGCGCGGTTATGATCCAGGCGGGTCATCGCGGTGAATTGGCGTGGATTAATGTCTGGGGCATTGCGCTGGGCAATCAGGGCATTGGTATTGGCCGGATTACCCACCACCAAGACCTTGATATCGCGGCTAGCCACCGCATTGATGGCCTTACCCTGGGTGGAAAAAATCGCTGCATTGGCTTCCAGCAGGTCTTTGCGTTCCATACCAGGGCCGCGTGGGCGCGCACCCACCAACAAGGCGTATTGCGCATCCTTGAAGGCCACCATCGGGTCATCGGTCTGCACGATCCCAGCCAGCAGCGGGAATGCGCAATCATTGAGCTCCATCGCCACCCCTTTAAGGGCCTCCAGCGCCGGGGTGATTTCCAGAAGTTGCAAAATTACCGGCTGGTCTTTGCCCAGCATGTCGCCAGCGGCAATGCGAAATAACAAGGAATAGCTGATTTGTCCGGCGGCGCCGGTGACAGTAACGCGTACAGGTGTTTTCATCAAAAAGTATTTAACGCCATGCCCAATCAGGACATGCGCTCCTCCTTATTTAGTGGGGTGAATGGCGGGTTTGAATGCGCGATTTTAGCCCAAGCCGCCCATTGGGGGTAGGGGAGCGGCGTGTTTACACCATTTCCGCTGGCCACCGATCACCCGAGCAGCGGAAAATCTCACAGCCGCGCCGCGCTGGCGCAGAATTTGTGACATGGGGCGCTGGTGATTGGTAAGATACGCGGCCAGTGCTTTGGATATCCGGGGATTTTGGCGGGCAATCTGATGAGATGGCTCCCGACTTACGCATTGCTCTTTTTGTGGGTACATAGCAGCCACACATTTTGCAAATCCCGCCGTTTAGGCGCTACTTTTTCTTTTTTCAGGATTCATACGAAACGGTCTTATGCAACGCTTTTTTATTCAAACGCACGGTTGTCAGATGAATGAGTATGACTCTGGCAAGATTTGCGATGTGTTAATGACGGATGCGCAGATGCAGCCGACGGATGATCCCCTGCTGGCGGATGTGTTGTTGCTCAATACCTGCTCGGTACGCGAAAAAGCCCAGGAGAAGGTTTTTTCTCAATTAGGGCGTTGGCGTCAGCTCAAGCAGCGCCGACCGGAGGTGTTGATTGGCGTGGGCGGCTGTGTGGCCAGTCAGGAAGGTGAGGCGCTGCGGGCGCGGGCACCGTTTGTGGATGTGATTTTTGGCCCGCAGACCCTGCACCGTCTGCCGCAGATGTTGAGCGCGGCGCGCATCCAGGGCGCTACGCAGATGGATGTCTCTTTTCCCGAGATTGAAAAATTCGACCACTTGCCGCCGCCGCGTGCCGAGGGGCCGGTGGCCTTTGTGTCGGTGATGGAGGGATGCAGTAAATATTGCGCCTATTGCGTGGTGCCTTATACGCGTGGCGCGGAGGTCAGCCGTCCCTGTGAGGATATCTTGCGTGAAATCAGCGCCTTGGCCGCGCAAGGTGTGCGCGAGGTGACGCTGCTGGGGCAGAATGTCAATGCCTACGAGGGGTTAATGGATGATGGCGGGACGGGCGATCTGGCACTGTTGATGTATTTTGTGTCCCAGATTGCGGGCATTGAGCGCATTCGCTTTACCACCTCGCATCCGCTGGATTTTTCCCCCAGCCTGATTGAGGCTTTTGCTGAGATTCCGGCGCTGGCTAGTCATGTGCATTTGCCGGTGCAAAGCGGTTCGGATCGCATTCTGGCGGCGATGAAGCGCGGCCATACTGCCCTGGAATATAAATCGCTGGTGCGCAAATTGCGCCAGGCGCGTCCGGATATCTTGATTTCCTCTGACTTTATTGTAGGCTTTCCGGGAGAGACGGAGGAGGATTTTGCCGCGACCCTGCGTCTGATTGAGGATGTGGATTTTGATCAATCCTTCAGTTTTGTCTACAGTCGGCGCCCGGGAACACCGGCGGCAATGCTGGCCGATGCGGTTACGCTGGCGGAAAAAAAGACGCGCTTGATGCGTCTGCAAAGCCTGCTCAATGCGCGGGTGCAGGCACACAGTGAGGCCATGCTGGGGCAGGTGGTGCAGGTGCTGGTCGAAGGGCCTTCCAAAAAAGATCCGCAGTGGCTCACCGGGCGCTCCAGCCAAAACCGCGTGATTAACTTCCCCGCGGCGTCTGCGCGGATCGGGCAGACGGTGGCGGTGCGGATCACCGACGCCTTGACGAACACCCTGCGCGGTGAACTCGTTTAACCCCAAGATGATGTCATTATTGACGGCAGGTTTTAGGTATTTTGATAGACATTCCTCATTCTGATAGCCCCCATCCGCTGACGGTGCCGCTTTCTCTGGAGCCGGTGGATAATCAACGCCTGGCCAGTCTGTGTGGCCAGTTTGACCAACATTTGCGCCTACTGGAACAGCGCCTCGGTGTGGAAATCAACCATCGTGGCAACCGGTTTGATGTGATCGGCGAGGCGTCGACGGTACACGCCGCGCATGAGGTGTTGCAGGATCTTTACCGCATCACGGCTACCGAAAGCCTGACCCCGCAGCGGGTGCATTTGCATCTGCAAACCGCCCATGTTGAGCGCCTGCTCAGTGGTCCAACGGGCGATACCCTCCCTGATGAAGCGGTGCTGAAATTGCGTTATGGCGTGATCCGGGGCCGGGGTCATAATCAAAATCGCTATTTGCATAACATCCGCACCCATGATTTAAATTTTGGCATTGGCCCGGCGGGTACGGGCAAAACCTATCTGGCGGTGGCGGCAGCCTGCGAGGCGCTGGAAAGCGAGCGGGTACGGCGTTTATTATTGGTGCGCCCGGCCGTGGAAGCGGGTGAGCGGCTGGGCTTTTTGCCGGGGGATCTGGCGCAAAAAATCGACCCCTATCTGCGCCCGATGTATGACGCGCTCTATGAGATGCTGGGCTTTGAGAAGGTCGGCAAACTGATTGAGCGGCAGGTGATTGAGGTCGCGCCCTTGGCCTATATGCGGGGGCGCACCTTGAATGATGCCTTTGTGATTCTTGATGAGGCGCAAAATACTACGGTCGATCAGATGAAGATGTTTTTAACCCGCATCGGCTTTGGTTCTACCGCCGTGGTCAATGGCGATGTCACGCAGACGGACCTGCCCTCACACCGCCAATCGGGATTGCGGCATGTGATCAAGGTGCTCAATGCCGTCGATGGGGTCAGTTTTACCTTTTTTACCTCACGCGATGTGGTGCGCCATCCCTTGGTGCAACGGATCATCGAGGCCTACGAAGCTGATGGCAAGGCCTGAACTTTCCCCGCATCACATCACGATACAATATGCCTGTGCGCGGCGCGGCCTGCCTGCGGCGCAGACCTTGCGCCGCATCGCGACAGCGGCGCTGGAGGATATGCCCCCCTCGGCGCTGCTGATCCGCCTGCTGGATGCGCCAGAGAGTGCGCTGCTCAACCAGCAGTATCGCGGCAAATCAGGCCCGACCAATGTGCTGTCTTTTGTGTTGCACGCCCCCTACGATCAACACCTGACTTACTTAGGGGATATTCTCATCTGCGCCCCGGTGGTGATAAGTGAGGCGCAGACCCAGGGTAAAAGCGTGCGTGCCCATTGCGCGCACATGGTCGTGCATGGCGTATTGCATTTGCGGGGCCATGATCATCTCACTGATCACGAGGCCACCGTCATGGAAGCCTTGGAAACCCGGATTCTCAACCAGCTGGCATACTCTAACCCTTATGAATGAACAATCTGGCAGTGAACCTCCCTTACGTAGCTGGCTGGAGCGCTTAAGCCATGCGTTAACCGGCGAACCGCGTGACCGATCCCAGCTCATCGAGCTTTTGCGCAATGCCAACCAGCGCAAACTCCTGGATTTTGATGCGTTGGGGATGATTGAAGGCGTCTTGCAGGTGGCCGAGATGCAGGTGCGTGACATCATGATTCCGCGCGCGCAGATGGATGTGGTGCGCCGCGATGCCACGCTGATGGATATTCTGCCGACCTTGATCGAATCGGCCCATTCGCGTTTTCCGGTGATCGGCGAGGATCGCGACGAGGTGGTGGGTATTTTGCTGGCCAAGGACTTATTGCGCTATCTCGCGCCGGATTGTGATGAGCCTTTTATGATGCAAGAGGTGCTGCGCCCGCCGGTGTTTGTGCCGGAGAGCAAACGCCTGAATGTGCTGTTGCGCGAGTTTCGCAACAGCCGCAACCACATGGCGATTGTGGTCGATGAGTATAGCGGCGTAGCCGGACTGGTGACCATTGAGGATGTTCTGGAGCAAATCGTCGGTGAGATTGACGATGAGCATGATATTGTGGATTACCTCAGCCAGATCATGCCCCATGCCAATGGGCGCTATACGGTCAAGGCATTGACCCCGATGGATGAATTCAATGCCTATTTTCAGACCAGTTACAACGAAGATGAGTTTGATACCATCGGCGGGTTTGTGGTCAATCGCTTTGGTCATGTTCCCAAACGCGGCGAAGAACTGGAGATCGACCAGTTTCGGGTGCACATTCTGCGTGCGGATAATCGCCGTGTTCATCTGCTGGAAATACGCCACCGGGAAAACCCTGCATGAATATCGATTACGAAGACCGTCGTGATTTCTACCGGATGCAGTTTAACTGGCCCATTGAAGTCACCGAAATGAGCACAGGCTTGCATCACGCTGCGATGGGGCGCAATCTCAGCGCCGAGGGCGTCTCTTTTTATTGCACACACGCCTTTGCCCCTGGCGCCCGTCTGCGGGTTCTGGTGGCGCCGGATAAAACCCTGGTCTCACCATTGGATGCCGAGGTGGAGGTTTTGCGGGTTACGCCGGAAAATGATGGCTTTGTCATGGCGGCGCGTATCTGTCAGATGCTGCGCTGATGTCACCGCTCCCTGAGCTACACGCGCAGGCGCTGCAATTGGGCGAGTGTCTGGCCACCCGGGGGCTGCACCTGGCCACCGCAGAATCGTGTACCGGCGGCCTGGTTTCGGCAACACTCACCGCGATTCCTGGCGCTTCGATGTGGTTTGAATGCGGATTTGTCACCTACAGCAATGCCGCCAAAATGCAATTGCTCGGGGTGGCCGAAAGCCTGCTGCAAAGGCACGGGGCGGTGAGTGAGCCGGTGGCCCAGGCGATGGCGCAAGGAGCCTTGGCGCAGAGTGCTGCCGATCTGGCATTGGCGATTACCGGGATTGCCGGGCCGAGCGGTGGAACACCGGACAAACCGGTCGGCACGGTCTGTTTTGCCTGGGCCTTGCGTACGGCAAAGACGCACACCTGCACACAGCAGTTTCACGGCAGCCGAGAGCGTATCCGTGCCCAGGCGGCACACTTTGCCCTGAGGGCGCTGATTCGCTGCATCAGCGACGCCAACGGCGGCACAGCATCGTGCTGATGGCCGGTTTTTTGCCTTGAGTGTGACCCATTCAATATAAATCCTGCTGACACACCCGGTTAAAATATGTGACAATTCCTGCCTATTAAGGCTGTTTTTATCCTTTCAGCTTAAATTGCAGAGGTTCGGGCATGGATGAAGATCGTAAGAAACAATTATCGGCGGCATTAACCCAGATCGAACGCCAGTTTGGCAAGGGCGCGGTGATTCGCATGGGGGGTGGGGCCGCCGTGCGCGATATTGAGGCCATTTCCACCGGCTCGCTGGCCTTGGATATTGCCCTGGGTATCGGTGGTTTACCCAAGGGGCGCGTCGTTGAGATCTTTGGCCCGGAGTCCTCGGGGAAAACTACGCTGACCTTGCAAGTGATTGCCCAGGCACAGCGCGCCGGCGGGACTGCCGCTTTTATTGATGCTGAACATGCCCTGGATCCGGGCTATGCCCGCCGGATTGGTGTGGATATTGACGAGCTGTTGGTGTCGCAACCGGACACCGGCGAGCAGGCGCTGGAAATTGCCGATATGCTGGTGCGTTCTGGCGGGGTGGATATCGTGGTGATCGATTCCGTCGCGGCGTTGACACCCAAGGCAGAAATTGAGGGCGAGATGGGCGATACCCATGTCGGTTTGCAGGCACGTCTGATGTCACAGGCGCTGCGCAAGCTCACCGCCAATATCCAGCGCTCCAATACGTTAGTGATCTTCATCAATCAGATTCGCATGAAAATCGGGGTGATGTTTGGTTCGCCGGAAACCACCACCGGGGGCAATGCGCTGAAATTTTATGCCTCGGTGCGCCTGGATATCCGCCGCATCGGCTCGATCAAAAAAGGCGATGAGGTCATTGGCAATGACACGCGGGTGAAGGTCATCAAGAACAAGATGGCACCCCCCTTCAAGGAAGCCACCTTTGAGATTCTCTATGGCGAGGGGATCTCGCGTTTGGGTGAACTCATTGATATTGGCGTAAAAGACGGCCTGATTGATAAATCCGGCTCGTGGTACAGCTACCAAGGTGAGCGCATCGGTCAGGGCAAAGACAATGCGCGCCAGTTTCTGAAGGAAAAGCCGGAGCTTGCGCAGGAGATTGAACAGCAGATCCGGCAGAAATATTTTGCGCCTCAGTCCTTGACCGGATCAGACACCCCGCGAGCGGAGTTTGACAGTGTATCCACCCCGGCAGCGCCCTAAGCCGGTTGCCGATGCGCGCCAGTTGGCGCTGCGCCTGTTGGCCCGCCGGGAGCATTCCCGTGCGGAACTGGCGCAAAAACTCAGGCAGCGCGGGGTGGATGCGGCCACGATTGAAGCTACATTGACGCATTTAGAGACACACGCGCTGCAAAGCGAAAGCCGCTTTGTGGAATCCTTTATCCGCCACCGTGTCCAACAGGGCTACGGTTCTTTGCGTATCATTGCCGAATTGCGCCAGCGCGGCGTGGATGCAGAGCTTATCCGTGATGGACTGAGCGAGGCGCTGCATGATGAACTCGATACCGCCAGACAGGCGCTACGCCGTCGCTTTGGTGGTCATGGCATGGCCGAAACAGAACATGAACGCGCCCGCCGGGTGCGTTTTCTTATGCAGCGCGGTTTCCCCGCGCCGCTGAGCTACCAGGCGCTTGATCAAGACCCTTGCGCATGTGACGAGGGCATTTAATTTGTGTTTGCAGGAGATATGCATTGAAAAGTGCTGATATTCGTTCCAGTTTTCTTGACTACTTCCGGAGTCATGGCCATGAGGTCGTGCCTTCCAGTGCGCTGGTCCCTGAGAACGATCCCACCCTGCTATTTACCAATGCCGGCATGGTGCCCTTCAAGGATGTTTTTTTAGGACGCGAATCCTTGGGGTATGTGCGGGCCGCCAGTGCGCAGCGCTGTGTCCGCGCCGGTGGCAAACACAACGATTTAGAAAATGTCGGCTATACCGCCCGCCATCATACTTTCTTTGAAATGCTGGGAAATTTCAGCTTCGGCGATTATTTCAAGCGTGATGCCATTGAACTGGCGTGGCGCTATCTGACGCAGGTTCTGAAGATTCCCGCGCAGCGCCTGTGGGTGACGGTGTTTGAGGAAGACGACGAGGCCGCTGCGATCTGGCTCAACGAGATTGGAGTGGATCCAGCGCGGTTTGCCCGTATCGGCGCAGCGGATAATTTCTGGGCGATGGGGGATACCGGCCCGTGCGGGCCCTGCTCGGAGATCTTTTATGATCATGGGCCCGAGATTCCCGGCGGCCCACCGGGCTCACCCGATGCTGACGGTGATCGCTATGTCGAGATCTGGAATCTCGTGTTCATGCAATACAACCGCGATGCCCAAGGTGTATTACATCCGCTGCCCAAGCCTTCCGTAGACACGGGCATGGGGCTTGAGCGTCTGGCAGCGGTGATGCAGGGTGTGCATTCCAACTACGAAATCGACATTTTTCAGCGCCTGATTGAGGCCACTGCGGACTTGGCCGGGTGTGCAGATCGACACAATCCCTCCTTGAAAGTCATTGCCGATCATATTCGCTCGTGCAGCTTTTTGATTGCCGATGGGGTGTTGCCTTCCAATGAAGGACGCGGCTATGTGCTGCGCCGCATTATCCGCCGGGCAGTGCGACATGGGCACAAGCTGGGCTTGCAGGACGCCTTCTTTTATCGCCTGGTGGCCACCCTGAGCGCAGTGATGGGCGAGGCCTATCCAGAGCTGGTCAAATCACAGTCCCTGGTTGAACGCATTCTGCGTCAGGAAGAGGAACGCTTTAGCGAAACGCTGGCCAAGGGGCTGCATATCCTGGAGCAGGACATCAAAGACCTGCAGGGAAAAACCCTCCCAGGGCATACCGTCTTTTTGCTCTACGACACCTATGGCTTCCCGGTGGATCTGACCGCTGATATTGCCCGTGAGCGCGGCCTGTCGCTGGATCTGCACGGTTTTGAACAGGAAATGGCGGCACAACGCGCCCGAGCGCGCGCTGCCAGCCACTTTGACATGGACTACCCCGGCGAAATTCAGCTGGATGTCAGCAGCGAGTTCACCGGCTATGAATACGAGCAGGACGAAGGCGAGGTGGTGGCCCTGTTGAATAAAGCGGGGCAGGTGGTTGAGGCGCTCCAAGCGGGTGAAGAAGGCGGTGTGGTGCTCAACCACACCCCCTTTTATGCCGAATCGGGCGGACAGGTCGGCGATACCGGCGAGCTGCGCCGCGTGGATACCTGCTTTGTGGTGCGCGATACCAAAAAACAAGGACAGGCGCATGTACACTTTGGCGTGGTGCAACATGGGACGATTCGCTGCGGCGAGACCTTAGGCGCACACATTGATGCCGAGCGGCGTCTGGCGATTGTCCTGAATCATTCGGCCACCCATTTGTTACACGCAGCCCTGCGAGAAATTCTGGGCGATCATGTGCAGCAAAAAGGCTCACTGGTCGCCCCGGAACGTCTGCGCTTTGATTTTTCCCATTTTGAGCCGCTGACGCCAGAACAACTGGAGCGCATTGAGCGCCATGTCAACTACGCCATCCGTACCAATGCCAAGACCAAGGCGCAACTGATGCCGATGCAGGCCGCCCTGGAATCCGGTGCCCTGGCCTTATTTGGGGAAAAATACGGTGCCGAAGTGCGGGTTTTGTCGATGGGGCCTTTTTCGGTGGAATTATGCGGCGGGGTGCATGTCGAACGCACCGGCGACATCGGTCTGTTCAAGATCGTCGCAGAATCCGGGGTTGCCTCCGGGGTACGGCGCATTGAAGCCCTCAGCGGTGAGCGCGCCCTGGACTATGTGCGCAGCACGGAACATGAGCTGTTCTCATTGGCGGGGGTCTTGCGTACCAGCCGCAGTGAGCTGGGCGATAAGCTGAGCCAGTTGTTAGAGCGCAGCAAAGGCCTGGAAAAGGAACTTGAGACCTTGAAAGCCAAACTCGCTTCCCAGGCCGGGCAAGCGCTGCTTGAACAGGTTGTGGATGTGGCGGGAATCAAGGTATTGAGCGCCGAGCTCAGTGGTGCCGATCCCAAATCCTTGCGCGAAACCGTCGATCAGCTTAAGAACAAACTGGGTGAAGCTGCGGTGGTACTGGCGACCATACAGGATGGCAAGGTCAGTCTGGTGGCCGGCGTGACGCCCGGTTTGAGCAAGCGTCTGCCCGCCGGTGAGCTGGTCAATATGGTGGCCCAGCAGGTCGGCGGTAAGGGCGGCGGTCGCCCCGATATGGCGATGGCCGGCGGCACAAATCCGCAGGCCCTGCCAGGGGCATTGAATACGGTATCCGGCTGGATACAAGAGCGCATCCTCTAGCCTGTTACGTAGATGATGCCTTATATACCAACGATGTTGACCCTGTTCAGGGTCACTCTTTCATCCTCATCAGGCTGATACCGATGGCATTGATTGTACAAAAATTTGGCGGTACCTCAGTGGGCACCGTAGAACGCATCCAGCATGTTGCGGATAAGGTCATTGATTACCGCCGCAACGGACATGATGTCGTGGTGGTGGTCTCGGCGATGAGCGGCGAAACGGATCGCCTGCTGGGTCTGGCCCGCGAAATCAACCCCGGCATTGATGGCCGTGAGCTGGATGTGTTGCTGTCCACGGGCGAGCAGGTCACCATTGCCCTGCTTGCCATGGCCTTGAATAACAAGGGTTGTCTGGCGCGCTCCTATACCGGCGCCCAGGTACAAATCCTGACCGACAGCGCCCACAACAAGGCGCGGATTCGCGATATTGATGGCGCCCGGATTCGCCGTGATCTGGCGGATGGCTATGCCATTGTGGTGGCAGGCTTTCAGGGCGTGGACGAACATGGCAATATCACGACCCTGGGCCGAGGCGGTTCCGATACCACCGCAGTGGCGCTGGCGGCGGCACTCAAGGCCCAGGAATGCCAGATCTATACCGATGTGGACGGCGTTTACACCACTGATCCCAGAGTCGTACCCAACGCCCGGCGCCTCTCACGCATCACCTTTGAGGAGATGCTGGAAATGGCCAGTTTGGGCTCCAAGGTTTTGCAGATTCGGTCGGTGGAATTTGCCGGCAAATACAATGTCCCTTTAAGGGTGCTGTCCAGCTTCAAGGAAGGCGAGGGCACACTCATCACGCTTGAGGAAAACGTCATGGAACAAGCCCTCATTTCGGGCATTGCTTTTAATCAAAATGAGGCACAGCTGACCGTGCTGGGCGTTCCGGATCAGCCGGGCGTTGCCTACCAAATCCTGGGCCCCATTGCCGATGCCAATATCGAAGTCGATATGATCGTGCAAAACATCGGCGCAGATGGCACCACCGACTTTACCTTCACCGTACACCGCAACGATTACGACAAAGCGCTGGGTCTTTTACAGCTACAAGCCGACAAACTCGGGGCGCGGCAAGTCTCTGGCGACAAAAAGATCGTCAAGATTTCCCTGGTGGGTGTGGGGATGCGTTCGCACGCCGGTATTGCCAGCCAGATGTTCAAGACGCTGGCCTCGGTAGGCATTAACATCCGCATGATTTCTACCTCTGAGATCAAGATCTCTGTGGTGGTGGATGAAAAATATCTGGAGCTGGGTGTACGTGCCCTGCACGATGCCTTTGGCCTGGAAAATCCCACAGTGGACTGAGCTGATGTAAGCCGTGCGCTCAAAGAATGCAGCAGACCCTTTGGGTGTGCTCCATATACCGTGGGTTTTTCGGTGTATGCTTGTCAGGCCTTGGGCTTTGGCAAGAAAAAAACCATACATATTAAACAATTAAATAGATGATGACCGGCCAGACGCTGGAGATACCGGATCAAGACGTCTGGTATAGCCACTTAGGTGATTGAAGTTATTTTTGGAGAGAAGGACTATGTTAATTTTGACGCGTCGTGTAGGCGAAACCCTGATGATCGGTGACGAAGTTGCCGTAACCGTGCTGGGTGTTAAAGGTAATCAGGTACGGATTGGCATCAATGCCCCCAAAGATATAGCAGTGCATCGTGAAGAGATTTACGAACGCATCAAGCGCGAACAAGAAGAGCAGCAACAGGCTGGCTTTGTCGCAGGTGGAAACTCCTGATCCTGGCTTTTCCATGCCTCGTCCGTTGCGGGCGAGGCATGATTTTGACACCTTGCCACAGCGTCCATTCAGCGCTGCTCACCCCGCCGCCTTGCACTGCCAACGCAGTGCCATGACATCTTCAAATATTGCACCATGAAAATGCAGCAAGACCTGCCCGATGGGGTCAATTGGGTCACGGCTTATGCCGACGGGCAGATTTGGGTGAATCATCGGGCCTACCATAGCCATTTACTGATTACCCCCACGCAAGTGATTGCCGACGGGATTCATACCCCTGCGGCGCAGCTCGACCTGGAACAGCTGCTATCTTTGCTCCAGCAGCCGCCAGAACTTTTGTTATTGGGGTGCCAGCATGCGCCCTACTCCGCCATGCAGCCGCTGATGGCCAAGGTCTATGCAAAAGGCATCGGCTTTGAGATGATGCGCACCGAGGCCGCATGTCGAACCTATAACCTCCTTGTTTCCGAAGGCCGTCATGTGGCGGCGGCATTATGGCAGGACTGATCCTTGAATGCAGCGCACCCAACCGCCCCCCTGACGCAAAGCGCCTCAGCATCGCAGGCGGTGATATGCTATGTCGGTCTGGGGGCCAATCTGGATCACCCCGTCGCACAACTCCAGCGCGCCTTACAGGCTTTGGATCGTCTGCCCGGTACACGCCTGCGCCAGCATTCGCAGCTCTACCAAAACCCGCCGATGGGGCCGATTGACCAGCCCGATTATGTCAATGCCGTGGCCGAACTCAGCTCAACCCTGGATCCCTTTGCCTTGCTTCAGGCCTTGCAGGATCTGGAACAACAGCAGGGCCGCACGCGCAATGGGGTACGTTGGGGGCCACGCACGCTGGATCTGGATTTGCTGCTGTATGGACAGCAACAGATGCAACATCCCCAACTGACGCTTCCCCATCCGGGGCTGCCCATGCGCGCCTTTGTGTTGTATCCTTTGGCAGAAATTGCACCCACGTTAAATATTCCCGGACTGGGGTCATTAACGACATTGCTTGCACACTGTCCCGCCGAGGGGCTTCAGCCGGTATTAACGCATCCACAGCAGCCCTGCGGCGTCTGGCAGGTTCAAGTCGGCGCGTCTGCCGCACCACGCAAGGCGCCGCTTTAAAGATCAGGTCCACTGCCATCAGCCGGTGGCCAGATCAACGCCAAGCATCCCAGGCCGCATAACACCGACTCACCACACGAACTGCACATTTTATGAGCGTATCCAAAGCAAACGGTCGCATCAGCATTGAGTATTTGCGCACCCTGCGCCAAGCGGGGCAGCCCATTGTCAGCCTGACGGCCTACGATGCAGGCTTTGCCCGCCTGCTGGAACAGGCCGGGGTTGATTTAATTCTGGTGGGCGATTCCCTGGGGATGGTGGTGCAAGGACATGAAAGCACCATCCCGGTCAACATGGATCACATGATTTATCATGCGCAGATGGTGGTGCGTGGCACCCAGCAAGCCTTCGTGATGGCTGATATGCCGTTCATGAGCTATTGTGATCCCAAACAAGCCCTGCACAATGCCGCCCGCCTGATGCAGGAAGGCGGTGTGCAGGCGGTCAAGCTGGAAGGCGACGCCAGTCAGGCCGAGGTGGTGGCGGCATTGGCGGCGCATGGCGTTCCGGTGTGCGCACATCTGGGACTGCGCCCGCAATCCATACATAAACTGGGCGCCTATCGTGTGCAGGGGCGTGATGCCGGGGCGGCGGAACGTATGCTCAGTGATGCGCTCCAATTACAGGATGCCGGGGCGGATTTATTATTGCTGGAATGCGTCCCCGCCCCCCTGGCCGGGCAAATCCGCTCACGGGTCAGCATCCCGGTGATTGGTATTGGCGCGGGGGCAGACTGCGATGGCCAGATTCTGGTGTTGCACGATGTGCTCGGCATGAGCGAGCGCCTGCCCCGCTTTGCCAAAGATTTCTTACAGAGCAGCGGAACCGTGCAAGGCGCACTGGCGTCCTATGTCGAGGCCGTGCGCCAGCGGCAATTCCCCGACGCCCAGCATCTATTCAGTCAGTAGCTCAATCCGGAAAATCGCTCCCAATGCTCTCTGTTACCACCCCACATGCCCTGGACAATGCCTTGGCGGCATGGCGCCAACAGGATCAATCCATCGCCCTGGTACCGACCATGGGCAATCTTCATGCCGGTCATCTGGCATTAATCCAGCACGCCCGCCGCGTGGCTGAGCGGGTCGTGGTCAGCGTATTTGTCAATCCCCTGCAATTTGATCGCGCCGAGGATCTCGCGGCCTACCCGCGTACCTTGGACGCCGACCGTGCCTTGCTTGAGACCCATCAGGTGGATGTACTGTTTGCCCCAAGTGCGCAGCTCATCTATCCTCGCCCCCTGCATGACATCAGCACGGTCATCGTACCCACCCTGAGCGAGATTCTGGAAGGCGAACACCGCAAAGGACATTTTGCTGGAGTCGCGACGGTGGTTTGCAAACTGTTCAATCTGGTACGTCCCCAGTGCGCGGTGTTTGGTGAAAAAGACTTTCAGCAGCTGTTGCTGATTCAGCGCATGGTCGAAGATCTCAACATCCCGGTCAACATCATCGCCCACCCCACCCTGCGCGAAAGCGATGGGTTGGCCATGAGTTCGCGCAACAGCTATCTCACCCCACAACAGCGCGCGCAAGCCCCGGCGCTCTATCGCACGCTGCAACAACTGCGCACAGCGCTGCTGAGTTCTGCTGAGCCTATCGCGCTACACGAAGCACGCGCCCTGAAAGATTTACAGGCTGCGGGTTTCTTGCCGGAATACCTCACCGTGCGCCGTCGCCATGACCTGGCACTACCTACGCCCGCTGACCGACAACGGGTGATTCTTGCCAGTGCCTGGCTAGGTAAAGCGCGCCTGATTGATAATTGCCCTCTGGATTTGCCGCATGGCCCTTGATCGCGCATAATGCACGCCTTTTTTCCTATACTTGACCTTTACGCTTTGCGAGGATATCCACCATGTTGCTTACATTACTCAAGTGCAAATTACACAAGGTAACTGTGACCCATTCCGAATTAGAATACGAAGGGTCTTGCGCAATCGACGCACATTTGCTAGAAGCATCAGGGATTCGTCCTTACGAACAGATTCATATTTACAATCTGGCCAATGGGGAACGCTTTGTGACCTATGCCATCCGTGCCGAGGCCGGCAGTGGCGTGATCTCGGTCAATGGCGCCGCCGCACACAAGGCCAGTCCAGGGGATCGCGTCATCATCTGCGCCTATACCCAGATGGATGCGGCCCAGGCGGAGCGTTTCAAGCCCACCTTGTGTTATTTTGACGGGCGCAACCAGATTGTACGTATGGGTGAAGAAATCCCTGAGCAGGCCGCCTGAATATGCCCTGACCGGTCGTGATGGGAGGCTTCAAACCCGGCGTTTTGCCCTATTGGTATGTATGCTTTATCGTTAAACTTATGTGGCTGATACAGTAAATATAGCGCGTTGGGTTACCTCCCCTCGGACGCGGATTGCTCTTGGAAAATATAAGGAGCCATGAGGGAGGCCTCTGGATACTCAAGGGATGAATGTTCCTATGACGGACGTTTTTATTGCACGGCAGCCGATCTATGATCGTGCGGGCGATGTATATGCCTATGAACTGCTGTTTCGGGAAACCGAGGCGGACCAGAATGCCAATATTCTGGACGGCGATCAGGCCTCCTGTCATCTGATTTTGCAGGCGATGACCGCCGTAGGATTGAATGTACTCGCCGAGCAGCAGCTTGCCTTCATCAATGTCACGCATAACCTGCTGGCCAGTGGCGTACTCAATACCCTCCCCAAGCAACGGGTGGTGCTTGAAGTCCTGGAAAATGTGGTTGCCGATGAACCCATCTTGCAGGCGGTGGCCCAGCTCTCGCGGGAAGGCTTCAAGATTGCGCTGGATGATTGGGTGTATGAGGTCAATAATGCGGCCTTTCTCGACTTGGCCGATATTGTCAAACTTGAAGTCCAAAATAAAAGCAAAAATGAACTGCTTGCCCAGCTGCGGTATTTATCCCCCACCGGAACACAGCTGCTGGCGGAAAAGATAGAAAACCAGACACAGCACGACCTCTGCATAGAACTCGGTTTTTCCTATTTCCAAGGCTACCATCTCGCCCGCCCCGTGATCTGTCGGGGCAAAACCATCCCGCCCAATCGCCTCTCCCTGATGCGCCTCATGGCACAGTTTCAAGACAGCGAACTGAATCTGGAAGAACTGCAACGCCTGATTTCCTTAGATATTTCGATCAGTTACCAACTTCTGCGGCTGATCAACTCCGCTTTTTTTGGTCTGGGGCGCAAGGTAGACAGCGTGCGCCACGCCGTCACCCTTCTGGGAACCGAGGCCATTCGCAAATGGGTCACTCTCCTGACGCTGGCCGGAATCAACGAACAGCCCACGGTCTTGATCAAGGAAGCCTTTGTCCGGGCGCGAATGTGTGAGCTGTTGGCCCGGCATACCGGGCAACAAGGCTCGGAAAAATATTTCATGGTCGGCCTGTTTTCGGTACTCGATCAGCTGTTGCAAATTCCCATGCCGGAAATCCTTGAAGAACTCCCCTTGGCGCAAGACATCACCGACGCCCTGCTTGAACACAAGGGATCAATGGGCGAGGCCCTAAGCTGTGTCATTTTGTTTGAATCCGGCACCATTGATCAGTGTCGCCATTTTGCCCAACTGAATGAGCACCACACCAGCCAACTGTATTTTGAATCCCTTAACTGGGCCCACGCCTTTATTGAAGAAATGGGCGTGGATATCTCATAACTGACACTCATGCACGATTGCGACAACCCACAGAATCACCAGCGCTGCATTCATCAGGCGCTGGAAACCGCACAACACCTATGCACACAACGTAGCGTCAAACTGACCCGCCTGCGCCGGATGGTTTTGACGCAGATCTGGCAGACGCATGAAGCGGTCAAGGCCTATGACCTGATCCGCGATCTCAGCTCACGCGAGCACATGGTCAAACCCCCCACCGTGTATCGCACCCTGGATTTTTTACTGGAACAGGGCCTCATCCACCGTATCGAAAGCCTGAATGCCTACGTCGGCTGTCCCTGGCCGGATACACACCATCAATGCTGTTTGCTGATCTGCCGCACCTGTGGCCAGATTCAGGAATTGAAAGGCCATTGGATCAACTCCGCATTACAGCAAAAAATCCACCAGCAAGGCTTTGTCATACAACAGCAAATCTTTGAGATCCAGGGCATCTGCCGCGCTTGCGTGGGGGTGGCTGAGCCTTAAATCGCACACTTGACATCCTCTCCGCCCTACCTGCCTGCGCCGCGTGCGTCGCGGCAGGCAGGAAGGACGGGGATTCCCAGCATTGCTGCTGAGCGCTTTCTGCTTCGCCGAGACCTGCCAAATGCCTCAAAGAGACACCGGACTTACAGTTTCTCCACAGACTAACCCCGCCAGCCCGGCGGTTAAAATGAAGATAGCATCCATGTATAAAGAGAGCAAGCTACCAAAGAGGAGGCCTCGGGAACAGGAGCACGCTTTGCGTGCTGCGCTATCCCTCCTTGGCCTTGCGGCCGGGGTTTCCCGCGCAAACTGATGAACCCGCTTGAACAGATTCCTGCATTACTGGCCCGTCGGCAGGTACAAGGGTTATACCGTCAGCGCCGCGTGCTGGACGGTGCGCAGCAGCCTGAGCAGATCATCGACGGCAAGCCGGCGCTGGCTTTTTGTGCCAATGACTATCTGGGGCTGGCCCAGCATCCTAAAGTCAGGGCGGCCTTTGTGGAAGGGATACAGCGCTACGGCGTGGGCAGCGGCGCGGCCCATCTGGTCAATGGGCATAGCCAGGCGCATCATGCCCTGGAACAGGCCCTGGCGCGCCTGCTGCAACGCCCGGCAGCCCTGTTATTTTCATCGGGCTATCTGGCCAATCTGGGGGTCTTGCAGGCTTTGATGACGCAAGGCGGGCTGATTTTACAGGATCGTTTGAATCACGCCTCGCTGCTGGATGGCGCAAGGTTATCCAGGGCGCGCTGGCTGCGCTATCGGCATCGGGATCTGGCGCACCTGCAACGCCGCTTGAGTCAACATGACACCGCGCATACACCGACCCTGATCATCAGCGATGGCGTGTTTAGCATGGATGGCGACATCGCCCCCTTGCCGCAGTTAGCCCAGATAGCACAACAGCATCAGGCCGCCCTAGTGGTGGATGATGCGCATGGTATCGGCGTGCTAGGCCCGGATGGGGCCGGCACCGTGGCGCAGTATGGTTTGCGCGAAGATGAAGTCCCGGTATTGATCGGCACGCTGGGCAAGGCGTTGGGTACCGCCGGGGCCTTTGTGGCGGGCAGTGAAGCCTTGATAGCCTACCTGATGCAAACCGCCCGCAGCTACATCTACACCACCGCCTCCCCCCCGGCGCTGGCCCATGCCACCCTGACCAGTCTGCAACTACTGCAGGAAGAGCCTTGGCGGCGCACCCATTTGCATGAATTGATCCAATATTTTCGCGGCAAAGCCCAGGCCCTGGGTTTAACCCTTCTGGACAGCCACACCCCCATCCAGCCCATCATCCTGGGTGAGAGCGAAAAGGCGCTGCAATGCAGCGCCTATCTACTGGAAAACGGCCTGCTGGTACCGGCCATCCGCCCGCCCACCGTGCCTGCGGGCAGCGCCCGACTGCGAATTACCTTAAGTGCAGCACACGAACAGGCGCATGTGGATCATCTGCTGGCCGCACTGGCGCGCCTGCCGCTTGAGTAGGCCTTTTGGGAGCGCCGAGTTATACTCGGCCAGATTTAAAGCCATACTGGGGCGCCTGCCGCTTGAACAGGCCCCCGTGTTTCACGGCAATACCATCAACTGATGGCTGAAAACCACTTGGAACCAAACAGCCCGCCTTCCTTCGCTTTCCAGCCCTGATCAACCATCAACTGCTTCAAACGGCGTTTCATTTCCGGATCAGGAATCTTGCCCTTGGTCGCGGACTTATACAAAGCCAATGCATCCTCAAATTCCTTCTTATCCACCACCCCATCATTGGCCGCAAAGCGCTCCAGAATCTCCTTCACCCGATCATTGGCCTCGCGCTCCACCACGATGCCCTTTTCCGCCGCTACCTGACGGATAAACGCCAGCCCTTTATCCACGCCAAGCCCTTTTTGAATCGCGATCTGCAACAACTCGCGCTCCTCCTCGCGATCAATGAACTGATCATCAAACACCCGGAGTTTAATTTCCTCAATAAACTCCTTCACATTACTGTCGGTCGTCATCATGCCTCTCCTGCGTAAAAGTCAGTCGGTATCGTGGTGGCCAAGCCAAACAGACCGAGGCCACCTTGCCTGTGGAAGTATCCAACCCTCAATCCGCAGGGTCAAGAGCCTTACCACCGATCAGCTACTCGCGGGCATAAAAAGGGGGTAACGGGATGTTGTTTTGGAGGCAGCGCTGCAGATAGCGCAGGCCGCGTTTAAACCAGGACACCGGACTGCGAGAGGCTTTTCTGAAGGTCCCATGCGCGGGGTTGTGTTGAGTCTGGACTTTTTTTCAAGGGGGTTAGCGCGGCGCGCGCCTCGGCGCGTCCCACGCACACACACCCATACATGGACAGGGCCATGATCAGGACCATGATCAGGACCATGATCAGGACCATGATCAGGACGAGGCGCTCCAGACGATCAGCGTGCTGGAGGTTGAAGTTGCGGCTTTTGAAATCCGAGAACATCGGCTCAATGGACCACCGGGCGGCGTCATCCAAGACGCGGGCGGGCGTCGGTGGGGTGTCCATCGCGATGATCCAGGGCTGTGGATGTCCAGGGTCGTGCAGGATCCCGAAGAGGGTGCGCACCCCGCAGGCAAACAGCCCGACATCAGTGAGGTAGCGCTCGCGCACACTTTGGGCCAGTGCCCCCGTGGTCGTCTCCTCGCTCTGCCCAATGTCGAGGCGCAGGTGGCCCTTGAGCCGCAGCCGGCAACTCCAGCCTTGGGCTTGGAGCCACTCCAACAGCGCCACGCCGGGATAGAACCGATCGGCTGAGAGTAATACCCGCGTCCCCGGCGGTACCCAGGAGCGAACCCGCTCCAACAGCCCCCGTTGCGTCTCCCAACCGAGATGGGCCGCGCCCTCCTCGGCGCACCACGCCAGCGGTAACGCCGATCCCCCACGCGTAGCGGTAACATGTTCGCCAACTCCACCGTGTTCGACGTTTGCCCCTCGAGCATCAATCCAACAGCCAGCGCCCGTTTGTCGACCACCGTCTTACGCAACCCCGGATGCGCTTCGCGCAGACTTCGGGCCACTTCTTCTGCCACGCATTTGACGCTTCCCATGCTCACCTCCATGATCTCAGTTCAGTGAATCCTTAGCGTTTACCATAAACGTGATGGGTGGCAAGGATTAGAGCAAAAAACAGTTCTTTATTTTTTCTTCATTGTTTATCAGAATTCTCCATTGTAGATATGTTATCTACAAACGCGAAGGTTTCGCGTTCCATGGTCGGGGTCGAAGTCGAATCGCAAAGTTGTTCTCTGTTCAGGATGAACGCCGAGGCCACTTTTATGGCGCAAGCTGGGTTTCGACGGCTGAAACCGCCCATGTTGCCGGTGTTGACCGGCCATTCGGTTGGGACTGCTCAACCAGGACTCCAGTTGCTCGCCCGCAAGGGTGTTATCAACGGAGAGCGAAGTGCCTAAAAATCGCATAAGCAACTTTGTTTAGGTTTTTAGGAGCAGAATGCTGATGACCGCACTAAGCTAGATTTTATGGATCGCGCTGTTGAGCTATCCAAGCAGCATTTAATACAAGCGTTCAAAAAACGCCGAGATATTATCTACGCTCATATTGATGAGATTCCTAGGTTTATGGAGCTAAAAACTGTTGCTTGATTTTTTTCTGCAAATATCTATAATCGCTTATATGAGCAAGATATATCGCATTAACGAGTTTGCGAAACGGATCGGGAAAGCACCCTCGACAATTCGGCGCTGGGAGCGCGAGGGGAAGCTCAAGGAGGACTTTGCCGAGATGCCCGTTCGCCAGCCCAAGGATTTGTGCGAATGAAAGTCACGCGGATTTTGCACGCCAAGCGCCCGAACCAGGGCAAGGTCGGGGCGTTGCGCGAACAGGCGCGACGACTCGGGCAGGTGCGCTCCGAGACTTGGCAGTGTTTTGGCTCGATTGGCGGCGTTGGGTTAAGCGACCGCCAGATTCGTGACGCCTGGCTGGGCCAAGGCCGCGTTTTCCCGGTCTCGGCCAATGCTTGGAAAGAGACGCTGCGCGATGCCAAAGGCGACATCACCGCCACTATGGAAGCGGCCAAGGTCAAAGCGCGCCGCTGCATCTTGCGTCACACCCAGGACAAGAGCGAACAAAAACGCCTGTTCACCGCGCTCAAAGGCAACGCCTGGGTACACGATCCTTATTTACGCCGAGTGATGCGCAAGCACTGGAAGCATGGTCACAATCACACGCACAACCAGATTGTCGTGCGCTCGGATAACTACACCACCTTTCAACGGGGTGGGCGCGCCTGGATCAAAATTCCCGGCTTGGTGAAAGGTCAACGCATCGCCATTCCACTGAATACCACCGTTGAGCCGACCGGCACCCTGCGCATTATCATCAAAGACGATGACCGTATTGAGGTGCATTACACCGTCGATGTTGAAGTCAAGCAAGATTGCGGCACACAAACATTGGGTGTTAATAAAGGCTACTCCGAAGTCTTGGTCGATTCCGACGGCGACCACCACGGCCAGGAACTAGGCGCGATCCTCACCGACACCTCCGACAAACTCAAGATCAAATACCAGCGTCGCGCCAAGCTGCGGGCACTCGCCAACAACACCCGCAACCCGCGCAAGCGTCAACACATTCGCCAGTTCAACTTGGGGCGCAAGAAGCTCAACCGGCAGATGAGCAAAACCCATGCGCGCATCCGCGACATCGTATTTCAATCCGTTCACAAGGTGGTCGATAAAGCCGCCGTGATCGCGGCAGAAGATTTAACCGCCCCCATGGCGAGCAAGTCCTTCGGCAAGAATGCCAATCGTCGGCTGGCAATCTGGACGAAAGGTGTTATTGCCCAAGCACTTGACAGTGTTTCAAGCCGTCGAGGTTCGACGGTCGTTCTCGTTAATCCTGCTTACACATCGCAAATGGATTCTCGAACTGGATGTCTTGACGGCAAACGGCAAGGGGATCAATTTTACTGTTCCGACGGGGTTGTGTTGCAGGCAGACCAAAACGCTGCGCGAAACGTGCTGGCGAGGTTATCAGACCCGGACATTGAGCGGTTTACCCCGTTCAAGCGGGTCAAGGCGATCTTGCTGGAACGGACTGAGCGCCTCCGGTTGGGACTGCTCAACCCGGACTCCAGTTGCTCGCCCTTCGGGGCGCTATCAACGGAGAGCGAATTACCGAAAAACTATCCTGAGCAACTTTGTTCAGGTTTTTAGCAGCAGAATAGGCATAGCCAGATTGATACCCGGATCGCCGGGTATTTCCACCAGTACCTGATTTAGGACTTACGCATTGACGGTGGACTGAAATTGTGGGTTAAGGTGCTGCTTACCTTGCATGAAGTTGCGGACGAAAGCGGCGACTACCTGGGTGTACAAATGGCATTGCCATGGGTAAGCATTGCTGATCATGTCAACGAACTTCATCTGCTGGAGGTGGACATAACTGCACAAAGCGGCAAAGATAGGATTGCGTATCGGCACCTTACCGCGCACCTGGAATTTCTCGATATGGCAGAGCTGTTTGATCATGCGGTGGTATTGCTCAATCTGCCAGTGTTGGTCATGCAGGGTCTGAAAGTGGGTTGACCGGAAGTCATCATAGGCATCGGTATCCGGCAGGAAAACCACATAATGGCGCTGTTGGTCTTTTAAGGAAGGTCTGAATAACGCTGGTTTGAAACCACGCCATTTTCGCAAATGCTTCTCAACATCATTTGACTGCGATTTATGGTCATATTTCGGCCATTGTGCGCGGCTTTCTGGCCCGAAAACCGCCTAATCGACGGATTTCGGGCGTAGTAACCCGATGCGGGTAACAACTTCTGCGCGATCATCAGGTTCGTCAAGCCAGCCAGCCCGTAAAAACGGTTGCGATTCTTCGCTTGGCCTCGGTAGCGAACCTTGGAGTCGCCAAATACGCGCTTGATGTATCGAAACGGATGCTCTACCTTGGCGCGAATCTGAGCCTTGAGCTTTTCAAGCTTTGCTTGAGCGCTGTCTGGGTCAAATTCCTTGCGCTTACCCGCTCGCTCAGCGATATACCAATCCACTGAGCGCTCGCTGTGTTTTGCGCGTTTTTCAATACCGCGCTAGCCTGCCTCACCAAAGACACGACGCTCGTGTCCGTGAAGTAGCTTATGGCTGACTTCACGGTCATGCGTATTGGCGGCGGTGGTTTCCAAGCGGTGAATCAGCCCAATTTCATCGTCAACACCGATATGCACCTTCATGCCGAAGTGCCACTGATTGCCCTTCTTGGTCTGATGCATCTCCGGGTCGCGCTTGTTGTCGGTGTTTTGGTCGAGCTCGGTGCAGCAATCATGCTGGCGTCCACCATACGGCCTTCACGCAGCATCAGATCATGATCGCCAAGGGAGGCGTTGATTTCCTTAGAGGCTGTTTGGAAATTAATCGCGTAATGGCTTAACCTACGATTTTTTCTAGGAAGTGGCCCACATGCCCTAGAAATGCAGCAAGAAGATTCGCAAAAA
>NZ_MU255056.1:708511-717141 GCF_000227725.2 Thiorhodospira sibirica ATCC 700588 | reverse complement strand
GCCTTCTTCCACTTGCTGACCTGCACCGGGTGAACCCCGTAGGCTTGACCCATCTCGTTGACGGTCTTGACCCCATGGATCGCCTCACGCCCGACCTTGGCCTTGATCTCGGCGTTGTATGTGTTCCGCTTCTTCTTTTCGCTCATCTCTTCGCTACCCCATGCTGGAGGCTTTGTCATCACTTAAACTGTTGTCCAGATTTCGGGGTCCACTATATGATGAACTGGGCCGACTGGCAGAGTCTTTTAATAGCATATTTGAGCAAACCCGGCAGGCGCACCAGGCGCTTGAAGACTATGCCCATGCGCTGGAAGAAAAGGTCAAAGAGCGCACTTACCATCTGGAGCAGGCCAATCAGCAGCTCCACCAACTCAGCCAGCGGGATGGCTTAACCGGTGTCTACAACCGCCACTATTTTGACCAGCAGGCACCGCTCTACTGGCAGGATTTTCAGGAAAAACGCCAGCCTTTGTCGGTATTGCTTACCACCTATCAATTTACTCACGGGCACGAAAAGCCGGCAGCGGCAGGTCGTTTTGCAGACAGCGCATCAGGTAGCGCAAGCCACGTGTGAACCACGAAACCAGGCTGCGGGCAAGCTTGCGAAAGCGCCAGTGGTTCGGATCGTCCTGTGCTTGGTTTTTTTTCGAGCGGGGTCGGAGGGTGGCACGCCTGTTCGCGCCCAATGCGCACACACCCATACATCGCCAAGGCCATGATCAACACCCGGCGTTCCAAACGATCCGCAGGGCGCAGGTGCGAATCCCCCAAGCCAAATCCTCGCCCCTTGAAGTCGGAGAACATCGGCTCGATGCCCCAGCGCGTGGCATAGTCCAGTACGCGCGCCCGGGTCGGATCCGCATCCATGGCCATGATCCACGGCTCTGGATGCCCCGGGTCATGCACAATTCCCAGGTGGGTCACCACCCCAGAGGCGAACAGGCGCACACCCGGAAAATACGCTTCCCGCACACCCTTGGCCAAATCCCCGGTCGTGGTCTCCGCCACGCCGGTGTCCACCCGCAGATTCCCCTTCAAGCGCAACCGGTAGCCCCATTCGTGCGCATGCAACCACGCGAACAACGTCGCCGATGGGTAGAACCGATCCGCCAACAGCAGCACCCGCGCCCCAGCCGGCAGCGGCTTTAAACTTCAACTAAGCCGGGATGCGTAATTTTTCTTCCTCCGGATTGAGCGTGGTTTTGGTCCAGAGTCGATCCGCGATGGCACAGGGATCGGCATTGATGGTGTTGACAAAGTGGTTGACCCGTTGAACCCGTTCCTCGGCGGTGGCGTGACAGTGAGGGTAGGTGAGCTCCTCGCGCACCCAGCGCCAGAGCGCTTCGACCGGCATGAAGTCGGGGCTATAGCCGGGCAAGGGCTGGAGGGTGATGGACAGCGCCTGAGCGAGTTCGCGCACGGCCCCGGCACGGTGATAGGAGGCCTCATCCCAGAACAGGATGATCTCGCCGCTGGGAATGTCTCCGGGATGATCAAAAACCATTGTCTTGCCCGCGCCATCTCCGATGCTGGCTTTGGCGAATTGCGACGACACATCGAGTACAAAGCGGTGTGGCGTGGCGTGACTGTGATCTTTGCGAATCGGTTCTATCCGTCTTCAAAGACCTGTCACGCCTGCGGGAAAATCCATGATATGTCACTGGATCAGCGCACAATGGCGTGTGACTGTGGACACGTCATGGATCGTGACCTCAACGCCGCAAAAAATTTAGACCGTTATGGTCTGGATCGTCTGGACGCGCTCAGGCCGGACGTTAAACGCACGCACGAGTCAGGTAAGACGGGTTCGCCCGCACTGGCGTTGACGGCGTGAACAGACTTATTCAGCTTCGTGCAAGTTTGGATAGGTTTTTATGAGCGGCGACGCAGGTGGACACTTATACAGCTGCGCTCAAGATTTCCCTAATAACTGGCCGATATGGTTGCAGAAGGCGTATTGCTGGTCGTTGAGTTCCTGATAGGCGGCTTGGATGTGCGCCAGATCTTCAGTCAACGCGGCCGCTTCGATGCCTTTGGCAATGGCCTGCAGGCGTTCGGCGCTCAAATTACCGGCAGCGCCGCTGAGGCTGTGAGCCAGTTGACGGATGAGGATAAAATCCTCCGTGGCACAGGCTTGTTGCAGTTCGGCAAGCCGTGCAGACAGGTCGGCCATAAAGCTGTGGAGGATTTGCTGTAGCAGCTCATGATCCCCCATGAAACGTTCCAGCGCGGTTTGCTGGTTGAATATCTGCAGCGCGGGCGGGGGTGTTGATTCTGTCACCGGTGGCACGGCGGCTGGCGGTTTTGGTGCCGGTGCTGGCGTCGGTGGTGTACTGATTTCAAGCAGATGAGGCAAGCAGAGGGCAAGGGTTTCCGCCACCTGATGTGGCACCAGGGGCTTGCTGAGATAGTCATTCATGCCCGCCGCCAGACAGCGCTCCTTGTCACCTTGCATGGCATGGGCGGTCATGGCGACAATCGGTATATCGGTGTTGATGGCGGCCTTGTCCAGGGCGCGGATGGCGCGGGTAGCTTGCAGGCCATCCATCACCGGCATTTGCACATCCATCAAAATCAGATCATAGGGAATATTGATCACCGTTTCGACCGCTTCTTGTCCATTGCCCACGGCATCGGCTTTTAGCCCCAGCTTGCGCAAGATACCCAAGGCCACCTGCTGATTGGTGCTGTTATCTTCCACCAGCAGGATGCGTACCTTGTTGGGGGCAAATGGGATCACCTGAGCATGTATCGCCGCGCGGGGGCCTCGGGGGCTGATGATCGGAGTGTGTGTCAACCGGTCTGGCGGGAGCGCCAGCAGGGCCTGCAAGACGGCAAAGAGTTCTTGCTGGCGGATGGGTTTGGGGAGATAGGCGTGAAACCCGGCGGCATGATAGCGTTCGATATCCTCGGCACTGCTCATGGAGGAGGGCAGAATCACCCGATACAGATCGGCCAGGCGCGGATCGGCCTGCAGAGTCTGTCCCAGCGTTTCGCCATCCATGATGGGCATCTGCTGATCGGTCAGCAACAGTTGATAGGGCTTATGCTCAGCCAGCGCGGCATAGATTTCCCGCAAGGCGTCGGCACTGTTGCCGGCGCTGCTCACCGGTACGCCCCGGCGTTCCAGGATGGCACACAGCAATTCACATTGAATGGGGTGATCATCGACCACCAAGGCCCGCACCGCCGGTAACGGCTCGCCCCAAGCATGGCGGGCGTCGGTCGGCTCTTGTCCTACCCCCAAGCTCAGGGTAAACCAGAAGGTCGAACCGACGCCTTCCTGACTCTCCACGCCGATGTCACCCTGCATCATCTCAGCCAATTGCTTGGAGATTGCCAGTCCTAGCCCGGTGCCGCCGTAGGTGCGGGTGATCGAGCCATCGACCTGGGAGAACTTCTGAAACAGCAGGCTGACCTTATCCGGCGGGATGCCGATGCCGGTGTCGGTGACGGCAAAGCGCAGCAGCACCGCGTCTTCTCTGTGCTCGACCAGGCTGACGTGGATGCCGACCTCACCCTGGTGGGTAAACTTGATGGCATTGCCGACCAGATTATTGAGAATCTGGCGCACACGCCCCGGATCACCACGCAGATAAAGCGGTGTGTCGGGTGCAAGCACGCAGAACAACTCCAAACCTTTTTCATAGGCGCGCCCCGCCAGCGCGGCAGCAAAATCTTCCAGCAAATACTGCAGATTGAAATCCAATGCCTCCAGATCCAGCTTGCCAGCTTCAATTTTGGAAAAATCCAGAATATCATTGATCAGGCTGAGCAGGGATTCGGCGCTGTTGAGGATGGTTTCGGCCTGGCGGCGCTGTTCGGCATTGAGTTCGCTATCGAGCAGCAGACCGGTCATGCCGATAACGCCATTCATCGGGGTGCGAATCTCATGGCTCATGTTGGCCAGGAATTCACTCTTGGCGGCATTGGCGCGTTCAGCCTGAACGGCGAGTTGTTTGGCGTGCTCGGTGGTTTCCTGCAAGCGTTGTTCGGCGTGTTTGCGCTCAGTGACATCGCTGATATAGCCATGCCAAAGCACTGAGCCATCCGGCTGCGGTTGCGGTCTGGAACTGCCATGCACCCAGCGCAGCCCCTGTTGGGGCAGGATGACGCGATAATCGCATTCCCAGAGGCACTGCGTTTCATAGGACTCGACGATGCTCTGCATCACCCGTTCACGATCATCAGGGTGGATATGCAAAACTGCCTTGCTGGCATCGTGCTTGACCTCATCGGGCGTCACCTCGTAGATGTACCAGATATTGTCCGAGGCAAAAGGAAAACAATGCCGCCCATCCGGAAAGTACTGATAGCGGTAGATCACTCCGGGCACTTGACGTGAAAGCTCGGTGAGCAATTCGTGGCTGTCACGCAAGGCATTTTCCATCTGCTTGCGCTCGGTGATGTTGTCGAACGAGACCCCCATGTGGTTGTTGGGCAACGGATAGGCTTTTACCGCGAACGCCGCCTGTAAAACACGCGCATCGGTGTAAGTCATGTCTTCAAAATCGGCGACCTGTTGGCTGCGCACGATCTCGGCATAGCGTTGGGGAATGCCCAGCGCCCGCAGTCCGGGGAAATTTTCATCCAGCGTCTTGCCTTGCACATCAACGACCGCCAGACCCGTCAACAGCTCCGTAACCGGATTGGCATACACCAGACGCAGACTGCGATCATTCTCCAGATCCTCCAGATGATAGACATACAAACCCACCTGGATATGCTTGACAATATTTTGCGCCAGCTCCAACTCGGCCTGAAGGCGTTTGAGCGCAGTAATGTCCTGAATGCCCGCTACCCCGCCCTGGTAATGGCCTTGCTCATCAAACAGCGGGGTGGTGCCAATCATCACATGCAGCACATGGCCATTGCGGTGGCGCAATTGCCCCTCATGGGTTTCGGCAATGCCGCTTTGACGGCGCGCGATATTCTGCTCGGCCTGTGGCAGCCACGCGGGATCAATGAACTCAAACAGATGCCGCCCGAGCATCTCCTCGGTGCTATAGCCCAGCATCGCCGCCATGCGCTGATTAACAAAGGTGGTGCGGCCCTTAGCATCAATCTGCCAGATACCGTCATTAAGATTTTCCACCAACAGTCGGTATTGCGCCTCGCTGTTTTTGAGGGCGCTTTCCATGCTGAGTTGTTCGGTAATATCGGTGAGCATCACCAGTCGCACATAACGACCATCATTCCAGTAAATCGCCTGATCGCGGCAGTCATACCAGCGAGCACTGTCTTTATGATGTATGCGCCAGTGGCGCATTCCGGCAGGCTTGCCCTGTGCATTGAGCAGGGCAGGTTCAGTTGGACAAAAGGCACAACGCCCGTTTTGTGCTTGCTGCAAAACCTGCCAGCAGGACTGGCCCTCCACCTGACCGAAAACCTGACGGATGCGGGCATTGGTAAACAGAACCACATCTGTGTGCGGGTCGCTGACATAGACCAGTTCGTCCATGCTGTCAAAAATGGTGCGCAAGCGGATCTCATTTTCTGCCAATGCGGCCTGGGCCTGTTTATAAGCGGTTACATCCAGACCAATCGACTGAATATCCATGACCTGTCCGCGTTCATCAAGAATCGCCAGATCGGTCCACTCCTGCCAGACCAGCGAGCCATCGCTGAGAATGGAGGGATGCACATAGGTCTGCTTAGGATTTTTGGCACTCAGGGTCTGCAACTTTTCCAAAATGGCCTTGTGCTCAGAGGTCGGCACCAGATCAAGAAACCGCCGCCCCAGCAGTTCATCGGCACGGTGTCCGAACAAGCGACAATAGGCACCATTGACATAGGTCAGCGTGGTATCGGGGAGAAAACGGCAGATCATTTCCTGCTGATTTTCCAGCACCGAGGCCAGCAATTGCTGACTGCGCTGGAGTTGCTGCTCGGCCTCGCGTTCTGCCGTAATATCATAACCCACGGCTTGAAAATGGCTGATGTGTCCCTGTGCATCAAAAAAAGCGCGATTGACCCAGCGCACCCAGCGAAGCGAATCTTGGGCATTACGCGCCTGATTTTCAAAATTTTGCACCGGCTGTTCGGGGGTATAACGCCGCAGTGCTGTCAGTGAATGCTCCCGTTGCTCAGGATCAAGCATCTCGATCCAACGCTTGCCTTCCAGGCCGCCCGGCACCTGAAAAAAATCCTGCATGGTGCGATTGGCAAAACAGATGGTGGTATCGGGCAAATAATGCTCGATCATATGTGGATGATATTCCACCAAATCCTTATACAAATCATCTGCTTGACGCAGTGCCTGATGCTGCTCCCGGGTATGATCCAGCCAGCGCTTTGTGGCGAGCAGTAACAGCAAAACCCCTAGCAGCCTGGGCAGTTGCTCCAGCAGCAATACCGCCCAGAAGGGATGCGCCAGAAAATGTTCAAAACTATCGGTGATGGCATAAATCCACAAAAACCCCAGCCCCGTGAGTAACAGCAAGACAATGGTATATTCCGGGGGGGTAGCAGACAGGCGCGGGCGAAAACCGATATACACCATACCCGCTGCCACCAGCAGGGCAAATGTCGCCTCAGCCGTGACGACATACCAGGTCGGCGCACTGGTTTCCATCGGAAACCATAGCCACTGCATCAACCCAAGCCCCAGGCCCAGACCTAGCCAGAATAAGGTGAGAATACGACGATCCAGGCCGTGTTTTAGTCGTTCTGCTAAGCACTGCGGAGAAACATCCAACATGAATCAATGCCCCAAGAGTGACCGCAAGGATCAGGGTAGAATTTAAAAACAAAATATTGTTACTAAGAATGTAACTTTGATTTGATCTTAATCCAGAACGCGCATTCAAAGAAAGCACAGCGTGCTTGCTAGCGCGCTATCAGGAAGAACAGCCACGGCTGTCAACCCAATTCAGAAAAGTCCCCTTTTGTGCAAAGCAGAAGTGTCCCCCGTAGAATGCGTGGTTATGGTGTTTGGGCTGGTGCCGGAGTGATGTTGCCCCGACCTCTCCAAGGGTGGTCCGGCGCCGGTTTGTAGGTTGGCTTGGCGGTCTGTTTTGCCTTGGCCTGGTCGACGCTGTGGTGGACACTTTTTTCATCATCCAGCGGTGTGGGCGGTTCGCCCTCAGCCAACAGACGGTAAGGCATGATGTGCCCCTGGTGCAGGAGGGTGATGGTGCCGTCGAAGGCCTCGCAGACGGTGAGGGTGGCACCCCGCAGGCGGTAGCCCTTGCCCTGTCCCTGAAGCTGATATTCCCGGTTCTTGAACTG
This sequence comes from Thiorhodospira sibirica ATCC 700588, assembly GCF_000227725.2. Taxonomy (GTDB): domain Bacteria; phylum Pseudomonadota; class Gammaproteobacteria; order Ectothiorhodospirales; family Ectothiorhodospiraceae; genus Thiorhodospira; species Thiorhodospira sibirica. The sequence continues at coordinate 709,911 of NZ_MU255056.1, read as the reverse complement.
GAAGCAAAGGTTCTTGGAGAGCTTACGGGTATGGTGCATGCAAAGGATGAGGGCCTGCTCCTCGGGGCTGTGCAGCACCGGTCGGTGGGCATCCTGGGGGCTTTGTGGCTCGACGGCGAAGCGGGCGTTGAAGTCGGCCATGAAGGTGGGGAGGAAGGCGTTGGCGGCGTCGATGTCCGAGATCTCACGCAGGCGCAGCTCCTTGACCAAACGGTCTTGCAGGGTCTGGTTGGCCCGCTCCACCCGCCCCTTGGCCTGAGGCGTGTTGGCATGAATGGCGGCGATGTCGAGGGTCTTGAGGGCGCGGGAAAACTGGGTCAGCTCCCCGTCGTGCTCAGGATGATTGACACGGAAGATGCTGTGTTTGTCTGAGTAGAGGGCCACCGGACGTCCGTGCTGATCCAGGTATTGCTGTAGGGTCTCCATGTAGGCCTGGGTGGTCTCGGCGGGCACGAAGCGCAGGGCCATCAGGCGCCCTGTGGCGTCGTCGATGAACACAATCAGGGTACAGCGCGGGCCGCGCACCTCAAACCAGTCATGGGGCGAGCCGTCGATTTGAATGAGCTCCCCCAGGCAGGGGCGGCGTGGACGGCGCTGATGAATGCGGGCTTGCTTGCGTTGCTTGGGCTGCCATAGCCCATCGGCCACCATCCACTGGCGCAGGGTCTCGACCGAGAGATGATGACCATGGCGCTCGGCCAGCTTTTCGCAGGCCAGGGTGGGGCCAAAGTCGGTGTAGTGCGTCTTGACCAAGGCGAGCACCTCCTGGCGTACTGTCTCGGCAATGGCGTTATTGGGACGTCGGCCACGGTGGCCACTGCGTAGCCCTGTCGCCCCATGCTCACGATAGCGGCGAACCAGGCGCTTGACCTGGCGCACGCTCAACCCCAGGCGCTGGGCCGCCTCGGCCTGCCGCAGATGCTTGTTCGCCACCGCCTGAATCATCTCTAGTCGGTCAATTTCTTTGTGACTCATCGTAATGTGCTCCTTCGTCATGCGTGCCCCTCCCGCTTAAATATAAAGGGGACATTTTAGAATTGGACGAAGGGGACATTACTGCTTTGGGCTAACACTCTCTGCGCAAAACTATTGACAGGTTAAAATAAATCGGTATAATATGCGCTCATTCAGTGACGCGGGAATAGCTCAGTTGGTAGAGCACAACCTTGCCAAGGTTGGGGTCGCGAGTTCGAGTCTCGTTTCCCGCTCCAAGCCTTTTCTTACCTCGGTCATGCCGGGGTTTTTTATGCGCTATTGTATGTGTTCTATGATGCAGGCTATTTTATAATCCGCATTAAGTTTTAGATATTCAGGCTGGGTGGCAGAGTGGTCATGCAGCGGCCTGCAAAGCCGTCTACGCCGGTTCGATTCCGACCCCAGCCTCCAGTTTTCAGTGTGTT
>NZ_MU255056.1:648540-708411 GCF_000227725.2 Thiorhodospira sibirica ATCC 700588 | reverse complement strand
GCCGGCGGGGTTGAAAAAAATCTTGCTGGCATCGGCGGCCAGTGCGGCATCACCGGCAAAGGCACCACCCAGACCGGAGACGCTTTGTTCCTGGATATAAAAACCCGCGGCGTGCGTAAGCCCCGGTAATGTCAGCATCAAAACGGTGGGCAGGGCAAGGCAGGCGGCGCGCGGTTTAGCCGCGTAAGGTGTTGTGTTAACAGGCATGGCGAAAACTGTTCCTAAAAACCTGAACAAAGTTGCTCAGGATGGTTTTTCGGTAATTCGCTCTCCGTTGATAGCGCCCCGAAGGGCGAGCAACTGGAGTCCGGGTTGAGCAGTCCCAACCGGAGGCGCTCAGTCCGTTCCAGCAAGATCGCCTTGACCCGCTTGAACGGGGTGAACCGCTCAATGTCCGGGTCGAACAACCGTGCCAGCACGTTTCGCGCAGCGTTCTGGTCTGCCTGCAACACAACCCCGTCGGAACAGTAAAATTGATCCCCTTGCCGTTTGCCGTCAAGGCATCCCGTTCGAGAATCCATTTGCGATGTGTAAGCCGGATTGACCAGAACGACCGTCGAACCTCGACGGCTTGAAACACTCTCAAGTGCTTCGGCAATAACACCTTTCGTCCAGCTTGCCAGCCGACGATTGGCATTCTTGCCGAAGGACTTGCTCGCCATGGGGGCGGTTAAATTTTCCGCCGCGATCACGGCGGCTTTATCGACAACGGCGTGAACCGATGTGAACACGATGTCGCGGATGCGCGCATGGGTTTTGCTCATCTGCCGGTTCAGCTTTTTGCGTCCCAGGTTGAACTGGCGAATGTGTTGACGCTTGCGCGGGTTGCGATGTTGATTAGCTAGGGCGCGCAATTTGGAACGGCGCTGGTATTTGATCTTGAGTTTGTCGGAGGTGTCGGTGAGGATCGCGCCCAGTTCCTGGCCGTGGTGGTCGTGTCAACCCAATTCAGAAAAGTCCCCTTTTGTGCAAAGCAGAAGTGTCCCCCGTAGAATGCGTGGTTATGGTGTTTGGGCTGGTGCCGGAGTGATGTTGCCCCGACCTCTCCAAGGGTGGTCCGGCGCCGGTTTGTAGGTTGGCTTGGCGGTCTGTTTTGCCTTGGCCTGGTCGACGCTGTGGTGGACACTTTTTTCATCATCCAGCGGTGTGGGCGGTTCGCCCTCAGCCAACAGACGGTAAGGCATGATGTGCCCCTGGTGCAGGAGGGTGATGGTGCCGTCGAAGGCCTCGCAGACGGTGAGGGTGGCACCCCGCAGGCGGTAGCCCTTGCCCTGTCCCTGAAGCTGATATTCCCGGTTCTTGAACTGGAAGCAAAGGTTCTTGGAGAGCTTACGGGTATGGTGCATGCAAAGGATGAGGGCCTGCTCCTCGGGGCTGTGCAGCACCGGTCGGTGGGCATCCTGGGGGCTTTGTGGCTCGACGGCGAAGCGGGCGTTGAAGTCGGCCATGAAGGTGGGGAGGAAGGCGTTGGCGGCGTCGATGTCCGAGATCTCACGCAGGCGCAGCTCCTTGACCAAACGGTCTTGCAGGGTCTGGTTGGCCCGCTCCACCCGCCCCTTGGCCTGAGGCGTGTTGGCATGAATGGCGGCGATGTCGAGGGTCTTGAGGGCGCGGGAAAACTGGGTCAGCTCCCCGTCGTGCTCAGGATGATTGACACGGAAGATGCTGTGTTTGTCTGAGTAGAGGGCCACCGGACGTCCGTGCTGATCCAGGTATTGCTGTAGGGTCTCCATGTAGGCCTGGGTGGTCTCGGCGGGCACGAAGCGCAGGGCCATCAGGCGCCCTGTGGCGTCGTCGATGAACACAATCAGGGTACAGCGCGGGCCGCGCACCTCAAACCAGTCATGGGGCGAGCCGTCGATTTGAATGAGCTCCCCCAGGCAGGGGCGGCGTGGACGGCGCTGATGAATGCGGGCTTGCTTGCGTTGCTTGGGCTGCCATAGCCCATCGGCCACCATCCACTGGCGCAGGGTCTCGACCGAGAGATGATGACCATGGCGCTCGGCCAGCTTTTCGCAGGCCAGGGTGGGGCCAAAGTCGGTGTAGTGCGTCTTGACCAAGGCGAGCACCTCCTGGCGTACTGTCTCGGCAATGGCGTTATTGGGACGTCGGCCACGGTGGCCACTGCGTAGCCCTGTCGCCCCATGCTCACGATAGCGGCGAACCAGGCGCTTGACCTGGCGCACGCTCAACCCCAGGCGCTGGGCCGCCTCGGCCTGCCGCAGATGCTTGTTCGCCACCGCCTGAATCATCTCTAGTCGGTCAATTTCTTTGTGACTCATCGTAATGTGCTCCTTCGTCATGCGTGCCCCTCCCGCTTAAATATAAAGGGGACATTTTAGAATTGGACGAAGGGGACATTACTGCTTTGGGCTAACAGAACAGCCACGGGGGCTGGTCAACAGTGCGTGTTTGCTCTATGCTGTCAGGTGGAGTTGGCCAGGCAATCGCTGTGTTTGCATCCGCAGGCATGGAGGAAAGTCCGGGCTCCATAGGGCAGGGTGCCAGGTAACCCCTGGGTGGCGTGAGCCAACGGACAGTGCCACAGAAAATAAACCGCCGATGGGTGTCGCGTGCGGCATCACAGGTAAGGGTGAAAAGGTGCGGTAAGAGCGCACCGCGCCGGTGGTAACACCGTGCGGCACGGAAAACCCCCCCGGAGCAAGGCCAAATAGAGGTGTATGGTGTGGCCCGCATCGCACCAGGGTAGGCCGCTTGAGGTCGGCGGTGACGCCGATCCCAGATGAATGATTGCCCACGACAGAACCCGGCTTATCGGCTGACTCCACTCTTTTTTCCTGCTATTCTCAGGCCAAGCCAGCCTTCCCAACGACCGCAACACGCCAAACGCCACCCCTGCCACATTGAGGGGCGTGCCGTGACGGCCCCTTTTTTAATGCCATTTCAAGGCACTGCACATACGAGGTACGCACCCCCAATGACAGCGCGACGCATTGTATTGTTGGCGGCCTTGTGCCTGCTGGCTTACGGCTTTTGGATCAGTCCTGACTTTAAGGAGATCGCGGCCGGAGTCGCCTTGTTCCTGTTTGGCATGATGTGTCTTGAAGACGGCTTTAAATCCTTTACCGGCGGCACCTTGGAAGCCTTGTTGCGGCATTCCACCAATCGGCTGTGGAAGAGCATCGTCTTTGGCATCAGCTCCACCACCTTGATGCAGTCAAGCACCCTGGTGTCGCTGATTACCATCTCCTTTGTCAGTGCGGAAATGATCACGCTGGCGGCGGGGATTGGCATCATCATGGGGGCCAATCTGGGCACCACCAGCGGGGCGTGGCTGATTGCCGGCCTGGGGCTGCGGGTGGATATTGCCGCGTATGCCATGCCGATGCTGGTGTTTGGGGTGGTTTTGCTGCTGCAAAAAAGCCAGACGCTCAAGGGCATCGGCTATGTGTGTCTGGGGGCGGGTTTTTTGTTTCTCGGCATTCATTATATGAAAGAGGGCTTTGAAGCCTTTCAGGGCCGCTTTGATCTGGCGGCCTATGCCGTCTCCGGTCTGCCGGGGGTGTTGTTATTTACCGTGATTGGCATGTTGATCACGGTGGTGATGCAATCCAGCCATGCCACTTTGTTGATCATCATTACCGCCCTGTCTACCGGGCAGGTGAGTTATGAAAATGCGCTTGCACTGGCCATCGGGGCCAATTTAGGCAGCGCGATAACCACTGCTCTGGGCGGCATGACCTCTAATCTGGGTGGTAAACGCCTGGCGGTGGCGCATGTCTTGTTTAACGTAATGACGGCCAGCGTGGCGATTGCTCTGATCGAGCAGATGATGTGGGCGGTGGATGCCTTGAGCGGGCTATTGGGGATTGGCGCGGATAATCTTTTGCTCAAGCTGGCCTTGTTTCATACCCTGTTTAATCTGCTGGGCGTGCTGTTGCTGATGCCTTTCGTCAAGCAGCTCGAAACCCTGCTGCTGCGTTATCTCAAAGGTCTGCCTTCCCCGGCAGAGCAACCCCGCTACCTCAACCCGCAAACCCTGGGCACGGCAGCCACGGCGGTGGGCGCGGTGAAAAAGGAAGTGGCGCGGCTGTATGATAATGCCTATGGCCTGCTGGCCCACGGCTTAAGTCTGCGCCGGGCGGTGATCACCTCGGATCAGTCGCTGGCAGAGGCGGTTAAAAACACGCGCCGCATCATGCCGCTGGATCTGGATGATGTCTATGAAACCAAGATCAAAAGCCTGCACAGCGACATCATCGCCTACATCAGCGAGGCCCAGGGCATGGCCTTGCCAGAACACATTGCCAACGAACTCTACACCCTGCGCCAGGCCAGCCAGGATATTGTCGATGCGGTCAAGGGCATGAAACACCTGCATAAAAACCTGGCACGCTATGGTCTGTCGAGCAATTTAGCGGTGCGCGAACGCTATGACGCTATCCGCCTGCAGCTGGCCAAGCTGTTGCGCGAAATCGAACAACTGCGGCTGCAGGAACGCGACGAAGTCACCAGTTTGTCATTAGATGCGCTTAAACTTACCTTGCAAAAAGCCACCCGCACCGACGTGAGCGCCATTGACGAAATGATTCGCACCCGGCGTATCTCGCCGCATATCGCCACCTCGCTGATGAATGACGAAGGCTATGCGCAGTGGATTGGGGAAAATCTGATTGATGCCGCCCAGGGTCTGTTGCTATCAGACAGCCGCACCGAACAGGTAGCGGCCGCCTCACTGAGCCTCAGCGAGCAGGAAATCAATGAAATCGCCGGCACCCCGGCATCCATCCCAAGCCATCTTGCCGATAAACACTAAACCAACATTATCCCGCTGGCGCGTACAGCAGCGAGGCATGGTTCTGGAGAGAACGCACAGATGAAAACGAAACAACTTCTGGCCAAACTCGGCGCACTACTCAATGCTGACCTCAAAACCCAGCAAGAAGAGTGCAAATCCATCAAAAAACTGCTCAAAAAACTCAAGAAAAAGGAACGTGAATTACGTGCAGACCTTGCCCGAACACACATCCCCAGCGAACGCGAAGAAATCAGCAGCAAGCTTGAAATCATCTACGCCCAACGCACCAAAGGCATAAAACGCCTGCGTGAGTTAGGCAAAGCGAACTGAAGGCCAGCCCCTCCTTGCACAGGAGGGGTGTTTTTTTGAGAGCAGGCCAGAGGGACGGGTTAATTCTTGGGATCAGGGGTGTTTTCAGGATTTTCCAGGGTGTGGCCTTCGCCTAGTACGGCTTGCTGCATTTCTTCCAAAGTGACGTGACGCACGTCTTTGCCTTTGACGAGATAGATCACATATTCGCACATATTACGGGCGTGATCGCCGATGCGTTCGATGGAGCGCAGTGCCCAGATCACATCCAGCGCCCGGGTGATGGTACGCGGGTCTTCCATCATGAAGGTAATGTGTTGGCGCACGATGGATTCATAGGCCCGATCGACGTTGACATCTTCGCGCACCACTTGCAGCGCGGTGCCTACATCCATGCGGGCAAAGGCGTCCAGGGCATCATGCACCAGATGCAGGGCCTGCTCACCCAGCGCCAGCACATCAGAATAACCATTTTTGGGACGGTCTTTTTCTGCCAGATGCAAAGCCATGCTGGCAATGTGTTTGGCCTGATCGCCGATGCGCTCCAGGTCGGTGATGGTTTTGATCACCGCAATGACAAAGCGCAGGTCGCTGGCAGTGGGCTGATGGCGCGCCAGAATTTGTGAGCAATGCTCGTCAATCATGACCTCAAAGCCGTTGACGCGGGCATCCTGCTTGACCACCTGCTCGGCCAGGTAGATGTCGTTATCGCCCAGAGCAGCAATGGCGTCGGCAATCTGTTTTTCCACCAGGCCGCCCATCGCCAGTACCCGATTGCGCACCCCTTCCAGCTCTTCGTCATAATGTTCCAGGTAATGACCGCTTAAACGCATTTTTTCCATTGACAGACTCCAGCACAGACCGCTAAATGGGCGTGCATCGCAAACAAAGATTCAAGAGTTGAAGCGGCATCTCGAAGATGCCGCCACGTGAGGGGATCAACCATACCGCCCGGTGATGTAGTCCTCGGTGGCTTTTTTCGCCGGGTTGGTAAACACGGTCAGGGTGTCGTTAAACTCAATCAACTCGCCCAGATACATATATGCAGTGTAGTCCGACACACGCGCCGCTTGTTGCATATTATGCGTCACGATCACAATCGTATAGCGTTCCTTAAGCTCATAAATCAGCTCTTCGATCTTGGCGGTGGAAATGGGATCAAGCGCCGAGGCCGGTTCATCCAGCAAGATCACCTCCGGCTCAATGGCAATCGCCCGCGCAATCACCAGGCGCTGTTGCTGGCCGCCGGAGAGCCCAAAGGCATTTTCATTCAGACGATCCTTGACCTCATCCCATAAGGCCGCTGCGCGCAGCGAGCGCTCCACTACTTCATTGAGCAGTTTGCGATCATTGACGCCCTGCAGACGCAAGCCGTAGGCGACATTTTCATAGATACTTTTGGGGAAGGGATTGGGTTTTTGAAAGACCATACCCACGCGGCGGCGCAGTTCGGCTACATCAATGCCGCGCGCATAGATATTGTTTCCTTCCAGCAGGATCTGACCTTCAATCCGGCAGGCATCCACCAAGTCGTTCATGCGATTAAAACAGCGCAGCAGGGTGGATTTGCCACAGCCCGAGGGGCCGATAAAGGCGGTGACCCGGTGGTTGGGGATGCGCAGTTGGATATTTTTGAGCGCCGGGGTCTGATCATAGTACAGATTGAGGTTGTTGACCTCAATGGTGATGGTTTCTTTGCGGATATCGAGTTTTTTCCGCTGCTCACCTTCAAACAGATTCGCACTGACACTGTGTGTCATGGGGTTTTGCAGGGTCATGGTGTTGTCTTCCATCAATTCGGTTCTCTTCATATGCAGGGGCTAAGCTTGGAGCGGCATCTGTCAACAAAAATACCCGAGGTGCGAGTGCTGTTGCCCACCTGCCGTGTTCAGCGATGTTTGCCTGAACATGCCGCGCAGGCGAACCGCCCTCCGGGCACCTCGAATACATTTATTTGCGGCCATCGCCTTAATCAGATTCGCCACGGTATTTTTCCCGCAGATGGTTGCGGATGCCGATCGCGGTCAAATTCAGGACGATGATCAGCATGACCAGGGTTAGCGCGGTGGCATACACCAACGGTCTGGCCGCCTCCACATTCGGGCTTTGGAAGCCGACATCATAGATATGAAAGCCCAGATGCATGATTTTGCGTTCCAGATGAATGAACGGGAAATTGCCATCAATGGGCAGGTTGGGGGCCAGTTTGACCACGCCCACCAGCATCAGCGGAGCAACTTCACCCGCCGCACGGGCAATCGCCAGAATCAGGCCGGTCATCATCGCCGGGGTGGCCAGCGGCACCACGACCCGCCACAGGGTTTCGGCCTTGGTGGCGCCGAGCGCCAGACTGCCCTGGCGAATGGTGCTGGGGATGCGCGCCAAGCCCTCCTCGGTCGCAACAATCACCACCGGCAAGGTCAGCAGAGCCAGGGTGAGTGAGGCCCACATCAGACCCGGTGTGCCAAAGGTGGGCGCGGGCAGGGCCTCGGGATAAAACATGCGGTCGATGCTGCCGCCCATGACATAGACAAAAAAGCCCAGACCAAAGACCCCGAAAACAATCGACGGCACCCCCGCGAGGTTATAAACGGAGACGCGGATCATCCGCAACAGTGGCCCTTGTTTGGCATACTCGCGCAGATAAATGGCCGCCAGTACGCCAAAGGGGGTGACGATGATCGACATCACCAGCACCATCGTGACCGTGCCGAAAATGGCGGGGAAAATACCGCCCTCAGTGTTGGCCTCACGCGGATAGCCGCTGAAAAACTCCCAGAAACGATCCAGATAATAGGCGCTTTTTTGCAGCACGTTCATATTATTGGGCTGGCTGGCGCGCACAATATGACCAACCGGGATCTGAATCTCGCGATCATCCATGGTACGGGCGACTAAAACATCTCTGCGCAGATCACGATACAGCGCATCCAGGTTTTGCTGGTAGCTGCGGTATTCCTGATTGAGCGCCTCGCGCTGTTCGGCAAAGGCGGCAAGACGATTGGCCCGCTCCGTGTCACCGATGCGATCATCCAGATCCAGGCGCCGTTCTCCCAGCCGCACCCGCTCCATGCGGAAATTGACCGCACCAATCTCATAGCGCTCAATGTGATGGATGCGTTCATGCAAATCATTGGCCCGTTTGACCCGCGTCCGCAATTCGCTGAATACCTCATCTCCTTGCGTGACCACGCGACCGTCTTCGAGCAGGCTCACCGGATAGCCGTAGAAATTGCCCCATTCGCGCCGCTCCAGCATGATCACCTCCGCCGGATAGCGCCAGGCATCCATGCCATCTTGCAGATACCAGACAAAATCACGCCCGGTCACATCGCGGTTACCCTGCTTAAACAGGTGACGCGTGACAAAGGTGACCTCCGGCGCAACCTCAATGCCCGCATCACGGATCACGCTGGCGGGCAGGGTCTGGCTGCGGGTAACCTGTCCCAGCACGGTGATCTGTGAGCCATCGGGCTGGGTAATGGTGGTTTCCACCACGGCGGCAGGCCAAAAATGCCCAAAGCCGCGCACCGCAATCAATACCAACAGACCCACCACCATTACCATGCTCAGGGTCACTGCCCCGGCATTGAGCCACACCCATGGGGCGCCGCTTTTAAACCATTCTCGCAAAGTCATTTATGTGTTCCTGTCGCCGATCGAGCCGCCGGATTAAAGGTTACTGTAGCGCTTGCGCAGCCGTTGGCGGATCACCTCGGCGAGCGTATTGACGATGAAGGTCAGCACAAACAGCACCAGTGCCGCCAAAAACAAAATGCGATAATGCGAGCTGCCCACCGCCGTTTCGGGCAATTCCACCGCGATATTGGCCGATAAGGTACGCATCCCCTCAAAGATGTTGAAATTCACCACAGGGCTGTTGCCGGTGGCCATCAACACAATCATGGTCTCACCCACCGCACGCCCAAAGCCCATCATTACCGCCGCAAAAATCCCCGGACTGGCCGTGGGCAAGACCACCCCGACCACGGTCTGCCAGGCGGTGGCGCCCAAGGCAAGAGAGCCTTGGGTCAGATGCTTGGGCACATTAAACACCGCATCCTCGGCAATAGAAAAAATCGTCGGAATCACCGCAAAGCCCATGGCAATCCCCACCACCAGGGCATTGCGCTGGTCATAATTGATGCCGATATCGGTCAGCCATTGACGCATACTGCCGTCAAACAGCCAGATCTCCAGCAGCGGACTCATCACCACGCTGAGCCAGCCGACAATCAGCACTACCGGCACCAGCAGCGCCGCTTCCCAGCCCGGCGGAATGCGCAAACGCACCTGATTGGGCAAGCGCAGCCAGAAAAAGCCAAACAGCAGCATAAACAGCGGCATTAACATCAGGATGGAAAACACCGCCGGCAGGTTATTTTCCACAAAGGGCGCCAGCCACAACCCGGCCAGAAAGCCCAGAATCACCGTCGGCAGCGCCTCCATGATTTCAATGGAAGGCTTTACCAGGCCGCGCAGGCGTGGGGTCATGAAATAGGCGGTATAAATCGCCCCCATGATGGCCAGCGGCATGGCAAACAGCATGGCAAACAAGGCCGCTTTAAGGGTGCCGATGGTCAACGGTATCAGACTGAATTTGGACTCAAAATCATCCGAGGCCGAGGAAGACTGCCAGACATATTCCTCCTGGGCGCGGCCTTCGTACCACACCCGATGCCACAGGGCCTTGAAAGAAACCTGTGGATGGGCATTGAACAAGGTGTTGAAATGCAGCTGACCATCTGCGTCCTGCACCAGCAGGGCCTGATTGATCGGCGAAACCGCGACAAACTGCAACGGACCGTGCCCCATGGATTCGATGGCGAGGCTGCGATGCGAGGTGGCGTAATGCACACCCAGATGGCCCGCCGCATCGACGACATAAAATCCTTTGCGGGTGTATTCGGGCGCAATATGGACAATCGCGGCGGGATGTGACTGAAACTGGCGGATATGGGTGAAATGATGCACATTTTGCTCATCGCGCACCAAAAACCACTGGCGCAAGGAACCATCCGAGGCGCCGATAATCACCGACACCGTGCCCGCCAGATACTCAAAGGCGGTAATTGCCACGTCTTCAGGAACCACGCGCTGGGATTGCACCAGACTTGCCTGCGCAGGCACCGAGACATCGTAGTAATGCACCAGCCCCTGCTGATCCGCAATCAGCAAGGTACGCAGCGACTTATCCATGAGCATGGCCTGACTATGGACGGCCAGCGGGGGCAGTTCATAGCTGAGGCGGTTGATCTGCACCTCGCCGGTCATAAAGGAGACCGTGGCAGCAAAGCGCGCCAGCACGATGCGCCCATCCTCTGTGTGCGCCGCGACCGCAAAACTCTGTCCACTTTGCTGGATCGTGATGTTTTGCAGCGCCATCCCCTGCGGATCCAGCACCAGCGGAGCCTCGCCCAGCGGGTATTCCAGTTGCGGATCAATATAGCGTTGATCATCGGGGTAGGTGAGCTGGTATTTCACCCGCGCCAGCATCACCCGCCCATCCGCCAGTCCGTAAGCCACCAGACCATCACGGCTGTCTCCGCGCCCAAAAGCGGTGATCTGATCATCCGGCGCAAGCGGCAGACTTAAGGCCTTGCGCAGACTGCCATCGTGGGTATTAAAAAAACGTACCTCGCCGGTATCGCTCCATTGTGCGCCGACTTCCTGATAACGCTCCACCGTCAGATGCACCGTGCCTTGGCCATGCTCTGGCGAAAGTGCATAGCTGTGCAGCGGGGTGATCGTCACCGGCTTTAAGACCGGCATCACCTCGGAAAACAGATAAATGAAGATCAATGCCAGCGCAAACACCACACCCAGCCCACTGGCCGCCACCCCATAGCGCGAGAAACGATCCTTGAAATAGCGCCATTTACGCAGTCGTTCACGCTTGGCGCCGGTGGGAAGGAGGGAGGGTGATGGGGGATGGGGGTCAGGCCTAGTGATAGAATCAACGCGGCTGTTCATGAAATCCTCAGGTTTAACCAAGACAATAGGCGGGCTAATATTTTAAAGGCGCCTAGTCTAGGGAGAACGTATGACAGCTTTATGACAAACGCGACGTGCTTATCGGGGGCGTGTTGGGCTGTTATACTCATTTGGCTTGAGGATTTTATGGATCCTTAACTCTCAACACACTCTATTGAGTTGGCACGGTAATGCTAAATGATGATGCGCATGACGATGAAGCGGCTGTTTTTCATCGTAAATTCAAGCCTGTTCACCATGAGATTCGCGCCTTGCAGGACAAGGTGCATCTTAAGGATGGCTGGCTGATCTTTAAAAGCCATGTGTATAGCCTGGAGGAGTTGTTGCGTTCGCCCCATCATCACAAGATCAATGCACTCACCCGCAAGATCGGCGATGATGCCGAGCATTGGTACAAAGTGGGGGAGATTTCCGAGGTGGGGCGCGGGGCGTATTACAGCGAGCGGGCGAATGTGCGTGATCGCCTGCATGAGGTGGAGCACGATATTCGCACGCGCAGACCCACATGGTGGGAAGGCTCGCGTGAGGCGATTGCCGCCTTTTTGGAGCGCGTCTCGGATAATATGCCGGATCTGATGCGCACCTTGCTGGAGCGGGCGCGCTTGCTGGTGAGTCTGCCCAAGCCCATGCGCAAGCTGTTGCATCTTTCCCATCTGAAAAAGAAGAATCTTTAGATATGCCAGACCTGCTTTGCGATACCCTAACGCCGCAGCTTCAGGGCGTGCGCCTGCTGGTGTTTGATGTCGATGGCGTTCTCACCGATGGGGCGCTGCTGCTAGACGATGATGGCCGTCAGTACAAGGCCTTTAATTCCAAGGATGGCCTGGGCATGAGTCTGCTGCTGAAAACCGGGATCAAGATTGCGATTGTGACGGCGCGCAATTCCCGGGTGGTGTCGCACCGGATGCGCGAGCTGGGGATTGCCTTGGTGGTGCAGGGACAGCACGATAAAAAAACCGCGCTGTTGAGTCTGCTGGCGCAACTGGATGTCTCGCCGCAACACACCGCCTTTGTCGGGGATGATCTGGTGGATTTGCCGGCGATGCGCAGTGTGGCGCTGGCGATTGCGGTGGCCGATGCGCACCCGCTGGTCAGGCAGCATGCCCATTGGGTGACGGAGGCGCCCGGCGGCAAGGGCGCGGCGCGTGAGATCTGTGAGGCGATGATGCAGGCGCAGGGCACCTTTGAGCAGGCCATTGCGCCCTATCTGGTATAAGGATCAGCGTGATGCGCCTGCGTGGTTTTATTTTTCTGCTGAGTCTGACCGTGCTGGCGGCCTTGGGCTTTTGGTTTGGTCATGATGCGCTGGAACGGCGCGAGGCGGATGAAATACGCCTGCATGATGAAAGCGCCAATGATTATCTGGTGAATTTTCAGGCCCTGGTCACCAATCCCCAGGGGCAGGTGCATTACCGCCTGCGTGGAGAGCGCTTGACGCGCTTTTATCACGATGACAGTGCCGAAATCATTGCCCCGGTGGTGAGCTTTCAGGATAACCCGCACACGGACTGGATTGTCTATGCCGAACGCGGCTGGCTGTCTCCGGATCAACAGACCTTGCAGCTGTTGGGGGCGGTGCAGGTGATTCAGTCAGGCTCAGAGACGCACGCGCCGCTACAGATTCACACCCACGATGTCACCATCTGGCCGCAGCTCAAGCAGGCCAGCACCCTCGCCCCGGCACGCATTGAGGGGCCGCATTATTCTCTGGAAGGCATTGGCATGAAAGCGGATTTACTCAACGATATCGTGGAATTACACGCCCAGACACGGGGGGTTTATGTTCCTTAGGGCGCTGAGCCTGGGGTGTTTGGCCCTGCTGTGTTGGGGCCTTGCGCTGGCCGATGGTCGCACTCTGCCGATTCATATTCAGGCCGATAGCGCGGTGTTTAATGATCAGACCGGGATCAGTGTGTACAGCGGCCATGTGCGCATTGCTCAGGGTGAAACCGTGATTACGGCGGCCAAGGTCACCGTACATGCCCCCAATCGTCGCGTTGAGCGTCTGGAGGCGGAGGGTTCGCCGGTGCATTTACGCAGCGTGGGTAAGGATGGCCGTGAACTCAACGCCGAGGCGCGCAAGATGCGCTATTTTGTCCGGGAGCGCCGTGCTGAGTTGCTGGAACAGGCGCGTCTTTGGCAGGGTGAGGATGAGTTTCGCGGGAATCGCATTGTGTATGATCTGGCGCGGGAAACCCTGGATGCCGCCGGCAGTGGCCAAGGCTCGCGGGTGGAGGTGATTCTCTCGCCGCAGACACAAGAGCAGGCGGGCCAGCCATGAGCGTGCTTAGCGCCACCGATCTGGTGAAACGCTATAAGGGCCGCACGCCGGTCAACGGGGTATCTTTACGCGTACACAGCGGCGAGGTGGTGGGGCTGCTGGGTCCCAATGGGGCCGGCAAGACCACCTGCTTTTATATGGTGGTGGGGCTGGTGCCCTGCGATGGCGGCCAGATTGCGCTCAATGAGCGCGACATCACGCGCCTGCCGATGCACGCCCGTGCGGCGCTGGGCGTGGGCTATCTGCCGCAGGAAGCCTCGGTATTTCGCAAACTATCCGTGGCGGATAACCTGCTGGCGGTGCTGGAGATGCGGCGTGATCTGAACAAGGTCCAGCGCCGCGATAAAATGGCCGCCTTGCTGGAGGAGTTTCAGATCAGCCATCTGCACGATGTTCTGGGCCTGAGTCTGTCGGGGGGAGAACGGCGGCGGGTGGAAATTGCCCGTGCGCTGGCCTTTGAGCCCGCCTTTATCTTGCTTGATGAGCCCTTTGCCGGGGTCGATCCCTTGTCAGTGATGGAAATTCAGCGCATCATCCGCCAACTGATGGCGCGCAATATTGGCGTGTTGATCACCGATCACAGCGTGCGTGAAACCCTGGGGATTTGCTCGCGGGCCTATATCCTCAGCGAAGGGCGGGTGATTGCAGAAGGGCTGCCCGAGGCCATCGTCCAGGACCCTCACACCCGGCGTGTCTATCTGGGGGAGCATTTCAGCCTGTGAACGCCGGGCATCGTCAACACAGGGAATCTCCCATTTCATGCAATCTCGATTATAATTTCAAAAATATGTCACACTTGATTGCTCATCCATCGACCAACCGCTGCCGCCCTTGGCCGTATCCAAAGGCCCCTTGGCGTTCGCCGCGTGAGGTGCCTGCGATCTTCTATCCAGCCAGAATGTTGACCCCTGATTTTTGCGCATGTTAAAGCCTACCGTTCAACTGCGTTTAGGACAAACGCTGACCATGACCCCGCAGTTGCAGCAAGCGATTCGCCTGTTGCAGCTTTCCACCCTGGAATTGCAGGCGCAGATTCAGGAAACCCTGGAAAGTAACCCCATGCTGGAAATGGCCGAGGAGGCCGAAAACGAAGGCGTGCATCATGACGAGGATCTGGACGAATTTGTGCAGACTCAGGCCACGCTGGAGGCCCACGAAAACAAGCGTGATGACTTTGCCGAGGCGGATAACTTTGAGGGTCTGGCCGGAGCGCCAGAGCCGTTGTCCAAGGAAAAAGCCGATGAGGTAATTCCCGAGGAATTGCCGGTCGATAGCAACTGGGATGATATTTATGATCTGGCTCCGCCGAGTGCGGGTAATCCCGAGATGGACGGACGCGATATCTATGAAAATCACAGCAGTGGCGAGGACACGCTGACCGAGCATCTGTTATGGCAGATGCATTTAAGCCAGCTCACCGAGCGGGATCGCCTGATTGCCCATGCGCTGATTGATTCAATCAATGAAGACGGTTATCTGGGCGATAGCCTGGAGAACATCCACGCCGGTCTGATGCAGAGCCTGGAGGATCTGGAGCTTGATGAGCTGGAGGCCATGTTGCGTTGGGTGCAACAGCTCGATCCGGTCGGTGTGGGGGCGCGTAATCTGGCCGAGTGTCTGGCGCTGCAATTGGCGCAACGCGGCCCGCAAACCCCCGGTCTTGCCCTGGCGCAGCGGCTGGTCAAAGATCATCTGGATCAACTCGGAGCGCGTGATTTCAAGGGCCTGTTCAAGGCGCTGGGCGTTGATGAACCGACCTTGCAGCAGGCGATTGATCTGATCCAGACCCTCAACCCCCGCCCCGGTGGGATCTTAAGCACCTCGCAGGCGGAATATGTGGTGCCCGATGTGTTTGTGCGGCGCAAGGAAGGCTACTGGCAGGTGGAGCTCAATCCCGATATTGCCCCGCGCCTGCGCATCAACAGCCTGTATGCCAGTCTGGTTCGCCGCGCCGATAACAGTGAGGACAACAATTACCTGCGCAACAGCCTGCAAGAAGCGCGCTGGTTCATCAAAAGCCTGCAGAGCCGCAACGAAACCCTGCTCAAGGTGGCCACCGCCATTGTCGAACATCAGCGCGGTTTTCTGGAACATGGCGATGAGGCGATGAAGCCGCTGGTGTTGCGCGATATTGCTGAACAGCTGGAAATGCACGAATCGACCATCTCGCGGGTGACCACGCAAAAATACATGCATACGCCCAAAGGGGTGTTTGAGTTTAAATATTTCTTCTCCAGTCATGTCGGTACAGCGGATGGCGGCGAATGTTCGGCCACCGCCATTCGTGCCATGATCAAAAAACTCATTGCCGAGGAACCCCCAGGCAAGCCGATGAGTGATAAAAAAATTGCCGCCATTTTGGTGGATCGCGGCATTCATGTGGCCCGGCGCACCGTGGCAAAATATCGGGAGGCGCTGTCTATTCCGCCTTCCAATGAGCGCAAACGCCTTGCCTGAGCGTTGTTTCGTGGCAACACCGTTCAGGTGTCGCCTGCGGGAGCGCCGAGCACGCGCTTGGCATCCGTGAAGATGTCGCCACTGTGCCGCTATCGCTACAGGGCATTTGTGTTATCCTTCGCCATTTTTTCGATAAAAACCATCCTTCACTGGATTTTTCAGGAGTTACCTTTATGCATATCAATCTCACCGGACATCATGTCGATCTGACGCCTGCGCTGCGCAATTACGTCCATGAAAAATTCGAGCGCCTGGAGCGTCACTTCGATAATGTGATTGATGTTCATGTGATTCTGACCGTGGAAAAGCTCGAACAAAAGGCTGAGGCCAAGATGCAGATGAGCGGGAATAACATCTTTGCCGATGCGGTGAGCCAGGATATGTATGCCGCCATTGATGCGCTGGTGGATAAACTCGACCGCCAGGTGGTCAAGCACAAAGAAAAGCTCAAAGATCATCACCGTGGCGCCAGCTCGCATCGCAACCACGAAATTGATGCCGATTGATGTGCCCAAACCGGTTAGCCTGAATCGGTGGGCACGGTACTGATTCAGTCCTGCCAACGATGCTGCGGCTACTGGTGATGACCATATTAAGCGGAGGAACGCGCCCGCCCTTGCTGTGTTAGGGAGCGGGCGCCGATATCAGATGAACATAGCCGATCTGCTTACGCCTGAACGGGTGCGCTGCATCCCCGAAGTCAGCAGTAAAAAACGCGCCATTGAACTGCTTAGCGATATGCTCAGCGCCGATCTGCCCTTGCTGGCAGAGGGTGAAATCTTTGATGCACTGATTGCGCGTGAGCGCCTGGGCAGTACCGGATTAGGTCATGGTGTGGCCATTCCCCACGGACGGCTTGCGGGGATTAACGAGGCCTGCGCAGCCTTGTTAAAATTGGATCAGGGGGTGGATTACGATGCCCCGGATCGCGAACCCGTGGATATCCTGTTCGCCCTGATTGTCCCGGCCCAGTCCACCGATGAGCATCTGCGCATTCTGGCCACCCTGGCACGCATGTTTTCCGAAACCGATGCCTTGGCGCAATTGCGCAGTACCACGGGAACCAGTGCCCTGCTCAAGCTCTTTCAGGGCTGGGAAATTGCGCATGATTAAATGCGGCACCTGTGCGCAGACCTTGCGGTGACGGTGCCTTGCGCATCCTGAGCGCACATCCCCACTCAACTATAGCTACCTTGAAGGATTTGCAATGTCCCGATCGCACGATCTTTTTGAACACGCCAAGCAGCGCATTCCCGGCGGCGTCAATTCCCCGGTACGGGCCTTTAAAGGCGTTGGCGGTGATCCCATTTTTATCAGTCGCGCTGAACAGGCTTATCTCTACGATGCCGATGGCCGACGCTATATCGACTATGTAGGCTCCTGGGGGCCGATGATTGCCGGTCATGCCAACCCGGAAGTGCTGGCCGCCGTGTGCGAAGCTGCGGTGAACGGCCTGTCTTTTGGGGCGCCGACCGAGATTGAGATCACCATGGCCGAGCGGGTCTGTGAGCTGGTGCCGTCGATAGAGATGGTGCGCATGGTCAGCTCCGGCACCGAGGCCACCATGAGCGCGATTCGTCTGGCACGGGGCTTTACCGGGCGCGATAAAATCGTCAAATTTGAAGGTTGCTATCACGGCCACGGGGATTCCCTGCTGGTCAAGGCCGGTTCCGGCGCCCTGACCTTTGGCGTACCCAGCTCGCCGGGAGTGCCTGCCGATCTGGCCCAGCATACCCTCACCCTGACCTATAACGATCTGGGCGAGGTCAAGGAAACCTTTGCCCAAAAAGGCCGCGAAATCGCCTGCATCATCGTTGAACCGGTGGCGGGGAATATGAACTGCATCCCCCCCAAGCCCGGTTTCCTCGAAGGTCTGCGTGAGTTGTGTGATGAACACGGTGCCTTACTGATTTTTGATGAGGTCATGACCGGTTTTCGCGTGGCCCTGGGTGGCGCGCAGGGCCTGTATGGCATCACCCCCGATCTGACCACCCTGGGCAAGGTCATCGGTGGCGGAATGCCGGTCGGGGCCTTTGGCGGACGCCGCGATGTGATGGAAAAACTCTCCCCGCTGGGTCCGGTGTATCAGGCGGGTACCCTCTCGGGCAACCCGATTGCCATGGCAGCGGGCCTGAAGATGCTGGAAATCCTCTCGCGTCCCGGTTTTTATGAGCGCGTCACCGCCAAGACCGAGCAACTGATGCAGGGCCTGCAGTCCCGCGCCGATACCGCCAACATCCCCATGACCACCAATCAGGTCGGCAGCATGTTTGGCATTTTCTTCACCGACCAGCCTCGCGTCAGCAGCTTCTACCAAGTGACCCAATGCAACCTGGAGCGCTTCCGCCAATTCTTTCACAAGATGCTGGAACATGGCGTTTATCTGGCCCCGTCTGCCTATGAGGCCGGCTTTATGTCCGACAGTCACACGGATGAAGATATTCAGGCCACCCTGGATGCCGCCGCCAAGGTTTTTGCTGAACTGAGCTAAACCGAACGTGGAGTATTTTGCAGCCTATGTGCTGCTGGGAGCCTTTACCGGAGTCATCGCCGGCATGCTGGGTGTCGGCGGTGGCTTGATCATTGTGCCCGTGCTGGTCTGGCTCTTTACCCTGCAACAGCTCAACCCTGCCATCATCACCCATCTGGCCATCGGCACCTCCCTGGCCACCATCATTCCCACCGCGATGGCCGCCACCCTGGCGCATCACCGTCATGGCGCGGTGCGCATTGATCTGCTCGCCTACCTGATGCCCGCCGCCCTGCTGGGGGCCTTACTCGGCGCGGCCCTGGCCGAATTTCTGGGAGGGCTTTTGTTGCGGCGTGTCTTTGGCATCTTTGAGCTGCTGATCGCCGTGTATCTGCTGCTCAACCTCAAGCCACCGCAGCGCCCGGCAACACCGCATCCCGGCTGGCTGAGCAGCGGCGGGGCCGGCATTGGCACGATATCGGCGTTGCTGGGCATTGGCGGGGGCACGCTGATGGTCCCATTGCTGAGCTGGTACGGCGTCACCTTACGCCATGCCATCGGCACCGCCTCCGCGCTGGGATTGCCGATTGCCCTGGGGGGAGTGATCGGTTTTATCTGGCATGGCTGGAATAACCCCGACTTACCAGCGGGGAGCAGCGGCTATGTGCTGTGGAGTGCGTTTGTCGGTATCGCCCTGGCCAGTTTCTTTACCGCCCGTCTGGGCGCCTGGCTGACTCACCGCCTGCCAATCCCGCTGATCCGCACCCTGTTTGCCGCCCTGCTCAGTGTACTGGGTCTGAAAATGCTGTTTTTTTAATGGAACCCCGCCGAATTATTGGGAATTTGCGCGGCAGTTTGAAGGAATTTAAGCAAATTGGTATGATTAACTGTCACGAGGAAAGGGATATCACGACCCTTTAAATGTTTGCTCGGTAGTCGCTGGTCGCTCCTGTCAGGCAACGAGGCCTGCAAGCGCCTTGGGTTTTGCGGTGTATGCAAAGCTCAATACATCGCCGCCGGGTTAATCCCTGGTTTTATCTAGCATGTTGGCGCTTGGTCACAAGGGACAATCCTCATAACCCAGGAAAGGCCTAGGGATGATAACCGCCCTTAGCTTCGGAGCCGTACCCACATGTCTTTGGATCCCTCCGGTTTTCTTTTCCATTTCCGCCGTGACCCCGATTCCCTACGTATGACGTTTGCTTGTTGCGTGATGCGTAACCCAGCGGTCATCGCTTAAAAACGAATAAGATATATCTATATGTCTTTAAGCGATATTTTACATGATCTTTTCCTGCAGCCTTGGGTAGACGCCATGATGTGCCTTTGGTATCCGTTTTTTGCATCCATCTTTCTGCGTTGGGGGGCTGTTCCTACGCGGCCTGTCAGCATGGCGACGACTAGAGGGGCAGCAGGTTTTTTTCGAGACATCACTCATGAAAAGAATTTTAATCAATGCCACGCAGCCCGAAGAGTTGCGTGTGGCGATGGTCGATGGCCAAAAGCTTTACGACATCGATATCGAAACGCCCTCCCGCGAACAAAAAAAGGCCAATATTTACAAGGGGATCATTACCCGGGTCGAACCCAGCCTGGAGGCCGCCTTTATCAATTATGGCAGCGAGCGCCATGGGTTTTTGCCACTCAAAGAGATTTCCCCGGAATATCTTGGGGAGGATGAACATGGCAATTTAGGACGCGCCAAATCCGTGATCAAGGAAGGCATGGAGGTCTTGGTACAGGTCGAAAAAGAAGAACGGGGCAATAAAGGCGCGGCGCTGACCACCTTTATCAGCCTGGCCGGCCGCTATCTGGTCTTGATGCCCAATAACCCCCGCGCCGGTGGCGTATCGCGGCGCATTGAGGGCGAAGAGCGCAGCGAGATCCGCGAAATTTTAAGCCAGTTGCAGGTTCCGGCAGGCATGGGCGTGATTGCGCGCACCGCCGGGGTCGGACGCACCTTTGAGGAACTGAGCTGGGATCTGGAATACCTCAAAACCCTGTGGGAATCCATTGTGCAGGCCTCGCAAGGCCGTAAGGCACCCTTTTTGGTCTATCAGGAAAGCAACGTCATCATCCGTGCCCTGCGGGATCACCTGCGCAATGACATCGGCGAGATTGTGGTCGATGATCCGGCGGTATATGCCCAGGCGCAGAAGTTCATGCAGCAGGTCATGCCCAAGACCCTGCGCAAGCTCAAGCTGTATGAAGATCATGTTCCCTTGTTTAACCGTTATCAGATCGAAAGCCAGATCGAAGCCGCCTTCGAGCGGGTCATCTCGCTACCCTCCGGCGGTTCGGTGGTCTTTGATCACACCGAAGCATTGATTTCCATTGATGTCAACTCGGCCCGGGCGACACGCGGCAGCGATATTGAAGAAACCGCGCTGACGACTAATCTGGAAGCCGCCGACGAAATCGCCCGCCAGCTGCGACTGCGCGATTTGGGCGGGCTGATCATCATTGATTTCATCGACATGAGCGCGACGCGCAATCAGCGCGAAGTGGAAAGTCGGCTGCGCGCCGCGCTGGAAATGGATCGTGCCAGGGTTCAAGTCGGGCGTATTTCCCGCTTTGGCCTTCTGGAGATGTCGCGCCAGCGGCTGCGGCCTTCGCTGGGAGAATCCAGTCAGATCGTGTGCCCGCGTTGCAGCGGGCATGGACATATTCGCAGTGTCGAGTCGCTTTCTTTGTCCGTGTTGCGGCTAATTGAGGAAGAGGCGATGAAGGCCAAAACCGAGCGCGTGGTGGCGCAGTTGCCGGTGGATGTGGCGACCTTTTTGCTCAATGAAAAGCGCGAGGTGATCACGGTACTGGAAGCGCGCCATCAGGTCTCCATTCTGTTGGTGCCCAATCCCACCCTGGTCACGCCGCATTACAGCCTGAAACGGGTACGCAACGATACGCTGAGTGAAGACGAGCAAAGCCAGCCAAGCTATGCCTTGCTCAACGAGGAAACCGTAGATACGCCTGCCGCGACCAGCAACACCAATACCCGTCGCCCGGCGCTGGAACGCGCTGCGGTGCAAAGTGTTTTACCCGCCACGCCGGCACCGACGGTGGATAAACAGCGCCCGGATAACCCGCGCTCAGGGCTGCTCAAGCGCGTATTGCAAAGCCTGTTTTCCCGGCGCAGCAACGTCAGCGTCGAAAAACCCGCCGCCAAGACACCAGGGCGCGTCCCCGGCAGTCTGCGCAGTAACACGAGCCGACTGCGCCCGGACACTGATGCAGCAGACACGACCAGCAACTCCACTGCCTCAGCCCCGCGTGAACGCCTGCCCCGGCGCACCACCACGCTGCGCAGTCGGCGTGTGCAAAGCTCTGAAGGTCTGCGTGAGTATCCCCCGCGTAATGGCAACGGCAACGGCAACACGAGCAAGCCAGACAACGGTGAAACGCGGATCTCCCGGCCCGTGCGTTCCACCGAGGTACCCTTGCCACCTATCACTTTTATGGCAAACTTTGAGGAATAGCTGAACTGAGGTCATAGGGGTGAGCATGGGAAGTGTCAAACGCTTGGCAGAAGAAGTGGCCCGAGGACTGCGCGAAGCGCATCCAGGGTTGCGTAAGACGGTGGTCGACAAACTGGCGCTGGCCGTTGGAGCGATGCTGGAGGGGCAAACGCCGAACACGGCGGAGTTGGCCAACCTGCTGCCACTGGAGACGCCGCGGCAAGACATGCGCGAGCAGTGGTTGAGGCGGTTGCTGAAGAATCGGCTGATCGATTCGGCGACGATCTTGGAGCCCTGGGCACGTTCGGAGCTGGCCAAGGCGGCCAGTGGCGATCAAACGGTGTTGTTGAGTCTGGATCAAAGCGACCTGGGAGATCGAATGGCGGTGCTGATGGTGGCGCTGCGCGTGGGTGATCGGGCGTTACCCCTAGCCTGGTGCGCCGAGGAGGGGGCGGCCAATCTCGGCTGGGAGGCGCAACGGGGGCTGTTGGAGCGGGTTCGCTCTTGGGTACCGCCCGGGGTGGCGGTGTTGCTCTGCGCCGATCGGTTCTATCCCAGCGTGGCGCTGTTGGAGTGGCTCCAGGCCCAGGGCTGGAGCTACCGGCTGCGGCTCAAAGGCAACCTGCGCGTCGACAGTGGGCAGAGCGAGGAGACGACCACCGGGGCACTGGCCCAAGGCGTGCGCGAGCGCTATCTCACCGAGGTCGGCCTGTTTGCCTGCGGGGTGCGAACCCATCTCGGGATCCTGCACGACCCCGGGCATCCACAGCCCTGGATCATCGCAATGGACGCCCTGCCCACACGCACGCGCGTTCTGGATTATGCCGCACGCTGGTGCATCGAGCCGATGTTCTCGGACCTCAAGAGCCGGGGCTTCAACCTCCAGCACTCCCAACTCCAGCACGCCGACCGTCTGGAGCGCCTTGTCCTGATCATGGCCCTGGCCATGTATTGGTGCGTGCGTGCGGGGCGCGCCGAGGCACTCGCCTCCCCAACACCCCTTGAAAAAAACTCCAGACCCAACACGACCCTGAGCATTGGACCTTCAAAAAAGCCTCCCGCAGCCTGCTGTCCTGGTTTAAACGCGGTCTGCGCTATCTACAGCGCTGTCTCCAAAACAACAGCCCGTTACCCGCTTTTTATGCCCGCGAGTAACTGATAGGTGGTAAGCCGAGGTACCACCACAGCTTGACAGCAATGGCAGCAGCGATACCACGCCTCAGCGCCCCCGTACCCCACGGCGTACCACGCGTGGTAAACGCCGCTCCACGCCGCGCAATACCGATGGCAGCCGCAGTCTGCATGAGCAAGGGGATACTGGCACGGATGCCAACCCGGCCTTGCAGGATGCGTCAGGCAGTGACTCGCGTGACAATAGCCCATCCTTAGCGGAGCCACGCCGCCCTAACACCTTGCGCCGCAGTCGCTCCTTGCGGCCTAATGCAGAGCAGACTTCTAAAGCCCCAGAGGATGCCGCACCGACGAACGCAGAACACGGGCCCGCGCAAACCGATACCCCGGTGCGTACTGAGGCACGTACTGAGGAATCCGCGCCCGCGCAAGCCCTCAAGGCCCTGCCCTCCCCGGCAGAGATTGGCCCGCCCTTGCCCGCGCCCAGTCATAACACCGACCCGCAGCCTTAAAAAGGCTTAAACCCTGTGGCTGTCCCCGTCATCTGGCGGGGCGCAGCCGCAGCGCGGTTTATCAACATTGCACACCATACGCCATCCATGCCGATCCGTCTGTTGCCGTCCCACCTGATCAATCAAATTGCCGCCGGTGAGGTGATTGAACGCCCGGCTTCGGTGCTTAAGGAATTGCTGGAAAACAGTCTGGATGCCCAGGCGCAGCATATCCAGATTGAGCTGGAAAACGCCGGGATCAAGCGCCTGTTGGTGCGTGATGATGGTCAGGGAATTGCCCCGGACGAGCTGAGCCTTGCACTGGCGCGTCATGCCACCAGCAAGATTGCCAGCCTGGATGATCTGGAGCGCGTCACTAGCCTGGGATTTCGTGGGGAGGCCTTGCCCAGCATTGCCTCGGTGTCGCGGATGCGGCTGAGCTCGACCCAGGCCGGCAACGCCCACGGCTTTAGCATTCAGGTCGATGGCGGGGACATCACCCAGGCCTTGCAACCCACGCCGCATCCCCAAGGCACCAGCATTGAAGTCTGTGACCTGTTTTTCAATACCCCGGCGCGGCGGAAATTCCTGCGCACCGAACGCACCGAATTCAGCCACCTGCAGGAATTGGCCATCCGACTCGCCTTATCACGCTTTCATGTGGGGGTGCAGATGACGCATAACCAGCGTCGCCTGTTCCATCTGCCACCAGCGACCACGCCAGAGCACATGGAGCGGCGCGTCGGCGAGTTATGCGGCGAGACCTTTGTGCAGCAGGCGATGTTTATTGAGCAAAGGGTCGGGGATGTCAGGCTATGGGGCTGGCTGGGCTTGCCGAGTTATCAACGGCGGCAGGCCGACCTGCAGTATTTTTATGTCAATGGGCGCAGCGTGCGGGATCGCACCCTGACCCATGCGCTCCGCCAAGCCTATCAGGATGTCTTGCACCAGCAACGCCAGGCCGCCTGTGTGCTTTATCTCGAACTGGACCCGATGGAAGTGGATGTTAACGCCCATCCCGCCAAGCACGAGGTACGCTTTCGCAATGCCCGGCAAATCCATGAATTTGTCCGGCACACCGTAGAACAATCCCTGGCCCGCTTGCATCAAAATGCCGGCCAGATGCCGCCTGCGGCACCGTCTGATACCCCACCTCACCCCGCTGCACCGACCTCGCGCCCGGTCACATCGCCCGTCGCACCGCCACAGCAAAACACATTACATCTGCATGCGGCATTGCTCCCGGCCTATGCCGAGCTTTATCGCCCGCTGCGCACTGCCCCTGAGAGCACCAGCCCCAGCACCGCACTCTCTTCCCAGGTCAGTGAATCCGTGACGCATGACTCGGCAGCGGTGGATCTGGGGCAAGCGCTCGCCCAGCTACACGGCGTCTATATTCTGGCGCAAAATGCCCACGGCCTGGTCATTGTCGATATGCACGCGGCACACGAGCGCATCACCTACGAACGCCTCAAGCAGGCCCATGCCAATCGTGCCATCACCGCCCAGCAGCTCCTCTTGCCGGTGAGCGTGCCACTGGGCCCGCGTGAACTGGAAGGACTGCAACAGCACCGCGAGCACCTCAATGCCTTAGGCTTTGAGGTGGATCAAAGCAGCCCCGACAGTGCCTGCATCCGCGCCCTGCCCAGCCTGCTGGCACACGCTGACGCCGCCACCTTGCTGCGCGATGTGCTCTCGGAACTGCTCGCCCATGGTCACTCGCAGCGCATCGAAGAAGCCATAAACGCCATCCTCGCCACCATGGCCTGTCACGGCGCTGTCCGCGCCCAGCGCCAACTGACCCTGCGCGAAATGAATGCCCTGCTGCGCGACATGGAAAACACCCCCCGCGCCAATCAATGCAATCACGGTCGCCCCACCTGGATTCAACTCAGCCTGCCCGAACTCGACCGCCTGTTTTTGCGCGGACGTTAATGGCGGCAGCGTTTAGCCGTCGCTTTTTTGCAGCAGCATCGGGAAAAGGCCGCCACGTTTTTATGCAAAGCCGGTGCTCCGCGCTTCCCGGTGCAGGGCTGCGCTTTGCAATTCTCCGTGATGTGCATAAGCTATGCCGAATCCTGCGCCAGTGGGTAAATTGCTTCGTAAATTTTGAGGGGTTTTCATGTCGCACAGCCAATCCATTTTGATTGTTGATGATCAGCTCGACAATCTGAAGCTATTGTCTGATGTGCTCAGGCCGCTGTATCGGGTGCAGGCGGTGACCCGTGGTGCGCAGGCGCTGGGGTTGCTGGCGCAGGGTGCCCCGCCGGACTTGCTGTTGCTGGATATCATGATGCCGGAGATGGATGGCTATACGCTGTGCCAGCGGATCAAGGCATGTTCTGCAACGGCAGATATCCCGATCATTTTTCTCACGGCCAAGACCGATAGCGATAGCGAAATCCGTGGGTTTGCGGTGGGGGCGGTGGATTATGTGACCAAGCCGATCCATCCTCCGGCCTTGCTCGCCCGCGTGGCGGCGCATCTGGCCTTGGCGGCGCAACGCAAAAAACTTTCCGCAGAGCGCGATGAAATCCAGCGCCTGGTACAAAAACTCACCCATGAGATTGCCGAACGTGAGCGCGCTGAGGCGCAGTTGCGTATTCTGGCCAAAGCGGTTGAACAGGCCCCGGCTTCGATAGTGATTACGGATCGTGATGGCACAATCACCTATGTCAATCCCTATTTTTCACAGATTACCGGGTACACGCAGGAAGAAGCCATCGGCCAGAATCCTCGGGTATTGAAATCCGACCAACAGGAGAAAGCGCTGTATCAACATCTGTGGGAGACGATCACCCAAGGCCAGATCTGGCGCGGTGAGCTGATCAATCAAAATAAAGC
The DNA here is from genome assembly GCF_000227725.2 of Thiorhodospira sibirica ATCC 700588. Classification (GTDB taxonomy): domain Bacteria; phylum Pseudomonadota; class Gammaproteobacteria; order Ectothiorhodospirales; family Ectothiorhodospiraceae; genus Thiorhodospira; species Thiorhodospira sibirica. The sequence continues at coordinate 682,220 of NZ_MU255056.1, read as the reverse complement.
GGGCAGCTTGTTCTACGAATCGGTGGCGATTTCGCCGATTCTCGATGATCAGGGCCAGATCACCCATTATGTTGCTGTCAAGGAAGATATCGGTGATCGCAAAGAGCTGGAACGGATCAAGGAAGACGTTGAGCACATCATGCGTCATGATCTCAAATCACTGCTCAATCCGGTGATTGGCTTCCCGGATTTGTTGTTGCTGGATGATAATCTAAGCACAGAACAGCGCGAGGCGCTCACCCTGATCCGCGAATCCGGGCAAAAGATGCACAATATGATCAATCTGTCGCTGGATCTGTTCAAAATGGAAACGGGCCAATATCACTACGAGGCTCAGACGGTCAATTTAATCGTGATATTACATGAGTTGCAAGGCATTGCAGCGACCCAGATGCAAAGCAAAAACCTGCAGCTACAGATGTGCTTGAATGGCGAGGTGCTGGCCCCCGAAACCATGCTGTTGGTTCGTGCGGATGCGCGTTTGCTGTTTTCGCTATTGGCAAACCTGCTGACAAATGCGGTGGAGGCCTCGCCACATGGCGCAAACATTGTCATTGAGTTGACCACCCCCGGCCCGGTGGTGCTGGCATTACGTAATCAAGGCACTGTGCCTGAGCGCATACGCCAGCATTTTTTTGCAAAATACTGCACCTACGGTAAACGCAGTGGCACCGGTCTGGGGACCTATTCTGCCAAACTGCTGGCCGACACCATGGGCATGGATTTGCGCATGGAAACCTCCGATACAGAGAACAACACCTGCATCTATCTGACCCTGTCGGTGGCGCAGTGAATCTGCAGGCGGCACGAGCGACGCCCCAATGCTGGGCGCTTTTTTGGCTGATGCTGATACTGCTCATTCCACTAAACGGTGCCGCCTCCAGCATTGCCCTCACGCCCGAGGAACAGGCCTGGCTGCAGGCCAATCCCGAGATCCGTTTAGGCATCGGGGATTGGTTTCCGTCGGTCATTGTGCTCAAGAATGATTATGTCGTTGGCATTGAGCCGGACATCATGGCGCGTATTCAGGCACTGACCGGGGCAAGAATTCAACTTGAAGTCGGCGATTGGGCAGAGATGGTCCAGCGTGCCGAGCGCGGGGAATTGCACGGCTTGGCGAATTCGATTGCCCATCCTGAGCGTGCCCAACGCTTTTTATTTACCCGTAGCCTGTATTCCGTTTGGTATTATCTGTTTGTGCGCACCGCTGATACTGCACAGATCCAGCGCATGGAGGATTTGGCCGGTCAATCCGTGGGATTTTTGGTCGGTAATCTCGGTGAGCAAAAAACCCTTCAACGTTGGCCACAGATTCATGCAACCCCCCTCGCCTCGTCTACGGAGATGCTTGCCCAACTGCTTGATGGGCAGATTGATGCCTTCGTCAGTCCTTTGAATACCTTGCAGTTGTTGCGCGAACAAGCTTTGATGAATGACATCAAAATCGCTTTTGCAATTCCGGAGACGGAAGCGCCATTGGTGTATTCCATTGGGCGTGAATATCCTGAATTACATAGCATTATCAATAAAGCCCTGGCGGCCATTGATTTCTCCGAGGTGCAGGCGATTATGCAAGGCTGGGGGATCATCATTCAATCCGATAGTAAAGTTGCCACCGGCATGGTATTGAGCGAGGAAGAACGCCGCTGGCTGGCCAAACACCCGGTGATTCGCGTCGGGGTTGATCCTGACTGGTATCCTTTGGAATTTGTCGATGATCAGGGTCGCCACGCGGGAATTTCTGCAGATTATCTGGCGCTGCTTGAGTCGCTGTTAGGGGTTCGGTTTGAAGTCACGACGGATCTCTCATGGACCGAGGTGATGCGCAAAATCAAGGCGCGTGAACTTGACATGCTGGCGATGGCAGCACAAACCCCTGAGCGGGATCAGTATCTCAATTTTACCCGCCCCTATATTCGTTCGCCGATGGTCATCGTCACCCGGCTGGATGTGGATTATTTGCCCGATCCTTCATGGCTGCGCGGTCAAACAGTCGCCGTTGTCGGCGCTTATGAATGGCTTCGGCACTCCTATCCTGAACTGGATGTGCAGGTGGTGGATACCACGAGCGAAGGGCTGGAGCAGGTTGCCACCGGGCATTCTTTTGCGCTGGTGGACAATCTGGCCTCAGTGAGTTTTTTGATCCGGGAGCGTGGCCTGTCAAATCTCAAGGTATCCGGTCAATTACCGATGGCCTTTGATCTGGCGCTGGCATCGCGCAATGATTGGCCACTGTTGCACGGTATTTTGGAAAAAGCCCTGGACGCCATTCCGCAGACTGAAAAAGACACGATTTATCATCGCTGGATTCACTTGCGCTATGACATACAGATTGATTATCAATGGCTGTGGAAGGTCTTGGTAGGCGCGGGGCTTTTGTTATTCGCCATTTTGCTGTGGAATTACAGTCTCCAGCGCCAAATCAGCAAGCGGCGACGCGCCGAAGGACAGTTACAGGAAGCCAGCGAGCGGCTGCGCTCGGTGCTGGCCTCCATTGATGATCTGGTCTTTGTGCTGGATACCAAACAACGCTTTATTGATTGCTATTACTCGGATGTAAGCCGTTTGCTGATGCCACCGGCACAGTTTCTGGGCAAGTCCTGTGAGGAGGTGTTTTCAGCAGAGATCTCAGCACAACTTAAGCAGGCCATTCACTTTGCCACGTACAACGGTGCCCAGCAATTCGAATATCCGTTGGTGATGGCCCAGGAAACACGCTGGTGGAATGCCAGTGTTTCGGCACGCTATGATGCCGAGAATCATGTGGTCGGCAGCACGGTCGTGGTGCGCGACATCACCGCCCGTAAACAGGCAGAAATGGCCCTGCAACAAACAAAAGAAGCAGCAGAGATCGCCAATCAGGCCAAAAGTGCCTTTCTGGCCAATATGAGCCATGAAATCCGCACCCCGATGAATGCCGTGCTGGGAATGCTCTATCTGGCGCTGGAAACACATTTAAATCCGCGCCAGCGCGGCTATCTTGAACAGGCGCAGCGCTCCGCCAATGCCCTGCTGGGCCTGCTCAATGATATTCTGGATTTCTCCAAGGTCGAAGCCGGGCAGCTTAAACTTGAACACATCCCTTTCAAGCTGTCTGCGGTGCTCGGTGATGTGGAGACCATGCTGGGTAACCAGGCGCGAGACAAAGGGCTTGACTTTCATGTGCAGCGTGATGCCCAAGTCCCGGATGTCTTGCTGGGCGACCCCTTGCGGCTGGGGCAAATTTTCATCAATCTGACCAACAACGCCGTCAAATTCACCGAACAGGGACGCATCGACCTCAGTGTCCACCTGGAGGGTTTTACCCATTGTGGCGCGGTGGTGCGGGTGCATTTTGTGGTACGCGATACCGGGATTGGCATGGAGAAGTCGCAGCTTGCCCAACTGTTTACGCCGTTTCATCAGGCGGATAGCTCAATGACTCGCCGTTATGGGGGAACCGGGCTGGGGCTGTCGATTTGCAAGCGCTTGGTTGAGCTGATGCAGGGCAGCATTGAGGTCAGCAGTCAACCACAACAGGGCAGCGCTTTTTTCCTGACGCTCCCCTTTGCCGTGGCAACAGACACGCATTCCCCAGACATACGCGCACCGTCCAGCGCACCACGTCCCAGCGCGCTCAGTGGGCGACGGATATTGCTTGTCGAGGATAATGAGGTTAATCAAATTGTTATCCTTCGCGTGCTTGAGCAAGCGGGAATGATGGTGAGCATTGCTGAACATGGCATGGCGGCCCTGGCACACATTGAGGTCCAAGGTGTGCATGGCTGGGATTTGATCTTGATGGATATTCAGATGCCGGAATTGGATGGTCTGGAAACCACCCGACGCATCCGTGCCCGCCCGGACGGAGCCTGGATTCCAATCATCGGCCTGAGTGCTCATGCCCGCGAAGACAATATCCATGACGCCCTGCTGGCTGGCATGAATACGCACCTGGCCAAGCCCATTGACCCGCCTTTATTACTGGCGGAAATAGCCCGCTGGTTGACCCCGACCGCTATGCCGGCCCAACCCCCCAAAGCGGCACCGCTCGCCTCATCGACAAACACCCCGACCGTCCTTGACCCGGCCATGCGTCGGTGGCTGAGTAGACAACTGGAGGTGCTTTATACCCTCGCCAGCACCTGCGACACCGCACTGGAAGACCACTTCACCGCCCACCGTGCAAACCTTGAAACCCAGCTCCCCAGCGACGACATCGTCACCCTGGCACGCCACATCGACCGCTATCAATTCACACAGGCCGCTGCTTTACTGGATCAATGGCGCACCCGCCTGCAGGTTGAGGGCACGGAATAACTTCCGTCTGCGAGTATCCAGCAGCGGGAGAGCAGCGCGAAAAACTCTGTCCAAATTAAGATGAAAGTATTCACCTTCTTTCTGCTGATTCTGGCGGTGCTGATCACCCTGCTGCGCGTGGCCTTGCCGTGGATGAGTCAAAATCCACAGATGGCAGGCGCACTGGCTCAAATCTTATCCGAGGCCAGTGACGCCCAGGTAGAGGTGGCGCAGCTAAACGCAAGCTGGTGGGGCTTCTGGCCACGCATTCAGATGTCTGATATCCGCATACAGCGGGTACAACACCCCCATGCGCAGGCGGTGATTGAGCATGTCACGCTATGGCTTGACCCCGTACAAAGTCTGCGCAGCGGGCGCTGGCAGGTACGTCATATCCGTCTGCATGGGGCGGATATTCAGCTGGGCATAGCTGCGATGGATGGCATTGATCCCCCCGTCCTTGATCCGCTGCCCCCTATTCCGATGGCCCTGCTGGAACGATTCAGTCGGGTTGCATGGGATTTGCGGGATGTGCATCTACAGCTTTCCGGCTGGCCAGGCGTGCATCTGCCGCAGCTGCATGGACGCCTGCATCGGGGAAAACTCCAGCTTGGTGCAGACCTGGCACTGTTAAGCCAGCCGAAACAAACGCTGCATCTGGCGCTTGAGGGCTTTTTTGATTCGCAAGGTGTCTGGCATGGGCGTGGGTATTTGCATACTCCGGCGTTGCACACAGACAGCCTGCACGCGCTGGCGGCCATCGCTGATGGCTGGTCTGCCCTGGGCACGGTGCAAACGGATGCGCTGCATCTGTGGGCGGAATGGCAGGCCGGATACCTGCAGCAATGGCAGGCGCAGGTGGCAGCCTTGCATCTGGCACCGCAAGGCGATCTGCCGGGTATCGGGGCGCTGGATTTGCAGCTGCACGGCACGCCGGATGCCATACAGATTGCCGTGGAGGCGCAACAGACTCACCTCGCATTGCCAATGCTAGCTGATCCGGTGGCGATCCAGCAGCTATCCGCGCTGCTGACATTGCGCCAGCAGGGCGGCCAGTGGCTGGTGCAGGCCGAGCAGCTGCGTGTGGAGAATGCCGACATCGGCCTGAGCGGGCAATTTTTGCTGAGTCTGGGGACGCGCACCTATCTCGATCTGGCGGTGCAGTTTTATCAGGGCAACGGCAGCCGCGTGGCGGTTTATCTACCCGAGGCACATCTGTCTCCGGCAACCTACCAATGGTTATGTGACAGCATCATTGACGCCGATATTCGCACCGGTGAACTGCTGTGGAGCGGCTATGTGGACGCCTTTCCTTTTGCCGCTGGGGAGGGTTTGTTTCAGGTGCGGGCAGACATTGCGCAGGGCATTCTGGACTATCAGCCCGGTTGGCCCCGCATTGAACAACTCTCCGGGGAGCTGATTTTCCAAAACAGCAGCCTGTTTGCGCGAGGGGTTCAAGGCGTTGTGCAGGGTCTGCGCATCACCGATGGCGCGGTGCTCATTAAAGACCTGGAACAAGCGCAACTGGAAATTCGCGCCGATCTGAGCGGTCCGGCAACGGCTATGCAGGAGTATCTGCAACAGGCGGCGCTGCTGGAAGCACTCAGGCCCTTGATGCTGCAAGGCCCCGCCCAGCTCGCCTTGGCCTTGCAGTGGCCGCTGGAGGAAGACATTGACAGTCTGCGCCTGCAGGGGCGTTTGCAGTTGCCGGGCAATCCGCTGCGCTGGGGGGAGGTACCGCTGACCTTTGAGGCACTGCAAGGGACGGTGTTTTTTGATGAACAAAGCGCCCACGGTCGCAGACTCAGCGCCCAGCTTCACGGTCAGCCCGCCGTGCTTGATCTGGCCGTAGATGCCAGCCAAGGTGTGCAGCTTAAACTCTTTAGCCGCCAAGACCCAGCCGTCTGGCTGAACACCTCCGAGATGAGGCCGTTGGTCGAGCGGATTCAAGGGCTTGCGGATTGGCAGGCCGATTTGCTGTGGATGCCAGATGGTACGGGCCATCTCACCCTGCGTTCTGATTTGCAGGGCGTCAGCGTTGATCTGCCGGCGCCTTTGCACAAAGCTGCCAAAGAGGCTGCACAGTTCAAGCTGCAACTGCCCTTGGACATCGCGCCCGGAGCGATCGTGGAGCTTGACTATGCGCCGCAGATGGCCGCCCGGCTGGCCTTTGATCATGCGGGGCAGATACCCCACCTCCAGCTGCATTTTGGCGCGGGCGCTCAAACCATGCGCAACCTCTCGGGGATTGTGCTTTCCGGCGTACTCACCGCGCTGGATCTGGATGGCTGGCAACAGCTGCTGGAGGCATTCACCACGGACACGGCACGGCCGGAGAATCCGCTGCAAACGGTACAACAGCTGCGTGATGTGGATCTGGTGATTGAGCAACTGCACTGGCGCGGTGGTACCGTGGAGGATATTCAATTACAGACACTGCGCCAGGACAGCCCGCAGGCCGCATGGCAGATGGAAATTGCCTCGCCATTATTGACCGGCCGACTGAGCCTTCCGGCACAGAGACATGCGGAGTCGGCCTTGATATTGCAGGCGGCCTGGCTGGATTTAAATCAATGGAAAGCGCCTCACGGCGCGCCGCTTAACACATCCGTCCGCCTCGATCCGCGCCAATTGCCCGCGCTGCATCTGCACGCGGAGTATGTGTTGCTCGATACGCTGCAATGGGAGGATGTGCGCCTGGTCACGCAAACGCTGCGCGACGGCCTGCACCTTGAGGAATTTGCCTTTGGTTTTGCGCCCGGCCAGAGTCGGGTTCAGATGTCCGGGGAATGGCGCGTATTGGCTGATGATCGCCATCACAGCAGCGGGCGCGGGCGTCTGGAAACTGCTGACCTGGGGCAAAGTCTGAGTAAGGCAGGCTTTGCGCACAGCTTTGATCGGGGGAGCGGCGAGATTGAATTACGCCTGAGCTGGCCCGATGCCCCCACGCATTTCACCTGGGAAGGTCTGCAAGGCTATGGGCGGATTCAATTGCGCGATGGGGCCTTGAAACAGGTCGAACCGGGGGCCGGGCGTCTGCTGGGCCTGTTCAGCCTGCAACTGATTCCGCGCCGCCTGGCGCTGGATTTTCGTGATCTGTTCAATCGGGGCTTTAGCTTTGACCGGATTCAGGGCGATTTTGTATTGGCGGGGAGCGATCTGTATACCGCCGGTCTAAAGGTGCAAGGACCGGTGGCTCAGCTTCGCATCGAAGGGCGTACCGGCATCGTGGCGCAAGATTATGATCAAAGTATCTCGGTGACGCCCAATGTCACCGCCTCCCTGCCTCTGGCGACAGCGCTGCTGGGTGGGCCGGTCGCCGGTTTGACCGTGTTTGTGTTTGATCAGGTGGCCGGTCTGGGCGAGCGCATTGATGAAGTGGCCCGCGTGGATTACCGACTCACCGGTGCCTGGGATAACCCCATCATCCAGGCCAAGGGCTGGCGCGCTAGACGAGAGCAAAAAAAAGACTCATTATTGGCACCGTCTGATTTTAATTATCAACCCTGATAAGCTTATAAGGAAACTGCATGACCATTGTTGCCGCCATTCAAATGGCCTCCGGACCCTATGTTCAAGCCAATTTGCTGGAAACAGGCCGTTTGATCAGCAAAGCAGCCGATGCCGGCGCACGCCTTGTGGTTTTACCCGAAAACTTTGCCCTGATGGGTCTGTCTGAGCATGATAAAGTCAAGGTGCGCGAGGCTGACGGCAGTGGCCTGATGCAGGATTTTCTCGCCCACAAGGCACAGCAGCATGGCATCTGGCTGGTGGGCGGCACGGTTCCTTTGGCCTGTCCAGATCCCAATAAGGTCTTTGCCAGTTGTCTGGTCTATGACGATCAGGGCAAGCGGGTCGCCCGCTATGATAAAATTCACCTCTTTGATGTGGACCTGCCCGACACCGGCGAACGCTACACGGAATCTGAAACCATTGCCCACGGCGATGAGGTGGTGGTGCTGGATACGCCCTTTGGGCGTCTGGGATTGGCGGTGTGCTACGATCTGCGCTTTCCGGAGCTATTTCGCGGCATGCTGGATCGTGCGGTAGACATCATCACCCTGCCGGCGGCCTTCACCGCCATTACCGGCAAGGCGCACTGGGAGCCCCTGATCCGTGCGCGTGCCATTGAAAATCAGGTCTATCTGATCAGTGCGGCCCAAGGGGGCTATCATGTCAATGGACGCGAGACGCACGGCGAAAGCATGATCGTTGACCCGTGGGGCACGGTGCTTGACCGCCTGGCACGCGGCTCCGGGATCATCACCGCTACCCTTGATCGGGAACGTCAGGCACAGGTCCGACGCACCTTTCCTGTCAATAGCCATCGCCGTCTTATCTGCGCCATTCCCTAGCATCTGCGCCATACAGCGGATACGCAAGCAGTTACAAACCCTTTCGCGCTACAGATGCACGACTCCATCCCCAGCTACAGGAACCCAAACGCTTATGACTCATCCCCTTGATTTTGCCCGTCAATGTTTTCTGGAGCCCGTCGGGCTGGCAGAAAAAGATCTGGAGCAGACCTTAGGCAGTCTGCTCGGTCATGGCATTGATCGTGGCGATATTTATTTTCAACTCCAGCGCAGCGAATCCTGGTCACTGGAAGATAGTCTCGTCAAAGACGCCAGTTACAACATCGACCGGGGTGTCGGGATACGCGCCATCAGTGGCGAAAAAACCGGCTTTGCCTATACTGACGACATCAGTCTGCCGGCCTTGCACACCGCGACCAAAGCCGCCCGGGCGATTGCCAAACAAGGCCAGGATAGGCAGCTGCAAATCCCGCGCAAACAAAACGGCCATCATATCTACGCCCCGCTTGATCCCCTCGAAAGCCTGTGCGAGCAAGACAAGATCGACCTGCTGCAAAAGCTTGACAGCGAGGCCCGCCGCCTTGACCCGCGCATCACCCAGGTGATGGTCAGCATGGCCGGGGTGCACGAGGTCATCATGGTGGCAAACAGCGACGGCACCCTGGCTGGTGATATACGGCCCTTGGTGCGTCTGAACGTCCATGTGATCGCCGAACAGGGAACGCGGCGCGAGCAAGGCTCAGCCGGCGGCGGCGCCCGTACCGGCTATGGCTTTTTCATCGAAGAAGACCGCGCCTTGGGCTATGTGCGCGAGGCCGTGCGTCAGGCGCTGTTAAATCTTGAGGCCGTAGATGCCCCGGCAGGCAGCATGACCGTCGTCCTGGGGCCGGGCTGGCCGGGCGTTTTGCTGCACGAAGCGGTCGGACATGGCCTGGAGGGCGACTTTAACCGCAAAGGCACCTCGGCCTTTAGCCAGCGTATGGGGCAACAGGTCGCCGCCAAAGGCGTCACAGTCGTGGATGATGGAACCCTGTCGGGCCGACGCGGGTCTTTGAATATTGACGATGAAGGCACCCTCACCCAGCGTACTGTCCTGATCGAAGACGGGATTTTGCGCGGCTACATGCAAGACCGCCTCAATGCCGGGCTGATGGGTGTTGCCGCCACCGGCAACGGACGACGCGAATCCTACGCCCATTTGCCCCTGCCGCGCATGACCAATACCTACATGCTGGCCGGTGAAGAACCTCCGGAAGACATTCTGGCCTCCGTCAAACGCGGACTCTATGCCGTCAACTTTGGCGGTGGGCAGGTGGACATCACCTCCGGCAAATTCGTCTTCTCCGCCTCCGAGGCCTACCTGATTGAAGACGGCAAAATCACCCGCCCGGTCAAAGGCGCTACCTTGATCGGCAACGGCCCCGAGGTCATGCAGCGCATCAGCCGCATCGGCAATGACCTGCAACTCGACGAAGGCGTGGGCACCTGCGGCAAGGAAGGCCAATCCCTACCCGTGGGCGTGGGCCAACCGACCCTGCGCATCGACGGCATCACCGTCGGTGGCACCCAGGCCGCATAACCCCGCCGAACCGCTATCTTTATATTTCAGCAAACACAAGCGAGGAACCCGCGATGCAGATTAGCGTAGAAAACATCAAATGCGGCGGCTGCGCCAACAGCATCCGCAAAGCCCTACTGGCCGATGCGCGGGTCAGCGCCGTCGACATCGACATAGACGCCGGCCTGATAGAAATCCAGGCCCCCGACACACTGCGCCCCGAATTGATCAGCAAACTGCAAACCCTCGGCTACCCCGAACGCGGCTCCATCGAAGGCCTCAAAGCCCTACACGCCAAAGCCAAATCCTTTGTCAGCTGCGCCGTTGGGCGGATGGATCAAAACACGAAATAGCCCCTCTTTTAGGTAAGCGCACAGTGACCTGAGTACAGCGGGAGCCGTGCGCTCCCGCATTATGCCACCGGCTGTCCTGATTATCTGAGGCTTAATAGCGCTAATAATCCAGTATCACGGTGCGGGTGTTTTCGGTCTCGGCGTTGGCGATGGCTGTGCTGGATGTAGCCGTGCAGATCTCTATTTGATCGGGTCCGATGGCCCGTGCAAAAACCTTGCGACTGGATAACTCTCCGCTTAGGTCTATGCGGCGCTTGTAAAGCCCCGGTTCGCCGATGCGCAGTTCACCGGTTTGCGCACGCGGTAGTTGGCTGTAATACAGGTTGAAAACCCCATCACGCGGCGCACCCAGTTCATGCCATTCGCCGTAAGGACTGCCCTGATGCAGACCAACCTGGAAGCGTCCCAGACGTTCGCGTCCGACATGAAAGGCAAACGGCGCTTCGCCGCCGCTATTGATGATGGCATGGTTGACGACCTTAACCACGCCACCAGGGCACAGCCGCAGCAGTCCGAGCGCCACGCCGGTTTTAGCGGTAGGGCGGTAGATATCCGAGGGGTCAATCGTTAAGGGTGGGTAGGGGTACAGATCGGGAGCGCGCTGACCAAACAACGCCTGCAGTCTTTCCTGAACGCCACGTTGTAGCGGATCAGCGGTTGATTCCTCCGTGGAAGTCTCCGGCGAGCTGACCATAATATCCAGCTTAGACTCTGCGTTCCGTGCAGACTGGATGCTCTGCTTGATGTATTGACGCAGGGTTTCTGCGGCTTGGCTGGCGTCTCCCCACTCCCCCCAGCGATTATTTCCCTCAAACAGCTTGCCTCCCAATCCAAGCAATAACCGTCCTACAATCTGCGAACGACTGGCATTTCCCCCGAGTAAAACATGAATCTGTTCGGGCGGTTGGTCAGCAAACGCTTGATGCATGGCCACCAGAAAATTATGCACGCCCTGTTCGATACGCATTTCCAGATATTCGGTTAGCGCTGTCTCGGGGATGGCAAGTTCACAGCTTACTTTGCCGCCGTCACGATTTAACAGTTCGATTTTTTCTACCCCGCTGCTATTGGGTAATTGTCCCTGTTCCCAAAACGGGCGTAGCCGTGCCATCAGCATCAAGGTATTGGTTTGTGCGGCCTGAGTGCGCTCAAGAAACATTTCCGCGCCAGGAAAGTCATCGGCATCCAGCGGGCGCGTAAAGGCGATTCGATGCTGGCGACAAAGTTCCCGATTATGCAGGAAGGTCAGGTAGGCCAAATTTTCCAGAAGATTTTCGCCGCCCAAGAACCGATCGCCCGCCGCTCCAAAATGTTCAAAAACCGCTTCCCAGCCTTCATCCTCCTCGCCGGCATTTGGCAGACGATAACGCCCAAAATCAAAATCGGTAGTGCCGCCTCCAAAATCAAACACCGCATAGGCCACGCCCTGCGTCGTCGGCTCAATACCTAACAAGGGCAAGGCAGCCGCTGCATAGGCTGCGGGTTCACTGGCCAATTCCGCAACCGTGAAATCTGCAAAAACAGGCTGATCAATGAGCGCCTTTGGCAGGCTGCGCTGCAAACCACGCTGGAAAGACGCAAGGATTTTGTCCTTGACTTTGCGTGGATAGGCCACCGGGAAAGTCATGTAATAGCGCAAAAAAAGGCCGCGTCCGCGCCAATTGATGGTCAAGCCCAGAAACCAGGCATAAAGCTCGATTGGATCAAAAGGATCGTCCGGGCCAACCGTGAGCGTCTGGCCTTTGACGGGCATACGCAGGGTCAGCGAGTGAAGCGTATGCTCAAATCCTTTGGCCTGATCGGTAATACGCAGCGGAGCATCAAGCTCCTCGCGCAAGGCCCATTGTTTGAGCTTGGCCAGCATACTCGCCACCACGCACGGATTGGTCTCGTTGTGACGCAAGTTGTGGAGTGCCTCGTGTGAGCAGCGTACTTGATCCCACAAAACCCCAGGGCGATAAGCCTCACTGCGCCAGGCATCAAACAACGCAGCCAAATCAATAAATTCGAGCACGGTTGGGTTTTCATAATCGCTGGGTTCTTCCTTGCCCCAGAAGTCTTGAACGCCGATGCGCAGCAGTTTGGATTGACCGTTGTCATCATAGGCCACCACCGTGCTGCTGGTGCCAAAGTCGATGGCGATATTCCAATCTTTGAGGTCATCGGTAGGATTACGGGCACGTATCCCGGCTTCACGCAGCGTTTCTGCATCTTGTCCCCAAAATTCCCACAGACCTTTGTTGGGGTCGGAAAACTGCACCGCCTCAAGTAGGGGTAAACGGGCGCAAAGCCAGTCAATCGGCTGGTAGAGCGTGGGCAGATCGGGACATCCTTGAAGCGACGCCAGTAGGTTTTCAGCCCCAGTTGGAGTGCACGGTTTAAGTGTCCAACGCTGCTGAATAGCGGCTTCAATGAAAGCCTCTGCGGGGGTGTCGGCAAAAAATGCATTGCAGGCAATGATAGCGCCAGGGCCATTTGTATTGATGGATGTCGAGGCGGCAGAATCCAGGTCAATCCGTCCCCCCTTGCAGAGCCAATAGTCTTGGCGCAACAAGCGATCACTACCGCCGCCGCGTAACGGATTGGTTTGCCGGGTTGCGAATTGGACTAACTCATCTTTGGAAGGTAGACGCCACTCACCCAGCGATTTTGAGGTAAGTTGCTTGATACGTTGCTGGCTTTCTCGTAGCGATACCGTGGTTTGCTGATCCGGTTTTGCTTCCCAAAGCAGGCGGCTTTGGCTGTCGTAAAGCATGAGCGCTTTTTGAGTAAGCGTACCAACCCACCAGAATGGTTGAGCGGCAAGCTTTTGGGCAAGCGGCGCGATCTGTTCGGAATAATAAAAGTCTTTGAGATAAGAAGGGATATCCATGTTCATCGTAATGAGATCAATCTGTAAATGGTATTGACGCGCATGGGCCTGGAGTCTTGCAAGCAGGGCACGCCGAGGCAGTCGCTGACTGAGTGCATCCAATGTCGCGATCACCTCGCGCAACATTTGATTGGTGGAGTGCGTGCTCATGTCTCGACCAGTGGTTTTTTTTGTAATTGACCGGCGGCATTGAGCAGCCCAGGAAGCCATTGCGCACGGATGATTTCACCCGTTTGTACGCCACGCTCATGCTGTTTGAAATGAAAGGCCGTACCGGGTACAACGGACTGCAGGCGTGCCGCTCGACCGTGCCAGATGAGGTTATGAATATCCAAGGCTGCAGCAAGGATCTGCCGCTCGTCCTCGCTTGCTGGGCGTTGTGCTGCTTTACAGCGTTGGGCCAAATGATCCCAGAGTTGCAGTATCTGATCCCATTGCGCCAATAGCGCAACCAGGCGAAGCAGTTGCCGCCCCTCTGGCTCGTTATCATTGAGTAGCCACAGTGCAACCAGCTCGGTATCGGAGCGAAATCGCGCCAGAAGCGCCAATTCTGGAGCAAGCTGCTCGCGCAGCGCCTCTGAACGGTTGCTGGATGCAAAAAGCACCTCTTTAGGCGGCGTTGCAGCCAACGGGCCCACACAAGATTCAGTCCGCTCATGCCGATCATACACCGGCTTGCCACCTATCACTTTTATGGCAAACTTTGAGGAATAGCTGAACTGAGGTCATAGGGGTGAGCATGGGAAGTGTCAAACGCTTGGCAGAAGAAGTGGCCCGAGGACTGCGCGAAGCGCATCCAGGGTTGCGTAAGACGGTGGTCGACAAACTGGCGCTGGCCGTTGGAGCGATGCTGGAGGGGCAAACGCCGAACACGGCGGAGTTGGCCAACCTGCTGCCACTGGAGACGCCGCGGCAAGACATGCGCGAGCAGTGGTTGAGGCGGTTGCTGAAGAATCGGCTGATCGATTCGGCGACGATCTTGGAGCCCTGGGCACGTTCGGAGCTGGCCAAGGCGGCCAGTGGCGATCAAACGGTGTTGTTGAGTCTGGATCAAAGCGACCTGGGAGATCGAATGGCGGTGCTGATGGTGGCGCTGCGCGTGGGTGATCGGGCGTTACCCCTAGCCTGGTGCGCCGAGGAGGGGGCGGCCAATCTCGGCTGGGAGGCGCAACGGGGGCTGTTGGAGCGGGTTCGCTCTTGGGTACCGCCCGGGGTGGCGGTGTTGCTCTGCGCCGATCGGTTCTATCCCAGCGTGGCGCTGTTGGAGTGGCTCCAGGCCCAGGGCTGGAGCTACCGGCTGCGGCTCAAAGGCAACCTGCGCGTCGACAGTGGGCAGAGCGAGGAGACGACCACCGGGGCACTGGCCCAAGGCGTGCGCGAGCGCTATCTCACCGAGGTCGGCCTGTTTGCCTGCGGGGTGCGAACCCATCTCGGGATCCTGCACGACCCCGGGCATCCACAGCCCTGGATCATCGCAATGGACGCCCTGCCCACACGCACGCGCGTTCTGGATTATGCCGCACGCTGGTGCATCGAGCCGATGTTCTCGGACCTCAAGAGCCGGGGCTTCAACCTCCAGCACTCCCAACTCCAGCACGCCGACCGTCTGGAGCGCCTTGTCCTGATCATGGCCCTGGCCATGTATTGGTGCGTGCGTGCGGGGCGCGCCGAGGCACTCGCCTCCCCAACACCCCTTGAAAAAAACTCCAGACCCAACACGACCCTGAGCATTGGACCTTCAAAAAAGCCTCCCGCAGCCTGCTGTCCTGGTTTAAACGCGGTCTGCGCTATCTACAGCGCTGTCTCCAAAACAACAGCCCGTTACCCGCTTTTTATGCCCGCGAGTAACTGATAGGTGGTAAGCATACACCGGTAAATCGGTTGACGTGGATTTATCATCTGATACAACCTCCTCTTGATGTGAACACTCAAGGATTTCACGTATCAGCGTGCGAATCTGCAGATCCTGTTGAAGTAAGAGTACGATGTCTGGATAGGTGAGTTTTTCACACAAATAATCGCCAACATCTTTTTGGGCGTCCCGTTGGAGTTCGCGCCAGCGTTTTTGCTGTTTTTCGTTCATAGATGAAGCAACTTTTTTGTTAAATCTATGCAGCAGGAGCGTTCGATTGTCGTGGCAACATTTGCAAGAGGCTGCCCCGTGACATAATCAGCCGCTTACAAAAAATCATCCATCGCCCAGGCGTAATGATCCGCATAGCGCGCCTCCATCAGAGACAGGCTTAAGAGTGTGGCAATGGCTTGTGGAGGCTGTGTGTTCTCAAGCAGCATCTGCGCCGTCTCGACCAGACAGCTAAAGCTGCAATCCAGTGCTTGCATGGCCTGACGGTGCGGATTGGTCAAGCGTGCGGCTAAATGGGCACGCAGATCCTCAGTATCTGGCTGCACTTCACAGAGCACACGCTCAGCCAATACCATAAAGCGGCGCGTGGGCATAAGCAGCCGCTCCAGATTGGCTTGCCAGTAGTCATTCCACCAAGGCGCGAGGGGATGCTCGTCTGCAAGGGATGCCGGCACGGCGAGATAATGCGCAAGTTGCTCCAGATCAGCATATTTTAACTGACGCCGCCAGGTTTCCAGTAAACGTGTATGAATGCCTTTAGCATCAAGCCCCAACAGGCGGTGCATATTCATGCCGGGCAGAAAATCCCCGTTCTGGCAGGCGCGTTCGAGCAGTGCCCGCGCTCGGGCAATGCACTCAGCCGCTTGGGGTAGGTGTGAACAGGGATTAGCATCGCCAGACCAATGACGCATGGCCACAATCCAGGGGGGCATGGGCACTGCAGCGGAGGTTTGCTGTATCGGGGCCAGCAGATGCCTCCAGAAAGTTTCGCGAAAGGTGGCACGTTCATCGGCAGTCAATACCGGAAAATCAACGGTTAGCAGCTGCAGTTGCAGTGATGCAAGATCCTGATCCAGCTCCGCCCACAAAGACATAATGTGTTTGTGCATGCGTGCACGGAGTCGCTCGGCGTCAGCGGGCGGGCAGTGTGTGATCACAACCAGCAACGTTGGTTGTCCTACAAAATCGGCATCAACCAAGGCATTGAGAAAATCACGCAAACGCTCGTGGTTATCCTGTCCGTCAAGGCGCGTGGCATTAACGACAAAAACAAGCGCCAGATTGTGATAGCCCGCCAGCATATCGGCAGCATCCCCTTCGGCAATTTTGTCATCACCTGAATTCCAGCCTGGCATATCGATCAACAGCAGGCGTTTAGGTGCCTGATCGTCCTCGCCATAATGATCACCCGTCGGTAAAAATAACCGAAGCTCAGGAATCGCCAGGCGCAAGCGATAGCGTTGCGGATCATAATCAGCCAGTTGTTCACGCTGCGGGAAAGCGTCCAAAGGCTTGATTACCGTTGCCGGGTCGTAATCGTTGGCGCGTTCTATCAACTCCAGTATGGCCGGATCACCGTAGGTAATTTCAAGCGGCAAGCGGGTTTGACGCTCCAGCGAACTGACTGGAAACAGCGCTGGCGGAATCTGCTCGCCCAACAATTCACGCAACAGACGCGTCTTGCCTGCAGAAAATTCACCAATCACCCGCGCTGTCAGCAGGCCATCCGGCGGAGCTGCCGAACAGCCCAGGCGCTCAATCAAAAGGTGCAGGGTGCGGTGGATCGTCGCTGTTGCTCCATCCGGTGATGCGTGAGGACTGGGATAATGACTAACGATTGGCATGGCTTAATTCATCAAAAAAGTCCCGCCAGATCTACGGCATAACCCGGCAATCCTGGCAGTTGAGTGGGTTGATTCAGCGAGACTATGTCGCCGCGTTGGTAAACACCCTGCAAAGGATGAGCAAAACGCAATACCTGACGCTCAGGTATTGCCACAATCCAAACCTCGGGAATAGCGTGAAACGCATACAACGGAATCTTGATGTCGCGATCAGTCTGCAGACTGCTGTCCGCAACTGAGGTGGACCCCATTGTCAAGACAAAAGGTGGCCGAGTTAAAGTTATCGCCTGCCCCTCACTCGCAGCTGCACAGCGCTGCCCTGATGCCGCAGATTCACCGTCGGTAGGCGTCACCGCCCTGGGCCGTATTTGTCTACGATCAATGCACCTCCTCCCTGCCGGGTCCTGTAGACCGTTGCTGGCGTCTCGTCGGCCTGTGCTTGGTGCGGGCGCTCTTCGTTGTAAAATGAGAAGTCTTCCAGTAGCCCAAGAGTCACCTCACGCAGGTCAGCGTCGCCTTTGAGGTCGGTGTCCTCATGCTTCACCGTTCGCCAGAGCCGCTCTACGAAGATGTTGTGAAAGGCTCGCCCTCGGCCATCGATGCTGATCGTCATGCCTTCACGCTTGAGCACGCTGGTGAATGGCTCCGCCGTGTTCTGAGCGCCTTGGTCGCTGTTGAAGACTTCAGGAGGGCGGTTCAGCCGCAGGGCTTCCTCAAGACAGTCGAGGCAAAAGCTCGCATCGATGGTGTTGCTGAGCCGCTCACTCAAGACCTTTCGGCTGTACCCGTCGATGATCGCGACCCGGTCGCAAAAGCCTCGCGCTAGCCGCACGTACGTGATGTCAGTGCTGCAGCCCTGG
Source organism: Thiorhodospira sibirica ATCC 700588 (assembly GCF_000227725.2). Lineage (GTDB taxonomy): Bacteria > Pseudomonadota > Gammaproteobacteria > Ectothiorhodospirales > Ectothiorhodospiraceae > Thiorhodospira > Thiorhodospira sibirica. Next base: position 664,275 of record NZ_MU255056.1, on the reverse strand, counting down.
TTGGGCCGAATGACCTGAATGCCACGCAACCGGTACGGATAGACTTTGTGCTGCGGGTGCGGGCGGCGGGTGTGAGGGCCCGGCGCGATCGCCGCCAGTCCCATCCGGCGCATCAGTCGCTGCACGCACTTGCGGTTGACTTCATGGCCCTGTGCCCGCCGCTCGGCTACTATCCGGCGGCTCCCGTAGAGCGGTCGCCGCGTATAGATTTCGTCGAGCAGACGGCACAGCAGCAGCGCCGTCGCGTTCTCCTGTGATGGATGGCGATGCGCGTATACGGTCGCTCGAGCTACCTCCGCCCGCTCACACTGCCGCACGATGGAGCGCGCACCCTCCGCCTCAATCCAGCCCTGGCGGCTCATGGCAGGGTGATCCCTGTTTTTTTTGAGCCAGTCCCCGTCCAGCTCCATCTTCAGGCGGCCCATCTCGCTGTAGAGCCGATCCGGCGAGTCCTGCTCCGCTGCCGGTTTCGGACCACGCTTGCCCTCAAAGCGCGTCCCTGCCTGCTCAACGATTGCCTTCTTCCACTTGCTGACCTGCACCGGGTGAACCCCGTAGGCTTGACCCATCTCGTTGACGGTCTTGACCCCATGGATCGCCTCACGCCCGACCTTGGCCTTGAACTCGGCGTTGTATGTGTTCCGCTTCCTCTTCTCGCTCATCTCTTCGCTACCCCATGCTGGAGGCTTTGTCATCGCTTAAGCTGTTGTCCAGATTTCGGGGTCCACTATACCGGGGAAATTAAACCGAATTTGGTCATGGCCATCATTTGGCGGTCAGGTTCATTGAAAAACTCGGGTTATTCGAAGTGCCCTAAAAATAGCAGATCCCCACAGTGGGATTTTTCCGTGCACCTTGGTAAATTAACGTCCGGTTGTTCAGACAGAAGCCACGACGATGGTCTTCGCTTATTCACGCTCCATTTTGCAGGATTTACCGACGGTGCAACGTGCGCTTATTTTTTGCTTATTGACGGGGTTGGGTTTTGCGCCCGCTGGGCTTAAGGCTTTGGCTTTGGATGCGCCGCAGGATCAGGCGATTCCGGATCAGGTGACCGTGGATGCACCACCCGCTGCTGAGGCAGTGCTACCCAGTGAGGCGGACGAGGAAGCTTTTGCACCACCGCTGGATGATAACGACGCCGGTGCGCTGATCTTGCCCGAGGCGGCTGAGGTGCCGGTTGAAGATCCCTCACGGCTGGCTGATTGGGTGGCCCAGCCCGGCAGCAAGATGATTCATCTGTTAGAGCGCACCCGCAGCGGCCTGCACGCTTCCACGGAGTGGGTGGCCCGCGCAATTGATGGTCGTTTTGGCGATGATCCTTTTGAAGAAGGCAAAGGCGTGTCCGGCAGTCTGGGTTTGAATACGCTGTGGCGTGAAGACCGCTCGCTCAATACTAACCTGCGCTTGCGGGCGCGCATGGATTTGCCTAACCTCAAAGACAGCACATATCTGTTTTTTGGTCTGGATAACGAAGAGGAATTGGTCACGGATCGTCCGGAATCCTTTACCCGTCAGGATCAGTTGCTCGAAGAAAATCGCAAACAGGACCAGACCCGCTTTGCCGGACTGGGCTACGGTCTACGGGAAAATATTGACCTGCGTGCCGGGGTGCGGGGGGGGTATAAGATTTATACTCAGGCACGTTATCGCAAGGTTTGGTGGTTGTCTGACCAGGATCAGATTGATTTTCGTGAGACTATTTTCTGGACGCTGGATGACCGCTTCGGTTCAACGACCGCGCTGAGCTATGAGCATGCCTATTCGCCGACGGTGTCTTTGCAATGGCGCAATACCGGCACCGTTTCAGAAAAAAGCAATGGTCTGGCTTGGGCAAGCAGCGTGGGTTTTTTCAAAAGCTTTGGCGATTTTCGTCTGTTGGCTGTAGAAGCGTTGATCAATGGGGAAACCGATTCGCGGGTGGATGTGGCGGAATACGGGCTGCGTACCACCTGGAACCAAAGCTTGCATGAAGATTGGCTGTTAGGGCGGGTCAGCGTGGGTTATTTCTGGCCGCAAAAGGAAACGGATGAAGAGCGTCAGCAGGCATTAGCGATTGGCTTTGGGATGGAATTGAAGTTTTGAGCGATGAAACTCAAACGTCGCAGGAGAGAAAAACTGGTCGGGGCGAGAGGATTTGAACCTCCGACCACCTGAACCCCATTCAGGTGCGCTACCAGGCTGCGCTACGCCCCGATAAACGACTATTATAACGTGCTTTGCGTGCTTTGCCTAGACGCATGCACGCATTCAGCAAGGCAAACCTCAAACCATAAGGTGGTATGGCTATGTTTTTTAGACAAGGTAATCCACGGTGGCCGCTGCTTGCGGCCAGTCTGGCGGGTGCATGGCTTTTGATGGCATGCGGTGAAGCACCCAAAGAGCCTTCGCAGGAGACGACCATTCAGCAGGAACGTACAGAGTTCGATGCGCTGAAACAGGAAACCGGAGAATGGCTCGGCGCTTTGCAGCGCTACGGTGAACACGAGCAGCAGCGGGCTATCGAACACGCCAGGGCGGCGCTGGCCATCGCCGATGAGCAGGTTCAGCAACTCAAGATACGCATGGAAGAAAATTGGGATAAAATGGATGCCTCAGCGCGTGAACAGGCCACGGCGGCCCTAGCAACCCTGGAAGTACAACAGCGTGAATTGCGCGTGTGGCAGGAAAAACTGCAAAGCGGTTCAACGGATGCCTGGGCGCAGCTGAAACAGGGTTTTTCCGGGGCCTATGCATCGTTCAGAGAGGCCTTGCAGGATTCTGAATCTGCAGGACAGCCCAGCGAATAGGCAGGATGCGCTCATCCCAGTAGAAGTGGTTTACGTCTGATGACCGAAAGTTTGCGTGAGCAGTTAATTAAAGCCGGGCTGGCAAAACCCCATGCCGACCTGCCCTCAACCGAGGCCAGGCGGCGAGGGCGCCCTCAGCAAAAACAGCATAAAGCGCGCCCGGCTGCCCCTTTGGCCTCCATATCTTCATCTGCAACCGAGCCGGTGAGCCCGCCTGTGCTGGTGCGGGCGGACAAGGCGCAACTGCGCGAGTTTATTGCCAAACATCGCTGTAATGATCCAAACGCCGAGATCGCCTTTTATTTTCAGCAAGGTGACAAAATCAAGCATCTGTATGTCACCGCCGAGCAGCAGCAGGCCCTGGCACACGGGGAACTGGCCATTGCCTTGCTCGATGGTCGGCGCAACTTATTGCCCCGCGAACAGGCTAAACAGTTTTTGGCGATGGATCCCGCGCGCATCGTCATTTTTATTGAGCCTGCCGCTGATGAGATGTCGAATCTGCAAGAACCTTCGCCGTCCCCGCCTGTCGATTAACCCTTGAGACTGTTAAGATGCGCTCAGCGGTGTGCGCCCGCAAGTCGCCGTCTCATCCCTCTGATTCGAAGGAGCCTTACCATGCAATACAGCAAATACCTTCCCTTTCTGGCCCTGATCTTGGCGCTACTCACCGCGCTGGGTTTTAGCGGGGCGGTGCAGGCCGCACCGAGCAAAGCACCGGCTTTTTCCAATTATATGACGCTCGATCCGCCCTTGGTGGTCAATATTGCCAATGAGCGCCGGGCGCAGTTTTTACAGATTCGCGCCGAGCTGTATGTGGAAACCCCGCAGGATGCCGAGGTGGTCACTCACCACATGCCCCTGATCCGTGACCGTCTGATCATGTTTTTTGGTGGACGGGCAGCCGATGAGGTCGGCGCAGTGGATAATCGAGAGGTGCTGCGTCAGGGGGCCCTGGATACCGTGCGCCAAGCGCTGAGCGAGCGTGCCGGGCGGCCCGGCATTTCAGGGCTGTATTTCACCAGCTTTATCATTCAGTAATTGCACAGGTTGTCAGCATGCCCGAAATCATGATTGACGGACAGGCCCTCAACGCCGAGAAAACCCAAACGGTGATGGAAGCCGCGCGCGCTCATGGCATCACGATTCCGGGCTTTTGTTACCACCCGGCGCTGTCGGTGGCGGGCAATTGCCGTTTGTGCCTGGTGGAGCAGGAAGGACGCGGCATAGACATCGCCTGTAAAATGCCGGTGCAAGAGGGAATGCGCATTCTGACCGCATCGCCAGCGGTGCAGGATGCGCGCCAGGCCATGCTGCAATTTTTTACGCTGAATCATCCGGTGGATTGCGGGATTTGTGATAAATCCGGCGAATGCCTGTTGCAGGATTATCACTACCAATACAACGGTGAGCCCTCGCTGTCGCATGATCCCAAACTGCAGCGCAGCAAGTTTTTTGCGCTGTCCTCACGCATCCTGCTGGACAATGAGCGTTGTGTGCTGTGTTCGCGCTGTGTGCGTTTTACCCATGAAATCTCCAAATCCAGGGCGCTGGGGTTTGTGCAGCGCGCCGATCATGCCCTGTTGCGCCCAGCCGATCCGCAGGCCCTTGAACAGGACGCCTACGCCGACAATATCATTGACCTGTGCCCGGTCGGCGCCCTGCTGTCACGGCGCTTTTTCTATCGCGCCCGGGTCTGGTATCTACAGGCCACGCCTTCCATCTGCCCCGGATGTGCGCGGGGGTGTCATATCCACATCTGGCATCGCAAACCGCAATGGCAGCTTAAATCGCTGGATGCCGCTCACCAGCGGCGCATTGAACGTATCACCCCGCGTCTTAACCCCGAAATCAACGGCCATTTCATCTGCAATAAAGGGCGTGATCTGGCGGATATCTTCGAGCGTCCGCGCCTGCTCAGTGCCCGTTTGGCCGGTGCGCCAGTGAGCCACGAAGCGGCGCTGGCACAGGCCTATGACTGGATGATCAAGGCCCAGCATCGGGTCGCGGTGGTATCCAGCTGGGCTTCCAATGAGGAATTACAGACCTTTCAGGATACCCTCGGCGGCGTGTTTCATACCTTTTGCAAGGCCGATCAACAGCCCGCGCCGGGTGAGGTGATCGCCGATGACTGGCTGATTGTGGCGGATAAAAACCCCAACCTGACGCAAGCGCAGGCCCTGTTCGGTTCGACACCGCCGCAGATTGACCCGGCCACGGACCTGCTGTTGCTCTGGGGCGAGGGGCTTAAGGTCGAAGACTGCCCGGCCACGGCCCGCGTAATCTGGCTCAATGCCTATGAAGACAGCGATTCCGCATGGCTGAGCCGTGCCGACCTGGTGATACCGCTGAGCCTGCAGACCGAGCGGGCGGGACATTACACCAATCAACAGGGTCAAGTGGGGGCCTTTGAGCCCTGTTTTGCCAAACCCGACGGGGTGCTGGATGCGGTGGATGTTTTTCAACACCTGGCCTTGCGCAAAGCGCTCCAGCCATCCTCAACACCTATACCAAAGAATCAAACACCTTGAACGCTATTGATTACGACAATATCGATCCGCTGCGCGAGCAATATCGCGGTCAGCTGATCACCAACCGCTTTCTTAACCGGGTCATCGGCGACCATCATGCCGCCCTGCTGTGTATCGACCTGCAATATCTTGATGCTGCACGCGGCTATGGCGTCTTTGCCGATTGCGAACGCTCTGGCGTTGCCCCCGAGGCGCAGGATTATTACTTCAATCGCCTGGAAACCCTGGTTTTACCCAATGTACGCCGCCTGCAAGATGCCTTTAGGGCGATGGAACAGGAAGTCATCCATACCCGCATCCAGTCCCTGACCCGCGATGGGCGTGACCGTGGCCCAGGGCATAAACGCCTGGGATTACACGCCGCGCCTGACTCCAAAGAGGCTGAGTTTTTAGAGATGGTGGCCCCCATTGGGGATGAGATCGTCATCAACAAAACCGCCAGCGGTGTGTTTACCTCAACCAATATCGAATATGTGCTGCGCAATCTCGGCATCACGGCCTTGTTTATGGTCGGCGTGTATAGCAATGAATGCGTCTCCACTGCCATTCGCGACGCCTGCGACTTAGGCTTTTATGTCACCCTGGTGGAAGATGGCTGCGCCACCGTCACCCCCGAATTACAACAGGCCACCATTACCACCATGAAAGACCGCTATGCCCGCGTGATGTGTACCGAGGAAATCCTCGCCGAACTGGCCAAGGCAGCATAACCCCGCTCCTCGACATCATGGCTTTTTTATTGCTCGATGCGGGCAATACCCGCCTGAAATGGCGCTGGCTTGATGATCTGCACCACCCAAGTCACAGCACCGCCCTGCCCTATGCCGCCCACGCCAGGGCGCGGTTATTTGCGCACCTTGGCAAGCTCCCACGGCCTGATCAGGGCATCTACCTTGCCAGCGTACTGGCAGAGGATTTTTGCAATGACTTCCGCGCATGGTGTCAACAACACGCCTGGCCGATGCCCTACACGGTCAGCGCCGCCGACATCCTGGCATTGGGGCTACGCAGCGCCTACAGCGAGCCGCAACGACTGGGGATTGATCGCTATCTGGCCATGCTGGGCGCCCGCCACCATTACCCCGATGGCGCCCTGCTGGTGATAGATGCCGGTTCTGCCTTGACCCTGGATTATCTGGATGCTGATAATCTTCACCGGGGCGGCCTGATCTTGCCGGGCGTGGGGCTGATGCGCCGGGCATTGAGCAGCGAATTGGCGGCACTGCCCCCGACCGAAGGAAACACCATCACGCCGCTGGCCTGCAACACCGCCGATGGCATTCATAGTGGCACCTTGCTGGGCCTGGCCGCCGCCATTGAAGGCTTGTGTGCCCAGATCAGCAACACCGTGCCCACCCCGGCGCACACCCTCCTGACGGGGGGCGATGCCAGCATGCTGCAGCCCTGGCTGCACGGGGACTATGCCTGTGTGGATGATCTGGTGCTGGAGGGATTGGCTGTGCTTGCGGGCGAACATCGCCGTGGCTAATCATGCCGAAGCATCTGCCTGGGAGTCCCAAGGCCCACACGCACACCGCATGACACCACGCCATGCAGTTTTTATGCGGGTGCTGTTTTTCCTGTTGCTCCTGCTCAATATTGTCTATGCCTTGTGGCATACCCAAATCCATCCCCCCGCTGTCCCCACGACCGTGCAGAATCCGCCATCTTCAAGCGAAACCCAGCTGAGAACACTGTGGCTCTTGCATGAACGCCCGCCGGTACTGATCTGCCATGCCATCGGCCCCTTTCGTTTTCAGGCCAGCGCCCAACATGCCTTGACGCACCTCAGAACGCGTGGCCTGGAGGCCGAGCTACGCACCGTGGAAAAACAGGAAACCCTGGGCTATCGTGTCTATTTGCCGCCACAACCTACGCGTGAACAGGCGCGCAAGCTGGTCAGCCGACTCAGCGAACAAGGCATTGAGGATCTGTATGTCATCACCGAAGGGGAGAAAAACAACGCCTTGGCGCTTGGCGTTTTCTCCCAACACGCCAGGGCGCAACGGCGGGTCGAAGAACTCAAGCGTCTGGGCCATTTTGCCGAGATTGAAACCCGCACCCTGACACTCACCATGTACTGGATTGATTTCAAGGCCCTGCCCGAACAGGCGCACACCGTGAAAGCCGAACTGCCGACACAACTCAATCTGCTGCAAGCACCGCACTGCCGCCCTTCAGACACTGAACCACGCTAAACGGCCTCAGCCGCCCCGGATGTTATGCACGCGCGTTCGACTGAGGGCGTTCAATCGGCAGCGCGCTTGATACACGCAAACACGGTGTATTGATCTTCTTCCTGACGATATGCGGTTTCGTGGATATCAAAGCCGGTTTCCGTGAGGACATGCCGCCATGTGTCCAGGGGGAATATTCCCAGGCGCCAGTGGTCGGTTTCCATGCGTAGCGTGCCATGCTGGCGAATGAGATAGAGGATGGTGGCTTCGTAGTGTGTGTCGGTGGGGTCGGGATCATAGCCGTTTTCGATAAACACGACCTCTAATCCGTCCCGGCTGGCGTGGGTGCTGTGGGTGGCGTTTTGCTGAAATGTTTCGCAGGTGGTATCCGGGGTGGTAATCATTACCCCGCCGGGCTTTAGGTGGTTATACGCTGCGCGCATGGCGGCGCTGAAATCTTCCCGGCGGGTCATGTATGAGATGGCATCATCCATGAGGATGGCGTCGAAGGTCTGCCCCAGGTCAAAGGTGCGCATATCGGCCTGGATGAAGGTGCATTCTGGATTCAAGCTCTGCGCCTGTGCAAGCATGACCGGGCTTAGATCAATGCCGGTGACCGCGAAGTGCTGTTTTAGATTGAGGACGTTTTTGCCACCGCCACAGCCGATGTTCAGCAAGCTCGCCACAGGACGCCGGGTGTACTGCTGAATCAGGCCGGTGAGGTATTGGCAATACTGGGCGTATTCGGTGGTAGCATCGCCCCACAGGGGCCATAGCCACGCCAGATCGGTATACAGACGGCGCGTGTTATTCATAAATTTTTATTTTAGATTCAATGATTTGTTAACTCACTCAGCAGGGTGATCACGGTCTGGATGCGGTTGTGCGCTTCAGGCATGGGCCGGGTAAAGCGCAGGGTATCCTGGCCATCCAGGCGGTAGCGGCTGGGGTCTTTTTGCACCAGCTGGATGATTTTGAGCGGGTCAACGGGCGGTTGGGGGATGAATACCAGGCGTCCAGAGTGTGGCCCGGTTTCCAGCTTACGGATGCCTAAGGTTTTTGCCAGCAATTTGATCCGGGTGACCTCGATCAGATGTTTGGCGGGCTCGGGGAGCAGTCCGAAGCGGTCGATCATTTCCACCTGCATCTCGCGCAAGGCGGCTTCATCTGCGCAGCTGGCCAGGCGCTTATACAGAATCAGGCGGGTGTGTACGTCCGCGACATAGGTATCGGGCAATAAGGCGGGAATGCCCAGGTCCACCTCGGTGGCCTGCTGCGTGGGGGCATCCAGCATGGTGTCGAGTTCACCGCCGGCCTTGAGGGTGCGCACGGCCCGCTCCAGCAGTTCATGATAGAGGCTGAAGCCAATTTCGTGCATCTGGCCGCTTTGCTCATCCCCAAGTAATTCTCCTGCGCCCCGGATTTCCAGATCATGACTGGCCAAGGTAAAGCCGATGCCTAAATCTTCGAGTGCGGCCAGCGCTTCAAGCCGTTTGACCGCATCAGGGGTCATGGCCTTGGGGGCGGGGGTGAGCAGGTAGGCATAGGCACGGTGGTGGGAGCGCCCGACCCGGCCACGCAGCTGGTGCAGTTGGGCCAGCCCCAACTTGTCGGCACGGTGGATGATGATGGTGTTGGCGGTGGGGATGTCAATGCCGCTTTCAATGATGGTAGTACACACTAAGAGATTGTAGCGGCGATGATGGAAATCCAGCATCACCCGCTCAAGTTCGCGCTCACTGAGCTGGCCGTGGGCGATGCCGATGCTGGCCGCCGGGATCATCTGGCGCAGACGTTCGGCCATGGTGTTGATGGTTTGTACGCTGTTGTGCAGAAAGTACACCTGTCCGCCGCGCCGCAGCTCGCGCAAAATCGCCTCTTCAATCAGTGCATCGTTCCACTCGCTGATAAAGGTTTTGATGGCGAGGCGTTCGGTGGGGGGCGTGGCAATAATGGATAAATCGCGCAGCCCCGCCAGCGCCATGTTCAGGGTGCGGGGGATCGGCGTGGCGGTCAGGGTGAGCATATCGACCTCGGCACGCAGCGCTTTAAGACGCTCTTTGTCGCGCACGCCGAAGCGTTGCTCTTCATCGACAATCACCAGCCCCAGTTGTTTGAAGCGCACATCTTTTTGCAGCAAGCGGTGGGTACCGATGAGAATGTCAACCTGTCCTTCCTGCACGGCCTGGAGGATGCTTTGCTGCTGTTTGGGGGAGCGAAAACGCGACAGGGCCTCAATGCGCACCGGCCAATCGGCAAAGCGATCCTGAAAATTTTGCTGATGCTGTTCTGCCAGCAGGGTGGTGGGCACCAAAACGGCGACCTGGCGACCGGCATGTACGGCAATAAAGGCCGCTCGCATCGCCACCTCGGTTTTGCCAAAGCCGACATCGCCGCAAATCACTCGATCCATCGGTTGTTTGGCTGTCAGGTCGGCCATCACCGCCTCAATGGCCTGCTGTTGATCGGCGGTTTCTTCAAAGGGAAAGGCCGCTGCAAAGCGCTGATAAGCATCCGCATCCAGTACGCAGGCTTGGCCCGGAGTGGCCGCCCGTTTGGCATGGATGGCCAATAGTTCAGCAGCCACATCGTAGGCTTTTTCCGCCGCCTTGCGTTTGGCGCGTACCCATTGCTCAGTGCCGAGTTTGTGCAGCGGAGCCTGGGCCGGATCGGCGCCGCTGTAGCGACTGATCAGGTGCAGCGAAGCGACCGGCACATAAATCTTGTCACCCCCGGCATAGGCGAGGGTGAGAAATTCCTGGGTCTGGCCGCCAATGGCCAGCGTTTGCAAGCCCAGATAGCGACCTACCCCATATTCCTCATGCACCACCGGGTCTTGCAGATGCAGGTCATTGAGATTGCGGATCAGGGCGTCGGCATCGGGGGTATGACGGGAGCGCCGCCGTTGCTGGCTGACCCGCTCACCGGACAGGCAGGTTTCGGTGATAATGGTCAGCGTTTCTTCGTCTGCGTCGTGGCGACACCTTTCAGGTGTTGCTTCAACATCGCGGCCTCTGCAAGATGCCGCCACGGACAGGGCCTGTTCCAGCGGGGCGATGGTCAGCCCATAGCGCACGGAGCCACGCAGAAACTCGGGCCAGTTGGCAACGGTTTGAGTCGCAATGCCGGTGCCAGAGAGCAGCATGTGCAGTTGTTCGCGCCGCCCCATGGATGCGGCACAAAACAGCACACGCCCTGGCGTCTGCGCAAGGAATTCATGCAGGGCCTGCGCCGGGTTTTTAAGGCGCTGATCCAGGCGCACCGCTGGGGCAGGACTGCGCGTGAATGTGCAAACCTTGGCATCCCCCGGCGGGGAGGGGGCCTCGATCCAGATACCTCGCTGCGTGTGCAGGGCCTTGCTGAGTTCCTCGGGGCTGAGGTAGAGCTGTTCCGGGGCCAGCAGGGGACGCAGCCGATCATGGGCGCGCTGTTCATAGCGCCGCACGATTTCATCGGCAAAGGCCTGGGCCGCCGTGGGGATGTCGCCAATGCGGATCATCTCGGTCTGCGCCGACAAATAATCAAACAGCGTCTCCAGCCCCTCAAAAAACAAGGGCAGATAGTATTCAATCCCGGCGGGTGCGCGCCCTTCGCTGACCTCGCGATAGATCACGCAGTCGCGTACAGTGCCCGGAAATTGCTGGCGATAACGCTGCTTAAAGCCCTCAATCGCGTCCTTATTGAGCGGAAACTCATGCGCCGGAAGTAATTGGATCGAGTCAATCGTCGCGGACCCAGCGCCCGCAGTCTGTGCCTGTGAGCGCTGCGTCTGGGGATCAAAAAAGCGCATCGAGTCGATCTGATCATCCAGCCATTCAATGCGCAAGGGTTGCTCTGAGCCCATCGGAAAGATATCCCAGATCCCGCCCCGCACCGCAAATTCGCCGTGCTCGATGACCTCCTGCACCAGGCGATAGCCCGCCTGCGTAAGGGTATGGCGAAAACGGCCCTGATCCAGTCGCTGACCACAGTGCAGGGCAAAACATTGCCCCAGCAGCCAATCCTGCGGACACAGGCGCTGCATCAAGGTACTCACCGGCACAATCAAGGCCCCGGCGACAAAATGACGCAGTTGGGAGAGGCATTGCAGACGTTGGGAGACGATGTTTTCATGCGGAGAAAACACGTCATAGGGGAGGGTTTCCCAATCCGCCAGGCGCTCAATGGGCAGGCTTTCATCGTCAGCCAGAAAAAATTGCATGGCCTCTTGCAGGCTTTGGGCGCGTTGCACATCAGCGGTGATGATCAACATGGGCCGGGGCGCTAGCTGCAAGGAGCGGGCAAGGCTTAAGGCCAGCGCCGTATCCGACAGCCCCTGCCAGCATTGCAAAGCCTTGGCTTGAGCGGTCGAGGGCGGATGAAAGGGGGAATATGTGTGAGACATCAACGAATCAATCAGTGGTCTATGCAGGGAGAATGGAAAATTGAGAAGTAAAGCAATAAAACGTCTGATTATTCTCAATGTTCAACGCGCAATTCTCCATTCTCCATTAAAAGGGGTCTGAGCGGCTGCGCGGCCTTTTCCAGGCGGGCAGCGGAGGTGGCCAATTGCTGGCGGATCTCGCGGCGCATCAAGGGGCGACCGATCAACGGCGGAATACGCCGGCCCAGTTCCACCCAGCCGGATAATTGTAAACGGGTCTGGGTCGGGTTGACCCCATCAATGCGCCATTGAATCTCACTGGCACGGACATGGCTCTGAGCGGGCACTGTGCGGCCCTGATTCCAGCCCGTGTTGGTACGCACCACGTCCATCACATGCAGCATCTCGCGACAGATGCCCAGAATGCAACCTTTAAGATCAGCCCGCACCCGCGCCCGCCCATCGCCCATTTCCCGGATCAGATGACTGCGTGAGACCAAGGGAAACACCTTGCCCAAGTGATCATAGTCATACACGATCTGCGAGACCAGCGGTTCGGGAGCATTCACCACCACATCCAGATTGATCTCGATGCGCTCTGCATCAAAGCGAACCTCAATGCCTTGCGCCGCCGCCAGCGTGGATATACTGACCCCGAGCCACAACAGCCACAGCCCACAAAATAGCCTCGCCAAAGCAGGAAGCCGCAGCCAGCTCATTGCGCTTGGGCCTGCAGTTGCGCAACCAGCGCGTGCAGAGCCTTGGCTCGATGGCTTAAGGTGTTTTTCTGCTCAGGGGATAATTGGGCCGCCGTCGGGCCGTCGAGGTCCGAGGCAAAAACCGGATCATACCCAAAGCCCCCGGAGCCTAGCGGCGCGGTGGTAATAAAACCCTCCCACACCCCTTGGGCAATGATCGGCGCGGGGTCATGCGCATGGCGCAAATACACCATCACACAGCGAAAACGGGCCGTGCGCTGCGCCAGGGCGACCCCCTCAAGCGCATCAAGCAAACGGCGCAGATTCGCCGCATCATTGCCATGGCTTCCGGCATACCGCGCGGAATGCACCCCCGGCGCCCCGTTAAGCGCATCCACCTCAATCCCCGAATCATCTGCAATCGCCGCACAGCCCATCAACGCGGCAGCACTGCGCGCTTTAAGAATGGCATTTTCCACAAAGGTCAGCCCGTGCTCTTCCACGGCGGGGGCATCCGCCGGCAGCGCCTGAACCTCCCACGGCATCTCTGCCAGCAGCGCGGATAATTCACGCAATTTACCCGGATTTTGGGTTGCCAAGACCAGTTTATTCACCACGCATTTGCTCCAGCTGTTCACGAAAGGCGACGCACGGGTCCTCGGGTGAGGTGCGGGCGCTGAACCACAGCACATCGTAGGGCGCGCCTTCCGGGCCGTGTAGATAGGCCTCAAGCGTGCTGCGTTCTGAATGAATCTCGATAAAGCCCACGCTCAGTGGCGCATGTTCCGGATCCAGGGCCTGCAGATAAAAAGGCACTCCGTAATCCTTGCGCACATGGCCTGCGCCGCTGATCAATACCACCGGGCCAGATGAGCTGGCCTGCTGCAAAAACCAGGCAATGGTGGCATCGCGGGCCTGCTGGGCCAGCGCCACCGCAGGCACATGCGCCTTGGGCAGATATTCGCAATGGGCGGCGAAAATATGCGCATACAAAGCCTCCTGTACCTCGGTCGCCAAAGGATGCTGTTGCAGCAACTGGCGCACCGGTACAGATTCCAGCCCGTCCGGCCCTTCGCGGGCAACCCGTTGTGCCTGCGCCCGCGACAGGTTCACCGCCAGAATCGGCAGGCCCTCATCCAGGGCATATTGCACCAACGGCTGATAACTGGCAAAAGGCCAGCCGCGTGCCTCCATGTCCAGTTGCTGACCCAACGCCGCCGCATCCCCTGAGCCTGTCTCGATAAACTGAGTCATGGCGGCTTGATCCGTCTGATCAAAGATCTCAAAAGCCACCGTCGGCGTTTGGCCGCTGGCGCGTAACCATTGAAGCACCTCAAGCTGACGGGCATGATGCACCGGATTACCATGCACCTCGCCCAGCAAAATCCATCGGGATTCTAAAACGCGCTGCTGCAAATGCGCCTGTACCAATGGCTGCCTGGATGCACCCTCCCATAAGGTATCCAGCAAAGGGTGCGGCGGCGCTGCCGCCAGGCTTGGCGACATTAGCAAAAGTAATAATAAAGTCATGAGATTCATCGGTATGATTGACATGGACAGGAATAATGGAAAATGAATACTAGGCGTTACGCCGTTAGCGTCTGGCGGATTGGTTTTGCCAGATTCGATTTTATATTTTTCGCGTCTTCGCGTGAGATCAGCCCTTCAGAGGCGGCTGCGGCGCAGTTTTCAGTGTTCAGTCTTTAATCAGTCACGCGAAGCCGCGAAGGATGAAGCATGATTTTTTATATGTTTCGCGTCTCCAACGGCGTAACTACTGTTAATACTTCTGATCATTCTCAATTCTCCATTTATTTAAGGAGCAGACCAGGCATGATCAGAGCAGATCGGACAGGCGGGGTCTTTGGGCAAACGAACCATACGCCATTGCGAACTCAAGGCATCAAACAACACCACCTGCCCTATCGGCACGGCCAGGCCAGCTAACAATTTGAGCGCCTCGGTGGCCTGCAAACACCCCAACACGCCGGGCAAACTGGCCAAAATCCCGGTCTGGCTGCAACTTTCGCCGCCTTCCTCGCCCTCCGGATACAGACAGCGATAACACGGACTATCGCTGCGCCCCGGCCAGAACACGCCAAGCTGGCCTTCCATGCGGATGACCGCCGCAGAAATCAACGGCTTTTGCGCCAGCGCACAGGCCTGATTGACCGCAAAGCGCGTGGCAAAATTATCGCTGCAATCCATCACCAGATCCGCGTGCGCCACCGCCTGCTGCAACTGCGTCCCCGCCATCGCCTGCGCAATGCGCTCAACCTTAACCTCAGGGTTAAGCTGTCTTAGCGTATCTGCGGCAGAATCCACCTTAAGCTTGCCATGATCCTGACTGCTGTGGATGATCTGACGCTGCAGATTGGACACATCCACGCAATCAAAATCCGCCAGCAGCAGCTCCCCCACCCCCGCCGCTGCAAGATACAAGGCCACCGGCGAACCCAAGCCCCCCAAGCCAATAATCAGCACCTTGGCGGCAAACAAGCGCTCCTGCCCCTCAATACCGATCTGAGGCAAAAGAATCTGGCGGCTATAACGAAGTAATTGCTGATCATTCAAGCGCGTCACCCTACGGCCGCAAAGGCATAAATCGCCAAGTTTAAAGGATAATTCTTGGCGAGAACACCCGATGGCCAGGGCAATCGCATGAATGCCCATATCCTCTTCAAGAAATAAGCTTTTACGATAAATAGTTTATAGGGGGCATTCACAGCGCGTTGATCTGTGTAGTTTTGTGTCTTTTTGGAACGATCCATGGGGACGCAAGGCAAGCTGTACCTGGCTGACGTTTTTGTTGGGATCCACGACCCGAGGCAGGCGAAGAAAGTTGAGCACGAACTGGTGGAGTTGTTGGTTGCTGCCGTGAGCGCGGTGCTGGCGGGTGCTGACGATTTTGTGCAGATTGAGGCGTGGGGAAGGAGAAACTGGACGGGGTTGGCCGGGTCTTTGCTGGCATTGATGCCGACTCCCGATGCAAGGGCGGCCACAAGGTTCAACAACTCATCGCCACAACATCCGATGCCTATCGCGCTGAAGTCCTCGGTCTTGGATAAGATTCATGCGATTGCCCTGGGACACGAAAAACTCCCCTCCTTTTCAAGGAGGGGTGGCGCGCAGCGCCGGGGTGGTTGTGGTGGTTGTTTTGAAACCCCCCCCCCCCCC
>NZ_MU255056.1:593170-648440 GCF_000227725.2 Thiorhodospira sibirica ATCC 700588 | reverse complement strand
CATCAGGTACAACTGAAAAATCAGCACAATCAGGTGTTTTACGACAAACTCACCTTCATTTACCTGACCTTGCCCAACTTCCGCAAAACCGAAGAAGAACTGCAAACCCTGCAAGACAAATGGTTCTACCTGTTTCGGCACTTGCACCGCTTGCAAGAGCAGCCGCAAAAACTGCAAGAACGCATCTTTACCAGCCTGTTCAAACACGCCAGCATCGCCCGTTTTAAACCTGAAGAGCGCATCGCCTACGAATCCAGCCTGAAATACTATCGTGATTTGACCAATGTGATTGATACCGCTTGGGGGGATGGTGAAAAAGTCGGCTTAGAAAAAGGCAGACAGGAAGGCAGAAATGAAATGGTACTCAATATGCTGCAAGCCGGTCTGCCGGATGACCAGGTAATGCACATTGCCCAGATCACGGCTGACGAACTGGCAGCCATCAAAGCACAGCAAACACATCAGGCGGGTTCAGCGTGTTAGCAACAGTCCGCCCCCCCGGCGCACGCAGCTCCCGCTGTGCATTAGGGGTGGGAGAGCTCCAGCTCTCCCTGTTTTATTAAGAACCTGTTCAAAGTCTCTTAAGCAAGATGCCCAGGAAGGCCAGGTGAATAAATTGGGCTCCTCGTCACATTAAGTGGAATCCTTCAACAAAACGTTGAGATACGATAGGGCTGGTTCGAACAGTACAGGTGAACGCGATGGACGGTAATCAGATCCTTCTTCTTGGTATTGGCATCCCTGGAATTTGGTGGAGCAGCGCCTGGACATGGATAAACAGCCGCATGAGCTGCACCTTGAGGTCAAGGCTGACCGAGGCACCCGCTACCCCTGTCCAGAGTGCGGCGAGCTGTGCGCTGCCCACGACTTTGTCGAGAAGCGTTGGCGCCATCTGAACTTCTTCAAGCACCACTGCTACATCACCGCCCGTGTCCCGCGCACCCAGTGGCCCCAAGCACGGTGTGCGACTGATCGCGGTGCCGTGGGCACGTGAGGGCAGCGCCTTCACCTTGCTCTTTGAGCAGGCCGCCATGGCTTTGGTACGCGAGATGCCGGTATTGGCCGCTGCCCGCCTGATGGAGATCACCGATACCCGGCTGTGGCGCATCGTCAAACACTCTATCGCACAGGCCATTGGCTGTTTCGACCTCTCGGCGGTACAAGCCATCGGCCTAGATGAGACAGCCTCCAAGCGGGGACATAACTACGTCACCGTCTTCATCGACATGGCGCGCAGCAAGGAACCCGTTCTCTTTGCCGTGCCCGGCAAGGGCAAGGCTACCCTGGAGCCGTTCAGCACCTTTCTGAAAGACCATGGTGGCGACGCGCAGCACATCGTCGAAGTGGTCTGCGACATGTCCCCGGCCTTTCTCAGCGGGGTCGCCAAAGAGTTGCCCAACGCCTCGGTGACGGTCGACGGGTTTCATATCGTGCAGACCTTTCCCTTGGCGATCATGATCTGATGCTGCGTGAAGGCCGTATTGTGGACGCCAGCATGATTGCTGCACCGAGCTCGACCAAAAACACCGACAACAAGCGCGACCCGGAGATGCATCAGACCAAGAAGGGCAATCAGTGGCACTTCGGCATGAAGGTGCATATCGGTGTTGACGATGAAATTGGGCTGATTCACCGCTTGGAAACCACCGCCGCCAATACGCATGACCGTGAAGTCAGCCATAAGCTACTTCACGGACACGAGCGTCGTGTCTTTGGTGAGGCAGGCTAGCGCGGTATTGAAAAACGCGCAAAACACAGCGAGCGCTCAGTGGATTGGTATATCGCTGAGCGAGCGGGTAAGCGCAAGGAATTTGACCCAGACAGCGCTCACGCAAAGCTTGAAAAGCTCAAGGCTCAGATTCGCGCCAAGGTAGAGCATCCGTTTCGATACATCAAGCGCGTATTTGGCGACTGTTAGCCCAAAGCAGTAATGTCCCCTTCGTCCAATTCTAAAATGTCCCCTTTATATTTAAGCGGGAGGGGCACGCATGACGAAGGAGCACATTACGATGAGTCACAAAGAAATTGACCGACTAGAGATGATTCAGGCGGTGGCGAACAAGCATCTGCGGCAGGCCGAGGCGGCCCAGCGCCTGGGGTTGAGCGTGCGCCAGGTCAAGCGCCTGGTTCGCCGCTATCGTGAGCATGGGGCGACAGGGCTACGCAGTGGCCACCGTGGCCGACGTCCCAATAACGCCATTGCCGAGACAGTACGCCAGGAGGTGCTCGCCTTGGTCAAGACGCACTACACCGACTTTGGCCCCACCCTGGCCTGCGAAAAGCTGGCCGAGCGCCATGGTCATCATCTCTCGGTCGAGACCCCTGGCCCAGTGGATGGTGGCCGATGGGCTATGGCAGCCCAAGCAACGCAAGCAAGCCCGCATTCATCAGCGCCGTCCACGGCCGCCCCTGCCTGGGGGAGCTCATTCAAAATCGACGGCTCGCCCCATGACTGGTTTGAGGTGCGCGGCCCGCGCTGTACCCTCATGGTGTTCATCGACGACGCCACAGGGCGCCTGATGGCCCTGCGCTTCGTGCCCGCCGAAACCACCCAGGCCTACATGGAGACCCTACAGCAATACCTGGATCAGCACGGACGTCCGGTGGCCCTCTACTCAGACAAACACAGCATCTTCCGTGTCAATCATCCTGAGCACGACGGGGAGCTGACCCAGTTTTCCCGCGCCCTCAAGACCCTCGACATCGCCGCCATTCATGCCAACACGCCTCAGGCCAAGGGGCGGGTGGAGCGGGCCAACCAGACCCTGCAAGACCGTTTGGTCAAGGAGCTGCGCCTGCGTGAGATCTCGGACATCGACGCCGCCAACGCCTTCCTCCCCACCTTCATGGCCGACTTCAACGCCCGCTTCGCCGTCGAGCCACAAAGCCCCCAGGATGCCCACCGACCGGTGCTGCACAGCCCCGAGGAGCAGGCCCTCATCCTTTGCCTGCACCATACCCGTAAGCTCTCCAAGAACCTTTGCTTCCAGTTCAAGAACCGGGAATATCAGCTTCAGGGACAGGGCAAGGGCTACCGCCTGCGGGGTGCCACCCTCACCGTCTGCGAGGCCTTCGACGGCACCATCACCCTCCTGCACCAGGGGCACATCATGCCTTACCGTCTGTTGGCTGAGGGCGAACCGCCCACACCGCTGGATGATGAAAAAAGTGTCCACCACAGCGTCGACCAGGCCAAGGCAAAACAGACCGCCAAGCCAACCTACAAACCGGCGCCGGACCACCCTTGGAGAGGTCGGGGCAACATCACTCCGGCACCAGCCCAAACACCATAACCACGCATTCTACGGGGGACACTTCTGCTTTGCACAAAAGGGGACTTTTCTGAATTGGGTTGACACCTATTTCTAACTGAACGGTCTAGGAGGGTTTATCTGTAAATGTTAGCGAATCAAAACCTAGGTGTAAGCTCACGCAGATAAAACTCCGCCAGCGCCAGATCCTCAGGCTGGGTGATTTTGATATTGCGCACACTGCCTTCGATCAGGCGCGGGGCCTGACCGATAAATTCCAGGGCGGAGGCTTCATCGGTAAGGGTGGCCTCGGCGGCTAATGCCTGCTGCAGGGCATCGGCAAGCATTCCCAGGCGAAACATCTGCGGGGTGAGGGCGCGCCATAAATCGGTGCGGTCAACGGTGGCCGCAATGCGCCCATCCGCAGCGGCGCGTTTTTTGGTGTCACGCACCGGGGTGGCGAGAATGCCGCCGACCGGGTCATCCTGCAGTTGGTCAATAAGCTGGGTGAGTTCGGCCTGGGTCAGGCAGGGGCGGGCGGCGTCGTGTACCAGTACCCAATCCTGTGGCTCGGCCTCCTGTTGCAGACACGCCAGGGCATTGGCCACGGAATGGCAGCGTTCGCGGCCCCCTTCGACGACCCGCAGCGGTTTATTGTCGTGCAGGCGGAGCTGGGCAAAGTAAGGATCATCGGCGCTGATGGCCACCACGATGCCATGAATGGCCGGATGCGCGAAAAAGATATTCAGGGTCTGTTCCAGTACGGTGCGCCCGGCCAGTGACAGGTATTGCTTGGGGCGGTCGGCTTTCATGCGACTGCCCACCCCGGCGGCCGGAATAACCGCCCAGTAACGCATATGTTTCAACGCATTTCCCCTTGTGGTGTCTCGGCTTCCAGCAATAAAAAGAATTTTTCCTCTTGCCGGATCATGCCCATCTCCCAGCGGGCGCGCTCTTCCAGGGCTTCCAGACCTTCTTTGAGGTCGGTGACCTCGGCCGCCAGGGCCTCGTTGCGACCGCGCAGGCGGTCATTTTCGGCGCGCTGGGCTGCCAGGGTTTGCTGCAACTGGCGGATTTCGGCGCGGCTGCCCTCGCCCCACCACAGTTTGTACTGTAGTCCGGCGAGCAGCAGCAATAACACAACGATCATCCCCCAAAACCAGGGTATGGCCGATCCTGAGGATGTGGGCTCAATGTTCAAGCAGCTTAGGTCAGGTGTTTAAAGGCAGCGCGTCCGGCGTAGCGGGCACTGGAGCCAAGCAGCGCTTCAATGCGGATCAACTGGTTGTATTTGGCGGTGCGATCAGCACGCGACAGCGACCCGGTTTTGATTTGTCCGGCAGCGGAGGCCACGGCCAGATCGGCAATGGTGACATCTTCAGTCTCACCGGAGCGATGCGAGATCACGGCGGTATAGCCCGCATCATGGGCCATGCGAATAGCCGCCAGGGTTTCGGTGAGGGTGCCGATCTGATTGAGCTTGATGAGAATGGAGTTGGCGATGCCACGCTCGATGCCTTCGCGCAAAATGGCGGTATTGGTGACAAACAGGTCATCGCCGACAATCTGCACCTGATTGCCCAGGCGCTCGGTAAACAGTTTCCAGCCATCCCAGTCGCCCTCGGCCAGCGGGTCTTCAATGCTGATGATCGGATATTGCTTGACCCAGGAGGCCATGTAGTCAGTAAAACCAGCGGCATCAAAGCGCTTGCCCTCAGCGGCCAGCACATATTCGCCATTTTTATAAAACTCGGAGCTGGCACAATCCAGCCCCAGGCAGATGTCGCTACCCGCCTTTAAGCCGGTTTGCGCAATGGCCTCCAGAATCACCTCAACAGCGGCCTCGTTGGAGCTTAAATTGGGGGCAAAGCCGCCTTCATCGCCCACTGTGGTGGACAGGCCCTGACGCTTGAGCACCTTGGCCAGGGCATGAAACACCTCAGCGCCGTAGCGAATCGCTTCACTCAAACTGGAAGCCCCCACCGGCAGGATCATGAATTCCTGAATATCGACGCTGTTATCGGCATGGGCGCCGCCGTTGATGATGTTCATCATCGGTGTGGGCAACAACACCGCCTCTTCACCGCCCAGGTAGCGATACAGCGGCATCCCGGCATCTTTGGCGCTGGCGTGGGCCAAGGCCATGGACACGGCCAGCAGGGCATTGGCGCCTAAACGCCCTTTGTTGGGGGTGTTATCCAGGGCAATCATGCGCTGATCTACGGCCGCCTGATCTTTGGCGCTCATGCCCAGCAGGGTTTCGCGAATCTCGCCGTTGATATGTTCTACGGCTCGGCGCACCCCTTTGCCACCATAGCGCGCATCACCGTCACGCAGTTCCAGGGCCTCACGCGAGCCGGTTGAGGCCCCGGAGGGAACCGCCGCCCGCCCCATAGCGCCAGAGCTGAGGATGACATCAGCCTCAACAGTAGGATTGCCACGGGAATCAATGATTTCTCGGGCGCGAATATCGACAATATCTGACATGGTTTTGATCAATCCTCAAAAAGCAAGCGGATGGCATCCCGCCATCCAGTGATGAAATAGGTTAAGATGCAAGCCCAAAGGCGGGCTGCTTGACCAGGGTATCCAGCGCCTTGAGCTGGCTCAATAGCGCCTCCATCTCGCCCAGCGGCCAGGCATTGGGGCCATCAGACAGCGCCTTATCCGGATCGGGATGGGTTTCCATAAACAGCCCGGCAATGCCCACCGCTACCGCAGCACGCGCCAATACCGGCACAAACTCACGCTGCCCCCCAGAACAGTCGCCGTGTCCACCGGGCTGTTGCACCGAGTGGGTGGCATCAAAGATCACCGGGGCCTGGGTTTCGCGCAAAATCGCCAGGGCGCGCATATCGGAAACCAGGGTATTGTAGCCAAAGCTGACCCCGCGTTCACACACCATAATCTGCTCATTGCCGGTAGCGCGGGCCTTGGCAACTACATTCTGCATATCCCAGGGGGCGAGAAACTGCCCCTTTTTGATATTCACCGGCAGGCCCTGTGCCGCCACCCGCTGAATAAAGTTGGTCTGCCTGCACAAAAAAGCCGGGGTCTGCAAGACATCGACCACCGCCGCCACCTCGGCCAGCGGGGTATCTTCGTGAACATCGGTCAACACCGGCACGCCCAGCCGCTGCTTGACGGTTTCCAGAATTGCCAGCCCTGTTTCCAGCCCCAGCCCGCGAAAACTTTTTATGGAAGAGCGATTGGCTTTATCAAAAGAAGATTTATAAATCAGGGGAATTGCCAGCCGTTCACACATGGCCTTGAGCGCCTCGGCGGTTTCCAACGCCAGGGCCTCGCTTTCAATCACACAGGGACCGGCAACCAAAAACAGCGGGGCCTTAAGATCGGCCTCAAAATGACACAGCCTCATGTCAGTGTTCCCACATCCAGCATCTTTTCATGTTGTACTCGCGCCGCCCGGATAAAGCCTGCAAACAGGGGATGGCCATCGCGTGGGGTCGAAGTGAATTCCGGGTGAAACTGACAACCGACGAACCACGGATGATCATGCAGCTCCACCATTTCCACCAGATGCCCATCCCTGGACGTACCCGCAATCACCAGCCCGGCTTCTTTCAGATGCGCCAGATAATCATTATTAAACTCATAGCGATGGCGATGACGCTCCATGATCAACTCCTTGGCATAGGTCTGCTGGGCTAAGGTCTGAGGCCGCAGGCGACATTCCTGCCCGCCCAGGCGCATGGTCCCGCCCAGATCCGAGCTGGCATCACGCTGTTCCAGCCGCCCGTCATGACCCTGCCACTGAGTAATCAGGGCAATCACCGGATGCGGCGTGTCCAGATTAAACTCGGTGCTGTGCGCGCCCTCCAGTCCGGCCACATGGCGGGCATACTCAATCACTGCTACCTGCATTCCCAGACAAATCCCCAGATAAGGAATCGTGTGTTCGCGGGCATAGCGCGCTGCCATGATCTTGCCTTCCACCCCGCGCACCCCAAAGCCACCCGGCACTAAAATACCGTCCAGCCCCTGCAGACACTCAGGCCCCTCGGTTTCGATCTTTTCTGAATCAAGGTAGCGGATATTGACCTTGGTGGTGGTGTGAATCCCGGCATGGGTCAGGGCCTCATTGAGCGATTTATAGGATTCGGTCAGCTCAATGTATTTGCCCACCATACCAATGGTCACCTGCGCCTCGGGAAACTCCATCGCATTCACCACATGGCGCCAGTCGGCCAGATCTGCCGGCGGGGCCTCAATGCCCAGTTTGCGCAGCACAATCTCATCGAGGCGTTGCGAATGTAGCCACAGCGGGATTTTGTAGATATTATCCAGATCAATCGCCGAAATTACCGCCTTTTCTTCGACGTTGGTAAACAGGGCGATTTTGCGCCGCTCCGCCTCCGGCAAGGGACGCTCAGAGCGACACAGCAAAATATCTGGCAAGATCCCGATGGAGCGCAACTCCTTCACCGAATGCTGGGTCGGCTTGGTCTTGATCTCCCCGGCAGCGGCAATATAGGGCACCAAGGTCAGGTGAATAAACAGCGCCTTATCGCGGCCCAGCTCCACCCCCATCTGGCGGATCGCCTCCAGAAAAGGCAGCGACTCAATATCGCCCACCGTGCCGCCGATCTCCACCAGTGCGATGTCCGAGCCTTCCGCACCTTCACGGATACAGCGCTTGATTTCATCGGTAATATGCGGAATCACCTGCACCGTCCCGCCCAGATAATCCCCGCGCCGCTCCCGGCGGATCACATTCTCATAAATGCGCCCGGTGGTGAAATTATTGCGCCGCCCCATACGGATACGCACAAAGCGCTCATAATGCCCCAGATCCAGATCCGTCTCCGCCCCGTCCTCGGTTACATAAACCTCGCCGTGCTGAAACGGGCTCATGGTGCCGGGATCGACGTTAATATAGGGATCCAGTTTAAGCAGGGTCACCTTCAGCCCGCGTGCTTCCAGAATCGCAGCCAGTGAGGCCGAGGCAATACCCTTGCCCAGAGACGAAACCACGCCCCCGGTGGTGAAAATATATCGTGTCATGCCTAATGATGTGGTGGTGTGATGGTGAAAAATATCGCGTGAATGGGCGCGTGAGACAGGCAGCGACCGGCAGTGATTTATGCCCCAAGCCGACTAAACGCATGGGGTTATCTTGTCAAAGTATACCGAAGTTACACGCGAAGAGAAAAACTTTCGCATCCGTTCAGAGCACGCTCAAGACCTTATTGAGCGCTCACTACCCAGGCTGCCCAAACTCAGGTATGCTACAGCAGGTATGCTAATTGTATGAAATTGTACGCCATCCCACGCAAAGCAAACTTGACCAGATGAACCCTGCGATGTGAATGCCTTGGCGACGGTGCAACAGCAGGTCGAGGTGCGTCAAGGGAAGAAAAACTGTCCATTAAATCCGCAACATTTTCATGCAAACGCTTAAACAACTCATCAATCCGGCCTTGTTACATCGGATGGAGCAGCGCGAGGCGCTGACCCATGCGGTGCGTGTGGTGTTGCCCAGCGAGATGGCAAGCCATTGCTGGGCGGGGCGCATTGCGGAGAATCGCCTGACAGTGTTGGTGGACAATAGCAGCTGGGCTTTGCGCCTGCGTTATCAGCAGCGCGATATTCTGGCGCACATCAATCAGTTGTATCATCTGGAATTGAATCGCATCGAGATTCGCTTGATTGAACCGCCAGCGGCAGTACACCAAGCGCCGAGGCCCCCACAAAAACATCCCAAGCCGGGCAAAGAGGCGGCCAAGGCGCTGTTACTGGCGGCGCGCTGTGTCTCTGATCCGGAACTGGCCAAAACCCTGGAACGCTTTGGGCGGCGCTGTGAGAAAAATGCGCTTGACGCGCATAAGGACACGCACGATGCATAGCGTGTTGTGCTGGTTTTCGCGGGATTTGCGCCTGGCGGATCATCCGGCCTTGTATCATGCGCTGCACAGCGGTTTGCCGGTGATTCCGGTGTATCTGCATGCCCAGCATGAAGAAGCGCCGTGGGCGCCGGGCGCGGCTTCGCGCTGGTGGCTGCATCATAGCCTGAGTGCCCTGATGCATGATCTTGAGCGGATCAACAGTCGCCTGGTGATCCGCCAGGGGGACAGCCTGGCGCAGTTGCTGTCCTTAGTGCGCGAAACCGGAGCGGTGCAGGTGGTGTGGAACCGGCGCTATGAACCGCATTTGCAGCAACGCGATCAGCAAGTAGCTACGGCCTTGCAGCAATACGGGGTTGCGGTGCATCAATTTAATGCGACCGTGTGGTTTGCGCCGGGCACCTTGTGTAAGGCCGACGGTGAGCCCTATCGGGTGTTTACCCCCTTCTGGAAGCGTTGCCTGCAGACCGGCTTGGCGCGTCCCTGTCTACCGCGCCCGGCGAGCTTGCTCGCACCAAGCCACTGGCCTGACAGCCTTGAGCTTGCAGCACTTGATTTACTCCCGCGCCAGCCCTGGGATCAGGGGCTTAAAGCCAGCTGGACGCCGGGGGAGGCGGGGGCCTGGCACCGCTTGCACGATTTTCTGAAAGAACCCGTCAAGCACTATGCCCAAGGCCGGGACTATCCGGCACAGCCGGGCACGGCGAGACTTTCGGCGCATCTGCATTTTGGCGAAATCAGCCCCGGCCAGATTCATGCCGCCTGTCAGCCCCTGCTGGATCAGGGTGCAGCGCACAGCGGTATCGAAAGCTTTATCCGCGAACTGGGCTGGCGCGAGTTTGCCCATCATATCCTGCATCATTTTCCACGCACCCCGCAGCTGCCGTTGTACCCCAAATTTGCCGATTTTCCCTGGGCGGATTGCGATGATCCGGCATTAACACGCTGGCAACAGGGACAAACCGGGATTCCGTTGGTGGATGCGGGGATGCGTGAACTGTGGCATACCGGCTGGATGCACAACCGGGTGCGGATGATCTGCGCTTCATTTCTCACCAAAAATCTCAAGATTCATTGGCGCTGTGGGGCGCGCTGGTTTTGGGACACCCTGGTGGATGCCGATCTTGCCAGCAATACCCTGGGCTGGCAATGGACCGCCGGATGCGGAGCCGATGCTGCGCCCTTTTTCCGGGTGTTCAATCCTGTGCTGCAGGGGCAACGCTTTGACCCCAAAGGCGAATATGTGACGCGCTTTGTGCCAGAGCTGCGTACAATCCCGCTAAAATATCGCCATCAACCCTGGCAATACACCGCAGGATCGTCGCCCGCGTTGTTGAGCGAACCGGCGCTGCCACCGTATCCGCCGCCCATGGTGGATTTGCGCCATAGCCGCGAACAGGTGCTGCGTGACTGGAAAACCCTTGGAGGTGATACTTGATGATGACTTATCAGCGCGTCGGCTTGCTGTGCGTCCTTGTTTGGATGCTGTCTTTCCCCCTGTCTGCGCAGGTGCAAGCAGATTTGCCAAGCCGTTTGGATCAGGTGCTAGAGCGCGGCGAAGTGCGGGTGTGCATCTGGCCGGAATACTACGGCATCAGCTATCGCAACCCCAGAACCCGGACGCTTTCCGGCATTGACTATGAAATGGCGCTGGAACTGGGCAAGGAGCTGGGGGTTACGGTGGCATTTGTGGACAGCCACTTTGCCCACCTGATCGATGATATTCTGGAAGATCGCTGTGATGTGGCCATGTTTGCCATTGGTATTACCGCAGAGCGGGTCAAGGCGCTGCGCTTCACCCAGCCGCACCTGGCCAGTGACATCTATGCCATCACCACCAAAAGCAACCGGCGCATCCAGCGCTGGGCGGATATTGATCAGGAGGGGGTGGTGGTCGCTGTGGTTAAAGATACATGGCATGAGCCGGTGATGCGCGCAAGACTGCGCCATGCCGAGCTGGTGGCCTTTGATACCCCGTTCACCCGCGAACAGGAGGTGCGCTCCGGGCGGGCCGATGTCTTCATGACCGATTATCCATACAGCCAGCGGATGCTCGATACAGCCGACTGGGCGCGCCTGATTGCCCCGGAGGAGCCATATCACATCACTCCATACGCCTACGCCATGCAACATGGCGACGACCGCTGGCATCAACGCATGGAGCAGTTTGTCGCCGCCATAAAAGCAGATGGCCGTCTGCGCGAGGCGGCCCAGCGCAACAATCTCCTGCCGTTATTGCGCAATGGGCTTTGAAAACATTGGCAGGCTTTTCCCTGTGCGTTCATTGGCATCAGGCAAAATAAGCGGCAAGGTAGTCTTCAAAAGACCCCTGGCTGTTTGCTTCCATGACCCGCTGGCGCTCGCAGGAGGCGTCCACTTCCTGGCTTAGGCGCGCCAGCGACTCGCGGGCAATGGTCTGCTGCTGGAAATATTGCTGATGTTGCGCAGACAGCTGCCAGGCATATTCATGAAAGCCCATTTCCTGCTCGGCCATCGCCGCCAACAAGCGCGCCGAGGGGGTGTGCTCGGGCTGGTCGATTTTTTCTTGCTGGGCCAGCAGCGCGGGTTGGTAACACGGCGCGGGTTGCCCGGTATCCAGAGTCCCACACAGCGGTGCCATCGCGGCCAATACCTCGTTGGCCCAGGTGCGCAGCGGAATCTGTGCATCACCCCGCAGCAATAACAGGGCGGGATCGCGTCCCCGGTGCGCGCTGGCACTTTGATTATGATCAATCTGCAACCGCTCCAATGGATTGATCAGCGGGCTTTCATGCAGCACGCAAAACAATAAAAAGGCCTCCAGAAAATACAGCTGCGACAGACCGATCCCCAAGGGTTCAAAGAGATTGACATCCAGCGAGCGTAGTTCAACATAGCGCACCCCTTCGCGGCGCAAGGCCTTGGTGGGGCGCTCATTGCCCTGCGGGATGGCCTTGGGACGCACGCTGCTGTAATACTCGTTTTCTATCTGCAAAATGTGCGTATTGAGTTGTTGATATTCGCCATTTTGCATCACCCCAATGCGCTCGTATTCAGGGCACGGCGTATTGATGGCCTGAGAAAGACACGCGATATAACGATCCAGATCGTCATAGCAGGCCTTAACCCCGGTTTCCTCTTCTTTGCGGTTTTGATAGCCGATATCCCCCATGCGCAATGAGGTGGCATAGGCTTCGTAGTAAGTGCCTTCATCAAACTCCGCCAACGTGGTGGGTTTACCGGCCAAAAAAGATTTACACACCGCCGGTGATGTCCCGAATAAATAAGGAATCAGCCAGCCCAGGCGCTGAAGATTGCGCAGCATGGCAAAATAATACTGGTCTTTAAACGCACGCATCGGCATGTCGGCTGCCACGATGCCATGCAATCCCTGCCAGAAAGCGTCTGGCGGGGAGTAATTAAAATGAATCCCGGAAATGACCTGCATGATGCGCCCGTAGCGATGCCCCAGGCCCAAACGATAGATGGTTTTCATGCGCCCGGCATGGGATTGACCATAATAGGCCACGGGAATACCGGCTTCTCCTTTGAGCACACACGGCATACTGGTAGACCATAGCAGCTCCTGTTGCAGTCGTGGATAGGTAAAACTGTGCAGCGCATGTAAAAAATCCAGCGCCGCAGATGCCTGAGCAAACGGCGGGGTAATGAATTCCAGTAAGGCCTCGGAGTAATCCGTAGTAATCCAAGGATGGGTGAGCGCACATCCCAGCGCGGGCGGATGCGGTGTTTGTGCAATGCTGCCATCCTCGGCCACCCGCAGGGTTTCTTTTTCCAGGCCCATCAAGCCGCCATGTAACACAGCCGTGCCATGATGGTCGAGCAGGGCATTGAGGCGTTGTGCAAAAATGGAATACAAAATCGTGTTTCCTTATCGCTTGTTTTTATAAGAAAGTCCGTGCTGTAGCAAAACCCCGATGCGCGGTCTTTGCACTGCAATGGCGGGGTATCTCTAGCCTGTGCATTCCTTTGCAAGGGGGAGTGACCACACCCCCATGTGCGTTGCTGGAGTGAAATCACATCGCTATCATTCTAGCATAGCCACGACCATGGCCTAAAAAATGGCAGAATGATTATATGATTTAGCGCAGGATAATGCTAAAATCAAACACTCATCGCCAGGAGCGTATTTATCTGGGGAGTAGATAACGCGCTCCGGCACTGATCAAAATGCAGTCTGTAAACTTATTTCTGGAGTAAGCAAACCCATGGCCAAAGCAAGTAATGAAAAAAGCAAAGCCAATCCAAGCGGCAATGGTACGCGCAAGATTTTGGATGAACTGAAACTCTCCGCCGAGGAGCTTTTCAGGCTTGCTCATGAGCAAAAAATTTATGAAGTCTCGCAGATCAAGGAAGAAAAGCGGGCGGAAATAAGTGCCTTGCGCAAAGAGCGCCGTAATATGCGGCTGCGCCACAAAGCAGAGATCCGCGAGATCAATAAGAAGATCGAAGAACTCAGAGAGCTGACCTCGGTGGTCAAATCGACGAAAAAAATGCGCACGGGTAAAGGCCGGATCAGTCAAAAAGTGCTGGACCTAATCGCCAGTGCCGACAATCGTGAGCTGTCCACCCAGGTGATCCGCGATACGCTGGCCGCCCAGGGTGAAGATGTCAGCAACATCAATCAGACCCTGTCCTACCTTAAAAACACCCATCGCCTGACATCGCATAAGCGCGGAATGTATAGTATGCCAAACACCTGATGAGGTGTTGATCTTCCGGCTTGGCGGTGGCAAAGCCAAGGGCTGGCAAATGACAATGGTCGAGTTAAACGTTGACACAAGCGACTCCAAAAAAAAGCAACGCACTGTCACAGGCCTGGCATGAATTGAGCAAGGCGCGTGCCGTTCAGCGTTGGATCAAGCCGGTGCTGCAGGCGATGCACGATGGTGTGCTCTTGCTGGCCGCCGCGCTTGCCGTGTATTTGCTGATCATCCTGTTCAGTTACCAGCCCACGGATCCGGGCTGGTCACACACCGGCAGCAATCTCGCTGTGGCCAACTGGGGCGGGCGTTTTGGCGCATGGCTGGCTGATTTCTCCTTGTTCCTGGTGGGCTATCTTGCGTATTTGGCGCCGGCGGTGGTGATGTATGCCGCCTGGCTGGTCTCGCGCCGCAGAAAACACCGACAGCGCACCAAAGATGCTGCGCTGAGTTTGCAGCGTCTCTGGCTGCGGATGCTGGGACTTGCATTGCTGTTGCTGAGCGGTTGCATGTTGGCAGCCCTGCATTTTCTGCCCGGTAATCTGCCCATCAGCGCCGGTGGTATCCTTGGGCAAGTGTTTGGGGATCTCAGTGCCGCGCTGTTAGGGCTGGATGGTGCCACGCTCGTACTGCTGGCCGTGTTTTTGCTGGGCTTGACCTGGCTTTTGCAATTTTCCTGGTTGCAGCTCATGGATCGCCTGGGTGCGCAGTGCCTGCGCTTTTTGCCAGAACCCAAGGCCCGGCCCGCCCCGCCGCCTATTCATCCGGATGATGCGCTATTTGACGCCCCGCCTCGGAACAATCCACCCCATCGCGCCGACGCAAAGCCCGCGCCCATCTTCAGTGCTGCCGAGGATGAGCCCTTGCCCGATACGCCGACGCCGCCCGAGGCTTCAGCGGCAGAAACGGCCAGCCGCAAAGGACAGCGCATTGAGCCGGTGATTCCCATGTTTGTGCAACAAGGCACCGTCACCGCGCCACCGCCTTTTAGGCCCTTTTCTCTGGATGCAAAAACCACCGAGGCTCCGACAGAACTGTCGCCATCGCTGATGGAAGGGCGGGATCATGAGATGTTGCAGCCCATTGAGCCCATGCCATCCGGGGCTTCGGCATACGGCAAAACACCCCTGCCGCCCTTGCTTGATCCTCTGCCGACGCCCCGGGCTGCTAAAGCCGCGCCGCAGCTACCGCCACTCGCGCAGGCACCGCTGGAGCCACCACAGCCCTTGCTGCCCAAGACCAAAAACTATAAGCGCCCGAGCCTTACGCTGCTGGATACCGTGCCGGTGCGCGAGAAAGGCCATGCCAAGGAAAATCTTCAAGCTTTATCGCAGCAGGTCGAGCTGGCCTTCGTCCATTTAGGCCTCAATGTGACGGTCGATGATGTCTGCATGGGGCCGGTGGTCACCCATTTTGAATTATCGCTGGCCACATCTACCCGCGTCTCGTTAGCAGAGCTGGCGGTTCCGCTGGCAGAGGCTTTGGCCGTTGATGCGGTGCGTATCATTGAGCCGATACTGCCGTTCAGCAAACTGGTGCTGGAAGTCCCCAACGAAATCCGTGAGGCCATCCTGCTTGCCGAAATCTTGCAAAGTGATACCTACCAACGCGGCAGGGAGCCGTTAACCCTGGCCCTGGGCAAGGATGCCACCGGACGGGTGATGACCGCCGATATGGCCCGCATGCCCCATCTATTGATGGCAGGTGCGCGTGGCTCGGGCAAATCGGTGGCCATTCATGCCATGCTGATGGGGCTTTTATTCAAAGCCACACCGGCTGATCTGCGGCTGATCCTGATTGATACCAAGCTTTCCGAACTCGCAGCCTATAAGGATCTGCCGCATCTGCTGATCCCCCTGGTCACCGATATGGACAATGCCACTGCCGCGCTGCGCTGGTGCATTCAGGAGGTTGAGCGGCGCTATCAACTGGTCGCCAAGCAGGGTGTGCGTAATCTTGCCGAATATAACGAAATCCTGCGCAAGGCGCAGCATCGCGGTGTGGAACTGGATGATCCGGATGCCCCCTTGAATGCCGATGGCAGCAGCGCAACCCAAAAGCCGCTGCCATATATCGTCATCACCATCAATGAACTGGCGGACATGATGGTGCTAGGCGGCAAGGAAGTGGAAGATTTGATTGTGCGCCTGTCACAAAAGGCCCGTGCAGCGGGTGTGCATCTGATGCTGTCCACCCAGCGCCCGACCATGCATGTGATTACCCAGGCCATCAAGGCGCACATCCCCAACCGGATTGCCCTGAAAGTATCGGCCCGGGTGGATTCGCGCAATATCCTTGATCGCAACGGCGCAGAGCAGCTTTTGGGCTGTGGTGATATGCTCTATCTTTCGCCGGGTGGGCGCCCACCTCGTCGGGTTCACGGTGCCTTTGTGGCCGAACATGAGATACAGGCCGTGACCGCGTTCATCAAAAGCCAGGGTGATCCTGAGTATGTCTCTGGCATTGTCGATGATGTTTAAGGTGGTGCCAAACCTCACCATAGCACATGCACCATATAATAAACGGCCCATCCGCCACTGATTGATATCCGAGGTCATCCCAGATAATGCGCAAACTAAGTCAATACTGTGTGGGTATATGGTTTTTTTGGGGCCTGCCGGGGCTATTGCTGGCTGATGACATTCAACAAAGGCTAGAGCAGTTTCTCCATGAGGTCGCCGCCTTTGAGGCCCAATTTACCCAAAACGTGGTCAATGATGACAATGAAGTCCTGCAAGTGGCGCATGGACAGGTCAAGGTACAGCGTCCGGGGCGGTTTCGCTGGGATTATCACACCCCCTACCGTCAACTGATTCTCTCCGATGGTGAACACCTCTGGACCTATGACGCAGATCTGGCACAGGCCACCGTACAGCCGATGGAGCAACTCTGGGACAGCGCCCCGATTTTGCTGCTGTCGGAATCTCGCCCGATTGAGCGGGATTTTTACGTACAGCCGTTTGGCGAACATGAGGGCTTGAGCTGGATTGAACTCAGCCCCCGCAGCCAGGACAGCGATTTCAGCCGCGTCCTGATCGGTATGGACGAGCGCTATGTGCGGGCCATGGTGCTGTTTGACCATTTTGAACAGCAAACCCGTATCCGCTTTGACCAGTTCGTTGCCAACCCCGACTTTGCGCACGATGCCTTTCATTTCAATGCACCCGCCACCACCGATATTATCGGCCACTCGCGTTAAAATAGTCGCTCAAGCCAATATCATTATTTTATTTTTGAGGGAGATGACCCTGTGAAGTCAACCAAACACTGCCGCCTGCTGATTCTGGGTTCCGGCCCGGCGGGATATACGGCGGCAGTTTATGCCGCCCGCGCCAACCTCAACCCTGTCCTGATTACCGGGCTGGAACAAGGCGGCCAGCTGACCACCACCACGGAGGTGGACAATTGGCCCGGTGATGTGCACGGCGTGCAAGGCCCGGAGCTGATGGAGCGGATGAAACAACATGCCGAGCGCTTCCATACGGAAATCATCTTTGATCATATCCACACCGCGAAACTGGATAGCCGTCCCTTCACCCTTGAAGGGGATGCCGGGGTATATCAATGCGATGCCCTGATTATCGCCACCGGCGCCTCCGCCAAATACCTCGGCTTGCCCTCCGAGCAGGCGTTTCGTGGCAAAGGTGTGTCGGCCTGTGCAACCTGTGATGGATTTTTCTATCGCAATCAAAAAGTCGCGGTGATCGGCGGGGGCAATACCGCCGTTGAAGAGGCCTTATATCTCTCCAACATCGCCGCCCAAGTGACCCTGGTGCATCGGCGCGATAGCCTGCGCTGCGAAAAAATCCTCCAGGATCAGCTATTTGCCAAAGCCGAAGAAGGCAAGATCACGCTCTGCTGGAATCACACCCTTAGCGAGGTCTTGGGCGATGCCACCGGGGTCACCGGCATTCGCATCACCGATGTCAACACCCAGCAAAGTCAGGATCTTTTGCTGCAAGGCGTGTTCATCGCCATTGGCCATCAACCCAATACCACCCTGTTTGCAGGGCAGCTGGCCATGGAAAATGGCTATATCACCGTGCATGGCGGCAGTAATGGCAATGCTACCGCCACCAGCATCCCCGGCGTCTTTGCCGCAGGCGATGTCATGGATCACATCTACCGCCAGGCGATTACCTCAGCCGGTAGTGGCTGCATGGCGGCGCTGGATGCCGAGCGCTTCCTTGAAGAACAGCCATAAGCTGTCGAGCACGCACGGACAGGAGGAAAGGGGCCCTATCACCGCTGCGCTGGCGCGGTGCTAGGGTCCGCCCAGCACGCCTGTTTGCGTGTTTTTATGCAAAGGAATCCTGAATCATGTATCCGCTGACCTGGCTACACCCCGGCCAGATGGACGAACCCTTCCCGCCGCTGGAACATGCCCTGCACGAACCCAATGGCCTGCTGGCAGCAGGTGGAGACCTCAGTTTACCGCGCCTGCTGCGTGCCTATCGCCAGGGCATCTTTCCTTGGTACGAAGCCGGTCAACCGATTCTGTGGTGGAGTCCTGACCCACGCACGATCCTGTACACCGATCAAGTGCGCATCAGCAAAAGTCTGGCAAAAACGCTGCGCCAACGACCTTACCACGTCACCTTCGATCAGGCCTTTGCCGAAGTGGTTAAACGCTGTGCCGGCCCACGACGCGGGGCGCATGGCACCTGGATTACCTATGGCATGCAGCAGGCATTCATCCAGATGCACCAGCATGGCTATGCCCATTCCGTCGAAGTCTGGCAAGCGCAAACTTTGGTTGGCGGCTTATATGGCGCAGCTTTAGGGCGCATGTTTTACGGAGAATCCATGTTCACCCAGGTCCCCGACGCCTCCAAAATCGCCTTGATCACGCTATGCCGTCATCTGCACCATTGGGGCTATCCGCTGATTGACAGCCAGACCCCTTCACCCCACATGCTGCGCATGGGCGCCCAACCCATGGCACGCTCCCGCTTCAGCCGCCACCTCGATGAACTGTGTAAACAACCACCCCACCCCAGTCCCTGGCAGGTAGAACTTCAGCCCTGAAAATAGGACAGCGCATTTCCTGACTGTACAATCCCACGGCAACAGTGAGGATGGCGCGGTTTGTGCTTAATCTATGCGAGTCATTTTACTTGAACCCAGGAGAATTGCTGTGCCTAGATATGAAGCGTTTACCAATGAAAAATACCAGGATCAAGGCTGGGATGTGCCTGCTGATTTGAGTTTTGCTGCAGATCAGGGGTTTATCCCGATTGCGGGAACCGAGCTGCCCAAGGCGGTTTTAAGTCATCCGGTGGCGTTGATGCAGGATGCCGAGCAGCATTGGCAATGTGTGGCGCTGATGAGCTTTGAAACTCAGCGCAATGTGCATATTGATGAAGCCGGTACATGGTCAGGGGGTTATCTTCCGTCCCTGTTGCAAGGGCATCCGTTTCGCGTTTTTGAGGTTTCGCGGGAAGGGGATACGCAGTTTTTTGTGTCCATCGACGTAGATTCCGGCCTGGTTCACCCGGAGGGGAAGCAGCGTTTTTTTGATGAACACGGCGAACATAGCGCTGAATTCAAGAAGATGGTCAATTTTTTGACTGATTTGCAAAAAAACATGCTGCTGACGCGCAATTTATTGGCCATGTTGGCAAAAAATCGTTTGATTCAGCCGTGGCATGTGGCAGTTCCGGAAAATGGGCGGTTGATCAAAATAGAGGGGCTGTATTCCTTCAGCGAGCAGATCCTGAAAGTGCTGGATGATAAATCCATTATCGCCTTGCATCGGGCTGGGGCTTTGGGGCTGATCCATCTGCAATTATTGTCTACGCATCACATCAACACGCTGGCAGAAAAGTGTCAATATTCGCCAGGCAGCGAGGCGTGAGTGGTGATGGCGGTATCTTTATAGATGCCGCCATTTATCAGTTTGCGCGGGAAACCCCGGCCGCAAGGCCAAGGAGGGATAGCGCGGCTTGCGAAGCAAGCCTCCTGTTCCCGACGCCTCCTCTTTGGTAGCTTGCTCTCTTTATACATGGATGCTATCTATATTTTAACCGCCGGGCTGGCGGGGTTAGTCTGTGGAGAAACTGTAAGTCCGGTGTCTCTTTGAGGCATTTGGCAGGTCTCGGCGAAGCAGAAAGCGCTCAGCAGCAATGCTGGGAATCCCCGCCCTACCTGCCTGCCTGCGCCGCGTGCGTCGCGGCAGGCAGGTAGGGCGGGGAGGATGTCAATTGCGGTTATGCGCCGCCGCGTGGGCGGGTTCTGGATTGGGCAGCTTCCAGGCCGGGCAGGTCGTCGGGGACGATGTTGAGCAGGCGCAGGGCGTCATGCATAACCCGCGAGAAGACCGGGGCGGCGACCTGACCGCCGTAATATTCCCCGGTGCGCGGTTCGTCGATCATGATGATCATAACCAGGCGTGGATCAGACACCGGAGCAAAGCCGGCAAACAAGGCCAGGTAACGATCCTGGGCATAGCCTCCGGCGGCAGATTTGCGCACCGTGCCGGTTTTGCCGGCAACGCGGTACCCTTCGACCCGCGCCCGGGTGCCGGTGCCATCGCGGGTCGCGCCTTCGAGCATCAGGCGAAGCGCCCGGGCAGTGGCTGGTTGCATGACCTGTTCGGCATAGCGCGGGTCATTGCTTTGAATCAGGCGCGGGGTGTAAACCAGCCCATCACCGGCTATAGCCAGGTAGGACTGGGCCAGTTGCAGGGCGGTAACGGATAAGCCATAGCCAAAGCTTAGGGTGGCGCGTTCGGCCTGACGCCAGAGGATAAAATCACGCAGCACGCCGGTGGCTTCGCCGGGAAAGCCAGAACCAGTCAGGCGGCCAAAACCGGCGCGATGGTAGATCGTCCATAAGGCGCTAGGCTCCATTTGATTGGAGATTTTGACCATCGCCACGTTGGAGGATTTGACCATCATGGTGGTCAGGTCAACGTTGCCATAGTTGCGCACATCGCGGATGGTGTGGCGCCCGACGCGGATCTGGCCGGGCGAGGTTTCGATGCGTATATCGGGGCTAATGGCGCCGCTGTCGAGCGCGGCGGCAACGGTGAAGGGTTTGATCGTGGAGCCGGGCTCAAACAGGTCAGTCACAGCCCGGTTGCGTGAGGCATCGCCGCGCAGGGAGCTGCGGTTATTCGGATTATAGGAGGGCTGATTGACCATGGCCAGCACATCGCCATTGCGTGCATCAAGAATCACCGCCGTCCCCGCCAGGGCATTGCGCGCCTGTACGGCGGCCTTGAGTTCGCGATAGGCCACATATTGCAGACGCTGGTCAATGGTGAGCATTAAATCGCGTCCGGGTTGGGCCGGGCGGATATTTTCCACATCACGAATGGTACGCCCCAGGCGGTCACGCAAGACGCGCTTGGCACCCGGTCGACCGGCCAGCCAATCCTCATAGGCCAGTTCAACGCCTTCCTGACCGCGATCATCAATATTGGTAAAGCCCAGGATATGCGCGCTGGTTTCTCCCATCGGATAATAGCGGCGATATTCGCGTTGCAGTGCAACCCCCGGAATCCCCAGGGCGCGCACCTGTTGGGCGACATCGGGATTGATGTGACGGCGCAGGTAGACAAATTCACGTTCGGCGCGCTGGGCGATGCGCTGATATAAATCCTCTTCCCCAATCCCCAGCAGTCTGGCCAGGGCGGCCAGCCGCTGGCGTTCAACGTGGATGGTTTCGCGAGGATTCGCCCACACGGAGTCTACCGGCGTGCTCATGGCCACGGGTTCGCCGTTGCGATCCATGATCATGCCGCGATGCGCTGGCAGGGACACCACACGCAGATGGCGGGCATCGCCTTCGGTGCGCAGAAAATCCTGTTGCAGGATTTGCAGGTCAACGGCGCGCACCACCAGCACTACAGCGCACACCGCAAAGCAGATCAGCACAAACTGGCGGCGGCGTGTGCTGTTGTATTCTTTTTTTCTCATGGTCTTATGATTACCGTCGATTGAACCCCTGGCATCACCATGCGCAGACGTTCGCGGGCCTCGTCTTCAAGGCGTGCATGGGCCTGCCAGGTGCTTTGTTCCAGTTGCAGACGCCCCCATTCGACGTTGAGTTCATCGCGGGCGGCGATCTCGCTTTGCAAGGCGATAAACAGGCGCCGACTCTCATGTTTACTATAAACCACGCCTAATGCGCTGATGGTCAAAGCCAGCAGCAGGCATGAAAGCAGCAGGATACGCAACAGCATGATCAGGCCCGCTCGGCAATGCGCAAGACCGCGCTGCGGGCGCGGGGATTGGTACTCACCTCCGCCTCGCTGGGAAAGATGGCTTTGCCGAGGTGACGCAAAATCGGCGCATTGGGGGTGCCCGTGATGGGTAAATGACGCGGGATAGGCTGGCCGTGTTCTTGCTGACGAATGAACCGCTTCACCAGACGGTCTTCGAGTGAATGGAAGCTGATGACCGCCAGACGCCCACCGGGCGCCAGCAGCGCCGGAACGCCTGCCAAGCATTGCGCCAGGGCGCCCAGTTCATCATTGATATAAATGCGCAGGGCCTGAAAGCTGCGGGTGGCCGGGTGTTTGTGGCGCTCACGCGGATGCACCGGCACACACTCGGCAATCAGTTCCGCCAGTTGCCGGGTACGCAGCAGCGGTGTCTCGGTGCGCTGTTGCACAATGCGCCGCGCAATCCGGCGCGCCTGACGCTCCTCGCCAAACTCAAATAGCACCTTGCTTAAGGTGCTTTCCTCCACCTGTGCAAGCCATTGCGCGACGGATTGTCCGGCGGTTGGGTTCATGCGCATATCCAGTGGGCCATCGTGCATGAAGCTAAAGCCGCGTGCCGGATCGTCGAGCTGCGGCGAAGATACGCCCAGATCCAGCAGCAGACCGCGTACCTGACCGAGCAGGCCCAGGTCGGCACAGATGCTATGCAAATCTCTAAATGAACCGGCGACAAACTGTAAGCGGGGATCTTGGGCGCACAGCGACTGCGCGGCTTTGGCGGCCTCAGGGTCTTGATCGATTGCCAGCAGACGGCTATCGGGTGGCAGGCGTGCCAGCAGGGCCTGGCTATGACCGCCGCGCCCAAAAGTGGCATCCACATAAACGCCCGCGCCGGGTGGGGTATCGGGCAACAGCGCGCTCAAGACTTCGTTGCATAAAACCGGGATATGAACAGGGGACGTGGGCATGGATAGGCTAATCTGCAAAGGTGGCGTGGTGGCATCTTCCCGATACCGGGTCATCCAACAGGCGACGGCTAATGCTGCCGTCACCCGTTTAGCGTGTCCCTAAATCCAGCACTCCGGCACCACGTCCCAGATGTGTTCAGCATATTGCCTGACGGTGCGGTCGATGGAGAAATACCCCATGCGGGCGGTATTGAACAAGGCTTTGCGTGACCAGGCTTCCTGATCACGATACAGTGCATCGACCTGTTCTTGCACCGCAACATAGGAGGCAAAATCCGCCAGAATCATGTAGTGATCCACGCTCAGCAGATGATGGCTCAGGTCACGATAGCGCTGTGGCTCAGACGGCGAGAAAAAGCCATCGCGGATCATATCAATGCACAACCGCAGGTGGGCGTTGTGCTCATACACCTCACGCGGGGTGTATCCCGCTGCCCGCAATTGACTGACCTCATCGGTGCGCAGTCCAAAAATGAACATATTGTCTTCACCGACGGCCTCGCGGATCTCGATATTGGCGCCATCCAGCGTACCGATGGTCAGCGCCCCATTCAGCGCCAGCTTCATATTGCCGGTGCCGGAGGCCTCGGTGCCTGCCGTGGAAATCTGCTCAGACAGATCAGCCCCTGGAATGATCACCGAGGCGGTGCTGACATCATAATTGGGAATGAACACCACCTTCAGCCGCCCAGCCACGGCAGGATCGTGATTAATGAACTCGGCCACATCATTGATCAGGCGAATGATCTGCTTGGCGCGCACATACGAGGGTGCAGCCTTGCCGGCAAAAATCGCCACCCGCGACACATGCGGCTCTTCAGGGGCAAAGCGGATGCGGTTGTACAGATGTACCACATGCAACAGACTCAATAACTGCCGCTTGTATTCATGCATACGCTTGATCTGCACATCAAACAAGGCGTTGGTATCCACCTGAATGCCCGTGGTTTTGTGAATCAAGCGGGCCAGGCGAACCTTGTTTTGGCGTTTAACTTCACGAAAACGTGCCAGAAACTCACGATCCTGCGCCAGAGGCTCCAAGCGCCTGAGCTGCCCAAGATCAATGCACCAGTCCTGGCCAATGTGCGTGGAGATCAACTTTGCCAGTTTAGGGTTGGCTTGATTGAGCCACAGCCGGGGGGTGATGCCATTGGTGATATTGACAAAGCGCTCCGGCCACAGACGGTAAAAATCCGCAAACAGGGTTTCTTTGAGCAACTGCGTGTGTAAGGCCGCCACGCCATTGATCTTATGGCTGCCCACCACCGCCAGATGCGCCATCCGCACCCGCCGCCCGCCGTCTTCATCAATCAGGGACAGGCGCCGCACGAGGTCATTATCACCGGGGAAGGTCCGGCGGACATGCAGCAAAAACTGAAAATTGATTTCATAGATGATCTGCATGTGGCGCGGCAAAACCCGCTCCAGCAAGGAAACCGGCCAGGTTTCCAGCGCCTCGGGCATGAGCGTGTGATTGGTGTAGGCAAACACCCCTTGAGTGACCTTCCAGGCCGTATCCCAATCCAGACGATAGGCATCCAGCAACAGGCGCATCAACTCGGCAACGGCGATGGCCGGATGCGTATCATTGAGATGAATCGCAATTTTTTCAGGCAATTCCGTGATCGGATAGCCCAGATGCTCGTGCCGGTCGATGATGTCCTGAATGGAGGCGGAAACAAAGAAATATTCCTGCTTAAGCCGCAGCTCACGCCCGGAAGCCGTCGCATCATTGGGATAGAGCACCATCGAGATGGTCTCGGATTCGGCCTTTTCCTTGACCGCACGGATGTAATCGCCTTCGTTGAAATACTCCAGATTAAAATCCCGCGTGGCCTTGGCAGACCACAGACGCAGATTATTGGCGTTTTTCGAGCTATACCCAGGGGTGGGATAGTCATTGGCCATAGCAATGACCTCCTCCGCCCCTTCCCAATAATAACGAGTCTGGCCTTTTTCCCGATGGGTCACCACATGACCGTAAAAATGCACCGGAAAGATTTTTTCCGGGCGCGGGAATTCCCATGGATTGCCATAGCGCAGCCAGTTATCCGGGTGTTCGATCTGCTCGCCATTGACAATCCCCTGACGGAACATGCCATATTCATAGCGAATGCCATAGCCATAGCCGGGCATACACTGGGTGGCCATCGAATCCAGAATACAGGCCGCCAGCCGTCCCAGGCCGCCATTGCCCAGAGCCGCGTCTGATTCCAGCTCGGAAATCTCATCAAGCTGAATGCCAAAATCCGCCAGCGCCTCAACGCAGGCCTCATAACAGCCCATATTCAGCAGACTGTTGATCAGAATCCGTCCG
This sequence comes from Thiorhodospira sibirica ATCC 700588, assembly GCF_000227725.2. Lineage (GTDB taxonomy): Bacteria > Pseudomonadota > Gammaproteobacteria > Ectothiorhodospirales > Ectothiorhodospiraceae > Thiorhodospira > Thiorhodospira sibirica. The sequence goes on along the minus strand of NZ_MU255056.1, from coordinate 623,167 downwards.
ATCAGATATTCCATCGACAGGTAATAAACCCGCTTGACGTGCTCCTGATTAAACAGGCGCTTGGTATACATCCGTCGTTCAATCAGGCGCTCACGCACTGCATAGGAAACGGCCAGCAGCCAGTCACGCTGCGTGGCATTAAGCGGGTCTTTGCCAATGATATGAATCAGGGCCTCGCGAATAGACTTCTTGAAGGATTCTTTATCACTTGCCATAGGGCGATGTGCCAATTCACGGTTGATGTCCATGGGGACCACCATACAGGTTCTGGTCAGGTGCCCAAGCGATGTAGAGCCACCGCTTCAAGCATCCTGACGATTACAGGAGATCAAGCTGTTCTATGCAAACTCATGCAAAAAAAGCGCCAGTTTATTCACGCGCCATCGCACGGTGTCCAATGTCTTTGCGGTAGAACAGCCCCTCCCAATGTATCTGGTCCGCCAAAAAATAGGCGTTAGCATGGGCCTGTTTGACAGTCTCGCCTAACGCCACCACACATAATACCCGCCCCCCTGCGGTCACCACCTGACCTTGCTGGATTTGTGTGCCAGCATGAAACACTTTGGCATCCTCACCCATCGGGGCTGCCAGGCCATAAATCATATCCCCCTTGCGATAGGTATCGGGATAGCCTTTGGCCGCCAACACCACACCCAAAGCCGCACGCGGGTCCCAATGCGCCTCCACCTGATCCAGCTGTTTATCCAGCGCCGCCTCCACCAGTTCCACCAAATCAGAACGCAGACGCATCAAAATCGGCTGGGTTTCAGGATCCCCCATGCGACAGTTAAACTCAAGCACCTTCGGCGTACCGTGGGCATCAATCATCAGTCCGGCATATAAAAAACCGCTATAGGGATGCCCTTCCGCCGCCATACCACGCACCGTAGGCAAAATCACCTCATCTAAAATGCGTTGATGGATCTCAGGGGTCACCACCGGCGCGGGTGAATAAGCCCCCATACCACCGGTATTGGGGCCGATATCCCCCTCATCACGCGCCTTATGATCCTGTGAACTGGCCAGGGGCAGCACATGCACGCCATCGACCATGCAGATAAAGCTGGCCTCTTCGCCGTGCAAAAACTCCTCAATCACCACCCGATGCCCGGCCGCACCAAACTGATTCCCGGCGAGCATATCGCGCACCGCATCCTCGGCCTCCTCAACCGTCATCGCCAGAATCACCCCCTTGCCCGCCGCCAGACCATCGGCCTTGACCACAATCGGCGCCCCCTGGGTGCGGATATAATCCAGCGCGGCATTTAAATCCGTAAACCCCTGATAAGCCGCCGTGGGGATGGCGTGACGGCTCAGAAAATCCTTGCAAAATTGCTTAGAACCTTCCAGACGTGCCGCCTGTGCCGTGGGGCCAAAAATCCTCAGCCCCAGCGCCTCAAAGGCATCCACCACGCCCGCCACCAACGGCACCTCCGGGCCGACAATGGTCAGCGCCACCGCCTGCGCCTGGGCAAAGGCACACAGCGCTGCAACATTATCTGCGGCAATCGCCACATTCTCGCATTTAGGTTCACGCGCCGTACCCGCATTGCCCGGCGCCACAAACACCTGCTCGACGCGGCTGCTGGCGGCCACTTTAAAGGCCAGAGCGTGCTCACGCCCTCCGCCTCCGATAATTAACACCTTCACTGCTGCACTATCCTCATGAATGGCTTGCGCATCAATCGTTGACCGTCCAAAAGCCCGAAACAATTCAGCGAGCTTCAAAACCGCCTTAATGCAAAATCATAACACTAGCCCGCCCGGCAAAACAGTTTTCCAGCCACATTGCGCAAGAAACGAATCGCTATTTGCCATCGGCTGGGCATCTGCGCCTGAAAATAATAGTAAAGACTGCGTGCAGGCCGTTTTGCCATGTGCCAGATGTGCGCTCATCACGACCTTTTGAGGATTTGCTTGCCGGACCAAGTTAGTGATCGGCGGAAAATCGTGTTTCCGTTGGGGCTGGGGCTTGTGTTTGGGAATGTTGGCGCAGGCATTGATGGATGCGGCGGCGGGCTTGGGCGGGGTTTGGGATGTCGCAGAAGCGGATGCTGCTGGCGTGGTTGCCGTTGTCAAATTCCAGGTTGCCCAGACCTAGCCAGCGTTGTACGGTGGATTGCTGGATGCTGATGCCGCGAATGTGTTTGGCGGGGATGTGGAGACGCTGCACACGCAGCAGGCCGTTGCGTACCTCGATGCCGTACGGGGTGATGTGGTAGCGTTGGCGATAACGCAGCACGCTGAGCAGGCCCGCAGAGGCGAGCAGTATGGCAACGCCAAGTAGCAGCGGGATGATGCTTAAAAATGCGGGGAGGGCGGCATTTGCAAGCCAGGCCGTTAAGGGAGCCTGCGCGAGCAGGCCGCTGATAGTGAGCCATAGTCCGCCCAGGCCGGTGAGGAAAAATCCCCAGCCGCCAAGCCAGGAGGGGTGCAATACCAGCGTTTGCCGGGCCGGATGCGCGTCTGCATCCTGGGTATCCGGGCGCACGGATGGGGGGGCGATCTGTAGGGGGATTTCGGTGTGTCGCAAGGATTTGGCACGCAGCGGCGGGGCCTCGTTGGCACCTGCCTGCGCCGCGTGCGTCGCGGCAGGCAGGTTCGCCGGGGGCAGTGTGCGTGAGGCCACCAGCGTGCTGTCGCTGGCGGGGGCTGGCTGTGCGCTGGGTATTTGCAGCGGCGGCGCGGGTTTGGCCGGTGTGTTTGTCTGCGAATGGCCGGTTTTGAGCATGCGCATCACCCCGTCGAGTTCCTCGCGAGCCTCTTCCAGGAGCTTGAGTTTCAGGGTTTCATTCGGGATGCCCAAGGGTAAGCGGTTAAAGGCGGGCACTTGATCATAGCGAGGGGTCTCGTCCGTGCCCGCTAGTGGCGGGGCATAGGGGTAGAGTTTAGCCACCAGCACAATATCGCAATAATCGGCTTTGTCATTGTCGGTCTGGCGTCGCCAGTCACTGGATTCACGCACCACCGTGGCAATGCTGTGCTCCAGCCCCCAGTAGCGAATAACAATCTCGCCGATGGGTGCTTGCAGCTTGGCGAGAATTTTCAGCAATTCCTCTTCGGAGGGTTCAAGCTGTGCCTCATCCAGGTAGTTGAGGATGGGGAGCTGGCCGACATCGCTGATCAGGCCGGCCAGCATGGCCCGTTCCGGATCAAAACCGTGGCAGTGGCGGGCAATCACATAGCTTAAGGCAGAAATGTGGACGCTGCGGTCCCAGAGCTGGTGCAGATAGTGTTTAAACAGCTCGGATTTGCCTTTGAAGACATGGCGCATCGCAGTGGTAAAGATCAATGTGCGGGTTTTTTCCAGCCCCAGACGCACAATCGCATCGCGAATATGCGTGACTGGATATAAGCCGGTATACATGGCGCTGTTGGCGGCATGGAGCAAAATCCCGGCGGTTCCGGGGTCTGTCTGAATCAGGCGCGCCAGGCGTGCTGAGTTGATGGTGGGGTCATTGGTCAGCAGGCGGATTTTGACAGCTATCTCTGGCAGGCTGGGCAGTTTGATCTTTTTGTCCAGATAGGCCTGATAGACCTGATCAAACACAATGCCTTCGTTTTCATCCAGCAGCAGCTCACGCACCTCATAGCCCGCCTGGCTTTGTTCCTGGCGCAGGGTTTCGTAAAAGTTACGATCCAGACGCAGAAAACGGCAGGCATAGATGGCGACGATGTGTTCTTTGAGGCTGTTTTCCCCAAATACCGGCGAGTGGGCGCGCTCCGTGGCGGCCTCAATGATGGTGGGCGTGTCTGCGCCAAACAGTGTCAGTTTGCCAGACAGCAGATACAGCAGCCAGCGATGGGCCTGGGCGCCATTGTATTTTTCCCCTGGCCTTAAAACGAGCGTTGATCCCTTTTGTACCAGTTGCTCACGGTACGCTGGCTCAAGCTCGCTGACCGGGTACAGCTTATCAGCGAGTTTTGTTGACATGGTATGCGCCAAGAAACGGACAAAGAGGTTTTATAGTGATAAAAACAGGGCGCGCTGTATATGCCATCAAAGCAGGCCCTTCCCTTGCACAATAATGGCAGGAGACTTACCTTGAGCATTATGCACATTACATGCCGTGATTTGTTGAAAATGCCCTCACCCCTACTGTGCTTATCTCACTGGGCACAGCAGCGGGTGTTTTTAGCGATTCAGACAGCGCTGGGGCTTTGCAGGCCGAGTCTGGCGACTTCATAGACATCATTGGACAGTTTGGGCTGTGCCAGGATGCGTTGCAGCGCGGCTTGCATGAAGTGGGCGCGCTGTGTGTCGAAGCACTGCCAGCGGGTGAGGGGACGGGTCAGGCGGGCGGCAATCTGCGGGTTGCGCGGGTCAAGTGCGATGATCTGTTCAGCGACAAAAGCATAGCCACTGCCATCCTGGGCATGAAAATGCAGCGGGTTGGCATTGGCAAAGGTGCCGATCAGGGCGCGTACCCGATTGGGGTTTTTCAGGGTAAATGCGGGATGGTGCAGCAGTGTCTGCACGGTGTGCAGGGTCTGCGGCAGGCTGGAGGCCGCCTGCATCGCGAACCATTTATCCATGACCAGCGGGTCATCTGCCCAGCGCGTGGCAAAATCGGCGAGCATGGCGCTGCGCTGCGGGCAGTCGATGTCACGCACCGCCTGCAAGGCACCCAGACCTTCGGTCATGTTGGCGGCGTGCTGATAGTGGGTATATGCCAGTTCGCGCCAGGTGGCTTTGGGCAGGGTACACAGATAGCTCAGACACAGGTTGCGTAGGCGCCGCTGGCCCATGTGCTGCGGGTCCAGTGCGGTGGAATTGGCCCGCTGTGTCGCCTGGTACAGGCTCAGCCAGTGGCTTTCCAGGGCCCGGCCCAGATGCTGGCGTAGCTGTTCGCGGACGCGGTGAATGGCCTCGACATCGGTGGCAGCCGCTGCTAACGGCGGCCGGTTTACGGCGACAGCGGAAAGATGTCGCCACTGTTCGATCAGATACACCTCACTGGGCAGCGTCAAGGTCTTGGCCAGCCAGGCGGCATCCGTGAGCTGATGGGGTGTCAATAAGCTGGCAATGGCTTTAGTCCAGGCGGAGCGTTCTGCCGTGATGTCTTGCGCCGGGTCTGCCAGCTGTGCCTGCAGCAGCCGCAAGGCATAGCGCTGGGCGGCCTCCCAGCGGTTGAAGGGGTCGCTGTCATGGGTCAGCAGGAAGGCGAGTTGCGCATCGCTGTAGGCAAATGCCAGATGTACCGGGGCGGAAAACCCCCGTAACAGCGAAGGAACCGGCGGCGTTGGAATATCTTCAAAGCAGAACTGCTGCTGTTTTGCATGGACCTCCAGCACGCGCTCGGTGGCGTAGCCGCTGTGGGGGGGCTCATTGTGCAGGCGTAAGGGCAACGCCTGGCCCTGGAGATCAAATAGCGCCAAACGTAGCGGAATCAGCAGCGGCTGGGCGGGCATATCCTGCAGGCTGGGATTGTCAGCGGGATGCTGGGTGATGTGCAGGCAATAGCGGCGGCGGTCGGCCTCATAGACTCCGTGAATCTCCAGACGCGGCGTGCCCGCCTGGGTATACCAGGGCATGAACGGGCTTAAATCGCGTTGACTCTCGGTCTCCAGGGCCTGGATAAAATCCTCCACCGTGACGGCTTGGCCGTCGCAGTCGTGAAAATAACGTCTGAGTGCGGCATCAAACACCGCCGGGCCAAGCAGAGTTTGCAACATGCGCACCAGCTCGGCGCCTTTTTCATAGACGGTCAGGGTGTAGAAGTTATTGATCTCGATATAGCTGTCCGGGCGTACCGGATGCGCCATGGGGCCGGCATCCTCGGCAAATTGCGCATCCCGCAGATGCTGGACATCGTCGATGCGCTTGACCGCGCCCAGGGTTTGCTCGGTGCTGAATTCCTGATCACGGAACACCGTCAGACCTTCCTTGAGCGAGAGCTGAAACCAGTCGCGGCAGGTGATGCGATTGCCCGACCAGTTGTGCAGGTATTCATGGGCGATGACGCTTTCGACGTTGAGGAAATCTTCATCGGTGGCGGTCTGGGGATGGGCCAGCACATAACGCGCATTAAAAATGTTCAGCCCCTTGTTTTCCATGGCGCCCATATTGAAATCATCGACGGCAACGACCATGTAGATGTCCAGATCATATTCACAGCCAAAGCGGCGCTCATCCCAGCGCATCGCCTTTTTTAAGGAACGCATGGCATGGTCACACTGGTGCAGGTTATGCGCCTGCACATACACCCGCAGCGTGACCTCGCGCCCGGAGGCGGTGATGAACTGATCCTGCTGATACACCAGATCCCCGGCGACCAGGGCAAACAGATAGCAGGGCTTGGGAAAGGGATCATGCCACAGGGCAAAGTGGCGCCCACCGGGCAGCTCACCGGCGGCCTGCAGATTGCCGTTGGATAACAGCACCGGATAGCGGCGTTTATCGGCTTCCAGACGCACGGTGTAAACTGCCATCACATCCGGACGGTCGGGAAAGTAGGTGATGCGGCGAAAGCCCTCGGCCTCGCATTGGGTACACAGATTACCCCCCGACAGATACAGACCCTCCAGGGCGGTATTGTCTGCCGGACACACCAAGGTCTCGATCTCCAGGGTACAGCCATCGGGCAGCGCAGGAATGAGTAATGCATCCGGCGTCTGCGTATAGGCAGCCGGCGGCAGCGGCTGTCCATCCAGCCAGAGCTGGCCCAAACGCATGGCCTGACCATCCAGATGCAGCGGGGCGGCAGGCACCTCCAGATTGCGGCGCAGGCTGAGCGTGGCAAGCACGCGGGTTTGCTGCGCATCCAGGGCAATATTGAGCGTGATCTGATCGACCCACCACGGCGGCGGGCTGTAATCGCTGAGATAGATGCGTTGAGCCGGTGCAACAGGCATGGGGTCAGCTTTCGCTATGTCGTCGGCCAGTGCGCACGATGCCGCGCTGGCTTTGCCGGATGAAGGTGACAAAATGCAAGACCTCGGGGTATTGCTGTTGCAGTGCCTGCACCGCCTCAAAGCCTCGCGTTCGGTCGTGGGTACGCACCAGATATTTAAACGCACGATGCAGGGCCTGAATACTGGCGGCGCTAAAGCCGCGTCGCTTCAGTCCCAATTTGTTGATCCCGATGGCGCGGGCATAATTTCCCGAGGCCAGGGTGTAGGGCGGCAGATCACGATTGAGTGCCGCCCCCATACTGGTGAAGGCATGGGCACCGATGCGGCAATATTGATGCACCAGGGTAAAACCGCCGAGAATCGCATGATCCTCAATATGCACATGCCCGGCCAGCGAAGCGGCATTGGAAAAAATGCAGTGATTGCCAATCAGGCAATCGTGGGCAATATGCACATAGGCCATGATGAAGTTATGATCCCCCAGGCGCGTCAGACCGCCACCGCGCTGGGTACCCCGGCTGATGGTGACCGATTCGCGCACCACATTATGATCACCCAGCTGCAGGCGGGTGGGTTCGCCCTGATAAGAGACATCCTGCGGGGCCTCACCCAATGAGGCAAACTGAAATACCTCATTGTATTGCCCCAGGGTGGTCTGCCCGGTGATCACCACATGCGGGCCGATGCGCGTGCCTTTGCCGATACGCACCTGCGGGCCGATAATGCTGTACGGCCCGATGCTGACCTGTTCATCAAGCTGTGCCTTGGGATCGACCACGGCACGCGGATCAATCATCCGTCAATTTCCTTCCCGGCACACATCAGCTCGGCGGTTGCGGCAATCTCTTCGCCGACCTTGGCCACCGCTTTGAAACGCCAGATACCGCGCATGGCCCGGACAAACTCAACATGCAGATGCAGTTGATCACCCGGCTCGACCGGACGACGGAAACGCGCCTCGTCAATGCCCACAAACAGATACAGCTGCTGCTTGTCAGGGCTTTCATTGCGGTATTCCTGGGTTTTAAAAGCCAGCAATCCCGTGGCCTGTGCCAGGGCTTCCAGAATCAGCACCCCCGGCATGACCGGGCGGATCGGGAAATGGCCTTGAAAAAACGGCTCGTTAAAGGTGACGTTTTTGATCGCGTCCAGAGATTCCCCCGGTTTAAAATCAATGACCCGATCAACCAGCAAAAAAGGATAGCGGTGAGGCAGATAGCGCATCACCTCATGAATGGACATAGGCTCCAAGATGGATTCCCCTAAAAGCACAGGATGCACTGTCCGACCGTGTGCGGACAACGACAGACACCCTCGGTTATCTAATTATTTTTCAAGTTGGCGCACCCGCTGGGCCAGCTCATCGAGCCTGCGCAGATGGGCCACGCTGCGATTCCACTGGCGTGCCGCTTGATGTGGCATACCGGAGGAATACACGCCGGGGGTATCAATGGAGGCGCTCACAAAGCTCATGCCGGTAACGGTAACGTGATCGGTGATGGTGATGTGCCCAAGAATCCCCACCCCGCCGCCAATGGCACAATGTCTGCCGATCCGCGCACTGCCTGCAATGCCAACGCAGCCCGCGATGGCGGTATGCGCACCGATATGCACATTATGCGCAACCTGCACCAGATTATCGATTTTGACTCCGGTTTCGATGCAGGTATCCTCCAGCGCACCGCGATCAATGGTGGTATTGGCACCAATCTCCACATCATCGCCGATGAGCACTGAACCCAGCTGGGGGATTTTAACCCAACCATCGCGACTCGGGGCAAAACCAAAGCCATCCGCACCGATCACCGCCCCCGGATGAAGCAGACAGCGCTGCCCCAGACGTACCGCCGGGCCGAGGGTGACCCGGGCCAGCAGGCGCGACTGCGCGCCAACCTCGCAGCCTGCATCCAGCAGACACTGTGGCCCGAGCAAAACCTGCGCACCGATCACACATCCCGGCCCGATGACGCAATGGGCTTCAATACGGGCGCTGGGATCAATGCGGGCATCCGGGCTGATCTGCGCACTGGGATCAATGCCGGGACAGACGGGCTTGGGGGGGTGCAAAAGCTGGGCAGCGCGGGCAAAGGCCAGATAAGGGTCATCACTGATCAAGGCCGCACACGGACACAGGGGAACATCCGCAGGGCGCACAATAACCGCACTGGCCCGCGTTTGGGCCAATGCCGGGGCATGGTTGCGCTTTTGCAGAAAGCTCAACTGTCCGGGGCAGGCGGTGCGCAGGGCAGCAATGCTGTCAATCGGTAGCGTGGCATCCCCCACAAACTGCAGATCCAGCGTCTGCGCCAGCTGTCCAAGCTGCATAAGCCAGGTGATGCCGTGGTTTAGCGGCGCGGTGCGGGCATTTGCTGCTGCAAGCGCTCCAGCACCCGGAGAGTGATGTTGATGCGTTCACTGGCAAATAACACATTGCGCTCGGTCAATACCACATCAAAGCCCTCTTTTTGCGCAATCTCTACAATCACGCTGTTAACGGTACGCTGCAGCTTGGCCAGTTCTTCATTGCGACGCAGGTTGAGATCCTCGTTAAAGATCTCCTGGGAGCGCTTGAATTCACGGGTGCGATTGCGCAAATTGCGCTCCATCTCGGCGCGCCGATCCGCTGCCATGACATCCGCATCGCGCTCCAGTCGCTCCTGCAGTTGGCGCAGGGCATCGCGTTCGGCCACCAACGCATTATCACGGGCGGAAAATTCTCTTTCCAGGGCGCGCAACGCCGCATCCGCCTGGGGGGATTCTTCCATCACCTGGGTAATATTGACAAAGGCAATCTTTGACTGGGCGTGTGCCGTGGTCATCATGCCAAATACGAACATCAGCAAAACGGCACTGAGTGCCGTGCGTAAGCTGTTCAACGCCTTGCTCTCCAACAGTTAAAAGAATGTGGCGGACGCATCTTGCGTTCGAGTAGTTTGTGCGACATCTGGAAGATGCCGCCACGGCACGACAAAAACTCTCCCCCTGCCAAGGGGGAGTCCCGCCGCAGGCGGGGAGTGGATCTTATTTTTTAAACACATAACCACCCCGTCCCTGACGGGGCACCCCTCCTTGAAAAGGAGGGGAGTCCAGGGGTTGGTTTTAAGGCTTTTTAAACCACCCCGGCGCTGCGCGCCACCCCTCCCTAAAAAAGAGGGGAGTTTTTGACCACGTCTTTAAAAGGATGCGCCGATCGTGAATTGAAAGGCCTGCAAGCGATCCTGGGGCTTGTCATTTAACGCGTGCGCCATGCTGAATGTCAATGCACCCACCGGTGAAAGCCAGGATAAGCCCACGCCGGTAGAGGCACGGATATCATCTGCGGCAAAATCATCATAACCGGCAAAGACCTGACCGGCATCCAGGAAAAAGCTCATGCGCAGATTCGGGGATTCATCCATAAACGGCGGCGGGAAAAACAGCTCCGCGCCACCGATCACCCGAAAGTCTCCGCCAAAGGGATCATTATTGCTGTCACGCGGGCCTAAACTGTAGTCCTTGTAGCCGCGTACCGAACGGGTACCTCCGGCAAAATATTTTTCAAAAAAGGGTAATTCGCTGGTATCGCCATAATGTTTGCCATAGCCCACCTCACCGGTCATCCCCAAGGTCAGCGCCGGGCGTAGCTGAAAATAATGCTGATGCTGATAGCTGGCCTTGTAATATTCCAGATCACTGCCGGGTACGGCGCTTTCCAGCACGACGCGCTGTAAATTTCCGTAATCGGGAAAGACGATACGGTTGCGGGTGTCGTGGGCAAAGGCAGCATTCAGGGAATAGATATTAAAGGTGCGCCCATGCTGGTCAAGAAAATCCAGAATCTCGCCGGGCGTGCGTTCCGAGGTGAGAATCTCGATGCGCTCAAAACCGGGGGTAAAGCGCAGACTGTCATATTCAGTCAGAGGAATGCCGTAGCTCAGATCGGCGCCCAGCCGATTGGAGGAATAGCGCGAAATCTCGGCGCGGCTGGCATCGGTTTCGCGGTAATACAGATTAAAGCCGCGACTGACACCATCAAGGGTGTAATAGGGGTTGGTATATGACAGGCTGTAGATGCGATTGATACGGCTGTTATTGAAGGCCAAAGACACGCGATTGCCGGTGCCAAAGAAATTTTCCTGCGACAGGCTCATGTTAAACAGCGCCCCCTGGCTTTGTGCATATCCCGCGCCCACAACAAAGCTGCCCGAGAGGCGTTCGGTGATGGCAATGTCTAAATCCACCTGATCACTTAGGCCCGGCACGCGGCGGGTTTGCAGATCCACAGACTCAACAAAGCTTAGGCGCTGTAAGCGGACTCTGGAGCGTTCAATCGCCGAGGCGGAATACCAGCCGCCTTCCATCTGGCGCATTTCACGGCGAAACACCTCATCGCGGGTGCGCTGATTGCCGCTGAAGTTGATACGCCGGACATACACCCGCTGCCCCGGATCGACAAAAAAGGTCAGCTCAATGCGGCGGCGTTCATCATCCACCTCGGGAATCGGGTTGACGCTGGCAAAGGCATAGCCCTCGTTGCCCAGACGGCGGGTCAGCGCCTCAATGCTGGCGGTGATACGCGCCCGCGAGAAGGTATCGCCGGGACTGACCTCTAGCAGTTCCTGCAACTCGCTGGCCTCGACCACCAGCTCACCGGCCAGGCGCACATCGCTGATGGTATACCGCTCACCTTCATTGATGTTGATGGTGATATATAAATCGCGACGATCCGGGGTCAGGGTCACCTGGGTGGAGTCGATGGTGAAATTGACAAAACCCTCGTCGAGATAGCGCGAGCGCAAGGCTTCCAGATCCCCGGCCAGCTTTTGCTTGGAATAATGATCACGCCGACTGAAAAAGGCGTACCACGGCGGCACCCCGGAGCTGAAGCGGCGCAGCAGCGCATCGTTACTAAAGGCCTGATTGCCGACGATGTTGACGCGCTGGATGCGCGCCACCTGCCCTTCGTTGATATCGATGACAATATCCACGCGATTGCGCGGCAAGTCCTCAACCGCCACCTCAACATTGACATTGTATTTGCCACGGGCAAAGTATTGTTGCAACAGCTCGCTTTCCATGCGTTCCAGCGCCGTGCGGTTGAACACCCGGCCACGCGCAATGCCGACCTGGCGCAGGGCATCGGTGAGTTGTTCGGTTTTGATATCGCGATTGCCGCTGATGCGGATCTCGTTGATGGCCGGGCGTTCCACCACGCGCACGATCAAGATATTATCGCGGCGCTGTAGCGAGACATCAGAGAAAAAGCCGGTGCGAAACAAGACCCGCACAATCTCGGCGCTGCGGGTCGCTTCAAAGCGATCCCCCACCCGCACCGGCAGATAGGTAAAAACGGTACCGGGCGCAATACGCTGCAAGCCCTCGACCTCAATGTCGTCAATGACAAAATCCGCCGCCTGCGCTACCGGCAGCAGCGCAACACCCAATAGGCACAAAAGCATCAATACCGTTCGCATAGACTAGCCCAAGAAACGCATAATATCGTTATAAAAAGCCAGCGTCATCAGCAGGGCAATCATGACCAGACCCAGATGCTGCGCAATGGCCTCAGCCTGCGGAGAGACCGGACTGCCCTTGATGATTTCAATACAGTAATTCACCAAATGTCCGCCGTCGAGTACCGGAATGGGGAGCAAATTGATAATCCCCAGACTGATGCTGACAATGGCCAGAAAGCTTAAAAACGCGGCCAGACCAATGACCGCCGACATGCCGGCATGTTCTGCAATGCCAATCGGGCCGGCGATATTTTTGACCGAGGCCTCGCCCGTCACCAGGCGCCACATCATGCGCAGACTCAATACCGTCATATCCCAGGTCTTGACCATTCCGGCCAGCAATGCCGTCCAGGGGCCATGACGCACCGTGGTCCAGAGTTCATCATAGGCACTTTGATCCACGGCCGGATACGCGCCGATCTGCCCCACGGTCTGCCCATCCTGGTCGCGGGCATCGGGCAGAATGCGCACAAAATGGCGTGAGCCTTCGCGCTCGAATTCCACCGACAGCCAGCGCTGCGGATGCGCCTGCACTACCGCCACCCAGTCATGCCAATGGGCAATGCTTTGTCCATTGGCGCGCACAATACGATCACCGGGCTTTAGACCGGCACGCTGCGCCGCGCCATCGTCTAACAACTCCCCCAAAACCGCCGGAGGCACTGGTCGCCAGATGCCAATGCCCAGCTTGTCCAGCAGTGGCCCTTCGTCGAGCAACTGGCGAGTATCGCTTAGATCCAGCCAGCGCGTGTATTCCCGGCCCTGGGCGTCCACCACCTGCACCGCCACCTGACCACCATCCATCCCCTGTTCCAATAAGGCAATGGCCGTCATTTCCCAGGTATGCACCGGGCGATGTTCGACGGCGATAATGCGCTCACCGGTCTGTAAACCGGCCTGGGCGGCTAAAGAACCCGGCGCAATCTCACCGACGATGGGTTTTAGCCCATTCACCCCGACCATGAACATCGCGGCATAGGCGACAATGGCAAATAAAAAATTCGCGGCCGGTCCAGCGGCGACAATGGCCATGCGCCGCCCCACCGGCTGGCGATTAAAGGCGCGGTGGCGTTCATGGACAGCCACCTCGTCTTCACGTTCATCAAGCATGCGTACATAGCCGCCCAAAGGCACCGCGCCCAGCACATACTCGGTGCGATCCTTGCCGGCCCGAAAACACAGCAAGGGGCGGCCAAAGCCTACGGAAAAACGCACCACCTTGACCCCGGCCAGGCGAGCCACAAGATAATGACCGAATTCATGCACGGTCACCAGGATGCCGATAACCAGCAAAAAGGCAGCAATACTGATGGCAATGGTCACGTTAAGGTATCCGGAAGGTTTGGCATCAACCAGCCTTGCATCATTTAATGATGGCCAATGTCATGCACCAGACGACGGGCCTGCTCGCGGGCTTGCTGATCCGCCTGCAGGATGCGCTCCAGCGTGTCGGCAGGGCCGGGGGTGAGTTCAGCCAGGGTGTGTTCGATGATGCGGGCAATGTCAGTAAAGCGGATGCTGCGCGCCAAGAAAGCCTCCACGGCAATTTCATTGGCGGCATTGAGCACCGCCGTGGCGGTACCGCCGGTCTCGAAGGCTTCAAAGGCCAGACGCAGACAGGGAAAGCGGTCACGATCCGGGTAATGGAAATCCAGCCGTCCGGTGGCGATCAAATCCAGTGGCGCTACTCCGGAACTCAAGCGTTCTGGCCAGGCGAGAGCGTGGGCAATGGGGGTGCGCATGTCGGGATTGCCTAACTGCGCCAGCACCGAGCCGTCGGTATAGGATACCAGTGAATGAATCACGCTTTGTGGATGCAACACCACCTCGATATGTGCGGTCGTCGTGGCAAAAAGCCAGCAGGCCTCAATCACTTCCAGGCCTTTGTTCATCATTGTGGCTGAATCCACCGAGATCTTGCGCCCCATCACCCAGTTGGGATGCGCGCAGGCCTGCTCCGGCGTGACCTCGTGCATCTGTTCCAGGGGCAGATTACGGAATGGCCCGCCGGAGGCGGTCAATAAAATCCGCTCAACCCCAACGCTCTCCAGTCCCTGGGCAAAATTCGGCGGCATACATTGAAAAACGGCATTGTGTTCGCTGTCGATGGGTAACAGCTCAGCGCCGCTGCGGGCTATTTCATCCATGAACAATTGCCCCGACATCACCAGCGCCTCTTTATTGGCCAGCAACACCCGCTTGCCGGCTCTGGCCGCCGCCAGCGTGGGCAACAGCCCGGCCGCACCGACAATCGCCGCCATGACATAGTGTGTCTGTGGCAGCGCAGCCACCTCACACAGGCCCTGTTCACCGACCAGCACCTCGGTTGGCAGTCCTAGGCGACGTAACTCAGTGCGCAGCTGTTCAGCCGCCGCACGATCGGTCATGACCGCATACTCAGGCTGATGCACCTGACACTGCTCCAGCAGGCGCTGATGATTGCGCTGTGCGGTCAGGGCAACCACATGAAAACGCCCCGGATGGCGTGCCAGCACATCGAGGGTATTCACACCGATGGTGCCGGTGGCCCCCAGAACGGTCACACCAATGGAGGCAGAAGACGAGCCCGAGGAAAGGCGGTGATCAGATGGCATGTAGGGGGATGCTCCCATGGTCGGATAGCCTTGAAATCATTAGCGAACCAGAATGCCGACCCAAAACAGGCCGACAAAAAACACCGGCGCAGCAGCGGTGAGGCTATCCACGCGGTCAAGGACGCCACCATGCCCCGGCAAGAGGCGTCCACTGTCTTTGACCCGTGCGGAGCGCTTGAGCATACTCTCAAACAAATCGCCCATCACTGAGGCCAGGGCAGTGATCATGCACAGCGCCAGAAAATAAAACCAAAAACCCGTCTCAATCGTAAACAGCCACACCCCGACCAAAGCCACGGGCACCATCACCGCCAGCGCCCCCCACAGACCTTCACGGGTTTTGCCGGGACTGATGCTGGGGGCCAGACGGCGTTTGCCGAAACGCTTGCCGCTAAAATAGGCCGCTGTATCGGCACTGGCCGTCAGCAGAATCAAAAACAGCAATAATTCCGGGCGATAATCATGGATCAACAGCAGCGCCAGCCAGGCCGGAATCAGGGTCAAAAAACCTGCGCCGATAAAGATGGCACGCACCCAGCGTCCTGGCTTGATGTCGGGTGAATACAGCGCCAGCAAAAACAGCACCACCACCCACCACAGCACGCCCAGTAATAACGGCCATAGCTGATGTTGCCAAAACACCAGATACCAGCACAGCGCCGCCGTCAGTGCAAATACGCCCAGATACACCCAACGCCAGCGGCGCTCCCGCAAACCGCTTAAATACGACCACTCCCAGGCACCGACAAGAATCACGGCAAACAGCACCAGCGCAAGCCAGGTCTCGGGCAGATACAAAATGGCACCCAGCGTGGCAAGTCCCAGCACGGTCCCGGTGATGATGCGCTGTTTTAGCATGAGGTACTCATAATCACTTTATTACTTTGCCTCGGTGATCCGGCCAAAACGGCGTTCGCGCTTGGCATAAAATTCAAAGGCGCGCTGCAATTCGGTCTCATCAAAATCGGGCCACAAGACCTCGCTGAAAAACAATTCCGTGTACGCCAGTTGCCATAGCAAAAAGTTACTCAAACGCTGCTCCCCTCCGGTGCGGATAAACAGATCCGGATCAGCCAGCCCCACGGTGGTAAGCTGCTCTTCCATGAGTTGCGGGGTAATCTGTTCGGGGCGCAAGGCCTGCGCCTGCACCTGCAAGGCCAGACGCTGCATGGCCTGCGTGAGATCCCAGCGTCCGCCATAGCCCGCTGCAATCACTAAGGTCATGCCGGTATTGTCGCGGGTGCGTTCCTGCGCACGGTGGATATAGCCCTGCAGACGGCTGGAAAACGCGTGAATATCGCCGATAAAGCGCAGCCGCACCCCGGCCTTTTCCAGCTGTGGCAATTCCTGATCGACCACCGATAAAAACAGCTCAAAGAGGGTGGCAATCTCGACCTTGGGGCGCTGTAAATTCTCGCTGCTCAAGGCAAACAGGGTCAGCACCTCCACCCCCTGTTCGGCACAAAAGCGCACCGTGCGGCGCACCGCACCCACCCCCTGGCGATGCCCCTCGGTACGCGGCAAATGACGCGCCCGCGCCCAGCGTCCATTGCCATCCATGACGATGGCTACATGGCGCGGAGGGGTGATGCCGGGGGCGATCGGACTTGCTTTTTCAGTCAGACTCACGAAACTCAACAACCGGTAATGGGCTTAGATTTCCAGCAATTCTTTTTCTTTTTCGGCGAGCAGGCGATCAACCTCTGCGACATAGCTGTCGGTGAGCTTTTGCACCTCATCCTGCCCACGGCGCTCATCATCCTCTGAAATGGTCTTGTCTTTCACCAGATGCTTGAGCTCGTTATTGGCATCGCGGCGGATATTGCGCACCGCCACGCGGGCATTTTCGGCCTCATGGCGCACCACCTTGATCAGTTCGCGGCGGCGTTCCTCGGTCAATGGCGGCATTGGCACACGGATCACCGTTCCGGCACTGGAGGGATTGAGCCCCAGATCGGAGGTCAAGATGGCCTTTTCCACCTTGGCGACCATGGTCTTTTCCCACGGGGTGACGCTTAGGGTACGCGAATCTTCCACCGCCACATTGGCGACCTGGTTGATCGGCACGTCGCTGCCGTAGTATTCCACCATGACATGATCAAGCAGGCTGGTGTGAGCGCGTCCGGTACGGATTTTGGCCAGCTCATGCTGTAAGGATTCAATGGTTTTACCCATGCGGGCAGCGGTATTTTTTTTGATGTCTTGCGCCATTAGGTTTGGCTCCGTTCAACAAGGGTTCCGATGGGTTCGCCCATAATCAGCCGCATTAGATCTCCTTCCTTGAAGATATTACAGATGCGCAGCGGCAGGTTATTATCGCGACACATGACAATGGCGGTGGCGTCCATGACTTCCAGACGCCGCGTGAGGACTTCATCATAGCTCAGTCGCTCAAAGCGTTGTGCATCGGCATAACGCTTGGGGTCGCGGTCATAGACACCATCGACCTTGGTGGCTTTGATCATGATATCGGCATTGATTTCAATGGCCCGCAGGCTGGCTGCTGTATCGGTGGTGAAAAAAGGGTTGCCGGTCCCGGCAGCAAACACCACAATCCGCCCTTTTTCCAGGTGCCGCAAGGCACGCCGACGGATGTAGTCCTCGCAGACCTGATTGATCTTGATCGCCGACATGACCCGGCAAAACTTGCCCACATTTTCCAGGGCATCCTGCATGGCCAGGCCATTCATGACCGTGGCCAACATGCCCATGTGATCGGCAGTGACGCGATCCATTCCGGCCTGCGCCAGCCCGGCACCGCGAAAGATATTACCACCGCCAATCACGATAGCCACTTCCACACCCAGGCGACTGAGGTCGGCCACTTCGCGGGCCACCCGCGAGATCACATCGGGATCAATGCCATAATCCTGCTCGCCCATCAGTGCTTCACCGCTGAGCTTGAGGAGGATGCGCTTAAAAGAGGGACGCTGTGATTCGCTCATGGAAAATATACAGACATTGATGAAGAATGGAGGACTGTGCGCCAGAGGGCGAACCGGGCATAGCCGCCGACCTGCCTGTGTCAGACCGGCGGATGAGGCGGTAGGGTCTTGTGTGAATCTGTCGATGCACACGCCACCCCACCACCCCGCTAATCAACTAAAGCCTAAACATTTTTCGCCTGGGCCATCACTTCTTCGGCGAAATTTTCGGTTTTCTTCTCGATGCCTTCGCCGACTTCATAACGCACAAAGCTCAAAACTTGTGCATTGGCGTCTTTGACCAGCGCGGCCACGGTCTTGTCCTGATCCTTGACAAAGGCCTGACCCAGCAAGGTGATCTCGGCCAGATATTTTCTAATCCGCCCTTCGACCATTTTTTCCACGATTTCAGCAGGCTTGCCGCTTTCCTCGGCCTGAGCCTTGAAAATATCGCGTTCTTTGTTCAGCAATTCTACGGGCACCCCGCTTTCATCCAGGCAAACGGGCCGACAGGCTGCAATGTGCATCGCCAGATCCTTGGCCAGATCAGCATTGCCGCCTTGCAGGTGCACCAGTACACCGATGCGGCTGCCGTGCAGATAATGCATCAGCAGTTGACCGGCCTGGGCATTGAGCACATCAAAACGACGCACCTGCACATTTTCCCCGACCTTGGAAATCAGCTCGGCACGGGCCTCGTCCAGACTGGCACCATGAGCACTGGGCAGCGCCATCAGAGCGTTGACATCCGCCGGGGCCTGCTTGAGCACCAGTGCGGCAACGTCTTGCGCAAAGCCCTTGAAGTTTTCATCCTTGCCGACAAAATCGGTTTCGCAATTGACCTCGACAATGGCAGCCCGGCTGCCATCATCACTCATACTCACGACGATCTGCCCCTCGGCGGCGACCCGCGAGGACTTTTTCACGGCCTTGGCCTGACCGGATTTACGCATGGCTTCAATGGCGGCTTCCATATCCCCGTTAGCCTCGGACAGTGCCTTTTTGCACTCCATCATACCGGCCCCGGTGCGCTCACGCAGCTCTTTGACCATGGCTGCAGAAATCTGCATAACAAAAACTCCTTAAATCAACGATAACGAGATTCTTTAAAAAATGAAGGGTGGATGCCCGTCATCCCTGACAGGCCGGGTGTCCAGAGCATTCGCCCGGACACCACAGAATGCCTGTGTTCAGGCAGAGGCCGTTGCGGTATCGCTGGCATCCAGTGCGGCGCTGTCGTCGTCCACTTCGACAAACTCATCGGCGCGCACGGAACCGGCCCGGGCGGTGGTGCGCCCTTCCAGCACCGCATCCGCCGCCGCCGAGACGTACAGCTGGATCGCCCGCATGGCATCATCATTACCGGGAATGACATAATCTACGCCCAACGGCGAGTTGTTGGTATCCACGACGGCAACCACCGGAATGCCCAGCTTTTTGGCCTCGTTGATGGCAATGCGCTCATAGCCTACATCAATGACAAACAGAGCATCAGGCAGAGCCGGCATATCCTTGATGCCGCCCAGACTGCGCTCAAGCTTTTCCATTTCACGGGTCAGCATGAGCACTTCTTTTTTGCTCAGACGGGCAAAGGTGCCGTCATCGCGCATGGTTTCCAGATCCTTGAGGCGCTTGATGGACTGACGCACGGTCTTGAAGTTGGTGAGCATCCCGCCGAGCCAGCGATGATTCACATAAGGCATCTTGCACCGTTTGGCTTCCTCGGCGATACAGTCACGCGCCGAGCGCTTGGTGCCGACAAACAGCACACGACCGCCATTGGAAGCCAGCTTGCCCAGATAGTTCATCGCATCATTGAAAAGCGGCAGGGTCTTTTCCAGATTGATGATATGAATCTTGTTGCGGTCGCCGAAAATAAACGGCGCCATCTTGGGGTTCCAGTAGCGGGTCTGATGACCAAAGTGCACACCGGCCTCAAGCATCTGGCGCATGCTAATATTTGACATAATCGGGGATTTCTCCTGATGTGTGGGTTTTGAGCCTCCACGCGCCCCATTCAGTGACCCCAAAGGGCACCCAGCTCAATGTGCCGACGCGTGTGTGGAATGTATTTTGCAAAATGCTGTTTAATACAGGCACTTTAGTTTGCGCGATGCGCGGGCGCTTTATACCATAAACACCCGCGTTACGACAAACGCCTAATCGCAGACCGGTATACATGATGGGCGCTTCTGCCGTCGTGCTGGAACTGCATCACCCGGATCAGGAAACACGCACTTATGGCCGTCATTATCAAAACCCCCGAAGAAATCGAAAAAATGCGCATTGTAGGCCGTCTTGCGGCGCAGGTTCTGGACATGATCACCCCGCATGTCCAGGCAGGGGTCACCACGCTTGAGCTCGATCAACGCTGTCACGACTACATTGTCAATGTACAGCAGGCCACGCCTGCGCCACTGAACTATCGCGGCTTTCCACGGTCAATCTGCACCTCCCTCAATCACCAGGTCTGCCACGGCATTCCCAGTGAGCGCCGCCTGAAAAATGGCGATATTCTCAATATCGACATCACCGTTATCAAAGACGGCTTTCATGGGGATACCAGCCGCATGTTCTTGATCGGCAAGCCTTCCATCATGGCCTCGCGTCTGGTGGATATTGCCCATGAGGCGCTGATGATTGGCATCAACGCCGTGGCCCCTGGCGTGCGCCTGGGTGATCTGGGGTATGCGATTCAATCCTTTGTGGAGGGGCATCGCTATAGCGTGGTGCGGGAATACTGTGGCCACGGCATAGGCCGGGAATTTCATGAAGAGCCGCAAATCCTGCACTATGGCACTCCGGGCGAAGGCATCGCGCTAAAGCCCGGCATGATCTTTACCATTGAGCCGATGATCAATGTCGGCAAACGCCACACCCGCCTGATGAATGATGGCTGGACGGTCGTCACCAAGGATCACAGCCTGTCTGCCCAATGGGAGCATACCGTACTGGTGACAGATAGCGGCTGTGAAATCCTCACCGTCTCTGGCTAAAAAAAGACCCTCCCCCTGACAGGGGGAGTCCCACCGCGTTGCAACCCCCTCTCTATAAAAACAGATCGAGGAGGGGCATTTTTTAGGAAGGTTGTCATTATCATGATCAAACGCATGGTCATCATGCTGTTATTGACCGGGCTGTTTTTTGGCGCGGTGTTTGGCTTCAAGGCGTTTATTAATCAGCAGATTGCCGATTATTTTGCCAATATCCCCGAGGAAGTCGTCACGATCAATGCCAGCGAGGTGCGCGAAGTGCGCTGGGTTGAGCAGGTACTGGCCATCGGCACCCTGACCCCGGTCAACGGCGCAGACATTGCCTCTGAGGTCGCCGGGGTGGTCAAGTCCATTCATTTTGACAACGGCAGCCGGGTGCGCAAGGGTCAAACCCTGATTCAGCTGGATACCGAAACCGATGAGGCGGATTTGCAACGACTCAAGGCAGTCGCACGCCTGGCTGAGCTTGAGCTGCAACGGGCACGGCGCTTGTTTGAGCAAAAAACCATCTCGGAGGCCGAATGGCAACGCCGCCAAAGCGAGGCCGAGCAGGCCAAGGCCACCGTGGGGGCGCAGCAGGCCCGCATTGCGCAAAAAACCATCAAAGCCCCCTTTGACGGCATTGCCGGGATTCGCCGGGTCAATTTAGGCCAGTTTATCTCGGCGGGTGATCCGCTGGTGTCGCTGGAATCGCTCAACCCCCTGTTTGTCCAGTTCACCTTGCCAGAACGCCGCCTGATGAATGTGCAGGTGGGGCAAACGATCCAGGTCGAGGTGGATGCCGTGGATCAGGTCTTTTCCGGGCGTATCAGCGCCATAGAACCGCGCATCAGTCCGACCACGCGCACCTTCGAGGTACAAGCCACCCTTGCCAATCCCGATGAGCTGCTGCGCGCCGGTCTGTTTGCCCGCGTGACCCTGGAGACGGGCGAGCCGCAGGCCGCATTCGTCATCCCGCAAAGCGGGATGCGTTATAGCCCTTATGGCAACTCCGTGTTTGTGATCAACGAAGATGACAGCGGCCAGTTGCGCGTCATGCAGCGCTTTGTGCAAACCGGCGAGCGGCGCGGCGACATGATCCGCGTCACCGTGGGTCTACAGGCCGGCGAGCGCATTGCTGCCAGCGGTCTGCTGAAATTGCAAAACAACACCCCCGTCACCCTGTCAGACAAGGCGCGCCCCAGTGAGGATCTAAATCCTCAGCCGCGCAATCAATAGCGGCACAACTCAAGGGACTCTCGATAATATGCGTTTTACTGATCTTTTTATCCATAAGCCCGTGCTGGCGGTGGTGCTGAGCCTGTTTATTCTGCTGTTGGGGCTGCGCGCCGCCTTTGAACTGAATGTACGCCAATTTCCCGAGATCAAAAACGCCGTGGTCACGGTCTCCACGGTGTATATCGGCGCCGATGCCGACCTGATACAAGGCTTTATCACCACGCCGCTGGAGCGCGCCATTGCGGCGGCGGAGGGCATTGATTATCTGGTGTCTACCAGCCTGGCCGGGGTCAGTACCGTGCAGGCTTATCTGCGCATGGACTATGAACCCAACGAGGCTTTGACCCAGATTGCCGCCCAGGTCAACAAGGTGCGCGGTGATCTGCCCGAGGAGGCGCAAGAGCCGATTGTTGATCTAGCCGTCGGGGAAACGGTGGCGGCCATGTACATGGCCTTTTACAGCGATATCCTCAACAACAACCAGATCACGGACTATCTGGTGCGCGTCGTGGAACCCGAGCTAAGCACCCTGCCGGGGGTACAGCGGGCGCAGATTCTGGGAGATCGCACCTTTGCCATGCGCATCTGGCTGGATTCTGAACGCATGGCGGCCTTGGGCGTAACCGGTCAAGACATTGCCCGTGCCTTGCGCGCCAATAATGTGCAGGCCACCCTGGGACGCACCCGAGGGCAGATCAGCATCATTGATCTAAGCGCCGATACCGATTTATCCAGCCCGGAGCAGTTTGCCCATCTGGTGGTGTTTGCTGACCAAGAGAATGTAGTACGCCTGAAAGATGTCGCCACCATTGAGCTGGGTTCGGAAAGCTATGATGCCTCGGTGCGCTTTAATGGTCTGGCGGCAACCTTTATCGGTGTGGAGCTTTCCCCGGATGCCAACGCCCTGGAGGTGATTGAGCGGGTCCGCCGCGCCTTTAGCGAACGCATCCAGCCGCAGCTGCCGCAGGGTCTGAACGGCGACATCGTATACGATTCCACCGAATACATCGAAAGCGCCATCAACGAGGTGATCATCACCATCGTCATTGCCTTGCTAATTGTGGTGGTGGTGATTTATCTGTTTCTGGGTTCTTTACGCAGCGTCATCATTCCGGCGGTGGCCGTGCCGTTGTCCTTGATGGGCACGCTGCTGCTGATGCTGTTGATGGGCTTTTCCATCAATCTGCTGACCCTGCTGGCGATGGTGCTGGCGATTGGCATTGTGGTTGATGATGCCATCATCATGCTGGAAAACGTCCACCGCCACATTGAAGAAGGCATGGCACCCTTTGATGCCGCGATTCAGGGGGCGCGTGAACTGGCCTGGCCGATTGTGGCCATGTCCACCACCTTGATCGCGGTATTTTTACCGCTGGGCTTTGTGGGCGGCCTGACCGGCACCTTGTTTGTCGAGTTTGCCTTCACCCTGGCCGCCTCGGTCATCATCTCCGGGATTGTGGCGCTGACCCTATCGCCGATGATGTGCGCCAAGATTCTCAAAGGCCACGCCCCCAATGCCCCGGCGCATGGGTTTGAAGGCTGGCTGGATCGCCGCTTTGCCGGCCTGCAGGCGCGCTATCAACGCCGTCTGGATGGTGCCCTGCGTACCCGTGCGGTGGTGCTGGTCTTTGGCCTGATCGTGCTGGCCTCCTGCTATTTTCTCTTTGTCAGCAGCAGCAGCGAACTCGAACCGATGGAAGATCAAGGCTTTGTTTTCTCCATCGCGGAAGGGGATGCAGCAATGTCGCTGGATCAGCTGGAACACAACACCGCTTTGATCGAACACCTGCTCGATGAGGTCCCGGAGCTGCGCAATGTATTCATCGTCAACGGCTTTGGGGGGGGCGCGATGGGTGTTACCAATCAGGCCATTGCCGGTTTTGTAATGGCCCCCTGGAATGAACGCAGCCGCTCAACCCAGGAGATTCTGGAGCAGGATTTGCAGTCGGCCTTGAGCCGTCTGCCGGGTCTTAATGCGTTTGCCGTACAACCGCCCTCCTTGCCCAGCGCCGGGGGTGGTCCGCCGGTGCAGTTTGTCATTGGCTCAACCGCGCCGGTGGAGAACCTGCAAGCCATTGCCCAAGAGGTATTAAAACGGGCCCAGGCCAGCGGGCGCTTCATCTTTATCGACACCGATCTCAAAATCGACAAACCGCGTACCGAACTGGTCATCGACCGCGATAAGGCCGCCTTGCTGGGGATTGACATGCAATCGCTGGTGGGCGATCTCGCGCCCTTGCTGTCGGGTGGCTATGCCGGGCGCTTTGCGATGGATAATCGCTCCTATCGGGTAATCCCGCAACTGGAACGCACCGAGCGCCTCAATCCCGAGCAGCTGGCCAATCTGTACACCCGCACCCGTTCGGGCGAGCTGATTCCGCTATCCAATGTGGTCACCCTGGTCGATACGGTGCAACCGCAAAGCCTCAAACGCTTCCAGCAGCTCAACAGCGTCACCCTGTCCGGGGTGCCGATGCCCGGCGTTACCCTGGGCCAGGCCCTGGATCTGCTTGACCGCATTGCCGCCGAGGTATTGCCGCAAGGCTATAGCGTGGACTATGCCGGTCAGTCGCGCCAGTTCAAAACGGAAGGGGCGCAGCTGGTAATCACCTTCTTTTTTGCCCTGATTGTGATTTATCTGGTCTTGGCGGCACAGTTTGAATCCTTCCGCGACCCGTTGATCATGTTGATGAGTGTACCGATGTCCATTGCCGGGGCACTGTTATTTATCAGCCTGGGCATCGCCTCGCTCAATATCTACACCCAGATTGGCCTGCTGGCGCTGATCGGCCTGATTGCCAAGCATGGCATTCTCATTGTCGAATTTGCCAACCAGCTACAACGCCAGGGCCGCAGCAAATTACAGGCGATTGAAGAAGCTGCCGCCTTGCGTCTGCGCCCGATCCTGATGACCACCGCCGCCACCGTGATTGCGATGGTGCCGTTACTCATCAGCAGCGGCCCCGGTGCCGCTTCGCGTTTTGCCATGGGGCTGGTGATTGCCTCCGGCATGACCATCGGTACCCTGTTTACCTTGTTTGTGGTGCCAGCTATTTACCTGTATCTTGCCAAAGAACATCAGGCCACCACACCCAGCGCCTAGTGCTTGTAGCGGACCTTTGCGATTCTGCCAGGGCCCCGCTGCCCGCTTTGGCTTAACCCCGCGCCCTGGCGCGGGCTGTTACCGAGGAGTCGCCGCCATGTATCCGCTTCGTCACCACCGCCCCCGCTTTGTCAACAGCACATGGCTCATCACCGGGCTGTTGCTGCTGGGGTGGACGCTACCCCTTGCCGCTGCCCCCTACATCCCCCCCGACTATACCGCACACTATCGCGCCCAACGTATGGGCATGGCCGTGGTGGGGGAAATCACCCTGCGACGCGACGGTGACCGGCTGCACTATCAAGCCGATCTACGCCCCGCCGGAATGCTGGCACGAGTGCGTGATGATGAAATCACCGAACGCACCACGATTCGCATCACCCCGCACGGACTGCGCTCTGAAAGCTATCGGTACCATCACCGCAGCAGCCGCCGCGACCGCCTCACCGAGGCACACTTTGATTGGCAACGCTACCAGGTCAGTGGCATGCATCGCGGACGCCCCTTCAGTTTGACGCTCAAAGACGGCATGGTAGACCGCTTTGCCCTGCAAATCGCCTTAATCAACGACATCATCAGCCAACAACGCCAGATCTCTCGCACCCTCGTCGATCGCAACCGCATCGTCACCTACGACTTCACCCTTGCCGGTGCCCGTACCATCCGCACCGCACTGGGCGAACTGGAGGCCATCGAAGTGCAACGCTACAACAAACAACGCGACATGACCGTCAGCATCTGGTTTGCCCCAGACTTGCACTACATCCCGGTGCGGGTTGAACAAATCGAAAATGGCGAGCGCGTGGTGCTCGAAATTCAATCCATTCAATGGCACCCCCAAAACACCACCCCCTAAGCGGTGTTCCCAAGGCCGTGGCTTAGGCTGTCTCCGCTGAATGATGAGGCGATAAGAGCATCCTGATCATGATGGCGCATTTTCCATGGCCTTGGTATCGGGTATCTGGTATTCTCACAAGTTTAGCTAATTCAACATCGGTTTATCCGAAATTAACAGCCGAAAAACTACGCAGACCATTCCCACCAGTGGAGACCCCTCAATGCGCGTTATGATGATTCAACCCAACTACCATTGCGGCGGAGCCGAAATTGCCGGAAACTGGCCCCCGGGGTGGGTCGCCTACATCGGTGGTGCATTAAAGCACGCAGGGATTAGCAACATCCGCTTTGTGGATGCGATGACCGATGATATTCCCGACGACCGCCTGCGCGAGATTATCCGTCACAATCAGCCCGACGTGGTGCTGGCCACCTCCATCACCCCACAGATCTATAAAGCACAAAGAACCCTGGAGCTGGCCAAAGAGGCGATTCCGGGTGTAGTCACGGTGCTGGGCGGTATTCACCCGACCTTTATGTACGGTCAGGTGCTCAACGAGGCGCCCTGGATTGATTACATCGTGCGCGGCGAGGGTGAGACCATTGTGGTTGAGCTGCTCAAGGCGATTGAAAATGGCACCGATAAGCGTGATCGGGATAAGATTCTGGGCATTGCTTATTTGGACGGCGATAAAATCGTCGCCACACCGGCCGCACCGGTCATCGAAGATCTTGATACCCTGACGCCGGACTGGTCACTGCTGGAATGGGATAAATATATTTACATCCCGCTCAATACCCGCGTGGCGGTGCCTAATTTTGCCCGTGGCTGTCCGTTTACCTGCCGCTTCTGCTCACAGTGGAAATTCTGGCGTAAATACCGTGTGCGTTCGCCGAAGTTGTTTGTCGATGAGGTGGAGATCTTGGTGCGCGAGCACAAGGTCGGCTTTATGATTCTCGCCGACGAAGAGCCGACCATTCATCGCAAGAAATTCATTGCCCTGTGTGAAGAACTCGCTGCCCGCAAATTGCCGCTGTATTGGGGGATCAATACCCGCGTAACCGATATTCTGCGCGACCGCGATCTGTTGCCCTTATACCGCAAGGCCGGTCTGGTGCATGTCTCGCTGGGCACCGAGGCCGCTGCGCAGTTGCAACTGGATGTCTTTCGCAAAGAAACCACCATCGAGCAAAACAAGCTGGCGATCAAGTTGTTGCGCGATGCCGGTATCGTGGCCGAGGCTCAGTTCATCATGGGGCTGGAAAACGAAACCCCGGAAACCATCGAAGAAACCTACCGTCTCGCCCGTGACTGGAAGGTGGATATGGCCAACTGGAATATGTACACCCCCTGGCCCTTTGCCGAGCTGTTTGAAGAATTGGGCGATAAGGTCGAGGTGCGCGATTATTCCAAATATAATTTCGTAACGCCGATCATCCAGCCCAATGAGATGTCGCGTGAGCAGGTACTTAAAGGCGTGTTGCGCAATTATGCCCGCTTTTACATGCTCAAAAGCTTCTTCTCCTATCCCTGGATCAAGGACAAATTCAAGCGCCGCTATATGATGGGCTGTCTGAAAGCCTTTGCCAAAACCACCTGGTCGAAGAAGTTTTATGATCTTGAGCGCGTGAAGTATCAGGGTTTCTCTGCGCAAGTCGATCTGGGCTTTGATGAAACCAAAATCCTCAAGCGCGAAGACATCGAACGGCTCAAGCAGGAACGTCCCGACCTGGCGGCCGATATGCATCATCAGGGTACGATGGGTTCGCGCAGTGTATCGGCCTGTGGCGCGCCTAATGACCTGGAGCTTGATGATGACGGCAAGCCGGTGGTCAAGGTGCAAACCCTTTCGCGCATGGATGTCAAAGCACAGCCCGCCTCATCCAGTACGGTCAGCGCCTGTGGTGCCCCCAATGACCTGCAGGTGAATGAAGATGACAGCGATGTTGCCGTAAAAACCGCAAAGACGCATTAAGCCAACGTAGACCACGAGCCCCCTGGGAGCGCGCAGCACCGGCTGCGCATCTTTTAAAAGCATCAAACCATGCGGAGCGGGAGTTCCGCGCTCCCAGGGAGCTGCCATGCACAAGCTGCGTTCTGGTAAACGAGGTTTTCATGGATCCGTATCTAAGTTTTTTGCTCTATCTGCTGGCGATTTTAGGTTTTGTCGGGATTACCCTGGGCATGAATCGTCTGCTGGGTCCCAAGCCCGCGCCGACACCCGCCAAGCAAGAGCCTTTTGAATGCGGCGGGGTGGTCGCTGACCCGGTGAATGTGCGTGCTGTCCCGGTCAAGTATTATGGCGTTGCCGTGGTGTTCATTTTGTTTGAACTGGAAACCATTTTTCTGTTTCTCTGGGCCTTGGGTGCGCAGCCGCTTAATGGCCTGATGCTGGCGATTTTTGGCTTTTTCATGGCACTTTTGGCCCTGATCATGTTCTATGTGTGGAACAGCCGCCTGCTGGAAGATGTCCTGGAGTAAGTCTGTGAATACACCTCGCCAATCACCTGCCGCCTTTGAATACCTGACCACCAAGAAAGATGAACTGGTCGGCTGGGCACGCAAATTTTCCCTGTTTCCCTATCCCTTCGTTACGGCCTGCTGCGGCATGGAATTCATGTCGGTCAGCTCCACGCTTTACGATACAGACCGCTTCGGTGCAGCCTTGCCGCGTTTTTCGCCGCGTCAGTCAGACTTGATGATGGTGGTGGGGACGATCAATCATAAACAGGCCCCGGTGTTGCGCAAGGTGTATGAACAAATGTGCGAGCCTAAATGGGTGATCGCCTTTGGTACCTGCACCATCAGCGGCGGCTTTTATCAAAACTACGCGGTTTTGCTGGGCATCGACAAGGTGATCCCGGTTGATGTTTATATTCCCGGCTGTCCGCCGCGCCCGGAAATGGTGATTGACGGCATCATGCAATTGCAGGACAAAATTGCCACCGCCCGCCACCCGCTGATTAACGAGCATTTCTGATGCATGATGCGATCCTCAAACGCCTACGCGAACGTCTTGCGGTCGAGGCCGGACTGGCCGCCACTCTTTCCCAGGGTCTGCTGGTGCTGGTACAAAAGCCCGATGAGCTGCTTGCCATCGCCCAGACCCTGAAACACAAATTTGCCTTTGATCTGCTGCTGGATGTCACCGCCGTAGACTGGCCGCAGCGCCAGCCGCGTTTTGACGTGGTTTATCATTTCTACAGCACCCAGGATCATGTGCGGGTGCGTCTGAAAACGGCGGTCAGCGAGACCAGCCCGGAGGTTGACAGCCTACGTTCGCTCTATGGTTCGGCCAATATCATGGAGCGCGAGTGCCACGAAATGTACGGTATCCGCTTTCGCGATAATCCCGACCTGCGTCCGATCCTGCTGTATGAAGGTTTTGAAGGCTATCCACTGCGCAAAGATTACCCCAAACAGCGCGAACAACCACAAGTTTGAGGTGGATCCCATTGTCAAGACAAAAAGTGGCCGAGCTTACCACCTATCAATTTACTCACGGGCACGAAAAGCCGGCAGCGGCAGGTCGTTTTGCAGACAGCGCATCAAGTAGCGCAAGCCACGCGTGAACCACGAAACTAGGCTGCGGGCAAGCTTGCGGAAGCTCCAGAGGTTCGGATCGTCCTGTGCTTGGTTTTTTTTCGAGCGGGGTCGGAGGGTGGCACGCCTGTTCGCGCCCAATGCGCACACACCCATACATCGCCAAGGCCATGATCAACACCCGGCGTTCCAAACGATCCGCATGGCGCAGGTGCGAATCCCCCAAGCCAAATCCTCGCCCCTTGAAGTCGGAGAACATCGGCTCGATGCCCCAGCGCGTGGCATAGTCCAGTACGCGCGCACGGGTCGGATCCGCATCCATGGCAATCATCCACGGCTCCGGATGACCGGATTCATGCACAATTCCCAGGTGGGTCACCACCCCAGAGGCGAACAGGCGCACACCCGGAAAATACGCTTCTCGCACACCCTTG
>NZ_MU255056.1:591259-593070 GCF_000227725.2 Thiorhodospira sibirica ATCC 700588 | reverse complement strand
ATCGCCTCACGCCCGACCTTGGCCTTGATCTCGGCGTTGTATGTGTTCCGCTTCTTCTTTTCGCTCATCTCTTCGCTACCCCATGCTGGAGGCTTTGTCATCGCTTAAGCTGTTGTCCAGATTTCAGGGTCCACTATACCCGGCTGTGGCGCATCGTCAAACACTCTATCGCACAGGCCATTGGCTGTTTCGACCTCTCGGCGGTACAAGCCATCGGCCTAGATGAGACAGCCTCCAAGCGGGGACATAACTACGTCACCGTCTTCATCGACATGGCGCGCAGCAAGGAACCCGTTCTCTTTGCCGTGCCCGGCAAGGGCAAGGCTACCCTGGAGCCGTTCAGCACCTTTCTGAAAGACCATGGTGGCGACGCGCAGCACATCGTCGAAGTGGTCTGCGACATGTCCCCGGCCTTTCTCAGCGGGGTCGCCAAAGAGTTGCCCAACGCCTCGGTGACGGTCGACGGGTTTCATATCGTGCAGACCTTCACCCGCTCGGTCGACGAGGTAGGCAAGCTCGAAGGGCGCGAAAAACCGCTGCCCAACCACCTGCGCTGGGCCGTGCTCAAGCGTGGCACCCCCGGCAACCTGACCGACAACCAGACCATCGCCATTGCCGAGATGCTCAAGCAGGGGCTTGATACCGCCACCGCCTGGCGGATCAAGGAGAAGCTGGCCTGGATACGAAAGGCCAAGGGACCGCGAGCCGCTCAGTGGCGCATCACCCACTTCATCAACTACGCCAGGGCGCTGGTCGGTGAAACACCCAGGCTTGAGCCGGTCAGAAAGGCGATCCGAACTCTGGAAAATCATAGGCAGCGCGTTGTTCAACGCTGGACCTCCACCTACACCAACGCCCGGCTGAAAGGCATGAATAGTCTGTTCCAGGCCGCCAGAGCCAGAGCTCGAGGGTACCGCAATGATGAGACCTTCATCGGCATGATCTACCTGATCGGAAGTCCGGTGAGTTCCATGATTAAATCCACTTAATGTGACGAGGAGCCATTTTTCGCCGTCTTTGATTAGTCCCGCTTCTTGCTCCAGCACTTCATCCACGGTGGCCTGGGTGCCCTCAATTTTGCTGGAGAGCACCGCTTCCTGCGTGGTCAGCGGCGACAGCATCACGGCCGGATTGGGTATCCCTTGCAACAGGCCGTCGTATCGCGCCAGCGCCGCGTTGGCCTGCCCCACCAAGGGTTTGTAACTGGTGGCCATAATATGCGTTTTTCTATGAAAACCTCCTATTTTCTCGATAACTTGACAACCCGCCGAGCGGTTATATAGAGTTTGTCCAGCACGATAACCCAGTGCTGATCATGGTCGCGACGCGCTCATGCGAGACCTTAAACGCACGCAAGCGTCAGGTAAGACGGGTTCGCCCGCACTGGCGTTGACGGCGTGAACATGCCAAAGATCATCATAGATTTTCGTGATTTTCCTAAGCATTTATGAGCGGCAGCAGTCGTCGATAGTCCAATGCTGTCAATGGCAGTGCATCCGGTACACTAAGGTTGCATGGCCGACGGCTCAGATGCACTTCACTTCGGTGGCGGGCGATAAGAGCTAAAAACTGTTGCTTGATTTTTTTTCTGCAAATATCTGTAATTGCTTACATGAGTAAGATATATCGCATTAACGAGTTTGCGAAACGGATCGGAAAAGCACCCTCGACAATTCGGCGCTGGGAGCGCGAGGGGAAGCTCGTCGCAAAGCGCCATGCGTCCGGACATCGCTATTTTGACGAAGCGGATGTGCGCTTGATGCTCGGTGGGGCGCCCCGTGAGCGGGATGTCGTGGTCTATTGCCGGGTTT
>NZ_MU255056.1:576967-591159 GCF_000227725.2 Thiorhodospira sibirica ATCC 700588 | reverse complement strand
TCGGTTGATGCGCTTTGGCTTTGATCTCTTTGCGCACCTGGCGGATGAAAACGGCTGCAAGATCGTGGTGGTCAACCAGGAATCGCTCTCGCCCGAGCAGGAAGTGGTCGAGGATTTATTGGCGATTGTGCATACCTTTTCTTGTCGGCTGTACGGGATGGGCAAATACAAACAATCCATCAAGGAGGACTTTGCCGAGATGCCCGTTCGCCAGCCCAAGGATTTGTGCGAATGAAAGTCACGCGGATTTTGCACGCCAAGCGCCCGAACCAGGGCAAAGTCGGGGCGTTGCGCGACCAAGCGGGGCGGCTCGGGCAGGTGCGCTCCGAGGTCTGGCAGCGGTTTGGCTCAATTGGCGGCGTCACCCGCTCGGATCGCCAAATCCGCGACCAATGGCTGAAAGACAAGCGCGTCTTTTCCGTCTCAGCCAACGCTTGGAAAGAAACTTTGCGCGATGCCAAGGGCGACATCACCGCCAGCATGGAAGCTGCCAAGGTCAAGGTGCGACGGTGCATTTGGCGGCATACCCAAGACCAGACCGAGCAAAAACGGCTTTTCACCGCGCTCAAAGGCAACGACTGGGTACACGATCCTTATCTGCGCCGAATGATGCGCAAGCACTGGAAGCATGGTCACAATCACACGCACAACCAGATTGTCGTGCGCTCGGATAACTACACCACCTTTCAACGGGGTGGGTGCGCCTGGATCAAAATTCCCGGCTTGGTGAAAGGTCAACGCATCGCCATGCCACTCAACACCAACGTTGAGCCGACCGGCACCCTGCGCATTATCATCAAAGACGATGACCGTATTGAGGTGCATTACACCGTCGATGTTGAAGTCAAGCAAGATTGCGGCACACAAACATTGGGTGTTGATAAAGGCTACTCCGAAGTCTTGGTCGATTCTGACGGCGACCACCACGGCCAGGAACTGGGCGCGATCCTCACCGACACCTCCGACAAACTCAAGATCAAATACCAGCGTCGCGCCAAGCTGCGGGCACTCGCCAACAACACCCGCAACCCGCGCAAGCGTCAACACATTCGCCAGTTCAACCTAGGGCGCAAGAAGCTCAACCGGCAGATGAGCAAAACCCATGCGCGCATCCGCGACATCGTATTTCAATCCGTTCACAAGGTGGTCGATAAAGCCGCCGTGATCGCGGCAGAAGATTTAACCGCCCCCATGGCGCGCACGTCCTTCGGCAAGAATGCCAATCGTCGGCTGGCAAGCTGGACGAAAGGTGTTATTGCCCAAGCACTTGACAGTGTTTCAAGCCGTCGAGGTTCGACGGTCGTTCTGGTCAATCCGGCTTACACATCGCAAATGGATTCTCGAACTGGATGCCTTGACGGCAAACGGCAAGGGGATCAATTTTACTGTTCCGACGGGGTTGTGTTGCAGGCAGACCAAAACGCTGCGCGAAACGTGCTGGCGAGGTTATCAGACCCGGACATTGAGCGGTTTACCCCGTTCAAGCGGGTCAAGGCGATCTTGCTGGAACGCACTGAGCGCCTCCGGTTGGGACTGCTCAACCAGGACTCCATTTGCTCGCCCTTCGGGGTGCTATCAACGGAGAGCGAATTACCGAAAAACTATCCTGAGCAACTTTGTTCAGGTTTTTAGCAGCAGCTTGAAGATTTGGGCGATGTTGATTTTGGTGGCGTCGTCTTTGAATCCGGCGTCGCGGAATACCACGCGCAGGGGTTGGCGTTTGGCGAGTTCTTTCACAAAGGCTTCATCGACACCGCTGTGGGCGTCAAAGCAGGCGGCCAAGGCGTTGCCATCGACAAAAAACACGGCTTTGCCCTGGATGGTTTCTTGGGCAATGGGCAGGGCGAGGTCAACGCCCCAGTCCAGCATGACCTGAAACAGCAGGTCTTCCGGCGTGCGGTCTGGCTTGATGTTGTCGGCGAGCAGGTCAAGGTTGGCCTTGTCCAGCGCGGCGGGGGTGTAGAAAACGTCGGCCATGTTGGAGGCGTCGATTTTTAGGACGCGGAAGCCGATGTCTTTGTTCCAATTTTTATGGCAGTTGTCTTCGAGGACTATTTTTCCAGCTCGGCGAATACGCTCCTTGCTGATTTCGGCGATTGACTTATATCCAGCGAGAAATGCGTCCGATTGCTGCCCGCAAGGCTCAGGGAGTTGAACCATAATAAACTTTCTATTCCCTCCGTCTTTAGCATTTAATTTCATTACGGCGTGAGCTGTTGTAGAGGATCCGGCAAAAAAATCTAAGACGACACTCTCTTTATTTGACGATGCTTGCTGAATAAATGTTTAAATAAGTGCCAAAGGCTTTGTAAAATAAAAAAATTTTCCTCCAAAAAGTTCCGTAACCTCGCGTGTGCCATTTGTATTAAATCCGACAACACTCGAGTCGAGCCATGTAGATAATCCAGTCACAGAGCTCTGCAACTTTCCCAGGAACTTCTTTTCGTGTGGTCGCCCGCCAGGCTTTGCTTGAAAAAGGATTCTTCCTTCGAAAATCATCTTTTCAATGTTTTCCTTGCTTTTTGATCACCCTCGATTCGGATTTGGCGCATAGGAAATGCCAGTTAGTGGATCAACAATATCGAAGTGCAGGTTTGGTCGTTGAGTGGCTGTTGCTAAACCGGATAGATCAATACTCGCCCACGGCCCCCGAGGATCATTGTCTGGATTCTTGTATTTCGATTCATCAATATCGCGACCGTTTATCTGAGCAATAGCAGTCTTACCGTATGCAACAATATACTCATGATCAAAAGAAACTCGTGAATAATTTCGATTGTCGGCTGTCTGGCGCCTACGCCATTGAAATACGCCAAGCAGATTTTCTCTTCCAAATACCTCATCGCATAACTTTCGTAGATTATCTATTTCGTTGTCGTTAATTTAAATAAAAATAATTCCATCATCTGAAATAAGATGGCTATGAAAACTTTAATCTTGGAAAAATCATCGAAAGCCAATTCGAATGAATGCGTCCATTAGCTTTTGTGTTTACTACCAAACGATTTCCGCGATTATCCCTTTGACTCGATCGCACAAGGTATTCATCTACACCTTCGGCAAAATCATCTTCATAGATAAAGTCATTCCCCGTATTGTACGGCGGATCAATATAAATCATCTTGACTTTGACCAGATAGGTTTCCTGCAATAATTTCAGCGCATCCAGGTTGTCGCCTTCGATAAACAGGTTCTTGGTGGTGTCGAAGTTCACACTTTCTTCACGGCAGGGGCGCAGCGTTTTGGCAATGGGCGCATTGGCGGTGAGCAAGGCTTCACGCTTACCCGGCCAGTTGAGATGATAGCGTTCCTGCGGCCCTTCGACGATGTGCTCGGAGAGTTCCTGCCGCAACTGGTCAAAGTCCACGGACAGTTTCACGCGGCCATCTTCACCTTTGGCCTCGGTCACACAGCCGGGAAACAGCTCAGCGATACGGGCGATGTTTGCTTGTGTGAGATTGGGGGAATGCATTTTTAATGTGTCGATGTTTTCCATGTCGGCAAGCATAGCATACCGCTTGGGCTAAACGGATTAAGGCGCGGCTTTGGCGTTGTTGTATAATCATGACCCAGTTTCATAAAACGCGGGCCGTCCAAAGGTCTGCGGCATAAGGCCTTGATTTTTATTGGCAACAGGTGTCCTGTTCATGCAGCATTTCTATCGTCTTCCGATCCGCTGGCGGTTGTTTGCAAGCTTTGGTGTATTGCTGCTGGCCTTGTTGGGTGCGTTGCTGGCCTTGCAGTATCGCTTTTTCATCAATACCCAGTACAGCGCGTTTCTCAATCAACACCTGCCCGAGCAGCTCGAAGGGGTGGGGGCGCAGATTGAGCGACGCCTGATGCCCAGTATCACGGTTTCGGAATCCCTCGCCAATCAGTATTTTATTGAGCAGTGGATCCAATCCGGTGCTGTTTTCGATGCGCACAAACACAGCGAGATCAAGCAGTATTTACAGCGCCTGCGCCGTCAGGTGGATGCCAGTGTGGTGTTTATGCTGGTCAATCCAGGGGATGGCAAACTGGCCTACTATTTTTATACGGAGGGCGGCGAGCTTTTGCGCGAGGACGAGCGCATCACCCCGGATAACCCGGATAAGGCGTGGTATTTTAATTTTCTGCAAAGCGGCCAGACCTATGAGTTGAACCTGAATACCGAGGCGCTGGCGGATGGCGATCTGTTCATCTTTGTCAATTATCGCAGTGAAGCCCTGGCGGCTGATCAAAGGCCGGTGAATGTCGCGGGCATTGGTATGAATATCGCCGATCTTAACCGCATGCTGGTTGAGTATCGTGCGAAAACGCCAGGGCGCATTCTGCTGGCCGATGCGCAGGGAGAGATTCAGGTACAGGGCGCAGCGGGTCGCTTGAGCCGTCTTGACCAGCCGGAGCAGCGAGCCTTGTTAGTGGCGGCGCGGGAGGGCACGGCGGCGGTCAGGCAAGTGCAGGTCGAGGGTCATCAGCTCATTCTGGGGGCGCTCTGGCTGCCGACCTTGCAGCGCTTTTTGGTGATTGAAATAGCGCGTGATGAGATCATGCGGCCGATTCATCGCCATCTGACGTATTTTTTACTGATTGGCCTGCTTTTGTTGTTTGTCAGTCTGGGGCTTTTGTACCCGCTGGCGAACAGTCTGACCCGGCCCATTGCCCGCTTTCAGCGTCAGATCAATGAAATGACGGCGCATCTGGATTTGCGTCAATCGCTAAGCACCAAAGACCGGGCGGAATTGGGTGATTTGGCAAAACAAATCAATCAACTGCATCAGCGTATTCAAGATACGGTGCGCGAAGTCGCGGCTCAGGCCGGCCATTTGTTATTGGCGGCCGAGCGCCTGACCGATACGGCAGGGCGGGGTGGGCAACACGCGCAGCAGATGGCCTTTGAAGAAGATCGCGCCGCCACGATGGCTGCCGCCGTTGAACAACTGTCCTGCTCGATGGCGGAAATCACCTCCACCATGGAAGAATTGTCCAGCACCTCGGCGCAGATTGCGCAAAATACGCGCACCGTCGCAGAGCTGGCCAGCGATACCCTGGATTACAGCGAACAGGCAGCGCAGGCGATTGAGCAGCAACGCGACATCATGCACACCATTCGTGAGGATAATGAGCACAGTCTGCGCGAGATCATTGCGCTGGGGTCGGCCTCCCGGCAAATCAGTCAAGTGATGAAGCTGATTCATGAGCTGGCCTCAAAGACCAAGCTGATTGCCTTTAATGCCGCCATTGAGGCCAGCAGCGCGGGTGGGTCGGGCAAACGCTTTGCAGTGGTTGCGGCCGAGATTCGCCGTCTGGCGGACAGTGTGTCCGAGTCAACCGATGATATTGAAACACAGATGAGCCTGGTGCAAGAAACCATCAACCGCTTGAACCTGTCCTCTGAAAAGGAGGCGCGCACCATTCAGGAGGGTATCAACCGCAGCGAACACACCGCGCAGATGCTCAAACAGCTGGTTGACAACGCGCAAAAAACCAATCAGGCCGCGACGCAGATCTCTTTATCCACCGGGCAGCAGCAAACCGGCAATCAGCAGGTGTTCATCGCCTTGCGTGAGATTGCCCACGCCAGCGCACACAATGCCCAAGCGGTTAAAACGGTCAGCGAGATCAGCCTGGAAGTCAAACAGATTGCCACCGACCTTCGTCAAGTGGTGGATGCATTCAAGCTTTAAACGAAGCGCCCGTGACATTGCGCCGCGCTTTTCTTTGATTTTTCTACGATGACAATAAGGCAGACTCACGCATGGCTATCAAAACCCTCGTCAGTGAACAGTTTTTGCCGATACCGCTTGCCCAGGCCTGGGATTTTTTCTCCTCGCCGCGCAATCTCAACGAGATCACCCCCGATGAGATGGTGTTTCACATCCTTTCCGATATCCCCGACAAGATGTATCCGGGGCTGTTGATCATCTATCGCCTTGCGCCGATGCTCAAGATCCCGATGACCTGGGTCACTGAAATCACGCACATTGAAGCCGGGCGCTATTTTATTGATGAGCAGCGCCAAGGCCCGTATGCCCTGTGGCATCACGAGCATCATTTCAAGGAAGTCGATGGCGGCGTCCAGATGACCGATATTTTGCACTATGATATTGGCCT
The DNA here is from genome assembly GCF_000227725.2 of Thiorhodospira sibirica ATCC 700588. GTDB lineage: Bacteria > Pseudomonadota > Gammaproteobacteria > Ectothiorhodospirales > Ectothiorhodospiraceae > Thiorhodospira > Thiorhodospira sibirica. The sequence goes on along the minus strand of NZ_MU255056.1, from coordinate 585,063 downwards.
GAGCGTCCTGGGTTCTCTGGCGGGCGCGCTGTTTGTGGATCGCAAGGTGCGCGGCATCTTTACCTTCCGGGAACAAAAGCTGCGCACGTTGTTTCCCGGTGCAGCGCCTGCCGCCTGAGCCGGTCCATTGCGCATTGGCTGGCGCTCTAACCTTTACTCACCCTATAGCCGAGGTTACTCACGGAGACACTGATGAAAAAGAAACACGGGTTCGATACTTGGGTTGACGCCCTCGGTGATAAGGAATTGCCCATTTTGCCCGGCAGCGTGGCGCAGATTGAGGCGATTTTACGGGATGATGAATTTGCCATGCGCGAATTGGCGCAGGCGATTTTGCAGGATGTGGGGCTGGCCTTGAGTATGATTCGTATGGCCAATGCGGTGCCGCATCGCCATTTTCATAGCGAAATCACCACCTGTGAAGATGCAGTGATGATGCTGGGCACTGAAACCCTGCGCCGCCATGTGCAGCAAAGCCCCAAATTAGAGGATCGCATTCAAGAACCCGTGCGCACCTGGTATCTGCGCCTGGCCGCTCAGGCCAGTTATGCCTCGATGCTGGCCAGAGAATGGGCCGAGCTGCGTCATGACATGGTGCCCAGCGAGGTTGCTCTGGCCGCGCTGTTGTATCCGCTGGGGGAGTTGATGCTGGCCACCTTTGACCAACGCTGCACCGGCTCGTATCTGGAACTGGCACAAAATGCTCAGGTGTTGCCGCATGAGGCCGAATATGTGGCCTTGGGCATCAATCTTGAGCAAATGGGCTTTGAGCTGGCAGAGCATTGGCGCTTGCCGTCGATGGCGCGTGAATGTATGCGGGCGCGCAATGCCAAGCATCTGCGCTCACTCGGCGTGATGCTGGCCTTTCGGCTGGCGCGTGAGGCCATGCACGGCTGGGTTCACCCGCTGCTGGCCTCGGATATTCGTCTGGCGGCCGATTATCTGGACATCCAGCGCGCTGAGTTAATCGAAAGCCTGAATACCGTGAGCACCCAGTTCAATGCACATCTGGCCTTGTATCAGCAATCGCCGGTACCGCTGCTGGATCAAGATCAGGTGGAATACCTGTTAAATGAAGGCTTTGGCCCGACCAAGCCGGCCTTTTGCCTGGCCCCGCGCAAAGACCTGCTAGAAAACTTTGAGGCGCAGCTTGGCGGTGAAGAACTCGACAGCAAGGAAGCGGTGATCAACACCTTGACCCTGGCCTTGCATCACGGGCTGGGACTCAATCGCGTGGTGTATGCGCGCCTCTCCCGCGAAGGCGATGCCCTGGTGGCGCAGCGGCTTGAAGGCACTGACCACGAACCGGCCTTTAATCGCTTCCATTGGCCGTTGAACAATGACTATCTGATGGGGCAATTACTTAAGCGCCCCGCGCCATTTTGGCTCAATGCCTCCAACCGCGAAGGCATCTGGCCACAAATCCCTGACTCCGTGCGTCGTCTGATCGGGGTGCGGGCCTTTTTCCTGCATTCGGTCTTTATTCATGGGCGTGTCGATGGCGTGGTTTATGCCGACCGGCGTTATCAACAATGTGCGCTAGATAAAAAAACGGCGGGCGCCTTTAGGCAGTTGGTCATGCTCACCATGCAGCGGCTGGAACAGCTAACGCCAGTAGAAGAAACGCCGCCTCAATGACAGTCGAGGAAACCAACGCAACCGCCGCGTTGAGCATTCATGCCACGCTGGCCTGCCTGGAGATTCTCACGGAATTTGATGTGGTGGAAGCGCGCACCCAGACGCGGATATATGCCCAATACCTTGGGTTTTGTGCCATTGATGTACATTTTCTGGTCACCAGCGCCAGTGAGCTGTGTCATAACCTGATCATGCACGCCGGCGGCGGACTCTTTTTGCTGGGCTTTGTGCAAAGCCAGCACGATCTGTGTAACGGCATTCAGTTAAGCACCAAAGATCGTGGCCCTGGCATTGCGGATATTCAACTGGCCCTGACCGAGGGTTACTCCACCGCAAACAGTTTGGGCAGCGGCCTGCCCGGCGTGTTGCGCTGTTGTGATGAGCTTTCCATTCAGCCCCGCACTGGCGGCGGAACCTATGTGAGCGCGATTAAATGGCTTTCCTCGTAAGTATGGCCACCACGCCCTATCCCGGCGAGTTTGAATGCGGTGATCTTGCTGCGCATTGGTGCAGCAATCACAGCCACATCTTTTGCATGATTGACGGCCTTGGGCATGGCGCCGGAGCGGCCCAGGCAGCGCGTCAGGCGCTGGGGTGTTTAACCAATCAGCTGAGCAAACCCTTGGAGGAGGCCTTTCTTCGCTGCAACGAAATCCTGCAAGCCAGTCGCGGCGTTGCGGTGGGAATCGCGATGGCCAGCCCTGATGGTCAACGCCTGGTGTATGCCGGGGTTGGCAATACGCGGGCCATGGTGGCTCACGCAGACGGGAGCATCGAGCGCTTAAGCAGCAATAATGGCATTCTTGGCGCCGGTTATCAGCCGCTGGCCTGTGCCACGGTGCGCTTTGCGCCCGGCGATACCTTGCTGATGTTTACCGATGGCCTGCCGGAAATGCTTGATTTCGGTGCCGCCGCGCCGCGTTTATTCACCCAGCCAGCGCACTATATCCGCCATGTCCTGCATCAATGGCGCAGCGAGCGTGACGATGCGGGCCTGTTGATCTGTCATTACGAAGCCGACCGGGTGCTTTAAATCAGCATTGCCGCCTCAAGCCAACTGCGAGCCGCCATTGCCTGGATATCAGGCTTTTTTAACGGCCTAAACTAGCGTAATATTAAGCTCACCTCAAAAAATCTTTGGCGTCTTCTGAATTTAGGCAGGTGAAGATCTCAAGATGGGCGTGTTTAGACGTGCCTAAACGCGCTTTAAGGTGGGTTATTTGGTGTCAATCTAAATTCTGAGCGAGGAAATCCCAATGGAGCTGTTATCTTTCGGTGCGGATAATATAGAAAACAGTTTAGCGAAGATGTCCAAAGGCGATCTTAATAAGCTGGCTTTTGGTGCCATTCAATTAAATGCCCAAGGCAAAATCCTCCAATACAATGCGGCCGAAGGCGATATCACCGGGCGTAAACCAACGGAGGTGATTGGCAAAAATTTCTTTCTTGAAGTCGCTCCCTGTACCAATCGGACAGAATTTAAGGGGCGCTTTGACCAAGGTATCAAATCGGGCAATCTGAATACCATGTTTGAATATACCTTTGACTATGAAATGAAGCCCACGAAAGTAAAGGTACACATGAAAAAAGCATTAGTCGACGACACTTATTGGGTGTTTGTTAAACGGGTATAAGTCATCCCTCATGTCAACTTCGTCCCTTTGCGCGTCTGGCTTTGAAATCTCGGCAAATAGTCTTTTAGAGATTAGCAAATCCCTGATTGCTGATGAGCTTAAAACCCTGCGTTGCGATCCACAGGTGGTGGTGCAGGCTGCGGACTGGGACGAACATACATGGATCGGTGAGCCAGGCGAGCTGTCTGCCGCGACACACACGGCGCAGGCCGGTGAGGCGTTATCAACCAGCATGAGGGCCGATTCGCTGGAGCGCCTGGCGCTGGCGATGCGGGTGGCCGATGTGTTCCATCTTCGTGACAGCGGCCTTGAGGATTATCTGCTGCGCTTTAAGACGCTGGGCGAATGGGTCGATCTCATTTGGCAGGTACGTCAGCAGGGCAGCCGTCGTCTTACCTTTTTCACCTCCGGCAGCAGCGGTCAGCCCAAAGCCTGCGCTCATGCATGGCCTAATCTGGTCGCAGAAGTAGAGTATTGTGCACACCTGTTTGCCCAGACGCTGGGTCAACCCATCCAACGCATTCTCGCCCTGGTTCCCTGTCATCATATCTATGGCTGTCTGTTTTCGGTGATTTTGGCGGATTGGTTGCAAAAACCGGTGCTGCGTGCGCAGGCCGCCTTGTCTGAGGTTCACGCGCGCAGGCTTGAGGCGGGGGATCTCATCGTCGCTTTCCCCTTTCTCTGGAAACAACTCGCTCGACAGGCACAGCCCTTCCCTGGGGGTGTCTTAGGTCTTACCTCCACAGGCCCGTGTGATGCGCAGGTGATCTACCAGCTCAGGCAGCAGGGACTTGCCGCAATGGTCGAACTCTATGGTGCCAGCGAAACAGGCGGCATCGGTGTACGCACAGATCCCCGGCAGCCCTTTGGATTGTTGCCACGCTGGCAGGCGGTGGATGGCGACACTTTGATGGAAAGCGCCAGCGGCGAGCAGTATCCGCTCAACGACACCCTCTCCTGGCAGGATGCACGACATTTTACCCTTGGCGGTCGTTTGGATCAGGCCGTTGCGGTCGGTGGTATCAATGTGTTTCCGCAGCGTATTGCAGAAAAACTTGCCGCCTTGCCTGGGGTACGCGAAGCCAGAGTACGCCTGATGCATCCACAGGAGGGCGATCGACTCAAGGCCTTTATCCTGCCCGAACCCGCCTATGCAGATGACCCCGAACAGCTGATTCAATCCTTGCATGAGTGGTGTTATGAGCATCTCAGTGCCCCTGAACGTCCTCGCGTTTTTACGCTAGGATCGCATCTACCCACGAATGCGCTGGGCAAAGACAGCGACTGGCGTCTCAAGGAAGACACAACATCCTGATGTCTTGCATCAAACTTGCGAAAAGCGGGGCTTTATCCCCTGATGACGTGGAAGCCATTGCATTCGGGGCGAGTCTGGTACTGCGCCCAAGCCACTGGCGGGCGGTTGCCAAAAGTCACGCCTACCTGCACCGCTTGATTGGCGAACGCCGCCGCATCTACGGCGTGACCACCGGCTATGGGCCGTTAGCGCATACCGCCATTGACCCCCAGGCCTCGGCACAGCTACAACAAGGACTGGTATATCATCTGGCCACCGGAGTGGGTGCACTGCTTGATAAATCTCAGGTTCGCGCCATCATGGCAGTACGCGCAGCCACCCTTGCACATGGCTATTCAGCGGTTGCCCCCGACACTTTGCAATTATTGCTGCAGTGTCTGGCACAAGACCTTGTGCCCCAGATTCCTGCCATTGGTACTGTGGGTGCCAGCGGGGATCTGACCCCACTGGCACATATCGCCTTAGCGTTGATGGGACAAGGACAGGTATGGCTTGAACAGACCCCGCTTCCGGCAGCACAGGCACTCGACCGGCTCGGGCTTGCCGTGCTACGGCCGGAAGGCAAGGATGCACTCGCGCTGGTCAATGGCACCTCGGCAATGACCGCCATTGCGGCACTCAACCACTGCCGCAGCGAGCGTCTGCTGTATCTTTCTCTGATTCTCACGGGAGTTTATGGCGAGCTATTACACGCACATCGTGAGGCGCTACATCCTGGATTTGCCCGCCTGCGCGCCCATCCGGGGCAGCAGTGGGCACAACATACCTTATTGACCGCCTTTGCCGATAGCGCTCGGCTACAGCCCATTGAGCAACCACCGCCCTGCCTGCCAACACAGCTTCATGGTGGACAAACCCTTGCCCATCAAGCCATGCCCCAGGATGCTTACACCTTCCGCTGTGCCCCACAACACCTAGGCGCGGTCAGAGATGTCATGGAATTTCATCACCAGGTACTCCGCGATGAACTTGCTGCCGTTACGGATAACCCGCTGCTTTTGGCCGACACCGGCGAAGTGCTGCATGGCGGTAATTTTTTCGGGCAACACATCGCACTGGCCGCTGATGCCCTGAATAACGCACTAATCACCTTGGCGATTCACAGTGAACGCCGCATTGCGCGAATCACCGATCCCGCTCTCAACCAAGGCTTGCCTCCCTTTTTACGCGGCAACAACAATGGCTTGCACAGCGGTTTTATGGGCGCACAAGTCAGCGCGACTGCGCTTGTGGCTGAGATGCGCACCCAAGCCAACCCCGCCAGCATCCAATCCATTGCCACCAATGCCAACAATCAAGATGTCGTGACGATGGGAACCCTTGCCGCCCGTCGCTGCGCCACGACCCTTGATCGACTGCAAGAATTGCTCGCCATTGAATGCCTGATCCTCGCCCAGGGTTACGACATCGCCGGCGGCGAAGCCGCAGGATTTGCGAAAATTTCCGTACAGCTGCAGCAGCAGATTCGCCAGACTAGCAAGCACTTAGACGATGACCGACCGCTGTCTGATGAGATCAAGACACTCAGCCAGCAGCTTGGTCAGCCAGGATGGCTAGCCCCCTTGATAAAAAGCGGCGCTTGACCGCTGAAAACCGCAAGGCACATAAAAAAAGCGGCATCACCGGGATACCCCCGGCCAGCGTCGTGTTACGGGTGATCGCAAAACCGCCAGCTCGGCGGGTGCATCAAGTCTTGGCAGGGCAAAACCCTCACGAGTAACGGCATCACCGTTGATCGTGATAGTAACGACGCCTGCATGTGTTGGCGCCTCTGATCAAGTGTTAAGCATAAAAGTATCGGATTATTGCTAAGTGAATCAACAGATTATCAATCAATACACCACGCTGCTGGTGCAATATATTCACACCCAGGACGAGGCTATTTTGGCCGAGGTCTCGGAATTGGCTCGCCGCCTGATCGTGGAGACCATCCCGCCGGAGGAAATTGGCGAGATGCACCAAAAGGCCACCGCCCAACTGGCCGATAATCTGCCTGCCAACGTAGATCTAAAAAAGGCCCTGACCCTCAGCGCCCAGCCATTGATCGAGCTATTGATGGCCTATGGCCTGCTCTTTCGCCGCGATATTGAGCAGCATTATTCGGCGATGCTCAATGAGCGCCTAAGTCACCTGCAACACCTCGAATCCATCGGCATTCTCGCTGCTGGCATTGCCCACGACTTTAATAATTTACTGGGCATCATCATCGGCTATGCCGATTTACTCCAAAGCCAGGCCGAAGGCCCGGAGGTGCAATGGCTGGAAAATCTGCTTTCGGCGGCCTTTCGTGGGCAGCAACTGGTGGATCGTATCCTGAGTTTTGCCCGCCAGGAACAGCATCAAACCGAAACCGCGCAGGCCGATCTGGTCGCACTGGTGCGCGAAACACTGGAGCTGAGCAATGTCAACCTGCCGCGTGCCATTGAGCTGGATTTTCAGGCCACCAGCGCGCCGGTGATGGTCAATGTCACCCCCTCGCAGGTGCAACAGGTGGTCTTGAATCTGGTCACCAATGCGGCCCAGGCGATGAAAGGCGGCGGGCGTCTGAGCGTTACCGTCGATATTTATACGCTGCAACAGACCAGCCTGGAACATCCCACCCTGCAACCGGGCCGCTATGCCCGCCTGATTGTCGCTGACACCGGGCATGGCATCGCCCCGGATGTCCTGCCGCGCATTTTTGACCCCTTTTACACCACCCGCGAGATTGGTCAGGGAACCGGGCTGGGCCTGTCAGTGGTTCATGGTAATATAACCGCCATGCACGGCAGCATTCATGTGGTCAGCGAGCTGGGGCAAGGCAGCACCTTCACCGTACTGATTCCATTGCTGGCCGCCCCCTCTGGCACATAGCGCCGCCTGGCCGGGGTTTTTAGTTAAAATATTCAACGCCTTAACCGCTCAACAACGAGATCATTCATGGCCCTTGCATGTGGTATTGTCGGCCTGCCCAACGTGGGCAAGTCCACCCTGTTTAACGCCCTTACCCAAGCTGAGATTCAGGCAGAAAACTATCCCTTCTGCACCATTGACCCCAATGTCGGCATTGTCGCCGTCCCGGATGCGCGCTTGCAGGCGCTGGCCAGCATCGTCAAGCCCGAGCGCGTGATCCCCACTACCGTGGAATTTGTAGATATTGCCGGGCTGGTGGCTGGGGCCTCACAAGGCGAGGGCCTGGGCAACCAGTTTCTCGGACATATCCGCGAAACCGACGCGATTGCCCATGTGGTGCGCTGTTTTGCCGATGATGATGTGATTCATGTGGCCGGTAAGGTTGACCCGATTGGCGATATTGAAGTGATCAATATCGAACTGGCGCTGGCCGATCTGGAAAGCGTCGAACGCGCCATCAACCGCCTGAGCCGGGCCGCCAAATCGGGCGACAAGCAGCAACAGGCCCGTCTGCGCCTTGCTGAAAAAGTCGCCAGTGTACTGGCTGACGGTAAACCGGCGCGGGTCTGTGAACTGACCGAGGCCGAACGTCCCTGGCTCAAAGAGCTGCAACTGAT
>NZ_MU255056.1:565124-576867 GCF_000227725.2 Thiorhodospira sibirica ATCC 700588 | reverse complement strand
CTGGCAGCGTCTTCATGACAGGCTACGCGCTCGGCTACGGCAACGCCACGGGCGTCACAAGCATCCAAGCGCCGGGTGTCTGGACAGCCAAAGCGTCAAGACCACGGCGATCCCTGGCGCGTCGACCACCGCGCCCGGTTCAGCACCCGAGAGTAGCGCTCGAAGCGCCGTTCCCCGCTCAGTCCCATCACCCGCAGCGCCGCACTCACCGTGCGCGGCCCTTGCGCCAACAGCGTTCCGGCCAGCAACACTTGCACATGCACCCACGTCGGGTTGGTAAACAGGTAGGGAAACGGCTGCAAAACCGCTACCATCGAGGCTGGCAGAGGACTCATCGGCGCACATCGCTTGTGTTTTGGTCGACATCAAACGATACCCCCTATGTCCCTCTGCCGCCACCGCTCTGCACTCTGTCACCCTCGGTTCAGGCACCGCTCAGCCCTCCGCCAGGGCGCAAAAATGGCCAAAGTCGAGCCCTAGATCTCCCTCAAAAAAACATGGGGCTTAAGCTCCTCGCTCCCAGGACGGGCTCCCAGTGGAGATACCGGCGCCGATGAGTTTGACTTGATTTTGGCAAGCGGTATCGCCTATTCTTGCGCGCACGTTCATCAGGAGTCCTGACAGGCGATCGCGTGTCAGGGTGAAACGGGAAGACCGGTGCCGTTTGAGCCAACAGGCTTAAACCATTCCGGCGCAGCCCCCGCTGCTGTAAGCCTGAGGTATTGCGTTCATCTATGCCACTGAGTGGTTTTATCACTTGGGAAGGCAAGCGCAAACCGTTTGCAGGGTAAGCCAGAAGACCGACCTGTTGAGTGTTTTAGAGGTACATGCCACGGGGTGTGGAATGGGCCGACTGGGTTTTGGGTATGTGCGGCGTGATCCATGCCAACGCATGCCGATGCAATCGAATCTCCAGCCGAGTCAATACAGCAGCGCTCTTGGCTGTTGTTGTTAGCGTGTAGTGTCTCGCTATTTTTCCCCGTGCTCACTCATTCACCGTGTGTCCGTTGACGGCGGTTTGCGCTGTTGTGCCCTGCGCCATCGTATCAGTTAAAAAATTGCTTTAACGTCTGTCTTTCAGGGGAACGCTTTATCCGTGAGGTGCTTTTTTCCGTTTAATCTGCAGGCTGTGGGTGCATTGTTGGGCTTGCTGCCCCCGGCGGGCCGATGATCTCGCATGATGATGTGCTTGACTACGCTGGCCCGTCGCAGGCTTTGCTACACGGCGGGCGGGTGCAGCAGGCGGCGCGTGAGGAGGGTATCCCGCTGGCGCAGTGGCTGGATTTGTCGACCGGAATTAACCCGTTGGGTTGGCCGGTGCCTGCGGGTTTGCCGGAGGCGGTGTGGCGGTGCTTGCCGGAGGATGACGATGCGTTGCATTCGGTGGCGGCGGCGTATTACGGAAGTAGCGCGTTATTGCCGGTGGCGGGTTCGCAGGCGGTGATTCAGGCTTTGCCGGGGTTGTGGCCAGCGGGGCGGCGGGTGGGGGTGTTGGCGCCCAGTTATGGCGAACATGCTCATGCCTGGCGCGGGGCGGGGCATGAGGTGGTGCCTTTGGATGCGGCGCAGGTGGCGGCACAGGTGGCGCGTCTGGAGGTGTTGGTGTTGGTTAATCCAAACAATCCCACGGGGGCGGTGTTTGCGCCTTCGCAGTTGCGCGCCTGGCATGAGGCTTTGGCGCAGCGCGGGGGGTGTCTGGTGGTGGATGAGGCGTTTATGGACTGTACCCCGGCGCTGAGTCTGGCGGGGGCGTGTCCGCGCAGGGGGTTGGTGGTGTTGCGTTCGCTGGGTAAGTTTTTTGGTCTGGCGGGGGCGCGGGTGGGTTTTGTGCTGGCGGAGGCGCGGCTTTTGGATGCCCTGGCGCAACGCCTGGGTCCTTGGTGTGTCAGTGGTCCGGGTCGTTGGGCGGCGGCGGGGGCTTTGGCGGATAACTCCTGGCAGGTGGCGACACGTCAGCGCTTGGCGCTCGCCAGTGCGCGGTTGCAGGCGGTTTTGCAGCGCCATCAGCTTTCTCCCCGCGGCGGTACGGCGCTGTTTCAGTGGGTGTGTACGCCGGCGGCGCCGGATCTTCATCAGCGGCTGAGGCAGGTGGGGATTCTGACCCGTTTATTTACCGAGCCGCTGAGTGTGCGTTTTGGTTTGCCGGGGGATGCCTCGCAGTGGGCCCGCCTTGAGGCGGCGTTGGCGCAGTGGCAGGCGAACCCGGCGGGGTCGGTATGACTGCCAAGACCTTGATGATTCAGGGCACCACCTCGGATGCGGGGAAAAGCACGCTGGTGACGGCGCTGTGTCGTTCGCTGGCGCGGCGGGGTGTCGCGGTGGCACCGTTTAAACCGCAAAACATGGCGCTTAACAGTGCGGTGACGCGCCTTGGCGGGGAGATCGGGCGGGCGCAGGCGGTGCAGGCGGCGGCCTGTGGTCTGGAGCCGCATCCGGATATGAATCCGGTGTTGATCAAGCCCTGTTCGGATGAGGGCGCACAGGTGATTGTGCTGGGTCAGGTTTTTACCCACTGTCAGGCCGGGGCCTATCAGGCGCTGAAGGCGAAGTTGTTGCCTACGGTGTTGGCGGCCCATGCACGGCTGGCGCAGCAATATGCGGCGGTGTTGGTGGAAGGTGCGGGTTCTCCGGCCGAGATCAATCTGCGGGCGGATGATATTGCCAATATGGGTTTTGCCGAGGCGGTGGATTGTCCGGTGATTGTGGTGGCCGATATTGATCGCGGCGGGGTGTTTGCCCATCTGGTGGGGACGCTGGCGCTGTTATCTGCGCGGGAACGGGCGCGGGTCAAGGGTTTTGTGATTAACCGCTTTCGCGGGGATCTGCAGTTGTTGCGGCCGGGGTTGCGCTGGCTGGAGCAGGAGACGAACACGCCGGTGCTGGGGGTGTTGCCGTATTTGCAGGGGTTGTATCTGGAGGCTGAAGATGCCCTGCCGGGACCGGCGGCGGGGCCGACACAGCCAGAGGACGCGGTGTTGCGGGTGGTGGTCCCGGCCTTGCCGCGCATCAGCAATCATACTGATATGGATCCCCTGCGCCTGCATCCCAAGGTGTTGCTGCATTGGCTGGGGCCGGGTCAGCCGTGGCCCGCTGCGGATCTGGTGATTTTGCCGGGTTCCAAGGCGGTGCAGGCGGATCTGGCCTGGCTGCGGGCGCAGGGTTGGGAGCCTGCGCTGCGCCGTCATCTGCGCTATGGCGGCAAGCTCATCGGTATTTGTGGCGGTCTGCAGATGTTGGGGACTGCGCTGCATGATCCCTTGGGTCTGGAAGGCCCGGCGGGCAGTAGTCGTGGGCTGGGCCTGCTGGAACTGGAAACCACCCTGGCCGCTGCCAAGCAGTTACGGCAGGTGCAGGGCCATTTATTTGAGGGCAGCCCGGTCAGCGGTTATGAGATTCATGCCGGGGTCAGTGGCGGAGCAAGCTTGCAACACCCGGCCTTGCAGCTCAATACCGGGCCGGAAGGTTGCCTGTCGGCGGATGGGCAGATTCTGGGTACCTATGTGCATGGCCTGTTTGATCAGGGCCGTGCCTGTGCGGCGCTGCTGCAATGGGCCGGTCTGCCGCAGCCTGGCCCGCTTAACGATCTGGAAACCGCACGTCAGGCCGGTTTTGAGCGCCTCGCCGATGCGGTGGATGAACATCTGGACATGGCGCGGATTGCGGCTTTGCTCGGTCAAGAAGTGGCGACATCATCCTGATGTCGCTTGAAAAAGCGATGAAACACATAACCACCCCGCTGCTGCGCGGCACCCCTCCTTGAAAAGGCGGGGAGTCTGGAGAATGTGAGACAAACACCATGCAAGAACTGATTTTAGGTGGGGTACGGTCGGGGAAAAGTGCGCTGGCGGAGCGTTTGGCGCAGCACAGCGGTCTGCCCGTGACCTATATCGCCACCGCACAGGCCAGCGAAGATACCGAGATGCAGCAGCGCATCGCCCACCATCGGGCGCGCCGTCCGGCGCATTGGGGTCTGGTGGAGGTCGGGGCTGATCTGGCCGAGGCGCTGAGCGCCCACGCCCGCCCGCAGCAGTGTCTGCTGGTGGATTGCCTGACACTGTGGCTGACCCATCTGCTGTGCAGTCTGGACGATGCCGCCGGTGCCCAGGCCCAGCAGGCCTTTCTCGACGGTCTGGCGCAGCTGCCCGGCCATCTGATTATGGTCAGTAATGAAAGCAGCCTGGGCATTGTGCCTATGGGTGCTCTGAGCCGCCGCTTTACTGAGCAAGCCGGTCGCCTGCATCAAGCCGTCGCGGCGCAGGCTGACCGGGTTATTTTGACCGTGGCGGGTTTACCGCATGTCTTGAAAGGAGACGCTTTTGAATCGTGAAACGCCCTGGTTACAGGTGCCTGTGGCCCCCCTTGATACCGCTGCCCTTGAGCAGGCGGCGCAGCGCCAGAGCCAGCTGACCAAGCCGCTGGGTTCGTTGGGGCAGCTGGAGACGCTGGCGATCCGCCTGGCGGGGATGCAGGGCACCGTCAAGCCCTGTGTGGATGCGGTGCAGATCAGTATTTTTGCCGGGGATCATGGGGTGGCCGCCGAGGGGATCTCGCGCTTTCCGCAATCCGTCACCGCCGAGATGGTGAAAAACTTTGCCCAGGGCGGCGCGGCCATCAGTGTGCTGGCGCGCAGTATTAACGCCCGGCTGGAAGTGATCAATCTGGGCACGGTGCAGGAATTAGAACCCATGCCGGGGGTGGTGGATGTGCGGCTGGGCCCTGGGACGGCCAATTTTGTGCAGGCGCCAGCGATGGATACTCATCAACTGGCGCGGGCGATGAATGCCGGGCGCCACAGTGCGGAGCGGGCGCGGCTGGCAGGGATGCAGCTGTATCTGGCCGGGGAGATGGGTATCGGCAACACCACCGCCGCAGCGGCGTTGGCCTGTGCCCTGTTGCAACAGCCGCCGCAAGCCCTCGCCGGGCCGGGAACCGGGCTGGATGCGCCGGGGGTGGCGCACAAAGTGCAGGTTTTACAGCGTGCCCTGGCACACCATGACGGCCATCTGGAGGATCCGGTGGAGTGTCTGCGGCGTCTCGGGGGCTTTGAAATCGCGGCGATGAGTGGCGCCTATCTGGCTTGCGCACAGATGGGCCTACCGACGCTGATTGATGGCTTTATCAGCACGGCCGCCGCCTTGGTGACGGCGCGCATCTGCCCGCAGGCCACGCAATGGATGCTGTTTGCGCATACCTCCGCCGAACCGGGCCATCAGCATATCTTGCAGGCCCTCAACGCAAAACCCTTGCTTAATCTGGGGATGCGGCTGGGCGAAGCCAGCGGGGCGGCGGTGGCAGTGCCGCTGCTGCGCCTGGCCTGTGCGCTGCAGGGACAAATGGCCACCTTTGCCGAGGCCAGCGTGGCCCAGGCGCACTGAGATGCCTGCGTTCGCTTTCTCGTGGCGGCGGCTTCCCTGCCTGCGCCGCGTGCGTCGCGGCAGGCAGGCAGCCGTCGCTTTTTATGCGGCATCATCTTGATGCCGCCACTTGTGGCGGACGCATCCTGCGTTCGCGGATTTGCAAGCGACACCTGGAAGGTGTCGCCACATCAAGGTATCGCCACATGCAGATTGACCTGATGCGTCACGGCCAGACCCTGAGCGGCGCGGTCTTGCGTGGCAGTCTGGATGATCCCCTGACCCCCGCTGGCTGGCAGGCCATGCAGGCGGCCTTTGAGCGCCACGGCCCGTGGGATCGCATCCTCAGCTCACCCCTGCAACGCTGCTGGCAGGCGGCAGCGATTGGCGCACAGATGCAGGGCATACCCCTGCACATCGAACCTGCGCTGCGGGAGATGCACTTCGGCGCCTGGGAGGGCTGCAGCGCTGCGGCCTTGATGCAAAGCGCGCCCGATGCCCTGGCGGCATTCTGGCGTGATCCCTGGCAGCACACGCCACCGGGCGCAGAACCGCTGGCCCAGATGGCAGCGCGGGTGCTTGGCCTCTGGGATCGGCTGGCTTGCCAATACCCGCAGCAACGGCTGCTGCTGGTCACGCATGGCGGGGTCATCCGCCTGCTGTTGTGTCATCTGCAACAACGCCCCTGGACGCAGCTGCTGGAGATGGAAGTCCCCCATGCGGGTATTTATCGCATCACCCATGACAGCCAGGTACCGCTGTGGCGGCATCATCCTGATGCCGTTACTGGGAACGCGGAGCACCCGCTCCGCAACGAGGCCGCAGGGCTCGTGTTATTTAAAAGATATGCGCAGCGGGTGCTGTGCGCTCCCAGGGAGGCAACACCTTAATGATAATGATGCCGCTTGAAAATCCGCAAACGCAGGATGCGTCCGCCACCGGCGAGGATCGCGGGCTGTTGCTGGTGCTGACCGGCCACGGCAAAGGCAAATCCAGCGCCGCTTTTGGGATGGTTGCGCGGGCCTTGGGGCATGGGCTGCAGGTATGCGTGGTGCAGTTTATCAAAAGCCGTGAAGACACCGGGGAAGTGCGGTTTTTTGAGCCGCATCCCCAGGTGCAATGGCATGTCTTGGGCGAGGGCTTTAGCCGGCGGAGCCAGGACCCGGCGCGTGATCAGCAGGCCGCGCAAGCCGCCTGGCAATGCGCCCGTGGCCTGCTCAATAACCCCGCACTGGGGCTGGTGGTGCTTGATGAACTGAGCTACCCCCTAAAATATGGCTGGCTGGAGACGGCCACGGTGCTGGCTGAGCTGCGCGCCCGACCGGCGATGCAGCATGTGATCCTCACCGGGCGGGCTATGCCGGAGGCGGTCTGTGCGGCGGCTGACACCGTGACCGAGTGCTATGACCACAAACACGCCTGGCGCAGTGGCATCAAGGCACAAAAGGGCCTGGACTGGTGAGCGCCCTGTCTCCCAAAGTCTGGTTTGTCGGTGCCGGGCCGGGTGATCCTGAGCTGATCACCGTAAAGGGGCGTGATCTGATCGGTCGCGCCGGGGCCATTTTATATACCGGTTCTTTGGTGGCGCACAGCGCCTTGCAGTGGGCCCCCAAGGACTGTGTGTGCTGCGACTCCAAAGCCATGACACAGCCGCAGATGGTGCAGTGGTTAATCGCGCAGGCGCAGCGGCAGGTCACGGTGGTGCGTCTGCAAACCGGTGATCCCAGCCTGTACGGCGCCTTGATTGAACTGGTGCAGCCGCTGGAACACGCCGGGATTGCGGTGGAGGTGGTGCCGGGGGTCTCATCTGCCTTTGCCGCCGCCGCCAGCGCCGTAGAAACGCTAACCTTGCCGGAGATCACCCAAACGGTGATTTTCACTCGCCTGGCTGGGCGCACCCCGGTGCCGCCGACCGAACACCTCGCCGCCCTGGCGCGCCATCATTGCAGCGTGTGTCTGTTTTTATCGGTGCAGTTCACCGACACCCTGAGCCAGATCTTTATCGCCGCTGGCTGGGCCGAGACCGCGCCGGTGCTGATGGTTCACAAAGCCAGCTGGCCGGGTGAGGAGCGCATCATCCGCGCTACCTTAAAAACCCTGCACGCACAGGCCCAGGCCGCCCAGCTCAGCGGACAAACAATGATCATCATCAGCCCCACCCTGAGCGCCCGACACGGGCCACCGCCGCCGCTATCGCGGCTCTATGCCGCTGATTTTGCGCATGGCTTTCGGCCTGCACCGACAACCCTTCACGAGTGAACGCCAGATGCCCACACCCCCTCCTCCCTGCGCCGTCACCGAACAGCTGACCCCGGCGGGCCGCTGTATCGAACACCGCTCCTTTGCCATCATTGATGCCGAGGCCGGACCGCACGACTACAGCGCCGCGCAATGGGCCGTGGTGCGACGCCTGATCCACAGCAGCGCCGATTTTGCCTTTAACGGCCTGACGCAGTTTCACCCGCAGGCCATCGAACACGGACTGCGCGCCATCCGCGCCGGGCGGCCCATCATAACCGACGTGGCCATCATTCAGGCAGGGCTATCATCGCCGCGCCTGGCGCATTTTGGCCTCACCGTCCACCAATTCATCCATGACCCCGAGGTCATCGCCCAGGCCCGCCAGCACCACACCACCCGCGCCGTCCAGGCCATGCGCAAGGCCCAGCGTCTGGGCCTGCTCCACCAAAGCATTCTGGCCATTGGCAATGCCCCCACCGCGCTCGATGAGTTGCTGCGCCTGCAACAAAGCCACGCCATCCAACCCGCCCTGATCATCGGAATGCCCGTGGGCTTTGTCGGCGCTGCTGAATCCAAAGCCGCCCTGGCACAACAGACACACAGCCCCTGGATCATCACCTGCGGACGCAAAGGCGGCTCAACCCTGGTCATTGCCGCGATACACGCCCTGCTCAGCCTGGCACACGCCCCCCAGCCACATGACACCGGCCGATAAACAGCACCGCCAGGCCGGACGCCTGGGCTACTCCACCGGCGCCTGTGCCGCCGCCGCCAGTCTGGCCGCCGTACACGGCTTAATCCACGGCACCCTGCCCAAACAGGTGTACTGCCAGCTCCCCAACGCCCAACGCGTCGCATTTAGCATCGCCCACGGCGAACAGAACGCACACAGCGCCTGTGCCACCGTCATCAAAGACGCCGGCGACGACCCAGACTGCACCCACGGAGCCGCCATCAATGCCTGCGTACAGCGCCTGGCCGACCAACCCGGAGAAATCACCCTGCAGGGCGGCGAAGGCATCGGCATCGTCACCCTGCCCGGACTGGGGCTCAGCGTCGGCGACCCCGCCATCAACCCCATCCCTCAACGCAACATCAAAGACAATGTACGCCAGGCCGCCCAGACACTACTACCACACCACGGACTGGCCATCACCCTCTCAGTGACCAACGGCGCACAGCTTGCACAAAAAACCCTCAACCCACGCCTGGGCATCCTCGGAGGTCTCTCCATCCTCGGCACCACCGGCCTGGTACGACCCTACTCCACCGCCGCCTTTCGCCTCACCGTCATCAAAAGCATCGCCGTCGCCCACGCACAAGGGCTAGACACCGTGGTACTGAGCACCGGCGGGCGTACCGAAAAATGCGCCATGCGCACCTGGGCACACCTCCCGCCACCGGCCTTTGTGCAAATGGGAGACTTCGTCGGCGCCGCCTTTAAAACCCTCATCCGCCATCAAATCCCCCATATCATCCTCAGTGCCATGGTCGGCAAACTCACCAAAATCGCCCAAGGCCACGCCATCACCCACGCCCACCACGCCCCACTTGATACCCGCCTGGTCGCCCAGATCGCCCAGGAATGCGGCGTTGACCCCGCCCTGTGCCAAACCATCGCACAGGCCAAAACCGCCCGCTTTGCCGCCGAACAGCTGCACCCACTCGGCCTTGCCGAAATCTTCCACCAAACCCTGGCCCACAAAGCCCGCCAAGCCATCTACCACCACTACCCCGGAAACTACACCCTCAACATCCTGGTCTGCGACTTCAACGGCCAGCCCATCACCCATATTTAAACCCCATGAGACTTGCCACCTATCACTTTTATGGCAAACTCTGAGGGTTAGCTGAACTGAGGTCATGGGGGTGGGCATGGGAAGCATCAAACGCTTGGCAGAAGAAGTGGCCCGAGGACTGCGCAAAGCCGCATCCGGGGCTGCGCCTGACGGTGGTGAGGAAGCTGTCGCTGGCCGTCGGAGCGATGATCGAAGCGCAAACCGCCAACACGGTGGAGTTGAGCAATGTGTTGCCGCTGGAGACCGAGCGCCAAGACATGCGCGAACAGTGGTTGAGACGCTTGCTGAAGAACCCGTTGGTGTGTCCAACCGAGATCATGCAGCCGTTGGCGATGGCCGAACTGGCGCAGGCGGCCCGTCACGATCAGACGGTGTGCCTGAGTCTGGATCAAACCGATTTGGGGGATCGGATGGCGTTGTTGGTGTTGGCCTTGCGCGTGGGCGAGCGGGCGTTGCCGTTGGTTTGGTGGGCCAGGAAAGGCGCGGCGAACATCGGCTGTGCGGGCCAGAAAGCCCTCCTGGAGACGGTGTTGGCTTGGCTGCCGGCTGGGGCGCGGGTGCTGCTGTTGGCGGATCGGTTCTACCCATCGGCGGCGCTGTTCGCGTGGTTGCATGCGCACGAATGGGGCTACCGGTTGCGCTTGAAGGGGAATCTGCGGGTGGACACCGGCGTGGCGGAGACCACGACCGGGGATTTGGCCAAGGGGGTGCGAGAAGCGTATTTTCCGGGTGTGCGCCTGTTCGCCTCTGGGGTGGTGACCCACCTGGGAATTGTGCATGAATCCGGTCATCCGGAGCCGTGGATGATTGCCATGGATGCGGATCCGACACGGGCGTGCGTACTGGACTATGCCACGCGCTGGGGCATCGAGCCGATGTTCTCCGACTTCAAGGGGCGAGGATTTGGCTTGGGGGATTCGCACCTGCGCCATGCGGATCGTTTGGAACGCCTGGTGTTGATCATGGCCTTGGCGATGTATGGGTGTGTGCGCATTGGGCGCGAACAGGCGTGCCACCCTCCGACCCCGCTCGAAAAAAAACCAAGCACAGGACGATCCGAACCTCTGGAGCTTCCGCAAGCTTGCCCGCAGCCTAGTTTCCTGGTTCACACGTGGCTTGCGCTACCTGATGCGCTGTCTGCAAAACGACCTGCCGCTGCCGGCTTTTCGTGCCCGTGAGTAAATTGATAGGTGGTAAGCCGTCGAGAGCAGTTCGAGCCAATCCGTGGATTACTGGAAAGTGGACGCAAGAAGACCGCACCCCGGCGGGTGGATCTGTACGATGTATTCTGTGCGGTGCTGTATCTGCTAGGTACGGGTTGTCAGTGGCGAGCCTTGCCAAGGCGACTCTCCGAAGGCTCCTCGACGAAACCTGTGGAATTAGCCCTGAAACCTCGGTCAGTGTAGCCTGAGCTTTTGCTCGGAGGAAGCGAGGTGGACGGCAACGACATCCTGCTGCTTGGGCTGGGCCTGCAAGCCCCTTGGAAACTGGTCGATCAATCCCTGGACATGGACAAGAAGCCCCACGAGTTACACCTGCGGGTTCAGGCCGAGCGAGTCAGTGAGTACCCCTGTCCGGAATGCGGCCAGTTGTGCAAGGCGCATGACTTCGAAGAGCGTTCCTGGCGGCCTCTGAATTTCTTTCAGCACCATTGCCATATCCATGCTGCGGTACCCCGGGTTCCTCTCCTGAGCATGGGGTCAAGCGGATACAGATACCTTGGGCCCGTAAAGGCAGTGGCTTTGCGCTGCTGTTCGAGCAGGCCGCCATGACCTTGGTGCGCGAGATGCCGGTCAATGCCGCCGCCCGCATCATGGAGATCACCGACAAGCGGCTCTGGCGCGGGGTGGAGCAAAAAACAGTTCTTGATTTTTTCTTCATTGTTTATAAGAATTCTCTATTGTAGATAGGTTATCTACAAGCGCGAAGGTTTCGCGTTCCATGGTCGGGGTCGAAGTCGAATCGCAAAGTTGTTCTCTGTTCAGGATGAACGCCGAGGCCACTTTTATGGCGCAAGCTGGGTTTCGACGGCTGAAACCGCCCATGTTGCCGGTGTTGACCGGCCATTCGGTTGGGACTGCTCAACCAGGACTCCAGTTGCTCGCCCGCAAGGGTGTTATCAACGGAGAGCGAAGTGCCTAAAAATCGCATAAGCAACTTTGTTTAGGTTTTTAGGAGCAGACAGCAGGTTATTGGAGCCTGTTCGCAAGGCGCTGGATACCTTGGAGCGACATGCCTGTTTAAGGACATGTCGCTCCTTAGTTTAGGGCCATACATCAAGGAGAGGCGCTGGACATGGCGAGGTTTTCTGTCACCAGAGCGGCTTCGCTGCACAGGCAGACATGAATG
>NZ_MU255056.1:483866-565024 GCF_000227725.2 Thiorhodospira sibirica ATCC 700588 | reverse complement strand
ATCACACCCGCATGGCCCCTTTGCTAACACCCAGGGAGTGAGAAGCTGTTTGGAAACTACCGCCTCAAACCAAGCGGTTAGCCATCAGTCGACTCATTGCGAGATAAATCCAGGCTTCGCTGCTCGACATCAAGCGCTCGTAGTCCTTGCTCAGACGGCGTGAGTGGTTCAGCCAGCCAAAGGTCCGCTCAACAACCCAGCGTCGCGGCAACAAAACAAACCCTCGGCGCTCCTTGGGACGCAAGACCCCCGTCAAGACGAAACGAAAGCGCTGGGCAACCCAGTCAACCAGGCGTCCACTGTAGCCGCCGTCAACCCAGATTTTGCGCAGCTTTTTGCAATGACCGGGGAGATGGCGCAGGAGTTGGCGCGCCCCATAAAGGTCTTGCACGCTGGCGGCGGTGACAACGACGGCCAGCACCAGCCCCAGGGTATCGACCAGAAGATGGCGTTTGCGGCCCTTGATCTTCTTGCCGGCGTCATAGCCGCGCTCACCAGGGATCGCCGTGGTCTTGACGCTTTGGCTGTCCAGACACCCGGCGCTTGGATGCTTGTGACGCCCGTGGCGTTGCCGTAGCCGAGCGCGTAGCCTGTCATGAAGACGCTGCCAGGTTCCATCGCGCCGCCAGCGATTGAAGTCATAGTACACTGCCGACCAGGCAGGAAAGTCGCGCGGCAGCTGACGCCACTGGCAGCCCGTCTGCAGGACATAGAAGATCGCATTGATGACTTGGCGCATGCTGAGCTTACGAGGGCGCCCGACCGGGGCGCTCGGCAACAGCGGCTTGATCGCCTTCCAGGCGCCGTCGCTGAGGTGTTTTCCGTCATGGCGATATTGTATCTGATGGGCCTTCTCGTGACGGTGGCATCTGGACGCCGCCACCACTTCGGCTGATTCATCGGCTGTATTTATGGCCGGAATCCGCGCGTGTATCGCTTATTCTGCAAGCTGCCCAGTAGTGACCCGATATGGTGCTGGTGGCTTTCAATAAAAGATCACAGCCATTTCTTGCATGGGCGTGGGGTGATGGCTAAAATGCTTTGCCTTCAATCAGATGCTTAGCTTAATTCTGCCAGTGCGTGCGTTGGAGCCTCTAGTAAACTTTTCAGAGAAAAATTAAATGAAATCAAGAATCATTTTTTATACATCTATTATTTTAGTTGCTTTATCGGCCTCAGCGCAGGCCGGTGGTCAGTATGTGGTCGGTGATGCGGCGCTGATTGATGCGCGCTCTTGCGAGGCTGAAATCTGGTATACCGATGTCAAGGAAGGCGGCTATGGCACTTTTTTAGCCCCGACCTGCCGTTTGGATGGTAACTGGCAGCTCACGCTGGGGGCTGGCAATATCAAGGTGGGTGGCGAATCCGAGCAGGTTTTTGGACTGGAGGCCAAGGTGTTATTCATGGATATGGAAAGCCATGATTTTGGTCTGGGTCTGGTGGCCGGGGCGGAATACGGCACCGAGGATGACCGCTGGGAAATTATGTATGCCTATGTTCCCGCAAGCATTGAGCTGACCGCTCTGAACACTCAGCTCAATGCCAATCTCGGGGTGGAGCGTGACCGCACCTTGGACAAAGACAAAAACACCGCCATCTGGGGGCTCGGTCTGGAAAGCCGTCTGCTGGCAAATCTGAGCGTGATTGCCGAGATCTCGGGTGCAGAGCGCAGTGGTTCCGATGCCCTGGCCCAGATTGGCCCCAGAGTGTATTTATTTGATGAGATGCTGGCCCTGGATCTGACCTATTCCCGTGAAACCGGCGGGGATAAAATCGAGGCCTATTCCGTCGCTGCCAGCTTTACCGTGGTCAATTTTTAAGTAAATGCGCGGTATTTATACCCTCGTCTGGTATCTGTTGTTGCCCTTCTTGCTGCTGCGCCTGCTGTGGCGCAGTCGGCATGAGGAGGCGCTGCTGCAAAATCTGGCGCAGCGATTGGGCTATATCCCGCAACAAAGCCCGATACCCCGCTACTGGATTCATGCGGTGTCGGTGGGCGAGGTGATTGCCGCCAGCACCCTGATCCAGTGTCTGCAGGCACACCGGCCATCACTGTCGCTGTTGTTAAGCACCACCACCCCAAGCGGTGCCAAAGAAGCCCGCCGCCGTCTGGGTACGCAGGTCACTCATGTCTATTTTCCCTTCGATCTGCCCCACGCAGTGCGTCGTTTTCTTGTCCGCGCCAAACCCTCGGCGCTGATTGTGCTGGAGACGGAATTGTGGCCCAATCTGCTGGCGCAGTGTCACGCCCAGTCCATCCCGGCCTTTTTGGTCAATGCGCGCCTGTCACCCCGCTCTGCCAAAGGCTATGCACGCGTTCCCAGCCTGACACGGCAAACCTTGCGCCATCTCAATGGCATTGCCGCCCGTGATCGCCACGATGCCCAGCGCTTCATTGCTTTGGGTGCCGCGCCTGAACGGGTGTGCGTCCTGGGGAATCTGAAATTTGATCAGACGGCCCCGGCAGATGCCGTGCCCAAGGCGCACCGTTTACGCGCACAGTGGGGGGCAACCCGGCCCGTGTGGCTGGGAGCCAGCACCCACCCCGGCGAAGACCGCCCCTTACTGGAGGCTCACCAGGCGCTGCGCCACCACCTGCCCGAGGCGCTATTACTTCTGGCGCCACGCCATCCCCACCGGGCCAAGCACATCGAAACCCTGTGCCGCGAACATGCGATGAAGGTTGTACTGCGTACCCACTGGGACCCCACACAGGCACCGCTGCCGCCCGAGGTTGCGGTGTTATTGATCGACACCCTGGGCGAACTTGGCTGGCTCTATGGGTGTGCGGATGTTGCCTTCGTCGGCGGCAGTCTGGTCAGACACGGCGGGCATAACCCTTTGGAACCGGCGCACCTGGGCATCCCGATTCTTTCCGGGCCACATGTATTTAATTTCAAGGAAATTTATCAACTCCTTGAGCAAGCCGACGCAGTCCGCTGGCTGGATTCATCCACTGCCCTGACGGCGGTGCTGCTTGAGCTGTTCCAAGACTCGGCTCAGCGGGAGGCGTTGGCACAGGCGGCGAGCGGTGTGTTGGATGCACATCGCGGCAGCGCCCAGCGGATCGTCGAGTGGTTACAAACGCACCGCCAAGCCACATAATCCCATCATCGAACCATACACAGCCTCTTTTGCCCACCATCTAAAACCAAACACACCAATGTCCAGTCCCACGCATCCACACCTGCACCCGCTGCGCGGTTTTACTCTGATTGAGTTAATGGTCGTGTTACTGATCATGGGCATGGCGGCGGCGCTGCTGGCCCCGCGCTTTGGCTCTGCGCTCACCGGTCTGGAAATCAAAGGCGCCAGCCGTGATCTGGCTTCTGCCTTGCGCTATGCACGCGGGCGCGCCATTGCCAGTGGCAGCCCCTCTGCGGTACTTATCGACGTGAACACGCGGGAATATTGGGTGGCGGATCGGCCACGCGCCTATCGTTTACCGTCTTCCGTCGCGCTAAACCTGCTGGCGGGGCACCGCGAATGGCAGGGCGAAGGGCGGGCGGCGATCCGTTTTTATCCCGATGGCTCGGCCTCCGGTGGGCAAATCCGTCTGGCACCCGCCGGCCAGTCTGCGCAAGGGGATAGCGGGCATCATTATCAGATTGATGTTCACTGGCTCACCGGACGCGTGCGCGTGTCGGCAAACTGAATCGGAAGCCATCGACACGGTGCCCGCCGTTCTCGCTTTCGTCTTGGAAAGGCGGCAATTCTGCTAAAATACCTTAGTATAAAGCAAGGATACCCTCCCAGCCTTCGAGTGACTGACTCAACATGCCGCTATCTCCTTTGCGCCGCCGCTTACTGGCGGTGATTTTCATCGTTTTTGGACTTTTGGTCTTTGCCTTGCTGGTGCTGAGCCGCCCGCCGCAAGCGCCCTTATCCATTGCCGAGCGTAGCTGGCGGGTGAGTGTGCAGGAAGTCCAGCTACAGACACTCGCGCCGCAGCTGACTTTGTATGGCACCTTGCAAAGCCCGCAGCGGGCCACCTTAAGCGCCAGTATTGCGGCGGATGTGCTGGCCGTTCCCGCCCAAGAAGGGATGTCGGTCAAACAGGGCGATGCGCTGCTGTTGCTGGATGAACGTGAGGCGCGCTGGCAGTTGAGCATCCGCGAGGCCGAGCTGGCTGATATCCAGGCACAGATTGCCGCTGAACAGCGCCGTTTTACCAGCGAACAGACCGCCCTGCGCCATGAGCAAAACCTGCTGGCCCTGACAGAACGCTCGCTGAACCGCCTGCAAAATCTGCAACGCAACGACCTAAGCTCACGCGCCGCGATGGAAGAGGCCGAGCGCGCCTATGAACAACAGGCTCTGGCATTCAATGCCCGCCGTCTGGTGGTCGATAATTTCAACCAGCATCTTGCCCAGCTAGAGGCCAAGGCAGACCGTGCCCGGGCGCTGCGTGATCTGGCGCGTCTGGAGCTGGAGCGTACTCGCATTGTGGCCCCCTTTGACGGCATCATCACCGAGGTACTGCAGGCGCCCGGTGATCGGGTGCGCGCAGGCGATGCCATGCTGCGCCTGTTTGCGGCAAATACGCTGGAAGTCCGCGCCATCATCCCGGCGCAACATATCCCGGTCGTGCGGGCGGCTTTACAGCAAGGCATCGCGTTAGACGCTGCGGCCATCAGTGAAGGTCAGCCCCTGGCGCTGCGGCTGCGCGCCCTGGCCGGACAAGCCGAGCCGGGTGGGGCGGGGGTCGAGGGATTATTTGAGTTGAGCGCCCCACACGAGGGTTTGGCCTTGGGGCGCTTTGTCAGCCTGAACCTTCATTTGCCGCCGCAAAGCGGGGTCGTGGCCCTGCCCTTTGAAGCCGTGTACGGCAAAGACCTCATCTACCGCCTGCTCGACGGACGGATGCGTCCCTTAACCGTGGAACGACTCGGCGAATGGCGCGAGACCCCGGAAGCATCAGACGCCCGCATCCTTGTGCGTCACCCTGACTTGCAAAACGGCGACTGGATCATCACCACCCGCCTCCCCAATGCCCTCGACGGCCTGAGCGTCAACCCCGTCAGCGTGCAATAACCTCAAGCCCGCGCTGTTTTATGCCACGCGCTCATGCCACATGGCGGACGCATCTTGCGTTCGCGTTCTTTTGCGGCATCAAGATGATGCCGCGCCGCTATAACAGGTCAATGCTGACCTGATAGACGCCGCCGATGACGACGTATTCCCCTTCACCGCGTAGCATTCCGGGCAGCAGGTCCTGGAAGAAAAATATTTTGGACAGCGGGATCTGGGCGGTGAGGATGTAATCACCAAATTCGTCGGCGCGGTCGCGGTGGCTGCTGAAGGAGTTGAGGTTATTTAGCAGCACCACGGCCTCGGTGCGCGACAGGCGTTCGATGACTTCGTGGTCTTCGAGCCGGTTGATGCCGCGAAATACGGTGAGATGGCTGCGCTTGGGGAAGCGGCGGCGCAGTTCGTATTGGCAAAAGCTGTAGAGCAGGTCCAGTTGGGCCTCTAAGGCATTGGTGTTATACAGGCCCTTGCAGCGTTCGTAGGTATATCGATGATAGGCTTCGCTGTGAAAATCGCTCAGACTACCCTTGTGATAGCGCGCCAATAACCCAAAGCGCGATTCAATAAACCCCTTAAGTACGGCCCCTTCGCGTCCATCGGCATCAAATAACCAGCCGCGCATCATTCGTAGATAATCCGCTTTGGCCCGCGATTTGGCGTGGCGCTTTTGTAATCCCGCCTGTTTGAGATCATCCAGACTGAAATGCCCGCGCATGTAGGCTTGAAAAATCTCGGCGCGCTGGCACAGGTCGGCGGTGGCATCCAGGTGGCGAAATAAGTCCACATGCAGTTCAGCGACGCCATCAAGTTCCAGTGCGGCGGGATGTTGCTGAAAGCGCAGACTACCCAGAATGACCGCTGGCAGGTTGCAGCGATTGATGGGCAGGCGGGCGTTTTTGGGCAAGGAGGGTGACGGAGGTTCGCTTACCCGTAGGGCACTGTCGTTATACATACACTTTGTAGGCCTTTATTGGAGGGTTTGTCGTTTATGCTACGCACGATAAATCGGGTTTTATGAAAATAAATGATTTATTTTACAATTAATTGCGTTTTATTTGTTTTTTGGCATGTGCATTGCTTTAAGCAGCCTGTACCGTTTTTTTCTCACCTCTAAACAGGAGATATACATCATGCCAACACGTCAATGTGCCATCTACGGTAAAGGTGGTATCGGTAAGTCCACCACCACGCAAAACCTGGTTGCCGCCCTCGCTGAGGCGGGCAAGAAGGTCATGATTGTCGGCTGCGATCCCAAGGCCGATTCTACGCGCCTGATTTTACACGCTAAGGCTCAGAATACCATCATGCAGATGGCCGCCGATGCGGGGAGCGTAGAAGATCTGGAGCTGGAAGATGTATTGAAAACCGGTTATGGCGGTATCAAGTGCGTTGAATCCGGTGGCCCAGAGCCGGGTGTTGGGTGTGCCGGTCGTGGGGTTATCACCGCGATTAACTTCCTGGAAGAGGAAGGCGCCTACGAAGAAGATCTCGATTTTGTATTTTATGACGTGCTCGGTGACGTGGTGTGCGGTGGCTTTGCCATGCCGATTCGTGAAAACAAGGCCCAGGAAATTTATATCGTGGTTTCGGGCGAGATGATGGCGATGTTTGCGGCCAATAATATCGCCAAGGGCATTGTGAAATACGCCAGTTCCGGCGCAGTGCGTCTGGCCGGTCTGATCTGCAACAGCCGTAACACCGATCGTGAAGATGAGCTGATTATCGCGCTGGCCGAAAAGCTGGGCACGCAGATGATCCATTTTGTGCCGCGTGACAATGTGGTGCAGCGCGCTGAAATTCGCCGCATGACCTGTATCGAATATGACCCCACGGCCAAGCAGTCGGATGAATACCGCACCTTGGCGCAAAAAATCACCGACAACAAGCTGTTTGTGGTACCCACGCCCTGCACCATGGATGAACTGGAAGAGCTGCTGATGGAGTTTGGCATTCTCGAAGAAGAAGACGAAAGCATCATTGGCCGTTCTGCGGCACAAGAGCAAGGGGCTGCGGCAACGGCTTGATGCCTTGCCACTGTTGGCCCATATCGCTATTTTTTGCCATACATCATGACGCGCTCAGATTAGAGGCGTGATGAGGAGAATCATCCATGACGACCATGACCCGAGAAGAAACCGAGGCCCTGATTCAAGAGGTGCTGGAGGTTTATCCTGAAAAAGCGCGCAAAGATCGCGCAAAACATTTAACGGTCAATGACCCGAATGTCGAACAATCCAAAAAGTGCATCACCTCAAACCGTAAATCCCTGCCGGGGGTGATGACCATTCGTGGCTGTGCGTATGCCGGCTCCAAGGGGGTGGTATGGGGTCCGATCAAGGACATGATCCATATCTCCCACGGTCCTGTCGGCTGTGGCCAGTACACTCGCGCCGGGCGGCGTAATTATTATGCGGGACATACCGGGGTCAATGTCTTTGGCACGATGAATTTCACCTCGGATTTTCAGGAAAAGGACATCGTTTTTGGTGGGGACAAAAAGCTGGAAAAGCTCATTGACGAGATCAATACGCTGTTTCCGCTGGTCAAGGGGATCTCGATTCAATCCGAATGCCCGATTGGTCTGATTGGTGATGATATTGAGGCGGTTTCCAAGAAAAAAGCCGCTGAGCTGGGCAAGGCCGTAGTGCCGCTGCGCTGCGAAGGTTTTCGTGGGGTTTCGCAATCGCTGGGTCATCATATCGCCAACGATGCGATTCGTGACTGGGTGTTGCCACGCCGTGATGAAGATAACCGCTTTGAAACCACGCCCTATGATGTGGCCTTGCTGGCCGATTACAACATCGGGGGTGATGCCTGGGCCTCGCGTTTGTTACTTGAGGAAATGGGCCTGCGCGTGGTGTCGCAGTGGTCGGGCGATGGCACGCTCTCGGAGATGGAGCTAACGCCCAAGGTCAAGCTCAATCTTTTGCACTGCTACCGCTCGATGAACTACATCGCGCGCCACATGGAAGAAAAATACGCGATTCCGTGGGTTGAGTTCAATTTCTTTGGACCGACCAAGATTGCCGAGAGCCTGCGCAAGATTGCCTCCTTCTTTGATGACAAAATCAAGGAAGGCGCCGAGCGAGTGATCGAGAAATACCAAAAAGAGGCCGACGCGGTGATTGCCAAGTACCGCCCACGTCTCGAAGGCAAGCGCGTCATGCTCTATGTTGGTGGTCTGCGCCCGCGCCATCCAGTGGGTGCGTATGAAGATTTGGGCATGGAAGTGGTCGGTACCGGTTATGAGTTTGCACATAACGACGACTATGACCGCACCATCAAGGAAATGGGCGAAGGCACGCTGCTGTATGACGATGTCACTGGCTATGAGCTGGAGGAATTCGTCAAGCGCATCCGCCCTGATCTGGTCGGCTCCGGTGTGAAAGAGAAATACATCTTCCAGAAGATGGGCATCCCGTTTCGCCAGATGCACTCCTGGGATTATTCCGGCCCCTATCACGGCTATGACGGCTTTGCCATCTTTGCGCGCGATATGGACATGACCCTGAATAATCCGTGCTGGGACAAGTTCCAGGCCCCCTGGAAAAAAGCCGCCCTCGCTAAGGCTGCCTAAGGGTGTTTACCCCGAGGTGCCAAGGGTTAACGCCTTGCACCTCGGTACACCGCAACGCCTTACGCGCCACGATCCGATATTAAGCATCCTTGTGCGCCGTAGTTCACAGATGAGTGGCACGGCGGGAGAATCATCATGAGTCAGCACGTCGATAACATCAAAGCCAGTTATCCTCTGTTTTTGGATCAGGACTATCAGGAGAACATGGGCTGCAAGCAGTCCCATTTTGAGGAACGCTTTCCTGACACCAAGATCGATGAGGTCTTTCATTGGACCACCACGGAAGAATACAAAGAACTCAACTTCCAGCGTGAAGCCCTGACCATCAATCCGGCCAAGGCCTGTCAGCCATTGGGTGCAATTCTGTGTGCCCTGGGTTTTGAAAAGACCTTACCTTATGTGCATGGCTCGCAAGGTTGCGTGGCCTATTTTCGGACCTACTTCAACCGCCATTTCCGCGAACCGATTCCCTGCGTATCCGACTCCATGACGGAGGATGCAGCGGTGTTTGGCGGACAAAAGAATATGTTTGATGGCATGGAAAACGCCTTTGCCCTGTACAAACCGCAGATGATGGCCGTCTCCACCACCTGCATGGCCGAGGTCATCGGGGATGACCTGAATGCCTTTATCGGCAACGCCAAGAATGAAGGCTATATCGCCAAGGATTTCCCCACACCCTTTGCGCATACCCCGTCCTTTGTCGGTACCCATGCCACGGGCTGGGACAATATGTTTGAAGGCATTGCCCGCTATTTCACCTTAAACGAGATGGAAGACAAGGCTCCGGGCAAAAACGGCAAGATCAACATTATTCCCGGCTTTGAGACCTATCTGGGCAATTTCCGCGTCATCAAGCGGATGCTCAACGAGATGGGGGTTGCTCACAGCCTGCTGTCTGACCCGGAAGAGGTTTTGGACACGCCCGCCGATGGCGAGTATCGCATGTATGCCGGCGGCACCTCGTTGGAAGCGATCAAGGATGCACCCAATGCCATTGACACGCTGCTGTTACAGCCCTGGCATCTAACCAAGACCCAAAAATTCGTCCAGGGCACCTGGAATCATAGCTCGCCCAAGATCAATGTCCCGATGGGGCTGGCCTGGACCGATGAGTTCTTGATGAAGGTCTCGGAACTGACGGGCAAGCCGATTCCGGCCTCACTGGAAAAAGAGCGCGGGCGTTTGGTGGATATGATGACCGACTCCCACACCTGGCTGCACAGCAAAAAATTTGCGCTGTGGGGTGATCCTGACTTTGTGCTGGGCATGGTTAAATTCCTGCTCGAACTGGGCGCCGAGCCCACCCATATCCTCTGCCAGGGCCCCAACAAGCGCTGGAAGAAGGCGGTTGAAGAGGTTCTCGGTGAGTCGCCCTATGGCGCCAACGGCAAGGTCTATCTGAATAACGATCTGTGGCACATGCGCTCTTTGGTATTTACCGACAAGCCTGATTTCATGATCGGCAATTCCTATGGCAAGTTTATCCAGCGCGATACCCTCAGAAAGGGCAAGGAATTCGAGGTGCCGTTGATCCGCATCGGCTTCCCGATCTTTGATCGCCACCATCTGCATCGCATGACCACCATGGGCTATGAGGGTGCCATGTACATCCTCACCACCCTGGTCAATGCGGTACTGGAACGTCTTGATGAAGAAACCCGCATCATGGGCAAGACCGACTTTAACTACGATTTAGTGCGCTAAGTAAGCGAAGTTGCCGGATAGGTGAGGGTGAGAACGCCTATCCGGCCTTTTTATTGAGGAGTTAATGTCCATGCCCAGTGTAATGATTCGCCAAAATGACAGCGGCCAGCTGACTTTTTATGTGTCCAAAAAGGATTTGGAAGAAACCATTGTCTCCATGGAACACCAAGGCCCGGATCAATGGGGCGGTGAGGTCGAGCTGGCAGACGGCTCTCGCTATTTTCTTGATCCCTTGGAGGCGGTCCCGCGCCTGCCGATTACTCTGCGCGCCAAACGGCTATAAACCGCTCTTTATTTGTATTTGTACGAGGTCTATATGGCACTGTATATCGTGGCTGAAGAATGTATATCCTGTGGCGACTGCGAGCCGGTGTGTCCTACCGATTCGATCAAGGAAGGTAAAGTCGTATTTGAGATCAACACCAGCAGCTGCAACGAATGCGAAGGGCAAGCGGATGCCCCGCAATGCATTGATGTTTGTCCGGTGGATAACTGCATCCTGCCGTTGGCATCCTAAAGTACCTACCCCCACAGTACGCGCCGTGCCCGTCTCGGCGCGCTGAACCTGCTCAAATGGGCACCTATCGGAGGGCCTCCCATGTCTGCATCGCCACCCCCCTTGTCGCGTGAACTGGCCCTGCGGGTCGGCTTAGCCGCCAAGGCCCTGCCCGGCCTTGGGGTGCAGCGCCTGTTGCGCATCCTCTTGCACCGCGTCAGCGAACCGCTCAACGAAACCAAGCTGGCACAGTTGAGCCTCAAAGACCTGCGCCAGGGTCTGCAACACCTCAATGAGCACGAACTCGACACCCTGGAGTTTTCCAAAGACGCGCTGTTGCGGGCGCTACAATGTCTGCATGGCGAAACCCCGCACGCGGATATTCATGAAGACTTACCCGTCATTGAGCCACCCTTAACGCAGAGCAGCGGCTTTGTGCGCGTAGCCGTCGCCTCCAACCAGGGCGAATTACTCAACGGCCACTTCGGAGCCTGTCTGCGCTTTTTGATCTATCAGGTTAGTAGCCAAAATGTGCGCCTGGTCGCCATCCGCGACACCGCCGGTTATGAACAGGCTGAAGACCGCAATGCCTACCGCACGCAACTGATTCAGGACTGCCATCTTTTGTATGTGCAATCCATCGGCGGCCCCGCTGCCGCCAAAGTCGTGCGTGCCGGCATCCATCCGGTCAAAGTCCCCCTTGGCGGTGAAGCCCGCGCCGAACTGCTGCGTTTGCAGCAGGTTTTGCAGGGACATCCGCCGCCGTGGCTGGCGAAAATCATGGGTATCGCATCCCCCCACACCTCACCAGCCACCCTCGCCCAGCCCGCCTGATAACCCCACGCCGCCGGGCATATGCCCGGCAGCATCCAAGGCCTGCTCAAGCTCGCGCAAAACCCGATAAACGGGTCAATACATAAAATCGGTTAAGAGCTTACACCTAGATTAAAACATGCCTTGTTCCAGTAGCTGATTAAGCTCGGCCAGGCGTTCCGGGGTGCCGACATCACGCCAGATCCCGGCATAGTACTCGCCGCCAACCTGACCTTGGTGCATGGCCTCGCGCAGCAGCGGTGCCAAAGGAAAGCGCCCCGGTTTGCAGTGACTGAACAGCTCCGGGCGATACCAGCCAATCCCGCTGAAGGTAAAGCGCGGTTCTCCGGCGGGGTGGATACGCCGCCCGTCGAAGAAAAAATCTCCCTGTGGATGATGTGCGGGGTTGTCGATCAAAACCAGATGGGCCAGCAAGGCGCGTGGCAAGGTCGGCATGGTCAGTGGATGATCACACCAGACATCCCCATTGATCACCAGAAACAGATCATCTTCGAGCCAGGGCAGGGCACGAAAAATCCCTCCGCCGGTTTCCAGGGCCTCGCTTTCTTCGGAGTAGCGCACATGCAACCCGAAGGCGCTGCCATCGCCCACATAGGCGCGGATTTGCTCTCCCAGATGGGCGATGTTGATGACGATTTCCCGATAGCCCGCATTGGCCAGGCGTTGCAGGTGATGTCCCAGCAAGGGTTTGCCATCGACGCGCAAGAGGGGTTTGGGGGTGTGGTCGGTCAGCGGCCGCATTCGCTCGCCCCGTCCAGCCGCCAGAATCATGGCTCGCATCATGCAAGGGTGATGCCGGGTAGCGTCAGGCGCAAGCGCAGGGGGAGATGATGCGCATACCAGTCCTGTACCGGCGCCAATGCCGGATGTGCGAGCTCCTCTTCGAGCAGGCGCCACAGGCGCGGCAAGTGACGCAAATAAGTGGACTTACTATCGCGCAGCCAGAGGCGGGTAAAAATACCAATGATTTTGGTGGTGCGTTGTGCGCCTAGAATCCAATAGCTGTGTTCCAGCGCAGCGGCACTCACCCCGTCTGCCGCATAGTGTTGGATAAACTGCGCCAGCAAGGCATCGTGCAGGTCTTTAGGCACATCTCGGCGGGCATCCCGCAGTAACGACACCACATCGTAACTGAGCGGCCCCCATACGGCGTCCTGAAAATCCAGAAGACCGCAGGCAGCAGTGCCTGAGCGTCCCGGCAAAACCATCAGATTATCAACATGAAAATCGCGCAGTACCAAGGCATGGGGGAGTTGCTGCGCCATTGGCAAGACGGCATTCCAGGCGTGGTTAAATGCCGCCCGCACCTCCGCTTCACACGGCGTACCAGTGACCTTGGGCAGGTACCAATCCAGCAGCAGGCTGGTTTCATTGAGCAAGCGTTCGGTGTTGTAGGGTGGGGCAATGGGGTCTGCATCTTGCGGCCAGTTACGGGTGCGTTGTTGCAGACTCAGCAGGGTTTCCATCGCGAGTTGATACAGGCGTGTTTCGCAGGCACCTTCGCTCAGCGCCCGGGTATAGGTGCGATCCCCCAAATCCTCCAGCAATAAAAAGCCCATGGCGAGATCCTGGGCGATAATGCGTGGTGCGCTAAAACCCAGCTGCACCAACAACTCGGCCATGCGTACAAAACATTGCGGCGATTCATGTTCCGGGGGGGCATCCATCACCACCAGGCTGCGGCCATGGTCTTGTACGCGCAAATAGCGCCGAAAGCTGGCATCGGCACACAGCGGTATCGGCACCGGGGCATCCGGCCCCAGGACCTCGCACAGCCAATGTTGCAGGGCCACATCGCGCGCCCTGGATGAGTGGTTTGAACAAAGACGGGTATTCATGGAAATATTATCGCACAGGCGCAGGGGTGGTGCAGATGTGAAGGGCGCGGAAACGCACCTCTATGGGATAAAAAAACGGCGTTCCGTTTCCCGGTTATCAGAAAACGAAACACCGCTTAGACAAATAGGCGCAGATGGCCTTATCTCATGAGTCCAGGCAGGCCATGAGCCATGCCCCGAACCGGGTTTTGAGGGTTTAAACGATTAGCGCACCTGCTCAACCACATCCACCGTGATTTCTACACGACGGTTTTTGATGCGGCCTTCATTGGTGGCATTGCTAAAGGCAGGACGGTCAGGGCCATAGCCGACGGTTTGAATCTTTTCAGCCGGTACCCCTTCGGCAACCAGGAAATTCTTCACCGAATTGGCACGATCCGCTGACAGGCGCATATTGTAGGCGCGGGTACCGATGCTGCAGGTATGGCCTTCAATAATCACGCGCTGCACCTGGGCATTCGAGCGACGCAGATCGGCCGCCAGATCACGCAGCTGGGCGCCGGCTTCCGGACGGATGCGACTGCTGTCAAACTCAAACAGGGTGCCTGCTTCCAGCGTCAGATTGCGATACTGAGGCATCGGCGGAGGTGGTGGAGGCGGTGGAGGAGGAGTGGGTTCAGCCACCTGAGGTGCCACATAACCGGGGCATCCTTCAATGGCCTTGTCCAGCGACCAGCGTGGGGTCTGCACGCAATCGCCCGAACCATCACGCACCACCGTATCTTGGGTGTCTGTGACATAGCCCTGCTTGGCGGCCAGCACTGTGCCAGAAGCCCCCAAGGCCATGGCGCCCGCGCCAATCAATAGCAATAAACCACGAAACTGCATACATTTTCTCCTTAAGTTTCCTAGGTAGGTAGTAAAGTGACAAACAGCATCACGGGGTAAATACTAAAGCAAAAAACAGAAGCTTAGCCCAATTTTTTAAAATTATCTTGCTTATTTTTCAGGCGCACGAGCAAGGCCATTCTCAACCGTCTCGTGCGCCGCAGACCATCGGCAACATGACATGACAGAACCGGACATCACGCCTGTTGCGCCCATTGTAACAGCGCGGCAAACATGGATTCATCACTGGGATCAGCGGCCACCCAGGGATGTTTTTTCATCCCCAGCTGCAAGGCCACGGCGGCGATGCGCTCATGGCCGACCAGCATATCGGTCGAGGCCAGCCAAGTGCGCATCAAGGGATCGAGCATCTCATAGAGATTGCGCAAGCCCTCAGCGCTGGTGATCGTCACCAGATTGACCTCACCCCGCGACCAGCGCTGGCGCAGGGGAGCCATATCCACATCCGGGGATACCCGTTTGTAAATCTCGGCAAAGGTCACCGTGGCACCGCGTGCGGTGAGGGTTTGCGCCATCAATTCCCGCCCACCTTCACCACGAAAGATCACCACCTGTTTGCCCGCAACCGCCTGCAAGGCATCCAGCGCCAGCAGCGCCTCGCTATCAAAGCCACCCGGCGGACAGATGCTGACCATATAGCCAAAGCGTTCCAATGCCTGTGCCGATTTACGCCCTACCGCGCCCAGCTGCACATGCGCCGGCAGACGCCGCTGGCGCGCATGCAGCCAATTAAGGGCGATATTGACCGCATTGGGGCTGACAAACAAGGCGATGGCGAACTCATCCAAACGCTCCATTATGCCACATAGCGCCGCACTCTCATCAAGCGCAACGATATCCATCACAGGAAACAGCACCGGCTGACCGCCTGCCTGTTTGATGAACTCACAAAAATGCTGCGCCTGATGTGCAGGGCGCGTGACCAAGATATTACGCCCCGCCAGCGGGCTTTCAGGACTGACCATCGCTGTCATCTAGCAAGCCCAGGCGGCTTAATACCTCACCCGCCCCCTGCGCAAGGATACGCTCCGCCAGGTTAACCCCCAAGGCCTCTGCCTCTGCTGCCGGACCATTCAGCTCTGCGTAATAGATTTTAGAGCCATCGGGCTCGCCCACCAAGCCACGCAGCCGTAACTGCCCCTCACCCACAAGCTCGGCGTAACCACCAATGGGCACCTGACAGCCGCCATTAAGGCGCGTGTTAAAGGCCCGTTCAGCACTCACGCGCGTCAAGGTATCGGCATCATTTAAATGGCTAATCACCGCCAGCACCTCGTCATCCCCCTCACGGCATTCAATGCCGATGGCGCCCTGCCCCACAGCAGGCAAGCTATCCTCCGGCGCAATCAGCGCCGTGATGCGCTGCGCAAAACCCAGACGCTTAAGGCCCGCCGAGGCCAAAATAATCGCATCATATTCACCGGCGTCCAGCTTGGCCAGACGGGTATTCACATTGCCGCGCAGATCAAGAATCTCAAAGCCGGGATAACGCGCCCGCAGCTGACATTGACGACGCATACTGGAAGTCCCTACCCGTGCAGTGGGCGGTAAATCCGCAAGACTGGCATAGTGGTTGGAGACAAAGGCATCGCGTGGGTCTTCACGTTCCAGAATCACCGGCAGATAGAGCCCTTCCGGAAAGGCCATCGGCACATCCTTCATCGAATGCACCGCAATATCGGCCTCTCCCTGCAGCATCCCAACCTCCAACTCCTTGACAAATAAACCCTTGCCGCCAACCTTGGCCAAGGGCGTGTCGAGAATACGATCACCCTGTGTGACCAGGCGGATCAACTCCACCTCGATGTCAGGATATTTTTCCTGGATACGACGGGCGACTTCTTCAGCCTGCCAGAGAGCCAGCGGACTTTTACGGGTAGCAATGCGAATGTGCTTAAGCGGCATGATAGATCGTTACAATTAAAGTTATGTGTAAAAGGCATCGGATTTAACACGACATGTCTGCGGTATCATAGCCTAGTTTAAGGTCTGACTAAAGAACGATGCCGTAACTTGCCTTGTGCAGCGAAAGCGCATCGTTTTAATTGTCATTGGCATTACCACCCTGTGGGGGTATCTGCGGATGATCCATCGTTTACGTCATCATGGCTGGTTGGAACGTAAGCAGCGGTTAGGACAGTATGCCGTCCTGGCGAGATGGTCAGCCCCAGCTTGCACCAGACGCGCTGGAGCATTTAAGGAACGACCAGGGCGAGGGGTACACTTTGCGCGAAGGTGTACCCCTCAAATGCCCCTGATAAGGCTGATCGTAAAATGCGATCACACACCATTTCACTTAATGAGCTGCGTCATGGTCAACGAGCACAGCCAATCATCTTGGCGATGGCGGTAATGGAAACGCCCTTTTCTTAAACAAGGCTTACGCAAAGCCGCAACAACGCAAAGGCAGATACAAGGCTATTGCTGGGCTGTGCTGTCTCGACGAAAGCTCAGCCCGTCTTCGCCAAGGTCGATGTGAATGGCATCGCCGGGGCTGAATTCCCCCGATAAAATCGCTTGCGCCAGGGGGTTTTCCACATATTGCAAAATGGCCCGTTTGAGTGGGCGGGCGCCGTAAACCGGATCAAAACCGGCCTCTCCGAGTCGATCCAGGGCGGCTTCGCTGATGTGCAGATGCAGATCACGTTCTTTCAGACGGGCGCGCAGATAGCCCAGCTGGATGTCGGTGATGGCGCGAATCTGTGCCTGTCCCAGCGGATGGAATACCACCACATCATCAATGCGGTTGACAAATTCCGGGCGAAAGTGGGTGGCAACGACCTCCATAACCGCCTGTTTCATCGCCTGATAATGTTCTTCGCCGACCATTTCCTGGATAAGCTGCGAGCCCAGATTCGAGGTCATCACAATCACGGTATTGCGAAAATCCACGGTGCGGCCATGCCCGTCGGTCAGACGGCCATCATCAAGCACCTGTAGCAGGATGTTGAACACGTCCGGATGTGCCTTTTCAATTTCATCGAGCAAAATCACCGAATAGGGTTTGCGCCGCACCGCCTCGGTCAGGTAGCCGCCTTCCTCATAGCCCACATAGCCTGGCGGGGCACCGATCAAACGCGCCACCGAGTGCTTTTCCATAAATTCGGACATATCCACCCGCACCATGGCCTCCTCGGTATCAAACAAAAAGGCGGCCAGCGTTTTGGTCAGCTCGGTCTTGCCCACCCCGGTTGGCCCTAAGAACAAAAACGAGCCATTGGGACGGTTGGGGTCTGATAATCCGGCCCGCGAGCGGCGAATCGCATGGGAGACCACCGAGACGGCCTCGTCCTGGCCGATGACCCGCGTGCTCAAAGCGCTTTCCATACGCAAAAGTTTCTCCCGCTCGCCTTCGAGCATTTTGCTTACCGGAATGCCGGTCCAGCGGGATACCACCTCGGCAATCTCTTCATCGCTGACGCGGCTGCGCAGGAGTTTCATCTCGTGCATTTCGGCCTGGGCGGCCATATCCAGCTGGCGCTCCAGCTCCGGGATGCGGCCATATTGCAGTTCCGACATGCGCGCCAGATCACCGGCCCGGCGGGCGGTATCCAGCTCCAGCCGGGCGCGTTCCAGCTCCTCTTTAATGGATGCCGTGCCTGACAGCGCCGCCTTTTCGGCATGCCAGATTTCTTCCAGCTCGCGATATTCCAGCTCCAGGCGCACGATCTCGGCCTCCAGTGCCCCAAAGCGCTTTTTAGAGGCCTCATCGGATTCCTTTTTCAGCGCCTCGCGTTCGATTTTGAGCTGAATCAGGCGCCGTTCCAGGCGATCCATCATCTCCGGCTTGGAGTCAATCTCCATGCGGATGCGTGCCGCCGCCTCATCCATCAGATCAATGGCCTTATCGGGGAGCTGGCGATCCGAGATGTAGCGCTGCGATAACACCGCTGCCGCCACCAGCGCCGGGTCGGTGATTTCCACCCCATGATGCACCTCGTAACGCTCCTTGAGGCCGCGCAGAATGGCGATGGTATCTTCCACCGTCGGCTCATCCACCAAAACTTTCTGGAAACGGCGCTCCAGTGCGGCATCCTTTTCGATATATTGGCGGTATTCATCCAGCGTGGTGGCGCCGATGCAATGCAATTCACCTCGGGCCAAGGCCGGCTTGAGCATATTGCCCGCATCCATGGAGCCCTCCGCCTTGCCTGCGCCAACCACAGTATGAATTTCGTCGATGAATAAAATCACCCGGCCTTCCTGCTTGGCCAGATCATTGATCACCGCCTTCATGCGTTCCTCAAAATCGCCGCGAAATTTCGCCCCGGCAATCAAGGCGCCCATGTCCAAAGACAACAGCCGCTTCTCTTTAAGCCCTTCGGGCACCTCGCCGTTGATAATGCGCTGCGCCAGCCCCTCGACGATCGCCGTGTTATGTGTCACGACATAGTTATCGGTAATATACAAATGCTCAGGGTGATCAATCATGATGCACTGAGCATGTTCAATTGAAAGTGGTTCAATGGAAACCAAACGATTTTTAAGATATTTATATTGGTATTCGTTAGGCACACGCGCTAATTTTCGCGTCAAGGAAAATAGGCGTTTCGGTTTGGGGTGTCGAATTTTTACGTTATAAGTAATCCTTCCAAAACATTGCTCATTTTCATATGTGTAAAAGGACTGCTTAGTTTTAATGGAAGCCAAACCACCGAGAGACCATACGAGATTTTGCACATCGCTCGCCAACCGCATGCTCTTGGTACACAATGAAATACTGCCCGTTTTTGTGATTGTGCCATCTGTATCCAACAAACCTCTCAATAAAGCATAACGCGCCTCGATAGAAGCGGTTTTGTAAACATCAGGAATAAATTTTTCATAGGCATGCTTGCCCAGCAATCCTAGATCTCGAATGGATCGCAGCAAATCATGTGCAATTTTCCCTTTAAAGCGTTTTGCGTATTTTGACAAGTTGGTCTCTGACATCAAAATCCTATAATCGTAAGGACGATTGTCGCCTCCTGACTTTGACAAAATAAAATCTTCGCCCAAAAGGGTCTGTACTCGCTCGATTATTTCGTCATCTTGATTAGTAAAGCGAATGCAGTTTTGTGTGAAATTGCCATCGCCTAACAAAACACCCAATAAATAAGGCTCAATAGGCAACTGATTTTTAGCTTCTTCATTTACCTCAGTCACCAACGGGATCTTCCAGCGTGCATGAACGCGATTTAATAGACTCATCAAATGCCGCGTGGTAACGGTTCTCCATTCTTTATCATGCTTATGTGGCCCATAAACGCTCCATAAATGTTCGGCGCAGGCATCCGCATAGCGCCCATCTCGAAAATGCAAGCGATAAATTTGCTTTTCACCTTGAGGAAAAACGCCTGTTACTTTTGCTTTACCTCCATCAGGCGTACTGACCCAGTCGCCGACCTGAATTTCGCCCATCGTTGTCCAGCCAGACGGTGTTTTAATCTTGGCATACAAGGGTTGAGCTTTACCCACGCCCGGCTCGCCGATCAGCACCGGATTATTCTTGGTGCGCCGTTGCAAGACCTGAATCGCCCGGCGAATCTCCTCATCGCGCCCGATCACCGGGTCCAGCTTGCCTTGCTCGGCGCGCTCGGTCAGATCAATGGTGTAGCGTTCCAGCGCCTGGCGCTGCTCCTCGGCATTTTGATCCTGTACGCGCTGGCCGCCGCGCAGCTGCTCAATGGTTTTTTCCAGCGCCGCCCGGCTTGCCCCGGCTTTTTGCAAAAGCTCACCCAGCCCGCTTTTATCCTCCAGCGCCGCCAGCACAAACAATTCCGAGGAAATAAATTGATCCTTGCGTTCTTGCGCCAATTTGTCACACAGATTCAGCAGGCGCCCGAGACTGTGAGAGATATGCAAATCCCCCCCGGCGCCTTCAACGGTGGCCAAGCGATCCAGCCCTTCGCCCAATTGTGAGCGCAGCAGATTTACATTCACCCCGCTGCGTGCCAATAACGGCCGCACCGTCCCGCCATCCTGATCCAGCAGCGCAATCAGCAGATGCACCGGCTCGATCATCTGATGATCCCGGCCCACCGCCAAAGACTGGGCATCGGCCAGCGCCGTTTGTAATTTCGTCGTCAGTTTTTCCATTCGCATGGTGATTGATTCCTGTGGATGATGAATTGAGATGCCGCTAGCATGGGGGCAAGCCGCGCCAGTTTCAACCACAGCAAAAGATGCTCACCCATAAAATTGATACAATCATCAAGATTTGGGGTATCTTTAAGCCGGCGGGCAGGCTAGGCGTGTGCCGCTTGATATCTTTCGTTTGCAACGTGAGGAGGGTTTATGTCCAGACCAGAGAATTATGGCATTGCACAGAGGGTGATGGAGATTTATGCCGGTGTTTGGGGGGCGGCACCCGATGCCGAGGGAGTGGATTACTGGGTTGGGGCCATTGCCAGTGGACGATTCAGTTATGTCAATGTGGCGCAGAGCTTTTTTGATCAAGCGCTGATTCAGGAAAAATATGCGGGTCTGCACGGCGATGGCCTGCTCAGGGCGCTGTATGCAAATATCTTCCAGGTCAGCGAACCCGATGCGGAAGGGTTTAAGTATTGGCAGGATGAGATTGCTCAACAGCCCAGTCTGCTGGGTTCAGAGTTAGGCACCCTGGTCATGATGATGCTTGATGGCATGTGGGCCAATGCACAGGCGGCGGATACTCAGGTGTTGTATCAAAACTTTGTCAACGTCAGTGAGGGGTTTTACGATCTGCAAAGGCGTGAAGATATTCCGGCCTTCAATCAGCTTAACCCCGAAGCGCAGGCGGCCTTTTTGGCCTTGGCGACCTCGCTGACGGCAGAAATTGACAGCATGACCACACCGGTCCGTATCAGGGGATTGCTGGATGAGGCGCGGGAAGGACTATTTGCTATCACGCGTCCAGTTGATCCCGAGCCCCCGGTAGAACCCCCGGTAGAACCCCCGGTAGAACCCCCGGTAGAACCCCCGGTAGAACCCCCGGTAGAACCCCCGGTAGAACCCCCGGTAGAACCCCCGGTAGAACCCCCGGTCCCGCAAGGCCCGCAACCCACAGCTCATGAAATCCTCATGCTGGAGCTGATCAATCAGGCCCGCCAAGACCCCGTGACTGAGGCGCAGCGCTTAAATATTGATCTGAATCAAGGCATTGCCGCCAATCAGCGCATTTCCACAGACAGCAAAGCACCACTGGCGTTTAACACCATTTTGATGGAAGCCGCCCGTGACCACAGCGACTGGATGTTAAACCATAATATTTTTTCGCATACGGGCATCAACGGCACAAATCCGGCAGATCGCGCCCAGGCGGCGGGGTATGGTTCTTCCTTTGTGGGTGAAAATGTTTCCTGGACTGGGAATACCGGTGCGCAGATTGATCTGATCGCCTCAATTCATAGCCAGCATGACGGGTTGTTCCTTTCACCGGGACATCGGGTCAATATCCTTGGAGAACACTATCACGAAGTCGGCATCGGACAACGCGAGGGTCATTTTACTCAAGAAGGCAATACCTTTCTGACCTCCATGATCACCCAGAAATTTGGCCGTGATTTTAATTCCGATTTCGTATTTTTGACGGGGGTGATCTATAACGACCTGGACAATAACCAGTTTTACACGGTTGGCGAAGGCCTGTCCGGGGTTACGGTGACGGTGAATGGGCAGGATTTTGCAGCCTTTGAGGCAGGCGCCTACAGCATACCTGTACGTCCCGGAAGCTATGAAGTGATCTTCTCCGGCCCAGAATTATCCGCCCCTATCAGCCAGCGTGTCATCGTCGGCGATGAAAACCTGAAGCTGGATGTCATCAACGGGGTTGCCGTTAGCACAGGTGCCATACAGATGGCAGATACCCCGGTGATTCTGGCTGGACTGGTGCCCAGTGATGAGGCGCTTGTGGCCTAAGCCAGCCCATGCGGTTTGGCGCAGTATCCTGTAAGATTCCCGGTGTGGCATCACACCGGGATTTTTTTATCCTGTTCGGGCCACTTTGCAGTTCATCTTTTTCCTGTACCTTGCAAACAGATTCTCATGGCGATAGACATCAAACGCTTTCTCATTCGTTTTGTCGAAGAGGCCCGCGAACACCTGCGCCAGATGGAGGAGCGGATCAATCATCTGGAGACAACACCGCAAGATATTGAGGCGGTGCATGCCTTGTTTCGTTCGGCGCACACGATCAAAGGTTCGTCCAGAATGCTCAAGCTGTTGCCGATTACCGACACGGCCCATGCCCTGGAGGATGTGCTCGGGGACTTGCGCGAGGGCAATGTGGCCTTTACTGCGGGCTTGGGACGCCTATTGCGCCAAGCCTGTGATGCTTTGGCAAGCCAGGTGGATCAGCTGGAAGCAGGGAACGAGCTGTCCCCAGCGGATGCGGCGCTGTGTGCGGCCTTGAAAGCGCCGCTGAGCGCAACCGCCACAGCGCCCACTGAGGTGTCTGCGCCGGTCGTCGATCAGCCTCCCGTCTCCCCGGCGGAATCTCCCGCCCCGCCCCCGGATGACGCGCCCGCCGCCGTAGAATCCAGCGCGCCGGAGGTGCGACTCAAAACGGCGGCCACCGTGCGGGTTCCTCTGGTCAAGATGGATGAGCTGATCAAATTGATGGGCGAGGTCATCTCCAGTCATGCACGGTTGCGCCAGCGGGTGAGCGATATTCGCGGCATTGAACGTGAGGCCGATGTCTCCGCTGCGCTCAGCGCCCCGCTGCACCGCTTTGCCCGTCAGCTGCAAGATGATGTATTTGAACAGGCCCTGCTGATGGAGGAGTTGCACAACAAGGCGCTGATCATGCGCATGTTACCGCTGGCGCTGGTGTTTGAACCGGCGGCGCGGATGGTGCGCGAGCTGGGGCGCTCGATGGGTAAAGAGATTGAGTGCAAAATCAGCGGCATGGACATCGAGCTGGATCGTCAGGTGATTGAGCGTTTAAATGACCCCATTGTGCATC
This sequence comes from Thiorhodospira sibirica ATCC 700588, assembly GCF_000227725.2. Lineage (GTDB taxonomy): Bacteria > Pseudomonadota > Gammaproteobacteria > Ectothiorhodospirales > Ectothiorhodospiraceae > Thiorhodospira > Thiorhodospira sibirica. The sequence continues at coordinate 541,769 of NZ_MU255056.1, read as the reverse complement.
TGTTACGCAATGCCGTCGATCATGCCATTGAGCCGCCTGAGACCCGGGAAGCCGCTGGCAAGCCGCGCTATGGCACCGTGCAGCTCAATGCCCGTCAGGATGGCGGTTTTGTGGTGATAGAACTGAGCGACGACGGTGCGGGATTGCCGCTGGCGCTGATCCGTGACAAGGCCATTCGCAAGGGTCTGCTGTCTACCGAGCAAGCGGCCGCTTTGCCAGAAAATGAGCTGATTGAGCTGATTTTTACCCCCGGTTTTAGTACCAGTGCCATCATCACCGATGTCTCCGGCCGGGGGGTGGGCATGGATGTGGTCAAACGCTGCGTAGTGGATGAATTGCAGGGGGCGATCTCGGTGGAAACCTTACCCGGTCAGGGGACCACCTTCAGCCTGCGTTTACCGCTGTCGCTGGCGATGATGCGGGTGTTATTGGTGCAAACCGGGACGCAGTGCTTTGGTCTGAGCGCGCAATACATTGCACAATTGCTGGAGGTCGAAGACCGGCAACTGTTTTTGGTGGCCAAACGTCAGACTGTGGTGATTGATAATGAATTCGTCCCGGTGCTGGATCTGGCGGCCTTGCTCTCTCTGCCAAGCCCTGCCCAGAGTACACGCAAGGTGCATCTGCTGGTGGTGGTACGGGTGCGCAACGCCAAATTAGCACTCAAAGTCAATGATCTGGTCGATGAGCAGGATATGGTGATCAAACCGCTGCCAGCACACCTGCGTGACAGAGTTTTAATCGCTGGCATGGTCATGACCGGCAACAGTGAGCTGATCAGCATCCTGCATGCCCCGGCCTTGATGGATCTCGCCCGGCACAACATCAGCACCACCGCGACCCGCACCACTGAGGCCAGTAGCACAACAGGGCAGCGCGTGCTGGTGGTTGATGATTCACTCAACACCCGCGAGATTGAAAAGGATTTGCTGGAAGCCCACGGCTATCAGATCACCTTGGCCGAGGATGGCCTGGATGGCTTGCAAAAGGCGCGCTCACAGTCTTTTGATGCCATTTTGACCGATGTCGAAATGCCCAATATGGACGGCTTCAGCTTAACCGCCGCCCTGCGCCAGGATGAACGCTACCGCCACACCCCGATCATCATCATCACCTCGCGGGAAAAAGAAGAAGACAAGCGCCGAGGCATTGAGGTCGGCGCGGATGCCTATATTATCAAGGGCAGCTTTGATCAAAATAACCTGCTGGACACCCTCAAAAACCTGCTGGGGTAGAGCCAGGGGCTGCGCGCACCCAGCTGCGTCAAGCCTCAGCCAGTGCCTTGATGGTGCGGACGACGATCCTCATGCATCGGGCGGTGTATAGGGCGGATTAGCGGGGAATAGCAGGGAGTGGATAGCGGCTGCGGGCAAGGGGCGACTGAAGGCATAACCTTGCAGGGCATCGCAGCCGATAGCCTCCAGGGCCTTGATTTGTGCCTCGGTTTCCACGCCTTCGGCGACCACATTCAGGCGCAGATTGCGCGCCATCGCCACAATGGTGGTGACAATCTCATAGTCACTTTGATCCTCGGTCAGATGCATCACAAACTGCCGGTCAATCTTGAGGGTATCCACGGCAAAGCGCTTGAGATAGGCCAGTGAGGAATAGCCGGTGCCAAAATCGTCAATGGCAATGTGCAGCCCTTGCGCCTTGAATTCCTGCAGCAAGTGAATGGCCTCGCTGCCTTGTTCCATGATGGCGCTTTCTGTCAGTTCAAGCTCCAGACAGTCTGCGGGTAATTGGCTGTGTTCCAGTGTCTGCGCGATCTGCTGCGGTATCTCTTTGATGCGCAGCTGACAGGCCGAGAGATTCACCGCCAGCCGAAATGGCACACTCCCCGCTGCCAACCAATGCTTGGCCTGTGTACAGGCATGCTGCAACACCCATTGCCCCAGCGGCAAAATCAGGCCGTTTTCCTCACACAGCGGAATGAACTCACTGGGCGGAATCGGGGCCGGAGCATCCACCGGATGCCAGCGCAACAGAGCCTCCAAGGCATGTAGCTGGTGCGTGCTGGCGCAGACAATCGGCTGGTAATACAGCTCAAATTCCCCATGCTCCACCGCCCGGCGTAACTGGTTTTCCAGGCGCAGGCGCCGGTCGGCGGCCTCGGTGAGGGTGCGGGTATAGAAGCGATAGGTGTTGCGGCCTTGCGCCTTGGCTTGATACATCGCGGCATCGGCGTGCTGAATCAAATGGGTTACGCTGTGCGCATCGTCGGGATACACGCTGATGCCGATACTCGCCCCAACATAGATCTCGTGCTGATCATTTAATAAAAACGGCTTTTCGAGCAAATCCAGGACTAACTGCGCCACCCGGCCCGCATCCCGGCCATGCGGCACTCCTTCCATCAGCAATAAAAATTCATCGCCCCCCAGTCGGGCCAGGGTATCTGCTTCACGCAAACGCGCACTGATGCGCTGGGTAATCGCCACCAGCAGGGCATCGCCGGTGGGATGACCGAGGCTGTCATTGACGTTTTTAAAGCGATCCAGATCAATGAATAACACGGCCAGTTGCTGTTTTTCCCGTTTTGCCTGCTCGATGGCGTGCTGCAAACGAGACTGCACCAGCACGCGATTGGGCAGGTTGGTCAGCGGGTCATAATGCGCCATGTGTTCCAGCCGCGCCTCAGACTGCTTGAGCTGGCTGATGTCGGTGAATACCCCGACATAATGGGTGGGCTGCCGGGCTTCGTTATACACCGTGCTGATGGTCAACCATTGCGGATACAGCTCGCCGTTTTTGCGCCGATTCCAGATCTCGCCTTGCCAATGTCCCTGCGCCTGCAAACACTGCCATAGCTGCGTGTAAAAGCCGGGCGGATGGTGCTGGGCGTTGAGGATATGCGGGGTTTGCCCGAGGCTTTCGTGTTCGTGATAGCCGGTGATCTCGGTATAGGCGCGATTAACCGCCACAATCCGCGCATTCAGGTCGGTGATCAACACCCCGTCGCGAGTGCTTTCAAACACGCAGGCGGCTTGACGCAGTGCCATTTCGGCCTGCTTGCGCTCGGTGATCACCTCGGTATACAAAATGATGCCGCCAATCTGCTGATGCTGATCAAACCATGGGCGGCATTCCCAGCGTGTCCATTCCACGTGCCCATCGGCGCGCTCAAAGCGATCTTCCTCACAGCGCAAGACCTCACCGGCCAGCGCACGGCGATGTACTTCGCGCCATTTTTGCGGAATATCCGGAAATACCTCGTAGTGTCGATAGCCAATCAGCTGCGTTTGCTCCACCTTGTAATCCTGCAGATAACGCTCGCTGACGTAGATATAGCGCAGTTCCTTATCATGCACGGCAATCGCATTGGGATCATGCTGAATGATATAACCCAGAAGATGATCCCAGGCTTTGAGGGCCTGCTCGTGGGCGCGCTGTTCGGTGATGTCGCGGGCGGCGGCATACACCCACTCCCCGCCTGGACTGGGGGCAGCATGCCACTCAAGCCAACGATACTGGCCATCGGGACAGCGGTAGCGATTGACGAAATTGATCACATACTCGCCCTGCGCCAGCCGGGCGATTTGCTCATGGGTATGCGCCAGGTCCTCGGGATGGACAAAATCGAGAAAGCGACAGCGTTGCAGCTGCTCGCAGGAATACCCCAGGGCCTGCTCCCAGGCCGTGTTGAGCTTGAGGAAATGCCCATCCAGATCGGCGATACACAATAAATCCAAAGCGACATCGAAAAACCCGCTCAATTCTTCGGTGGTTTTTTCCAGCGCGGCCCGCTGGGTGAACATATCCAGCGCAAAGGAGATATCCATCGCCATTTCTTCGAGCGTGCGGCAGATGTCGCCGGAAAAAAACGGACGCTGATCCGAATACAGAATCATCGCCCCGATGGCGCACCCCTGATGATAAATCGGAAAGGCCCCGGCCTCTTGAAGGTGTGCCTGCGTCAAGGCCTCAAGCCAAGGCGTGTGTGGCTGCGGGTCATAGGTTTCCGTCATGCCCTGGCGCTGGATTACATAGCGATTCAGGCGTAGCGCCCGCACCGCCAGATCCTGATCAACCAGCGCAGGTGAGTGGCTAAACAAGTCCTGCAATGATGCTAAGGCCCGTGTCTGGCGAATATGCAAGGCCACCGGCACGATCCCACCGTCAGTGGCATTCAACAGGCCAATCCAGGCCAGACAAAAACCGCCATGCTTGACCGCAATCCGGCACAATTCCGGAAACAATTCTTCCTGTCGGGTGCAGCGCACAATCGCCTGATTGGTCTGCGACAGGGTATCGTACAAATCTTTTTGTCGCTGCAGCTCCTGCGCCACCAGCCAGCGCTCGGTGATATCCTCCACCGTGGCCATCACCAGCTCGACATCGCCCCCTTCAGCGAGAATGGGCTTCACATTGACCAAGGCAAATACCACCCGCCCATCCGGGCGCAAAAAACGCTTCTCCATCTGATAACCGTCGGCCTTGCCGCCCAGCATCTGGCTAAAATGCGTCATCTCCTCGACCAGATCCTCGGGATGAGTCAGCTGCGACCAGTTTAGCGTCATCAACTCCTCGCGGGAACGGCCCAAAATATCGCACAGGCGTTGGTTGACGTTCAGACAGCGCCGATCCGATGGCTGGGTAATGGCCATGCCGATAAAGGGCAAATCAAAAAAGTATTTCAGCAGCCGGTCACGCTGTGCAGACTGTGCTTTCAGGGTCAGTTCATGCACCCGCTGCTGCTGAAACCACAGCAATACCAGCGCCGCCATCAGCGCACTGAGGGCAAAAAAATTGATCAGTGTGACCCACAGGCTTAAAGTGTTGAGATTGGCAAAAATATCGCGCTGATCGCGCTTGATCACGAGGAACCAGGAGGTCGAGGGAATCGCTTGAGACACCGCCAGCACCGGCGTTTGTCGATGATCCAGGCCCTCAAGCATACTGCCCGGAGACATCGCATCCCAGCGATAAAAAATACTGCGGGGATTGCGCAAGGCCAATGGCCCATCATCCTGCCACCGCTGATCTGGGTGCGCCCCATAGACGAGCCACAGTGCCCCGTGCTCCTCACGCAATAACAGGCTTTCTGCGCGGTGAGTGGCATCATGCCAATCCATGAGCAACTCCGTGAAAAAAACCTCGGGTTGCGTTTGCAAGAGCACAAAACCGGCCAGCTCATCTGCCGGTGCGCCGGAGCGCCGCAAAGGTATCCAAAAATCCAGGGCCAGGGCACCGTGGGTATCGTGATATAAATCCGTATGCTGTATGTCCCGAGGCAGCGACGCCCTGTCTTGCCACGGATGATTCGCGCCTTCCCCCCAAAGCTGCTCGCCCACCGCGAGCAGCAGTTGCCCTTGTGCATCAAACAACACCACCGCCCGATAGTCGCGGATGCCGCGCAACACCTCCAAACGGGTGCGCAACCGCTCCATCAACGGTGCGTCTTGGGCCACGCTGGCGGTCTGTACCAGCTCCACAAACAGCGCATTGCTCGCCAGACTCAGGCCATCCGTGCGCCGCTCAGTGAGCCACTGTTGCAGATGCGAGGCCTTAAAGCGCGAGATGACCTGCAAATCCTGATAGGCTTCCTGCATGATCTGCGGTTTTTGCAGCTTTAAAATGAGCAGCCCCGGCAAGGGGGTCATGATCAGCAGCACCAGACCCAGGATGACCAGGCGGTATCGTTGCCCGTCGCCGCGTAATGGCACCGTCTGCGAGGAGGCGCGTATGGCTCGTGGACCAAGGTTTTGCAGCTTCAGCAACAGATACAGCAAGGCGCTGCTTACTGCAACAAAGATCAAGCCCTTGATACGCTCCAGGCGCGCCAGAAACTCAGGGTCTTGTGCGAGCAAATCCAGCGCATACCCTGAGCTTACAATCCACAACGCTGCAAACAACGCATACAACAAGGCAATATGCAAAGGATTGAGCATAAATTGATGGCATTCCTCATCGAGGCTCAGGCAGCATCCGTCGCTAGATAAATCGTATGTGCGGGGTCAATGGGTTGCGGGTGTTGTTGTCAGATATTAGCCAAAAACACGCCAGCATCGCTGCCGTAGACAGCCAATAAAACACGGAACACCGATAAAATCAAGGAAAGCAGCGTGAAGAAAAGATAACAGGGGATAACGCAGAGGAAAAACAGAGAAGAACTGATAAGAGAGCATTTAACCACAAAAGTGGTAGCGGGGGCAGGATTTGAACCTGCGACCTTCGGGTTATGAGCCCGACGAGCTGCCAGACTGCTCCACCCCGCATCAAGAAGGTGGCATTATAGTCGAAAAAAAATAAAACGCAAGTCTCAATTTTCCCAGCCTGAGCGTCGAGCACCGGCCACGGCATGAAGCGGTGGGCTTTGCGTGGTTTTCATCCGTCTTGCACTCGCGGGTGTGTGCTGTTGGCATAGACGCCGGTGCAAAGGTATGATGCTGCACACCGCCACAGCTTAGATATTATACTGTGGGCGCGCTATGTTTTTGCTTGAGAGGCTCCATGCCCAAAGATTCTCCCATGTCAGTGCCTGCTGATGGCGCTCCGCCTTGCAAGATTTCGTTTTTTAGCCGCTATTGCAAGGTGATGCCGGGCGAAGGTCGTCAGGTAGTCGCCTTTGCGCTGTTTGCGATTTTGTTGCAAAGCGGTATGACCATCGGGATGGCGGCCGGTGATGCGGTGTTTTTGAACCATCTGGGGGCGGATAAGCTGTGGTTGGTGTTTATCCTCACGCCGCTGTTGATGGCGATACTGACGCCCGGATATGCTACCTGGTTGCAGCGTCATGGCATCAACCGTCTGGCAGAGCACACTTTTGTTGTTCTGGTGATCTTTGGCGTGTTGATTGCCTGGGCGGTGAGCCAGGCGGAGGGCTGGCCGGAGGGGCTGCGTCAGGCGCTGTTTATCGGCATCAAGCTGTATGCGGCCATCTGGTACATCCTTTTATATACCCTGTTTTGGAATTTCACCGACAGTTATTTCACCATTCAGGATGCCAAGCGTTTATTTCCACTGTTTAGCGCCGGGATGGCCCTGGGCAGTATTTTCGGTGCGGGGCTGGTGACGCTGCTGGCGGCGCATGTGCCGATGGCGTTTTTCTTTTTTCTGTGGGCGCTGCTGGCGTTGGTGACGCTGCCGCTGCTGGTGTTTTTGAAAAAGCGCTTTCAGCCCTTGGCGGATACCGGTGCTGACGACGATGCACAGGCGGGACGCGGCCCGACCTCGATGTTGGGCGCCTTGCTCAATTCTCCGTTTAGTCTGATTCTCGCCGGGGTCTTGTTCGTGACCCTGATCTTGACCAATCTGATTGAATATCAATATTTTGAGATTTTAGGGCGGGATCGCGATGCGGCTGAGCTGGCGGTGCTGTTTGGGCTTTTGTATGCGCTGAGTGCGCTGTTTAATCTGGTTGTTAATCTCTTTCTCTACAGTCGTCTGGTGGTCTGGCTGGGCATCCGTACCCTGATGCTGGTCATGCCGATGGTGTATTTGCTGACCTTTGCGGTGCTGTTTATTACTGATCATTTATGGGCGGCGGTGCTGGCTTTTTGGGCCTATCACGGAGTGTTGACTTCGCTGGAATACAATACCCAGAACATTTTGTTTAATGCGGTGCCGGGGCAGTATAAAAAATCCATCCGCACCTACATCGAAGGCCTGGTTGAGCCGAGCGCCAGCCTGTTTTCCGGGCTGTTTTTGCTGATTGCCGTGCCCTTGCTTGATCCGCGCAGTCTTGCGGGCATTGCCTTGCTGGTGACGGTGGTTTTGATCGGGCTGGCCTTGTTGTTGCGTCATTATTACCGTGGGGCGATGGCGGCGAATATTCAGACCATGGCCAAGCAGCAGACCTCAGGCCGCATGAATCATCCACACCGCCGCGAAGGCGATGCCCGCCTGACTGAACCGGGTAAAGGCGGGGCCAAGACGATGGAGCGTTGGGTGACTTTGTGTCTGGCGGCAGAATGGCATGGCCTGCATGGGCTGGATCAGCAGCAGGCGGTCGAGGCGGCACATGCTGGCTTGATTTCCACCTCGCGGGCGGTGGCCTGGCTCAGCGATGCCACGCCCCATCTGCGCGCTGCGGCTGCATTAACGCTGTGGCATCTGGGCGATGTGCGTTACGTCAAGGATGCCGTACAGACCCTGCATCAGCTTGCGCAGGGCGATACTCACGAGCGGATACTGGCCATTCAGGCCTACGGCTGCATGGGCGACCCGCTCAGTCTGCATGCGCTCAAGGATGCGCTGGATAGCCAGGAGCCGCGTATCCGTCATGCGGCGCTCAAGGCGCTGCAAGGGGCCTTGCGCCAAGGCATGGCTACGGCGGGGCTGGGGGAGAAATTGCTGGATATTCTCGCACAGGAGGACAGCGATAGCCGTCTGTTGGCGATTGATTGTCTGGGGATTCTGGAAGACCCCCGGCTGGTGTTGCCCATGCTGCAACTCGCTGATCGCCTGCGACCCGCCGAGCTGAAACGCCTTGAGCACACCCTGGGCCATCTGGGCATTCAGGTATTGCTGCCGGCGATGCGCGTACTTGCAGATACCGGCTTTGGGCATCGTACCCGCAGCTTAGCCGCTAATTTGGCGGCACGGATTGATCTGAATCAGGCGATTCCCTTGTTTGAAAGCATTATGGATGAGGAGCTTGAGCGGGGCTTACGGCTTCGGGCCTATGCGCAACAGCTGGACTATCGCTTGGCCACCCTGTCGGCCAAACCGCCACGCGCCTTGGCCTTGCTGCATCAACTGCTGAGCGCCAGCGCCAAACATGCCGGCTTGCGGGTGATTGAGCTGGCGGCTTTATCAGGCCGATTGCCCAGTTTTGCCAGTCTGGATCAGGCGCTCTGCTCAAAAAACCCCAAAGATCGCGCCAATGCGCTGGAAACCATCGAACAGGGGCTTAACAAGCAGCAGGTTATCCGCCTGATACGCCTGCTGGATGCTGATGCGAGCATCGCCGCGCTGGAAGTGCTGCCATCCGGCACGCCGACCGAGCTTGCCGCCTGGTTGGCCGAGGTGCTGGAGACCGCCGAGCTTGACCCACTGGAAACGGCGGTGGCGCTGGTCGCGACCGTTGGTTTGGTGATGCCTGAGCGGGCGCGGGTGACACGCTATTATCTGCTGCATGGCAGTACGCCGTTGGTGCGTCAGGCCGCCACGCTGGTGTTGGCGGCGGATAACCGCACCAACAGCGGGGATTCCCAGGAGCAGACCGCACTGCATACCTTTATCACTGATCTGGAACGCTTAGCGCATGGCCATGCATCCACATAATTCGCCCGTCATGGGTCTGGGCAGTAAGGTGCTGCTGGTGCTGGTTCCTGCTGCAATTCTGGTCACCACCACCCTGACGGTGTTGATTTACAAGGGTTTGAATCAATCCATCATTGATGGTTTTGATCGGCTGTTGATTGCCTCCAGCGTGGTCACCAGCGCCTTTATTAACACCGAGAGCCATCAGGCGCTGCTCAATGAGCGCCTCCATCAGGAGGCCAGCGCCAAGGAACTCAGCCGTGATCCGCGCTATCTTGATCATATCCGGCCCATGCGGGAGATTCGCACGCGCCTGGGCCTGACCTATTTATTTACCCAGGTACACGGACAGGAAGAAAATGAGGTGATTTACGTCTTTGATGCCAATCAGGACGATGATCACACGCCCATCGGCACTCCCGATACCCTGCCGGCTGATGCGATGCACGGCATGTATCAGGTGATTGGCGGGGCGCCGTATTACATTTCGCCGGTGCAGGCGTGGGAGGAGTGGGGACTGTTGAAATCCGGCTTTGCGCCTATCAAGAACCGGCACGGCGATATTGTCGCCGCCGCCGGGGCAGATGTGAACGTCAGCGTGATTCGAGCGCGCACCCGGGTTGCCTTGCTGACGGTGTTTTTGCTGGGCCTGGCCGCGCTCAGTGCCGGACTGGCCATCACCTGGTTTATTGCGCAGCGCTTAAGTGGCGCCATGCAAGCACTCAAAACCCTGGCGGCCCGCACTTCGGCGGGTTCAACCACGCCCCTGAATCAGCAGATGCATACGGTCCCTGAGCTTGCGCCCATCGCTGCCGGGATTGAGCAGTTACGCCGGGAGCTGACCAAAGCGCATCAGGAAGTCACCGCCGAGGCCCGCAATCTGCGCAAGCAACGCGCCACAGAAAGCGCCCATGACCACGCGGCCCAGCAGCTACAGGGAATGATGCAGCGGCTGCATCATGGCTATCTGATCAGTCTGGATCCCAAGGCGGGGCTGTATTGGCTGCACTTCACCGACCCTGCAAAGACCTTATACGATGCCACACAGCTGCGTTTGCTCGTGGATCTCGCTGGCCTTTTCAAAAGTCTGTGGCTGGCGGAACAGCAACAGCTCAACGCTTTTAGCGCCGCTGCGCGCCCTTTGCTTAAACCCGGCGAGGGCGCTTTGCTATTGATGCAAGATGACAGCCTGCGCCACCTTGCCGGCGATGTGCTGGGCGATGCGCGGGCTGCTAAACCCGTGCCAGTGCTATATCCCGGCAAAACCCTTAGCCCGGTGATTGCCTGGGAGTCACTGTGTCCGTTAAGGAGTCCCGCCGCATGAGACTCAGCATCATTTTGCCCACCCTGGTGATTCTCCTGTTTGTCAGTCTGGCGGCGCTGGCCTCTTTGTTTGATGTCTCGCTCAAGCGTCAGCAATATCTGGACAATCTCCGCCAGGAAGGCAGCGCCGTGGCCGTGGTGATGGCGGAATTTTTGACCGAGCGCGGTACCCAGGCCCTGGATAGCCGCTATCTGCCACTGGTGCGCGCCCTGAATTCCACCACGGTACACAGCATTTTTTTACCCCCGATGACGCCCGATGACATCCCGCGCTACCTTCTCGCCCGTCCGCCGAACTGGGATCTGCCTGACGAGGCGCAGGCACTACGCACCGCGCCAGGAATCCATATCGCCGGACTGAGCCGTAGCCACACTGACAACGACGCAGCTTTATATTTCACCGTATTTGCCTCCGGCACCCCGGCCGATGCCGAGCGGATGCCGGTGATTGTCGGGATCGTGCTGGAAACCACCACCTACCGCCACATGCTCAGACATGCGGCATGGCAGGCGCTGATCAGCATCAGCGTGGCGGCCTTGGTCGGGCTATTGCTGGCGGTCTATCTGCTGTGGATGCTCAATAAAGCCCTCACCCGCTTGCAACTACGCCTGCAGGCCCTTTCCCAGAAAGTGTCACCCGACAATATTGCCCCGGTGCCCCGACTGCGTGAATTTCATGAACTGGATCGCACCATCTGCCTGATGGATGAGATTGAGCGCACCGCCATTCAACGCCAGTTTGATGAATTGCTTGACGCCAACCGGATCAGCAATCAAAGCGCCCTGCGGCGTGCCCGATTCCCCGCGCACACCTTAGAGGAAGGCCACTGGGAATTCTTTATGACCCTGGTAGGCGCTGCATCCGGCCATTTTTATGCCCATGTCCTGCAACCAAAGACGCTGTATATCGTCTACGGGACAGCAGCAAGTGACGCTCAAGCCAGCCGGGCGGCGCTTTGGTGGGAACGCCAGCTCAGCCATATTTTCAAGCCGCTGGATCACGCCACGATGCAGCCGCTGTATGAACGCCACCGGCAACTCTTTGGCCAGCACACACACGTCAACCTGCTGATGTTATCGCGCCCTGCCCTGCAGGCAGGACACCCCTATAGCGCAAAAAAACTGACGCAGTTTTTGCGCGCCAGCCTCAACCCCGCCGAAACCCGCCTGGCACAGAACTGGTTTACTCATGCCCCGGCCTCCAGCGCCCTCGCCGAGATCGCCAGCGAACTGGATCAGGTGCTCAGCCAGCAACAACACTATGGCGGTGTCATCCTGCTGGCCCGCCTGCACTCCGCAGCACAGCAGAGCACATAAGGCGCATCAATCGACCGGCGGTTTCAATTCCAGCTCACGCTCCAGGTCACTGCGCGGATCCAGTTCAGCCGCCATCGCTGAAGTGCGGGTGACCGGCACAAACACCGAGCGCTCCTCGGGGGGCACGGGGCGGTCGGTATAAATGCGATACAGCGTAAACAGCGACAGCATGACCATAATCGCGCCAAACACCAGCGGCAGACGCGCACTGCTACCAAACTGCATCACCAGACCGCCGATAATGGGCCCGAAGCTGGCGCCGATGCCATTGAGTAATAACAGGCCACGGGTGATCTCCAGCACCTGACTGATGTCAGCGCGGTCGTGGGTATGTGCCACACACAGCGCGTACAGCGAAAAGGAAAAGCCGCCATACAACACGGTCATAGCCAGCAGACCCGGCAAGGACTGCCCCGCCACCAGAAAAATACCCACGGTTGCGACTGCCCCGGCGATACACACCAAGGCCAGCACGATACGCCGGTCACGATGATCCGAGAGCAAACCGATGGGCCACTGCAATAATGCCCCGCCCAGAATCGCTGCACTGACAAAGCTGGCAATCCCGACATTGGAAAGCCCGATGGATTGGGCATACAGTGCCGACAAGCCCCAAAAACCGCCGGTAATCATGCCCGAGGTAAATGTCCCCCAAAAGCCCACCGGCGAGGCCCGATACAGTGTGCGAAAGGAAAAACGCGGAATCTCAACCTGGGTCGGCTGTGAAACCTGTGTCATCGCCACCGGAATCAGTCCCAGACAAAACAGCATGGCCACCAGGGCAAAGCTGGCCAACTCCCCCGGCCCATACAGCAAAATCAGATACTGCCCAAGCCCCAGGGCAATCAGACTGATCATCATATAAATGGCAAACACCTGACCGCGCTGCTGGCGTACCGTCTCGTTGAGCCAGCTTTCCACCACCATATACAAACCCAGCACACTGACCCCGACCACCACCCGCAAAATCCACCACAGCAAGGGATAGACCAGTAGCCCGTGCGCAAAAGAAGCCACCGAAGCAATCGCCGCAAACACCACGAAAGCACGGATATGCCCGACCCGACGGATCAACATCGGACACAAATAAGAACCCAGCACATAGCCGATAAAAAAGGCCGACATAATCAGGCCGATCAACCACTGCGGAAACGCCTCAAGCCCGGCCCGTAAGCCCAGCAAGGTTCCCAGCAGCCCAGAACCGGCAAGTAAAATCCCCATGCCCAGCAAGAGGGAATAGACATTCAAAAGACTGGCAAACATTCAAACGATCCTGTTGACTGATGTGCGTGTGATGGACTTAACGGCGTTAAGCGGCATCTTGACATCCACCCCGCCCTACCTGCCTGCGCCGCGTGCGTCGCGGCAGGCAGGAAGGACGGGGATTCCTAACCTCACGATCAGGACTTTCTGTTTCAACGAGACCAGCCGATGCCGCTTTACAGCAACACGGGACTTACGTTCTCTCCACAGACTAACCCCGCCAGCCCGGCGGTTAACACATTGCGCGCTGCATTGATGTCACGGTCGTGGAGACTGCCGCATTCCGGGCAGACCCAATCTCGGACAGACAGCGGCATTTTCGCTACGGTGTGTCCACACTCAGAACAGCGTTTGCTCGACGGATACCAGCGGTCGATGCCCGCCAGCATTCGCCCACACCATTGCGCCTTGTACGTTAACTGCCGGACAAACTCCGACCAGCCTGCATCACTGATGGACTTCGCCAGACAGCGGTTCTTCTGCAGGTGGCTCACGGCCAGCGTCTCGACGGCGATCACTTGGTTTTCGTTGATCAACCGGGTTGAGCGCACGTGGCGGACGCATCTTGCGTTCGCTTGGTTTTCAGCGGCACCTGGAAGGTGCCGCCACGTCTTTGAAGGCGCTCGTCGTGTATTCCGCTGACTGCGAGCCGTCCTTGCGCTTGAACGCGGGATACCCGGCACGCTTGGCAAAAAAGTTGGCGAACGCCGTTTGCAAATGGCGTAACGCCTGCTGTACCGGAACGCTGCTGACCTCGTTGAGCCATGCATGTTCTGGCGTCTTCTTCAACTCGGTCAGAAGCGCGGAGGTCTCGTGATAGCCGACGCGCTTTTGTTCTTTGAACCACGCATCCGTACGCAGCCGCAGCATGTGGTTGTACGCGAAACGCACACAACCGAACGTCCGGGCAAGGGTTTGTTCCTGCGCGGGCGTCGGATAAAACCGGAAGCGGTAGGCGCGTTTGATGTCCATATCCATACATTACACGCGATAGCGCACTGTGTAAAACCTCAACATAGAAAGGAGCGCGGGAACGGGAGGCTTGCTTCGCAAGCCGCGCTATCCCTCCTTGGCCTTGCGGCCGGGGTTTCCCGCGCAAACTGATGAATGGCCCTCACCACACCGCGAAAGCGGTTACAGCAAGGCTTCCGGTCTCGCTACTCTGCAAGCCGGGCGCTCATCAGATCTAAAAATAGGTGATTTCACTGGGCGTGGGCTTATTTGCCTGTTCGCCGCTATGATAATGATGCTGCTCTGGCGTAGTGTAGGAAGATTGCAAAGCCTCCAGCCAGGTCTTCAGATCCACCTGGGCGCAGCGCTGTTCCTGCATACAAGAAATCAGATTATCCATATCCTGCATCACATGCCCCAGAATCTGGGTCACCCGATCCTGAAATTGCAGGGATACCAGAACCTCCGTCACCTCAGCCTGCACCGCATTGCTTTCTGTGTGCAATACCTGGGCAGATGCTTCCAGCGAGGCCATCACCGCCTGATAACGGGTCAGCACATGCTCAATGGTCTGTTGCGCATGATTGAATAACTGCTCATCCTGCTGGGCAAAATGTGCGGCGGAATCACGGGTCGCCAGAATCGCCGCATTGATTGCCTGCACCTTATGCGCAATATTCTTGCCGGCCTCGCCCGACTGGGTGGACAAGGTGCGCACCTCATCGGCCACCACGGCAAAACCGCGCCCATGCTCACCCGCCCGCGCCGCTTCAATAGCTGCATTCAATGCCAGCAAATTGGTTTGTGAGGCCAGTGCCGAAACCGCGTCGGTCATTCCTTGCATTTCCTGAGTGAAATTCGCCAGTTCGCTAATCCGCGCCAATAAATCGCGCTTGGTTCCCAAGGCCTGGCGCATATTTCCCAGCACATCGTTAAGCTCTTCGCGGGCCTTGTGCAAGGTGGTGACCACATCGTCTTCATGGCTCCCCGACGATGTGCCGGAGGCGACCAGAGCCTGCTCCAGGCGCCGGTTGATATCGGCAAAGCGCGTCGCCAATTGAGCAACCGAGTCCTCTGTATGCGCACTGCTGGCCGCCACATGACGACGCCAGATGGGAATCACCGACGCACAGACCTGCGCTAAGGGCGAAGAAACCGGAGCCGCCTGTGCATGACTCGCCTCAACCGCACGGGCCTGGCGCTGCAGCATTGTTTGCTCCCAACGCTGCAGGCTTGCATGAACCCACCACGACAGCGCCACACCCAGAACCAGCAAACCACCGCCAGCCAGCCAACGGGCAAAGCCCTGGGCCAGGATAAACACAAGCGCTGCGGCGATGATGCCCAGCAATAGCGGTGCCAGTGCGATCCCGGATGCAGGCCGTGTTGAATGCTCTGGATCAGAGGCAAAAAAATTGTTCTTGATGTTTGATACGGTTGTCATCATCGTTTCCTGTGCGTGCTACTTAAATCTTCACTCATGTGCCCCCAGGGCTAAAGCTAAAGCCGAAAGGCTTGCGCTATGCTTGGACAGGTCCGGCTAGTGTAGCGCGAAACCACGATGGCCAGCGGGACGCCAACACCCCGCGCCTTGCAGGCTTCGGCATAGCTGGTAATGGCGCAGATGATCCACTGTGCTGAAAGGCTGAACTGCTCACCCACATCAGCGTAGATGAATTGGTAGCCCTGAAAATGGTAGTGCTGAATGTGGTAAGATGTAGAGGTGATGGGTTCTAAAGCGTAAAAAGCCATGCAGTGTCCTTCGTGTCATTCAGAAAATGTGATTAAAAATGGTCGCATCCATAACCACAAGCCGAAATTCGCGTGCAAGGCGTGCGGTCGGCAGTTTGTCGAGAATCCCCAGAATCGAATCAGTGAGGATAAAAAAGCACTCATTGATAAGCTCTTATTGGAAAGCATTTCACGGGCCGGTATCGCTCGGGTCGTTGGGGTTTCAGAGCGTTGGCTACACAGCTATGTGAATCAAAAATACAAAGGAACACCTCGAAAGGTGCAGGTAAAAAAACCAAAGGCAAGCGTGTGATCCCATGCGATGCGCGGTGGTCTTTTGTGGGAAACCAGCATCATAAATCCTGGGTTTGGTGAGCGATCGATCAGGATATGGGCGAAAGGGTCGGCGTGTGTGTCGGGGATCGAAGTCAGCCAGGGGCCTAAAGCCCTTGGGTTCCTAGCCGACTTCGATTATCCATCAGTGCCTATTGATCCGCGCTGATGCGATGCTTGATAAACTGCCGACCACAGGCCTTGCACGCGAATTTGGGTTTGTGGTTATGGATACGGCCATTTTTAATCACGGTTAATAACGCTGTTCCAGCACCAGGGCGCCGGATTCGTTGCGCAGGTTGAGTGCATTGAGAAAGGACATGCCGAGTAAAGCGATGTGCGGGCTGTCGCCGGGTAAAACCAGCGCTTGCACATGGTGTTGGCGGATGCTGCCAATGATGACATGATCCAGTACGATGCGATAACCGAGGGTATTTCCAGAGGCAGTCATCACCGGCGTCAATACGCCACGGCTATAGTCGATATTCAGGCGCTGCGCCTGGGTTGCACTGAGAACGACTGAGCTGGCGCCGGTATCGACTAAAAAACGCACGGCGGTGCCGTTAATGCTGCCGGTGGTCGTGTAGGCTCCGGAAGAGTCGCGATAAATGCGGGTGCTGGCCTGGCGCGGTGTCTGATAAGCTCCGCCGACCCGTCCACCGAGGGTGAATTCGCGTTCCTGATCATCCATCAGCAGGCGGACGCGCCCCATGCGCGCATCGGTGGATAGCAGGCGGGCACCGCTGGTACTGGATTCACCGATTTTTAGCTGGGTGCGTTCATCACCGATCTGGATTACCGCACGATCACTGAATACCGCCAATACTTGTACATCCATCGCCCACAGCGTCGCGGGCGACAAACACCACCACAGCGCCCAGCCAAATAACGGCCATCGGCATCGAGCCATTCGCAGCATGACAACCCCCTATCAACGGTTTGCGCGCCTCCCGCGAGTGCTGTGTGGCCCGCGTTTGCTTTACAGCAAACGCGCAACCCTTCGCTGGCGGATCAGCGCAATTGTGCCGCGACAAACGGCCAGTTGACCAATTCCCAAAACGCGGCCAGGTATTTGGGCCGGGCATTGCGGTAGTCAATGTAATAGGCATGTTCCCAGACATCGATGGTCAGCAGTGGCGTTTTGCCCTCGGTCAGCGGACAGGCGGCATTGCCGGTGTTCACAATCTCCAGCGCACCGGCCGCGTTTTGCACAAGCCAGGTCCAGCCAGAGCCAAAGTTGCCGGTCGCTGAGGCGCTGAATTTTTCTTTGAACGCCTCAAATGAACCAAAGTGCTGATCAATCAGGGCCGCTAATGAACCGGATGGTGCGCCACCCGCCTGCGGGGCCAGGCAATTGAAATAAAAAGTATGATTCCACACCTGCGCGGCATTATTGAAAAGGCCACCGGCAGGAGCCTTTTTGACGATCTCCTCCAGACTCAGACCGTCAAATTCCGTGCCAGCAATCAGCTTATTGAGATTGTCCACATAGGTCGCATGATGCTTGTCGTGATGAAACTCCAGCGTTTCCGGTGAGATATGCGGCATCAGCGCATCTTTGGCATAAGGCAGTTCGGGTAATTGATGTTGCATGATTTTAATCCTTCATGTCGTTGTGAAAACCTCACCCCTGGGCGAGGCGTTTGGCTAGTTTGAGCTGGCCCCCTAAACATACACTATTTTGCACAAGCTGACAGGAGCGGCGCATATCCTCCCAGAGCGAGCACATATAAAATTTCCGCTCAAAGCGCCATAGCGCTTGGTGAAAAAAATGGCTAAAAATCCGCCATGCGCCAGACATCAAAGGCGGGTTCTTCATAGGGGTGGGCGGCGCGCAGGGCGGCTACGGCGTGCGCGATCAGTTCATCACGACATACCAGCTCTACGCGCAGCTCTTCGATATGGTTGAGCTGTCCGGCTTCGCCGACAAAGGGATTGGCGTGTGCCATTGCACGAAACTGCCCGCGTCCGAGGGTTTCAAAGCAGCAGTGCTCATAATCGCCGATCTGTCCTGCGCCGGTGGCAAACACGGCGGCTTTGACGGTTTCGGCGTGTTCTGGTGGTACGAAAAAAACCAGTTTATACATCATGCGCTCCCACGGTGGTGGCGGGAAAATGCCACCTTCGTTGCCGCCATTTGCTGAATTATCAACGTGCTATAGTATGGCATCGTAGAGTTCCCAGGCGCTGCGGGCTTCCTCGGCGCTGATTTTCTGGATGGCATAGCCCACATGCACAATCACATGATCACCGGGGATGATGGGTTCGCCCTGCAATAAAAACAGGCTGACATCGCGGCTGATGCCTTTGGCCTCACAGCGGGCGTTATACCCGTCAATCTCTACAACCTGCATGGGAATCGCTAGACACATAAGCATACCTTGGGTGTGGTGGCATCTCTTGGATGAGCATCCGCTCCACCTGCGGCGCGACGTTCCCTTGGCAGGGAGGTGCGTCCTGGTTTGGCGCCGCTGGCAGGGGGGGTTTTGCATGCATTATGGCGCAAACCAGATCAGCGTAGCCATACGTCCGGTCTGGCCGTCGCGGCGGTAGGAAAAAAAGCGGCGCAGATCATGAAAGGTGCAGGATGGCTCGGCACTGATGTTCACGACGCCGAGCTGCTGCAAACGATGCTGGGCCAGTGCCTGTAAATCCGCCAGCCAGCGCTCCTGGGTTAAATAGGTAAAGGCGGGAGCGGTTTGTCTGTCCTGATCGACAAAGGCGTGGTAAACCTCGCTGCCCACTTCGTAGGCAGATGGTCCGATGCACGGCCCAAGCCAGGCATAGAGCCGAGAGGCTGGGGTCTTTAGCGCCTGCACGGTGGCTTCCAGCACACCTTGGGCCAGCCCGCGCCAGCCGGCATGAGCGACGGCTACTGCATCCCCGTGCTGAGTACACAACAACACCGGCAGGCAATCGGCGGTCATGACCGCGCATACCACATTGGGCGTTTGGCTAAAGGCGGCATCCGCCTGCGGGGGGGCTTGGGCATTCACAAAGTCGGCAGCATCAATCACCTCACAGCCATGCACTTGCGTCAGCCAGACCGGCGGCCCCGGCAGTTGCAGCTGGGTGGCCAGCCAGGTACGGTTTTCTTCTACCACGGCGGCCTCATCGCCCACATGCAAGGCCAGATTCAGCTCAGCAAAGGGGGCCGCACTGTTACCCCCCAAGCGAGTAGTGCTGAAGGCAGAGACCCGTGACGGTGCCGGCCATTGCGGTCTAAGCCCGTGGTTGTGCCATTGCGCGTTCATGGACGTGCCTCTTTAGCTGCTGCGTTGCGGAATGCGCAATACCTGGCCGACCTGCACCCGGTCATTGCGCAGATTATTGTATTGACGCAGCTCGGCGGCGCTGAGCTGATAGCGCTGGGCAATGGTGGAGAGGGTTTCGCCGCGCTGGATCACATGCTGCTGGCGCCGGGTTTCGGCAATCAGGGTGCCCGGTGGGGCATGTTGATTAAAATAGGCGCGCAGTCCGCCGAGAATGGCTTGAGCAATGGATTGCTGGAAATTGGCATCGCGCAGTTTGCGCTCTTCTTCCGGATTGGAAATAAAGGCGGCTTCCACCAGCACCGAGGGCACATCCGGGGAACGCAACACGGCAAAGGCGGCGCGTTCAACCTGCCGACTGCGCACTTTACCAACGCGGTGCATCTCACCGATCAAGGCATCGGCCAGCGTGGCGCTCGCCTCCAGGGTGGCGGTCTGTGAAAGATCAAGCAAGACCGAGGCCAGTACATCATCTTTATTCGTAATCGGGACGCTGCCTAAACGTCGGTCGGCCTCATTTTCGCGCGCGGCCAGCCAGCGGGCGGCTTCACTGGTCGCTCCGCGATCAGACAGGATGTAGACCGAGGAGCCTTGGGCGTTGCGATTGGGCGCAGCATCCGCATGGATGGAGATAAACACATCGGCCTGCTGTTCGCGGGCGCGGTCAATGCGCTGGCGCAAGGGCAGGAAGTAATCGCCGGTGCGAATCATCACCGGACGCATCCCGCGCTCGTTATTCACCAGGCGTTCGAGTCGCCGGGCAATGGCCAATACGATGTCCTTTTCATAGGTTCCCGCCTGGCCAATGGCACCGGGATCTTTGCCGCCATGACCGGCGTCAATGGCGACGATCACATCCCGCGACCGCGAGACCGGGGCGGCGGCCACTACCGGACGCGGCGCTGCTGCTCCCCCTTGCAGATCAATCACCAGCCGATGCCCGGCACCCTGCCCTGGGCGCAATAGGAAACTGCGCGGCTGCGTAGGCGCGCTGAGATCCAGGACAAGGCGCAGATCATGGGTATTGCGTGGGGCATGGCGCACGCCGCGCAAGGGCGGCGGCGCATTGGCGGGCAGATTCAGATTGGCCGTACTGCGGGTGCGCGTTAAGTCAATGACAACGCGATCAGGATTACTCAAGGTAAAGACCTTGTGCTCAACTGCGCCCGAGAGATCAAAGACCAGGCGTGTGACCTGACCTTCATTGGAGACGCGCATCCCCGTAATGCGCGCCTGGGTATTGGCATGGAGCAATCCTGGCCCCAACAAAGCGGTGGCGCCCAAGCCCCCGGCCAGCAACAGCCGCAGCACTTGACGCCGCTGTAGTTCAACATCTGCTGGTTTCACAATACACCCCCTCACATTCAGCATCCGGCGAATCCCTCATAGGCCGACCGCGCGCATGCAGGATCAGGCGGATGCAACACAAACACAACACCGAAATAATATGCTACAAGTACCCATCTGATATTGTGGACGATAAAAATAAAAATTCAAGTAAATTTAAATGTTTTTTAATGGGATATGATGTTTATCTATTGTTGTGCATTAATTTTTTGTGGCGCTGTGGATACGCGCATTGCCTGCGGATTTTCAGGCATCTGCGGCGGGAGTGTCAGAGGAAGCGGTGGGGCGAGGTGTAAACCAGCCGGCGGGTGGTAGCGGCCTGTTAGCGGTGCGGATGACATACGAGCGGGCGTGGCCAGATTCAAAATAGGTGCGCGAGATCATCTCGCTGAGCACCCCGGTGGTGAGCAGCTGCACCGAAACCAGCACACACAGCACACCAATGATCAACAGCGGTCGGGTGCCGATGGAAGCGCCCCACACCAGCTTTAAGGTAAACAGATAGCTGAGGATCAGCCCGCCCAGGGCGCCGAAAAACAGGCCGATGCTGCCAAAAAAGTGCCCTGGACGGGCCTTGTAGCGCATGAAAAAATACACCGATAATAAATCCAGAATCACCCGCAGGGTGCGTGACAGCCCATACTTTGAGACCCCGCTGGCACGCGGATGGTGGCGTACCACATATTCACCGATGCGCCCCGGACAGGTCTGGGTGGCGATCCAGGCGGGAATAAAACGGTGCATCTCGCCATACAGGCGCACCCCTTTGAGCACCTCGGCACGAAACACCTTGAGACTGCAACCATAGTCGTGCAGATTCACCTTGGTAATCGCCCGGATCAGGCGATTGGCGATGCGTGAGGGGATTTTGCGTCGCCATAAATCATCCTGGCGATCCTTGCGCCAGCCCGCTACCATATCAAGCTGCTCATCCAGCAGCAGGGCCAGCATGAGCGGAATGTCGTGCGGATCATTTTGTAAATCGCCATCCAGCAGCGCAATCACCGTGCCTCGCGCATGATCAATGCCCGCTTGCATCGCCGCCGTTTGGCCAAAATTGCGTTGCAGCGCAAGCACCTGCACATGCGGGCCATAATGCGCCTGCTGGGCCTGCATTTGTGTCAGGGTGCGATCTGCACTGCCATCATCAATCAGCAGCAGCTCCCACGGACACGGGAGCGCCGCCAGCGCCTCGTGCACCCGCGCCACCAGCGGAGCAATATTATCTTCCTCGTTATAAAATGGAATCACCACCGACAGACTGGGGGCAGACGAAGGCAGCGCAGTGGATACAGCACAATGTTCAGCGGGAGAATGCATGAATGGCTAAGCGACTCAGGGTTATCAGGGAGGGAGCGGTCTGTTTGTCTGGCATAAAAACGTGGCGGCATCATCGTGATGCCGCCGCAAAAAAAAGCGACACCTGGAAGGTGTCGCCACCTTTACGGCAACACCACATAGTATGACAAAAAACAGCCAATTACACAGCGTTACCTACCACGAAGTCAGCCCGGAACATGCCGGACAACGCCTCGACAATTATCTGATGCGCGAACTCAAAGGCGTTCCCAAAAGCCATATCTATCGCATGTTGCGCACCGGCGAAGTCCGGGTCAACAAAGGCCGGGTAAAGCCTGAGCGCCGTCTGGAGGGGGGCGATATCATCCGCCTGCCGCCACTGCGCCTGCCCGCCCAGGCCGATCTGGGCAGCGCGCCCTTACCCGAGGGACTGGCGCAAACCCTGAAAGCGGCGCTGCTCTGGCAAGGCCAGGGGCTTTTATGCCTGAATAAACCCGCCGGACTGGCAGTGCATGGCGGCAGTGGCATCACCGTCGGGGTGATTGAGGCGCTGCGGCGTCTGTGGCCCGAACGCCCCTTTCTGGAGCTGGTGCATCGGCTGGATCGTGATACCAGCGGCTGCCTGCTTCTGGCCGAACAGCGCGAGGCCTTGCTGCAGGCACAGCAACTGTGGCGCGATGGGCAGGTGATCAAGGAATATCTGGCGCTGGTGGTGGGGCGCTGGCAGGGCGGCCCGCGTGAGGTGGATAAAGCCCTGGCGCGCACCCTGCAAAGCAAGGCCGCACGCCTGGTCTGCGTAGACGAAGAAGACGGTAAAGATGCCCAGACCCTGTTCACCCCCTTGGTGCGTTATCCCCAAGTCACCCTGGTGCGGGCGCAGATCATGACCGGACGCACCCATCAAATCCGCGTCCACGCCGCCCATCTGGGCCATCCGCTGGCCGGTGATCGCCATTACGGTGACTTCGCCGCCAACCGCCAGCTGCGGGCGCTGGGCTTAAAACGCCTGTTTTTACATGCCCACATCCTGCGCTTCCCCTGGCCTGACCAGCCACGCAACTGGCACATCAAGGCCCCGCTGGATACCCCGCTGCAACAGCTACTCCAGCGGCTGGAACACCGCTAACCCTCAAAGCGCCAAGAGCCAGGCTTAGTCTTTTTCCAAGACTTCGGGTGGCAGGGGGGGAGGGTCCTCGTCCTGCCCGGTCGGCGTGACGGGGCGAACCTTGAACTGAATGCCTTGGTGTTCATAGGCCAGCACCACATCCCCGGCTTTGATGCTATCGGGTCCGAGGGCGGTGTAGGTGGTATCGCCGACGCGGATGCGTCCACGCCCGACGCTAAAATCAACGGCGGCGATATATTCCTTATGCAGCATACCGTCCATTTCCTGATTAAGCACCGGCAGGCCGGCGGCTTTTTGTTTGCCACGGCGCTGAATCCAAAAGCCCAGCGAACCGGAAGACAGCAAGGCCACCGCAAAAAACAAAAAATACCAGCCGGAGGGCAGATCAGGAAATAAGACGATCAATAGGGCCGACAACAAGGCTCCCAAGCCAATCCACAGCAAAAACACGCCGGGGACAACGATCTCCAGACCAATCAGGATCACACCAGCAATGACCCAATACCAGGGGTTGGTTAAGGCGGTTTCCATTTCGTGCGCTCTGTATAAGCTTAGGCAGGATGCGGCGATTATTTATTGCCAAGCGTTGGCGACTTCGATGCCGCGATCTGCTGCAACAGCTCAGAGACCCCGGCGATAGCACCCGTCACCCCGGTGGCCTCAATCGGCATCAAAACCAGCTTGCTGTTATCCGCCCCGCCGATGGTCTGCAAGGCCTCGACATATTTCAGCCCAAGGAAATACTGCACCGCCTGAACATTCCCCGCTGAAATGGCCTCCGACACCATGCGCGTGGCCTCTGCTTCAGCCTGCGCCTCACGCTCACGGGCCTCGGCTTCCAGAAAGGCCGCCTGGCGGGCACCTTCCGCACGCAGAATCGCCGCCTGTTTTTCACCTTCGGCCCGCAAGATCTCGGCCTCACGCTCGCCGGTGGCTTCCAGTACCTGAGCGCGCCGCCGCCGTTCAGCGGTCATCTGCATATTCATGGCTTTTTGTAATTCAGCTTCCATGCGCAAATCGCGAATTTCAATGCGCACGATCTTGATACCCCAGGGATTGGTCGCCTCATCGACAATCGTCATCAAAACATCATTGATTTTCTGCCGATTGGACAGGGTATCATCCAGATCCATGGAACCGATCACCGAACGCAGATTGGTGGTGGTCAGATTGACAATCGCCTCTTCCAGATTGCGCACCTGATAAGACGCTGCTGCAGCATCATCAATGCGGAAAAAAACCACTCCATCGGCCACCACTGCCGCATTATCACGGGTAATCACCGTCTGCGCGGGAACATCAAGCACCTGCTCCATCACCGTCAGCTTGCGACCAATGCCGTCGATAAAGGGCACAATAAAATTCAACCCGGATTCAAGGGTATGGGTATAGCGACCAAAGCGTTCCACCGTCCACTTTTCCCCCTGGGGAACCGCTTTAACCGCCGTGATCAGAGTTACAATCGCAACAATGACAACAACCAGAGCGACAATTTCAAATAGGCTGATCATGATAAAAATCTCCCAGCTTGCGCGGTGAGTACTGCGTGGTGAATAAAGCTAGACAAAGATAGCCTGAGCTCAGAAGGTATAAGTATCCTGCAGCCTTGGCCTACTGTATATGAACTGGATCAAGCTTTAAACAGAAGACGGAGAAACGATGGCCAGCTCAGTCCTTTGTAATACTGCCGGATATCGCTGAAGTTATGGAAGGTATTACGGTTGAAGCGCCTGCTTCGGGGTGTCCGTTACATCGAAGAAAAGGGCCTCGGGCAAGGTCTCACGCCTTTGTTTTGAGGCCATGCGGCGTGCAGTGTGCGCCAAAAAAAACGGCCCCTGGAGGGGGCCGCTTTTTACACACACCTTAGTGCATGTGTTACTGATTGCCTTGTGGCTGCGGGGCGGGCTGCTGTGGGGCACCGTAAGGAGCAAAGCCTGGAGCGCCATAAGGTGCACCGTAAGGAGCAAAGCCATGAGGGGCGCCGTAGCCATAAGGAGCGCCATAACCGCCATAACGGTAGGGGTCATGGTAGCCGTAGCCATACCCACGACCAGTACCCGTGCCACGACCGCGTACGCTGAAGTCCATATCGCCCCACATGTCGCCGAACATATCGCCCATGCCGCGACCGTATCCTGGGCCATAGCCACCGTAGCCAGGACCGTAGCCATAGCCTGGGCCACCCCAGTAGCCAGGACCGCCGCCCCACCAGGCGCTGGCCTGCATAGGAATGGCAAGAACGCCTAAAACGGCGGCTGCAGCAAGTGCTTTGGTGATTTTTTTCATCATGCTATCTCCGAAAACGGGTTGATTGTTGTGCTTCCCCCAACTCAGGATACTGGCCTTGCAGGATGTGAGGGATGATCATCCATAGCCTATGGTGTTGCTACTCTATAGCGATTTCCACTCAGATGGCAAGTCTTGCGCTGAGCAAAATACGCATGAATGTGCGTATACGCTTTTTGGCAGCACCCGTATAACTTAATTTCATATTGCAGGGAAAATTAAGTATATAAGAGAAAGCTTATACTATTTTTCAATAAATGCAAGCTGTCTGGGGATTTTTTTTGCTTTTTTGCAAAATGGGAAAGCTTCTTTATTTTATTATTATTAGGATTCATGCGCTTATCTTTATTTTTTCGCAGACGCTGACGGCGTTTTGAGGGGGAGGTGCTGGCCTTGGAGGCAGGCGGACTTTTAAAGGTGCGCTATGGCGCGGCAATATCTCGGCAAAGGCGCTAAAATATGCGCTGAATCCCCTGCCAATTTTGCACAGCATAAGGCCTTAGTAATGCAAGCACTGCACTTAACCTGTTTTTATCACGGCACGCTGGATCGTGCGATACCACTGACCCCGCTGTCTCCCGAAATTTTGGATGCCTGGCTTGAGGCGCAAGCGCTGGCAACACGACAGTGGCTGGATGTTCAGCGTTTCAAGGCGAAACCGCAAAGCCTTTGTTTGCTGCCGGATGTGGCGGGACGACTGGAGCGTGTGCTGGTCGGCCTGGATCAGGCTGAGCCGATGTGGTTCATTGCGGCACTGCCGGAAAAATTACCCGCAGGGGTCTATTACCTGGACGCAGATTGGCCTCAGACGCAGCGTGTGAATTTGGCCATTGGTTGGGGCTTGGGGAGCTATCGCTTCAATCGCTATAAAAAAACCGAGCCGCTGCTGAGTCAGTTGGCCTTACCCGAAGGGCCGGATACCTTCACGGCGGCTGAGATTGCGCAGATTGAAAATACCGTCAGCGCGCACTATTGGGTGCGTGATTTGATCAATCTGCCCGCCGCCGATATGACTCCGGCGCATCTGGGCGAGGCGTTTGAGCGACTGGCCAGTGAATTTGGCGCACAGTGTACCCAGACGATCGGCGAACGCCTCCCGGATGCCGGTTATCCGCTGGTGCATGCAGTGGGACGTGCCAGCCAGCACGCGCCACGGGTGCTGGATTTGCGCTGGGGTGATCCGGCGGGGTTTAAACTGACCTTGATTGGTAAAGGCGTGTGCTTTGATAGCGGTGGACTGGATTTAAAGCCTTCCAAGGGAATGCGCTGGATGAAAAAAGACATGGGTGGGGCGGCGCATGTCTTGGGGCTGGCGCGCATGATTATGGCGGCGAATTTGCCAGTGTGTTTGCGGGTGTTGGTAGCGGCGGCAGAAAATATGGTGTCTGCCAATGCCTTTAAACCGGGAGATGTGTTGCTGTCGCGTCAGGGACTGAGTATTGAGATTGATAATACCGATGCGGAAGGGCGCTTGTTGTTGTCTGATCTGCTCAGTGCGGCTGCCGAGGAGGCGCCCGATCTGATGATCGACTTTGCCACGCTTACCGGGGCGGCGCGTGTGGCGGTGGGCACTGAAATTGCCGCGTTTTTCAGTAATGATGACACGCTGGCCGATGCGCTCATGCATCATGCCACCTTGCCCTGTGACCCGCTGTGGCGTTTGCCGCTTCATGCACCGTATAAAGCGATGCTCGACAGTGATATTGCTGATCTGGCCAATAGCAGCGAGAGCGGGTATGCCGGGGCGATTACGGCGGCCTTATTTTTGCAAGCCTTTGTCCAGCACAGGCCGTGGGTGCATTTTGACATCATGGCCTGGAATACACGCCAACGTCCGGGAAGGCCCAAAGGCGGCGAGGCTATGGGCCTGCGAACCGTCTTTGCATGGCTTACCACCACTCTTGCTCAGCGGAGATCCCTCACATGCTAAAGCACCTGCGCACGCTATCCATTGCCGCTCGTTTGTGGCTTATTCTGGGCGTGACCGTTATCACCCTTTTTTTATTAAGCGGCGTCACCCTGTATCAAAATTACCATGCCTTGCAGGCCAGCAAAGCAGAAAAGGTTCACCATATCGTCGAGACGGTCTCTGGTGTTTTAAGGCACTATCATACCCTGGAACAAAACCAGACCTTAAGCCGGGAACAGGCCCAGCAACAGGCCATGAGGGTCATTCGTACGCTGCGCTATGCCGAAGGTGAGTATTTCTGGATCAATGACTTGCAAGCGGTGGTATTGATGCACCCGCTAAATCCTGCGCTGGAAAACAAGGAGCAATCAGGTCTTAAAGACCCGGATGGAACAGCGCTCATTTTAGAAGCGGCACGTTTAGCCCGCGCTCAAGGAGCTGGCTGGCTGGAATATCGTTGGCCCAAACCCAATAGTACGCAACCCGTGCAAAAAATCTCCTATGTTGAACTGTTCAGACCCTGGGGCTGGGTGTTGGGCTCGGGCATTTATATTGACGATATTCAACGCGAATTCAGGGCCTATGTCGTCACGGTATTCACCATCACCCTCGCTTTTTCAGCTCTGATCGCCGTGCTGGTTTTCTGGATTACCCAAAGCATCATCCAGCCGTTAAAAAAGACGGTACAGGCCATGCATGATATTGCCCACGGCGATGGTGATTTGACCCACCGCATTGATGAAACCGGCAAAGATGAACTGACAGAGCTGGCTCGGGCATTTAACCGCTTCGTCGATAAAATTCACGGACTGGTCAAACAAACGATGGATGTGACTTCCTGGCTGTCAGCGGCTGCCGAGGAACTGAGCAGCAGCAGTACCCAGACGCGGGAACTGGTCACCCGCCAGCATCATGAATCCGATCAGGTCGCCGCCGCCATCAATCAAATGACCGCCACTGTGGCCGAGGTGGCCCGCAATGCCGCCGAGGCGGCTAAAGCGGCACAGGATACCGACCGGCAGGCGGATATCGGCAGTGATCGGGTAAAGCAAACGATTCAGGCCATTGATTCAGTGGCTCGCGAGGTCGAAAATATCGCCCAGGTCATTCGACGCCTGTCGGTGGACAGCGAGGCCATCAGCAAAGTGCTGGAAGTGATTCAGGGCA
Source organism: Thiorhodospira sibirica ATCC 700588 (assembly GCF_000227725.2). Taxonomy (GTDB): domain Bacteria; phylum Pseudomonadota; class Gammaproteobacteria; order Ectothiorhodospirales; family Ectothiorhodospiraceae; genus Thiorhodospira; species Thiorhodospira sibirica. The sequence goes on along the minus strand of NZ_MU255056.1, from coordinate 513,238 downwards.
TTGCCGAACAGACCAATTTATTGGCTCTGAATGCGGCCATCGAAGCCGCCCGCGCCGGGGAGCAGGGGCGTGGGTTTGCGGTGGTCGCCGATGAAGTACGCACCCTGGCCAGCCGTACCCAGTCCTCGACCAAAGAAATCAACGCGATGATTGAACGCCTGCAAAAAGGCTCAGCCGATGCGGTGCGCGCGATTGAGCAAGGTCAGGAACGCGTGCAAGACAGCGTGGCGCAAGCCGGACAGGCGGGCGAACGACTGGATGCCATCACGGCGTCAATGACCGCGATCACCGATATGAATACTCAAATCGCCAGCGCCGCTGAAGAACAATCCGCCGTCACCGAAGAGATCAACCGCAACGTCGCCAACATCACCCATGCGGTGGATGAAACGGCTAACAGCATGCGTCAGATCATTTCTGCCAGCGAAGAGCTCTCCAGCCTGGCCACAGACCTGCAGACCAAGATCAAGCAATTCCGTGTATAGCCTGTCGCCGAATTCAATGACGGTTCCGCCTGGAACGGGGGATGATCACGCTTTGAAGTGGGATGCAGGGGAAGGTCGTCAGCACCGACGGCGGCCGCCCCGGCATGAGCCGTATACAGATCATGATAACGCGGTTTGGTGGGGATGGCGTGGGGCAGTATAATCCCGGCTTTAGGTATCCAAGAGCCAAGCCATGTCTTCATATGATGTCACTACCTTTCAGGGATTGATTCTCGCCCTGCAGGATTTTTGGGCCCGCCAGGGCTGTGCGGTGTTACAGCCCTATGATATGGAGGTCGGTGCGGGGACTTTTCACCCGGCGACCTTTTTGCGCGCCATTGGTCCAGAGCCCTGGCTGACGGCCTATGTGCAGCCTTCGCGGCGTCCTACGGATGGACGTTATGGGGAAAATCCCAACCGTTTGCAGCATTATTATCAATTTCAGGTGCTTTTAAAGCCTTCGCCGCTGGATATTCAGGCGCGTTATCTGGATTCGCTGCGTGCGCTGGGCTTTGACCCGCTGGTGCACGATATCCGCTTTGTTGAGGATAACTGGGAATCGCCCACGCTGGGGGCCTGGGGGCTGGGCTGGGAGGTGTGGTTAAACGGCATGGAAGTGACCCAGTTTACCTATTTTCAGCAGGTCGGCGGGCTGGACTGTCGCCCGGTCAGTGGTGAGATTACCTATGGGCTGGAGCGCATTGCGATGTATCTGCAGGGTGTCGCCAGTGTCTATGATCTGGTCTGGACGCAGGGGCCGCACGGCACGGTGCGCTATGGCGATATCTACCACCAAAACGAGGTCGAGCAATCGGCTTATAATTTTGAACAGGCCGACACGGCCTCATTATTTGCCTGGTTTGATACCTGTGAGGCGCAAAGCAAGCGCCTGGTGGAGCTGGGTCTGCCATTGCCGGCCTATGAACAGGTGCTCAAGGCCTCGCATACCTTCAACCTGCTCGATGCCCGTCATGCGATTTCCGTGACCGAGCGCCAGCGTTATATCCTGCGGGTGCGTGAACTCGCCCGTGCGGTGGCGCAGGCCTACTATGCAGCCCGCGAGGCGCTGGGCTTTCCGCTGTGTGCCGCCGCACATGCTTCTGCCACCGCCCAACACCGTGAGACTGTGTAATGGATCTGCGTGACGATCTGCTGATTGAAATTGGTACTGAGGAACTGCCGCCCAAGGCGCTCAAATCCCTGGCTGCGGCCTTTGCCCAGGAGCTTGGCGAGGGGCTTAACGCGGCCGGTATTGGCGCCCAGAGCATAAAGTACTACGCCACGCCGCGTCGTTTGGCAGTGTATTGCCAGCAACTGCCGCTGACCCAAGCCAGCCGGATGATCGAACGCCGTGGCCCGGCGCTGGCAGCGGCATTTGACGCCAATGGCGCCCCGACCAAGGCCGCCATCGGCTTTGCGCAATCCTGTGGGGTTGAGGTCGCGCAGCTGCAACGCCTGGAAACCGACAAAGGCGCCTGGCTGTGTTATCGCAGCGAGGAGGCCGGTCAGGCGGCAGCGGCGCTGATTCCTGAACGGGTCGAGGCAGCGCTCAAGGCCCTGCCCGTGCCCAAACGGATGCGCTGGGGCAGTGGCGAAACCGAATTTGTGCGACCGGTGCATTGGGTGGTGGCACTGCTCGGTGAGCAGGTGCTGGACTGCGAAATTCTCGGCCTGCACGCCGGGCGCATTACCTACGGCCATCGCTTTCATCATCCCCAGCCGATCACCCTGCAAACCCCCGGCGAGTATGTCCGTGTGCTGGCGGAACGCGGCTATGTGCAGGCCGATTTTGAGGCACGCTGTGCCCTGATCAAGGAGCAGGTGAGCGCTGCTGCCCAGGCACTCAGCGGCTACGCGCTGCAAGATCAGGCGCTGCTGGAGGAGGTGGCGGCACTGGTTGAGTGGCCGGTGGTAGTGACCGGGCATTTTGAGCCGCATTTTCTGGAAGTGCCCCAAGAGGCATTGATTTCCACCATGCAGGGCAATCAGAAATATTTCCCGGTGGTCGATGAGCACGGTGCCTTGATGGCGCATTTCATCACCGTCAGCAACATCGCCTCACACGATCCAAAGCAGGTGCGTGAGGGCAACGAGCGGGTCATCCGCCCGCGTCTGGCCGATGCCCGCTTTTTCTGGCAGCAAGACCGGCGTCACGCCCTGGCCGAGCGCATTGACAGTCTGCGCAGCGTCACCTTTCAGCAAAAACTCGGCAGCCTGCATGACAAAAGCGAGCGCGTCGCCAAACTGTGCAGCCATCTGGCCGAGACCCTCAAGATCAATCCCAGTGATGCCCTGCGTGCCGCCCGTCTGGCCAAATGTGACCTGCAAACCCAGATGGTGCATGAATTCCCCGAGCTGCAAGGCATCATGGGGCGTTATTATGCCCAACACGACGGCGAACCCAGTCAAGTCAGCCAGGCCCTGGAACAGCACTACTGGCCGCGCCATGCCGGAGATCAATTACCGCAAAGCCCTCTGGCTCAGGCACTGGCTATCAGTGATCGTATCGACACCCTGGTCGGCATCTTTGCCCTTGGCCAGCGCCCCACCGGAACCAAAGACCCCTTCGGTCTGCGCCGTGCCGCGCTGGGCGTGCTGCGCATCCTGATTGAAGGGCGTCTGGCGCTGGATCTGCAGACGCTACTGCAACGCGCCGCTGCCGAGCTTGAGCCTCGCGTGCCCGCCAGCGCAGCGATTCCCGAACTCTTTGCCTACATGATGGAGCGGCTGCGCGCCTATTATCAGGATCGCGGCATCCGCCTGGAGGTATTTGAAGCCGTGCTCGCTTTAGGCCCCACCGTCCCGCTGGATTTTGACCAGCGCGTTCATGCAGTCAGCCAGTTTCTGGAGTTACCGGAGGCGCAAAGCCTTGCTGCCGCCCATAAACGCATCCACAACATCCTCAAAAAAACCGAAGGCAGCCCGCCGCGCACCATTGAGCTGCTGTATCTGCACGAAGCCGCTGAACAGCAGCTTCATCAAGCCCTGGAGCGGGTTGCCGCAGTCGCCTCGCCGCACTTTGCACGCGGCGAATATGTCCAGGGCCTGACCGCGCTGGCTGCCTTGCGCGAACCGGTGGACGCCTTTTTTGAGCAGGTCATGGTTATGGCCGATGATCTCAAAGTCCGCAACAACCGCCTGGCCCTGCTGGCACAGCTTAATGACACCTTCTCCCAGGCGGCTGATTTATCGCGGCTGTAACGGCTATAACCCGGCGCAACGCAGTCTTGCGACGGCTTGCCGCCGTCGCAAGACAAGCGCAGCAAGTCTCCGGCAAAACGCCGCTTAGCCGCTGAATGGGCAAAGCCTGCAACCTGTTTTTTGCTCCTCACATGCCACAAGGAAACCACCCCATGCAATTCAAACTGATTATGGTGTTTGTTGACGAAGAAAAAACCAGCATCGTGCTTGATGCTGCCAGAGCCGCCGGCGCCACCGGGGCTACCGTCATCAAAGATGCACAAGGTCACGGTCTGCATCGCCAATTCACCTTCTTTGGCCTGGAATTCATGGCCTTTCGCAGCGTGATCTTGATTCTGGTGGAAGATCGCCGCTCCTCGGTGGTTCTGGATGCCATTGTCAGTGCTGGCGGACTGGATGAAAATCTGAACACCGGCATCGCCCTGGAGCTGGACGTAAGCCGCGCCGTCGGCCTGAGCGCACATATTCAAACACTGGAAGCCATACAACCCCCGCCACCCAAGGATTAACACCGCAGGGTTATCAACAAGCATCTCAGCGCTGTAGCTGTGGCCTTGAGCCGCAGGTCGCGGCGCTCCCAAGGTCGATCTTGCGCGACACCCGTGAATGTGCGTGAATGCGTATTTGCACTTTTCCTCATGCAAGGAGGCGTGTTATGTTGACGGGCAGCTCATGGGGATCCGGCGGAAAATATTGCGTTGTCTGTTGCCGGTGATCACGTTCTGATGCGTTTGCTCTGCCCACCACGATGAGGAATTCTGCATGTTCGTGTACCGCTCTTCTCGCGGGCTGTTTGCAGCCCATGTTTGCGGGGTGCTATATGCGTTTGGGGTGCTGATATTGCTGGGCTTGACGCCACCGGCAATGGCGCAGTTTCCAAGCCCTGGTGTTGTTGAAGAATCACTACGTCCCCCTGTTCCCCCCGCACGTCCTCCCGCTGATCCACTCCCCCCTGCCATGACCGCACCGTTGCCAGCCGACATTCCTGCTGGCGGGCCTCGCGTGACCATCCATGCCTTTGAGTTTGTCGGCAATCAGGTTTTCAGCAATGAGGCGCTGCAAGCAGTGATTGCAGATCGCTATGGACAGGCGCTGACCCTGGCGGAGATTTATGCCACGGCCGATGAGATTACCGCTTTTTATCAGCAGCACGGCTACAGTGTGGCCAGTGCCACCATTCCGGCGCAGCGGGTCAGTGATGGGCGGGTGCGGATTGAGATCATTGAGGGCCAGATTGCCGGGATTTTGTTTGAGGGCAATCAGCGCTATCAGGATGACACCCTGCATCGCCATCTGAGCGGGATTGCACTCGGCGAGGTGCTGCGCTTTGATGTCATTGAGCGGGAGATTTTGCTGCTCAACGATCTACCGGGGTTGGTGGCGCGTTCGGTGATCATTCCCGGTGAGGAATACGGCACCTCACACATTCGCCTGCGTATGGAAGAAACGCGCTGGAATCTGCGCCTGAGTGTGGATAATCATGGCCCCGAAAGTGTCGGGCAGTGGCGCGTGGGTACGGCCGCCAATCTTTATAATCTGAGCGGCAGGGGTGATCAGTTGGGTCTGGGCATCACCGTGGCGGAATCCAATTTACTGCGTCAGGGGCGCGTGGAGTGGTCGCGCCCGGTGGGCTATCGCGGCGGGGTTGGCAGTCTGGCTTACAGCCGTGCCGACTATGATGTCGGGGGCGATTTTGCCGCGCTGAATATGGATGGGGTGAGTGAACATGCGCGCCTGCAATACAGCTATCCGCTACAGCGTCGCCGGGTGCAAAATCTGTCTTTGAGTGCGGCGCTGGTACACAGCAAAGGCCGCTCTGATCTGGACGGGGTGCCTTTGACCGATGCCAGCATCCAATACCTCGACACCCGCTTACAGTTTGATCGACGGCTGGCGCAGGCCTTTTATTCACTGAGTGCCAGTTTTGCCAGCAATCTGCGCTGTCATGATGATGGCCCAAATGAGGATGCGATGCAGGGTCGCCTGGCGCTCAGCGGTAGCTTCGATTACCTGCTAAACCCGGACTGGGGCGTGCATCTGCGCAGTAGCGCCCAGCTTTCGCTGGATCCCTTGCCCGATAGCCAGCAATTTAGCCTCGGCGGGCCGCACAGCGTGCGTGGCTTTGTGCCCTCGCGCCAGCGCGGTGATCAAGGACTACAGGCAAGCGCTGAACTGCGCCGCTATGTGCGCCTGGAGCAGGCTGACCTCAGTCTGCGTGGCTTTGTCGATAGCGGCTGGGTGGAGCGGATACGGCCACCTGAGGGTCTCTCGCGCAGTGATTCGCTGACGGCAGCGGGGCTGGGTAGCGCGGTGTTACTGCAACAACGCCACCAGTTGAGTCTGCACTGGGCCTATGCCTTGAGCGGTGAGCAGGCCCACGATGACCGCAGCCTGTATTGGGTTCATCTGGCAACGACCTTTTAAGGTGTTTAGCGACAGCAGGTGCGCATCATGAAATCAAGACGATCTGATGGTTTTCCTTCTCCCCGCACAGGCGTTATCCGCACACGCCCCCCGCATCCATGCACGCCACTGGCTTTGGCGATACAGCAGGCCATCAAGGCTGGTACCCAACGACGACCCAGGGCCACGCCATATTTGAGGCCAAGCGCGCTGGCCTCCAGCAGTCTTTTATGTGTCACCTTGTTGCTTCCCGTGCCCGGATGGGGCGGCCCCGGTGGCGAACAGCTGCGCGCCGGTGAGGCGACGATCTCGCGCCCGGATGCGCATACCACACTGATTGAACAGCATAGCCAGCGCGCCATTATTGAATGGCAACGCTTTGATGTGAATGTCGATGCGCTGGTGCGCTTTGTACAGCCCGGCGCTGACGCTGCAACCTTAAATCGCATTCTGGGGCAAAATCCCAGCCAGATTCTGGGGCAGATACAGGCCAACGGGCAGGTGTTTTTGATCAATCCGCAAGGCATTGTCTTCGGCCCGCAAAGCCGGGTGGATGTGCAGGGTCTGGTGGCGTCTACGCTGGATATTCACAATGAGGATTTCATGGCCGGGCGCTTTGTATTTGAGCGCCCGGTGGATGCACCGACGCACGGGGTCGGGGTGATCAATCGCGGCCTGATCAATGCCAATGCGGGCTATGTGATTCTCGCCGGTGATTACACCCGCAATGAGGGCATTGTGCAGGCTCGTCTCGGTGATATTGCGCTGGTCAGCGGGGAACGCATCACGCTGGACATCGACGGTGATCAACTGATCAATCTTTCGGTGGATCGGGCGACCTTGAGCGCCCTGGCGGGGGTGGAAAATATCGGTGAACTGCTCGCCGATGGCGGGCGCATCATCATGACGGCGCGGGTCGCCAATGGCCTGAAAGCGACGGTGGTGAACAATCAAGGACTGGTGCGGGCGCAAACCATTGAAGAGCATGAGGGCGAGATTTTTATCCTCGGCGGGATGCACGAGGGGCGCATCGTTGAGGATAATCGCATTGAGATTGGCGGTGTGCTGGATGCCTCGGCCCCGCAGGGGGGCGATGGTGGCTTTATCGAAACCTCGGCGGCACAGGTCAGTATTGCCCCGGATGCGGTGATTACCACCGCCGCGCCGCAGGGCAAAACCGGCACCTGGCTGATTGATCCGCAGGATTTCACCATAGCCCCCAGCGGCGGCGATATTACCGGCGCGGCACTGTCAGCGGCCTTGGCGAGCACCGATGTGACCATTCAGACCCTCGCTGTCGGCGTGGCGTGTACGGGGGTGGCGTGCAATGTAGCGGATGATGCCACGGGCAATGGCGATATCCTCGTCGATGATGCGGTGTCCTGGAGTGCCCATACGCTGACCCTGAGCGCCTGGAATGATATTCATATCAATGCTCCCATGTCGGCCCTTGAGGGCGCGGGGCTGGCGCTGGAGTATGGGCAAAAAGCCGTGGCCGCGAATAATCCCGCCGAATATTACGTGCATCAGCCGGTGTCTTTGTCGGCCACCAGCACCTTTTCCACCAAGTTAGGCTCAGATGGTGCCGAACGCCAATACACGGTGATCACCGAACTCGGACAGGCCGGGGATCACACTGCTCCGCCTCAACGCCCCACCTTGCAGGCCATTGCCCATCCTTCGCTGCGCAATGAGGACTATGTGCTGGGTCAAGACATTGATGCCTCCAATACCCGCACCTGGAATGAGGGCGCGGGATTTATGCCCATTGGTTCCGGTAGTACGGGTGTCAGTCACTACTTTGGCGGCGTGTTTGCGGGCTTGGGGCATCGCATTAGCAATCTGCACATCCAGCGGCCACAAACCCTGGATGTGGGGCTGTTTGGCTACACCGGAACAGATACCGTGGTGCGCAACCTGACGCTGCAGGGGGCCACTATCGCCGGGGATTTGCATGTAGGCGCGCTGGTCGGCAGAAATTATGGTGCGCTGGTCTCTAGCTCGGTGGTACAAAGTCAGGTCACAGGCCGGCAAAATGTCGGGATGCTGGCAGGTTATCAGCAGGGAAGTGTACACGCCGGGGTGGTGAACAGCGGCCTTGTGCGCGGTGAAGATCGGGTCGGCGGTCTGGTCGGTTATAACGTGGCAGGGAGTACGACATCGGGGCGCATTGATGCCAGTGAGGCTAAGGATGTCCTTATCGAGATTGATACGCAAGGCAGTCGCCGCATCGGCGGTCTGGTGGGACACAATCAGGGGGCGATTGAGGCCAGCCAGGCAGAGGTCATGCTGGAAATCCAGGCATCCTCGGTTAGCAGCGTCGGCGGGCTGGTCGGCAATAATGCCGGTCAGATCTTGCAAAGCCACACGCAGGGCTGGATGCAGGCCAATCCGGAGTTTACCGGGATCAGCGAGGTGGGCGGGCTGGTGGGCTCCAATCAGGGAAGCATTACTGACAGCCATAGCGCGGTGAATGTCCATTTTGAAATGTCTGGATCACGCATCGGCGGATTGGTCGGGCAAAATCTGCGCAGTGGCCAAATTCTTAACAGTGATGCGACGGGCTATGCCAAGGGCATCGGCTATGTCGGCGGTCTGGTGGGCAGTAACTGGGGGCGTATCGAGCATAGCCATGCCACCGGCTACATACGCGGCCATGATAACAGCGAAAAGCTGGGCGGTTTGGCGGGAGAAAATGACAATGCCATCATTATCGCAAGCTATGCCACGGGGGAGGTGCAAGGCGGCCATGATAGCCGGATGCTCGGCGGGTTGGTCGGCGAAAACCGCTATGCAGAGATCACGCAAAGCTATGCCACCGGGAATGTCAGTGCAGGAGATCGCAGTGAGAGGCTCGGTGGTCTGGTGGGGGAAAATGTCAGCGGTTCCACCACGGTGACGGAAGGCGATGGACTCATTCAGCAAAGCTATGCTCAAGGCCACATTACCGCCGGTCAGGATAGCCAGCAGCTGGGCGGTTTGGTGGGTGCGAATGCAGGCACTATTGAAAACAGCTATGCCGCAGGCCATGTCGGTCAGGCCGGTGCGACGCAAGTGGGCGGGCTGGTGGGCTATAACGCGCAACGCACCCGCATTGCACACAGCTATGCCTCCGGCGCGGTGACAGGAAGCGACCAGATCGGCGGCTTGATTGGCGAGGATAGGGGCGCTAACGAGGTAATCTCTGCCTACTGGAACACGACCACTTCCGGGCTGAGCCAGTGCGCTGGCAGCGGCGGCGTCATTGACGGCTGCACCGGCCTGGACAGTGATGCCATGATGCGGCGTGTCAGTTTCACTGGCTGGGATTTCAGTGCTCTATGGGGCATTGATGAAGGGGCCTCTTATCCCTATCTGACGTGGGCCGCGTCTGCGCCAGCGGATTATGTCGTTTCAGGCTTTGTGCTGGATGCCGCTGGGGCTTATGTGAATAGCGGCTGGGTGGTGCGCACCTACATTGACGGTGTATTGATTAGCGAATCGGTGACCGATGCCAATGGGCTCTTCCAGACGCCCTTGCAGGGCAGTCAAATCCCGCAGCAACCGGGCGCCTTGCTCAGTTATATCGCCGGACGCCCAGACGCCCCCGGTGCTTATGTGCGCTGGTATTACAATGCCAGCCATCTGGACGATCAGCGCCTGCAGCTCGGTCTGCTCAGACTGGATTCCGCCGGTGCCGAGGTGCAAGGCGAGGATTTATTGCGTCGGGCGCGGGGAGCGCTGGACGCTGTGGAGATTCCCTACACGCTGAGCAGTGATCGCCTGAGTGTCGCCGCCGGTGTGGCGTTTGAGAACCATGCCGGGCCGTATTCCCTGTGGGCGCATACCATTGAGGCGGCGGAGGTGATCAATCACGGCGAGCTGATTGGACGCGGTACGATTGCGGGCAATCTGCGCAATAACGGTGATGTGGCGGTGCTGGTCGATTCAGACACCCTGGATACGCTGGAGATTACCGGCAACTTCGTCAATACTGCCGAGGCGCGCATCAAGCTGGGCATCAAGGGAACGCAAGACGGCGAGTTTGGCCGCATTCGCGTGGTCGGTGATATTCACCTCGATGGCCTTCTGGAGGCGCGTTTACTGAATAACTACCAGCCTGCACCCGGCAGCGTTTTTCCCTTTTTGCAGGTTGACGGTACATTAAACGGTCGCTTCAATGCGTTTGAGGTCTGGCCGGAGTTTGCCGGGCTCAACCTCGGCTATGCCTTGAGCGAGGGCGAGGCAGCGCGCTTGATTTATGGCGGGGTGAGCGACACTGCCAACGTCTTTACCAATGCGGCAGGAGGACTGACCTGGGAGACGGCGGGCAACTGGTCACGCGGCTTGCCCGAGGCCGGGCATGAGGTATTGATCAGCGGCGCCCCCGGCTACGCCGTTACCTATGGCCGCGTCAATCCGGCACTGGAAACCACCATCAACGGACTTGATATTGCGGCCAATAATGCGCTGGATGTGCAGGGTGGGACGCTGAATGTCACCGGCTCCACCGCCATTACAGGTGCCCTGTCTGTCTCTGGCGGCACCCTGGATCTGCAGGGTGGTTATCAGATCGCCAGCCTGGCGGTAACATCAGGGCAACTTTCCTTGCATGACACGGGTGCGCTTGATGCCTTGGCAGTAAGCGGTGGCAGGGTGGCGCTATTGGCAGGAGGCGATATTGCCGCGCTAACCCTTGAGGGGGGCCTACTTGAGGGTACGGGGGATTTGATAGTCACTGATGATTTTGCCTGGAGCGGGGGAAATATTGCGCCCACCTTTGATACTCTGAATCTTCACAGCCGCGAAAACCTCGAACTACCGCACACACTGACGGCGCTTCATGCGATCCATCTGGAGACCGCCGGGCGTCTGACCCTGCTCTCGGCGTCGCTCATCGCACCGCGCCTGCATCTTCAGGCCCGCCAGGGGATGGGAAGCCCAACGGCGGCCTTGAACACAGACACCGCCGAACTAAGTGCCACGGTGAATGCCGGTGGTATCTATCTGGTCAATCATGGCCCCGCCAATCCGGCCACCTTAAGATTAGATGAGATCCATGCCGCCTCTGGGGATGTTTATATCACCAACTACGGCCCTTTGTTCACCAGCCCGCTATACGAGCTTTCGGCGCCAGCAGGGGCTGTGACCCTGATCGCCAACAGCCCCTTATCTATCGGCCAGGGCGGGGTGCTGGCGATGAACAATATCTACCTTGAAGCGGCGACCATCGGTGATTTAAATGTCGATGGCAACATCACCTCCACGGCGGGCGATATCGATCTGTATGCCCCAGGCGGCTCCATCAACATCAACGACAATATTACCCTCAGTGCTTTCGGTGAAATCAGATTTGATGGGGAATTGCAGGAAGAACCAACAGACCCAGAAGACCCCGTTGATCCAGAAGAACCAACAGACCCAGAAGAACCAACAGACCCAGAAGAACCGGTAGAGCCTGAACAACCCGTAGAACCTGAACAACCCGTAGAACCCGAACAACCCGTAGAACCTGAACAACCCGTAGAACCCGAACAACCCGTAGAACCTGAACAACCCGTAGAACCTGAACAACCCGTAGAACCTGAACAACCCGTAGAACCTGAACAACCCGTAGAACCTGAACAACCCGTAGAACCTGAACAACCCGTAGAACCTGAACAACCCGTAGAACCTGAACAACCCGTAGAACCTGAACAACCCGTAGAACCCGAACCCACGCCAGGAATGGCCGAGCAACGGGTGGTGGCCGAGGTCGAGCAGTCCATTATGCAGCTGATGGATACACCGCTTGCAGGAGACGATGCAGCGTGGGAGATGCATCCGCAGACGGCCAGCATCAACGGGGCGGCGGATGAGGATGATCTGCGCACGCAGCCGCTGATTGGGGTTAGCGGCGGGGGTATCGTCGGCCAGCAACTAATGTGTCGTTGAGGAGTGACGCCATGCACCATACATATATTAAACGCGGTCTCCTCTGCATGGGCCTTTGGCTGCTGACGATATCGACCGTTCTGGCTGCTGATCCAGCGGCGCATGTCACCGCCTTGAGTGGTTCGGTGACTGCCGCACTGGAGCGAGACCTTGAGGTGCGTGCCTTGTCGCAGGATGATCCGGTTTTTGTCGGGGATACGGTGGCGACCGGGGTCAACAGCCGTGCCCGTCTGCGCTTTACAGACGGGGGCGCGCTGACCTTGCGCCCGGTGAGCCGTCTGCTGATTGAGTCCTATCAATATAGCGGCGATGTCACGCAAGATACACAGGTGCAGCGCCTGATTCGCGGCGGATTGCGGGCGGTCACCGGGGCGGTGGGGGATGCGCAGCAAGAAAGCTATCGTCTGCACACCCCGGTGACCACCATCGGTATCCGTGGCACCGAGTTTCGGCTGCGCTTTTGTCGGCGTGACTGGGGCGATTGCATGGATTTGCAACATATCGGCATTGATCCGCCGCCAGATGGTTTGTATACCCAGACACTGGTAGGAACCCTGAGTGTGGGCGAGGTGATTGTGCCGGCTGGGCAAGCAGCCTTTACCAATCTTGATGGTGTGACCTTTTTGCTGGATGCACCGCCAGCGATTTTAACCCTCGATCCCAGTCTGGGGGATAATCCCTTTGCTGAGGATACGGATGACAGCGCCGAGCGTGGCGTTGAGGTGATGCCCGCTGGCGCGGATCAGCCCATTGATCCGAGTGAGCGCAGTCCGCTACAGCTGGCTTTGGAAACCAGCTTAGGTGCAGATGGCCGCGAAGTGTTTTATATTCCCGCACAACCACCCTCTATGCAGTGGGTCGATTGCCAGTGATGTGAGTTTATCGGGTCTGCGCACGGCTTTGGTCGTTCTTTGCCGGGGAGCGAAGGCATCCAGGCCGTCGCCGTGCGTTGCGCTGTATTTATAAAAATATCCTAATTTTTTAATCTTTTATCGTCAGGGGAACGCTATGCAGAAAATGCGGCAGTGGCTGTGGGCTGTGGTGTGTTTGGGGCTTTTTGGGGGGTATGCGGCTGGGCTGTCAGCGGCGAGCCTTCCCTTTGCCACCGAGACGGCGGTGTATCAAGACAGCGCCCAACAGTTAGTGCTGGATGGGCGCATTGAAGCCGTGCATCGCTCCACCGTCTCCGCGCAAGGCTCGGGGCGGATCATGGAGATTGCCTACGATGTGGATGATTATGTGACAGCGGGCAGCCTGATCGTTCGCTTGACCGACACCGAACAACGGGCGCGCGTCAATCAGGCCAACGCCGCCTTCAATGAGGCCCAGGCCGGTTTGCGCGAGGCCGAGGCGGAATTTAAACGCATCAGCGATATTTTCGCCCGCAATCTCGTGTCCAGAGCGGATATGGATCGGGCCACCAGCGCCCGCGATGCGGCCCGTGCCCGCCTGGATGCCGCCCGCGCCAGCCGTGATGAGGCGAACGAACAGCTTGAATATACCCGGGTGCGGGCGCCCTTTGCCGGGATTGTGCTGGAGCGCTATGTCGAAATTGGCGAGACGGTGAATCCCGGCCAGCCCTTGATGGCAGGCATTTCGCTAGATGCCTTGCGCATCACCGCCGATGTGCCACAACGCCATATCAACGCGGTGCGCGAACATCGCCAGGCGACGGTACACATGGAAGATCGGCTCAGCGTACCGACCCAGACCTTGACCTTTTTCCCCTATGCCGATCCGCAGACCAATACCTTTCGGGTGCGTGCCGATTTGCCCACCGGCATCTCAGGCCTGTTTCCGGGGATGTCGGTGAAAGTGGCCTTTACCGTGGGCCAAAAACAGCGGCTGGTGGTTCCTCGTGCGGCGGTGATGCATCGCAGTGAATTAACCGCCGTGTATGTGGTGGGGGCGGATAATCGCGTACACCTGCGCCAGATTCGCAGCGGCCATGCAGATGAGGTCTTCACCGAGGTATTAGCTGGCCTGCAGGCGGGTGAGCGGGTGGCGCTGGAGCCGATCAGGGCGGGCTTATACCTAAAACAACAGGCCCAGCGCTAGGCATCCTGACGCAAAGTGGCGACATCATCTTCATGTCGCTTAAACCAGGCGAACGCAAGATGCACCTGCCTGTGGCGACACCTTCCAGGTGTCGCTTAAACCAGGCGAACGCAAGATGCACCTGCCTGTGGCGACACCTTCCAGGTGTCGCTTAAACCAAGCGAACGCAAGATGCGTCCGCCACGATTGATCAGTCGTGAGTGCCGAGCGAGGGCTCGGCGCTCCCGTGGGGGGAATATGGGTATTTCGGGGCGCGTAGCCAAGGCCTTTTTGACATCACAAATCACGCCCTTGCTGGCCTTAGTCGGGCTGTTGCTGGGATTGTTTGCGATTCTGATCACACCGCGTGAGGAAGAGCCGCAGATTAACGTCACGCTGGTGGACGTGTTTATCCCCTTTCCAGGGGCGAGTGCGCAGGAAGTGGAGCAGCTGGTCAGTATTCCGGCACAACAGGTGTTATCCGAAATCGAAGGGCTGGAGCATATCTATTCGGTTTCACGTCCAGGGATGGCGATGGTCACGGTGCAATTCAAGGTTGGACGCGACCGCACCGAGGCCATTGTCGGACTGTATAACCAGATCTATTCCAATCAGGATTGGTTGCCTCGCGGGCTGGGGGTTGGTCAGGCCATTGTCAAACCACGCGGCATTGATGATGTGCCAATTTTTACCGTGACCCTGTGGACCGAGGATCCAACGCGGGGCAGTCATGAATTGTTGCGCGTAGCCCATGCCATTGAAACCGAACTCAAACGGGTTCCGGGAACGCGGGATCTCTACACCCTCGGCGGCCCGGATCATGTGGTGCAGGTGCTGCTGGATGCACACCGCCTGGCCGGTTATGGCATCACCCTGGATGATCTGCGGCGCGCCCTGTCGGCGAGTAATGGCTCCTATGATGCCGGAGTCTTGATCCGCGATAACCTGCAAATCCCCGTGCAGGCAGGCACCTTTCTCAGCACGGTGGAGGAAGTGGCACAGCTGGTGGTCGGCGTCTTTGAACGCCGTCCGGTGTATCTGGGCGATGTTGCCGAGATCGTACACGGGCCGGCCCCGTCGCATCAATATGTCAGCTTTGCACACGGGGCTGCCAGCGCGCAACCGGCGGGGCTGCTCCATCCGGCAGTGACCATCGCTGTGGCCAAACAGCCCGGCATGAATGCGGTGGATATCTCCCAAGGGCTACGCCAGCGCCTGGAGCAATTGCAAGGCACCTTAATCCCGGAGGGAGTGGAATACACCATCACCCGCGATTATGGACAAACCGCCAATGAAAAAGCCCAGCATCTGATCAAAAAACTGATCTTTGCCACCAGTGCGGTGGTGGTGCTGGTGTGGATTGCGCTGGGCTGGCGTGAGGCCTTGATTGTCGGCACCGCCGTGGTGATCACCCTCGCCCTGACGCTGTTTGCCTCCTGGGCCTATGGCTTTACCCTCAACCGGGTTTCACTGTTTGCGCTGATTTTCTCCATCGGTATCCTGGTCGATGATGCGATTGTGGTGGTGGAGAATATTCACCGTCACATGCAGCTCGGCGAGAAAACCTTGCTGGAGGCGATTCCGCTGGCGGTGGATGAGGTCGGCGGCCCCACCATTCTGGCCACCTTTACCGTGATTGCGGCACTGTTGCCGATGGCCTTTGTCACCGGCCTGATGGGGCCGTACATGAGCCCGATTCCGATCAATGCCAGCATGGGAATGCTGATCTCTCTGGCTGTGGCCTTTATCGTCACCCCGTGGATGACCTACAAACTGCTGCGCCGCCATGCTCACGCCCACGCTGCCCCGGCGGGAACAGCCCCGGAACATGGCCATGCGGGGGGCGGCGAAGCGGCCTCGGATCGCCTATATGCCATTGCCAATGCCATCATCGGGCCGTTTCTGCGCGGCGCCTGGGCGGCCAAACGCCGCCTGCTCTTGTATTTCAGCATCCTGCTGCTGATTATCGCCTCGGTTTCCTTGGTGTATTTTCAGTGGGTAGTGCTCAAGATGCTGCCCTTTGATGATAAATCCGAGTTTCAGGTGGTGCTGGACATGCCCGAGGGCACCACGCTGGAGCATACCCAAGCGGTGCTGGCGGAAATGGGGGCCTATCTGGCGACCATCCCGGAGGTCACGGATTATCAAATCTATGCCGGAACCTCGGCACCGATAGGCTTTAACGGTCTGGTGCGTCAGTATTATCTGCGCAGCGAAGCGCATCAGGGCGATATCCAGGTCAATCTGATCCACAAAGATGATCGCAGCCTGCAAAGCCATGTGATTGCCACGCAGGTGCGCCCAAGCTTGCATGAAATCGCCCGCCGCCACGGTGGACGGGTCAAGGTCGTCGAAGTGCCGCCCGGCCCGCCGGTGATGTCACCCATTGTCGCCGAGATCTATGGCCCGGATTATCAGGGACAAATCGCTGTGGCCACGCAATTGCGCGAGGTCTTTGAACGCGGGCGCGGGATTGTGGATATTGATGACAGCGTGGAATACCCCGGAGCACGCTATATCCTGGAAATCGACCGGCAAAAAGCGGCCCTTTTGGGGGTGGCGCAAGACAGCATCGCCCATGCCGTGCAGGCGGTATTAAACGGCGAGGATGTCAGCTTTTTATATGACAGTCATGTGAAATATGCCGTGCCCATCCGCCTGGATTTCCGCTCACAGGACAAGGCCAGTCTGGATCAGGTGATGCAGCTTAAAGTGCGCGCACAAAACGGGGCGATGGTGCCGATCGGCGAACTGGTGACGGTGCGTGAAACCACCCGTGAGCAGAGCATTTTCCACAAAGACCTGCTGCCGGTGGTCTATGTGTTTGGGGATATGGCCGGTGAACTCGACAGCCCCTTATACGGCATGTTTGCCTTGTCCTCGGAGCTGCGTGATATCCCCATGGTCTATGACAAGCCGCTGGAGCAGTTTTTCATCCAGCCGCCCGAGGATCCGGCGTTTTACAGCCTGAAGTGGGATGGCGAATGGCAAGTGACCTACGAAACCTTCCGCGACATGGGAATTGCCTATTCCGTGGGACTGCTGCTGATTTATCTGCTGGTGGTGGCGCAGTTTCGTTCCTATGCCGTGCCCTTGATTATCATGGCGCCGATTCCCATGACCATCATCGGGGTAATGCCTGGTCATGCTTTCATGGATATCTTCTTCATGGACGCCAAGTTTACCGCGACCTCCATGATCGGCATGATTGCGCTGGCGGGGATCATCGTGCGCAACTCCATCTTGTTGGTGGACTTCATCAACGATGAGGTGCGCCGTGGTCAAAGCATTGAGCAGGCGGTGATCAACGCCGGTGCCGTACGCGCCAAGCCGATTATTCTCACCGGCCTGGCGGCGATGATCGGGGCCTTCTTTATTCTCGATGACCCGATTTTTAGCGGCTTGGCGATTGCCCTGATCTTTGGCATCTTTGTCTCCACCGCGCTGACCTTGATCCTCATCCCGGTCTTGTATTACAGCTATGTGCGCACGCGGCTACACTTGATCACCGCCCGTGCAGACTAAGCGGTGGCGGCATCTTTGAGATGCCGCTGCAAAAAAAGCGACACCTTCCAGGTGTCGCCACTAAAGGTAGGGTTGGGGCACGATCCAAACTAGAGCACACGAAACATGAAAGTCGGTTTTAAAAGCGTTATTCTGGTGTTGTTCAGTCTGTTGCTGGTGATCACCGTCTCGGTGGTGGCGCTCAACAGCTATTATCAGGCGCGTTCCGGCGTGATTGATCTGAGCAGCCGGATCATTGACAGCACCGTGGATCAAATGCTGTTACGCATCAACAATCTGGTCGAACTCACCGGCAATCGCTTGTCGATGCTGTCTTTGGTGGTGCAGGATAAAGATCTCATCGCCGAACATGAGGAGGTCATGGCCTTACTGTGGACCTTAAACCAGCGCTCGCCTTTTTATCGCGCCAGCTATATCGCAGACCAACACGGCAATTTCTTGCAGGCGCGCAAACAGCCCTATCAACTTACCCGCATCAATTACTTCAGTCAGGCCGACGGCTATGAAGAATGGATTTACCGCGATCCGGACTATCAACCGCTTGCGCGCATTACCAAAGCGCTGGACTACAATCCGCGCGACTGGCCCTGGTATCAGGCGGTTTCTACTACGCCCAAGCCCCACTGGAGCGATGTCTACACCCTGCAAGATGGCGAAGGGCTGGGCATCACCATCTCCTATCCAATTCTGGACAGCGAGGGGCAACTCAAAGGGGTGGCCGGAATCGACATCGGTTTGGCAGATCTCAACCAGTTTCTAAGCGAATCGCGTCTGGGGCATTTATTCATCATCAACGGCGCAGAAGAGGTGCTCGCCAACTCCCAAAATCTGGCGCTCAGGAGCACCCAGCGGGATGAATCCATTCTCAAACTGGCGCACATCAACCCGCCCTGGATTGCCCAGGCCTGGGAGGCCGTCCAGGCCCAGCTCAACAGCGCACCCAGCAGCGGCGGGGCGGTGCTCAATCTGACGCTGGACGGCAAGCGCTACTTCATCAAAGCCTCGCAGCTTACCCGAGGCTTTAATCAGGACTGGTATCTGCTGGGCATCGTGCCCGATTATGAGGTGCTGGCAACCATCAACCGGGGGCTGTACACCTCGCTGATGCTGGCCCTGATCCTGCTGATTGTGGCCACCTACATTGTCTATGTGATTGCCAACCAGTTGACCCGCCCCCTACAGCAAGTGGTCGCTAACACCGACCTGATGGAGCAGCTGCGCTTTAATGAACTCAAGCCGGTCAATGCCCCGTTCAATGAGTTTCGCCGCCTCGACAGCTCGATCAAAAACATGAGCCGCAGTCTGGTCGCCTTTAACCGCTACGTCCCCACCGCGCTGATTCGTCAGCTTCTACACACCCAACACGAGGCCAAACTCGGCGGCGAGGCGCGCCCACTCATCTTGATGAATAGCGAAGTGACCGAGCTTAAACGGCATAGCCGGGGCATGCAGACCCAGCAGAAAATCACCTACCTGACCCGCTATCAAAACGAAATGTTTCAAACCGTTGCCCAACACAGCGGCATCATCGACAAATTCATTGATGATCGTATCATCGCCTTCTGGGGTGCCCCCTTTGCCGATCCGCAGGATGCGCGCAAAGCCTGCACCGCCGCCCTCGACGCTCTCAAGGCCGTGCAGACACTCAATCGCAGCTGGCGAGAACAACAGTTCCCGGAGATGGCCATCCGTATCGGCTTGCACACCGATGAATGCATCGTGGGCAATTTTGGTTCCGATGAATATATGTTTTATTCGGTGCTCGGCGATGGCGTGGCCATCAGTCACTGGCTGGAGCGCCTGAACAAACGCTATGGCACGCAAATCATCATCAGCGACGTTCTGCATGCCCAGGTCAGCAAGGACTTCTGCTTTCGCTGGCTGGATCAGATCGACATGCGGCGGCAAAACGACCAGCGCGCCACGATGAAAATTTACGAACTGGTCGGCCCCCTGCCCGAAGGCGTACTGGCTGCCCCCTGTCAGGAATACATCAACCGTTATGAAGCCGCCCTGACGCTGCGCTACATCGACCACAAACCCCAGGCCGCTCTGGAGAAATGTCTGGCCTTACAGGAAAGCTATCCCCAGGATGCCGCCGTCGCCTGGCAGATTCAAAGCCTGCGCGCCCAGCTCTCGCCAGCTACTGAGGGAGCCACGCCATGATGAATCCCAAACAGGTCGATAATGCGCTCAGCTGCTTTGAAACCATCCACACCTTACAGGCGCAAAATACCGCCAATATGGCCAAACGCCTGAATTTTCTCTATCGGGCCACGTTTTTGGGCTTTGCGCTGGTGATTGGTGCGTTGTTTTTCCTGATTTTGGTGATGTCAACGCAGATGAAGCACATGAGCCAGGTCAGCTCCATCATGAACACCCACTTCACACAGATGAACAAAGACATGGACGCCATGCTGCTCGCCATGGCGCGCATGGACCGTGACGTAGACAGCATGAGCGCCATTGTGCGGCGCATGGACAGCATGAATCAAAGCGTCGCCCACATGAGCGGCGATATGCACACGATCTACGCCCACATGGGCGTGATGGAAGAAGACATCAAAGGGCTGGCCTCCTCGGTCTCAGAGATGCGCGAGTCCTTTCGTATCATGGATGCGCAGATGGGCATGATGACCCGTGACGTGCAACACATGTCCAAGCCCATGCAGATGTTCAATCAATTCATGCCCTGGGCGCCCTTTAGTCCCATGCGTTAAGCGCGCAAGGCTTTTCCATTACCCGCTGCAGGTCACCTCATCACACCATGCAACACCGAGACGAACTAGCCCACATCCTCCACCGCCTCAAGCAAACCGAGGAAAGCATTCGCGCCACTCAGGCCATTGACGCAGGTCTGGCCCGGCGTACCCAGCGCCTGTTACAAATCGTATTTTTGCTCATCGGCCTGGTCGCCCTGGTCAATCTGTATTTTGTCAGCGACCTGGCACAGGAAACCCAGATCATCATCCGTAACATGACCACCATGTACGAACAATTCGGCGAAATGAGCGAACGCATGAGCGGCATGCGCACCCATGTAAGCGCCATGGGCCAAAACATCGCCCTGATGCCGGTCATGGTGGATCAAATGGACATGATCAGCCGCAACATGCTCAGCATGGAACACGACGTCAGCGGCATGCGCACCCACATGCAACACCTCACCGGCCATGTCCACGTCATGTACCAAGACATCCACACCATGAATCTGCTGTTTCGCGATGTCAACGGCAAACTCGTCCACATGCGCTACTACGTCGGTCACATGTCAAACGTCGTACCCTGATTTTTATAACCACCGCTTGGAACGCCGTCCTTGGGAGCCTGAGCCCCAGCTCGGCATCAAAACGTAGCGGCATCATCTTGATGCCGCAAAAAGAAAGCGACACCTGGAAGGTGTCGCCACAGCGAGCGCAAGATGTGTCCAGCACAGCTTGCGACGGCTAAAAGCCGCCGCCACTTCGTGTGTTTAGAGGTAGTTGAATAAGGACAGTCGCTGCACCTGGGTGTAGGACTGTTGGGCGGCTTGCAGGCCGGTCATTTGCAGCTGGAAGCGGCTGATGGCCTCGGCGTAATCAAGGTCGCGGATTTCCGAGAGCGTGGTTTTGAGATTCAGCAGCAGGTTGTCGTGAATCAGGCGCTGTTCGTCAACCGCTTGCAGCCGGGTACCCTGGGTGGCGCGGATGCGCAGGGTGTTTTCTTGCGCGTTGTCCAGGCGTTGCAGGCCGTGGTTGAGGGCGTTCATCTGCCGGGCCTGGGAGACTTCATCGGTGCGCGGGGCTTCCAGGGCTTTGGCGATGTCTTCAAAGATCTGGAACATGTCTAGATTTGCTGATGGCCGCACCACGAAGCTGTCACCGTCTGCGGGTTGGCCGCTGACGGAGAACTGGATGCCGTTGAACTCAATGGTGCCGTCTTCGACGTAATCAGCAGGAAAAGTTAATGGATTTCCATCTGGCCCAAGAATAGCGCCAGCTGGGTCTCGCGTAACTTCATAAGTTCTTGCGCCATTAGCATCTACACTGAATGTCACTGTATATGTATCTGCATTAGCATTCCATTGCACCGGATCAACTACCGACCCCACGCCGACAATGCCGCTGCCGGTATTTGGTAATAAGCTACCTGGATTAGCAAGATCAGGAATCCCCGCATCAATGGCAAAGGTACGATTGCCATCCCGGATACTCATGAACACCGTTTGACCGGAGTCACCGATAGCAACACGGCGGGTCGGGCTGATTTGCACTTCGCGCTGTTCGTTGCTTCCCAGATAACGGATCGGCTGCTCGCTGTCGGGTACGTTATTGGCGGCAAAGGGCAGTTGCAAGGTGTTGTACCCGGCAAAGATGTATTCGCCGTTGGCCTCGCGGGTGTTGGCGAGTTGCACCACATGTTTGGCGATCTGGCGCACTTCTTCGGCCAGATAGCCTCGGGTTTCATTGGTTTGCGTGGCGTTCATGCCGGTAATGACAATCTCGCGCACCCGGTGCAGGGCATCGCCTACGGAGCTTAAGGTGCTTTCGGCCAGGCGCAGGCGCTGTTCGGCCATGGAGCCATTGCGCTGATATTGCTCGGTGCTGGCGATGCGGCTTTCAAATTCGAGGGTTTGTACCGCGCCGCTGGGGTCATCGGAGGGCGTTAAAATACGCCGCCCGGAGCCGAGTTGTAATTGGGTG
Source organism: Thiorhodospira sibirica ATCC 700588 (assembly GCF_000227725.2). GTDB lineage: Bacteria > Pseudomonadota > Gammaproteobacteria > Ectothiorhodospirales > Ectothiorhodospiraceae > Thiorhodospira > Thiorhodospira sibirica. The sequence goes on along the minus strand of NZ_MU255056.1, from coordinate 490,992 downwards.
CGCGATTGTTCGGCTTGCTGGCGCTGAATCGCTTCGATCCCGGTGTTGTATATCTGGAAGCTGGAGATACGCATGATGGCGGCCCTCGCTTAGCGCCGAACAGCGGCAATTAAGGTGTCAAAGATGGTGTTGGAGGCGGCAATGATCTGTGCCGAGGCCTGATAGGCCTGCTGGAAGCGCAGCAGATTGGCGGCCTCTTCGTCCAGATTGACCCCGGATTTTTCTTCGCGCTGGGTGCGTGCCTCTGCCAGCAGGCGTTGCTGGGCCTGATGGGTGATTTCGGCCTGGCGGGTTTTGGTGCCAACCTTGGCGACGATGTTGCCGTAATCAGCCTCAATCGAGGTGGTGCCATTGGCGAGGAAGCGCTTGCTTTGCAATTCAGCGAGCATCAAGGCATTACGGTTATCACCCACTTCGCCGGGGTGCGGAAGGACAAATTCATCGCCATTTTCGGGGGTGCCGGAGAGCGTAAGGTTAATGCCGGTGCCGTTGATGTTCGTGAATATAAATGCGCCGGTATCTGGATCAATGGTAGGGGTTATCGGCGTAGGAACCGGGTCACCACTGATTTCAAAGGTAATCGCGCCGGTATTATCTACATTGGCTCTAATTACAATTGGCAACACTTCTGCGTTGAAAGGAGCAGGGAAGGTAATCCCTTCCACCACGCCAGTGCCCAGATTAGTGGAGCGTCCTGTGGCGGCAGAGGCAGCCGCCAGTTCACGCGGTTCTTTGATCAGTACGCCCATTTGACTGGCCGCATTGCGTGTGGGGCTGATGAAGAATTTGTCTGTGGCGATTAGACCCGTCGTATCAATATTCAAACCCACATGCGCAAAATTACCGGCTACCGCATCAATAACTTGTCCTGTTTGCATGGATTTCAACGTCCAGTTGCCACCCGCTTGCTCCAACACATAATCGTCCAACGTCAGATTGGCAAGATTGTTGGCATCAATGCTAACCACCGGTTTTCCTGTCCCGGTGTTCCCACGAAAGCCCTGTACATCCGGCTCCGGTAATTTGAAAAACGCCTGTCCCAGATTGCCATCCAGGTCATAGCCTAGCATATGCTGTTCGTTGAAGGCGTTGGCCAGACCCACGGCGACGCGCCCGAGGTTATTCTGGGCTTCGTCTAATACCGAGCTGCGCAGATTCAGCAAGGCACCCAGGCGTCCGCCGTCCAGCACGCCGCTGACCTGAATGGTGCCGCCGGTGGTTTTCAGACCCACCTCTGGGCGGCGTGGATCGGGGCCGTTGCGGTTGACTTCCAGTTCAAAATTCTTAAAGCCCAGCACCAGTGGCTGACCTTTGCCGATAAACACGTTCACCGCGCCATTGTCCTGATCAACGAGGGTGACGCTGACCCGTTCGGCCAACTGTTGAATCAGCTGGTCGCGTTGATCCAGCAGGTCGTTGGGCTGACCTGGGGTGCCGCGCAAGGAGGCGATGCGTTCGTTGACATCGGCCACCCCTCTGGCGAGCTGGTTGATTTCATCAACATTGGTGCCAATCTGGCCTTCGACAATCTCGCGCTGCTCATTGAGGCGGGTTTGCAAAAAGCCGAAACGATGGGCCAAGGATTCGCCTTCCGAGATCAATACTTGACGGCTGGGAATGGAGGTCGGGTCGCTGGCAACATCCTGCAGAGCGGCAAAGAATTTGTTGATGCCAGGGGTCAGGCCGGTAGCCGGGTCGGCGAGCAGGTTGTCAATGCGCCGGGAAAAGCTGTAAAAGACGTTGGCGTCTTCGGCGCTGGTGACGCTGTTGCGCAGCTGATTTTCGATGAATTGATCAAATTCGCGGCGGATGTTATCGACCCGGACCCCGCTGCCGATATAAAAGGACTGCAGATGATTGGCCGGTTGCTGGGCACTCAGATCAATGCGCTGGCGGCTGTAGCCGGGCGTGTTGACGTTGGCGACGTTGTGGCCTGTGGTGGCCAGGGCGCGTTGAAAGGCGAGCAGGGCGGATGTCCCGATGCCTAAGATACCGTTGTTACTCATGGCGGCAAACCTCCGGATAGATGCAGGTGATTAACATAAAAAGTGCTTACGCATTATCAGCTTGAGACTCAAGCGCCGAGAGGGTTTGCGGCAATGAGCCTCGATTTAAAATGTTCAGAATTTTGTTGGCATAGGCCGGGTCCGTGGCATAGCCCGCCCGTTGCAGTCCGCGCAGATAGGCCTCCGGGTCATGGGTGACTTCCAGGGCGTGGCGATAGCGCGGGTTGCTTTGCAGAAAATTGACATAGTCCTCAAAGCTTTCTGCCGGGCTTTGATAGGCGCGAAAATTGGCGCGCTGGCGCTCAAAGGCGCCGTTGACGTATTCCAGCGTGGAGACATTCACACGCTCTCCCTGCCAGCTGCGATCGGCCTTGATCCCAAAGAGATTAAAGCTGCTACGGCCATCTCCGTGGCGCATGATGTGCCGTCCCCAGCCGGTTTCCAGGGCGGACTGGGCCAGCAAGACCTCGGGGTCAACGCCTAAGCGTTGCGCGGCCTGCTGGGCATGGGGCCATAAATCGCGGATAAATTCCTCGGCGTTTTGTGGGCGCCAGTTGTGATCCAGTACCGGGGCATCGGTCGGCGCGCTGACCGCCGGTCTGGCGCGGCGCGGGTTGGCAGCGGCGGCGACAGGCTCTGGACGCTCAGCGGCGGCGGGCCGTCCCCGTTCCCGTACCGGGGCAGGGCTGAGGGCGGCATCGGCCTCGCGGGCGGCCTTGATGGTTTCCAGGGCGGCGCGCAGGGCAGGGACCCGTTCGGTGGGCATCCGTAGTTCCCGATCCGGATCCAGGGCGGCCTGATGATGCGGCGCTAAATCGCGGGCCAGGGCCTCGCGTAAACCGATGCCGCTGCCTTTGCTCATATCCAGGGCCAGCTGCTGGTCATACATGCTTTCAAACATCTTCAGATGTTCGCTGCGCATCCCGCTGTCCACCGGCATGGCATCGCGCATGGTTTTGAGCATCATCTGAATGAACAGGGCCTCGAACTGGCGGGCAATCGCGTCGATGGTTTCCGGGCTGTCGGGCTGTTGCACCGCATGGCTGCGCAGCTGCGCAAGGCCTTGTAATTCGGTGGACAGATAGGCGCTGTCAAACTGCGTATTCATGGCTAAATCACCACCAGTTCTGCGCGCAAGGCACCGGCCTCACGCAGGGCTTCCAGAATCGCCACCAGATCACCGGGGGCGGCGCCGACCTGATTCACGGCGCGGACGATTTCATCCAGCGTAGTGCCAGGGCCAAACAAGAACATCGGGCTACCGGCTTCTTCCACGTCGATGTCGGTGCGTGGCGTGACCACGGTTTGCCCCTGGCTGAAGGGTTCGGGCTGGCTGACATCAAAGCGTTCGGTGATGGTCACGGTGAGGCTGCCATGTGACACGGCGGCCGGCCAGACGCGCACGTTATTGCCGATGACCACGGTGCCGGTGCGTGAGTTGACAATCACCTTGGCGGGTGGCTCGCCGGCTTGCAGGGTGATGTTTTCCACCACCGAGATAAAGCTGACGCGCTGGCCGGGATCCATCGGGGCGCGCACCCGGATCGAGGAGCCATCCAGCGGGGCGGCGGTGCCCTGACCGAGAAAGTTGTTGACGGCCTCAGACAGGCGGGTGGCGGTGGTGAAATCCGGGCGGTGCAGATTCAGGGTGATGCTGTCGCCACGGGCAAAGGAGGAAGGCACTTCGCGTTCAATGGTGGCGCCATTGGGGATGCGGCCCACGCTGGGAATATTTACCGATACCCGCGAGCCATCTGCACCGGCGACACCAAAGCCACCGACAATCAGATTGCCTTGGGCGATGGCGTAGGTATTGCCATCGGCACCTTTAAGCGGGGCCATCAACAGGCTGCCGCCGCGCAGGCTGCCAGCATTGCCGATGGAAGATACGGTGATATCAATGGTCTGGCCGGGCTTGGCAAAGGGCGGCAGATCGGCATGAATCGCCACGGCAGCGACATTTTTAAGCTGCGGGTTGACATTGGGCGGTACGGTAACCCCCAACTGGCCAAGCATGTTTTTCAGGCTTTGCACGGTAAAGGGGGCCTGGGTGGTCTGGTCGCCGGTGCCATCCAGACCGACCACCAGACCGTAACCAACCAGCTGGTTATTGCGCACACCGGCCACTGAAGCCAAATCCTTGACGCGCTCAAAGGCGGATACCGGGGCGGTGACTAACAGCAGCATCAGGACAGACAGCACCAGCGCGGTGTGCCACAGAGAATGAGTCGAGCGGTTCATGGTCAGGGACTCCGGGTTAAAAGGGCCAGATCGGGTGATTAAAGAAGCGGGTCAGCCAGCCTTGGCTGCTGCTGTCGGCAAGTGCGCCGGTGCCGCCATAAATCACCTGGGTATTGGCCAGTTGTGTGGACAAGACGGTGTTATCAGCGCGAATGTCTACCGGGCGGACGATGCCGCGCAGGCGGATGTATTCCTTGCCCTGATTGATGCCAATCCATTTTTCGCCCTGCACCACCAGATTGCCGTTGCCCAAGACCTCGGCGACGGTGACGGTGATGGTGCCGTCGAGCTGGTTGCTTTGGGCGGCATCACCTGCGCCATCAAAGCTGCGTGAGCCGCCAATGCTGGCGCCCAGAATCGGACGACCGTCTTTGGTAATCGGGCGGCCAAAAATCACCGGATCGGCAATCTCGACGCTGCTGTCTTTGCTGGTGCTGGTCGAGGCGGATTTGCGCGCATTGGTGCGCTCCATCAGCAAGACCTGTAAGATATCGCCCACGCGCCGCGCTTTATAATCCTCAAACAGGGTGCGTTCATTCCCCGCCTGAAAAATCGCGCCCTGATTTTGTTCCGGCGGCAGCGGGGACTGTGGTTTGATGGCGCTAAATTCGGGTGAATCGCCCCGCTGCACGGGGGTCACACTGGCGCAGCCACTGAGCCATGCCAACAGCAAGACGACACACAGCAGGTACAGGGTTTTCATGACGCAATGGCCTCGCTGGGATGGCTTAGAGGGTGTTATTGGTGTATTGCAGCATCTGATCGGCGGCGGCAATCACCTTGGCATTGGTTTCATAGGCGCGCTGGGTTTCGATCATATTGATCAATTCCTCGGCGGTATTGACGTTGGAGGTTTCCAGCGAACCTTGCAGCAGCGTGCCTAAACCGTTCAGCCCCGGCTCACCGGGCAGTGGCGCACCGCTGGCCTGGGTTTCCAGAAACAGGTTCTGGCCCATCGCCTCCAGCCCGCCCGGATTGATAAAATCAGCCAGCTGGATATTGCCGACCTCAATCGGTGCCGGATCGCCAGCGAGCTGGACGCTGACGATGCCATCCAGGCTGATGGAGCAGGCCACCGCCCCTTCAGGAATCACGATCCCCGGCTCAAGCTGATAGCCGTTGGAGGTGACCATCTGGCCGTCGCTGTTGAGCTGGAAACTGCCATCACGGGTATAGGCCACCGTGCCATCGGGCATCAGAATCTGGAAAAACCCGCGTCCCTGAATGGCGACATCAAAGGAATTATCAGTGTGAATCAGATTGCCCTGGGTGAATTGCTTTTCGGTGGACACCGTGCGCACCCCGGTGCCGATGGTCAGCCCGGAAGGCAGCTCGGTGTTTTGCGCGGCCTGCGCGCCTACCTGGCGCACGTTTTGATAGATCAGATCCTCAAAGGAGGCACGGCCTTTTTTAAAGCCGGTGGTGTTTACATTGGCCAGATTATTGGCCACCACGGCCATGCGGGTTTGTTGTGCATCCAGGCCCGTTTTGCCGATCCACAGTGATTTATTCATGGTCAAAATCCTCGTTAGGTGTTTGGTTAGATGTAAGGGTGTTGCCCTGAGTCACAGGGTTTACTGAGCTTGACAAGCATCAATGCAAAAAGCGGGCCTGATTTATAATTTATTGAAAAATAGTCATAAAAAACAAACAGAGTGCTGGAGAAACCGTGAGGAATATCGCAGGATTGGCGAAGGGTAGGGATTTCATGCCACTGCGGAAGCGGCAAACTTTGCCGCCCGCATGACCATAGATTTGACGCATCATGTCCGAGCGCCTGATAACCGCCCAACTTGCCCCTGACGAAGACGCCCTGGAGCGGCACATCCGCCCCCGACGGCTCGCCGAGTATGTCGGCCAACCGGTGGTGCGCGAGCAAATGGAGATTTTTATTCCGGCCGCACGGATGCGCGCCGAGGCCTTGGATCATGTATTGATCTTTGGGCCGCCGGGTCTGGGCAAAACCACCCTGGCGCACATCATCGCCCATGAATTACAGGTCAATCTGCGCCAGACTTCGGGGCCAGTGCTGGATCGCCCCGGTGATCTGGCGGCGCTGTTGACCAATCTGGAAGCGCGTGATGTGCTGTTTATTGACGAAATTCACCGACTCTCGCCGGTGGTGGAGGAAGTGCTATATCCGGCAATGGAGGATTTTCAGCTGGATATCATGATCGGCGAAGGGCCAGGAGCGCGTTCCATCAAGCTTGAGCTGCCGCCGTTTACCCTGGTGGGCGCGACTACCCGAGCGGGCTTGCTGACCTCGCCTTTGCGCGACCGCTTTGGCATTGTGCAGCGCTTGGAGTTTTACAGCACCGAAGAACTGGCGCGCATTGTCACCCGCGCCGCCGACATCCTGCAAACGCCGCTGCATCAAGACGCCGCCACAGAAATCGCCCAGCGTTCACGCAAGGATAGGAAATCCAACCGCCTTCACCGCAATATCCCTTCGATCCGGGTGCCTGTCAAGTCGCAACGGAAGCCCCGTCTGAGCAGCGTCGGCAGCCTATCAGGCCGAAATCGGCCCGCCAAGGGGTGGCGAGACGGTTTTTCCGGTGGGCGATGGGTTGGGTTGTGGAAAGCGGGCAACGGTGGGGCTAGCAGCCCAAGGGAGCTGCTTTACCAGGACACCCGCTGGTCGTACTCGCACTCCGGCGCGGGCTGGGCGTAGGGATCACCTGCGGAACCTGCCTCAGCAGCGATGGCATGCTCCGTAGCGTCCTCGTACCACTCCGGCGGACCCCGCGCCTGGGCGATACGGGGCGGAGTGGCGGGTTCGCCGATGTGCTCCAGGATGGCCCGAACGTCCACCGCCTCGGTGATGAAGGCGAGAATCCGCATCTCGGCGCCGCACTGCGGGCAGGTCAACGGAAACGCCT
>NZ_MU255056.1:467307-483766 GCF_000227725.2 Thiorhodospira sibirica ATCC 700588 | reverse complement strand
TCTGGGCAAAACCACCCTGGCGCACATCATCGCCCATGAATTACAGGTCAATCTGCGCCAGACTTCGGGGCCAGTGCTGGATCGCCCCGGTGATCTGGCGGCGCTGTTGACCAATCTGGAAGCGCGTGATGTGCTGTTTATTGACGAAATTCACCGACTCTCGCCGGTGGTGGAGGAAGTGCTATATCCGGCAATGGAGGATTTTCAGCTGGATATCATGATCGGCGAAGGGCCAGGAGCGCGTTCCATCAAGCTTGAGCTGCCGCCGTTTACCCTGGTGGGCGCGACTACCCGAGCGGGCTTGCTGACCTCGCCTTTGCGCGACCGCTTTGGCATTGTGCAGCGCTTGGAGTTTTACAGCACCGAAGAACTGGCGCGCATTGTCACCCGCGCCGCCGACATCCTGCAAACGCCGCTGCATCAAGACGCCGCCACAGAAATCGCCCAGCGTTCACGCGGCACCCCGCGCATTGCCAACCGCCTGCTGCGGCGAGTTCGCGACTACGCCCAGGTCAAAGGCGACGGCAGCATCAGTCTACGCATGGCACAACAGGCACTAGACATGCTCAACGTTGACCGCCACGGCTTTGATGCCATGGATCGCAGCCTATTGCTTGCCGTGATTGAGAAATTCGACGGCGGCCCGGTGGGCATTGACAACCTCGCCGCCGCCATCGGCGAAGAACGCGGCACCATTGAAGATGTCCTGGAACCCTACCTGATCCAGCAAGGCTTTTTAATGCGCACCCCGCGTGGCCGCATCGCCACCCACAACACCTACCGCTACTTTGGCCGCAAACCCCCCTTAAACCTCAACCCAACACCCGCCATCGACGACCTGTTTTCCTGAAGCAACAACGTAGCGATACCTTCCAGGTGTCGCTGATGGTTGCCAAGCCGTATCTGGATGATGCCGCAACTCCGCAACTCATGGAGCATCAAAAGGTGTCAGGCATCCGCCCTGTTCGCTGGCGGGGAGAGTGATTTGATCCTGATGCTGGTATCGGCTCAACGGGTTTGTGACAAACCAGTCGCCGGTGCCCAGGCCATGCGCCAGCGGTGTGCTGTGCAGGGCATCGACGGCGGCGGCCAGGTGTAGGCCATAATACAGACCTGTGCCGCTTTCCAGCATACTGGTGACCACGCAGCTTAGGCCCTGTTGCCGGGTATGCTGGGCCATGTCCATGCAGCGCAACAGGCCGCCCAGCAGTGAGGGTTTGAGAATCAGGCGCTGTACCGGTAGCGCATCCAGCAGCCGCTGAGCGTGCGCAGGATCGGCCAGTGATTCATCCAGTGCCAGCGGAAAGCGACTCTGCGCTTGCAGCGCCTGTAAATGGGCTTGATCTGGCGCGCTCAAGGGTTCTTCCAGGGCTTCGATGGGCAGATTCGCCATCGCCTGCACAACGCTCTGGGCTTGCGCGAAATCCCATGCCTGATTGGCATCCAGACGCAGCGTCACACCGTCAGGCAGGATGGCGGCAAGGGTGTACAGGCGCTCGATTTCATCCGCCAGCGGATAAACCCCCACCTTGAGTTTGCAGACGCTAAAGCCCTGCGCCAGTACTTCGTGCAAGCGTGTGGCGATGGCGTCATCCAGACTGCCGAGATTGGCATTGATGCGGATATGGCTTTTGGCCTGGGGATGAAGCCACTGTGCCACAGAGCGCCCGTGCTGCTGGGCACACAGGCTTAGCAGGGCACATTCCAGCGCACAGCGCGCCGCCGGTGGTGCCTGGGTAGGCGCGGGCAGGTGATGTAATGCCTCCAGCGGGCTACGTCCCTGACAGGCAGACCGTTGGGCGTTTAGCCAGGCGTAGGCTTGCGCGGGTGTCTCCGTTCCCAATTCCGCCAGCGGCGCACAATCCCCCAGCGCGACCGCGCCATTTGCCATCTGGATACGCACGATCCACCCTTGGCGCATGGTGATCACCCGGCTGGCAAAACGCCACGGGTGGCGCAGCGCCAAAGAGTACGCCTCAAGGCGAAATTTGCTGATACACTGTGTCAACATGGTATTTGTCATGGGAGCGCCAAACAGCGACAGCGGGAAGCTGCCATGTGGCGGCATTATCTTTATCCGGATCGCCGCGTGGTACTCGGTGGGTTTTTAAGTCCTTGTCCCGGCGGCCGAGCGGGTGCTCGGCGCTCCCGGTGCAACGGCTGGACTCCGCCGCCACGCTTTTCGTGCGCAGCGGGTGCTGTGTACTCCACATATTCAGTTAAATATCCAGGCATTATGAAGCATTTAATCCCTGAGTTTGAAGCACTCAAGCAACGCCTGCCCCTTGAAGGGCTTAACGGCGTCCTGTTATTGCCCTGTCTGCACCGCATCCAGCAAGAACGCGGCTATATCCACGATGAGGATATCGCCTTTCTGGCCGATTATCTCGCGATGCCGGCGATACAGATCATTGAAGCGCTGTCTTTTTATACGATGCTGCGCCGCGCGCCCATCGGTCGCTGGCACCTGCAGCTATGTCACAATCTCCCCTGCGCCCTGTGTGGTAGCGACAATCTCTTTGATTATCTGCATGAACGCTTAGGCATTCGCCCCGGTGAGACCACGCCAGATGGACGTTTTACCCTGTCTGCGGTGGAGTGTCTGGGATGTTGCGGAACCGCACCGGTGATGATGATCAATGAAACCTACCACGAGCAGCTGACCCTGGAATCCCTGGAAGCACTGCTCAAGGAGCTAAACTGATGCCTGGGCGCAAGATTCTAACCGATTTTCCCCTGACGCCGACGGCGCATCACTTGGACGATTACCGCGCACGGGGCGGCTATGAGACGCTGGCCAAGGCGCTGCACAGTCTGCGCCCGGAAGACATTATTCAGGAAGTGGTTGATGCGGGCATTCAGGGGCGCGGGGGCGCGGCCTTTCCCGCAGGGCGCAAATGGCAGGTGGTTAATCCGCACGATGGCCAGCCGCATTATCTGGTCGCCAATGCGGACGAAGGCGAACCCGGCACCTTCAAGGATCGCTGGGTATTGGAATATGCGCCCCATCAACTGCTGGAGTCCATGCTGCTGTGTGCCTATGGACTGGGAGTGCGGCATTGTTTCATCTACATCCGGGGTGAATATGACCGACCCTTGCAGCGTATTCAGACCGCTGTGGAGGAAGCCTACGCAGCGGGCTATTTTGGTGAGCAGATTCTGGGCAGCACCTTCTCTTGTGATGTCGTTATCTTTCGCGGAGCTGGTTCCTATGTGTGCGGTGAGGCCTCGGCCTTGCTCAATTCGCTGGAAGGCAAGCGCGGCTATCCCCGCAACCGCCCGCCGCGTCTGACCGTGCAAGGTCTGTGGCAGCGTCCTACCGTGGTCAATAATACCGAAACCCTGGCCAATATCGCCTGGATCATCCGCCACGGCGGTGCCGCCTATCGCGCCATCGGCACCGAAAAAAGCCCCGGTACGCGCCTGATTTCCATCTCTGGCCATGTTGCCAAACCGGGAGTCTATGAGGTGGAAATGGGCTATCCTTTCAAGACCTTTTTAGAGCAAGACTGCGGCGGCGTGGCAGGCGGTCGTGCCTTGAAGGCGGTGATTCCCGGTGGCACCTCCTCACCGATCTTGCCCCCTGACATCATCGAAGGGCTGAGTCTCGATCATGAATCCTTCTGGGATGTGGATTCCGGTTTAGGCTCAGGCGGGATGATCATCATTGCCGAGGGCACCTGCATGGTACGCGCACTCGCGGTCATGCTGCGCTTTTATCATCACGAGTCCTGTGGCCAGTGTACCCCCTGTCGCGAAGGCGTGGGCTGGATGCATCGCATTATCCAGCGCATACTTCATGGACAGGGAACCAATGAAGACCTTGAGCGTCTTGAATACATCGCCAAATTTAATACCGGTACCACCATCTGTGGCCTGGGAGATGCCGCAGGTGCCGCCACAATCGGTATACTTAAGCACTTCCGCCACGAGTTTGACCATTTCATTAGCCACAAACGGTCGCTGTGTGACGGCAGACTGGAGCTCCGTTGTGCAAGCTAAGGCTTGTACAGACGGCCATTTTTTCATGCAACTTCACAAAACCAAGGAGTTTTTATGCATATTGATATTGGCATCAACGAAGCAGATCGCGCCGAAATTGCCCAAGGGCTTGGCAAACTGCTCGCCGATACCTACACCCTGTATCTGCAAACCCACAACTTTCACTGGAACGTCACCGGGCCGATGTTTCAGACCCTGCATCTGATGTTTGAAACCCAATATGACGAGCTGGCTTTAGCGGTGGATGCCATCGCCGAACGGATTCGCTCACTGGGCTTCCCCGCACCCGGAACCTACAGCGAATTTGCCAAACTCACCAGCATCAAAGAACCCAGCGGCGTCCCCTCTGCCGCAGACATGATCGCCCTTTCCGTGGAAGGCCAGGAAGCCGTGGTACGCACCGCCCGCTCCATCTTTCCCGCCGTGGAAAAAGCCGGTGATGAAGCCACTGCTGACCTGCTCACCCAGCGTATGCAGCTGCATGAAAAAACTGCCTGGATGCTGCGCAGCCTGCTGGAAAAATAAATAACACCTGAACAGCAGCGTCGAGCCCTTGGAAGTGCCGAGTATTACTCGGCACGAATCCGCACAAAGCCGTAGGCTTGCTGCGGCGACATAAAAACTTCGCAGAACCTTTGGCCTCGTGTCAGCCAAAGACTTGACGCTCCACAACCCCAACCACGGTGCGGCGTCCCCCCATCCGCAAACGCGACTGAAGCAAATGGACACGTTAGCGCACCAACCACAGCATTGATCCCTCAATCCCGGCCATTCGCATCCAGCGTTTTTTAAAAATCCAGCTGATCCGCCGCCTAAAGAGAACGCTGGTTCCAGCAGCACTGCAAGCCCACCGCTGATGGTTGAGTCACAACGACGCTTTTGATTCATTTTTGCTTTGCCAGGTGAGCTGTCGTCACAAGATGCGCGCCCAGGCCCGGATGGCCATGCAGCGGATGGCAGCGAGGCCCAAGGGCCTCGCGGGTGTTGCTCCGATGCGACTACAGGGTCAGGCCGTGTTCGCGGGTGGCGTGGAATTTAATCTCTGGCCATTTTTCCATGGCCATTTGCAGGTTGACGCGGGTGGGGGCGATGTAGACTAAATCGCCGCCTTGGTCGATGGCGAGATTGGCCACGGCTTTGTCGCGGAATTGCTCCAGTTTGCGCGGGTCTTTGGATGATACCCAGCGAGCGGTTTGCACATTGATGGCCTCAAAGGTGGCATCGACGTTGTATTCGCTTTTGAGCCGATGGGCGACCACATCAAACTGCAAAATGCCGACGGCGCCGAGAATCAGGTCGTTGTTTTGCAGGGGGCGAAAGAGCTGGGTGGCGCCTTCTTCACACAGTTGTTGCAGGCCCTTTTGCAGTTGTTTCATCTTGAGTGGGTCACGCAGTTGGGCGCGGCGAAACAATTCCGGGGCAAAGTTGGGGATGCCGGTAAAGGAAAGGGCTTCTCCTTGGGTAAAGGTGTCGCCAATGCGGATGGTGCCGTGATTATGCAGGCCGATGATGTCACCCGGATAGGCGTGTTCGACATGCTCACGATCCGAGGCCATGAAGGTCAGCGCGTCGCTGATCTTGATATCGCGATTGAGGCGCACATGCTGCAATTTCATGCCTTTGCTGAAGACCCCGGAGCAGATGCGCATGAAGGCGATGCGGTCGCGGTGCTGCGGGTCCATATTCGCCTGAATCTTGAACACAAAGCCGCTAAATTCTGTTTCCAGGGGGGCGACGGTGCGGCTTTGGGTGGAGCGAGGCAGAGGAGGTGGGGCGTATTGCACGAAGTCGTCTAACAGTTCCTGTACCCCGAAGTTGTTGATGGCCGAGCCAAAAAAGACCGGGGTTTGCTGACCGGCCAGGTAGGCTTGCACATCAAAGGGATGGGAGGCCCCCTGCACCAGTTCTAACTCATCCCGCAGCTCTTGGGCCTGATCGCCGAGCAGTTCATCCAGGCGTGGATGGTCCAGCCCCTGAATCAATTCGCCGTGTTTGATTTTGCCGCCGTGGGTGGGGCTAAACAGGTGAATGGTGTTATTGCGCAGGTGATACACGCCCTTAAAGCGTTTCCCCATGCCGATGGGCCAGGTGATCGGCGCGCATTGAATCTTGAGCACGGCCTCGACCTCATCAAGCAATTCAATAGGCTCACGGCCTTCGCGGTCGAGCTTGTTGATGAAGGTCATGATCGGCGTATCGCGCAGACGGCAGACATCCATCAGTTTGATGGTACGCTCTTCAACCCCTTTGGCCGCATCAATGACCATCAAGGCCGAATCCACAGCGGTCAGGGTGCGGTAGGTATCTTCCGAAAAATCCTCATGGCCGGGGGTGTCCAGCAGGTTGACCATCTTCCCCTTGTAAGGAAATTGCATCACCGAGGAAGTCACCGAAATCCCGCGCTGTTTTTCCAGCTCCATCCAGTCAGAGGTGGCATGGCGGGCGGACTTGCGTCCTTTAACCGTCCCGGCAAGCTGAATGGCACCGCCAAACAGCAAAAGCTTTTCGGTCATGGTGGTTTTGCCCGCGTCGGGGTGGGAGATAATGGCGAAGGTTCGCCGCCGCGACACTTCGTCGCTAATCAGGGGGCTTGACATCAGTTTAAAAGTTTTCCAGTTTTACAAAGCGTTGTGGCGCGTCTGTGGATATAATCGCCGCGTTGCGTACACATGAGGTTGGGCATTGAGGGTGTTTATTTTCGCTGATCCTGGGCGGATACACAATCAAGCAGCCTGCCTGTACCAAGCATGACTTAAATTCCCTGACACATAAACTTGATACTTAATTAGGAGCATAACCGCATGGCAGAACATGAGGGATTGAGAAAACGCATGGGCGTATGGATTGAAAGCGCAGCGATACAGCGTCTGATCATCATCCTGATCCTGGTCAATGCGCTCATTTTAGGGCTGCAGACCTCGGTGACGCTGATGACGCATTTCGGCAGCTACCTGATCTGGGCGGATCGCCTCATTCTCAGTGTGTTTGTGATAGAGCTGCTGATCAAATTATTTGCCCTGGATCGGCGCTTTTTCAAAAACCCCTGGAATGTCTTTGATCTTGTAGTGGTCTCGCTGGCCTTGATTCCTTCCACCGGGCCTTTGTCGGTGCTGCGCGTTTTGCGTTTGCTGCGTCTGGTGTCGCTGTTGCCCAAACTGCGCTTTGTGGTCGAGGCCCTGCTGCGCGCCATTCCCGGAATTATCTCCATCATCGGCCTGCTGGGGCTTTTGTATTATGTCTTTGCAGTGATTGCTACGGGCCTGTTTGGGCAACAATTCCCCGACTGGTTTGGCACACTTGGCAAATCCATGTACACCCTGTTTCAGATCATGACGCTGGAGAGCTGGTCGATGGGCATCGCCCGCCCGGTCCTGGAGAGCTATCCCTATGCCTGGCTGTTCTTCATCCCGTTCATTTTAGTGGCCACCTTTACCATTCTGAACCTGTTCATCGCCATCATCGTCAGCACCATGCAGAGTATGCAGGAAGAACAGCGTGCGATTGAGCAACAAGCCATTAGCAAAACACTGCATGACGACAGCGCCCAGATTCATGCCGATCTATTGCGCACAGAAAGCGAAAATCAGCAACTGCGCGAAGAACTGCGCGCCGTCCGCGAAGACATCCGCGCCCTGCGGGAACTGTTAGCCAAGCAAAATCCGTAGCACAAGAAACTAAAGTGACCGTGGCGGACGCACCTTGCGTTTGCTGTGGCGGCACCTTCCAGGTGTCGCACGAAAAAACAGCGAACGCAGGATGCATCCGCTACTGCTTCGCGACACCGGGAAGGCATCGCCACAGGGCTTTTGTTGGTGAAAACCATGATCTTATCATGGTTTTATGTTGCATTTTTTTCTTGCAAGACATGGTTTACAATGCTACATTAAAGCATATTATACACGCATTTCTAAATTCTTTTTGACAAGCTTTTACATAAGTTATTTAAATTCAATTAACCAGGCATTAACTCTTATTTAATCAGGATATATTATCCAGCCAAGATGTTAAATTTTTAGCTAAAGCAATAAAGGAGGATCGAGATAAAAATTCTCGATTGGTATCTGTGAATTTAAAAAAATTAATTAAAAATTTTGGTTTTTTTGTAGCAGGGGTGGCTGTCTATCTCGGGCTGCTTTCCGTCCTGATTTATTTTGAGCAGGCGGGTGATGATCCAACAATTAACACCATCAGTGATGCAATCTGGTATTCAATCGTGACCATGACTACGGTTGGATACGGTGATATGTCGCCGGAAACTGAACAGGGAAAGTTGATTGGATATATTTTTATCTTCGCGAGTATGGGCGTACTGGGTTTTCTGATTGGACGTATCAGTAACTTGATTACCGAGATTCATGAAAATCGACGTTTGGGGTATAACGGTACCACCTTCATGAACCATGTGGTCATTATTGGCTGGGATCGTTTTGCACAAACTGTGCTGGATCAGCTGGTTGCGGCAAATGTAAAGGTTGCAGTCATTATGGATCAGCGCTCCCAGCTTGAGCTTTTATCGGATAATTACGACCGCGAACAGGTTTATTTCCTCCTTGCCGATCATTTCAATTTTGAGCTGGCGCGCAAAGCACACATTGAGGGCGCCAGCATTGTTTTTATAAATCTCCCCGATGACACAGAAAAACTTGTCTATCTTATCAATAGCAAACAGTTTTATTACCGCGAGCTAAACTATGGCGTTGTTGTTAATGACGCGGAATTGATTCCAGCTTTTGAAACCGCTGGTGCCTCTGTGGTGTTATCCAGAGATGAGTTTGATGCAAAGCTAACCGCAAGCTTTATTTTTGAGCCAGAAGTTGCTAAATACACTGAGCAAATGATTTCAGGCGCAACGCATGAAGATGATTCAGAAATCTTGCAGTACCGTGTGACCGCACAAAATCGTTTTAAAGATCGTCTCTATAATGAGGCATTTTTTGACATCAAAAAACAGCTGGATGCCGTTCTTGTGGGCTTGGCAACAACCATTGATGGTGTGCGTGTCGTGCTAAGCAACCCGGATGACCCAAACCTGAAAATTGCTGAAGGTGATTATATGATCATGATTGCTACAGGAAAATCTGCCAAGCAAATCAGGCGCGCCTTTGGTGTCCAGGAGGGATCTTTGACGTAGATGTCGCATAAAATACCTGCTTCAATTGCTAAGTAAGCGTTCGGAGTACGACTTAGTCTGCATAAAATCAGGGAGGAAGCTGAACGCTTGCGCCATCAATACCGTATGTGAGAGCATCCAATGTCATTACTTCAAAACTTTGATAATTTTGTTGTCATCGTGGGCTGGGACAAGTTTGCTGACTTGGTCACTGAACAATTGGTGTGTACCCATCGACAGGTGATTGCATTAGTCGATGACCAACAAGTCGCCGAACGAATCAACGCTGCGCATGATAATCGTCAAGTGATTGCTCTCAGAGTGGATTATTTGAATTTTGAAAAAATCAAAAAACTTCCTCTGGATCGTGCATTTGGTATTTACATAAATCTGGAATCAGACCGTGATCGTCTAATCTATATTTTCAAGCTTCGTAAATATTTTCCCCAGATTTCCATCATCTCGCCCGTTTTGAATCCAAAGCTAAAAGAAAGCTTTTCTTTGCAGCGTAAAATCTTCCCCCTCTCCAGAGACGCCATCAGTGCCAAGATTTTTGCCGGTCATCTTTTTAAAAAGGATGTGGCCATTTTCTTGAATCAGCTATTATCTCCATCCACAGATGAAAACGACCACGAAATCCGTCAGTACCTTGTGTTGCCTGAAAACCCTTTTTGCAATGAAATGTATGGCGATGCTTTTGTCAAGCTAAAAAAAGACTATCAGGCGGTTTTAATTGGAATATCAAAGCAAACAGCCCAGGGTGGACATGATCTGCGCAAAAACCCTATGGACGAAACACTGATTCAAAAAGGAGATTATCTTATCATGCTCGTTAATGGAAAGTCAGCCAAGGACCTGGAAAAGGAATTTGGCGTGGGTGAAGGCGCCTGAAAAATACTTTTTTATAACGATACGTCACAGTGTATGCGTAGCCATTTATAGTCAGCGAAAAAATATCATATGAAAGAACGTACTTTATTAAAGCGAGGTCTAATATCTTCAGTAGCGTGGCCATTTATTGTGGCGTTAGTGCTGCTGTTGATCATGCATGGCAATGTCATGGCGCAAGCTGAACCCAGCATTGGTGATATTCAGAGCATACAGCAACAGCTCAGGGATAGAGGCTATGGCATCACCTTGGTTGATGGTCTGTTAGGCGCAGAAACCATCAGGGCGATGCGGCGCTTTCAGCGTGACAATAATCTTGATGCCACAGGTCCTCTTGATGCCCGGGCGATGCATGAAATCCGCTCTATTCTGCAGCCAACCATAGCCCCTGTTGAATTTGCCCTGCCACTTCGTTCCCATAATCTTGAGCAGGGCTATCACCGGCTGACCAATCAGGAGTTACTGGATCAAGCGATTGCACGCTATCAGCAAAGCAGGGATTTGTTCCATGCAGAGCAGCGATTATTGCAACAGACGCAGGTTTTATATCAACAGATTAAACAGGCCAACACAGCCTGGCAACCGCCGCCACAACTGGAAGTGGACATCATCGAAGACCAGACTGTTTTAGAGCATGCAAAACAGCGTGTTGAAAGTTACCAAAGATATGAGAATGAGCTTAAGCGTGAGCTGCAAACGCTGGAGCTTATCATTAAACAAAATGATGCAACGCTAGAGGCTAATACCGGATTTATCAATACACTGCGTGAGCTTTACGCGATGGTTTTAGAGCTGCAGTTACGGGTAGCTGATGGCACCCTACAAGGCTCAAGTATTCCTGGCAGTTTGACCAAGCAGGCTGTTCAAGAACGGGGGCAGGTACTTCAAACGCAACGCCAGGAACTGATCAACCATCAGGAATCCAATCAGCAACGACTGCAAACACTCAAGCAACGCATTGAAGAAATTCAAAATATTAGCGTTGATGCGCAAACGAGACTCGCAACAATACGAATGCAACAAGACGAGGCTCAAAAACAACAAAAGCTAAGTACGCAATATCAGGAGAAAACTAACGAAGAACTGCATGAATCCCTTGCTGCCCTTGAAGATGAGCGCATGTTCTTGCAGGGGGATTTTCGGCTGTTGTTTTTACGATTCAACCGAGGTTATGCTCAATTAACGGAGTTTGAGTCAGCGCTTGGAGTGCTTCCTGCTTTAGTAGAACGGCCAAGCACGGGTATATCTGCTGCCGCGCTGGAAGAAAAAATCAACGCACTTGAAACCTTGATGGCTGAGCTTGAGGCGCGTTCAGAATTATTGCAGCAACTAGATCAAAAACAACAAGCCGTTGTTGAATCTGGTGAGGCATTCAGTGTCGCCGCGAGCTTTTTGCAAGAGCATCTGGCCAAGATGTTTTTGCTCATCGAGATCAGTGATGCCCGTCAATTATCACGCGTACAAGGACTGACTACAGAAGCGATTGAGCAGGCGCGTACACGAGTCGCTGAAGCTATCCAGGGTATTGATGCTAGGGTCAATGATCTGCA
The DNA here is from genome assembly GCF_000227725.2 of Thiorhodospira sibirica ATCC 700588. GTDB lineage: Bacteria > Pseudomonadota > Gammaproteobacteria > Ectothiorhodospirales > Ectothiorhodospiraceae > Thiorhodospira > Thiorhodospira sibirica. The sequence continues at coordinate 472,216 of NZ_MU255056.1, read as the reverse complement.
TAGCCAGCTGACCTTGCTGCAAACCCGTAGGGAAGAAATTCGTTCTGCACGTACCCAGGCAAATCAGATCCTTGCAGACTTACAGCAAACCCTGGAGTCAACACGACAAGCCCAAGAATGGGAACGGCAACTCGCTGAGCTGGATGGAGCGGCTTTAGTCGAGCGTTTCAACAGTGATGCAAAAGCATTGCAGACCTTACGCGAACAGCTGGAAACGCAAGCACAAGCAGTGAATGAATTCATTCAGGAAGAAAAGATTCAGCGCGACCGCTTATATAGCCTCTCTGATCCACTGGTCAGGATGTCACACCCCACCATCCAGGCAGAACAACAAAGAATTCAGCGGCGTTTGCATGAATTGTCTGAACCGGATGAATCTGCCGCCCACGCACAACAAAACACAGCGGGCCAGACAGCGACACCAACAGAGGTGTCCAGCACGGAAGGGCGTCCCTCAACCGGCGAACGCTTTACAGATGATGCGGAAGGTTTGAGGACATATCAAAGCCTGGTTGCCAGCAGACAGCAATATCTGCGTAACCAGCAGCATGAACATGTGCAGTTACTTGCCACACTCGAAGCATTGGAAGCCGCACAGACCGATTACATTCAAATACTTTCACAATTACACCGACTTTCTTTACAACAGTACGCCACTTCAACCGAGCTCAAAAAACAGCTTGGACGCGGCAACCTAGCCCCTGAACAAGCACCAGATGGCTTGCTTCGGGCATTACGCAGAGAGCCGATCACAGCGCTGGAAACAGAAATCACTGAACGTATCAATCAGCGCGCCCATGTCCGTTTGCGTATGGCGCACCTCAAAGGCAACGATTCTGCACCATCAGAAGAAGATGCCGAGCCTGCGCAGCATGATCTTTTGCAATCTCCGCAGTACACATTATTTGACAGTTTGCAAGCAATCGTAGGGCAGCGCCTGGAGCTTTTGGTAGATTTAAGCATGCTGGAAACGGAGCGTTTGCAGATACCAGAAACATTAGGTAACAGCGAGCGTCTTGAGCAGCAGGCAGAGGCTCGTATGCGTCTTGGAAGTGGCCTGTTTGAGCGCTTGCTTGGCCTACTTCCTTCTGATCGTGCCGAAGAATTAACGGAGCTGCTGCGCAACAACTATAGGACATTATTGCTTGTTGAAGCACAACAGGCATTACTGGCCACTGAGAAAGAAAAAGTCGCCGAGTTGATTCAGCTGGTGCAGCGTGATCAACAAAGCATCAATGAATTGTTACCCGTATTAAAAGAGCAGCTTGCAACCTTGGCATTGCAGCAAGAGCGCGTATGGCTGCAAGTACGTGCGCAGTTACAGCCTGAGGAAGCAGGGAAACTCATTGCTGATTTTACCGCCCGTACCGGAGAACAATTTAAGGCGGCCCCTCCTTTGCTTGAGCACGATAAGGCCGATTTTATAGAACGGGCCAAGGGGGCATTGTTGGCGCTTTATGCCCAACAGATGGCTTTGCAGGAATGGATTATGCTGTTTGAACAGCGTCAAGCAAGCGCTCTACTTAGCGAAAATGAACGCTATCTAGATCTTGAAGGTGAATTTAGGGTCATCGCTTCATCGCACCAACGGACCTTGAACCGATTGACAGGTCACAGCACAGAACAACTCGCTGCCTTACCCGAAAGACAACGCCCAGGCACGCATCTGGAGAGGGCTTATTTTTTACAAGGTGAGATCGGTGTTGATCATGAGCAACGGACTCAGGCACATTTACGGGCACTGCTGCGGTTTGTGATTGAGTTATTCGTCATTATCTACCTGACCTGGTTTTTGATTGTTAGAGCAAAGCGTTTTGTAGATCGTAAATCCCAAGAGATCGAGATGTCGGCAGCGCCCGATAGTACGCATAAGCTATTCGCACTCTCATTTGCGTTTATCGCATTTCGTGTTGTCGTGCTTGTCCTGGCGATTATTCTGGTATTGAGCCGATTAGGCTTTGATATTGGTGTAATTATCGCCAGTCTTGGTATCTTTGGCTTTGCCCTTGCCTTTGCTGCCAAGGAAACACTCTCAGATCTGCTGGGTGGGATTACACTATTTGCCGAGCATTCCTTTAGCATTGGTGATGTGATACAGATCAGCAGCGGTGACCCCAAAGTGGGGGCTACAGAGTTTGGCCGCGTGGACAGTGTTTCATGGCGTTCAACGCGTATCACCAATGTGATGAACTACAGCATCAATATACCGAATGGTCGGGTTGCTGAATCGGTCATCATCAACTACACCCGTCAATTGCCGCTGCGTGACTTTACGCATGTGTATGTTTCACCCGCCTATGAAACACGCAAAGTCATTTTGTTAATTACCGAAGCGGTTGATGAATGCAATTTGATTCGCCAGGACCTGCAAAAACAGATTTTGGCGACTGGAAATACAGTGGTTGATAAACTGCTCGTCGGTCGATACGAGATACGTTGGTATACGGATATCCCATATCTGGCGCGTGCCCGTGTCTTGACTGAATTGTGGACCCGTATCTGGCAGAAATTCCATGATGCCGGAGTACCGCTTGAGTATATCGTGCAACATCAAAATGTTGACCGCCCCTCAAAGCCAGCGCAGGAGTCACCACAGCTTCCTTCGCCTACGCATGTCAATCCAGCATAATTAGCGTCCCCTAATTGGCTACCCCGTCTAAATTTACAGTTAGGCGGGGATAGCCGCTCAAACCCCTTTACAACGGCGGTGATGGGTTTAGTCTAAAGCTCCCGCTCTCCCTGTTTTTATAAGACGTGGCGGCAGGCAGCCGTCGCACGCTTTATAGCGGCATCAGGATGATGCCGCCACTGGGAGCGCACAGCTCCCGCTGTGCACCGGGGGAACGGAGCTTTAGCTCCGTGCTCCTGATAAACTGGGGCTGCGCGTTCCCAGGGTGTTGCTACGTATGACGATTTAACAGTATTGAGGATTCTGATCATGGTGATCAAAAAGCGGATTAAATTTGATTTTGTGATGGATGGGCACACGATAAGTGATATCGACAGCTTACGAGAGCATTTCTGCACGGAGGTCTATGAGCATTTGCACAGTGGTTTATTGGAAAAATGGCTGTTGTCCCGCAAAGAAAACGCCTTGGCTGAGCAGGTATAGGGGTTAAAAACTCTACCTAAAAAAGACGCTTTGCAGGGTTTATGTACCGCATTTGATATTGAGATAGATGCACAAATTCTGGAGGCGATGTGTGCCACTCCTAGCGGCGACAGCGCGGGGACGATGAAGTTATTAGCGCGCATCCAGGAGCTGGAACAACAGCTGGAGATTGAGCGAAATCAGAGTTTGATCGGCACTCGACGTTACCAGGATTTAAATGACGCCACGGTGCTAGATGTCCGAACGGGCCTGCACTGGATGCGTTGCAGTCTGGGACAAACCTGGGAAAACGGGCGCTGTGTCGGCCAGGCAAAAGGCTATGAATGGGATGCGGCCTTGCAGGCCGCGCAGGCACTGAATGCCTCGGGTGGCTATGCGGGCTATACCGATTGGCGCCTCCCGACACTCAAGGAATTACACAGCCTGGTGTATTGGTCCTCTGGCCGACAAAAACCTTTGGAATTTGATGCAACAGGCGAGCCTGTAAGAGGTTCTGGGGGTTGTGAAGATGACTATCACAGGCCAACCATTGATTCGCTGGCCTTTCCAGACACACCTGTTGATTGGTTTTGGTCGTCTTCGCCCTATGCCGATAGTAGTGGCCATGCGTGGCTCGTGAACTTCAATGGCGGTCATGTCAGCGTCAACTTCCAGAACGGTACAGGCCGGGTGCGTCTCGTTCGCGCGCGACAGTAATGGGCTTTTGGCCTTCGTGGCGGCATCATCTTGATGCCGCTGTATGTTGCGGCCACCCTGGGAGCGCACAGCACCCGCTGTGCACCGAGGCCGTAGGCCTCGCGGGGTTTAACGGCTATGCGCAGCGGGTACTGCGCGCTCCCAGGGGCATGGCGCTCTCAGTTAGCGCAAATACCCACCAATCCTTCGCAATAGTTCAGGGAATTGCACGGCGTAGTACAGCGGTTGGTTGCGCTGGTTTCTGCCATAACACAAACCTTCACCGACCAATTGCTTGACCCGTTTTAAACCCCGTGGGGTTTCGCGGCGGATGTCTTGTAACCAGCCTAAACGCACCAAGGCCCGGTTGACTACTTGTACGCTGTGGCGTTGCTGGTGACGCCTTAGCAGGGTGCTTAAGGTGGTCAGTTCGCGTCCGGCGGGGGGTGGAGGTGGGGCTTGTGTCTGTAAAAAGGCGGCATCTTCGCCCAGGCTGCGCACGGATTGTTCAATCAGTTGCCGCTTGGTGGTGTCGTTAAGCGAGAGATGATCCAGACAGAGGTTTAAGGCGGTGAGGCGGATGTAAGCGCGGATGAAGTCAGGGCGGTGCAGCGGGTCGGGGTCTGGCGGGGTGGCATAACGCGGCTGGGCCTGGCCGCTTTCCAGTTCGTACCAGCGATCAATCACCGCCGCCCGGCGTTTGATGTCGTAGCCGGTGATGAGGATTTCCGTATGACGGCGGTCGAGATGATACCCGGCAAGGCGTTTGGTCTGTGGGCAATATTCAAGGCTAATCCCTTGAATTTCTTGATAACTCAGTACTGAGGCATCAGGATACAGCTGGTTTAGCATCACCCGGATATCACGCATGATATTGTCATGGCGTTTACCGGTCAGTGCGGCAATTTCCCGCGAGGACATACTTAAGGTGTGCAATGGCGCACAGGCAGAATATATGGACATGGCTACCCAACCTTTTCAGAAGTTGCTTATCCTCATTCAGATGAGGGCGGTCGGGAGGCTGAAAACCGTGAGTAGCTCGGCGGACTGATTTCCCTTGCGGGTGTTGTATTCGTCCCCTCCCGACCCTAAACAAATGACAAAGGCACACGCAAACAGTGC
>NZ_MU255056.1:306087-467207 GCF_000227725.2 Thiorhodospira sibirica ATCC 700588 | reverse complement strand
GTGGGGCCAAAGTCGGTGTAGTGCGTCTTGACCAAGGCGAGCACCTCCTGGCGTACTGTCTCGGCAATGGCGTTATTGGGACGTCGGCCACGGTGGCCACTGCGTAGCCCTGTCGCCCCATGCTCACGATAGCGGCGAACCAGGCGCTTGACCTGGCGCACGCTCAACCCCAGGCGCTGGGCCGCCTCGGCCTGCCGCAGATGCTTGTTCGCCACCGCCTGAATCATCTCTAGTCGGTCAATTTCTTTGTGACTCATCGTAATGTGCTCCTTCGTCATGCGTGCCCCTCCCGCTTAAATATAAAGGGGACATTTTAGAATTGGACGAAGGGGACATTACTGCTTTGGGCTAACACACAGTTAGAAATAGGGTTTACATACGCTTTAGCATACCCTACCATGGCCTTAGCCCGAGAACCAAGGGCTGTTCTCGTTCTTTAATAAGTTTAGGTTTGCGGTTATCTGGGCAAGTCTCAGATGTAAAACCTAAAGCGTACTCAAGAACTTAGCGCCAGATGTTTGTTCATCTGGCTTTGGCGGATCGGCCCATCCTCACTTGAGGGTGCGCGCTAACGTTTGTTAGCGAAACTCGATCAGCGCAGTAAAACCGCGCCGCAGAGCAAAAAACAGTTCTTGATTTTTTCTTCATTGTTTATCAGAATTTTCGCTTGTAGATAGGTTATCTACAAGCGCGAAGGTTTCGCGTTCTATGGTCGGGGTCGAAGTCGAATCGCAAAGTTGTTCTCTGTTCAGGATGAACGCCGAGGTCACTTTTATGGCGCAAGCTGGGTTTCGACGGCTGAAACCGCCCATGTTGCCGGTGTTGACCGGCCATTCGGTTGGGACTGCTCAACCCGGACTCCAGTTGCTCGCCCGCAAGGGTGTTATCAACGGAGAGCGAAGTGCCTAAAAATCGCATAAGCAACTTTGTTTAGGTTTTTAGGAACAGGTGTTTGTTGTATACGCAAGCTGATGGGTAAAAACGACTCCCCTCCTTGAACACGAGGGGAGCGGTCAGGCTTAACGACTGGGGTATTCGATCAACACCTCTTCATCGCGCAAAATCATCTGACAGGCCAGACGCCAGGGAGAAGGCGGCAGATCATCAATCAGCATCTGATCAATTTCTTCCTGAGTAATCTTGCCCATTTCTTTGAGCACCTGCGTCTCGCTGGGATTTAACGGCCCGCCCATCGGCTTGGACTGATCCATCGAGGTGACTTTGACCAGACAGGTGCCGCATTCACCATTCTGGCAACCAAAATCAATGGGGATATGATTCTCCTTGGCCAGTTGCAAAATGGTCTGTTTATGGCTGCCTGCCACCGCCTCTATCGTGCGGTCTTTGTGTAAGGGACTTCTAAAGGTAACTTTTGCCATGGCGCCGTGCTCCTCAAATGTTATAAATATAAAAATAAGCAAGCAGGCTTAGCAATAAGCATACCTTATCCACAGTCACGCCCATGCAGCGCCACCGCAACACCTCCCGAACAGCACCCGCCGCCAGCGACCTGTGATAAAAACAACATCCACCGCCGTTTTGTGAGATATACGACAGCATGCGATGGCACCGTAACACCGCCAGATCAAGCAATCTGCCACTGATGCGCCAGCTTGAGAAACCCCCGCTCTTCGCTGGTTTTGAGAATCTCCAGGTCCGTGATCAGTTTTTCGTGATAGACCAACAGACCTTGATCATCAAAGGCGCGGGCATGCAGGATATAGATGCCCGCCAGCAGGGGCAGCGCCGGAAAGTGGATATAAATCTCGCGGTGTAAGCCCTGGAGCGGGGCCATGCCTTGCAGGTGTGTTGCCGTAACATACACCCCGCGACCGTCTTCAAGCTTTAGCGACAGGCTCACATGATAGGGCGTATCCGGGCGCGGACATTCCACCACGATGCGTATGCTCAGATCACCATGCGGCTGTAGCGGCAGCGGGCTTAAGATCTCCAGCGCCGTGATAAGCGCAGGCGTGCCGCCGTGACCGGCCTGTAGTTCGGCGGGTGGGCAATCCTTGCTGAGCTGATAGGCCTCATAATGTGGCAATACGCGGGCGGGGGTGTCGTGCATCTGCATCCGGCCGGCTTTGAGCCAGATCACCTCATCACAAAACATGCTGACCTGATAGCTGCTGTGAGAGCAAAACAAAATGGTACAGCCGCCAGCACGGATGTCCATCATGCGATCAATGCACTTTTTCTGAAAATGCACATCACCGACCGCCAGGGCCTCATCAATAATGAGAATATCTGGCTCCAGCGAAGCCACCAGCGCAAAAGCCAGGCGCATTTTCATGCCGGTGGAATAGGTTTTTAAGGGGCGCTCAATAAACACCCCAAGCTCGGAAAACTCAATGATCTCGGTAAGTTTGGATTGCAGGTATTGGCGTGACAGGCCCAGAATATCGGCATAAAAAAACAGATTCTGCCGCCCGGTGAAATCCGGATGAAAGCCAATACCCAGCTCCAGCAGCGCCAAGACCTTACCCTGACGGTGAATCTGGCCCGATGAGGGCGTCAGGGTGCCGGCAATCAGCTGCAGCAAGGTACTTTTGCCTGAGCCGTTTTCCCCGACAATGCCCAGGGTGCGCCCTTTGGCAAGGCTAAAGCTGAGCTGATCCAGGGCAACAAATGGCGTATGGCGACGCCGGTGCAGCAAAAGCTCCAGCAAACGATCCGTGGGTTTGGCGTACAGCGGATAGATTTTGCTGAGCTGTTTGACAGCCAGTGCAGTGTTGCTTGACAAAGGTGCTACCATAAATCCTTAACTGTGTATCTGCGGGCTTGGCATCGGGCGGCTTGCGTTCACGCCAAAGCTTGTGTATTGATGCGCCCTGAGACCTAAAATGAGGAACCCGGTGGTTATGTGTGTAATTCGTGAAGGCGATTTTATTGACAGCATCGCCGATGCTTTTCAGTTTATCAGTTATTACCATCCCTTGGACTTTATCGAGGCGCTGTATGCGGCCTATCAGCTAGAGCAAAACCCGGCGGCCAAGGATGCGATGGCGCAGATTCTGGTTAATTCGCGTCTGTGTGCCGAGGGCAAACGCCCCATCTGTCAGGATACCGGGATTGCGGTGGTATTTCTTAAAATCGGTATGCAGGTCCGCTGGGATAGCGCCATGAGCCTGCAGGCCATGGTCGATGAAGGGGTGCGCCGCGCCTATAACCACCCGGACAATCGCCTGCGTGCCTCGGTATTACACGACCCCGCAGGTGCCCGCACAAACTCACAAGACAATACCCCGGCGGTGGTGCATGTGGAGATGGTGCCCGGCGATCAGGTCGAGGTTATCTGTGCGGCTAAAGGCGGTGGCTCGGAAAACAAAACCAAGCTGGCCATGCTCAATCCCTCTGATTCCATCGTGGACTGGGTGCTCAAAACCGTGCCGACCATGGGCGCAGGCTGGTGTCCGCCGGGGATTCTGGGCATCGGCATCGGCGGCACTCCGGAAAAGGCGGTGCTGATGGCCAAAGAATCCTTGATGGCACCGATTGATATTCATAAACTGCGCGCGCGCGGCCCACAAACCACCGCCGAAAAGCTGCGCCTTGAGCTTTATGAAAAAGTTAACGCTTTGGGCATTGGCGCGCAAGGGCTGGGCGGCTTGACCACGGTGCTGGATGTCAAGATCATGGATTATCCCACCCATGCCGCCTCCTTGCCGGTGGCGATGGTACCCAATTGCGCGGCCACCCGTCATGTGCATTTCCATCTTGATGGCAGCGGTCCGGCAAAGCTAACCCCGCCCTCGCTGGCCTCATTCCCGCAGATTCCCTATGACACCAGCCACGGGCGTCAGGTCAATCTGGATCAGCTGACATCTGCAGAGATTGCGCACTGGCGACCCGGTGATGAACTCTTGCTCAGTGGCCGTCTGCTCACCGGACGTGATGCCGCCCATCAGCGCCTCAAAGCGCTGCTGGATCAGGGCCAACCTTTGCCCGTCGATCTGCATAACCGCTTTATCTATTATGTCGGCCCGGTGGACCCGGTGCGTGATGAAGTGGTGGGTCCGGCCGGCCCGACCACCGCAACCCGCATGGATAAATTCACCCCGCAGATGCTCGCCCAGACCGGCCTTCTGGGCATGGTCGGTAAAGCCGAGCGTGGCCCGGTGGCGATTGAGGCGATCAAGCACCATGGCGCGGTGTATCTGATGGCGGTCGGCGGTGCGGCCTATCTGGTGTCCAAGGCGATCAAATCCGCCCGCGTGGTGGCCTTTGAAGATCTGGGCATGGAAGCGATTTACGAATTTGAGGTACAGGATATGCCGGTCACCGTCGCCGTGGACAGCCGGGGCGAATCAGTGCATGAAACCGGCCCCAAAACCTGGCAGCTCAAAATCGCCGCCATGCAATCACTGGAGAACGCATAATGCGCATCGGTCACGGCTTTGATGTACACGCCTTCTGTGCAGGCGATCATGTCATTCTCGGCGGGGTGAAAATCCCTTATCACCAGGCCTTCACGGCGCATTCTGATGGCGATGTGCTGATCCATGCTCTCTGTGATGCCCTGCTCGGCGCCTGTGGACTGGGGGATATCGGGCGCCACTTTCCCGATACTGACCCCACTTACAAAGGTGCTGACAGCCGTGAGCTGTTACGCCGGGTCATGCAAATGCTCAACAGTCGCGGGCTGCAAGTGCTCAACGTAGACAGCACTATCATTGCCCAGGCCCCCAAAATGGCCCCGCATATCGCGGCCATGCAGGCCAATCTCGCCGCTGATCTGGGCATCGCCATAACCCAGGTCAACGTCAAAGCCACCACCAGCGAAAAACTCGGCTTCACCGGGCGCGAGGAAGGCATCGCCGCCCATGCAGTCGTGTTATTAGGCCCTCGCGAAAACAGCTAACGCCATAATGTCAAGCTCTACCTACCGTCACCGGTATCAGGTCGAGAACGCTTTTTTGCACCTCAAAGGCTGGCGAGGGATTGCCAGTCACTATGCCCAGAACGCCGCTTCATTCCTGGCGGCGGCTCAATACGCTGTGTGGCTATCTGGCCGCGAATCGTGTGACGACAGTCTCTAAAACACCTGATAGGCGTCGAAGACCGGGCCATCGACGCAGACGCGTTGCATCCGTGGTTGTCCGTCTTGCTGGGTTTCTACGACACAGCCCGCGCAGCCGCCGACGCCGCAGGCCATGTGTTCTTCCAAGGAGACCTGGCAGGGTAGCTGGTAGGCTTTGGCCAGTGCGGCGCAGGCGGCGAGCATGGGGTGTGGGCCGCAGGCATAGATAGTCACCTTGGCGCGTTCGGCGGGGGCGAGCTGTTTGAGCCAGTGGTCGGCAAGTTCGGTGACAAAGCCATTAAAGCAGCCGGGCAGGCCAGCGCGTGAGCTCAGGCGGGTGGGAATGCCCCAGTCTTCACAACAGCTCAGGGTGTCGCTGGCCTCGGTGGGCAGCCCTGGAATGTCCAGCGCCGCCTTGCGGGTGTCGAAGGGAAAGGGCAGTTCAGAGCCTAGAAAGGCCAGCGGCTGATGGTGTGCATTCGCCGCTAAACGCGCCGCCAGAAATAGCACCGGCGGAATCCCTACGCCACCGCCCAAAAGCAGCGGGCGGGATGCGTGCGCAGGCAGGCTAAAGGGCTGGCCGATGGGGCCAATGAGATCAAGGATTTCGCCCGCCTTGCGGGTCGTTAATGTCTGGGTGCCCTGGCCAACAGGAAGGTAGAGCAGATCCACAACGCCCGCATCCGCGTCGGTGGATAAAATCGACAAGGGGCGGCGCAAGGGCAGATGCGGGTCACATTGCAGGTGGATAAACTGTCCTGGCTGGGCTTTTTGCGCGCAGATCGGGGCCTTGAGGCGCAGGAGATATTGGCCGCCGGGGCAGCGGTGGTTGTGGATGATCGGGGCCTGTTCAACAAACAGGGTATCGCGATGCGCAGTGGAGCTCATGGCTAAATCGGCCTTGCGTCAATGGAATGAATCAGTTGCCCGGCGACCATGGTGTACGTAACCACCCCGGCAAAACGCTGACCGAAAAAGGGGGTGTTCAGCCCCTGGCTGTGCCAGTTTTCCGGCTGCGGGCAATAGGCGGTATGGGGATTGAGCAGACACAGATCAGCGGCCTGGCCGACCTGTAGCTGTCCAAGCGGTAGTCTCAGAATATTTGCCGGGGCGCGGGTGAGGCGCGTGATGACCTCGGCCAGCGACAAAACGCCTTCACTGACCAGCTTCAGGCTCAAGGGCAGCAGCGTTTCCAGTGCGGAGATGCCCGGCTGGGTCGAGGGGAAGGGGGCCAGTTTGGCATCGGCCTCATGTGGTTGATGATCGGAGCAAATGGCATCAATGACGCCTTCTGCCAGGGCGCGCCGCAGCCCTTCACGGTCCTGTTCGGTGCGCAGCGGCGGGATGACATGGCATAGGCTGTTAAAGTCAGCGACATCGTGTTGTGTCAGGAACAGTTGATGAGCGCAGACATCCGCCGTGATGCGCAGGCCATCATCCTTGGCACGGGCAATCATGGCGGTTGCCCGGGCGGTGGACAGGCGGCATAGATGCACCCGTGCGCCGGTTTGCTCTGCCAGGGCGAGAATCACCCCTAGTGCGGCGGTTTCGGCGGCTTGCGGGATACCGGGCAGGCCCATGCGCGTGCCCACCGGGCCTTCATGAACACAGCCACTGCCCGCCAGCGAGGCATCCAGGGGATGCAAAAAGACGGTCAGGTCATGGCTGGCGGCATATTCCATCGCACGGCGCAACAGCACCGGGCTGCTGATGGGGCGCAGCGCCTGACTGACGCCCAAGGCCCCGGCCTGTTTAAGCGCCGCCATTTCAGCCAGTTGGCGCCCGTCAAGCCCGGCGGTTAAGGCCCCCAGTACCTTGACCCGCACCCCACTGCCATACTGTGCGCGGCGGGTAATCAGCTCGATGTGTGCGGGCGAGTCAACCGCCGGATCGGTGTCTGGCGGACATACCACCGTGGTGATGCCGCTGGCCGCCGCCGCGCGGGTTTCCGAGACCAGCGTGGCCTTGTATTCCTGACCGGGTTCGCGCAGACGGGCGCAAAGATCAATCAGCCCCGGCAGCAGCAGCGCCCCCTGGGCATCCAGATGGCGCTCCGCGTGAAAATCGGCGGGCACCTCTCCAACCGCCACGAGGGTATCATCCATAATCGCTACAGCGCCGGGACGATCCAGCCCCTGGGCGGGATCAAACAGGTGTGCGTTGCTGATCAAGGTTTTCACGCCTCACCTCCTGCCATACTGCCCATGATCAATGACATCACCGCCATGCGCACGGCAATTCCGTTCGTCACCTGCTCAAGAATCACCGACTGCGGCCCATCAGCTACGCACGAGTCAATCTCTACGCCGCGATTGACCGGGCCGGGGTGCATCACCATGCAATCCGGTTTGGCCAACGCCAGACGTTCTGCGCTGAGTCCCCAGTGTTGATAAAACTCCTGTTCGGAGGGGAGCAGGCCGCTGTCCATGCGCTCGCGCTGCAGGCGCAGGGTGATAATAACGTCGGCATCCTTAAGCCCCTGGCGAATATCCTCAAACACCCGCACTCCCAGACATTCCACTGAGGCCGGCAGCAGGGAACGCGGTGCCACCACGCGCACCTCACCGGTGCCGAGAATATTGAGTGCATGAATCTGCGAACGGGCCACGCGGGAATGGAGAATATCACCGACAATGGCCACACACAGCGAAGAAAAATCCGGCTTGTGGCGGCGGATGGTAAACACATCCAGCAGGGCCTGAGTGGGGTGGGCGTGGCGCCCGTCACCGGCATTGAGTACGCTGACATGCGGGGCGACATGGCGGGCGATAAAATGCGCCGCACCACTTTCGGCATGGCGCACCACGAACATATCCACCTGCATCGCCTCCAGATTGCGCAAGGTATCCAGCAGGCTTTCCCCCTTGACCGCCGAGGAGGTGCCGATATTGATATTGAGCACATCCGCCGACAGGCGCTTGGCGGCCAGCTCAAAGGTGGTTCGGGTGCGGGTGCTGGCCTCAAAAAAGAGATTGAGCACGGTCTTCCCGCGCAGCAAGGGCACCTTCTTGACCGCTTTTTCATTAACCCCGGCAAAGGAGGCAGCGGTGTCGAGCAGCTCCATCAGCAGTGCCCGCGACAGCCCTTCAATGGTCAGCAGATGGCGCAGGCGGCCCTGTGCATCAAGTTGTAAATCCGGGGCCAGTGGCCCGAAGGCGGGAATAGGCGTGGCAATATCCATTTAATCGGCGGCCAGGTTGGTAGAAAGGAGCTCAAGACGTAAGGGCGCAGGTCCGCGCAGCTTGATATGCTGGGAATCCAGCAGCTGTATCTGCGTTCCGACCACCTGCGCCTCAATGGGCAACTCGCGCCCATCCCGCGCCACCAGCACGGCCAGCGTCACCGAGGCCGGACGACCATAATCGAACAGCTCATTGAGCGCGGCGCGAATGGTGCGACCGCTGTAGAGCACATCATCGACCAGGATTAAATGCTGATCATCCACCTCAAAGGGCAGCTGCGAGGGGCGCACCTGCGGATGCAGGCCCATGTGACTGAAATCATCACGATAAAAGGCAATATCCAAAAGACCCAGCGGCTTGTCCAGGCCCAGGCGCTGATGCAGATGCTGCGCCACCCAGACACCGCCGGTGTGAATACCCACCATCGCCGGTGGCGTGGGGTAGCTTTTGATGCGTGTCGCCAGGGCACGGCTCATCTGTTCCAGCAAGGCCGGGACATCAAATACAGGGGGATTTGTCACAAAGGATGCTCCGCAAACCACTGCTCAAGGAGCAGACTGGCTGCCAAGGGATCAAGGGCCGGGGTTTTGCTGCGTTTGCGCCCGGTGTGCTGGCGAGCTGCTTCCAGGCGGGCGCTGGCCTCGGCGGAACTGGCATATTCATTCACCCGGTAAAGCGGCAGACCGTAGCGCTGGCCCAACTGGTCAGCAAAACGCTGAATGGCCCGCGCCAGCGGGTGCTCACGGCCATCGGCATAACTGACCCAGCCGATCACCAGTCCCTCCGGCTGCCAGTCTTTCACCAAGGCATCCAGCGCCTGCCAGTCCGGGCCGCTGGCACGGTTAGCCACCACCTCCAGCGGGTTGGCGCTTTGCGTGTAGCGATTGCCCACCGCCACGCCAATGCGTCGCGTCCCATAATCAAAACCCAGCAAAGTGATCATGCGGGGCCTGGCAGACGCTGAGGCCACTGCCGCCTGCGTACACTCAGGCATGACCGGCTACACCCGAAACCAGTGCGATATCAATGCCAAAGGAGCGGGCCGCCGCCTGCCAGCGATCAGCGCTGGGAGTGCGAAAGAGAATGTCAGGATCAGAGGGGCCGGTCAGCCAGGCATTTTCGGCAATCTCCTGCTCCAGCTGGCCCGGTCCCCACCCGGCATAACCCAGCGCCACCAGGCATTGGCGTGGCCCATCGCCACCGGCCATGGCCTCCAGAATATCGCGCGAGGTCGTCACCGAAATCGACTTACCCACCCGCAGCGTAGATTCCCACATGCGCCCGGTCGGATGCAGAATAAAACCGCGATCCGGCTGAATCGGCCCACCGCTATACACCGAAATCTGCTCATTGGGCAGGGTGGAGCTAATCTCCATATGATTAAGAATGGTCTGCAAGGTCAGCTCCGTGGGGCGATTGATCACAATCCCCATAGCCCCTCGCTCACTGTGCTCACACAGATACGTCACCGAATGAAAAAAATTCGGGTCTGCCAGTGCTGGCATAGCGATAAGAAAGTGATCCGTAAAATTCACAGTGCTTATCATCAATTTCTCCGCGAGAGACCCCGCGCCCATCACAAGGCCGGGGAGGGATGGTGGCTGCCAGCGGCAACCACCGCTGAAATAGTATCCGGTGATATTACAGGATTCGCAAGGCTTGCGGGAGGGGCTGGCAGAAGCAGGCACGCCAAGATGAAAGTGTGTCGGCCGGTGGCGGTATAATCATTGGGCATGCCTGTGGGGCGATGGATCAACGGGTTTCTCTTGGCCAGTGGGGGCGTAGCGCCTGGGCCGATGAGCAGTCGGTGATCCAGTTACATTCTTTGAAGAAAGGGGTTGTTTTATGCATAGCGACAAGGTTTCTACGGGTCTTGAACATCTGGATACCGTACTAGATAGCCTGCGCATTGGCGATAACGTGGTGTGGCGGGTTGATGAGATCAGCGATTATCAGGCATTGGTCAATCCTTTTGTGATGTCGGCGCTGGCGGCGCAGCGTCAGATCATTTATTTGCGGTTTGGGCAGCATCCTCCGCTGGTAGCACCCTCCGAGCATGTCAAGATCGTGGATGTCGATGCTTATCGCGGTTTTGAGCCATTCACCCGGCAGATTTACCAGTTGATTACCGATTATGGCCGGGGGGCTTTTTATGTGTTTGATTGCCTTTCGGATTTGTTGTCGGTGTGGGCCACCGACCTGATGGTGGGTTATTTTTTCAAGGTGATCTGCCCGTATCTGTATGAGCTGGATACGGTGGCGTATTTTGCGATTTTCTCGCAGCGCCATTCGCTGGCCACGGTGGGGCGTATCCGGGCGACGACGCAGGTATTGATTGATATTCATCGCACCGGCCCGCAGTGCTATGTCCAGCCGATCAAGGTGTGGGGGCGCAGTTCACCGACGATGTTTTTGCCGCATATCCAGAAAGAAGATACCTTTTTGCCGGTGATCAATAGCAGCGATGCGACCTTGCTGCAAAAAACCCTGCATCAGCGTCAGACGCAGATGCAAAAACGCCAGCTGGATTATTGGGATCGTTTGTTTTGGGAAGCCGGTGAACTGATCGAAACGCAGGCCCAAGGCGAGCGGGCAGAGGTGTTGCTGGATCGCTTGCTGCGTGTGTTGTTGGGGCAGGATGAGATTTTACAAACCATTGCCCGGCAGTATTTTTCCTTGCAGGATCTGCTGGATATCCGCTCGCGGATGATCGGTACCGGCCATATCGGCGGCAAGGCGGCAGGGATGTTGCTGGCGCGCAAGATTTTGCTGCAACACGATGGGCTAACCTGGTCGCGCTATCTGGAGCCGCACGATTCCTTTTATCTGGGCGCGGATGTGTATTATGCCTATATCGTGCATAACGGCTGGTGGCGCGAGTTCATGCTGCAAAAAACCGAAACGGGCTATTTTACCCAAGCGCAGTTTTTAGAGCAGGCGATGCTGAAAGGCGAGTTATCGCCCGAGATCGGGGCAGAGCTTGAGCGGATGCTGGATTATTACGGTCAATATCCGCTGCTGGTGCGTTCCAGCAGTCTGCTGGAAGATGGCTTTGGCAATGCCTTTGCCGGGAAATATGAAAGCCTGTTTTGCGTCAATCAGGGCTCACCGAACAAGCGCCTGGCGCATCTGCAGGCGGCCATCAAGCGGGTTTTTGCCAGCACCATGAGCGAGGATGCGCTGGCGTATCGCCAGCAACGCGGACTGGCGCATCACGAGGAGCCCATGGCCTTGCTATTGCAGCGGGTCAGCGGCCGTTATCATGCGCATTATTATATGCCCGATGCCGCCGGGGTGGGCATCTCGCGCAATACCTTTGCCTGGGAGCCGTCGATGCGCCCGGATGCCGGCATGGTGCGTCTGGTAATGGGCTTGGGCACGCGGGCGGTAGATCGCATTGAGGGGGATCATGCCTGTGTGGTGGCGCTGGATCAGCCGCACAAACGCCCCTTTGCCACGCGCAGTGATGCCATGCAGTTTTCCCAGCATGATGTCGATGTGCTCAATATTCGCAGCAATCAGCTGGAATCGATAGCACTGCGCCGTTTGCAGCAGGTGGTGGATGACCTGCCCTTGGCGTGGTGCGGAGAGCCGCAGCGCAGCGCACAAGACATTGCCAGCCTGCGCGCACAGACACAACAGCCGACGCTGTGGCATTTGAATTTTACGCCGCTGTTGCAGCACACGCCGTTTGTGGATTTGCTGCAACAACTGCTCAAAACCCTGGAGCGTACCTATAACTATCCCGTCGATGTGGAATTCACCCTGCACCTGCAGGCCGATGGCGAGCCGTTGATCAATCTGGTGCAATGCCGTCCCTTGCAGACCCTGGGAGAAAGTCTGTGCGTGGAGGTGCCCACAACACTGCCGCCCCAGCAGGTGTTTTTCCAGAGTCAGGGGGATTTCATGGGCGGGAGCATTGATCAGCCGCTGGATCGGGTGATTTTCGTCGATCCGCAGCAATATAGTCGCCTGAGCACGGTACAGCGCTTTGAACTGGCGCGCTGTATCGGGCGCTTCAATCGCGCCATCAGCAGCCGCGAAAGCTGTCCGACGCTGTTGGTCGGGCCGGGGCGTTGGGGAACCACCACGCCAGAGCTGGGGGTGCCGATTCGTTTTGCCGATATCAGCAAGGTCATGGCCCTGGTGGAAGTCGCGGCGATGGGCAATGGCATGGTGCCTGACTTGTCTTTTGGTTCGCATTTTTTTCAGGATCTGGTGGAATCGCGCATCGCCTATGTCGCCCTGTTTCCCAAGGCCGCGCATTGCCTGTATCGCCCTCAATGGCTTGTCGAACTCGGCGCCCATACACGCTTGGATCTCAGCGCAGAAAGCACCGATCCTGCGATATTGAAATGCTTACAGGTTTTTGATGTAAAAGGGGAAAATTTTCGCATGATGGCGGATGTACGCAGTCAGCGTCTGTTGTGCGCACGGATTGTGCATAAAAATTGCTAAGCCATAGTGAAGCGGTGTGTCGTGGTGTACGCACACGCCCACTATAGACAGACTTGCAACCCCTAATAGGAGAGTGATCATGAGCACCATCGACGCCAATGCGCTGTTACGCAATCTTGCCAAGCAGATCGCCCCCGGCCAAGGCACACCGGCCAAGGAAACCGCGCAAAATGCATCCGCCCAGGCCAAGCCCAAAGCCGTGGACGACGCCAGCCTGTTGGCCCTAAGCCAGCGCGTGGATCAAAGCATGCAGGCCAAAACGCAGCTTTATCAAGGCATCAATAATGCCGTGGTGATGGTGCAAACGGCGGATGGCGCGTTGAGCCAGACCCAGGGCTTGCTGGTGCAGGGGCGCGAGCTGGTGGCCTCGGGTACAGCGGAAGATTTTGCCGCTCTGGCGGCAAAGATTGACCGCTTGGCCCAGGACACGGAGATTTTTGGCGTCAAACCTTTGGCAGCCTCAGCCGATGGCCTACTGACCAGCAAAGCCACCCCCTTCAATCTGCAAGCCAGCCCCGCCGATAGCCAAAGCCTTGGCTTGAGTGCCGTGGATTTGAGCACGGCTGAAGGGCGCGCGCAGGCGAGTGAACGGATTGAACAGGCCTTGACCACGGTGGATCAGTATCGTGAGGGCCATACGCAGGCCATCGACAGGCTCGAACAGGCGATCAACAACACCAGCGAAAGCCAGCGGCATCTTTCTGCCGCCCGTATGCAAATTCTGGATGCTGACTATGCCAAGGCCACCGCAGAGCTGACCCGTGCCGAGATTTTACAAAACAGCACTATCACCCTCCTTGCCCAAGCTAATACCCAAGGTGATAACGTCTCCCAACTGCTGGGCTTTAAACCTTAAACGTGGCTTTTGTTTGACATAGCGTGCAGGATGGGTGGGCGTAGCGACATCAGGAAGATGCCGCTACGTTTTTATGCAGAGCGGGAGCGGTGCGCTCCTAGGGCCGCCCCCCATGTATTTCCTTGGGCGGTGGCTCATCGTCTGCCTGTGCAGCATCCGCATCCTTAGGCTGCCGTTTCAAAGCCGCTTTCTGTTCTTGCAGATACTGGGTCTTTTCACGCACCAGTACGCCAGCCAGCAATAACAAGGCAATGAGATTCGGCGCGGCCATCAAGCCGTTGAGGGTGTCGGAAATGTCCCATACGGTGGTCAGGCCACCAATGGCTCCCAGATAAAGCACGGCGATGAACATAATCCGATACGGCAAGATCACCCGCCGTCCGAAGGCATATTCCCAGCTTTTCTCGCCGTAGAAATTCCAGGTGAGCATGGTGGTATATGAAAACAGCACGATGGAGAGCAGTACAATCCAGCCGCCCAACCCGGGAAGCCCGGTCGCAAAAGCATTGCTGGTCAGCTCGGCGCCGGTCTGGCCAGTCTGCAATACGCCGGTCACCAGAATCACCAGCGCCGTCATGGTGCAGATCACCAGGGTGTCGATGAATACCTCCCACATGCCCCACAAACCCTGAGCAAAAGGCTTGTTCTGGGCCTGCGCATGAACGATGGAGGCCGAGCCCAGCCCGGCTTCGTTGGAGAAAATCCCACGGGCGATCCCATAACGGATGGCGCTGGCCGATCTGGAAAGCGTCGAACGCGCCATCAACCGCCTGAGCCGGGCCGCCAAATCGGGCGACAAGCAGCAACAGGCCCGTCTGCGCCTTGCTGAAAAAGTCGCCAGTGTACTGGCTGACGGTAAACCGGCGCGGGTCTGTGAACTGACCGAGGCCGAACGTCCCTGGCTCAAAGAGCTGCAACTGATCACCGCCAAACCCTTGATGTATGTCGCCAATGTGGACGAAGGGGGTTTTCAGGACAATCCGCTTTTAGATGCCGTCTGCGCTTATGCGCAGGCTGAACAGGCGCTGGTCGTGCCGGTGTGCGCCTCACTGGAAGGCGAAATTGCCCGCCTGCCAGAGGCTGAACGCGCCGAATTTCTAGCCGATCTGGGGCTGAGTGAACCGGGTCTGGATCGCGTGATTCACACCGCCTACACCCTGTTGGGGTTGCAGACCTTTTTCACGGCCGGGGTCAAAGAAGTGCGCGCCTGGACCGTGCAGCACGGTGCCACCGCCCCCAAGGCCGCTGGCGTGATCCACACCGACTTTGAACGCGGCTTCATCCGTGCGGAAGTGATTGGCTATGATGATTATATTCGTTATGGTGGTGAACAAGGCGCCAAAGATGCCGGTCGCTGGCGTCTGGAAGGCAAGGAATACCTGATGCAAGAGGCTGACGTGGTGCATTTTCGCTTTAATGTCTAGGGCGGCGGTGCGGGTGCCTGTGTGGATTTTGCCAAAAAACATCATACCCCGGCAGTGCGTGAGGCCCGTGCAGAGGATGCCACCGCCATTGCCGAATTGCTCACCGACCCCATCGAGCGCTGGTGGAGCTTTCCAGAGTATGCGCCCGCCAGCCTGCAAAGCCCCGCATGGATCAGCGAACACTGCGCCCAGGCCCTGTTATGTTATGTCGCCGACGTAGATAAACACATCGTGGGCTTTGTCAGCCTCAGCGCGCTGGAAGGAGAGCGCAGTGGCATGTTGCAGCATCTGATGGTCGCCCCCACGCACCGGGGCCAGGATATTGCCACGCAACTGGTGCGCACCGCGCTTGACAGCAGCTTTTCCCGCCACGGCCTGCGTGAGGTGCATGTCGCCATCGTCGGCGGCAATGAACCGGCAATGATGCTGTTTGCCGAACTGGGCTTTTTGCCCTACGGCACCCGCGAAATCAACGACCCCGCAGGCCAACCCGCTCGCCTGGTGTTTCTACGCATCACCCGAGGCCAGTATCGGCAGGAATAAAAAACCGCCAGCACAGGGGCTGGCGGTTTTATGTGTATTGACGATTAATTTTATAACTCTGACCAGGATGCAATCGACAAAGGGGAATGATTGCCTCCTCCTGAGCCTGAGCTATTACCCAGGTTTTGAATATTTCCAAGTGCCTGGCTGCTGTACTTTAGAGTAAAATTACCTCCAAAATCAGCGTCTGTTTGATTTTCAATGCCCCCCAAAGAAATAATTGAACCGAAAACATTAAATGTGCCATTTCCTTGGGCGAAACGAGCCCCGTTTTTCAAAATAATCAAGCCCTCAAAAGTTGATGTTCCGTTGGCAGGCCCAACATCAATATTGCCATCAATAATCATGACTCCGGCACCGTGCGCACCTCCAGACATTCTAACAGACCCTGCACCGGTAATATGCAAAATAGTCGGATTATCTCTCTCCCCAAAATCTGTTTGCAGGATTGTATTATTGCTACCCGATACATGAGTGTTTCTGGGAAGAGGGCTGGTGCTGCTCAGGACTCGGCTAATGTATGCATTCCAATCATCCACAGAGATACCATTTTGTGATACAGCTTGATCTGTTTGCTTTCTTGCATCAGGCTCACCTCTTATTTGATCTGGCCTGCTATCACCACTTTGATTTCCAGTGCTGATGGCATCGCCCGCATTGTTGCCAATCAAATAAATGCCTGTGGTTCCTCCCGTTCCCAGCGTTCCATTGCAGCCAGCACCTGTACAAGAAGTGGATGCTGGCAAATTCCAATCACGCCCATCATAGTAAATAGCGCTATTGCTGTTTGAGCCTGTAGCTGTTGTACAGTGCGCACCATAACAGGTATAGGCTGCTTCTGGCGGGGGGAAACCAAAACCGCTTTGGTTTTTTCTGCTGAATATAATTTCTATCTGTCTTTTAGCGCCATCAACAGTTCCAGCAACACGCATAACGACAATCTGTGCAGCATTTGCTGTCTGGTGCGTTACCACATCATTTGTTCCGGGAAAAATAAAGACATACTCTCCTTCGTTATTTTTTACGGCATAGACAAAATGCAGATGCTCGATTTTCCAGATTCCATTGCTGTTGCTTCCATTTGCGGTAAGCACATGATTGCCTCTTACCTTAATAATATAACCCTCTTCGGGTTTTTCAGGAGTTTTTAGCCTGGCGGCACAGATAATACTGTCCGAACCAATTTGGACCATTTCACCGTCTTGATCTTCCCGATCTCCATATTTCATGACGCAGTCTTGCAAGACATTTGCGCTCTCAGGAGTACCGTCTGATTTCCACAGGTCAGGCTCCCAATCATCAGATTTTGGCCATTCAAATTTTTTATCAGGATCAATCAGTTGTGCATAGCCACTAGATACCCCTGTTTCGGCGCTCATAAACGCGCTGGTAATCTGGCGCTGATTGGCGGCAATGCGTTCCTCGGTGACGGCGCCCATCATCCCGGCAACGCCGACCATCGTCGCGGTGGCCAGCATCACCAGACTGATCACCAGGGCCGCGCCCCGTTGCTGTGTGTACATAGGATATGTGTTCATCAGTTTCTCCGCTTCAAAGTCCTGGACTCTGAGTAACGCCCTCCACTTCGGTTGATGGCGCATAAGCAATCTGCGCCGGGGATGGTACTATCCAGGCCACAGGGCCTGGGTTTGGATAGCCGTTAACTGCTGTACTTCTGCAATGCGCGATTACGCAGTGTGACATTAAATTTCAAGGTGCGCTTTAGCTGAAACTGTTGACCCCCAGGCGTGGTTTCAAAATCTAATTCGAGTTCCAAGCGAATTACGTTTTCTTGCATGTCTGTAGTAAGTGATGTAATTACAGGGCCATTTATATCTCCCTCTCTAAGCGTTGAATTTTCTTTATCAAAAGTAAATAATTCAACGCCATCTGCATCATATCCATTGACTGCTAGATGAGAGCTTGGTTTCAGTCCCTCTATAATAGGCTCAGAATTAGGGTTAAGATTAGTCGCAGTTGGCGGAGGCCTGCAGCTAAGTTGACGCAAGCCGGTTGTAGGGCTTGTCATAACAAAATATTGAATTTCTTGGCCTGCAGTTGCACTACACCAAGAACCAGGTCGATTGGACGTAATTTTTAAAATAAACCGATCTTGGCCACTGACGGTGACTTTTTCGTAATCAATAGCTGTAGCACCGCGAATCTCACGCGCAAACACCTCAGTGACGAAGCGCATATTATTTTGCAACTCAGACAAGTGCTGCGCTTGCTGATAGGTTGCGCGGTTGCCTTCAAACACCTTAAGCGCTCCGGCAATCAGAATCAGGCCGATGACCAAGGCCACCATCAGCTCAACCAGGGTGAAGCCGCCGAGTTTTAATCGCATGGGTGTCGCGTTATTTCTCGACCACATAAAAATTCTCCGCAATGTGTCAGCTATTCTAAAAATGCCTTCCTGATATCGCCTCGACGAAGGCACGATATTCAGCTATGGCATTAGCCTGATGGTATATTCAAAAGTTGTCGCGTCGGCGTCATCATCTGCAAAGCGTTGATCTTGCCAGATTACGGTGATAGTGCATACATTAGTATCAGGATCACATAAAATATTACTTTCTTCTTCAAGCCCAAGGAGAGTAACCAGAGGCGGCTTATCCTCATCTTCATTGTCCTGCCAAGCATTAAGCCATGCTGTTTCAACGGCGTCTGCATCCAGCGGGTCATCGGCTGCCAGATTCGCCCATAGCCGTTCACCGGCATCCATGGCAATAATGCTGGCGACGGTGCGTTGATACGCCGAATGTGAGCTTTTCAGCGCATTGAGTTGCAACGAAGCCAGACCCAACAAGCCGATGGATAGCACAATAAACGACACCAGCACTTCAATCAGAGTAAAGCCCTGCTGTGTGCCTCGTGTAAACGGCAGCGCAGCGCGGCGGTGTGGTGTACGGCAGGTCGTTAGGTGGCGCATGACTTTCTTTCCATCTGCAGATTGCCCAGCGGCGACACCGTGATTTCACGGCGCAGGTCGCCCTTGCAATCGTTATGCTGAAAATAAAACGTGATGCTGATGCTGTTGTCGGTTTGGCCAACGGCATTAAATGAGATTGCGGCAGGTAAATTGGCGGCATCGATCACCCCGAAGGCAAAAAAATCATTCGCCAGCTGAGCCTGGCGAATCAAGGTACCGTTGGGGTTGTTCGCGCCCTCGCGAACCTGCAACCCGCCCGTCCAGTTTCCGGATTCGTGTACAAAAATCAGACTGACATCCGTGCGCCGTTTGACCGCCTCGCTGCGGGTCAACGTGACTAAACCGACGAAGAGATTGGCTTGACTGGTCAGGCGATTTTGATTGACCACCTGACTCAGCGCCGGAACGCCGATGGTCAGCATGATGCCCAAAACGGCCAGCGCAATCATCAACTCGACCAGCGTCAAGCCACGCATAAAGGCGTGGCGTGGGATGGTATGCATCGCTTAATTCCAACAACTGTTGTCAGCAGCACCGCCCGTGCTACCCGTTGTGACACCCGTATTTGTAATCGTCATGGTATTGCATTTGGTACCAACTTTTTTAGCCGCGCTGGTCGCTGTCAGGGTGTAGCTTGTATTTGTGCGTGCCGTAATGCTTAACGTGTAGTAATCGGTTCCACCACTGCCAAAACCCGCCTGGAATGCAGCGTCATCAGGATAGCTATTTGCTTGTGTATAACGGCGCTCCATCCACTGCGCCGCCTGTAACAGTGCGGTTTTGCCCTCGGAAATGTGCGAGCGCTCCACATAGCGCATATAAGAGGGGTAAGCGATGGCGGCAAGGATGCCAATAATGGCAACCACAATCATGACTTCAATCAGGGTGAAACCGCGACGGCGCGTAGGGGAAAGCATGAGCAGTACTCCTGCAAAGGGGTGGAAGAAATGAATCATTCCATAGTATTAGCATAGCCCATAGAAGAAAAGACCGCGCTGCCGTTTGTCAGGAAAAATCGACCGTTCGTCGGATTTTTGCGGGTGCATCTTCGCCTCTTCACCTCCAACTCATCTCCAATCCAAAGCGACACCTGGAAGGTGTCGCCACGTTCCCGGTTGTTCTGCACATACTTTCAATAAGTCCAATTGTCGAAAGCATCAAACAAGCAGATTCCAGCTTGTTTTGCATAGTTTTATGTCTTAATATGTCGATATATCGACATAGCGTTATAATTTACTCATGCCTAAAGCAACCTTAGAAAAATCAGATGTGCTTGATGCGCTGGCACATTTCCGCGCCCAGGGCGTTATGCGCCCAGGTTTATTGCGCTTGCAAAAACACATTGGTCGTGGCTCTATTCCGCGATTGCGGCGTTTATTGCATGAAATTGAGCTGGAACAGCTTGAGCAGTTGGCACCGGCACTGCTTGAGCGCGTGCCCGATCCGATCAGCATGGCGGCTGCACGCTTATGGGCCGAGATGACACAGAGCCTTGAGGCCAAAGAGCAGGAGATTGAGGCGCAAACGCAGGCGCGGCTGGCCGCATTGCAGGAACGTCTGGATAAAGCCGATGCTGCGCTTAATGCACAGCGTGAGCAATATGAGCAGCAACAGGTGGAATATCGTGCGCTGGGCGAACAGCACGCACGCTTAGAACAGCAGTTTCAGGCGCAGAGCCAAGCGTTGGCGGTTAAAACCCAGGAAACCAGTCACTTGATGCGTGAACTAGCGCAGGCTCAGGAGCAGATACGCCATTTGCGCGCCGAGCAGGCCGAGCAGGCCAAACACGCGGCACAACGCGAGGCGCAGTATGTGGCACGTCTGGATATTGAGCGGCAACGCTCGCAAGATGAGGCGCGAGCTTATCAGCAGCGTCTGGAGGAAAAACAAAGCCAGCTTGCAGCGGTGCAGGATGCCTTGGCGGCGGTGCGCGCTGAACAGGCCGCTCAACGCGCACAGCAGGATGCCTTGGAAAGACAGTTAAAGCAGCAGTTGCTTGAACAAGCAGAACAGCTTGATTCCCTCAAAGCGCACCGTGCAGAACAACAGGCCTATGCCGAGGGTTTACAAAACAGCCTGGCCTATGTGATGGCCCACGCCGAGGACTGGCGTCAAAGCTGTGTCAATGCCCAAAAGCGCAACACGCATCTGGAAGCCGCCCTGCGCAAAGCCCATCAACAAATCAGCTACCTTGTCAAAAAACAGCAAAACACCGCGAATCCGCCAGCAGAGCAGTGACTTTCACCATAGCGGCATCGGGAAAATTATTGCGTGGTGTTTTGTTCGCGTTCGATCTCTGCGCGAATCTGGTCCATATCCAGCTCCTTGACCTTGCCCAACAGTTCGTCAATCTGTGGGGCGGAGAGCATCCCGGCTTGATTGAACAGGGCGATTTGGTCGCGAAAGATCATTAAGGTGGGAATGGAGCGAATCTGGAAATAGCTGGCTAAGCCTTGCTGTTCTTCAGTGTTGATTTTGGTGAAGACGACATCGGGGTGATTGTCGGCGGCGGCCTCAAAGATCGGCGCAAAGGCACGACACGGCGCACACCAGGAGGCCCAAAAGTCGATGATCACAATGTCGTTTTGATTGATGGTGTCTTCAATATTGGATTCGGTCAGTTCAATGACGGCCATGTACGGCTCCTGTGGATAAAATAAAACGGATCGTTTTGATCCGCTGCGCAGCGCGGTGTTGGGCTGCACGATTGATTGAATGGAGGGCAAATTCCCTTCAGGCGTAGGTGTGCATCATGGCATCCCGTAGGTAAAAAAGTCTAGCCAACGGGTCGTTATTTTCTAAAATGCGCTGCTTTTCCAGCGGCGGAATGGGCAGGATTTCCGTCAGCCGGGCGGCGACCCAACTGGCCTGCTGGCCATGGCGCTCAATCTGCGCATAGTGCCCGCCGAGGGTGGAAAGAATCCGCTCCAGCAATTCCGCCAGCGAGATAAACTCCTCGGGCAGGGCGACATCGGGCGGTTCTTCCAGAAAATGGACCTGGCCCAGCAGCAGCCGGTCTTTTTGCTCGCGGGTTTGCTGGATATGCACCCGCTGCTCCCCTTGCACCATAATCCCCAGCAAGCCATCCTGCAAACGCTCCCAGTCAATGATGCGCGCCACGGTGCCGACTTGGGCCAGCTCGCTTGACTCGCCCTCGTGCTGCTCTTGCGGGGCCAGGCAGACGACAAAGCCACTGTCATGGCGCAGACAGCGGCTGATCATGTCCAGATAGCGTATTTCAAAGATGCGCAAGGGCAATAACCCGCCGGGAAACAGCACGGTATTGAGGGGAAACAGAGGGAGTTCAGTGGTTTCGGCAGGGACTGGCGTGGCCATTGCGCGCCTCCGATCAATGTGCCTGAAGGTTGATTTGCACCATGCCGTCCTTAATCCGTGTGGCAAAATGGCGGATGGGTTCATAGGCTGGCGGTGAGAGGGGCTTGCCGGTACGCAGACAAAACAGTGCGCCATGTGCCGGGCAGGCAATGGTGGTGCCCGATAAGCGCCCGTCCGCTAATGGCTGTTCGTCGTGAGAGCAGAGATCTTCCACCGCGTAAAAGGCTCCATCGACGTTAAACACCACGATGGCCAGGTGTTCAATCTCCAAGGTGTGATGCTCGCCTGGGGCGAGGGCATCGGCGTTGATCACATCAATCCACTGCGTCATTTAAATAAATCTCCATATACTTAAAACATGCCGGTGGCAAGGCGCGCTTCTTCAGTCATGCGCGAGGCGTCCCACGGCGGGTCAAAAACCACTTCAACCTCGGCCTGTTTGACCTCTGGCACTTGCAAAATCAGCTGGCGCACATCGCTGGCCAGAATATCGCCCATACCGCAGCCCGGTGCAGTCAGGGTCATATCGACAGCCACTTGCCAGCCGCCATCTTCCAGCGGGCTGACTTCGCAACGATAGATCAGGCCCAGATCGACGATATTGATCGGGATCTCCGGGTCATAGCAGGAACGCATTTGCTGCCAGATGAGTTTTTCCACATCCGCAGTCGTGGCCCCGTGTGGCAATTGCGGCGGGGGCAGCGGGGTTTTACCCAGCGCATCAGCATCTTTGCCATCAATGCGATAAAGCCGACCCTGGGCCTTGACGGTAAAACTGCCGCCCAGGGCTTGTACCAAACCCACTTCGCCATCTTTGCCAATCAATACGCGCTGTCCTGAGGGTACCGCTACTGCCAGACAGTCGCGTTGCATTTTTATGGTTTCTTGAACACGCATGATCTGCTTTTTATTTAAAAGTAAGCCCCGGCACAGGGCCGGGACATGGCGATGCCATACACACTGGCGACAGCGCTATACCATCGCCAGAGTGCCAAGGTCGCGGCGTTTAACGCACCAGACGTACCCGCGTATCGCCACCGTCTTCACGCTCCCAGCCATCACGCCCGAGGTAAAAATTCACCTCCCAGGCAGGCATATTGCTGGCATCATAGGCCGATGAGGTCCAGAAATTCCAGGCCGGGGTATTGGGGAAGACCTCGGCATGGATGGTGGGGCGCTGATAATTGCCTTCACACGGCTCGCCGCTGTTATTCCAGGTTTGCGGCTGACCGGTGGAGCAATAAATCAGGCTGCGCAATTCCTCACGGGTGGGCAGGCGCCAGTCACGATAACCGGCAAAACCGCCCTCGCGGTTAAACGCAGCTAACGCCGCTTTAGCCTGATCGAAGGTCAGACGCTGGGCCGAACCTTCGCAGCGTTGGCCGTTCCAGTCCTGTCCCAGTGAACAACGCATCCAGTGCAGGCCGGTTTGGGTATCGGTCACCGTGCCATTGGCATGATCCAGATAACGCTCACCCACAACGACTGCCGGAGTTGCCGATTCAGCGCTATCCATCACCTCGGCGGTCATGGCGGCCACCGTTTGGGTATCTACAACCGTCTCCAGGGCATCCTGTGGTCGCTCAACGGCTTGCGCACGCACGGCGGGCGGCGGTTCTGGAGTGGCAATGGGTTCAGGGACAAAGGGTGAGGCCAGTTCAGGCGCCGGGGTAGGGATTGGCTCGGGTATGGGTTCAGGTACTGGCTCGGGTAACGGCACTGGAGCTACCGCTTGACGCTGGGCCTCAACGATCTCATCGGCCAGGGCTTGCGCATGGCTGCGATAATCCGGCAAGGAGGCGCTCATCTGGCGATACAGGTTCAAGTGGCTTTCTGCCTGCACAAGTTCTCCTTGGGCAATGGCGGAGCGCACCATCCATGCCTTGGCTTCCAGTAAACGCTGGGCACCTTCTTGCGCCGGGCCGTGGGTTGCATCCTGTGCCAGAATGTCCAGATATTCGCCATAGGCCTGAGTGCGCTCGCCCGCTTGCTCAAGCTGCTGCGCCCGTTGCATTTGCGCGGCAATGCGTTCGGCCTGACTGGGTTCAGCCGAAACTGGAGCCGGGGTTGGCGACGGCGTGGGCACTGGCGTAGCCTGTGCCTGAGCTTGCGCTGCCCGCTGTGCTCTGGCTTGAGCCGCTTGCGCGGCGCGTAGCTGAGTTAAACGCCGCTCCAGCCGCCCGATCATATTATCCTGATCCAGACCAATACTGAGCTCGCGCAAGGTGGCTAAACGCTGCTCGGCCTCATTGAAACGGCGGGCATCAAGTGATTGGCTAACCAGCGATTCCTGGCGTTCAATCAGGCGTTTTTGGCCGGTCAGGGCCTCCACATTGGCGCCATCTTCATTGAGTATCTGGCGATACACATGGGCCGCCTGGCTCAGATTTCCCGACTGCTCGGCTCGTTCGGCCTCAGCGTGCAGTTCTGTTAAACGCGCCTGACGGGCCTGGGCTTGCTTTTGCTGCTGGATGTCCTGCTGCACACTCGGTGCCTGACTGACATAGCCGGGTAAGGCGCTGGCCATACGCTGATAGGTATCCAGCGACTGCTGGGCCTTGATCAGATTCCCTTGCTGTAGAGCGCTGCGCGCCTCGTTGAGCTGATCTTGTAATAATTCACGGGCGGCTGCGTCGGCCTGAGGGGGGGCGTCGGCCTCAGCTAAAATCTCCAGATACTGCTGATATGCCTGTGCCCGCTCACCGTCTGCGTGCAGCGCCTGCGCCATCTCCATGCGGGCGTGTACGGCCTGAGCCTGTTCGGCCTGTGGGTCTTTGCCAAGCCCAGCACAACCGCCAAGCCCAGCCAACAGGAGCAAGGCCAATCCTGTGCGTAAATAACGCCCCCTGGTTCGATCAATCACGGTACTGTTCCTCCAAACGTTAGTCTTCATCGCAAATAAATGGATAGCTGCAGGCATCATCGCGTAGCCCACGGTATTAAAACATATTCTAGGGGGCTAAACTCTACCATTGTCAATTTCCCCCGACTGAAGTCAGGGGCTTCCGCGCCGGAAATTCTGTGAATAGCGTGTGTTAGTTTATTATTGTTTCATGGAAAATACGATGAGCACAGGTAAGGCAGCAACGTTGCTGGGCATTTCAGTAAAGATGTTGCAACGGTGGAATCGCCGGGCCAGATTCGTCGTGAGTTGGTGCAAGGCATCAGACCGGATGTTGGCAATGCGGGCATGCAGTCTTGCCAGTTTGCCTTTGGCCTTCTTGCGGTTGGCATAGCTTTTTTGCGTGCGGCTGAGGCTGCGCGAGAGCCGTTGCAGCCGGGCCAGCAGCCTGAGCCCGTCGCCGGTACCCTCCGGTCAGGCGTTGCTTTCACGGTTTCCAGATCTATCAATGCGCGTGCTAAACAAAAGCCGAATAGAGGCGAAATCTTCGAAATTCAGTGATGACGAAATGGCAGAGTTTGGTGAGATGGCGCTCACGAGGCCATGCCCGGAAAACGCGCCAACGGTGGGGGAACAGGCAAAAAAAATCCCAACCGATCGATAAGGGTCAGGATTTTAGGTATTGGTGGAGGCGGCGGGAATCGAACCCGCGTCCGAAAGCCCTACGCCGTTGGTACTACATGCTTAGTCCGGTCTTTAATTTAACGCCTGAATTTCCGACGGACAGGATACCCAAACGCTGGCCCGATCAGGTTTAGCAATTAAGACCCGGGCGAGTCCGCTTTGCGATCTTGTGTAAAGTGACCCTCAAAGAAAACCCACAAGCAAACTTTAAATGAGGGTCCAGCCGGTTTTAAGCGGCTAGAGCGTAGTTGTCGTCGTTGGCAACTATAAGTTAGCAACATGATTTACGAGGTAAGTTGCATCCTCGGCATGCACCTCAGGTTTCGCGACCCCCGTCGAAGCCAGGTCGCCCCCTTGCAGTTCTCTTTTTTAATAATGGGTAATGATAAAGAAGCTTGAATACCATTGCTTAATAGAGATAGACAATGGCTTGGAGAATTTGTTCAGTGGTAGGCGCGATTGGACTCGAACCAACGACCCCCACCATGTCAAGGTGGTGCTCTAACCAGCTGAGCTACGCGCCTGTCGTTGCTAAGCTGCTAATTATACCTTCTGACACCACGCTGTCAAACGCTTTTTAAACCCATTGACGGGATTTCTTTTCCCTGTATTCCCATGGTGGTGCAGTGGTCATCAGTTTGCGCGGGAAACCTCGGCCCTTCAGGCCGAAGAGGGATAGCGCAGCACGCAAAGCGTGCTCCTGTTCCCGACGCCTCCTCTGTAGTGGGTTGTTATCTTTATACATGTATGCTATTTCCTGTGAATGGAAGTTAAACGCGCTTACAAGTTCCGGTTCTATCCAACGCCCGCGCAGGAACAAACCCTTGCCCGGACGTTCGGTTGTGTGCGTTTTGCTTACAACCACATGCTGCGGCTGCGTACGGATGCGTGGTTCAAGGACCAAAAGCGCGTCGGCTATCACGAGACCTCCGCACGACTGACCGAGTTGAAGAAGACGCCAGAACATGCGTGGCTCAACGAAGTCAGCAGCGTCCCGGTACAGCAGGCGTTACGCCATTTGCAAACGGCGTTCGCCAACTTTTTTGCCAAGCGTGCCGGGTATCCCGCGTTCAAGCGCAAGGACGGCTCGCAGTCAGCGGAATACACGACGAGCGCCTTCAAAGACGTGGCGGCACCTTCCAGGTGCCGCTGAAAACCAAGCGAACGCAAGATGCGTCCGCCACGTGCGCTCAACCCGGTTGATCAACGAAAAGCAAGTGATCGCCGTCGAGACGCTGGCCGTGAGCCACCTGCAGAAGAACCGCTGTCTGGCGAAGTCCATCAGTGATGCAGGCTGGTCGGAGTTTGTCCGGCAGTTAACGTACAAGGCGCAATGGTGTGGGCGAATGCTGGTGGGTATCGACCGCTGGTATCCGTCGAGCAAACGCTGTTCTGAGTGTGGACACACCGTAGCGAAAATGCCGCTGTCTGTCCGAGATTGGGTCTGCCCGGAATGCGGCAGTCTCCACGACCGCGATGTGAATGCAGCGCGCAATGTGTTAACCGCCGGGCTGGCGGGGTTAGTCTGTGGAGAGAACGTAAGTCCCGTGTTGCTGTAAAGCGGCATCGGCTGATCTCGTTGAAACAGAAAGTCCTGATCGTGAGGTTAGGAATCCCCGTCCTTCCTGCCTGCCGCGACGCACGCGGCGCAGGCAGGTAGGGCGGGGAGGATGTCAATCAAGCGGGTTGTTTCATTTGCCGATGCAAAAGCTGCTGAAGATGCGTCCGAGGAGGTCATCGCTGGTGAAACGGCCGGTGATTTCTCCCAGGGCTTCTTGCGCCAGGCGCAGTTCTTCCGCGAGCAATTCGGCGGTGTGTTGGTGCAGGTGGGTATTGGCCTGTTGCAGATGTTGAGCGGTGTGTGCCAGTGCGTTAAGATGGCGGCGGCGGGCCATGAAGAGGCCCTCGTTGCTGCATTGCTCGTAGCCAACCTGTTGCTTGATGCGCTCACGGAGAAGGTGCAGGCTGTCGTGTTGTTTGGCGCTGACATAAATCCGTTCTTCGCGCACGCCGGCGGGCTGCCCGCTAAGGTCGATCTTGTTATGTACGCTCAGCACGGGTAGACGGGCAGGCAGACGGGCGCGGATGGCGGCCTCGGCTGCGCCTTCGCCCAAGGTGTCGTCGATGACCAATAACACCAGATCGGCCTGCTCAATGGCCTGCCAGGCACGGCGGATGCCTTCCTGTTCGATGGGGTCGCTGGATTCGCGCAGGCCCGCCGTGTCTACCAGATGCAGCGGTAATCCTTCCAGGCTGATCCATTCGCGCACAAGATCACGGGTAGTACCGGGAATGTCGGTGACAATCGCGGCCTCGCGCTGGGCCAAGGCATTGAGCAGGCTGGATTTACCGGCATTGGGCAGACCGGCGATCACCAGATGAATCCCCTCTTGCAGCAATTTGCCCTGCTGGGCGCTGCGGGTCAGTGCGTGAAGTGAGTCCTGAGTCTGGCGCAGGCGTTCGCCTATCGCCCCGTGGTGCAAAAGCTCAACGTCCTCATCAGGAAAGTCCAGCGCGGCCTCCACGTAGACGCGCAGCGCGGTCAGCTGTTCAAACAGCGGTTCCACCCGCCGGGAAAATTCTCCGGCCAGTGAACGGGCGGCACAGCGCGCCGCCTGGGCTGAACCGGCCTCGATTAAATCCGCGACGGCCTCTGCCTGGGCCAGATCAAGCTGGCCGTTGAGAAAGGCGCGCTCGGTAAATTCGCCGGGGCGGGCCATGCGCGCCCCCAAGGCCAGACAGCGGGCCAAGAGCAGATCCAGCACTACCGGGCCGCCATGCCCTTGTAATTCCACCACATCCTCGCCGGTATAGGAGGCCGGTGCCGGGAACCATAAAACCAGCCCGTCATCCAGCGGCGCACGCTGTGCGTCGATAAACCAGGCGCGGCGGGCCTGCCGGGCGGGTGGCAAGGCCTTGCCGGTGATGCCTTGCAGAATCTGTGGAGCCTGTGGGCCGGAGATGCGGATAATGCCTACACCGCCTTTGCCCGGTGCGGTGGCGATGGCGGCGATGGTGTCGGTAGGGGCGTGATCAAGGAGCATGGGGTACATTTATCTGAGCAGATCGAGGACATCCGTGTCCTTGAGATGCGGGTTGCGTTGGGCATAGTCCAGAGGTGTCAAACCTTGGGCGGTTTGGCTGCGTGCGGGCAAGCCTGCGGCCAGCAGGGCGCGCACAACCTCGGGACTGGTATTTTCGGCAGCGGCCAGATGCAGGGCATTCAGACCGCTTTGGGTCTGCGCCTGGGGATCGGCACCCAAGGTCAGCAGCTTTTGCAGGACTTGCGCCTGTTCGTTGTACGCAGCGGCCAGATGCAGCGGGGTCAAGCCTTGCGCGCTGGGGGTGTCAATCGCCAGACCGTGCGCGGTAAACACCTGGGCAATATCTGGCTGTGGGTTATGCGCGGCGGCCAGATGCAAGAGCGTCCAGTCATCGGCTGGCCGCGTGGTAACGGGAAGCGGAAGCTGTCCAACTTTATCAAGCAGCGCCTGAGGGATCTCGTAGGCGGTGTTGAGCTGGCGCGAGGTCAGTCCATCATCGGCCCAGCCGCCCATTTGTTCCCCCAGGGTGCGCAGATTTTGTACCTGCGCAGGATTGAGCAGATACTCCGCCGCGAGGTAAACCGAACTAAGCCCATGCTCCATCCGCTCGTCAATGGTTTTGCTCAGTGCCAACAGGCGCTGGGTGTTGCGTTGTGCAAGGGCGGCATCGGCTGGGCGGGTGCCTTCGTCATAAAACAGACTGAGCGCATTGGCGAGCCGTTCCTGCACATCCGCCCCGGCGTTGAGCAAGACCTGGATCACTTCCGGGCTTGCGCTGTGCATGGCGGCCAGTTGCAAGGGGCTAAGCCCTTGCTGGGTGCGCAGCGACCAGTCAATCATCGGGCTTTCTGCAGCCGCTGGCGTAGTATTCTCATCCTCGGCAAGATCAGGCGCCGGTTCGGCGGGCGCTTCAGCCGCAATATCGGCCTCCGTCTCCGCCTCGGGCTCTGCCTGCGGATTGATCAGCGCGTATACCACAGCGGCGGTGTGACTATGTGCAGCCGCGTGATGCAGCGCGGTCCAGCCCTGTTTATCGGCCTGGGTCAGTTGCGCTCCGGCGGCAAGTAAATGACGCACAATGGCTGGATTTTGGCTCTGTGCGGCGGCCAGATGCAGCGGGGTTTGCTGTTGCGGATTGACCGCGCCCACCTTGGCACCCAGCGCCAATAATTGCGCAACCACGGCCTCCGCCGGATTGTAGGCACTGGCTAGATGCAGCGCCGTCAAACCTTGCGCGTCTTTGGCATGAAGATCGGCCCCGGCCTGCTGCAATGCATTCACAACGTCAGGGTCATCATGAAAGCGGGCGGCGTGGTGCAGTGCGGTCCAATCTGCCTCGGTGGAACGTTGCGCCACGTCTGCGCCGTGCTGGAGCAACAGCGCAATGCGCTCAGCCGCCACGCGCTGATTCAGCGCCCGATGTAAAACCGTCAAACCCTCGGCATCGGCAAGCTTAGGCGAGGCACCGGCGCTCAGCAGCTGCTCCATGATCTCCGGGGCCACCGCATCATCCAAAGCCAGGTGCAAGGCGGTTTCTGCCTGCGCATTTTGTGCGTCAATATCCACCCCCTCGTGTTGCAGCCACAGCGCCAAAACCTCCGGACTGGCACCGTGGCGCACCGCCAGATGCAAAGGCGTGTTGTCCTGCTCATCCTTAAGCATAATCTCGCCTCCCGCTTCCAGCAGCTCCGTCAGCGTCTCGGGCGTGGCCTGCGGCCAAAACGCCGCATCCAGCAAAGGGCTGGCCCATAGCGTACTCGGTAATAACAGCAAGCAAAGCAGTACGTTTCGCATGGTTTCATCCCGCAGTGTGGAACATAAAACAGCACCGAAACAACGCCGCCACACGCGTAAGGTGCCGCTCAATCGGACTTTACCCCGGTGCTGGCTTCTGGGGCCGGGGTCGTAGCGGCGGCGTTAGTGCTGCCGGGCGCCAGTGTGAGCACCTCAGCTTTGTCTTTAGGGGCCTGCAGCAGCGCCTCCATCTCGTCTTCGCCCAGGCGATTGATATAGCTGGAGATTTGATCCAGATGCTCAAAGGGCGCGGCAATACCGGAAAAGATCAGATCCTTGTTTTTCGCCAGACTGCTGAAGGTCAGATTGCCAATCCCCAGCCAGCGTTCCCAATCGGATTGCTGCACCGCCATCGCGTCAATCTTATCCAGTGGAATATGATGCGCGGTATAGGAAAACAGGCCGTTGATCACTTCCAGGCCCTCATGACTGACCAGATAGCTACGCGCATAACGCGCCATCAGGCCGCCGATAAGCGAAAAGCCCAGCAAGGCGGTGCCCATCATCACAAACGCTGGCCCGAGCACCGGCGCAAAAATCGCAAGCAGGGCACTGCTGTGGGCAAAGTGGCTGGAGATCAGACTGAAGATCAGCAGACCCAGGCCGGTCAAGGTAGACAAGGCAAAGGGCCAGGCGGCTAACCAGGAGGGCGCGAACAGCAGTCCATTGGTCATGGCCTGACGCTGCGCCGGGCTGGGTACGCTAAAGCTGTTTGCCAGAACCGGGCTTGCTTCCTTGATCTGCCGTTTGCGCTGGATGATATAGCCATTGGCGGTTTGCTTGATCTGATAGCTGTGGCCAGTCTCACGCTCAAGCAATAAACGAAAGTCTTGCGCCTCGCGTAATTCCTTAAAGACGCGCTGCACTAAGCCCCGCTGCGTGGGCGTGGGCGCAGCAGCGGATTCTGGCGAGGCTTCAGCGACGGCGGCCTGCGCTTCGGCGGCGGATTTTTTTTTTGCCGGGGTGCTGTGGGTATCCGTTGCTGAATCCTGGCGTTTGCCCTTTTCCTGACCGGGCATGGTGGCGTTTCCTTTGAGAATGTCCATCGCTGCCTTGAGTTCTTCCTCCGATTCCTCAATCACATCCAGTTTCAGGGCCTCATTAGGCTGGCCAAGACTGAGCCGGGCAAAGGCCGGAACCTCGTTATACCGGGGTGATTCCTCTGCGCGTCCGATTTGCAGCGCATAATACAGCCGCGCCACCAGAACAATATCGCAATAATCAGCCACGCCATCGGCGGTTTCGCGCAGCCAGTGCATGGACTCACGCACCACCACGGCGATGTCTTCATCCAGTCCCCAGTGTTTGACAATCATCTCGCCGACATCGGTTTTCAGCGTGCTGATGATGCGTTCCAGCTCCTCGGCGGTCGGCTGCGCCTTGACTTGCTCCAGATAGCCGATGATCGGCAATTCGCCAATATCGCATAGCAAGCCGGCCAGCATCGCCCGTTCCGGGTCAAAACCTTGCACATGGCGGGCGATCACATAACTGAGCGCCGAGATATGCACGCTGCGCTCCCAAAGTTGCTGCAGGCGCTGCTTGAATAAGGCGGATTTGCTCTTGAACACATGACGAATCGCCAGGCTAAACACCATATTGCGGGTGGTTTCCAGCCCCAGGCGCACGATGGCATCGCGGACACTGTTGATCCGATTGAGGCCCGCATACATGCCGCTGTTGGCGCTGCGAATCAAGGCGGCGGTTGTTGCCATATCCACCTGAATCAAGCGCGAGAGTTTATTGGCATCAATATTGGGATCATTGACCATCTTTTTGATCTTGATCGCCATATCCGGCAAAACGGGCAATTCCAGTTTGCCGGAAAGATAGGCCTGATAGACCCCGGCAAAAATATCCCGATCCGTCTCGCTGATCTGGGGGTTTTGCTCGGCGTTTTCAGTCTGGGCATTGGCCTCATCTTCTTGTTTGAGCGTGGCATACAGCGCACGATCCAGACGCAGAATCTGGGTTTTTTCTGCCAATACCAGCAGATAATCCTCGCGGCTATCCTCCGCAAACAGCGGATGCAAGGCGCGTGAAGTACCTGCGTTAATCAAAATGGGCTCGCCGTCTTCCAGCAGTGTCACACTGCCTTTCAGCAGATACAAAAACCACTGCGCTTCATCGGCGCTGCGAAATTCCTGCTCCGGGTCGGCCAGCAGGATAGACCCCTCTTGGGCCAGCCGCTCGCGTTTGAGCGGGCTTAGCGCCTTGATGGGGTGAAGCTCATCAATAATCCGTGCAGACATGGCGTTAAACCGGTTAAAAGGTGAATGGTATGCTCATGGTGAAGCCTACAATAGAACAAGCAAAGGATGGGCCAAAATATGAGCACACCTCGACAACACAGGCCAAACGCATCCGCTGATCAACAAGGCGTTCAGTGGGGGTGGGTCAGCACACACAGACCCTCAGCGTGCAGCATCGTCACTAAACGGATCAAAGGCAAGCCAATCAAGGCGCTGGGATCATCACCTTGCATGCGTTCAAACAGCGCAATCCCCAAGGACTCTGATTTAAAACTACCGGCACATTGGTAGGGCTGTTCGCGCTGCAGATAGTGTTCAATCTGGGCATCGCTGAGCGGGCGGAACTGCACCTGATAGGCCACCTCATCCACCTGCAGATGGCCGCTGGCGCTATTGAGCAGGCACAGGCCGGTATGAAATACCACCCATTGCCCGCGTGCGGCCCGTAATTGCGCCACCGCATTGGCGTGATGGCCCGGTTTACCCAGAATCTGCCCATTGAGCAGCGCACACTGATCCGAGCCAATGATCAAGGCCTGCGGATGATGTGAAGCCACCGCCTGGGCCTTGGCGATGGCCAGACGCTGCACCAGTGCCGGAGCCGTCTCGTCGGGCTGCGGGCTTTCATCAATATCCGGGCTGACACACTGAAACTGCAGACCCAATTGGGCCAGAAGCTGCGCCCGAAAGGGTGAACTGGAGGCTAGCACTAAGGGGGGAATCTCACGCACAAAGGGGTTCTCAACACAAATTTGAAGGATGCCATTGATCTGCTGCGCACCCTTGCCAGGGGCTATTTGTCGATTTCCTGTCGCTAGTCAATGCAAATGTCCCTGCAATTTTAGCAAAGTGAGCACTGTGGCTCATATACGCCATAGTGTCCCATAACAATAACGTATTCGATAAGGAGTGTGCGATGTATATCATGTCTGGGTATCACCGGCTCAGGGCATCCCTTGTGCTGCTGGCTGGCAGTGTTGTGCTGTTCGGGCTATGTGCGCAAACCCCGCTCAAGGCGCAACCGCTGGAACCGCTGAATAGCCCGATCCATCGGTTATCGGCGGAGCATTGCCGGGAGTGCCATCGGGAAATCTACAACGAATGGGCGGCCTCCATGCATGCCAAATCCACGGCGCTGTA
The DNA here is from genome assembly GCF_000227725.2 of Thiorhodospira sibirica ATCC 700588. GTDB lineage: Bacteria > Pseudomonadota > Gammaproteobacteria > Ectothiorhodospirales > Ectothiorhodospiraceae > Thiorhodospira > Thiorhodospira sibirica. The sequence goes on along the minus strand of NZ_MU255056.1, from coordinate 433,697 downwards.
CAGCCCGATTCATGAGGCCATGTATCGGCGTGAGGTCGGCGATCCGCGCCAGGACGGGCAGACCACCCGCAATGGCGCCTTTCCGGTATGCCTGCAATGTCATGCCCCGTCAGCAGCCATGGATGGGCGCACCAAGCTTGATGCCTTGCCGGTCTATGGCGAAGGCGTGACCTGCGTCACCTGTCATACGATGAAGAGCTATCAAGGGATTCACGCCCACGAAGGCGGCCAGATGAATCTGGGCATCAAGGCTTACAGCTTTTCTGAAGTTCTGCAAGGGCCTTCCGGACGGGTTTTCTCCACGCGCTTCATTCCACCGCCACCGCGCGGCATCGAGGCCATTGTACCCACCTTTCACCCCTTCCCGATGGAAGGCAATGCGGCCTTATTGCGCAGTGCAGATGCCTGCCTGGGCTGTCATGATCAGCGCAACAATCCGCACGGTGTGCCGTTGTGCATGACCGGTGCAGAATTTCGCCAGTCCAGCACCTTTAACTGCCAGCAATGCCACATGCCAGTGGTTGATGGCCGGGTTAGCCATAACTTCTACGGCGGCTATGATACCGCCATGCTGCGCCGTTCCGTGATCCTCACCATGCAGGCCGCACGGGAACAAGACAGCATAGAGGTCAACATCACCCTGCAAAACATGCTGCCGCACAATATGCCCACCGGCGCCCCGTTCCGTAACGCCTTTTTACGGGTGTCTGCCTATGACAGCTTCGGCATCCTGGTCTGGGCCAATTTCCGCCAACACCCCCTGCCCGAAGACCCCAAGGCCATGCTCATGCTCACCCTGGTGGATGAAGACGGCAAACCCGCACCCCCACCGCAGGCCAAGGCCATTGGTACCGACACCCGCCTGCAACCGCATGAATCCAGAGACTTTTTGTATCAGATACCGGCCCAAAACGTGGCCGTCGTGCGCACCGAGCTGTATTACGACCTGTTACTGCCCGCGATGAAAGTGATGTTTGACAACGTACCCGACGACCTGAAACAAGCCCGCGTCATTGCCAAATCTGAACAGCGTATCTATTAAGCCTAAAACCGTCTGAAAATGTGGCGGCATCATTTTGATGCCGCGCAAAAAAACTCCCCTCCTTCTCAAGGAGGGGTGCCCCGTCAGGGGCGGGGTGGTTAAAAAAGACTGAACACAAGACCCCCTCCCCGCCTGCGGCGGGACTCCCCCTTAACAGGGGGAGAGTTTTGGCCGCGTAGCGCCGGGTTTCTCGCGCCAAGATAGTGAATAGTTATACTATCAGCCTCTGTCAGAGGAAAATCGCTTAATGGTCATCTCGCTGTCTGTATTAGACTTGTCTTTAGCCTCAATACTGGTGTTGATCCTGGCCGGAATTAGCTGGCGTATGCACTTCGGCATCGAAAAACGCCTGCTCATTGCCTCGCTGCGTACTGTCATACAGCTGACGCTGATTGGTCTGGTGCTCAAAATCCTGTTCGATAACGCCACCTTGCTGTGGATCACCTTGATGGCAACCTTTATGCTGCTGCTGGCCGGGCGCGAGGTTATGGCCCGTCAGGAATTACGCTTTGCCGGTTGGTGGGGATTTGGGGTTGGCACGCTGTCCATGTTTCTGTCTTCCTTTGTGGTCACGCTGCTGGCCCTGGTGATCCTGATCCAACCGGAGCCGTGGTTCCTGCCACAATACGCCATTCCCCTGCTGGGGATGGTGCTGGGCAACACCATGAGCGGCATTGCCCTGGGACTGGATCGACTCACCACCTCCGCCCGTCAGCAACGCCAGATCATTGAAGCGCGCCTGATGCTCGGGCTACCCGCTGCCAAGGCCATTGAGCCCATCGTGCAAGACAGCATTCGCGTCGGCCTGGTGCCCATTATCAACGCCATGGCCGCCGCCGGTGTCATTACCCTGCCCGGCATGATGACCGGGCAAATCCTCGCGGGTATCCCGCCGATGGAAGCGGTCAAATATCAAATCTTGATCATGTTCCTGATCGCCAGCGGCACCGGCTTTGGCACCCTGCTCGCCGTGTGGCTGGGTTCCCGACGGCTCTTTGATGAGCGGGAACGTCTGCGACTGGATCGGCTGCATGGACTTTCACCGCATCCTTAAATGCCTTGTCCAGCGGATGCGGGCTGTTCTGCTGCTGTTGCTGTCAACGGGCATGATGGCCAATGCCCAGGCCCAATTTCCCCCGCTGAGCTTGTCTGGCGAGCAGACCTCGGTTGATCTGGGGGGGCTGGATCGCTTGGTATCCTGATCCGCTAGCGCAGGCGCGCATTGAAGACCTGAGCAGTTCGTCATCCTCTTGCCCGATACCCCGGCCAGCGGTGCCGTCCACTTCGCGGAACGCCTGCGCCAGCAAATCGCCACCCTCGAAATTGCCCCGGTCAACCGATTACCCTGAGCCAGGGCGTCACCCCCCACCAGACCACAGATCGCCTGGATGACCTGCTCAAACGCGCTGACGCCGCACTCTACCGCGCAAAAGAACAGGGCCAGGACCGGCTGGAACTTGGCTGATGGTCGCCATCATCGCAAACACCCGCGCAACGCCGTCTGATAACCGATACCTTTATGCGAACGCGCGTGTTTTTGGGTCATGTCTCCGCCTCAGGGCGGGGAAAGAGTTGTTGCATCAGCCCTTTTTTGTGCAATTTAAGGGCGTCGAGTTTGTCGGCTTGGGCGGTGATCAGGGCGTCGAGGGAGGAGAGGCAGTCGGCGATTTTTTGTTGTTCTTTTAGCTTTGGCAGGTAGACCGCGAGCTTTGAAATGTCGTCTTTTGTAAAGCCTTTAATAGCCATGCCTTGGCTAAATTTTTCTAGTACACTCCTGTTTGACGCAAGCAAATAGCCAATAAATTCAAGATTATCATTACATGGCGTGAAATTGGTAAAGTCTTGACTTGTGCAAACAGAAGATTTCATTATCGCAAGTTTTCCAACCCCAACACGAGACACAAGAAGAATTCTGTTCTTTGGCACTAGCTTTGTAGCTGATCTTTTCAGAGCTTCAGAAGTGATGAATCGGCTGATTTTAATTTCATGGATCGAGTCTTCTGATATGTCAGAGCTTGAAACCCATGGAATATTTCCTTTCCAAAAAGAGTCATTGCTTCTACTTGGCGTACCGCCGCCAGTAAATTCACCAATTTCTTCAAGCGGCTTTTCCTCCCACTCCCCCGCATCCTGAAACTCCGGAAACCGCAACCTCGGCACCAATCCACTCGTCTTTTTTTTCATCGTGTTGTCACTCATACGTTGTCAATCCTGAATTCTCGTGCCCATTTATCAAAGAGGGCATATATTCGCTGATTTTATGCGGTTGCATAACCCTCACGCACACAGCGCCCCCCATTTAACCCCCGCAGCGCCAAATCATCAAAGCCCGCCGGATGCTGAGGCTTTCCACCGCCAGCACCAGAGAACCTATGAAATCATGTGTGCAACGGCTTATCATGGCGTGCAGGTGCGGCGGGTATCCGCCTGTGCGCGACATAACGCCGTAGGCTTTGCGTGCGCGGGTGAGCGGTGATCCATAATGCCACGCGGGGACTCGGCGCTCCTATCCTTGATTTCATTGTTTAACCTTTAACGCCTTTGGAGGATCGGGACAGGAAAGCTTGCAGGCTATTCCGTCCGGATACGTTACGTTGATGAAAACCCTGTGTGTACGGTCTGTGTGGTCGCTTGGTTTGGCGGTGGTGTTGATGTGGTTTTTGGGGGGCTGTGCGAGTGTTCCGGCGGAATCGGCGCATCCGCGTGATCCGTGGGAGGGCTATAACCGGGCGATGTTTCAGTTCAATGATGCGGTGGATCGTGCGGTATTAAAGCCGGTGGCGCAGGGCTATGAGCAGGCGCTGCCCCAGCCGGTGCGCAATAGTGTGGGTAACTTTTTCTCTAACTTAAATGATGTGGTCGTGCTGTTGAATAATCTGTTGCAGGCCAAGCCGCATGATGCCGCCTCTGATTTGACCCGTTTGATCATGAACTCGACGTGGGGGGTGTTTGGGCTGTTTGATGTGGCAACGCCGATGGGATTGGCGAAAAACAATGAGGATTTCGGCCAGACGCTGGGGACCTGGGGGGTGTCTTCGGGGCCGTATCTAGTGTTGCCCTTGCTGGGGCCAAGCACCTTGCGTGATGGCCCGGCACGGGTGGTGGATAATCTGAGCAGCCCGCTGTATCACTACGATGAAACGGCCACGCGCAATGCCCTGGCGGTGGTTAAGCTGGTGGATATGCGTGCCGGATTTTTACCCACCGAGCGGGCGATGGAGTCGATGGTGACGGATCGTTATGCAGCCTTGCGGGATGCCTATCTGCAACGGCGCGATTTTTTGGTGCGTGATGGCGCCGTGGACACGCACGGCAGCGAGACGATGCTGGAAGAACTGGAAGCCCTGGAGGCGCTGGATTGGGAGGAGGAGTGAATCATGCCGCTCTGCGCCGCAGTGAGGGCTTGAACTGCTCGCTTAGAATTTACGCATATCTATGCTAATATTTCCAAAATGAAGAGATTAGTAAGCATAGGAGAAGCGGCCAAAGTGCTGGGCGTGTCCATCACGACCCTGCGGCGCTGGGAGGCCAAAGGCAAACTGGTTGCCGAGCATACGGCCGGCGGGCATCGTCGTTATGATCTAACCAAGCTGCGCCCGGATCTGTTTCGCGCTGGGGTCGATGCCGCCCGGCGTACCCTCGCCTACGCCCGCGTCTCCCGCCATGACCAGAAAGCCGACCTGGAACGCCAGAAGCAGGTGCTCGAACTGTATTGCGCTCGCCAGGGCTGGAGGTTCGAGTTAATCTCAGACCTCGGCTCGGGGATGAATTATCACAAGAAGGGACTCAAGCGTCTGCTCGACGAGGTGATTGAAGGGCACGTTGGGCGGCTGGTCATCACCCACAAGGATCGGCTACTGCGCTTTGGCGCGGAACTGGTGTTCGCGATCTGCGAAGCCAAGCAGGTCGAAGTCGTCATCCTCAACCAGGGTGAGGACACGACCTTTGAGGACGACCTGGTCAACGATGTGCTGGAGATCATCAGCGTCTTCTCGGCCCAGCTCTACGGAAGTTGCTCACACAAAAACCAGAAACTGCTGGACGACGTGAAACAGGCGGTCGAGGCACATGCTGATTGCTCACAAGATCGAACTGCGCCCAACACCTGAGCAGGCCGATTATCTCAACCGCGCTTGCGGCGTGCGTCGGCACTGTTACAACCAAATGCGCCAAGGTTTACGCTTTACCGGGCAGACCAAACAGGTCACGATCAGCAAGCGGGCAGGCCGGTTCTATGCTTCTATTCTGGTAGACACTGACGAATACAACCCACACGCCCCCGAACACGCTTCAGTCGGTGTTGATCTGGGTATCAAGGATTTAGCGACATTAAGCACCGGCGAAGTCATCCCCGCCAATCAGCGCCTTAAGAAACACCTCAAATATTTAAAGCGGCGGCAACGGAACCTGTCGCGCAAAGTGAAGGGTAGTCGTCGGAGCGCGAAAGCCAAGCGCTCCGTTGCACGACTGCACCAGCGGATCAGCCATCAACGTAAGGCCGTTTTACATGAGCTTTCCGATAAGCTGACCCGCACCTATCAGGTCATTACCCTGGAAGACCTGAATGTCTCCGGGATGATCAAAAACCATTGTCTTGCCCGCGCTATTGCCGATGCTGGCTTTGGCGAATTGCGGCGACAAATTGAATACAAAGCGGCGTGGCGTGGCGTGACTGTGATCTTTGCGAATCGGTTCTATCCGTCTTCAAAGACCTGTCACGCCTGCGGGAAAATCCATGACATGCCACTGAATCAGCGCACAATGGCGTGTGACTGTGGGCATGTAATGGATCGTGACCTCAATGCCGCAAAAAATTTAGACCGTTATGGTCTGGATCGTCTGGACGCGCTCAGGCCGGACGTTAAACGCACGCAAGAGCCAAGTCAGACTGCTTCGGCAGCATGGGTGTTGACGGCGTGAACAGACTTATTCAGCTTCGTGCAAGTTTGGGTAGGTTTTTATGAGTGGCTGCTCACCATTTAATGAGGAAAAATCAATGCGCAAACTGCGTGTCTGGGATCTGCCCACCCGCCTTTTTCACTGGCTCTTGCCGGTGCTCATCATCGGCCTTTGGTACACCGGCACACAAGGCAGCCTGATGCTGGAGTGGCATTTTTATCTGGGCTATGCCCTGATAGCCCTCATCGTTTTTCGCCTGCTCTGGGGCATCGTCGGCAGCCGCAGCGCCCGTTTTAGTGATTTTCTTTATGGGCCAAAAACCGTCTGGCATTATGTCCGCCATTGGCTTCGTCCGCAGGCTGCCTATCTGGGCCATAACCCCATCGGCGGCTGGATGACCGTGGTCATGCTCGTGATGCTCGCCACCACCGCCATCACCGGCCTGTTCGCCAACGATGATATTTTCATGAGCGGCCCGCTTGCCAGCGAGGTCAGCTACGCCACCCAGCGCGAAATGACCGGCCTGCACAAATGGCTGTTTGATGGATTGCTGGTACTGATCAGCCTGCATGTCCTGGCCATTGTCATGTACTGGCTGGTGCGTCGGGAAAACCTGTTGTCCCCGATGATCACCGGACGCAAGCAGATCAATGGCCCCCAGGAAAGCGATGAAATACGCTTTGCCAGCCTGACCTTGGCCGCTGTCCTGCTCGCTATCTGTGGCCTGGCCGTGTGGTGGGTGTTTGTGTATTGGTTTTGATGTTTCTATGTTTTGTGACTTACCAAGAAGTGTTTTATTTTTCGCTCAAGACCCAGCACCCGTCCCAGTCTGGGGCGGGTGGCTGGGTTTGCAGGGTGTGCAGGCGCTGGCGGTAATGGGCGTAGAGGGCGTTTGTCGGGTGGGTTTGTTGTAAGGTGTCTAGGTGAGTGCTGGCCTGTTGCCAATGTTGCTGGCGCAGGGCGTGTAAAAATTGCTGGAATTGTTGGACCTGTGCGTGTTGTGCCGGGGTTGCCTTGGCGATGGAGCACAGCGGTTGGTAGATGCGCACGGCGTGTTGTTTGCCTTTGACGCGCACCCAGTCTACTTCTTGCCAGAGGAAATGAGATTGGGTGAGGGCGTGCGTACGTTCGCCAACCAGCAGTGCAACACCATATTGCTTGCTGGCGCTTTCCAGGCGCGAGGCGAGGTTGACGGCATCACCCAGGACGGTATAGGCGCGGCGGTATTGGGAGCCCATGTCGCCAACATTCATCAGGCCCGTGTTGATGCCAACGCCGATGCGCACCTGTGGCCAGCCTTTGCGGATAAAGCTCTGGCTGAGCCGTTGGGTTTCGTTGAGCATTTCCAGGGCGGCCTCGATGGCATGGTGTGCGTGTTCGGGGTCGTTTACCGGCGCGCCCCAAAAGGCCATGATCATATCGCCGACATATTTGTCGATGGTGCCCTGCTGGGCAAAGATGATCCGCGTCATCGGGGTAAAGTACTGATTGAGAAACTGTTTGAGCGCATCGGCGCGCAGTTGCTCGGAGAGCTGGGTAAAACCACGAATATCGGCAAATAATACCGTCAGCTCGCGGGACTGTCCGGCAAAGCCAAATTGCCCCGGCCGCTCGCTCATGTGTTCGACCAGCGCGGGTGGCACGTATTGCCCGAACATATTTTTAAGGCGTTGCCGGGTACGGGTTTCAAAGAAAAAGCCCCAGCCCATGTTGAAGACCAGCAAGACGGCCATCAATAGCAGTGGCCCGGCGCTGTCAAGTACCAAGCCGTGCCAGATCCACAGCGCGGTGTTAAGCCCTACGATTACAAGCCCTACACACACAGCCAGCGCCAGTTGCCACACGACGCTCAGTGATGGCAATAACAGTGCCAGCAGTAGCCCGGCCATCAGGAAATACACGTTTTGTGCGCCAGGCGCCCAACTGGGTTGCACCAGATAGGCTTCGCCCAGAATGGCCGTGAGTACGTTGGCCTGGATTTCTACGCCCGGATAGGCCGCTTGCAGAGGGATGGTGCGCAGATCAAACAGACCCGGCGCGGTGGTGCCCACGAGCACGATGGCCCCGGCCAGCATGTGCGGGTCAACCTCACCGGCCAGAACGTGGGCGGCGGAGACATAGGGAAAGTGGCCAAATGGCCCACGATAGGGCACCAGCATTTGCCCCTGGCCATCGGTGGGGATGTTGACATCCAGATCCAGTTGCACCGAACGCAGCGCATCAAATCCCTGGATGGTTTCGGTGTACAGGCGTAGCTGTTCTAAAAACAGGTATTGGCGCACCGTTTCCACCGCCAGCGAGGGGTAAAGCTGTCCCTCATACAGGGCCAGCAAGGGCACGCGGCGGATGACGCCATCACGATCTGGATGCAGGCTGAAAAACCCCGCGCTCCCGGCGGCCTGCATTAAGATCGGCAGAGGTGCGGAATAGCTCTGCATGGGGGAAATGGACAGACGCAAACCCTCAAGCGGTGGCTCGGTGTGTAGCGGGGATGGCAGCTGGCCGATGGGCGATATCTGATCCTGGGGGCGAAAGACATAGCCCAATACGGTGGGCTGGCGGGCGAGGGCTTCACTGAAGATACGCTCCTGATCCAGCTGTGGACGCAGGCCATCCAGAGCCTGTTGCAGGCTTGAATCCTTCAGGTGCGCGCGAATTTGATCCACCGGGTTGTGCTGTGCCTCGGCAAAGAGGATATCAAAGACCACCAGCGCCACCTCGGCGGCCTGCAAATGCATCAGCAATGTCGCCAGACGCTCACGCGGCCAGGGCCAGTGGCCTTCGCGCTGCAGGGATAACTCGTCAATATCTACAATCACCAGCGGCGGGACGGAGGCGCGCAAGGAGGGAGGAGGCAAGCCGTGCAATGTCTGGTCATAAGCCATTAGCTGCAGACGCTGGTAAAGCTCATCAAACCCTGATCCCCCGCCGCTCGGCAGCAGGATTACGCCGCACACCCCCAGCACGCCGAGGATGCGGGCCAGATGGCGTGCCCGGCTACGGCTTAGTGCGGCGATCTTCCACACGTTCAAAGACCTTGCGCCATGCCTTGCCAAGCGCGCATCCGGCGGGCACACGGTCGGCGAACGGCTGCGCCGGACTTAGGCCTGCCTAGACCAGCCACCGGCGCCGATGTCTGGCCTTAGTCCTTGAATTGTCCATAGTCCATGATGCGCTGGTAACGCCGAGCGCATAGTGTATCCAGATCCATGCTTTGCATCTCGGCCAGGGCTTGACCCAAAGCCTCGCCCAGATGATGGGCCATGAGTTCCAGATCGCGGTGCGCACCGCCCAAAGGTTCGGGGATGATATGATCAATCAGCCCCAGTTCTTTCAAGCGGGCGGAGGTGATGCCCAGTGCCTCGGCCGCATCGGCGGCCCGGTCGGCGCTTTTCCACAAAATGGAGGCACAGCCCTCCGGCGAAATCACCGAGTAAGTGCTGTATTCCAGCATCATCACCCGATCGCCCACACCGATGGCCAGCGCCCCGCCTGAGCCGCCCTCGCCCACCACCGTGCAGATAATCGGGGTGCGCAGCCGCGACATTTCCAGCAGGTTGCGGGCAATCGCCTCGCTCTGGCCGCGTTCTTCGGCACCCACGCCGGGATAGGCCCCTGGTGTGTCAATAAAGGTGATCACCGGCAGGGCAAAGCGCTCGGCCAGATGCATCAGGCGCAAGGCTTTACGATAGCCCTCCGGGCGCGGCATCCCAAAATTGCGGCGCAGTTTTTCCTTGGTATCGCGGCCTTTTTGATGCCCGATCACCATCACTGGCTGACCGGCAAAGCGCGCCATGCCGCCGACAATCGCCGGGTCATCGGCAAAGGCCCGATCCCCGTGCAGCTCATGAAAATCTCTGAATAATAAAGGCAGATAGTCCAGCGTGTAGGGACGCCGGGGATGCCGGGCAATCTGGGAGATCTGCCACGGGGTGAGCTTGGCAAAGATGGATTCTGTCAGGGTTTTGCATTTGGCCTGCAGGCGCGAGATCTCATCGTGGATATTGATCTCGGCATCATTGCCTACATAGCGCAACTCTTCGACCTTGGCCTCAAGTTCGGCAATGGGTTGTTCAAAATCAAGAAAATCAGGATTCAAAGCTCAGTTCTCCATCAAAAAATCCGCTCAGTGTGCCAGAAATGGGCAAGACAGGGACACGCTTTCTGCCCCGTTCACGGGGTTTGCTGGTTTTCCGGTTCCGAGAAACGCTCCCGGATGGCCAGAATTTCTGGCAGCCGCTCTTCAAAATGCGCCACAATCTGCGGGTCGAAATGACGTCCGTTATTCTCGCGGATATAGTTCAGCGCATCTTCAACCGTCCAGGCGCGTTTATAGGGCCGCTCTGAGGTCAGCGCGTCGAAAACATCAGCAATAGCCACAATGCGCCCCACCAGGGGAATCTGATCCCCAGCCAGGCCACGCGGATAACCGGCACCATCCCAGCGTTCATGATGGGTCAGGGCGATTTCGCGGGCCATCACCAAAAGGTCTGAATCATCACCATCCAGAATATGGGCACCGATGGTGGCGTGGGTTTTCATGATCTCCCACTCCTCGGGGTCCAATTTTCCCGGTTTGAGCAAAATGCCATCCGGGATGCCAATCTTGCCGATGTCGTGCATGGGGCTGGCGTGTAACATGCGTTCAGTGTCCGCTTCATTCCAGCCCAGTGATTTGGCCAACAGGGCGCAGGTGTGACTCATGCGCAGAATGTGAAAGCCGGTTTCGTTGTCGCGGTATTCGGCCGCCCGCCCCAGGCGTTGCACCACCTGCAGGCGGGTATTGCGCAATTCCTGGGTGCGCGCATGGACCAGTTGTTCAAGCATCTGCTTTTGGTCATGCAGCAGGCGGCGCCCGAGCTGCACATCCAGCAGATTGCGCACCCGCGCCAGCAATTCCATGCGGTCAAAGGGTTTACTGAGGAAATCACGCGCCCCGCCGGTGAGGGCGCGCAAGACAAAATCACGCCCGTATTGTGCGGTGAGTACGAGAATTGGGGGCAAGATGGGGTCATTGCGCGCCAGCAGTTTCTCCATCACCCCGAAGCCGTCAATATAGGGCATGTTCAGATCCAGGATGATCAGATCAAAACGCTGGCTGACGTAGATGTCTTCGACCTCGCGGGGGTCCCGAATCAACACCAGATGACGGTAACCTTCGCTGCGCAGGGTGCGGTCAATCAGCGTGAGATTGGCGGGTTCATCATCAACCACCATGATGGTTGCAGATAAAAGACCTACGTAAGAGTCTGTCATGGCACACTCGCTTCGTCATTTAAAGATAAATTAAAACAATTCACTGCGCTTAACTGCCTGCGCGTCTGATCCATGGCATACGAAATGCGCCGGGGCGATCACTTAGGTGCGTTTTTTCGTGCCAGAACGGTGTCAATCGTATCCAAAAGTCGGGTGACATTCACCGGCTTGGTCAGATATTCATCAAACCCGGCCGCCTGGCCACGTTCAATATCGCGGGTGGTGGCATTGGCCGTCACTGCCACCACCGGGATTTTGGCGGTGACTGAATCAGCGCGCAGTTCTGCCAAAACCCCATAGCCATCCAGACCTGGCATGTTGATGTCCAGCAAGATGAGATCCGGGCGGTGAATGGTCGCCAGCTCCAGCCCCAGCCCTGGAGTCGGTGCCTGCAACAAGCGGATTTGCGGGCGCAGGGTGAGGACATGGGCAATCAGCTTCAGATTCGAGGGATTGTCTTCGATGTGCAAAACAATGTGCAAGGAGTCGGGATCAAGGTCATTTTCCCACTCCATATCTTCAACCGGTACCGCCAGCTCTGCCGTTTCATTGGGCGGCGCCTGGGCGATGGGCAATTCAATCCAGAAGGTGGAGCCTTTGCCGGGCAGACTGGAAAAACCGATTTCGCCGCCCATCATTTCAATCAGGCGCTTGCTGATGACCAGCCCGATACCAGTGCCTTCCACCCCACTGATTTCCGCGCCCAGGCGGTTAAACGGTTGAAAAATCTCGGCCTGCCGATCTGGCCGGATACCGACACCACTGTCGCTGACCTCCAGACGAACCACCTGTTTGGATGAGGCGCTGCTTACCGGGCGAATCAAGACCCAGCCCTGTTTGCGATTGTATTTGATGGCATTGGACAGCAGGTTGATCACCACCTGCTTAAGGCGCATCCGATCGGCCAGCACCATACGTTCGGTAAAGGGCTCAACCTCCAGACGCACGCCCTGCTGTTCTGCCAGCGGCTGCACCAGCATCACGCACTCATCCACCAGATCCGGACACGGCACCGCTTCCAGCGACAGATCCACGCGCCCGGCCTCGACCTTGGCCAGATCCAGCACCTCGTTGATCAGTTCCAGCAGATGCCGTCCGGCCTTGAGGATTTCCTGCAGATTATCCTGCTGTTCCTCGCCCAGGGTGTTGTCATATTCCAGCAGCTGGGCAAAACCTAAAATGGCATTCATCGGGGTACGCAGCTCATGGCTCATGCGCGATAAAAATTCCGATTTAGCCTGATTGGCGCGCTCGGCCTCTTCTTTTGCCTCCTGCATTGCCACTTCGCTGAGCTTGCGCTGGGTGATGTCTTGATGTGACAGCACCGCATAGCGGCGCCCGGAATGCTGGTCATCCAGGGGGGTGATGCGCACCAGAAAATAATAGCCCTGCAGCGGATCGGGCAGGATGTATTCGGTTTCATAGCTATTGAGGGCACCGCTCAACACCGCCCGAATGCCTCGGGCAATGCGCAGTGCATCGTCGCGGTGCGGGCCTTCGGTGGCCTCACAAATGGCCAGATAATCCACCCCGTCCCAGCACAGACCGGCATTAAAGCCGGTCATCATCGCGTGTTCGCGCCAGGAACGGTTGACGGTGATAATGCGCCCCCGCTCATCAAGGACGCAGATATGCGCCCGCAAGGCATCTATGGTGGACTGCGCCAGTTTGTTGGCCTGTTTTTCTGAGGTTTGTGCCTGGCGCAATGCGGTGAAATCCTGCGCAATCCCCGCCATTTTAATCGCCCGGCCCTGCGTATCCAGCTCCACGGCACCGCGCAATGACAGCCAATGAATACTGCCATCGGGCCAGACGCAGCGGTATTCAATATCGTATTTGGCTTTTTGCTCAACCGCAGCATCAATGGCCGCCAGTACGCGGGGACGATCCTCGGCATGGACGGCGCTGATAAAGCGCTCAAAGGACGACTTGTGGCTTTCCAGCGGCAAGCCCAGCAAGGCCGGCATCAATTCCGACCAGTAAAAAGAGCCGTGGAGAATATCCCATTCCCAGGTGGCGATATGGGCATAGCGTTGACTGCGGCGCAGGCGCTCTTCACTTTCTTCCAGGCGCTGCAGGGTGCGTTGATAGGGCGTCAGATCAGTGCCGGTGCTGATCAGGCATTGCTCGCCATTGGATTCAAAGACCACACCCTGAAAATAAAAGGAGATGGCCTCGCCTTCCCGGGTGAGTAAATCGGCCTCGGTGGAGGCATAGCCTTTCTCAAAGCCTTGCTGAATGCATTTTTCAATACACGCGACATCAGCGGGCGCAAACAGGGTCTGTAGTGTCATACGGCTCAGCTCAGCCGCACTGTAGCCGGTGACACGACTTAACTGTTCATTGCTTTTGAGCAGGTTTCCGGCACGGTCAATGACAAAAAACAGGGCGGGAATGGCATTGATGGCGGCTTCAATAAAATGGCGTTCGGCGTCCAGGGCCTGCTGGGTTTCTAAGTGCTCGGTGACATCGTTTTGGATGCCGACAAAGTGGGTGATGGTGCCGGTTTCATTACGCACCGGGGTGATGCTGAGCTGATTCCAGAAAGGCGTGCCATCCTTGCGGTAATTACGCAGCAGCGTTTTGCTGGGTTTGCCTTCATGCAGCGCCTGGCGCAAGACGTCTAAGGCGGTTTGTTCGGTATCGTCGGCCTGCAGGAAACGACAGTTTTTCCCCAGAATCTCTTCACGACGATAGCCGGTGAGTTGCTCAAAGGCTTGGTTGATATAGACCAGCGGCATCTCCGGGTCGCTGGCATCGGCAATGGCAATGCTATCGGGGATGGCATTCAGGGCGCGGCGTTGACAGCTTAAGGTGGCCTCGCTTCGGCGAATGTGTGAGACATCGGTGCTCAGGGCGATATAATGCGTGATATTTTGCTGCGCATTCCGGCGCGGTACGATGGTGGTCTGTAGCCATAACAGCGCACCATCGCGGTGCCGGTTACACAGCTCGCCCTGCCAGATGACGCCGCTGCTGATGTCAGCCCACAACTGCGCGTAAAATTCCTTGGCATGTTGGCCGGATTGCAGGCAGCGATGATTCTGACCCAGTATCTCGGCAGCCGCATAGCCGCTAGTCTCGCAAAAGCGCTGATTGACATAGGTTATCGTCCCTGCAGCATCGGTGATACTCACCAGCACATGCGCCCCGAGGATTTTTTCCAGTTCCTCGGGGGTTGCCAACAGGGAAACAAGCCCTAAAGCCTCAAGATGCTGCGTCGTCAAAGGGGTCTCAATTTAAGTCTTAAAAATGATGGAATTTACTACCTCATGGCCGTTATGGGCGCGGGCCTATAAGCGGCACTTACCAGCGATACACCGCTTCCACTTCGTTGCCTTGCTGGTTGTAATGAATGGATTCACAAAGACTGCGCACCAGGGTGATACCCCGCCCCCACGGGCGCTTGGCATCCGGGGTCTGGTTGAGGTTTTGTGCCGGGAAACCCCCTTGCGTGACGGCAAAACCAGGCCCTGAGTCGCGCAGACGAATCTTCACGCAGCCCCCTGCAGCAACCGGCTCATAAATCAGTTCGATGAATACACAGCCCTTGACGCCTTGCTGCAGGCGTTTGGCGCGCTCGGTATAGTACAGTTCAAAGCCGTTGGAGGTGGATTTCATCGCCGAATCCAGTCCCAGGACGCCATGTTCCAGCGCATTGGTATACAGCTCTGAGATGATGATTTCCAACGCGCCGATATGTGGTTCCAGCCCGTCGAGCAGTTTGAGCGAACCCAATGCGCCCTGTAACGAGGACATCGCGCCCAGATAACTGTCACACAGCTCCAAAGACCAATGCCAACTTCCCTGTCCGGGGGGGGGGGCGTGATGCCTTTCGTGTTTTTCGGGGAGATTGATCAGGTCGGTGCCAATCGGGATTTCCAGGGCGGTGATGTCGTCGCTTTGCACGGTATGGCCGCAATGCTGATCCAGCGCATGAATCAAGGCAGGCAGCATCGCCTCCTTGGAGGCCAGCGCTTGTTTAAGACCATCGAAGGTGGTATCGACAAAGAGCCGTTCCTGCGCATCGACCGCTTCCAGCACGCCATCACTCATCAGCAGCAGGCGTTCTCCGCCTTTGAGTGGAATCTGCATCAGGCTGTCTTTTTCCGGGGGCTCCGCAAGAATGCCCAGCGGCAGTGCCTTGGCGTGAAATTCCTGCAAACCCTGGGCAGTGACCAGCAGGGCAGGGGGCATACCGCCATTCCACAGGCGTAATTCATGCAAATCAGCAGGGATGGAGACCAGACAAGCCGCCATAAAGCGGTCTGCGGGGAGCAGGGTGTGGAGTTTGCGATTAAGCTCGGCCAACAGCAGCAGATCATCAACCCCCTTGGCGCTCATCGCATGAAAGATCTCGGCCACCGGCATGGCGCCAATCGCCGCCGCCAGTCCGTGCCCGGTAAAATCGGCCACCAGAATGCGCAAGCCGCCATCGGGCAAGTGCGCGGTTAAAATCAAGTCCCCGCAAAAGGTGTCTGCCGCCCGCTGCAAAAAACCCAGTGATTCAACGGCGACATTACGGGTACCCACTACATGGCTGAAAATCCGCTCCGCCAGGGCCTGTTCCTGCTGTTCACGCGAATAGCGCTGACTGAGTTCAACATGCTGCGATTCCAGATGGCGGTAGAGGTCGCGCACTCGCTCCATGGAAGCGATGCGCGCCTTGAGAATCGCCAGATTAAAGGGTTTGGAGATAAAGTCATCCCCGCCGGCCTCAATACAGCGCACCAGCGATTGCTCATCACTTAAGGCGGTGAGAAAGATGATCGGAATAAACCGCCCGCACAGCACCTCACGAATGCGCCGCGTGGTTTCATAGCCGTCGATGCCAGGCATCATCACATCCATGAAGATAATGTCTGGGGTTTGCTGGGTGAAAATTGCCAGGGCCTCTTCCCCATCGGCTGCATGCAGACAATGAAATCCCTCGCGCACCAGCACAGCGCCCAATAAACGACGATTGGTAGCCTCATCGTCAACGATCATCGCCGTGCCGCGTGGCGCTTTTGCGGACATTTCAGGAGTGGGATGCGTGGTTGATGGCTGCACAGGCTTGCTCAAAGAATCGTAAACAGACGGCCAAAGTTGGCGATATCCAGGACCCGGCGCACCTCGGAGGTCGCCCCTTTGATGGACACCTTGGCATTTTCATCGCCGGCGCGCTCACGCAGCAGCAAAAGCATTCCCAGGGCGGAGCTGTCCAGATAGCTGGCACCGCTTAGGTCAATCAGATACTCGTGGACTTTGCCCGTTTGTTCTTTGTAGGCATCGCGAAAAGCCTTGTGCTGGGAAAAATCAAAACGCCCCTGAATCACGATGACAAGACGCTTGCCGTTGTCTTCCACTCTACGTTCAATGCTCATCTATTCATACTCGTCTGTTCTGTGTTGAAAAAAGCGGATGCTACGCTACCTAAAATAATTCTACCGAACCTTGATCCATGTTTTTTTGTGACACCGGTTTGTGGCGCTCATTTTTCCACAGTGTACGGTAATCCTCGATCTGCTGTGACAGGCTGTGATCATCGGCGCTATTGGCCAGGGCGGTACGCAGTAATTTTATGCGCTCAATGCTGCGGGCGGCGCAGGCCAGCGATTGGGTGGACATATCTTCAAACTGCAAGGCGCGCACCGCATCGGCTACAGCTTGGTCGAGCTCATGGCCGACTTCCTGAATCTCGTTAAGGCTGTTGTCCACCCGTTGGGTCATCTGTTCGGCCAGATCAAAGCTTTTCTGGATGCGTTCTTTTTCGCGCAAAACAGAATTCATATCCTGCGAGGCAATGGCATGAACCGATTTTTGCATTTCCGCCACGGAGCGGCGCGCCTCATCCACGCTCACCTTGATTTTCTCATTAAAAGCATTGGAATGCGCAGACAGTTTGCGCACCTCATCGGCAACCACGGCAAAACCGCGCCCGGCCTCGCCAGCGCGCGCCGCCTCAATGCTGGCATTGAGCGCCAGCAGATTGGTTTGTTCGGCCAGGTTGCGGGATTGCTCCAGCAAATGAAAGATGCCGTTAATGTGCGTCAGCATATCATCCATCTGGTGGGCAGTTTGCACGCTGAGTTTACTGACCTGTACCAGCATATCGACAAAATCCTGCAAGACATCGGCGGATTCCTGGGCAAAGGCGCTCATGAAGTTAGAATGCGTGTGGCCTTCGTGGTTTTCGGCCTGCAAGCCGTCCATCACAATGCTGGCCTGGCGACTGCTCAGCTCGTGCAGACGATTAAAACTGGTGGATAATTCACGCACTGCATCGATGAGCATCCCGCGTACCGAGGCAATATCGGCCTCGATTTCCTTGACTTCTTCCCCCAGCGCGGCATCAAGGCTGTTGAGTGTGGCCATACACAAACGGCGTTCCTGCTGTTCCT
Source organism: Thiorhodospira sibirica ATCC 700588 (assembly GCF_000227725.2). Taxonomy (GTDB): domain Bacteria; phylum Pseudomonadota; class Gammaproteobacteria; order Ectothiorhodospirales; family Ectothiorhodospiraceae; genus Thiorhodospira; species Thiorhodospira sibirica. The sequence continues at coordinate 416,117 of NZ_MU255056.1, read as the reverse complement.
CGTGCACCTGCTGGGCGCTCTGATGGTGACATTCGGGGTCCGCCTGACGGCGCAAGGCCAGGGTTAAGGCCGCCAAAAGTAATAGACTAATACCAACTTGCAACCAATTAAATGCCAATAGGGCCATTACGCCGATACTTGCCGCTAATACCAAGGCGATCCAGCTCCATAACAGGCACTGTGTATTGCTTTTATCCATGTAGACCTAAGACCTTTGTTTTGGGCTGTTTCGCCATGCTACCGAATAAACGCGATACCGGAAAGGTGTCACCCGTCATTGCGCGGGGGCATACCGTGGGTGCGACGCGGTTAAGCCTTGACCGCCTTGAGCAGGGCGGTGGCCACGCGCTGCAGCGGCAATACCTCATTGACGGCACCGAGTTTTACTGCCTCGCCCGGCATGCCCCAGACCACGCTGGAAGCCTCATCCTGGGCCACGGTGTAAACGCCGAGGTCATGCAACTCTTTCAGGCCCTGCGCGCCGTCATTGCCCATGCCGGTCAGAATTGCCGCACAGGCATTGATCCCGGCCGCCTGTGCCACGGAGCGAAACAAGACATCGACACTGGGACGGTGGCGGTTCACCGGTTCGCCATCATTGAGGCGGCAGATATAGCGGGCACCATCACGCGCCAGCAGCAGATGACGCCCACCGGGGGCGATGAAAACATGACCCGGACGCACCACATCGCCATCTTCGGCCTCCTTGACCGTAAGATTGGTCTGGCGGTTCATGCGATCGGCAAAGGCGGCGCTAAATCCAGCGGGGATATGCTGTGCAATCACGGTGCCGGGGGCATCCGGCGGCAGGCCTAATAATACCTCTTTAATCGCCTCCGTGCCGCCGGTGGAAGCGCCGATGGCAAAAATGCGATCGGTGGTACGCCAATGCTTGCTGGCGGTGGCTTTGGGCAAGACCGCATCGGCGCTATAGCGCGGTGCGGGGCTGTGCGGGGCGGTCAGGGCGCGTACCGAGGCGCGTGCGGCGGTGCGGATTTTTTCGATCAGTTCATCGGCATAATCATTGATGGAATGGGCCACATCGACCTTGGGCTTGGTGACAAAATCAATGGCCCCCAATTCCAGCGCCTGCATGGTGACTTCAGCGCCTTGTTCCGTCAGCGAAGACACCATCACCACCGGCATGGGCCGCAGCCGCATCAGATTGCGCAAAAAAGTCAGGCCGTCCATGCGCGGCATTTCCACATCCAGGGTCAACACATCAGGATTGAGCTGCTTGATGCGATCCCTGGCCACATAGGGATCGGTGGCGGTGCCCACGACCTCAATATCTGCCGCCTTGCTCAAAATCTCGGTGAGCAGGCGACGAATCAGGGCAGAATCATCAACAATCAGTACACGGATCGGGGTCCTCACAACCACATAGCCCTCTTAGAATAATTCAACTTCGCCTTGAATCGGCTTTTCATCAAGTTTTTCCATATAATCGACTTCACGCAGGATAATCGTGTCGTTATGCAGGGTACGCAGGCGTTTGACGCGCACCCGCCCGGTTTGCGGGAAAAACACGACCTTGCGCGGATGAAAGCCACCCAGATCCTCACCCAGTACGCTCAAGCCTTCAACGCGCACATATTCGCGCACAAAACTGATATTCTGACGACCGATATCGGTCATCTGCGCCAGAATACGGCCACCGCCAAACAGCTTGACCTCCAGGTTTTCACGCCGCCCGCCATGCTTGAGAATATCGTTGATCAGCCGCTCCATCGCAAAGCTGCCATAGCGGGTAGCCGACGACCAGGTACAACTGCCCCAGTCATGGATATTCACCCGTTCACTGTGAGGCAACATGAAATGATTCATGCCGCCAATCCCCAGTTTACGGTCACGAATACAGGCCGAGACACACGAGCCTAAGACGGTGGTGATCAGCTCGGCGTTTTTGGTGACATAATACTCGCCGGGAAGGATCTTTGCGGCATAATGTTCATGCAGCCGATCCCAGTAACGGTTGATTTTTTCATAACCGGGGAGTGCCGGCGGCAGCGGCTCATTGGGATTGACGCGGCTGCCAAAGCTGGGCGGATGGTTCATCAGAGAATTCTTTGATAGATGGTACCGCCCAGCGGACGGAAACGCTCACACACCTTAAACAGCGATTCGGAATGCCCGACAAACAGATGTCCTTCCGGGTGCAGCTGATCGGCAAACCGGTTGAACAGGCCACGCTGGGTATCCTTGGTAAAATAAATCACCACGTTGCGGCAAAAAATCACATCAAAGGCTTGCTGCATCGGCCAGCTCCCTAAAAGGTTGAGCTGCCGAAAGGTGATCAGCTTGCGCAGCGCCGGGCGCACCTTCACCATGCCGGTATTGCGCCCCTTGCCCTGCAAAAACCAGCGCTTCATGCGCACGGCTTCCAGCTTGCCCAGGCGTTCCAGCGGATAAACCCCGGCAGAGGCTGTACTGATTACATTGGAGTCCAGATCGGTGGCCAGAATGCGGATATCCCAACTGGCGGGCAGGTTCTCTGCCAGTACCATCGCCAGTGAATACGGCTCCTCGCCGGTTGAACAGCCTGCCGACCACACCCGGATGCGCCGCTGGGGGCGCTCATTGACCAGCCGGGGCAAGAGTTCCTGGGCGAGAAACTCAAAATGATGCGGTTCACGGAAAAACGCCGTCAGGTTCGTGGTCAGGGCATTGACGAAATTTTCCACCTCACCGCTGTCGGGGTCTTCCAGCAAGGCACAATAATCGGAAAACTGTTGCAGCCCCAGGGCCCGCAGACGGCGCACCAAGCGCCCATAGACCATCTGGCGCTTGGCCTGGGTCAGCGAGATACCCGCATGTTCGGCAATAAAGCGCACCACAAAGTCAAAGTCTTTATCCGTCAGCTCAAATTCATTTTTTGTGCTGGCATAGGGGGTTTGCTCAGACATCGGGTTAGGGGCGGTTGCTGCCATCCGTTTGTGCCTTAATGAAATAGTTGCCTGCTCAACGCACCGCGACACCGCAACGGTGTCGCGACGCAGCGTAGGCTGAGGGCCTATCCTTCCACCGCCGCAAACAGCTCCTCGGCCTCAATCACATGATGCCCCTGCGCTTTGAGGTGAGCAATGGCACGATCCGGGTCTTCAAAGCGGAAAATGAGCGCAGCGCGCTGATCACGCCGCATGGAAAAGGCATACATATATTCGATTTTCAGCCCGACATCACCGGCACTTTGCAACACCTCAGCCAGCCCGCCGGGGCGGTCTTGTACATCCACCGCCACGACCTCGGTGAGATTGACCACCCACTCGGCGTTTTTCAGGATGGCATGGGCACGTTCCCAGTCACGCACAATCATGCGCAGGATGCCAAATTGGGCGGTATCCGCCAGCGACAGGCTGAGGATATTGATGCCTTCCTGGGCCAGCAAGGTCAAGGGCGCGGCCAGATGTCCCGGACGATTTTCCAAAAATACCGACAGTTGTTGAAGCTTCATGCACGCTCTCCTGTGACTCTCTTAAATCTCACGCTGATCAATGACCCGGCGGGCTTTGCCTTCGCTGCGGGCAATGGTGCGCGGTTCAACCAGACGCAAGGTGACACGGATGCCCAGAATATGCTCAATCGCCTTGGCAATCTTGGTGCGTACATCTTCCAGGGCACGTACTTTATCACTGAAGACCTCCGGGGTCACTTCGACCTCGACAGTCATCTGATCCAGACCGCCCTGCCGGGTGAGGATGATCTGATAATGCGGAAGGGTGCCTTCCACCGCCAGCAGCGCCGCTTCGACCTGTGAAGGAAAGACATTGACGCCGCGAATGATGAACATATCATCCGAACGTCGCCCAATGCGCTGAATCCGCCGAATGCTGCGCCCGCAGCGACAGGGTTCTGCAATGATGCGGGTAATATCGCGGGTACGGTAGCGGATCACCGGCATCGCCTGCTTGCTTAAGGTGGTCAGAACCAGCTCACCTTCGGCGCCATCGGGCAGCGGTTCGCCGCTTTCCGGGTCGATGATTTCCGGATAAAAATGATCCTCAAACACATGCAGGCCGTGCTGCGCCTCGCATTCACTGGCCACGCCGGGGCCGATGATCTCGGATAAGCCGTAGATGTCATAAGCCTTGATCCCGGCGCCTTCTTCGATGCGCTGGCGCATCACATCACTCCAGGGCTCGGCGCCGAAGATCCCGGTGTGCAAGGGCAAGGTGCGCAGATCAATGCCCATTTCGGTGGCGCGTTCGATCACATGAATGAAATAGCTGGGTGTGGCACACACTGCGGTGACGTTGAAATCCTGCATCACCATCAGTTGTCGCTCGGTGTTGCCGCCCGACACCGGAATCACTGTCGCGCCCAGGGCCTCGGCGCCATAATGTGCGCCCAGACCGCCGGTAAATAAACCATAGCCAAAGGCATTTTGTAAGATATCGCCGCGATGCAGGCCACAGCAGGCAAAGGTGCGGGTCATGACCTCCGCCCACACGCCCAGATCCTCACGGGTATAGGCCACGACAATGGGCTTGCCGGTGGTGCCTGAGGAGGCATGCAGGCGCACAATCTCGCTCATCGGGCTGGCAAACAGGCCGAAGGGGTAGGTATCGCGCAGATCGGTTTTTACGGTAAAGGGCAGGCGCCCGATGTCACTGAGCTGCGTGATGTCATCTGGTCGGACCCCATCGGCCTGCATCCGCTCGCGCACCAGGGCGACATTGGCATAGGCCCGCTCAACCACGGCGCGCAGACGGCGTAACTGCACCTCCTGCAGTTTGCCCTTGGGCAGATAATCGGCCGCACTGGCCGGGTGAAAGCCCCCGGCGGCATCGTTCCAGCGTTCAACTAGCATCTTGGTGTTTCTCCCCCCTTCTGGCAAACCCCTTGCGGGGCTTTAACGGTTCGCTAAAAAATTTTCAAATGTTTTTATATTTTCACATTTTTCGCAGATTGACCATTCGCCGCGAGTGCCTATCGCCTTGACGGTTCCGCCCGCTTATCGCACCATTTGCTTCGACGCGATAACCCGGCGCCAGCGGTCGCGACGCGCTCAGGCGAGACCTTAAACGCACGCAAGCGTTAGATAAGACGGGTTCGCCCGCACTGGCGTTGACGGCGTGAACAGACTTATTCTGATTAGTGCAATTGTGGATAGGTTTTTATGCGCGGTGAATGCGTGATGGTCTGTTCCATCTTATCGGTTTTTCAGTGATCCAGGGACGGCATTGCCATCGCGCACAATGCCGTCACCCACTCAGGATTTAAAGCGGGCCTCGCCTTGCCGCCGTCCCAGCGCAAAAGCCTGTTCGTTGACCTTGTGCAGACGTACCGCCAGGCATTCCTTCAGACCCTGCTCCCAATGTTCGGGCTGCAGCGCCAATAGCACAGATAACACACCCAGCATGGCGACATTGAGGCTTTTTTTGTTACGCAAAGCCCCGTCAGGAATAAGATCGGGGCTTAGCAACACGCCCCCTGGACGCAACAGGCCGCGATTGATCTCCACCTGGGTGGGCTCTAGCACCAGCAAAAAATCAGCCTCCTGGGCGGGCACCATCGGACTTAACACCTCGCTGCCAAAACGCACATCGCTGGTGACCGAGCCACCGCGCTGGCTCATGCCGTGCAGCTCACTTTTCTTCACATCCAGACCTGCCGCAAAGGCGGCTGCAGCAAGGATATCCGAGGACTTGATAATGCCCTGTCCTCCCAGTCCGGCAAAAACAACATTGGTTACGGTATTTGACATGATTGGCCCTTTATCTTGGCGACACCTTCCCGGTGCCGCATTTTCTCAGTGACATCAAATGATCTGGTGGTGGCGACACCTTCCAGGTGTCGCTATAAAATCAGCGCACGCAAGAGGCGTTCGCAACCTAGTGACCCACCGCCCCGGCACAGCTGGTCTGCAATTTCTCCTCCGCCGCCTGTTCATAGACACGGATCATCGGCGCTGCCAGCACACAGGGGCGCTCAGCAATCACCAAAGACAGCTCGTCTTTGGCCAGCAGTTCCTGCAACAGGCTTGCAAAGCCCTGCGGGTCTTCCATCGGGTCGGTGACGTGTACGTTCTTGATGCCCATGCCCCGGCCCACGGCAGCAAAGTCCATTTTGTTGGTGGGTTCATGCCCCAGGGAGCGTCCCGTGCCCGGATGTTCCTGCCGTCCGGTCATGGCGGTGGTGCTGTTATCCAGAATCAACACCACATGCCCGGTGGGCGGCGGGTTATAGACCATCTCGGCCAGACCGGTAAGCCCCGAATGCACAAAGGTGGAATCCCCAATCACACTGACCACCCGGCGGGCCTGCGCCTCTGGCAGCACATGACGCATCCCCAGCCCCACGCCAATCGCCGCGCCCATGCACACACAGGTATCCATGGCGTTAAACGGCGGCAAAACGCCCAGACTATAGCAGCCAATATCCCCGGCGACGATGCAGTCCATATGCCCCAGAATCTCAAACACCGGCCGATGTGAGCAGCCCTGACACAGCTCCGGCGGCTTACCCTTGGGCGGTTGCGGCTCAGGACTAAGATCACCGGCCAGAATCCGGCGCACGCGGGGAACGGTCAGTTCACTGAAGCGATACATCTCCGGCTTGGCCTCCACCATCAGGCCCTCAGCACGCAGCGCCTCATAGAGCAGATGGTCCCCTTCTTCGATGACGATGCAGCGCTTGACGCTGCGTACAAAATCCGCAATCAGCGCCATCGGCAGCGGCCAGGTCATGCCCAAAGCCAGCAAACTGGCTTGGGGCGCCGCCTCGCGGGCGTGCATAACCGAGATCCCCGAGGCGATGATGCCAAGCTCGCTACTGCCCGGATAGATGCGGTTAAAATCGCTGTGTTCGTTAAAGCGGGTCAGTTCTGCCATCTTGGCACGAATGCGGTGATGTGCCGGTTTGGCGTAGGCCGGAATCATCACCCGGCCGGGAATATCGCGCACAAACTCAGGCGTGGGCGCCGGAGTGACATCCTGGTTCGGCACCACCGGCGTTTTGGCATGGCAAATGCGCGTGGTCATGCGCAAAATCACCGGAATCTTGTGGCGCTCAGACAGTTCAAAGGCCTTGAGGGTGAAGTCATAAGCCTGCTGGGAGTCACATGGCTCCAGCATCGGCACAATCGCGGCACGGGAATAATGGCGATTATCCTGCTCGTTCTGGCTTGAGGCCATGCCGGGATCATCTGCAGAAATCAGCACCAAGCCGCCAATCAAGTCGGTATAGGCCGCCGTAAACAAGGGGTCAGCGGCAACATTGACCCCCACATGCTTCATGGTGATCAGGGTGCGGCCACCGGCAAAGGACACACCGATGCCGACCTCCAGGGCCACTTTTTCATTGGGCGACCATTGCGCCTTGCCGCCGATATGATCCAGGTATTCCAAAATTTCGGTAGAAGGCGTACCCGGATAGCCTGTCCCCAGATGCACCCCCGCATGTAAGGCGGCCAAGGCGACCGCCTCGTTACCACTTAGCAAAAGACGTTGCTGCGTTGTTGCCATGAATCATCTGCTCCACGTCGCGACACCTTCTCGGTGTCGCTGTAAAATCAGCGAACGCAAGGGGCGTTCGCCACAGGTGTTGAAGAGTTAAAACAAAGCGCTCGGTGTTGGTGCTTGTGCGGTTTGCCAAAGCCTGCTGTCCCGGCAACCCCTGGCGTTATCGGCAACCAGGGACCACCGGGTTTTAAGCCGCTGACCAGTTGCGCGACAAGCCCCGCCGTTCAGGGCGGGGAAGGATAGCCAAGACTTATTTAATGCCTGCTGCCTGGGCCAAGTGTGCGGCCTTGTCGGTGCGCTCCCAGGGTAAATCCAGATCGTTGCGGCCGAAATGCCCATAGCTGGCGGTGGGCTGATACAAGGGGCGCAATAAATCCAGCATCTGGATAATCCCCCACGGGCGCAGATCAAAATGTGCGCCCACCAGCTCGACAATGCGCGCATCCGGGATTTTGCCGGTGCCGAAGGTTTCAATGCTGATCGAGGTCGGACGCGCCACCCCGATGGCATACGACACCTGAATCTCGCAGCGATCCGCAAGCCCGGCGGCAACAATGTTTTTCGCCACATAGCGTCCGGCATAGGCTGCCGAACGGTCCACCTTGGAAGGATCCTTGCCGGAAAATGCCCCGCCGCCATGGCGCGCCATGCCGCCGTAGGTGTCTACAATGATCTTGCGGCCGGTCAGACCACAGTCACCCACCGGCCCACCGATGACAAACTTGCCGGTCGGATTGATATGGATATGTTCATTGGCGCACCCGGCAAACCAGGCGCTGGGCAATACCGGCTTGAGGATGCTCTCAATCACCGCCTCGCGCAGATCGGCCTGACTGATCTCCGGGTCATGCTGGGTGGACAACACCACCGCCTCAATGCCCACCGGGGCACCGTCTTCATAGCGAAACGTAATCTGGCTTTTGGCATCCGGGCGCAGCCATGCCAGCTCGCCGCTTTTGCGCACTTGCGCCTGACGGCGCACCAGTTGATGTGCATAGTGAATCGGTGCGGGCATCAGCGCATCGGTTTCATTGCTGGCATAGCCAAACATCAACCCCTGATCACCCGCGCCCTGATTCTCCCGATGACTGACATCACGATCCACCCCTTGCGCAATATCGGGCGACTGTTTACCCAATGCATTGATCACCGCGCAGGTGTGCCCATCAAAACCGACCTCGGAGCTGGCATAGCCGATATCCACCACCGCCTGACGCACCAGATGTTCATAATCAATCTGGGCCGAGGTGGTGATCTCGCCGGCCAGAATCACCATGCCGGTTTTTACCAGGGTCTCACAGGCCACGCGGGCGTGCGGGTCCTGAGCAAGAATGGCATCGACAATGGCATCCGAAATCTGATCCGCCATCTTATCCGGATGCCCCTCAGAGACGGACTCGGAGGTAAACAGGTAATTTTTGTTCATCGAAAAATAAAACTCCTCACAATCACCTTAAGGGTGCATTTTCTTTGCAAAACCGCACATAGGCTTTGCAGGGTGGCGATAAAAAGGCCCACTTACGGGCCTTTTTGCGACATGCCGCGGGCCTTATGCTAAGCCAGTTTGGTCAAAAAGGCATCATAACTGGCAGCGACCTCTGTTGGCATCTCAAAATGGGGTAAAGCGCCGGTAGAGAACACCTCATGGCTCCAGTTGGGCTTGCCCTCTACGCTATTTTTATGTACAAAATCAATGAAATCACCGCGCACACCGTGGATAAACCACACCGGATGCTGCAGGTTTTGATAAATCTCGCGAATGTCGCGGCTGAACAAAAAGCCCGAGACAAAATAAAACGGCGCATGATGCGCACCCGGTTGGCGTGTGGTCAGGCAGTCATAATTCAACATACCCTCATCAATGTCCTTGCTGCCCCAGGTCTTATTGAGGAAAAAGCGAATGCCGGAGCGCGAGGTCAGGGTGTTGAAAAAGCCCTTGGCCCATAGCGGAAAATTGAAGGTATGGTAGAGCAGATGCTTGCCGCGATGCGATTCCGGCGCGCCAGTTTTGGGGGTAGAGCGGTTAAAGCCGGTCGGACTGATCAGGCCGATGGAGCGGAAAGACTCCGGCTTTTCCTGGGCGGCGCGGGCGAGAAACTCACTGCCCAGCGAAACCGCAATGGCATCAATGGGCTGCTCGCCGTGGATTTTCTGGATCTCCTTGACCATCTCGTGAATCGCATCGGTCATCAGACGGATGGTGTATTCCCGCGCACTGCGATCTGAAAACCCAAAGCCGGGCAGATCCGGGGCATACACCGGGCGCTGCTTGGCATAATGCTCATATAAAGGCCGTACCTCATAGGCCGAGCCCGCTGCATTGATGGTATGAATCAACAGCAAAGGACGCGACTGGGTGTCATTCTCCGGGGCATTTTTGTAATAGCTCAGCCGCCCGGTGGTTTCTGGGCTAATTTCACAGCGCTGTCCCGATACCGCCTGACTCAGCGGTGGATAGGAGGTTTCACTTTTGTCTTTTTTTGCCATATTGTCGTTACTGCCCTTCCAAAAAACCTAACCAACGTTGATCAGGCTAGATTTATCCGCACCTGGTTGATGCGACACCGTCGCCCAACTCAAGCCCCTTGACGCCCAGCGGCGCCGAAATCCCTGCACGATCAGACGGATTCAAACACCCGCCCCTTACACGCTAAAGCGCCCACGCAAAAAACGCCAGGCACTGACAGCGACGGCCTGTCTGTCCGCCGGTTGCGGCTGTACCGCAACGCTAAGACCCGCACATCCTGCGCAGGAATCAAACCGCTTACGCAAAACACACAGTATAACGAATCAGACCGATAGCGCGCAGCAATTCCAAATCTGACCCGGCCTTTGGTCTCCGATGTTGGATTCCAGAGACGTAGCCACATCTCCCAGAAACCGCTTAATGATCTTTTCAACGGCCTGCCAGGTGGAAAGCCTTGTGTGAATTCGCATGTGGGGCGTGGTGGATACAGGGAGAAAAGCGCCTGGCTATATACTAGCCGTGGGCGGGTGTGCGGTATATCATTTCGGCCGCAGGCCCGGATGCTTGGACGCAGTGGCGATTTCAACAGCTTTATGCTCCCTTTAGGCGATACCCGATATGCAATCCTACCAAACGATGCAGCTTAGCCGGTTAAAAGACCCTCGCTTGGGGCCAGAGGTGCCGTCTACAAAGGTTCTGGTTGCCGATGACAGCAAATCCATTTGTGATCTGTTATGTGCCTGTCTGGCAGATATTCATGGCATTGAGCCGATTAAGGCTGGTAATTTGCGCGAAGTCACCGAACAGCTGGAGCGTCATGGGGCGGAGTTTATGTGTGCGGTGCTGGATCTGAATCTGCCGGATGCCCCGGATGGTGAGGTGGTTGATTATGTCAGGCAATATGGCATTCCCATCATTGTGCTCACCGGCAGTGTCAATCCCGTGGTGCGCGAGGCCATGCTGCAAAAGCAGGTGATTGATTATGTCATCAAAGGCAATCCCAACGAGATTGAGCATGTTGCCTATGTGGTCGGGCGGCTGTATGAAAATCAGGCGGTTAAGATCTTGGTCGTGGATGATGCCAACAGTGTTCGCGGGTATCTTGAGCAGTTGCTCAAACATTATCGCTATTACACGCTGAGTGCTGCCGATGGCGAAGCGGCTTTGGAGATCTTGCAGCAACACCCGGATATTGCCTTGGTCATTACTGATTATTATATGCCGGGCATGAATGGGCAGGAGTTGATCCAACGGTTGCGCAAACACTATCGGCGCGAGGAGCTGGCCATCATTGGTCTGTCCGATGCCACGCATACCGGCCTGTCGGCAATGCTGTTAAAATCCGGGGCCAATGATTTTCTCAATAAGCCCTTTGAGGTCGAAGAGTTTTACTGCCGCGTCACCCAAAATACCAATATGATCGGCTATGTGCGCCAGATTCGTGAGGCCGCCATCCGCGATTTTTTAACCGGGGCCTATAACCGGCGGCATCTGTTTGAGCTTGGCGAAACCTTGTATGCCAATGCCCGCCGGGGGCATATCCACCTGGCTGCGGCAATTATTGATGCTGACCATTTCAAGCGGATTAACGATCAATACGGCCATCAGGCCGGGGATACGGCGCTCAAGCGGATAGTGCAGACGCTACACGCCAATACCCGCAAGGCGGACATCATCGCCCGCTATGGCGGCGAGGAATTTGTCTGTCTGGCGGTATTGCAGGAACCGCAACAAGCGGCGGCAGTGTTTGAAAAAATCCGCGCCGCGATTGCCGATATTGCGCTTAATCTCCATCACAGTCCGGTACAGATCACTGCCAGCATCGGCGTGACTCTGTCGCTGGAAGAGGATTTGGATACCATGTTGCAGCGGGCCGACAAGGCGGTGTATCGGGCCAAGGAGCTTGGGCGTAATCAGGTGGTGTGTATCTAAACGGGGGCGCTAAACCAAGCCCTATGAGCGGTGGCGGACGCATCTTGCGTTCGCTTTTTTGAAGCGACACCTGGAAGGTGTCGCCACGTGGAATGCAAATTTTATGAATGAAACCCTAGCCTTTCTGGGCGCCGGGAATATGGCGCGCAGCCTGATCAGTGGACTGATTCAGAATGGATGGAACCCCAGTGCCTTGTGGGCCACGGATATTAACCCACAGACTCTGCACGCCTTAAATGAGGGCTTTACCCACATACATACCACCGATGACAATGCCTTGGCCTTGGCCCATGCGGAGGTGGTGGTGCTAGCGGTCAAGCCGCAGTCTTTGGCGGAACTGGCCCGCGCCATTGCTCCGCAGGTGGCACAGCGCAAGCCGCTGCTGATCTCGATTGCAGCGGGCGTGACCTTGGGGGATCTGGAACACTGGCTGGGTGGCGAGGCCGCGTTGGTGCGCTGTATGCCCAATACTCCGGCGCTGATCGGCTGTGGTGCAACCGCCTTGTTTGCCAATGCCCGTGTTAGCCCTGAACAGCGCGCCCTGGCGGAGTCCATTTTGCGCGCGGTCGGTCTGACCGTCTGGCTGGAAGAGGAAGGTCAGCTGGATGCAGTGACGGCGTTGTCGGGCAGTGGCCCGGCGTATTTTTTCCTGATCATGGAGGCCCTGGAAGATGCCGGGGTCTCGCTGGGTCTGGAGCGGGATACCGCCCGTCTGCTGGCCCTGCAAACCGCCTTTGGTGCGGCCAAGCTGGCGCTGGAATCTGATGAGGATGCCGCCACATTGCGCGCCCGGGTGACTTCCAGGGGGGGGACTACAGAACAGGCGCTGGCGGTGTTAGAGCAAGGCCGTCTGCGTGATGTATTCCAGCAGGCCCTGGAGGCGGCGCACCACCGCTCGCGGGAATTGGCGCAGCAGTTGGGGCAGGATGGTGCCACTGCGTCATTACGCTAAATACGTCTTAGGTTTTTTCGACCCATTGACGCTGTGTGCGTCATTTAATTTTCAAGGACATGTAAACCATGCCGACTCCTTTGCAAAACGTCGCGGTGTTTTTGGTCTCGACGCTGTTTAGCCTGTATATTTTGATATTGATGCTGCGCACTTTGCTCGCCGTATCGCGGGCCGATGTTTATAACCCGATTTCGCAGTTTTTAATCAGTGCCACGCAGCCGGTGCTGCGTCCCTTGCGCCGCCTGTTGCCCTCGGTTGGCCCCATCGACAGTGCCGCGTTTTTTCTGATTTTTACCTTAAAGCTGATGGAGCTTTGGCTGATTGCGCTGTTAAGCGGGATTGGCGTGGGGCTGTTGGCGCTGATGGTCTTGAGTCTGGTGCAGCTAGCGCGTCTGGTGATTTATATCTACATGGTTAGCCTGATCATTGAGGCGGTCATGAGCTGGTTTATGGCTGGGGGCGGGATGCGTCATAATCCGCTGGCCTCTTTGCTGCATAGCCTTAACCGCCCCCTGCTTACCCCCTTGCGGCGCATCCTGCCACAGACCGGGATGATTGATCTCTCCCCCCTGGTTGCCATCATTGGCCTGAATGTCTTGCTGATTCTGATCAGCTCCTTTTAACGGCAGGGGCAGGCTATTTCTTCTTCATTACCTGATTCCCTCGCACCGCCAGATAGCGCCCAGCTGTCTGGCTGGCAGGTCTATCAACACCTGTTGGGCTACTCCCTGGCCTATTGGCCGATTCTGTCACTATCGCTGCTGACCATGGTGCTAACGGCGGCTACGGAAACCGGCTTTGCCGCCTTGATGCGTCCGCTGATGGATGGCAGCTTTGTGGCCCGTGATCCGGATCTGATCCGCTGGATTCCGCTGGCCATTCTGGGCTTGTTTATCGTGCGTGGTGTGGCGGAGTTTGTCTCCAATTACACCATGAAATATGTCGGGCGGCAGGTGGTAAAAACCTTGCGTGAACGGCTGTTTTGGCACCTGTTGCACATGCCGGTGGGGGCTTACGATAACACCCCCTCGGGCCTGCTGGTGGCGCGCCTGACTTACCATGTCGAACAAGTGGCCGGGGCGGCCACGGATAGCCTCACGATTTTAGTGCGCGATACGCTCACCGTGCTGGGCCTGCTGGGCTGGATGCTGTATCTGAACTGGCGGCTGACCCTGGCGGTGCTGATTATTGCGCCGTTGGTGGCCATTGTGGTGTCTCGTGTCACCCGCCGCTTTCGCCGTCTCAGTCGGCGTATTCAGTCGTCCATGGGGGATGTCACCCAGGTGGCCAACGAGGTCATTGACGGGCAGCGGGAGGTCAAGATTTTCAACGGGCAAGCCTACGAACAGGCGCGCTTTGATCAGATCAATGAACGCAACCGCCGCCTGCACATGAAGCTGGTCGCCGCCCAGTCCGGACACATGCCGCTGGTGCAATTCATTGTCGCGCTCGCCCTGGCGCTGATTGTCTGGCTGGCAACCTTGCAACCTACGCTGGAAAGCCTTAGCGTGGGCACCTTTGTGTCGTTTATTACCGCCATGCTGCTACTGCTGACCCCGGTGCGACGCCTCACCAATGTCAATGTCTTGCTGCAAAAAGGCATTGCCGCCGGGCAAAACATCTTTGCCCTGCTGGCCTCGCCCACCGAGACCGACCTCGGTAAACAGTCCGTGAAACGGGCGCGGGGCCACATTGAATTTCGCCAGGTGGAGTTTGCGTACACGCCAGCACAGGGCGCGGTGTTACACGACATCACCCTCACCCTCCAACCGGGCGAAACCGTGGCCCTGGTCGGGCGCTCCGGTAGCGGCAAAACCACCCTGGCCAGCCTGTTGCCGCGCTTTTACCGTCCACAGCACGGCAGCATTACCTTAGACGGTATCCCCATTGAACAGTATCGGCTCTATGATCTGCGCGCCCAGATCGCCTATGTGGGCCAACATGTCACCTTGTTTGACGACACCCTGGCGCATAATATCGCCTATGGGCAACGCGGTCCTGAGCGGGAGGCGCGCATCCAGGCGGCGGCTGAGGCGGCCTATGCGATGGAATTTATCAATGCCCTGCCCCACGGGCTGCAGACGCGTGTGGGCGAAAATGGCATCCTGCTCTCCGGCGGGCAGCGTCAGCGCATCGCCTTGGCACGCGCCTTTTGCAAAGATGCCCCGATCCTGATCCTGGATGAGGCAACTTCAGCCCTGGATACCGAATCGGAGCGCTACATTCAGGCGGCCATGGAGAATCTAAGGCGCAACCGTACCACCCTGGTGATTGCGCACCGTCTCTCCACCATTGAAAGCGCCGATCGCATTGCCGTCATGCAACAAGGCCGCATTGTCGAGCTGGGTACGCATCAGCAATTGCTGGACCAAGAGGGCATCTATGCCCGCCTGTATCGACTGCAATTCAACACCGAGGCCCCTGCCAGCGGCCTTGGCCTATAAGCGAGACCGGTCATGCGCATTGAAGACCTGTGGCAAGACAAAACCCTGTTAGGCTTTGGTCTGTTTCCGTTATCGCTGGTGTATTGCGCCATCACCAAAGGGCGCGCTCTGTGGTATGCCCAGCAAGACCCGTATCAGCGCCAGCGGCCCGCCTTCAAGGCCATTATTGTGGTGGGTAATCTGACCGTCGGCGGAACCGGCAAAACGCCGATGGTGATCTGGCTGTGTGATTTTCTGCGTCGTCAGAATCTGCGACCGGGCGTCGTCAGTCGCGGCTATGGCGGGAAGGTGGTCAAATTTTCACGCGAGGTCACTGCCCACAGCGACCCTGCCGAGGTTGGCGATGAGCCGGTGATGCTGGCCCGACACACCCATTGCCCGGTGGTGGTCGATGTCGATCGCCTGCGGGCAGCGCATACTCTGCGGGCCTTGCATGACTGCGACATCCTCATCAGCGATGATGGCCTGCAACATCATGCCCTGCCGCGAGATATAGAGATCGTGATGGTCGATGGCGAGCGCCGCTTTGGTAATGGCCTGTGCCTGCCCGCCGGGCCGTTGCGCGAATCGGTCAGCCGTCTAAACCGCGTTGATTTTGTTGTCAGCACCGAGCTGCGCTATGCACAAAGCCACATCATGCACCTGGTGGGTAATTTAGCCATCCCCCTGGATGGGCAGTCGCCCTTGTGCAAACTGGCCAGTTTCAATCAACAACCGGTCCATGCCGTTGCGGGCATCGGCAACCCTGAACGCTTTTTTACCTCACTGCGCAAAAAAGGTCTGCGAATCATCCCCCACGCCTACCCCGATCATCACCGCTTTCGTGCCGCCGATATTCGCTTTAACGACGACTACCCGGTACTCATGACCGAAAAAGATAGCGTAAAATGCAAAACCTTCGCCGACGACCGGCATTATTTTGTGCCGGTCAAGGCCCACCCCGAGGCCCGTTTTGTCAGCGCCTTTGCGCAACGATTACAGGCCGTCATCCATCTAAACCGTTTTAACTAAGGCGCCCGCAATGGACAAACGCTTACTTGATATCCTTGCCTGCCCCGTCACCAAAGGGCCACTGCTTTTTGATGCGCAAAACAACGAGCTGATTTCCTGCGCTGCTGCGCTCGCCTATCCGATCCGCGACGACATCCCGGTCATGCTCGAAGAAGAGGCCCGCCCGTTGTCGGATACAGAACTGGAGCACTGGCGTAAACAGAAATAATCCCACCGGGAGCGCACAGCACCCTGGGCAAAAAAAGCGGCATCTGGAAGATGCCGCCACATCATAGCCACGCATGATTCGTAATGAGATGCCTGCGCGGTGCTGGTATGATGCACACCTTATGCAAAGGTCATCTCAGGGCTTGGTCCTGCGTTGTTTTATTCGCCACGCATCTATTGGAAATCCACGCGTTGCTCTCTGCAAATCTTAAAATGCCCATCCAATACCTTTCCCAGCTCAAGCAGCCTGAGCGCCTGGCCAACCTGGCCCCGCTGGTCACGGCGGCGCTGATTGTGCTGTTTAGCGGGTCATTGGCGCAGTTGACCTGGACTGTGCTCGCGCCAGGCGCGCATGATGTTGTGCCACTGGGCAGTGCGGTTGAGCGTATCGGCCAAAGCGAGCAGCACCCGCGTTATCTGGAACAGGTCGCCGAGCGGCATCTGTTTGGTCGCCATCAGCCAGAGGCAGCGGTGGTCATCGCACCGCCGCCGATAGAGATTCCACAAACGCGGCTGCGACTGGAGCTTAAAGGGGTGATGGCCTTGGCTGATCCGCGTGCAGGAACGGCCATCATTGCCGGCAATGGCGGGGATGAGCAGCATTATGCCATCGGTGCGTCGTTACCCGGCGGGGCGCGGCTTGAGCAGGTCTATCCTGATCACGTCATCCTCTTTAATCAGGGCAAGGAAGAGAAATTGCCGCTGCTGCGTGAATTACCCGATGTCAATCCGTCCCCGGTGCGCACTTCCGGCAGCGGCGCTGTTGCACCCACACCGCCACCGCCGATCCCAGCCTTGCCCGATGCAATGCCGCCGGATGCGCAGGCGGGTCATACCCTGGCTGCACGCCGTGATGAATGGCTCAATGATCCAGGCACTTTCTTTGATGCGGTGCGCATCCAGCCGATGATGGATCAGGGCCAGTTACGCGGCTTTGCCATATCGCCGCGCCGGGATGCGCGCCTGTTTCGTGAACTCGGCCTGCGGCCTGGGGATGTGGTCATTGCGGTCAACGGTCAGCCGGTGGCCAGTATCACCAATCCGGCACAACTGCAAAACCAACTCGCCCAACTAAGCCAGCTGACCCTTGACATCGAGCGCAATGGTCAGCCGCACAGCGTCATTATTGCGCTGAATCCTTGAGCATTGCCCTTATGTCCCCGTGTGCAGAGCGTGTGGCGGTGGTCATCGTCACCTTTAACAGCGGGCCACTGGCGGTGGAATGTGTTGAACGCGCCCTGCGCGCAGCACAGGTGGCCGAGGTGGTGGTGGTGGATAATGCCTCTAAGGATGATACCCCCGCCGCCTTACAGGCGTTGGCGCGGCAGGATGCGCGTCTGCGCTATCTGCGCAATGCCCGCAATCTGGGCTTTGCCACGGCGCTCAATCGTGGACTGGCGGCAACCCAAAGCCCCTGGATTTTATCCCTGAACCCGGATTGCTTGCTGGAAGCCGACACGCTGTCTCAGCTGTTGCGCATTGCCACACAATATCCCCAGGCCGGAATGCTGGGCTGTGTGCTGCTCAATCCCGACGGGCGCGAACAGGCGGGATGTCGCCGCCATGAACCTACCCCCATGCGCAGTCTTGCGAGGATTCTGCATCTGCCGCGCTGGCTTCCCTTCATGCATGTCCAAGACCTTAACCGTCACACCGAGGCCCTGCCAAATACACCGATTGCGGTAGATGCCATTTCCGGGGCTTTCATGCTGCTGCGACGTGCGGCGATGGAGCGCGTCGGCCTGATGGATGAGGGTTATTTTTTGCACTGCGAAGATCTGGACTGGTGTCATCGTTTTCGCCAGCACGGCTATACCGTCCTGTTTGTGCCCTCGCTGCGGGTGTTGCATGTCAAGGGCGTGAGCAGTCGCCGCCGGGTGCGGGTGGAATGGCATAAACACCGGGGGATGTTGCGCTATTATCACAAATTTTATCGACATCGTTATCCTGTGGCGCTATATGGGCTGGTATGGTGTGCGGTGTGGCTCCGCTTGGCGCTGTTGTGTCTGATGTTACCGTTACTCGACTCGTTGCAACGACGACACAGCTGCCGCTTTGATGTTTAGGGAGAAAATATCGGTCATGCGCTCTTATCTTGAATTGGCCTTACCACAAAACCCCAAAGCCTTGATTGTGGTCTTGCTGTTTGTCTGGATGGCTTGCGTGGCGAGTCTGGGGTGGTATCTGCACGAACGCACCCAGCAGGGCATTGAGGCCCATCTGCGCGAGCAAACCCAGATGCAGGAATTGGCCTGGCGGGCGGTATTGCAGCACCATTACGAAAGCATGGAGGCGTATTTTCGCTTATATGTGCTGGACCCGCAGACGCTGGACATCCTCGTTTTAGCGCAGGACACCGACACCCGGGACGCCGCCAGGGCCGCACTGAAGACGCATCTGGATACCGCCTATCGACAGATGCTTTTGCACGGTGTGCGCCAGTTGCATTTCCATTTGCCCAATGGCGATAGCCTGCTGCGCTT
Source organism: Thiorhodospira sibirica ATCC 700588 (assembly GCF_000227725.2). Taxonomy (GTDB): domain Bacteria; phylum Pseudomonadota; class Gammaproteobacteria; order Ectothiorhodospirales; family Ectothiorhodospiraceae; genus Thiorhodospira; species Thiorhodospira sibirica. Next base: position 397,158 of record NZ_MU255056.1, on the reverse strand, counting down.
TCATGCCCCGCTGCAGTATGGCGATAACCTCTTTGCTGCTCGCCACAGCGTCTATATTGCGAATACCGAAAAGCGCATCATCAGCGGTTTTGAGGCCGGTCGCGTGGCCTCCGGTTTTCGTAATGTGTTTCCGATCAGCGCACCGGATGGCCAACATCTGGGCAGTGTGGAGTTGAGCGTTCCCTTTGAGCGTATTCGGCATAATTTGCTGGCGCTGCATGGCAGTGGCGATTTTGAGTTTGTGATCAATGCCGGCCAGCTGCAAGCGCGCCTGTTCACCGCGCAATTTGCGCTGTATGCACCCTGGGAAGGTTCACAGCACTTTTGGCGAGAAGACCCGCAGCGCACCCTGCCCAATGCTGGCCCGGAGTTGTCTGAGCAAAGCCTGGAACTGGCGACCTTGCTGGCGCGTCATGCGCGGGCACAAGCGCTGCTGGAGACGGGCCAGGCGGGCAGCGTGCTGCTCAAAAAATACGCTCAGCCCTATGTGGTGACCTTGGTGCCAACCCTGGATGTGGGCGGCGAGGTGGGCGGTTTTCTGATTGCCTATCGCAGCGCCCCGCAGCTCAGTACGCTCAGTGATCAATGGTATGTACTCTGGCTGGCGGGGGCGGTGGCTGTGGGGGCGATGTTGTTTGTCCTGTGGCTGTTGTTACAAAGTCACCAGCGCCAGCGACGGGAAAAACAGTATCTGCAAACCGTCTATGACACGATGGGCGAAGGGCTGTATGTCACCGATGATGCGGGCGTGATTCTTGATGTCAATGCCACCGCCTGCGCGCTGCTCGGCTATGCCGAAGACGAGTTAATCGGCTATATCGCCCACGACCTGTTTCATCGCCACACCGCCAACGGCTTTTTGCCGCTACAGCAATGCCCTTTATTTCTGAGCACCGCCGACAAGCAAAGCTTTGATAGCATCGACCTGTTTCGCGCCAAAAGCGGGCAATTGCTGCGGGTGCAGATCTTCAGTCGTCCGTTGCTGATCAAAGGACGCTTGCGCGGCGCCGTGACGACCTTCAGCGATGTCAGCACCCAGGAGCAACTACGTCAGGAATTATTCACCCAGCGAGACCGCTTTCGCGGAATTTTTGAGCATACCCACAGCGGCGTGGCGGTGTATCAGGCGGTGGATAATGGGCAGGATTTTGTCTTTGTAGACATCAATCCTGCTGTGGAAAAAATGGAAGGGCTGGCGCGTGAGGCCATTTTAGGGCGGCGGGTCACGGCGGTGTTCCCCGGCATCATTGAGTTTGGCTTGCTGGCGGTGTTTCAGCGCGTCTATCACACCGGGCGCAGCGAGCTGTATCCGGCAGCGCTGTATCGCGATGAACGCATCCTCGCCTGGCGGGAAAACAAGGTCTTTAAGCTCAATTCCGGCGAAATCGTCGCCGTTTACAGCGATTTAACCCAGATCAAGCAGAGCGAACACGCCTTGCAGCAGGCCAAAGAAGAGGCCGAGCGCGCCAATCAGCTCAAAGGCCAGTTTCTTGCCAATATGAGCCATGAGATCCGCACCCCGCTCAACGCGGTGATTGGCCTAAGTCATCTGCTGTTGCAAACGCCGCTCAATGAAGGCCAGCTCGATTATCTGCACAAGATTCACGATTCTGCGCGCATTCTGCTGGCCATCATCAACGACATTCTGGATTATGCCAAGATTGAGGCCGGTAAGCTTGAGCTTGAGATACAGCCGTTTAGCCTGCATGAGCTGATCCAGCAGATGGGGACCCTGTTTGCCGCCGCCGCCAGCCAGAAAAATCTGGAGTTATTGTTTCAGATTCATCCCGATGTGCCGGATCGCCTGATCGGTGATCGCCTGCGCCTGGGACAGATTCTCACCAATCTCTTGGGCAATGCCATTAAATTTACCCATCAGGGCACGGTATCTTTGCGTATTAGCCCCACGCCCTTGCCGCCGCATCAGGTGCATCTGGATATTGCGGTGGAGGATAGCGGCATCGGCATGAGTGCCGCGCAGGTGGCCAAACTTTTTCAGGAATTCAGCCAGGCTGACAGCTCAACCACCCGGGAATACGGCGGCAGTGGTTTAGGGCTGGCCATCAGTCGCCAGTTGGTCGATAAGATGGGCGGGCGCTTTACGGTGCAGTCTGAACCTGGTAAGGGCAGCTGCTTTGGTTTTTCGCTGACCCTCCCCATTGCCGAGCCCAACACGCCGGATATGCAGTGCCCGGAAGCTTTGCAGGGAATGCGCCGTGTCTTGGTTGCCGATGATCATCCGCTGGCGCGGTGCATTTTGCGTGAAATGCTCGAACACTGTCAGTTTGAGGTTCATGAGGCCACAAACAGCGATGCGACCCTGAAAGCGATACACCGCGCCCGAGAAAATGACCAGCCCTTTGATTTTGTACTGCTGGATTGGGATATGCCGGGGCAGCGCGATGGCATGGGGGTGGCCCGCGAAATTTCCAGACAACAAGCGCCACAGGCTACCGGCATCCCACAAACCAGCGTGATCATGATCAGCGCCCTGGCCGCCCCGATGACGCCGGGCAAGCGTGACTATCAGGTGTTCCTCAACAAGCCGGTCACCCTGCCCATGCTATGGAAGGCCATGATTCAAAGCAAGCAAAGCCAGCCTGCCACACCATCGCCGCCGCCTGCAAAAGCAGCCCCGGATTTTTCTGCATACACCCTGCTGCTGGTGGAAGATAATCTGATCAATCAGCAGGTGGCTGTCAGCATGCTGAAAAAGACCGGGGCCCAGGTATTGGTGGCCAATCAGGGCCTGGAGGCGGTGAATATTGCCCATACCCAGCTCCTTGATCTGATTCTGATGGATCTGCAAATGCCGGTGATGGATGGCTTTACCGCCGCCCGTCAGATTAAAGCCCTGCATCCACGACTCCCGATCATTGCCTTATCTGCGGCAGTGCTTGATCAGGATCGTCAGGAAGTCAAAGCGGCGGGCATGGATGCGCATCTGGGTAAACCCATTGAACCAGAACGCCTGTATCAAACCCTTGCACACTACCTGCAACAACGTCCTGAGCATCGCCAGGCATCAACAGCGGGCGGTGCAGCAAGCGCCTTAGCCGTAGCGCCGGGTAAGCTGCCCCGGCAGTTAGACGGCTTTGATCTTGTCAGGGGTCTGCAATTTATGGATCAGGATCAGGGGCTGTATCACAAGATGCTGCTGGCTTTTAAGGCGCGGCTCCATGAGGAATACAGCAGTCTGCCAAGCCTGCTGGCGCAAGGCAATACTGCCGAAGCCATGATCGTCGCGCATAAACTCAAAGGGGCGGCAGGTACCTTGGGAGCAACCACGCTGCAACACCTGTGTGCTGATATTGAACAGCGTTTACGCGATGCGCAGGCCGTACCCGAGGCCATGCAACAACAGCTCATTGCCGCCGTGCAGCAGACTACCCAGGCGCTGCGTGTACTCAAACCCTCGCATCGCACGGATCGCACGCTCAACCCACATGTACGGCTGCATCTCCTGGATGAGCTGTATAAAGCGCTGGAACACCATGAATTCATTGATGATCCGGTGCTGGATGCCGCCCTGGATATCTGGCAAAGCAAAGTTGATGAAAACACCCTGGCGCGTTTACAGGAACTGATCGAAACCATCCAGTACGAGCGTGCCCTGGAACTGCTTACGCAACATCATCTTCATAGCAAAACCGAGACACCGCCTGCTGCACCATCCGCCTAAACCGCGTTTGCGCCTACCCATCGGCGTCTTTGCAGCGCTCAAAGGGAAATCTGTGGCGTCAGCCATGCGCTCAGAAGCTGTTTGGAAACTACCGCCTCAAACCAAGCGGTTAGCCATCAGTCGACTCATTGCGAGATAAATCCAGGCTTCGCTGCTCGACATCAAGCGCTCGTAGTCCTTGCTCAGACGGCGTGAGTGGTTCAGCCAGCCAAAGGTCCGCTCAACAACCCAGCGTCGCGGCAACAAAACAAACCCTCGGCGCTCCTTGGGACGCAAGACCCCCGTCAAGACGAAACGAAAGCGCTGGGCAACCCAGTCAACCAGGCGTCCACTGTAGCCGCCGTCAACCCAGATCTTGCGCAGCTTTTTGCAATGACCGGGGAGATGGCGCAGGAGTTGGCGCGCCCCATCACGGTCTTGCACGCTGGCGGCGGTGACAACGACGGCCAGCACCAGCCCCAGGGTATCGACCAGAAGATGGCGTTTGCGGCCCTTGATCTTCTTGCCGGCGTCATAGCCGCGCTCACCAGGGATCGCCGTGGGCTTGACGCTTTAGCTGTCCAGACACCCGGCGCTTGGATGCTTGTGACGCCCGTGGCGTTGCCGTAGCCGAGCGCGTAGCCTGTCATGAAGACGCTGCCAGGTTCCATCGCGCCGCCAGCGATTGAAGTCATAGTACACTGCCGACCAGGCAGGAAAGTCGCGCGGCAGCTGACGCCACTGGCAGCCCGTCTGCAGGACATAGAAGATCGCATTGATGACTTGGCGCATGCTGAGCTTACGAGGGCGCCCGACCGGGGCGCTCGGCAACAGCGGCTTGATCGCCTTCCAGGCGCCGTCGCTGAGGTGACTCGGGTAGCGTTTTTTTGCGAATCTTCTTGCTGCATTTCTAGGGCATGTGGGCCACTTCCTAGAAAAAATCGTAGGTTAAGCCATTACGCGATTAATTTCCAAACAGCCTCTAAAGGACGGGGATTCCCAGCATTGCTGCTGAGAGCTTTCCGCTTCGCCGAGACCTGCCAAATGCCTCAAAGAGACACCGGACTTACAGTTTCTCCACAGACTAACCCCGCCAGCCCGGCGGTTAAAATAAAGATAGCATCCATGTATAAAGAGAGCAAGCTACCAAAGAGGAGGCGTCGGGAACAGGAGCACGCTTTGCGTGCTGCGCTATCCCTCCCCGGCCTGAAGGCCGGGGTTTCCCGCGCAAACTGATGAAAAAATTGATCTTGGCCAATGGCCTGACGCTGCGACCGATGCAGCGCGAGGATGTCCCCGTGATGATGTGCATTGAGGAGCAGGCCTATCCATATCCCTGGACGGAGGGGATTTTCAGAGATTGTCTGCGGGCGGGTTATCCCTGCTGGGTGTTATGGCAAGGGCCGAGCCTGCTGGGCTACAGCGTGATCTCGGTGGCAGTGGAGGAGTGTCATCTGCTGAATTTATGCATTGCACCATCGCATCAAGGGCAAGGCTATGGACGTCAGCTGCTTCGCGTCATACTGGATCTTGGCAAAAGCCTGATGGCGAAAACCGCCTTTCTGGAGGTGCGGCCATCCAATACCGCCGCACTTAGATTGTATCTGTCAGAAGGCTTTCATGAAATCGCGGTGCGCAAGCGCTATTATCCGGCCACCCAGGGACGCGAGGATGCCTTGATCCTGAAAAAAACCTTGGTCTCTTAGCGGTGTCTCATGCACAAAAAAGGCGGTCACCTTGCCCGTTGTATCAATCAGGCAAGGCAAACCGCCCAGACGACTAAGCTTTATTACGGCCTGTGGGGACAGGACGCAATTAACTTAGCGCTGTGGTACCCAAGCGCTGCACCAGCCTTCTGCGGCGACCAGCTTGCCGGGGAAGACCGAGCAGCTTCCCCAGCCAGCGGTTCCAGCATCAGGCTTGTACAACAGGCAATTTTCGCAGGTTCTGCCTTCCTGGAACTTGGGATGACCCGCTGCATCGGCAGCAGCATGTTTATAGGCCATGGCTTGGGCTACGGGATCGTTTTCCGTCAGTTTTTGTGCTGCCGCAACGGGCCGCATCACCAGCGAGGCCACTGGAACAGCCACTAAACCGGCAACGCCCAGCTTCAGGAAATGACGCCGAGTTACACTCTTTTTGCTATCAGTCATGCGCTTTTCTCCTCATTTTTTAACAGATTGTGCGGGACAGCCCTGGGTTTGTTGCACGCATCCCCAAGGTGTACGGCGCCAGCAGGCGCTGTTTTGGGTTGTTCCCACGTTTTATCCAGCGAATGCCTACCCCATTTTTGGGCACCGCCAGCTTGTGCTCATAAACAATGAAACCAGGGAAAATAATCCCGTGTCAAAGTGTAGCGCCGGGGGCGTCTTTGTCGCAAGGCAAACATGGACAAAAGCGGATACGCATCAACTCTATGCGCAATTGCCTGAATGTGGCCTGAATAACCGACTTATTTTGTGCGATAAAACCCGGCTCCTCTGAGCGTTCAGGATGCCCGGATAAAGCGCGCCACGATGCTTTGCTTGCTGCGGATGCGCTCCTCAAGGTGTGGCCCTAATCCCGGAATTTTTAAAGCCTGTTCGATCTGCTGCATGGCCTGACGGTATTGCCCCTGATAAAAATGATATTCCGCCATGCTTTCATGACTCAGCGCCATCTGTCCCAGCCTTGCCTGGGCGTCGGCATGCATCCGCAACAGCGCCGGGTCGGGGTGTTCTTGCTCGACCAGCGGCTCAAGGATTTTCAGCGCCCGGCTTGCCTCGCCAGTATTTAACAAGGCGCTGGCATAAAGCTGTGCCACCGGTTGAAAACCGGGATACAGATCGTGTAACAGCGTCAGCTGCGCGAGGGCCTCGCGGTTTGCACCGGCCGCCAGCCAGGCCTCAGCCTTGCCCAGACTTTGATAGAGATACCACGAGGAGGCGGCCTCCAGCGTTTGCAAAACGCGCAGCGCCTCATCCGTTCGACCGCGCTGGATCAGGGCAATGGCATAACCATAGCGGGTGGTTTCGTCGGCTTGGGCAAGACGGTGTTCGCGTTCAAAATGCTGGAGGGTGCGCAGTGGTTCAGCCAGCGCCTGCAGACGTGCCAGCGCGCGCTGAAATTCGGCGCTGTCGTTGCGATAATCGCCCGCATATTGCGCGGCCCGCTGACGGGCATCGCTGATGCGTGAGGCGCTAACCGGGTGGGTGCGCAAAAATTCCGGCACCTGCTCACTCCCCGGCCCGGCCAGTTGCTGCATCCGTTCAAAAAAATCTGCCATCGCCTGCGGGTTATAACCGGCGGCAACCAGGATGCTGATGCCCAAGCGATCCGCCTCCTGTTCACTGGCGCGTGAATGGTTGAGCTTGGCCTGGGCACCGGCCGCCATGCCGCCGACCATCGCCGCCTGACCGAGCTGGGCATCATAGGCACTGGCGAGAATCGCCCCCAGAATCGCCAGTCCGGTGATAAAGTCTATGCGGGCACTGCCGGCATACATGCGTGCAATATGGCGCTGGGTCACATGGGCAATTTCATGCGCAATGACCGCCGCCAGTTCGCTTTCATTGCGGGTAGCCAGCAGCAAGCCGGTATTCACCCCAATAATACCGCCAGGCATCGCAAAGGCATTGATGCGCGCATCATCGACCAGCACAAAGCTGAAATGCGGGTGCGCGTCGGGGGTGCTGGATACCAGCCGATAGCCCAGCGATTGCAGGTAGTTATTCAGCAAGGGGTCTTTATGCAGCGGCAAACGCCCACGCACCTCACGCAGCAACTGCTGGCCCAGTTGTTGCTCCTGCGTGACAGACAGCAGACTGGCGGACGGGTCCCCCATCTCCGGCAAACTGAATTCAGCCTGCACCGGGGACACCCATAAGGTGATACACAACATCAGCGCAGCAAACACAAGCACCCCCCGAATGGCGCAGCCACGGCTACGCGTTGTTTAATCTTATCACCAAATGCGTGGGCGCTGAGAACCGTGCTTATCAAAGCGAAGATAAGGCGATAGCTTAATGAGAGCTCTTGTCGCTTTTGTGGGCAGAGACACCGGCCGTCAGGGTGTAGCGCATGGCATCTTCCAAAGACAGGTTTAACGGTTCCACCCGATCCTTGGGCAGCATCAGGGTGTAGCCGCCGATCTGATAGCTCATCGGCAGATACACGGCGATGGTATCTTGATTGCCCAGATTTTCCGGAAGACCGCGAAAATCCTCGCGGGTGATAAAGCCCACCAGACGAAAATCGGTGCCGGGCAGCGTGACCAATACGGCCTGGCCAAAGCCGTTGCGCATATCGCCACCGGAGAGCAGGTCCATCACATCGCGTACCGTACCGTGGATGGTCTTGACCACCGGAATGCGCTGCACCAGCCCTTCCATCCAGGCAAACAGACCCTGCACGACATAGGCTCGCAGCAAGAAGCCCAGGAGGATAATCAGGACGATGCCGGTCAATAGCCCCAGACCGGGAAAATACAACATATCCGGCAACACCTGCTGTAACAGGGTTCCCAGCACACTATCGGCCAGGCTTCCCAGCCATACGAACAGGGAGAGGGTAATGGCAATCGGCAGGATCGCCGCAAGCCCGGTGATAAAGGCGCGAACCAGCCCACCAAAGGGGTGGCTTTTAAAATCATGTGACATAAGGCAAAGACTATCCTGTGTGGTCTGAATGCGTTTGGCGTAAAACCAAGTGTGGTGTGATCAGCGCAATACGATGAGCGCATGAATGCGGGCGCATGGGCTGTGGCTGGTTTCTTCGACAATCTCCAGAAAGATCTGGGCCGCCTCTGGGCTGCGCTGCGCGAATACCGAAAAATGCGCAAACAGCAATACCAGCGCCGGGCTGTCCGGGTCTTCCCGATCACTTAAGACATCCTGCAGGGCGTCCCAGTTAAAGCCAAAATATGCGGGCAAACGGCAGGCCTGATAGAGCGCATGCAGCAGGGTGTCTTTATCCACCACCGGCGCCTGATCAACGATGGCGACGGCAAAGCCCTCCGCCACAAGCGCCGCGTACAGGTCTTTAACATCGCCGGCAAAATCGACCTGCAATATCGGCCCCTGCGCAGGGTCTTTCAGGGCGCTTAGAATAGGCGCAATGGACATGGCTATTGGACCCGCAAAAAGCTTTGATAATGGTCAGCGGTATAATACACCTCGCCGCCTTGTCCGATCACCAAACGCTGCGGCCCGGCGTGCCGAATCGTCGGCGTGCGCACCACATACTCACGATAATAGCCGCGCTCCCTGGTTGGCAGGCGACCTTCACGATTCTGAAAAACACTGCCATCATTGCGGTGCGGATCGCGCTCCCCGCGCTCAATGCGCGCAAGCTCCGGGGCCAGATCCACCGTCCCGCGATAGGCCAGCCGCCCATCCAGGTCATACACCCGCACGTCCTGAACCAATAAAGGGTTTGCCTGGCTGATCCACGGCCCGTCGGGCGCCATATCCGCGCTTTGACTATAAAAATAACCCGCAATTCCGGCAAATAACGCAAGGCATAAGGCCAGTGCAATGGCAATCCATCTTTTCATCAATATCTTCTCGCTGTGAACATAGGTACGGTCTATTCTAGCGGCATTTGCCCCCAGGCCCTAATCCCATTGGATCATGCCAGTCACGCCCATCCGGCAAACTTGAGATAATGCGCGTGTGTCGATGCGTGAAGCAGAGGTGCTGAATGTTGAGAAGGGATCGCGGGTGAGGCCCCAGCGGAGAGTCTTGTGTGTATGCAGGATGCAGAATATAGTAGCCCATTAAATTCAGTATGCTTGTCGCGATGGGCTAGGATTTACGCGGTGAGTCGGCCACGCAACGGAGTTTCTGGAGATGTTGCGCGGTCTCGGCGTCTCTTTTTTATGCCGCTCGGGTGAGCGGTGTTTCATGTACCCCAAACATTATCTTTACTAGGATTTTTAATTCCATGCGTTTTTCTGCTCATGATACGGGTTTGCACTCGCTGAAGTTTCTTGAGGCGATTGTGCTGATGATTATCACGCTGGCAACCAGCATCGCGATTTTTCAGGAAGTGATGTTTATGGTGGAAAACCGCACAGTGGGTCTGGGGGACCTGCTGTTGCTGTTTATCTATCTGGAAGTGTTGCACATGGTGGCGATTTATCTGAAATCCGGTCAGTTGCCGGTACGGCTGCCGCTGTATATTGCCATTGTTGCGCTGGCGCGTTATCTCATTTTGGATATGAAGTCGATGGATTTTTGGCAGATTATGGGCGTCACCTTGGGCGTTTTGCTGCTGGCCGTCTCTGTGCTGGTGATCCGCTTCGGACATGTGCGCTTTCCCTATGAGGAATATCGGCTGCGCCTGACGGACAAGCCTGCCGAAGCTAAGCCCGGCGAGAAGAAGTCCTAGTGGTGGGTGGTAGCGGCTGGGGGAGTGCGCGGTGAAGGTGCTGGTCACCGGCAGTGCCGGTTTTATCGGCGCGGCCTTGGCGGAGCGTTTGTTGGCGCGGGGTGATGAGGTGATTGGGGTGGATAATCTCAATCCCTATTATGATCTGCGCCTGAAGCGAGCACGTTTGGCGCGGCTGTTGGCGCAGCGCGGTTTTGTGGATATTCGCGCCGATATTGCTGATCAGGCGGCACTAACGGCGGTGTTTGTGCGCCATCGCCCACAGCGAGTGGTTAATCTCGCGGCCCAGGCCGGAGTGCGCTATTCCCTGCAAAATCCACATGCCTATGTTCACAGCAATCTGTTGGGTTTTATCAATATTCTGGAAGCCTGCCGTCATCATGCGGTAGAACATCTGGTATATGCCTCCAGCAGCTCTGTCTATGGCGCTAACACGCGTATGCCCTTTGCGGTGCAGGATAATGTGGATCATCCGCTCAGCCTGTATGCCGCGACTAAAAAATCCAATGAGTTAATGGCGCATTCGTATAGCGCGCTGTATGGCCTACCAACCACCGGGCTGCGCTTTTTTACCGTATATGGCCCGTGGGGACGGCCTGATATGGCGCTGTTTCTGTTTACCCGTAAAATCCTTGCCGGTGAGCCGATTGAGGTATTTAACCACGGTCGGCATAAGCGTGATTTCACCTATATTGACGATATTATCGAAGGGGTGGTGCGTACCCTGGATCAGCCAGCCCGGCCAAATCCCCACTGGAGCGGGGCGCAGCCTGACCCGGCCAGCAGTGCTGCGCCATATCGGCTGTATAATATCGGCAACAGTCAGCCGGTCGATTTATTACGCTATATTGAGGTGCTGGAGCAGTGTCTGGGGCGCACCGCCCGCAAGCAGTTCTTACCCTTGCAGGCCGGGGATGTGGCGGAGACCTTCGCCGATGTCAGCGCCTTGGCAGAAGATCTGGGCTATCGCCCGCAGGTGAGCGTAGAAGAAGGGGTGCGCCATTTCGTCAACTGGTATAAGGCCTTTTACCGCTCATAAATGCTTAGGAAAATCACGATGATCTATGATGATCTTTTGCATGTTCACGCCGTCAACACCAGTGCGGGCGAACCCGTCTTACCTGACGCTTGCGTGCATTTAAGGTCTCGCCTGAGCGCGTCGCGACCATGATCAGCACTTGGTTATCGTGCTGGATAAACTCTATATAACCGCTCGGCAGGTTGTCAAGTTATCGAGTAGTTAAGGTCAAAAGATTTTTTGTCCACGAAAGGCACGAAATCCACGAAATTTTCTTTGTTGTTTTCGTTCGTGCTTTTCGTGTTTTTCGTGGACCCATATTCCAGTTCTGCAGGAAAATAAGAGGTTTTCATAGAAAAACGCATATTATGGCCACCAGTTACAAACCCATGATGCAAAACCGGCTGGCCTGTTTTAAGGCTTATGATATTCGCGGGCGCATTCCTGATGAGCTCAATCCCGAACTGGCCGAGCGGATTGCCCGGGCCTATGCCCGGGTGATCGCACCAACCGGGCCGGTCGCGGTGGGCGAAGATGTGCGCGTACACAGCCCGGCGCTGGCGGCGGCGGTTGCCCGAGGCTTAAACCTGGAAGGTGTGCCGGTCAAGCGCCTAGGGCTGTGCGGAACCGAGATGGTATATCACGCTGCCGCCCAGGCCGGGATGGGCGGCGGTATTATGGTAACCGCCAGCCATAACCCGGCGGATTATAACGGTATGAAACTGGTGGCGGCCGGGGCGGTGCCGATCAGCGGTGACAGCGGTTTGCAGGCCATCGAGGCGCTGTGTCGCAGCGCAGCCTTTGCCGACGCCACGTCCACAGCGGTGACTGAGGCCCTGGATGTAATGCCTGCGTATGTGCAAAAGATGCTCAGCTTTATTGCGCCGAGTCGGCTTAAACCGCTGCATCTGGTGGTGAATGCCGGTCATGGCGCGGCGGGTCCGGCCTTTGACGCCATTGCCGCCCATCTGCCGATCACGGTCACGCGCCTTGCCCATGAACCCAACGGCCAGTTTCCCTTAGGCATTCCCAATCCGCTGTTGCCGGAAAATCGCGCCTTGACCGCGCAGGCGGTGCAGGCCCACGGTGCTGATCTGGGTATTGCCTGGGACGGTGATTTTGACCGCTGCTTTTTTTTCGATGCGCACGGACAGTTCATTGAGGGCTATTATCTGGTCGGCCTGCTGGCCGAGCAGCTCCTGGCCAAGGCGCCGGGGGCAAAGATTGTCCATGATCCCCGGCTGTACTGGAACACACAGCACAAGGTCTGCCAGGCGGGTGGGGTGTGCGTCATGAGCAAAACCGGCCATGCCTTCATCAAGGAGCGAATGCGCGCCGAAGATGCGGTATATGGCGGCGAAATGTCGGCACATCATTATTTTCGGGATTTTGCCTATTGTGACAGTGGGATGATTCCCTGGCTGCTGCTGATACAGGCCATGAGCGAACATGGCCGCACCTTGGCCTCCATGGTGGCGCAGGCCCAGCAGACCTACCCATGCAGCGGCGAAATCAACTTTCAGGTCAGCGATATCGCCGCCACCTTGGCGCGCATCGAGGCGCATTACGCCCCGCAACAGCCGCGCCGCGAACAACTCGACGGCCTGAGCCTGGAATTTGCGCAGTGGCGCTTTAATCTGCGCGGCTCCAACACCGAGCCGGTATTGCGACTCAACGTGGAAACGCGCCAAGACCCGGCGCTATTACAACAAAAAACCGATGAATTGCGCGCCCTGATACGCAACGACGCTCATCAGAGCGACTAAAAGAGCTTTTAACCATTAAATATCATGAATTTAACAACACAAGCCCCGCTGATCGGCGTGGTGATGGGCAGTCAAAGCGACTGGCCCGTCATGCAGCACGCAGTCACGCAATTACAGCAATTCGCCGTGCCCTTTGAGGCGCGTGTCGTCTCCGCCCACCGCACCCCCGATCTTTTATTTGACTATGCCAGCAGCGCCGAGCAACGTGGCTTGCGCTGCATTATTGCCGGGGCGGGTGGCGCGGCGCATCTGCCGGGGATGCTGGCGGCCAAAACCGTACTCCCGGTGCTGGGTGTCCCGGTGCCCTCGCGTTATTTACAGGGGCAGGACTCGCTGCTCTCCATTGTGCAGATGCCCAAAGGCATCCCCGTGGCGACCTTTGCCATCGGCGAGGCCGGGGCCGCCAATGCCGGATTGTTTGCCGTCGCCATGCTGGCCAGTCAGGGGGATGCGCGTTTGCAGCAGGCTTTGCATGATTTCCGCGCCCAACAATGCGCCCAGGTGCTGGCCATGGAATTACCGCTGGAGCCTGCCTCGTGAGTGCGGCGATGATCCTTCCAGGGGCAACCTTGGGAATGCTCGGCGGCGGACAGCTGGGGCGCATGTTCACCGTCGCAGCGCGCACCCTCGGTTATCGGGTGTTGGTTCTGGACCCCGATCCGGGCAGCCCTGCCGGGCGCATTGCCGACCAACATCTACATGCTGCCTATGGCGATCAATGGGCCTTGCAAGAAATTGCCCAGCGCTGTGCGGCGGTCACCACCGAATTTGAAAACATTCCCGCCCAGACCCTGGAAACGCTGGCGCAGCATCTGCCGGTGCGACCCAGTGCCCAGGCGCTGCGCCATACCCAGGACCGGATTCGGGAAAAACAGTTTATTCACGCCACCGGCCTGGCGACCGCGCCGTTTTATCCGATCCAGCACCCCGACGATTTTGCCCCCGCCTTAGCGCAGGTGGGCACCCCGGCCATTCTCAAGCGTGCCGCGCTGGGCTACGATGGCAAAGGCCAGATCAGCATCCGCCAGCCCGGCGAACTGGCTCAGGCCTTTGCCGATCTGGGCGAGGTGGCCTGTGTGCTGGAACAAAAGCTGGTGCTGGAGCGTGAGGTTTCGGTGATTGTGGCGCGCAGTGCCGACGGAGAATGTGCCTGTTATCCGGTGGTGGAAAATATCCACCATCACGGCATCCTGCATCTGAGTCTGGCCCCGGCGCGCATCCCTGAAACCCTGGCGCAACAGGCGCGGGAAATGGCGCAAACGCTGGCCCATGCGCTGGATTATTGCGGGGTGATGGCGGTAGAATTTTTCCTCACCGCCAGCGGCGAATTTCTGGTCAACGAGATTGCGCCGCGTCCGCATAACAGCGGCCATTACACCTTGGATGCCTGTATCACCTCGCAATTTGAGCAGCAGGTGCGCGCCGTGTGTGGCCTGCCCTTTGGGGATACGCAGTTACTTTCGCCGGTGGTGATGGTCAACATCCTCGGCGATGTATGGCAGCAGCACAGCCCCAACTGGGCCGCACTGCTGGCAGAACCCCGCGCCAAACTGCATCTGTATGGCAAAGAACAACCGCGCCCAGGCCGCAAAATGGGGCATTTTTGTGTCCTCGACCCCTGCCTGGAACAGGCCTTGCACAGTGCCGAGCAGATTTTCGCCAGACTGGCCCCTTCGTAGCGGCACCTTCCAGGTACCGCACCAAACACACCGCGACACCGAGAAGGTGCCGCTACCGCCCGTGTGCCTTCGCATCCGGTTATACCCACTTAACGCGCATTCGCTGGGAGTTTGTGCTGTGAACCATGCCACTGAAAACACCCTGGAGGCCGCTTTAGCGCGGCTGCTGACCGAAACACGACACATCGTCAAAGGCGACAAAGACGCGGTAGACCGTTTGATGGATATGATGGCCCAACCCGATCTGCCAGAAGCGGTCAGAGAACTGGCAGACTGCTTTGGCCATCTGAGCGTCAGCATCGAAACACGCGAATATCGCCTGGAGCTGGTTTTAGAAGACCTGCTGGAAAAACAGGCCGCACTGGAAGAGGCCATGCACGATGCCTTGACCGGCTTGCCCAATCGGGCGATTTTTCACCAATCCCTGGAAACCGCCTGCCAGCAGGCCAAGGCCCAACAACAAACCCTCGCCGTGGTGTTTGTCGATCTGGACAAATTCAAACCCATCAACGACACCCTCGGCCACGATGCTGGCGATGAACTCCTGCAAATGGTCGCCTTGCGCCTGCAGGGCGCGATTCGCAGCAACGACCTGGCAGCCCGTCTGGGCGGCGATGAATTTGCCCTGATTCTCGGTACGCTACCGGATAAAGCCGAGGCCTTGCGGATCAGCCAGCGCGTATTGCAAGAACTGGCCACGCCTTTTGCCCTGGCCGCCGCAGAAGTCAAAATCGGCGGCTCCCTGGGCGTATCTTTCTATCCTCATGACGGCGACACGCCTACCACCTTGCTCAAAAGCGCCGATATGGCCATGTACCGCGCCAAAAGCGAAGGCCGCAACGCCATCCGCTGCTACAACCCCAAAGACGAGGCGCTGGGCCGATAACACAAGGTGGGAGTGCCGGGCATCCGCCCGGCATAAAAAACTCCCCTCCTTTTCAAGGAGGGGAGCCGCGAAGCGGCGGGGTGGTTATCTTTACACCTGACCCCCTCCCCGCTTGCGCGGGACTCCCCCTTAACAGGGGGAAGTTCTTTAACTGCTGCGGAGCGGGTGCTCCGCGCTCCCGCGCTCGATGCCGTGGCGTTAATGGGCGGCGTCCCAGTTTTCCCCAATGCCGATATCAACCAGCAACGGGACGTGTAATGTCAGCGCCTCGCTCATCAGGCGGCTGACGGCGGTTCCCAGGGCCTGGGCCTGTTCGGCCTGGACTTCAAAAACCAGTTCGTCGTGGACCTGCATGATCATCATTGCCGGAAAGCCGCTGTGTTGCAGCCAGGTATCTACCTTCAGCATGGCCGCTTTGATGATGTCTGCGGCGCTGCCTTGCATGGGGGCGTTAATCGCCAGGCGTTCGGCCTGGGCGCGGCGCTGGGCGTTGCGGGAGCGGATGTCGGGCAGATACAGCCGCCGCCCTAAGAGGGTTTCTACATAGCCTTGGCTGAGCGCCTGTTCGCGACTGGCCTGCATATACGCCTGCACCCCCGGATAACGGGCAAAATAGCGCGCCATGTAGTCTTTCGCGGCGCTTTGTTCTAGTTTTAGCTCGCGGGCCAGCCCAAAGGCCGACATACCATAGATCAGGCCGAAGTTGATGGCTTTGGCGGCGCGGCGTTCCTCGGCGCTGACCTGTTCCAAGGGGCGGTTAAAGATTTCGGCGGCGGTGGCGCGGTGGATGTCTTCGCCAGCGGCAAAGGCGGCCAGCAGGCCGGAATCCTGCGATAAATGGGCCATGATGCGCAGCTCGATCTGCGAATAATCCGCTGCCAGCAGCAGGCGTCCCGGTGGTGCGGTAAAGGCCTGGCGGATCAGCCGTCCCGGTGGGGTGCGTATCGGGATGTTTTGCAGGTTGGGATCGCTGCAGGATAAGCGTCCGGTGGAGGTCACGGCCTGTTGATAGCTGGCGTGAATACGTCCGGTGCGCGGGTGGATAAAGCCGGGGAGTTTGTCGGTGTAGGTGGATTTGAGTTTGGCCAGGCGGCGATGCGCCAGCAGCACTGCGGGCAGCGGGTAGTCTTCTGCCAGGGCTTCCAGGGCTTCCTCGGCGGTGGATGGCTGGCCTTTGGGGGTTTTGTGTTTTGCGGGCAGGCCGTGCTTGTCAAACAGAATCTGCTGGATCTGTTTGGGCGAGGCCAGGTTAAAGGGTTCACCCGCCAGGGCAAAAGCCTCTTGTTCCAGGGCGGTGAGTTGTTTGGCCAGGGCGCGGCTCTGGGTTTGCAGGTGGGCCTTGTCCACATACACGCCGTGGCGCTCCATGCGCGCCAGTACCGGAATCAGGGGGATTTCCAGCTGTTCGTAGACCCGCCGTGGACCGGCTTGTGTACACAGCTGCGGCCACAGGTGCTGATGCAGGCGCAGGCAGATATCAGCATCTTCAGCCGCATAGCGGGTGGCCTGTTCCAGCGGTACCTCGGCAAAGGGGATCTGGCGGGCCCCTTTGCCGGTGACTTCCTCATAATGCAGGGTGCGGTACTGGAGATGCTGCTCGCTGAGGACATCCAGGCTGTGACGATGGGCCTGACTGTCGAGCAGGTACGACTGCAGCAGGCTGTCATGGGTGATCCCGGCCAGGGTGATGCCATGATTGGCCAAAACCTGCGCGTCGTATTTCAGATGATGGCCCAATTTAGCGTATTGGGGGTCTTCCAGCAGGGGGCGCAGGCGTTCCAGGGTGGCCTCGCGGGGGAGCTGGGTAACGCCCTCCAGGCTGCGATGCGCCAGCGGCAGATAGGCGGCCTCGCCTGCGGTGACAGCAAAGGACAGGCCGACAAGCTCGGCGCGCATGGGGTCAAGGTCACTGGTTTCG
The DNA here is from genome assembly GCF_000227725.2 of Thiorhodospira sibirica ATCC 700588. Taxonomy (GTDB): domain Bacteria; phylum Pseudomonadota; class Gammaproteobacteria; order Ectothiorhodospirales; family Ectothiorhodospiraceae; genus Thiorhodospira; species Thiorhodospira sibirica. The sequence continues at coordinate 379,861 of NZ_MU255056.1, read as the reverse complement.
ACATCCAGTGCCCACAGCGGGGCCTGGACGAGTTTGTCCAGCCATGATTGTAAAGTGGCTGCGTCGGTAATGGTGACATAGTGCGCATGGGGAGCGCCAGGCTCCGCGCCGAAAAGGTCTTGTACGGCTGTTGCAGACGGTGCATCGCGGGTACTACGCGGTCCCGGCTGCGCGGCGTTATGCGCGGTATCCGCCGCATGATCTTCCTGCTGCAGGGCCTGCAGCCAGCCTTTGAATTCCAGCGCGGTAAATAATTCCCGCAGGCGGGGTTGATCGGCTGCGCCGGGCTCCAGGCGTGTCCAGTCAATGTCGAGCGGCAGATCGGTCTTGACCCGGATCAGCGATTGGTACAGCGGCAATTGCGGCAGGGTGGCGCGCAGATTCTCCCCCACCTTGCCGCTGATGTCGGCGGCGTGCTCAATGATGCCCTCAAGGCTCCCATACTCGGCCAGCCATTTGCTGGCCATTTTCGGGCCGACCTTAGGCACACCAGGGATATTGTCGGCTTTATCGCCAATCAGGCTGAGATAATCAACGATTTGCGCCGGACTGACCCCGAATTTTTGCCACACCCCGGCCTCATCCAGACGTTCATCGCTCATGGTATTGAGCAGACTGATCCTGGGGCCGACCAGCTGGGCCAGATCCTTGTCGCCGGTGGAGATGAGTACCTCCAGTCCGCGCTGGAGAGCCTGCGTGGTGAGCGTAGCAATCACATCATCGGCCTCAACCTCGGGCACCGCCAGACGCAACAGCCCCATCGCATCAATGACCTCCTGCAAGGGGGCAATCTGTGCCACCAGCTCATCGGGCATCGGCGGACGTTGTGCCTTGTAATCGGGATACAGGCTGTGGCGGAAATTTTTGCCCTTGGCGTCAAAAATAACCGCCATCAAGGCCGCAGGATCACTGGCGCGCAGGCTGCGCAGCATCGCAATCACCCCTTTGATGGCGCCGGTGGGCTGGCCTTGACGGGTGCGCAAGGGCGGCAGGGCATGAAAGGCGCGGTACAGATACGAGGAGCCATCGACCAGGATCAGGCGGCGGGCGGTATCAGCGTGGTGCATCGGTATCATCTCCTTGCTGGCGTTCGCGATGAATGCCGATCAGGCTGCAGATAATCAGCAACACCGCCCCCATGCTGATGGCAGCATCGGCGATATTAAAGGCAGGCCAGTGATAACCCGCCACATGCATATCAATAAAATCAATGACTTTGCCATGCCAGAGCCGATCAATCAGATTGCCGATGGCCCCGCCCAATAACAGCGCCAGCCCGGTGGCGGTCAGGCGTTCCTCGGGTTTGAGCTGCTTGAGCCAGACGATGATGAACACGCTGACCACCAGCGCCAGGCTCACAAAAAACCAGCGCTGCCAGCCACCGGCCTGACTGAGCAGACTGAAGGCCGCGCCGGTGTTGTACACCAGCGTGAAATTCAAAAACGGCAGGATGGCAACCGGCTCAAACAGGGGCAAGGTGCGCTCGGCGAACCATTTGGTGAGTTGATCCAGGATGATGATCAGGGCAGATAGCGAAAGCCATTTATGCATGAAAAATGGATACCTTGGAAAAGCGGTGAACAGAGGAATGCATCTATACGCAGGGTGCCGCGTGTTCAGGCGCTTGGGCGAGCGCTGCGCTGGCGCCGGGCGCGAAAAAAATCCTGTAACAGCGCCTGACTTTGGGCCGCCATCACACCGCTGCATACCTCCAGACGGTGGTTATGGATGGGTAAGCGCAGTGCATCAAAGGCCGTACCGGCGGCACCGGTGCGTGGATCATAAGCCGCATAGACCAGACGCGCAATGCGGGCATGAATCATCGCCCCCACACACATCAGGCACGGCTCCAGCGTGACATACAGGGTGCAGCCCGGCAGCCGGTAGTTTTGCAGCTGCTCACCGGCGGCCCGCAACACCACGATTTCAGCATGGGCACTGGGATCATGCCGGGCAATGGACTGATTAAAACCCTCGGCGAGCAGCTGCCCCTGGGAATCCAGCAGCAGCGCACCAATGGGCACCTCGCCGTGGGCGGCGGCGGTGTGCGCCAGGCGCAAGGCCCGCGTCATCCAATCATGATCTGAGTGCATAATGGCTACTTGCTTCATACGGCGGCTAAGGCTACGCTTGAAAAATGAATACTGAGCAATCGCTGAAACATACGGTAGACCTGTTTGTGGCCAGTTTGCGGGAGGATATGCGCAGCCAGCGCCTGCGCCTGCCGACCTTACCCGATATTTCGGTGCAGGCCCTGTTTACCGTCAATTGTGACGATACCACCATCGACGATGTGGCTGCGTTGGTGATGCGTGATGCCTCAATGGCGGCGCGGGTGGTGCGCTATGCCAACAGCCCGGTGTTTCGCGGGGTGAGCCCCTGTAGCACGATCAAATCGGCCATCACCCGCTTAGGGCTGGGAAAAACCAAGCACCTTTTACTGGCGCTGGCCATGAAAGAGGTTTTTGACACCGGTCATGAGGGGATTCTCCGTCGCATGGAAACCTTGTGGAGTCATAGCGTGGAGGTGGCGATGCTGAGCATGTTGCTGGCCTTGCGCTATCCGCATCTTGACCCGGAAACAGCCCTACTGGGGGGCCTGGTGCATGATGTCGGGATTATCCCCATTCTCGACCGGGCCAAAGATCACGAGGCGATTTTACAGCATGAGGCCAGTCTTGCGGCGATCATCGGCGCGGTGCATGCGCCGCTGGGCAAGGCCATTTTGAATGCCTGGCGTTTTGCCCCGGTACTGGTGAGTGTCGCGGCTGAACATGACCGCCTGCAACGCGATCCGGGGCCTGATGCGCCGATTGATTATGTGGATATTGTGCAGGCCGCCAACATCGAAAGCTACCGCGCCCATGCAAACCACCCACTGGCCCGGCTTAACCGCGCCGAGATCCCCGCCCTGCGCCGCCTGGGCTGCACCGCCGCCGACCCGGAATTGCACTGGGATGAAGACGCGGCCTTATTGCAACAGGTCAGCCAGTTGTTTACCTAAGCGTGGCCATCTGCGCCTTAGCCGTGATGTCGGCGGCGGATCATGCTCATCTCCACCTTGGTGCAGCCCGGATGTGACTGGATATCAAACTGATCCATCAAGCGCCGGGCACCGGGCAACCCCGCCCCCAGACCGCCGCCGGTGGAATAGCCATCGCGCAGGGCAGCAACGACATCGGTGATGCCAATGCCCCAGTCCTCGACCTCAATGCGAATACGAATCCATTCATTATCCGATTCATCAAATAAACGGCACACGCCGCCGCCTGGTCCGGCATATTGAATGACGTTACGGGTGATCTCGGAGATGGCGGTGGCCAGCCGCGTTTGATCTGCGCTACCCAGGCCAAGCCCGGCAGCGATTTCACGCGCTTTGCTGCGCGCACTGACGACATCACTGGGATCAGTGATCTCAATACTAAAAATTGAATGGCCGGTCACGGCTTCGCTCATCGTCGTCGAAGGCCCATAAATCCGCGCGTTGTACAATCCGCTGACGCAGCACAATTAGGCCCTGCTCCAGATTGAAGGTGCTTTGTGCCCCCAAAAGCCCCCGCCCCATTTCCACCAAGGTCATCGCCACAGTGGGTTGAATCCCGCACACCACTACCTCAGCGCCCAGCAATCGCGCCATATTCGCCGTATCATTGATCACCCGCGCCATAAAGGAATCGACAATTTCCAGGGCGGTGATATCAATGGCCAGGCCCATCGCCTCGGTGCGCGAGACCTCGTTGACCACATCATTTTGAAACAGCATCACATCCTCATCGGTCAGATCGACCTGAATGGAGGTGAGCAGGATATTACCCAGTCTCAGGATGGGAATTCTCATCAATGCGTGCCTTGCTGCAGGGGAATCACCTGATAACCGATCATGCGCAGCGCCTCCGCCAGCCCGGAACGCAAGGTGGCGCGGGTGGTGATGTCGGGAAAGTTGATACCCAGTTTAACCAGGGTTTGGGCGCCTTCGGGATTGATACCGGTCATGATCACCTGGGTGCCCAGCATATTTGCAGCGGCAATGGTTTTCAATAAGTGCCCGGCCACACTGGTATCCAGCACCGGCACCCCGGTCACATCAATGATCGTCACCAAAGCCTCCGTTTTGGAGACATTTTCCAGCAGGCGTTCGGTTAATTGGCGCGCCCGCTGGGTGTCGATCACCCCGATCAGGGTCATCATCAAGATGCGGTTCCACACCCGCACCACCGGGATGGACTGCTCCATCAAGGCGATGCTTTGCTGCAAGATGACCTTCTCGCGGGCTTCAACAAAGGAATTGATGACAAACACCAACATGCTGTCAACAATCTGATCCAGGCTCTTAATGGCCAGCATCAGCGCCTCGCCCTGTCCGACGAGCTGTTCGTTTAACGCCACCTGCAGGGCTTTTTTCAGCCCCAGGATCCAATGGGTGCTCTTGGTGGGGGAAAAGCCCTGCTTGGCCTGCTGGGCGCTGATTTCACGCAGTACCTGGCAAAAATGCGGATAGTACTCCAGGCGCCAGTCGTGGGCATTGTCGCTTAAGGTTTGGGCTAATTCTTGCAGGATACGGGTAGCATGCTGGCGCAAGAGATCGCGATAGGCATTGCCGCTTAGATTGCCCGGCGGCGACTCATCGGCATGCACCTCAGACAGCCAGCGATTCACAAGCTGATCATGCTGACTGTGCAAGATTTCCACCAATACACGTTGAAAGGCATCAGGTTTCATAGTCATTGATTCAAATCACTTTAAGGATCAAAAAAGCTGGATTGGTGGGCCGTCGTCTTGCGCATCGTCCATGCCATGACTTTTTTCCGCCCTTTCGTATTCCTGATTCAGTTGTGCCAGAATGGCAAAATTATCCATGTTTAATAAGCCCGGCTCGGTGACTTCAGTGGCTAAACGACGCAAGGCGATATCGCGCTGCGTCAGTGCATATTGCATGCGCTCCAGGCGTTGGCGCACGATATCCTGAAACTGCAAAGACCCGAGTGCATTGACAATCTGTTCTGCCAGATCACTGTTATGCTGGCGTGTGACGGTAAGCAGCGTTTTATAAAACTGCTTCATGTCTTCATAGCTTTCCTGCAGGCGGTGAATCGACTCCAGCACCGAGGAGGCCTCGCGCAATTCCTCCTGCGCATGGCGGTCAGTGCCTTTTTCAAAGTTGACATACACCGTTTGCTGCGCGCTTTTGATCGTATGCTGAATGGTTTCTGCCGCCTGGGTCGCACGCACCGCCAAGGTACGCACCTCATCCGCTACCACCGCAAAACCGCGCCCATGTTCACCCGCGCGGGCGGCCTCAATCGCCGCGTTGAGCGCCAGTAAATTGGTCTGCTCGCTGATGGATTTGATCACCTCGGCCATGCCATCCATCTGACTGATTTCATCGACAATGGCGCGCATACTCTGCCGGTCTTCCTCGATTTTTTCCGGCAAACGCTGCATAAACTGGCCAATGCGCTCGATGATGTCGGTGCTTTTTTGGATCTCATCTTGCATATCGGTGGTGTCCAGATCAGCGCGATTCAGATAACCGACCAGTTCCGAGGCAATTCTATCCAGCTGTTGCACCCGTTTGACGATATCCACCGAGGCCTGTTCGGTTTCCTCAATCACCCGCTGCAAATTACGGCTGAACACCTCATCAAGCTGGGCGCTGTCTTCCAGGCATTCACTGACGACGCTGCATTTTTCCTCCAGCTGGCCGACATAATGCAAGGTGCTGGTGGTACTTCTGGCCAGTTCCCCCAAAGCGCCCAGGCTTGAGCGCATAAACAGATAACTGATCGCAAAGGCCACCACCACAAAGCTTGCGGAGATCACCGTGGCGCTGACAAATCGCGCACTGATCCCCAAATACTGCGCCAGCCAGGCCAGAAAATCGGCGGTAAAATACTGCAAAAACCAGATCACCGAGGCCGCCAGCACTGTGCTCAAAATCAGATGACGCCGCGCCAGGGACAGCTGGCGATAGCCCGAATGAATAAACTCATCGCCGGGTGGCGACGTGCGTGCTGTCGTTGTGTCCATTGAGTGAGGAGACACGCCCTAAGCACCCGGCAAAACCTGCTTGATGGTTTTGAGCAAATCCGGCCCGGAAATTGGCTTGACCAGCCAGCCGGTTGCTCCTGCCTCCTTGCCCTCCATGCGCTTGGCCTGCTGTGATTCAGTGGTCAACATCAAAATCGGCGTGAAACGAAAGCCCGGAAGTTTGCGCACCTCACGGATAAATTCAATGCCATTCATCTGCGGCATATTCAGGTCAGTGATAATCAAATCGGGTTTGACGCCGCTTTTGATCTGCCCCAGGGCATCAACGCCATGACAGGCCTTGGCAACCTTATAGCCTGCCTTGGTAATGATTTCACTCACACTGAGAATGATAGTTGTGGAGTCATCCACCAACAAAATGGTTTTCAAGCCCAATCTCCTTGAGTTGCAAAGAGGTTTAAGAAATCAGATAGCACTGCGCGGCAAGGCATAATCAAACACCAGCCCGGCAAAAACAACCGCACCCAACCAATTGTTATTTAAAAACGCCCGCAGGCAAAGCTGTGGCTGACGATCATAAATCAGATATTGCTGATATAGCGCCAAAATACCGGCAACACTGACCGCCAGATAATAAGGCCATCCCAGACCCGCCTGTTGACCCACCGACACCAGCGCCATCAGCAACAATCCCTGCAACACCGCCAGAATAGCCCGATCCGCCTCGCCAAACAGCACCGCCGTGGATTTCACGCCGATCTTGAGATCATCATCGCGATCCGCCATCGCATACATAGTGTCATAAATCGTCGCCCATAACAGCGTAGCCACAAACAAAAGCCATGCCACCGGCGGCGGAAACTCCCCGGTCTGGGCGCTGAAGGCCATCGGCACCGCCCAGCCAAAGGCGGCCCCCAGATGCACCTGCGGCAAATGATGGTAACGCTTCATGAAAGGATAACTGAGCGCCAATAAAACAGCGACCACCGACAAGGCAATGGTCAGCGGATTCATCAGCAACACCAGCCCAAAGGCGATCAGGCTCAACCCCACAAACACTGCCACCGCCTCCCAGGGCGCCAGCTCACCTTGGGCCAGCGGGCGCTGCTGGGTGCGCCGGATATGCCGATCAATATCACGGTCGGCATAATCATTAATCGCACAGCCCGCCGAGCGCATCAGCGCCACCCCGGCCACAAAGACCCCCAGCACCAGCAGATCAGGGACCCCTTCGGCGGCAATCCACAAGGCCCACAAGGTCGGCCAGAGCAATAAAAAAATGCCGATCGGTCGGTGCAAACGCACCAACACGGCATATTGACGCAACCGCCACCACAGCCCTCGGCGGGGTGCGACACTAGAAGATGATGGCTTACCAGTCACCGCAATACACCAACCCTGCTCGCTACGTTTAAGATCAAATCGTGGCTAAAGTGTAGCAGACCTACAGCATTCTATTGATAAAAGCGGCAAAAATTCACCCCTGGGAGCGCGGAGCATCCGCTCCGCATGATTATGGAGCGCCACACACCAGCTACGCACGAATTGGCGGCGGCTTCTAGCCGTCGCTTTTTTTGAAGCGGCATCTGGAAAATGCCGCCACATCTTTAATGCCGCTCTGGTGAGCGGTGCTCCAAGCCAAGCTGCCGAGTGATACCTCGGCGTTCCCAGGATGTCAGCCTGTTGACGGGCTGTTATACTCGCAGCCCGTTTCCCTTTCCCTTCCGATACGATGCTTTCCATTATCAGTCAAATGGGTGCGCTGATCCTGTGCGGATGGATCTGGCGTACTCTCAAACCCGGTGGTCTGGATGCTGACACCACCCGTCAGGTATTAACCACGCTGGTGTATTTTCTGCTGCTGCCGGCCTTGGTGTTGGTGGTGTTGTGGCAGGCGCCGCTCGATGGGCAATCCTGGCGCATTGCCGTGGTGGCGGGCTTGTCGGTGGTGCTGGCGATGCTATTGGCGTGGGGGAGTTGTCGATTTTGCAAGGCGCAGCGTCGGGTTACCGGGACGGTGATTCTGGCGGCGGCTTTTCCCAATGCCACGTATCTCGGTTTGCCCTTGCTGGAAAGCCTGTTTGGCGATCTGGGGCGTTTTGTCGCCATTCAATATGATCTGTTTGCCTGTACTCCGATTCTGTTGACGGTGGGCATTTTGGTGGCCAGCCGCATGGGCGACGGTGCGGCGCAGGTCAATCCGCTGACCACCCTGCTGCGCGTGCCGTCTTTGTGGGCGGCGGCCTTGGGCGTGACGCTCAATCTCAGCGGCGTGCCGCTGTTGCCGTGGTTTGAGTCCTGGCTGACCATGCTGGGCAATGGCGTCATTCCCTTGATGCTGTTTTCTCTGGGCCTGGCGCTGGTATGGCGCACATGGCGGATGGAATATCTGCGGTTTTTGTTGCCGGTGGTGTTGATTCAGCTGGCAATTCAGCCGCTGTTTGCCTGGTTTGCGGCGCATTTTTTAGGACTGGAGGGCGAGGTATTAATTGCGGTGGTGCTTGAAGCGGCCATGCCTGCGATGGTGCTTGGACTGGTGTTATGTGATCGTTATCGCCTGGACAGTGCGCTGTACGCCGCCGCCGTCACCCTGACTACGCTGCTGGCCTTTGTCACCCTCCCACTGACCTACCGTCTGGCCAGTCTGTTTTAAGGCCGGGCGCTGATCCATAGGCAGATATAGAATGTCTACTGCACTGACGATTCAACGCTATACCAACGACGGCATCAGGGCCTATATTTCTGAGTTGGCCGCGTTACGCATTGAGGTATTTCGCGAGTTTCCCTATCTGTATGATGGCGATACGGAGTATGAGGCGCGTTATCTGCAGACCTACATACAATCACCGGATAGTGTTGTGGTGATTGTCCGTGATGGTGAGCGGATTGTGGGGGCGTCTACCGCCCTGCCGCTGGCACATGAAACGGCAAATGTCATCGCCCCTTTTATCGAACACGGCTATGATCCCGGCGCGATTTTTTATCTGGGCGAATCCGTGTTGCTGAATGCCTATCGTGGGCGCGGTATCGGAGTGCGTTTTTTCGCTGAACGCGAAGCACATGCCAGGGCTTTGCAGCGTTTCAGCTGGAGCGCGTTTTGTGCGGTTGAACGCCCCGCCGATCATCCACGCCGCCCCAAGGATTATGTCCCGTTGCATCAGTTCTGGGAGAAACGCGGTTATCGGCGCCATGCTGAGCTGTCTGCCCGTTTCAGCTGGCGCGATCTGGATGAGCCCAGCGAATCTTCAAAACAGATGTTTTTCTGGCTTAAAGCCTTGTAGGATAATGCCTATTGCAGCACGTCTACCAATGTCATGATTTTATTATGAATTTTTCGAGTTAACGATGCTCTTGGCGCATTGCAATCCACTCAAAACAGCGCCTTCCAGGGTGCCCGGCAGACCGGTCTGGATGTAATCACCCGCCAGCCACAGACCGGGCAGGGGCATTTGGTGGCTGGGGCGAAAGCGTTCACAGCCGACGCTGGCGCGAAAGGTGGCCCGCTTTTCGCGGATCACAAAGGCATCCAGCGGCTCAGGCCAATCCGGATAAAACAGGCTTAACTCGGCCTTGATCTGCTTGATCAGGGCGCTATTGTCCAGGTGCAGGTGCGCCCCAGAGGCTGAAATGACGACAGCCATCACGCCAGGGGTGCCGGTCAGGCGCCGATCAAACAGCCATTGTCCGGTGGTTTCCAGCATGCCGATAAACGTCGGTGTCATGCGGGTTTTTTCCGGATAGCGCAGATACACCGTACAAATCGGCTCATCGTCTAAATGTTTTAATTTGGTGGCCCAGGTTTGCAGGGCAGGCAGGCCCGCACACAGGCTCTGGGTAATATGCGCAGGCGTTGCCAAAATCACCTGTGGGGCGCTAAATTCGCCGTCATCAAGCACTACTCTATAGCCGCGCTCCGCCTGATAATCCAGAGCGCGCACGCGGGCGCGGGTCAGCAAGCGGCCGCCCTGCTGCTCAATAAAGCGCCGTGCCGGATCTACAAACATCGCGCTTAAATCAAGCCGTGGAATCAGCAGATCGGAATGGCGCCGCCGCTGGCTGAAACTGGCCTGCAGAACGGTTGCAAATAATTGCCCGGAGGCCATATCGGGGTGGGTGTTCAGCGCGGCCAGACATAAGGGATTGAAAATGCCCTCAATCAGTCGCGTGGGGATTTTGTGATGCCGCAATAAGGTCGTGACCGGTAAATCCTGGGGGCTGTGCCAACGCATCAGGCGCGCCAGGCCAACCAAGGCGGCAAAACGCTCCGGCCACGGGATGCCCGAGGTGCGCAGTAAACCAAAGGCAAGATTGAGCGGTGCTGGCAGGTACAGGCTGGCCAGATTGATCCCTTCCTGGCGCGGGGAGCGCATGGTCAGATCCAGCGGCATGCGCAAGAGCGCTTTACGCTCATCCATGCCCAGGGTGTGCAGCATCGCCAGGGTGGCCTCATAAGCCCCGATCAGCAGATGCTGGCCGTTATCCACCCGCACACCGTTCATCTCCAGCCCGCGCGCCCGCCCGCCCGGGTGTAACGCCGCCTCCAGCACGGTGACCGGAATCTTTTGCTGGGCCAGTGTAACCGCAGCACTTAAGCCAGCCCAGCCAGCACCGATAATCAGCACCGAGGAGGGGCTGTCGTGGCATGGTGTCATGTATGCTGACCTGTTTTGAGTAATTGCCGATGGAGACGCGATTCCTGACGGGCGGTCCGCCAGGCAATCCACAATTTGCGCAAGGGTGTGAGTTTGATGCGCTGCTCCAAAACCCGATAGCCATCCGCTTCAATCTCGGCCAGCAGGCTTTGATACACCGAGGCCATGATCAAGCCGCTCCGCTGGGCATAGCGGTCCTGGCGTGGCAGGTGCGCCATAGCTTGCGCATAATACGCTCGCGCCCGCTCCGCCTGTGCGGTAAACAAGGCCCTGAGATTATCGGTGGTTTTGCCCTGATGCAGGTCGCTGATACTCAGTTGATAGCGCTGCAACTCATCCAGGGGAATATAGATACGGCCACGATGGGCATCCTCGCGCACATCCCGCAAGATATTGGTCAACTGCATCGCCATGCCCAGATCGCGGGCATAGGCTTGAGTGTTGCGGTCCTGATAGCCAAAAATTTCTGCCGACAACAAGCCGACCACACTGGCCACCCGGTAACAATATAAAGATAACTCCTTGAAACTCGGATAGACCTGATAATCCAGATCCATCTGCATCCCGTCGATGATCTCCTGAAAATATTCCAGCGGCAAATGGTAGCGCTGGATCGGCGTCTGCAAGGCCCGCGTCACCGGATGCGACGGCTCCCCGGAAAAGGCCCTGGCAATTTCATGGCGCCACCAGGCCAGTTTTAATTTGGCCACCTCGGCCTCGCTGGCTTCATCCACCACATCATCGACTTCACGGCAGAAGGCATACAGGGCCGTAATTGCCAAACGCTGCGGCTCTGGCAAAAACAAAAAGCTGTAATAAAAACTGGAACCGCTGCGTGCTGCTTTTTCCTGACAATAGCGCTCTGGGGTCATCGGCATCTCGCGCATTCCACACGTTGATCAACAAGAAACCGTCCGCTGGAAAACATTCCGGGCGGATCGGCATGGGGGCGGGTGATACGTCCTGCATAGGCCTGGAGATAAACCGGGCCAGTGCTTGACGCACAAATATCCTCACTATATGCGTTCTAAATGGTTTGCAGGGCATTTTAGCAGGCATGGGCATGATCGGACATCCAGCATCACGCGTAGCGCTATCAGAAGCCCTGCCTATCTGATTCCATCCGCGCCCGCTAGCCCGACAGTCTCTGCAACAGGGTATTGAATGCCTCATCGACTTCCTGATCAGCCTTGCGCAGCTCATTAACCTTGCGACAGGCATATAACACCGTGGTGTGATCGCGTCCGCCAAAGGAGCGGCCAATCTGCGGCAGGCTGTTGGTGGTCAGCTCCTTGGCCAGAGCCATGCACATCTGCCGGGGGCGGCTGATGGCCCGTGTGCGCTTGCTGGAAACCATGTCAGCGATGGATACCTTGTAATAATCCGATACGATTTTTTGAATGTTTTCAATCGAAACCAGATGTTCCTGGGCGCTGAGCATGTCGCGCAGGGCTTCCTTGGCAAAGGCCAGATCGACGGGTTTTCCGCTAAACTGCGCACTGGCCAGAATACGCCGTAATGCCCCTTCCAGCTCACGAATATTGGCACGAATGCGCTTGGCCATGAAATAAGCGACCTCGTTGGGCAATTTGAGCCCGGCCTGCTGGGCCTTGTTTTGCAAAATGGCGATACGGGTGTCAAGTTCCGGCGGAGTAATCGCCACCGTCAACCCCCAGCCAAAGCGCGACTTGAGTCGTTCCTCCAGGCCGTTGACCTCATTGGGGAAACGATCACAGGCAATAATCACCTGATGATGGCCTTCCATCAGCGCATTGAAGGTATGAAAAAACTCTTCCTGCGAACGCTCCTTGCCGGCAAAAAACTGAATATCATCAATCAATAAGGCATCCGCCGAACGATAATAGCGCTTAAAATCGTTCATCAGATTATGTTGCAGGGCCTTGATCATATCCGCGACAAAGCGTTCCGAATGCAGATAGACCACGCGGGCCGTGGTATTGCGCTGCAAAATATCATTGCCAATCGCGTGCATCAGGTGGGTTTTGCCCAGACCCACGCCCCCGTAAATAAACATCGGGTTATAGGCCTTGCCATGCGCATCAGCGACTTGCTGACTCGCCGCCCGCGCCAGCTGGTTGGACTTCCCTTCCACAAAATTATCAAAGGTATAGTTCGGGTTGAGATTATTGGTAAATTGGCTGGCTGGCGTGCTGAGCTGGGTGATGCTATGGCGCTTGCCGTTGGCTTTTTTGAGCGGCGTGGTGCGCTCAGCGCCATTTTTGCCAGCCCCCGCCCGCTGGCTGCCGACTTCCAGCTGTACCCGCAGCGTCCGGCCATCTGCACACTCGTTGATCAAGGTCTCAATGCGGGCAAAAAAATGTTTGCGCACCCAGTCCAGCACAAAGCGATTGGGCGCCAGCAAGCGCACAGTATCCTCCTCGTCAATCGCATGCAGCGGACGAATCCAGGTATTCAATTGCTGGTCGGACAGTTCACGCTCCAACCGAGCAATGCATTGCTGCCACAGCGAATTACCAGGCACGGTGCGACTCCGGAGAATAATATCCCAGGACCTGTCAACGCGAGGGTCAGACAAGCCAAACAGTTTGGGCGGTTTTGGGAAGGTAGGAAGTCTAATACTTAGGCGTGTACTTATCTACAGCCTGAGATATTTCAATTTTTACTTTAAAAACATGCATTTGCAGACTAAAAGAAAGCGGGTGACGGCAAAGATCTTGATATTTATGAGCAATCCCAAAGCCTTTGGGAAGCAAAAAACTTACAGGTTCTGCAGGTATATTGCAGGGGATAATTCTAGCACATCGCGCCCGGCCTGACAGATCGGCATCCATTCCTGACCGCTCACAGCAGCTGCTGTGTGGCGTTTTTATGGCCTTGCTCGAAAGGCTGCTCCGCACTCCCATAGGCTGGCGCGGCGGCCGGGATTTTTATCGGCTCAAACGGTGTGGTTGGCGTCTTCGCGTTGGGCGTGGAGTTGTTTGATCTGAAACAGGGTGTTGCGTTCATCTTCTTCCAGGCTGCCCTGAATGAAGCGCACGGTGGCCTGATAGCGCGGGATGATGTTGTATTTGAGGGCGTTGACCCGCTTTTGAGTTTTGCGCTGTTCTTTTAACAGGCGCCACAGTGAGGTTTCCGACTCGGCCAGGCGGGCGAGCATGACGGCGGCTTCTTGCAGTTTGAGGCGGGTTTCGTCAAAGCTTGAGTCGGTCCACATGAGGCCCACGGGTTTGAGTGGGCAGGTTTCGACCTGCACCGAGGGGTATTCCACGCCCAGATTGCTGCGCGGCAGGATGCGTACCTTTAAGGCGGGTTGCAAGCCCGTGGCAGCCTGGCGCAGGCGACGACCGCCCATGCGCATTTGACAGATGGCCAGCCAGTGATAGGCTTCGGCCAGCTTTTCGCGGGTTTCGTTGCGCAGGCGGCGGTATTCGGCCAGATGTTCATAGACCAGGCGGGTGAGCAGTTCACGCTTGCGTTCCAGCAGATCATGTCCCTGCTGTAAAAATACCAGTTGGCGTTTGGTTTGCAGCAGGGCGCTTTTGGTCGGGGAGATTTTCAGGCGGCGGCTCATGCGACCAGGGCCTCGCTATCGCTTGCCGGGCTGCGGTCTTCGCTCCAGTTATGCGAACGGGCCAGATCGGCCTCGCTGACGCGGGTGAGTTCGCTGGGGGGCAACAAGGATAAGACCTCCCAGGCAATTTCCAGGGTTTCGATGATGGAGCGGTCTTGCTCTTCGCCCTGGCCGATGAAGCGGCGTTCAAACAGTTTGGCGAAGTCCATGTATTGGCGGTCGCGCTGGGACAGTTCTTCGGCGCCGACAATGGAGGCCAGATTGCGCACTTCCAGCGCCCGGGCGTAGGAGGCGTAGAGCTGGCTGGCGACGCGGGCGTGGTCGTCGCGGGTGTATTGTGCGCCGATGCCGTCTTTCATCAGGCGCGATAAAGAGGGCGGCACATGGATCGGTGGGTAGATGCCCTGGCCGTGTAATTCACGCGAGAGCACGATTTGCCCCTCGGTGATGTAGCCGGTCAAATCGGGGATGGGATGGGTGATGTCGTCTGAGGGCATGGATAACACCGGCACCATGGTGATGGAGCCGTGGCGGTCGCGAATCCGTCCGGCGCGTTCGTAGATTTCGGCCAGATCGGAATACAGATACCCCGGATAGCCTTTGCGTGAGGGGACATCGCCCTTGGCGGTAGCGACTTCGCGCAGCGCCTCGGCATAATGGGTCATGTCGGTGATCACCACCAGCACATGCAAATCCAGATCAAAGGCCAGATATTCAGCCACGGTCAGCGCGGTGCGCGGCAGGATCAGGCGTTCAATCGGCGGATCATCGGCCAGATTGGTGAACATCACCACGTTGCGCAAGACGCCGCTGGATTCAAAGCTTTGGCGGAAAAAGCGCTCATCGGCATGGGAGATGCCCATCGCAGCGAAAACCACGGCAAAATTGCTTTCCTCGCCGGGGAGCTTGGCCTGGCGCACCAGTTGCGCGACCAGGCGGTTATGCGGCAGACCTGAGCCGGAAAACACCGGCAGCTTTTGCCCGCGTACCAGGGAATTGAGGCCGTCAATGCCGGAAAGTCCGGTCTGGATGAATTCCTTGGGATAGGCCCGCGCCGCCGGATTGACCGCCGAGCCGTTGACATTGCGTTTGGTCTGGCTGATCAAGGCCGGGCGGCCATCACGCGGCTTGCCCACGCCATTAAAGATGCGCCCAAGAATGGCCGGTGAGAGCGTGACCTCGAAGGGTTCTTCGAGAAAACGCACCCAAGTGCGCTCCAAGTCCAGTCCGTCAGTACCCTCAAAGACCTGGATCAGCACCATCTCGGTGGTGGTGCGGATCACCTGCCCATTGCGCACCTGTCCCTGATGATCGCGCACCTGCACGCGATCCCCATTGCGCACCCCGCTCAAGCCTTTCATAAACAGCAGGCCACCACGGGCGGCGCTGGCGTAACGGTATTCTTTTTCTCTCATGAAAAAAACCTCTATGCGGCGGGCTGTTTCACCGGGACAGCGAGATATTCCTGATCCAGTGCGCTGAAGATGTCGTCAATCTCTTGCGCAAAGGCATTCATCTCATCAAGCTGCTCGCTGCTGTATTGACTCTTGAGGCGCTTGGCCGTGGCCAGCAGGGGCAATTCCAGCAGGCGCTGCACGGAAGCCCCTTGGGCCAACAGACGCTGGCCGCGCTGATAAAGATTGAGCAATAGCTCCAGCAGGCGAAATTGCTTTTGCGGCGAGCAGTAGCTGTCGATCTCATCCAGGGCGCTTTGCTGCAAAAAGCCCTCGCGAATCACCTGCGCCCCGGCCAGTTCCCAGCGTTGCTGTGAAGACAGCGCCTCGGGGCCAACCAGATTGACAATGCGCGCCAGTTCATCAGCCCGCGACAAAATCCCCAAGGCTTCGGCGCGCAGGCGTTCCCAGCGAGTATCCACGGATTCCGACCACCACGCGGCGGCATCCTGAATATAGCCCGAAAAGCTGTCAGCCCAGTCCACGGAGGGATAGTGACGGGCATCGGCCAGTTCTTTGGACAAGGCCCAGAAGGTTTGAATGATCTCTTTGGTGTGGCTGGTCACGGGTTCGGAAAAATCACCGCCGGGCGGGGAAACCGCGCCAATCAGCGTGACAGAACCACTGCCCTCGCCGCCGAGCAGATCCACGCACCCGGCCCGCTCATAAAACGCCGCCAGCCGTGAGGCCAGATAGGCCGGATAGCCTTCCTCCACTGGCATTTGTCCCAGCCGCCCGCTGACCTCGCGCAAAGCCTCTGCCCAGCGGGAGGTGGAATCCGCCACCATCACCACATCATAGCCCTGGTCGCGGTAGTATTCGGCCATCGTTACGCCCACATAAATCGAGGCCTCCCGCGCCACCACCGGCATATTCGAGGTATTGGCCACCAGCAGGGTGCGCTCCATCAGCGAGCGACCCGTATGCGGATCAATCAGTTCGGGGAAGGTTTCGAGAATGTCCACCAGTTCGTTGCCGCGTTCGCCGCAGCCGACATAGATCACGATATCGGCATTAGACCAGCGGGCAATCTGCTGCTGCACCATGGTTTTGCCCGCTCCGAAGGGGCCCGGTACGGCGGCTTTCCCGCCTTTGATCAGCGGGAAGAAAGTATCCAGTACGCGCTGCCCGGTGAGCAGAGGCTTGCCCACAGCACTGCGGCGCAGATAGGGGCGCGGTTTGCGCACCGGCCAGCGCTGGTAAAAGCGCAAGGAGTGGATCTGGCCTTTGCTATCCTGTACCCGTGCCGCGATTTCCTCAATGGTATAGTCGCCTTGCGGTGCCAGTTCCAGCAGTTCGCCGTCAATGTCCGGCGGAACCAGAATGCGATGCTCAATACTTTGGGTTTCGCGCACCGTGCCCAGCGCTTGCCCGCCCTGAATGCGTTGGCCGGTCTTGAGCAGCGGATTGGGGACAAATGGCCAGCGCTTCTCCCGATCCAGCGCCGGGGGATGTACGCCACGCCCGATAAAATCGCCACTTTGGGCGGCAATGGCGGTCAGCGGGCGCTGAATTCCGTCCAGAATCTGCCCCAGTAAGCCGGGGCCCAATTCCACCGACAAGGGATGTCCCAGCGCCTCCACCGATTCACCGGGGCGCAGCGCTTCGGTGGATTCATAGACCTGCACCACTGCGCATTCCTGCTCGCGTCCGATCACTTCGCCCAACAGGCCCAGCTCGCCGAGGCGCACCTGCTCACCGATCAAGACCTCCGGCAGATGCACAATCACAATCGGGCCATTGATATCTACCACCTTAGCCATTCAAAAGCCCTCCGGCCTCCGGCAGCGTCGCAAATAATCGCTGCACTGCCACTTGCTGTACTGCCATTTCCAGACGCTCCAGACGACCTTCAAAGGTTTGATCAATGCGCTCACGCCCGGCCTCATCCTGCACCACCAGCCCGCCGATGCAATCCAGCGTCTCTTCATCCAGCGTTACCTGACGGTGTGGCACATATTCGGCGCTCCAGCTCTCCCAACGCTTGTTCAGGCGTTTATGATCCGCTGCATTCACCCGCACAATCAGCGGTTTATCCTCAATGGCCTGGGCGCTGCGTGCCAAAAACTGGCCAAGTACCGGTAGATAGCGCTGTTCATCACGGGTAAATTGCTTGATTTCCTCAAGTGCCGAGAGCATCACCCCCTGAATCAGGGCAAAGCGTAGCCGGTCCATATCGGCCTGTAGCTGCAACTCACCGGCCTGGGTCAACTGGCGATAGGTACGATCGCCTAAACTTTTGGCCGCCAGCATCTCGCGCTCTTCGCGCAGACGCAGATGATAGTTGGTATCACGGATGATCTGCTCGCGCCCAGTATCCGCCCGCCCCAGATATTCCTGGGCAAGGTTGCGCGCCCGCGCCAGCAAGGCATGTTCCAGTTCCGCGATATGATTTTCGCTGATCACGTTTTTTGCTCCAGAGCAGAAGGACCCAAGACGCTTTGCACCAGATGCTCCACTTCCGGGTGAAAATCCGTTGGATTATGCAGTTCGGGAATCTCCACCACCACGATCTGCGCCTGCTGATTGCGGATATGCTCCAGAATCGGACAGGGACAACGCGCCAGGCGGTTTTCCAGCAATAACAGCGTGGGCACACGACTGCGCACCACCGTCTCCAGTAAGGTGGCCAGTGCCTCACACTGCACATCCGGATAGGTTTCAAAGCCAATCAGCCCAAACCCTTCCACCAGCGGCGCCGAGCCAATGGCGATAAAGCGCGTGGGGGCAGTGTCTTGTACAGGGGATGCTGCATACATGAGCGATTCTCAGGCCTAACCAATCGCGCCCAGCATCAGGATGGTGACCACCAGGCCATAAATCGCAATCCCTTCTGCCAGCCCCAGATACACCAGACTGCGCCCAAAGATCTCGGGTTTTTCGCTGATCGCGGCAATGGCGGCGCTGCCCACCGGCCCCACGGCAATCCCCGCGCCCACCGTGGCAAACGCCGTTGGAATGCCGGCGCCAATCATGGCCAGACCCATGCCGATGGAGATCTCATTGACCCCCTGTGATACTGCGTCACTGGCCATGACCTGCTGAAAGGCCACGAACACCAGCAAGGCTTGCGCACTGACAAAGGTCAGCAAATTTGCCCCCAAAATCCCTTTCATGCGCCGCACCACACGGGTGTTATCCGGCTTGGGCGGATTCATATCATAATAAATCCCCGCCGCGATCATCCCCACCAAAGCCACCGTCATTAACGCCAAGACCCAATACATACGCTCAAATCTCCCCAAAAATCTGCAAAAATTGCGTTAAACAATCGCCATCAGCCCCAAACCGGCCTGCGTATGCCCAGCACACTGACAGCAGACCGGCCCAAGCCAAGGCCAAAAATAGCGCCTGTATCCTGACACAGCCCGGCGGATTATTCCATACTCAAGCTGGGAGTGCCGTTAAATGCGTTATCCCGCTGCGGATTTGCGCAGTCGTTTGAGGTGTACCAGCAGCAAAGACACCGCCGCCGGGGTAATACCGGGAATACGTGAAGCCTGGCCGACGGTGTGAGGTCGGTGACTGGCCAGTTTCTGGCGCACCTCATGAGACAGGCCCGCAATGTCTTGATAATCAATGTCATTGGGCAGGATCGTGGCCTCATAGCGACTCAGCCGCTCGACTTCTTCCTGCTGGCGTTTGATGTAGCCAGCATATTTAATCTGAATCTCCACCTGCTCGGCGGTATCGCCGGTGGCCAGGCCGGGGGTGAGTCCGTCCAGCTGCGCCAATGCGGCATAGCTCAACTCCGGACGGCGCAACAGCTCCAGCAGGCTGTGTTCCCGGGCCAGCTCGCCGGTTAGCGGTATCAAGGCGTGGGCGGCGGGGCTGTTGGGTTGCACGAAGGTGCTGGCCAGGCGCTGCGTTTCGCGCTCGATGGCCTCGCGCTTCTTGCTGAAGGCGTGCCAGCGGCTGTCATCCACCGTGCCCAGTTCGCGACCGATGGGCGTCAGGCGCAGATCGGCGTTATCTTCGCGCAGCAGCAGGCGGTATTCAGCGCGGCTGGTGAACATGCGATAGGGCTCGTTGGTGCCTCGGGTGATCAGATCATCCACCATCACGCCGATATAGGCTTCATCGCGGCGCGGATACCAGGCCGGTTGTGCCTGTACCCGCCGGGCGGCATTGATCCCGGCAAGCAGGCCCTGTGCCCCGGCCTCTTCATAGCCGGTGGTGCCGTTGATCTGTCCGGCCAGAAACAGCCCTGCCAAGGTGCGGGTTTCCAGGCTGGGATAGAGTCCTCTGGGATCAAAGCAGTCATATTCAATCGCATAGCCGGGACGCAGGATATGCGCATTTTCAAAGCCGATGATCGAGCGCACCAGAGCCATTTGCACATCAAAGGGCAGGCTGGTGGAAATGCCATTGGGATACAGCTCATAGGTATCCAGCCCTTCCGGTTCGATAAAAATCTGATGGCTGTCTTTGTCGGCAAAGCGCACGATTTTGTCTTCAATCGAGGGACAATACCGTGGCCCGATGGACTCAATCACGCCGGTATATAGCGGCGAACGGTGCAGATTTTCGCGGATAATGGCATGTGTTTGCGCGGTGGTGCGGGTCATGTGACAACTGACTTGCGGCGGATGATCAGCCAGCGAACCCAGAAAGGAAAACACCGGGCGCGGGGTATCGCCGGGCTGTTCCTGCAATTGTGAGTAATCCAGGCTGCGGGCATCCAGGCGCGGCGGGGTGCCGGTTTTCAGGCGTGTCTGACCGGGTAATAGCTCCGCCAGCCGATGCGCCAGATGCACCGACGGTGGATCACCGGCCCGGCCCGCCGGATAGCGCGCCTCACCGATATGAATCAGACCCGCGAGAAAGGTGCCCACGGTTAGCACCACCGAGGGGGCATAAAAGCGCAGCCCGGCCTGCGTCACCACCCCGGCCACCCGCTCGCCGTGGACAATCAGATCGTCTACGCCCTGCTGAAACAGCCACAGATTCGGCTGATTTTCCAGCATGGTGCGTACCGCCGTTTTATACAGACGACGATCCGCCTGCGCCCGGGTGGCCCGCACCGCCGGCCCTTTGCTGCTGTTGAGGCGGCGAAAATGAATCCCGGCACGATCCGCCGCCTGGGCCATGATACCGCCCAGCGCGTCAATCTCTTTGACCAGATGGCCCTTGCCAATACCACCGATGGCCGGATTGCAGCTCATCTGGCCAATGGTTTCGATGTTGTGCGTCAGCAGCAGGGTTTGACAGCCCATCCGCGCTGCCACCGCTGCCGCTTCCACGCCCGCATGACCCCCACCGACCACAATCACATCATACTGTGCAGAAAATACCATCGCTTAAACCTGTTATGCCCTTCATAAATGAAAATGTATCCAGCGCGCCCGGAGGCGGATCGAGGGGTTGTTTACATGCAGGATGTATCCTGTCTTCAAGTAAAGCGTCCGGGCGCTAAGGCCGGTGAAGCGGGCGCTGGCGGCGAAACGGCATGAGCCGGTCTATGCAAGACGGCATGGAGGTCATCATCATGTACGCATGAGCCGGACGCTTGGGCGGGCATCTGAATCGCCAATGCAATCAAATGCCCGGTGTGTGTACACTCTTTGGCCTGTAGGCGGCGAGTGTGCCGCTCAACGGGTGACGGCAAGGTTAGGTGTGCGTCATCGCCAGCCTTACGGGAAAAGGAGGATGTCAAAACTCTTGCTTGAGTTTTTTCTCAAGGTAGTGAATATCCGTACCGCCCGCCTGAAAGGCGGCGTCGTTGATCAGTTCCTTGTGCAAGGGGATATTGTGCTTGATACCTTCAATGACGATTTCTGAAAGCGCGCCGCGCATGCGGGCGATGGCGGTCTCACGGTCTGGGCCGTGGATGATCAGCTTGCCAATCATAGAATCATAATAAGGCGGCACAAAATAATTATTGTAGATATGCGTATCGACGCGCACCCCAATCCCGCCGGGGGCATGGAATTGTTTGATCAGACCGGGGGATGGCGTGAACTTGTGCGGATCTTCGGCATTGATGCGGCATTCGATGGCATGACCGCGCAGCACGATGTCATCTTGCGTAAAGGATAAAGGCAGGCCCGCAGCGATGCGGATCTGTTCGCAGACGATATCAATGCCAGTGATCATTTCGGTGACCGGATGTTCGACCTGCACCCGAGTGTTCATCTCGATAAAGAAAAACTCCCCGTTTTCGTATAAAAACTCGAAGGTGCCCGCGCCCCGGTAGTTCATGTCGCGACAGGCCCGCGTCACGCATTCGCCCATACGGCGGCGTTCTTCTTCGGTAATTCCCGGCGCAGGCGCCTCTTCGATCACCTTCTGATGACGCCGCTGCATGGAACAATCCCGCTCCCCCAGACTGACGACATTACCCTGTTGGTCAGCCAGCACCTGAAACTCGATATGGCGGGGCCGTTCCAGATATTTTTCCATATAGAGGGTCGGGTTACCAAAAGCCGCCTGCGCCTCGCCACGGGTGAGGGTAATGGCATTGATCAAGGCACCCTCGGCATGTACCACCCGCATCCCGCGCCCGCCGCCACCGCCCGCCGCCTTGATAATGACCGGATAGCCGATCTCCCGTGCCAGCTCGAGATTATCTTCCAATACCTGATTCAAGGCGCCATCAGAACCCGGCACACAGGGCACCCCGGCTTTTTTCATGGCATCTTTGGCGGCCACCTTATCGCCCATCTGACGGATATTTTCGGCACGCGGGCCGATAAAGACAAAGCCGCTGGATTCCACCCGCTCGGCAAAATCGGCATTTTCCGATAAAAAGCCATAGCCGGGATGAATCGCCTCGGCATCGGTGACCTCCGCCGCGCTGATAATGGCCGGGATGTTGAGGTAGCTTTCCGTGGAGTTGGCCGGGCCGATGCACACCGATTCATCGGCTAGGCGAACGTGCTTGAGATCGCGGTCGGCCTCGGAGTGAACCGCCACGGTTTTAATGCCCAGCTCGCGGCAGGCGCGTAAAACCCGCAAGGCAATCTCGCCGCGATTGGCGATGAGTATCTTATCAAACATGCTATACCCCTGATTACTCAATGATGAACAGGGGCTGGCCATATTCAACCGGCTGGCCATTTTCCACCAGACACGCCTTGATCACCCCGTTTTTATCCGCTTCGATCTGATTGAGCATCTTCATGGCCTCAATGATGCACAGCGTATCGCCGGAGGACACGGTCTGCCCGATTTCGGCAAAGGGCTTGGAGCCCGGTGTCGGGGCGCGGTAAAAGGTGCCCACCATGGGAGCCGTGACGGCATGCCCCAGATGGGCAGCGGGGGCGGCGTCCTCCGTGGTCACCGCAGGCGCGGATACTGCAGCGGTGGCGTGTGCCGGAGCTGGCGGGACCATCCCGTACATCTGCGGCATCATCATGGTGGGGGCATTGGAATGCGCCGCACGGGTAATCCGCACCGACTCCTCCCCTTCTTTGATCTCAATCTCGTTGATACCGGATTCTTCAAGTAATTCAATCAGTTTTTTTATTTTACGGATATCCATGTTAGCTCAATGGTTATGGGTCAGATGAATGGCAGCCTCAAGAGCCAGCGCGTAGCCCTTGGTGCCCAGGCCAATGATCACACCTGCGGCCACATCGGAAAAATACGAATGGTGCCGGAAAGGCTCGCGGGCATGCACATTGGATAAATGAATCTCGATAAAAGGAATCGCCACCCCCAGTAAAGCATCGCGCAAGGCAATGCTGGTATGGGTAAAGGCACCGGGATTGATCAAGATAAAACACACATCATCAAGCGCCGCCTGATGAACACGTTCAATCAGATGATGCTCCGCGTTGCTTTGAAAACACACCAGTTCCACGCCGGCCATGGCGGCCTGCTGGATCAGCCGGGCCTCAATCTCGGCCAGCCCTTCGCGCCCATACATCGTCGGCTCGCGTCGGCCCAGCAGGTTCAGATTAGGCCCGTTCAAGAGTAAAATTTTTTTCATACAAGGCGTGAAAAGGTATCTAAAATCTGGGTTAATGCGCTTATTCTGCGGATATCGCACCCAAGGGGAGATAAACGCACGGATTTTGCACCATCCACGGCGTCACTGTCCAGCGTGGATGGTGATGTGTGTGATGGGTTTAAATAATGTTTGTTCATCACAAAGTGGCGTCGGCTTCTAGCCGTCGCTTTTTTGCAGCGGCATCTGGAAGATGCTGCCACGTTTTTATAGCGCTTGGGTGCTCCGCGCTCCCAGAGGCAAAGCGCGGTCATTTTGATAAGCAAAGCATCGCGGCGCCCAAGGCGGCGGGGCGGTCGGGCAAGGGCTCAATGGGGACGCCGAGGATGCGCTGGCGAAGGTGTGTCCAGGCCGGATTTTGACTGCCGCCGCCCACGGTGAGGATGCGTTGCGGGTAGGGGGCGCCACAGGCGGCCAAATGGGCGTAGCCTTGGGCCTCAATCTGGGCAATGCCTTCCAGCAGTCCTTGCAGGAAGAGGGCGGGATCGGGTGGACGGGGGCTTAAACGCGGGACCATTGCGGGGTTGGCCAGCGGAAACCGTTCGCCGATGGCTGGCAATGGGTAGTAGTTCAGGCCGCTGGGGCGGGTGGGGTCGATGTGGGCGCTTAATGTCTGGATCTGTGCATCGCTGAAAAACTGGCGCAAGACCGAGCCACCGCTGTTGGAGGCTCCGCCGACCAGCCAATACTCCCCCAAGCGATGACTGTAAACCCCAATACTGGCGTCATTGACCGCAACCGGGCTTAGGATTTTCAAAACCAGGGTGCTGCCCAGCGAGGTGACGGCATCCCCCAGCGCACAGGCTCCGGTGGCGATAAAGGCGGCAGTGCTGTCGGTGGTGCCAGCGACCACTTGCGTGTCCGCCGACAGACCCGTTAATGCCGCGCTGGTTGCGCTTAGTGTGCCCAGCGGGGTGCCAGGTGCCAGTACCTGTGGCAAGTGTACTTCGGGAGGAATCAGTGCCTTGACCCAGGATGGCCACTGTTGTTGCTGCACATCAAAGCCCAGTTTTAGGGCATTATTCCAATCGCTATAGCCGATCTGTCCGCTAAGACGGGCGCTGAGCCAATCGGCCTGGTGCATCACCCAGCAAGGGATGCCTGGTTGACATCCTCCCCGTCCTTCCTGCCTGCGCCGAGACCTGCCAAATGCCTCAAAGAGACACCGGACTTACAGTTTCTCCACAGACTAACCCCGCCAGCCCGGCGGTTAAAATGAAGATAGCATCTATGTATTAAAGAGAGCGAGCTACCAAAGAGGAGGCCTCGGGAACAGGCGCACGCTTTGCGTGCTGCGCTATCCCTCCTTGGCCTTGCGGCCGGGGTTTCCCGCGCAAACTGATAAAAGCTTTGCCAGGCTGGCGCTGGCTCCGCGGGCTGGACTGGCGGAAGGTGCGTATCGCGCAATATAAGCGGCCTCGGATTTGGCGCGTTGATCACGATACATCAAGGCCGGCCCCAGGGGCTGAGCCTGGGCATCGGTCAATAAAACACTGGCTGAGGTAGCGTCAATGGCCAGGCGGGTGACGCGATAGTCTGTTAGTTGTGCAGACAGAGTACGCAATACCTCAATCAGCGCCTGCCACCAAAGCTGCGGATCTTGTTCATAATGATCCGTCTCGGGGCTTAACGGCGCAGGCAGTGCTTGCACAGCGCTGGCGATGATGCGGGCCTGAAGGTCGATGGCGATGGCACGGCACCCGGAGGTGCCCAGATCAACGCCGATTACGCAGGAGAATGACATGGGATCGGTTTCCTATTTTTTAAGACGCTGGCGCAGAGCCTATACGCTTGCCCGCAAAGGGCTTGGATCATGGGCCGGACTCAGGCGGCGTGATCTGTTTCGCAAAATCCCTGCTAGACCTTCAGGCGCATCTATTCCATACTATGCTGCAGTGCAATATATTTTAACCCGGAACCTGTCCGAGGATATGCTTATGGGCCCCCATTACCTGAACCGTTTTTTCTCCGCCAAGAGTATCGCGGTCATCGGTGCGAGCGAACGCGCAGATGCCGTCGGTTCGCTGGTGTTTGCTAATTTAATCAGTGCCGGTTATCAGGGCGATTTATACCCGATTAACCTCAAGCGTGACACCATCCAGGGCTACAAGGCGTATCCGGATGTCGAGGCCATTGGCCGCCCGGTTGATCTGGTGGTGATTGCCACCCCGGCACGTACCGTCCCGCCCTTGATCCGCCAATGCGGTGCTTTTGGTATCCGTTCGGCGGTGGTGTTATCTGCCGGATTTGGCGAGGCTGGCTCGGTTGGACGGCGCCTGCAAGAGGCCATGATTGATGCCGCACGGGAATATGACGTGCGCATCATCGGCCCCAACTGCCTGGGGATCATGCGCCCGTCGCAGGGCCTGAATGCCACCTTCAGTAAAAACAGCGCGCTGAAAGGCGATCTGGCGCTGGTGTCGCAATCTGGCGCCATCTGTACCGCCATTCTGGACTGGGCTGAAACGCAGCAGATCGGCTTTTCGGCGGTGGCCTCAATGGGCGATACCGCCGATGTGGATTTTGGCGATGTGCTGGATTATCTGGCGCTGGATCGCGAAACTCACAGCATTTTAGTGTATGTGGAAGGGGTGCGGAATGCCCGGCGCTTTATGAGCGGCCTGCGCGCAGCGGCACGCATTAAGCCGGTGATTGTGATCAAATCCGGGCGCAAGGAAGAAGGTTCGCGGGCGGCGATGTCGCATACCGGCGCGATTGTGGGGGCTGATGATGTCTTTGATGCCTCGCTGGAACGTGCCGGTGCGGTGCGCGCCCTGACCATCAGTCAGTTATTTTCCGCCGCCCGGATTCTGTCGAGTCGCTATCGTGTTGAAAGTAACCGTTTAGCCATCATCAGTAACGCCGGGGGTCCTGGCGTCATGGCGACTGACCGCGCGGTAGAGGTGGATATTGAGCTGGCACAGCTCACCCCGGAAAGCATCAAAGCACTCAATGAGGTTCTGCCAGATCACTGGTCACATGGCAACCCCATTGATATTCTCGGCGATGCCGATGCACCGCGCTACGAAAAAGCCATTTCCATCTGCCTAAGTGATCCCAATATTGACGGCGCTCTGGTCATGCTGACCCCGCAGGCCATGACCCAACCCACGGAGGTCGCGCAGGCAGTCATTGATGCGGCTAAAAAAACCGAAAAACCGGTGATGGCTTCATGGATGGGCGGTGAGCAGGTGCGTGCCGGGCGTGAATTATTCACCAAACATCATCTGCCGCATTTTTCCACCCCCGAGGCCTCGGTGGAAGCCTTTGCCTATCTGGCGGCGCATCAGCGCAACCAGAAGATGCTCTTGCAGGTCCCTGGCCCGCTGTCTGACCGGATTAAAACCGATGTTTCCGGGGCGCGCATGATCATTGAAGGTGCTCTGTCCGAAGGCCGCAAGACCCTGAGCACCATGGAATCCAAGGCGGTCTTGTCGGCTTTCCGCATTCCGGTGACCCAAACCGTGCAGGCGCGCAGTGCCAATGAGGCGCTCGTGGCTGCAGGTACTGTGGGTTATCCGGTGGCGATGAAAATCGACTCCCCCGATATTACGCATAAATCGGATGTGGGCGGGGTCAAGCTTAATATTGTCAGTGCCGAGGCAGTGCGCAGCGCCTATCAGGCGATGGTGGAAGAAGCCCGCCGGGTCGCTCCGCAGGCGCGTATTCAGGGCGTCACCGTGGAGCGCATGTATAAAAGTACCTACGGGCGTGAGCTGATGATCGGCGTTATCCGCGATCCGGCCTTTGGCCCTGTGGTCAGCTTTGGCTCGGGCGGCACCTCGGTAGAGGTCATGAAAGACCGCGCCGTCGCTCTGCCACCGCTCAATGAGTTCATCATTCAGAACATGATCGAACGCACCAAAGTGGCGCGGATGCTCAAGCAATTTCGCAATATGCCGCCGGTCGATACCGAGGCCCTGGAAATGGTCTTGCTGCGCGTTTCTGAAATGGCCTGCGAACTGCCCGAGATTCAGGAGCTCGACATCAACCCCCTGATTGTCGATGAACGTGGCCTGGCTGCCGTAGATGCCCGCATCTCGGTGGATTATCCGGCGCCGATGTCAGATCGCTATGCCCACATGGCGATTCATCCCTATCCGAATCACTGGGTCACGCAATGGCAATTATCGGACGGCACCACCTTGGTGATTCGCCCGATTCGCCCCGAAGATGCCAAGATTGAACAGGAATTCGTGCGCAAACTCTCGGCTGAATCGCGCTATTTCCGCTTCATGCAGGCCGTCCACGAACTCACGCCGCAGATGCTGGTGCGCTTTACCCAGATTGACTATGACCGCGAAATGGCGCTGATTGCCGTCCATGAACGCCCGGATGGTAGCGAACTGCAGGTCGCCGTAGCCCGTTATACCGCCAACCCTGACCAGCGCAGTTGCGAGTTTGCCCTGGCTGTTGCGGATGAATGGAAAGGCAAAGGTATCGGCTCACACCTGATGCACTATTTAATGGATGTGGCCAAGAAAAAAGGGATTGATGTGATGGAAGGTGAGATCTTGTCGCAAAACAGCAATATGCTCGCCCTGGTCAAACGCCTGAAATTCTCAACCCACGTCTCCCCCGAAGACGATAGCATCATCATGGCCAGTAAACGCCTCTAGGCGGATATCCTGAAAGGTAACGGCATCTTCCCGGATGCCGTTACTCGTGCGTTCGCCGTGGCTGGAAGTGCTGCGTATCACCGCTCAATGCGCCCACACAAAACATCCACGCCCGGCCTGTTTGGCACGATACATCGCCTGATCGGCGTGGGTGGTCAGATCATCAAGTGTATGTTCGCCCTGACTTTGTGCAATCCCGATGGATACCCCCAAGCGGCAGGACTCACCTTGCAAGATCAACGGTTCCTGGAAAACGCTTAAACATTGCTCGGCAACACGCTCGGCGATGCTTTTCGCCTGATCGTCTGCCGGAATGTCGGACAGCAGGATCACAAATTCATCGCCACCGACGCGGGCCAAGGTGTCTTCACGCCGCACAATCTGGCGCAGACGCTGGGCAATTTCCTCAACGGTTTATACAAATCAGCTTTTTAGCAAGGCTTCCAGGGCCTCGGCGCGTTTGGAGAGGTTTGTGGCAATCGCCAGAATCTGTTGGGCAGACTGGGCATTTTTTTCTGCCAAATTATTGATGCGCAAGATATTTTGACTGACTTCATCGGCAACGTGATTTTGCTCATGGGCAGATTGGCTGATGGAGAGCCCTTGTTGATAGACATCGCTGACCGTCTGCTTGATAAAATCCAGCCCTTCGCTGGCCTGCTGGGCATGGGTTACGCAGCGCTGGGTTTCGTCTTGTCCTTTTTCAATCGCAACGGTCACCTCACCGACCGAGGTTTGTAACTGCGTAATGATGCGATAAATCTCATCGGTTGAGTTTTGGGTTTTGCTGGCCAGGCGGCGCACCTCATCGGCCACCACCGCGAAGCCGCGCCCATGCTCACCGGCCCGGGCGGCCTCAATCGCGGCGTTGAGCGCCAACAGATTGGTCTGCTCAGAAATTTCGGTAATGGTTTGCAAGACGGTGCCGATGCTTTGGCTGTCTTGATCCAGCCGCTTGATGCTTTCCAGCATACCGTGCATATTGGCCGCCAGGGATTCTATCGCCCGGCGGGTTTCGCCCACCACATCAATTCCCTTATCCGCTGATTCAAGCGCCTGCTCTGCAGAATGCTGCGTATGCTGGGCATGGCCGGACATCTCACCGGCCGAGGCCGCCATCTGCACACTCGCGGAGGCCACCTGCTCGCTTTCATTTTGCTGCTGAGTCACCAGATTCAGGCCAGTATGCGCATGGCTGAGCAATTGTTCTGCGGCGGCGGCCAAATCCAGTGATGTCTCGGTGATTTGCTGCAAAATATGCTGCAAATTATCCGCATAGTGATTAAATGCCTGGAATAAAACGGCTAACTCATCGCGCCCTTCTGCCTGCAAGCGCATGTCAGGGGCATGTTCCATCTGCTGAATGCGCACCACATTGTCCCTGATGGGCGTGACCATACGCTTTTGCACCATCCAGGCAATGAGAATGCCCATGCTGATCACCAATACCGCGATTAACCCCAGAAACATCCACGCAGACCGGGTTGCCGCCGCCACCTCGGCACGTACACCGTGTGCCGGTTTACCTATGACATGCATACCGATTTTTTCGCCGCGCTCATTGAGCAAGGGCACCATAACCCCAAACCATTGCGCCCCCAGATACACGCCGTCTTGTGTCAGTGTCGCCAGATCCAGACTGCGCGCAAAATTCAAGGCATGATCATTAAACCAGCCATCGTGGGCAACAATATATTCCCCGACGCGGCGATTACTGCTCACTCCCGGACTGTCCTGTAAGGCGTTTTGCGATAACAACAGGATATAGGCCGCACCATCCCGCTCAAAATCGCGGCTGATGCTGCCCACCCCTTGCAACAGCTCCAAACTGCCGCGATAACGCCCCTGCTCCATGATCGGCGCCAAGGCCCGAATCGCAAAGCCTGCGCGTCCCATCTCGTCACATTCCGCACACGGGCGCTGTTCACGCATGATGCGCTGGATACTCGGGCGAAAACGCAGATCATCACCATACTCATCCACCGCCCAGCTGCGCAACCAGGAAAAGCCATCGTGGCTATGTATCTGTACGCGCAAACCGCGATAATTCGTCGTTGTCGTATACGTCTCAAGAATCGCATTCAAGGCCCCAATAGCTGCGGGGCGGTCATTTTGCAAAAATGCCTCACGAATGCCGGGATGCTGCGCCAGCATCACACTGACGCCGATGCCAAACTCTTTTTTGCTTTTGATGCGTTCCTCAAGAATCGTGGCCAGATACTGGCTATTATCTTCAATCACGTCATGAACCAGCGAGGCGCGCAGCCATTGCACATACACAAATCCCAGCAGCAAACAGGCCATTCCGGTGAGCAAAACAACCCAAAGCAAACGACGTGTTAAAGACATCAGCACATACCTTATGATTTTATAAAAAATCAATTATATCCTTATTGTATAGCGTGGCGGCATCTTCTAAGTGCCGCTCTGGTGAGCGGCACGCCCGGTATGTGACTTCTCGGCCATCGTTTGGCGGCCTGATTGTTAACGTTCAAATTTGGAATTGCTGAGATTGCAAGGCGGTTTGATGCCGGAAACCCTCCCTCAATCTCAAGGCAAGGGCAGGTGTGGATGTGTGGCGGTGTTGGCGAGGCTGCTGCGAGGCGGTGGCTTTTAGGCTAAAATTGGCCTTTGCATACGCTTGCTACTCAGGACGTGACGATGCCCCACCCGCCAGACGCTTCCAAGTCAGACTCACCGGATAACCCTGAAACACCGTGGGTTGAGGCCTATGCCAAACATGCCAAGATCTACCCGCGCCAGGCGCATGGGCGGTTTACCCGCTTGCGCACGGCGAGTGTGCTGATCTTGCTTGGGCTTTATTATGTGCTGCCGTGGCTGTCTTACGATGGCCGTCAGGCCGTGTGGTTTGATCTGCCGGGGCGGCAGTTTCATCTTTTCAGTCTGACCTTCTGGCCGCAGGATTTCTTTTTATTGGCCTTGCTGCTGATTACGGCAGCCTTATCGCTGTTTTTCTTTACCGCCTTGGCCGGGCGGCTGTGGTGTGGTTATGCCTGTCCGCAATCGGTGTGGACCGAGATGTTTTTGTGGATTGAGCGCCGTTTTGAGGGCAGTCGTGCCGAGCAGCTTAAACTGGCTAAAGCCCCGTGGCGTGGACGCAAGCTCTGGGTCAAGGGTGGCAAGCACAGCGTCTGGCTGCTCTTTGCCCTGTTCACCGGCCTGACCTTTGTGGGCTATTTTTCCCCGATTGCAGAATTATTCCCGCGCTTTTTCACAGCGCAAACCTCCGGCTGGGAGACCTTCTGGATTGTGTTTTATAGCGTGGCGACCTGGGGCAATGCCGGTTTTATGCGTGAACAGGTGTGCGTGTATATGTGCCCCTATGCGCGCTTTCAAAGTGCCATGTTTGATAAAGATACCCTGATCATCTCCTATGATGAGACACGCGGTGAGCCTCGCGGGGCGCGGGGCAAAGGGGCGGATCACGCCGGCCTGGGCGATTGTGTGGATTGCGGCTTGTGTGTGCAGGTCTGTCCCACCGCAATTGATATTCGCGATGGCCTGCAATATCAATGTCTGGCCTGTGCGGCCTGTATTGACCAATGCAACGAGATCATGGACAAAATGGGGTATGCGCGTAACCTGATTGGCTATACCACAGAAAATGCCCGGCTGGGCAAGCCCACCCGCATTGCCCGCCCGCGTATTTTTTTGTATCTGCTGGTGCTGGGAATGTTGTTTGCCGGGCTGATTTATGGAATTGGCGCCCGCGATCCGGTGAGTCTGGATGTGATCCGAGATCGCAATGTCTTGTATCGTGAGCTGGTCGATGGACGCATCGAAAACAGTTATACCCTGAAACTAAGCAACCGCCGCAATCAACCGGCAGTCTATCAGCTGAGCATTGCAGGCGTGCCCGGTGCAACGCTGGTGGCTGACCACGCGGGCCTGCTGACCCTGCCGCCGGGCGGGGTGATGCAAACGCTGGTACGGGTGCAGGCCGATCCGGCACGGCTGGATAGCGCAACGGCGCTGCTGATATTTCAGGTGCAGTCTGTGGATGATCCGCACATCCTGCGCCAGCGGGAAAGCCGTTTTGTGATGGGAACACTGCGTTAAGCGACATAGACGAGGGGAAGTGTATGGATATCGGCGCCGTTATCATTGGCGATGAGCTTTTATCAGGCAAGCGTCAGGACAAACATCTGGGCTTTTTGATCGACACACTCACCCCGCGTGGGCTGGAGCTTCGCTGGGTGCGTATGGTGGGGGATCACCCACAGCATCTGCTGGAAACCTTTCGCCAGACCCTGGCCACTGAGGCCGTCGTCTTTTGCTTTGGCGGTATTGGCGCAACCCCGGATGATCTGACCCGCAGCACGCTGGCGCAAGCAGCAGGACTTCCATTGCAGCGACATCCCGAAGCACAGGCACTGCTGGAGGCGCGCTTTGGTGAGGCCGCCTATCCGCACCGCATCCGCATGGCACACTTGCCGGTCGGAGCGACACTGATTCCTAATCCGGTGAATCAGGTGCCTGGCTTTAGCCTGCAGCAACATCACTGTGTCCCCGGCTTTCCCAATATGGCATGGCCGATGGTGGAGTGGGTGCTGGATACACATTATATGCATCTGTACACATCGCCTGATACCGAGATGCTGTTTACCGTTCAGGGTGCGGCGGAAAGCGATCTGATTCCCCTGATGGAGGCGCTGACAGCACATTTTCCGCAGCTTCGCCTGTCGTCACTGCCGTCTGGCGAGCGGGGCCGCTTTCTGGAGATTGGCCTCAAAGGCCCGGAGCCGACCCTGCTACCCGCCTGTGAACAGCTGCGCGCCGGGTTACAGGCTCAATCCCTGAGCTTTAGCGAGCAGCCACGTATCCCCACCGCCCGATCCACCCCTGAGACGTGATATGGCGGCGGCTTTCCAACATGGCCAGTGCCAGGTGCCGATTCACGCCATGTCACGCCGCTGTCCGCCGGCCAGCACCACCTGGTCGCGCCTACCGTTCTTACCTTCGTACAGCGCGGCATCGGCGCGTGCGAGCAGGTCCTTGATCCCCTCGTGCCCGAGGTGCTCGGCCACCCCGAACGTCGCAGTCACCGGCAGCCCGTGCGGCCTCGCGGCGGCCAGCGCGAGTGGTGCCCGCCGTTGGGCATCCTCACTCTCGGTTACGAGCCGTTCGTTGCCGGCGATGCGGTTGGCGACCCCGGTCAGCGGGTCGGTCCGAGACCGCTCGGCGAACACCTCCGCGAGCTTAATGACCTGCAAGAGCTGCGATTGCAGCGCCGCCGCCCCCGCGACGATCGCGAGCAGGATGGCGAGCAAGAGATGAAGCCGAAGGAAATACACGACGACCGTGGTGGTCAGCTGATCAGCGGCCGCATCCCGCAGAATGGCGAAGAGTACCAGACCGGCGGAGGTCAGCAGCAGCCCGATACCCACACGCAGTGCGATCTGCCGGTCGAACAGCAGGAAGCAGACCAGGAGCGTCACGGCGAAGGCCCAGTAGTGCCCGCCGACGATTGGGAGCAGCCGGTCAGCGAGCGGATCGGGGCGCCAGACCAGCAGCTCAACGAGCCGCAGCATCACCCCGCCGCCCGTGACCATTATGATCGCGATCTTGGTCCAGAACTCCGACAGCCGGTGGGTGGCGAACAGCACCACCACGTACACCCCGATCAGGATCGGGTAAACGACCACCACGAAGGCGTCGTTTGCTGCGCGGGTAACCAGCGCGAGGACGAGCACCAGCACGCTGCCCACCAGCAGCGTCAGGTACGCCCGCCGCTTGCTGCGGGCGAGCTGCGCCATTGCCTCATCGCATGCTCCATGGAAACCCCGCGTATAGGAAACATAACAAGTCCCGTAAGATTATAGGGGTTTTTAACAAACAACCCAGGCTTCATTGGATGCCATTGTTTCAGAGATTGGATCGGGGCAACATTGCCATGCGCCCGTTGCGGGATATGCTGATGATACAGCCTGACATAACGCCGAATAGTTTCTGATAAGTGTTCGCCCGACTGAAATCGCGTGGTTTGAAGCACCTCGGCAATGCGGCCATTAATGATTACCGGTTAGTGAACGTTGTCCGGTGGGGCAGAAGCAGTCGGCGAATTCCTTGCCGTTATCCGTCAGTAGTTTAGTAATGCGAAATGGAGCGGCGTTGATTAAACGCTTCAAAAGCGCTTGGTTGCGCCCGCACCTCCTAGTCAGTCCAGGGCCGGTTGCAGCAACAGGTCCTAATGCAGCTCAGCCCACACTACCGCGACATTTTTAGCAGGGAGTTTGTACACAAAGCCTCTGGATTTATGCGGTTGCAGGCGGGTGTCGGTACCAATCGCCGTGGCCTAGGGCGGTGGTGCTGGCTTGCCTTCGTCATCCATCAGCGTCAGCATGAGCATGGCCTTTGGCCTGTTTTATCGAGGTTTGCTCATATTTTGCCTGTTCTATTGTAAGCTTCACCATGAGCATACCATTCACCGTGTAACCGGTTTAACGCCATGTCAGCACGGATTATTGATGAGCGTCATCCCATCAAGGTGCTCAGCCCGCTCAAACGCGAGCGGCTGGGCCAAGAGGGATCTATCCTGCTGGCCGACCCGGCGCAGGAATTTCGCAGCACCGTTTGATAAAATCATCGACCTTTTGATTGAGCCCCTGCATGCACAGTATCTTGATTCGCGGTGCCCGCACCCATAATCTGCAAAACCTTGACCTTGAATTACCGCGTGATCAGCTGATTGTGATTACCGGGGTATCGGGTTCGGGCAAGTCCTCGCTGGCCTTTGATACCCTTTTTGCCGAAGGACAGCGCCGTTATGTAGAGTCCCTGTCGGCCTATGCCCGCCAGTTTTTGGCGATGATGGACAAGCCCGATGTGGATCATATCGAGGGCCTTTCCCCGGCGATTTCCATCGAGCAAAAGACCACCTCGCATAATCCGCGCTCGACGGTGGGCACCATCACCGAGATTTATGACTATCTGCGCTTACTGTTTGCGCGTGCCGGTCAGCCGCGCTGCCCGGAACATGATCTGTCACTGGAGGCGCAAACCATCAGCCAGATGGTGGATCAGATCTTAAGTCTGCCGGAGGATACCCCGCTGTTACTGCTGGCCCCGCTGGTGCAGGGCCGCAAAGGCGAGCACAGCCCGCTGTTGGCGCAGCTGCGGGCTCAGGGGTATCTGCGGGTGCGGGTCAATGGTACGGTACATGCGCTGGATGAGCTGGCCGCCCTGCCTGCCCGGCGCAAGCATGACATCGAGGTGGTGGTGGATCGTTTCAAGGTGCGCAGCTCGGTGGCGGTGCGCCTGGCTGAATCACTGGAAACCGCTTTGGGTCTGAGCGAGGGCATTGCCTGGGTGCTGCCGATGGATGAACCGCTGGCCAAACCGCTGATTTTTTCCGCCAATTATGCCTGCCCGGTGTGCGGCTATGCCCTCAATGAACTCGAACCGCGCCTGTTTTCTTTTAATAATCCCGCCGGGGCCTGCAGCGCCTGTGATGGCCTGGGGGTGGAGCAGT
This sequence comes from Thiorhodospira sibirica ATCC 700588, assembly GCF_000227725.2. Taxonomy (GTDB): domain Bacteria; phylum Pseudomonadota; class Gammaproteobacteria; order Ectothiorhodospirales; family Ectothiorhodospiraceae; genus Thiorhodospira; species Thiorhodospira sibirica. Next base: position 344,152 of record NZ_MU255056.1, on the reverse strand, counting down.
TTTTTGATCCCCGGCGGGTGGTCAGTCGCCCGCAGTTGAGTCTGGCTGAAGGCGCCATTCGCGGCTGGGATCAGCGCAACAACTACTATTTTCAGATGCTGTCCTCCCTGGCCCGCCATTATGGCTTTGATCTGCAAACCCCCTTTGCGGACTTGCCAGAGCCTGTGCGTGAAGTGGTTCTCAATGGCAGCGGCGAGACGGTGATTGATTTTTCCTACACCAACGAGCGCGGCGATCAGGTCACCCGGCGCCACCCCTTTGAAGGGATTTTGCCCAATTTTCAGCGACGCTATCGGGAGACCGACTCCACCAGTGTGCGCGAGGAACTGGCCAAATATCTGGCCACCCATCCCTGCCCGCACTGTGAAGGCACGCGGCTCAACCGTGGGGCGCGGCATGTTTTTGTTGGGGATTACACCCTGCCGCAGATCACCGCCTTAGCCATTCGCGAGGCGCGGGAGGTGTTTGCAACCCTGAGTTTACCCGGGGCACGCGGACAGGTGGCGGAGCGCATCGTCAAAGAAATCAGTGCCCGCCTGGATTTTCTCATCAACGTGGGGCTGGATTACCTGAGCCTGGCGCGCAGTGCCGAAACCCTCTCCGGCGGCGAGGCGCAGCGCATTCGACTCGCCTCACAAATCGGCGCCGGGCTGGTGGGCGTGATGTATATCCTGGATGAACCCTCCATCGGGCTGCATCAACGCGATAATGAGCGCCTGCTCAACACCCTGAGCGATCTGCGCGATCTGGGCAATACCGTGATGGTGGTGGAACACGATGAAGAAGCCATTCGCCGTGCCGATTATGTGCTCGACATCGGCCCTGGTGCCGGACGCCATGGCGGGCGCGTGGTGGCCCAAGGCAGCCCGCAGGCCATCATGCAACACCCCGACTCCCTCACCGGCCAGTATCTCAGCGGACGGCGGGCCATTGCCGTTCCCACCCGCCGTTACCCCCCCGACCCGGCGCGTCAGCTATGCCTGTCAGGGGCCAGCGGCAACAACCTCAAAGCCGTGGATCTGGTTTTGCCGTTGGGGCTGTTTGTCTGCGTCACTGGGGTCTCAGGCTCGGGCAAATCTACCCTGGTCAACGACACCCTCTATCGCATCGTCGCCTTGCACATCAACAAAAGCGGTGAGATGCCGGCGGCCTATCATGAAATCAGCGGACTTGAGCAACTCGACAAAGTGGTCGAGATTGATCAAAGCCCGATTGGACGCACCCCGCGCTCTAATCCGGCCACCTATACCGGCGTGTTCACCCCGATCCGTGAATTATTCGCCGCCACCCCCGAAGCGCGCTCACGCGGCTATGCGCCGGGACGCTTTTCTTTCAATGTACGCGGCGGCCGCTGTGAGGCCTGTCAGGGTGATGGCGTGATCCGGGTAGAAATGCACTTTTTGCCCGATGTCTACGTCCCCTGCGATATCTGCAAAGGCAAACGCTACAACCGCGAAACCCTGGAGATTCGCTACAAGGGCAAAAGCATCCACGATGTGCTGTCCATGACGGTGGAAGATGCCCGCGAGTTTTTCCAGGCCATCCCCATCGTCCGGCGCAAACTCGACACCCTCATGGAGGTCGGGCTGGCCTACATCCAGCTGGGACAAAATGCCACCACCCTCTCCGGCGGTGAGGCCCAGCGGGTCAAACTGGCGCGGGAACTCTCCAAACGCGACACCGGCCGCACCCTGTACATCCTCGACGAACCCACCACCGGCCTGCATTTTCATGATGTTGAGCAATTGCTCAACGTCCTGCACCGCCTGCGCGATCATGGCAACACCCTGGTCGTCATCGAGCATAATCTGGATGTCATCAAAACCGCCGACTGGATCATTGACCTAGGCCCGGAAGGCGGCGCCGGCGGCGGTGAAATCATCGCCCAAGGCACCCCCGAACAACTGACCCGCAACCGCCGCTCCCACACCGGCCGCTTCCTCAAGCCACTGCTGAAAAAACCACGCCGAAGGACGGGCGATTACGCAGCACCTATCGCGCATAGCTGAAACGATGTCTGCAAAACCATCCGCCATGTCTGCGTTTTAAAACCCAGGCTTGACCAGCATCCGTGATCAATGGATAAAAGCGCAGTGTGAAAACACCACTCAGTCATCATTTTCCAAAGGATTCACGGTTCAAAAGCCTCAGAGGCTGTTTGGAAATTAATCGCGTAATGGCTTAACCTACGATTTTTTCTAGGAAGTGGCCCACATGCCCCAGAAATGCAGCAAGAAGATTCGCAAAAAAACGCTACCCGAGTCACCTCAGCGACGGCGCCTGGAAGGCGATCAAGCCGCTGTTGCCGAGCGCCCCGGTCGGGCGCCCTCGTAAGCTCAGCATGCGCCAAGTCATCAATGCGATCTTCTATGTCCTGCAGACGGGCTGCCAGTGGCGTCAGCTGCCGCGCGACTTTCCTGCCTGGTCGGCAGTGTACTATGACTTCAATCGCTGGCGGCGCGATGGAACCTGGCAGCGTCTTCATGACAGGCTACGCGCTCGGCTACGGCAACGCCACGGGCGTCACAAGCATCCAAGCGCCGGGTGTCTGGACAGCCAAAGCGTCAAGACCACGGCGATCCCTGGTGAGCGCGGCTATGACGCCGGCAAGAAGATCAAGGGCCGCAAACGCCATCTTCTGGTCGATACCCTGGGGCTGGTGCTGGCCGTCGTTGTCACCGCCGCCAGCGTGCAAGACCGTGATGGGGCGCGCCAACTCCTGCGCCATCTCCCCGGTCATTGCAAAAAGCTGCGCAAAATCTGGGTTGACGGCGGCTACAGTGGACGCCTGGTTGACTGGGTTGCCCAGCGCTTTCGTTTCGTCTTGACGGGGGTCTTGCGTCCCAAGGAGCGCCGAGGGTTTGTTTTGTTGCCGCGACGCTGGGTTGTTGAGCGGACCTTTGGCTGGCTGAACCACTCACGCCGTCTGAGCAAGGACTACGAGCGCTTGATGTCGAGCAGCGAAGCCTGGATTTATCTCGCAATGAGTCGACTGATGGCTAACCGCTTGGTTTGAGGCGGTAGTTTCCAAACAGCTTCTTAGGGCGGGTAGGATGTCAAGAATCAAGGACTTTAAAGACACTCCCCGCAGGGTGAGTCATCATCAGACGAACCGGAATACGGCGATTGCTATGACGATGGTATAAATGACCGTAAGCCGGTTGGGCACCGGCCTCATAGCGGAGATGCTGCTGCGTTGGCAGCAAAATCACCCCATCGTCTTGCTGTAGCGGCTGCTCCGGATAGACCAATGCCACAGGATGGGGCAATAAATGCCAGCGTAAGCGCAGGGCCAGATAATCCTCAGAATGGCTGCCGACAATAAACACGCGCTTTAGCGTCTCGGGGATGCCTTCCGCTTTGAGTGTTTGCGCCAGCTCGCGCAGCGGCACATCTGCCGGGGAGTGCGCCTTGTGCTCCCAGGATACTCCGGCAGAACGCGGTGCGCTGTGTGTATGTTGGCCGAATAAATCCCATTGCCAGCGCAGATCCAGAAGCACCCAGATGATCACACCGAAGACAAGCCAAGCGGTTATTAGGCGTTGGTGCTTTTGCTTGCCGCGCAATAATGGATAAATCAGCACGCCTAACAGCAGCCAGAGCGCCCCGGCAAGGACCGGAGGCAAAAGGACGGCTTGCGGGTAATAACCGCCGTGAATGCGGTTAATCGTGTAGTTTTGTATTCCCTCAAAACGCCGCCAGTCATCCAGGATGGCCCGATACAGCGCCCATAATGTCATCGGCTGGGCATCCAAACGCAGCCCATGCACGGAGATCTGCGCCCCAGGCGGCCCCTGGATAGCTAAAGCCAGACCCGTGATCCGCTCCGTTGTTTCCAGCAGGGGATGCAGTGCTTGCCGATACTCGTTTAAGTCATGCTGCCGCAGCGGATAGGCGTGAGGGGAGGCGTGATGTTCGCTATCAATCAGCAAAAACAGCTGCACCGGCACATGCGTATCGGTGCGCTGCACATGAAAAGAGGCATAGCGATGGGCAGGCAGCGGGTATGGCAGCGGCAAGGCATGGACCCACTGACCCTGGGCATCCAGCGGACCGAGCACGATCTCGCGGGTGGCATCAGAGGCTATCGGCCACTGTAAGCTCAAGCGTTGCAGATAGCGTTGGTCGGCAAAATAATACGCGCCTGTTCCAGCCAGCAGTAAGGCCGCAGCAATGAGCAGGCTGAGTATCACACGCATCAGCAATGTGCGCATGTTGGTTACGGCCATGCCTGGTTACGGCATGGGGCCGCCCCAGGGAAAGCCCTGCGTGAACGGGGGCATCGGTCCCGGCGAACCGGGGAAGGGCCCCTGATTCACACCGCCGCCCCAGGGCATCATGGTATTCATCATGTTGAAGGGTTTGGAGACATTTTGATTCAGGCTCCACAGGTCTTGATGGATAGCGGCGGTCACTCTGGACATTTGACGGGTATCGCTTTGCATGGAATGCGTTGATTGCGCCATGCTGCCGGTATCGTTTTTCATCGCTTCCATGCTTTGATTCATTGCGTGCATCGAGCGGTTCATGTGCATCATCAGCTCACTCATTTGCACCATATTATTGGCAATCAAGGGAATATCCCGTTCAATGGCAACCGTCATGGCGGTGACTTCTACGGCCAGGCGGTTGACATCGCGGGTCAGACTGGCGATCAGAAAAAAGCCATAGGCCGAGAGGATGAAAAAGGCCACCAAGGAGGGATACACCAGCAGGGCCAGGCGCTTGGAGCGCTGCTCTTCCTGCTTGATTTCATGCGCCAAGGTGCGTTCCCGGCCTTCCAGAAACTGCCATTTTTTGTACAGTTCATCCACCTTGCCCAGCCGTTCTTCGCGACTGAGGTGCGGCTTTTTGCCATCATCTGATTTCATCTGCTAGTCTCTGTACATGCGCGCAAGACGCCTGGATGCGCTCAGGCAAAGGATAAGGGGCGCTCAGCCCTGACGCATTGCCGGGGGCAGGCCGGGCGTTGCCGGAAATACCCGGTGCGCCAGCTGTGCAAATTCAACCGCCGCCTTGCAACCAGGCTCCATTTCAAATACGGCCATACCCTCGCTCAGGGAGCGGCGAAAATCGGTACGCTGTGACAGGCGCGTGTCCAGTCGCTCAATCCCCGGCAGCAAATCCAAGGCAGCTTCAGCCTCAGCCGTTTCCGAAATGGCCGGATTGGTGTCTGCCCGGTTGATAAAGGCCATCAGTCGGGGTTGTCGGCCAATGGATTCGTCAATCTCCCGAATGATACGCACAAAGCGCTGGGTTGACCAAATGTCTGCCTGACTCGGGGCGACCGGGATCAAGACCTGATCGGCACAGCCCAAAGCCAGGCACATCGCATCAATATCCGCCGTTCCGACATCCACGAGCACTTCACTGTTGCCGGCCAGGGTGTGTAACAAACTGCGATTTTGTTGCACATGCAGCAGGGGTTGCAAAGCTTCTTCGGCACGAATCTCGGCGACATCTGTCAAGGTGGCCTGTGGATCAAGATCCAGCGCGATCACATGCACACCCTGATGCGCCAGCCAAATGGCCAGGTTAAAGGTAATGGTGCTTTTTCCCGTACCTCCTTTGAGATTGCCTACCACCGTAATCAAGTTTGCTAGCCCCTAAGTACATCATTATTTAAGAATATCATTATAGTATTATATTTAAATCCATGCGCGTATAAATATCCCGGCGCACAGTGATTCACTTAACACTGCGCCCCATGCGCAAAGGAGGGGCAATTCTTGCGCACGGCTTGCCCTTGGCTGATCCAGTCGGTAATGCCCTCTTCCAGGTTATGCACCTTGCTATATCCCGCCTGTTCGGCCAGAGCGCGGGATAATACGCCGGTACGATTGCCAACCCGGCAGACAATGACAAAAGGCTCATCGGGTTTTACCAGCGCCTGAATATCCTGCGGAAAACTGGGCACCAGATGACCGCGCTCATCAAAGGCGGTGAGCAAGTGACTGCCGGGAATGACGCCGGTGGCCTGCCATTCATCGGCGCGGCGAATATCAATCACTTTGATATCACCCGCCTGCAAACGTGCTGACAATGCCTCACGGTCCAGATTGCTGAACGGCGGCGGGGTAATGGATAGCAGCTCCACCTCAAAACGCAGGGTTGCATTGGGCGGAATCACTCCGCCAGCGCCCCGAGAGCCATAACCCAATTCAGGCGGAATGATCAATTCACGTTGACCCCCGGCTTGCATTCCCAAAAGCCCACGCTCCCAGCCGGGAATCACTTGCCCTTGCCCCAGTACCAGACTGAAAGGGCTGTTACGATCCCGGCTGGAATCAAACTTTGTACCATCTTCCAGCCAGCCCGTATAATGCACCGTCACGGTATCATGGCGCTTGGCGGGCGGCCCCTCACCGGGGTGTAATTCACGGATCTGTACCTCGGCGACAGCCAGTGCAGGCAACATCATGCATACCACAAAAAAAGAACGTATCCCTCTGGGCATATCTTCATACCTCCTGAAAAATGAATGATAAAGCGTTGCATTCTAATACCACCCTCCGTATCCGTCGAGGCACGATCCGCCAATTCCCGCCAGACGGGCGCGGAGCGCTCCCGGCACAGCGCCAGGACCCCCGTCTTTTAGAACCCGATTTTAATAACCCGGCCTTGCCAAGGTCGCTTTTGGAGATCATCAAAAACCATGAACCCGCTTGATGCCAAACAGCCCAGCTATGATTCCGTGCGCGCCGTGCAATGGCTTGATGCCAAACTGCGCCTGCTGGACCAGCGCGTATTGCCTCACACGGTCAGCTATTTAGACATCGACAGCGCCAGCGACACAGCTGCGGCGATTCGCGATATGGTGGTACGCGGTGCTCCGGCCATCGGCATCACCGCCGCCTATGGTGTAGTGCTGGCGGTGCGTCAAGCTCTGACACACGACCCGCAAAACTGGCAAACCCGCCTGCAGGCCGACATCGAGACCCTGGCCGCCTCACGCCCGACCGCCGTCAACCTGTTCTGGGCACTCAAACACATGCAAAGCTGCATCGCCCAACTGCCCGCCGGCACCGATCCGGTGAACGCTTTACTGGCCGAGGCGCAGCGCCTGCATCAGGAAGACATCGCCGCCAATCAACGCATGGGAGAACTGGGCGCGGCCTTTTTGCAGCAGGGCGGTAAAGACTGCGCCCTGACGCATTGCAACAGCGGCGCGCTGGCGACCGGTGGGTATGGCACGGGCCTGGGCGTGATTCGCAGCGCCTATGCCAAAGGCTATATCCGCCATGTGTTTGCTGATGAAACCCGTCCCTGGCTGCAAGGCTCGCGTTTGACGGCCTGGGAATTGGTGGAAGAAGGCATCCCGGTCAGTGTCATCTGTGAGGGTGCCGCCGCCAGCCTGATGCGTGAGGGACGTATCGGCTGGGTGGTTGTCGGTGCAGATCGCATTGCCGCCAACGGTGACACCGCCAACAAAGTCGGCACCTACGGCCTGGCAATCATGGCGCGGCATCATGGCCTGCGCTTTATGGTGGTTGCTCCCACCGCCACCATCGACATGCAGGCCGCCGATGGCCGAGCGATTCCCATTGAACAGCGGGACGCCTCAGAGGTCTTGGGTCTGGGAGGCAAAACCATTGCCGCCAACGGTGCGCAGGCGTGGAACCCCTCTTTTGATGTCACCCCGGCAGAACTGATTGATGTCATTGTCACCGAGCGCGGCGTGGTGGAAAAACCCACAACCGCAGCCATGGCGCAATTGATGGCCGGGCAGTAGTCTGACGGCGACAAATCCAGCGATGTTGCACACCCTGGGCTTGTGGCTATTCATCGGTCTGGGCGGTTTTATAGGCGGACTGGCGCGTTTCTGGCTTACTGGCTGGATGGCGCGCCGCCTGGGCCAAAACTTTCCGTGGGGCACCCTGAGCGTCAATGTCAGTGGTGCCCTGCTGATCGGGATGCTCAGCAGCCTGCTCGTAGCCGATACCAGCATCGGCATCAGCACACCGGATCAAAGCGATATGCGGGTGCTGGGGCTGATGATCGGTCTGGTCGGCAGCTACACCACCGTATCCTCATTCAGCCTGCAAACACTGGTCCTGATACGTCAAGGAAAAGGATGGCTGGCGGGCATCAACGTCCTGGCCTCCGTTGGCCTGACGCTGGGCGCGGTGTGGTTGGGGTATTGGCTGACGCAGTTACTGTTCATCGGCTAACCGCGATGTCAACTCAATTTCGCGTATCTCTGGCAGTGGGTCTGGGCAGCGCACTGGGGGCGATGAGTCGCTACGCAGTAAGCCTGCTCATCCTCGCCCTGCCGGGTCAACATCCATTCCCCTGGGCCAGCCTGCTGGTCAATACCTTAGGTTCCCTGCTGATCGGGCTATATGCAACCCTGAGCGCCCCCGACGGCCCCCTGAAAACCTCCCACGCCCAACGCCAATTTGTCATCACCGGCTTTTGCGGCGGCTTTACCAGCTTTTCCATCTTTAGCCTGGAAACCCTGCACCTGATCCAACAGGGAATGGTATGGCTTGCCGGCCTCAATATCATCGCCTCATTGATACTCTGGCTGCTCGCCGTCTGGCTCGGCTGGTACCTTGCAATACGTCTTTTTTATAGAAGTTAAGCAGTTAGCGTCTAGCGGATTGATTTTGCCAGATTCGATTTTGTATTTTTTCGCGTCTTCGCGGCTTCGCGTGAGATCAGCCCTTCAGCGGCGGGTGCGCCGCCGTTTTCAGTGTTGAGTCTTTAATGGGTCACGCGAAGCCGCGAAGGGCGCGAAGGATGAAACATGATTTTTTATATGTTTCGCGTCTTTAACTGCGTAACTTCTGTTTTTTATACGCGCTGAAAAAGCCGAGGCTAGAGCGTCCAGCGCGGTCTGTGCCGTTATGTATCCGCCTCCGGGCTGGGAAAGAGTTGTTGCATCAGCCCTTTTTTGTGCAATTTAAGGGCGTCGAGTTTATCCGTATGCGCGGCGATCAGGGCGTCGAGGGAGGAGAGGCAGGCGGCGATTTTTTGTTGCTCGGGTATTGACGGCAGCAAAATCGGCACGTTCCTGAATACAGCCTTGGAAATGTTGTAGCGTGTCGCACCCTGTGCGCCGCGCGACAGATGATCTCGAACTAGCTTGGAACGCAAAAGGTAACCTAAAAAATTAAATTAGGCGATTTATAAGCATAAATCTAAACAAGGTGCAAAAAGAATTCAGGTAGCAGTTTCTTATGTCTTCGAGCAGAACGCTCGACATTACAGCTTCTTCTGGTGTTTCTGATTAGACAGTAAAGAACACATTACCTTTCGCAACAGCATTCTGTGATTACCCTTATAATACATTAACTTATCGGAGATCTTTTACATCTGTAAAGGTGTTTGAAAAAACATTTATATAAGGTATGAATTTGGCATCCCCTGTATCAAAGTATTGTGCAGTCTTTCCGGTAAGCGTGGATAAAAAATTACCTTCAGTTCCAAGTCGCTTCTCCTCCCACTCCCCCGCCTCCCGAAACTCGGGAAAGCGCAACCTCGGCACTAATCCACTCGTCTTTTTTTTCATCGTGTTGTCACTCATACGCTGTCAATCCTGAATTTTCGTGCCCACTTTTCCAATCATCGTGCTCCAGCTTATGCGCATCTCCGCTGTGTTCAGCGGCGGTTTTGGATGGCCTTCCAGGTGGCCTGAATAGCGGGATGGGTGGGGTCAAGCTGGCGGGCGTGAGCGGCGGCGTGTTGCGCTTCCTCAAGACGATCCAGAGCCAGCAAAACCTGGGCGTGGTTGTTCCATAGCCGTGCATCTTCGGGCTGTTGCATCCGGGCGGTTTGCAAAACTGCATCGGCGTGTTGCAACTGCCCCTGTTGATACAGCAGGTTACTTAGGGCCAGTGCGCTGCTGGCGGAATCGGGCCAGCGCGTGAGCGCGCTGTGGTAGGCGCTTAATGCCGCCGGGGTCTGGCCGATTTGTTCCAGATCATAAGCACTTTGCAGCCAGCGGCGCTCTGTGGCGGTGGCGGGCAATACGCTTGGCGGAACGATAACCAATGCCCAAAAATCTGCCCGCGCCCAGGTGCGCTCAAAGGTGGCCCAGGGCGTATGCCGCTGCGGCTGTTGTCCGGAGCGCAGAATCAGCTGGCGTGTGGATGCATCCACGCCAACCACCACGGCATAATGCCAAAATGGCCACCAGCCATAGCCCAGATTTTGCATCACAATAACCGGATGACCCGCCGCCACTTCTTCAAACACATCACCCAGACGGGGGGCCAGCGGATAGGCCACCAGCCCCTGACGACGTACCGCCGCTGTCAGCTCAACCGCCAGGCTACCCTGTTTTCCCGGCAGATAAACCTGCGGCTGCAAATCTTCCGGCGTGAGCATGACCCCCCGATATTGCAAGACACTGGCCAAGGCTGCCGGGCCGCAGGCGTATGCTGTCTGGGGAAAAAACGGCACCGCATCCAGAGTCATCGACGCCGGAGGTTCCCCATGCACGGCCAGCGCGCGGCTTTGTGGGGCATGCGCACAGGCCGACACAGACAGCAAACACAGCAGTAAAGCGATGCCTCGCCAGTAACGCCGCAAGGATTATTGCACCGCACGGATGAAGGGGAAGATATCCGTAGCGCCGATGACATCGGTGATCACGAACACCACAAAAATCACCACCACCGCGCCCACCACAGCCCCGGCGCCTGCACCGGCAGGCAATTCATCCAGCCGCTGTGCCAGCAGTGTAATTTCAGCATCGGTCAGACCCTCCAGGCGGTGTGTAATATCTTCAGGATTGACGCCCAAGGCTAGCCACTGCGCCTGCACCTCTTCACGCTGCATCCAGTGGGCAAGCTCAGCGCGCTGCTGGCTCAGTGGTTCGGGTGAGGTTGCCAGCACTTCAGGGGTGCCGATCATATACGCCTGCGCGGGTACAGCCGCCAGGAAAAAACACAGTACCGCCAAAATTCCGGTCAGGTAAGGTTTCATTTTAAATTCTCCGCATCATAAGTAAGAAAGCCGCTCACCAGAGCGGCATAAAAACGTGACGGCATCTTCCAGATGCCGCTGCAAAAAGCGCCGCCTGCCTGCCGCCACGGTGTTGATCAAGCTGCTGCCAGCGCCTGCTCCAGATCGGCGAGAATATCGTCAATGTGTTCCAGGCCGATGGAGAGGCGCACCATGTCTTTGGAGACCCCGGCATTGGCCAGTTCCGCATCCGAGAGCTGGCGGTGGGTGGTGGTGGCCGGATGACAAGCCAGGGTGCGAGTATCACCGATATTGACCAGTCGCACGACCAGCTTGAGCGCGTCAATGAAACGGGCACCACCTTCCAGCCCACCCTGGATACCGAAATTAAGGATGCTGGCTGCTTTGCCCTGCATGTATTTTTGCACCTTGGCATGATCAGGATGGTTCGGCAGTCCGGCATAATTGACCCAGCTGACCTTGGGGTGGCCCTGCAAAAACTCGGCAACGGCCTGGGCATTGGTGCAATGACGATCCATGCGCACCGCCAGGGTTTCCAGACCCTGAATCAGCAAGAAGCTGTTAAACGGGGAAATCGCTGCCCCCATATTGCGCAACGGCACCACCCGCGCCCGTCCGATGTAGGCGGCTGCGCCAAAGGCCTCGGTATAGACCACCCCATGATAGGAGCGATCCGGCTCATTGAAACGCGGGAAGCGCTCGCGGTGCTGATCCCAGGGGAAGGCCCCGGAATCCACAATTGCACCGCCGATGGTACTGCCCTGTCCGCCGATGTACTTGGTCAGGGCATGGACGACAATATCGGCACCAAATTCAAAAGGACGGCACAGATACGGCGTGGGCACGGTGTTATCCACAATCAACGGGACGCCGTGACGATGCGCCAGCGCCGCCAGCGCCTCAAGATCGGCGACATTACCCGCCGGGTTGCCGATGGATTCGCAAAAAACCGCACGGGTATTGGCGTCGATCATCCGCTCCATATCGGCCAGATCACCGGGCTTGGCAAAACGGACTTCAATCCCGTAGCGCGGCAGGGTATGCGCAAAGAGGTTGTAGGTGCCACCATAGAGGGTACTGACGGTGACGATATTATGGCCAGCCTCCGCCAGGGTCATGATCGCATAGGTCACTGCGGCCATGCCCGAGGCCAGCGCCAAGGCCCCCACGCCCCCTTCCAGCGCCGCCAGCCGTTTTTCCAGGGCATCGCTGGTGGGATTCATGATGCGCGTGTAAATATTGCCCGCCACCTTCAAATCAAACAGATCAGCACCATGCTGGGTGTTGTCAAAGGCATAAGAGGTGGTTTGATAAATCGGCACCGCCACCGCCTTGGTGGTCGGGTCGGGGGTATAACCGGCATGAATCGCCAGGGTTTCAAATTTCATGGAAAAACCTCATGGGTCGGGGCTAAGGGATTGATGGAAAAGGCGTTACTGACCGCAAAAAGGCTGCATACCCAGCGCTGCTTAGGCGATGTAGCCACATAATGCACACAGGTGTGCATTGTATGCTTTTTTTAGTCTATGCTTAATGTAGCAGGGACGTGATGGACACCATCTGGAGCTGGCCGGGTATTAGCAATTCTCTCGATGCAATACTAACGCATCAACGTAGCGGAGGGGCGACGGGTTATGAACACGTTATCGCAATTCAACTCATCTTGGGCGGATGTCCTGAATCGACTGCAAACCCCGATCTGGATTTTTGATCTGGGACAACGCTGTATCTATTGGGGCAATACCGCCGCCGTGGATTTTTGGGGCGTGAGCGATGAACTCACCTTGCAGGAACACGACATGCTCAGTGGCATGTCGCAGGCCATGCGCCAACGTCTGGAGCATTATCAGCCGATCCTGGCCCAGGGCGATGCCATCACCGACACTTGGCTGTTTTATCCCAATGGCCAGCCCCGCAACATGCTGTGTGCCTGTTCAGGGGTGTACATCGGCGAGTCCTTAGGGGTCTTGATGGAGGCCTATCCTGCCCCAGCGTTTGCGCTACAGGATATCTCCCATCCCCAAAGCCCGCGTGACCCGCTCACCGATCTCCCGCAACAGCCGCTGCTGGATGAATTCCTCGAACACAGCATTGCCCAGGCGCAACGGCGCGGCACATTGGTATCGGTATTATTTCTGGAGGTCGATGATTTCAGCGATGCCCTGGCGCATATTCCGAGGCTGGAACCACAGGCCATGCGCGACTTGGTATTATGTGACCTGGCCAAGCGCCTGTGTCAGCGGGTGCGCAAAGGCGATCTGGTGTCGCGCTGCAGCTCGGGAGAATTTGCGCTGGTGATCACGGATTTGCGCCGCATGGCGGATCTGGATATTCTCGTAGAAAAGATTCTGGAGTCGGTCAGCGAGCCATTTATCCTCGAGGGCACGGTGATTCAGCTCTCGCTGAGCATGGGCAGCAGCCTGTATCCACGCGATGGCGGTGAGCGCGACATTCTGCTCTCCCGCGCCTATGCCGCCATGTATCGCGCCAAGGCCGTGGGTGCCGGGGCATATCGGCCCTATTTTTAAGGGCATACCTGCCCGGCACACCGTGCTTTTATTGCCAACCATCATGCCGCTTTGCTGAGCGGTTTTTCCTAAAGGGGCCAGGTTATTAGCAGTCATCCCTTACCCACGCCGTGTGAACAGGCCACGCGCATCATCCTGCAAGAGCATGTCAATCTTTGGCGGATTACCGCCTTGCTTGGGCATCTGCAACATGATATGGAGACCCATGCCAGCCTGCCTGATGAACTCCTGCTCAACACGATTTTTGACTATTTTGAGCATTTCTCCGAGCGGGTGCAGAGCAAACCGCGTGAGATCCTGCTCTATCAGCGTCTGCGCCAACGCCTGACGCAGCCACTGCCGGAACTCGACGAGCTGGAACACGATTACCTCAGCGCCCACGAGTCCTTGCAGCGGCTGCGCGTGTTGCTGCGACATTGCATGGAATACTGGCCGCAAGGCTGCGACGGCTTTGCCAATGCGCTCAAGGCTTTCATTGAGGTTTTGCGCCAGCACATCCATCAGGAAGAACACACCATCATCCCCGCCGCCCGCACGGCGCTCACGCCAGAGGACTGGGATCAGATTCTGCACGCCAAGGATCAATACAACGACCCCCTCTTCGGCGAGCGGGTGCGCGATGAATTTCGCGAATTGCGCCACCGCATCATCCAGATCACCCCGGAACACCTCGGCGGCTTTGGGATGATTCACAGTGAACGCATGAGCGCCCCACATGCCAGCGCGGAAATGTTGCAGGTGCGCGGACTAACCAGCTCCTATGGGCGCATTCAGGTATTGCATGAAATCGACCTGAACATCCGCGCCGGCGAAATCGTCTCGCTGGTGGGGGCCAATGGCGCCGGGAAAAGCACCCTGTTAATGACGCTATCGGGCTTGCAACCGGTGGATCACGGTGAACTGCGCTTTGAAGGCGAAGACCTGCGGCGGATGCCCTCACACACGCGGGTCGCCAAAGGCATTGTCCAGGTGCCGGAAGGCCGCCAAGTGTTTCGCGATATGTCGGTGTATGACAACCTGTGTCTGGGCGCCTATGCCCACGCCAAAAAACGCAGCGAAATCAACTACGAAATCGAGCGCGTCTATGCCAAATTCCCGATTCTAAGACAAAAACACCGCGAACTGGCGGGGATGCTCTCCGGCGGGCAACAGCAAATGCTCGCGATTGGCCGCGCCCTCATGGCCAAACCCCGCCTGCTCTTGCTTGATGAGCCCAGCATGGGGCTGGCCCCATTGATCGTCGAAGAAATCTTTCACATCATCCGCGAACTGAAAAACGAAGGCATCACCATCTTTTTAGTCGAACAAAACGCCTCACAAGCCTTGGCACTGGCCGATCGCGGCTATGTACTGGAAGTCGGGCGCATCGTGCTGGAAGGCAGCGGCCGCAGCCTGCTCAACAACGAACAAGTCCGCAGCGCTTATCTCGGCCTATAGCCAAAGGCAACCGCATTCCAGCCAGCAGCACATAAAAACCCTCCCTCTGCCAAGGAGGAGTCCCGCCGCAGGCGGGGAGGGGTTGGTTTTGTTAAATAACCACCCCGCCCCTCACGGGGCACCCCTCCTTAAAAAGGAGGGGAGTTTTTTGTGGTGGCACCTTCCAGGTGCCGCTTTTTTTGCCCCGGTGCCGAGCGGGTGCTCCGCGCTCCCGGGTGGCGCTCCCTGCCATTACCCCAACAACGCCTCAAGACTTTCCGCCGTTAAAATACGCTGTATCCATATATCCAGCTCCTCTACCGTGGCGCTGTTTATTTGCGTTTTTATAGCCTCCGCCGGTGCCCCATATTTCTGCGTGATCAACGTCAGCAATGCCTCCGCTTTGGCTTTTTGCACGCCTTGTTTCACGCCTTTCTGTATTCCTTGCTCCACGCCTTTCTGCAAGCCCTGCTGCATTCCCTGTTTCACGCCTTTCTTCATCCCCTTCTCCATCCCCCGCGCCAGCCATTCCCGCCGCGCTTTCTCACCTTCAATCCTGGCCACGTCCTTGTAAAACTGCGTATCCTCCAAACGTACTTCATTGAGTTCATAAAGATTGAGCATGGCGTGTATCTCCTCAAGGCTGAGATGCGGTAAGCGATAGGCTAATACAGTTTCAATAAGGTTTAGGGTGTCTGCGCTTAGGTTTTCCGACGTTTGGGGCAGCTGTTGTGCAACAGTGATGGTTTCTTGGACATCCCGGGCGCTGATGAGTTTGAGCAGTTGCCAGACCAAGCCGCTGTGTGGGTCAATGTCTTGATAGTCGCTCAGATACAGCCGCCGCACCTGTGGCATTTGCAGAAAGGGGGCAAAGTCTTCCCCGGGCAGGCATTCAACGCCCTGGGAGCGCGGAGCACCAGCTCCGCATCAAGGCCGTAGGCCTCGCGGGGTTTAAAAGATATGCGTAGCTGGTGCTACGCGCTCCCAGGAACTGGTCTGCTTGACCTCGACCGAGGTAAAGCGATACCCCGCCCCTGAATCTGACAGCCCCAACAGCTGCAAGGCAAAGGCGGGGTTTTGCAGAAACAGCTGATAAAACAGAGAATCCGTGCGCATGGGGAGATTTTATCCCTTGGGAGCGCACAGCACCAGCTGCGCATAAAACGTGGCGGCATCATCTTGATGCCGCATAAACACCAGCGACACCTGCAAGATGCCGCCACGGAGCGGACGCGCTCGCCTTGGGCACTACCCGCTGATCGAACTACTCCCGGCGCATGGTTAGTCGTTGAAATAAAACTCGAGATAATACTCAAGTTTGGCGGCGCGTTCTTTGGTTAAGTTCATGACGCAGTTGCTGGTCATGGCTTGTGCCAAGGTACCGTGATCTATTTCTAGAAGAAAATAGCAGTGGGTGTCACGGTAGCGCTGCCAGAGTTCTTGCACTTCTTGCAGGCTTGCGGTCTGTGCTTGATCCAGATGCTTGCGCAATTGCTGATAGGCGCGCTGCATACGCCATTCCTGAAAATCGGTTTCTTCGTAATCACAGGCGCGCATGACGTGATCTACGCCTTCAGTTTGCTGCATACAGCGTTCATAGCGCAGGCTAAGGCTCTCTTTATTGCGTTCCAGATGCGGATACATCAGCGTGCGCAAGGTGTCGATGCGCTGTTGGTAGGCTCGCTCCAGGCAGGTCTCGTTTTGACAGGGGTTGCGGGTACTGAGCAACCATTGGCGTTGCTGCTCGCGCAGCGCGGATTTGTCGGGGATGCTTTGCAGGGCCGCTTGATACACGGCCGCCAGCTCAACATCCAGTGCCGACAGGGATGGATTCTGGCAGATGGCTTTTTCCACCAGCGTTTGCGCCTTGCCACAGTCAAAACTGGCGGCAAAGGGGGTGCTGCAGCACCCGAGTAACAGGATACCGACGATCCATTGCATGGGCGATGTCCTGTGCGGTTCAGACCTGAAACTGTTTGCCAATGAGATGCACCTCGCTGATCAGCTCCCTTAAGGCTGCGCAGCCGTAACCGTCTGGATCGGCAATGTCATTTTCCAGCAAGGCGGTGCGTCGTTCTTCAAGGCGCGTGACCAGTTCTTTTAAAAATTCCTCAACCGTTTCCGCCTCTACGCTGGTCAGAATGCTGAACGCAATCTCCTCGGCAAGCTTTGTCGCCTCCCACGGGCTGCCGGAGGATTCAGGACGATAATAGCTGGATTGGTAAGTGTTTTTTGCACCGCTGCTGATGGCCTGAAATGCCTCACCCAGCTGGTGGCGGAGATTTTCGATAGGGTCACTCATGGGATGTGCTCCTCATTTTCTGAATTAAAGATTCTTAAATTTAATCAGGTTTTATAGGTAGCCCGGTGGACTTATTCGTCATTGGGGCGGCTGGTCGTCAAGTTCGCGCCAAAGGGTGTGGGCGGGGGCGCAGTCGCCTTGCTGGCAGAGCAGGCCGTAGGCGAAGGCTTGGTAATAGCGGGCGGCGGTTTGGTAGTGGTGGGCGGCGTGTTCGGGGGTGGTGGCCTGGGCGGCGGCGTCTTGATGGAGCGCGGCGATTGCGCCGTAAATGTGCGGAGTACAGTGCTGCTGGCTGTCTGGGTCGAGGCTGCGGATGTGCTGGTAGTGGGCCAGGGCCTGTGCGCTTTCGCCCGCTGCGTGCATGGCTTGGCCTTGATTCAAGAGACTGCAACTGGGATCAACGCGCCCGCTGATCCGTTCGCTGGGGGCGCTGGGGCGGCCTTCGTGCAGGCTGGTGATGATGAAATAATAGTCGGTGTCGTCGGCGAGGGCGTGGATGGTGTAGTCGGTTTGCTCGGCGCTAAGGGCGATGCGCTGGGTGTAGCTGTCAAAGACGATGGTGTTGATCTGCGGTTGGGTGCCGTAATACAGCAGATAGCCTTGGGCCTGGGGGACTGGCTGCCAGTGCACGGTGATGGATTGGTTACCGGGGGTGAGGCTTAGCCCCGTGGGTGTGGCTGGACGGGGGCTTTCTGCCATGGCTTGGCCGACGCTTAACAGGGTAAACAGGATCAGCAGACTCGCCAGCGGGCGTGGGGATAGCAAAGGCATGTGACGGCTCTCCATGAGATGGTGTGAATAAAATCCGTATCATAGCCGAGAGCGCAATGCGCGTGTGACTGGTTTTTGCAGAGCACAGCGCCGTGCAAACGGCCAGGGAAACCGCCAGCATCTTCAATTGACATTGCGCACCTTGAGGCATACATTTATCTCTAACGGAGCTAAATTTGTTGAAAAAATGCCAGCGCAGGATGCTGAGTGTCCTTTTTTGGCGGGGCGGCATAATGGATTTTTGATTACTGCCGTTGTAGAACGAGTCACGGATTTTAAAAATGCTAAAAAAAATCAGCGTTAAACATTTAATAATGGGAATGTATATCAAGGAATTTTGTGCCTCATGGATGGAGCATCCCTTTTGGCGGACCAGTTTTCTTTTGGAGAATCCAAAAGACCTGAAGATTATTCACAATAGCGGAGTACAAGAAGTCTGGATTGATACTGAACGTGGCTTGGATATTAAAGATTCAAGGATGGCCATCTCAGAAGATGAGAACGATGCTATTGTTGAAAAGGAATTAGCCAAAGCTGCACACGCCGCGCATCGCGCAAAATCAGTACCCATTACTCAAGAGTTGGTTAATGCACGAAAAATCATCGATAAATCTAAAGATGCGGTTGCCTGTATGTTTGCTGAAATACGCATGGGCAACGCCATTGATGTAAACCTTGCCGGCGATATTGTAGAACATATCTCAAGCTCGGTTGATCGAAATCCTGGTGCATTGATTAGCTTGGTGCGATTAAAATCACTGGATGAATACACCTATATGCACTCTGTTGCAGTGTGTGCAATGATGACCGCATTGGCCAAACAATTACAATTGAGTGAGACGGACATTCATTTAGCGGGTATGGCAGGACTGTTACATGACTTGGGTAAGGTATTCATTCCCATGGAGATTCTCAATAAACCTGACCGACTGACGGATGATGAGTTTTATATTATCAAAAGCCATCCAATGTCAGGTTATGAGGTCTTGACTTTAAGGGAAAACGAGGTCGATGAAAAAGTTTTGAAAGTATGCCTAAATCATCATGAAAAAATTGATGGTTCAGGGTATCCTGCCGGACTGAAAAATGATGAAATTAATGTATTTGCAAAGATGTGCGCAGTGTGTGATGTCTATGATGCCATTACCTCAAATCGTCCTTATAAAGCGGGTTGGGACCCCGCTATTTCCATTCATAAAATGGCCAGCTGGGACGGTCATTTTAATCCCCGTATTTTCCAGGCTTTTGTCAAAACCCTTGGCATTTACCCTATCGGCTCTCTCGTCAGCCTCAAATCCGGTAAACTTGGCATAGTCACTGAGCAATCTGGGCAGTCCTTGCTCAAACCGATTGTCAAAGTCTTTTATTCCACGACATCCAAGAAAGCGATTTCCCCTTATCTTGTTGACCTTTGTACAGAAACGGATGATGCCATCCGCCAGCGCGAAGACCCCAAGGACTGGAATCTTGGGGATTTGCACAGCGTGTGCTTTGATGCCGCTTAGATATCCGGATGGAACTCTTGGGGAGTCTTTGAGTCATACCCTGCAAGCGTCACAGCCCGACGCTTCCCGCTTCACTCCCTGAGCGGGGTGGCTCGAATCCCCCCAATTTGAGCCTTTAGGTTGCCCCGGCCGTCCATTCCCCAAGGACACCGGGGCTTCTTTTTGTCTGTTTATGGGCTAGGCGTGGGTGCCCGTCCCATGTGCAGGGAGTATCCCTGAGTGGCCAAGGCTGCGGCCTCGGGGATGGCTTGAGCCAGGGTTGGATGCGGAAAAACCATACGCGCCAGATCTTCACCACAGGCTCCAAACTCCATGGCTACCACCAGACTGGCGATTAATTCCGAGGCTTGCGCGCCAATGATGTGCGCGCCCAGCAGGCGGTCATTTTCCTGATGCGTGAGTAATTTCACCATGCCACTGGTGGCATCCATGGCGCGCGCCCGACCGGATACGCTGAAGGGAAAGACGCCGCTGCGATAGGGGACGCCTTCAGCTTTCAAGGCTTGTTCGGTCTTACCCAGCCAGGCAATTTCCGGCAAGGTGTAAATCACCTGCGGGATCGTGCTGTAATGAATCTGGATATCCTCACCACAGATGCGCTCGGCCACCACGCGGCCCTCTTCTGCGCCTTTGTGTGCCAGCATCGGCCCGCGTACACAATCACCAACCGCGTAAACGCCCGGCAGCGTGGTCTCGCAGACCTCATTGACGTGGATCAGGCCATACTCATCTAAAGCCAGCTCGGCTTGCGGGCTGATCAGGCCATCGGTGGCCGGTTGGCGACCTACCGCGACTAACAGGTGGGTCACGCGCTCTTCAAGGGCGTGTCCTTCGTGCTGATACTGCACGCTGACCCCCTGATCATCGACCTGCGCCCCGGTTACTCGCGCATTGAGGCGCAAATCCAGCCCTTGGCGCACAAAGTTGCGCTGTGCCTCGCGCATGATTTGCTCATCGCAATGACTGAGAAAGCTTTCCTGAGCATCCAGCAACACAACCTCTGAGCCCAGCCGTCGCCAGATGCTCGCCAGCTCCAGACCAATCACCCCGGCACCAACCACGCCCAGACGTTTGGGCGGCGCGGTCAGACTTAAGGCATCGGCGGAATCAATGATCCGTAGGCCGTCAAAGGCGATGCCGGGCAGCGTCACCGGCACCGAACCGGGCGCCAGCACAATATGCTCGGCTTCAAGGCTTTGTGGCACGCCGCCGTGTGGGGTAAAGCCCACGCGCCGCTCCCCCAAAAGCAGGCCATGCCCGGCAAGCCAGGTGATGCCATGCGCCTTGAACAGGGTGGCAATCCCTTGGGCCAGATTGTCAATCACCTGCTCCTTGCGCGCCATCATCGCCTCCAGATCAAGGCTGAGATGCTCATAGCGCAGCCCATGCTGGCTAAGAAACTGGCTGGCATGTTCATAAAATTCGGATAATTCGAGCAAGGTCTTGGAGGGAATACACCCCGCACTAAAGCAGGTGCCACCTAAGCGGGGTTCGTTGGCGGCGTTGAGTTTGCGGTCAATGCAGGCGGTTTTTTTGCCAAGCTGGGCACTGCGAATGGCGGCGGCATAGCCCGCCGGGCCTGCTCCGATTACAATAACGTCATACGATTGCGCGGTCATTAGTTTCTCCGCCAAAGACCCTGCGGGTGCAGGGTACAAAAAAGCGCCCACCGATGGGGCGAGAGAGGTCTTGACGTAGGCCCAAAGCGCCCATGCCGACCGGATCAAATCATCATAGCATCTTACTCCCGCTTTGCCGCAGGACCTGAGCGATAAAATAGGCAGCCCCCTTTAATGATACACCGCGTGTTAAAACCGGCTAAAGCCCAGCCCGACCAGCCTCCACGTTTTGCGCAAACGGATCAGTGTGTGCTGTGTGGTCTGTGTTTGCCGCATTGCCCCACCTATGGCTTGCAACGCCACGAAGCGGATTCACCGCGCGGGCGGATCAGCCTGTTACAGGCCATTGGTCAAGGGCGTTTGGCACTGGATGCCAAGACTCAGGGGCATCTGGATCGCTGTCTGGGCTGTCGCGCCTGCGAGGCGGTGTGTCCCTCTGGGGTGGCGTATGGGCAACTGCTGGATCAATATCACCAGTTTATCGCCGTGCAACATCAGCGTACATGGCGCTACCGACTGTCACAGCGCCTGATACACGGCTGGCTTGAGCACTCGCAGATACGGCGTTTCACGGCGGCGGGCTTGCGCACGGTGCAGGCGCTGCGTTTGACGCCCTTATTTGAACGCATGGTGCGGCAGACCCCAGCGCACCCCGTAACACGCAGTCTGTCGTTATTACCCTTCGTTAGCACCCCGGCCCGGCGTGCATCTGCACCGGCCAGCGCCAAAATGCCCATTACTGTGGGCCTGTTTAGCGGCTGCATGGCAGAAACCTTTGAAGGATCCATGCTTGAGGCCGCCTGCACGGTGTTGGAACAACTCGGCTATCGGGTCATTATCCCGCCTGCACAAGGATGTTGCGGGGCGCTCAGCCAGCACAGCGGCGAGACCAAAACCGCCGCACGCCTGGCGCAAGAAACCCTCAGCCGCTTTGCGGCCCCGGAGATGATGCGGATGGTCATGCTCAATAGCGGGTGTCGGGCGCACTTTAACGGGGTGATTGCTCACAGCCCAGACCCCCAGGCGCAGGCCGTTGCTGCCAAATTGCAGGGCTTTTGCGAATGCGCCTTGGCGGGCGACTGGACTGGGCTGGACCTGCGCCATGATCCCTTGCGTGTGGCCCTGCATACCCCGTGCAGCCTGCGTCATGTATTGCGAGAAGTGAAGCAGGTCGAGACGCTCTTGCAGAAACTACCCGGTATGACGCTGCTCCCTTTGCCGGAGAATGCGCGCTGCTGCGGGGGGGCGGGCAGCTACCTGCTGACCCAGGCACACATGGCAGATGCCTTGCTCGCCCCCAAGCTTGAAGCCTTGCAGACCTTGCCGGTGGATGTACTGGTTACCACTAACCTGGGCTGCGCCCTGCAGTTTAAAACAGGGCTGCGTAAAGCGGGCCTCGCCATCCCCGTGCTAAGCCCGGCGGAATTACTCCTGCAGCGCCTCGTTCGCTAAACAGCATACCGAGAGCACCCAGATCAAGGTCTTGGCCTAAGCCGCTTTTTTGCGGCGCCAGAGGCTTTTTTCCAGTTCAACCAGCAGTAAAACCACGACGCCGTAGGCGATGATCAGACCCCATTGGGCCAGTGACAAGGGCGCGCTCTGGAACAGGGTGTTCATGAGCGGATTGTACACAAATAAAAGCTGGGCGATGAGCATTCCGGCCACGCCGCGCCAGATCCAGGGATTGGATAAGGGGTGGGTGGCAAAGATGCTGCGCGTGAGCGAACGGCAGTTGAGCAAGAAGAAGCTTTGCACGACCACAAACAGGGTGACGGCGAGGGTGCGGGCTTCTTCAAGGCTGGCGCCGTGGGTCAGCGACCATTGGAACAAGCCAAAGGCCCCGATCAATAGCAGCGCACTGACCGAGAAGATGCGCACGATGACCTCGGCATTGAGAATCGGGGCATCGGGATTGCGCGGTGGGCGGGTCATGATGCCTTTTTCGCGGGGTTCAAAGGCGAGCATCAATCCCAGGAAGACGGCCGTGGTCATGTTCAGCCACAGGGCTTGTACGGGTAAGACCGGCAGGGTTAGTCCCAGCAAAATCGCCACCATGATCACCAGTCCCTGGCCCAGGTTGGTGGGCAAAATCCAGGTGATGAACTTGGTCAGGTTATCAAAGACGTTGCGGCCTTCCTCGACGGCGGCTTCGATGGAGCTGAAATTATCGTCAGCCAGCACCATATCGGAGGCATCCCGCGAGACCTCGGTGCCATTGATGCCCATCGCGATGCCGATGTCTGCGCGCTTGAGCGCCGGGGCATCGTTGACCCCATCGCCGGTCATGGCGACGACCTGCCCCCGGCTTTGCAAGGCTTCGACCAGGCGCAGTTTTTGTTCCGGCGCGACGCGGGCAAAGACCGAGACCTCGGTGGCGGTCGCCGCCAAGTCCTTGGGTTCAATGCGTTCCAGTTCCTGCCCGGTGAGCACCTTGGCGGGGTTGTTGGCGGTGGGCTTGATGATGCCGATGCGCTCGGCGATGGCGCGGGCGGTCAGCGCATGGTCGCCGGTAATCATCTTGACCCCGATACCGGCCTGATGGCACATCTTGACCGAGTGAATGACCTCTTGGCGCGGCGGATCAATCATGGCCTGTAAACCCAGAAAGATCAGCGGCTCTGTGGCGTGATCCGGATGGGGAATGTCCAGCGTGGTATTGTCGGTTTCGCGCATGGCAAAGGCCAACACACGCAGACCTTGGCTGGCCAGATAGTCTACCTGCTGCCGGATTTTTTCCGGATCAATGGGCTGTAGCGCACCGTCGGCATCCATCGCCCGGTCGCAATGCGCCACCACCCGTTCAGCGGAGCCTTTCATGTAGATGCGATGGCCTTCCTCGTGGCGATGCAGGGTGGCCATATATTGGCGATCTGATTCAAAGGGGATGGCATCTACCCGATGCAGGCGTTGCTGCATATCGTGACGGTCAAAGCCCGCTTTAAGCGCACTGGTGAGCAAGGCGCCTTCGGTGGGATCACCCTGCACGGTCCAGCGGCCTTCTTTTTCCACCAGTTCGCTGTCGTTACTCAGCAAACCCGCGAGGATGCAGTGACGCAGGGCTTGATGGGTGGCCATCACGCCTTCGGCCCGTTGTCCATCAAGGCGGATTTCGCCCTGTGGATCATAGCCACTGCCGGTGAGTTCAAATTCATGATCCGCCGCCATGATGCGCTGCACGGTCATCTGATTTTCCGTCAGGGTGCCGGTTTTATCCGAGCAGATGACGGTGGTTGAACCTAGGGTTTCCACCGCTGGTAATTTGCGGATGATGGCATGACGCAAGGCCATACGGCGCACTCCGATGGCCAGGGTGATGGTCACGACTGCCGGCAAGCCCTCCGGAATCGCGGCGACCGCCAGGGCGACGGCGGCGATAAAGGTATCTACCCACGCCTGGCCGTATAACAGACCGACGATAAAGGTGATGCCCGCCAGCACCAAAATCACCCACAACAGTACGCGGCTAAAGGCGTTGATCTTGCGCGTCAGCGGTGTTTCCAGATTGACCGCCTGGCTGATCATGCCGGCAATCTTGCCGGTTTCGGTGTGATCGCCGGTTTCCGTGATCACGCCACGCCCGGAGCCGTAGGTAACCAGCGTCCCGGCGAAGGCCATATTATGCCGATCCGCCAGCACGGTATCCTCGGGCAGCGCGGGGCATTGCTTTTCCACCGGCACCGATTCACCGGTCAGGGCCGATTCATCAATCTGCAGATCGCGCGAATAGAGAATGCGCATATCAGCGGGCACTTTGTCGCCCGAGGCCACCATCACCACATCGCCCGGCACCAGCTCGGTGGCCGGGAGGGTGAGACGCTTACCCTCGCGCATCACTGTTGCGGTTGAAGACAACATGCCACGCAATGAGGCGATGGCATCCTCGGCCTTGGATTCCTGCACAAAGCCGATGATGGCATTGATCAAGACCACTGCAAAAATCACCGTGGCATCAATGTATTCACCCAGCGCCAGGGTCACTGCCGTGGCTAGCAGCAGGATGTAGATCAGCGGGTTGTGAAATTGCAGCAAGAGGCGCTTAACCCAGGACACCGGCTTTTGTCCGGTGATGGCATTGGGGCCATACTGCGACAGTCGCTGCTGGGCCTCGGCCTCACTGAGGCCTTGCTCGTCCTGAGTGTCCAGTTGTGCCAATACCTTCTGTGCATCCAGGTGATGCCAGCGTGCCCCAGTATCAGGGCGTGTATCGGGGGTCTCCGTCGTCATGCGTTCAACTCCTGGGTGTGAGATGTCGATAAATCATTGAAGGGCGCAGTCACTGCGCCGCACATAGGCGGAATGCGCAGCGCAGGCTGCGCATTCCCGAGAGGATGTCGGCAAGTGAAGTCGGTGTATTAGGTGCGGAATTTGGAAACCAGTTCATGCACCCGATTGGCAATTTTCAGCACCTGCCCGCTGGAGGTGGCCGTTTGGCCTGCCCCGTCTAAAGTCTTGCCGGCAATGTCATTGATGGCGGTGACGTTGCGGTTGATTTCCTCGGCCACCAGATGTTGTTCCTCGGCGGCACTGGCAATTTGCGCGGTCATGTCGCGAATCCGCGATACCGCTTCCATGATGCTTTCCAGCCCCTGCCCGGCACGGGCGGCCTCGGCGGCCGTGGTTTCGGCCATTTCGCGGCCATGATCCATCGCCGACACTGCATCACGGGTTCCGGCCTGCAAACGCTCAATCATGGACTGAATATTGGCGGTAGATTGCTGGGTGCGCGAGGCCAGAGTGCGAACCTCATCGGCCACCACCGCAAAGCCGCGCCCCTGTTCGCCAGCGCGAGCGGCCTCAATGGCGGCATTGAGCGCCAGCAGGTTCGTTTGTTCGGCAATGCCGCGAATCACATCCAGCACTGTGCCGATTTCCTGGCTTTGATGATCCAGCGCCTGTACCGCCTCGGCCACCCGCCGGACTTCATTGGACAAACCGCTGATGGCCGTAACCACGGATTGTACCACCTGACCGCCGCTGCGGGCCTCACGATCTGCCTCCTGACTGGCCTGGGCGGCCTCATTGGCACTGCGCGAGACCTCCTGCACCGTACTGGTCATCTGGTTCATCGCGGTGGCGACTTGTTCGGTCTGGGTCTGCTGATGCTCCAGATCCTGATTGGTGGCGCTGCTGATCTGCGACAGCGCCCCCGAGGCCTCGGTCAACTCCCCGGCCATGCGGGTCATCTCATCGACGGCATCTTTGAAGGTCGCAAGGATTGAGTTAAAGGCCTCGGCGGTGGCGCCAATCTCGTCCTGGTTTTTGATCTCCAGCCGTTGTGCCAGATTATGCTCGCGGGCAATTTCGCGCAGCTGTGTCTGCATATACGACATTGGGTTGGAAATGGAGTGATAGGTTTGCCAGCCCATCAGCCCGACCAGCAATAAAGCCAGTGTTGACAGCGTGACAAAGATCCAGATGGCGCGAGCATACAATCTTTGCATTTCATGATGTTCAAGCGCGGCCACATCGCGTTGCAAAATCACCAACTCATCCAGCTTGCGCGAAATCGGGTCAATGAGTTGATACAGCGGGCCATTGTAGGCGGATAATTGTCCGGCAGCGCGGTTGGGCAAGGCAGACAGCGCCCGTTCCAGTTGCTCAATCTGGGCATTGGCGCGCTGAAACAAGGCATTGGCCTCACGCGCCAAGGCCGCCTCCTCGGGTGTCAGGCGGGTCTGCATGAATTGACCCCATTCGCGTTCAATCTGCACACGCGCCTCGCGGACAGAGCGCAGTGCCTCGGGTGCAGAGATGACGCCCTGCTCTGCCTTATTCACTGCATCAATAATCAATACCGCATAGGCATCACCCACCTTCGCCAACTGCAACAAGGGCACCACCCGATCTTCATAGATACGCTCTGCCGTATTTTCCAGTTGACGCATAAATGTGATCGATAAGGAGGTGATCAGCAGCAGGGCCGCCAATGGCAGGATCATGGTGATCATGAGCTTGCTTCGGATACTCAGCGTATGCATCCATAAAAAATTTTTCATAAAAAGTCTCCGCAAAAAAACCGATCTGCCGACAGCCTGACCGGCGGGGAATCCCATGCCGCAGCAAAGCCACAGCGGTGAGTGTTATCTTAAGGTGCCGGTCTTTCCCGACGGTCAGCCAATACCCGGCAGCGTCGTTGCACACACAGGGCATAGCACCGACGCAGGTTTTGCGTATAGTGCCTTTGGCGCATCCTTTGCATTCCGGGCTTGCGTCAAAGGCCGATGGGCAAAAGCTGATCTTAGCCTGCACATTGCGCTATCCTTAGCGGAGTCTAATCACATTTATTTAAAAAATAATTGATCACCTTTAATCCAGGGGGCCTTTTTTCATCATGCGTATCCTGTTTGCAAGCAGTGAAGCCTATCCACTGGTCAAAACCGGTGGCCTGGCGGATGTCAGTACCAGTTTGTCATCGGCCATTCGTGAGGCGCACGAAGATATTCGCATGGTATTACCCGCCTATCCCCGGGCCAAGGCGGACATTGATGCCTTGCAAACGGTGACGACCCTGGTGATTGATGGCGTGACGGTCGAATTGCTGCAAGGCATTTTGCCTGCAACCAATGTGCCTACGTATCTGGTGGATGCCCCCGCATATTTTGCCCGCGAGGGACATCCATATTGTGCCTTGGATCGGCGCGACTGGCAGGATAATCATCTGCGCTTTGCGCTGTTTGCGCGAGTTGTGGTTGCCATGGCGCTCAATGAGGCGAACCTAAACTGGCAACCGCAGATTGTGCATTGCAATGACTGGCAGACCGGCCTGGTGCCGGCCCTGTTAAGTCAACATGCGGAACGGCCCGCCATGGTGTTTACCATTCACAACCTGGCCTATCAAGGCTTGTTTCCCGCCTATCGCTTTGCCGAGCTGGGGCTTTCCGAATCGTTTTGGTCCTATCACGGGCTGGAGTTTCACAACCAGCTTTCATTGATCAAAGGTGGTCTGAGTTATGCAGACCATGTTACCACCGTCAGTCCCAGCTATGCCCGCGAGATTCGCAGCGGCCAGTTTGGCTATGGCCTTGAAGGCTTGCTCAATTATCGCGCCCAGACCTTGAGCGGCATTCTCAATGGCGTGGATTATCGCCACTGGGATCCGCGCTGGGATAACTATATTAAGGCCCACTATAGCCCCGAGGATTTGCAGGGCAAAGGCCAGTGCAAACAGGCCTTGCAGGAATGCTTCGGGATTGAGGTTCGCCCCGAGGTGCCGCTGCTGGGGCATATTGGGCGCATGGTGCCACAAAAAGGCGTGGATTTGATCCTCAAGGCCGTGGAACCCCTGCTGGCAGAGAAACGCGCCCAGATGGTCCTGCTCGGCAGTGGCGACAAAGCGCTGGAAGACGCGGCCCGTGCATTGGCGGCGCGCTTTCCGGAGGATATGGGCGTGTGTCTGGGCTATAACGAGGCCCTGGCGCATCAATTGGAAGCCGGATGCGACATCTTTCTGATGCCCTCGCGCTTTGAACCCTGCGGATTGAATCAGATGTATAGTCTGCGCTATGGCACCATTCCCATTGTCCGGCGCACCGGCGGGCTGGCGGATACGGTCGTGGATGCGCACGCCGATACCTTGGCCGATCAGAGCGCCACCGGCATTGTGTTTGAACCGGCTACAGCCCCGGCGCTGGCCGCCGCCATTGAGCGCGCCTTGAGTCTGTATCAGGATAAGCCGGTCTGGACGCAACTGATGCGTCAGGCCATGAGCCAGGATTTTAGCTGGGCGCACAGCGCACAACATTATCTGGAATTATATGAAGGTCTGTTGGGCGAACGGGCACATTGGCCGGCCACGCGCTGGGAACCGGGCAAACAGAGGAGCGAATTTTTGTGAAACAGTGGTTGAGTCTGAATACAGGCAAAGATCGGGAATTGCGGGCCAGGGTACGGCTGTTTGGTGATTTGCTGGGGCAGGTGATCAAACGCCTCGAAGGGGAGGCCGTCTACGATACGGTTGAATCTCTGCGTAGGGGCTATCTGAGCCTGCGCAAGGCCGACACCCCCGCCAAACGCAAGCGCCTGATGCGCCTGATTGAGCAGCTGGATCCGCACACCCTGGAGCAGGTGATTCGCGCCTACACCGCGTATTTTACCCTGGCCAATATTGCCGAGGAGGATGCCCTGCACCGCGCAAGGCGGCGTCAGGCCAGCGAAGGCGGCCCCTTGTGGGAAGGATCGTTTGATCTCTCCTTGCGCAGCCTGCATCAACAGGGGCTGAGTGCGTCGGCGTTGCAAGCCGAACTTGGACGCATGGTATACATGCCGGTATTTACCGCCCATCCGACCGAGGCACGGCGGCGCACCCTGATGGAGATCCAGCGGCGCATCTTTTTGATCGCCGACCGGCTGTATGATCCGCGTCTGGGCGAGGAGGAGCGCGCCGAAGTGATTCAGACCCTGGAGGCGGAAATCCAGGTGATGTGGCGCACCAACGAGGTGCGCGTGAAAAAACCCCAGGTGCAGGACGAGATCAAATACGGCCTGTTTTATTTTGAGGAAAGCCTGTTTCAGGCGATCCCGACGGTCTATCGCAATCTGGAAAAGGCCATCAAGCGCGTCTATGGCAGCACCGAGGCCGGTTTGCCGGTGCTGGCGGTGCCCAGCTTTTTACGCTTCGGCTCATGGATTGGCGGGGATCGTGACGGCAATCCCTATGTCACCCCGGCAGTCACCGAGCAGGCCTTTCGTTTGGCAATGGCCAAGGTCTTGGGCGAATACATCCGCCGCGTGTCTTATTTGCGCCATGTCCTGACCCACTCGCAGCGGATGTGTACCCCGACCCAGGCGTTTTGGGACAATCTGGCCCAGGATGAAACGATTGCGGGCGCGGTGTTTCGTGAAGACCCGGAGCAGGCCGCCACAGAGCCGTACCGGCGCAAATTGTATTTTATGCGTCATCGCCTCAATGAAACCCTGCAAACCGTTTGCCGGCGCATCCACGGCGAGGCGGCTGTCTTGCCGCAAACCGCCGCCTATGCCAGTGCCGAGGACTTCATCCGCGATCTGAAAATCCTGCACGAATCCCTGTGCCAGCACGATGACGCGCAGATTGCCAATGGCACGCTGACCGATTTGATCCGTCTGGCCGAGACCTGCGGCTTTCATCTGTTACAACTGGACGTGCGCCAGGAATCCCTGGTACACAGCGCCGCCGTCGCGGAGATCTTGCAGCGGGCCGGGCTGGTCACCGATTACAGCACCTTAAGCCCACCGCAGCAAACCGCCCTGCTGGCCGGTTTATTGCCCGATCCGCAGGCTGTATCCCCCACACAAGATCCGCTGGATGGGGTGCAGCTCAAGCACCTGGATTTAAGCGAGCAAACCCTGGAGACCCTGGAGGTGTTCCGGGTCATGGGGCGGATGCGTCAGGAAGTCGGCGCGCCGGGCATCGGCCATTATGTGATTTCCATGACCCATCATGCCGCCCACCTGCTGGAAGTGGCCCTGCTGGCCCGCTTGACCGGCTTGTTGGGACGCGATAGCGACGGGGCTTTGTTCTGTCATCTGCACATATCCCCGCTGTTTGAAACCATCGACGATCTGTGCCGGGTCAACGAGGTGTTGCCGGAGGTCTTGGGGCTTCCCGCCTATCGTGCCCTGCTCAGGGTCAGCGGCAATGTGCAAGAGGTGATGCTGGGCTATTCTGATTCCTGTAAAGATGGCGGGATTCTCGCCTCGACCTGGAATCTGTATCAGGCCCAGCAACAGATTACGGCACTGGCTAAAGATCACGGGATTGAATGCCGTTTATTCCACGGTCGCGGAGGCACGCTGGGACGCGGCGGCGGTCCGACGCATGAGGCCATCCTGGCCCAGCCCTCCGGCACGGTACACGGCCAGATCAAATTCACCGAACAAGGTGAGGTGCTTTCATACAAATACAGCAACGCCGAAACGGCGGTCTATGAATTGACCATGGGTGCCAGCGGCCTGCTCAAAGCCTCGGTCAGCGAGCGCCTGGCACAGCCTGCGGTGCCGGAGGAATTTATCACCATCATGCAGGCGCTGGCACAGTTTGGCGAAATGGCCTACCGGGAGTTGGTGGATCGCACCCCAGGCTTTTTTGATTATTTTTACGAAGTCACGCCGGTGCAGGAAATCGGCCTGCTCAATATCGGCTCACGCCCTTCACATCGCCGCCGGGCGGATCGCTCCAAAAGCTCGATTCGCGCCATTCCCTGGGTATTTGGCTGGGCCCAATCACGTCACACCCTGCCGGCCTGGTATGGCATTGGCTCTGCCTTGGCATGTTGGCATGCCAACCATCCCAAAAAAATCGCGGTGCTACAGCGCATGTATCGAGAGTGGCCGTTCTTTCATTCCCTGCTGGCCAACTGTCAGATGTCTTTGAGCAAAGCGGATATGCGCATCGCCGAGGCCTATGCGCAGCTGTGTTCAGAACCGGCGCTGGCACAGTCGCTGATTGAAACCATTCGTGGCGAATACGCGCTCACCGTACAGGAGGTCTTGCGCATTGCCAACAGCAACACCCTGCTGGAGGAGCATCCCGTTCTGGCCTTGTCGCTTAAACGCCGCGACCCCTATCTGGATGCCCTCAACCACATCCAGATGACCTTACTGCGCCGCCATCGCGCATCGCAGCCCCCAGCGGCAGGCAATGAGCATGATACGGAGCAACCGTGGTTATCGCCTTTATTGCGCTCCATCAACGCCATTGCCGCCGGGATGCGCAACACCGGCTAAGCGCACAAAACAAAACGGCGGCATCTGAGGGATGCCGCCGTTTGCAGGTGCTGGCGCATAAACCACGCCTTGAGCTTTATCAATCAGCGCCGGGGGTTCAGAAATTATCGGTCGAGGTGAACAGCCCAACGCGCAAATCGGTTGCCGTGTAAATCTGGCGGCCATCGACGCTCATCGTACCATCGCCAATACCCAGTACCAGTTTGCGGGTGATCACGCGTTTCATATCAATGTGGTAGGTCACACGCCGGGCTTTGGGTAAGACCTGCCCGGTGAATTTGACCTCGCCAACGCCCAAGGCACGCCCGTGTCCGGGGTTGCCTTTCCAGGCCAGAAAAAAGCCGACTAATTGCCACATGGCGTCCAGACCCAGGCAACCCGGCATCACCGGATCACCCGGAAAGTGACAGTCGAAAAACCACAATCCGGGGTGAATATCCAGTTCAGCGCGCATTTCCCCCTTGCCATAGCGCCCGCCTTCATCGCTGATGTGGGTGATGCGATCCATCATCAGCATATTGGGGGTGGGAAGCTGGGCATTGCCGGGGCCAAACATCTCACCCTGGCCACAGGCCAACAGCTCATCGCGTTCATAGTGATTTTTTTGCATTGCAAAGCGGCTCTTTTGAAATAGTGGTCCGATAAAAGCCCGCTATTGGAACGGATTATCACCTAAGACGCAAGAACATTGGCGGAAAAACCTACACACCGGGCCGGATGGCTTAATCATCCCAAGGCAGGCGCGCCAGATCAGAACGGCTATAAAAGCGTCCCATGCGCACAAAACCGGCAACGATGCCTTCCTTGAGCGCGGTAATCCGCCCGCGATCATCGCGTTCAATCACCCAATGATCCGGCAGGGCGTCCAGCAGATGCACACTGGCGAGCGCGCCGTTTTCATGGATGGATAAGTGGGTCTCCTGGGTGTGCAGATCCATAAAGGCCGGCAAAAAGCCGACAATGGCAGCTCCCGCGCTGGCCTCCGGGATTTCCCGATATGGATGGGTAAACAGGGCCGGTTCATGGTTCATTGATTTATTCATGGCTACGCTTCTCCGCATGTGACAATTTAGTCGAGTGCCTTTGACTCACTTGGCGGCAGTTATTGGCAAAACTTTAATCGTGCGCCATCGCTTGGATTTAGCACTGTTCCCACGGCAGCCCCCGGAAACGCCACCCACCGACGCTGGAGCGGTGGTGATGCGCGTCGAGATTGCCTTCAAAGCCTTCATTGATATGAAATATCTGACTCAAGCCCGCCGCCAGCAGGGCGCGTCCGGCTTCCTTGGAGCGCTTGCCGCTGCGACAAATGAGAATAATCGGGGAGCAATCCTGCTGGTTTTCACACACGACCCCGCCCAACAGCAGCTTGCGAATCTCGGTGATAAAATGCGGATTTTCCACCCAGTCAGGCTCATCCAGCCAGGGAACATGAATCGCCCCTACGGGATGACCGACAAACAGATACTCCATGCTGGAGCGGATATCGATCAGCAAAGCCTTGGGGTTACTCTGCAACAGCTCGTGGGCCTGTATCGGGCTGAGTTCTTGAGGGTCCGTAGTGTTCATCACGCATTAATCATTTTTAAAGAATCAAGGGAAACCGGCAGCCGGGAATCCATCAACATACTCAACAAGATCACGGCGGCGGTCGGTGCAAACAGGGCCATCGCCAAGCGGGCAGACTAGACCGGCGCGGCTGCAGGCACATAGCGTTTAAAATAAATTCCTGAGCTTATCCCGCATATTAGATCATATTATTGACACTTTTTCTCAGTGTTGCGTCAAAATTGTGGCAAAAATTTTTTGCCGGTTCGCATCGCCGGGAATGCGGTGAAGGTGCAGCTTGGGCTAATCTTAGCTATGCTTAGCCATTCGCCTTAATGGCGTTTATGGTGTGTGCTCATCGCCTGTGATGCTTTTGGAGGCAAGGCCCCTCCTTTGGGCTTTGCGGATGCCCATCCAGCATTGCAAGTTTGTGTTGAGCTGCCGGAATTTGTTTGCCTGGCGGATGCCAGAGCAGACAGTCATTGCAACGGTGGTCGGCGTATGCCGTATGGCCATATTTAAATGTGCATTTTTTTAAGGAGTACTTGTGAAACGGGTTATTTGGGTTTTCTTGGGGCTAGTTTTGGTAGGAGGCTGGCCAAGCGTGGCCTTGGCCGAACGCAATGCCTATGTCAGTGATGAATTGACGATTGCCATTCGCTCTGGCACGACCTTGCAACATCGCATCTTGCGTTTTGTCCGCTCAGGAACCCCTGTGACCATTTTGGAAACAGACGGAGACTATGTGCGGATCCGCATTCCTGATGGCATCGAGGGCTGGACAGAGGCTCAACATCTGGTCAATACCCCCCACGCCAGGGTTCGTCTGGAACAAACGCAACGCCGCTTGGAACAATTGACCGAACAGCGTGGCGATGTTGAACGTGCCTTGCGTGAGGCACGGACTGAGCGTGAACAGGAGGCACAAACCGCCCAGGCCTTGGCCCAGCGCGTTCAAACCCTGGAAGCAGAGCTTGCCTCCCTGCGCCAAACCGCCGCCCGACCGCTGGAACTTACCCGCGAAAATCAAGCCTTACAGGAGGCCCTGGAGCGCGAGCGAGCGATTGTGAACCGCCTGAGCGAGGAAAATGACGCTTTGCGGGATAAAACCATCCGTGACTGGTTTTTGGCCGGTGGCGGCGTGGCGATGGGCAGCTTATTATTGGGTCTATTGTTAAGTCGCGTATCAATACGCCGCAAGCGCTATACCGGGACGTGGTAAAATCAACCGCTGTTGAGTGTTCGCATTTCGCTATGTGTGCAGGTAAACTAAAGTCCCTTGATCCCGCAGCGATTCCGTTTGCTTTTATTGCGCAGCCATGTCGTCGTAGCGGCTGCACAGCCCTGGATGGGTGTGTGCGTCTGGGCATCATCCACCACACCCGAGGTGAGCATAATTATGGGTGATGTACAAAAACCCCATAGCGAAACCGAGCTGACCGTGGTGGAGGCCAAACCTCAGCTAAAACCACCACCGATGTATAAAGTGGTGCTGCTGAATGATGATTACACCCCAATGGAATTTGTGGTAGAGGTGTTGGAGCTGTTTTTTGCCATGGATCGGGAAAAAGCGACCCGCGTCATGCTGCATGTGCATACCCGTGGCAAGGGCATCTGCGGTATCTATACCCGTGAAATTGCAGAAACCAAGGTCGCGCAGGTCAATGAGTATGCACGCGAGCATCAACATCCGTTGCTGTGTGCGATGGAAGAGGCCTAATAACGATGCTGAACAAAGAGTTAGAGTTTACCCTGAACATGGCTTTCAAAGCCGCCCGGGAAAAGCGTCATGAATTCATGACGGTTGAGCATTTGCTGCTGGCGTTAACGGACAACCCCACCGCAATGAATGTGCTCAAATCCTGTGGCGTGAACATGGAATTGTTGCGCAAGCAGCTTGCGGACTTCATTCAGGCCAATACCCCCCGCCTGTCTCCCAAAGACCCCCGCGATACACAGCCCACGCTGAGCTTTCAGCGCGTGTTGCAGCGGGCGGTGTTTCATGTGCAATCCTCCGGACGCAAAGAGGTTACAGGCGCCAACGTGTTGGTGGCGATTTTTGGCGAACAGGAATCCCACGCGGTGTATCTACTCAGCCAGCACGATGTCGCCCGTCTGGATATCGTCAATTACATCTCGCACGGCATCTCCAAAATCCATGAAGACCGGCCGCAGGAAGAAGAGCAAAGCCCCAGCGGTGAACCTGCCGAGACCGATGAGCAAACGCGGCGCAGCCCGCTGGATGCCTTTGCCACTAACCTCAACGAGCAGGCCCGCAAGGGTAAGATTGATCCGCTGATTGGACGCGGCTATGAAGTCGAGCGTACCATTCAGATTCTCTGTCGGCGGCGCAAAAACAACCCCCTGCTCGTCGGCGAGGCCGGAGTTGGCAAAACCGCCATCGCCGAGGGCCTGGCCAAAAAGATTGTCGATGGTGAGGTGCCGGAAATCCTGGCCCAAAGCACGATTTATGCGCTGGATCTGGGCGCGTTGGTAGCCGGAACCAAATACCGGGGCGATTTTGAAAAGCGCCTGAAAAGCGTACTCGCCCAACTCAAGCGCCAGCCCAACAGTGTGCTGTTTATCGACGAAATTCATACTATCATCGGCGCCGGTGCTGCCTCGGGCGGGGTCATGGATGCCTCCAACCTGATCAAACCGATGCTGGCCTCTGGCGAACTGAAATGCATCGGTTCAACCACTTACCAGGAATATCGCGGCGTCTTTGAAAAAGATCGTGCCCTGGCACGGCGCTTTCAAAAAATCGACATCAATGAACCCAGCGTCGATGAAACCTATGAAATTCTCAAAGGGCTTAAATCACGCTTTGAATCGCATCACCAGGTGCGCTATACCAACCGCGCCCTGCGCGCCGCCGTGGATCTTTCCAGCCGCTATATCACCGACCGCCATTTACCCGACAAGGCCATTGACGTCATTGACGAGGCCGGGGCCAGCCGCTGCCTGCAACCCGCCAGTCAGCGCAGAAAAACCATTTCTGTACAGGACGTCGAGGCCATTGTTGCCAAAATTGCGCGCATCCCGCCGAAAAGCGTTTCCGCCTCGGACATGGATGTGCTTAAAAACCTGGAGCGCAATCTGAAAATGGTGGTGTTTGGCCAGGACGAGCCGATTCAAACCTTAACCACGGCGATCAAAATGTCGCGCTCAGGGCTATCTGACGGGCAAAAACCCATTGGCTCGTTTTTATTCTCCGGCCCCACCGGCGTTGGCAAAACCGAGGTGACCCGCCAGCTCGCGCGCATTCTCGGGATTGAGCTGTTGCGCTTTGACATGTCGGAATACATGGAACGCCACACCGTCTCACGCCTGATCGGCGCACCGCCAGGCTATGTGGGTTACGATGAAGGGGGGCTGCTGACAGATGCAGTGCTTAAACATCCACATGCCGTCTTGCTGCTTGATGAGGTCGAAAAAGCCCATCCCGACGTGTTCAATCTGCTCCTGCAAGTGATGGATCACGGCACCTTGACCGATACAAACGGGCGCAAGGTGGATTTTCGCAGCGTCATCCTGGTGATGACCAGCAACATTGGCGCAGAAGCCGGCAGCCGTCCCTCCGTAGGCTTTACCGAACAGGATCATTCCTCCGATGCGATGGAAGTCCTCAAGCGAGCCTTCAGTCCGGAATTTCGCAATCGCCTGGATGCCATCATCCAGTTCAAGCCGCTTGATCCCCTGACCATTGCCAGTGTCGTAGACAAATTCATCGCCCAGCTGCAAGCCCAGCTGGATGATAAAAAAGTAACCTTGCATGTCAATGACGAGGCTCGCGCCTGGCTGGCCGAGCAGGGCTATGACCGGAAAATGGGCGCACGCCCGATGGCCCGCGTGTTACAAGAACATGTCAAAAAGCCATTGGCAGAAGAGATTTTGTTTGGACGTCTGGTATCCGGAGGAGAGGTGCAGATCTGCGTCAAGGAAGGGACATTGGATCTGGAATTCGCCAAAGAAGCCGTACACTAACCACACAAACGCCGATCAACAGCCGCGATTGATGATCAATCGCCCTATCCCGGCGCATGACCCTGTGGCCAAACCATGCGCCCCTGCGCAACCTGGCAGGCGGATATTGAAAACCGCGTAGCGGGTGTGCGCCGTCAAGCCTGACGCGCCTTTTGCTTGCGAAGGCGCGTTTTATTTGCTGCGATACACAATGCGCCCCTTGCTTAAATCATAAGGCGTCATCTGCACCGTGACCTTATCCCCGGTCAGGATACGAATATAATGCTTGCGCATACGCCCGGAGATGTGGGCAACCACGACATGGCCGTTCTCCAGCTCGACGCGAAACATCGTATTCGGTAAGGTCTCCAACACCGTACCTTCCATTTCAATATGATCTTCTTTGGGCATATACCTTGCTATCTGGGGTTGCTAAAACAAGCCGCTAATTATCAACAACTCGACGCATAAAACAAGCCTTGGGGGCAATTTTTTCAAGATTCTTCGCGGTTTCTTGCATCAAAGCCCTTAGTGCTTGACTTTGCAGGCAGTGTATTGGCAGAAAAAAAGCGCGGACAAGCCGCGCCAAGAACCACCAAAGGAGGATGGAGGAGCGTGCCCATTAGTAAATCACCATATAGGCACTTCATTAGAATCTAATATACCAAGCCATTTGTCAAGCAGATCCAGGGCAATGTTAGCCCAAAGCAGTAATGTCCCCTTCGTCCAATTCTAAAATGTCCCCTTTATATTTAAGCGGGAGGGGCACGCATG
>NZ_MU255056.1:257969-305987 GCF_000227725.2 Thiorhodospira sibirica ATCC 700588 | reverse complement strand
GGCGGGTGGAGCGGGCCAACCAGACCCTGCAAGACCGTTTGGTCAAGGAGCTGCGCCTGCGTGAGATCTCGGACATCGACGCCGCCAACGCCTCCCTCCCCACCTTCATGGCCGACTTCAACGCCCGCTTCGCCGTCGAGCCACAAAGCCCCCAGGATGCCCACCGACCGGTGCTGCACAGCCCCGAGGAGCAGGCCCTCATCCTTTGCCTGCACCATACCCGTAAGCTCTCCAAGAACCTTTGCTTCCAGTTCAAGAACCGGGAATATCAGCTTCAGGGACAGGGCAAGGGCTACCGCCTGCGGGGTGCCACCCTCACCGTCTGCGAGGCCTTCGACGGCACCATCACCCTCCTGCACCAGGGGCACATCATGCCTTACCGTCTGTTGGCTGAGGGCGAACCGCCCACACCGCTGGATGATGAAAAAAGTGTCCACCACAGCGTCGACCAGGCCAAGGCAAAACAGACCGCCAAGCCAACCTACAAACCGGCGCCGGACCACCCTTGGAGAGGTCGGGGCAACATCACTCCGGCACCAGCCCAAACACCATAACCACGCATTCTACGGGGGACACTTCTGCTTTGCACAAAAGGGGACTTTTCTGAATTGGGTTGACAGCGTCTGCTTTGCGGGATAGCGCGTAGGCAAAGACGTTAGCGCGGCCAACAGGAACGGGCTTTGCCTTGTCGCTGATGTGCGTTAAGAAGCCGCTACTAAAAATCTATGAAAATCTATTTCACGGATTTGTATACGCCGTCACTGCTATTGCCAGGAAAAACCGGGTCTTACATAACTCTTGCGTACGGATTAACGTCCAGCCGTAGCCTGTCTGGACGGTGCAAAAGCGCACAAGGACAGCCTACTACATAACAAAGCACAGCGCCGGGCGCAAAAAGACAAGGTTTTTATAGAAAATGATAGATTTTAGCCAGCAGTTACAAACCCTTGCGTGGGTTGATCATCCCAGGCTTGGTTGAATGCGCTATGCTGTGCGTTTTTTTGATGACCATGACGATGACGATACGTCAAAAGACGCTGATGATTTTGGTGCTCAGTGTGTTGCTGATGACCAGTATGATGTTTTGGTGGGCGCGGGGGGTGTTGTTGCATCGCGCCCAGGAGAATACCTCGCAGGCGGTGCAGGCCAAGCAACTGCGTATCCAGGCGAATCTGGCGCAGGTCAAGGAGGTCTTGGCAACCTTGGCCTTTGATTATGCGGCCTGGGATGATACCTATGCCTTTATGCACGATCCTGACCCGGCGTATCTGAGTTCCAATTTCATTGATCAGACCTTTGCACATCAGGGATTGAATGTTGCTGCGTTGATTGATGTGCAGGGTGAGGTACTGTTTGCCAAATATTACGATCTGGCCAAGGATGCAGAGCGGCCTTTGCCGTCTGCGTTGGCGCAGTTGCTGGCGCAGCCCTCGGTATTGACGCGGGCACAGGAGAGCGGCGGGGTGCACGGCTTGATCATGCTTGAGGGGCAGCCGATGTTTATCGCTTCTCAGCCGGTGCTGACCAGTGCCTATCAGGGGCCGGCACGCGGGGTGCTGATCTTTGCCAAGGTCTTTGATGAATCCAAGCTGCAACAGCTGGAGCAGCTGACCGGTTTGGCGCTGGCGCTGCACACCGTGAAGGCTGCAAATATGCCTGACGGGCTGTGGGATATCCCCGAGAAAGAACACCCATTGACACGCATCGCAGGCGAGTATCTGCATATTTATCTGCCTTTTCGCGATGTGTTTAATGCACCGATTCTGATGTTGGAGGTGTCTTTATGGCGCGGGTTTTATCTCCAGGCGCTACAGGATTTGCGCGTGTTGCTGATGTTGCTGTTGCTTACCGGCGGTCTGGGTGTGCTGGTGATGCTGTGGGTGCTGGATCGTCTGGTACTGGCCAGGATTTCACAGGTGCAATCCTTTGTGCAGGGGATCGCACAGGAGAAGCGTTTTGCGTCGCGCATTCAGATGGTGGGGCGTGATGAGATCAATTCACTGGCGGAATGTATCAATGGATTACTGGCGGCGCTGGAGGATGAAATCCGCCTGAAGCTGGCCAAAGAGCGTGAAGCGCACGAACACGCAGAACAGTTTGCGCGCATCTTTCAGCTAAGCTCCATGGCAGTGACGGTGACGCGCATAGAAGATGGTTTGCTGCTCAATGTCAATGAGGGCTTTGTGCAGCTTTCCGGCTATTCCCGTGAGGAAGCGATTGGCAAAACAACCCTGGAATTGGGGCTGTTTGATGATCCTGCGCAACGAGAAGAATTGGTCAGCATTCTGCGTACCGAAGGGCGGATCAATCATTACGAGCTGCGTTTTCGCAGAAAGCCGGGGGCCTTGATGGATGCGCTCTTATCCGTTGATTGGGTGCATGTTGAAGGGCAGCCCTATCTGTTGTCGGTGGTCATTGATATCACGGCGCGCAAGGCCATGGAGCGGGCACTGGAACAAAGTCGTGAGCAGTATCAGCTGGCGATTCATGGCAGTAATGACGGAATCTGGGACTGGGATATGCTCAACAATGCCCTGTTTTTGTCTGCGCGCTGGAAAGCAATGCTGGGCTATGCCGATGAGGAGCTGGAGAATGTTTTTGCGACCTTTGAGCGCCTGTTGCACCCAGATGATCGCGCCAGCGTGTTGAATTATGTACAGACCTATCTGCAAGGGAATGAGGAGGGCTATCACATTGAGTTTCGGATGTGCCACAAGCAGGGGCATGATGTGTGGATTTTGGCGCGGGGGGCGGCCTTGCGCGATGCCCAAGGCAAGCCGTATCGCATGGCCGGTTCACACACCGACATCACGGCGCGCAAGCACAATGAGCTGGCCCTGGAGCAGGCCCGACAAGCGGCAGAGGCCGCCACGGTGGCCAAAAGTGAATTCTTGGCAAATATGAGTCATGAGATTCGCACTCCGCTCAACGGGATTGTGGGGATGACCTGGCTGTTGGCCGATACGACGCTAAACACCACTCAGCAGCGCTATCTTGAGGCGATCCGCAGCAGTGGCGATGCCTTGTTGTCTCTGGTCAACGATATTCTGGATTTTTCCAAGATGGAAGCGGGACATCTGCTTCTGGAGCAGATTGAGTTCGATCTGTATGCCGTGCTGGAGTCGCTCAACGCGCTGATGGCTTTCAAGGCACACGCCAAAGGACTGGAGTTTGTGTGTGATCTGGCGCCGCAGACGGAACGCTATTTTCACGGTGATCCGAACCGCTTGACGCAAATTCTGAACAATTTGCTCAGCAATGCCATCAAATTTACCCCGCAAGGGGAGGTGTGCCTGACGGTACGGCGCTTGCAGAAACAAGACGACGAGACCGTATGGCTACATTTTGCGGTCAGCGACAGCGGGATGGGGATTGCCGCCGACAAGCTCAATACCCTGTTTCAAAAATTCAGCCAGATTGATGCCTCCATGACCCGCAAATTTGGGGGAACTGGCCTGGGCCTGGCGATCTGCAAACAACTGGTGCAGATCATGGGTGGCGAGATTGGCGTTAATAGCCAGGTCGGCCAAGGGGCCACCTTTTGGTTTACGCTCCCGTTGCAGCCGGCCCGCACCAGCGCTGCGCCCCGTGTCGCGGCGGAGCTTGCCAATGTGCGCGTGCTGGTGGTGGATGACCATGCGCGCACCCGCACCGTATTGACCGAGGCCTTGCGTGAACAGGGCGCCGAGGTTGATGCGGTCAGCGATGGGCCGAGCGCTTTGCGGGTGTTGTATACGGCCTTAAGCGAGGGCGCACCGTATGCGCTGGCGCTGCTGGATCAGCAGATGCCCTTGATGGATGGGCTGGCCTTGGCGCGGGCGATCCGCGCCAACACACAACTACACGCGACCCGGCTGGTGTTGCTTGGCACAACCCAAGGCGCGCCTGAAATCGATGAGGCGGCATTACAGACCCATGGTTTTGCAGGCTGTTTGCACAAGCCGATCCCGGTCTGGCGCTTGGCAGAACAACTGACACCCCTATTGCAGGCTGCACAATCCCCGGATGAAGCACCCCCTGCATCCACGCAGGCACCATATGCCAACCCGCTTGCCCAGCAAGTGACGGGCCTGTTCGCCGGACAGGATAAGCGCGTATTACTGGTGGAAGATAACGCCATCAATCGGCAGGTGTTAGTCGGCGTTTTGACAAAGCTTGGGCTTTCGGTGGATCAGGCAGAAGACGGCGCGCAGGCCATCGAATGCTTGCAGTGCCAACGCTATGATGCGGTGCTCATGGATGTACAGATGCCGGAGGTCGATGGTTTGCAGGCCACCGCCTGGATTCGTGCCCAGGCCATGAGCAACCGCGCCGAAACCAGACCCCTGCCGGTGATTGCCATGACTGCCCACGCCATGCAGGATGACAAAGCCCTGTGTCTACAGGCCGGTATGGACGATTACCTGACCAAACCGGTGGATGTCATGGCGCTGTGCAAAAGCCTCCAGACACATTTGCAGAATGAAACCTGCCGAGGCGTTTAATGATAATCATCCCAGCCGCTGTTAGCGCTCAACGCAACAGGCCGTCTGTGGTGAAAACAGCCATTCCAACGCAAGGGCGGCAAAAAATGCCTCTGTTTTTATAAAGCGGCGTGAGGAATTTTTTAATCCACTGGTTTTGAAGGCGATTTAGGCGCTTTGCGTTTAGGCATTGCTTTTGCATTTAGCACAGGTAACGAGACGTGGCCATGTTATGCCGGGCCGTGTGTCATCGGCTTTTCTTTTTATCTGTGGAGATTAACCTCATGTCCAGGATTATCCTTGGGCTTTCGCTGGTGGCGATGTTGCTTATCAGCGGCTGTGCGCAAATCGCACAGGCCCCCGTTCCCGATGCTTATCCTTTGACCACGCAGCAGCGAATGCAGGCCATGCATCATTGGGAGGTGCTGGCTGAGGATGTCGCGGCTAAGGTTGAAACCACCTTGGCCGGGCGTCTGGTGGCGCAACAGTGGCCGATTTATGTCGCACCTTCCGGGACGACGCCGTTTGAGCGGGCTTTTCAGTCGCTGCTGGTGACGCATCTGGTCAAGCGCAATATGATTGTGACCAACCGGCCCACGGAGGCGGTGGTGTTAAGCTTTGATCTGGAGGCGGTGCGCCACAGCGAGCGAATCATGCATGTGCGGGATCGGGTGTATATGCGTCTGGCCCCGGATGTGTATGTTTATCGCACCGGTTTTCCGCTTTATCAGGATGGGCGGCCGTGGGCCTGGGCCGATGGGCGTCGGCGTCTGTATGGGCCAGATGGGGTGTATCATCATTATTGGTATGATGGCGTGCATGGTCCCTGGCATGAGATGCACCAGCCTAGCTGGTATAGTTTCCGTCTGCCCAGTACCGAGATCATGGTGACCTCTACCTTGATGTATGGCGAGGACTACATCATGCGCGATGCCGCCATTTATTATGTCAATGAGACCGACGCCTGGCATTATCAACATGCCTTGACGCCGGAGCCGCCGCGCTCGGTTATCTATCAACTGACGGATCGCTAGGAGGATGTCATGACATACCGCATTGCTCAGCTGATGACCGTGCTGCTTTTCATGGGCTTTGCCCTGCAGGCGCAGGCCTTCAACAAGCCCTATCATGGCAGCTATGATATGCGCTATCACTCGCTGGAGAGCGTGGTTTATACCGCCACAGACCGGCTGGAGCGCAATCTGATTCATCCGGTGGATCGGGTGCGCCCAATTCTGTTTACCAGTTTTGTAGATATTGACCGGCTCAGTGTTTCCAGCACCCTGGGGCGCCTGATTGGCGAACAGGTGGCCTCGCGCATGGCCCAGCATGGCTACCGTTTGGTAGATCCCAAGCTGCGCAGCGGGCCTTTGGTGATTCAGGAGGGGGTGGGAGAATTGGCGCTGTCTCGCGAATTGCGCGATGTGCGCACCTATCCCGAAGCGCAGGCGGTGCTGGTGGGCATGTATAGCGTGGTCAATAATCAGGCGATTGTCTCGATGCGTCTGCTCAGTCGCGAGGATAATGCCATGCTGGCGGCGCATGAATTCAGCATGTATCTGACCCCCAATCTGCTCAATCTGGCCTGGCAGGAAAGCCGCTACAGTGCCACCTCGTCACAGGGTCTGGCCTTGGCCAGCGTCCCGGACCCGGCACCTTTGCTGAATCTGCGCAACCCCGAGGATGCCAAGGCCGTACAGGCACGTCTGGCGGAACTGGGTTTTTATCGCGCCCGTATTGATGGTATCTGGGGGCC
This sequence comes from Thiorhodospira sibirica ATCC 700588, assembly GCF_000227725.2. Classification (GTDB taxonomy): domain Bacteria; phylum Pseudomonadota; class Gammaproteobacteria; order Ectothiorhodospirales; family Ectothiorhodospiraceae; genus Thiorhodospira; species Thiorhodospira sibirica. The sequence goes on along the minus strand of NZ_MU255056.1, from coordinate 299,768 downwards.
GCGTTCGCGTGAGGCCCTGCGCCAATTCAGGGAGTCCCGGCGTCTGGGTACGGGAGCCTGGGATCAAAGCACCCAGCGGGCCTTATTTGATTAACGTTAGAGGTTGGCTATTTTACTCAGTGACGCAGAGTTTCATCTGTTCCAGACACTGATGCTCAAGCAAGCGGGCATCAGTTTGTCTGTGGCCAAAAAACCCCTGGTCGCGGGTCGTCTGGCCAAGCGCCTCAGCCATTATCAGATCAGCAGTTACCGCGATTATTACCGCATCCTCGCCCATGATCGCCAGGAGTTTCAACGGGCGATTGATTTATTAACCACCAACGAAACCCGCTTTTTTCGGGAACCCTTGCATTTTCGCCTGCTGCAAGAGCAGATTTTACCCGCCTACAAAAACAACCCGGCACGACGCGCCCCCCTGCGCATCTGGAGTGCAGCCTCTTCTTCGGGGGAGGAGGCCTACAGCCTTGCCATCGTCTGTGCGGCCTGTCTGGGAGAGCAGCCGTGGGAGATTTTCGCCTCGGATATCAGTCTGCGTGTTTTGCAAAAAGCCCGCACCGGCCTTTATGATATGAACTGCGCGGCAGAAATTCCGCAAGCCTATCTGCACGCCTGGTGTCTGAAGGGTACCGGGGCGTATCGCGGACAGTTTTTAATCGACGCACGCTTGCAGGCACGGGTCAGCTTTGCACAGGTGAATCTTAATGCCGAGCTGCCCGCAGTGGGGATGTTTGATCTGATCTTTTTGCGCAATGTGATGATTTATTTTGATAAAAGCACGAAGCAGGCGGTAGTGGCACGCCTGAGCCAAAAACTTAAAGACAACGGATGGTTGTTTATCGGTCAGGCAGAGACCCTCAATGGCCTGCAGCATAGCCTGGTGATGCACACGCCCTCGGTCTATCGCAAAATCGCCACCTGATGCCCGTTGATTCCGAACACCTCGCGCTTTATCTGTCCCCTGGCGCCATTCAAACGGCACAAGGGAATACGCGGATTCGCACCCTGCTGGGTTCGTGTATCGCCATTACCCTGTGGCATCCTGGGCAACGTATTGGCGGCATGTGTCACTATCTGCTGGCGCGCCACCCCCAAGACCTTGGGCGTCGCATCAACGAACCGCTGGATGCGCGCTATGCCGAGGACGCCATGCACTTGCTGGTGGATGCATTGAGACACCAGGGGGCCTTTGATCCGGCAGTGACCGAGGCCAAACTGTTTGGCGGCGGTTGTATGCTCTCGCCTGCCCACATCCCGCCGGGAAAGCCGCTGCATCCTTTGCAGCTGCGCAATATCGAGGTTGCACGCGCCTTGCTGGCACACTATCAGCTGCCCATCCGGGCCGAGCATGTCGGTGGCTTTGGACATCGGCAAGTGATTTTTGAGATCGATACAGGCCATGTCTGGATTAAACATACCCCCTTGTAGCAAGGTAGTGTCTCGCGATCACGCCGCGCCGTTTGCCGCTTTGTCATGCCCGATATGCGGGCCCACGGCATGAAACCCAAAATTCGCGTGATGGTCGTGGATGATTCCGCCACAGTGCGTCAGGTGCTGTCGAGAATTTTGACGCAGGCCCCGGATATCGAAGTCATCGGCACCGCCGCAGATCCGCTGTTTGCGCTGGAAAAAATGCAGCGCAACTGGCCCGATGTGATTGTGCTGGATGTGGAAATGCCGCGTATGGATGGCATCAGCTTCTTAAAAAAACTGATGGCAGAACACCCCACCCCGGTGGTCATCTGCTCCTCGTTAACCGAAAAAAGCGCCGACAGCGGGATGCAGGCGCTGGCCCTGGGGGCAGTGGAGATCATCACCAAGCCCCAATTAGGGCTGAAGCAGTTTTTACTGGATCGCGGCGAGCAGCTCATTGGCGCTGTGCGGGCCGCCGCCTGTGCCCGGCCGCGCCTCTTATTATTGCCACAGGAAGAACAGATTGCTCCACAGGGCACGGAGGCAGCGCTGCAGGCCAGCGCCCCGATGAGCCTGGAAACCACCGACAAGGTCGTCGCCATCGGCACCTCCACCGGCGGCACCCAGGCCCTGGAAATCCTGCTCAGTAGTCTGGCGCAGGATGTTCCGGGGATGGTGATCGTGCAGCACATGCCGGAAAAATTCACCCGCGCTTTCGCCATGCGCCTGAATAGCCGGTGTATCATTGAGGTGCGGGAAGCGCGTGAGGGTGATCGCGTCTTGCCGGGGCTGGCGCTGATTGCCCCCGGCGGACGGCATCTCTTGCTCAAACGCAGCGGGGCCCAGTATCGCGTGAGCGTGGAAGATGGTCCGCAGGTTAACCGCCACAAGCCCTCGGTGGATGTGCTGTTTCGCTCGGTAGCGCGCTGTGCCGGTAGCAATGCGCTAGGCATCATCATGACCGGCATGGGCGATGATGGCGCACGCGGCCTGAAGGCCATGCACGATGCCGGCGCGCTCACCCTGGCGCAGGATGAGGCCAGCTGTGTGGTCTACGGTATGCCGCGTGAGGCCATCAAACTCAATGCCGTCACCCGCACGGTTGCCCTGCACCGTCTGGGGCAGGAAATCACCGCCCTGGGTTTTTAACTGACGCTTACAATCTTTGATTACCTCTGATAATCTACGATAATGGAAAAGCGATTAGTTAAGATAATCGCAGAAGACCTCGGACTCAATAATGCTCATCGCAAACAAGATTGAACTGCGCCCAACCCCTGAGCAAGCCGATTATCTCAATCGGGCCTGTGGATCGCGTCGGCACTGCGACAACCAACTGCTGCATTATTTCAGTCAGGACGGCGTAAAATGGTCAAAAGCCGCAGCGTATCCGTATTATATCCAGGTATTGCGCGTTCAATTTTCGTGGTATGCGAAAGTGTCCAGCCGGGTAACGCGCAACGCGATTGATGATCTTGACAACGCATTCAAGCATTTCTTTCGGCGCGTGAAAGCCAAGGCCAACAAGCCAGGCTATCCCCGCTTCAAGAAAAAAGACCTCCATGACTCCTTTGCCCTGCGCGAGTCAACCAAGTGCGACGTAGACGGGCGCACACTGCGCATTGAAAAGCTCAAGACCCGCATCAAGATGCGCCAAGGTTTACGCTTTACCGGGCAGACCAAACAGGTCACGATCAGCAAGCGGGCAGGGCGGTTCTATGCTTCCATCCTGGTAGACACTGACGAATACAACCCACACGCACCCGAACAAGCTTCAGTCGGTGTTGATCTGGGCATCAAGGATTTAGCGACATTAAGCACCGGCGAAGTCATCCCCGCCAATCAGCGCCTCAAGAAACATCTCAAATATCTGAAGCGGCGGCAACGGAAGCTGTCGCGCAAAGTGAAAGGCAGTCGTCGGAGCGCGAAAGCCAAGCGCTCCGTTGCACGACTGCACCAGCGGATCAGCCATCAACGTAAGGCCGTTTTACATGAGCTTTCCGATAAGCTGACCCGCACCTATCAGGTCATTACCCTGGAAGACCTGAATGTCTCCGGGATGATCAAAAACCATTGTCTTGCCCGCGCTATTGCCGATGCTGGCTTTGGCGAATTGCGACGACACATCGAGTACAAAGCGGCGTGGCGCGGCGTGACCGTGATCTTTGCGAATCGGTTCTATCCGTCTTCAAAGACCTGTCACGCCTGCGGGAAAATCCATGACATGCCACTGAATCAGCGCACAATGGCGTGTGACTGTGGGCATGTGATGGATCGTGATCTCAATGCCGCAAAAAATTTAGACCGTTATGGTCTGGATCGTCTGGACGCGCTCAGGCCGGACGTTAAACGCACGCAAGAGTCAGGTAAGACGGGTTCGCCCGCGCGGGTGCTGACGGCGTGAACATGCCAAAGATTGTCACAGATTTTCGTGATTATCTGAGGTATTTATGAGCGGCAAAAAGAAAACTGCTGCCTAATCCGGAATGCTGTAACCATGTCAACCACTGTCATTGTCACCGGGGCGCACGGTCAATTCGCGCAACAACTCATCACCGATCAGCCCGCCCACGTCCGTTTGATCGCGTTCAACCGCGCGCAGCTCGATATTACGGATGCTGTCCAGGTGCAACAGTGCCTGCAACATCACCGCCCTGCCTGGGTGATTAACGCAGCGGCCTATACCGCCGTGGATCGCGCTGAAAGCGAAACCGCAGCGGCCTTTGCCGTCAACGCCGAGGCCCCCGGCCATCTGGCCCAGGCAGCGGCGCGTATCGGTGCACGGATGTTGCACCTGTCTACCGACTATGTTTTTGATGGGCAAAGCCCCAGGCCCTATCGCCCGGACGATGCCACCGCGCCTATCAATCAGTATGGACACAGCAAACTGGCTGGCGAGCGCAAGGTACAGGCAGTGCTTGGCAGCGAGGCGCTGATTGTGCGCACCGCCTGGGTTTATGGGACGACGGGACAGAATTTTTTACACACCCTGCTGCGCCTGATGCGCGAACGCGACCGCATCTCGGTGGTTGCCGATCAGATTGGCACACCTACTGCCACCCCCACCTTGAGCCGCTTTATCTGGCGAGCAGTGGAGCAGGGGCTCGGCGGGCTGCATCATTGCACGGATGCCGGAGTCGCCAGCTGGTATGATTTTGCCCAGGCAATTTATAGCCTGGCCCAGGCGCAGGGTCTGGTGCAGCGAGCGGTGTCGATTGTGCCGATCAGCACCGCGCAATATCCCACCCCGGCACGGCGTCCGGCCTGTGCGCTGCTGGATAAAAGCAGTCTGTGGGAGGCCACCGGCCTGATTGCGCCCCATTGGCGTGACAGCCTGCACGCCGTGTTACAAGCCATCACTGCGCCCCCCAAAGCGCCTGTTTAACTTTTCATTGCCTGAGACGCTTGACCATGATGAATGTGACTGAAATTGCCCTGATCGTAGCTTTTGGCTTAATTCTGGTGGGCTATCTGCTGGTGGTAAAGGCAGGGTTTAGACGGGAATTTTTATGGGGCCTGATCACCCTGATCCCCGGCCTTTCACTGCTCTTTGTCCTGTTTTACTGGCGCGAGGCACGCATGGGCTTTGCCATCTCCCTGCTGGGTCTTCTGGTTCTGGCCGGGGCCATTTATGGCGGCGGTGATCGGGTATTGGAGCGCCATCTTGAGCAACTGGGCTTTGCTGGCGTAGAGCTGGATGTGCCGGTACGCCGTCCCTGGGATGTGCCGGTATCCAATGAGGCCCTGATTCGCCAGATCGAACAAGAAATCGGCGGGCCGCTGGAAATCATCACCTATAACCCCAACACCCGCGTCGAACCGCTGCCGCCGCTGGACAGCTTTCAAATGATTGAGCAAACCCAGGTGCGCCGTGCCTATCAGAACGTCGCGCTGAGTCAGCTAAACGCCCTGATCGGTCAACGCATCCGCCTCACCCTGCACGACGGGGCCCGCCGTGAAGGCAACCTCATTGCCATCAGCAGCAACAGCCTCTACCTGCAGCAAGTCGCCTATGGCGGCACCGTCGCCTACGAATACCGTCTGCGCGATGTCCGCAGCGCCGAACACTGGGCGATTGTGCCGGCGGGAAATAACTAAAGCAAAGCGACACAAACGATCTGCAAACGGGGCGGCAGCATAACCATGCCGCCCATGGACAACAGCGAGGTGAACATGCGCGAGGCTGTGGTGTGTATTCACGGGGTATGGATGTCGGGGCTGGACATGTGGCTGCTACAACGCCGTCTGCACGCGCACGGCTTTGCGGTCTACCGTTTTCGCTACCCCAGCCTGACAGACACCCCGGCGCAGAATGCCAGCCGCCTGCATGATTTTATCCAGCGCCTGCCTGCAGAGGTGGTGCATCTGGTGGCACACAGCCTGGGCGGCATTGTCACCTTGCACCTGTTTGAGCGCCATCCGCAGCAGCCGCCGGGACGGGTGGTCATGCTCGGCACCCCCATCAGCGGTAGCAGCGTCGCCCTGCAGGTCATGCAATACACCGCCTTGCGCTGGACCTTGGGACGCTCGGTTGAACAGGGGCTATTAGGCAACGTGCCGCGCTGGCAAGGCCACCGCGAACTGGGCATGATAGCCGGTGCCAGACCCATCGGCATCGGCACCCTGATCCATCGCCAACTTCCCCGCCCCCATGACGGCACCGTCGCCGTCAGCGAAACCCAAGCCAGCGAACTCAACGCCCACCTCATCGTCCCTTATAGCCACCTGGGCATGCTCAACGCCCCCGCCGTCGCCCACGCCACCGCGCATTTCCTGAAACACGGCCAGTTTGCCGCTTACCCCTGAGCGCCGACGGCATGTGAATGCCGTTCCGCAATACCTACGCAAACCTAGGGTGCGTTAACAATTGCCAGTTTTGCCAAGGTAGATGAAAGATAACCGTATTTGGATGCTTTATGCCCCGCTTGATGCTGCGAGATGCCCCGTGGGAGAGACTTGAGCCTCTCCTCCCCGGCAAAGTGACCGACGGTGGTGTGACCGCCAAAGACAACCGTCTGTTTTATGTGGGGCTTTCGGAAGTAGCCTGCGAGTGGTCAAAATGGAAACACCCACGGCGTCAACAATAACACCCCCGCGGAATAGGTCAGGCTGACCGGTAGACCGGTTTTGAGGAAGTCGCTGATCCGGTAACGGCCCGGTGTATAGACCATCAGGTGGGTCTGGTAGCCGTAGGGAATCAGGAAGCAGGCGCTGGCTCCGTAGGCCACAGCCATGATGAAGGGCATGGGATCGACGCCGAAGGCCTGGGCAGTGCTCCAGGCCACGGGAAAGGCCAATGCGGCGGCGGCGTTGTTGGTGACGGTTTCGGTCAGCAGCAAGGTCAAAAAGTAGCAGCCCACAAAGGCCGCATAGACACCGTGGCCGGTGAACAGGGTTTGTATGCCCTGGGCGATCAGAGCGGCGGCCCCCGAGTGTTCCAGCCCCTGGGCGATGGCCAGGGCCGAGCCAATGATCATCCATAGCTCGAAGGGGAAGCGCCGGCGGAGTTCGACCGGGCTGAGTACCCGCCCCAGCAGCAGTCCACCCAGCAGCAACAGCAGGCCGTGGAAGAGGGGGAGTAGTTCCAGGGCGGCCAGACCGATCACCGTGGCAAAGCCGACCAGTGTCAGCAGGCTTTGGGTGCGGTTGAGTTGTGGTCGCTTGAAGCTGCCGCTGAGCAGGTGGAAGTTGCGGTCGATGTTGCGTTGCTGGCGAAAGTCGTTGCCCACCGCCAGTAGCAGGCAGTCACCCACTCGGAGCGGAATCTGGCCAAGCTGGCCCTCCAACCGTTTGCCGCCCCGGCGAATGCCCACCACGCCCGCGTTGAATATGCTGCGAAAGTCCACCTCTTGAAGTGTGCATCCCGCCAGTTCCGACTCGTGGGAGATCACCACCTCCACCAGGTTGGTGGCCAGCAGGTCGTCGGCCTGGTCACCGAACAGCTTGAGTCCCGGAAAGCGTTGCAGTGCCTGGACCTTGCTCACTTCGCCGGTGAATACCAGGGTGTCGCCCTCCTGCAGTACCTCGTCTGGCCCCACCGGGCTGATCAGTCGATGATCCCGCTCGATCTCCAGCAAGTAAAGGCCGTCCAGGTTGCGTAGCTGGTTCTCCTCGATGCTCTTGCCCGCCATCTCTGATCCAGGTTGCAGATCGGCGGCGAGAAAGTAGGAGAGTTTGTCTTCAGTGTCTTCCGGGCGATGGTGGGGCAGCGCGCGTGCGCACCATAGCAGCACGCCGAAGGTGATGAGTGCCACCGGTACACCCACCAGGGCGAACTGGAACATACCCAGTTCAAAACCGCCGGTGCCCAGGGCAAAGGAGTTGACCACCAGGTTGGTGGAGGTACCCACCAGTGTGGTGACGCCGCCCAGGATTGAGGCGTAGGACAGTGGGATCAGCAACCTGGAGGGGGCGATGCGTTGTTGACGGGAAATGGCGCCCAGAAAGGCTGCCACGACGGCGGTATTGTTGAGGAATGCCGAAAGCAGCGCACTGGTCCCCATCAGTCTGGCAGTGGCGGTGGATTCACGTCCGTGCAGCAGTCGTTGTGAGAGCCAGTCCAGCAGTGGGCTGCGTTCCAGGGCCAGTGACACCAGCAACAGCAGCAGCAGCGTGGCCAGCGCCGGGTTGGTGTATTGGTGCAGCAGGGTGGTGGTATCCACCACCCCGAGCAGCAGGTAGACGCCCGCGAGGGTGACGAAGGCAACCGCCGGGCGTACACGTCCCGAAAGCAGTGCTGCCAATAGGCCGGCAATCGAAAATAACACCACCCAGGCGGTCATGGTGATGGGTGTCCTTGCGTGTCGTTGGGCTTGTGGGATTTTAGGCAGGCTTTTATGATGCTGTCTAATGCGGTGGCTAAATTTCCTGTTTTTTTATTAAAAATCAAATTAAAACAAAATCTTGAGATTAACTTGATCACTAAATATTTTTCGCCCGAAACGCTGAATGAGCGTCGCCTTGAGGCGGTGCGGCTACGCCTGGACGGTCATACCGTGGCCGAGACGGCTGTGCGTACCGGTTTGTCGGCACCCACGGTTTCCGCTGCCTGGAAGGCGTTTCGCGAGGGCGGGTGGGAATCGGTTCCGGTCAGGCCCCGTGGTCGCAAGTCCGGGCAGTGCAACTCCCTGGATGATGGGGCGCAAGCGGTGATGGTGGCCCGGCTGAGGGAATGGCCCGCAGGCGAGGCGCCGGCGTGGAGCAGTCGCCATCTGGCCAAGGCATTGGCGGAGGCAGGCCATCCGGTGTCGGCCCGGGCGGTGGAGCATTGGTTGCAGGCACGGGATCTCAAGCCCGGGGGGCTGACAACCGAGGCCTTGGCGCGTTATCGCGGCCCAGCGGGCCGCTGGTATCGTCGGCAGGCGAAGCCGGTGATTGAAGTGGTACACCAGACAGACGGACCTGTCTGGCTGGGAGGTGCGCGGGTTGCCAGGCCTGCCGAGTCATTCCCCGGGCTGCCGCGCTATCAGCTCTATCTACACGGCAAGCGGGGCGTGCTGTACACCCGCTCTCTGGGTTTTCCCCCCTTGGCCAGTGACTACCTGGGACTGTTCCAGCGCCTGCTTGATCAGGCGTCGGGCAAACCGGTCGCCCTGGTATTCCATGGTGCTTGTTTCCAGTTCAGTCCCGAGGTTCGCCGCTGGCTGGATGCACACCCTGATTTTCATTTGCTGAACAGGCCGATGCCATGACGTCACTCACCCATTTACAGAAACTGGAAGCCGAGAGTATCCAGATCATGCGCGAGGTGGTCGCCGAGACCGAGCATCCGGTGATGCTCTATTCGGTGGGCAAGGACAGCGCGGTGATGCTGCACCTGGCGCGCAAGGCGTTTTCTCCGGCCCCACCGCCGTTTCCGTTGCTGCATGTGGACACCCGTTGGAAATTCCGCGCCATGTATGAATTTCGCGACAAGATGGCTCGGGAGATGGGCATGGATCTGTTGGTGCATATCAACCCGGACGGGGTGGAGAAGGACATCAATCCTTTTACCCACGGCTCCGCCATCCACACCGATGTGATGAAAACCGAAGGCCTCAAGCAGGCGTTGGACCAGTACGGCTTTGATGCCGCTTTTGGTGGGGCGCGGCGGGATGAGGAGAAGTCCCGTGCCAAGGAGCGGGTCTTTTCCTTCCGCACCGCCCAGCATCGTTGGGACCCCAAGAACCAGCGCCCGGAGGTGTGGCGTCTTTACAATGCCCGCAAGCACAAGGGAGAGTCCATCCGTGTCTTTCCGCTGTCCAACTGGACCGAACTGGATATCTGGCAGTACATCTATTTGCAGAATATCCCCATTGTGCCCCTCTACTATGCCGCCGAGCGCCCGGTGGTGGAGCGCGCCGGCACCCTGATCATGGTGGATGACGACCGCATGCCGCTGAATCCGGGGGAGGTGCCCATGATGCGCAAGGTCCGGTTCCGCACCCTGGGCTGCTACCCGCTCACCGGTGCCATTGAGTCCGAGGCCGATACCTTGCCGGCCATCATCCAGGAAATGCTCCTGACCCGGACTTCCGAACGCCAGGGCCGGGTCATCGACCATGACAGTGCCGCATCCATGGAAAAGAAAAAGCAGGAGGGGTATTTCTGATGGCTCACGCATCCGACATGATCGCCGACGATATCGAAGCCTACTTGAAGGCTCACGAGCGCAAGGGTTTATTGCGCTTTATTACCTGCGGCAGTGTTGACGACGGCAAGAGCACCCTGATCGGGCGTTTGCTGTTTGAGTCCAAACTGTTGTTCGAGGATCAACTGGCCGCCATTGAGGCGGATTCTAAAAAATATGGTACCCAGGGCGATGCGGTGGATTTTGCATTGCTGGTTGACGGTCTGGCCGCCGAGCGGGAGCAGGGTATCACCATTGATGTGGCTTATCGTTTTTTCTCTACCGACAAGCGTAAGTTCATCGTCGCCGACACCCCAGGGCATGAGCAGTACACCCGTAATATGGTGACCGGCGCGTCCACCGCGGATGCCGCCATCCTGATGGTGGATGCGCGCCACGGTATCCTGACCCAGACCCGTCGCCACAGCTTTTTGATGTCGCTGATCGGCATCCGCCATATCGTGGTGGCCATCAACAAGATGGATCTGGTGGCGTATTCGAAGGCCCGTTTCGAGGAGATTGCCGAGCACTATCGTGAGTTTGCCGGGCAACTGGGCCTGGAGGACATGACCTTCATTCCCATGTCGGCGCTCAAGGGCGACAACGTGATCGAGCATGGCGGGCATATGCCCTGGTATCACGGCCCGACCCTGATGGGCTATCTGGAGTCGGTGGAAGTGGACGAGGCCCGTCTGCAGCGTTCACCGTTTCGCATGCCGGTGCAGTGGGTCAACCGTCCCAATCTGGACTTTCGTGGGTTTGCCGGGATGATTGCCGCCGGTACCGTGAGGCCGGGGGATGCCATTCGTGTCCAGCCCTCTGGAAAAACCAGCCGAGTTCGGCGGATTTATACCCACGATGGTGATCTGGAACAGGCCATTGCCGGGCAGTCGGTGACTGTATTGCTGGAAGATGAGATCGATATTTCCCGTGGTGATGTGATTTCCGGGGTTGAGCAACCTGCCAAAACCGCCGACCAGTTCGAGACCACGCTGGTGTGGATGCACGATCAGCCATTGTTGCCGGGGCGTCCTTACCTGATGAAACTGGGTACTCAGACCGTTTCGGCAAGCGTCAGCCGCATCAAATATCAGGTGAACGTCAACACCCTGGAACAGATCGCCGCCAAGCAGCTTGATCTGAATGGCATTGGGGTGTGTAACCTAAGCCTAAGCAGGCCGGTGGCCTTCGATCCTTACCAGACAAACGCCGATACGGGGGGCTATATACTGATCGACCGTATGACTCATAACACCGTGGGGGCAGGCATGTTGCATTTTGCCTTGCGCCGCAGCCAGAACATCCATATGCAACACGTGGATATCGACAAGCAGGCCCGGGCGCTGGCCAAGGGTCAGAAGCCTGCGGTGCTTTGGTTCACTGGTCTTTCCGGGGCCGGCAAATCGACCATTGCCAATCTGGTGGAGAAGAAGCTCCATGCCGCTGGTCAGCACACCTATCTGCTGGATGGCGACAACGTGCGTCATGGTCTCAATCGTGATCTGGGATTCACGGACGCCGATCGTGTCGAGAATATCCGGCGGGTGGCGGAAGTGGCCAGGCTGATGGTGGACGCCGGTTTGATTGTGCTGACGGCGTTCATCTCGCCCTTCCGCAGCGAGCGCCAGATGGGACGGGATCTGATGCAAGCGGGGGAATTCATCGAAATTTTCGTGGATACGCCCCTGGATGTGGCGGAAGCGCGTGATCCGAAGGGGCTCTACAAGAAGGCTCGCCGGGGTGAATTGAAGAATTTCACCGGCATCGACTCTGCCTACGAGACCCCGGAAAGCCCGGAGCTGTGCCTCAAGGCAGCGGAGATGAGCACCGAAGAAGCCGCCGACGCGGTGATTGCGCTGCTCAGAGCGCGACAGCTGATTGCCTGAAGCTGTGTTGATAAGGCAAAAGGCAAATCTGGAATTGCTCAACGCTGAGGGCAAAAATAGACATCCCCACGATTCTGGATATAATCAAGCGCATGCGCCGGGTTTTTGGATATCCTTGCTCTTGTTTGCACCGAGGCCGTAGTATGGTGTCTCGACGTGACCGGCGTATTAGACATACGGACCAGAGGCGGTTTCCTGCAAATACTGATGAATATCCTAAGAAAATGTCCAAACGAGATCAATCCAGCCCTGGAAATCCTGCTGGCGCATTGCCACCGGCATGATTATCCGCCGCGCACCACGATCATTCACCCGGGGGCTAAAACGGGTACGCTTTATTATATTTTGCAAGGTTCTGTCAGTGTGACCATGGAAGATGACGAGGGACGAGAGTTAGTGCTGGCGTATCTCAATCCTGGGCAGTTCTTCGGGGAAATGGGTATCTTTGCCTCGCAGGCCAGCACCGCCGGGATTACCTCACGAACCCAGCTGGCCACAGCGGAAATTCACTACCCCCGGTTTTTGGAGCTGGCGATGAAGGATGCGCGTATTTTGTTTTTACTCGCCGCCCAGCTCGCTGACCGTCTCACCCAGACTCACCGTAAAGTGATTGACCTGGCCTTTTTGGATGTGACCGGGCGCATTGCCCGCACGCTGATGGAGCTGGCACATCTGCCGGATGCACTCACCCATCCTGACGGTATGCAGATCCGCATTACCCGTCAGGAACTGGCGCGGATTGTGGGTTGTTCGCGTGAGATGGCCGGGCGGGTGCTTAAAGATCTGGAAGAACGCCGGTTGATTACCGCTCGCGGCAAAACCATTGTGGTGTTGGGTGCCCGTCATCCCTCAAATGCATAGCGGTTTGCCACAACGGCACGGGTGGTCGCCGTTGTGGGCCGTTGTGAGTGGTGGGGCGCTTTATGCTTTGATCGGCTCCAGTTTCCAGATTTCCTGATTGTAATCGCTAATGGTGCGGTCGCTGGAGAAGCGCCCGCTGGCGGCGGTGTTGAGAATCGACATGCGCGTCCATTGGGCTTGATCTTGATAGCATTGATCGACGCGCATCTGTGTGTCGATATAGCTGCGAAAATCCGCCGCTGTCATCCATGGATCGTGAGGGTCACGGATGGCGTGGATGATCGGGTCAAAGATGCCGGGTTCCTGGGCATTGAAATCACCGCTTTCGAGCATTCCCATGACCCGTTTGAGATCGTCATCCTCGGCAATGATGGTGTTTGGGTCATAGTGTTTGCGCCGTTTCAGGACTTCCTCGGCGGTCAGGCCAAAGGTAAAGAAGTTCTCCTCCCCCACCTGTTCACGCATCTCAATATTGGCACCGTCCAGGGTGCCGATGGTCAGCGCCCCGTTGAGCATGAATTTCATATTGCCGGTGCCCGAGGCCTCTTTGCCGGCGGTTGAGATCTGCTCGGACAAATCCGCCGCCGGACAGATGAGCTCCATGGCAGTCACCCGAAAATCGGGGAAAAACACCACCCGCAGTCGTTCTCCAATGCGCGTATCGCCATTGATGTGGGCAGCTACATTGTTAATCAGTTTGATGATTTCTTTGGCGCGTACATAGCCCGGTGCGGCCTTGCCACCAATCAGGATGCAGCGGTTGACCAGGCCCTGATCATCCCCACGCAGCAGGCGATCATAGCGGTGGATGATGTGCAAAACGTTGAGCAGCTGGCGTTTGTATTCATGGATGCGCTTGACCTGGATATCAAACAGCGCCTGGGGATCAAACTGCACCCCGCATTCGCTGGCCACCCGTGCGGCCAAGGCCTGCTTGTTGGCGAATTTGATCTCATGCCATTGGCGCTGAAACGCAGGGTCATCAGCCAGGCCGCGCAGATCCCGCAGACGGTCCAGCTGGGTAATAAAATCCTCACCGATATGCTGGCCAATCAAGGTAGTTAGCTTGGGGTTACAGGCGGCCAGCCAGCGGCGCTGGGTGACGCCATTGGTTTTATTGGTGAATTTCTCCGGCCACAGCGCATAGAAATCGGCAAACAGGTGTTGCTGAATCAGGCGCGAATGCAAAGCGGCCACGCCGTTGACCTTGTGACAGGCCACCAGAGCCAGGTAGGCCATGCGGATTTGTGGATCGGGGCCGTCTTCAATCAGCGACATGCGCTGTAAACGCGCTGCATCATCGGGCCAGCGCTGGGCAATGTCGGCCAAAAAGCGCCCATTGATTTCATAGATGATCTCCAGATGGCGCGGCAACAGGTTTGCAAACAAGCGCACCGGCCAGCGCTCCAGCGCCTCTGGCAGCAGGGTGTGGTTGGTATAGGCCATGCTTTGGGTGACGATGGCCCAGGCCTCATCCCATTGCATATCGTGTTCATCCATGAGCAGGCGCATCAGCTCGGCAACGGCAATGGTCGGATGGGTATCATTGAGCTGAAAGCAGTTTTTTTCAGCAAAATTGGACAGCTTCCTATGCGGACGCGCCAGCCAGCGGCGCAGAATATCCTGCAAGGTGGCCGAGGCGAGGAAATACTGTTGGCGCAGGCGCAATTCCTTGCCGTTTTCGCTGGCATCGTTGGGATAGAGCACCATGGTGATGTTTTCGGCGGCGTTTTTCGCGGCTACCGATTCCGGGTAAGCCCCGGCGTGAAACTCATCAAGCTTAAATTCATCCGTGGCCGCCGCTTTCCACAGGCGCAAGGTGTTCACAGTGCCATTGCGATACCCCGGAATGGGGGTGTCATAGGGCACAGCCAGTACATCATGGGTGTCGATCCAGCGTACCCGGTGGCGGCCATGATCATCATGCGTATGTTCGCAGCGCCCGCCAAACTGCACCCGTATGGTGTGCTCGGGACGCTCCAGTTCCCAGGGGTTGCCATCACGCAGCCAGTGATCCGGCTCTTCCACCTGATAGCCTTTGCGCAGCCGTTGGCGGAACATGCCGTATTCATAGCGAATACCATAGCCCATCACCGGCAATTGCAGGGTGGCACAGGAATCCAAAAAGCACGCTGCCAACCGTCCCAGACCGCCATTGCCCAGCCCGGCATCGTGTTCGGCATCCAGCAGCTCTTCGAGTTGCAGCCCAAGCTGCTGCAAGGCGGTCTGCATGGGTTGATCCAGACCCAGGTTCAGCAGGGCATTGTTCAGGGTGCGCCCCATCAAAAATTCCAGCGACAGATAATACGCCCGGCGACAATCGGCCTCTTCATAGGCCTGACGGGTATCGCGCCAGCGCGCCATCAACCGGTCGCGTACCGTGTACGCCAGTGCGGTGTAGGTGTAATACACGGACCGGCAATGGCGATCGCGTCCCAAGGTCCAGTTAAAATGCCGCCGCAGATCATCGGCCAGGCTTTGGGCATCATGGCCTAGCGGGGTGACCTCGGTAAATTCAGGACTGGGTTGACTGGATTGAAACGGGCGCTGGGGCATCGTGTGACCTCACATAAAGACGTTTTAAGACGTTAAAAATCAATCGGATCGCCGCTTAGCCGGTATGGGCAGAGACATCCGGGGGCTGGCTGCGACTTTGGATAATGCCTCCGCCCAGACACTGATCCTGCTGATAAAAGACCACGGATTGGCCCGGCGTGATGGCCCGCTGCGCCTGGGCAAACTGGACGGTCACGCCGTCTGCGTGCGGTATTACGGTGCAGGGCTGGGCCTGCTGACGGTAGCGAATCTTGGCCTGGCAGTGCAAGGGCGCATCCAGCGAATGACCGCTGATCCAGTGTACATCGTGGGCCTTTAGCCGGGTATGCAACAGCCGTGGGTGATCATGGCCTTGGGCGACGACCAGCTGATTGTCCGCCAATATCTTGTCCACCACATACCACGGGGTTTCGCTGGCATCTTTCTGGCCGCCGATGCCCAAGCCCTGGCGCTGGCCGATGGTGTAATACATCAGGCCCTGATGGCTACCGATCACCCGTCCTTCCGGGGTCACGATCTCGCCCGGCTGGGCGGGCAGATAACGCTGCAAAAATTCACGAAAGTGACGCTCCCCGATAAAACAAATCCCGGTACTGTCTTTTTTGCGCGCATTGCCAAAACCGGCCTGCATCGCCAGTTCGCGTACTGTGCTTTTATCCAGTTCGCCCAGGGGAAACAGGCTTTTGCTTAAGGCTGGCTGGCCGAGTGTATAGAGAAAATAGGATTGATCCTTGCCCGCATCCAGACCGGTATGGAGTGCATAGTGGCCATCATGAGACTGGATTCTGGCGTAATGCCCGGTGGCGATGTAATCCGCCCCCAGATGCAGGGCATACTCGAGAAAGGCGCGAAATTTAATCTCGCGGTTGCATAAGATGTCAGGGTTTGGGGTTCGTCCGGCGCGGTATTCTTCGAGAAAATGGCTAAATACCCGCGCCCAGTAGTCTTGGGCAAAATTGACCTTATGCAGCGGGATCTCCAGCTGCTCACACACCGCACGGGCATCGGCCAGATCCTCGGCGGCGGCACAGACGCCATCGCGGTCATCATCTTCCCAGTTCTTCATGAACAGGCCTTCCACCACAAAGCCCTGCTGCTGCAACAGCCAGGCCGCCACCGAGGAATCCACACCGCCCGACAGGCCGACAATCACGCGTAACGGACGGAGGTCTGGCGCAGGTTTAGAACACATCCTGCAAGATACTCAAGGGATAACGGATGCCCGCCCGATAATCGTCCACACAGCGCAATACCAACGGACTGCGCAAGCGTCCGTGTTGCGCATGTTCCAGTAATGCCTCATGCGATAGCCACAGCGCCTCGACAATGCCCTCATCCAGGGGCTGCTCGGCGTGATGGTGTAGCGCATGGCCACAAAAAGCGATGCGCAAAAAGGTGAGCCCGCTGTCATCATGCACCCAACGATAAATCCCAATCACCGCCTCGGGCACAAACTCCCAGGCGGTTTCTTCGCGGGTTTCACGGATAGCGGCGTTTAGCAGGCTTTCACCTTCATCCAGATGGCCGGCCGGCTGATTATACACCAGCATATCCGCCGCACGTTCCTTGACCATCAAAAAGCGGCCATCTTGCTCAATCACGCTGGCCACGGTCACATTGGGTTTCCAGATCACAAATAACATCCTCGTGGCGGGCGCAGCTTGCGCTCGCTGATTTTTAAAGCGGCATCAAGGATGATACCACCGCGTTAATGGGTTACACGGGCCAGCTGGGTGCGCAGACAGGCAAGGTAAGCCGCATGGTCCGGCAATTGCTGGCGGCGTTGCGCCTCCCACAAGCAGGTGCCCAGACACTCCATGGCAATATGCTCGGCCTGATGCTCTCCCCAGCGGGCCAGCAATTGCTGATACAGCGCCCGTACTCCCGGCGGTCTGTCGGTGGCGAGTTGCTCTTGCACCGCCAGATGCAGGCCCAGATGCAAAAACGGGTTTTGCTGCGCATCATCAGGGCCAAACTCGGCGTTTAGCGTCTGTTCACGGTCGGACAATAAGGCCTGATATTCGGGATGGCGGACAATCAGCGCGGCAATCTGAGCCTCCAGCGGTAATAGCGCCAGCCCTGCTTGATGCTTACGCCAGGATTCGTAATACATAAAACGCAACTGCTCGCGTCGTTGCCCTTCAAACATAAAAGACTCCTCTTGAAATAGCGAATGAGATATGTCAAAGGTTTGAGGTCACAAATTAGCATTTGGTTTGCACACGCATCCCCCATGAGGCTAAACAATCATGCGCAAATACTACGACTTTAGCGGCGGTCAACGTGGCCCCGTCCTAAGTTCCCCCAGCAAAACCCGCATTACCATCATGCTGGACAATGACATTGTGGACGCTTTCCGCCAGCAGGCAAGCGCGCAAGGAATAGGTTATCAAACCGCGATTAACCAGGCACTCAGGGCCGCTATTGACCAAAATAACGCCCCTGTCACCGAACGCAAACTGCGCGAAATCCTGAGAACCGAGCTGAGTCACCTTAAAACAGCCTAAGCGTGCTATGCCGCTTTGATGAGCGGTATTGCATACACTATCAGAATTGTTTCACCCGAATTTTAAGGGTCTGGATGCGGTAGGCAATCTGGCGCGGGGTCATGCCCAGAATGCGCGCAGCCTTGGCCTGTACCCAGCCAGCCTGTTCCAGTGCGGCGATAACCCGCTCGCGTTCGTCCATGTTCGGGTCCTGCAAATCCACATCCGTCGGCGCAATGGGGGCGGGCGCAGGCTTTTTGACCGTGCTACCGGGCGGATACTGTGCACCGCTTAACTGGATGCTATCCAGATCAATCACCCCGGTTTCGCTCATAATCGCCGCCCGTTCCAGGCAGTTTTCCAGCTCGCGTACATTGCCCGGCCAGTTGTGGCGCATTAGGGTGCGAATGGCGCCGTCGGTAATACTGAGTTCACGCCCCTGCCCCTTGGCGATTTTTTCAACCAGAAAGCGCGCCAGATCGGGGACATCTTCGATGCGTTCACGCAGGGCGGGGACGAAAATCGGCATCACATTGAGCCGATAATACAGGTCTTCGCGAAAATGGCCTTGCTCAACATCGTCTTCCAGCGGGCGGTTGGTGGCGGCAATGATGCGCACATTGACCTTGAGGGTCTGGCTGCCGCCCAGGCGTTCCAGTTCGCCTTCCTGCAAGACGCGCAATAACTTGGCCTGAAAGGTGGGCGAAACCTCGCCGATTTCATCCAGAAACAGGGTGCCGCCATCGGCCTGTTCAAAGCGCCCTTTGCGCAGCGCCACCGCCCCGGTAAAGGCACCTTTTTCATGACCGAATAACTCGCTTTCCAGCAGGGTATCGGGCAAGGCGGCACAGTTGAGCTTGATAAAGGGGCCGCTGGCGCGGGGGGAATTGTAATGAATCGCACTGGCAATGAGTTCCTTGCCGGTGCCGGTTTCGCCGCGAATCAAGACGGTGGTATGCCATTTGGCCACCTGACGCACCTGCTCAAACACCCGCCGCATCAGATCGGTATGCCCGACCACATTATCCAGCGCATAATTGGCGCGCACGGTGCGGCGCAAATGGTCACGTTCGTCGGTGAGATCGCGCCGCTCGCGTTCCACCTCCCATGACAGGCGCACACTCTGCGCAATCAGATTGGCGACCATCTCCAGAAAGCGCGCCCGTTCGGGCAAGAGTGATTCGGGGGTATGCAGCGGCTGGGCCACCAGCACGCCAATGGGTTTGCCTTCACCGCCCAGACGAATCGGTACGCCGATCAACGGCAGGTGCGGATCGTACACGCGCAGCCGTCCGAGAAAACGCGGCTCATCGGCAATGCGTGCAATCACCATGCTGGCGCCACGTTCGATAATCGCCCCCACCACGCCCTCACCAGGTTCATAGCGGATGGGTTTGGCGGCGGGCTGTGGCGCTTCGTGATAGGCGGCACTGACCAGCAAGGCCCCCGTGTCCGGCTCCAGCAGCGACACCATGCCACGCTGCATCCCGGCTATCTCATGCAAAACCTGTAACAGCTCGGTCAGGGTGTCGTGCAGATTCAGCGAGCGACTCAATACCTGACTGACCTGATACAGGGCATCCAGCTCGATTTCAATCAGCGCCGAGCGATCCACCGGTGGTTTGCTCAACTCCATCTCAGGCGACCTCATCATCCACGCTACGCAAGGCGGATTTCGCGGCGATGGGGAAACGCAGATGGACGCAGCAGCCGGGGGTACAGGTGGGGTCAATCTCCACCATGCCCGCATGTTGGCTAACAATCTCTTGCACCAGCGGCAAACCCATGCCCGCCCGGCCACTGTGGCCCTTGGTGGAGAAAAACGGCTCAAACACCCGTAGCCGTAGATGTTCGGGAATGCCAGGGCCGGTATCGCGCACGCGAATATGCACGGTGTCTTCTTCTGCACGAGTGAGGATATGCAGCTCGCGGGTTTTAATGCCACTGCCCTGCATCGCATCCAGGGCGTTATCAATCAATTGTTTGAGCATCCCGCGCAGGCTTTTTTCCCGCCCCAATACTGGCGGTAACACCGCTGCCGGTTGCCAATCAACCACAATGCCGTTGGCCAGCAAGCGATGCGTCGATAATCCCAACACATCGCGCAACAAGGCATTGAGATTCACCGGCGTTACCGCTTCCTCAGGTTCCTCGGGCATGGAGGCGCGCAAGGTTTCCAGCGCCTGATGGCCGGAATCCAGCGCTTCCTTGAGCACGGGCAGCAAGGGGTCGGTACTGGCATGGTTGCCACTGCGCCGTTTGAGCATGTTCACCGCCGCCTGAATGATATTGAGCGGCCCCTGTAGCTGATAAATCGCGGCAGCCAGGGTTTCACGCAGGCTTTGCACCAACTCTTCCTCGGCGGTCAGGGCGCGCAAGGCATTCATGCGCATCTCTTCTTGCTGGCGGCGCAGGGTGGTGATCTCCTTGGCCACCAGTAACAGATATTCCACCCGGCGCGGCGCAAAAAAATGATCGGCGCTGCTATCGCGCTCCTTAAACCAGGTGCCCGAGCAGGAAAACCAGCGAGATCCCTGATAACTCAGCTCATAATCGACAAAACCGGCGCCACTGGCGCGGGCGTGATGCAGATCAACCCCCACCTGACTCAGGTTATCCAGAAAAATCCGCGCCGGTTCCTCCCCAGCCAGTTCTTCGGCCAATTTGCGATAAGCCTGATTGTTCAGCACCACCTGCCCCTGCTCATCCAGCAGCGCAATGACCACGGGTTCGGCATCCACCACCGACTCAATCAGGGCTTTTTGGTTGGCGACCTGCTGGGCCAGCTGATGCATCTGGGTCACATCACGCTGAATCCCCAAATAATGCGTGATCTGCCCAGCAGCGCCCACCACCGGGGCAATGTTGAGATCCGCGAGATAGCGCGAACCATCAAAGCGCCGATTGATCAGCGTGCCACACCAGGTTTTGCCCTCGCTCAGGGTTTGCCACAACGCGGTGTATAGCTCACGCGGGGTCGAGGCATCGGAAAGAATCGCCTGGCGCTGCCCGACCACATCCGCCGCCTCGTACCCGGTCACCTGAGTAAAGGCGGGATTCACGTATAAAATCCGGGCCTCAAGATCAGTAATCGAGATGGCCACCGGGGCCTGTTCCACCGCCTTGAAAAACAACAGCGCAGGCAGTGGGCTGGAACAGACCGACAGCGCCTGCTCCAGACCCTCAATGGCAAGGTGATTCGGCGGTGCGGTCGGCGGCGTGTGCTGGCGTGGCATGTGGGCTCCAGAAAGTCAAAGTCGTGGCGACACCGTCGTCTGGTGTCGCTAGATAAAAAAGCGAGCGCAAGAGGCGTTTGTCATGTGGCGGCATTATCTGGATCTGGATCGCCGAGTTGTACCCGGCTAATTTTTAATCCTTCTTCCGAGCAGCCGGCTGCAAGTTGGCGATCCGCCGCTGGCGATCATCACGAGCGATATTCGGCATTGATGCGCACATATTCATGCGAAAAATCACAGGTATATACCTCAGCCTGTGCCGTGCCCCTTCCCAGATCAATCTGCAAGGTGATTTCTGCCTCGCGCATCACCCGCTGCCCATCGGCCTCGGTATAGCGCGGATCGCGCCCCCCGTGCGTGACCACGCGCACGTCGCCCACATCCAGCGTCACCTGGTTTACCTCCAGATCAGCAACACCAGCCCGCCCCACCGCCGCCAGAATACGCCCCCAGTTAGGATCAGAGGCAAACAGCGCGGTCTTTACCAGCGGGGAATTGGCCACCGTCAGGCCCACCTGACGTGCCTCGGCGACATCGCGAGCGCCCTTTACCGCCACCGTGATGAACTTGGTCGCACCCTCACCATCACGCACAATGGCCTGCGCGAGAAACTGACAGATCTCCAGCAGCGCATCCCCAAAGGCGGCAGCCTCTGCACTGCCTTCACGGATATCGACCCCGCTGGCACCGGTAGCCATCAGCACACAGGCATCATTGGTCGAGGTATCACCATCGACGGTGATGCAATTAAAACTGCGCTGGGTACACTCAGCGAGAAGCGGTTGTAACAGCGCTTGCTCAATGCGTGCATCGGTAGCGATAAAGGCCAGCATGGTCGCCATATTCGGCGCAATCATCCCGGAACCCTTGGCAATGCCGGTGATCGTGATGTCTTGCCCGTGCAGATGCAGCGTACGGCTGATGCCCTTGGGCACCGTATCCGTGGTCATGATCGCCTGCATCGCCGCCATCCAGCTGTCTTCCTGCAAATCCGCCAGCGCCTTGGGCAAGGCATCCTCAATGCGCTGCACCGGCAAAGGCTCACCAATCACCCCGGTAGAAAACGGCAAAACCTGCTCGGGCAGACACTGGGCATCCTCTGCCAGCGCCTGACAGCAGGCATAGGCACAATCCAGGCCTAAATCACCCAGCCCGGCATTGGCATTGCCGGAATTGATGAGCAAATAGCGCGGGGCGGCCTTGGCATGATGCTCGCGGGCCACCACCACGGGGGCAGCACAAAAGGCATTTTGCGTTAGCACCAGCGCCACACGGCTAGACTCGGCCATCTCCATCAGCACCACATCATTGCGGTTTTGATAGCGAATATTGGCGGCCACGGCCGAAAGACGCAGCCCCGCCACCGGCAGCAGGGATTGAGGGGAGGAAAGAAACACAGCCATGATTGAGCATTATCAGGAAAATAGTTGGAGGAAGCGCTATAAAGATACTGTTTTTTGCTCCACGCTTAGCCTATCAATCCTGCCCTTGATTGACGCAATCAAGGGCAGGAGACTTAAACGTGTGCAAGCGTATACTGCATTTAATATATCATGTTTTTTGATACGCAATCATTGAGCGGCTTATATCCCCACGGCTAAAGCCGGGAGCTTTACACCGCACTCGGGTAATCCCATAAAATAGGCAGCCATTAATGACCGTGATTCCATCTTTATAATCTTGGGGGCACGGGTGTCATTGCCGCAGTTGATCATTTTGAGCAGCTGACGGGCGGCGTGGTCTGGGTGTATTTATCCGCTTCCGCCATCGCGCTCGCCTATCTGCAGCGACGCGCTGGCAGTATTGAACATCACGAAAGATAAGCCATTTTTATGGAATTGCATCCCGATAAAGTAAAATCCCTGGCACTGGCGGTGCTGGAAATCGAATCCCAGGCGGTGCGTGATTTATGCAGCCGCATTGATGACCGCTTTATTGATGCCTGTCGTTTTATGCTGGCCTGTCGCGGCCGCATCGTGGTCACGGGCATGGGCAAATCCGGGCATATTGCCAACAAGATTGCCGCCACCCTGGCCAGTACCGGAACGCCGGCCTTTTTTGTCCATCCTGGCGAGGCCAGTCACGGCGATTTGGGCATGATCACCGCCGGGGATGTGGTCTTGGCGCTGTCTAACTCCGGCGAGACCGATGAACTGTTAGCGATTTTGCCGCTGATGCGCCGCCTTGGGGTTCCCTTGATCTGTCTGACCGGCAATCCACAGTCCACCTTGGCGCGTGAGGCCAGCGTTAATCTGGATGTCAGCGTGGCGCGTGAGGCCTGTCCATTAGGGCTGGCACCCACGTCGAGCACCACCGCCTCACTGGCGATGGGCGATGCCTTGGCGATTGCCCTGCTGGAGGCGCGGGGCTTTACCGCCGAGGATTTTGCCCGTTCGCATCCGGGCGGGCGACTCGGGCGGCGCTTATTGCTGCATGTCAGTGACATCATGCACACCGGTGCCCGTATCCCCAAAGTGGCGGCGGATGCTTTTTT
The DNA here is from genome assembly GCF_000227725.2 of Thiorhodospira sibirica ATCC 700588. Lineage (GTDB taxonomy): Bacteria > Pseudomonadota > Gammaproteobacteria > Ectothiorhodospirales > Ectothiorhodospiraceae > Thiorhodospira > Thiorhodospira sibirica. Next base: position 276,231 of record NZ_MU255056.1, on the reverse strand, counting down.
GCGCGAGGTGTTGGTGGAAATCACCCGGCAGGGTCTGGGCATTGCCGTGGTCACGGATGCGACTGAGCAGGTCTTGGGGGTGTATACCGATGGGGATCTGCGCCGCACCCTGGATCGCAGCATCGACATTCACCAGACAGCGGTTGCATCGGTCATGACCCGCGCGTGTCAAACTGCCCGCCCTGAAATGCTGGCCGCTGAGGCGCTAAAGATTATGGAAGATCAGAAAATCAATGCGCTGCCGGTGGTGGATGCCCAGGGGCGCTTAGTCGGCGCACTGAATATGCATGATCTGCTGCGTGCCGGGGTGGTGTAAGCAAAAAAGCTGCAGACCTAACCCAAACTCTCCCCCTGACAAGGGGGAGTCCCGCCGCAGGCGGGGAGGGGGTTGTTTTTTAACACACAACCACCCCGCCCCTGACGGGGCACCCCTCCTTGAAAAGGAGGGGAGTCTTTTTTATTACGGAATCCTCTATCCATGTCAAAACCGCTTTATATTTTCAAACTGGGCACCACCTTTGCAGACACCGCCGCCCGTCTGGGGGATTTTGAAGAGTGGACCTGTGCGGCCATGCAGCCCTTGAATCCGCCACTGATGGTAGTCGATCTGCTCAAGGGCGAGGTGCTGCCACTACCGCATGAGTGTGCCGGGGTCATCCTCACCGGTTCACATGCGATGGTCACCGACAATCTGCCCTGGAGTGTGGCCCTGGAGCAGTGGCTACCCGAGGCGCTTGCGCTGGAGGTTCCCGTATTGGGAATCTGTTATGGGCATCAATTACTGGCCCGGGCAATGGGCGGTACGGTGGATTATCACCCGCAGGGCGAGGAGGCTGGCACGGTGGAGGTGCAATTAACGCCCGAGGCGGCCCGTGATCCACTGTTTGCCGAATTGCCGATGGTCTTTAAGGCGCATGTCTCGCATTCCCAGACCGTCTTGCAGCTGCCGCCGACGGCGGTTTTGCTGGCGCAGAATGCCCATGAACCGCATCATGCCTTCCGCCTTGGCCGCTGTGCCTGGGGCGTACAGTTTCACCCGGAATACACCCCGGCCATCATGCACGATTACCTCAAGGCCCAGGCCCCCGCCTTAGCGGCTCAAGGCCACGATATGCTTAAACTCACCGCCGCCGTGTGCGCAACCCCACACGCCCAGCAGGTGCTGCAGGGCTTTGTGCAATGGGTGATGGATCATTAAATAAAATAAATCATGACATTATTCGGAGCATTGACAGTTAAATGATCGGTCTTTTCAAAAAATCCAGGACAAATCCAGAGGATGTGTCTACTGACACGGCTGCTTCGGCGGCACCCTCCGAGGCGGGTGATACGCCGGACAACCGCTCGCCCAAGGGGTTTTTCTCGCGGCTGACACAGGGCTTGTCCAAAACCAGCCGGGCGATGACGGAAGGGATTGCGACGCTGGTGCAGGGTAAGCGTAAAATTGATGATGAGCTTTTGGAGGAGCTGGAGTCACGCTTGCTGATGGCGGATGTCGGGGTGGAAGCCACACAGCGTATTCTCGATGCCCTGATGCGCAATGCCGCCGCGCAGGATCTCAAAGATGCGGATGCCTTGTTGCAGGCACTGCGTCAGGCGATGGTTGAGGTTTTGGCGCCGATTCAGCAGCCCTTGGAGATCACCCCGACGGGCGGCCCCTTTGTGATTTTGGTGGTGGGGATTAACGGCGCGGGCAAGACCACCACCATCGGCAAGCTGGCCAAGCATTTGCAGCTTTTGGGGCATTCGGTGATGCTGGCGGCGGGGGATACCTTTCGTGCCGCTGCGGTTGAACAGCTCAAGACCTGGGGTGAGCGCAATCAGATTCCGGTGATTGCGCAGGGCCAGGGCGCAGATTCCGCCTCGGTGATTTATGATGCCCTGCAAGCGGCCACGGCACGCAAGGTGGATGTGTTGATCGCCGATACCGCCGGACGTTTGCACACCCAGAGCAATCTGATGGAGGAAATGAAGAAGGTCAGCCGGGTGATCACTCGCCTGGATGAAACCGCGCCACATCAGACACTGCTGGTGGTGGATGCGGGGACCGGGCAAAATGCCCTGAATCAGGCCCGCGAGTTTAACCGGGCTCTGGATCTGACCGGGCTGGTGGTCACCAAGCTCGATGGTACCGCCAAAGGCGGAATTTTATTTGCCATCGCCGAGCAGTTGGGGATTCCGGTGCGCTTTATCGGGGTCGGCGAAGGCATTGACGATCTGCGCCCCTTTGATGCCGAGGAATTTGTCAGCGCCTTGTTAGAGCTTGATCCACCGGCGTGATCTGCTTGCACGGTGTGGCCAAGCGCTATCCCTGCGGGCATGAGGCGCTCAGCAATATCAATCTAACCCTGGATGCCGGGAGCATGGCCTTTTTAACCGGACGTTCCGGGGCGGGCAAAAGTACCTTGCTCAAATTGATTGCCCTGATCGAGCGTCCAACCCGTGGCCAGATTCTGGTCAACGGCATGCGTCTAAGCGATGTGGGGCGAGAACATATTCCCGCCTTACGCCGCAGTATGGGGATTATTTTTCAGGACCCGCATCTGTTGGCCGATCGCACGGTATTTGATAATGTGGCGTTGCCGCTGACAATTCTGGGGTATCGGCGCGCCGAGGTTGCCCGGCGGGTGCGGGCGGCGCTGGATAAGGTGGGTTTATTGCGCAAGGAGCGCCAATACCCGCCAACCCTGTCCTCCGGTGAGCAGCAGCGCGTTGGCATTGCCCGGGCGGTGGTGCATAAACCGCCGATTCTTTTGGCGGATGAGCCAACCGGGAATCTCGATCCGCAGCTATCCGCCGAAATTATGGATCTGTTTTTACAGTTTAACCGCGTCGGGGTCACGGTACTGGTGGTCAGTCACGATGTCCCGTTGATCTCGCGGTTAAACAAACCCATCATTGATCTGGAACACGGCCAGTTGCGCCGCATGGTGTTATCTGATGATCTACCCAGCCCTTGAACCAATGCAAGCAGCACCCTTGTCGATTCACACCTGGTTGCAGCAGGCCAGCCATGCCCTAAGGGTGCGCCAATACCCCTCGCAAGAGGCGCGGTTGCTGCTGCAAACCGTGTTGCAATGCACGCCCACCTGGCTGTTAAGTCATGATGAGGCGCCGCTGCAACGCCATCAGGTCCAACGCGCCACGCGCCTGTTGCAGCGTCGCCTCTACGGTGAACCAATCGCCTATCTGCTGGGGGAGCGTGAGTTTTGGTCATTGCCCCTGGAGGTGAGTCTCGATACCCTGATCCCGCGCCCGGAAACCGAGCATTTAGTAGAAGCGGCGCTGGGGTGTATGCGTGCCCGGCCCTGTGTCAGGGCCTTGGATCTGGGCACCGGCACGGGTGCGGTGGCGATTGCCTTGGCGCATGAGCACCCTGGACTTACAGCGGTGGCGGTGGAAAAAAACCCGGCCACCGCCGCCGTGGCGGCGCGCAATATCGCCCGTCATCAGCTCACGGCGCGGGTGCGTCTGCAAATCGGTGACTGGTTTGCGCCGGTGGCCGGTGAACAGTTTGATGTGATTGTCGCCAATCCGCCGTATATTGCCCGTGATGATGTGCATCTCAAGCAAGGCGATGTGCGCTTTGAGCCGATGATGGCCTTGGTGTCTGGCAACGATGGGCTGGATGCGCTGCGCCATATCATTGCCCATGCGCCGGAGTATTTATGTCCTGCGGCGTATCTGTGGGTAGAGCATGGGCATACCCAGGCGGCTGCGGTGCGGGCGCTGCTTAGCGAGGCGGGTTTTGCGCAATGCCAGACCCAGCGCGATCTTGCCGGACATGAGCGCGTCAGCGGCGGTCGTTGGTGCTAAATTCTCAATCAGGAACATACGATGCAAAAACACATAATAGGGCTTAAGGCGTACGCCTTGGGGGTATTGCTTGTGCTGCTGTCCCAAGGGGTCGCCGCCGCCATCCAAACACCCCACACCTGGGAAACCGACAACGGCTTGCCGGTGTATTTTGTCCCGGCACCGCATCTGCCAATGCTGGATATGCGTCTGACCTTTCATGCCGGCAGTGCGCGGGATACCACCCACCCAGGGGTCGCACGTCTGACCAACCGCCTGCTGGCCAGCGGTGCCGGGGGATTAGACAGCGATGCCATTGCCCAGCGTTTTGAGCAGGTGGGCGCACAATTTAGCGCCACCGCAATGCGTGATATGGCAGTGGTGTATGTGCGCACCCTCACCGAGCCAGACTGGCTGGAGCAGGCGCTGGATACCTACATCCGCGTAGTCAGCCAGCCCAGCTTTAAGGCGCGTGATGTCGAGCGGATGCGCCGCGAAACCTTGAGCGCCCTGCAACGCGAGGCGCAAAACCCCGGCGATATCGCCTCCAAGGTATTTTATGCCACCCTCTATGGCGATCATCCCTATGCCAGTCATCCGCTCGGTACCGAAGAATCTCTAGCGCGCATCCGCCGGGCTGACCTCATCGCCTTTCATCAGCAACATTATGTCGCCCGTAACGGGGTGCTGGTGCTGGTCGGGGGCATAGAGCTACAACAGGCTAAAGCGATTGCCGAGCGTATCGCCAAAGCCTTGCCGGAAGGTGTCAAAGCCCCGCCCCTGCCCGCTGTCAAACCGCTGGCCCAGGCACAGACCGTGCGCATCCACTTTCCTTCCGAGCAGGTGCATGTACGGGTAGGACAGCCACTGATTGCACGCGGCGATCCGGATCATTTTCCGCTGTATGTCGCCAATCACATTCTGGGCGGAGGCAGCTTTATCTCACGCCTGTTTGAACAGGTGCGCAATCAGCGCGGCCTGGCCTACAGTGTTCACAGCTATTATGTGGAAACCGCTGCCGCCGGCCCTTTGATCATTGCCATGCAAACGCACCACCGCCAGGCCGAGGAAGCGGTCGCGCTGCTGCATGAGATTCTCAGCGATCTGGTCACACACGGCCCCAAAGCCCAGGAAGTGGCTCTGTCCAAAGACAACATCATCGGCAGCTTTCCGTTAAGCATCGCCAGCAACAGCGATCTGCTCGGACAATATGCGCAGATCGGTTTTTATGGTCTGCCAGTGGATTATCTGCAGCAGATCATTCCAAACATTCAAGGTGTCACCCCGGCAGCGGTGCAAGACGCCCTGCAGCGGCGCGTGCATCCTGAACACCTGTTGACCGTGATCGTCGGTGGGCAAGCAGAGTAACGGTGCCGCACCCGGCGAGGTACGCATCATCGGCGGGCAGTGGCGTTCGCGCCGCATTCCGGTGCCTGCTGCGCTTGGTCTGCGCCCCACGGCGGACCGCATGCGCGAAACCCTGTTTAACTGGCTGCAGTTTGAAATCCCCAGGGCGCGCTGTCTGGATCTGTTTGCGGGAAGCGGTGCCTTGGGTTTTGAGGCGGCCTCACGCGAGGCCGCGCAAGTGGTCATGATTGAGCGCAACCCGCAGGTTGCCCAGCATTTGCGCACTCAGGCACAGCGTCTGGCCGCCCACCATATTGAAGTGATACAAACCGACGCGCTGCACTATCTGCAACAATCCCCCGACACCCCCTTTGACGTGATCTTTCTCGACCCGCCCTTTCAGCAAAACCTCGTGCCACAAACCTTGCTTGCGCTATCGCATCCCGGCTGGCTCAGCCCCAAGGCAGTGATCTATGTCGAGCAGGAAAAGCAGACCCCGGCCCCGCCCCTGCCGCCAGAATTTTACTGGGACAAAGAAAAAATCGCCGGACAATGCGCCTACCGCCTCGCCAAAAACTCCCCTCCTTTTCAAGGAGGGGTGGCGCGTAGCGCCGGGGTGGTTTAAAAAGCCTTAAAACCAACCCCTCGCCGCCTGCGGCGGCCCCCCTCCTTAGCAGGGGGAGCGTTTGGGCGTGCAGCGATACCTTCCAGATGTCGCTATTTTTGCCATGTTTGCACCGCCACAGCCCAGAGTCTGCGTTTGATGCAGCAGCCTGCTTGGGATAGGCTGTGCGTGTCATGTGTGTCGATGCGTGGCTGCTGATCGACGGCGTGGCTTGTGCCAACGCGGCGCAATTCTTTGAATACAAAGGGGAGTATCATGAATATTGACGACACGAAGAAGGAGGCGCCATCCAGAGCGCCCCGGATCAAAGTGAATCCGCCGGTGTTTATTAGTGCGGCGGCGTTGACCTTGTTGCTGGTTTTATTTGCCATCATCGCCCCCGAGGCGATGGGGGATTTCTTTAACACCATTCAGGGCTGGATTGCCGAGTCTGCCGGGTGGTTTTATATCCTTGCGGTGGCGCTGTTTTTGATTTTTGTGGTGCTGCTGGCGGTGTCGGATTATGGGCGGATCAAACTGGGCCCGGATCACAGCGAGCCCGATTACAGCTATACCACCTGGTTTGCCATGTTGTTTTCGGCGGGGATGGGCATTGGCCTGATGTTTTTTGGGGTGGCTGAGCCGATCATGCACTATGTCAGTCCTCCGGTGGGCGAGGGCTCTACGGTGGAGGCCGCCCGCGAGGCGATGAAGATTACCTTCTTTCATTGGGGCGTTCATGCCTGGGCCATTTATGCCGTGGTGGCCTTGTCACTGGCCTATTTTGCCTTTCGCCACAACCTGCCGTTGACCATCCGTTCGGCCTTTTATCCGCTGATTGGCGAGCGGATTTACGGCCCGACGGGTCATGCGATTGATACCTTTGCGGTGTTGGGCACCATTTTCGGGGTGGCGACCTCTCTGGGTTTTGGAGCCATGCAGGTCGGCTCTGGGCTGAATTATCTGTTTGATCTGCCCAATACCGTGTGGATGCATGTGGTCATTATTGCGGTGATCACCGGGATTGCGACCGTATCGGTGGCCTTGGGACTGGATAGCGGCATCCGGCGAATCTCGGAGCTGAACATGATCCTGGCCTTGACGCTGTTGCTGTTTGTACTGATTGCCGGGCCAACGGCGTTTTTATTGCAGGCTTTTGTGCAAAACATCGGCGCGTATCTGACCGAGGTGGTTTACAAGACCTTTAATCTCTACGCCTATGAACCGACCGGCTGGATCGGCGGCTGGACGCTGTTTTATTGGGGCTGGTGGATTGCCTGGGCACCCTTTGTCGGAATGTTTATCGCCCGGGTGTCGCGTGGGCGTACCATCCGCGAATTTATCGCCGGGGCTTTACTGGTGCCGGTGGGCTTTACCTTCATGTGGATGACCTTTTTCGGCAACACCGCGATTCATCTGGTCTTGGTCGATGGCATGGTGCAACTGGCTGAGGCTGTGGCCGCAGATACCTCGGTGGCCTTGTTTCAGTTTTTTGAACTGCTGCCCTTTTCAACGCTTGCCTCCTTACTGGCCACCATTTTAGTCGTGACCTTTTTTGTCACCTCCTCGGACTCCGGCTCGCTGGTGGTGGATATGCTGACCTCTGGCGGGGCGGAGGATTCGCCGACGTGGCAGCGGGTTTTTTGGGCAATTGTGGAAGGTCTGGTTGCCGCTGCCTTGTTGCTGGCCGGGGGATTGGGAGCCTTGCAGACCGCGACCATTGCCAGCGCCCTGCCCTTTACCATCATCATGCTGCTCATGTGTTGGGGGTTGTTGCGGGCCTTGCGCATCGAAGTCGTCAAGCGCGCCAGCCTCAGTCAGGCAACCCTGATGCCCTTGGGCACGCAAAACCCGGTGCATTGGCAACGGCGTCTGCGCACTTTGTTATACCATCCCAAGCACTCGCAGATTGTGCGCTATATCGACGAGGTGGTCGTGCCCGCGCTGAATGAGGTGTCTTCCGAGATTGCCAAGTACGGCATGGAAGTGAAGGTGGTGCAAGGTGAGGATGGCCGCGCCTGGATTGAGGTTGCACACGGTGAAGAAACCGACTTTTTTTACTCCGTGCGCCCCAGAGCCTATATCCCCCCCAGTTTTGCCCTGCGCGACACCCGCCCCGATCGCGGCGAAAAGCTCAAATACTACCGCGCCGAGGTGCATCTGCGTGAAGGCGGGCAAAATTACGATGTGATGGGCTGGAGCAAAGAACACATCATCAGCGACGTGCTCACCCACTACGAAAAACACATGCACTTCTTGCAAGCCGTGCGCTAAACATCAGCAAAACCCTACCCTGTTTGGGTAGCCTGACCAAGCCTTTCAAGGTGAAATAAAATCAAAGCTAGACGTATAGTGGACCCCGAAATCTGGACAACAGTTTAAGTGATGACAAAGCCTCCAGCATGGGGTAGCGAAGAGATGAGCGAAAAGAAGAAGCGGAACACATACAACGCCGAGTTCAAGGCCAAGGTCGGGCGTGAGGCGATCCATGGGGTCAAGACCGTCAACGAGATGGGTCAAGCCTACGGGGTTCACCCGGTGCAGGTCAGCAAGTGGAAGAAGGCAATCGTTGAGCAGGCAGGTACGCGCTTTGAGGGCAAGCGTGGTCCGAAACCGGCAGCGGAGCAGGACTCGCCGGATCGGCTCTACAGCGAGATGGGCCGCCTGAAGATGGAGCTGGACGGGGACTGGCTCAAAAAAAAACAGGGATCACCCTGCCATGAGCCGCCAGGGCTGGATTGAGGCGGAGGGTGCGCGCTCCATCGTGCGGCAGTGTGAGCGGGCGGAGGTAGCTCGAGCGACCGTATACGCGCATCGCCATCCATCACAGGAGAACGCGACGGCGCTGCTGCTGTGCCGTCTGCTCGACGAAATCTATACGCGGCGACCGCTCTACGGGAACCGCCGGATAGTAGCCGAGCGGCGGGCACAGGGCCATGAAGTCAACCGCAAGTGCGTGCAGCGACTGATGCGCCGGATGGGACTGGCGGCGATCGCGCCGGGCCCTCACACCCGCCGCCCGCACCCGCAGCACAAAGTCTATCCGTACCGGTTGCGTGGCATTCAGGTCATTCGGCCCAACCAGGCCTGCAGCACTGACATCACGTACGTGCGGCTAGCGCGAGGCTTTTGCGACCGGGTCGCGATCATCGACGGGTACAGCCGAAAGGTCTTGAGTGAGCGGCTCAGCAACACCATCGATGCGAGCTTTTGCCTCGACTGTCTTGAGGAAGCCCTGCGGCTGTACCGCCCTCCTGAAGTCTTCAACAGCGACCAAGGCGCTCAGAAAACGGCGGAGCCATTCACCAGCGTGCTCAAGCGTGAAGGCATGACGATCAGCATCGATGGCCGAGGGCGAGCCTTTCACAACATCTTCGTAGAGCGGCTCTGGCGAACGGTGAAGCATGAGGACACCGACCTCAAAGGCGACGCTGACCTGCGTGAGGTGACTCTTGGGCTACTGGAAGACTTCTCATTTTACAACGAAGAGCGCCCGCACCAAGCACAGGCCGACGAGACGCCAGCAACGGTCTACAGGACCCGGCAGGGAGGAGGTGCATTGATCGTAGACAAATACGGCCCGGGGCGGTGACGCCTACCGACGGTGAATCTGCGGCATCAGGGCAGCGCTGTGCAGCTGCGAGTGAGGGGCAGGCGATAACTTTAACTCGGCCACCTTTTGTCTTGACAATGGGGTCTACCTCACTACCGCCAGTGAAAATACAGAAATCAACACCACCGTCAGGGTGGCAAGCAGCATCATGCGCTGGCTGTAGTTGGCCTTTTTGAGAGGTGGTATGGTTTTCATTGCCAGGCTCCTCTGGCCTTTTTTCTGTTGGTATCAGGCACAGAGATGGCTAAAATGACGGCAATTTATCCAAACCCGCCGCCAGCAAATACACAAAAAACGAAATGGGCCTGCACTGAATACGAAAATGCCTCTTCGGGGCTTTGTTTTCCCTATGTTTTGCTAATTCAATCCTATGAATGCTTGCTCCCAGCCTGCACCACGCCCCGTGCTCATGGCCCTGTTCTCGCGGGTGTGCCTGATAGTCTATCCGTGGCGCGAGCTCTGGCCCACCCTGCCGCGCTCCACCGCCGGGTACCTCAAGTCCCAAGCCACTTTCTCCGACTGTTTGGCCTTGGTACGGCGTACCCTCTGGGCCCAGGACCATGGCGTCAACTCCACTTCAGCGCCCGATCAGCGCCTCATTTCCCTCGAGCGCCTGCTAGACTCGCTCGCAGTGACCCCTAAATGGCAAAAGTCGAGATAAATAGATATGTGCAGATTTAGAGGCTGTTTGGAAATTAATCGCGTAATGGCTTAACCTACGATTTTTTCTAGGAAGTGGCCCACATGCCCCAGAAATGCAGCAAGAAGATTCGCAAAAAAACGCTACCCGAGTCACCTCAGCGACGGCGCCTGGAAGGCGATCAAGCCGCTGTTGCCGAGCGCCCCGGTCGGGCGCCCTCGTAAGCTCAGCATGCGCCAAGTCATCAATGCGATCATCTATGTCCTGCAGACGGGCTGCCAGTGGCGTCAGCTGCCGCGCGACTTTCCTGCCTGGTCGGCAGTGTACTATGACTTCAATCGCTGGCGGCGCGATGGAACCTGGCAGCGTCTTCATGACAGGCTACGCGCTCGGCTACGGCAACGCCACGGGCGTCACAAGCATCCAAGCGCCGGGTGTCTGGACAGCCAAAGCGTCAAGACCACGGCGATCCCTGGTGAGCGCGGCTATGACGCCGGCAAGAAGATCAAGGGCCGCAAACGCCATCTTCTGGTCGATACCCTGGGGCTGGTGCTGGCCGTCGTTGTCACCGCCGCCAGCGTGCAAGACCGTGATGGGGCGCGCCAACTCCTGCGCCATCTCCCCGGTCATTGCAAAAAGCTGCGCACGATCTGGGTTGACGGCGGCTACAGTGGACGCCTGGTTGACTGGGTTGCCCAGCGCTTTCGTTTCGTCTTGACGGGGGTCTTGCGTCCCAAGGAGCGCCGAGGGTTTGTTTTGTTGCCGCGACGCTGGGTTGTTGAGCGGACCTTTGGCTGGCTGAACCACTCACGCCGTCTGAGCAAGGACTACGAGCGCTTGATGTCGAGCAGCGAAGCCTGGATTTATCTCGCAATGAGTCGACTGATGGCTAACCGCTTGGTTTGAGGCGGTAGTTTCCAAACAGCTTCTCAGGACAGGAACCCATTGAAGCCGGTGTTGTTCATTCATCTTCAACCTCGCAACAGGAATCCGCTCCTTTCAGGGAGCGGTGAACATCAACACCCAGAGATGATTGCAAATGCGTCAACCCGCTACCCTATTAGTCGTCGATGATCAAGTCGATAACCAGCGGCTGCTGGTTAATCTGCTCAAACCTGACTACCGCGTGTTAGTCGCCTCAGATGGTGAGATGGCGCTGTTGTCTTTGCAGACCGGACAGCGACCGGATCTGATTTTGCTGGATGTCATGATGCCCGGCATGGATGGCTATGAGGTCTGTCGGCGCATCAAGACGCAGTTTGATCTTGCCAGCATTCCAATCATCTTTCTGACCGCGCGCGTGGATGCTGAGAGCGAAACCCAGGGCTTGGCCCTCGGTGCGGTCGATTATGTGACCAAGCCGATCAATCCGCCGGTGCTGCGTGCGCGTATCGCCGCCCAGCTCGCGCTGGCCGAAAAAATTCGCCGCGCAAACCTTGAGCGGGATATCAGTCATCGCATTGTGGCGAAAGTTAGCCGCGAGCGCGATGAAATCGAAAATTTAGTCCGCAGCCTGGAAGACCAGATCGCCAAGCGCGCCCTTACCGAGGCGCAGTTGCGTATCGTCAGTGAGGCGGTGACACAAGCGCCGGTATCGATTGTGATCACCGATGCCACAGGCACCATCGCCTATGTGAATCCTCATTTTTCGTACCTTACCGGCTATGCGCCCGAGGAGGTCATCGGCCAGAATCCGCGCCTACTGAAATCGGGTGAAATGGATGAACACCTTTATCAGGCCATGTGGGCAACCCTTAGTGCCGGTGACATCTGGCGCGGCGAATTGCTGAACAAGGGCAAACAGGGCCAATTGTTCTGGGAATCCGTGGCCATCTCACCCGTGCGCAACACCGAGGGCATCATTACCCATTATGTGGGGATCAAAGAAGACATCGGCGACCGCAAGGAACTCGAACGGGTAAAGGAGGATGTTGAGCGCATCATGCGTCATGATTTGAAATCGCCGCTGAATGCCATCATTGGCTTTCCCGATTTGTTGTTAATGGATGATAACCTGACCGCAGAGCAGATCGAATCCATCGAGCTGATTCGTGATACTGGGCGAAAGATGCACGACATGATCAATCTGTCGCTGGATATGTTCAAAATGGAAACCGGCCAGTACGCCTATGCGCCACAGCCGGTGAATCTGGCGCTGATCTTGCGGGAATTGGCACAGTTGAACGCGATGCGCCTGCGTGATCAGCAGCTTAGCCTTGTGTTCGCGCCTGCGGAGGGCGAGGATGGCACCTTGGCAGACACTTGGGTGTGTGCCGATACGCGGTTATTGTCTTCGCTGCTGGCGAATCTGTTCGCCAATGCTATCGAAGCCTCACCGCCGGGCGAGCGCATCCACATCACCATCGCACCTAAGGACCAGGCCTTTGTACTGACGCTGTGCAATCGCGGTGCGGTCCCTGCCGCGCTGCGGGCGCATTTTTTTGAAAAATACCGCACCTTCGGCAAACAGGGTGGCACGGGATTGGGCACCTATTCGGCCAAGCTGCTGGCCGACACCATGGCGCTTGATCTGCGCATGGAAACCTCAGACGCCGATGATCGCACCTGTCTTTGGCTCACCTTGCCCGCCAGCGATTGAGCTGTGCTGCCACCCATCGTATTGCCTTTCATTCTGGTGCTACTAGCACTGCTGCCGCTTGCCGTCGCCATGGCCGAGGAGGTCGCTGACCTGCCCTTGGTGCGCGTCTCATTGCAATTGCAGTGGAAGCATCAATTCGAGTTTGCCGGCTACTATGCCGCCATTGAGCAGGGTTTCTATCGCGACCACGGGCTGGAAGTGGAGCTGCGTGAATACCACCCAAGGCTGGATGTGCTCGACGCGGTGCGCTCAGGCGAAGTGACCTTTGGCTTGACCCATGGTCAGGTCATTGCCTGGCGCTTGCAGGGAGAACCGGTGGTACTGCTGGCGAATTATTTTCGCAAGCCGCCTTTTGTGCTGCTCACCCGCGCTGGCCTGCACAGCCTGGCGGCCTTGCGCGGCGGTCGGCTGATGGCTGCACCGGACGATCTGCTCTCGCCGCTGCTGCGTGCGGCCTTGCGTAACGCCGGGCTGGTACCGGGCGAAAATCTCACCATCGTTCCCCATAGCTTCGATGCCAGCCCCTTGATTCGCGGCGAGATCGATGCCATGACCGCCTTTGTCACCAACGATCCTTTCGATCTGGAAAGCAAGGGGGTGGGCTTTCAAATCCTCGAACTCGGTGGCTACCTGCCGGGTCTGGGCGACGGCTATCTGTTCACCTCCGAGGCGCAGGCGCGTGATCAACCGGAGGTCACCCGCGCCTTTGTCGAAGCGAGCAACGCTGGCTGGCGCTATGCGCTGGAGCATAGCGATGCATTGATCGACCTCATCCGTGCGCACTATGCTCCCCAGCGCAGCCACACCGCATTGCGCTACGAAGCCACCCGCACCCACGAGCTGATGCAGACCCCGCTGCTGCCAATTGGCGCGGTCGCCCCGGCGCGCATTGAGCTGGCCGCCGCCGCCATGCTGGAAACTGGCATGCCAGGTGAGGCGGCGCGACTCGCGGGCTTTGTCGATCCCCTGTCACTCGCTGCGTCCACGATCAGCGCACCTAAGCCCATGAAGTCACCTGTTGAGCCCTTGGTGACAACACCCCTAACCGACACGCAGCGCGATTGGCTCCAGAAACAATCAGTGATTCGCTATACCCTTTGGAATGACCGCGCGCCGGTCGAATATGTCGATGCCGCTGGCCAACCCAGCGGGATGAGCACCGATTATCTCGCCATTGTGGCCCGTGACCTGGGCTTGCCACTTGAGTTTATACCCAGTGCCAGCTGGACTGAAACCCTGGAGCGGGTGCGGGCGGGCGAGATTGATCTGCTGCCCAGTGCCGCGCCTTCGGCTGCACGCAGTGACGCACTGGCTTTTACCGACACCTATCTGGAACTGCCGGTCGCCATTTTCGCGCCGCTTGAGGCACCTTTTTACGGCAGCCTGGAAGCCCTGCGCGATCAGCGGGTGGCGGTCATCAAAGGCACGGTCACCGAGGATTGGCTGCGCCGCGATCATCCAGAATTACAGCTGGTCGCGCTCCCTACCGCCGAGGCCGGCATGCACGCTCTGGAGCGCGGTGAGGCCGTCGCTCTGGTCGATACGCTCCTGACCTTCAGCCATGTGATCGGTCGCGATGGGCCGCCGCGTCTGCGCATGGCCGGAAATACGCCTTATCGCATCAGTCTGGCCATGGCGGTGCGGCGCGAACTCGCCCCTCTGGCGAAGATGCTCAATCAAGCGCTGGCCGCCATTCCGCCCGCCGAGCGCGAGGCGATCGAACAGCGCTGGATGCAGACACCCAGGGTGGCACAGATTGACTACCGTCTGCTGTGGCAGGTGCTCAGCGGTGCGGTCTTCATCATCGCGATCATCCTGTATTGGAACTGGCGACTGTCACGCACCCAGGCGGCGCTGGCGCGCAGCGAGACCTATTATCGCACCCTGATCGCTACCATGGCCGAAGGACTGCTGGTGCATGGCCGCGACGGCCTGATTCGCACCTGCAATGCCGCTGCCGCACGCGTGCTTGGCCAACGCGAGGAGGCGCTGATCGGCCAGGTACCCGGCTGGCAACTGCGGCGCGAGGATGGCACCCCGCTGCCCATGGAGCAACAGCCCGCCCTGGTGACCTTGCGCACCCGTGTCGCGCAGCGCAACGTGTTGCTGGCGCTGACCGATGCCAATGGCGGCCCACGCTGGATCGCACTGAACACCGCGCCCTTGGTGCTGGAGCCGGACGCGGCCCCCGACGCGGTGCTGGTGACTTTCACTGATGTCACCGAGCGGGTGCGGGCCGAGCAATCGCTGCGCGAGAGTCAGGCGCGTTATGATGAAATCGTCCGCCTGATTCCGGTCGGCATCTATACCTTAAGCCAGTATCGCGGCGAGCCTGAAACCCTGGCGTATCTCAGCCCACGCGGTCTGCAGATGCTCGGTCTGTCTAACGACGGCAACGGCCCGCCACCCAGCATCGAAGGCCTGTTTGCGCTGGTCGAGCCAGAGGATCGCGAGCGGCTGGTACTGGCCAACCAGTTGAACATCAAAGAGAATTTCTTCTGGGAAGGACGCATCCATGTACATGGTGGGATCCGCTGGTACCGGCTGGAATCCGTGGCCGCACCCCAGAGCGACACCTTTTGCATCTGGCAGGGCGTCATCACCGACATCACCGCGCAGAAAGAGGCTGAGGCCGCGCTGATCCAAGCCCGCCAAGAGGCTGAGGCGGCGAATCGCGCCAAGAGCGATTTTCTCGCCAACATGAGCCACGAAATCCGCACCCCGATGAACTCGGTGCTGGGCATGATGCACTTGTGTCTGGAAACCGAGCTGACCGCCCCCCAACGCCAGTATCTCGATCAGGCGCAGCGTGCCGCCCGGGCGTTGCTGGGGCTGCTTAATGACATCCTTGATTTCTCCAAAGTCGAGGCCGGCGAAATCACCCTGGAAGCCATCCCCTTTGCACTCTCTGGTGTGCTCAACGATCTGCACTCTGTCGTCAGCCGTCAGGCCAAGGATAAGGGACTGATTTTGCACATTGAGCGCGATCCTGCCATCCCTGACGCCCTCCAAGGCGACCCGCTGCGACTCGGGCAGGTCTTGATCAATCTGGCCAACAACGCGATTAAGTTCACTGAACAGGGTAACATCACGATCAGCGTAAGTCTGGTGCGCCTTGAGCGCGAACAAGTGTGGCTAGCCTTCAGGGTGCGCGATACGGGTATTGGCATGAGCGAGGATCAGATCTCCCGCTTGTTCCAGCCCTTCCACCAGGCGGATACCTCCATTACCCGGCGTTACGGTGGCACGGGTCTGGGGCTATCGATCTGCAAGCGGCTGATGGAGCTGATGCAAGGTGATATCACTGTCACCAGCCAGCCAGGGCGGGGCAGCACCTTCGCCCTCCGTCTTGCGCTGCGATTGGCCCCTGCAAACTGGCAGCTGCCTACGAACGTGCCGCCCATCTCCCAAAATCAGCTCGTGGGGCGGCGCATTCTGGTGGTGGAGGATGACAGCCTCAATCGCATCATTGCGCGCACCCTGCTTGAACGCGCCGGTGCTCACGTTGAGGAAGCCGAGCAGGGTCTCATGGCGCTGGAACTCATCGACAAGCAAGGCACTAAAGCTTGGGATCTGATTCTGATGGACATCCACATGCCGGAACTCGACGGCCTGGAAGCCACGCAACGCATTCGCGCACGCCCCGACGGAGCCGCGATTCCCATTATTGGGTTAAGTGCCTCCACCTTCCCAGAGGATATAGCAGCGACCCAAGCCGTCGGCATGAATGCCCACCTGGGCAAGCCGGTGAATCCGCACACGCTATTTACCGAGCTGGCGCGCTGGCTTCCTGTGACAGAAACCGACCCCATTGCAGTGGCAAGCGCTGAACCCAGCGCAACCCCCGCCGCACCCTTCACCCCACCGGATGCCGCCACCCGCGCCGCGATTCAGCCGATCATCAACCAACTTCTCACGCTCACCCTGGCACTTGATGCCGAAGCCGAGGACTATTTTCTTGCCCATCGCGCCGACATCGCGAAAGTGCTCCCGCCCGCAGACTGCGCCGCCCTCGCCCACCATATCGAGGGCTATCGTTTTCCCGACGCGAGCGCCCTGCTAAAAACCGTGGAAACCGTGCCGCCAGCCTGAGCGCAGCGCCTCTGAATGCAAATAGCTCAGCGCTAACCTGAAAACAAAGATCCTGATACTGATGCCAGGCATGATCGGCATCACCTGACACCCATTCCTCATTGCTTGGCCCGTCTCTGGAATCGCGCAGCACCAGCTGCGCATAGCTGTTAAAGCTCGCGAGGCCTGCGGCCTCGGTGCCTAGCGGGAGCTACACGCTCCCAGGTGTCGGCGGCATCAAGATGATGCCGCCACGGTCTTTTTAACGCAAATACCCGCTAATGCGTCGCAATAGTTCCGGAAACTGCACGGCGTAGTACAGCGGTTGGTTGCGCTGGTTTCTGCCATAGCACAAGCCTTCGCCGACCAATTGCTTGACCCGTTTTAAACCCCGTGGGGTTTCGCGGCGGATGTCTTGTAACCAGCCTAAACGCACCAAGGCCCGGTTGACCACTTGTACGCTGTGGCGTTGCTGGTGCAAAGACAGTAAGGCGCTTAAGGTGAATAGATCCCGTTCGCTAGGTTGAGCTTGGGGCGGTGGCGGCGGTGGCGGATGCAGGTCTTGGGGGGTTATTCCGAGTTCGGCCAGGGTGTGTTCAATCCACTGGCGTTTGCTGAGAGCATCCAACGGCAGGTGAGTGAGGTACAGATTCAAGGCGGTGAGGCGGATATAAGCGCGGAGCAAATCGGCGGGGAGGGGGTCTGCGGTCGGGCTGTGATAAGCGCCGGTCTGGCGGATGGTGGGGAGGACTTCTTCCGTGACCCAATCCTGAAAGCGTTCAGCGCTGGGGAGTTTGGAGCGAAGGATCAGGCGGTAAACATCCGATTCGGGGATGAGCTTGGTTTTATGATCGAGGTTAAGTGCTTGATTTGTATAGAGGGGGTGATTCGCCCCCTCTATATCAATCAAAGGCTTAGCTTTTTTGCAGTGAGTGGCAACCGCTTTTTTGGTGTCGGTGTAGCCCAGCACCAGCGCGACATCTCGGGCAACAAACCACGGGATGCTTTCTGCAAGTACAACACGCACGTTGGACTGTTCAAAACGGAAGGGAATCAGAGAAAGATGCGCAGAATTTAACATGGATCGACTAACTCCATAACAGTTCTAAAAAGAACCTGAGCCCGAAAGGGCGCAGGCGACTGTATGGGTTAGCCTACCAGCCATTAGTCTGGTGCGTCCGAAGACGCCCGCACACAGCCGCCCGCATGGAGCGAATCACTGAGAGACAGACATAAAAAAGCCGCAGACGCGGCAGTATCTGCTAATGGTCTAGGGAGGCTAATCCCGTGCGGCTGTGTGACAGCCGCCGGGTAACTTTACGCCCGCCGCTGGCATAAAACAAGCCCTGTGGCGTTTGCTGTTAGCCCAAAGCAGTAATGTCCCCTTCGTCCAATTCTAAAATGTCCCCTTTATATTTAAGCGGGAGGGGCACGCATGACGAAGGAGCACATTACGATGAGTCACAAAGAAATTGACCGACTAGAGATGATTCAGGCGGTGGCGAACAAGCATCTGCGGCAGGCCGAGGCGGCCCAGCGCCTGGGGTTGAGCGTGCGCCAGGTCAAGCGCCTGGTTCGCCGCTATCGTGAGCA
>NZ_MU255056.1:246050-257869 GCF_000227725.2 Thiorhodospira sibirica ATCC 700588 | reverse complement strand
CAGGAAGGCAGAGAGGAAGGCAGAAATGAAATGGTGCTCAATATGCTGCAAGCCGGTCTGCCGGATGATCAGGTGATGCGCATTGCCCAGATCACGGCTGACGAACTGGCAGCCATCAAAGCACAGCAAACACATCAGGCGGGTTCAGCGCGTTAGCAACAGTCCGCCCCCGTGGCGGCATCATCCTGATGCCGCACAAAAAGCGACACCCGTCGCGGCAGGCAGGCAGCCGTCGCTTTCTTTGTGCGGCACCTGGAAGGTGCCGCCACGTATCTGCGACGGATTGGGCAATTATCGGCTGGGCTGTGCTATGATTTTGGGCCTGTTTTTTTAAATGACCCTTATTCATGTGCCCGATGCCCAAACGAATCGCACAAATCACGCGCCATACCTTGGAAACCCAGATCACGCTGGAGCTGAATCTCGACGGAACGGGGGAGCACAGCTTGCACACGGGTGTGCCTTTTTTCGATCATATGCTGGAGCAGATTGCCCGCCACGGTGGCTTTGATTTGCACATTGAGGCCAAGGGCGATACCCATATCGACGATCATCATACGGTGGAGGATGTCGGCATCACGCTCGGCCAGGCCTTTGCCAAAGCCTTGACCGACAAGCGCGGGATTCGCCGCTATGGTCATGCCTATGTGCCGCTGGATGAGGCCCTGTCACGGGTGGTGGTGGATTGCTCGGGGCGACCGGGGCTGGTGTATCAGGTGCAATATCCGCGTGAGCGCATCGGGAGCTTTGAGGTCGATCTGGTGATGGAATTCCTGCAAGGTTTTGTCAATCATGCCCAGCTGACCTTGCATGTGGACAATCTGCGCGGTACGAATGCCCACCATATCGCTGAAACGGTATTTAAAGCCCTGGGGCGGGCCTTGCGCATGGCGGTGGAAGAAGATCCGCGCATGAGCGGCCAGACACCTTCCACCAAAGGGTGCCTGTAGGCCACGCCGGGGTGACTCGCACAATGCTTGCCCACCTTTATTCCTAACGCTCTCAACATTTAGATTCGCCTATTTTATGAACACGGTTGCAGTGGTCGATTATGGCATGGGAAACCTGCGCTCGGTGGTCAAAGCGCTGGAATACGTTGCACCTGCCGGTACTCGCGTGCAGTTAAGCGATTGCCCGGAGACGGTATTGCGCGCTGATCGGGTGGTGTTTCCGGGGCAGGGGGCTGCATATGATTGTATGCAGGCACTGACCCAGCGCGGCCTGGATGAGGTCATCCGCGAGGTGGTGCGCCAGCGGCCTTTTTTGGGTATCTGCATGGGGATGCAGGTGTTGCTGGAGCATAGCGAGGAGAATGGCGGGGTCGATTGTCTGGGCATTTTTCCCGGATATGTGCGCCGCTTCACTGAGCGCCCTCGCCAGGCCAACGAGGCGCGCCTGAAAATCCCGCACATGGGCTGGAATACAGTGACCCAATGCGGTCCTCATCCTTTGTGGGCGGGGATTGCTCAAGCTGCACATTTTTATTTTGTGCATAGCTATTATGCCGATCCGGGCGCAGCGCAGCTTAGCGCCGCGACCAGCGACTATCCCCAGCCCTTTTGCTGCGCCCTGGCCCAAGAAAATATTTTTGCCCTGCAATGCCATCCGGAAAAAAGCGCCCAGCCTGGCTTGACCCTGTTGCGCAATTTTATGTGCTGGGATGGGACGCGCTAATCACTTCATCGCCGCGACGGCAAGGGCGGCGCACCTCTGCGCCGTGCCTTGCCAGCGGTGGTTTTAAACCTTAACTAACTGAACGATTCGCAAAATTCCTGGGAGAAAAGGTGTCATGTTGGTCATTCCTGCCATCGACATTAAAGACGGTAAATGTGTGCGCCTGCGGCAGGGGCGTATGGACGATTCGACGGTGTTTGCCGACGATCCCGTGATCATGGCCAAGCGCTGGGTGGATGCCGGGGCGCGTCGTCTGCATCTCGTTGATCTGGATGGCGCGCTGGCGGGTAAGCCGCGCAATGCCGCCATCGTGAAAGCCATCGTCGATCAATTTCCGGAGTTGCCGATTCAGGTCGGTGGCGGGATTCGTGATGATGACGCGGTGCAGGCGTATCTGGATGCCGGGGTGGAATGGGTGATCATCGGCACCAAGGCGGTCAGTACCCCGCATTTTGTCAGTGATCTGTGTCTGGAATTTCCCCGGCGCATTATCGTTGGCCTGGATGCCAAAGACGGCAAGGTGGCCATTGATGGCTGGTCGAAGCTGTCGCATCATGATGTGATCGATATGGCCAAACACTTTGAACAAGATGGGGTCTCGGCGATCATTTATACCGACATCTCACGCGATGGCATGATGCAAGGCGTGAATGTGGACGCTACGGTGAAATTGGCGCAAGCCATCAATATTCCCGTGATTGCCTCGGGCGGTGTCACCACCTTGGATGATATCCGTCAGTTGTGCGGCGTGGAAGACGAAGGCATTGAGGGCGTGATTGTCGGGCGTGCGCTGTATGAGGGCAGTTTCACGCTGGAACAGGCACAGGAACTGACCGATGCTGCGTAATCGTCTGCTGAGTGCATCCTGTGCAAGGCCGTCTGTCCATGCTGGCTAAACGTATCATTCCCTGTCTGGATGTGGATCGTGGGCGGGTGGTCAAGGGGGTTAATTTTGTGGATATCCGCGATGCCGGTGATCCGGTGGAAATTGCCCGCCGCTATAACGAACAAGGGGCCGATGAGCTGACCTTTTTGGACATCACCGCGAGTTCAGATGAACGCGAGACCTTGGTGTCGGTGGTGGAACAGGTCGCCGAGCAGGTGTTTATTCCGCTGACGGTGGGCGGGGGGATTCGCACCATTGAGGATATCCGCCGCCTGCTCAATGCCGGTGCTGATAAGGTCTCCATCAATACCGCAGCGGTGTTTCGCCCGGAGTTTGTGCGCGAGGCCGCTGATAAGGTCGGTTCGCAGTGCATTGTGGTGGCGATTGATGCCAAGCGGGTTTCACCGCCCGATGCACCCCCCCGCTTTGAGATTTTTACCCATGGCGGTCGCAAGGCCACCGGGCTTGAGGCCATTGCCTGGGCGGAGCGTATGGTGCATGAAGGCGCGGGCGAAATCCTGTTGACCAGCATGGATCGTGACGGTACCAAACAGGGCTTTGACCTGGAATTGACCCGGGCAATCAGTGATGCAGTCAGTGTGCCAGTGATTGCTTCGGGGGGCGTGGGTACGCTGGCGCATCTAGTGGATGGGGTCACTGTTGGCCATGCCGATGCGGTGCTGGCTGCCAGTATCTTTCACTTTGGGGAACACACCATTGCCCAAGCCAAACACTACATGCATGCACGCGGCGTCTGTGTGCGCCTGCCATAAAGCCTTGCGATATGATTGAAGTCTGCGATCTGGATAAATCCTTCGGCGGTCTGCATGCCGTTGATCAACTCAGTTTTTGCGTAGAAGCGGGACAGATCTACGCCGTCATTGGCCCCAATGGGGCAGGCAAAACCACGCTGTTTAACCTGATGACCGGCCTGTATATCCCGGATAGCGGCCAGATTCTGCTGGAAGGGGAAAATATTGTCGGCCTGCCACCTGAGCAATTAGCACAAAAGGGCCTGTGCCGCACCTTCCAGAATCTGCAGATCTGCATGAACATGACGGCCCTGGAAAACGTCATGCTGGGACGCCATCGTCATCTCCAGGCCGGGTTTTTACCTTCCTTGTTGCGTTTGCCCAGTTTGCGACGCAGTGAACGCGCCTGTCGTGAACGGGCAGCGGCCTTGATGGACTTTGTCGGCTGCGGCAATTATCTGCGCACGGAAGCCTCTGCCATGCCCTACGGCGCGCTCAAGCGCCTGGAAATCGCCCGTGCCCTGGCCAGTGAACCCAAGGTCATCTTGCTCGATGAACCTGCCGCCGGATTAAACGGTGCCGAAACCGCCGCACTGGAGCAGTTGATTGCTGATATTGCCGCCCAAGGCGTCACGGTGGTACTCGTCGAGCATGATATGAAACTGGTGATGTCGATTTCTCAGCGGCTGCTGGTGTTGGATTACGGGCGTAAACTGGCCGAAGGCAACCCCGACGAGATCCGCAAAAATCCTGATGTCATCGCCGCTTATCTGGGGGCCTGACCCTTATGTTGCGCCGATTGACTCCCAAGCGTTTGATTTAATTTAAGAGAGGCCCACATGAGCACTGCACGCATGGAACTGGTCTGTCCGGCAGGGGGATTGCCGGCACTGCGCGCCGCCGTTGATCATGGCGCCGACGCGGTCTATCTCAGCCTGCGCGGTGCCACCAATGCCCGCAATTTTCCGGGGCTGAATTTTGATCGCAAAAACATCGCCCAGGCCGTCAGCTATGCCCACACCGGGGGCGCCAAGGTCTATATGACCCTTAATATGTATCCGCAGCCGGATCGTTTTGAACCCTGTCTGGAGGTGATTGAAACCGCCGCCACGCAAGGACTGGATGCCTTGATTGTTGCCGATCTGGGGCTGTTGCGCTATGCCGCTGCACATTTCCCCGGCCTGCCGTTACATCTGTCGGTGCAGGGTTCGGCCACCACCTATGCCGCCCTGAATTTTTACCGGGAGCGTTTTGGCATTCGCCGCGCCGTACTGCCACGGGTTTTATCACTGGCCCAGGTCGCCAAGGTGATTGATAAAACCGAGGTAGATATTGAAGTGTTTGGCTTTGGCAGCCTGTGCGTGATGGTTGAAGGACGCTGCCTGTTATCCTCCTATGCCACCGGCGAATCGCCCAACACCCAGGGAGCCTGCTCGCCGGCTCATGCCGTGCGTTGGGAAGAGACCCCCAAAGGGCGCGAGGCGCGTCTTAACGGCGTGCTGATTGACCGCTTTGACCCCGGCGAACATGCGGGCTACCCGGTGATCTGCAAGGGGCGCTATCTGCTCGGCGAGGAGGGACAGCAGATTCGCTATGCCATCGAAGAACCCACCAGCCTAAACACCCTCGACATCTTGCCAGAACTGTTGCGCATCGGCGTCAAGGCGATCAAAGTGGAAGGACGGCAACGCAGTCCGGCCTATGTCGCGCAAGTGACCCAGGTCATGCGAGCGGCGCTGGATGCCTGTCATGCCAATCCCGAACACTTCAAGCCCCGCCCCGAATGGATGGCCACCCTGGCGGCTGTCGGCGAAGGCCGCAGTCAGACCTTAGGGGCGTTACACAGGAGCTGGCAGTGAAACTATCCTTGGGACCGATTCAATATTTCTGGCCAGAGGCCACCGTACAGGCCTTTTATGAGGCAGCGACCGACTGGCCGGTAGATATCGTTTATCTGGGTGAAACCGTCTGCGCCAAACGGCGCAACCTGCGCCTGCGTGACTGGCTCAACATTGCCGAACGCCTGCAGGCCGCCGGCAAAGAGGTGGTGCTGTCCACCCTGGCGCTGGTGGAAGCGGAATCTGAACTGTCCACGGTGCGCCGGATTGCCGCCAATGGGCGCTTCAAGATCGAAGCCAATGACGCCAGCGCGCTCGCCTGCGCCGCAGGCCATCCCTTTGTGGCCGGAACCACGCTCAACGCCTACAACCCCGGCACTCTGCAAGAGCTGGCCGCGCTGGGCGCCGTGCGCTGGGTACCGCCGGTGGAACTGGGCCGCGACAGCCTCAACCAAATCCTGCCCCAAGCCCCCCAGGGGCTGGAAACCGAACTACTGGCCTTCGGACGTATGCCCCTGGCCTTCTCGGCGCGCTGTTTTACCGCTCGCGCCGTTGATCGTGGCAAAGACGACTGCCTGCTGGCCTGCCTGGAATATCCGCAAGGCCTACGGGTACGCACCCGCGAAGAAGAAGCCTTCCTCAACATCAACGGCATCCAGATTCAATCCGCCAAACCGATCAACCTGCTACCCGCACTGCCCGAAATCCTCGCCCTGGGCATTGGGGTGGTGCGTATTTCCCCCGAAATTGAAGGAACGCCTGAAGTCATCCAGGCCTTTCATGGCCGTCTGCATGACCGGCTCAGCGCCGCCGATGCCCAAGAGCTGATCCAAAGCCGCTTCCCCGAAACCTGCAGCGGCTACTGGGACAGCGCCGCCGGCATGCGCCCTTAGCGGCTGGAGCATTACAAAACAGATGAATGCCTGACAGGCACGAGGGCGCCGGTCATGATGCATTACCCAACAAGCGCTGGGCGTGGCGCATGACCTCTGCCACCTCAATGGCCCGCATACAGCCAAATTTGCCTTCGCAGCTCGGCTGACGGCGGCACGGCGAACAGACAAAGGCGTGATATAACACCACAGCATTATCCTGGGCGGCATCGCGATAGGGACAGGTGGATCCAAACAGCGCGATGGTGGGCACCTTGAAGGCCGGGCCAATATGGGTCAGGCCGGTATCCACGCCGATTAACAGCCGCGCCTGGGCAATCAGGGCCGCTGCCTGGGTGAGGCTGGTCTGGCCGGTCAAGTCAATGATGGGGACAGCCGCGCCCTGGGTGATGCGCTGCGCGGCCTGTTGATCTCCCGGGCCGCCCAGCAGCACCAGTGGCAGACCAAAGCGCTGCTCCAAGGCCTGCGCCAGCGCTATCCAGTGCGCTTCGACCCAATGCTTTTGCGGGCGTGTGGTGAACGGACAGCCAACGATATAACCTCCGGGGGCATGGCTTTGCACCAGTGCTGCCGCCACCTGCCGATCGGCGGCGCTGATGCCCACTTGCAGGCAAAATGCTGCCGTATCCAGACCCAGCTGCTCGGCCAGATACAGGTATTCCGACCCCATACGCAAGGGGTCGCCGCCGCGTGGCACGCGATGTGTCATCAAGACCGCACTGCCCTCACGGGAACCTAAGCCAATACGCACCGGCGCACCGGAAAGCCAAGCCCACACACCGCTTTTGAACAGCCCCTGCAGGTCGATGGTGCGGCTATATTGGGCTTGCCGCAAGGCGGCAATGAATGGGCGTACCTCACGGCCCAACTGTTTGAAATCACGCGCCCGCCACAGACGTTGCCAGCGGGTTTTGGGCCAGATGATGAGCTGATCAATGTCTGGGTTATGCCGCAAGAGGTCAGCCGCAACCGGCTCCACCAGCCAGCTAATATGTGCCTCTGGCCAGCTGGCGCGCAGGGCATGCACAAAGGCTGAGGCCATGACCACATCGCCAATGGCCGAGAGCCGGATGATCAGTATCCGCTCGCGTTGATCCCGCATCGGGGGCGGCCACGCGGCATCGGGACGATTAGCAGGCATCGTCGTACATCAGCTGTGATGCCCTGCCACCACCTTCAGGGTCGGCGGGGAGACGGCGGACGGGGGAAGCAAAAAGGGCTTGAATTCAGGCACGAGGTTTTGCAAAAGCTGCAAGACAGCGGTTTCGTCATGCTGTGCGCAGGCCTGTCTGAGCTGCTCCAGCGGGTGTTTGAGGTGTTCCATACGACACACGGCGGCCTCGGCCCGCAGGATTTTCGCATGCTGGGTACCGATGGGGTTTTCGTGGGGGTAAAACAGCTCTTCGTGCAATTTTTCTCCCGGACGCAGGCCCACAAACTGGATTTCGATATCCCGTTCTGGCTCATGTCCGCTAAGGCGGATCATCTCCTCGGCCAGATCAAGAATGCGCAGGGCCTTCCCCATATCCAGAACAAAGATCTCCCCACCGCGTCCCATGGCGGCGGCCTGCAGGATCAGGCTGACCGCCTCGGGAATGGTCATGAAATAGCGGGTGATGTCTGGATGGGTCACGGTCACCGGCCCACCCTGGGCAATCTGGCGGCGAAATAACGGCACCACCGAACCCGCCGAGCCCATAACATTGCCAAAGCGGGTAATGATGAAGCGGGTATGCTCACTGAGCGCACCCAGACCCTGGCAATACAGCTCGGCCACCCGCTTGCTGGCCCCCATCACATTGGTTGGCTTGACCGCCTTATCGGTAGAAACCAGCAAGAAGCGCTCACAACCAAAGCTGATGGCCAGATCGGCAACAATCTGTGTGCCCAGCACATTCACCCGCACCCCCTCCAGCGCGTTTTCCTCCACCAGCGGCACCTGTTTATAAGCCGCTGCATGAAATACCACCTGCGGTCTATACCGGGCAAATACATGGCGCATCCTCACCGCATCGCTGACATTGGCCAGCAAAGGGTGCAGAAGGCTTGTGCTCCCAGCCTGTTGCAGCGATTGCTCAATCCGGTACAAGCCATATTCCCATTGATCCAGCATGATCAGCTCGGCGGGCTGATAGCGGAGCACCTGACGGCACAGCTCTGAACCGATGGAACCCGCCGCGCCGGTAATCAGCACCCGCTTGTGACGCAAGAAGGCATACAGCCCCGCATCGTCAATGGCCACCTCTTCGCGCCCCAGCAAATCCTCAATCTCCAGTCCGCGCAGACGTGAGATTTCCACGCGTCCGTCGGTGAGTTCCTGCAAGGACGGCAGGGTGATGCAACGTACGCCGCGATAGGCCGCCGCATCGACCACCTGGCGCATCAGGCGCGGCCCGGCAGTGCGCATGGCGATGAGCACAATATCAATATTAAACTCGCGCAAGGTGCGTTCAAGCGCATTGACCCGCCCCAATACCGGCACCCCATGCAGATCGCGCCCAATCTTATTGGGGTTATCATCCAAAAAACCCACCGGGAGATAATCACAGGATTTATCCAGCTCACGCACCAGCAATTCACCGGCGCGGCCCGCGCCTAGAATCAATACCCGTTTACGATACCCCGGCGGCAGGCGGTGATCTTTAAACCAGCGATAAAATACGCGGGGTGCGCTCAAACCACAGACCAGCAACAGCGGATACACCAATATCACCCCTGGGGGCAAAAACGCCCACAGCCCGGTGAGCCACAGCAGGCTTAGAACTCCGGCGCTCCCCAGGCCGATGGCCCGCAGAATGCGCATCAGATCGTGCAAGGAGGCAAAACGCCAGATGCCGCGATACAAACCGCAATAGATATAGGCGATGGCCTGCACGGGCAGGGTGATGGCCAGGGCCTGCAGGTATTGCCCAAGCGTGGCGGCGGTGAACAGCAATGTGGGTTGCGTCACCCAAAAGGCCAGCAATAAGGCAACAGGAATCCAGAGCAGGTCATGCGCAAAGGCAGACCAGCGATTCAGCAGAACGGGGAGCAGCTTCATGTTGAGACACGATCCTTTGCATGTCGCCAGACAGCGGCAATCAATACCGCCAACAGCGCATAAATGAACAACCAGGCCATCAGTCCCACCCACAGCCAATACTGAGCCGGAGCCTGCGCCAGGCACAGCGCACTGAGACTGGTGGCGAACATTAACAGATATGCCAGAAATAGGGTACGCCGATGCCCCCAGCAGCGCGCCAGACGTTGATAACCGTGTTCACGGTGCGCCTGCCACCAGCGCTTTCCTTGTACCATGCGCACGACTAAAGTCACCGTGGCATCGACCACAAACGGCGAAAAGATAAGCATACCCAGCCAGAGCGCAAGAATCTGCGCCTGATGCGCCCACAAAATCGCCACGGCCACCAACAAACCCAGCGAAGACGCCCCCACATCCCCCATGAAAATGCGGGCGGGCGGCCAATTGAAATACAAAAAACCCGCACTGCCCAAAGCGATGCTCAGACAAAACAGCGCAAAGGCGGGTTGGGCTGCACTGATACCCAGCCAGGCCAGGGTGGCAAAACCGATCACCGCCATGCCCGCCGCCAGGCCGTCCATGCCATCCATAAAGTTATACAGATTGATCATCCACACCACCCCGACCAGACTCAAGGCCAGCAGCAGCCATAGCGGGAGCATCATCCCATTAAACCCGAATTCAAGCGGTAACATCCCCGCAGGCAGCAGACATAGCGCCGCCAGCGCCTGAATCAGCAAGCGCGGCCCAACCCCCAGATGACGCCAATCATCCAGCAAAGAAATCCCGGCCACCAATGCCAAGGCCGCCAGTAGCCAGAAAAATCCTATGGGCAACGGCGCAAAGAACGCATAAAACAGCCAGCCCGCCAGACTGCCCGCCAGAATGGCTAAACCGCCGGTGCGCGGGGTAGGGATTTGATGCAAAGAACGTTCATTGGGATGATCCAGCAGCCTTAACCACGCGTGTTCACTGCGCAGATAAGCCGTTAAGCCCAGGGCAATCAACGCACTGAGCACCGATGACAACCACAATACAAGCATCAATGCGGACTCACATTCGCCGTGTAAATAAATGCCCTCGGGCAGCAAATAACCGCTTCCATATAGCGCCCTTTTCGTTTAGCGATGTTGCAAAACACTTATTTTACATCGCGTGAAGAATATCCGTCAGCTTGATGGAAGCGGCGCCAGGGCGAGCGCGTATAAATCCTTAGCCAAATAGAACCTTAGCGCGGTAGTCATCATCCCAGGTGGCCTTGCGGCGTTTCTTGGACATACGCAGCGTGGAAGGATCTCGTTCCAACAGGTTCATGCAGAGATGTCGGATGGAGGTCAGGATGGCCGGGGCGTTGCCTTTGCGGATGCGGGTTGCGTCTTCGCGAAACACCACATCCAAGCGCCAGTGCAGGAGATTCTCCACGCCCCAGTGCCCGCGCACGGCGTGGGCGAAGCGCTCGGCCTGGGCCGGGATGGACGTGATGAAAAACCGCCGTTCGATGCTGTGGCGTTCCTCGATCCAGCATTCCCGCTCCACCCTGCCGATACTGCGTAGCCCCTTCCAACGTTCGGTCTGTGAGAGCGTGCCCAATTCTTCGGTGATCCAATAACGGCGCACCTCAAGACGCCCATGATCCTTGTCGATCTCCTCAATGAAGTCATGGGGAACATGGGCAGACTCCCCGGCGCGTGCGGTCTCGAAGAAGTCTTTGACCTCCTCGTGCAGCGTGCTCTGATTGCCCTTGAGTCCGAGAACATCATCGCCGCCCTGATCAATGATCTGCTCAGCGATCTTGGTCTGACAGCCCATCGCATCGAGGGTCACAATGCAGCCTTTCAGCGCCAACAATTCCAGCAGTTTGGGAATGGCTGTGATTTCATTGGATTTCTCCTCGGTGGCTTCTTGGCCCAGCACCCAGCGGTTGCGGTGGCTCCAAGCACTGACCCTGTGCAGCGCCGCTTTGCCGTTGCGCCGATCCCGAGACCCGTGCGCCGTCTTACCATCGACGGCAATGACATCGCCCTCGGTGGCCTCGGCGACCGCTTGGATCCACGTGAGAAACACCTGTTGAAAGGCTTTGGGATTCAAGCGCGACATCACAGGGGCGATGCGATCATGCGAGAGAATGCCGTTGGCAAAGGGCGCGAACTTGCGTAACCCATCAAGCTTCGCTTTGCCAAAGTCCTCCATCGCTTCCCAGCCTTGTGCACCGCTCAACGTCGCACAAATCACCACCCGCAAAATTTCCATGAGGGGAACACTGCATAAATCCCCTCGCAGCTGCCTGACAGCCGTCGGCGGGGTAAAATCTGGCCACCCAGTCACCACCTGATCGAGCCACCCGAAGAAACAGATCTCTTGTGCCCAGGCAAAACACCAGAACAAAAAGAAGGTGACCCGCCGCGAGCGGTTCCTGGCCCAGAGAGAGGCGCGGGTGCCTTGGCAACGGCTCATCGACGCGCTGTCGCCGTCTTGCTTCCCGAACGCAGCGGGCAAGCGCGGCCGTCCGCCCATCGGCCTGGAGCGCATGCTGAGGATCTACTTCCTGCAACAGGGGTATGCGCTCGCCGACGAGGCACTTGAAGATGCCATCTACGATAGCCAGGCGATGCGCGACTTCGTGGGTATCGATTTGGCCATCGAGAGCGTGCCGGACGCGACCACGCTGCTGCGCTTGCGTCATCTGCTGGAGAAGCATGCGCTGACCCAGCGGATCTTCGAGGAGATCAACGCCCACCTGACCGAGAAAGGGCT
>NZ_MU255056.1:241387-245950 GCF_000227725.2 Thiorhodospira sibirica ATCC 700588 | reverse complement strand
CTGCTGGCGATCGAGAAGGCCAAAGCGAGCATCCGTTTCATGTCATCAAGAACCTCTTTTGCTACCGGAAGGTGCGCAACCAGGGGCTGGCCAAGCACCAGGCGCAACTTTTCAGCCTGTTCGGATTGGCCAACCTTGTGCTGGCGACACGATGCGAAGGCCAAGTTGATGGGGCCAGTACGCCTTGAATCTGCCCTGGCAGCCGGATAACCCGGCTGCCAGGGAAACAGGACCACATGAAGTGGTCAGAAAATGATCGCCAATGGGGTGATTGAATCACTCTGAGCCCCCTCAGCTGCGCGCAACCGAATTGATCAGTGGTTCCTTAAGCGAGAGATGGTCCAGACAGAGGTTTAAGGCGGTGATGCGGATGTAAGCGCGGATGAAGTCAGGGCGATGCAGCGGGTCGGGGTCTGGCGGGGTGGCATAACGCGGCTGGGCCTGGCCGCTTTCCAGTTCGTACCAGCGATCAATCACCGCCGCCCGGCGTTTGATGTCGTAGCCGGTGATGAGGATCTCACATTCACGCCGGGGCAGTAAGTACTCGATTTGCTGACGATTTTGGCTATCAAAATAGATATGAGCAAATCTGCTGGCATTGTCTTCAAGCTGCCGAAACATGACTTGAATATCACGCTTGACATCAGGATGACGCTTGCCGGTCAACTCGGCAATCTCCCGCGAGGACATCGTAAGCGGGGTAAGGGATAGCTCTGTGGATGTTTTCATGGCGCACACCTCTTTGAGAAGGTTGATCACCCTCAACATGAGGGCGACCGGGAGGCTCAAAGCCGTACGCAAACGGTGGGTTGATTCCCCCAAGCCTTTCAAGGTGAAATAAAATCAAAGCTAGACGTTCAACTCGCAGGCACCAGTGCTTCCGGGTTAGGATCTATGCTGGATGATGGCGGTCGGCGCTACAGCATGTCGTAGGACGCGCATGCCCACTGAGATCGTCACACCGGAAGATGCAGCAGCTCCGCCGCATCCGCAGAGAGGGCTGGATGTCGATGTGACCGCCAACGAGGGCCTGCTTCCCATGATCGAACTCTCCCCGATTTTGCGCCGCTTCGCCGAGCGTTCCCCGTCATGATCCGCGCCCTATTCGAGCGCTGCCTTGACCCGGTCAAGCTTGATGCGTGGTTTGATGCCAACTCAGAGCAGCAATATACTCGCAACTTGCTGTTTTATAGTCTTTTTAGACTGATGACCAAAGTGGTGCTGCGGCAACAGACATCAATATATGCCGCCTACCCAGCGGACAAAGAGTCGATCCCCGTTTCAGTGACCTCAGTCTACAACAAGTTGAATGGACTGAGCATAGAGACGTCGGCCCAGTGGGTGACCTACGGCGCCGAGCAGGCCAGTGCGCTGATCGATGAGTTGGATGGTGCCCGTGAGCCGCTCCTACCGGGCTTTCGTGTCAAAGTACTCGACGGGCAACTGTCTGGGCGCCCCGTGAGCACCGGCTCAAAGAGACTCGCCACCCACAAGGCTGCCCCGCTGCCGGGCAAGACTTTAGCCGTCTTCGATCCGCCCAAGGAACTGATCATTGCGCTCTATCCTTGCGAAGATGCCTACACGCAGGAGCGGGCACTACTAGGCGCGGGGCTAGCGGATGTGGAGCCCGATGATCTGTGGTTGGCGGATCGCAACTTCTGCACCCATGGCTTTCTCCGGGGGGTGGTCGACCGAGGTGGTTATTTCTTGATCCGTGCCCACGAGCAGGTACGCTTCGACCCCCTCGAGCCGATGAGAGAAATTGGTCAAACCGAGACTGGATCGGTGGCCGAGCAGTGGGTGGAGTTGACCGGCAAAGAGGGTCGCAGAGTCCGGTTGCGGCGGATTCGGATCCGCTTGAACGAGCCGACGCGCGACGGTGATGATCGAATTGACCTCTTCACCACCGTCCCGGCGCAGAGCGCCGATGCCGTCTACCTGGCGGACCTGTACCTCGAACGTTGGTGCGTTGAGACCGCCTTCCTGCATTTAACCAAGGCGTTACGCTGCGAGGTCGACACCTTGGCCCATCCGCCGGCAGCACTCTTCGCGTTCGCCTGCGCAGTCATTACCTACAATGTGCTCTCCGTGGCCAAGGCGGCGTTGCGTGTAGCGCACGGCGAGGAGGCTGACAACCTTTCTGGCTACTACATGGCCAGACACATCAGCAATACGGCAGAGAGCCTCTGTGAGATTGTCGATTCAGAGGACTGGACGGTCTTCCACACCTTGGCCGTTGTGGACTTCGCTGCCTGGCTCCTAGCGCAGGCCGAGCGGACCAAACTGAGCCGCTACCACAAGGCGAAGCGGGGTCCGAAGAAACCTGCACCGCAGCGATCCCACGATCGAACCAAGCCGCACGTCTCTGTCGCTCGCCTGCTGGCAGCAAGGGAGAAGAAGTCACCTTGAAAGCCCTGGGCAGCCTGACCCAGGTGCCGCTGATTTTAAAGCGGCACCTGGAATGTGTGACGACACCGTCTATGAAATGCGCTCGCAGCCTGCTCGCGTGGTTTGCGTGACCGGTATCGATGACGCCAAAACGCGCTTTCATTGCACGACGAATTCAACCCGTCGATTCTTGGCCTTACCCTCGGCGATGCTGTTGTCAGCGATAGGTCTGGAATCCCCCCAA
Organism: Thiorhodospira sibirica ATCC 700588; assembly: GCF_000227725.2. GTDB lineage: Bacteria > Pseudomonadota > Gammaproteobacteria > Ectothiorhodospirales > Ectothiorhodospiraceae > Thiorhodospira > Thiorhodospira sibirica. The sequence continues at coordinate 243,318 of NZ_MU255056.1, read as the reverse complement.
CCTTTAGCCGTCAGGCGATTCTGCGCGATACCCATCTCAACGAGCTTGCCCATGACGCTTTCGGATCGCTGCTGCGAAAGTTGCTGGTTCAGGCTTTCGCTGCCATCGCTGTCGGTATGTCCCTCAATGGAAAACCGCAGGTCGGGATGGTCTTGCAGCAGGTGAAAGATCTGACGGATGATCGGCATGGACTCAGGTTTAATCTCTGCCCGGTTGACATCAAAGTGGATGTCATTCGTGGTAAAGCTGCCTTGCGAGATCACCTGTTCATAGATAGAGATGCCGCCCTCGGCCAGAATCAGGTTCCTGATGAAAGCATTGGTGTCGGGTTGCGCGTTCGTTGGCCTGCCCCCGCGAATGACGAAGCTGTGCAGCTCTGCGTTCACACGGGGGACATTGAGCACCCGCTGATCGTCGATGAAGAGCCGTAGGTGTCCCTCCTCAAAAGACAGTGCCAACTGTCGCCAGCCCGGTTGAAAGGTCGCACTGGTAAACGGGGTGTTACCCTCGGCAATCTGGCTGTCTTGGCGCGTGGATAGGGAGGCTCTCTCGCCATTGAAATACAGGGTAGCGGAGCGTCTCCCGTTGCCATCCATGAAACGGATTTCATAGCTGTGTTGCCTGAAATGGTTCATTAGATAGTCCATTTCCAGAGAAAATGTACTCGGCAGGCCATCGCCTTCGAGACGCGGGCGCACTTGCGTATCAGATCGCATGAAAGCAATGACCGGCGTGCCGTCGTGATGGGCGACTTCGATGGTGCCCCGCACCAGATCCCAGCGGGAAGGAAAATCACCGATGCGTTCCTGGCTCAGATCGTCTTGAAAGAGAATCGCGCCAGTGCGCACGAACTGCGCATGCGTTGACAGCGTGGACAACAGCAGGATTACCAACACCCCCGGCAATAAAGCGGTTTTCAGTCCAATGTTTAAGGCATTTTTCTTGAACATAATAGTTCGTCCCATGTGATCGTATCTCGAAAAAATTGGCTCTTCAGCAGAGTCAGTGGATAGATGGTGAGGCCTAAACGGGGTAGAAAACCCCCGCCCAGTCCTTGGTGAAGATGACATTGCGAAGCAATCAATATCACAGAAAATTTGCGGGAAGCCGTTCGAGACTATCCTAAACCGGCTGCAGAAATTCAAGTCCTTTATCATATGAGGTAGACCCCATTGTCAAGACAAAAAATGGCCGAGTTAAAGTTATCGCCTGCCCCTCACTCTCAGCTGCACAGCGCTGCCCTGATGCCGCAGATTCACCGTCGGTAGGCGTCACCGCCCCGGGCCGTATTTGTCTACGATCAATGCACCTCCTCCCTGCCGGGTCCTGTAGACCGTTGCTGGCGTCTCGTCGGCCTGTGCTTGGTGCGGGCGCTCTTCGTTGTAAAATGAGAAGTCTTCCAGTAGCCCAAGAGTCACCTCACGCAGGTCAGCGTCGCCTTTGAGGTCGGTGTCCTCATGCTTCACCGTTCGCCAGAGCCGCTCTACGAAGATGTTGTGAAAGGCTCGCCCTCGGCCATCGATGCTGATCGTCATGCCTTCACGCTTGAGCACGCTGGTGAATGGCTCCGCCGTTTTCTGAGCGCCTTGGTCGCTGTTGAAGACTTCAGGAGGGCGGTACAGCCGCAGGGCTTCCTCAAGACAGTCGAGGCAAAAGCTCGCATCGATGGTGTTGCTGAGCCGCTCACTCAAGACCTTTCGGCTGTACCCGTCGATGATCGCGACCCGGTCGCAAAAGCCTCGCGCTAGCCGCACGTACGTGATGTCAGTGCTGCAGGCCTGGTTGGGCCGAATGACCTGAATGCCACGCAACCGGTACGGATAGACTTTGTGCTGCGGGTGCGGGCTGCGGGTGTGAGGGCCCGGCGCGATCGCCGCCAGTCCCATCCGGCGCATCAGTCGCTGCACGCACTTGCGGTTGACTTCATGGCC
>NZ_MU255056.1:223449-241287 GCF_000227725.2 Thiorhodospira sibirica ATCC 700588 | reverse complement strand
CTGTGGCGACGGCGCTGGTCGCAGGCCAGCGCCGTGCTTACCGCTGTGGCCGGTCAGCCCAAGCGTTTGCGTGCCGAGGTCGAGCAGCTCTTGTCCGACCCGCCGCGCAGATTTTGCCAGATCACCGCGCGGGCGTGTGAGCAGCCACCGCCGCCGTTGACCCACTGGACACGCCAGGATCTGGCGCGCGAGCGCATCGCACGCGGCATGGTGACCTCAATCTCGGCCAGCAGCATTGGTCGTTTTTTAAAATCAGGCGGATCTTAAACCGCATCGCACCCGCTACGGGCTCAATCCCCACATCACCGATGAGGCTACCTTCCGTCAGGAGGTTCGCACGGTCTGTACGCGGTACCATCAGGCAACGCCGTTGCATGAACAAGAGGTTCATCTCATCGCGGTGGACGAGAAAACCGGCATCCAGGCCATAGAGGCGATCCACCCGTCTCACCCGATGCAGCCCGGCCATCCCGAGGCCGTGGCGTTCGCGTACAAACGCCACGGTACTCAGACTCTGATCGCCCATTTCGAGGTCGCCACCGGGCTTATAATCACTCCCTCCATCGGCGACACCCGCACCGAAGCTGACTTCGTGGCCCACATCGCCGCCACCGTGGACACCGATCCACACGGCGAATGGAGCTTCGTCTGTGATCCGCTCAACCGGCTAGTGAAATTCTTTCCAATAAGAGCTTATCAATGAGCGCTTTTTTATCCTCACTAATTCGATTTTGGGGATTTTCGACAAATTGTCGACCACACGCCTTGCACGCGAATTTCGGCGTGTGGTTATGGATACGGCCATTTTTAATCACATAATCTGAATGACACGAAGGACGCTGCATGGCTTTTTACTCTTTAGAACCCATCACCTCTACATCTTACCACATTCAACACTACTATTTACAGGACTACCAAAATTAGTTCTAGTGGAGTCAATAACCATCTAAACGCATCGTGGGCAGGCGGTGATTCGCGTGTTGGCGACACTTTAACAGCCTCCGTACAACGATATGTTCGCGAAGTGGCGATCAAAAACTGGATATCATTTTTTTCAGTGCATTTTTGCAGTATTCATTTTTTTTAACGCTTTTTTCCTCAAGTGTGTAACGCCTACTTTGTTTAGGTTTTTAGTAACAATAGTCCTCCATGAACTTTACACACAGCTCCTTGACCGTTGGTGCCTGACGTGCTTCGACTTTGGGGGCTCCCGGATCACCTCCATCCACATGGCGGGGTCTTTTCGTGGCTTGCGTGCTAAGATAGAGGCTTCGTTTAACCAATTACCCAAAGATATCTACATGCAGAAAAAGATTCGTAAAGCCGTTTTTCCGGTCGCTGGCATGGGAACGCGCTTTTTGCCCGCGACCAAAGCCAATCCCAAAGAAATGTTACCCATTGTTGACAAGCCACTGATTCAATATGCCGCTGAGGAGGCGGTGGCAGCAGGGATTGATGTCTTGATTTTTGTCACCGGGCGCAATAAACGCGCCATCCCGGATCATTTTGATAAAGCCTACGAACTGGAAAGCGAGTTGCAGGAGCGCGGCAAGCTGAAGATGCTGGATATTGTCCGGGATATTTTGCCACCGCATGTGTCCTGTGTGTACATCCGCCAGGCCGAGGCGCTGGGCTTGGGACATGCGGTGCTGTGCGCCCGTCCGGTGGTGGGTTATGAGCCATTTGCGGTGATTCTTGCCGATGACCTGGTCGATGGCGGTAGTGCAGGCGGGGCGCTCACGCAGATGGTCGAGGTCTATGAAAAGCACCATGCCAGCGTTTTGGGCGTTGAAGATGTGCCCCCCAACGAAACCCATAAATATGGCATTGTGACCCCCGAGACGCTGGAAGACGATTTGTGGCGGGTGCAGGCCATTGTTGAAAAACCGGCCCCCGAGGACGCCCCCTCCAATATGGCCGTGGTGGGGCGCTATGTGCTCTCGCCGCGTATCTTTGAGCTTCTGGAAAATACCCGGCCCGGTGCCGGTGGCGAGATTCAGCTAACCGATGCGATTGCCGCCTTGCTGGAAAAGGAGTCGGTGTTGGCATATCGCTTCCAGGGCAAGCGCTACGATTGTGGCAGCAAGCTGGGTTATCTGGAGGCGACGGTGGAATATGCCCTCAAGCACCCTGAACTGAGTGAGGACTTCAGGCAATATCTGCAAACGCTGGCGCATACCCTGGATTAGCCATCAGATGCATTCTGGCTTAGTGACTTCATTGCGGTTACAGCCGCGCAAGCGGCACCCAGCCTTACTGCTGCTTTTGGGGCTTGTGCTGTGGAGCGTGACAGGCTGTGGTTTTCAGCTGCGCGGCACAGTGGAATTTCCGGCCCATCTGCAACCTTTGCAGGTGACGGGTCTGGAGGTTCATGATCCTTTGCGCCGCGAGCTGCTGACGCTGTTGCGGGCGCATGGTGTGCAGCTGACCGATCACGCAGATCAAGCACGGGTGCGGCTGCAGATGCAAAGCCTCAAGGAGCATCGGCGAGTCTTATCGGTCGGACGCGATGCGCGGGTCAGCGAGTATGAAATCACCACGGTGCTGACCTATGCGGTGAGTCCTTTGCCCACTGTCCAGCGTGTACGCACCGAACAGCTTAGCGTCAGCCGCGAATATGCCCACGATCCTGCCGGGGTGCTGGGGCAATCTGAACAGGAACGGCTGTTGCGCGAGGATATGCAGCGCGATATGTTGCGTCTTTTACTCTATCGCCTGCAACAACAGGCGGATTTCCATCAACCCTAACCACGCGGCCCGATTGTCATGCCCTTACCCCTGATCGCCCTTGTGTTTCTTCTCGTACCTCTGCTTGAGGTCTTTTTGCTATTAAAAATCGGCGGCATGATTGGCGCCTGGGCCACCATTGGCCTGATTGTGCTGACCGCCATCATCGGCGCGGTGATGCTCAAACAACAGGGACTGGCTACCCTTCAGCGCCTGCAGCGCAGTGTGGATCAAGGCCAGTTGCCTGGTCTGGCCTTGCTGGAGGCGATGTTTTTGCTGGTTGGTGGGGTTTTACTGTTAACGCCGGGTTTTTTTACCGATGCCGTCGGTTTTGCCTGTCTGATTCCTCCCGTGCGCCAGGCGATGGCAGGCTGGCTATTGAGCCGTTCCAGCGTGGTGGTGCATTCCATGCGCAGTCACGGCGGACCCCGACGGCCTCCTGCCGGTGGCCGGATCATCGAAGGTGACTACACCGCCAAAGACGATGAAGACCCGCCCCGCCGTTAGGACATGGCTTGATGTCCCTGAATGACCAAAGAAACCGCCCCGCACGCAGGAAAAATGCGCCGGGCACGGTCGGTTGGCGGCATCGAGCCGCCAGGCGCGGGCGCTATCCATCCACGCCCTGAAGCGACGGGGCTTTTAATGGGTGCCGCACGACGCATCCAGCGCGAGTCGATAGATCAGCGGTTTGCCAGCGTTTGCCATGAGCAATGATAGTTGGCAGGGCTGAGGTGCCAGGGCGATCGCGCTATGTAGTTTCCCTATTGTGTTCGCCGAGCAGTAGCTCCAGCCGGTAGTTGTCGTTGAGCGCGGCGCGCAGTTTTCGCTGGCGCAGACTGTCCTTCGGTGGCCCATTGTGGCTCAAGAGGTTGAGCGCCATACGACGCAGCAGGGCCAGATTCTCGGGGCTATGGTCGCGGCGGGTGCGACAGGCCTCTTCGCCAAACTGGACATCCAGAATCCAATGCGGTTGATTCTCGATACTCCAATGCTGGCGCACCGCGGCGGCGAAGCGCGGCAGCTCCGTGAACGCGCAGAGGAATTCGCGTGTTTCGGTGCTGGAGTGATCGCCGATAAGGCGGGTGGACTCCACCCGTCCCACCGCCTTGAGTCCGGCCCACGCGGCGCGCTCCTCAAGCCATTCAATGCGCTCGCTGAGGACGAGCCGTTTCATAATCGAGCCACTGCGTCACTTCCGCGTGCAGCCTCGGATGGTTATCTTTCAACGCCAGGACGTAGTCGGCCCCACCTTGCACGAGGGTGCGGGCAATCGCTTTTTGGCAGCCCATGGCATCCAGGCTCACGGTCGCTCCGTGTAGATCCAGGAGCCCGAGGAGATCCGGAATCGCCGTGATTTCATGGGTTTTCTCTCCGACCTTTTGCTGGGCCAACACCCAACGGGCACGGCTCGTGAAGGCACTGATGAGGTGCACGCCAGGCGTTGCCCCATCGCGGCAAGGTGCGTTTCCGAATTTATGAAGGCACTCTGCATGCGGGTCTTCTGATTGACTTCATGAAGCGTCTGGTCAAGCGCTGTGACCAGAAGATTTTCCTGATCCTGGATAATCTCCGGGTGCATCATGCGTATAAAAACCTGTTCAAAGCCTTCTAAAAATAGCCGACAATAGCAAGATGAGACATACCTATCCCAGTGACCTCCGTCGAGAGCCGTTCGAGCAGATTCGTGCCTTACTGGAAAGTGGACGCAAGAAGACGGCCCCCCGGCGGGTGGATCTGTACGATGTATTCTGTGCGGTGCTGTATCGGCTAGGTACGGGTTGTCAGTGGCGAGCCTTGCCAAGCGAGTATCCGAAATGGCGCACAGTGCATCACTCTTTCACGATCTGGAGTGAGCCGCGCGAAGGCGGCAGCCTGCTGGAGCAGGCTTTAAAAAAATCAGGTGAGCGCAGCCCGCAAAAAACAGGGGCGCAATGCCAGTCCCACGCGGTTAATCGTGGACGCACAAAGCGTCAAGAACGCAGACACCGCAGAACACAAAGGTTATGATGCGGGCAAGAAGGTTTCAGGCATCAAACGCCCTGTGGCGGTGGATACACAAGGTCTACCCCATGCCGTGGCGGTGACGACAGCCGAGGTCACAGATCGCCAAGGCGCCGTGCAAGCCTTGGCGCGCTGCAAGACGGGGTTGGGTTGTGTGCCAAGCGTGCTGGCCGACGGTGGCTATACCGGCCGACCCTTTGCCGAGCACGTGCAAAAGACCCTGGGCGAGCACGTGACCGTACACATCGCCAAGCGCAGCGAATTGCATACCTTCAAGGTCATCCCCACGCGCTGGGTGGTAGAGCGCAGCTTCGCCTGGCTGGAAAAGCACCGGCGACTTTGGAAAAACGCTGAGCGCACGCTCAACACCCGCTTACCATTCGTTCACTTGGCCTTCCTGTGCCTTTTGCTCAAGAGACTTTGAACAGGTTCTTATGCCGAGCAGGTTTTCCAGTTGATTGACAGTGTGTTCAGCGAAAGCCAGTTGCCCGAGATTGGCGACGACCGCAAGTCCAAGAAGAACCCGCTCAATGCCAATTTCGAGAAGCAGGCGTTCAAGGAACTCTGGAACCGGATCAATCGCAAGGCGGCCTACAGCGTTGATTTTGACTCCAACGAGTTGGTGCAAAAGGCGCTCAACACGCTTAACGACAAAGAGATCGGGCTGCGTGTCACCCCGTTGCAGTACACTATCCAGCACGGTGAACAAGCCGCCGCCATAAGCTATGATGAGATCAAGCGCGGCCATGCCTTTGCATTGAAGGTTAGCGAGACGACGCCCAACCCGGCCTCAATCCATTCCGCCGTCAAGTATGATCTCATCGGCAAAGTGAGTGACGGCACCCAGTTGACGCGGCGCACGGTGGCCGAGATTCTCAAGGGGCTTAACGCCGACGTATTTGCGCAGTTCAAGACCAACCCGGAGAGCTTCATTGCCAAGGCGATTCAGCTGATCAATGAGCAGAAAGCGACGATGATCATTGAGCATTTGGCCTACGACCCGGTCGAAGACAGGTTCGATTTGGACATCTTCACCGCCGGGCAAAGCAAGCAGGATTTTAGCCGCGCCGGGAGCGTGCTCCAGCGCCACATCTACGACTACGTGCTGACCGATTCCAAGGTTGAACGCGAGTTCGTGAACGAACTGGACACCTGCGCCGAGGTGATCGTTTACGCCAAGCTGCCGCGTGGCTTCCTGATTCCGACGCCGGTGGGCGATTACAACACCGACTGGGCCATTTCGTTCAAGGAAGGCGCGGTGAAGCACATTTACTTCGTGGCGGAAACCAAAGGCTCGATGTCCTCAATGGATCTGCGCGAGATCGAGAGAACCAAGATTAAATGTGCGCGCAAGTTCTTCGATGAGATGAACCGCCGCTTCGCGCCTGACAATGTGAAATATGATGTCGTGGACAACTTTGAGAAATTGATGGATGTTGTGAGATAAGCCCGGATGTCATCGGTGCCGGTGGCTCAGGCCCACATTTTAAAATCAAAAGGTTAAATAGCTTTGAGCGAACGTATTCATAAATTATTGGCCCATGCGGGTGTGGGTTCGCGCCGCGAGATTGAGCGCTGGATTGCAGAGGGTCTGATTACCGTCAATGGCCGGGTGGCGAAATTGGGGCAGACTGCCAGTCTGGAGGATGAGATCACGCTGCGCGGTGAAGTCATCAAGCCGCGTCGTCCTGAGCAGCGGGTGATTGTGTATCACAAACCCGAGGGCGAAGTGACTACCCGTGCTGACCCGCAAGAACGCACGACCGTGTTTGAGCATCTGCCGCGCCTGCGCAATGGGCGCTGGATTGCCGTCGGACGTCTGGACATCAACACCGCCGGGCTTTTGTTATTTACCACCGATGGCGAACTGGCGCACCGCTTGATGCATCCTTCCACCGGCATTGAGCGTGAATATGCGGTGCGGGTGCTGGGGCAGGTGGAACCCGGTGCGCTGCAAAATCTGCTCAATGGGGTTACGCTTGACGATGGCCCGGCGCAGTTTGAATCCATCGCGGAAGCCGGCGGAAGCGGCGCGAATCACTGGTATCATGTGGTGATCAAGGAAGGGCGGCAACGTGAGGTCCGCCGTCTGTGGGAATCGCAGGGGGTCACGGTCAGTCGCCTGATCCGCATTCGCTATGGACCCATCCAGCTCGGCGCGGCCTTGTATCTTGGCCGCTGGCGTGAGCTGGAACCAGCTGAACTGCGCACGCTGTATCAAGCCGCTGGTCTGCGCCCACCGCGCCCGGCGCGTTTGCCCGCCAAAGCCACCCGTCCGCCGCGTTCTCGGCGCAGCTAACGCGCTATGCGAGCACGCAGGGCATGGATGCCCGGCCCGGCAAAACGCAATGTCCACCCCGCCGTCTATCCAGACGACCCGCGAAGATCACCTGATTGCCTGGCTTAGCGCCTTGGCGATTGCCATCCATGTGCTCGAAAGCATCATCCCCACCCCCCTGCCGGGAATGAAGCCGGGCTTGGCCAATGTGGTGACGGTGGTGGTGCTCATGCTGTTTGGCTGGCGCATTGCCCTGTGGGTTAGCCTGTTGCGGGTGTTGGCGGGTAGCCTGATCATCGGCACCTTCATGACCCCGACCTTTTGGCTCAGTCTGGCAGGAGCTTTGGCCAGTCTGGTGATGCTGGGGTTGTTATGGCGCCTGTTATCCGGGCGCGTCAGCGCGCTGGGCCTTTGCGTGATGGCATCGCTGGCACACATGAGCGGACAGTTTGCCCTGGCCTTTTGGGTGCTGATTCCGCACAGCGCCTTTTTGAAAACATTGCCGCCCCTGTTAACCATGGCGCTGATCTTTGGCCTGTTCAGCGGCCTGCTGGCTAACCGCTTGCTGCAGGGTCTGGCGTATGCATCTATTGAGCGTTAATCCGACCGGAGCGGATCGGCCTGAGTCAGCGCCCAGGCAAGAAGTGTCGGTGGGTTCATATCCGCTGCTTCGCGGGGCAGGCGGTAGCCCAGAAAACCCAGCGCCTGACACAGCTGCGGCACGGGCTGTTCAAGGCATAGCGCCGGTGCCCGGTGTTGTTTGGACAATTTGCGCCCATCATTGCCCAAAACCAGCGGATGATGCAGATACTGCGGGGTGGCATAACCCAATAACGCTTGTAAATACAGCTGGCGCGGGGTGTTATAGAGCAAATCCAGGCCGCGCACCACATGGGTGATGCCCTGGTAGGCATCATCCACCACGACGGCCAGCTGATAGGCAAACAAACCATCCGCTCGACGCAACACAAAATCCCCGACCTCATGCGATACGCACTGCACGACCTCGCCCTGCAGACGATCCCTAAAATGCACTGGCGCATCCTCGGTGCGCACCCGAATGGCTCGCCCGAGCTTGCCAGCTTTTACGCCGTGGCGACACCACCCCGGATAAATCAGACCCTCAGCGCCTTGGCGGGCCTGGGCGGCAATCTCGCGGCGACTACAGCCGCAGGCATAGGCCAAACCGCGCTGTTGTAGCTGCGCCAAAGCCTCGGCATAGGCATCCAGGCGCTGACTCTGATAGAGCACGCTCCCATCCCACTGCAAGCCGTACACCGTCAGCGCCCGTAGGATAGCATCAGCGGCACCGGGGACCTCGCGCAGGCAATCCACGTCTTCCATGCGCACATACCACAGCCCCTGATGACGGCGCGCATCCAGAAACGAGGCCACGGCAGCCACCAATGAGCCAACATGCAAAGGCCCGGTCGGTGAAGGGGCAAAACGGCCGATATACATACTCACTGGCCTATTTGGAGGTCGGAGATCTAAAGGGATCAGGCCCCATACAGCATTTGACATGCGCCCGCAAATGCGCATCCGGCTGGGGTTTTTCCAGAATATCGGCCAGCGTCCAGCGACTTAAGGTCGCTAAAATGCTGTGTTGTAACTCCTGCATGGCCGCATGAAAGGCACACACCGCGCTGGTGTCATCATAGGGCTGACAATAATCTCCCAGAATGCGCCCCTGACAGGCCTCGACAATGTGCAGCAGGCTAATCTCAGAAGGCAGACGCGCCAGCGTAACGCCGCCTTTGATCCCACGATGTGCCTGCAAAATTCCGGCGCGGGTCAAATGGGCGTTAATCTTGGATAAATACGCCGGCGAAGCCCCCAGGGCATTGGCAATCTGGATGGGCGGGATCGGCTCGGGAGAAGCCGACCTCCCCAGATAGACCAGCGCCCGAATTGCGGTCACAGAGGTTTTATTAAGCATGTACCATGATTTTCCATTAAAAGACCGCTGCGACAGCAAAGCAGCGCAGCAAAGTGTCCTGGATACAGACATCCAGTACACCCGTGATGTGACTTTAGGGTTTTTTGGCGCTTTAAAGCAAGCGGCGCCCCACACTTTCTCTGCACGGACAAGCGTGCTATGTTGCCATCCAAGGCATAAGTCTGCGGCCCTCAATGGGCTTGAGCTGCTCGCTTAGGATTTACTCATATCTATGCTAATATTTCCAAAATGAAAAGCTTAGTAAGCATAGGAGAAGCGGCTTCAGCGCTGGGCGTATCCATCACGACCCTGCGCCGCTGGGAAGCATCGGGCAGATTGGTGCCTGTGCACACCGCAGGCGGCCATCGCCGTTACGACCTGGCGAAACTTAGGCCCGAGATGTTCCGGACCGAGGAAGACACAGGGCGGCGCACCGTGGTCTATGCCCGCGTGTCCAGCCATGATCAGAAGGAGCAAAAAAAAGTTCTTGATTTTTTCTTCATTGTTTATCAGAATTCTCCATTGTAGATAGGTTATCTACAAGCGCGAAGGTTTCGCGTTCCATGGTCGGGGTCGAAGTCGAATCGCAAAGTTGTTCTCTGTTCAGGATGAACGCCGAGGCCACTTTTATGGCGCAAGCTGGGTTTCGACGGCTGAAACCGCCCATGTTGCCGGTGTTGACCGGCCATTCGGTTGGGACTGCTCAATCAGGACTCCAGTTGCTCGCCCGCAAGGGTGTTATCAACGGAGAGCGAAGTGCCTAAAAATCGCATAAGCAACTTTGTTTAGGTTTTTAGGAGCAGGATCTAAACCACGTCCAGGCTGAGATGCGTAATTTCTGTGATACGCTATCCACGTGACCTGAGCCGCCGTGGGCTCGCCCTGTCATTCAGACAGACCAGAGGGGTTGCGTTGATGCTCAAAGTGGATCTGGCCAAGTGGAACCAAACCGCCGATGACCTTCGGGAGGCGGCGTTGACAGCCCCGCATGCGCGCACGCGCGAGCGGTTTTTCGCCCTGTACGAACTGACGCAACAGGATCGGGGAGCGACGGGCCACCACCCAGGGCGATCGCGCTATCAGGGTATTGACAATCATCAGTTGAGCAGGTGATCGAGGTGCCTTTTGTCGCGATGCCTGAGCTGCCGATGTCTCCGAAATGGTTAGAACCTGTTCAAAGTCTCTTAAGCAAGATGCCCAGGAAGGCCAGGTGAATGAATGGTGAGCGGGTGTTGAGCGTGCGCTCAGCGTTTTTCCAAAGTCGCCGGTGCTTTTCCAGCCAGGCGAAGCTGCGCTCTACCACCCAGCGCGTGGGGATGACCTTGAAGGTATGCAATTCGCTGCGCTTGGCAATTTGTACGGTCACGTGCTCGCCCAGGGTCTTTTGCACGTGCTCGGCAAAGGGTCGGCCGGTATAGCCACCGTCGGCCAGCACGCTTGGCCCCGTCTTGCAGCGCGCCAAGGCTTGCACGGCGCCTTGGCGATCTGTGACCTCGGCTGTCGTCACCGCCACGGCATGGGGTAGACCTTGTGTATCCACCGCCACAGGGCGTTTGATGCCTGAAACCTTCTTGCCCGCATCATAACCTTTGTGTTCTGCGGTGTCTGCGTTCTTGACGCTTTGTGCGTCCACGATTAAGGAAGGTCTGAATAACGCTGGTTTGAAATCACGCCATTCTCGCAAATGCTTCTCAGCATCATTTGACTGCGATTTATGGTCATATTTCGGCCATTGTGCGCGGCTTTCTGGCCCGAAAACCGCCTAATCGACGGATTTCGGGCGTAGTAACCCGATGCGGGTAACAACTTCTGCGCGATCATCAGGTTCGTCAAGCCAGCCAGCCCGTAAAAACGGTTGCGATTCTTCGCTTGGCCTCGGTAGCGAACCTTGGAGTCGCCAAATACGCGCTTGATGTATCGAAACGGATGCTCTACCTTGGCGCGAATCTGAGCCTTGAGCTTTTCAAGCTTTGCTTGAGCGCTGTCTGGGTCAAATTCCTTGCGCTTACCCGCTCGCTCAGCGATATACCAATCCACTGAGCGCTCGCTGTGTTTTGCGCGTTTTTCAATACCGCGCTAGCCTGCCTCACCAAAGACACGACGCTCGTGTCCGTGAAGTAGCTTATGGCTGACTTCACGGTCATGCGTATTGGCGGCGGTGGTTTCCAAGCGGTGAATCAGCCCCATTTCATCGTCAACACCGATATGCACCTTCATGCCGAAGTGCCACTGATTGCCCTTCTTGGTCTGATGCATCTCCGGGTCGCGCTTGTTGTCGGTGTTTTTGGTCGAGCTCGGTGCAGCAATCATGCTGGCGTCCACCATACGGCCTTCACGCAGCATCAGATCATGATCGCCAAGGGAGGCGTTGATTTCCTTAAACAACTTCTCACCACGCGGGTCCTCCTCCAGAAAATGGCGAACGTTGAGGATGGGTGTTTCATCGGGGATCCGGTCACCAAGGCGCAGACCTGCAAATCGGCGCAGGCTCTCGATTTCGTAGAGCGCGTCTTCCATCCCCGGATCACTGAGGTTGTAGAACCGCTGCATGCAATGAATCCGGAGCATCATCTCCAAGGGATATGGAGGACGGCCAACGCGCCCCTTGGAGTAATGCGCCTTGAGCTTCTTGACCAGCACAGACCAGGGAATGTGTCTGTCCATTCGCTCAAGGAACAGCTCACGTCGCGTCTTGCGCTTCTTATTCTGGGACTCAATGTCAGCAAAGCTCATCTGATCCATGGGGCAAATACCGATTGATTGTCTGATGAGTGAATTATCGCAAAAATGCGGAGTTATTCAGAGCTTCCCTAACACTATTGTGGGTGTTATTTGCGACAGCCCGGTGCTGCTGCTAGGATGCGCAGTTGCGCGGTATCCTATTCAGGCATGCGCCAGTTTACGAGGAGGATTTGCAGTAATGCTTGGTATTTTTGGCATTTTATTGGCGTTGGGTTTGTTGATTTTTTTCGCCTATCGCGGTGTCAGTGTGTTGATTCTGGCGCCGTTGATGGCGTTGGTGGCGGTGCTGTTTAACGGCGGTACGCCGCTGCTTGGGGCGTATACCCAGATTTTCATGGGGGCTACGGCTGATTTCATCATGAAATATTTCCCCCTGTTTTTGCTAGGGGCGATTTTTGGCAAGCTCATGGATGATTCCGGCTCGGCACAGGCCATTGCCCGGGCGATTATTGCCCGTTTGGGTGAACAGCGGGCGATTCTGGCGGTGGTGTTGTCGTGTGCGGTGCTGACCTATGGCGGGGTGTCTTTGTTTGTGGTTGCCTTTGCGGTGTATCCCATTGCAGCGGCGCTGTTTCGTCAGGCAGATATTCCCAAGCGCTTGATTCCGGCCACCATTGCGCTGGGGGCCTTTACCTTCACCATGACCGCCTTGCCGGGTACGCCGGCGATTCAAAACGCCATCCCGATTCCCTACTTTGGCACCAATGCCTTTGCTTCGCCGGTCTTGGGGATTCTCACCGCGATGCTGATGTTTGGCCTGGGGCAGTGGTGGCTCTCCTATCGCCTGCAAAAGGCTCGCGCAGCCAATGAAGGCTATGGCCATCACGATGACGCAGCACCGGCGGCGCTGCCCGAAAAACGCATTCGTGAGCACGCCGAAGGGGAAGGCTTTGATTATATGGAGCTGGAAGCGCAACGCCCGGCAGAAAACCAGTTCCCCAATTTTTGGATAGCGATCACACCGATTGTAGTGGTGATTTTTGCCAATCTGCTGTTTGCCACGCAGGTGATTCCGCGCCTGGAAACCGATTATCTGGGCGATCCGCAATATGGCGCGACGACGATCAGTGCCGTTGGCGGTATTTGGGCGATTATCTGCGCGTTAGTGGTGGCGATTGTGGTGTTATTGGCGCTGAACTGGAAGCGTTTAACCGATCTGCGTCAAACGCTGGACAGTGGCGCCAATGCCTCGGTGTTGCCGATTTTCAATACCGCCAGCCAGGTAGGCTTTGGGGCGGTGATTGCGGCGCTGGCTGCCTTTGAACTGATCCGCAGCGGGGTGTTGGGCATCGGGGGGGATAATCCGCTGATTTCGCTGGCGGTCTCGGTGAACGTGCTTGCCGGGATTACCGGCTCGGCCTCCGGCGGGATGAGTATCGCCTTGCAGGCGTTGGGCGATCATTATGTGGCGATGGCGCAATCGGCAGGCATTTCCATGGAGCTGATGCACCGCGTCACGGCGGTGGCGACGGGCGGCCTGGATAGTCTGCCGCACAACGGGGCCATCATCACCTTGCTGGCCATCTGCAAATTGACCCACCGCGATTCCTACGGTGATATTTTTGTGGTCGCCCTGCTCATTCCGCTGATTTCGCTGATATTTTTGATCGCAGCGGGAACCTTGATTAGCTGATTTAACGTGGCGGCATCTTCACAGATGCCGCTGTAAAAAAGCGACGGCGGGAAGCCGCCGCCACTCCCAGGCGCGAAATACCATCGACGAAAAACCTCAAAGTCCCTTATGTCCCTGATTCCTCGTATTGCCATCACGCCCGGTGAACCCGCCGGGATTGGTGCAGATATTGTCATCGCCCTGGCGCAACACCCTGCGCCCGCGCAGCGGGTGGTGCTGGCGGATCCTTCGCTGTTACAGCAGCGGGCTGAGATTCTGGGCCTGCCACTGACGCTACAACCCTATGACCCGGCCATGCCCATTACTGCGGATGCAGCGGGGGTATTGCAGTGTCTGCCGATTCCCCTGCAGGCCCCGGTCAGCGTCGGTCAGCTCAATCCTGCCAATGCAGGCTATGTGTTGCAGACCTTGCGGCAGGCAGCTGAGGGTTGCTTGCAGGGGGCGTTTCATGCCCTGGTCACCGGCCCGGTCAATAAGGCGGTGATTAACGAGGCGGGCATTGCCTTTAGTGGGCATACCGAGTTTTTGGCGCAGCAGTGTCATGCGCGGCTGCCGGTGATGATGCTGGTAGCCGGTGAATTGCGGGTGGCCTTGGCCACGACCCATATCGCGCTCAAAGCGGTCAGTGAGCAGCTCTGTGCAGCGCGGCTGGAAACGGTATTGCAGATCCTGCATCATGATTTATGCGCCTATTTTGGCATCAAGCAACCACGCATTCTGGTGTGTGGCTTGAATCCCCATGCCGGGGAAAGCGGTCATCTGGGCCGCGAGGAGATCGAGATTATCACGCCCGTAATTCAGCGCTTGCAGGCCCAAGGGCTGTCCCTGCACGGCCCGGTACCGGCAGATACCGCCTTTACCCCACGTTTACTGAATCAGGCCGATGCGGTGCTGGCGATGTATCATGATCAGGGGCTGCCGGTGCTCAAATATGCCGGATTTGGACAGGCCGTCAATGTCACTCTCGGTCTGCCGATCATTCGCACCTCGGTCGATCACGGCACCGCCCTGGAACTGGCGGGAACCGGACAGGCCGATAGCCGCAGCCTGCAACACGCCCTGGCGCTGGCCATCAGCCTCTGTCACAGTCGCCGGAGCCTGTCTGATGGAGCATAAACCGCGCAAACGCTTGGGCCAGCATTTTTTACATGATGCCAATAGCATTCGCCGTATCGTTGCCGCCATTGCGCCGCGCCCCGGCGATACCATGGTGGAAATTGGCCCTGGATTGGGGGCCATTACCCGCCCCTTGCTCGAAGCCCTCGGCCAGCTCACGGTGGTGGAGTTCGACCGTGATGTGATTCCACTGCTGCAGGCCGCATGTGCCGATCTGGGGGACTTGCGGGTGCATCAACAGGATGCCCTGCGTTTTGATTTTTCCAGCCTGGCAACGCCAGATGCCTTGCAGCCGGCGCTGCGCGTGGTGGGCAATCTGCCCTATAATATCTCCACGCCCCTGCTGTTTCACCTGCTGGACAGCCATCAGCACATCAAGGACATGCATTTTTTATTGCAAAAGGAGGTGGTGGATCGTCTCAGCGCTGCACCAGGGAGCGAGCATTATGGGCGCCTGAGCGTGATGGTGCAGTATCGCTGCCAGGTCGAGGCCCTGTTTGGCGTGGGCCCTGGCGCGTTTCGCCCGCCGCCGCGTGTGGATTCAGCGGTCGTGCGCCTGCTGCCTTATGCCCGCCTGCCTTGCGTGGCCGAGGATGAACGCCAGTTTGCGCAACTGGTGCAGCAGGCCTTTGCCCAGCGACGCAAAACCTTGCACAATGCCTTGAAGCGGATTCCAAACGCCACCCCGGCCATGCAGGCGATTGGCCTGGACCCGGGCCTGCGGGCTGAACGTCTTGGCGTGGCAGATTTTGTGCGCCTGAGCAATCAGGTGCTGCACCTGCACGGATAGCGCGCTTCATGTGCCCCACCGCCGCCCCGGTGCCGACCTTTGATCACCGCCGCTTTTTGCGGGATGTGACCGAGCAGCCGGGGGTCTATCGCATGCTGGATCATGAAGGGACGGTGTTGTATGTGGGCAAGGCGCGCAATCTGAAAAAACGCCTGGCGAGCTATTTTCGCCCGCAGATCGACAGCCCGCGCATCCGTGCGATGGTGGCGCGGATTGCCGAGATTAGTATTTCGGTGACGCATACCGAGCTGGAAGCCCTGCTGCTGGAAAGCAATCTGATCAAGCAGCATCGTCCCCGCTACAACGTGCTGCTGCGCGATGATAAAAGCTATCCCTTCATTTATCTGTCCGCCCATGCTTATCCGCGCCTGAGTCTGTATCGTGGCACCCGCAGGCGCAGCGGGCAATCCTTCGGACCTTATCCGTCAGCCACGGCGGTACGCGAAAGCTTAAGCCTGCTGCAAAAGCTGTTTTTGCTGCGCGACTGTGAGGATAGCCAGTTTGCGCATCGTACCCGCCCCTGTCTGCAACATCAGATCAAGCGCTGCTCTGCGCCTTGCGTGAGCTTGATCAGCGCCGAGGACTACCGCCACGATGTCGCCAGTGCGGTGCAGTTTCTGCAGGGTCAGAGCCAGCAGGTGATTACGCGCCTGATTGCCCACATGGAGACCGCCTCGGCACAGCTGGAATTTGAGCGCGCCGCCAGATACCGGGATCAAATCGCCCAGCTGCGGCAGATTTCGGCACAGCAATATATCAATGCCAAAGATCAGGATGTGGATATTATTGCCGCCCATCTGGCCTCCGGCGCGGCCTGCGTGCAGGTGTTTTCCATCCGTAACGGCTATAATCTCGGCAACCGCGCCCTGTTTCCACTGATTCAGGACGACACCCACATCGCCGCCCTGCTGGCCGCCTTCATGGCCCAATATTATCTGAGCCACCCGCCCCCGGCGCAGATTCTGCTCAATGCCGCACCGGATGACCCCACTTTGCTCAGTCAAATGCTCAGCCTGCAGCGCGGTGCCAAAGTGCAGCTTGCCTGGAAGGTACGCGGTGCCCGGGCGCGCTGGCTTGCCCTGGCACAGCACAATGCCCAGCTCTCATTGCAGACCCGACTGCTCAGCCAAAACAGTCTGGCGGCACGCTTTGCCGCACTTGAGCAGGCGTTGGGCCTGGCACAACCGGTGCAGCGCATTGAATGCTTTGACATCAGCCACACCCAGGGCGAATACACCGTCGCCTCCTGCGTGGTCTTTGATCCGCAAGGCCCGGTGAAAGCAGATTATCGACGTTTCAATATCGAAGGCATCACCCCAGGCGATGATTATGCCGCCATGCAGCAGGCCCTGAGCCGCCGCTACCGGCGCCTGAGCGCAGGCGAGGGGCGTTTGCCGGATGTGCTGTTGATTGATGGTGGCCGTGGGCAGGTGCGCGAAGCGCTCGCGGTTTTGAATGCGCTGGCGGTTAGCGGAGTTTATGTGGTCGGAGTGGCCAAAGGCGAAGGACGACGGCCCGGTCTGGAACGGCTGGTGTTGAGCGATGCCCAGCATCCCACTATACTGCCCCAGGATTCGCAGGCCCTGCACTTGATCCAGCAGGTGCGTGATGAGGCGCATCGTTTCGCCCTCACCGGTCATCGTCAGCGCAAGCGCCGGGCGCAAACGCACTCGCCCCTGGAACACATCCCCGGCATTGGCCCCAAACGGCGCGCTGTGCTGCTGAGGCATTTTGGGGGATTAAGCGGGATTCGCCGGGCCGGGGTCGAGGAACTTTCCCAGGTGCCAGGTATCAGTCAACATCTGGCGCAACAGATTCATGATCACTTTCATCCAGACTAGGCACGCCGCGCCATTGCCTTGGCGCTTACATGGCGTTGCATTTAGGACATCACCCAGCACAGCGATATGACTGCAAACATCCCAAATCTTTTAACCTGGCTTCGCATTGCCCTGATCCCGCTGGTTGTGATCACCTACTACTATCTGCCAAGCCCCTGGGCGGGGCCGGTTAGCGCCTTGATCTTTGGCTTTGCGGGTATTACCGACTGGCTGGATGGCTATCTGGCCCGCCGCCTCGGACAGGTATCGCATTTTGGCGCCTTTCTCGACCCGGTGGCCGATAAGTTAATGGTCGCAACCGCCCTGGTCTTGCTGGTTGACGAACATGGCGGTACCTGGCTGTCCATTGCGGCAGTCATCATCATTGGCCGCGAGATCACCATCTCCGCCCTGCGCGAATGGATGGCGCAAATCGGTCAAAGCGCCAAAGTCGCCGTTTCCTTCATCGGCAAACTCAAAACCACCGCGCAGATCATCGCCATTTTGTTTTTGCTCTATGGTCACCCCCTGTTTGGCCTACCGATCTATGAAATCGGCCTGATCCTGCTCTATATCGCCGCCGCCCTCACCCTGTGGTCCATGCTGCAATACCTGCGCATCGCCCTGCGCTCGGTCTGATGCACAAGGCGTTATAGAACGCCGCCACTCTGGGATCCTTGGGAGGGCGGCTTACCACCTATCAATTTACTCACGGGCACGAAAAGCCGGCAGCGGCAGGTCGTTTTGCAGACAGCGCATCAGGTAGCGCAAGCCACGTGTGAACCACGA
>NZ_MU255056.1:174474-223349 GCF_000227725.2 Thiorhodospira sibirica ATCC 700588 | reverse complement strand
ACCCCAGAGGCGAACAGGCGCACACCCGGAAAATACGCTTCTCGCACACCCTTGGCCAAATCCCCGGTCGTGGTCTCCGCCACGCCGGTGTCCACCCGCAGATTCCCCTTCAAGCGTAACCGGTAGCCCCA
This sequence comes from Thiorhodospira sibirica ATCC 700588, assembly GCF_000227725.2. GTDB lineage: Bacteria > Pseudomonadota > Gammaproteobacteria > Ectothiorhodospirales > Ectothiorhodospiraceae > Thiorhodospira > Thiorhodospira sibirica. The sequence continues at coordinate 223,218 of NZ_MU255056.1, read as the reverse complement.
TTCGTGCGCATGCAACCACGCGAACAACGTCGCCGATGGGTAGAACCGATCCGCCAACAGCAGCACCCGCGCCCCAGCCGGCAGCCAAGCCAACACCGTCTCCAGGAGGGCTTTCTGGCCCGCACAGCCGATGTTCGCCGCGCCTTGCCTGGCCCACCAAACCAACGGCAACGCCCGCTCGCCCACGCGCAAGGCCAACACCAGCAACGCCATCCGATCCCCTAAATCGGTTTGATCCAGACTCAGGCACACCGTCTGATCGTGACGGGCCGCCTGCGCCAGTTCGGCCATCGCCAACGGCTGCATGATCTCGGTTGGACACACCAACGGGTTCTTCAGCAAGCGTCTCAACCACTGTTCGCGCATGTCTTGGCGCTCGGTCTCCAGCACCAGCACATGGCTCAACTCCACCGTGTTGGCGGTTTGCGCTTCGATCATCGCTCCGACCACCAGCGACAGCTTCCTCACCACCGTCAGGCGCAGCCCCGGATGCGGCTTTGCGCAGTCCACGTTCCACCTCTTCTGCCAAGTGTTTGATGCTTCCCATGCCCTCCCCCATGACCTCAGTTCAGCCAACCCTCAGAGTTTGCCATAAAAGTGATAGGTGGCAAGGCTTCGTCCCTGACGGCGCCCAAATCCGTTGTATGGCTATCTGGGCTCGAATCTTGTGACGGCAGTCTGCAAAAAATCCTTGATGAAAATCTCAATCGCTTGATCAGCCATATCAGACAGCTTCTGCGCGTGACGCTGACCACTCCGACGACAACGCCTCGGCCTGCTGCAGCACCGTTTGCACAGCGGTGTCTTGGAGATCGGGCGGGTAACCGTACTTGCGCAGGATGCGCTTAACCAGTACCCGCATTCGTGCGCGAGCTGAGTCGCGATGCGCCCAGTCGACCGACACGTTCTCGCGCAGGCTCATCAGCAGTTCGTGGGCGATCAGCTTGAGCTTGTCGTCGCCCATCATCTGCACGGCGCTCTCGTTCTCGGCCAGGGCGTCATAGAAGGCGATTTCTTCGTCGGATAAACCTTGCTCTTCGCCCCGCTGGCGCGCTGTGCGGATGTCCTTGGCGAGCGCGATCAGCTCCTGCAACACCTCGGCGGTGGTGATGGCGTTCGCGTGGTAGCGCGCTACCGCGTCCTCCAATCGCTCCGAGAACGCCTTGGTCTGCACCACGTTGGCCTTGCTGCGTGAGCGAATGCCGTCGTTGAGCAGCTTGCGCAAGGCTTCCAGCGCAAGGTTCTTCCGCTTCATCTGCTGCACTTCAGCGAGGAACTCGTCGGAGAGGATGGAGATATCCGGGCTCTTGATACCCGCAGCGGCCAGGATGTCTACGATCTCGGTCGAGACCACCGCTCGGCTGACGATTTGCTGGATGGCCAACTCGCGCTCTTGCTGGGTCACTCCGGAGCCCGTGCTGCTCTTGACCAGCGCGGCACGGATCGCCTGGAAGAAGCCAACTTCCTCGCGGATGCCGCGCGCTTCGTCCGAACTTGCCGCCAGCGCGAAGGCCTTCGATAGACTTAGCACGCCATCGGCAAAGCGTCGTAGCGCCTGCTTCTTGCCATCAGGGGTCTTCTCCGCCGCCGCCCATAGCTGCTGCTTGTCGAGTATCCATTCGATGGCGCCGGCCATCATGGCCAGCCGTTCGCCGGGCGTGCCGTTGAGCCCCGTTCTGTAGTCGAAGCCGTGGAACATGTCGCGCACGATCTCGTATTTTTCCAGCAGCACCGCCACGGCCTCCGACTCGTCGATGCCGGTCTTGTCCTGGTCGGGCCGGGAGTACTGCGCCAGCGCCGATTTCAGGTTCTGGGCAATGCCGATGTAGTCCACGATCAAACCCGCCGGCTTGTCGCGGAACACGCGGTTGACCCGGGCGATGGCCTGCATCAGGCCGTGGCCGCGCATCGGCTTGTCGATGTACATGGTGTGCATGCTGGGCGCATCGAAGCCAGTCAGCCACATATCCCGCACAATCACCAGCTTGAGCGGGTCTTTGGGATCGCGGGCACGCTTGGCCAGCAGATCGCGCCGGGCCTTGTTGCCGATGTGCTGCTGCCACTCCTGCGGGTCGGACGCCGCGCCGGTCATCACGATCTTGATGCTGCCGGCGTTGTCGTCGTTGCTGTGCCAGTCGGGGCGCAGCTTGATGATCTCGTCGTAGAGCGCCACGCAGATGCGCCGGCTCATGCACACCATCATCGCCTTGCCATGGAGCGCCGCCACCCGGTCCTCGAAGTGCTGCACCAGGTCGGCGGCCACCAGCGCCAGGCGCTTGTCGCTGCCAACCAGCGCTTCGACCGTTGACCATTTCTTCTTGAAGCGATCTTGGTCGGCCTCGGAGTCCTCCTCGGTCAATTCATTGACCTCGGCGTCGATCTTCGGCTTCTCTTCCTCGTCGAGTTCGATACGCGCCAGCCGCGACTCGTAGTAGATCGGCACGGTCGCGCCATCCTCGACTGCACGACTGATGTCGTAGACATCGATGTAGTTGCCAAACACCGCCGGGGTGTTCACATCAGTGGCCTCAATGGGCGTGCCGGTGAAACCGATGAAGGAGGCATTGGGCAAGGCATCGCGCAGGTACTTGGCGAAGCCGTATGAGACCTCGCCGGTTTTCACATCCATCTTCGCCTTGAAGCCGTACTGGCTGCGGTGCGCCTCGTCGGCAATCACCACCACGTTGGCGCGCTCGGTCAAGGCCCGATCGACCTCACCGAACTTCTGCAGGGTGGTGAAGATCACCCCGCCGGAGGCCCGGTTGAGCAGGCTGCGCAGCTGCTCGCGGTCCTGCGCCTGCACCGGCGTCTGCCGCAGCAGGTCCCTGCACATCACGAAGGTCGCAAACAGCTGGTCGTCCAGGTCGTTGCGGTCGGTCAGCACGACCAGCGTGGGATTGGCCATGCGCGGGTTGAACACCAGCAGGCCCGCGTAGAACGCCATCAGCAGGCTCTTGCCCGAGCCTTGCGTGTGCCAGATCACGCCGGCCTTGTTGTCGCCGGGTGCTTGATCCTGGACGCTGGGCAGGCCGTAGAGGGCAGGGTCCTCGGACGCCGCCGGCCGGCTGGCCCGCAGGGTCGATGCCACGGCCTTCTTCACGGCATGGAACTGGTGGTAGCCGGCGATGATCTTGACCAGGCCATTGCCGGTCTCGCCGAACACGGTGAAATGGCGCAACAGATCGAGAAAGCGCCCCTGTTCGAACACGCCCTCAATCAGCGTGGCCATCTCCGGGCTGCCCTTGGGCTCGATTCGGGTGCCGTCGGTGGTGCGCCAGGGCATGAAGCGCTCCTGATCGGCCGACAGCGAACCCACTCGCGCCGACAGGCCATCGCTGGTCACCAGCAGCGCGTTGCTGTGAAACAGCGCCGGAATCTGCTGCTTGTAGGTCTGAAGTTGATTGAAGGCACCGGCCAGGGTCGCGTTCTCGCCGCCGGGGGCCTTCAGCTCGATCACCGCCAGTGGCAGGCCGTTGACGAACACCACCACGTCCGGCCGACGCCTGGCCTGGCCAGTCACCACGGTGAACTGCTGCACCGCGAGCCAGTCGTTGCTGGCGGGCCGCTCGAAGTCGATCAGCCGCACCTTGCCCGCCGTCAACGTGCCGTCCGCGGCGTAGTACTCCACATCCGCGCCTTCGGTCAGCAGGCGATGGATGCGGCGGTTTTCCTCCAGCAGGCTGGGCAGTTCCGACTGGGTCAGGCGACGAATGGTATCGGCCTGCGCCTCGGGCGGCAGGGCAGGGTTCAGTCTTGCCACTGCGGCGGCGAGTCGGTCTTTCAGCACCACCTCGTCGTAAGCCTCCCGCTCCGGCTGCTTGCCGTCCGGGCCGATCAGCTCGTCCGAGGCGCGGGCGTAGCCCAGGCCGGCCAGTTGATTGAGCAGCGCGGTTTCGAGCTGGGCTTCGGAGAGAAAGGCCATCAAGGGCCTCCTTTGGGCCCGACGCGATCCAGGACCTGCCAGTGCCCCCCTTTATCTGGCCCGATGCGCGCCAGTCGTCCGGCTGCCTTCAGCTTGCGAATGGCGCGCTCTACGGCACTTTCCGACTTGCCAATGTGCTGGGCCAAGTCCGGGATGGACAGACTTGGAGTTTCTGCAAGTAAAGACAGAATGCGCTCTGGCGTTTTCCCCGGCGTTTTCCCCAGCGTTTTCACCAGCGTCTTGGGGGGCTGATCCGAAGAAATGGCCTCTTGCAGACTTTCCTGGATTGCTGTCAGGATGAATTGGATGAAGCCTGAACAGTCTGCCCGCTCATCGGCGACGGCCAGCTCGTCGTAGTAGGCCTGCTGGCGCCGCTTGATTACCGTTTCCACCGGCAAATACGCCAGTACCGGCTGCCAGCGGCTGAGGATCAGGCTTTGCCATAGGCGGCCCATGCGGCCGTTACCGTCACTGAACGGATGGATGAACTCAAACTCGTAGTGGAACGCCGCCGACGCAATCAATGGATGGGCTTCGGTGCGCGCCAGCCAGCTCAGCAGATCGTCCATCAGGCGCGGTACCTGGCTCGCAGGCGGCGCAACATGGATCACCTCGTCACCCGCCATCACACCGACGCCGCCACGTCGCCACTGTCCGGCATCGTCCACCAGCGCGGCCATCATCACGCCATGCGCAGCCAGCAGATCCTCCGCGCGATCCGGCTGCCATTGGCTCATCGACTCATAGGCCGCAAACGCATTGCGTACCTCCTGAATCTCGCGCGGAGAGCCCAGTACCAGCCGGCCTTCCAGTACCGCCGTGACCTGCTCCAGCGTCAGCGTGTTCTGCTCCACCGCCAGCGAAGCCTGGATGCTGCGGATGCGATTGCCACGCCGCAGCTCCGGCCTCAGGGCATCGGCGTTCACCGCCTTCCATGCGCCCAGCAGCTCGGCGATGCTGGTCATCGCCTCGGTCATGCGGTGGGTTAACTGGAAGGGTGGGTGGTAGGCGGTCATGGGTGCCATCTCACCTCAGCGTCTCGAAACCACGCCGCACGATATCCGCCATCCGCTTGCGGCGCTCCACCAGGAAGTCCGCATAGGCCATCTGCTCCCAGCCCTCGGGGAGGGCGTGCAGTTCCTGCATCCGCTGCCATTCCTCGGCGCTGAACCGTGCGCGGACCTTTGGCACGTACTGCGTCGGTGGCGTGTCGCTGATGTCGATGTTCTCCGGCCACTCCAGCAGGGCGTAGTTGGCCATCTGGTTGATGATCTTGCGATCCTCCTCGCCCTCACGCTCCAGCCAGGCGCGCGGGAACAGGTGATGGCGTTCCAGCGATTTCTTCCTGGTCTTGAGCGCCGGATCCAGCAGCTCGCTGACCTTCTTGTGCGAGAACAGCACCGGTGCGTTCAGGCGGTTCTGCGCCGCCACATAGGCGAACAGCTCCGGATTGCGCGCCGATGAGCTGTTGAGCGCGGCGGGCAGGGTGGTCGTCCAGAAATCGCCGGTCAGCTGGTTGCGGATCAGCTCGTCGAGCACCGCGACGAACCGCGCTGCATCGTCCACCCCGCGCAGGCGATTGAGATCGCCGTCCATCACCGACTCTGGCGAACTAGTGTAGCGTCCGGTCAGGCTGGCGAAGAAGAACCAGCGGCCGATCACCTTCTGCAGCTGGTGCTCGGGTACGCGGCACTGGGTGCGGCCGATCAGGTACACCGCGTAAGCATACAGCAGGGCGTTCTGCGACGAGATCATCTCGCCGCTGCGGAAGCCCGCGCCCACCAGCGCGCTCAGGAACTGATGCCAGCAGGTCAGGTCCAGCACCTTGGCCTGGGCCTGCTGCAGCACCCTGAACTGGGCGTCGCGGTGCTCGCTGGAAAACTGGCCTGTTTCCAGGTCCTTGCCGCGCAGCACCTGGTACACGCTCTTCAGGCGCCCACGCGAGAACCCCAGCGCCACCGACACCCGCAGCATCTGGTCCGGGTCGGGCTCGATGAAGTGGTTGAAGGGCGAGGCCTCCCCGCCGGCGGCAGGAGGCTGCCGCGAGCGCCGGCAGAACTGCTCCAGCTCCGCCCGGCCCTGGTCCCAGAACACCGACAGCAGCGTCAGCAGGAAGTCGGCCTGATTGAGCTTCACGCCTTCGCTGTTGATCCGCACAAAGATGTCGGCCACCTGCTCCTCGTCCACCGTGGAAGCGATCTCCAACGCCGTGAACGGATACTTCTGCAGGTCGAACAGCCGGTCGAGGTTGTGGCTGATCTGCTCTTCCTCCTCCTCGCTGAGCTCGGCCTTGGCTTCCAGCGTCTTGAGGAAGCCCTTGACCATCTTGAAGCTGGAGTTGCCCGAGGCCCACAGCTCGGAAATGTTGGGAATCCACTCCGGGTCGCGCTTGATCGCCGCATCGGCCACCTCGAAGGCGCCGGTGCGCGGGCAGAAGGCGATCTCAATCTTGCGCTCGCGGTAGTCCTCGTCCAGCACCCGCTTGCCGCGGAACACCGCATACAGCGAGGTCAGCCGCTGCTGGCCATCCACGATCAGCCGCGAGGGCGCGCTGTGCGCCTTCTGGCCCACGCCGATCTGCTTCACGCCGTTGGTCTGGGCGTTCTCCCAGAACAGGAAGTAGCCCACCGGGAAGCCACGATACATGGAATCGAACAGATCGCGCACCTTGGCGTTGGACCACACGAAGGGCCGCTGGATGTCGGGCAGTCCGATGTCGCCGATGTCGAGGTAGTGCAGCAGGTTGGACAAGTCGTAGTCCACCCGTTTGAAGCAGGTCTTCATGTCGCTCATACGGCGCGTTCCTCCATGAAGCGTTCGGCGTCAGCGATGCGCAGCTCGCCGGAGATCAGTTTGGGGAGCAGGGTGTCGCGAAGTTGGGCGAGGGATTGTGACTCAAGCTCGTTTGCCAGAATCTGTGAGAACAGATTCTCGACTCTTGCGTTGTAAGCTAATCGAAGCGGCCTTGAGCTAGCGTTAACTCGTAGCTCAGAAAATCTGCCCGTACTAAGATTGCCCAGTACAGACCCGCCGCTTCCTCCAGCCTTGATCTCCTCTCCAAGGTTTTTCAAGGTCCAGTACCAGAAATAGGTTTCGTCTTCTTGATGGGGTATGACGCTATTAATTTGCTGATTGGTTTGAGATGGCTCCGTCGTTATGACGACCAAGCCAAGTGTTGCAATGCAGCTCACGCAAATTGATCGAGGTGGGAGCGTTTTCTTTTGTTGAGACTGGGCACCATGATGCGATAGACGCTTTTTTACATCAGTTGCGAAAATATTTCCGTGCATCTCTGGAATAGTGATGAAAGGGACGTCGTCGCCGTAATATTCTGCTTTTTTTGTAGGCGGCGTTTTCCCGCAGATAATTGCGCCAATATCCCCCACGCGCTGCTGTACCCACCCCTCCGGCTTGCCCTCGTCGTCGAGGCGGTCGGGGAAGAGTTGCCAGAGATCAGCGGGGAGGTAGGGGTCGCCTTGCGCTCCGGCTCCTGCCTCCGCTCCAGGCCAGGGCAAGTCGGACGCCTGCGGCGTCCTTGGTTGCCCGCTGCGCGCGCCATCCTGGCGTGCTCGCCCTTCCATCTTGGCGCGGACGGGGCCGAAGTCGACGAACCAGTCCTTGAACAGCGCGCGAGCCATGGCCTCCAGGGTCTGATTGCGGCGGCGGTTGAGTTCGATCTTGTCGTCCAGCGTGCCGAGGATGTGGGCGATGGCGCGTTGTTCGGTCGGCTCTGGAGCTGAGGTTGGGATGCTGCTTAGGATGTCCTGATTCAGCAATGGTTGGCCAGAGCCGGCGCGTCTACTGTTCAGTGCGAGCGTGCCGAGCAAGTAATATAAGAATCTTGGATCGTTGCCGTTTTTCGCAACTGCACGTATCGCGTTATCAGTTACCCAGCATTTCTGAGGGCTCTGATAAAGAGAACCGCAGTAGCTTCCCACCCTGCCAATGATGATCGTGCCCGGATCTGAGTTAGCCTCACTCGCGTAGCCTATTATTCCGTTCGACCCGTAAACAGGATAAGGCAGCCCATCTGCCCGTTCTGGGCTGGAACGGCCATTCGCGAACGACAGCAAATTCCCTACGCGTGTTTCAGCCCATTCACCCCCCATACCCAAGCTCCCTCAGATTGGCCTCAATCGCCGCATCCAGACGCGCCGCTTCCTGCTGCTGCTCGCGCCAATGGGCGCTAAGCCGCTTCATCTTCTCCTCGAATGGCTCGCCGTCGTCCTCGGCGGCTTCGGCACCCACATAGCGGCCGGGGGTGAGCACATGGCCGTGCTTGCGGATCTCCTCCAGCGTGGCGCCCTTGCAGAAGCCGGGGATGTCTTCGTACTTGCCGGCCTCCTTCTCACCCCGCCAGGCATGGTAGGTGTCGGCGATCTTCTGGATGTCGGCATCAGAGAGTTCACGCCGGGTGCGGTCCACCAGCTGTCCTAAGTTGCGGGCGTCGATGAACAGCACCTCGCCGCGCCGGTCGCGCAGCGTCTCCTTGCCGCGCTTGCCGTTGGACTTGTCACGCGCCAGGAACCACAAACAGGCAGGGATCTGCGTGGAGTAGAACAACTGGCCGGGCAGGGCCACCATGCAGTCCACGGCGTCGGCCTCGACCATGGCCTTACGGATCTCGCCTTCGCCGCTCTGGTTGGAGCTCATGGAGCCGTTGGCCAGTACCACGCCCGCGGTGCCGTTGGGCGCCAGGTGCCAGTAGATGTGCTGCAGCCAGGCGTAGTTGGCATTTCCTACCGGCGGCACGCCGAACTGCCAGCGCGGGTCTTCGCGCAGGCGGTCGCCACCCCAGTCGGAGATGTTGAAGGGCGGGTTGGCCAGGATGTGATCGAAGCGCAGGTCGCGCAGTTCGTCCTTGTGAAAGCTGCCTTCGTTGTTCCAGCGGATGTCGGCGTCGATGCCGCGCACGGCCAGGTTCATCTTGGCCAGGCGCCAGGTGGTGTAGTTGCTTTCCTGTCCGTAGATGGCGATATCGCCGATGCGCCCGCCGTGTTCCAGCACAAATTTCTCGCTCTGCACAAACATGCCCCCACTGCCACAGCAGGGGTCGTAGACGCGGCCTGAGTAAGGTTCGAGCATTTCTACCAGTACGCGTACCACCGAGCGCGGGGTGTAGAACTCACCACCGCGCTTGCCCTCACTGCCGGCGAACTGACCGAGGAAATACTCGTACACGCGCCCGAGGATGTCACGGGAAGCGTGGCCTGCCTCGTTGAGTGCAATGCCGGAGATCAGGTCGATCAGCTCGCCCAGCATTACCTTGTTGAGCGCCGGGCGGGCATAGTCCTTGGGCAGCACGCCCTTGAGCGATTCGTTGTCCTTCTCGATGGCGCGCATGGCGCCGTCGATCAAGGTGCCGATTTCGGGGCGCTTGGCGTTGGCCTTCAGGTGCGACCAGCGCGCATCCTTCGGCACCCAGAACACGTTGTCCGCGAGGTACTCGTCTTTGTCCTCGGCGGCCTGCGGGTCTTCGGCCAGAAGCGCCTTATGCTTGGCCTCGAAGGCATCTGAGATGTACTTCAGGAAGATGAGCCCCAAGGCGACGTGCTTGTAGTCGCTGGGCTCCATATTGCCGCGCAGTTTGTCGGCGGCTTTGAAAAGTTCGGCTTCGAAGCCTAAGCTGGCGGCGCTGGTTTGCGGGCCGGTGTTGCCGTTATTGGTTTTTTGCTTTGCCATGGGCGTCCTGTCGGTATGTCCTGCGTGTTTTAACGGGTTTGCAACGGCTAAATCTGTTGCGAAGGGGGAGCCGTGGCCGTATTCGTGCCGCAGGTTGACCAGCGCGCGCCTTCGTGACTATTATCACCACTCTAAAAGTGATGCTGCAACTCAAATGTCCCCCCCACGCTTGACCCATACGCTGCATTTACCTGGCGGCGGCGAGGTCGTAGCCACTCTCCCTGCCCGTGTCTTGTGGACGGGGTTTCTCGCTGAGAAACTGATGAGGTGTTTATGCCTGATCCAAAGCAAACCACACTGTTATATCAAGGTGCTGACTGGGACTATGCGCTGATCCAGCGGGCTTATCAGGCGATTGCGCGGATTGCCTTTGATGAGATGGGCCTGGATATCTATCCCAGCCAGATCGAGATTATCAGCTCAGAGCAGATGCTGGATGCCTATGCCTCGATGGGGATGCCGCTGTTTTACCGTCATTGGTCTTTTGGCAAGCACTTTGCGCGTGACCAGATGCATTACCGCAAGGGCATCACCGGGCTGGCTTATGAGATTGTCATCAACTCAAGCCCCTGTATCTGCTACATCATGGAAGAAAACACCATGACCATGCAGACCCTGGTTATGGCCCACGCTGCCTTCGGGCATAGCCATTTTTTCAAGAACAATCATCTGTTTCAGCAATGGACAGATGCCTCCAGCATTCTGGATTATCTGGATTTTGCCAAGTCCTATATCGCCGAATGTGAGCAGCGTTATGGCTATCGCGAGGTCGAGCGGGTGCTGGATGCTGCCCACGCCCTGATGAGTCACGGGGTGCATCGTTATCCACGCAAGCAGCCACTGAATCTCAAGCGCGAATTGGCACGCGAACGCGAACGCGCCCGCTACACCGAACAGACCTTTAGCGATCTATGGCGTACCCTGCCGCGCCAAGGCACTAAACACACGCCCAGCGAAGCGCCCCACGAGGACGCCCCGCGCCAACTCGGTCTGCCGGAGGAAAATCTTTTATATTTTCTGGAAAAACACGCCCCCAATCTGGCCCACTGGCAGCGCGAATGTCTGCGTATCGTGCGCATGGTGGCGCAGTATTTCTATCCGCAAAAGCAAACCAAGGTGATGAATGAAGGCTGTGCAACGGCGGTGCATTACCAGATCATGACGCGCCTGCATGAAAGCGGGCAGATCACTGACGGTGCTTTTCTGGAATTTTTGCACAACCACACCAGCGTGGTGTTTCAGCCCGATTATGATGACCCGCGCTATGCCGGCCTCAATCCTTACGCGCTGGGCTTTCGTATTCTGCAGGATCTCAAGCGGGTCTGCGAACAGCCCACCGCCGAGGATCGGCGCTGGTTTGCCGATATTGCCGGCAATGGCGATGCCTTGGGCACCTGGAAAACCGCCTGGGCCCAATATCGCGATGAAAGCTTCATTTTGCAATTTCTCGGCCCACAGGTGATGCGTGACCTGCGCCTGTTCATGGTGCGCGATGATGTCAATGATCCGGAATTGCACGTTGAGGCGATCCATGATGACAACGGCTATCGTGAGGTGCGCCGGGCCCTGGCCAGACACTATGACCTGTCACACCATGAGCCGGATATCCAGGTGGTTGACGTGGATTTGGCGGGAGATCGGCGCCTGATCCTCGAACATCGCGTACTCAACGGACGCCTGCTGGACGCCAAACAGGCCGTGATGGTGCTCAAACACCTCGCCACACTCTGGGGCTACCCGGTGCATCTTTATGAAATTGACCCGAAAAATGAAGCCATCCTCAATGAATACGACGACATTTTCCCCGATCAATCTTTCTAGCTGACGGTGCAAATGACACGGCGGCATCCGGGAAGATGCCGCCGTGTTGTGGCTTCAGATCACTGCTTAGTGGCCGAGTAGTTTCACGCCGTGGGCATGATGGGTGATGCCGTGATTTTCAAAGCCGCTGTCTTCAACGCGGAAGAAGGCCATCATTTCGCGCAGTTCATTGGCTTGGTTTTCTAGTGACTTGGCGGCGGCGGCGGCTTCTTCCACCAGGGCGGCGTTTTGCTGGGTGACTTCATCCATCTGCGCCACGGCTTTGTTGACCTGCTCAATGCCGGAGGATTGCTCGGTGTTGGCGGCGGCAATTTCTGCCATCAGGTCGCTGACCTTTTTAACCGATGTCACAATGCGCGTTAAGGCCTCGCCCGAGGAGTTGACCAGACGCGAGCCTTCCTCGACTTTTTCTACGCTGTCTTTGATCAGGCTGGAGATTTTGCGCGCCGAATCGGCCGAGCGCTGGGCAAGACTGCGTACCTCACCGGCGACGACGGCAAAACCGCGTCCCTGTTCCCCGGCACGGGCGGCTTCTACGGCGGCGTTAAGCGCTAACAGATTGGTCTGGAAGGCAATTTCGTCAATCAACTCGATAATATCGGCGATCTTTTTGCTGGAATCCTTGATGTCTTCCATCGCCTGCATGGCCTGATTGGCGATACTGCCGCTTTTTTCTGCCTCTTCACGGGTTTGTGAGGCCAGGCGATTGGCCTGATTGACGTTTTCGCTGTTTTGGCGGACGGTGGAAGTCAGCTCTTCCATGCTGGAGGCGGTTTCTTCGAGTGAGGAGGCCTGTTCTTCCGTGCGCTGACTCAGATCAATATTGCCCTGAGCAATCTCGCGGGCTGCCGCATCAATGGTCGCAGAACCTTCGTTGACATTGCGTACCACATCACTGAGTTTTTCGTGCATGTCCATCAAGGCTGCGAGCAGTTGACCAATCTCGTTGGTCGAGGTGACTTCCAGGCGCTGGGTCAGATCGCCTTCAGCAATGCTGCGGGCCATACCGATGGCCTGGCTCAGGGGGTTGTTAATGGCGCGGATCAGGAGATAACCCGCCGCCACCACCGTCAAGACTGCCAGAATAATGGCGCTGAGGATGACGGTGAGCGTACGGTTAAATGCGGCTACCGCATATTCATATTCCTCGCGGGCAACATCCACCTGCAGCCGCTCCAGCTTTTCCGCCGCCTCTTTGGCGCGGTTAAACAAGGGGCCTGCCGTTAGCACGGCATGCAGACCCAGTTCATCATATTGTTCCTGCTCGATCATGCGAATCGCCGGACGCAGGGCCTCGTTTACAAAGCGGGCACGATGGGTTGCGAATTCCTCCGCCAGACGCCGCTCCTCGGGCGTCAGCTCGCTGTCCATATAAGCCTCCCACTCGGCGGTGATTTTCTCGATACTGGCGGCGATAATCCCGCCATGCATGGTAACCCGGTGGGTGGCTTCGTGATGCTCGCGCTGCGGCAGGCGGGGGTCATGCTGGGTAGCCAGCAGGATTTCTTGCAGATTGGTGCGCATCAAATCGTTGATACGCGCAATCTGTGACAGCGGCAGCAGGCGGTCGTCGTAGACGCGATTGAGCGCATCATTGCTGCTGGCCATGCCGCGCAATCCAAGAAAGGAGAGCGTGATCATCAAGACCACCAGAAAACCGATGGTCAGAATCAGGCGCAGTTTGATGGTCATGTTTTTCATGGAAAAATCCTCTCCCTGTCTGGTGAGTGTTCAGGGCTAATCAGGTGGTGTATTGCGAAACGCACAGATCGTTGGGATGGAAACTCCCGGTAAATCCTTGCCTAAGCAGGCAGAATGTATGCACTACATGAATAATAATGCAAAATCTGTGCCTCGTTTACAACAACACCAGGTTATCCCGATGAATCAGCTCCGGCTCGTCGATATAGCCCAGGATCTGTTCAATCTCGTCGGCCTTGTGTCCCATAATGCGTCGGCTTTCATCCGCCGAATAATTGACCAGGCCACGGGCAATGCTTTGCCCCTGCGGATCGATACAGGTGACCACCTCGCCGCGGGAAAACTGCCCTTTGACCTGTGTGACCCCCACTGCCAGCAGGCTGCGCCCCGCTGCCCGAATCACACTGGCCGCACCGGCATCCAGATGCAGCTCGCCTTTGGCCACCAGCTGGCCGACAATCCATAATTTGCGCGCCGCCATCGGCTCACGATCAGGACGCAGCAGAGTACCGATCTGATCGCCTTGGGCGATGCGCGCCAGCACCTGCGGTTCACGTCCGGAGGCAATCAGGGTATAGGCGCCTGAGCGAGCAGCCCGCGCCGCTGCGGTGAGTTTGGTCCCCATGCCGCCACGCCCCAGAGCGCCAAAGCTCGGTGCCACCAGATGCATCAGGGTGGGGTCAGAAGCCAGCCCTTCTTCCACCAGGCGGGCATTGGCATGGGCTCGCGGATCACGGTCAAACAACCCGGCCTGATCGGTGAGAATGACCAGTAATTGCGCCTCAATCAGGTTCGCCACCAGCGCGGCCAGGGTGTCGTTATCGCCAAAGCGGATTTCCTCGGTGGCGACGGTGTCGTTTTCATTGACCACCGGGATAATACCCAGACTCAACAAGGTGCGCAGGGTGCTGCGGGCATTGAGATAGCGCCGCCGGTTGGCCAGATCATCATGCGTTAACAACACCTGGGCAGAGCGCAGCCCATGCGCCTGAAACTGGCTCTCATAAGCCTGAATGAGCCCCATCTGCCCAACGGCGGCCGCCGCCTGCAGCTCATGCAGCGCATGGGGACGGGTGCGCCAGCCCAGGCGGCTCATGCCTTCTGCCACGGCGCCCGAGGACACCAAAATCACCTCATGGCCAGCCTTGCGTAAGTGCGCGATTTGCCCTGCCCAGGCGGCCAGGGCATTAAAATCCAGGCCGCGTCCATCAGCAGTAATCAGGGCGCTGCCGATTTTGACCACCCAGCGGTGGCTTTTACCCAGTTGTTGGCGTGTCTGTACCATGCTGTTTCGCTTCATCCAGATAATTCATCACCGCGTGAATCAATGCCTCAGTCCCCTCACCGGTGGCCGCCGAGAGGGTAAAAACGCGCTCGGTCCAGCCCAGCGCCTCGACCAGCTGCTGACACGCCGCTGCACGCGCCTCGGGCGGGAGAAGATCAAGCTTGTTGATCACCAGCCAGCGGGGCTTTTTCAGCAGATCCTCACTGAAGTGCTGCAATTCCTGGGTAATGGTATGCACGGCCTGTAGCGGTTCGTGCTCAGGATCGGGCGGTGCGATGTCCACCAGATGCAACAACAGGCGCGTACGCGCCAGATGTTTCAAAAAGCGCATCCCCAGACCGGCACCATCCGCCGCGCCTGCAATCAGGCCGGGAATATCGGCCATCACAAAGCTTTGCAACGGCCCTACGCGCACCACGCCCAGATGGGGATGCAAGGTGGTAAAGGGATAATCGGCAATCTTGGGAGTCGCTGCTGAGACCTGGCTAATCAGCGTCGATTTACCCGCATTGGGCAGCCCCAGCAGGCCGACATCGGCCAAGACTTTCAGCTCCAGGCGCAGCGTGCGCAATTCGCCCGGCGTTCCGGGTTTGGATTGGCGCGGGGCGCGATTGGTGGAGCTTTTATAGCGGGTGTTACCCAGACCATGAAAACCGCCTTGAGCCACCTTAAGACGCTGCTCATGTTCGATCAGATCACCGATGAGCTCCTCGGTGTCGGCATCATAAACCAGCGTTCCCACGGGTACGGGAATGTCCAGATCCTCACCTGAGCGCCCGGTGCGATCCCGGCCCATGCCGTTTTCCCCGCGCTGGGCCTCGAAATGACGCTGCAGGCGAAAATCTGCCAGGGTATTTAAATCGTGGCTGGCACGCAGATAAACACTGCCACCATCACCGCCATCGCCGCCATTGGGGCCACCAAAGGGGATGTACTTTTCCCGCCGGAAGCTGACGCAGCCATTGCCGCCATCGCCTGCCTTGACGCGAATCTTTGCCTCATCAACAAATTTCATTGAATTTTTTTGTGCCTGTACTCTGGATCGCCGAGTTGCACTCGGCAGGTTTGGGGTGAAGCGCCGAGCTGCATTCGGCAACGAAGCCGCAAGCTTCGTGCGATGTTTGTACAATTCGGCGCTCCCAGTGCGACGGCGAAAAACCGCCGCCACAAAGCCCGCTGGAATGGAGAAAAACCGCCTCCTTGCTCAGGGCATGTGCTCCATCTGCACCTTGTCATGGGTACGCAGACCTTCCTTGCCCGGATTGCGCACCAGCGGCACAATCACCACCAGGGCGGCAATCAGCAGCAAAATCTCCAGGCTATATACAAACTTATACCCCATCAGCGCATGGCCGATGTCGGTGCTAGTCCAAGCCATGCGTTCGCTAAATCCGGCAACCAGCGTTTTCAGGATGCCTCCCAAGGCCCAGGACACACCAATGGTTGTCGCCTGCACCGCCCCCCAGGCGCCCAAAGCCAGCCCGCTGTTGCCCTCTTTGGCCAGTCCCATTGCGGCAGTCAGACTGCCCACCACAAAAAACCCTGAGCCAAAGCCAATCAGTCCGGCACCCAGACGAAATACCAGCCCGGAGTCAATGCTGGCCGCCAGAATCACCCCCATCAAACCCGCAATGCCAATCAGCGCACCATACGCCGCAATATGATAAGAACCGCCAAAACGCCCCAGCAGATACGCCGAGGCCCAAAACGACAGCAAGGTTCCGGCGGCATAAATCGCCGTCAGGCGCGTGGTTTCCGCCACCGTCATGCCCAGAATCTGGCCGCCATAGGGCTCCAGCAACAGGTCTTGCATATTAAACCCGGCGGTTGCCAGCGCCACCACCACCAGCAGCCGACTGGCCCGCCCCCCGGCGGCAAATTCCCGCCAGGCATCTATAAAGGGCGGACGCGGAATATCGGCAATCGCCCGTTTAATATTCACCGCCTCCTGTTTCCACAACGCCAGCAGGTTAATTATCACCGTGACCACCGCCACCCCTTGCACCACCGCTACCAGGCGGGCATGGGTGAAGTCTTCGAGGAAAAAGCCAAACAACAAGGCGCTGGCACTCATCCCCAACAACAGCGTGACATACAGCAAGGCCACCACGCGAGGGCGTTTATCCGGCGGCGCCAAATCCGAGGCCAGCGCCAGGCCTGCGGTTTGCGTGGTGTGCAGGCCGGCACCCACCAGTAAAAAGCCCACCGCCGCCGCCGCCTGCCCCAGCCAGCTCATATCATTGGTCGGATCGGAGAGCACCAGCAAGGCATACGGCATAATCGCAAAGCCGCCAAATTGCAGCAGCGTACCGCTCCAGATATAGGGAATGCGCCTAAGCCCAAAGGCCGAGCGATGATAATCCGAACGATGCCCGATCAAGACGCGCAAAGGCGCAAACACCAGCGGGATGGAAATCATCACCGCCACCAGCCACACCGGCACCCCCAGCTCCACCACCATCACCCGGTTCAAGGTTCCCGTGAGCAACACCACCGCCATGCCCACAGAAATCTGAAACAGCGACAGACGCAAGATACGATGCAGGGGAAAATCCGGCGAGGCAACATCCGAGAAAGGCACGATATTGGGCACAATCCTTGCCCACACGCGCATCCAGGCATTGAGTAAATTATTCATTGGCCACAGCACTCCACACAGCTGGAAAAGCGGCAGATTATCCCATCCTTACCCCGCTTTATCTAGCAATGTTGCGCGTCAAATGCCGCAAGCGCCGCCAACAGCGCCAAGCACCTGCTTCGCATCATGGATGCGCTGCTTCCCCGTGGCGGCATCATCGTGATGTCGCTCCAAAAGCGACGGCTGGAAGCCGCCGCCACTTCGTGCCGAGCGGGTGCTTGGCGTTCTCTATGCTGCGCTCGCGGGTGTTAGCAAGCGCGCTTGCTCCTTTGGCTTAACGCCTGGCAGAAGGAATGTGCACGGATTTGTTCAGGCTTAATCAGGATACGCGATGGATATTGGAAAATGGCGGGATGGGTAAAGCGAAACGTTCAGCGACGATGATGTGCTTTTGCTAAGGCCAAGGCATGCCTTGGCGGTATCGCGAGGTTATGGCAAAGGCGATACCGCCAGGACTATGCCTGAGCAATGGAACGTGAATGACCGTTGGAGACGGAGCGGCCATGTGGGCCATAGACATCGACGGGGGATTCGCCGCCACGCAGGATCTGGATGGCTTGCTCGACGCGATGGCGACTGGATTCAACGACGCCGCCGTTGATCTGATTCAGGCGTCGGCAATTTTGCATGACCTCTGCCAGACGCTCCCAGACGCTACGCAGCTGGCCTTCCTGATCCCAGTCACGCAGACAGGTTTCCATGCCGTGGGCGTTGGTTTCGTAGCCATGACTGCGCAGCAGGGCATTTTGTGCCTGCGAGGCCTGTTCGAGCGTGGCGACATGCTGGCGTTTTTGCGCAATGGCATCGTGCAGGCCGTCCAGATCACGTCGTGCCAAAGAGGCTCCTTCGCGTTCCAGGGCTTCTTCCAGCAAACAGGCCTCGGCGACACACTGGGTCAACAAAGCGGCGAGCTGTTCAGCAAAATCAGGCTGGAGCGACATGGCTAAATCTCCTCATTCATCAGTCGTTCAGCGATTTTTTCCACGTCGATTTTGTACGTGCCTGCGGCAATGGATTGGCGCAAGCGTTCGACCTTTTCAGCATCCACCACCGGCTGGGCGCTGATTTTTTGCTGGATATCGTTAAGCCGCTTGGCCGTTTTGGTCAAGGTGACGGTATCGCCTGCACTGTTGGCGGGGGCCTGAGCTTTACTGGCCTGTGGCCCAACACCACCCGCCTGACGTGCCTGAAAGAGTTCGCGACTCTCCCGGGCGTTTTTTGCCTGTGCTTGAGACAGGTTTTTGATTTCCACTGACATTGGGACATCCTCAGGTCAGAGCGTAAAAAGGTTTCAGTCACTATAGCGGCATGGATGCAAAAATCTTTAGTGATCCACTGCGCATTTTTCAATTAAAGCCGTCGGGCCTATCCTGGTCATCAAGGCCAAAGCGTGGCCTTGAGGCTGCGCTCCAGAGCTTATAAATTGACGCTGACGACGCCGGCAGACACTACAACACCTTCCACAACCCGGCGTGAACTGCGGTTGCGCACTTTCACTAACTCACCATAGGCAGCATCGCCTAGGGCTTCACCCGACATGCGGATGGAGAAATTGTCGCTTTGGGCGAGTAAAACCACGTTCTGGCCGCGTTGTACCATGCGTTGTGCCTCCAGCATATTCGGAATCAAGGTGGTGCCCGAGGCCACGGCGCGGCGTAGTACCATACTTCTCACGGCCACCGGGTCGCTTAAATATCCAGAGGTCAGGCGGGTAATATCGCGTCGTTCCAGGCGTATATCCTGGGCGGCTAATACCGTGCCTCGTGGCAAAGAACGCGCAGCTACCAGCACCTCGCCCGAAACGCCCACCGTCACGGGTATATATAAAGACCAGGGAGCCGGCGCACTGCAACTAATGCCCACCGTCGTGCTGCCGGTGGTTCGCCCGCCAGGTGCCAGAAATGCCTCCAGTGGTTGACTGCAGGCGCGCAGTCTCAGGCGTGCATCCAGTCTTGATACATCGACCTCAATGTTAAAATCCGCGCCGTGCGTTTTGCGCGCCTCATCATAAATAAAGGCCTCGGCAGTCTGGCGAATCGTTTCATGTGACTCATGTTCTGCCGTGCTGGCCAGTGCGGCATGCGCCAATGTACTCAGCAAAGTATATGCCACAATGGCTATCATCGTGTGCCTGATCATCAAAAACTCCTCGCTTCGCATCACGTACCGACCCCAGGCAAAATAACTGTGCCAGAATCCAATTAAGGTGTAGCGGCAGCATGTTGCCTTCGTCAAAATGTTGGCTTGGCGGTGGGGTAAATCCCCGGTCACATGACGTTGCATCCTCCGCAGCCTATGTATTACCGCACCGCCATGCGCTGTTTGTGTAGATAGAATGCACAATGAATGCCAATAAATCCCATGCGCGATACGCAAAGGCACCCAAGCCTCTCAACATGCGCCATCACACCGTAAACAAAAGTAATTTGCCTTAGAAGCGGCTACAATGGAAAATAGCTGGCACTAAGCCCTTGGCAACCGAAAGCGGAGAGTGTTTATTTATGAGTGGGGTATTGGAAGGCGTTGACCGCCGAACAAAGATGGTCGGGCAAAATCGCCTGGAATTATTGTTATTCCACCTTGGCGATAAACAGCTCTTTGCAATCAACGTGTTCAAGGTGCAAGAAGTGATTCCCTGTCCGCCGCTCAAGCGCCTGCCAAACTCTCACCCGATCATTCGCGGCATCAGCCATATCCGGGGTCATACCGTGTCGGTGATTGATCTGGCGCGCTCGATGGGGCGGCGCGGCCCGGAATCTACCGCCCGGGCCTTTGTCATCGTGACCGCCTTTAACCGCTCGGTGCAGGGATTTTTGGTGTCATCGGTGGATCGTATCGTCAACCTCAACTGGGACAGCATCCGTCCACCACCCAAGGGCGCAGACACGGAAAGTTATCTGACCGCCGTCACCAATGTTGATAATGTTTTGGTGGAAATCATTGATGTTGAAAAGATTCTGGAAATGGTCACCGGGCCTGCTGCGCCAGTGACGCCGGAGCTGTTTCGCCCGGCGGAAGGACAGGATGATCACGCACCACCCAAGCGCATCCGGCGGGTTTTGGTCGCCGATGATTCCTCGGTGGCGCGCAAACAGATGGTGCGAGCCTTGGCGCAGATTGATATCGACTGCATTGTGACCCGTGATGGGCGCGAGGCCCTCAATAAGCTCATTGAAATGGCGGGGGCAGGCGACTTACATGAGCAGATCGCCATGGTGATCTCCGATATTGAAATGCCGGATATGGATGGCTATACCCTGGTCAGCGAGATCCGAAAAAATCCAGCCTTAGCCGATATGTATGTATTGTTGCACTCGTCATTGAGCGGCGAATTCAACGACGCTATGGTTAAACGCGCCGGTGCCAACAAATTCATCCCCAAGTTCGACCCCAATGATCTGGCTGGCGCGGTGATGACGCGCATTCGCGGTGAGGTTTAGCCGCCGGGATTGATGGGGGCGATGATAGCGGCAAAATTTTGCCGCTTTTGGTGCAGCGCGTACAGCGCGCAAAAAAATGGGGTGTCATTTGCATACACCCCAAAGCAGGAGGAGTTGAGAAATGGCCAACACGACCGAAATGCGGCCCTGTTAGACACACCATCGCAGTAAGCTTTTACTGTTATGGTGCACTGCATCATAACAAATACTTTAGGCACAGTAAACAACCCAACCGCGCATGTTAGCCCAAAGCAGTAATGTCCCCTTCGTCCAATTCTAAAATGTCCCCTTTATATTTAAGCGGGAGGGGCACGCATGACGAAGGAGCACATTACGATGAGTCACAAAGAAATTGACCGACTAGAGATGATTCAGGCGGTGGCGAACAAGCATCTGCGGCAGGCCGAGGCGGCCCAGCGCCTGGGGTTGAGCGTGCGCCAGGTCAAGCGCCTGGTTCGCCGCTATCGTGAGCATGGGGCGACAGGGCTACGCAGTGGCCACCGTGGCCGACGTCCCAATAACGCCATTGCCGAGACAGTACGCCAGGAGGTGCTCGCCTTGGTCAAGACGCACTACACCGACTTTGGCCCCACCCTGGCCTGCGAAAAGCTGGCCGAGCGCCATGGTCATCATCTCTCGGTCGAGACCCTGCGCCAGTGGATGGTGGCCGATGGGCTATGGCAGCCCAAGCAACGCAAGCAAGCCCGCATTCATCAGCGCCGTCCACGCCGCCCCTGCCTGGGGGAGCTCATTCAAATCGACGGCTCGCCCCATGACTGGTTTGAGGTGCGCGGCCCGCGCTGTACCCTGATTGTGTTCATCGACGACGCCACAGGGCGCCTGATGGCCCTGCGCTTCGTGCCCGCCGAGACCACCCAGGCCTACATGGAGACCCTACAGCAATACCTGGATCAGCACGGACGTCCGGTGGCCCTCTACTCAGACAAACACAGCATCTTCCGTGTCAATCATCCTGAGCACGACGGGGAGCTGACCCAGTTTTCCCGCGCCCTCAAGACCCTCGACATCGCCGCCATTCATGCCAACACGCCTCAGGCCAAGGGGCGGGTGGAGCGGGCCAACCAGACCCTGCAAGACCGTTTGGTCAAGGAGCTGCGCCTGCGTGAGATCTCGGACATCGACGCCGCCAACGCCTTCCTCCCCACCTTCATGGCCGACTTCAACGCCCGCTTCGCCGTCGAGCCACAAAGCCCCCAGGATGCCCACCGACCGGTGCTGCACAGCCCCGAGGAGCAGGCCCTCATCCTTTGCCTGCACCATACCCGTAAGCTCTCCAAGAACCTTTGCTTCCAGTTCAAGAACCGGGAATATCAGCTTCAGGGACAGGGCAAGGGCTACCGCCTGCGGGGTGCCACCCTCACCGTCTGCGAGGCCTTCGACGGCACCATCACCCTCCTGCACCAGGGGCACATCATGCCTTACCGTCTGTTGGCTGAGGGCGAACCGCCCACACCGCTGGATGATGAAAAAAGTGTCCACCACAGCGTCGACCAGGCCAAGGCAAAACAGACCGCCAAGCCAACCTACAAACCGGCGCCGGACCACCCTTGGAGAGGTCGGGGCAACATCACTCCGGCACCAGCCCAAACACCATAACCACGCATTCTACGGGGGACACTTCTGCTTTGCACAAAAGGGGACTTTTCTGAATTGGGTTGACACAACCCAACCGCGCATTTCCGCTTCCCAACATCTTTTTGATGTTCCCGCCCCCGGCTTTAGTCGGGGGATTGACTCGGCTGCATCGGGCGCTGATTTTTCTGCCCACCCCTTAAGTTTTCAATCTGCGCGCCGCTAAGCTGCTTACCCTTCTTGCATTCATGTCGTGGAGGCGCAATCATGACGCCGCTTAGCCCTAGCCCTTTGATGTCTGCCTTGCCCACGCGCCTGCCTGGGCCGCCCGCTGCTGTGCCAGTCGCTGTCGCACCTGTAGCATCTGTTCCAGAGCCCGCTGCACCCGCCGATGATCCAGTGGCTCAGGCGCGCAAAGAGGCTGAAAACGATGTGGGATATCAGCTGTTAAAACGAATGTTCGGTAAAACGACGGAACAAGCTACGCCAGCGGATGAAGGCGCAAGCCCGACGCAAACCCAGATGTCGGTGGTCGAGACGCCAAATGCTCAAAGCGCAGCGGCACCGGCAAGCCTGGAACTTAGCCTGACCTGGCAGCAGCACACGGAAATGCGCGTACAGGTCAGCACCGCTGACGGCACGCAACTTAGCATCCAGTTAAGCCAGCGTACGCAGGGGCAGTTACTGATGCGCTGGGGTGAGGAACCGCCCCCTCAGCAGGCCGATCCCTTGGTTCTGGATTTGGGCGGGCAGGGGATTACCACCACTGGCATTGCCCAAGGCACCCTCTTTGATATGACCGGCGATGGACGCACTGAGCAGGTCAGCTTTGTGCGCGGGGAATCCTGGTTTCTGGCCCTGGATCGCAATGGCAACGGTCTGATTGACGATGGCCGCGAATTATTTGGTGATCAGCACGGCGCGGCCAATGGCTTTGAGGAATTGGCGCGCTTTGATGACAACCGCGACGGTCTGATTGATACCAATGATGCGGTGTTTTCCCAATTATTGCTGTTTAGCCTTGCAGAAGATGGCTCGCAGCGCACCAAAACCCTGGAAGATGCCGGAGTGCGCGCCATTCATCTGGACTATCGTCACACCCAGAAATGGCTCAATGCCTATGATCAGGTGGCGCAGATGGGCCAGTTTGAACGCGACGACGGCAGCCTGGGGACTGCCGCCGACGTATTGCTGGGCTATCGCACGGCCTGAATCGCAGAGGCAGCGGTTAGAGCCGCTGACCTTGCAGCCACAGCTCCAGCAGGGCCAGATGCCAGAGCTTGCTGCCTTTGATGCGGGTGAGATGGGCCTCGGGCTGTGCCAGCAGGCGCTCGACATAGGCACGCTGATACAGCCCGCGCTCCCGGCAGGCCTGTGAATCAAGAATATCGCGCATGAAGCTCAGAAAGGGGCCGCGTACATATTTCAGGGCAGGCATCGGAAAATAGCCCTTGGGACGGTCAATCACCGCATCGGGCAGTTTGCCTCGGGCGATGTGCTTGAGGATGCTTTTGCCGCCATCCTGTAATTTCAGTTCCACCGGCATGGCCGCCGCCAGCTCGACCAAGGTGTGATCCAAAAACGGCACCCGCGCCTCCAGCCCGAAGGCCATGGTCATATTATCCACCCGTTTGACCGGATCATCGACAATGAGCGTGGTCACATCAAAGCGCAACACCGCATCCATAAAACTGTCCGCACCCGGTTGCGCCAGGGCTTGTTCCACCAGGGCGCTGGTGTAATCCTCGCCGACATACTCCGGACACAGCATCTGCGCAAATTCCTCGTGATCACGGTCAAAATAGTGACGCCGAAAGCGCTCCAGCGCCGAGCCGTGCGAATCAGCCTGCATCTGCGGATACCAGAAATACCCACCAAAGACCTCATCCGCCCCCTGTCCGGATTGCACCACCTTCACATGCCGGGATACCTGCTCTGCCAGCAGATAAAAGGCGACGGCATCCTGTCCGACCATCGGCTCGGCCATCTGCAAAACCGCCTCGGGCAGGCGGTCCAGCACCGCGCCGTTGGGGATCTGCAATTTATGATGATCGGTGTTAAAGCGCGCAACCACCTGATCGGAATATTCAAACTCACTGCCACGCTCTTCCGGCTGATCCTCAAAACCGACCGAAAAGGTCTGCACCGGACGATCCGTGCATTCGGCCAGCAAGGCCACCAGCAAACTTGAATCCAGCCCGCCAGAAAGCAATACCCCCACCGGCACATCAGAGATTTGCAAACGCCGCTCAACCGCCTTGCGCAGGGCCGGGTAGATCAGTTGCCCCCAGTCTTGCAGGGTGTGCGGGCCATCCTCCCGGCGCTGGGCTGATAATTCCCAATAACGCTGGGTGCGCCGCCGCCCATTGGCCTCAATCACCATATAATGCGCCGGTGGCAATTTTGCGATGCCCTTGAGCAGGGTGCGCGGTGCCGGAACCACCGCATGTAAGGAAAAATGATGATGCAGCGCCACCGGATCAAGGGCGCAATCCACCCCGCCAGCGGCCAGCAGGGCCTGGGTATTGGAGGCAAAGCGCAGGCGCGTAGCCTCCTCGGTGTAATACAGCGGCTTGATCCCCAGGCGATCACGCGCCAGCAATAAACGCCGCGCCTGCATATCCCACACGCCCAGGGCAAACATGCCATGCAGACGCTGGACAAAATCCTCCCCCCAGGCATGATACGCCTTGAGCAGCACCTCGGTATCGCCCTGAGAAAAAAAGCGATAGCCCAGCCCCTGTAACTGCGCCCGCAACTCGGGGAAGTTATAGATCGTGCCATTAAAAACCACCGCCACCCCCAGCTCAGGGTCGATCATTGGTTGGTTTGCGTGAACCGACAAATCCAGAATCGACAAACGCCGGTGCCCCAGAGCCATCGGCCCGTCGCAATAACTGCCCTCATGCTCCGGCCCGCGACGCTGCAGCCGCGAAAGCATCCGCTGAATTCCCCCCAAATCCGGTGCCTGCCGACCAAAGCTCAATTCACCGCAAATACCGCACATACATACTCCTTTGATTTTTATGATAAAAATTTTTATTTAAAGGTCTTGATCTCAGCACGCTGACCCCGCGCCATCTAAAGCTGCGCAGGGTCAGGCATTTGACAGATATAGCATGACCAAGGTGGATAAAGCAGATCAAGCGGTCTATAGTGGATATCAGGGTCTGTATTTTTAGAGATCCGTTTGTTGGGCGCTTCTTTTTTGAGAAAGAGAGGCGATGTGCTTTGACATTCACTGGAGGCATTGATGAAAACGAATCACTTGAAATCCTTTATCCATTTACTGGTATTGCTGATATTCATTCTGCTGGCTGCGGGATGTACTACGGTGCCGTATGATGTAAAACGACACCTTGGTGATGGCATATATGAAATCAGCCATTATGACGGATATGATGAGCTATTTGAACGCCGTCGAGGACCTATGGATGAACGTGGCAGGTTCCACGGAGAGGTTGAAACAACTCTGAAAGATGGCACTAAAATCCTAGGTACCTATGCCAACGGTAGAAGGGAAGGAATATTTTACCGTGTAAGTCCCTCAGGAAGCCGTGAACTGATAGCCTGCTATTCACAGGGGCAGCGGGTGGCATGTTCGCAACAAGCGCCGCGACATAGCACTAAAGCCATGCCACTGGCAGCATCGGCCACCTCACCGGCAGAGCGGGTTTATAACCATCTGCAACAGCACGATCCCCTGTTTTTCATCCGCTTTGCCAGTCACGGCTATAGCTCGACCAATCTACTCGCTTTTATTGAGGAGTTCCTCGCTGAACTGCAAAGCTTAGGGGGGAATCAGGAGGATTTTGTAGCGCACTATCACAGGGCCTTTGAAAACCTGATTGATGAATCTGCCCAGATTGAACTGACCAAGCTGTTATATGCCCTGGGTCAGATTGACCAGCTTTTACGGGGGCTGGATTACGAGCTGCGTCTGGCCGTCATTGATCGGCATCGCCGTCTGCCAAGCAGTACCTTTGCAATCCTTGAGACCGATTATCCGCAGTTTTTGAGTCGTCTGGAAGGACATTTGAGCCGAACCGCGATGCACCAGTTCACTGATGCCCTGGATGCGCGCATGGATCAAGATGGCCCCTTTGATCACACCGATCCTTTGGTGGTCAAGCAGATCACGGATCGTATGCAAATCGCCTTGAATGATATTTTCGCCAGCCATCAAGAAGTCGTAGGCGTACTGCTAAATGATACCAGGCAATTTGTGCTACCTGCCGATCCATTAGCGTATAGCGTCCAGGCGGTTTTGTTTGGCGTAACAGATCCCGCACCTGAGCGCAATACGGCATGGCAGGTGACGGAGATTTATCTGGCGACGCTGGGGTATGCCCCGGATGCCGAGGGTCTGAATTATTGGGTCAACAATATCCACACCCGCCCGGAATGGGAGCCGCTGACAGTGGCGCAAAGCTTCTTTGATCAGGAGCTGGTGCAGGCCCTGTATCCTGAGTCGCTGGGCTATGGTGCGCTGATTGAGGCTTTATACCAGAATATCTTTGGACGGCCTGCCGACCGGGATGGATATGACTACTGGCTGGCTGAGCTGAGTCAAGGGCGTTTAGCGCGTAATCAGATGATTATTGCCCTGATCAACGGTGCCTGGGGCAACCCCGAGGCCGCTGATGATATTGCCCGCTTCAGCCATCGCATTGAGGTCAGTCTGGCCTTTGCCGACTACCAGACACAGCATGGCATTGCGTATAGCACTTTGAGTGAATCTGCCAAGGGTGCCTTGCGTGAGGCCGGACGCACTGCTGTTGCCGCAGTGACGGCCGACCCGGCCAGCCGTGATCAGGCGCTGGCTGCCATTCCGGGGTTGTTGCGTCCCTTCCATTGATCCCCCACATCGGCCTTCTCTGTTCGGGGAAGGCCGATATTGCCTTGTCTTGAGACCATGACGGAAACCTTATCTGCTGTTTTACCGGCGGCGTCTGCTGGATTGCCGGTGTCGGACGATGTGGATATGCCTGGGCGGCATGACATCAGTTTTAGCTTTGCGCGCCGCTTTGGGGTGGTGATTGTGGAGCTGTCTGCGGCGCAGGCGACCATCGCCTGCCGTGAGCGCGTTGCCAGCAGTACGCTGCTGGAATTGCGGCGTTATCTGGGACGCCGTTTGCACCTTAATCCGGTCAGTGCCGAGCAGTTTGATCGTTTGCTGCGCAGTCGTTATGAGCGCAGTGCCAATGATGCCATGCAGTTAATGGAGGGCATGGAAGATGCCGATGATTTAAGGGCCATTGCCCAGGAGTTATCCGAACCTGAGGATTTGCTAGAAAGTGCCGATGATGCGCCGATCATTCGCCTGATCAATGCGCTGTTGACCGAGGCTATCAAAGAAGATGCCTCGGATATTCATATCGAGCCCTTTGAGCATCGCTTGAGCGTGCGTTTTCGGGTGGATGGCATGTTGCGCGAGGTTTTGCAGCCCCAGCGTCTGCTCGCGCCGTTGATCATTTCGCGCATCAAAGTCATGGCGCGGCTGGATATTGCCGAAAAGCGCCTGCCTCAGGATGGGCGCATTTCCTTGCGCGTCGCCGGACGGGCGGTGGATGTGCGGGTATCTACCCTGCCGTCTGGACACGGCGAGCGGGTGGTGTTGCGGCTGCTGGATAAGCAGGCCGGGCGTCTGGATCTGGCGCAGTTGGGGATGGAACCCGGCGCGCATGAGGTTATGCGGGATTTGATTCACCGCCCGCACGGCATTTTGCTGGTGACCGGGCCGACCGGTTCGGGCAAGACCACCACCTTATATGCGGTACTGACGGAACTGAATGACCGCAAGCGCAATATCCTCACGGTTGAAGATCCCATTGAATATTATCTCGACGGCATCGGCCAGACACAGATCAATACCAAGGTGGACATGACCTTTGCGCGGGGCTTGCGGGCCATTTTGCGCCAGGACCCGGATGTGGTGATGGTGGGGGAGATTCGTGATCTGGAAACCGTGCAGATTGCGGTGCAGGCCAGTCTGACCGGGCATCTGGTGTTGTCTACCCTGCACACCAACACCGCCATCGGCGCCATTACCCGCCTGCGGGATATGGGCGTTGAGCCATTTTTGCTGTCCTCATCTGTGATTGGCATCCTGGCGCAGCGCTTGGTGCGGCTGTTATGCCCTCACTGCAAGCTGGCCTATACTGCCAGCCCCAAGGATTGTGAGCGCCTGGGACTAAATCCCGATACGCCGCCCTTGCTGTACCGCCCGGTCGGCTGCAGCCACTGCAATGATCTGGGCTATCGCGGACGCAGCGGGATTTATGAGCTGATTGCCATTGATGATACCTTGCGCACCCTGATTCATGACGAGGCCAGCGAAAACGCCTTGGAACGCCATGCTCGTCAGCATAGCCCCAGCATTCATCGTGACGGTCTGCGGCGTATCCTGGCCGGGGAAACCAGTGTCGAGGAGGTGTTGCGCCTCACCGCCAGCCCTGGAAGCTAGCGGTAAATCGGCTCTACGCAGGGCAGTTCACACGATAAAATCGCCATGCGCAGGGCCTCAATCGCCTTGGGGCGCGGGAAGCTGCTGCGCCAGGCCAGGGCCACGCGGCGTTTGGGCACTGGCGGGGCCAGCGGGCAGGTGGCCAGCAGGCGCTGGGTGTACAGTTCATGGGTGGTCGCGGTGCAGGGCAGGATGGTAATCCCCAGCCCGCTGGCGACCATGTGACGAATGGTTTCCAGGGAACTGCCCTGGACGCTGCGCTCAATGTCGTTGCTGGAGGTGGTCGGGCGACGACACTGTGGACACCATTGCAGCACCTGATCCCGAAAACAGTGCCCATCACCGAGCATCAGCAGGGTTTCACTGGCCACATCATCGAGACTTAAATGACTGCGACCCACCCACGGATGTTCTGCGGGCAGCACCGCCACAAAGGGCTCATCATAGACGGCTAAGGTCAACAGCCCCGGCTCTTCAAAGGGCAGCGAAAGAATGATGACGTCTAACTCGCCTTGCTTGAGGGCATACGTCAGCTGAGCGGTGTAGTTTTCCTCGATCAAGAGCTGCATCAAGGGGTGCCGCTCGCGCAGCAAGGGGATCAGGTGCGGCAGCAGATACGGCCCGATGGTATAAATCGCCCCCAGGCGCAGCGGCCCTTCCAGCTGGCTATGGGTGTGCTGGGCAATGTGATAAATCTCCTCGGCTTCTTCAAGCACCTTTTGCGCCTGCTGCACAATCCGTTCACCGACCGGTGTCATGCTGACATCGTGCTTGCCGCGCTCAAATAAAATTGTGCCGAGTTCATCTTCGAGTTTTTTCACCGCCACACTCAGGGTCGGCTGGCTGACATGACAGGCCTCGGCGGCATGGCCAAAATGGCGTTCGCGGGCCACGGCAACGATATAGCGCAGTTCAGTGAGGGTCATCGGCGCGGGGACTCAATCAAGGAAGGTGCGCCCTTCGGGATGTTCCAGGCTCAGTTGATATACCGCTCCGCCCAGACAGATGATACGCCCGGTGTAGCGCTGTTCACCGGCGACGGTAAATTCAAACACATATTCACGGCGCAGCCGCCAGCGCTTTTGCGCATCCTTCACCAGACGCGGCATCCCTGCCCCCATCACGCTCTGATCCAGCAATTGTGCCGAAACCTCACGACACGCCTGCGCGGCGGCTTGGGCGGCCTTTTCACGGGTGCGCAGGGTGTCGTTGATATACAGTGCCACCGCGCCCAGCACCGTCAACCATAGCAGGATGCTCATGCGTGGGCGCAGGCGGGGAAGATGGCGCCACGTTGGCGATCAGTCTTCATGATAAGTGTAGCCTGTCAGACCTTGTTCCAGCTCGGTGAGAATGCGCGCACTTAACGCGGCTTCAAGACCTGCCTGGGCGACCTTTTCCCGATAGGCTTTGGCCAGCTGCAGCGGATCAAAATGCACATAACGCAGCAGTTCATCGACCTGATCGCCTTTTTCGGCATCACTGAGTCGATAGCTGCCATCGGCTTCCAGCACCACATTCACCGAGTGGGTATCGCCAAACAGGTTATGCAAATCCCCTAAAATTTCCTGATAGGCGCCCACCAGAAAAATCCCGATGCGATAATCCTCGCCACTGTGTACGGCGTGCAAGGCCAGGCTTTTGGCCACCCCGTCGGCATCCACATAACGGCCAATATGGCCATCAGAATCACAGGTCAGATCCTGCAAGACCACCCGCCGGGTCGGCGCTTCATGCAGGCGATGCAAGGGCATGATGGGAAAGATCTGATCAATCCCCCAGACATCCGGCACCGACTGAAACACGGAAAAATTGCAAAAATATTTATCCGCCAGCTTGTCGTTAATCTCGTCGCGGATTTCTGCCGACAGGCGTCCATCCTCTTGCGCCACCAGCCGCTCACAGGTGGCAATATAGAGCTGTTCGGCAAAGGCGCGTTCGGCCAAGGTCAACATGCCGTGACTAAACATCACCTGCGCCTCACCCAGCCAATGCGCCACATCGTGATAAATCTCGCTGGGGGCAATGGCGCTGGGCTGTTCATACAGGCGCCACATATCCTGCAAAATCAGCGGGGCTTCCTGCTCCGGCGGCTGCAGCCTCTGTTCGACGCGGGTGCGCTCACTGTCAATCACATTGGTGATCAAAACCGCATGATGCGCCGTCATGGCGCGCCCGGATTCGGTAAAAATCGTGGGCGCGGGCAAGCCTTCCTCCAAACAGACATGGTGCAGGGTACGCACGATATTATTGGCATATTCCTGCAGGCTGTAGTTGATGGAGCAATCCGTGCGCGAGCGCGTGCCCTCATAATCCACCCCCAGCCCACCGCCGACATCAACCACGTCAATCGGCGCACCCAGGGCGCGCAGCTCGGCATAATACCGCGCTGCTTCGACCATCCCGGTTTGAATATCGCGGATATTGGCGATTTGCGAGCCCATGTGAAAATGCAGCAGCCGCAGGCAATCGAGCATGTCCAGGGCGCGCAGCCGTTCAATCAGGGCCAGCACCTGGGCGGCGGACAGACCAAATTTAGCCTTCTCGCCGCCGGTGTTTTGCCATTTGCCCTTGCCGATGGAGGCCAGCCGCACCCGCACTCCCAGCCATGGCCGCACCCCGAGATCACGGCAGGCTTCCAGCACTCCGTCAAGCTCGGAGGGCTTTTCAATCACGATATACAAACGCTGTCCCAGCAGGCGCCCGATCAAGGCAATGCGCAGATATTCGCGATCCTTGTAGCCATTGCAGACAATCACCCCGTCTGTGGGTGCAAGCGCCAGCACCGCCATCAATTCCGGTTTACTGCCAGCCTCAAGCCCTACCTGCTCACCGCCGTAGCCCAAAATTCCGGCCACTACGCTGCGCTGCTGGTTAACCTTGATGGGATACACCGCCGTATAGTCACCCGCATAGTCAAAACTCGCCCGCGCCTGGGCAAAGGCCTCGGTCAAACGGGCCACCCGATGCTGCAAAATATCCTCAAAACGCACCAGCACCGGCAGATTGATGCCCTGGGCTTGCAGGGTATCGGTCAAGGCATACAGATCAACGCCGGGGTGATGCGGTTGCGCAGGCGTGCGCATCACCACATGACCAGCGGCATTGATGTCAAAATAACCACCGCTCCAGTGGCGCATACTGTAGCGCGCACGAGCCGCGCCGGGATCAAATTCAGAGGTCATGGATCAGCATCAAAACAAAGTGAACCGGGAAATAGATAGATAAAGCCCAAGGGGCTCAGCCTGCTTTGGTGGCTATCTGCGCCCGCAGGGCATCGAGCTGCTGTTTGAGCCAGTCAATCCAGGCATCCAGCCCCTCGCCGCTGCGCGCCGATACCGTCAAAAGCGGTGCTGCCTGAGCTAAAGCACGCAGATGCTGCTCTGCCTTGGCGGGGGAAAAATCCCCCAGCACGGGCAGCAAATCGCTTTTGCTCAATAACACCAGGTCAGCGGCGCGAAACATCACCGGATATTTCGCCGGTTTGTCATCGCCTTCGGTCACTGACAGCAACACCACATTATAATGCTGGCCAAGATCAAAGGCCGCTGGACAGACCAGATTGCCGACATTTTCGATAAACACAAGATCCACCTGCTCAAGCGCCAGCGCATGCAAGGCCTGATGCACCATGCTTGCATCCAGATGACAGGCGGTGCCGGTGGTAATCTGTGCGGCCTGCACCCCCTTGGCACGGATGCGCTGCGCATCGTTTTCGGTCTCCAGATCACCCTCAATCACCGCCACCCGCAAACGCCCATCCAGCCGTTCGATGGTCTGCTCCAGTAATGCCGTCTTGCCAGAACCCGGCGAGGACATCAGATTGATGGCCAAAATGCCACGCTGCTCAAAATGGCGGCGATTATGCGCCGCTGCGTGATCATTGGCATCTAACACCCGCGAAAGTACCGTGACCTCGTGGGTACTGCGGGTGCTGGTGCTGGTACTGTGACTATGTGCCGCGTCATGGGCATGATGGTGACTATGATGGTGGTGGTGATGGGGGGTACTGCAACCGCATTGATCACACATGACTAAAGACCTTTTGACGGAGAGGTTTTAAGAAGAAGACATAAGCAGTTCGACACGCGCCAGCAACAACTCATCTCCCGATAACACGGTGGTCTGCCAGGCACCGCAATGCCCGCATAATAAGCGATTGACGCTCACCTCGCTATCTGCACCGCACACACGGCAATGCACCTTCACCGGCAAGGCCGTCAACACCAGCTCAGCCTGGGCCGCACCAGTCCCGGCGGCAGCCAGCGGAAACGCCTGACGTAACAAATGCGCCTCCACCCCCGCCAGCGGGCCCACCTGCACCTCAATACGGCTCACCCCTCGCGCCTGATGCGCCGCCACCAGCCGCTCCACCTGCGCCACAATCGCCTGACATAATGATAATTCGTGCATGCTTGATCCGGGTTTTTCAAATGTTGTGCGCGCAG
Organism: Thiorhodospira sibirica ATCC 700588; assembly: GCF_000227725.2. Classification (GTDB taxonomy): domain Bacteria; phylum Pseudomonadota; class Gammaproteobacteria; order Ectothiorhodospirales; family Ectothiorhodospiraceae; genus Thiorhodospira; species Thiorhodospira sibirica. The sequence continues at coordinate 190,222 of NZ_MU255056.1, read as the reverse complement.
GGTTTGTAACGGCAAAAAGCTATACCGGAATGCGCGCCAGCAGGGCGTATTCCAGTGGATGCGGCTGCGGGTCTGGGATCTTCACCTGCCAGCCGCTGCCAGGGGCGACGTTGAGCGGCGCACCGCTGCGCACATCGTGCAGGCTGTCGAGGCGAAAGGTATGACACCCCGTGGGAGTCATCAATTCCAGCGAATCCCCCACGGCAAAGCGGTTTTTGACCTCAATACGCAACTGGCCGCTTTCCTGGGCGAGCACCTCGCCGACATAATGGCGATTGCCAGGCAGGGAGTCGCCGGTGGCATAGTTTTGCAAATCCTGCGGGGCGTGGCGCTCCAGAAAACCGGGGGTATAGCCACGGTGTGCCAGCCCATCCAGCAAGGCCACGGTTGCCGACGCCAGCGGCAGGCCCTGCTGCGCGGTATCAATGGCCTGACGATACGCCAGCACCGCCCGGGCGACATACCAGGCCGATTTAGTGCGCCCTTCAATCTTGAGGCTATCCACGCCGATGCGGGCCAGCTGCTCAACATACTCAATGGCGCACAGATCTTTGGCGTTGAGAATATAGGTGCCGTGTTCATCTTCCTCAATCGGCAGATAAGCCCCCGGACGCTTGCCTTCTTCCAGGACCCAGGCGGTGTGGTCTTGATCGGGATCGGGCAACAGCCGATAGTGCCAGCGACAGCTATTGGTACAAACCCCCTGATTGGCGTCACGGTGATTGAAATAGCCCGATAACAGACAGCGCCCTGACCAGGCAATGCACAACGCACCGTGGACAAACACCTCAAGCTCCATATCGGGGCATTGCTGGCGGATATCTTCAATCTGCGCCAGACTCAGCTCCCGCGACAAGATCACCCGGCGAATGCCCGCTGCCTGCCAAAAGCGCACCGCCGCCGCATTCACGGTGTTAGCCTGCACCGACAGATGCAAGGGCATCTGCGGCCAGCGTTCCCGCACCAGCCAGATCAGGCCCGGATCGGCCATGATGAAGGCATCGGGCTGCAAGGCCACAATCGGCGCCAAATCGCTGATGAAGGTTTTAAGCTTGGCCTGATGGGCAAAGATATTGACGGTCAGATAGAGCTTGCGGTTTTGCTGGTGTGCGGTGTCAATGCCTGCCGCCAGGGCTTCGAGCGAAAAGCTGTTATTGCGGGCGCGCAAGGCATAGCGCGGGATACCGGCATATACCGCATCCGCACCAAAGGCCAAGGCATAGCGCAATTTATCCAGGCTACCGGCGGGGGCGAGTAATTCAGGCGCTTTAAGCGGCATAACGAAACCGCATCGAAAGATCCACGGCGCGAATGTCTTTGGTCAGACTGCCCACCGAAATATAATCCACACCACTGGCCGCAATCGTGCGCACGGTATGCAGATCAACCCCCCCGGAAGCCTCGGTTTTGGCACGCCCGGCCACCAGATTCACCGCCTCGCGCCGAGCCTCGTGCGTAAAATCATCCAGCATAATGACATCAGCCCCGGCGTTGAGCGCCTCGCGCACCTCATCCAGCGTTTCCGTTTCCACCTCCACCAGGATGGCAGGGTGCAGCGTGCGCGCCTGGGCCACCGCCGCCGCAATCGAACCAGCGGCGTAAATATGATTTTCCTTAATCAGGATGGCATCAAACAGCCCCATGCGATGATTCATCCCGCCGCCGCAGCGCACTGCGTATTTTTGTGCATGACGCAGTCCCGGCAAGGTTTTGCGCGTGTCTAAAATGGTGGCCTGCGTACCGGCAACGGCCGCCACATAGGCCCGCGTCTGGGTAGCCGTGGCTGACAGGGTCTGGAGAAAATTAAGCGCCGTGCGCTCACCGCTTAACAAGGCCCGCGCCGGGCCTTGCAGGGTACACAGGGTCTGGTTGGGCGCGACCTGTGCGCCATCGCTCACGGCCCAGCGAATGGTGACTCGCGCATCCAGCCGCGCAAAGCTGTGCGCAAACCAGGCCGTGCCGCAGATCACGGCGGCCTCGCGGGTGATCACGGTCGCCTCCCCCCAGGCCTCGCTATCAATCAATTGCGCGGTCAGATCACCGCTGCCCAAATCTTCGTGCAAGGCGCGGGCAACCGCCTCATCAATGTGTTCAAAGGGTGGCAAATTCAGCGCAACAGCGCCCGCTGCGGGTGTTTCCATCAGCAAATCCTACGTTAAGAGATGATCGGTTAAGCATCCATTAGCGACAGCGCAGCTGTTCCAGGGCCTCCAGGGCACACAGGGCAATGGGATGCGCCGGGGCGGTCAGGCGTGGATGACTGCCGAACTGAAAGCTCACCAATTCATGCACCCCTAAACGTGCCTGAATCGCCAAACCGATGGCATTGAGCACCTCGGCGGTGGTTGGACCACCGAGTACCTGCCCGCCCAGCAATAAACCGCTGCGACTGACCACCAGCAAGCAGGTCATCATGCGCGTACCCGGCATGGTCGGCGGATGATGATCCGGCACTTCCACACGCCCGACCACCACATCCAGCCCCTCATGGCGGGCCGCATTGGCTGTCATCCCGGCGCAACCAAAGGCCAGATCGCCAATCTGGCTGGCATAAATGGCAATGGTCCCGGCGTTATAGCGTTCATGTTGCAACCCGAAAAGATTGATCCCCGCAATGCGCCCCTCCGCCGCCGCCGTTGAGGCCAGCAGCGACGGCACCGAGCGGCGCAACAGCAAATCCTGCTTAAAGGCGCAATCCCCCACCGCAAAGATCTCGGGATACTCACGACAGCGCTGGAAGGCATCCACCCAAATGCCGCCGCCTCGCGCCATCGTCAAATTCAAAGCCTGTGCCAGATCGACATTACGCTGATCACCAATTGCCACCAGCACCGCATCGGCCTCGACCCGCTCCTGATTAGCCAGACGCACCGCCTGCACCGGGCCTTTATCCCCCTCACCCTCCAGGGCCAGCGCCCCGTTACCGGTATATAGCTGAATCTCGGCCTCCAGCAAGGTCGCCTCAACCTTGACCGCGACTTCCTCGTCAAAATTATGCAAAAGCAGATGCGGTAGCTGCTCAATGATGGCCACCTCAATACCACTTTTGCGCACCTCATCGGCAAACTCCACCCCGATAAAGCCGCCACCGATCACCGCCAGACGCTTGCTTTGCGGCAACACCTCATCAAACAGATGCTCCAGGTGATCGTAATCTTTACGGATCACAAACACCCCCGGGCGCTCAATACCGGGGAAAGGGAGCTGATGTGGCCGCGTCCCGGTCGCCAAAACCAGGCGCTGCCAATGGATCAACACCCCATCCTCGGTCAAGGCAGTGCGCGCTTTGGGATCAATCTCACGCACCGTATCGCATAAAATTTCCCCGCCCAGGGCACGAAACGGCGCATTACTCAGCAAATCCTGCTCCACCCCTTTCAGCGTACCAAAAATATACGGAATGCCACAGGGAACAATCGGCTCCTCCTCCGGGCGGACCAGCAAAATCTTGCGCTCTGGCCACACCTTCGCGGCGGTAATCGCCGTACTCATACCCCCTGGCCCACCACCCACAATCAAACCGTCTACCTGTCGTTCTTTTTTCATAAAAATCAAAACCTCATAAAATTAATAACGTCCCCGTGACCCCGCCCTCAGGCAAAACAGCGGGCGCCGAGTCACTCAGGCATTCCGTCAGACTTTAGCAGATAATCGGCTATGATACCCATAGCCCTGATGCGCTCACCGAATGGTTGCATCAGCTTGGCGCCGGATGCCGAATGCTTACCATCGCGGCATCCGTGCGTTCGAGGCCAAGCACGCCACCATTCCGCGATGGCTGTCAGGGTCTGCTTGAAGACTTCGGTCTATCAACTGATCTCAACGGCGTAATGCATAGCATTTACAAACACTCATCATTGAGGAAAAGTGATATGCTGCTTCTGCGTAGTATCATCATTGGCGGGTTATTTCCCCTACCCCTGCTGCTGTGGTTACTTCCGGTATCATGGTTTATCGTTTTACTGCCAGCAGGCATTGCATTAGCCTTGGCACTGGCGTGGCATCCTGCTGCCGCCTCTCAGGCAGAAGCCACCAACATAGGACGGAATTTTCGTTTCTTATGTGGCAGCTCAGTGTTTTTATTCATTGTCACCATCAGCAGTTTAATGCTAGTCGATGAACACGATGCTTTTTGGCTTGGCGTGACATTAGGTACCTCAACTACCATCACCATGCTGATTCCCTTGCTCGTACTCAATTATCAGCTGAAAAAACTAACCCAGCTGATCAATGGAAAAAACCTGCTGGCGCATTGGTTCATAGAAAAAAATCACTGGCATCATTTTGTAGAACATGACTACCAGCAACGCCGCAAGGAAATGCTGGAACGTATAGGAATTTCAGGCGCTATCATGCTCATAGCGATGATAGGCTCTATCATTTATGTCGGCAAACTGATATCAGGAGACAGCTTGATCATTGAGCTGGGTGTCTATGGTCTATTGGCCGCAGTATTTGCCGGTGCTATATTGTATCCTAGGCGTCGCCGATACCGCCTTTTGCAGGGCCCCAGGGAAGTCTGGATTGGATTGCAAGGAATGTGTATCGGTCGACAAGCATCTTGGTGGTGCAAAGGACGCTTTTTTGGGCCACAGTTTTATTTACTGGAAATCAAGCACCTCGACAATCAACAGGCTTATATAAACTTATTTTATTTCATGAAAAAATATGAAAAACAACAGCAGCTCGTTCCTGTTCAAAAGGACTGCGAAGAACAAGCTCAATCCATCATCAAGGAAATATCATTATTTCTTAAAATATCTCAACCAGCGCAAACAAAATAAACGAGGAAATTAAAGTGAGAATTTTTATGATGTTTTTTGTTTTTTCATTTGCTCCTGCGCACGCGATGGTGAATTTAATGAGCTTGCATGATCTTGTAGGCTCTTCTGATTTAATAGTCATTGCTAAAATAAATTCCGTCCATGAAATGAAAATAAATCAGGAAGGATTTTCAAATGTTTCAAGCCGAGCAACCATTAAAAAAATGATAAAAGGCAACATTGGTAAAGAAACAAGAATAACCATAAGAAGCTATGGCAATATCACAATATCGCCAACACTCAAAGAAAGCCAGTACTACGTTCTGTTTTTGGAAGGACGTTATAGCTATAAAATCGTCAATGGTCCGCAAGGTGCCTGGCTATACCACCAAGACGACCAAACCTTTGGTGGATTAGGGACTGGATACACCATGGAAGACTTGCAAAGAGTGGTTGCTGAAAATCCTCCATTTCCAGAGCCTTGGAATGAATATTTAGATAACATCGTCACAAGACCTGGCCGGGATGGCCATGCAGCGGATCTGTTCCGCATCCAGGAATGAAGCAACGTTCTTGGTATAGCGGGTGCAATCCCTTGCCAGCCTTTGAAGTGCAAGAAGGGGTTCTCAATCCAATGCCGATGACGGAGGTGTCATCATGGCAATCGCTTGTCTGATGGGTCTTCTTGTGACGACACCTCTTGAATCATCAACATACATGCCGTTTCATTAAACGCTATAATAGCGCGGTATGAAACGATAAGTGATTCACTTTGGTACTCTTTTTGGAGGAAATTTATGGCAACGATTTTAATAACCGGTGCTAACCGGGGGATCGGCCTGGAGCTGACCCGTCAATATGCACAAAGTGGCTGGACGGTACACGCCTGCTGTCGTATGCCGGAGAATGCCCATGAGCTGAACACGCTGGCGCAGGATAGCAATGGGCGCATTCAGGTGCATTTGCTCAATGTCAGTAACGAGGCACAGCGTCAGGCGCTGGCCGCGCACCTGAAAAACACGCCGCTGGATATCCTGCTTAATAATGCCGGGGTGTATGGTGACTGGGCGCATCAGGGCTTTGGGCAGTCAGATAGCGCGGAATGGGACACGGTGTGGCGCACCAATGTGCTGGCGCCGATGCAGATGATGGAATGCTTTGTGGAACAGGTGGCGGCCAGTGAGCTCAAGATCATCGCCAATATGAGCAGCAAGATGGGCAGTATCCTCGACAATGGCTCCGGCGGCAGTTATCTGTATCGTTCCAGTAAGGCGGCCTTGAATGCCATTAGCGTCAGTGCAGCGCGTGATCTCAAGGCGCGTGGTATCACCGTGGTGGCCTTGCATCCGGGGTGGGTACGCACCGAAATGGGCGGGCCTAACGGTGAATTATCTGTGGTGGAATCCGCCATTTCTCTGCGTCGCAATCTAAGCGAACTCACCCTGGACGACAGTGGGCGTTTCATCGATATCGACGGCCTGGATATTCCGTTCTAAATGGAGACCACCGAGGTCTTGGTGATCGGCCTGGGGCCGGGGGGTGCCAGTGCTGCCGGGATGGCCGCCCATGGAGGCGCGCAGGTTGTGGCGGTGGAGCGGCGGGCGATGATTGGTATGCCAGTGCAATGTGCGGAGTTCATCCCCTTGCCGCTGGGTCGCTATGCCACTGCCCCTGGGGTGTGTATACAACGCCTTGCAGCGATGCATACCTATCTGCCTTCGGGAACGCTACACCGCGCAGATTATCCGGGGCTAATGATTGATCGTGCTGCTTTTGATCAAGCCCTTGCCGCACAGGCTCAGGCGGCAGGAGCCCGCCTGTGGACGGGTACTGCTCTGGTGGCGCTGGATGCCGCCAATAACACGGCGACGCTCTGGCATGACGACAAGCCCTTCACCGTGCGCTACCAGGTGCTGATTGGCGCCGATGGCCCGCATTCTTTGGTTGCCAAGGCCGCAGGGCTCGCTCCGCAGCCCTGTCTGCATACCCGCCAATACACCGTGCCGTTGCTACAGCCCCATGATGCAACTGATTTTTGGCTCCATGATGACTATCCGGGTGGCTATGCCTGGCTATTTCCCAAAGGCCAGCAGGCCAATCTGGGTCTCGGTGTTGATAAACGCTGGCAGCGTGAACTGAAAACCCCGCTGGATCGGCTGCGTCAGCACTTGATCCGTAGCGGGCGCGTGGGCGCAGAGATTCTGGCGCGCACTGGCGGCGCAGTCCCGGTGGGTGGTCTGCGCCCGACGCTGAATACCCGCAATATCCTGTGGGTGGGCGATGCGGCAGGTCTGACGCACCCGATCACCGGGGCGGGCATTGCCGCTGCGGTATTGTCGGGGGAAATGGCCGGACAGGCTGCGCTGGATTTTCTGGGCCAGGGTACTGCGCTGGATGAATATGCTGAGGAGCTAGAGGATCATTATGGCCCGGTTTTGCGGCGTGCTTTAGCGCAGCGCCAGCACCTGCAAACTTTCTGGCAACACGGCCAGCCGATTGATGACCAGACTTGGCAGGCACACTGGGTGGGTGCATAGGTGCCTCCTGCTGATCGCGATTGAGGGCTTCATGGGTAAAAATTTCAGCAGACAAGTTCACGACTAAAAGCGCTATAAGTTCATGCAAATATCCGCATGTTCAGCGCAGTCCCATCTTTGCCGCGACAGAAATGCAAAAATTGCTGGTATCGCGCCGCCGGTAAGCGTATGATGGCTTCAGCGGTTGATCTTGAAGTCCCTATGGGCGGCCTTGCCAAGCCATGACCCCGGTGCTTTAAGCGCTTCTGCTAAATTTATTATCTTTTTGTTTTTATGAGGTATTAGCAGTGATTACAGGCACCGTTAAATGGTTTAACGAGAGCAAGGGTTTCGGCTTTATTACGCCTGATGATGGCGGTAAGGATGTTTTCGTTCATTTTTCTGCGATTGAAGGCAGCGGCTTTAAGACGCTGGCTGAAGGGCAGAAGGTTTCTTTTGAAACCCAGAATGGACCTAAAGGACCTTCCGCTGCCAACGTCAAGGCGGTCTGATCGCTTGATATATCAAGATTAATTATCCCTGGCGATCAGATTGGTATCGTCATGATTCCGGAACCCCGCTCCATAGCGGGGTTTTTTTTGCCTTGACAATACTGGCAGGGCCTTTGCAGGCTGGCTACAATAAAAACCAGTGGTGTACACAATGCGCCCGGTTATTTTACTATGCGCCTTATCACAGGTTTTGCCGCTATTGTTGCAAGGATTTCTATGTCAACCGCTGCTTCTCCCAATATCATGCTTAGTGGCCTGGCCCGCCGCTTGGTCGAAGATGGTCTGCTCAATGCAGTCGATGCCCGTCAAGCCATGGATCAGGCGCAAAAGAAGCGTATTCCATTGGTTGCTCACCTGGTCTCTGAGAAGCTGGTCGCGGCCAATCTCCTGGCACAATCGGCCGCTGAAGAATTCGGGATGCCGGTATTTGATCTGGATGCGCTGGATAAGGAACTGATTCCGCGCAAGCTGCTGGATGAAAAGCTGGTGCGTCAGCATCAGGCCCTGCCCTTGTTTCGCCGCGCCAATCGCTTGTTTGTCGCGATAGCGGACCCGATGAATCTCAATGCGCTGGATGAAATCAAGTTCAATACCGGCATCCCTACCGAACCCGTCCTGGTTGAGCAAGACAAACTCAGCAAGCTCATTGAGGAGGCCTTGACCGAGGTCACATCCGTCATGGATGGCCTGGACTCTGACCTGGATAATCTGCAAATTCAGGCGGATGCGGATGAAAAGGGGGCGGAGGGCGGGGATACCAGTGAGGTTGATGACACGCCGGTGGTGCGCTTTGTGAATAAAGTGCTGCTGGATGCGATCAACCGCAAGGCCTCGGACATTCACTTTGAGCCGTATGAAAAGGATTTTCGGGTGCGTTTTCGCATGGACGGCGTACTGCACGAAATTGCCCACCCCCCGGTGGCACTGTCACCGCGCATCATCGCCCGCGTGAAAGTGATGTCGCGCATGGACATCTCCGAACGGCGCGTCCCGCAGGATGGACGCATCAAGATGCAGCTCTCCAAAAGCCGGGCCATTGATTTTCGTGTCAACACCTGCCCCACGCTGTATGGGGAAAAGGTGGTCATGCGTATTCTCGACCCCACCAGTGCCACCCTGGGCATTGATTCGCTGGGTTATGAAGAAGAGCAAAAGCAGCTCTATCTGGATGCCCTGTCCAAGCCCTATGGCATGATCCTGGTGACCGGCCCCACCGGCAGCGGTAAAACGGTTTCACTGTATACCGGGCTGGGGATTTTAAACACGGCGGACCGCAATATCTCCACCGCCGAGGATCCGGCGGAAATCAATATGCCTGGCGTGAATCAGGTTAACGTCAATCCCAAGGTGGGCCTGACTTTTGCCGCCGCCCTGCGTGCCTTTTTGCGTCAAGACCCCGATGTCATCATGGTCGGTGAGATTCGTGACCTGGAAACCGCCGAAATCGCCATCAAGGCCGCGCAGACAGGGCATTTGGTGCTTTCCACCCTGCATACCAATGACGCGCCGCAGACCTTGACCCGTCTGGCAAATATGGGGGTACCGCCATATAACATCGCCTCGTCAATTTTGTTAATCATTGCCCAGCGTCTGGCCCGGCGGCTTTGCAACAATTGCAAGGTAATTCATGAGCTGCCCAAAGAAACCCTGCTGCAAGAAGGCTTTACTCCCGAAGAAGTGGACAGTGGTCTGACGATCTACCGCCAGGTCGGTTGTGATCAATGCACCAACGGCTATAAAGGGCGCGTTGGTATTTATCAGGTTCTGGCGATTTCTGAACAGATGCAGCGCATGATTTTGGAGGGATGTAATGCCATGCAGCTGGCCGAGCAGGCGCACAAGGAGGGATTTAATGATCTGCGTCGCTCGGGGCTGCTTAAGGTCAAGGCGGGCATGATCAGCCTTGATGAGATCAACCGCGTGACGAAGGATTAAACGATGGCGATAAGCAAGGCACCGGCCAAAAAGGTCGGCAAAAAAGCCCCCCCACCCAATGACAATATCGTGTTCGTCTGGGAAGGTCTGGATAAAAAAGGTAAGCGGGTCAAAGGCGAGGTCGTGGCAACCAGTGAGATTCTGGCCAAGGCCGATCTGCGCCGCCAGGGCATGAATCCGCTGCGGGTGCGCAAAAAACCCAAGCCGCTGTTTGGGGCTAAAAAAAAGATCATTCCCAAAGATATCGCCATCTTTTTACGGCAGATGTCCACCATGATGGAGGCCGGGGTTCCCCTGGTGCAGGCTTTTGAGATTGTCGGGCGCGGCCATGAAAACCCCGCCATGCAAGAGCTGATTCTTAAAATCAAATCTGACGTTGAAAGCGGCACTACCTTCTCAGCCGCGCTGGCAGAACACCCACGCTATTTTGATGATCTGGTGGTCAATCTGGTCGGTGCGGGTGAGCAAGCCGGTGCCTTGGAAAATCTGCTCGATAAAGTCGCCACCTATAAAGAAAAAACCGAATCACTCAAGGCCAAGATCAAAAAAGCGCTGTTTTATCCGGCGGCGGTGATTGTGGTGGCCTTCATTGTGACAGCAATTCTGCTGATCAAGGTAGTGCCGCAATTCCAGGATCTCTTTCAAGGTTTTGGCGCCGATCTTCCAGTATTTACCCAGATGGTTATCCAATTATCCGAGATGTTTCAGACCTATTGGTGGGCGATCTTTGGCGCTATTATCGTGGTGGCCTTTGTCTATCGAGAGGCCCATGTAAGGTCGAAAAATTTTCGCCGCCAGGTCGATCTGCTATCGCTGCGCCTGCCCATCGTCGGAGAGCTCTTGCGCAAAGCCTCCATTGCCCGTTTTGCGCGTACCCTCTCGACCATGTTCTCGGCCGGGGTGCCTTTGGTGGAGGCTATGGAATCCGTCGCTGGGGCCACCGGCAATGCGCTGTATTACGAAGGCACACTGCGGATGCGCGATGAAACCGCCGGAGGCGCGCAATTACAGCAAGCCATGCGCAACACCGGCCTGTTTCCCAATATGGTCGTACAAATGGTGTCCATTGGTGAGGAATCCGGCGCTTTGGACGACATGCTGGCCAGGGTCGCTGATTTTTATGAAGAAGAAGTGGATAACATGGTCGATGCCATGTCCAGCTTGCTGGAACCGCTCATCATGTCGTTTCTCGGGATCGTGGTCGGCGGTCTGGTGATTGCCATGTACCTGCCGATCTTCCAGTTAGGCTCGGTCGTTTGACACCTTTCCCCCTGGCTAAAACCGGGGGGATTCCTTCTGCGAGATACCCCTGCCCGACCGCAGGAAGATGCTTGCCAGTTGTGCACCTGCTCCTAAAAACCTAAGCAAAGTTGCTTATGCGATTTTTAGGCACTTCGCTCTCCGTTGATAACACCCTTGCGGGCGAGCAACTGGAGTCCTGGTTGAGCAGTCCCAACCGAATGGCCGGTCAACACCGGCAACATGGGCGGTTTCAGCCGTCGAAACCCAGCTTGCGCCATAAAAGTGGCCTCGGCGTTCATCCTGAACAGAGAACAACTTTGCGATTCGACTTAGACCCCGACCATAGAACGCGAAACCTTCGCGCTTGTAGATAACCTATCTACAGTAGGGAATTTTGATGAAGAATGAAGAAAAAATCAAGAACTGTTTTTTGCTCCCATTATTCGTACACACGCCCTACCGTGAGAAGCGCCCGAAGGCTCAGACCTCTAAGAGGCTGTTTGGAAATTAATCGCGTAATGGCTTAACCTACGATTTTTTCTAGGAAGTGGCCCACATGCCCTAGAAATGCAGCAAGAAGATTCGCAAAAAAACGCTACCCGAGTCACCTCAGCGACGGCGCCTGGAAGGCGATCAAGCCGCTGTTGCCGAGCGCCCCGGTCGGGCGCCCTCGTAAGCTCAGCATGCGCCAAGTCATCAATGCGATCATCTATGTCCTGCAGACGGGCTGCCAGTGGCGTCAGCTGCCGCGCGACTTTCCTGCCTGGTCGGCAGTGTACTATGACTTCAATCGCTGGCGGCGCGATGGAACCTGGCAGCGTCTTTATGACAGGCTACGCGCTCGGCTACGGCAACGCCACGGGCGTCACAAGCATCCAAGCGCCGGGTGTCTGGACAGCCAAAGCGTCAAGACCACGGCGATCCCTGGTGAGCGCGGCTATGACGCCGGCAAGAAGATCAAGGGCCGCAAACGCCATCTTCTGGTCGATACCCTGGGGCTGGTGCTGGCCGTCGTTGTCACCGCCGCCAGCGTGCAAGACCGTGATGGGGCGCGCCAACTCCTGTGCCATCTCCCCGGTCATTGCAAAAAGCTGCGCAAAATCTGGGTTGACGGCGGCTACAGTGGACGCCTGGTTGACTGGGTTGCCCAGCGCTTTCGTTTCGTCTTGACGGGGGTCTTGCGTCCCAAGGAGCGCCGAGGGTTTGTTTTGTTGCCGCGACGCTGGGTTGTTGAGCAGACCTTTGGCTGGCTGAACCACTCACGCCGTCTGAGCAAGGACTACGAGCGCTTGATGTCGAGCAGCGAAGCCTGGATTTATCTCGCAATGAGTCGACTGATGGCTAACCGCTTGGTTTGAGGCGGTAGTTTCCAAACAGCTTCTTAGGAATCCCCGTCCTTTAGGGCGGGGAGGATGTCAAGTGTGTTTTACCGCCGCCCATCGCCTGGGTGAGTTCAAACACGGCTTGATCTGACTTACCAGACAGCCTTAGCAGCCCTTCGCGAAAGAGCTGCTCCATGCCGTGCGTAACATAGTTACGCGAAAAAAATTCGCGACCGTCGCCTTCATCCTTGATGAGTTCGGCCAGGTTCTCAATGGCCTGACTCATCTGGTACTCTCGGATGATCGGGTTAAACCGACAGGCCTGCTTGACCGTCTTGATCATAAACGCTCTCCGTTGTTGTTGCCGGCTGCTTGCGTGCCAATTACTGCGTATCTTTGCGGCATCACAGCAAGGCCATTGCAGCGCTGCAATGCCGCGCTTGTGTTGCTTAATGATGTGCTGCATCATACCTTTGCATCGGCACCCTGCCAATAACCGCATGGGTGGCTATCGCCAGCCGTAGCTGGACGCCTTTTGCGTTCGCAGCGTATTCGCATTTATGCGGCATTCGATAAGATGTCGCCACATTCCTACATCATCTGAAAATAATCACTGTGTCTGAACTTGCTTTTTTTGCCACGGCGGGGCGCGGTCTGGAAGGACTGCTCGCTGAGGAGTTGCGTCAGCTGGGGTTGGCTGAGGTGCGCGAACAGCGCGGCGGTGTTGCCTTTAAGGCGGATCTGGCCGGGGGGTATCGCGCTTGCCTGTGGTCGCGTCTGGCCAATCGCATTTTATTGCCGCTAACGCACTTTAGCGCAGAGGATGCCGACGGCCTGTATGCCGGGGCGCGCACGCTGGACTGGCTGGATCATTTAGGCCCGGAGCACTCGCTGGCGATTGAGTTTACCGGGGTGCGTCCGGTGATCACGCACAGTCAGTATGCCGCGCAGCGTATCAAGGATGCGGTGGTCGATCAGCTACGCGAACGCACCGGGGAGCGGCCCTCGGTGGATTTGCAGCATCCCGATATTTACCTGCATGGACACATGCACGAGCGTGAAGTCACCTTGGCGCTGGATCTTTCCGGCCCCAGTTTGCACCGTCGGGGCTATCGCGAGGAACAGATTAACGCCCCGCTGAAGGAGAATCTGGCGGCGGCTATCCTGGTGCGCGGCCAGTGGCCGGCGATTGCCCAGCTGGGCGGTGGCTTTATTGATCCGATGTGTGGCTCAGGCACTTTGGCCATTGAGGCTGCCTGGATGGCGGGGGGCATCGCGCCGGGTTTGCTGCGTTCGCGCTTTGGTTTCGAGCAGTGGCGCGGTCATCAGGCGGATGCCTGGACGCGTCTTTATGCCGAGGCCCAGGCCCAAAGGCAGCAGGCGCTGGCACAGGGTTTACCGCCGATCTTTGCCTATGATAGTGACCCCGGTGCCGTGCGTATCACCACCCGCAGTGTTGCGCGGGCGGGATTAGACGGCCACATCCACATCGCTCAGGCAGATATCGCCTCGCTTGCGTTGCCCGCCGAGATGCCGCCCGGTTTGCTGGCAACCAACCCGCCCTATGGGGAGCGCATCGGCAGCCAAGCCACGCTGCTGGCCTTATATGCCCAACTGGGCACGCGTTTGCGCGAGCAATTCCCCGGCTGGCAGGCGATTATTCTCAACGGTGCCGGGCATCAGCTGGGTCTGGCCCCGAAACGCCGCTGGCAGATGAGTAACGGCCCACTGGAGTGCCAGCTGGAATATTTCCAGATCGCCAACCGCCCGATCCCCACCACGACGGTGATTAAAGCCCCAGATTTGCTCAACCGTATCCAGAAAAACCAGCGCCATCTGAGCCGCTGGCTCAAGCGCGAGGGGATTGAGTGCTATCGCGTCTATGATGCTGATATTCCCGAATATGCCCTGGCCATTGATGTTTATCACAGCACACAAGGCGCTTATCTGCACGTTCAGGAATATCAGGCCCCCGCCAGCATCGACCCGGCCCAGGCGGCCTCGCGTCTGCGCGATGCGCTCAGTACCCTGCCTCATGCCTTGGCGGTTGAACCACAACGTATTCTGTTGAAAGTCCGCCAGCGCCAGCGCGGCAATGCCCAATATCAGCGCCAGGGCGAGCGCGGCGAATGGCTGACGGTGCGTGAAGGGGCCTGCCGCTTCTATGTCAACCTCACCGACTATCTGGATACCGGCCTGTTTCTTGATCATCGCCCGGTGCGCCTGTGGCTGGCTGCCCATGCGCAGGGCAAACGCCTGCTGAATCTGTTTTGCTACACCGGCACCGCCACCGTACATGCTGCCTGTGGCGGAGCACGCAGCACCACCAGTGTAGACCTGTCGCCAACCTATCTGGACTGGCTCGATCGCAATCTGGCGCTCAATGGTCAGGATCGCCCCGCCCATCAGCGTATCCAGGCGGATGTGCTGGACTGGCTCGCTGACTGCAAACAGCGTTATGAGCTAATCTTTCTCGATCCGCCGAGCTTTTCCAACTCCAAACGCATGGATCACACCCTCGACATTCAGCGCGACCACGTTGCCCTGATTCGTGAAGCGACGCGCTGCCTGACCCCGGACGGCGTGTTGATATTTTCCACCAACCTGCGCCGTTTTCAGCTGGATGCCAGTCTTAGTGCCGACCTGCATATCGAAGACCGCAGCCGCTGGTCCATCCCCAAGGATTTTGAGCGCCATCAGCGCATCCATCAATGCTGGTTTATCCGTAAGCGTTCAGAGACTGTTCCTAAAAACCTAAACAAAGTTGCTCAGGATGGTTTTTCGGTAATTCGCTCTCCGTTGATAGCGCCCCGAAGGGCGAGCAACTGGAGTCCGGGTTGAGCAGTCCCAACCGGAGGCGCTCAGTCCGTTCCAGCAAGATCGCCTTGACCTGCTTGAACGGGGTGAACCGCTCAATGTCCGGGTCATACAATCTCGCCAGCACGTTTCGCGCAGCGTTCTGGTCTGCCTGCAACACAACCCCGTCGGAACAGTAAAATTGATCCCCTTGCCGTTTGCCGTCAAGGCAGCCGGTTCGGGAATCCATTTGCGATGTGTAAGCCGGATTGACCAGAACGACCGTCGAACCTCGACGGCGTGAAACACTGTCAAGTGCTTCGGCAATAACACCTTTCGTCCAGCTGGCCAGCCGACGATTGACATTCTTGCCGAAGGACTTGCTCGCCATTGGGGCGGTTAAATCTTCTGCCGCAATCACGGCGGCTTTATCGACCACCTTGTGAACGGATTGAAATACGATGTCGCGAATGTGCGCGTGGGTTTTATCCATTTGCCGGTTCAGCTTTTTGCGTCCCAGGTTGAACTGGCGAATGTGTTGACGCTTGCGCGGGTTGCGGGTGTTGTTGGCGAGTGCCCGCAGCTTGGCGCGACGCTGGTATTTGATCTTGAGTTTGTCGGAGGTGTCGGTGAGGATCGCGCCCAGTTCCTGGCCGTGGTGG
>NZ_MU255056.1:160394-174374 GCF_000227725.2 Thiorhodospira sibirica ATCC 700588 | reverse complement strand
TTGCGTCCCAGGTTGAACTGGCGAATGTGTTGACGCTTGCGCGGGTTGCGGGTGTTGTTGGCGAGTGCCCGCAGCTTGGCGCGACGCTGGTATTTGATCTTGAGTTTGTCGGATTGGTCGGTGAGGATCGCGCCCAGTTCCTGGCCGTGGTGGTCGCCATCGGAATCGACCAAGACTTCAGAGTAGCCTTTATCGATGCCGATAGTGCGCTCGCCGCAGTCCTGCTTGGCTTCGACTTCCATGTAATAGTGAACTTCGATGCACTCATCGTCTTTGATGATAATGCGCAGGGTGCCGGTCGGCTCAACGGTGGTGTTGAGTGGAATGGCGATGCGTTGACCTTTCACCAAGCCGGGAATTTTGATCCAGGCACGCCCACCGAGTTGAAAGGTGGTGTAGTTGTCCGAGCGCACGATAATCTGGTTGTGCGTGTGATTGTGACCATGCTTCCAGTGCTTGCGCATCATTCGGCGCAGATAAGGATCGTATACCCAGTCGTTGCCTTTGAGTGCGGTGAACAGGCGTTTTTGTTCGGCCTTATCCTGGGTATGACGCGAGATGCAGCGGCGCGCTTTGACCTTGGCCGCTTCCATGTAAGCCGTGATGTCGCCCTTGGCATCGCGTAGGGTTTCTTTCCAGGCATTCGCTGCGACCGGGAACGCGCGGCCTTCGCCCAGCCAGGCATCGCGAATCTGGCGGTCGGACAAGCCCACGCCGCCAATTGAGCCAAAGCGCTGCCAGACCTCGGAGCGCACCTGCCCGAGCCGCCGCGCCTGTTCGCGAAGGGCCGCGAGCTTGCCTTTGTTCGGGCGCTTGGCGCACAAAATCCGCGTGACTTTCATTCACACAAATCCTTGGGCTGGCGAACGGGCATCTCGGCAAAGTCCTCCTTGATGGATTGTTTGTATTTGCGCATCCCGTACAGCCGACAAGAAAAGGTCTGCACAATCGCCAATAAATCCTCAACCATTTCTTGCTCAGGCGAGAGCGATTCCTGGTTGACCACCACGATCTTGCAGCCGTTTTCTGCGGCGATGTGGGCGAAGAAATCGAAACCAAAGCGCATTAAGCGGTCTTTATGGGCAATCAGCAGTTGGCGCACGTCCCCACGCTGGATACGATCGACCAGTGCGAGAAAGCGCTTGCGCTTGAAGTTCATTCCGCCACCGATCTCTTGAATCCACTCATCCACCGCGATTCCCGCGCCCAGACAGTAAGCCTCCATCGCCCGCACCTGCGAGGCGAGATCGTCTTTTTGCCCGGCACTCGACACGCGGCAGTAGACCACCACGTCGCGCGTCTTCGGCGCCCCACCCCGCATCAAACGCACGTCGGATTCATCGAAATACCGATGCCCCGACGGCAGCCGCTTGGCTTGCAGCTTCCCTTCAGCTTCCCAGCGCCGGATCGTCTGTGGCGACCGCCCAAGGCGTTTGGCAAACTCGCCAATGCTGTATTGCTTTCTCATAGCAAGGAATTATAAATAACTTTGATAACAAATCAAGGAACTGTTTTTTGCTCCATAATCACCCTGCGCTGTACGCCAAGACTCTCCCCCTGACAAGGGGGACTACCGCCGCAGGCGGGGAGGGGGTCAAAACCACCCCACCCCTCCTTGAAAAGGAGGGGAGTCTTTGCGGCCTTGATCGTGGCGGCTATACTAGGGCACTTGCGCAATGCCTTGCGCCTTTGACTGATACTTGATACAGGCCCGCCTAATTGATGATAAATATCCACGCTGATCGCATCCTGATTCTCGATTTCGGCTCTCAATACACGCAACTGATTGCGCGCCGTGTGCGCGAGGCGGGGGTGTATTGCGAGATTCACCCGTGGGATATGCACCCCCAGGCGCTCCAGGCATTTAGTCCACGCGGGGTGATTCTCTCCGGCGGGCCGGAATCCGTGACCCACAGCACCCCCCCACAGGCCCCGGCGGTGGTGTTTGAGCTGGGGGTGCCGGTGCTGGGCATTTGTTACGGGATGCAGACCATGGCCGCACAACTGGGCGGGGCGGTCAGTGCCTCCGCGCAGCGTGAATTTGGCTATGCCCAGGTCGCGCTGGAATATCCAGGAACGCTGTTGCAGGCCATAGAAGATCATGCTGCTCCCACCGGCGAGGCCCTGCTGGATGTGTGGATGTCACACGGCGATAAGGTGACGCGCCTGCCGGAAGGGTTTCGCTGCCTGTGTAAAACCAAGGATGCCCCGCTGGCTGGCATGGTCGATGAGACGCGCAGGTTTTACGGGCTGCAGTTTCATCCTGAAGTCACCCACACCCGTCAGGGTCAGCGCATTCTGGCGCGTTTTGTCCATGAGATTTGTGGCTGCGGGGCACACTGGACGCCGGGCAATATCATCCATGATATGCGCGCCCGGATACAGGCCCAGGCGGGCACCGGCGAGGTGATTCTGGGGCTTTCCGGCGGTGTGGATTCCTCGGTGGTGGCAGCCCTGTTGCATCAGGCCATTGGTGAGCAGCTGACCTGCGTGTTTGTGGATAATGGCTTGTTGCGTTTGCATGAAGCCGAGCAGGTGATGGCAACCTTTGCCCGGCATATGGGCGTGCGGGTGATCAAGGTGGATGCCCAGGCGCGTTTTCTGGAAGCCCTGCGCGGGGTCACTGATCCCGAACAAAAGCGCAAGATCATTGGCCGGGTATTTATCGAGGTCTTTGATGAACAGGCCACGCAACGCCAGCAGGCCCGTTTTCTGGCACAAGGCACCATTTACCCGGATGTGATTGAATCCGCCGGTTCCAGCACCGGCAAGGCGCATGTGATCAAATCACACCATAATGTCGGCGGCCTGCCGGAACACATGAAGCTCACGCTGGTTGAGCCGCTGCGCGAATTATTCAAAGATGAGGTGCGCCAGATCGGCTTGGAGCTGGGGCTGCCCAGCGAGATGGTCTATCGCCATCCATTTCCCGGCCCAGGGCTGGGGGTGCGTATTCTCGGCGAGGTCAAGGCCGAATATGCCGAGCTGTTGCGCCAGGCGGATCATATCTTCATTGAAGAGCTGCGCCGTGCTGACTTATATGATCAGGTCTCGCAAGCCTTTGCGGTCTTCCTGCCGGTCAAATCGGTCGGGGTGATGGGCGATGGCCGACGCTATGATTATGTGATTGCCTTGCGGGCGGTACAGACAGTAGACTTTATGACAGCCCGCTGGGCACCATTGCCGTATGATTTTCTCGATCTGGTCTCACGGCGGATCATCAACGAAGTCGCGGGTATCTCACGCGTCACCTATGACATCTCGGGCAAACCTCCGGCCACGATTGAATGGGAATAAATCCACGGCCTTGGACTCAGGGCTAACGCCGCCGCGATCCGGGAATGCCCAGCGGAAAAACGCGCAGTTTCTTAACACAGGTCTGATACGAAGCGCATGACGACTACCAGAGAACTGTCTCCACAAGCGATTGATTATTGGGTTGCCAAGGCGCGAGCGGTTGAGGTGCAGCGTGACCGGCAAAGCGGGGTCTTGATGTACGATCCGGGGCATGGTTTCGCGCCCCGCCGTTTCAGCCCGACCATCTACTGGTCACAGGGCGGCCCGATTATCGACGAAGCACACATTGATCTGAACTGGGACACCGAGGGCAACCAGCTCTGGGCGGCCTCCATGGAACCCGATATCCTCGCCCATGGCAGCACCGCCCTGGAAGCCGCCATGCGGGTTTATGTGATTGCCAAATTGGGCGAGCAACTCGGGGAACCGCCGATTTAACCGGGCGGCACTGTGCGGATCACGGATCACCGATGAACAACCTCTACTTCTCGCCAGCCATCTTCCTGTTTGCCTTGGTCTTGCTATGGCCGGGGCGTCTTGCGCCACTGCGCTTGCAACAACTCGCCTTCGCGCTGTGGCTGTGTGGGGGGCTTATCTTGCTGAGCTATGGTCTGCTGCGCCTGTCTCAGGGTCTGCATCTTGGCCAACTCGGCTGGGGTGGTGCGTTTGGCGTATTGGCCGGGGCGGTGTTGCTGGGGCTGGCCAAGGGGCAACTGATCTTTAAAAAAAGCTGTATCCGTAATCTCGCCCGCCTGCATGGCCTGCAAAGCCCTCAGCGCGCCGTGCAGGTCTATCCACTGCGCAGCTGGCTGATGATCGGCCTGATGCTGCTGCTGGCCAGTAGCCTCAACTGGTTTGAAGTTCCCTTGGTATGGCGCGGAGGCGTCAACATCACCGTCGGCATCGCCCTGATCATCAGCAGCCTGGGCTATCGCAAGGCTTACTAAACATCGCGTCTGTGTCTGCCATTTCGCCGCTGATCCGCT
Organism: Thiorhodospira sibirica ATCC 700588; assembly: GCF_000227725.2. GTDB lineage: Bacteria > Pseudomonadota > Gammaproteobacteria > Ectothiorhodospirales > Ectothiorhodospiraceae > Thiorhodospira > Thiorhodospira sibirica. The sequence continues at coordinate 170,091 of NZ_MU255056.1, read as the reverse complement.
ATCTGGGTTATTGTGACTATCTCACCACCTGGCAACAGATGCAGCAATTTAGCGCCCAGCGCCAGGCCGACACCCCGGATGAGCTCTGGCTGGTCGAACATCCCCCGGTGTTTACCCTGGGGCTTGCCGGACGCCGCGAGCACCTGCTCAATCCCGGTGATATTCCAGTCATCCAGGTAGATCGTGGTGGACAGGTCACCTACCACGGCCCCGGTCAAATCATGATCTATGTGCTGCTGGATCTCAAACGCCGAAAGCTTGGCGTCAGAGCCTTGGTTTCGCTGCTGGAACACTGCGTGATCACCTTTCTGGCAAGCCACCAGATCAGCGCCTATGCCCGACCCGAGGCCCCAGGGGTGTATGTAAACGATGCCAAAATCGCCGCCCTGGGACTGCGCATTCGTCAACAGCGCAGCTATCACGGCCTGGCCTTTAATCTGCATCCTGATCTTAGCGCCTTTACCCGCATCAACCCCTGCGGCCATCCTGGACTGCAGACCACCTCAGCCGTGCAACTGGGACTAGAGCTGGACTTTGCAGACACCGCCCACACCCTCGCCGAGCTGCTGCAACACCAGTTGGCGTGCGTTGCTAAGGCATAAACTGGGGGATTCCTCCTGCAAAACAACCGTCCCAGCCCCAAGGAATGCTTGCCCGTCGAGCATCTCCCCTTCATCCATCCGCTCTGACCCAATACCTGCGACTGTCTTGGCATTCGTCACCTTAAGACCCAGAAAACGTCAAAACGCCTCAGTTCTATCGCGACGGGCCTTGCTGATCAAGCAATAAATATTGACGACTTCATTAAAATAATGTAAATAGCAATTATTATCATTTACAAAAGGAGTCCCCGATGCATGCCAAAGCCGTTTCCTCCCCCGATCTTTTTACGCTGTCGCACCGTTCGCCAACCATGCCGCTGCCTCTTGAGGCCGGTGTGCCGCCGATAATTGACAGTCATGCTTTGTTACAGGGCCAGCGTTCGATTGCGATTGCGCACGGTGAACAACGCTACATTCTGCGCCTGACCCGTTCCGGCAAGCTGATTTTAACCAAGTGAGGCCCGTTGGCTTCACTGTTTCCCCTGGAGAGTCCCATGTACTACCTAAGCCCTACCCTGGATATGCAACCAGAATACGCCCGCGAGCCGAAGCTTGCGCAGATTTTTGCGCTGGAGGAGGAAAAGCCGCATACCTGTAGCGGACGCTGTGCCAACTGTAAAAGCAAGCAGCCACACGCAGCGCAGCATGTAGATCATCCACACGGAGTAAACGCGCTTTTGGATTAGCCGCTGTTTGCCACGTTCAATCAAGCATTTGTCAACCATACCAGCAACCGATGCCCTGTGTTGGGATAGGCAGCCATTGACCCATAATGATCATTAAATACGGGCCATTGGTACATGTACGCACGTTCTTTTTTCTCTGATATTTCGCCATTTCCCTGGCCTGACCCGCTACGTCGGGCATTTCCCGCGCTTTTAGGTGTTTGCGCGCTGTGTGTTCCTGATACCCTCCTGGCGGCACCAGACAGTTATCTGGATGAGGTGGTGGTCACCGCCACACAACGTGCCCAGAGTGTGCGTGAGGTACCGGCGGCGGCCTCGGTCATCTTGCGTGAGCAGATGGATACGCAAGGTGCTGAGAATGTTCTGGATAGCTTGCGCGATACCCCCGGTGTGGCCATGATCGGACGCGGGGTTGGCGGGCGCAAGACCGTATCACTGCGCGGCATGGAGGGCCGTCATACCTTATTTTTGGTCAACGGACAGCGGATTATTACTACCGATGACTGGGTAGGTCATTCGGATTATCAATATGAGTGGGCGCCGCTGGATGGGGTGGAGCGTATTGAGGTGGTGCGCGGCCCAATGTCGGTGCTGTATGGCTCCGATGCCCTGGGCGGGGTGGTTAATGTCATCACGGCACGCCCACAGGCTGAGTGGTCTGGTCGGCTGCGCGTGGGGGGACGCTGGCTGGATCAGCGCAGCGATGGCGACAGTTTAAGCAGCGGAATCAGCGTTTCCGGGGGCGTGACGGAGACGCTGCGCATTGCCGTATCGGGCAGTGCCCGTGATCAGGCGATGTTAAGCAAGCCTGACGATTCTGCGGTTTCGGAAACTGATGGCCGTAATTTAAGCGCCGGAAATCTGTTGGCTTCGTGGGAGCCGGTTGCCGGTCAGCGCTTTGATCTGGAGCATCGCCGTGTCGATGAGGCGCGCCAGCGCTACGACCGACGCGGCACGGTGGTTTTTCATGACCGTTATGATATTGAACGCCGTCAAAGCGTGGTGCGCTGGCAGGCCGACGGGCAGGAGATACACACTCAGCTCAGTCTCTGGGATTCAAGCTTTGCCGTGGCCAATCAACGCAGTGGCGGCGTTGCGCCGACCCGTCCCCAGAGTCTTGATGAGCAGGGGGTGGATGGACGCCTAAGCTTTGCGCTGGGGGCGGCACAGTGGATCACGGCCGGTTTTGATGCGCGTCAGGAAACCATGCATAACGCCGGTTTTGCCAAGGGCAAGGCGGATGCCGATTTTCAGGCCCTGTATGTGCAGGATGAAATCGAGTTAAGCGAGGCGGTCTTGCTGACGCTGGGTGTGCGTCACGACAAGCACAGCGGTTTTGGTGGCGAAACCAGCCCCAGGGTGTATCTGGTGTGGCATGTCGATCCGCGTTGGACCGTGCGTGGGGGCTATGGCGAGGGCTTCAAGGCACCGACCCTCAAACAAGGCTCCAGTGCCTATATGGCCGCTGAGGGACCGCATACCTTCTATGGCAATGATGATATCAAGCCCGAAACCAGCCAGTCCTTTGAGCTGGGGCTGATTTATACCCACGGCCCCCTGGATTGGGAAACCACGCTGTTTCATACCGATATCCGCGACCTGATCACGGTAGACCCCATCGGTCTTGAGGGTACGCGGCGAGTGTATATCTACCGCAACATTGATCAGGCCCGGATTCAGGGCATGGAAAGTGCCCTGCAGTGGCGTTTACCGCAAGGCTTTTATCTGGGCGCTCATGCACAGTGGCTCGATACCGAGGATAAAAACACCGGTCAGGCGCTCAACAGCCGTCCCGAGCAGCTGCTCGGTGCCCGCGTGGGATGGGCCAGCGGTCCCTGGCAAACGCATCTGCGCACGGAACACACCGGGCGTCAATATCTGGATCATCAGCGCGTACCCGCCTATGCCTTATGGCATGGCGATCTGAGCTATCAATTCAGCCCCCAGGTGAAGGTGGTGGCCGGGATTGACAATCTCACCGATGTGCGCCTGGCAGAGAAATCTCCGCTGTTTAATTACACCGAAACCCCGCGTGCCCTGCGCCTGAGTTTGCATGGCGGATTTTAAAAAGAGAACAAGCACCTGATGTCTTATCAAACATTGTATGCCTTAAGGCTGATGCTGTCTGCATGGGTTTTGCTGGCTCTGACCAGTGGCCCCCTGCAGGCCACTAGCGCAAACCCGCCAGTGACCTTGATTAGCAGTGATTTCATCCTCGGCGGTAAATTCAGCCTGCTGCAGGAGGCCGCACAGGCGCACCGTATCGGTGTGCGCCTGGCCAATATTGACCGTGAGGATGCCGCGCAGTTAGCCGCGAGTCTGGACGGGGCGCGTCTGGTTATTCTGGACGCCCCGCGTGAACACGACGCCCGACGCATGCTAGGCATCATGCAGCCGCTGCTGGAGGCCGCCGGTGTGCCGTGGGTTCTGGTCGCGGCCCAGGGCGCGGAGAGTGGCGGCGGGCTGCCGGTCTCGCAGCGGGATTCTCTGTATGAATACTATCGCAACGGTGGCGCGGAGAATTTCCATCGGCTGTTTCGCTTTGTCGCGGTGAATATTACCCGCACCGCACGCGGGCGTACCTCGCCGCCTATCATCTTTCCGGAAAGCGGGATTTATCATCCGGCCCACCCGGCGCTGGTGTTTGCCGATCTGGGCAGTTACGAGCGCTTTGCCAAGACCCGCGTAGGTACGCCCAGCGCGGTGATCGGTCTGGTGATTCATCAATCCTTTATCGCCAACGGCACCACCGCGCATATTGACGCCCTGATTGCACAGATTGAGGCTGCCGGTGCCCGCCCTTTGGTGTTTTATCATCCCCTGATGGCGGATAGTGGGGCGCTGGATTTTGTGCAACGCGACGGCCAGGCAGCTTTTGAGGTGCTGATCAATTTTCAGGCGATGTATCAGGGCCAGCGGCGCGAAGAATACGAGCGCCTTGGGGTACCCGTGCTGCAAGCCCTCAGCTGGCGCAGTGGCGATACCCAGGATTGGCACGATAGTGTTGTGGGCTTGCCGATGGGCAGCGTACCGTTTTATCTGGCCGTGCCGGAATTTGTTGGCCTGACAGACCCGCTGGTGGTGGCGGCGGTGGAGGATGGCCAATTGCGCCTGATTCCCGAACAGGCCGAGGCGTTGCTGGCCAAGGTGTTCAGATTGGCCCACCTGCGTCGTCAGAGCAATGCCGAAAAGCGCGTGGCCCTGATGTTTTATAACTATCCTCCCGGTCAGCATAATCTGGCAGCTTCCTTTTTGAATGTGCCGCGCAGCCTGGCCTTTTTAAGCGATGCCTTGGCCCAGGCCGGTTATACCGTGACGGTACACGACGAGGCCACGCTGATTGAACATACCACCGCCTTGCTGGAGCCATTTTACCGCCCAGCGTCCCTGGCAACCTTGCAGGCAGATCCCTCCCGTGCCGGACAGTTGCCGCTGGCGCACTATCTTGCCTGGTATCAGGGGTTGCCAGACCGCGTGCGTGACCGTGTTGAGGAGCATTGGGGTGCTCCTGAAGAAGATCCGATGCTGTGGACAGACGGCGAACCGGCCTTTGTGATTCCGCGCTTGCTGCTGGGCAATCTGCTCATCATGCCGCAGCCACTCCGGGGGCGCGTGGATGAACCCATTGAGCGCTCGATTTATCATGACACCCGCATACCGCTGACTCATTTTTATATGGCGGCCTATCTCTACGCCCGTGAGCACTTTAGCGCCGATGCCCTGATTCATTTCGGCACGCACGGCACCCAGGAATGGACGCCCGGCAAGGAACGCGGCCTGTGGGTATTTGATGACCCCTATCTGGTGCTGGGCGATACCCCAGTGATTTATCCATACATCGTCGATAACATCGGCGAAGCCACCCAGGCCAAGCGTCGCGGGCGCGCCACCATCATTAGCCACCAGACGCCACCCTTTGCCCCGGCGGGACTGCAGCAAAGCCTGCTGCCCTTGCACGATCTGCTGCATGAATATGAATTGCTGGATGAAGGCAGTGTCCGCAGCCATACCGAGCAGGCCATCGTCGCCGAGGCCCAGGCCCTCAACCTGCTGGAGGATATTGGCTGGGAGGCCACTGCTGCCCTTGCGGATTTCCACAGATTTGAGCCGATTTTGCACGATTATCTGCACGATCTGGCGCAAGTCTCCCAACCCCTGGGTCTGCATAGCTTCGGCCAGGCACCGCAGGAACGACATCGCCTGCTGACCGTCATGCAAATGCTGGGCGAGGCGTTTTATAACGCGCTGGGCGTCGATATCGAAGAGCTGTTTGTCGAGGATTTCAACGCCATAGAACATAGCGAGCCATACCAATTCCTCGCTGCGCATCTGCTAGAAGATCAGCCACTGCAAGACCCCAGCCTGGCGGTCTGGCTGGAGACCGCCAAAGGCTATTTTGAGGCTCTGGGCGCAGGACAGGAATATGCCGGTCTGCTGGCCGCGCTGGATGGACGTTACCTACCCACCCACTATGGCGGTGACCCGATCCGCAACCCGGAAAGCCTGCCCACCGGGCGCAATCTGTATGGTTTTGATCCGTCCAAACTGCCCACCCAACAGGCGTGGGAGGCTGGGCGTCAAGCCTTTGATCAGCTCCTGGAAAGTCATCGCGAACACAGCGGCGAAGATTTGCAAAAAATCGCCTTTTCGCTGTGGTCAGTCGAGGCCATGCGCCATCTGGGCATTCTTGAAGCCCAGGTGTTTTATGCCCTGGGCGTACAGCCGCAATGGGATCGCTTTGGCCGTGTCACCGATATTGAGGTCATCCCGCTGGAAACCCTGGGACGGCCCCGCGTGGATGTGGTGATTTCTGCCACCGGCCTGTATCGCGATCACTTTCCGCACGTCATTAGCCTGATTGCCAGAGCGGTGGAGAAAATTGCCGCGCTTGATGAGCCCAACAACGCGGTACAGCGCCATACGCAAGCCCTGGAACAAACGCTGCTGGCGCAGGGCATTGATGCCGCGCTGGCGCGTGAGTACGCCCGGGTACGGGTCTTCTCCAATCAAAGCGGGGTCTATGGTACCGGCCTGGATGAAGCCACCCTGGCATCGGATTCCTGGGAGGATGAAACCCGCCTGGCCGAGCTGTACCTGCAGCGTATGCAATATGCCTTTGGTGTGGATCAATCCCTATGGGGAAGCCGCCTTGAGGACATCAACCTTTACGCCCAGCAACTACACGGCGTGCAGGCCGCCGTATTGTCGCGCTCATCAAACCTCTACGGCATGCTCAGCACCGATGACCCCTTCCAATACCTTGGCGGCCTATCGCTGGCAGTGCGTCACCTCAGCGGCCAAAGCCCGGCGCTGTACATCAGCAACCTGCGCCAGCCGGAACGGATGCGGGTAGAGTCCGCCGGGCGCTTTTTAGCCGCCGAGCTGCGCTCGCGTTATTTCCATCCGCAATGGATCAGCGCCATGCAGCAAGAAGGCTATGCCGGAACCCTCAATATCCTCGATACCGTCAACAATTTCTGGGGCTGGCAGGCCGTTGCCCCGGAGGTGGTACGCGATGATCAATGGGAAAGCTTCGTCGATGTCTATATCCGCGATGCGCTGGAGTTGGGGATACGCGAATGGTTTGCCGAGCACAACCCCAATGCCCTGGCACAGATCACCGAGCGCATGCTGGAAGCCATCCGCAAAGGCTATTGGCAAGCTGCCGATGACACCGTGCAGACCCTGCTGGAGCTATATCACGAAGCACTGACCGAGCTTGATTATCAGCCCGCCAGCAGCCTGTTGCAGGCATTTGCAGAACAAGCCGCTGCAGGCTTTGGACTGGACTTTAGCAGTCTCAATGCCGCCCAGGCCAATCATCCACCCAGCGAAGCCGTCACCGGCCAGCAGCTACAACCCGTTAGCACACAAGCCGCCGGTTTTACGCTGAACTGGACGGATTTGTTACTGGCGGCGCTGGCGCTGCTGGCCTTGTTAGGCGGTGTGGTCTATCAGGCCCGGCGCATCCCGGCAACCCGTTAAGGCGGCGTTTTGCGTAGCGGCATCAGGATGATGCCGCACAAACTACCCTGCGAACACAAGATGTGTCCGCCACATTTCAAACAATTACCCTTAATTTTTTGGAGCGAATACCCCATGTCGTTGACCATCGAACAGGCCATGTATAGCCTCAGCCAATTGTTCATGCTACCCGTCTTGCTGGCCGTTGCCGGGCTGTTTTTTTATGCCTTCTTTGCCGTGGGAGCCTTTTTGTGGCAAGCCCGCCAGCGTGCCACCAACGACCCACGCGGCCAAGAGCTATTATTTGCCCAACAACAAAACCCGGCGCTCAGTCTCACCGACCTGGAAGCCATCGCCGTCAAACGCCTGGAAATGGCCCGCATGGCCAGCCGGGTAGCCCCAATGCTGGGCCTGGTCGCCACCATGATCCCCATGGGACCCGCCCTCATGGCCCTGGCCGAAGGTGAGCTGCATCGTGCCAGCCAAAATCTGGTCGTGGCCTTTTCTGCGGTGATCTTGGCCTTGATTGCCGCCTCCCTGACCTACTGGACCGTCAGCGTCCGCAAACGCTGGTACGCCACCGAACTGGCACACCTTGAACAAAAGCGCCACTAAACCCTCAACCACTCGCCCGGAGACGCCCACAGGCGTAGACAGCTCATGCCGCTTCGTTTACTCGATGATTTAGAATCCGATGACCCGATTTTGTCGGTCGTCAACCTGATCGATGTCTTTTTAGTCATCATCGCCGCGCTACTGCTCGCCGTAGCCAGCAACCCCATGACCCACTTCTGGGACGAAGACATCACCCTTATTCGCAACGCCGGTCAACCCAATATGGAAATGATCATCAAAGAAGGCGAAGTCCTGCAACACTACCGCGCCAGTGGCGAAATCGGCGTCGGCGATGGCATCCGCGCAGGCATCGCCTACCGCATGCCCGACGGCAGCTTCGTCTACGTCCCCGAAAATTAAAATACAACATAGCGGCATCATCCTGGGAACGCGGAGTACCCGCTCCGCACCGGGGGTCATGGAGCTCCAGCTCCATGTAAAAAAACTCCCCTCCTTTTTAAGGAGGGGTGCCCCGTCAGGGGCGGGGTGGTTATGTGTTTAAAAAAACCAACCCCCTCCCCGCCTGCGGCGGGACTCCCCCTTGGCAGGGGGAGAGTTTTAGCCGCGTAGCGCAGAGTGGTTATCTGGATCGCCGAGTTGTACTCGGCTGATTTTTAGCTCCTTGTCCCGACCCGCCGAGTAAAACTCGGCGCTCCCCGTAGCGGCATCTTCCAATCGTCGGGCACTGGCAGAAAAACACCTTTCAGCCAGACAATACCGCCTATTAAACCCGGACTAAACCCACCACCGCCGCCCAGCTCTATCACACCGACCTCTGGGGCGAACGCACCGCAAAATATGCCGCACTCGAACAACTCACACTCCGCGATCAACGCTGGCAAACACTGCAACACCACGCCCCACAATACGCTTTTGTCCCGCGAAACGTTGCCGCCTTTGAACAGTATCAGGCGGGATTTGCCGTCAATGAGTTAATGCCCGTAAATTCCGTGGGTATTGTCACCGCACGAGACAGCCTGACCATTGACGAAAACAGGGAACGCTTATGGCAGCGCGTGCAGGATTTTGCAGCCTTGGAGCCAGAAGCAGCGCGAGTGAAATACCAACTGGGTAAAGATGTTCAAGACTGGAATATTCCATCTGCCCGAAAGGATATTGGGCAGCCAAACCCTGAGTTACTAACTCGAATCACTTACAGACCGTTTGATCTGCGTTGGACGTACTACACCGGAACATCAAGAGGCTTTATCTGCCGTCCGCGTTTTGAAGTGATATCTAAAGTTGCAGGAAAAGAGGTTCCATCTTTAGTTATTGGACGCCAAGGACAGGTCGTTGGACAAATGCAATGGAATCTTGTTTTTGTTTGCAACGAAATCTTGGACTTTAATGCTTTTTATCGTGGCGGCGGTGTTTTTCATCCTCTCTACCTCTATCCCACTGAGCAAGACATCGACCAAACCCGCCGCATCAACTTCGACCCCGACATTTACGCCAAACTCCAAACCCTCGCCACCCATCCCAAGCATGGTACGCCGGATGAACTCGCCGTGTTTGATTACATCTACGGCGTCCTGCACTGCCCCGCCTACCGCGACACCTACGCCGAATTCCTGAAAATCGACTTTCCGCGCATTCCCTGGCCGAGCAGCCCCCAACAATTCTGGGACATCGCCGCCAAAGGCAACCAACTCCGCCAACTGCACCTGATGGAACCCGCCGCCATCGGCCCCGCCCCCTATCCCTTCACCGGCAACGGCGATAACATCATCGACAAACCCCGTTATGCCGACGGCAAAATCTGGATCAACGCCCAGCAATACTTCGACAACGCCCCCGAAATCGCCTGGAACTTCTACATCGGCGGCTACC
>NZ_MU255056.1:125331-160294 GCF_000227725.2 Thiorhodospira sibirica ATCC 700588 | reverse complement strand
TAGTGCGTGTTCTGACTGGCCGAGTACAACTCGGCGATCCAGATAACCACCCCGCCCCTACGCGCCACCCCTCCTTGAAAAGGAGGGGAGTCTTTTTGTTACTCGCTCCCAGGCGGCGCGCTCAGGCGGCGAAATACCGCACAGCGAAGGCAAGACGCTTTTGCCATGTTGCTGCTAAACTATCCTCACTTTCGTTTTCTGTGTCGCCGTGCAATGCTGCGACCCGCGCCTCTCCAAATCAAGATCACTACCACGACACGCTATGCATAGACTTCAGACCAAAACCATGATGGCCCTGTTTGCGGTGATGTTTACCCTGACGGTGGTCATCGGCTTGGCCAGCATCGCCTCTTTTCGGGATTTTTCCATGCGGGCGGCAACGGAACATACCCGCACGGCGGCTGAAATCCTGCGTGTGGCGCTGACGGAGGCCATGCTCAATGGCACTATTGACCAGCGCGATTCCTTGCTGACGCGCCTTGCCGAGGTGCAGGGTCTGGATCAAGCACGGGTGGTGCGGGCGCAAATCCTGGAAGAGCAATACGGCAATGGTTTTGCGGTGGAAAGTGTCGCCGATGAGATTGATCACTATGTGATGCAAACGGGCAAGCCGTATTATGCGCTGGCCGGCGATATTCTCAGCCCGGATTTTCGCGCTACCATCCCCTATGTGGCCACCAGCGACGGCGATGTCAATTGCCTGAGCTGTCATCAGGTTCCTGAAGGGAGCACGCTGGGGGCGGTCACGCTGATTGCTTCCTTTGCACACATGCGCACCACCGCACTGCTGACGGTCTTGTTTTTGGTCGGCGCGGCGGCGCTGTTTGCGATTTTTTCCGTGCTTTTCTTGCGCCGTTTGCTGCAACCCCTGGTTTTAACAGCCACTGAGATTGAGCAAGCCGTGACCCGTGCCAGTGCCGGTGATTTCAGTATGCGGGTTCAGCGACGCACTGATGATGAAATTGGTCAGGTTGCCACCCATTTCAACCACCTTTCCGACAGCATCACCCGCCGCCTGAGCGAGATTCGTAATCATGTCGCGCAGCTGGTCAATTCCCGCCCGCAAAGCGATACCAGTGGTGATCTGCTTGCTGAAACCGCCGCTACTGTCTCCGGTCTGGTGAAAGTGGCGCAATTTAAACAGGCCATTGAAGAGGACGAATCCAGCGAAGAGGTTTTTTTGCGCATTGGAGAGGTGTTTGCGCAGGAATTTCACATTGAGCTGTATTCCATCTACGAGGTGGACCAGGATCTGCATCGCATTCATCCGGTAATGATTGACGGCACGCCGAGCACGATTCTCCAATGGTGTCATGAGCGTATCCTCGAACAATCCTCCGCCTGTCGTGCGGTGCGCACCGGCCATGTCATCGACGGGGTAGAAAATGCCTCGATCTGTCGCGCCTTTGATGCTCAGGCCTACGGTCAAGGCTACCGCTATCTGTGTCTGCCGGTGATTCAATCGGGCAGCGTGGGCAGTGTTGCACAACTGGTATTGAGCACGGACAATGCCCCTTGTATCAGCCGTATGCGCCCCATCATTGAGGCTTATTTACGCGAAGCGGCGCCGGTACTGCAGGCCAAGCGCCTGATGGCCAGCCTGCGCGAATCCACCTTGACCGACGCGATGACCAGCTTGCGCAACCGTCGTTTTCTGGAAGAATACGCCGAAACCCTGGTCAATCAATGCAAGCGGCGGGCAACCTCCATGACCCTGCTGATGCTGGATCTGGATTATTTTAAGCCGGTCAACGACAATTACGGGCATGATGTGGGCGACCAGATCCTGTGCGCGCTGTCGGATATCCTTAAAGCCAATGTGCGTGAATCGGATTTGTTAATCCGCTACGGCGGCGAGGAATTTCTCATCGTCTTGCAAGACACCAGTGGCGAACAGGCGATGGGTGTTGCTGAAAAAATACGTCAGGCCGTCGAGGCCTATAAATTCAAGGTGGGCGGCGGTGTGATTCTCAATAAAACCATCTCTATTGGTCTGGCTGACTACCCCAACGATGGACAAGCCTTCTGGCAAGTGCTTAAATTTGCCGATGTCGCCCTCTATGCGGCTAAAGAAGGCGGCCGCAATCAAGTGGTGCGCTTTATTCCCGAACTTTGGGCAGAAAAGGAATCCTACTAAGGCCCGCAAAACGTCAAGGAAACCAAACTGAATTTTTAATCAGGACAAGCACATGGAAACCGTCAGCTTTCATCCAGACTATTGCAAGAATGAACGCGAAGTAGAAAGCAAACTGATCGTAAGCTATCTGCTTCCCGCCTTAGGCTATCAGATCAATATGTGGCAACAGGAGAAAGTCACCCGACGATTTAGATTGGATTTTTTGGCCGCGCCACAGCCGTCGGATGAAAAAAATGTTGCCCGGTTAATCATTGAAGCCAAGCACCCTAAAATTGTGCTGGAAGCGGCCTACCACCAGCTCAAACGCTATATGCTGGTTCTGGATATCAGCTATGGCCTTCTCACCAATGGTTACGAGATTCGGATCTATCAGAAGCGTACATACAAGGTGCATCTTGTTTTTCGCTGCCATGCTTCTGAGCTAGTGCAACGCATTGAAGAAATGAAAGAATTAATCGGCAGGGAAGTTTTACTGCAACACGTCAATCCTCAACCTGTACCGCAGATTCAGTGTTTATCCAACCCAAAACCCACAGGAGATCACAATATGAAGATTGTAGCTGTTTATCATAACAAGGGTGGCGTGGGAAAAACCACCACCGTGGTTAATCTCGCCGCTGCCTTTGCCCGCCAAGGAAAACGGGTACTGATTATTGACCTGGATAGCCAGGCGAATACCACTTTTAGCACCGGAATGATTAAATTTGGTGATGAAGCCAAAGACACCTTGCGTGACAAGTATGTTTATCATGTCTTGCGCTATAGTGATACTTATCCAATTAGAGAGGTGATGGAAAAGGCGAGCTTTGATAGCAGCAACAGGATTTATGTTGTTTCTTCGCATATTCGTTTGATGGAGCATCAAGAAGAATTAAATCGCCTGGATTTTACACGAATGGTATTAAAAGAAAAAATACTGAAAGATCAAGATAAATATGATATTGTCCTGATTGACACCCCTCCTTCCTTGGATCTTTATGCACGCATTGCATTGATTACTGCTAATCACTTGGTGATTCCATCAGACCTCAAGCCATTTGCCAATGAAGGACTTGAAAATGTAAGAAATTTCATCAAAGAAGTTGATGGATTTAAAAATATGACGGGTGCTGCGCCAATAAATATACTAGGTGTATTACCTAATAAAATTTCAACCAATCCGCGTTTTTTGTCTTCAACATTTGCAAATCGCATTGAAAACATTAAAAAGAGATATAAATTCCCCGTTATGGATGCTGTCATTTATGATCGAGAAGACCTGGTGAAGTGCATGGAGCAAACCATTGAGGTAGGTGATTTAGACATGAGTGATCCACGATCTATTTTTGACTATAAGCCGCATTCCAAATCATCCGAAGAATTTTCCATGCTGGCTAACTTGATTTCACAAAAAATATAAAGGTATAAGCTATGTTGAAAGTTGCTCCAAAGATTATTCTATTTAAAAGCATTGATACGAACATAGAAAACACTTTTTCCAAAGATGAAATTGAGCAAGCAGCCAGGTCTATTCTGGAAGGTGGTGGCGTTATTAATCCTTTGGTTGTAAAAAGAAAAGGCATTGAAAGATATGACCTAGTCAACGGTGAATTTGAATATTTTTCCGCAAAAAGAGCCAAGGAAATTGACCCCATCAAAGGAGAAAGCATTGATGCTTATATAATTGAAGAAGACAATGCTCATGTTATTGAGCAGCAGATAAAGTTGTTTCGTCATCATGCTCCGCATATCAAGCCAGAAACTGAAAACGGCGCTTCGCCAAAGGCTTTTAAAGAAAGTTCTGTAAATGTTAGCATGAGAGAGCTGCAAAACATGTTTTCAACATTACTGCAACCCTTGGTGGAAAAAATCGATCAAATTCAAAAAATTTTACAAAATAATACAAACTCTATTGAAGCTAAAATAGATAATCGCTTCGAGGAAATGGAAGATAACTTAGCCGCCAAGCTTAGCGACAAAATGGATCATCGCTTAGAATTGATTGAGAATAGGTTAGCTAACATAGAAAGAGAAAAAAATAAAGGTAAAAAGGTTGATCCATCTCCAGAGCCTACTTTCTCGGATGCATGGATTGAAGCATTAAACCAGATTACTTTTGAGGAATTGACCCGCAAAGCCGCCAAGAAACTTAAGGCCAAGCAGATCAATAATTTAATTGCAGTCAGAGATACTCAGCCTTTTGTGAGCGAGCAGGACGTGCGAGACGTTCAGGGCATTGGCCCGGTCGCGATTAAGCATCTGAAAGCGCTTTTATCCGACGTATCCACAGATACACAAAAAGCGCCTGTTGCCGACCCGCCTGTCCAGGACAGCGCCGATCACACGCCGCCTGCGAAAAAAACACAGGATTCTGTCAGCAAGCCCCAGGCGCCGCAAAAGGCCGAGCAGAAAGAACAAATCCGGCAGGATGTTTATAGCAGCATCAGCGCTTTTGTACATGGTATGACCGTTGAAAAGCCAATGCCTCCAGAGCTTTCCAAAGCCAATGACATCAGCACCGAACAGCCAATCCCCCCTAAGGCCGCTGCGGCCAATGCCAAAACCGTCGAAAAATCAATACATGCTGAGGAATCCATCCCCACAATCATTCCTCCTGAACTGATCACCATTAACAACTTAAGTAAAAAGGAAATTGCCTTTAAACTCAGCAGAGCAAAAGTGCATAAAATGGTTATCGAAGAAATTTTAAAAAAGCATCCCTTTGAATCCCTCGAAGAAATTCAGCGAATCAATAAAATCGGAAAAAACAAAATCAACCACATCATAAATACCTTAACTTCATAAGCGCATGCGCTTTCAAGCCTGTGGTTTTGTGCCGAGTGAAACCCGGCACTCCCACACAGAGGCGGCTGATATTTAGCGCAGTTGGGCTTTGAAGCTGACGACGTGGCCGGGTTCGATCAGATCGCTGACGGCTTCCAGGGCTTGGGTAATCTTCTCGTCGGTATCAAAAAACTCAATGACGACGGGTAGGTTTAGGGCCAGGTCGAGCAGGGCGGTGCTGGGCAGGATGCCTTCGATACCCAGACCGGCGATGCCGCGAAACAGGCCTACGCCGCGTACTTTGCACTCATCGTGCAGGCGGCGAAAGATTTCCGCCTGTTTGCCGTGGGCCTCGGTGACGTAGATGCGCACGAAAGTGATGTCGGTTGGGGTGGCTGCGATGGGCACGGCTTTATTCCTCGTTAAAAGTACCCACGGCTTCCCCGGCAAGCTGGCGGCGCACGCAGTCAAGGTCGTGTGCGTTCAGGGCGAAGGGGAATGAGCGGATATCGGTTGGTGTGGAGTCGCCATAGGGTCGATTGCAGACCGAGATGGCTTCGTTTTCTTTACCGGGACAGCCGGAGGTGCGAAACGGTGTACCGGAGGCGATCAGGGCGTCTTGTTGTGCGGGCAATATGCCAAAATCAATGACCTGGCCTTGGTCGTTGAACTGCATATTTTCAAAACGCCCGTCGGCGTAGTCAATGATGAAGCGGCCTAATTGCACCCGTCGCCATTGATCTCGCGCCACGGGCTGCCATTGTTCCATCAGAGAGCCTTGCTCGGGGAAAAAGGCAAACAGGTGGTTATGCCCCCCTAGATCACACACCCGCTGACAGACTTCCAGCATTTCCTGCTCGGTTTCGCCCATGCCGCAGATCAGATGTGTGCCAAAGTGCTCCGGGCCAAAGATCTCTGCGGCCCATTCCAGCACGCGCCAGTAATGTTCCCAGCGATGCGGCCCGCCGACGGGAGCGCCACGGGTTTGGGCAAAGACGCCGGGGGAGGCGGCATCCAGGGCGACAGTAAATATCTCGGCGCCATGATCGCGCAGGCGCAACAGGTCATCACGCTGCATGGAAGTGGGGTTAGAAAGAATGGATACCGGAATATCCGGGACGGCACGCACCCAGCGTTGTAGCAGGGTGAGGGCATCCTGATCAGAATCGGGGTGGGTAATCATGGAGATGCACATGCGCTCAAAACGTCCGCGATCTGTGCCGTTTTGCATCCGTTCCAGCACCTCATCAAAGCGCGCTGCCGGCCATTCGACCCGGATGAAATTACGCTCGGCATAGTCTTTGGATTCTTCGCGGTGGCGTGCCAGACCACAATAGCTGCAATTGGCGCGACAGCCCTCGGGGTAGGTCAGCAACAAGTTGAGACAGTGGGTGCAGTCGGTGCGATACATCTGCCCTTGCATCAGTCCCAGGGTGATGGCGGCAGCGGTGGACATCTGCACATATTCAGGCGAGCGCATGGTCGGGGCCTTGTGCCCACGCTGGGGGCGGTAAAAGGATACCGGTGCAGGGGCGGTGTGGGGATGCGTATTCATAAAAAAGTCTCCGGGATAGAGGCTGGGCCTCGCGCTGAGCGGTGAGCGGATCTTCAGGATTGAGCGACATCCTCATCCTGTGCGCAGATATTTTTTACCGTGATGCGGTTTCTGCCGTGGTTTTTGGATTCGTACAAGGCCTCGTCGGCTAGATCAAACAGCTTTTGCGCCGCGCCGGTATCAACAGTTGGAATCAAGGTGACAACCCCAATGCTGAGCGTGATGAATGAGGACACGCTGGAATAGGCATGCGGTAATTGCAGCGCTGCGATGGCCTCCTGAAAGCGCGTGGCCACATGCAACGCACCCGTGGTATCGGTTTCCGGGAGCAGCGCGGAGAATTCCTCACCGCCATAGCGCGCGACCAGATCCGCCGGGCGCGTAATCGCCCCTTGCAGGGCTTTGGCGACCTTGCCCAGGCAGTCATCCCCAGCGCCGTGGCCGTATTGGTCGTTGTACGGTTTGAAATAGTCGATATCCATCATCACCAGCGATAGCGGGCGGCTTTCGCGGATGGCGCGCTGCCATTCATGGTTCATGCGTTCATTGAGATAGCGCCGGTTGGGGATACCGGTCAAGCCATCCAGCATGGCGAGCTTTTCCAGCAGGTCGGTTTTGATCTTCAGGCGCATGTGATTGCGCACCCTGGCGCGCACAATGGCCGGATGAAAGGGCTTGGAGACATAATCCACCGCGCCCAGACGAAAGCCCAGCTCTTCATCTTCGACGGCATCGCGGGCGGTGACAAAAATCACCGGGATGCGGTTGGTGCGGCTGTCGGATTTTAGCGCACGGCAGACCTCATAGCCGTCCATTTCGGGCATCTCGATATCCAGCAAGATCAGGTCGGGCGGCTGTTCCTGGTTGGCAATGTCTAAGGCTTTGCTGCCGCTGGTGGCCACTTGCACACGGTATTCATCTTTCAGCAATTTCGCCAGCGCTTGCACATTGGTCGGCTGGTCGTCAACGACCAGCACGGTGGGACGCTCGGCATGGGCGGAGGAATTACTCAACACGCTGTTCCCCGATGATGGATTGAAGTTCTTGCATGAGTTGCAGTGCCTCGTCGGTGGCAAAGGTCTCAATCAGCTGGCGCAGCTGTTCACAGGTGGCGGCATCCACCGTTGCAGCCAAACCGGCCAAGGCGGTGTTAATGATACCTTCTTCAATAAATTCATTGTCTTGCAATGCCTGTTGCAGGCGTATAAAGGCCGCGTGTGCGCTGCGTGGATCGCTGGCAACGGGCGTACTTTGCGTAACCGGCACCTGGGCAAGCTCGCGCTGTGCCTCATCCAGCGCCTGAGCCAGTTCTTCAGCCAGTGCCGAGGACACAGCCTGGCGCTGCTTGAGCCGCTGGTCAATCTCATGGGCCACCTGCTGCAGGCGCACCGCCCCGAGATTGGCCGCCGTCCCTTTAAGCGCATGCGCCAGCGCACTGGCCTGTGTCTGCGCCCCTTGGGCCAGTAATGTCACCAGTGGCTGATATTCGCTGGCAATACGCGCCTTAAACTTTAGCAGCATTTGATAATAAAACGCACGATCCCCATCGGCAATATGCAAGCCCTTGGCCAGATCAAAGCCTTGCAGTTTTGGTAGCGGCGCATCTGCATCCGGGGTTTGCAGGTCGGCTGTTTGCGCCGCTGCGGCTGGCCGGTCTTTGGCCTGTAGCGGTGGAGGTGCAGGCGGTGGCACCGGGCTGGCAATGGGTGCAAACCCCGTTTGCGGGAGCCAGTGGGCGAGGGTGCGATATAGCTCCTCACGATCCAGGGGTTTGGCGAGATGTCCGGCCATCCCGGCCTGCTGGCTACGCACCTTATCCGCCGGCATGACCGCTGCAGACAGCGCAATGATGGGAATCTCGGGGTAGTGGCTTTTGATCTGCTCGGTGGCCTCAAAGCCATCCATGATCGGCATCTGTAAATCCATTAAAATCAGATCCGGTTGCTTATGCAATACCATTTCCAGGGCTTGCGCGCCGTGGTTGGCGACCCAGATGGTAGCCCCGGTTTTTTCCAGGGTACGCAAGGCCACTTCCTGATTGATGGCATTATCTTCTACCAATAATACGCTGCTGTGGGCAAACTGGGGGATTTGCGGTTGGCCTTCGGTCTGTGCGGCGGTAACGCCGTATTGCAGATGTGTCATGACGCCCAGTAACGAGGAGGCGGTGACCGGCTTGCTCAAAAAGGCCGCATAACCGTCATCAGCCTCTTTTTTCTTGATGCCATAGGCGCTGACGATGACCACTATCACCGGATGCTGCAAAATCCCCTGGTGTTTCATGCGATCAATGATGCGGCTGGCTTCCATGCCATCCAGTCCATCGGGCATTTTCCAGTCGAGAAACACAAAATCAAAGGGGCGCTGCTGTTTATCGGCTACGATCAGCGCCTGAATCGCGGCCTCACCGCTGGCGACCTCTTCGACCTCAAGCTGGTGATGCTCCAAAAGCTCGCGCAACACCGCCCGGGCGATGGCATGATCATCGACCACCAGCGCCCGTGTGCCTACTTGCGTGATTGGAGCTGCGCCGGTGGTGCTGGATGCAGCCGCTTGGGCCAGCGGCAAATGCAGGTTAAAGCGTACCGTTGTGCCGATCTGGGGTTGCGATGCAATTTCCAGGGTGCCGCCCATCTTTTCCACCAGTTTACGGCTGATCACCAGCCCAAGACCGGTGCCGCCGTATTTGCGGGTGGTTGAAGTGTCGGCCTGCGAAAAGGGCTGAAACAGTTTGGCCAGTTGTGCCTCGGTCATGCCAATGCCGCTATCTTTGACCTGAAAGCCCAATAAGGCGGCCTCGCCGTGGCATTGTAGCGGGCGAATATCCAATTCCACGCTTCCTTGTGCGGTGAATTTCAGGGCATTGCCTAGCAGATTGATCAATACCTGTCCCAGCCGCAGCGAATCTCCGACTAGCCTCTGCGGTACTTCGGGATGCGCATGAAAAATCAGCTCCAGACCTTTTTCGTCGGCAGCGTTGCTAAACAGAGTGGTCATCTGATCCAACAGCTCATCCAGTGAAAAGGGATGCAGATCCAGCTCAAGTTTATCGGCCTCGATTTTGGAATAATCCAGAATATCGTTGATGATGCCCAGCAGCATCCGCGAGGAGCGATGAATTTTTTGCAGATAGTCGCGTTGGTGGGGACTGAGTTCCGTGTTTAGCAACAACTCGCTCAGACCGATGACGGCATTCATCGGCGTGCGGATCTCATGGCTCATATTGGCAAGAAAATCACTTTTGGCGCGATTGGCCTGATCGGCCTCTTCCTTGGCGTGTAACAGCTTCTGTTCTTGTTCCAGCAGGGCCTGACGCGCCAGCACCCGCTCGGTGATGTCTTCATTGGTGCCGACAATGCGCACCGCCTGACCGGCGTCATCATAAAAGCATTTGGCCATGGCGCGGATATGCCGAATTTCCCCATCGGCCCGCGCAATGGTGAATTCGCATTGAAAGGGGCGGCGTTGCGCAATCGCTGTCTGGAAAATCTCAACCGTCGCCGCACGAATATCCGGGGTCAGCGCCTGCACCCAGTCTCCAACGTTTGCCGAAAATTGGGTGGTGCTGGTGCCATAGAGCCTGAACATGCCCTCATCCCAGCTCAGTTCGCCGCTTTTGATGTGTAGATCCCAGATCCCCAGTTCGGCGGCATCGGTGGCCAGCTTGAGGCAGTCCACGCTTTCCTTGAGGGCCAGCTGGGCGGCTTTTTGTTCGGTAATATCCAGCCCCGTCCCGCGAAAACCGATCAAGGCTCCGCTGGCGTTATGCATGGGCAAACCGCTGACCCGTTGCCAGACCAATGAGCCATCCGGGCGTGTGGATTGATGTTCAAGGCCACGAAACGCCTGTCCGGTGGTTGCCCATTGTGCAAACATCGTTGCCACCCGCACCTGCTCTTCTGCGGGCATGAATTCAAAGGGGGTATGTCCCAAAATATCCCGGATCGGACGACCCAGTAAGGTTTCTACCGGGTGCGTGAGAAAGCGATAGACCCCCTGACTGTCCGTTTCCCAGATGTATTCACCGGCGGCATCGGCCACATCACGGAAACGCTGCTCGCTTTCCTGTAAGGCAAGGCTGGCTTGATGGTGCGCGGAAAGGTCACGGAAAACGCAGAAAAAAGACGCTGGATCAGTCTTTTGCATCAACAGCACGGTCACTTTGACGGGGATTAGCGCGCCGTCTTTACGTCGATGCCAGGTCTCAAAATCATCACGTCCGGTATTGAGAATGGTCTGGATGTGCGCCTGTATCTGTTGTGGAGTCTCTTTGGCCTCGTAATCCGGGATGCGCAGGCGGGAAAATTCCTCGCGGCTATAGCCCAGTTGTTCGCAGGCCACTTGATTAAACTGTATCGGCAGGGCCGTGTGCGGATCAATCAAGACCACCGCATCCGGATAATGCTCAAACATCTGCTCAAAGCCGTCGTTGCATTGTTCAATCAGGGTTTTGCGGGGAGCAGACATCACACAATGCCTCGCAATACATCCACCCGCAGCACCGGGAGGAATAACAGGCCGCCCCTTGGGGCGGCGCTTGCGGTCTGGATCACGATGCAGATCAACTGATCGAGTTTCGCTAACAAACGTTAACGCGCACCCTCAAGTGAGGATGGGCCGATCCGCCAAAGCCAGATGAATAAACATCTGGCGCTAAGTTCTTGAGTACGCTTTAGGTTTTACATCTAAGACTTGCCCAGATAACCGCAAACCTAAACTCATTAAAGAACGAAAACAGCCCTTGGTTCTCGGGCTAAGGCCATAGTAGGGTATGCTAAAGCGTATGTAAACCCTATTTTTAACTGAACTTTTTAGGAGTTTTTGTCTGTAAATGTTAGCGAATCGAAACCTAGGTGTAAGCTCCGCATCACCGGAGAATCGCACAATGCTACTGAAAATCGAAACGCAGCGTCCCGCTTTGGTCATTGCCAAAGACATTATCCAGGTCTACCGATTGACTGCCCTTATTCTGGTTCAGGCGTTCCTGCAACTGCAGCAGGCGATCAAAGACCATGATCTGCTGCATCGACACCATCTGCAAAATGGCGATGGGCAAAGCCCCGGCATGACGCAGTTTAACAAAAGCCTCATCATCGAGGGCATTGAATTTGGCCTCGGAGATGCGATGCAAACCCGTGACCTCAACCTCTTGGCCGTCTTTTTTCAGCTTCATCGGCCAGGGCTCAATCAGACCGGCCTCGGCAATGGCGGCCACTGCCAGATCCGTTGCTACCCGGCTGTGCTCAACCTGGGCGAGAAAATCCATGATCTGCTTGACCAATTCGGTGGGATTGCCCTGCGCATCGAAAAATGACTCGCCGTCGTCATCCTCGGTCAACAGACCGCTGTCCTCATCAATGCACAACACCGGGTCTTGGGCATTTTGCGGACGGATCAGGCGGAAAGGATAGCCGCGCAGCACCGCCGGCACATAATTGCCCAGCCACTGCCCGGAAGGGGCGACAAAGAGATTTTTGCCCGGTGCCAGGGCGGTGACCGCAACCAGTTTAAAGCCATCTTCCTGCGAGATCAGCGCGGTAGGCATGTTCACCGCTGCCCGGCTTAATTCCGCAATAACCAGCGGTAATAAAGTTTCACGCGCCGCAAAGTGGTAATCGGTATAACGGCGCCAGGCCTTGTTGGCGTGGCGTTCGCGGCTGATGGCAGCAAATTGTGGCATGAGTCGGGTTGCTCCTTAAAATGAAGGTGAGAATAACAAGCATGAATGCCATGCGCACAGATCAAAAGCATAGCGCCCGCTTTGATTTTAACCTAATTGACGCCATGGCCGCCAAATATTGAGCGGTTTGCAGCGCTGCGCTACGGGCATGGCGCGGCGTTTGTCTGCGCACTCTGGTTACCGGGAAATATATTTAGGCGTGCAGTTTTGCTAAGATGGCCGACATGTCAATCTCCCAGACACCGTCACTTGACTGCTTGATTGTTCCCTTGTTTGAGGGCAATTTGCTGTTGCCGCAATCTGTGGTGGTTGAAGTCATCAGTCGCGGCGATCAATCTTTGGTCTTTAGCCCACCGGTAAAAGCCTTGCCTTGGCTGAAGGGGCACTTTAGCTGGCGCGAGCAGCGGTTGCCGGTGCTGTCTTTGATGGAGGTGGCAGACGCCGCGCAGGCTTCCCGTATCACGCGCTTTCTGGTGGTGCATAATCTGTATTTTGATCCCCAAAAGGCCCAGCAAGGCCCTGCCTTTTATGCCATTGAGGTGCGCGGCATTCCGCACTCTATCAAGATCCATCGTCAGGATATCCGGCCCTGGGATGCCCCCGCACAAAGCGATGACCTGATCGCGATGCGGGTCAAAGCCAGCGGCGTGGTGTGCCTGATTCCCCATTTTGAACGCATGGCGCAGCGCTTGGGCGAACATTCGGATGTTTAGGGCCTCTAAGCCCTGGTTGCCTCAAGACTGAAACAAAACTGCCTTGCTATATGGCCCCGCAGGCAGCCTTTGCGATGGCAAAAATTATCTTTATCAAAGAGCGAGAGTGTGGCAAAGCATATGTTTGAGAATTTCAAAGAAAAAGATAGTCCACAATGGGAGCGGGAGATGCTGGAAAGAATCGCCCTGGCCGGTATCCAGGAACAGCGGCGCGCCCGGCGCTGGGGTATCTTTTTCAAAACCCTGGGCTTTTTGTATCTGTTTGCCTTGTTATACCTGCTGATCGGTGATGACTTTGGCAGCAGCGCCAAAGTGAAAAAGCACACGGCCATGGTGGATGTGCAGGGCATCATCACCCAGGATGGTGCGGCGAATGCCGATCTCATTGTCTCGGGCTTGCGCTCGGCCTTTGAGGATGCCAATACCGTTGGGGTCTTGCTGCGCATCAACAGCCCCGGCGGCAGTCCGGTGCAGGCCGGGTATATTAACGATGAGATCGTCCGCTTGCGGGCGCAATACCCCGATATCCCGCTGTATGCGGTGATCACCGATATCGGTGCCTCCGGGGGCTATTATATTGCCGCCTCAGCAGATGGCATTTATGCCGCCCGATCCAGCATCGTCGGCTCCATCGGGGTGCGCATGGACAGCTTTGGTCTGGTGGATGCCATTGATAAGCTGGGAATTGAGCGGCGCTTGCTGGTGGCCGGGGAAAACAAGGGGATGCTCGATCCCTTCCTGCCGCTGAATACCCAGGAGGTGGCTCATGTGCAAGCGCTGCTGGATCGGGTGTATCAGCACTTTGTCGAGGTGGTCAAAACCGGGCGGGGTGAACGTCTTGCCAATGATCCGGAGGTGTTTAGCGGCCTGATCTGGACCGGCGAAGAAGCCCTGCAGTTGGGGCTGATTGATGGTCTGGGCAGCCCCGGCTATGTGGCCCGCGAGGTGATTGGTGAGGCCAATATTGTGGATTTCACCGCAAAGAAAGACTTTTTCACTCGCATGTCGGAAAATCTTGGCGTCTCCCTGGCGCGGGTCATGAGTCAAGGTCTGACGCCGTCCTTGCGTTAGCCGGCGGTCTGAGGGCACGGTGTTTTTGTGAAAAACAGCTGCACCGTGCGCGACCTGTGGTGGTGTTGGCCGCATCGCTTTGGCCTGGTCCTGGCGATGGGGCCAGGGTTTATTCATTTTGACAGGAGTTTTTTAATGTCATTACACATGCGTTTGGCGTTTCACAGCCCCTTGATGCTGTGCCTGATTCTGCTGGCTTTTGCCGGTAGTGTAAATGCACGGGGCAGTCTGCCTGACTTTGTTCCCTTGGTGGAGAAAAACAGCGCGGCAGTGGTGAATATCAGCACCACGCGCAAAATCAGTTCCGCGCAGCACCCGCAGATTCAGCTTCCCGATCAGCTGCCGGAGGATATGTTTGGTGATCTCTTGCGCCGTTTCTTTGGTGAAGGCGGGGCGGCGCCTCATGCCTTTGATACCACGTCACTGGGGTCGGGCTTCATCATTTCCGCCGATGGCTATGTGGTCACCAATCATCATGTGGTGCAGGATGCCGATGAAATCCTGGTGCGCCTCAGTGATCGGCGTACCTTCACCGCCGAGCTGATGGGCTCAGACCCGCGCAGTGATATTGCCCTGTTGAAGGTGGAAGCAGACGGACTGCCGACCCTGAAATTCGGCGACTCCAGTGACCTTAAGGTGGGGGAATGGGTGCTGGCCATCGGTTCGCCCTTTGGTTTTGATCATTCTGTCACCGCCGGGATTGTCAGCGCCAAGGGTCGCAGCCTGCCGCGTGAGAATTATGTGCCCTTCATTCAGACCGATGTGGCCATCAACCCCGGTAATTCCGGTGGGCCTTTGTTTAATATGCAAGGTGAGGTGGTCGGCATCAATTCCCAGATCTACAGCCGCACCGGGGGCTTTATGGGGTTGTCCTTTGCCATTCCGGTAGAAATGGCGATGGATGTGGTGGCCCAGCTCAAAGACAAGGGCTATGTCAGTCGCGGCTGGCTGGGGGTCTTGATTCAGGAGGTCACACGCGATCTGGCCGATTCTTTTGGAATGACACGTCCTGCGGGTGCCTTGGTGGCGCAGGTGTTTCCAGACAGTCCTGCACAAAAGGCCGGCATTCGTGTGGGGGATGTGATTCTGGCCTTTAATGATCAGGATGTGCCGCGCTCCAATGCGCTACCGCCGATCGTTGGCCGGACCCCGATTGGCGAAGCGGCCAGTGTGCGCATTTTGCGTGATGGTCAGGAACTCACCCTGGAGGTGGCGATTGGTGAGCTGCCCGCCGATGAGGAGATCGCATCGCAAAGCAGTACCCCCAAACCCGCCCAGACGCCCAAGAGCACCCTGGGGATGCAGCTGGAAACCATTCCCGATGACATGCGTCAGGAGCTAGGTCTTGCTCAGGGCGGATTGATTGTGCGCCAGGTTGAAGGCGAACCGGCACGCAGTGCAGGCATCCGCAGCGGTGATCTGCTGTTGATGGTCAACAACCGCAGCGTTGACTCACTCGCTGCGCTGGAAGAACTCATCGCCAGCCTGCCCAAAGGCCGCCCGGTCCCGATATTGCTGCAACGCGGCGGTAATCCGGTGTTCATTGCCTTGCGCATTCCGGAATAAAGCGCGCCGTTGATCGTGCGTATGCAAAGCGGCCGCCTTATGCGGCCGCATTCATTTAGAGAACCGTATGAGCAATTATCAGATCCATTATCAATTCGGCAACGCCCCCACTGCCCACGCCCAGCAACCGGTTTTTATGGCCGCCGATGTTGACCTGATTCCGGAATCGGCCACGGAATGTCTGCTGTATCACCGTGCCACGCGCATGTCCGTCTCAACCACTAACGACTTGGCGATGGCGCTGTTGGCCTGTGATCGTTTTCGCACCCTGCCTGAACACCTCGCCGTCATTGCCCGACAGCTTCCCGTCTTTGCAGAGCATCTGGAAGCCCTGCAAGGTGCGCTGCTGGAGCTGATGCAGCATGGTTTTTTCACCAGCCCCGAACAGCAACTGCAGCGCTTGCTTCAGCCGGTGGAAAACCCCGAAGCGGCTGCCGTGCAAACGCTGTATGTCCGCAGCAATGGCCGCCTGGAAACGCTGCGCCCCTTATTGAATGCGCTGGCAGGACTCTTGGCACACGCGCCAACCACGATGCGCTGCGTGGTTCTGGAGGCGTGTCAGGAGCCGGCCCTGCAACAGGCCACGGCTGAGCTGGTTGCCGCCATCGCCACGGCAAGCGGGGCGGATCTGCGCTATTTCGGCCTGACGGCACGCCAGCGTTTAATCACCTATCTGGCCGCACAGACGGATGCCCATCCGGATGATTTGCGCTGGCTCTATCAGGGGGATCCCGAGGACGCGGAGCTGGCCTATGGCATTACCCTGAATCTGGCGCTAACTCTTTCTGCCGGGCAGCGTTTTCTGATCATGGATGATGACGCCCTCCCGCAGGTGTGGATGCGTGAAGGGGTGACCCCGACATTGCTGCTTTCACAAGCGCGTGAGTCGTTTTTTCCCCTTGCCAGCGAAGCCAGTGCAAAAAACACCGCCTTAGGTCGGGCTGAATTTAATCCCTTGCTGGCACATAGTGCTCAGTTGGGGCAGCCGATCCAGCATCTTGCCACGCTGGCGCAGGATCAGCCCACCGCCTTTGTCGGCGCTATGGGGGCGGCGGCATTACATGCCATTGGCCCCGGACATCGCGTGCGGATTACCCAAAATGGTGCCTGGGGCGATCAAGGCTCCAGCGACCTGTTTGCCCTGTATCTGCAACGCGGTGAGGCGCTGCGTGCCTTGACCCAGGATGAGACCACCTATCGCCACGCCACGCGCTATCGCAGCGGCTATCGCAGTTTTGAT
Source organism: Thiorhodospira sibirica ATCC 700588 (assembly GCF_000227725.2). Taxonomy (GTDB): domain Bacteria; phylum Pseudomonadota; class Gammaproteobacteria; order Ectothiorhodospirales; family Ectothiorhodospiraceae; genus Thiorhodospira; species Thiorhodospira sibirica. The sequence continues at coordinate 143,569 of NZ_MU255056.1, read as the reverse complement.
CATGGCTATCTGGGCCATGAACGCCCGGTGATGGTGACTACCCTGATGGGAGTGGATAATCGCAGCCTGCTGCTGCCGACCTTGCCGCAGGGCCGCAATGAAGATGAGTTTCTTGGTGCGGCGCTCGCGTTCATCGACCCAGCAGCGCTGTATCTGCATTTTCCCTGGATGCTGGCACATCACCCGGCCCAAGCACGTCCGTGGTCGGGCGACATCTGGGAGCAGCCTTTTACCTTGCCGATCAATCGTTTTCTGGCTGACCTGCTGCGCCAAATCCGGCCCCGCTGCATGGCAAGCCATCCGCTGCAGCGCCTGCAGTATCTCCAGGCCGCGCTGGCCGATTTTGTCCAGGCCCCTGATCGTCTGTGCGCGGTGTACGAAAAGACCTCGCTGCAGGCCCGTCTGGCGCGCCTCGGTGAACTGAAAGCGATTTTTGCGCAAGAGCCGCAGGCACTGGATACCTGGCGTGATGATATGCAGCGGCTGATTACGCTGAATCAGACCGCCGGTCTGGGCGATGGCCAGCTCTTTCACACGCGCTTACCCTTGCTGCAACGCCGCTTGGGGCATTATGTACAATGTCTGGCGCCCTGGCCGCAGGTCTGGCAATGTTGTCAGGAACGCGGTGAAACTGCACTGCTGACACACTGTCTTGCTTAAATCAGCCGTGATATACACATTGGGTGGATCATTCGATGATTGGCGAAGAACTGAAAACATATTTACAACGTGAGTTGCCCGAAATTTTACGTCAGGATCAGTCATTTCGTGCCTGGCTGGAACAGCTTATTCGCGAAACTGCGCTGACATCCGCGCAATTTGATCTACGTTTTGAACAGCTTTTGCGAGAGCTGGCCGAAGATCGTGCCGAACAAAAGCGCAAGTGGGAGGAACAAGACCGTAAATGGGACGGACAAAACCAGACCAATCAACGGCTCCTGGAAGAGATACGCCAGTCACGCGCCCGCTGGGACGAACAAGACCGTAAATGGGATGAGCAGAACCGCAAGTGGGAAGAACAAAACCGCAAATGGGATGAACAAAATCAAGCTAATCAAAAACTCCTTGAAGAGATACGCCAATCGCGTTCACGACAGGAACAGGGCATCAGTGCGATAGGCGCACGCTGGGGCTTGGCCTCGGAGCACAGTTTTCGTGAGGCGCTGAAAGGGATTTTGGAGCAAAGCTTTGGAGTTGAGGTACTCAACATCAATGAATTCGACGATGAGGGGGTGGTATTCGGACGGCCTGATCAGGTTGAGCTGGATATCCTTATCAAAAATGGTCTGGTCATTTTGTGCGAGCTCAAATCCTCCATGTCCAAAGGTGATATGTATCTGTTTGATCGTAAGGTGCAATATTACACGCAGCGACATCAGCGCCCGGTACAACGCAAGCTGGTCATCTCGTCGATGGTACATCCCAGCGCCCTGCCGGTGGCGCAACGCCTGGGGATTGAGGTCTTCAGTTATGCCGACGAGGACTGCGGCTTGCGCATATGACACCGGCACTGGAGTAAAAAACGACGGCCTATTTTTAAGGATTCAAGGGGGTATTTGATGCGCATTGAGGTTCTTGGATGCAGTGGAGGTATCAGCGCCGCACACCGTACCACAGCGTTTCTCATCGACGAGGATATCCTGCTCGATTGCGGCACCGGGGTTGCGGAGCTTTCTTTGGACAGAATGGCGTTGATCCGCCATATCTTCTTGACCCATACGCACCTGGATCATATCGCCTGCCTGCCGTTGCTGGTGGATACGCTCTTTACCCACTTGCAGCACCACCCGCTGACTGTCTATGCCTTGCCGGAGGTGCTGGCGATTATCAAGCAGCACATTTTCAACTGGGCGATCTGGCCGGATTTTTTCGAGCTCCCCCAACGGGATCGCCCGGTGATTCTCTTTCAGCCGATCAGTCCGCATAGCCCCGTGATGTTAAATGGGCGGCAGGTGCAGGCGATAACTGTCAAGCATACCGTGCCGGCAGTGGCGTATACGATCACCACCCCCAAGGCCACCTTTGCCTTTAGCGGTGACACTACCAGTACCCCGCATTTCTGGGATACCTTGAACATCTACCCGCGCCTTGATCTTTTGTTTGTGGAGTGCGCCTTGGGGCAAAAGGATCAGGCCTTGGCCAAACTGGCCTGTCATTATTGCCCGCAGCTACTGGCACAGGATATCGCCCGACTCAAACACCCCGCCAGCATCGGCATAAGCCACCTCAAAGCCGGCGAGGAGGCCACGATCTTTGCCGAGTTACAGGAGGCCCTGCCAAACCGCCCCTTGATAGCTCTGCGTCAGGGCGATGTTTTCCAGTATTAAAAGCAGTTGCCAGCAGCGCCTGTGACGTCGTAAAGTGGGCTGTAAAAGCCTGCACCTAGCGCTATATGAACGCTGACCTCGTCGTCGGCGACGGCGACCCCTCAACAGAGGGTGTATGGTGTCTGCCTGTTTCGTCTCTTTAGTCGAGGTATGTTTCGATGTGTCCCCTATTTGTGCGCCGTATGTTCGTGCCTGCATTGATTGTTTTGCTCACGCTGTTTGCCCAAGGTATTGCGCTGGCTGATCCCCTGGCCAATCAGCGTAAGCTGTTCATTGAGGCTGAAGGGGCCAAGGCGCGAGGTGATAGTGTGCGTTATCAGGCGCTGCTGGAACCGCTTAAGGATTATCCCTTGCTGCCTTATCTGCTGCATGATGCGCTGGATGCGCGCCTGTCTCAAGCCAGTGCGGCGGAGGTGCGGGCTTTTCTGGCGCGCTTTGAGGGTTCCATGCATGCCTTCAATCTGCGCAACCGCTGGTTGGCGCTACTGGCCGGACGCGGCGATTGGGAGAATTTTTTACAGGATTACCGCGAGCTCGGCGCGGATACCAGTATGCAGTGCCATTACCGTCATGCTTTATTGCGTACCGGACGCCAAGCCCAGGCGCTGGACGGGGTGGAGGACTTATGGCGACAGGGCCGCTCTCAGCCCACCGCGTGTAATCCGGTTTTTCAGGCATGGCGCGCGGATAATCGCCTGACCACCGCGCTGGTCTGGGAGCGCTTTGAGCTGGCCTTGCAGGCAGGACAGCCTAATCTTGCCCGTTATCTGCGCCGTTATCTGTCAGAGGCTGATCAACTGTGGGCGGATCGCTGGCTGGCACTGCACCAAACTCCCGAACAGCTCGCGCAAGTCACCTGGCAAGCCCATCAGCACCCCATCGCCGGAAAAATTGTCGCCCATGCCTTTGAACGCCTGGCCCGGCGTGATGCCCAGCGGGCGCAGAACCTGTATAACGAACAGGCGCAACGGCTGCGTTTATCCCCACAGGATGCCTTTGCCGCACAGCGGCATATCGCCATGCGTTTGAGCCTGCGCGCCGATCCGGCGATTTTGCCGTATCTGGCCAAATTACCCGAAGGGGTCTTTGATTCGGCCCTGCGCGGACGGCAGGCACGGGCGGCGCTGGCAGCCGGTGATTGGCGCACGGTGGCGATGGCTATCGGCAAAATGTCGGCGGAAGATCGTGAGGATGCCGCCTGGCGTTATTGGCAGGCGCGCGCCCTGGAGCAAATCGGCGAAACCGCGCAGGCGCAGGCCCTGTACGTCGAGATTGCCCAGGAACGCAACTACTTTGGCTTTTTGGCTGCAGAACGCAGCAACCGCCCCTATCGTATCGGGCATGAGGCATTGCAGGTCAGTACACAGACCATGACCCGTACTGCCGCCCATCCGGCAGTGCGCAGTGCCTATGAATTTCTGGCGCTGGGGCGCGAAGTGGATGCCCGCCGGGAATGGCAGTATCTGCTGGGTCAGCTCGACACCGAAGGCTTGAAGGCTGCCGCAATCCTGGCGCAACAATGGGGCTGGCATGACCGGGCGATTTTTGCTGCGGCCCGCGCCCGCGCCTTTGATGATATTGAACTGCGTTTTCCCTTGGCCTATAGCCAGTACATTCTCGATGCCGCTGCTGCCCAGGAGATCAACCCTGCCTGGGCCATGGCGGTAGCACGTCAGGAAAGCGCCTTTATGCGCGATGCCCGTTCCCATGCCGGGGCCTTGGGTCTGATGCAGATCATGCCCGCCACCGGGCGTGGCATGGCCTCACATGTCAATGTCACCCTGAATCGTGATCTGGATCTGATTGACCCGGATATTAACACCCGCATCGGCACCTATTATCTGCGCCACAACGTGCAAAACTTTGGCGGTCATGTGATTTTAGCCACCGCCGCCTACAATGCCGGCCCAGGACGGGTGCGCAGCTGGTTGCCAGAACACGGCAGCATGGAGGCAGACGTCTGGGCCGAGCTGATTCCCTTTACGGAAACCCGCGACTATGTGCGCCGTGTGCTGGCCTATATGGTGCTCTACGAGGTACGCCTGGGGCTTGCACCCACCCGCTTAAGCAGCCTGATGGCGCCGATTACCCCACGGGCGCAACTTGGGCCGGTCATGCGCGCCCATCTGGAAAATATCCTGGGGCCTGGAGACGCAATGCCGAACCTGCCAACCCATCAAATCTGCGATGCACCGGGCTATGTTGAAGTCCCTTGCACATAATCGTGGTTGAGCGAATATGCTCTCATTGATTGCTTTACCAGAGGCCCTCAGCAGTCGGCTGCAGTGGGATGCGCGCTACCGGGCCTTACGCGCTGCGGGGCCTGAGCGGGATCACTATGCAGCCTTGTTGCAGGATATTCGCAGCGCCCTGGAAAGTGCGTTTAAGGATGGTTGCGATGTGGTCGCGCTGGTGCATGGTCGCGCCGCCATGATTGACCGCCTGCTGATTGCCGCCTGGAGCCATTTCAACCTCAGCGAGGTGAGCAAAATTGCGCTGATCGCGGTGGGCGGCTATGGACGCGGGGAGTTACACCCCGGCTCAGACATTGACTTGTTGCTATTGCACGATGCCCCGCTTAGCAGCACCGAGACCGAAAACATCGTCGCCTTTATCACCTTTTTATGGGATATCGGCCTGCAGATCGGTCACAACGTCTGTAGTCTGGATGAATGCGCCACCGAGGCCGCCCGCGATATCACCGTGGCCACCAACATCATGGAGGCGCGCCTGCTCAGTGGGCAGGTACGCCTGCTGGAAAAGCTCAATCTAGCCACCGGCCCCGAGGTGCTCTGGAACAGCCGCGACTTTTTCAGCGTGAAGCTGGCTGAACAAAAAGCGCGGCATCACCGCTTTGGTGATACCGCCTACCGACTCGAACCCAACCTCAAGGAAAGCCCTGGGGGCTTGCGCGATATCCAGATGATCGGCTGGGTGGCGCGGCGCCATTTTGGCACCAGCAAACTGCATAAACTGGTGTCCCACGGTTTTTTGACCGAACAGGAATACCGCGACCTGATCGACGGGCAAAACTATCTATGGCGGGTCCGCTTTGCCCTGCACATGCAAAATGGCCGACGCGAAGACCGCCTGGTTTTTGGCCATCAGCAGGCCCTGGCAAGCTGGCTGGGCTTTAGTGATCGCGGCCATGATCGGGCCGTGGAGCAGTTCATGCAGCACTATTTTCGTAACGTCACCGAGCTTGAACGTCTCAATGAAATGCTGCTGCAACACTTCTATGAGGCCATTGTGCTCACCGACGGCGAGCACCGGGCCGATGATCCCAGCGAGATTGTGCCGATTAACCGTCGCTTTCAGGCCCGGCGCGGTTTTCTGGAAATCACCCACCCAGAGGTCTTTCGCCACTATCCGCCGGCCCTGCTGGAAACCTTTTTGCTGCTGGCACAGCATCCCGAATTGCAAGGGGTGCGCGCCTCCACCATTCGCCAGATGCGCATGGATCGCCGCCTGATCAATGACAAATTTCGCAATGACCTGGCCTGTCGCGCCCTGTTTATGGAGATCCTGCGCCAGCCTCGCGGCCTGACCCATCAACTGCGGCGCATGAACCGCTACGGGATTCTGGCGGCCTACCTGCCGGCCTTTGGCATGATTGTCGGGCGCATGCAATACGATTTGTTCCATATCTACACCGTGGATGAACATACCCTGTTTGTGATTCGCAATCTGCGTCGCTTTGCCATTGCCTCACATGAACACGAACAACCCCTGTGTAACCGCATTTTCAAACACATCCCCAAGCCAGAGCTCCTCTATCTGGCCGCGCTGTTTCATGACATCGCCAAAGGACGCGGCGGCGATCATTCCGAACTCGGCGCCCTGGAAGCCCGGGCCTTCTGCCTGCACCATGGCATGAGTCAATACGATGCCAACCTGGTGTCCTGGCTGGTGCGTGCCCATTTGCTCATGTCATTAACCGCCCAGCGCCAGGACATCTCCGATCCCGAGGTGGTCTGTCGCTTTGCCGTCAGCGTGGGTAACAGTATGCGCCTGGATTATCTCTACCTGCTGACGGTCGCCGACATTCGCGGTACCAACCCGCAACTGTGGAACTCCTGGAAAGATTCCCTGCTGATCAGCCTCTATCACGCCACCCAGCGAATGCTGCGCCGGGGCCTGGACAACCCGCCGGATCAAGACGAGCTGATCGGCGAGGTACAGGCCCATGCCATCGAACTGCTCAAAGGGCGCGGCATGGATGAAAAAACCATCTTTGAGGTGTGGAGCGATTTTGATGAGGAATACTTCCTGCGCCACTCCGCCGACGAGATTGCCTGGCACAGCTTTGCCATTCAACGCCTGGGTGATGATCAAACACAACTGCCCTTGGTGCTGGTGCGTCAGGAAACCGCCCGTGGCAGTACCGAGATTTTTTTATACACCGACGAACACCCTAATCTGTTCGCCCTTGCCACCACCGCCATCACCCGCTTGAGCCTCAATATTGTCGATGCACGCATCATCACCACGCGCAGCGGCAAAACCCTTGACACTTTTTTGGTCCTCGAAGACCCCGGCAACCCCATCTCCTGCGAAAGCCGACTGGAAGAAATCGGCCATACCCTGGCAGATGCCGTCAGATACCCCGAACGTGGCCCCAAACCGGTGGTGCGCGCCGCCCCGCAACGCCTGCGCCACTTCAAAGTGGATACCAACATCCGTTTTTCACCCAAAACCCATTACAACAAAACCGTATTAAACATCACCACCGTTGACCGCCCCGGCCTGCTCTCCTGTATCGGCATAGCCCTTACCCAATGCGGCGTCAAAGTCTACAACGCCAAAATTGCCACCGCGGGTGAACAAGTCGACGACGTTTTTTATATCACCGACCTGGAGGGTCGCCCCATTACCGACAAAAAACAAAAATCCATGATCACGCACACCCTGCGCAAGTCCCTGGGGGAACATTGAGGCTAAAAAGGGAGTATTTTTACTGCGAGAGCTTACACCTAGGTTTCGATTCGCTAACATTTGCAGACAAACCCTCCTATAAAGTTCAGTTAGAAATAGGGTTTACATACGCTTTAGCATACCCTACTATGGCCTTAGCCCGAGAACCAAGGGCTGTTCTAGTTCTTTAATTAAGTTTAGGTTTGCGGTTATCTGGGCAAGTCTCAGATGTAAAACCTAAAGCGTACTCAAGAACTTAGCGCCAGATGTTTATTCATCTGGCTTTGGCGGATCGGCCCATCCTCACTTGAGGGTGCGCGCTAACGTTTGTTAGCGAAACTCGATCAGATAAGGACAAAGGGCGCTTTACGGCGCGAGAGATGACTATGCGAGACAGGGATCAGGAAAAGCAATGGGCCAAGCGGAAAATCCCTTGGCCCGTCCTGTTTTTATCCGTCTTTTTGTGAAGATCCGCAGGTATTTATGCCCAGCAGCGTATAGGCCGGACAAAAACCGATCAGCGCTGTGGCCAGAGGCAACACCCCAATCCAGGTCCACGGCGTACCGATCTGCATCACTGCCATGCCAATCAGAACCAAACCTACCACGATACGAATCAGCTTATCGTTTGCGCCTATGTTATTTTTCATAAAAAAATATAACTCCACATAAAAATTCAGTCAAACCGAATGAAAATACCAGGAAGCCCAGGAGGGCACATTCCCTATCGCATCAACCCGAACATGATTTCTTAACAAGACCCTCAAAAACACCGCATTCACTCTAATGATCATGCAGATGTTGAGCATCATCTCCAAAACATGGCAGGTTAATCACCGCAGGAAGGTATCCCTGCCTGAGGTAGATGTTGACCGCATGGCGTCCTTAACGTTCACACATGGCTGGAATATCTTCATACAGAGCATGGGCTGGGCTATCCGGCTGTAAACGGGCTTTGAATCACGGTGGGGATGCCATCCAGGGCCGGGTCGGTATGGGGATGATCCAGGGTGTAGTGCAGGCCACGGCTTTCCCGGCGCGAGAGTGCGCATAAAACGATGATCTCAGCCACCATGACCAGATTGCGCAGTTCGATCAGGTCGTTGGTGATGTGAAAGTTGCTGTAATATTCGTGGATTTCGGCCTTGAGCAGGTCGATGCGACGCTTGGCGCGTTGCAGGCGTTTGGTGGTGCGCACGATGCCCACATAATCCCACATGAAGCGGCGCAGTTCGTCCCAGTTATGCGCCACCACGACATTTTCATCAGAATCGGTGACGCGGCTGTCGTCCCAGGGGGGAATAGTGTAGCTTGCCTGGGCTTGGTCACTGAGGTGGCTGATATGCTGGGCGGCAGCCTGGGAAAATACCAGGCATTCCAGCAAGGAGTTGCTGGCCATGCGATTGGCGCCATGCAGGCCGGTGTAGGCGACCTCGCCGACCGCATACAGACCGGGAATGGAGGTGGCGCCGTGCAAATCGGTGACCACGCCGCCGCAGGTGTAATGCGCTGCCGGAACTACCGGGAGCGGTTGCTGGGTCATGTCAAAGCCATATTCGAGGCAACGTTCATAGATCATCGGAAAATGGCGGGTGATGAAATCAGCGGAGCGGTGGCTGATGTCCAGATACACACAGTCAGCCCCCAAGCGCTTCATTTCATGGTCAATGGCGCGGGCGACAATATCGCGTGGGGCCAGCTCACCCCGCGCATCAAACTGGTGCATAAAGCGTGTGCCGTCGGCGTGCAATAGCTGGCCGCCTTCGCCGCGTACTGCCTCGGAGATGAGGAAGGATTTGGCCTGTGGATGATACAGGCAGGTGGGATGAAACTGCATAAATTCCATATTAGCCACTTCACAGCCCGCCCGCCAGGCCATCGCAATGCCATCACCGCTGGCCGTATCAGGGTTGCTGGTGTACAGATAGACCTTGCTGGCCCCGCCGGTGGCCAGGACTACAAAGCGGGCGCTGAAGGTCAGCACTTCCTCATGTTCGCGGTCCAGCACATAGGCTCCAACACAGCGGTTTTCGGGCAATCCCAGTTTGGCGGTGGTGATCAGATCCACGGCAATATGCTGCTCGAATAATTCGATATTTGGCGCCCTTTGGGTGCTTTCCAGTAAGGCATCTTCAATGGCGCGGCCGGTGGCATCGGCGGCATGGACGACGCGGCGGTGGCTGTGCCCGCCTTCGCGGGTCAGATGCAGGCGTGAGGGCTGGCTGGCATCACTTTCGCGGGTAAAGGGCACACCCAGTTCCAGCAGCCAGTTGATGTTGGCCGGGCCATGTTCCACGGTAAAGCGCACCGCAGCCTCATTGCACAAGCCGCCGCCAGCATCAAGAGTGTCTGCCACATGGGCATTGAGCGAGTCGCGCTGATCCAGCACGGCAGAAATTCCGCCTTGGGCATAGAGGGTGCTGCCTTCACTGAGGGGGCCTTTGCTGACCACGGCAACGCGCAAATTTGCGGGAAGCCGTAAGGCCAGGCTCAGACCGGCAGCCCCACTGCCGATAATCAGGACATCATGGGTGTAAGAAGGCATGGTTTGGTTCTCAAAAAACTCGATGGAATCTGTGGCGGCATCATCTTGATGCCGCTTGAAAAACCCGTGAATGATGGCCAAGGACGTGGCTTTGGCCGTTTGCAGGCGGTGCGCAATGTGGGTATTTTAAATGGCCAAGCCGGTGGCGGTCAGTTTTTGTGTGCATCATGCACCGCTGCGCCATCGATTCACTCACCTTTAACGGATGTTTATCGCCGATGCCTACACGCCAACAGACGCTTTTAACAGCCGCCTTGCTGCTTACTCCGACCTTGAGTGTGGCCCAGGGTTTAACCATTAACTATTACGGCTCGGCACGGATTCATGCCGAGGCCGTGCAGCCGGATAATACCGAGGCCCTGGAGTCCTACACCGGGCTGCGCGACGCCTATTCACGCCTTGGGTTTAATGCAGAATATCCCTTGGGGCATGACATCACTGCCTTTGGTCAACTGGAATTGCCCCTGGATCTGGCCAATCTGGCGGTACAAGACCCCTGGGATCAAGAACAGGATGTGCGGGTGGCGCATATCGGACTGCGTGGCGGTTTTGGCACGCTGGCCTATGGACAGATGTGGATGCCTTACTATAACGCCATTGCCTACCCGGTGGATATGTTCAGCAGCTATTACAGTGGCTTTGCCACCTACACCACCTTTCGCCAAGGCGACAGCATCAGCTATTACAGCCCGGATATGGGCGGCTTTAACGTTGCATTGGGCTGGAGCGAGCGCAATGGTCAGGACGGCGATGACCGCTGGCAAGTGACCGCCAGTTATCGCGTGGCGGATACCGTGGTAGCGGTGGGGCTGGATGATCTGCAGGGCGAGACAGATAGCCGCATTTATGGGGCATCGCTGGCGCAAACCTGGGGTGATCTGTACCTTGGGGCCAAATACGAATGGCATGACAGCACCATTGCGCAGGGCTATGGGGCCGATGGGGACCGCGCCATGAATCTTTATGCCGGTTATACCCTGGGCAACACCACCGTCAAGCTGATGCTGGCGAATGTCGAAAACTACGGCGAAGACATCGTGCATTTAGGCCTTGATCACCAGCTGACTCCAGCCTTGCTGCTGTTTGCCGAATACTATTATGAAGAACACACAGCGGCCTTGACCGAAAAACGCGGCGGCGCCAAGGAAACCGCGTGGGCTGCTGAGGGCGGCGAGGTGTTTGCCGCCGGGGTGCGCTACGATTTTTGATGTTGGCGGGTGCGGTTGGCCTGAGCGCATCGCCTGCGTGGGCTGCGCAAAAATCCCATGCACGCCACGCCGGGCTTTCGGTACAATCGCTGCGCCCACTGGGGGCGATTGTTCAGGTCAAGCCACGCATCGATGAAAATTCTAATGATTACGGATGTCTATTTCCCGCGCATCAACGGGGTTTCGACATCCATTGCCACCTTTAAACAGGCCTTTGAGGCCGCAGGGCATCAGTTGACCCTGATTGCACCGCAGTATCTGGCGCCCTATGATGACGATGCCGCCATCATCCGCGTGTCCTCGCGCCGGGTGCCATTTGACCCGGAAGACCGGATGCTCAAATACCGCGAGGTGCTGGCCTTGGCGCCCACCCTGGCAGCAGAGGGCTATGACATCCTGCACATTCAGACCCCTTTTCTGGCGCACTATCTGGGCCTGAAGCTGGCGCGCCGTCTGGATATTCCTTGCGTGGAGTCTTATCACACCTATTTTGAGGAGTATCTGTTTCACTACCTGCCGCTGGTTCCCGATGCGTGGATGCGCGCCCTGGCGCGGCAGTTTTCACGCGGACAGTGCAATGCCGTGAATGCGGTGATTGTACCCTCCCGGGCCATGCAGACGGTGTTGCAAAATTATGGCGTAGCCACCCCGCAGCATGTGATTCCCACCGGCATTCCGCTTGAACTCTTTGCTCACGGGGATGGTCAGGCCTTTCGTCAGTCGCTGGGGATTGCCCCGCATACCCCGGTATTGACGCATGTGGGGCGCATCGCCCATGAAAAGAACGTGGATTTTTTGCTGCGGGTCGTGCAGCGCATCAAGGCCCAGCAGCCTGATGTGATGTTATTGCTGACCGGTGAAGGCCCGGCGCTAGCGCATATCAAACAGCTGGCGGCCACGCTTGGGCTTAACGATAACATCCGCTTTCTGGGCTATCTGGACCGGCGCACCCGTCTGGCCGATTGTTATGCTGCCGGGGATGTGTTTATTTTTGCCTCGCGCACCGAAACCCAAGGACTGGTGCTGCTTGAATCGATGGCCGCTGGCGTGCCGGTGGTCGCCTTGTCGATCATGGGAACGCGGGATATTCTCGAACCGGGTCTGGGGGCCTTAGTGGCCCAGGACGATGAGGCCGATTTTGCCCGGCAGGTCTTAACGCTGCTGCAAGATCGGGCGCTGCGGGAGCGGCTTTCTCACGAGGCGCGTGACTATGCCACCCGCTGGTCAGTGCCACACACTGCCCAACAGACGCTGGCAGTTTATGCCCAGTGCGTGGCGGCCCGGCGCTAAGGCAGACCAACCCGCCACCATCCTATATTTTCAACGATTTTTTAACGCAGGTTCCTTACATGGCTCAATATATCTACACCATGCAAGGGGTGGGCAAGGTTGTCCCCCCGAAAAAAGAGATTTTGAAAAACATCTCGCTCAACTTCTTCCCCGGCGCCAAGATTGGCGTATTGGGCTATAACGGCGCGGGCAAATCTACTCTGCTGCGCATCATGGCTGGCGTGGACACCGAGATTGTCGGTGAGGCGCGTCCGCAACCGGGGATAAAAATCGGCTTTTTGTCGCAAGAACCGCAACTAGACCCGGCCAAAGACGTGCGCGGCAATGTAGAAGAGGGCATTCAGGAGATCAAGGCCCTGCTGGATCGCTTCAACGCCATCTCCGATGCCTTTGCGGAACCGGATGCCGATTTTGAAAAACTGATGGCCGAACAGGGCGAATTGCAAGACAAGATCGACGCTGCCGGTGCCTGGGAGCTGGAGCGCAAGCTGGACGTTGCCGCCGATGCCTTGCGCCTGCCGCCGTGGGAGGCCGATGTCAGCAAGCTCTCCGGCGGCGAACGTCGCCGCGTGGCATTGTGTCGGCTGTTGCTCTCGGCCCCGGATATGCTGATTTTAGACGAGCCGACCAACCATCTGGATGCCGAAAGCGTGGCCTGGCTTGAGCAGTTTTTGCAGGAATTCCCCGGCACCGTGGTGGCCGTGACCCACGACCGCTATTTTCTCGATAACGTCGCGGGCTGGATTCTGGAGCTGGATCGCGGGCATGGCATTCCCTGGGAAGGCAATTATTCCTCGTGGCTGGAGCAAAAAGAAAAGCGCCTGCAGATGGAAGAAAAGCAGGAAAGCGCCCGCCGCAAAACCATGGAGGCGGAACTGGAATGGGTGCGCTCCAATCCCAAGGGACGCGGCACCAAGAGCAAGGCGCGCCTCAAACGCTTTGAGGAGCTTTCTTCGCCCAGCTATCAGCAGCGCAGCGAAACCAAGGAAATCTACATTCCACCCGGCCCGCGTCTGGGAGATAAGGTCATTGAGATTAACAACATCAGCAAATCCTACGGAGATCGCCTCCTGTATGAAAACTTCTCCTGCGCGATTCCACGCGGTGCCATTGTCGGCGTCATCGGCCCCAATGGCGCGGGTAAATCCACCCTGTTTCGCATGATTGTCGGCCAGGAACAGCCCGATAGCGGCGAGATCAGCATCGGCGAGACGGTGCAGCTGGCCTATGTGGATCAAAGCCGCGATGCCTTAAGCAATGAAAAAACTGTCTGGGAAGAAATCTCCAACGCCCAGGACATCATCCAGGTTGGCACTTATCAGATGCCCTCGCGGGCCTATGTGGGGCGCTTTAATTTCAAGGGCAGTGACCAGCAAAAGCGCATGCAGGATCTCTCCGGCGGTGAGCGCAACCGCGTGCATCTGGCCAAGCTGCTCAAAAGCGGCGGCAATGTCTTGCTGCTCGACGAACCCACCAATGACCTGGACGTAGAAACCCTGCGTGCCCTGGAAGAAGCCCTGCTGGATTTCCCCGGTTCTGCGGTGGTGATCTCGCACGATCGCTGGTTTTTGGATCGTATTGCCACCCACATTCTCGCCTTTGAGGAAGATGGCAATCTGGTGTTTTTTGATGGCAATTACACCGAATATGAAGAAGAACGCCACAAACGCCTGGGCAGTGCCGCCGATCAGCCCCACCGCATGAAATACCGTCGCCTGGAGCAATGATGCACACCCCCACCCCGCTCAATGTCATCATCCTGGCCGCCGGTCAGGGGACGCGGATGCGCTCGCATCTGCCTAAAGTCCTGCATCCTCTTGGCGGTCAGCCCCTACTGGCGCATGTGCTGGAACGGGCGCAGCGCCTGCACCCGGCACAAATCATCGTGGTGCATGGGCACGGTGCCGAGGCCGTGCGCGCCTACTTTGCCGACGGGCCTGGGCCTGACCATACGCAGAGCAATGGCGTGGTGCAATGGGTATTGCAGGCCGAACAGCGCGGCACCGCCCATGCGGTAGCCCAGGCGATGCCGTTAATTCGGGATGGTGAGCGGGTGGTGGTGCTATATGGCGATGTGCCGCTGGTCAGCCCGGAGAGTTTGAGCCTGCTGGTGGAAGAGCTGCAACGTCATGCCCTGGTATTACAAAGTATGCACCTGGCGCAGCCCGGCGGTTATGGGCGCATCGTGCGCGATGCTCAGGGACGCCCCTGCCGCATTGTCGAAGACAAAGACGCCAGCCCCGAGGAACGCGCCATTACCGAGGTCAACACCGGCTTCATGGCCGCCCGCAGTGAGGCGCTGCGGGACTGGCTGGCGCGCATCGACTGCGCCAATGCCCAGGGAGAATATTATCTCACCGACTGCCTGGCCCTGGCCGTAGCCGATCAAGCCAACCCGGCAGCCTTGGTGGCGACGCACAGTGAGCAGTTTTTAGGCGTCAACGACCGCCTGCAACTGGCCCAACTGGAGCGCATCTACCAACACCAGCAAGCCGCCCGCCTGATGCGCGCCGGGGTGAGCCTGCGTGACCCCGCCCGCCTTGATATTCGCGGACAGGTGCTGGCCGGACAGGATGTCTGCATAGATGTCAATGTGGTGCTGGAAGGCACGGTCAGGCTGGGGGATGGGGTTGTCATTGGTCCGGGCTGCGTGATCAAAGACAGTGAGCTGGAGCCGGGCGTTGAGATTCGCGCCCACAGCGTGATTGAAGGGGCCCACATCGGTGCCCACAGTATCATTGGCCCCTTTGCGCGACTGCGGCCCGGCACCACCACCGCCGCACAGGTACACATCGGCAATTTCGTCGAGGTCAAAAACACCCTCCTCGGCGAAGGCAGCAAAGCCAATCACCTCAGCTACTTAGGCGATGCCGAAATCGGCAGCGCCGTCAACATCGGCGCCGGTACCATCACCTGCAACTACGACGGCGCCTTTAAACACCGCACCGTGATTCAGGATGGCGCCTTCATCGGCTCAGGAACCCAACTCATCGCCCCGGTATGTATCGGCACACAGGCCACCATCGGCGCCGGCTCCACCATCACCCGCGACGCCCCCGACCACAGCCTAAGCCTCAGCCGCACCCGCCAACACAGCTACCCCAACTGGCAACGCCCCAAAAAACCATCGGCATAGCTCGTTCCTGTGAAATTCCCACACCAGCACGGACCACCAATCCATATGAAACGCAGGCCATGGCAGATGGTTTTACAGACATCGGAAAGACTCACAGGCGGGTATTGGAGGCTTATTGCGTTTCATATGCCGGTTGATACAATGCAGAGGATGCGAAATTAAGGACTTGCGTGAGAGAACGACCCTCTGCGCGGAATAGCCCGATGCGGCAAAACCGCACCTCGAGAACTATACAGGGGCATCGTGTAGCTGGCGTTCCTACTGCGACGGCCTCATAAGGACACTGCCAGATTGACATGCACATATACGTTAGGGAAGCTCTGAATAACTCCGCATTTTTGCGATAATTCACTCATCAGTCAATCAATCGGTATTTGCCCCATGGATCAGATGAGCTTTGCTGACCTTACCACCTATCAATTTACTCACGGGCACGAAAAGCCGGCAGCGGCAGGTCGTTTTGCAGACAGCGCATCAGGTAGCGCAAGCCACGTGTGAACCACGAAACCAGGCTGCGGGCGAGCTTGCGGAAGCTCCAGTGGTTCGGATCGTCCTGTGCTTGGTTTTTTTTCGAGCGGGGTCGGAGGGTGGCACGCCTGATCGCGCCCAATGCGCACACACCCATACATCGCCAAGGCCATGATCAACACCCGGCGTTCCAAACGATCCGCATGGCGCAGGTGCGAATCCCCCAAGCCAAATAATCCTCGCCCCTTGAAGTCGGAGAACATCGGCTCGATGCCCCAGCGCGTGGCATAGTCCAGTACGCGCGCCCGTGTCGGAATCGCATCCATGGCAATCATCCACGGCTCTGGATGCCCCGGGTCATGCACAATTCCCAGGTGGGTCACCACCCCAGAGGCGAACAGGCGCACACCCGGAAAATACGCTTCCCGCACACCCTTGGCCAAATCCCCGGTCGTGGTCTCCGCCACGCCGGTGTCCACCCGCAGATTCCCCTTCAAGCGCAACCGGTAGCCCCATTCGTGCGCATGCAACCACGCGAACAGCGCCGCCGATGGGTAGAACCGATCCGCCAACAGCAGCACCCGCGCCCCAGCCGGCAGCCAAGCCAACACCGTCTCCAGGAGGGCTTGCTGGCCCGCAAAGCCACGGTTCGCCGCGCCTTGCCTGGCCCACCAAACCAACGGCAACGCCCGCTCGCTCACGCGCAAGGCCAACACCCGCAATGCCATCCGATCCCCCAAATCGGTTTGATCCAGACTCAGGCACACCGTCTGATCGTGACGGGCCGCCTGCGCCAGTTCGGCCATCGCCAGCGGCTTGATCATGTCGGTTGGACACACCAACGGGTTCTTCAGCAAGCGTCTCAACCACTGTTCGCGCATGTCTTGGCGCTCGGTCTCCAGCGGCAACACATTCGCCAACTCCACCGTGTTGGCGGTTTGCGCTTCGATCATCGCTCCGACCACCAGCGACAGCTTCCTCACCACCGTCAGGCGCAGCCCCGGATGCGGCCTTGCGCAGTCCACGTTCCACCTCTTCTGCCAAGTGTTTGATGCTTCCCATGCCCACCCCCATGACCTCAGTTCAGCCAATCCTCAAAGTTTGCCATAAAAGTGATAGGTGGCAAGGCATGGTGACCTCAATCTCGGCCAGCAGCATCGGTCGTTTTTTAAAATCAGGCGGATCTTAAACCGCATCGCACCCGCTACGGGCTCAATCCCCACATCACCGATGAGGCTACCTTCCGTCAGGAGGTTCGCACGGTCTGTACGCGGTACCATCAGGCAACGCCGTTGCATGAACACGGGGTTCATCTCAAAAACCGGCATCCAGGCCATAGAGGCGATCCACCCGTCTCACCCGATGCAGCCCGGCCATCCCGAGGCCGTGGCGTTCGCGTACAAACGCCACGGTACTCAGACTCTGATCGCCCATTTCGAGGTCGCCACCGGGCTTATAATCACTCCCTCCATCGGCGACACCCGCACCGAGGCGGACTTCGTGGCCCACATCGCCGCCACCGTGGACACCGATCCACACGGCGAATGGAGCTTCGTCTGTGATCCGCTCAACACCCATCAATCGGCCAGCCTGGTGGAATTCATCGCCCAACGCTGCGCCATCGACACCGAACTTGGCCGCAAGGGAAAGACGGGAATCCTCGCCAACATGTCCTCTCGGGCCGCCTTTCTCCAGGATCCCTCGCATCGTATCCGGTTCGTCTATACCCCCAGGCACTGCGCTTGGCTCAACCCGGTCGAGATTTGGTTCGCTATCCTGACCCGGCGACGGCTCCGGCGTGGGCGCTTTGCGTCCTCCCAGGCGCTCAAACAACGCCTCCTCGACTTCATCGCCTTCTTTAACCAGACGCTCGCCAAGCCGTTTCGCTGGACCTACATCGGCAAGCCGCTGATGGCTTAAGTTATCCAGAATATTTCTGGTGCACGGTACTAGGTTCAGCAGCCGTGCCGCTTCGTTGAACAGGTCGCGGGCTTCATACGCCTCCCGCAACAAGAAACGGTTCACGCTGTCATGCGAGATGCCCATCACTTCCGACAGACGGGTACACGTGATTGATTTTGGCTCACTCATCAAAACCCCATGTACATTGACAAGGTGCAATTGGCGGTCGGTGTGCGTTTTGTCAACCCAATTCAGAAAAGTCCCCTTTTGTGCAAAGCAGAAGTGTCCCCCGTAGAATGCGTGGTTATGGTGTTTGGGCTGGTGCCGGAGTGATGTTGCCCCGACCTCTCCAAGGGTGGTCCGGCGCCGGTTTGTAGGTTGGCTTGGCGGTCTGTTTTGCCTTGGCCTGGTCGACGCTGTGGTGGACACTTTTTTCATTCATCCAGCG
>NZ_MU255056.1:120193-125231 GCF_000227725.2 Thiorhodospira sibirica ATCC 700588 | reverse complement strand
ACGGCGCTGATGAATGCGGGCTTGCTTGCGTTGCTTGGGCTGCCATAGCCCATCGGCCACCATCCACTGGCGCAGGGTCTCGACCGAGAGATGATGACCATGGCGCTCGGCCAGCTTTTCGCAGGCCAGGGTGGGGCCAAAAGTCGGTGTAGTGCGTCTTGACCAAGGCGAGCACCTCCTGGCGTACTGTCTCGGCAATGGCGTTATTGGGACGTCGGCCACGGTGGCCACTGCGTAGCCCTGTCGCCCCATGCTCACGATAGCGGCGAACCAGGCGCTTGACCTGGCGCACGCTCAACCCCAGGCGCTGGGCCGCCTCGGCCTGCCGCAGATGCTTGTTCGCCACCGCCTGAATCATCTCTAGTCGGTCAATTTCTTTGTGACTCATCGTAATGTGCTCCTTCGTCATGCGTGCCCCTCCCGCTTAAATATAAAGGGGACATTTTAGAATTGGACGAAGGGGACATTACTGCTTTGGGCTAACACGGTCGGTGTGCGTTTGGTGCTTCTTATCATGGGTTGTTGTACGATGTAAAAAGCAGTGTCTGTTGCACAAAATGGAGCAATCCGTCAATGCGTAAGTCCTACAGAGGTTCCCTAAAACAGCAACGTCAAGAGCCTCATCAAAGGTGCGGCTGGCTGTCAGAGTTTGCTCACCAAACACCGCCTCGCCACTGGTACGCCGCGCATCAAGCCGCACCCGATAGCTGAGCTCATAGGCTAGCGCCTTGCCATCTCGATCCACCGCAATCAGCCGCGAGTGGCGTTGTTGCGACAGAACGCGCACGATAAGCTGCGCCTGAGCAGGGTCGGTGGTCAGTTGGGCGGCGGCTGTTTGCTGCTGGCAAAATTTTATACGCGCTCGCCCTGTGGTAGGTGGTTGATGTGTACACATTGTGATAAATATATGCCAATATCTGCTATCCGCTTTGCACGCTTCGCTTAACTCTTAATACCCCGGCCCTGCGGTTACTCACAAGCGAGCCTGGGATTCAAGACTGATTATTGGTTGGTTGCGTATTCATGCTGTCAAAGATTCCGATTAAATACCTTGCCCTGCTGGGGATTTTGCCCCCTGCGATGTTGCTTAGCATCGCCTTTATCTGGATGCTGGATGGCAGCCTCTGGTCAGGGATTGCCAGTGCCTTGACATTATGCCTGCTGATTTTTTTCACCCTGGAGCGCCTGTTGTGGCAGCCGCATGAACGCCAGCTAGAGCAGCTGTATCAATTCAGCCATCAAAGCATTTCTGCTCATGACACCCCCAGCGTGGTTCTCAGCAAGCCCTCCTTAAGCGAACGCATTCAGCGCATTCAGCGCAATTTCATGCCCTATCAGGGCTTGTCTACAAACCTCAGTGAAACCGGTTCAGAGATTGCCATCTCGGCGGCGGAGGTGGCCTATGTATCCGGCATCCTGCAAACCCGTGTACACAGCCAGGCAGAACTGGTCACCGATATTGCCGGCTGTGCGCGGCATATCGCGCAAAATCTGGAAGACACGCTGAACCACTCCGATGATGCGGTAAACCGCGCACGTCTAAGCAATGAAACCAGCCAGGCGGGCCAGGCATCCATTCATGCAAGCCTGCGCTGTATGGAGCAGATGAAAACCCGGATGCAGGACGCCTCCGAGCGCATGGGGCGTTTAGAGGCGCGGATGAGCGAGATTCAGCGCATCACCCATGTGATTAGTGGCATTGCCGAGCAGACCAATCTGCTGGCCCTCAATGCTGCCATTGAGGCCGCCCGCGCGGGCGAACAGGGACGCGGCTTTGCGGTGGTTGCCGATGAGGTGCGCAATCTGGCCAATCGTACCTCACTGGCCACCGATGAAATCAGTCAGATGGTCGAACAGATCAGCAGTGAGACCCGCGATGCAGCGACAACCATTGCCCAGCTGGTGGTGAGCGTAGAACAAAGCGCGCAGCATACCGTCGAGGTGGACCAGCATCTGGCGACGATTCTGGAACACTCCGGGGTGGCCGATCAGCGCATTCAGACGGTGGTCCAGGGCGCACGCGAAAACCACAGCCATCTTGAAAAAGTCACCCACTCCATTGATGCCGTGAGCACCCAGTTAAACCAGACGGAACAGGAAATCGTCGATCTGGCGTCTCAGGCCGATCATCTTTCGGAAAAAGCCGAATTGATTTATGAGTTATTGGGTGAGCTGGATCTGGGCGGCGTTCATGAAATCGTGCGCCAGGAAGCCAAGCAGGCGGCGAGTACGATCTCGGCGTTGTTTACCCAGGCCGGAGAACGCGGTCAACTCAGCCAGGAAGCCTTGTTTGATAGCCAGTACCAGCGCCTGCCCAATACCGACCCGCCCAAGTACAAAACCCGCTTTGATGACTTTACCGACCAGCATCTGCCCGAGATTCAAGAACCGATCCTCAAGCGCCACGCGTTTATCCTCTATGCCGGAGCCGTTGATCGCAACGGCTATTTCCCCACCCACAATCTGCGCTACAGCCAGGCCTTAACCGGTGATTACGCCACCGACCTGCTCAATAACCGCACCAAACGAATCTTTAGCGACCGCACCGGGCAACGCTGCGCCAGCCATCAAAAGGCTTACCTGTTACAAACCTACAAGCGCGATACCGGTGAGGTAATCCACGATCTGTCGGTGCCGATCTTTGTCAAAGGTCAGCACTGGGGTGCCTTTCGCATCGGTTATCACGCCAGACATCAGAGCATCAAGCGACAGCCATAAAATCAGAGCTGCTCATTTATAGGCTCAACGCGAATCTCAAAGACGCACTGCGCTGCGCCCATGGCCTCGCATTCAGTTTCTGTTACCCGGCTGTCTTTATGTACCAGCGTGCGAAAAAGCCGCTCAAAGGTGGCGGCATAATAATCGCAGATCACGCGATCAGCCTCGGCACCACGGCACAGGGGGTTGTTTTGAATGATCAGCCGCACCGGCTGGCCCGGCTCAATGCGAAACTGCCCGCTGCCGCTAAAGGTCCAGGCATTGCGGCTGATTGCTTTGAGCAAAATCTGACCGGCCAGACGCGCAGGCAATATCTTTAGCAATAGCTGCACCGGCTTGGGAATACGCTTGGCGAGAAGATAATCACCGGTCAGCAAACCCGCCTGCCAGGAAATCTCCTTGGCCTGCAATAGCCCCAGTTCACGCCGCACCTGCTGATGCAGGGTGATCACATCACGCTCATCCACCATATTTTGTGGCGGGTCAGTAAGATAGCCTTCCAGCCCAACCTCTTGGTAAAGCGCCAGCGTTTGCGCCTCGCCGATCTGTTGCTGCAATACCTCGGTGATGCGCAGGATGGAATTGGGGCCGATACGGGCAATGCCGTCATTGGCGGGTGTTGCGGTGGGTGTATTCATAATGATTGAGCGCCTTTGGCTGAATGGAGTGTGTTTTATGCTACTGCGAGCGGTAGGTCTGATCAATCGCTTTTTCCTTGGGCGTTTATGCATGGCTCATTGCAAGGCGGCTGCCTAAAAAAAACCTGCGAGGGTATAATGCGCCGGTCAAGACAGCTTGCGAGAAACTCCCGTTTATGAGCCAGACCAAAATCCTGCTGGATGAAAACGACATCCCAACCCATTGGTACAATGTGGTTGCCGATATGCCCAATCCTCCTGCGCCACCGCTTGGGAAGGATGGTAAACCGATAGGCCCCGAGGTCTTAGGGGCGATTTTTCCAGACAATATCCTTGCCCAGGAGATGAGCACCGAGCGTTTCATCCCCATTCCTGATGAGGTGCGCGAAATTTTACGCCTGTGGCGTCCCTCGCCGTTGTATCGGGCACACCGTTTAGAGGCCGCCTTGGGCACTCCGGCGCGGATTTACTATAAAAACGAGGGCGTGAGTCCGGCCGGTTCCCACAAGCCCAACAGCGCCGTGGCGCAAGCCTATTACAATCGCGAGGCCGGGATTCGTCGCCTGACCACCGAAACCGGCGCCGGGCAATGGGGCTCATCGCTGGCCCTGGCCGGACAGATGTTCGGCATTGAAATCCGGGTGTATATGGTGAAAGTCAGCTATGAGCAAAAGCCCTTCCGCCGCTCAATGATGGAAACCTGGGGAGCGGAGGTTTTGGCCTCACCCTCCAATCTGACCGAATCCGGGCGCTCGGTGCTGGCAAAAGATCCTGACTCTCCGGGTTCTCTGGGCATTGCCATCTCGGAGGCTGTGGAAGAGGCTGCCTCGCGCCCTGATACCAATTATGCCCTGGGTTCGGTGCTTAATCATGTAGCCCTGCATCAGACGGTGATTGGCCTGGAGCTGCAAAAGCAATTTGCCAAGGCAGGTGATTATCCGGATGTGATTTTTGCGCCCTGTGGCGGCGGCTCGAATTTTGCCGGTGCTGCATTCCCCTTTATTGCCGACAAGGCTGCGGGTAAAGAGATCCGTCTGGTTGGCGTTGAACCCACGTCGTGTCCAAGTCTGACCCGTGGTCACTATGCCTACGATTATGGCGATTGCGTGGGATTGACGCCGCTGATGCTGATGTACACCTTGGGACATGACTTCATCCCGCCGGGAATTCATGCCGGGGGCTTGCGTTATCACGGGCAAAGCCCACTGGTTTCACAGCTCTACAAGGAAGGCATCATTGAGGCCGTGGCGGTGCCGCAGGTAGGAACCTTTGAGGCCGGCGTGCAATTCGCCCGCTGTGAAGGCATTATCCCGGCCCCCGAATCCTGTCATGCGATCCGCGCCTGCATTGACGAGGCCCTGGCCTGCAAGGAACGTGGCGAAGCCAAAACGCTGTTTTTCAACCTCTCCGGGCATGGGCATTTTGATATGGCCTCCTACGACAAGTTCTTCCGTGGCCAGCTTGAGGATTACGAATATCCCGCCGAGGCCATTGATGCCGCCTGTCAACCCAATTCAGAAAAGTCCCCTTTTGTGCAAAGCAGAAGTGTCCCCCGTAGAATGCGTGGTTATGGTGTTTGGGCTGGTGCCGGAGTGATGTTGCCCCGACCTCTCCAAGGGTGGTCCGGCGCCGGTTTGTAGGTTGGCTTGGCGGTCTGTTTTGCCTTGGCCTGGTCGACGCTG
>NZ_MU255056.1:116627-120093 GCF_000227725.2 Thiorhodospira sibirica ATCC 700588 | reverse complement strand
GCACCTCCTGGCGTACTGCCTTGGCAATGGCGTTGTTGGGACGTCGGCCACCGTGGCCACTGCGTAGCCCTGTCGCCCCATGCGCCCGATAGCGGCGGACCAGGCGCTTGACCTGGCGCACGCTCAGCCCCAGACGCTGGGCCGCCTCGGCCTGCCGCAGATGCTTGTTCGCCACCGCCTGAATCATCTCTAGTCGGTCAATTTCTTTGTGACTCATCGTAATGTGCTCCTTCGTCATGCGTGCCCCTCCCGCTTAAATATAAAGGGGACATTTTAGAATTGGACGAAGGGGACATTACTGCTTTGGGCTAACAGGCCATTGATGCCGCCTTGCACAGCTTGCCCAAGGTGAGTTAAGCACGCAGCTTGCCCGCTCACCCATGCGGGCAGGTACATCGCAGCGGCCTGCACAGCCTCTCTGGCAGATGTTGCAGGCCGTCAGCGCGCCGCTTCCTACCTCTATCACCACGCGAATCATCACCACCCATGCCAAGCGATACCGCAGCGTCTCATCACAAGATCGGTTTTATCCATCTGGCCCCGCATGTCCTGCCTTATCATGGCTGGTCATTTTTTTATGCCGCGTTTTTCTCCATCGGTCTGATTGCCTTCATCACCATTGGCCAGACCTATATCCTCAACGAACATCTCGGCATCCCCATTGAACAGCAGGGCACCTTAAGCGGTGATCTGGTATTTTGGACCGAGATTGTCGCCTTATTGCTGTTTATTCCGGCGGGATTACTGATTGACCGCATTGGCCGCCGCCCCATTTACATGGCGGGTTTTCTGCTGCTGGGCGCAACCTATGTGCTGTATCCACTGGCGTCCTCCAGCGAAGACCTGTTCTGGTATCGGATTGTCTATGCGATGGGCGTGGTGGCCGTTGCGGGTGGTTTGTCTACCGTATTGGCCGATTACCCCGCCGAACGCTCACGCGGCAAACTGGTGGCCATTATCGGGATGCTCAACGGCCTGGGGATTGTGGTCATCAGCCAGTTTTTCGGCGGCCTGCCCGACTGGTTCAGTGCCCACGGTATCGAAGGCATGGATGCGGGCCTATATACCCATTTAGCACTCGCCAGTCTGGCCCTGCTGACCGCACTGGTGGTGATGATCGGCTTAAAAGGCGGGGTCCCGGTACACACCGCCCAGCGCCCACCCTATCGCGTGTTATTGCTCAGCGGCCTGGCAGAAGGACGCAATAATCCCCGCGTCCTGCTGTCCTATGCAGCAGCCTTCATTGCACGCGGCGATCAATCCATCAACGCCACCTTTCTGGTACTGTGGGGCACCACCGCCGGACTGGCCGCCGGTATGAGTTCTGGCGAGGCCATCAAACAAGGCACCATTATCTTTGTCATTGCCCAGATTGCCGCACTGTTTTCTGCGCCCGTGATTGGCCCTTTCATCGACCGGGTAAACCGGGTCACCGCGCTGGCGGTGTGTATGGGGATGGCCGCACTGGGCAACCTGGCGATTATTTTACTGGTAGACCCGCTCGCCTCACAGGCCATCATATTTTTCATCCTCATGGGCATCGGCCAGATGAGCGTCTTTCTCAGCGCACAATCACTGATTGGCCAGGAAGCCCCGGCCGATAAACGCGGCTCGGTACTGGCCGCATTTAACATCAGCGGCGCGCTGGGCATCTTGCTCATCGTCCTCATTGGCGGCCGCCTATTTGATCACATCGGCCCCCAGGCCCCCTTTGTACTGGTCGGCTGCATCAACATCCTGCTAGTTTTCGCCAGTGTCTATGTCCGCCGCCACTGGCCAGGACACCCACCCAACACCGCAGTGGTATAAACACCCAGCGCCTATGGCACTTTTTCAGAAAACCATGACCGGCTGTGTCGTGCCTGTGCGCTTTTGGTAGAACGCAGGCACACCGACTGCTGTGTCCTCTAAAGAATAGCCTACCCTACATAAATTGATGGAGTTTTAAAAAGTGCATCAACCGATGCAGAAATGTTTTCCACCGTTTTGAATTTGACTGACAATCGGATGACAAAGGGGTGCCCTATTTGCCTTGGGAAAGACTCAGGCGGGTGTTGGAGGTTTATTGCGTTTCCGACACCGGTTGATACAATGCAGGAGATGCAAAATTAGGGGCTTGCGTGAGGTTATATTCTTTTGCGTGGAGTGAATATAACTGAAGAGTTCGGTGTGGAAAAACCGCACAAGCCGCCGGAAACAATATCAATTTAAACCACTACGGTGTGAAATCATAATGTCAAATAAACTGGAAGAGTTATCAATCAAAGAGTTTTATGGAAGCCGAAATATAGAAGTAAGTATTCAGGATAATACTTTGATACTTGTGGGAGAAAATGGCTCTGGAAAAATAACGTTCTTAAGAATCTTATTCTATCTATTGTCAGACAGATGGATTTCACTTGCTCAGTTTAAATTCGAAAGTCTTTCAGTGACTATTTCTGGAAAAAGATTTTCGGTAGTCCTGTAAATGGTAGTGCTGAATGGGGTAAGATATAGAAGTGATGGGTTCTAAAGAGTAAAAAGCCATGCAGTGTCCTTCGTGTCATTCAGAGAAGGTGATTAAAAATGGTCGCATCCATAACCACACGCCGAAATTCGCGTGCAAGGCGTGTGGTCGACAATTTGTCGAAAATCCCCAAAATCGAATCAGTGAGGATAAAAAAGCGCTCATTGATAAGCTCTTATTGGAAAGAATTTCACGGGCCGGTATCGCTCGGGTCGTTGGGGTTTCAGAGCGTTGGCTACAAAGCTATGTGAATCAAAAATATAAAGAAACACCTCGAAAGGTGCAGGTAAAAAAACCAAAGGCAAGCGCGTGATCCCATGCGATGCGTGGTGGTCTTTTGTAGGAAATAAGCATCATAAACCCTGGGGTTGGTAAGCGATCGATCAGGATACGGGCGAAAGGGTCGGCGTGTGTGTCGGGGATCGAAGTCGGCAAGGGGCCCAAGGGCTTTGGGAGTCTTTGCCCGCAGTGTATCGTCAATGTGGTGTGTGTTACACCGATTTTTGGGACACCTGCGCTATCAGGGGGTATTACCTACACAACGCCATCGCGCCGTGGGCAAAAATGCCACATTAAGACAACGTGTATCTTGCTTCGTCAGAAAAACCCTGTCATTTTCAAAAAAGCTCGAAAACCACATAGACGCTATCGGGTATTTCGTTCACCATTACAATGAAACCTTGTTTTTCGCTGCTGATTGACTATTCACTATATTGTGCAGGAGTACCCAGTAAAGATCTGAGTTTATTGGGAAGCGGATGACAAGGGGGTGCCCTATTTGCCTTGAGAAGGACTCAGGCGGGTGCTGGAGGCTTATTGCGTTTTCGACACCGGTTGATACAATGCAGGAGATGCAAAATTAGAGGCTTGCGTGAGGGAACGTCCTTTTACGCGAGTGAATTATGACTGAAGAGCCTGGTACGGGAAAACCGCACGCCGGGATCTGTGCAGGGGGCGTCG
>NZ_MU255056.1:101340-116527 GCF_000227725.2 Thiorhodospira sibirica ATCC 700588 | reverse complement strand
TTTTTAAGCCTGCTCCAGCAGGCTGCCGCCTTCGCGCGGCTCACTCCAGATCGTGAAAGAGTGATGCACTGTGCGCCATTTCGGATACTCGCTTGGCAAGGCTCGCCACTGACAACCCGTACGTAGCCGAAATACATCGTACAGATCCACCCGCCGGGGGGCCGTCTTCTTGCGTCCACTTTCCAGTAAGGCACTAATCTGCTCGAACGGCTCTCGACGGAGGTCACTGGGATAGGTATGTCTCATCTTGCTATTGTCGGCTATTTTTAGAAGGCTTTGAACAGGTTCTAAGGATTTATACGCGATCGCCCTGCCTGGGTGCCAGGGCGATCGCGCTATGTGGTTTCCCTATTGTGTTCGCCGAGCAGTAGCTCCAGCCGGTAGTTGTCGTTGAGCGCGGCGCGCAGTTTTCGCTGGCGCAGACTGTCCTTCGGTGGCCCATTGTGGCTCAAGAGGTTGAGCGCCATACGACGCAGCAGGGCCAGATTCTCGGGGCTATGGTCGCGGCGGGTGCGACAGGCCTCTTCGCCAAACTGGACATCCAGGATCCAATGCGGTTGATTCTCGATACTCCAATGCTGGCGCACTGCGGCGGCGAAGCGCGGCAGCTCCGTGAACGCGCAGAGGAATTCGCGTGTTTCGGTGCTGGAGTGATCGCCGATAAGGCGGGTGGACTCCACCCGTCCCACCGCCTTGAGTCCGGCCCACGCGGCGCGCTCCTCAAGCCATTCAATGCGCTCGCTGAGGACGAGCCGTTTCATAATCGAGCCACTGCGTCACTTCCGCGTGCAGCCTCGGATGGTTATCTTTCAACGCCAGGACGTAGTCGGCCCCACCTTGCACGAGGGTGCGGGCAATCGCTTTTTGGCAGCCCATGGCATCCAGGCTCACGGTCGCTCCGTGTAGATCCAGGAGCCCGAGGAGATCCGGAATCGCCGTGATTTCATGGGTTTTCTCTCCGACCTTTTGCTGGGCCAACACCCAACGGGCACGGCTCGTGAAGGCACTGATGAGGTGCACGCCAGGCGTTGCCCCATCGCGACTGCCACGCAACGTCTTGCCGTCCACACACACCGGCTCACCGGACAACCCAGCCAGGGCCGCTGTGGCCCAGGCCTGGAACGCCTCGGCAAAGGTGTCCGGGTTGAGTCGACCGATCACATCGCTCAAGGTATCGTGCGAGGGAATTTTGTTGGCCAGCGTGAGAAAGGTGCGCAACCACGCTTCCTTCTCCTTGCCAAAGGTTTCCATGCCCACCCAGTCCTCGATGCCGCTGAGGACGGCACACCGCACAATCATCAGTATGTCGTGCAGGGCGTGCAACGTGTTGCGCGTCTTGCGACGTGGATCGGCAAGATCAGCAAAGTACGCACGGGGATCTGACAATTTCGGAGACATCGGCAGCTCAGGCATCGCGACAAAAGGCACCTCGATCACCTGCTCAACTGATGATTGTCAATACCCTGATAGCGCGATCGCCCTGCTATAGTTGCGGCTGCTGTTACCTAATGGGTAAACTGCGCACTCGAATGGGCATTTGGCCCCCAAAATTTACCTCACCAGCAAAACTGGAAGCGCCTTTTACCATGACCCTAAACGCCTTGCCGAGATCATCGCTGATCTTTGTCATTCCTTTACTGTTTATCGTTGGCTTGCCGGGCAATGCTCTGGCCAGCCGTATCATTAGCGTAGAAACCTTATCGGCTGCTGGCGAGTCGGTGGTCGGCGGGACGGTAATCCCGTATGCCGAGGTTACGCTGACGGCGCAGATGCCCGGTCGGGTTGAGCATCTCAGCGGGCGCGAAGGCGATGCCTTTGAGCGTGGCCAGCTGTTGGTGGCACTGGATTCCAGTGCGCTGATGGCGCGCCGTCAGGCCGCGTTAGCCAATCTGCAGCGCGCTGAGGTCAGTTTGCGCGAATCCCAGGTGCAGTATAGCCGCGAACTGGTAGCCCCGCAGTCACGCGATATCGGACGGATGCCCGGCATGGGGATGCCGTCGATGTTTGATAATCTGTTTACCCGTCAATTCGGCCAGTTTGCGGGTTATGGTGACCCCACGGTGGATCGTCATGCCGATCTGCATGCGCGCTCTGCCGGGGTGGAACAGGCCATGACCCAGATTGCCCAGGCCCGTTCGCAGCTCGAAGAGATTGACGCCCAGCTGCGCGATTTGCGCTCCATCGCTCCCTTTGATGGGGTGATCATGTATAAATTCATTGAGGTGGGCGATACCGTCCAGGCCGGACAGCCGCTGGTGGTGTTTGCGCATACGCATTTTTTGCGAATTCGCGCAGAGGTCCCGGCTCGCCTGGTGCCACAGCTGCAGATCGGCCAGATTATGCCGGCGCGTCTGGATGTCGGCAACACCCCGGTGCAGGCCCGCGTATCACAGATTTTTCCGGAGGCCAGCCGTGAGCGGCATACGGTGACGGTCAAGTTTGATCTGCCCAGCAACGCCCCCGGTGGTCCCGGTATGTATGCCGAGGTGATCATCCCTGATCCTTCCAGCGATGCCCGTAGCCAGGTTTTGATCCCACGCACCGCGATTGTGCCCGGTGGCAGTTTGCCACGGGTGCTGGTGGTGGATCAGCAGGGGCGCTCCAGCCTGCGGGCAGTGCGTCTGGGCGGTGAGCGCAATGATATGTATCTGGTGTTATCGGGTTTAAATCCTGGGGATCGCATTATTGATGCCCCGCCGCCGGGGGCCACCAGCGGCTGGATGCCACCGGCACGCTAAAGCAGATCCTGTCGCCTCGGGTCTTGTACGGCCCGACACGACGCCTTGGGCATGACCACGGTCATGTCCAGGGCTTGCCCGGCGACTGTAGACGGACACCGTGCCCCATCTCTTGATTTTGATGCCAGTCTGAGACGTTATGACAGATAACACACACCCACCTGCCAAGGAATCGCCCGCGCAACGCAATCTAGGGATTGCGGGCCGCATGGCGGCTGCCTTTATTCATTCGCCCTTATCGCCCATTTTGCTGCTGATTAGTTTAGCCATCGGGATTTTGGGCCTGATGATCACGCCGCGTCAGGAAGACCCGCAAATCTCTGTGCCGATGATTGATATTTTTGTCGGCTATCCGGGGGCCAGTGCGCAGCAAGTGCAAAGCCTGGTCACCGATCCGCTGGAGCGGATCATGAGCGAGATATCCGGGGTCAAGCATGTGTACTCGATGTCGCAGCGGGATCAGGCGATGGTCACCGTGCAATTTGAGGTCGGCGAAGCGATGGAGCCCTCGCTGGTCAAGCTTTATGACCGGCTGCATTCGAATATGGATCGCATTCCGCCGGGTGCCACCCAGCCACTGGTCAAGCCCAAGGGGGTTGATGATGTGCCGGTGGTCACCCTGACGCTGTGGTCACAAAGCACCGACGATGCCATGCTGCGCCTGATTGGTCTGGAGGTCTTGCAGCGTCTGAAAGAGGTTCCCAATACCAGCCAAAGCTTTCTGGTTGGAGGGCGTCCGGAACAGCTGCGCATTGAACCGCTGCCAGAACGCCTGGCCGGGCACGGCATCAGCCTGAATCAGATTGCCCAAACGGTGCAGGCGGCGAACACCGAGCGCGGGGTGGGCAGTTTTGAGGGCGCTGGCGGGCATTTTCAGGTCTATACCGGCTCATTTTTGCGCTATGCCGAGGATGTGGAGCGGCTGATTGTTGGCACGGCACACGGTGCGCCGATTTATCTGCGGGATATTGCCCGGGTGATTCAAGGGCCGGGTGAAACCGAGCAGATGGTGCATTATTACACCGGGCCCTCTTCGTATCTGGACGCCCCGGTGCCGGGAGCGCAGGCAGTCACCATTGCCATTGCCAAGAAGGCCGGCACCAATGGCGTGACCGTCGCCAATGACATTCTGGAGCGCCTGGAGCACCTCAAAGGCCGGGTGATTCCCGATGATGTCTATGTCAGCATCACCCGTAATTATGGCGAAACCGCCAACGATAAAGTCAACGAGCTGATGTTTAAGCTGTTTATCGCCACGGCGGCGGTGACGGTGCTGGTCTGGGTGTTTCTCGGACTGCGGGCAGCCGGGGTGGTGTTGGTGATCATCCCGATTGTCTTGCTGGTGACAGTTTTTTCCGCCTGGGCGCTGAGTTACACCGTTGACCGGGTGAGCCTGTTTGCACTGATTTTTGCCATCGGCATTCTCGTGGATGATGCCATTGTGGTGGTGGAAAATATTTACCGGCGCTGGCTGCTGGAGAAACAATCCGATACACACACTGCCATTGATGCGGTGCGCGAGGTCGGCAATCCCACCATTCTCGCCACCTTCACCGTCATTGCCGCGCTGCTGCCGATGGGTTTTGTCAGCGGGATGATGGGGCCGTATATGCAGCCGATTCCGGTGCTGGGCTCGGTGGCCATGCTGTTTTCCTTGTTTGCCGCCTTCATTTTCACCCCTTGGCTGACCATGCGGCTCAAGCCCAGTATGGCCAGTCTGCAAAAAGCGGCGGATAAGGAACATCGTCAAAGCGAACGCATTGAGCGCTTTTTCCGCAGGCTGATTTTAGGTCTGGCGCACAATCGCACCAAGGGTTATGTGTTTTTATTCGCCATTATCGCGGCGTTTTTTGCCAGCACCCTGCTGTTTTATACCAAAGATGTGCGGGTCAAGATGCTGCCCCTGGATAACAAACCGGAATTCAGCGTCATCATCAATCTCCCGGAAGGAACCCCGCTGACTGTCACCGAAAACCTGCTGCATGAGATGGCGATGGTGATGAGTGAGGTGCCCGAGGTGATCTCGGTGCAGACCTATTCCGGTACTGCATCACCGTTTAATTTCAATGGCTTGGTGCGCCATTACTATCTGCGTCAGCAACCGTGGCAGGGCGATATGCAGGTCAACCTCCTGCATAAGGATCAGCGCAAACGCACCAGTCATCAGATTGCCGTTGAAGCCCGTGAACTTTTAACTCCGCTGGCCCATGCGGTCGGGGCGCGTATTCAGGTGGTCGAAATGCCACCCGGCCCGCCGGTGCTGCAAGCGGTGGTTGCCGAGATCTATGGCCCGGATGCGCAGACCCGCCGCCAGGTGGCGCGTGACATGATGCAGATGTTTGAAAACGCGGAACATTTAAGCGATGTGGACAGCTTTCTGCACACCCCGCACGATGTCTGGCGCTTTGTGGTGGATCGTGAGAAAGCCCTGCGCGTTGGGGTGAGTGTCGAAGCCGTTAATACCACCCTGGATAAGGCGCTGGGCAGCTTCGTGCTCGGCGACATCAAGCATCATTCGCTGCTGGAGCCGACCTTGATTGTGCTGCAGCTGCCGCTGGAGGTGCGCTCTGACCTGTCGCGCCTGCTGTCACTGCCGGTGATCAGTGAATCCGGCAGCAAAGTGCCGCTGGCCGAACTGGGACGCTTTGAACGCACCCTGCAAGATGAGCCGATCTTTCATAAGGATCTGCGCCCGGTGGAATATGTCACCGGTGAAACGGTGGGCCGTTTAGCCGCCCCCATTTACGGCATGTTCGAGGTCGAGGCCCAATTGGCCGATTATGTGTCCCCCGATGGCGTCCAGCTAAACTCGCATTGGTTAGGGCCACCCAAGACCAATTTTGAATCCGCCTTTGAGTGGGCCGGGGAATGGACCGTCACCTACGAAACCTTCCGCGATATGGGGCTGGCCTTTGGGGTGGCGCTGGTGCTGATTTACATGCTGGTGGTGTGGGAATTTGGCAATTTCACCCTGCCATCCATTGTCATGGCGCCGATTCCGCTGACCCTGATCGGGATTATTCCCGGCCATTGGCTGCTCAATGCAGAATTCACGGCCACCTCAATGATCGGCTTTATCGCCTTGGCGGGGATTATCGTGCGCAACTCCATCCTGCTGGTGGATTTTGCCCGAGAGGCGATACGCGACAAGGGTATGAGCATTGAAGAGGCGGTGATCAAATCGGTGCAGACCCGTACTCGCCCGATTATCATCACCGCGCTGGCGCTGGTGGCCGGTTCCAGTGTGATCCTCTTTGATCCGATCTTCCAGGGGATGGCCATCTCCCTGATGTTTGGGGTCGTGGTTTCCACCGTACTCACCCTGGTGGTGATTCCGCTGGGTTGCATCAGTGCCCGTAATGCCTTTGATGGGCCGGATGGCACTCCGCCGCCACGCCAGGGGGGGCCGTCTACGCCACCGCCGCCAGGGCCTACGGACAAAACGGATAACCTCCCCTCTGCCGGGATGGCACCCAACAGCCCACCATCGGCGGGCCTGAACACGCAGGCGAATACGAGCACCCCCGTACTGCAAAAAATCATGCAGTCCGCGCCGATGCGCTATCTCAAAGCCCTGCTGGTCAGCCTCTGGGCGCTGCTGCGTGAGCTGGGACGTAAGGCGTGGCTACAGGCGCTGCGTATCCATCAGCGCACCAAAGCACAGGCGGCCAATACCGGCAACACCGTTAGCCATCCCGCACCCCCGCCGCCACACGCGACACCGCCGGTGACAGAAACAACGTCTGTGGCACCTGGCGTTGTGGACACTACCCCGCCAAGCCAGGCAGTGCCCGCCGTCACCGCCGAGCATGAGGTGCGCTTTGCTCCTGCCGCGCCGCCGCCAGCGGCCTTTACCGCCACGCCGGTGGCACCAGCCCCGGCGGCGGTTGCACCGACGCTGGATGATGCCGATGACGTGCAGCAAAACGCCGATACCGCGAGCGCATTCTGGCAACAACGCCCCCGGCGTGGCATTCGCCTGAAGGATAACCTGTAGTCCGTGTGACCTGCTGCTATCGCTTGGCAGGTCACGGCCTTTACCCTGTTTTGCAGCGAGGCTTCGTTTATGTATCTGCATTCCCGGCTATCGCGTATTCATGCGCTCAAGCGCTTATCTCTAAACGCAGTCGTTACCGCCAGTCTGTTGTGTGTGGCGCTCCCCTTAAGCGCCAATCCACCCATGCCGCACGACCCGCAAGGCTTCCCGCCGTTGGGCTATGATCCGGAGGTGCCGGAGCGGCGTTTTGGCGGCGAGCGACCGATGCCCTCATGGGCAGAACGCGAACGTCCCGCCCCGCCAGAGCCGCGTCCTTGGCGCTATGACCACACCCCCCCGGCTTACAGCGAATCGTCCCCGCCAGCGCCGCGCTGGCAGGGACAAGACCCGCGCACGGAAGCATGGCCGGGCACCCGCCCGCCTGCTGAGCAGCCCGCCTATGGGCGAGAAGCCATGCCCGGCGAGCGGACGCAGATGCCGATGCCACAGACCCCGCCACAAGGCATGTGGCGCGATGAACCCGTCCGCGAACCGCGCCCTTCCTGGACGCCCGGTGCAACGGAGCGCGAGCGTGCCTACGGCCCACCGCCCGGTTCAAGCGCACCCTGGAGAGATGAACACTCCCGCGAATTTTCCAGCGGCCCGCGTGGCTATGGCGAACCCCGCCAAGCCCCCGAGTATCGCGCTCCAGCGTGGCGTCAGGATGCCCATCGGCCTGAATCTGCGCCGGCATACCAAGGGCCTCAAGGGCGACCCGCGGATCGTCCAGCCTATCCCGGCTGGCCGGACTATCGTCAGGGCCATCGTTCAGGGCCGGCCTACTGGCCACCCTATGGGCCCTATGGTGACTATTACCCCAACACGCCCTACCCCGGCGGGGCCTATGGCTGGCCCGGTTCCATGCTTCCCTGGAATTATGGCAACACCCCCTTTGGCGGATTCCCTTTCTTCTCACCGTGATGAATGCCTGCCTGATCACCGGGCCATCCGGGCCTGAATATGTATACCTTGTGCCTTTATGTTAAACAGCAGGATCGGGATGCTCATGACGGTTGCGCTGTGGGGGGGATTGCTGTTTTGGCCCATCGGTATGGCGCTGGCCTTTGACGGGCGCCAGGGCGCCAACCCCTGGGCGCGTGACCAAGCCCCGCTGCCGGGCTTTCCCGCGCTCGACTACGACCCCGCCGCCGCCACCCCGCAAACGCGCCGCGATCAGGTACCCACGCCCAGTGCCGAGGCGGTTTTTCCACCACGCGGCTACCTGCCCGGCGGGCCTGGGGCAACCGTTGCGCCATCCCGCGCCCTGGACCCCCGCTTTGTCGTGCCCGAGCCAGAGGCGGTGCGCCCCCATGAACGCCATCCCTTGGACTACGCCAACCCCTATGGCCTGTCAGGTCTGCCCTTGATGCCCTACCCCGGCATCTATCCGGGCTATGGTGTGCCACAATGGGGCGCAGCTAACCACCAGCGACCGATAGTGATTCACTCTTGGAATTTTTATGGCGCGCCCCAGCATAATCCATGGCAAACGCTCAACCCCTATTCCTCAGCAGCG
The DNA here is from genome assembly GCF_000227725.2 of Thiorhodospira sibirica ATCC 700588. Taxonomy (GTDB): domain Bacteria; phylum Pseudomonadota; class Gammaproteobacteria; order Ectothiorhodospirales; family Ectothiorhodospiraceae; genus Thiorhodospira; species Thiorhodospira sibirica. The sequence goes on along the minus strand of NZ_MU255056.1, from coordinate 108,237 downwards.
GGCCTGGGCGGCTATCCGTGGACGCTGGGTAATCCCCAAAATCTAAATCAGCTCAACGCCCTGCTCGGCATCCCCACAAGCCAGACCTGGGGTGCCTCCCCCTGGATGGCTACCCCCTTTAGCAGCGCGCCCTTTGGCAGCTTTGGCGGCTTTCCATTAAGCCTGTACTGAGCAGATTGCCTGATGCCACAAACACCCCGGATTATCCAGCGTCGCAGCGTTGCCAAAAGCCGCCTGTTCCATGTAGAAGAACTGGAACTGTGCTTTTCCAACGGCGTGCGGGTTCACTACGAGCGACTCATCCCGCCCGCCACTGGCGCCGTTTTGGTCGTACCGCTGCGTGATGCCGACACCGTATTACTGATCAAGGAGTATGCTGCCGGTACCCATCGCTATGAACTGGGTCTGCCCAAAGGGCATGTAGAAATTGGCGAAAACATCCTGGATGCCGCCAACCGCGAAATGATGGAAGAAGTCGGCTATGGCGCCCACCGCCTGCAACTGATCAAAACCTGCACCCTGGCGCCCGGCTATCTGGGCCATACCACCCACATCGTCCTTGCCCAGGACCTATACCCGCGCCGCCTGGATGGCGACGAACCCGAACCCATCGAAGTCGTGCCCTGGCGTTTAAGCGAGCTGGACGCCTTAATCCACCGCGATGACTGCACCGAAGCACGCTCCATCGCCGCCCTCTACCTTGTCCGGGATGCCCTCTCATGATTGATCCACACCGTCTCGACCACCTGCTCAACAATGCCCGCAGCCTGGCCTGTGAAGCCGGGGATAAAATCCTGCACATCTACCGTGACACCATTACCGTCGAACACAAAGCCGACCAATCCCCCCTCACCGCCGCCGACCTTGCCGCACACCAACATATCCTGCGCGGTCTGACAGAACTCACCCCCGACATCCCGGTATTATCCGAAGAATCCAAAGCCATCTCCTTTGCCACCCGCGCCCGCTGGGGCCTTTACTGGCTGGTCGATCCACTCGACGGCACCCGTGAATTCATCAAAAAAAATGATGAATTCACCGTCAACATCGCCCTCATCGACCAACACACCCCCATCTTAGGCGTCGTCATGGCCCCCGCCCTGGGACGCTGCTACTACGCCACCCACGGCAGCGGTGCCTACTGCCACACCTTGGGCGGCGCGGTAGAAGCCATCCACACCCGCACCCCTTGCCCCAGCAAACCCACCGTCGTGGGCAGCCGTTCTCACGGACTGGAACGACTCAACGCCTGGCTGGCCCAACTCGACAGCGACTACGAACTGATCAGCGTGGGTAGCGCCCTAAAATTTTGCCTGGTTGCCGAAGGCAAAGCCGACCTCTACCCGCGCCTTGGCCCCACCAGCGAATGGGACACCGCCGCCGCGCAATGCATCGTTCACCAGGCCGGCGGCCAAGTCCTTACCCTCGACGGCAAACCCCTGCGCTACAACACCAAAGACAGCCTCCTCAACCCGGAATTTCTCGTCACCGGCGATCCATCCAAACACTGGTAACGCCATTTCAACACGCCACCCAAGCCCCGGCCTTAAATAAAAAATCATTAACAAGAAAAGCCCGATGCACAGATCACTATACCCACACCGATGCAATGAACATGGTGCAGCAGGCGCGCTGTATCGCTTGGCGATTAGGGTGGATTTGCGTCACAATGCGGGCCTTCAAGGACTTTAATCACCCATTTTGATGACCCATCCTGCATCGTTTATTTATCTGAGCCGTAGCCGCTTGCATCGCAATCGGGCGAATCTTTTCCAAACGCTGAAAACCGCGCATGCCTTGCATCAGGCCGGCGTGCCGCTGAGTGTATGGTTACCCCCTTGGCATCGGCTGGATGTAAAGGCGCGGCTGCGTGACATTGGTATACGTTCAACGGTGCCGCTTGTGCGTCGTCAGTTGTTGCATCGCCGCTGGCCGGTTGGCCTGTTTGCGAGAGTCTATCGGCATCGCCTGGCGCAGGCCGACACCCTGTATACCCGTGATGCCTGGTTGGCATATACGCTGTGTCAGCACGGTTTGCGCTGTCATCTGGAAGTGCATGAGGTTGCGCCATTACACGCGTCCGGGCTGCTCGCCGACGTGATTGCCTTGCACCGGGCAGGACGCATTGCCTCTTTGTTACCGATCAGTCAGGCCGCCTTTAACTTGCTCGCTCATGCGGGGGCAGAGTCGACGCGCATGTATGTGGTGCCGTCGGCGGCAGATATTGAGGCATTTGCGCAGATTATGCCGTTGCAGCCTGAGCACCTGCAGCGTCCGGTCGGGATTTATGCCGGTACGATTACCCACTCCCGGGGCCTGGGCATTTTGCAGGCGATTGCAGATTCAGGGCACTGTGAGGTGCTCCTGGTGGGGACGCTTAAACACCCGCTTCAGGCGAGATCCGGCCTGCATCTTCAGGGCTTTGTCCCGCCGGCGGATATTCCGGCGCTGTACGGCCGCGCCGGGCTTGCCTTAATGCCGTATCAGCCGGATTTACGTCATGCCGGGGTGATCAGTCCATTAAAAATCTATGAGGCGATGGCGGCAGGGCGCGCGGTGCTGGCCAGTGATTTACCGGCGATTCGTGAAATTATCCGTCATGGAGAGAATGGTTTTTTGCTGCCGCCAGATCAACCCGGGGCCTGGATTGCGCAGATTCAGCAGCTTCAGCAGCAGCCAGAGCTGGCCTTGATGGTGGCACAACGCGCCCGGCAGGCGGCACAGCAGCATTCCTGGCAGCATCGTGCCGAGCGCTTGGTGCAGATTTTGGGGATTGTCCGCGACCCCATCGCCGCCGAGAAGGACGCACTGGCAGAGCGCATCGGCTTGATCAATCCTCCGCCGCAACCCGCCCCGGCAGCCTCAAACCTGCGTTGAATCAAGCGGGGGATAGCTTTGCGTCAATACGCACTCTTTGAGAACGTAGCGCCGCTCGCAGCGTTGCGCCAGTTCGGCATCATGGGTGACCAATACCAAAGCCGTGCCGTAGCGCTCACGCAAATCAAAGAGCAGGTCAATGATTTGCTCGCCGGTGGCTTGATCCAGATTGCCCGTCGGTTCATCGGCAAACAGGATTTGCGGCTGGGCCACAAAGGCGCGCGCAATCGCCACCCGCTGCTGTTCACCGCCGGAGAGTTGATGCGGATAATGGTGGATGCGTGGCATCAAGCCCACCTGAGCCAAAGCCTCTGCCGCGCCTTGGCGGGCGCCTTTCGCCTGACCACACAACTCCAGACTAAGCATCACATTCTCCAATGCCGTCAGGGCCGGCAATAATTGGAAGGACTGAAAGACAAAGCCCACGGCCCCAGCGCGTAATTGCGCCCGCTGGTCTTCACTGAGCATACTCAAGGGCTGACCCAGCAAGTACACCTCGCCACTGGTCGGCGTATCAAGACCCGCCAGCAAGCCCAGCAAGGTGGATTTGCCCGAACCCGAGGCGCCAAGAATCGCCACCGCCTGCGCGCTCGTGACCTTAAACGCCAGTTTTTTTAGAATCTCCAGATCCCCAGCGGGGCCACGAATGGTTTTGCTAAGCTGGGAGGCCCGCACCACATCAACCTGAGAATCAAGCACCATGAAATCAGTTTTCCTCGTTTGCCTGCTTTGCGTTATGAGTCCGGCATGGGCTGGCGCCGCCCCCGTGATCCTGGTCATGGGAGACAGCCTCAGCGCGGCCTATGGAATGGCCCAGAATCAGGGGTGGGTGTCTTTGCTCAAACAGCGCCTGGCCGAACACGACCACGCCATGACCGTGGTCAACGCCAGCATCAGCGGTGAGACCACCCGGGGAGGACGTACCCGTCTGGCGCAGCATTTACATCACCATACCCCGGCCATCGTGATTTTACAACTTGGCGGCAACGATGGTCTGCGCGGGATTGCGCTTGATGAAATGCAAGAGAATCTGGCCGCGATGATTCGCCAGGCACACGCGCATCAGGCGCAGGTTTTGCTGGTGGGCGTAGACCTACCCCCCAATTACGGGCCGGTTTTCACCCAGCGCTTTGCGGCGGTGTATCAGACCCTGGCGCAAAACTATACGGTCGATCTGGTGCCATCGCTTTTGGCCGACGTTGCCGAAAACTGGGACTTGATGCAGGCTGACGGCATTCACCCGACCGCAGAGGCGCAGCCGTTGATGCTGGATACGGTCTGGGCGGCACTCAGCCCACAGCTGGCGCTCTTGCATCCGGCAGATACCGCGATACCCACGCACTGATCACATGGGCGGTATATTGAGCATCACTGCGCCGGGTCAATAAATGATCGGCATCATCCAAAGACACAAAGCTTTTGGGATGACGCGCCTGCTCAAACAGACTGCGCGCATGACTGATCTCAACCACCGTATCCCCCGGCGCGTGCATAATCAGCAAGGCCCGCCCGCTGTCGCGCAGGGCCTTATCTAATTTAAAGGCCTCCACGTCTTCAAGAAAGCGCCGGGTGACTCTAAAGCGTCCAATGCCCAGACTCACCTCAGCCTCCCCCTGATCACGGATTTGATCAATGCAACCGGCAAATAAATGAGTCACATGCGCAGGATCACTGGGGGCGGCAATGGTCGTGACTGCACGCACCTCCGGGATCTGGGTGGCCGCAATCAGCACTGCCGCCCCGCCCAGACTATGACCAATCAGCAGACACGGCGCCTGGGCCTGATCACGCAGCCACTGCGCAGCACTGACGACATCTTCCACATTGGCACTGAAATGACTCTCGCTGAAATCCCCTTCGCTCTCCCCCACCCCGGTAAAATCAAAGCGCAACACCCCAATACCGCGCTCCGCCAGCGCCCGACTGATACGCACTGCCGCCACGCTGTCTTTGGAGCAGATAAAACAATGCGCAAACACGGCATAGGCCTGCACCGTCCCTGCGGGTAATTCCAGACGTGCGGACAAACGCCGCCCCCGGCTATTCACAAAGCTGACTGTTTGAGTGCTCATGGTTTTTTAACCTGCTCGCCCGTCTCTACCACCGTAGACCACTGCGGTTGATCGCCCGCCCCAGGGCGCGCTGACCCCGCGCCAGAGAGAATATCCGCTTCCAAAATATCCAATAATCCTGCAAGATTATCATCAACCTCGCCCGCCCGCAGCGCGTTAATATCCTCACGCATTACCCTCTCAAAGGCAGCCGCATCAAGCTCCCCGTGCTGATACCCCTGCACCCGCGCTTCCATGCGCTGACCAATATCGGCCTCATGCGGTTGATCACTGTTTTTAAGGACATCCACAAAAACACCCAGCAACACCGGAAGCACCGGCGGCGTGAACGGCCTTGCCGCTTCGCCCAGCCCGGCAGGCATTGCGCCCAAGCCGCCGCGTGGCCTAAAAAAGCGCGCCATCCCAACGGCGCGCAGAAATTTTCCTAACATAGTGAGCTTGCCTTACAGCATTGATTCATTGACACAAACACGACGCATAAACACATGTCTCATTTCCCCTTATGCTTAAATATAATCATAGGACTTACGCATTGACGGATTGCTCCATTTTGTGTAACAGATACTGCTTTTTACATCGTACAACAACCCATGATAAGAAGCACCAAACGCACACCGACCGCCAATTGCACCTTGCCAATGTACATGGGGTTTTTGATGAGTGAGCCAAAATCAATCACGTGTACCCGTCTGTCGGAAGTGATGGGCATCTGGCATGACAGCGTGAACCGTTTCTTGTTGCGGGAGGCGTATGAAGCCCGCGACCTGTTCAACGAAGCGGCACGGCTGCTGAACCTAGTACTCAAAGCTGAAACTATCATGGATAATAGCGAACCGACTTCCAGCCACGTTCAGACGAGGAGAAGACGATCGCCCGCCCAGCCCCTTTGATTGATCTCTCAGCCGAACAACGTGCCTTGCTGGAAGGCTTGGCGCGCCGTCGCGAAACATCCCACAGCCTGGTGCAACGGGCGCAGCGGGTGCTGCGCGCCGCCGATGGTGAAGCCAACACCCAGATCGCTGCCGCCGTGGGTCTGGGTGAGGACGCTGTCGGGCTGTGGCGACGGCGCTGGTCGCAGGCCAGCGCCGTGCTTACCGCTGTGGCCGGTCAGCCCAAGCGTTTGCGTGCCGAGGTCGAGCAGCTCTTGTCCGACCCGCCGCGCAGATTTGCCAGATCATCGCGCGGGCGTGTGAGCAGCCACCGCCGCCGTTGACCCACTGGACACGCCAGGATCTGGCGCGCGAGCGCATCGCACGCGGCATGGTGACCTCAATCTCGGCCAGCAGCATTGGTCGTTTTTTAAAATCAGGCGGATCTTAAACCGCATCGCACCCGCTACGGGCTCAATCCCCACATCACCGATGAGGCTACCTTCCGTCAGGAGGTTCGCACGGTCTGTACGCGGTACCATCAGGCAACGCCGTTGCATGAACAAGGGGTTCATCTCATCTCGGTGGACGAGAAAACCGGCATCCAGGCCATAGAGGCTGTTTGGAAATTAATCGCGTAATGGCTTAACCTACGATTTTTTCTAGGAAGTGGCCCACATGCCCCAGAAATGCAGCAAGAAGATTCGCAAAAAAACGCTACCCGAGTCACCTCAGCGACGGCGCCTGGAAGGCGATCAAGCCGCTGTTGCCGAGCGCCCCGGTCGGGCGCCCTCGTAAGCTCAGCATGCGCCAAGTCATCAATGCGATCTTCTATGTCCTGCAGACGGGCTGCCAGTGGCGTCAGCTGCCGCACGACTTTCCTGCCTGGTCGGCAGTGTACTATGACTTCAATCGCTGGCGGCGCGATGGAACCTGGCAGCGTCTTCATGACAGGCTACGCGCTCGGCTACGGCAACGCCACGGGCGTCACAAGCATCCAAGCGCCGGGTGTCTGGACAGCCAAAGCGTCAAGACCACGGCGATCCCTGGTGAGCGCACCTTTGCCTGGCTTAACCACT
>NZ_MU255056.1:51004-101240 GCF_000227725.2 Thiorhodospira sibirica ATCC 700588 | reverse complement strand
CTGGAAATCGGTAGATAAAGGACGCAGCGAAGACCTGTTTTATTTGCAAGATGACACCGGCGTGTGCGTGATAGACCCACACAAAGCCACCATCTTTGCACACCATCAAGATCGCTGGAGTGGCTCCAGCCGCTGGCCTGAATTTGGGCCACAGGCGCGCACCTTTCTGGATCTGGGGAGCTATCGCTACACCGAACGCCGCCTGGAAAGCGGTGACAGCCTCTATGCCATCGGCTACTTTCGCACCCACGGCTATGATGATCAGCACGCGCTGCAAGACGAGATCACCAGCCTCCTGCGTGCCTGGAAAAAAGACCCGGAAAAAATGGCCAGTTTTGGCCTGTCACCCCGCGGGCCGATTGATTTAAATGCCTGGGAAGCCGTGCGCGCCGCCGCCGCACAGGAAGCCTTAATGCTTCGCGCCCAACGCACCACCCTGCCCGCCGTCCACCTCCTCTCACGCGGCCCCGACCGCAGCCGTCCCTTTATCTTATCGGCAGACGCCGAACCGGAAAAACGTATCATTGGCCATTACTTGCGTTGGGCCATCCTCGCAGCCCTGGGCATGGCCAGTTTTGGCACCTTAAGCTTAGCGATGCTGGTAATGTTGGTTTGGAATTTAGCCTAAACGCATTCCTTAATGCTGCTACATATACCAGCTGTAATCGAGCGCAACGGAGTTTTTAGCCATTATTGACCCATACGTCTAAGGTTCCTTTGTGCTGGGATATGACCTTGCTCGGCTGCCAAGCTAAACCACCATAAGGCTTCGTCATTATCTTGCGGAACACCTCGACCTCGGCGGTACATCATACCAAGATTATTTTGCGCTAATGCATCACCCTGCTCAGCCGCTAAACGAAACCACCGTACTGCCTCGGCATCGTCTTGGATAACCCCGCGACCTTCTTCATATAAGGAACCTAGAATAGATTGCGCCTGCGCATTCCCCTGCTCAGCAGCCATATGCCACCAATAAATGGCTTCGGCATGGTCTTGGGAAACATCATGACCGTTTGCATAATCAAAACCCATGTTAAGTTGCATCTCTGCATTAGCCATCTGCCAAGCTCTGATAGGCGATCCATCTGGGGTAGCGGTAAAGATATCAAACGGCGCACCCCATTGACCGGGTATTGCATACTGATACGGATTACCCCAAGGGTCAATCAGGTCTTTTACTTTTTTCACATAAGGCCCTTTCCAGTTGGATGCACCATGGGGACTCGCTAACAAAGCTTGTAAAGCTTGATCGCGCTCAGGATAATCTCCTACATCAATGCGATAGTCATGCATCGCTGTAACCAGTGCCTGAATATCGCGTTCAGCTCTATCGGTGCGTGAGGAACAGCCTGATAACGCTATCAGTAGAGAAGTTAATAGCACACAGAAAATCAGTTGTTTAATTATGCTGTATGTAATGCGATGCATCATTTTCTGCTCTGTATAGAATGTACATAATATAGTTTTCAGACCTTCAATAGCTCTTCGTTTCTGCCTTAATTAAACATGTGCGCAGGGACAGCTTACAAATTCCTACTCTCAGCTACAACCTTCCTTTAAAGCTACCTGTGACAAAAAATAGCGCGCCAGGGCATTGGAGAATACCAGCGAATTGATGCTGGGGTGACGACATAAACCAAATCTCGCGAGGTGTGAGCCGCGCTGCTTTGGGTTTTCTGTTCCGTTGGTTAATCTACGCCAAGCCGAATAAGCGCTTGACGGGCGGATTCATGACTTTGTTCGGCAGCCAGGCGATACCAGCGCACAGCCTCAGTAGCATCTTGAGATACACCACGCCCCTTTTCGTATGAAAACCCTAGAATAGATTGTGCCCGTGCATTTCCCTGCTCAGCAGCCATACGCCACCAGTAAACCGCTTCGGCATAATCCTGGGCAACGTTTCGCCCATTTGCAAAACGCAACCCTAGGTTGATTTGTACCTCTGTATCGCCCAACCGCCAAGCCCTAATAAGTGGACCAGTCGGGTCTGTCGGGTCTACAGTAAGAATATCAAAAGGTGCGCCCCACCGACTGGGTATTATGTATTGATATGGATTACCCCAAGGGTCTATCAGGTCTTTTGGCTTGCCGACATAAGGCCCTTTCCAGTTGCGCACACCCGGCGGTCTTGCCAGCAAGGCTTGCAAACCCTGATTACGTTCAGGATAGACACCGACATCCAGGCGATAGGCATGCATCGCTGCAACCAGCGCTTGAATATCGCGCTCAGCTTTGTCGGTGCGTGAGGACAAACAGCCTGATAACACCATCACTATAGAGCTCAATAAAACACAAAAAATCAGCTTCTTAAATATGCTATATGTAACGCATTGCATCAACTTCTGCTCTTAGTATTATGTCCATAATATGACTTTCAACCTTTCAGGGGGTTCTGACTAAACGAATGTGTGCGGGGATCGCTTGCAAATCCCAGTGATCGCGTCCGCTATTGAAATCAATACCCCAGCTATAATCATCCTTTAAAGCCGTCTGTGACCAGAAATAGCTCGCCGGGGCATTGGGAAAGGCCAGGGGATTGATGCTGGGGCCACCGGCATACAGACCAAAGCTTGCACAGTGCATACCGCGCTGTGGTGGGTTATCCGGTGTGTTATTACAATACACGATGCTTTTCAGTTCAGTCACGGTAGGTAAGCGCCAATCACCTTCCTGGGATCGCCGATTGACGGCTCTGACCACATTTGCGGTGGCCGCCCAAGGCACCCGTTCCGCCTCACCCGCACAACTGAAGCCATTCCAGCTTTGCCCAATGGCGCAACGCATCCATTGCAGATTCGTGCGCGTATCAATCACAGTACCATGACCCGCATCGGTAAAATCTTCCATGGAATAGACCTGCATGTTTAGCTTCGTTATCAAGCCATCGGGAATCACGGCATCATCATGCGCCAATAATTGCATCAAGCGGGGTACACTCAGGATACTGGCGTAGCGCTCTGCCAAAGTAACGCGCCGATTGCCCAGGATGTTTAATTGCTCCAGTGCTGCAAAATCCATAAAAGGTATGTCTTTTAATGTATTATGGCTGAGGTCCAGACGAATCAGGGAGGCTGCGGGTAGGTGTTGCGGACTGATGGATGCAAGACCGGTATTGGACAGATTCAATTCCCGCAGCCGATTAAGCTGCCCAATGCCTAAATCATCCAGCGCTCCCAGATCAGGATTATCTGCAAGATTCAGTCTGACCAGGTTAAGTGCGGTGAGGGCGCCTAAATGAGCAGGCTGCAAACCCGTCTGCGATAAATTTAATTCAGACAAACGGGGCAGATGCGCCCATAGCTCCGCCAGTGAGGCATCTTCTACAAATAGCGGGTTATTGGATAGATTCAGGACTTCAAGCTCATGCAACTCGCTTAATATGGCAACAAGCCCCTGTGCCGATAACCGTGTATTGGAAAGATCCAGTTTACGAAGGTTTTTGAAGCGGGCAAGCCAGGCGGGTGCTTCGTACAGTGGTCGGTTGGAAAAATCCAGCAGCTCTGTGTATACCAACAAAGCTGGCGCAATCTCCACCGGCACCACATAGGGCTGTTTTTCATCGGGTAGCGCCATGCGAACCTCATGACGGTGCATAATGGCGATTTCTTCGCGTGTAAAATCAACCGCCCAGGCAGCATTTATGCTGACCCACAGAATAGCCCCAATGATTGACCCGCATATCCCATATTTTTGCATCATGCATTCCACCCTTTAAAAGCCTGTGTACCGGTAATATCAATCAAGTTCATATAATGTTGCTCTTGATGTGAGGCCATCAACAAATAATCCAGCGTAAACAAATCATCAGGCTCCGTATCCAGGCTGACCCGGCGTGAATACAGATCGCCGTGCAAGCGAACGTCAATGCGTTCATCACGCAGGTATTGCAGGGTATCTCTGATACGCTCCTGTTGTGCCTGATCTTCCATCAGCAAACGTAACTGACGCTCTTTGTGTGCCTCATAATTTGCAACACCCAGGACAACCATGGAGGCTTTGTAGTTTGGATGCTGAAAATTACTGCCCTCAATGCATATCCCATGATCACAGGTTTCTAAACGGGTTTTTTGGGCTAGGAACCGAAAATCATGCTGTTTTAATGCCTGCACAACCTCATCCGCAACCACCTTGATAACAACGGCTTGCGCCAGATTAAAAACCAGACCTGCTATAAAACGCACAGGATGAAGGCGTTGAATTTGCAGGTAATTCATATTCAGCGCGGGTGTCACTGATGGAATGAGCGCTCCGCCAAACAGAGCAGCGCTACTGCAGATAAAGCGGCGGCGAGAGAATTTGCGTGTCGTCATGGTGTGTATCACAGCTCCCCCTGCAAAGATAACAGGGTAAACAGTGCCTCCGTAAAATGTAAAAATACCTTTTGAATTATGGCGTTAAATAGACAACATTAAGGTTTGCGCGATGCTCCGTCCTTATTTAGAGGTAAGATGATACAGAAAAATTAGCGGTAATGCGCATGACAGTCTTGCCGTAGCGACTTAATTTAAAGATAGTCTATACCCTGCCTGATGGCTATTGATCTTGCGCAATAATTGGATAGATTTTTATTGAATAGCGAGACACTGACAGCTTCGCCCAGATACTTCAGCACCTGCCATGCAAACGCTTGGCCCACACTCCACAGCCCGCCAGCAAGAAAAAGATCGCCACTCTTCGCAGGGTATACCGCTTTATGTGCCAAACGCTTCCATGACGAAAGATTGAGAACTTGGCTCAACCGCTCTGATTTCATGGCCGCTGTGGACTTCATGCTTGCAGATATATAAGCCAGCGTGGTTGAAACCCTGGAAAACCGTTATCCCGAGCTCAAGGATTTAGCCACCAGGGTTTGGGTCGTGTATCTATCGACGTGTTATCGCGGTTTTTTGTGGTTAAAAAATGACTTTGGGGTGGTTATTGTAGCGGCTGAAAGCTGCCGTCCTGTCCGATGTGCCAGCCTAATTCCTGCAACAGGCAATGGATTCGCATTTTTCCAAGGCATGAGAGGTTTTCCACAGGCAGGTCAAATAAGGCCGCTGAGATTTCCGCCAAGGTGCAGTGCTGGCGTCCCGCAAGCCAGGCGGCGAGGCGCTGGTGCAGTGGATCTGAGGTGAGCTGCAGGCCGGGAGTGCTCAAGCGGTGATTAAGGCGTTTTAGTTGCTGATGAAGGTGGTTTAATTGCTCGGTGAGCGAGGATGAGGATGTTGCAGCGTCATCCGTCAAGCCACTGTGTTCACACAGATCGCGGTAGGCAACCCAACTGGCGGCGGTGTTTTCGATGATACACAGCGCTTTGGCCATGTCGATGCTGATTTGATATTCCTGTAAAGGTCGCCCACCACGGGGATGATCGCAAGGCTGTGAATAACTCACAAAGTCTTGCGCTTCGATAAAGGGGTAGCGGCTGAGGCGTTGTTTGATCCAGTCGCTGTAGTGGCGTTTGTTGCCCAGGACGTGGTGCAGGGTGCGGGCATCCAGCGTGTCTTGGACGCACTGCCCCAAGCGTTGCTGTCGCAATACCACCCAGGTGCTGGGTAGTGGCTTGGGTGCTGGCTGCACCTGATCTTTGAGGCGGAAATATACCGTCACCAGTTGACGCTGTATTTCCCAGGCCAGATCGTCCGTAAAGGATTTCACCAATAACAGGTAGCCGAATTCATTGACGAGGATGACATCGCTTTTACGCGCTTTAGGGATGGCATCCGGTGAGTGCGTCCGAATTTCGGACGCACTGACTTTAAACCAGTCCACGCCTTCACGCAGGCGACCCTTGTTGTCATTAAAGCGCTTGCGGGCCGTCCCTTTAGGACGCTGATGGATCTGATCCATCATGGCCAGGGTTAAGACCGGTTGCGCCTGATACAGGATGGGCTGAACGGGTGTACCAGCAATGTGAACAAGAGGTAGGGAATGTGCCGTCATGATGTTTGCCTCTCAATGAGGTTGACCGCACTCGGCTGAGGGCGGCCGGGATGTTCAGAACCGTCATACTTCGGCTTGCCTGATTTCCCTTGCGGGTTTTGTATTCGGCAACATCCCAGCCATCAGGCAGGAATAAAGGCACACTTTGGGCAGGTGCGCGCACAAAAAAACCACGACTGACGGGCGTGGGGATATTCCGAGTATGAAGGAGTTCTGACGCTGCTCCTAAAAACCTAAACAAAGTTGCTTATGCGATTTTTAGGCACTTCGCTCTCCGTTGATAACACCCTTGCGGGCGAGCAACTGGAGTCCTGGTTGAGCAGTCCCAACCGAATGGCCGGTCAACACCGGCAACATGGGCGGTTTCAGCCGTCGAAACCCAGCTTGCGCCATAAAAGTGGCCTCGGCGTTCATCCTGAACAGAGAACAACTTTGCGATTCGACTTCGACCCCGACCATAGAACGCGAAACCTTCGCGTTTGTAGATAACCTATCTACAATGGAGAATTCTGATAAACAATGAAGAAAAAATCAAGAACTGTTTTTTGCTCCTATGGCGCAAAGTAGCGGTTTTCCCCTGCGCTGTCAACGAGGATGCTTATCTACGCTTACCACCTATCAGTTATTTGCGGGCATAAAAATCAGGTAACGGGATGTTGTTTTAAAGGCAGCGCTTCAGATGGCGCAGAGCGCGTTTAAACCAGGAAGCCAGACTGCGGGAGGCTTTTCTGAAGGTCCAATGCTGGGGGTCGCGTTGGGTCTGGACTTTTTTTCAAGGGGTGTTGGCGAGGCGAGTGCTGCGGCGAGCCCCGCACGCACCCAAGGCCACATTGAGTTGTAGCAAGAAGCTTAGATTGCGACCCTCATGATGCTCATGCGCATGGCCATGGTCGTGATCATGGTGATGATCGTCAAAAGCAAAGTCGTCATAGCTTAATTGCGCACGAATAAACACGGGTTCGGCGGGGCGAAACGTTAATTGCGCGGCATAACGATAAGAGGTATCAAACGCTTGTATGGCGGTTGGATGAAAGTCCAGTACACGATTTTTCAGACCAAGCGCCTCAGCGCGCAGCCCCAATTCCCAACGTGGCCTGAATCCATACACCGTTTCCAAATACATACCATCCTGCTGTTCTGTGTATCGATCACGTTTAACCCAATATTGATGTCCTCCATGTATACGCTCTAGATGCTCGTCTACATTGCGTTCAACCAAAAAATACTCACCAGCAATACGCCAGTCGCCATGCCCATAACCCCGTCCGGCATAATAGCGATAAACTGCATCTACACCGGTAAAAAAGGCATTGCCGGTTACGGCGTGTGCGTGGTTGCCATGATCCTCAATGCGTCCATAGTCACGCACATACCCGGCCGAGACACCGGTTTGCAATGCGTGATAGTCGCCCAAGTCAGGCCCTAGCTTGGCAAAGGCAGTAAATAGACGAGGCCCATCCTTGAGATTGATGGGTAAGCCATCGTCCAGGCGTGCGATCCCCTCATCTTCTTGTCCTTGGAAGACCTCAATACCCAGCTGCGTATACCATGCTGTAGCCGGTACATAGCTCGCCTGCAAACCCGTATCGAGCAGGCCGTGATGGCCAAATAGATACTCATTGACCAAAGGACGCTGCACAAAATGCCAATCATGTCCGTGGTGGCTGTTGACATATCCAATATCAGAAAGAAATTTACCACCCTTGAGCTGGAAACCTGCCGGCAGGCTCAAGGTGCGTATATAGGCTTCCTCAACCTCGATATGGTTGGCATCAAAACCAAGCATGACCGCGCCGTCTAGCAAATCTCCCAGGCGTGCCTCAAAGGCAAGCTCGGAATGCCCCAGATTGAATCCGCTATCAAGGCCGTGATCGTGGTCATGGTGGTGACCGTGGTCGTGATGGTGGTCATGGCCAAATCCGGCGGGTTCGGTATTTCCTTTGCTTAAACGTTCGTGGTAAATGCCTTCTAAAATGATGGAGAGCTGCACGTCTAAGGGTGAGTCGGCAAAGGCTTTGGGAGCGCCTACGCAAAATGCCAAAGCGGTGATGATGGCAAGCCTAGATGGTCGCAGTTTGCCGTGTGGCGTGTTGGTCATATTCGATTGATCCTCACGATTAGGGTTTGCAGGTGTATCCAGGTCATCAGTTCCTCCGCGAGAAACCCCGGCCGCAAGGCGCGGGGAGGGATAGCGGCTACGCCTCGCAGCCGCCAAAGGCAGTATAAAGGTTATGTTATAGTATAACTATATTTTTTCTGTGCCAAGATTGGCGAAAAGTGCTTAACCAGGCAACAACGTCGGCCTCTAGATCAAACAGCCAGTCAGTGAGATTAGTACCGCCTCAAACAGATGTCTGCCCGCCGTTCACATAAAACCGTTCGGATTATTCAAAGCATGCATAGGGATATGAATCTGGACGCTCAGGCCTCTTTGCAGTGGCTGAGGGCTTGGTTGTCTTTTGCTTTGGAGTAGCCGCGCTGTGTAGCAGTTCGCGCATGATGGCGCTCTCAATCATGGCCCACTCAGGATTGCCATCGGTGGCCAGACGCCCAAATACCCGCTGCCAAACACCGTTGCGCTCCCAACGTGCAAAACGGATACGCACAGCGCGAGAATCGCCAAAGCACTGAGGCAGATTGCGCCACGGGATACCGGCGCGATACCGATAAATCACCGCCTCAACAAATAAGCGGTTATCACGGGCGGTAACGCCCACATGACCGGGGCGACCAGGCAACAACGTCTTGAATACGCGCCCATTGCGCATCACTGAGGGCATAGAGCCGTTGGGTCATGGCTGAATGACTCCTTGATTCGACGGGCACTGGGCAAGCAGCCGTACACAGCTGAAGGCGTTATAAACACACAGCGGGGCAAAACCAGAAAACATAGACAGACTCCGTTGGCACTTGTAAAGACAAATGAAAACAGCGTCTGCTAGGCGCAAGACAAATACCCAAAAGCACACCGTACAGGCAAAACGCCCGCAGGATCACGCTTCAAGGCATCAAAGGAAGGAGATAAAAAACACCCCAACGGACTCCACGCATAGCAACGCACAAGGCGTCACCCAAACGGTAGCCCGCACCCCTGAAACACCCCGTTCAAAGGTAGGTGACGCAGTTGACGGCAGGTCTCCTGGCTTGCGTGTCATCGCCTGTGTACTCCGCCTTCCCAGTCAGTCACATCGACCAGTGGCATATCGTGAGTACCGGCTCATCGCTTACAGTTGCGGGGGCAGCCACGGTTTGCGTGCTGGCTTTTTACAACACCAACACACCGTGTTCCCTTTTGATCCCACGAAGGGGAACCGTCAGGGGCGGATAATACGCTATGGATCGCGGTCATTCAACCCGAAATTTACCGTAATCCATGTCTGATTTCAGTGAGATTACAACAATGACAGTAAAGCACTGAGATTGTGTTTCTGTAAAAAGGTCAAGCTCAAACTCATCGGCGGCTTGTGTGCCATTGCTGGAAAAAGCCGCCACCCGGCGCGGGTGGTTATGTAATCGTCGAGTTCACAGATGTGTGCATTTGAGGTCTTGCAAGCCTGTTAAAGCCGCTGCCGTCTGGGTGGACTACAGGCTTTAAAGCAGGCGCGTAGGAAGGTTTGCAAAGATTGTACTTGTTTTTTGCATCAAAACAGGATAAAGTTTGTCCTGTTTATCTTTTCAACGCGTTTAGACCAGCCACCGACTTCAAAGAGGCAGCGACATGAGCCAGATGTATTGCGATCAATGCGAACAGACCAAAGGCGGGATTGCCTGTACCGACCGCGGCGTGTGCGGCAAAGATGCGGATGTGGAGTCTTTGCAGAAAATTCTGCTCTACGGTTTAAAAGGGATGGCGGCGTATAAGCACCATGCGCGCCGTCTTGGCAAGACTGACCCGCAGGTGGAGGCCTTTATTGAAGAGGCGCTGTTTGCCACCATGACCAATGTCAACTTTGACATGGAATCTCTGCTGGAGATGGTGCTGGAATGCGGGCGCATGAATCTCAAGACCATGCAATTGCTGGATGAAGGGCATAACGAACTGTTCGGAACGCCAAGCCCTGCTACGGTGAAGGAAGGCATTCAGGAAGGTCCGGGGATTTTGATCACCGGGCACGATCTGCTGGATTTGCGTGATCTGCTGGAGCAGACCAAAGAGACCGGCATCAAGGTTTACACGCACGGCGAGATGCTGCCTGCACACGCCTACGCCAAGCTGCGCGCCTATCCGCATCTGGCCGGGCATTATGGCGGTGCCTGGCAAAAGCAGCGGCGGGAATTTGAAGAGTTTGGCGGCCCAGTCATCGCCACCACTAACTGCGTGCTGATTCCGGGAACGCAGACCCATTATGGCGACCGGCTGTATACTATGCGCGCCTCGGCGGTGCCCGGTTCCAAAGTGATTCACAACAGTGATTTCAGCGAGGTCATCGCGCAGGCCAAGGCCATCGGCCCATTGAGCCCAACGCCCTTGAAAGAGTCCGTGGTTGGCTTCCATCATGGGGCGATTTTAGGCGTTGCCGACAAAGTGGTTGAGGCGGTGCAAAGCGGCCAGATCAAGCATTTCTTCCTGATCGGCGGCTGTGATGGCGCTGAAGTGGGGCGCAATTATTACGCAGATTTTGCCCGTGCTACGCCAGAGGAGTCGGTGATTCTGACCCTGGGCTGTGGCAAGTTCCGCATCCGTGATCATGACTACGGCACCGTCGCCGGGTTGCCGCGCCTGCTGGATATGGGCCAATGCAATGATGCCTATGGCGCGATTCAGGTGGCGGTGGCTTTGTCCAAGGCCTTTAATTGTGGCGTAAATGATTTACCGCTGACGCTGGTATTGAGCTGGTTTGAGCAAAAAGCGGTGGCGGTGTTGCTGACCCTGCTGGCGCTGGATGTCAAGGGCGTCCGTATTGGCCCACGTCTGCCGGCCTTTGTGACCCCGAATGTCCTGGCGCTGTTGCAACAACGCTATGATCTGCAAGCCATTGGCAGCGACGCACCCAATGATGTTCAGGTCATTATCCAGGCGGCTTAACTCGCGCTGCTATACCTAACGTGGCCGTGTTCAACGCCACGCACCTCGGCAAAGGCCTCGGCAAAGCCTTTGCCGTCTGCCAGATGCATCGCCCGATAGCGCGCCAGCGCCTGAGCCATCTCCAGATAGTTCATATAACGCAAGGGTAAGGCATAGGCTGCCATGGCCGCCTGTTTGCGCGGATAGACGGCGCTGATATCGACCAGATAATTGGCCGTGAGCGGCGTCCATATTTCATAAAAAAACAGCCGTATTGCCGGGTTATGCACAGTACAGCAGTGGCGTACCAGATGACTGACCACCGCATGATCACGGTGTGCATCGTGAGGCGGCGGCGCAAATACCCAATCGGGCTGGTATTGCTCGAATTGCTGCGAAATCGCCTGCCGCAAGGCGGGCTCACAGCGCAATTCACCGTCTTTGAATCCCAGAAACACCGATGTCTTGACGCCCAGAATGCCTGCAGCCGACAGCGCCTCTTGCTGACGCACCGCCACCACCTGTCCGTCGCAGTAATCATAAGGGTCGCCTGCCGATCCATCACTGACCCAGACCACGCAGACCTCCATACCAGCGGCCAGCATCAGGCAAATGGTGCCACCACACCCCAGGCTTTCATCATCGGCATGAGGGGCAAAGATCAACACCCGCAGCCCCGGCATAAATGGCAACGGTGCCGGACTGCAAAAAGGCGGGCGGGCGTTGATCTGCGCCTCGACAAGTTCAGCGGCAATGGCGGCGTGTACAACCGGTGCAGGCGAGGGCGGGCTGCCCCGATAAAGGGCCAGATATTGCTGCACGATGTGGGCATCCGTCGGCCACTGACGGGTGCGTAATTGTCCCTGCTGTTGATAGTGATGGCGGATAACCGGCTGGCTTAATAGCGTATCCAGTGCGTATACCAAGGTAGCGACATCGCCGGGGGCAATCAGGCAGGCACCCGTACCAAGCACTTCGGGAACCCCACCCACGGCAGTGCATACCGTCGGCAAGCCTTGGCTAATCGCCTCCAGATTGGCCAGTCCAAAGGATTCGGTCAAGGAGGTGCTGACATAGATATCGGCGGCCGCGTAATAATGCGCCATTTCGTCTGTGACACTAATCTGTACTCGATCTCTCAGATTCAGACCTTGTGCCAAGTCCAGCAGAGGTGTGGCATCGCCTTCCCCTAAAATTACCAGCCGCACATCCGACCGGGCCAGCTGCGCCAAGGCCTGAATAAGAGTGGCAAAATCCTTGAGCGCCACCAGTCGGCCTACCGCAAGTAGAACACAGGCATGCGCCTCCCAGCCTAAATGCTGGCGTGCCAAAGCGCGCTCAAGTATTGGCAAGCGCGGCAACGGGTGCGGGATGCAATGCCAATGTGCAGGCCGTGCGGGCAGGGCCAAATCACGCTGCAACTGTACTAAAGCGGCCTGTGTAGGGGCGATGACCCAATCAAGCTGCGCCAGAATCGAGCGTTCTCTGGCGCGCAGCCAGCGCATGACATGATGCCCCAAGGCAATGCCGTCTTCGTGAAAGGACTGGGTATAGCTGCCAAAGCCGTGCTGGGTGATGCCTACGCGTATCGGCGGACGGCGGCGCGCCAATCGAGACGCCCATAAAAATCCCCAGGCAATAAAGGGATCATGGCAATGCACATGGGTATAGTCTTCACGCCGCGCCACTTTGGCCGCCAGACGCCCCATATTGATGCGTTCATACAACCCCTGCACCAGCGCGTCCGTCTGCGTACCGCGCAGTATTTTTGCCATCCAAGGGACAAGCCCGCGTTGCAGCCCACGCAGCGCTAACTGACTGCGCGGCCCCAGATCTGCCTGAGACAGATAGCGCCAGGACACTCCCTCGGCACGTAGCGCGGCCAGAACGGGTTGCAAACTTTTGCCCAAACCATAGCGTTGGTCACCTGCCCGTTCGCGGGTAACAACCAACAGCTTGATGGCAGGCATTGAACCGTTTAATGGAGACATTACGATGCTGGGCTGGACCTGGCTGCTCCCACAGCGTTTTCAGTGGGGTTTATAGACGGCGCCAGGTGGTGGTGTTGCCGCTGTCTTCGAGGATGATGCCTTGGGTTTTGAGGTGGTCACGGATGCGGTCGGCTTCCGGCCAGTCTTTGTCGGCGCGGGCTTGCAGGCGTTGGGCAATGAGGGTTTCGATCTGGGAAGCGTCGATGGTATCGCTGCCGCTGCCGCTTTGCAGGTAGCTTTGGGGGTCTTGGGTCAGCAGTCCCAGGATGCCGCCGAGTTGGTAGAGCGTGGCGGCCAGGTACTGCGCGTAGGCAGGGTCTTGCGAACGCACGCGGTTGATCTCGTGGGCCAGTTCAAACAATACCGCGAGGGCCTCGGGGGTGTTGAAATCGTCGTCCATGGCGGCGTGAAAGCGTTGCCGGTAGGCCTGGGTCTGATCCTGCTCGCTTTGTGTTGTAGGGGGCTGGCGGTCTAAGCCGCGTAAGGCGGTATACAGGCGTGTCAGGGCGTTGCGGGCCTGTTCCAGCTGCTCATCGCCATAGTTCAATGGGCTTTTGTAATGACTACCAAGAATGAAGTAGCGCACTTCCTCGGCCTGATAACGCGCCAAAATCTCGCGCACGGTGAAGAAGTTGCCCAGGGATTTGGACATTTTTTCTTCATTGACGCGCACAAAGCCGTTGTGCATCCAGTAATTGACATAGGTGCAGTCATGGCTGGCCTCGCTTTGGGCGATTTCATTTTCATGATGCGGGAATTGCAGGTCTTGTCCGCCGCCGTGAATATCAAAATGCTGGCCCAGATAGCTGCCTGACATGGCGGAGCATTCGATATGCCAGCCGGGCCGCCCAAGACCCCACGGGGAATCCCAGCTCGGTTCGCCGGGCTTAGCCCGTTTCCATAAGACAAAATCCAGCGGATCGCGCTTGGCTTCATCGGGTTCAACCCGCGCCCCGGCGCGCAGGTCTTCAAGCTGGCGGCCTGAAAGTTTGCCATAGTCTTTAAAGCTGTTGACGGCGTAATAGATATCTTGGTTGCTGGCCTGATAGGCGTGCCCTTTGGCCAGAAGCTGCTCAATCATGTGCAGGATCGGCTGGATATGCTGGGTGGCGCGAGGCTCGTGCGTCGGCGGCAGGATGTTGAGCGCTTGGGCATCTTCGTGCATCGCGGCGATGAAGCGTTCGGTCAGTTGTTCGATGGGTTCGTGGTTTTGTGCGGCCCGCTGGATGATTTTGTCATCAATATCGGTGATGTTGCGCACATAGGTGACGTTAAACCCCTGTGCCTGCAGATAGCGATAGACCACATCAAACACCACCAAGACCCGGGCATGACCGAGATGGCAGTAGTCATAGACGGTCATGCCGCAGACGTACATGCGCACATGACCGGGGGTCAGCGGAATGAACGGGTCTTTTTTGCGCGTCAGGCTATTGTAAATATGTAGCATAGGGCTTTATTTCGTCAGTTTGCGCGGAAAACATGAAACGCCGGGCACCCGCCCGGCATAAACACCTCGCCGCGTCATTTCAAGAGCTTGCCGGGCTTAAGCTTTGGATTCATCAATTTTGAACAGGCTCACCAGGCGCTTGAGTTGCACAGCCTTGTTGCTCAACTCGCTGGCGGCATCGGCAGCCTGGGATACGCGCGAGGTGGTTTCCCGGGTGACCGCGTTGACCGCCTCGACGTTGGCCGCGATTTGTTCAGAAACGGCGGCCTGTTGTTCGGCTGCAGTGGCAATGGATAGCACATACGAGGCCACGTTTTGTGAATCGAGCACAATCTGATTAAGCGATTCTCCCGCCTGCTCAGCCAGCTTCACCCCGGTGGTCACACGCTCGGCATTTTCGGTCATATTGCGTACTGCGTCGGCGGTTTGTTTTTGAATGCCGGCAATGGCAGTGGCGACTTCTTTGGTGGCTTCAACGGTGCGTTCCGCCAGGGAGCGCACCTCATCGGCGACTACGGCAAAGCCGCGTCCATGTTCACCGGCGCGGGCGGCTTCAATGGCGGCATTGAGGGCCAGCAGATTGGTTTGCTCGGCGATGCTGTCAATCACCGAGATAATCTGTCCGATTTGTTCACTGTTTTTACCCAAGGCGTTGATGTCTTTGGCGGAAGTGTCCACGCGCTCGGCGATACTGCGCATCTCATTGACCATGTGAGAAACAATCTGATTACCATCTCCGGCGCGCCGTCCGGCCTCGCTGGCGGTGTCGGCGGCGTCTGCACTTTGCCGCGAGACATCGGTGATGGAGGCGCTCATTTCCTCAATGGCGCTGGAAACTTGCATGGTCTGATCCGCCTGATTTTGCATCCCGGCGGCCATCTGTTCGTTGGTGGTGGCAATCTGGGTCGCAGCGGTGGCGACATCGCGGGTGGCTTGCGAAAGCTGCAAGACCACATCGTGAATCTTGGCCATCAGGGAGTTAAACCAGCGCCCGAGTTCGCCCAGCTCATCGGGGCGTTTTTCATCCACCCGCTGGGTCAAATCACCTTCACCTTCAGCAATATCGCGCAGGCGATGCACCAGGGCATTGATCGGCTGTAGCAGGGAACGGGTAATAAAAATTGCAGTTCCCACGCCAATGACACCCACCACAATCAGGCCCAACAGCATGGAGGAGCTGGAGCGATGTACGATATTCACCACACCGCCCACCGCCCGGTTGCCTTCCTGTACGGCCAGATTGGCCAGATCATCAACAGAGGACAGGGCATTGGTATAAGCCTGTGCGCGGCGCTCATTGAGCGCATCCAGCAAGACCAGGGTGCCGGCCAGATCCACCGCCTCGCTTTGATACTCATTGATGGCGGCACGAATGACGGCGACCTGCTGGAGCGTGTGCTCTTCGCGTGAGCTTTGTTCTACGGTGTCGATATTCTGATGCGCCTGAGCAAAGCGTACCAAGCTCATGAGCATGATTTGCGGATCACGGTTGATCTGTGAGGACAGATTGGCCCGTCCTACATAGTTCATCAGCTCCAGGGCTTCGTTAAGATGATTGAGCTTTTGCAGACGGGCATGCAGCACATCGCCCAAGGTCTGGCCTGCCGGGGGAAAGAAATCATCGCGGGTTTCGGTCCACATGGCCTGATTATGCAGATCCAGCAGGGCACGAATCTCGGTCAGCACCTTTTCACCAGTGTGCACGGTGCGCTGCATGAGTTGGGCGCGCTGGTTCACGGTATTGAGCGTATCCTGAGCCGCCTCGCTGTGTTCTTTCATATAGGCCGCCACCTGCTGGGCAAATTCCAGCAGGGTTTTATCGTGCTGCTGGCTGGCCAGGCTAATCAGGGTCTGAATCTCTCGCTCAGCCATTCTCTGCTGCTCGGTTCCGCGCTGCGCATCTTCCGGGCGATAGGTCAGACCATAGACATGCCAGTAGTGCGCAGCCTTGGTGACATGATCCTGAATCTTCAGGGCAGATTCCAGCCCTGGCAAGACCTCATCTTGTACCTGGCTTGCATTCGTGCGAATACCGCCCATCTGCACAATGGCCAACACCCCCAGCATGGCAGACAGGAGGATGACGATGACAAAGCCTGCAGTCAGTCGAACACCGATTTTCATCAGTCTCTCCGCGAGAAATCCCGGCCAGTGGCCTTGGGAAAGGATAGCGAGCCGCTTAAGCAAAGCGGCAGTGTAACGGTCATGATGGGCCTTGGCCCGCACGGGATGGGGATGCCAGGCCCCGGCGGATCAACACCCTTGGCTTTGGGGCGCAAGCGCGGGCTGCGGTGATGGGTCTGCATGATAAATTCCCTGGTTCTTTGAGGCTTTGATGTTCATCAGTTTGCGCGGGAAACCCCGGCCGCAAGGCCGGGGAGGGATAGCGCAGCACGCAAAGCGTGCTCCTGTTCCCGACGCCTCCTCTTTGGTAGCTTGCTCTCTTTATACATGGATGCTATCTTTATTTTAACCGCCGGGCTGGCGGGGTTAGTCTGTGGAGAAACTGTAAGTCCGGTGTCTCTTTGAGGCATTTGGCAGGTCTCGGCGAAGCAGAAAATCCTGATCGTGAGGTTAGGAATCCCCGTCCTGCCTGCCGCGACGCACGCGGCGCAGGCAGGTAGGGCGGGGAGGATGTCAAACCTTGAAACGCTGAATGCGTTGGCGCAACTGCTGCGCAAGGCGTGTCAGCTCACCACTGGCCGAGGCCGTTTCATGGGAGCCACGGGTGTTTTCTTCGGCCACTTCACGAATGATATGGACATTGCGGTTGAGTTGTTCGGTCACCACACTCTGCTCCTCGGCGCCACTGGCA
Source organism: Thiorhodospira sibirica ATCC 700588 (assembly GCF_000227725.2). GTDB lineage: Bacteria > Pseudomonadota > Gammaproteobacteria > Ectothiorhodospirales > Ectothiorhodospiraceae > Thiorhodospira > Thiorhodospira sibirica. The sequence continues at coordinate 84,054 of NZ_MU255056.1, read as the reverse complement.
ATCTGATGATTCATGTCACGAATCCGCTCAATCGTTGCCAGCACCTGGTTAAGCGTCTCGCGCACCTCCACCACGAGCTGCGCCTGTTGCACCTCGCCTTGATCCTTTTGCATCAGCGCCACCGCTTGATTGACGCTCTCTTGCAGCTTGAGAATAATGCTTTGAATCTCAAGGGTGGCATCCTGGGTTCGCCCGGCCAGGGTACGCACCTCATCAGCCACGACGGCAAATCCGCGCCCCTGCTCACCGGCCCGGGCAGCCTCAATGGCGGCGTTTAACGCCAAAAGATTGGTCTGCTCGGCAATCCCGCGAATCACATCCAGCACCGTGCCGATCTCCTGGCTTTGTTGATGCACACTTTGCACCACGTGTGCAGTATGACGAACGTCCGCCTCCATCGTTTCCATCGAGCGCAGATTCGCCATAATCACGCCCTGCCCGGACTGGGCTGCCTGATGGGCCATATCAGCCGCTTCTGTGGCTTGATGGGCACTGCGGGCAATGGTGTTGACCGTATGCGTCATCTGGCCCATGGCAGTGGCCATATTTTCGGTTTCATCGCGCTGGCGTTCCACACCCCGGGTAGAAATCGAGGCAATGGCAGACAGCTCTTCAGTGGCCGAGGCCAACATTTCGGCAGCGTTTTGCACCTGCTCAACCAAGCCGCCTATTTCCTGCTGCATGGTTTGCAAGGCGCTCGCCATTTGGCCAATTTCATCCCTGGATTCAATGCGTATCCAGCCCTCATTGCGCAAATCCCCTTGCGCCATGCTTTCCACCCGCTGTTTCAGGCCGCACAGTGGACGGGTAATTGCCCATGTTAAGGCAATCCCCAGCCATAAGGCCAATGACAGGGCCGCCAGCACGGCAATCACAATGGTCCAATGGGCGGTCGTGCTGATGCGGTGCGCCGCTTGTGCCAGATGCTGGCGCTCTTCACTGCCAGCGTGCTTGAGCTGTTCCAGCAAGCCGCGCAAGCGTTCCAGGTGAGGCAACGTGGTATCGCGATACACCACGAGTGCCTCGGCAGCCTGCCCTTGGGTATTGAGCGCGATAATTTGCTGGGCGCTTTCATGCAAGATCCGGTGCGGCTGCTCGATGGCGTCAAAGGCTTGGCGAAAGGCTGGGCTGACCTGTGCATAGGCATCCGTTGCGCGAAAGTCATAATACCAGCGCCCAAAATCACAGTGCTGCGGATTCAGCTCGCCGGTAAAGCGCCGCTGCAATAAAAGCAGCGCCGAGAGCTGATTGGCCCAGGCCAAGTGATCCACTTCTTTTTCTGTTTGAAACACCGCCTGCTCAAGGCTTTCCTGCATGTCCTGATACACAGCGCTCACGCGCCCCAAGGCCATAAAACTGACCACCGCTACGATGAGAATACATAGCAGGACCAAGGCAAAGGAGAGGCCGAGTTTACGACCTACCGAGTATGAGGAGATTGCAAAAAAACCAGCCATCAATACAGTCCAGACGGTTAAAGGTTGCCGCTTGCGTGATCGTTACCGATACCTAGCAAAAACAGCGCCAAAAAACTTGCTGGTGCGCCGGTCAGTACTCCCGGTGCCGGGGACATCCCGGCGCTTCCCATGAAACGCCGCTCACCAGAGCGGCATTATGGCGCGCCACGCACCCGCGTGGCATCAGTGAAAAGCCTGCCGGGCGGGTGCTCGGCGCTCCCAACCGCTAAACGCTAGGTTTCAGGACGCAGATGGGGAAACAATAACACATCACGGATTGAGGGGGCGTTGGTCAGCAGCATCACCAGGCGGTCAATGCCGATGCCTTCGCCCGCCGTGGGCGGCATGGCATATTCCAGCGCCCGGATATAATCGGCATCAAAATGCATCGCCTCGGCATCCCCCGCCTGACGGGCATTGACCTGTGCCTGGAAGCGTTCGGCCTGATCCTCGGGGTCGTTGAGCTCGGAGAAGCCATTGGCGATTTCGCGCCCACCGATGAATAACTCAAAGCGATCGGTCAGCAGCGGGTTGTGATCACTGCGGCGCGCCAGCGGCGAGACTTCCGTCGGATAGCCGGTGATGAAGGTAGGCGCCAGCAATTTGCTTTCCACCGTGGTTTCAAATAATTCCAGCCAGATCCGCCCAACCCCCCATTCGGGTGCCACCTCAATGCCTAGGGCCTTGGCATGAGCGGCGGCGGTGGCGCGGTGTTCAAGGTCGCTGGCCTGGAGAGCCGGATTGTAGTGGCAAACCGCCTCCAGTACGCTCATGCGCACAAAGGGTTGTCCCAGATCAATGGTTTGCCCCTGATAGCTAAACGCGGTGCGCCCCAAGACCTCCAGGCTCAATGCCTGCAACATCTGCTCGGTCAGATCCATCAGGTCTGCATAGTCGGCATAGGCCTGATAAAACTCAAGCATGGTGAATTCCGGATTGTGCCGGGTGGACAGGCCTTCGTTGCGAAAATTACGATTGATCTCGTAAACCCGCTCCAGCCCACCGACAACCAGGCGCTTGAGATACAGCTCCGGGGCAATGCGCAGATACAGCGGCATGTCCAGGGCGTTGTGATGCGTCATAAAAGGCCGGGCCGCCGCACCGCCGGGAATCGGCTGCATCATCGGCGTTTCCACTTCCAGAAAGTGCTGTGCATTGAGGTAATCGCGCAGAAACTGGATGACACGCGTGCGCAGGCGGAAGGTTTCGCGCACCGACTCATTCATGATCAGATCGACATAGCGCTGACGGTAGCGCGTTTCCAGATCATGCAGGCCGTGAAATTTTTCCGGCAAGGGGCGCAAGGATTTGCTCAGCAGGCGCAGCGTCGCCACCCGCACGGATAGCTCCCCGGTCTTGGTTTTAAACAAGACCCCCTGCACGCCGACAATATCGCCGATGTCCCAGCTTTTAAAGGCGGCATAGACGCCTTCTGCCAGGGTGTCACGCTCAATAAAGACCTGAATGCGCCCGGACATATCCAGAAGCTGGGCAAAGCTGGCCTTGCCCATCACCCGTTTGGCCATCATCCGCCCGGCCATGCAGACTTCGATACGGGTTTCGTCAAAATATTCCGCCGGCTGCTCTGCGTAATCACGCAACACCTCAGCGGCCAGCGCATCACGGCGAAAATCATTGGGGAATGCCGGTCCCTGGGCGCGCAACTGCTGTAGTTTTTCACGTCGCAGGGCAATCAGCTTGTTTTCATCTGGGCTTGCAGCCGTTTCGGTCTGGGTCACGGGCTTTTCTCGTTATGCTGGGGTTGGCGTAAGGCCATGCGGCAGACAGACATCACAGGCCACTTTTGAGGCTGGCCTCAATGAAGGGGTCTAGATCACCATCCAACACGCCCTGGGTATTGCCGACTTCCACGCCGGTGCGCAAATCTTTAATACGCGACTGATCAAGCACATAGGAGCGAATCTGGCTGCCCCAGCCGATGTCTGACTTGCTGTCTTCCAGGACCTGTTTGGCGGCGTTGCGCTTTTGCATCTCCAGCTCATAGAGTTTGGCCTTGAGCTGTTTCATCGCAAAATCGCGGTTTTTATGCTGCGAGCGGTCACTTTGGCAGGCCACGACGACGCCGCTGGGCAGGTGGGTAATGCGAATGGCCGATTCGGTGCGATTAACATGCTGACCGCCAGCGCCGCTGGCGCGATAGGTATCAATGCGCAAATCTGCCGGATTGATGTCAATCTCGATGTCATCATCAATCTCCGGGGAGACAAACACTGCCGCAAAGGAGGTATGGCGGCGATTACCCGAATCAAAGGGCGATTTGCGCACCAGGCGATGCACCCCGGTTTCGGTGCGCAGCCAGCCAAAGGCATACTGACCATCAAATTTGATGGTTGCGCTTTTAATCCCGGCCACTTCGCCGTCAGAGAGTTCCAAAATCTCGGTCTGAAAGCCGCGCTGCTCGCCCCAGCGTAGATACATACGCAGCAACATACTGGCCCAGTCTTGCGCCTCGGTTCCGCCAGAGCCTGCCTGAATATCCACAAAGGCATTATTGGCGTCCATTTTTCCGGAGAACATCCGGCGAAATTCCAGATCAGCAACGGTGCGCTCAAAGCCCTGCAAATCCGTCTGCACGGCCGCGACCGTGTCATGATCCTGTTCCAGCTGTGCCAGCTCCAGCAGCTCGCGGGCCTCGCTCAAGCCGCTCACCAGACGCTGGCTGCCAAGTACCACATCCTCAAGCTGCGCCCGCTCACGTCCCAAAGATTGCGCCCGCTCCGGATCATTCCAGACATCGGGTTGTTCTAGCTCGCGGCATACCTCTTCGAGACGCTCGGCCTTGGTATCGTAGTCAAAGATACCCCCTCAAGGCGTCCAGGCGGCCTTCAAGATCATCAATTTGTTGAAATAATGGATTAAGTTCCATGAACACGCTCTATATAAAAAAACACCCCTCCTTATTTCAAGGAGAGGTGCCCCGTTGGGGCGGATGGTTAAGTTTTAGCAATAAGCTCCTTCCCTGCCTGTGGCGGGACTCTCCCTGGGAGCAGTTGGGGCTGGCTATTGTAACAGCAGGAAGAAGGCCTGCTGCTCGCGGCGTATGTTTAATAGCAGATTGCGCGTTGGTGAGGCCAGCAGCCGCTGTATATGCGCCAGGTCTTGCACCGCCTGCCGGTTGACCGACAAAATCACATCGCCCTCGCGCAAGCCCGCTCGCGCCGCCCGTGAATTACGCGCAACGCTTTTGATCACCACACCAGATACCTGACCATACAGCGGCGAATCATCATCCAGATCGGCCAACATAGCGCCTTGCAGGCGGGCATCCAGGCTAGCGGCATCCAGCTGCTGTCCCGCCCGCCGGGCTACATTGGCGTGCAGATTCAGGGGCTGGCCGTTGCGCAGAATATCCAGACGCACCGTGCTATCAATGCGCAACAGCCCAATGACATTGCGCACATCGGTTGCATGGCGCACCACACGGCCATTGATGCGCACAATCACATCACCCTCGCGCAAACCGGCCTGGGCGGCGGGTGAGCCCGTCTCTACGCGGGTAATCACCGCGCCCTCACGTCCGGAAAGCCCGAAGGCTTGTGCCAGATCGTGGGTCAGATCCTGCACCGCAATCCCCAGACGACCGCGCTGCACCTCGCCATATTCGACCAGATGCGTCATTACCTCGCGGGCCATATTGATGGGAATGGCAAAACCAATGCCGATATTGCCGCCGCCCCGCGCCAGAATGGCGGTATTGATACCGACCAGCTCCCCGCGCAGATTCACCAACGCCCCGCCGGAGTTGCCCGGATTGATGGAGGCATCGGTCTGGATAAAATCCTCATAGGTTTCCACCCCTAGACCGCTGCGCCCCAGCGCGCTGACAATCCCCGAGGTCACGGTCTGCCCCAGGCCAAAGGGGTTGCCAATCGCCACCACAAAATCCCCCACCCGCAGATGATCGGAATCCGCCGCACGCAGCGCCACCAGATCGCTGGCCTGAATCTGAATCACCGCCAGATCGGTATCTGCATCACTGCCCACCACCGTGGCATCAAAGCGTCGCCCGTCATGCAAGGTCACGATGATCTCATCAGCGCGATGGATCACATGATGATTAGTCAGGATATAACCGCGTGCAGCGTCAAGAATCACCCCGGAGCCCAGCCCCTGGGTGCGGCGCTCGCGCTGCAACTGCGGGACATCAAAGAAACGCCGGAAAAAGGGGTCATCAAATAACGGGCTTTGCTCCACCACCCGCCCCCGCGTGGCCAGATTCACCACACCGGGAATGGTGCGCTCAAGCATCGGCGCCAGTGAGGGCACGGGCTGTTCATCGACCATCACTGGCAGACGCGCCTGCGCACAGCCCAGCACACTGAGCAGCACGATACACAACAGCCACGCAGCCCCTAAATGCAGACGCGGCAACACCGACATCAGAACCTCCTAAAGATCAGTCGCCTGGATAAAACGTATCCGCGCCCGCTCAGGCCCCAAAAACTGCCACACGCGGGCCATTTCCGGGCCATGATCCACGCCACTTAAGGCCGCCCGCAGGGGCATGAACAACGCACGTCCCTTAAGACCGGTTTGCTGGCCCAGGGTTTTGCTGAACTCGCGAAAATCCCAATTCGGTTGCGTATCTAACAGCTTGATGGCGCTGTGAAAAAAGGCCGCACCCGCCTGCACCACGGCCTCGCGGGCGGCAGGCTCATGATCCAGCGGATCAACCAACAAACGCTGTGCCCAGACGCGGGCATCTGCGGGAAGCTCGATATTGTCGCGGATGGTGGCCAGAAAGGCCTGCTGTTGCGCCGCCGGGATTTCCTGCAACACCTCGCTGTGTTCCAGCCATTGCTGCAAGGCGGTCTCATCCAGGGCATTGACCGCCAGCCGCTGCCAATGCTGCAACTGGGTTTCATCATGACGCGCCGGAGCCCGCCCCAAACGGGACTCACTGAAAGCCTGTGCCAGTTCCGCAAAACTGAGCAGCGCATCACTGTCCAGAGTGTGCCCAAGGCGGGCCAGATGATTCAAAATCGCCAGCGGCAAAAAGCCCTGTGCCCGCAAAGCCCGCGCACTCAAAGCCCCCAGGCGCTTGGACAGCGGCGCGCCGTGGGCATCCATGATCAGGGAAATATGCCCATAACGCGGCATCGGCAGATCCAGGGCACGCAGAATCAACAACTGACGCGGGGTATTGGTGAGATGATCCTCACCGCGCAGCACATGGCTAACCCCCATCAGGGCATCATCCAGGGCATTGCTGAAAAAAAACGCCGGCGAACCATCGGAACGGCGGATGATAAAATCCCCGATATCCGCCCCGTTAAAATACAGCGCCCCGCGCACCAGATCATCAAAGGCAATGCTTTCCTCATCGCTGACCCGAAAACGCAGACTGGGCTTGATACCTTGCGCCAAACGCGCCTCAATCTCGGTCGCAGACAAGCGCGCACAGGTGCCCGCATAGCGCGGCGCCCGTCCGGCAGAAAGCTGGGCCTTGCGCGACAGCTTCAGCGCCTCCTCCGAACAAAAACAGGGATAGGCCAGACCAGCGTCTTCAAGCTGCTGATAATACTGCTGGTAAATCGCCCCCCGCGCCGCCTGGGCATAGGGTGCCTGCGGCCCGCCAACCTGTGGACCTTCCTGCCAGGCAAGACCCAGCCACTGCAAATCCTCCTGCAAAGCCTGGGCAAAATCCTCCCGACTGCGGGCCGCATCGGTATCCTCAATGCGCAGCAAAAAAACGCCCTGATCACGGCGCGCCAACAAGGCATTAAACAAAGCCGTGCGCAGATTACCTAAATGCAGATGACCGGTCGGGCTGGGAGCAAAACGTGTTTTGGTGAGTGTATTGGTAGACATGGACTAATCTTAGCGCAAAGCCGCTTGCGGCAAAAGAGCGCCCGTCGCTGAAAGGTGAGGTGTACCCCATTGTCAAGACAAAAGGTGGCCGAGTTAAAGTTATCGCCTGCCCCTCACTCGCAGCTGCACAGCGCTGCCCTGATGCCGCAGATTCACCGTCGGTAGGCGTCACCGCCCCGGGCCGTATTTGTCTACGATCAATGCACCTCCTCCCTGCCGGGTCCTGTAGACCGTTGCTGGCGTCTCGTCGGCCTGTGCTTGGTGCGGGCGCTCTTCGTTGTAAAATGAGAAGTCTTCCAGTAGCCCAAGAGTCACCTCACGCAGGTCAGCGTCGCCTTTGAGGTCGGTGTCCTCATGCTTCACCGTTCGCCAGAGCCGCTCTACGAAGATGTTGTGAAAGGCTCGCCCTCGGCCATCGATGCTGATCGTCATGCCTTCACGCTTGAGCACGCTGGTGAATGGCTCCGCCGTGTTCTGAGCGCCTTGGTCGCTGTTGAAGACTTCAGGAGGGCGGTTCAGCCGCAGGGCTTCCTCAAGACAGTCGAGGCAAAAGCTCGCATCGATGGTGTTGCTGAGCCGCTCACTCAAGACCTTTCGGCTGTACCCGTCGATGATCGCGACCCGGTCGCAAAAGCCTCGCGCTAGCCGCACGTACGTGATGTCAGTGCTGCAGGCCTGGTTGGGCCGAATGACCTGAATGCCACGCAACCGGTACGGATAGACTTTGTGCTGCGGGTGCGGGCGGCGGGTGTGAGGGCCCGGCGCGATCGCCGCCAGTCCCATCCGGCGCATCAGTCGCTGCACGCACTTGCGGTTGACTTCATGGCCCTGTGCCCGCCGCTCGGCTACTATCCGGCGGTTCCCGTAGAGCGGTCGCCGCGTATAGATTTCGTCGAGCAGACGGCACAGCAGCAGCGCCGTCGCGTTCTCCTGTGATGGATGGCGATGCGCGTATACGGTCGCTCGAGCTACCTCCGCCCGCTCACACTGCCGCACGATGGAGCGCGCACCCTCCGCCTCAATCCAGCCCTGGCGGCTCATGGCAGGGTGATCCCTGTTTTTTTTTGAGCCAGTCCCCGTCCAGCTCCATCTTCAGGCGGCCCATCTCGCTGTAGAGCCGATCCGGCGAGTCCTGCTCCGCTGCCGGTTTCGGACCACGCTTGCCCTCAAAGCGCGTACCTGCCTGCTCAACGATTGCCTTCTTCCACTTGCTGACCTGCACCGGGTGAACCCCGTAGGCTTGACCCATCTCGTTGACGGTCTTGACCCCATGGATCGCCTCACGCCCGACCTTGGCCTTGAACTCGGCGTTGTATGTGTTCCGCTTCCTCTTTTCGCTCATCTCTTCGCTACCCCATGCTGGAGGCTTTGTCATCGCTTAAGCTGTTGTCCAGATTTCGGGGTCCACTATACACCGGCACCATCTCAATGCAGCTGACCGGGCACGGGGCAATACACAGCGCACAGCCGGTACACAGCGGTGCAATCACCGCATGAATCTGACGTGGTGCGCCCATAATGGCATCCACCGGGCAGGCCTGAATACACAAAGTGCAACCGATACAGCGCGGCTCATCAATCACTGCCAGCGCCTTTTCCTGAGGCGTGCCTTGCAAGGGTGTAGCTTCACGGCCCAGCAGATCGGCCAAGGCCAATACTGTTGCCTCGCCACCCGGTGGGCAGCGGTTAATATCCGCCTCGCCCTTGGCAATGGCATTGGCATAGGGCTTACACCCCGGATAGCCGCATTGACCGCACTGGGTTTGCGGCAGCAGGGCGTCGATTTGCTCGGCCACCGGGTCGCCTTGCCGCCGCAAACGGGCATGTGCGATGCCAAGAATCAGCCCAAACACCCCTGCCAGCAGCGCCATCAGCACCATTGCCAGCATGAACAGTGATGCGGTATTCATGGCACCAGGCCGCTAAAGCCCATAAACCCCAAAGACATCAGACCGGCGGTAATCAGGCCGATGGCGCTGCCGCGAAAATGCACCGGGACATCCGCCGCGGCGACCCGCTCGCGCAGGGCCGCAAATAATACCAGCACCAAGGCAAAGCCGCTGGCCGCACCAAAGCCATACAGCGCCGAGGCGAGAAAGCCGTGATCTTCGCGCACGTTGAGCAAGGCCACGCCCAGCACGGCACAATTGGTGGTAATCAATGGCAAGAAAATCCCCAAGACCTTATACAGCAGCGGGCTGGTACGCTGTACGACCATTTCAGTCAACTGCACCACGGCGGCAATCACCAGAATGAACGCCAGAATGCGCAAAAACTCAAGTCCCAGCGGCACCAGGAGATAGGCATTGAGCACATAGCTGCATACCGCCGACAGGGTGAGCACAAACATCGTCGCCAGCCCCATACCCATAGCGGTTTCGACCTTGCGCGACACCCCCATAAAAGGACACAGGCCTAAAAATTTCACCAGCACGAAATTATTCACCCAGACCGTGCCGACCAGAATTAAAAGATATTCGCTCATGCTCAATGTGCATCATCTGAGAGTAAAGCGTAGAATAAAGCGCAATCATGGGCAGTACAAGCAACGCAACGGCATGCACATCCTTGGAGCGCGCCACACACGGCACACGATCCGCCGAAACCGACTCCAAATTCAACGCCCTCGGCCTAAGCATCGAGGCATCTCGCGCCCGTGGGCGAATCCACTCAAGTGTTCAGTGATATGACCAAGAAAAACAAAAAAACCTTGCATGACCCACATTTTCAGCGTGAGGCGCAAAAATACGAAAACCCCATCCCCAGCCGTGAGTTCATCCTGGAGGTGATCGCGCAGGCCGATGGCCCGATGCAGTTTACGCCCTTGGCGCAGATGCTGGAGCTCAACGATGAGCAGGCCCTGGAAGCCTTGAGCCGCCGCTTGCGGGCGATGGAACGCGACGGACAATTGGTCTGCAATCGCAAAGGCGCGTGGCTCCCGGTCAATCAGGCGGATTTGGTGCGGGGCCGGGTGATCGGTCATCCTGATGGCTTTGGCTTTTTGGTGCCTGATGCCGGGGGGGCAGATTTGTTTTTATCGCCCAAACAGATGCGCGCCTTGTTTCACGGTGATCGTGCCCTGGCGCGGGTGATTGGCATTGATCATCGCGGCCGGCGCGAAGGGGCGGTGATTGAGGTCTTGGAGCGCAATACCCAGCAAGTGGTGGGCCGTTTGTTCATGGAGGGCGGCATCGGCTTTGTGATGCCGGATCACAAGCGCATCACCCAGGATATTCTGATTCCCCCGGAACACTTTAATGGCGCCAAACCGGGGCAGATCGTGATGGTGGTGATCCGTGAGCAGCCCTCCAAACGCACCCGCCCGATTGGCCAGATTGTGGAGATCATCGGCGAACACATGGGGCCGGGCATGGAAATCGACATTGCCATTCGCGCCCACGGCATTCCCTTTGAGTGGCCGGATGCTGTCGTGGAGGCGGCCAATGCCATGGGCACACGGGTCAATCCCCGTGCCAAGCAGGGACGCCTGGATTTGCGGCAAATGCCTCTGGTGACCATTGACGGTGAAGATGCCAAGGACTTTGATGATGCCGTCTATTGCGAAGCCCTGCCGCGTTCCGGCTTTCGGCTGTGGGTGGCGATTGCCGATGTCTCGCATTATGTGCAGCCTCTGGATGCCCTGGATAAAGAGGCCCAGCACCGCGCCACCTCGGTATATTTCCCTGAACGGGTGGTGCCGATGTTGCCCGAGGCGCTGTCTAATGGCCTGTGCTCGCTCAAGCCCAAGGTGGACCGGCTGGCCTTGGTGTGCGAGATGCACATCACCTCACGCGGCAATGTGAAATCCTATCAGTTTCATGAGGCGGTGATCCGCTCTCATGCCCGTTTGACCTATACCGAGGTCGCTGAGGCCCTGATGGATCAGGAGCCTAAAACCTGCCAGCGTCTGGAGGCCCTTTTGCCGCATTTGCAGGCGCTGTATGGCTTATATCAGGTGCTGCGGGCGGCGCGAGAAAAGCGCGGGGCAATTGATTTTGAATCCACCGAAACCCGCATTGTCTTTGGCGAAAACCGCAAAATTGAGCGCATCGTGCCTTATGAGCGCAATGACGCTCACAAGATCATCGAAGAATGCATGATTATCGCCAATGTCTGCGCGGCGCGTTTTTTGCGCCGTTACCGCATGCCCACCCTGTATCGTGTCCATAAAGGCCCCACCGAGGAAAAGGCTCAGGATCTGCGCCGTTTTCTCGGCGAACAGGGGCTAAGTCTGCCCGGCGGCGAGGTGCCAAGCCCCAAAGATTACGCCCAGCTGCTGCATAGCATTGCTGAGCGCCCGGATCGCTCACTGATCCAGACGCTGCTGCTGCGCTCGCTGTCGCAAGCCGTCTACAGCCCGGACAATATCGGCCATTTTGGCCTGGCGCATGAAAAATACGCCCATTTCACCTCACCGATTCGCCGCTATCCTGATCTGCTCGTGCATCGCGGGATTCGTCATGTGCTCAATGGCGGCAAGCCACGCGAATTTCACTACAGCCTGAACGACATGGTGAGTCTGGGTGAACACAGCTCCATGGCCGAACGGCGCGCCGATGAAGCCACCTGGGATGCCATCGGCTGGCTCAAATGCGAATACATGCAGGACAAGATCGGCGAATGTTTTGATGGCCTGATCACCACCGTGACCTCTTTTGGACTGTTTGTCGAGCTGCAAGAGATCTATGTCGAAGGTCTGGTGCATGTCACCAGCCTGCACAATGACTACTATGTCTTTGATCCTGCCGGGCACCGTCTGCGCGGTGAACGCAGCGGGCGGGTTTACTGCATGGGGGACCGTCTGCGGGTGCGGGTGGCGCGGGTTAATCTGGATGAACGCAAGATTGATTTTGCCCTGGAAGAAGGTCCAAGCAGCGCCTCTGGCAAAAAGCCAGCTGCGCAGCTCCCAGCGGCCACGCCAGGCAGCGCACCGAAAAAGTCCAGAAGAAAGCGCCATAAGGCCAAAACACAGGCCCAGACTCAGACCCAAACCGAGCTGCCTGCCGAAAAGAAAACCAAAGCTGCTGACACGGCCTCTCCGGGGCGGCGCTCGCGCTCAGGTCGTTCCAGACGGCGCAAACCCGCCGCTAAAGATACGCCATGAGCGCCTCGCATGATGTGTTTGGTTGGCATGCGGTCTTGGCGCTGTTGCAGCATGAGCCTTTACGCATCAAAACCCTGCTGGCCGACCAGCAACGCCAGGATCAACGGGTCAAGGCGTTGATTGAGGCCGCCAAAACTGCGGGGGTGCAGATTCAATGGGTCAATAGAAAAACGCTGGACAAACGCTGTCCCGGCGGCGTACATCAAGGGGTGATGGCGCAGTGTCGCGCCCCGGAGCGTGATCACGCCTTGGCGTGGTCAGAAGGGGATTTGCTGGACGCCGTGAGTCATCAATCCGCGCCCTTGCTGCTGGTATTGGATGGCCTGACCGATCCACATAACCTGGGCGCCTGTCTGCGCACCGCCGAGGCCGCAGGTGTGATGGCGGTCATCATTCCGCGCAATCGGGCCGTGGGACTCACTCCGGTGGTGCGCAAAGTGGCCTGTGGGGCGGCAGAGATCGTCCCGCTGGTGCAGGTCACCAATCTGGCACGCACCCTTAAAGCGTTGAAAGAGGCTGGCGTATGGATTGTCGGCACCGCCGGAGAAGCCCCGGCGAGCCTGTATGCCACCCCACTGGATGGGCCACTGGCGCTGGTGATGGGGGCGGAGGGCCAAGGCGCCCGGCGCCTGACCCAGGAGGCCTGTGATGTGCTGGTGCATATCCCGATGCTCGGCCAGGTAGAAAGCCTGAATGTCTCCGTGGCGACGGGGGTTTGCTTATACGAAGCCCTGCGTCAGCGACACACTCAGGCCAGGACGGCTTAACATCGCAGGATGGGAAATGGTGATGAGTTGCGGTGATTATTTACCCAAGCCAGGGCCAGAGGCGTAGGCATTAAAGACATCGCGCTCAGCCCAGACCTTGGGATTGAGCAAAGCCTGTGGCAGTTGAAAGCGCTTTTCACTGCCCACCTCCATATCCTTGACTACCCGCTGAATGTCCTCATAGTTGATCTTGAACAGCACACCCGAACGGGTGCCGTCGGTACGACGTGCGATCATATACGCGTCTGCCAGTTGATGCACATACAGATTGGCAGGCCGCAATTTATCACCGGCCTCGCGTAGGGTTACGGTGTAATGATGATCCACAGCAAAGCTATGTTTATCCACGATCACTCTCCTGCAACAATATTTATTGTTATATGGAAATAATATTATAGCATATTTTGTCGTGCAAAGCGCGCAAATTCCAACGGGGTGTTCAGGTTGACAAAATGCTCAGTAGTATCGGCAAAATCGACACACCGATAAGGGTGGCGGGCATACCACTGACCCACCTTGCGCCCGCCACTGGCTAGATAGTGAGCCAAATCCGGCAAAAGTTCCCGATGCAGCACAGCCACCAACGGTTGCAGCGACTGCCCATCATGCGCACAGGCCAACGGCACTCCGTGTGCCATAGCCTGCTGCTGCAACCGTTGCACATAATCCCCGGCAAGCATCGGCGTATCACAGGCACTGAGCGCAAACCACGGCGAAGGTCGGGTCTGCATCACTGCCAGCACCCCGCTCAACGGCCCCTGCCGGGCAAAGCGCGGATCATCACAAACCACCGCATAACCCAAGGCCTGATAAGCCGCCAGATGGCGATTGGCGCTGATTACCACCTCATCAACCTGCGGTGCCAACTGCGCCAGGGCGTAACAAATCAAAGGCTGCCCCGCCAATAGCCGCAAGCCCTTATCTTCCCCGCCCATGCGCTGACTCAATCCACCCGCCAGCACAATGCCTGTGATGCTTTGCATAAAGCTCCGGTTTTCACATGAGAGACGATCAATCCTCAACCGCGACGCGATCGATCACAAAAACGGTGGTGGTCCCGCTGACTTCATTGCCCACCAGCAGCAAAGGCCGTCCTTCACGGTCGGGACTGTGCACCGTCGGGATGAAATGCAGACCTTCAGCGCCTAGATCCGTGGTGGTCAGTGCCTCGGGGGTGTTGGGCAGGCTAAAGTCACGATTATTGATGTATTGCACAAAAACCGTCTGCTCCGGTTCGGTAATGTCATACACCATTACCCCACCAATGCGCTCAAGACCTACAAAGGCATACATGCGCCCATCAACCTCACCCAGCGCAATGCCTTCTGGCTCGGGGCCTTTATCATCAGAGCGGCTATCAAAGCTGTTGTTTTCGCTGTTATTAGCATTAAAATCATGCGGATAGCGTTGTGCGGTGATCTCCTCCATCTGCGAGCCTGTATCATAGACCTTGACCAATCCATTGTCAGTCACACGAAAGATGGACATGGAGCGCGCCCCAAAGGCATAGAGGGCATCATAGACACACTCCGTCACCACATGGGTTGCTTTGTCTGAAGGATTGCAGCCATTGCTCACCCCCATGGTAGACGTCACCCGCAAGCGGCCTAATTGATCGTTTTGCTGCAATACCGCCGCATCTGGAAAGGCCTGCGGATCAAGCTGCAACTGGCCTACCCGGAACTCCTCCGTCCAGCCGGGATAATCCCTGGCATCGCCTTCATTGGCGGTCACGATATAGGTCTGGCCAGCGGTTTCATACAGACGAATGGTATCAGGCTGATAAATCCCCCGCACAGGCCAATGGCGGATATAGATGCCGCCATCACGATCACTGGCATCAAAACCACGCCCTGACCACGCGCCATTTTCTGACCAGTCTTTAAATCCCAGCGCAAAGATATTCGTCACCGTGGCCTGCTCAATATCAATCACCGCGATGGCATTGTTTTCCTGCAAAGAAACATACGCCGTGCGGGAATCCTGTGTCACCTCCACCCACTCTGGCTCAAGATCCTGAGCGGCACTGGCATTGGGTCCAAAGATTCTCACACCGGCAGCGCGCAGCGCATCCTCGCGGCCATTCCAGGCACGAAAATCAGCCGTGCGCACTGTGGCCTGTTGCGCACCGCCACTAAGGTCAATAATGGAAACCGAGCCTTCAGGATCAATCGTATACTCCCCGTTGGGCTCGCCCTCATTGGCCACCAGCACATAGCGTCCATTGGGCGAAAAGGTCAGGGCATCCGGCAAAGCGCCAGCCTCAAGCACGTTCAAGCGGTTGCCATCCGTATCCAGTAACACCACAAAACCGTTATCCGTTCGCTCATAGGCTTCGACCGCGACGGCAACCATGCCATCTTTGACCGCCACACTATTGGCATCAGCACCGATATCGGAGACATCAATGGAAAACAGCCGCGCCGGATTGGCCGGATCATTCATATCCAGCACATCCACCTGCCGAGTGGCGGCATTGATCACAAAGGCCCGGCGGCTTGCCGGATCATAGCTTACGATCTCGGCCGCACTGCGGGCATATTCCCCGCTACGATATTGGCCCAGTACCGACAAAGAAACCGTGGTCGCAGAATCCGCGCCATCGCTTGGCTCAGTGGCACTGGATGAAGATGAGGAAGAATTACAGCCAGATAATAAAACGGCTGCGCCGATAAGCGTCACCGCCGTGGTTGTCAATAAACGTGCTTGCATAGACGTGATCTCCTGCCAAAATACGAGAGTCTCAACCATCCGCATGAATAAATGATGAAATGCCCATGACGAACAGATGAAGCGGCAAAGACGATCTTGGCGCGGAACACCCGCCGGGTGCGTGGTGCGTTAGGGTCAGCTTGCACCGACGTACTACCCCACCTCAATATGCAAGGCCGAATTTTTCGCACAAAATGGATGAACGTTCCACGCCGGCGCTCGAACTGAGCAAGCGGAAAATTAAGCAGATACCTTGATTCATGGCGAAAGATCGCCTATTCTTGCGCGCACGTTCATCAGGAGTCCTGACAGGCGATCGCGTGTCAGGGTGAAACGGGAAGACCGGTGCCGTTTGAGCCAACAGGCTTAAACCATTCCGGCGCAGCCCCCGCTGCTGTAAGCCTGAGGTATTGCGTTCATCTATGCCACTGAGTGGTTTTATCACTTGGGAAGGCAAGCGCAAACCGTTTGCAGGGTAAGCCAGAAGACCGACCTGTTGAGTGTTTTAGAGGTACATGCCACGGGGTGTGGAATGGGCCGACTGGACCTTGGGTGTGTGCGGCGTGGTAGTTCATGCCGGATAACCTGAAAAACAATCTCCAGCCGAGTCAGCGCGGCAGCAATGCGTTTGCTGTTGTCGTTAGCGTGCGATGTTCTCGCTATCCATCCCCCTTTGCTTTTCCCTCTAACAGCTCATGTATCGACGTGGCGGGCCTTGGTGGTGTTCAGGCTGACGGTCGCGTGGTGTACCATCCATAGACTTCATTATTGCTTCAGGTGTAATACGCTATGCAAGAAACCATTTTATTAGTGGGTCACGGATCACGTCATGCACCGGGTAATGAAGAAATCACAGCCTTTGCCCAACGCTGGCAACGCCAGATGCCTGAATGGCATATTGAGGTTTGTTTTATCGAGCTTGCAGAGGTTTTGCTCGATGAAGGTCTGGAAAAAGCGGCCAAACAGGCTGAACGTGTCATTGTCGTGCCATTGATCTTAAACGCGGCGGGTCACGTCAAAGCCGAGATCCCTGAATATATTGCAGCGGCGCGTAGGCAATATCCGCAGACTGAATTTATTTATATGCCACCTTTGGGCGCCTGTGATGCCATTTTTTCGATTTTAAAAAGACGCCTGCAGCAGGCCATGCGTGATTTGGATCATCCTGACCCCACACGCACTGGAGTTATCCTTCTCGGTCGTGGTTCATCGGATCCTATGGCCAATGGCGATGTGGCAAAAATAGCGCGCTGGCTACAGGAAAGCACAGAGCATCGGCACATGATTGATATCGCCTTTACCGGAATTACCTATCCGCGCCTGGAAACAGTGGTGCAGCAGCAGGTACGGTTGGGAATGATGCAGCTGATTATTTTGCCGTATTATTTATTTACAGGCGTTTTGATCGAACGAATCCAGCGGCAAGTACAGCATTTAAAACAACAATACCCGCAGATACGGTTTAGCTGTGGTGATTATTTTGGTTTTGAAGACGAGATTTTCATGCTGGTTTCGCAGCGCGTCACACAGGCTGATACACCAGAGCATCACATGCCTTGTGATGGTTGCCCACACAAAGCGGCGTCTGATCATACGCATCATCATGATCATCATCACAGCCATCATCAACACTGAAAAAATCCAGATTTATGCATATCGTTGATGGTGTGGTTACACATGAAGTACTGATTGCAGGCAGTCTTCTCGCCATTGCCGGGATTGCTATCGGCCTGCATCGCTTGACCTTGGAAAATATCCCGGCTGCCGGGGTTATCTCAGCGGTATTTTTCATTGCTTCATTGATTCATGTGCCTTTAGGGCCATCCAGTGTTCACCTTTTGATGAATGGCCTGGCGGGTCTGATACTCGGATTTGCAGCCTTTCCTGCATTATTCATTGCGCTGCTTCTACAAGCGGTGTTTTTGGGGTTCGGTGGAATAACGGTATTAGGGATCAATACTTTAAGCGTTGCCTTGCCTGCGGTACTTTTACATTACCTGTGTATTCACGGCGTGCGTCATCCAGATATACGGATTGCGGCTGTGTGGGGTGCCATTGCCGGCGGCGGTGCGATTCTCTTGACGGCTTTGAGCATTGCGCTGGTGCTGATGCTCTCAGGTGAGGCGTTTTTCATGATCGCCAAGTTTGCCATCATTGCACATCTTCCCGTGATGATCATTGAAGGCTTATTGTGCGCAGTTGCTGTCATTTTGATCAAAAAAGTAAAGCCTGATATTTTTGCCAGAACCTTCTGGAAAAACACAACACCATAAACCTTAAAATGAACACCGCTTTAGATACCTGCACGCCTGTCAATGCGCCCACTTACCATATTATTGGTGTCTTGGGGGACGGTTCTTCCAGTCTGTGCCAACAGGCATTACGATGCCTGCAAAATGCAGATGTTGTGATTGGGGCGGTCCATCTTTTGGCCTTAGTGCATGAGCACATCAAGGCCAGCGCACAATGTTATGAACTGGACGAGGTTTTAGCGCAGGTTCCGCTCTGGATAGATACTGCATTATCCCAGCAAAAGCAGCTTGTGGTACTGGCCAGTGGTGATCCGTTGTGTTATGGTATCGGGGGCTATTTAAGCAAAAACAGCAAATACCGTGCGACGGTGATTCCTAATCTATCAGCAGTGCAACTTGCCTGTGCGCGGATTCACCGTCCCTGGCAAAATATCAAGCTTATTTCCGTGCATCATCGGGATGATGGGGAATGGACGCCGACGGCAGGCCCTGAACATCATCTTTATCCCATTATTAAAGCCTGTCATACACATGCACACATGGCGATTTTTACCAGTCCGGAAAATAGTCCGGATCGTATCGCCCGGCTTTTGCTTGCTGCAGGTTTGGCGGATAGTGTCAAGATGGTCATCTTTGAAAAACTCGGCGGAACTGCTGAACGTATTGTGGATAATTGCAGCGTTTCTGACATTGCCAAAATAACATTCTCTGCGCCTAATCTGGTTTTATTATGGCGTATGTCTGCAGTGAAATCGGTGGTGCGCTTTGGTTTGGACGACGAAAACTATCAACCGGCAGACAATCCACACAGCCTGTTGACCAAGCGCGACGTGCGAGCAGTGACGCTGGCACAGATGCAGTTATGTTCCGATAGCATTGTTTGGGACATCGGCGCGGGCTTTGGTGCGCTGGGTTTAGAGGCCGCAAGACTTTGCCCGGATGGCTATGTTTATGCGATTGAAAAAAATCCAAAAACCTATAAGATTGCCTTACAGAATGCGATCAAGCTTGGTGTATATAATTATTCCTTGGTATTGAATAAAGCCCCTCATGGCATGGAACATTGGCCCGCCCCTGATGCTGTGTTTATCGGCGGTTCGGATGGCCAGCTCACGGAGCTGATGCGTTTAAGTCTGCATCGTTTAAAAAACGGCGGCTTTTTGCTCATGAATTTTGTGACGCTTGAAAATCTGCATAGCGCCATAGCGTGTTTAAAAAAATGGCACGTTCCTTGGAAAATTACACAATTACAAAGCGCACAGACGCGACCTATTTTAAATATGCATCGCTTTGTCGCAGATAATCCCGTTTGGATGATGTCTGTACAGACGTCCTCACTGCTTAAATCCCAGCTGCAATGATGCAAGAACTCGGCAGATTATATGGTGTTTCTCTGGGGCCGGGTGATCCTGCACTGATTACCCGCCAAGCCTGGGAGATATTACAAAAGAATGCCCAGTGGGTGTATCCAGTGAGTCAGATCAATCGACCCAGTTATGCCCTGGAAATTCTCCAGCGCAGCGGGCTAAAGATTCCGATCAATGCCACGCCTTTGCTGTTTCCGATGACCCATGATTCAGCCTGTTTGACGCAAGCCTGGCTTGAGGCCGCATCCTATGTCAATGATCGCTTGCTGTGCGGACAGGATGTCCATTTTTTGGTGGAAGGTGATGCATCGACCTATGCCAGCTTCACTTATCTTGCGCGCACCTTGCAAAGCATCAACCCTGCTGCTGTCATTGTGACCCTGCCCGGTATCAGTGCATATCAAGATCTCGCCGCGAAGCTCAATCAGCCGCTGGCGTGTGCGCATGATGCCATTGCGATTTTACCCGCAGTGCGCGCTTTGGTGCAGTGGGATAGCCTGTTTGCAAATTTTAATACCATTGTTTTATTGAAAATAAAGCCTCACTGGCGTGAGATTTTTCAACAGCTCAATCTGCTTGAAAAAATGCCGGAAGTGTATTTTGGTGAGCGGATGGGAACGTCGATGGAGCGTGTGACGCATGATCTCAGAACACTGTCTGCAAAAGAAATGCATTATCTATCTTTGCTGATGATAAAAAACAAACATGACGGCTGATAAAAAAGTTGCCTTGATTACGGTCACAAAAAAAGGCGTCATGTCTGGCGAAAGACTGGCTTTAAAAATAGGACATGGAACGCTTTTTTGTCCCCAAAAATTCGGTTATCTGCTGTCTGCAAAAAAACCTGAAAGCAGGGATATTTGCCTGTATGAAAATGCGCTTAACACACATATAGAGCGGATTTTCAAAGCCTTTGATCAGCTGATTTTTTTTCTGGCGCTGGGCGCTGTGGTGCGTTTAGTGGCCCCCCATCTACGCTGCAAATATCAAGATCCTGGCGTGCTGGTGATTGATCAGGAAACGCGTTTTGTCATTCCGGTGCTTTCCGGCCATGTGGGCTATGCCAATGCCTATGCAGAAAAAATTGCAGCCTTAATCGATGCGCAGGCGATATTAACCACCGCTTCTGATGCCAGCCAGACCTTTAGTGTGGATATTCTTGGACGTGAACAAGGCTGGCAGGTTGAGGCGCCAAACATCAATCTAACCCGCGTCGCGGCAATGCTGGTGAATGCAGAACCGATTGCCTTGATCGAAGAGGATGAATGCTTGTATGACTGGCCTTATGCCTGGCCTGAAAATGTCACCCGCTTTAGCCAGTTTACCGCCGTCAATTTACAGCGATATCAGGGTATTTTATGGGTAACGCACGCCGCCATCCCTCCTGATATATGGCAGCAATTACATGAACGTCTGGTCGTTTATCGTCCTGGATTTGGAAATTAAATGAAGTATGTTATTGGCATTGGCTGTGATCGTAATACCAGCGTACAAACGGTAAAAGAAGCCTTACATCATGTGTTGCAGCAGGTGAATATTGAAATACATGAGATTGTTGCGCTTGCCACGATTGAAAAAAAGTCAGAAGAGCCGGCAATTCTGCAATTAGCACATGACCTGCAATGCCCACTTCATATATTCGATGCGCCGATCTTAGCCAAGGTCAGTGTACCCAATCCATCCAGCACGGTACAGCGTTATATGGCAACCCCGGCGGTTGCTGAGGCTGCGGCGTTGCTTGGCGCACAAACTACTATGGAAAATCTGATATTGGAAAAATATAAATATCGTGGGAAGGATGCAAAGCATGTCACACTCGCGATTGCATGCCAAGATATGAATTGCGCAAATGGCTAAGATTTTTCTTGTCAGTCTCGGGCCAGGCGCGCCGGAATATATGAGCGTGCGGGCCCAGCAGGCGCTATGTGAGGCCGAGATCGTGATCGGTTATCACGCCTATATTGAGCTCTGTAAGCCGCTGCTCACTGGACAAACTGTGATCGCCAGCGGCATGACGGAGGAAATTGCGCGTTGCAAAGCGGCCTATGCCTACGCACAGCAGGGCTGCCGCGTGGCCTTGGTATCTTCCGGGGATATCGGGATTTATGCCTTGGCTTCCTTGGCGTATGAGATATTTTTGCAGGCCGGATGGCGTCCGGGGGACGCCATCGCGGTTGAGCTGATTCCGGGCATCAGCGCCCTATCAGCCAGTGCGGCACTGGTCGGGGCGCCGCTGGCACATGATTTTTGTGCCATCTCCTTATCCGATTTGCTGACCCCCTGGGCGGTGATTGCCAAGCGTTTGCAGGCCGCCGCACAGGCTGATTATGTGATCGCCTTGTATAACCCTAAAAGCCGCCGCCGCACCGAACAGATCAACGAAGCTCAGCGCATTATTGCGCAATATCGCCAGCCTGAAACCCCGGTGATGATTGTACAGGCGGCGTATCGTTCAACGCAGAATATCGACGCCTGTACTTTGGCTGATTTGCAAAGCGCCGCTATCAATATGCAAAGCCTGGTGTTGATCGGCAATAGCCAAAGTTATATGCAAGATGGCTTGATGCTGACCCCGCGTGGCTATGCGCACAAATATAATATCTCCGATGAGCGCAGCATCAATGATGAGAGGCCGGGTCATTCATTGCGCATGGGATTGGATGGCTGGAAAAATCATTTTTTTGCGACGCTAAAAAAAGAATCAGATGCTAAACTTGAAGAGATTACCGAGGCTATTGAGATGCCGATAGGCATGGCTTTGGATCTTATTTTTCGTGATGCAGCTAAAGAGGCGCTCAATATACATGCTACGCCAATCAGTCTGGCAGATCAGGCAGAGATTTTGGCGATTTTTCAGGCATGGGGGCGCGTGGATATTAAGCTGCCTCATCAGGGATTGACGGGATGTTTAAGCGTGAATGCCAGTGACTTTAAACCCGATAAAAATCAGATAGCCATAGAGAATGAATCAATGCAGATCAGTGTAGATATGGGGCGCATTCACAGCGCCTGGTTATTGCGTGCGCCAATGGGAGAAATCGTTTATGCGATTGATCAAAAAGATGCACTGGTGTTTTCTGCAAAATCACATCCTGCTTGAGGTTACGCTTTGATATACCTTGTTTGTAAAATGATGTATGGCGCATGATGTAAGCGGATGGTTGCCGGTTTTTCTGGCAACCACGTCCTGTCGCTGTCTGGTCGTGGGTGCCGGGCGCGTGGCAACACGCAAAGCCAAAAAGCTGCTGGAGGCCGGCGCACACTTGGCGCTCATTGCCCCGGATCTCAGTGCCCCCATGCAGCGGCTGATGCAGGCCTATCCTGCACAGATACAGTATCAGCCACGCTGCTATACGGCAGAAGATATGCAGAATTATCAGCTGATTGTTGCGGCAACGGATGATGCGGTGCTGAATACGCGCATTGCCCAGGTGGCCCAGCGCTTGAATATTCCGGTCAATGTTGCCAATCCTGGTCATCTCAGCACCCTGCTTTTGCCTAACACCTTGCGGCGCGGCGTTGTGCAGATTGCTCTGTGCAGTGGTGGGGCGTCACCGCTGCTGATGCGTCGTCTCAGTGCCTATCTGGATGCGCTGATTCCGCAGCATTATGGTGATCTGGCAAAGCTGTTGCAGCGCTTTCGTGAAAGCATAAAAACCCACTTTCCTGATATACATAAACGACGACATTTTTATGAAAAAATTGTGGATGGCGTGATTGCAGAAACAGTGTTTTCACAACGCTATGATGATGCGTGTGAGTTGGTAAAGCAGCGTATTGCAAAAGATATTTATGCTACGCAGGGTGAGGTTTATTTAGTCGGTACCGGACCTGGTGATCCTGAGCTATTGACCTTAAAAGCGTTGCGTGTCATGCAGCAGGCCGATGTGGTGATTTATGATCGCCTGATTGGCCCTGAAATCCTTAAATTCTTGCGTAAAGATGCCAGGCGTTATTATGTGGGCAAGGCGCGAGCGCATCACTCCAGCACACAGGCAACCATCAATCAGTTATTGATCGAATACGCCAAGGCCGGGCATAAGGTAGTACGCCTGAAAGGCGGCGATCCTTTCGTATTTGGACGCGGCGGAGAGGAAATGCTGGCCTTGCAGGCCGCCGGGATTGTATTTCATATTGTGCCGGGGATTACCGCAGCCACCGGCTGTGCGGCCAGTACCGGGATTCCGCTGACCCATCGTGAGGTAGCGAAGGGCTGTCTGTTTTTAACCGGACATTGTGCCGATGAAGCCAGCGCCTTTGATTGGCCAGCCTTGGCCCAGTCGGGCTATACGCTGGTGTTTTATATGGGGGTTTTCCATCTGGAAAGTCTGTGTCAGCGTTTACTGCGTGCGGGAATGGCAGCGGAAACGCCGGTGGCTATTGTGCAAAATGGCAGTCTGGCGAATCAGCAACTGACCTTTAGCACGCTCGCACATCTCAGCCGCCAGCCACCGATGGATCACACCCATCCCGGTCTGGTGATTATTGGCCAGACGGTCACGCTCAGTCCGCAGTATCGCGCCCCCGGATGCACCGCATGAGTCTGCTGCGTCATTGTCCCGCGCTGCTGCTGGCGGCGCCCTCGTCCGGGCAGGGCAAGACCACCGTGACGGCGGCACTGGCCCGTTATCACCGCCAACAGGGGCGGCGGGTGCGCGTGTTCAAGGCCGGGCCAGATTTCCTTGATCCGATGATTCACGAGCAGGCCAGCGGCGCGCCAGTGCATTCCATTGATTTGTGGATCACTGGCGAGGCCGATGCCCGCCGGCGTCTGTATCAGGCGGCCGGCGAGGCAGATCTGATTCTGCTGGAAGGGGTGATGGGGCTGTTTGATGGCCAGCCCTCCAGTGCCGACATCGCCTGCACGCTGGGGATTCCTGTGCTGCTGTGCATCCGTGGGGCCGCGATGGCGCAGACCTTTGCCGCGATTGCCCACGGTCTGGCAACGTATCGCCCCGGATTGCCGGTGGCCGGGGTCTTTGCCAATCAGGTCAGCGGAGAGCGCCATTATGCGCTGCTGCAAGAAGGCCTGGCGCCGGGCTTGACCGCCTTTGGCTATCTGCCAGACAGGCCGGATTTTGCCCTGCCGAGCCGTCATCTGGGCTTGGTGCAAGCAAGTGAAGTGGCGGACCTGGAAACGCGCCTGGATCACGCGGCGGCCCAACTGCAGTGGACCCAGCCTGCCTTGCCACCGCCAGTGGCCTTTGCGCCGGTCGCCGACAGCCCGCCCCCGCCTCTGCTGGCCGGGCAGCATATCGCCGTGGCGCGTGATGCCGCCTTTGCCTTTATCTATCCGGCCAATCTGGAAACCCTTGAACAGCTGGGTGCGCATTTGCACTTTTTTTCACCCGTAGCCGGGGAAGGATTGCCGCCGTCCGTGGATGCCGTTTATTTGCCCGGCGGCTATCCCGAACTGCATTTATCGGCATTAGCCGCCAATCAACAGCTCAAAGCTGATCTCACCGGGCATGTGCAGGCCGGTCGGCCCGTGCTGGCAGAATGCGGCGGGATGCTGTATCTGCTGGAATATTTATCCGATCTGGCTGGACACACGGCGCCGCTGGCCGGAATTTTGCCCGGTGAGGCGCGGATGCAAAAGCGCCTGGCCGGTCTGGGGCCACAGGCGCTAAGCCTGCCAGAAGGCACACTGCGCGGGCATCGCTTTCATTATTCCACCATGCACACGCCGCTTACCCCCTGGGCCCAGACCGTATGCCCCAACGGCCGGCCCCATCGCGAGGCGGTATACCGCACAGGCCGAGTGACCGCGAGTTATGTGCATTGGTATTTTCCATCCAGTCCGCAGGCCGTGGCCGCATTACTGGGCGCGTGAAGCCAGCCGCGAGCGCACAGATGGGCCTGCCGACGCTGATTGATGGCTTTATCAGCACCGCCGCCGCTTTGGTGACGGCGCGCATCTGCCCGCAGGCCACGCAATGGATGCTGTTTGCGCATACCTCCGCCGAACCGGCCATCAGCATATCTTGCAGGCCCTCAACGCAGAACCCTTGCTTAGAACTTGTTCAAAGTCTCTTAAGCAAGATGCCCAGGAAGGCCAGGTGAATAAATGGTAAGCTCGTGTTGAGCGTGCGCTCAGCGTTTTTCCAAAATCGCCGGTGCTTTTCCAGCCAGGCGAAGCTGCGCTCTACCACCCAGCGCGTGGGGATGACCTTGAAGGTATGCAATTCGCTGCGCTTGGCGATGTGTACGGTCACGTGCTCGCCCAGGGTCTTTTGCACGTGCTCGGCAAAGGGTCGGCCGGTATAGCCACCGTCGGCCAGCACGCTTGGCACACAACCCAACCCCGTCTTGCAGCACGCCAAGGCTTGCACGGCGCCTTGGCGATCTGTGACCTCGGCTGTCGTCACCGCCACGGCATGGGGTAGACCTTGTGTATCCACCGCCACAGGGCGTTTGATGCCTGAAACCTTCTTGCCCGCATCATAACCTTTGTGTTCTGCGGTGTCTGCGTTCTTGACGCTTTGTGCGTCCACGATTAACCGCGTGGGACTGGCATTGCGCCCCTGTTTTTTGCGGGCTGCGCTCACCTGATTTTTTTAAAGCCTGCTCCAGCAGGCTGCCGCCTTCGCGCGGCTCACTCCAGATCGTGAAAGAGTGATGCACTGTGCGCCATTTCGGATACTCGCTTGGCAAGGCTCGCCACTGACAACCCGTACCTAGCCGATACAGCACCGCACAGAATACATCGTACAGATCCACCCGCCGGGGGGCCGTCTTCTTGCGTCCACTTTCCAGTAAGGCACGAATCTGCTCGAACGGCTCTCGACGGAGGTCACTGGGATAGGTATGTCTCATCTTGCTATTGTCGGCTATTTTTAGAAGACTTTGAACAGGTTCTAAGCACAGCCGGTGCTGGCGTGGATGATTTGCCCATAGCTTAGGGCGGCGTCGTTGCAGGGGAGGGTTTGGGGGAGATAGGCGCGCAGGCCGTGGCGTTGCAGCAAGTGCAGGACGTGTTCGCTGAGCAGGCGGTTTTGAAAGACGCCGCCGCTAAGGCCGATGGCAAAGTCGCCGTGCTGTGAGTGTAGGTGTAAGGCTTGATCTAGCAGTGCCTGGGCCAGCAGGTGATGTAGCCATAAGGCGCGCTGGGCGGTGGGCGGTGTGCCATCAAGCATCAGTGCGGGCAGCGGGGACCAGTCGATGCAGCACAGGCCGTCTCTTTCATACAGCGGCAGGCGGATGGAGGATGGTGCGCTGATCTTGGCCTGTCGGGCGAGGGTTTCTAAAAGCATGGGCGCCTGGGCTTCGTAGCTGGCCTCGGTCAGTAACCCCAGCCAGGCAGCGGCAGCATCAAACAGCCGACCCACGGCGCTGCTTTGCGGGCTGTTGATGCGGCGTTGCCAGGCTTGTTGCAACAGTGTTTGTGTCTGAAGTGGGATCTTGGCCGGTGTCCATGCCAGGTCGCTGGCCCAGCATAGTGCCAGGGCGGTGCGCCACGGCTGACGGGCGCAGCGTTCGCCGCCGGGCAGATGAAAAGGGCGGACACTTCCGACACGTTGCCATGCTCCGGCCTGTCCAAGCAGGGCCTCGCCGCCCCACAGGGTATGATCTTCGCCCAGTCCCACCCCATCCCAGGTAAACACCAGCCAGCGCGTTTCGTGGGGATATTCTCCGGCAAGCTGGGCGGCATGGGCATGATGGTGATACACCGGGTGCCATTGCGCGCCATAGTGACTACACAGGCGGGCGGCGGCCTGGGTGCTGGCGTAGCCGGGATGGGTATCGCCGACGATGTGGCGGGGGCGTAGCTGATGCAGGCGACACAACGCATGGATCAGCTGTTCAAACAGCGCCAGGGATTGCGGGTTGCCCAAATCACCGATATGGGGCGAAATCACAACGCGCTGCTCAAAGGCCAGTGCCACAGTGTTTTTATCGTGCCCACCCAGGGCAACCATCGGCTCACTCACGGCACTGGGCAAGCGCAGGCTCAGCGGTGCCCGGCCACGTCCGGCGCGCAGGTATCGGGGTTTGTCGGCAATGACGCGGATTACGCTGTCATCCGCCGGGCGAAGAATCGGGCGATCATGATGCAAAAAGCCATCGCAGATGTCGGCAAGTTCCTGCTCGGCCTGCGCGGGGTCGATGAGCACCGGGGCACCACTGCGATTGGCGGAGGTGGCCAGCAATGGCCCTTGAAAGTCTGCCGCCAGCAGATGATGCAAGGGGCTATAGGGCAACAGGGCGCCGATTTCGTCAAGCCCCGGTGCCAGTTGTGCAGAAAGTCGGCTGTGCGGGTGTTTGGGCAGTAATACTATCGGACGCTGCGGATCGGTGAGGATCTGGGCGCTGTGCGGGTCAAGGTGCAGATGGGTACGCACGGAGTCCAGGCCATCAGCGCCCTGCCACGCAAACAGCACCGCGAAGGGTTTATGGGGACGCTGTTTGCGCTGGCGCAGGCGGCTTACGGACTGATCATTGCAGGCATCGCACAGCAGGTGATAGCCGCCGACGCCCTTGACCGCGAGAATCTGCCCGGCCTGCAATAGGGTGATAGCCTCGCGTAGGGCGGTCTGCGTATCGTGGCTATGCTGGTGCTGATAGTGCAGGTGCAACTGTGGCCCGCACTGTGGACAGGCCAGCGGCTGGGCATGAAAACGCCGGTCCAGCGGGTTGTGGTATTCCGCCTCGCAGGCCGGGCAGAGCGCAAAAGCCGCCATGCTGGTGTGCGGGCGGTCATAAGGTAGCGCCTGAATCAGGGTATAGCGCGGGCCGCATTGGGTGCAGTTGATGAAGGGGTAGCGATAACGGCGGGCCTGGGGGTCGTTTAATTCAGCGATGCACTCATCACAGCAAAAATAATCCGGCGGGATGTAAATCTCTGCCTGCTCATGCGTCGCAGAGGGCAGAATCCTAAAGCCCTGCAGATCAGCCCTGGCATCTGCGGGCATGGATGCCAGACGCTGGGGCTGTGCAAGCGGTGGCGGGTGTTGCCACAGCGCGTGTTCAAAGGCATCCAGCGCGGTGGGCAGGCCGTGTATCAATATCTGCACCTGCCCGCCCTGATTGCGTACCCAGCCGCTCAGGCCATGCTGATGCGCCAGCCGATACACAAAGGGCCGAAAGCCCACCCCCTGAACCTGTCCGCCCACCGTCAGCAGGCGGCTGTCTGCGGCGGACATCCGACGAGCACCTTAACTTGATGCGGGTGACAGGGGGCCGCGACCGGTGGAGCCAAAACCGCCGCTGCCGCGACTACTGTCCTGGCTGAATGCTTCGACACACTGAAACTGTGCCTGCACTACCGGCACCAGAACCAGTTGCGCGATGCGCTCCCCCACGGGAATGGTGAAAGGGGTTTGTCCGCGATTCCAGCATGAAACCATGATCTGTCCCTGATAGTCTGAATCAATCAGCCCCACCAGATTGCCCAGAACAATGCCATGCTTATGCCCCAGCCCGGAACGCGGCAAGATCAATGCGGCCAGATTGGGATCGTGCAGATGCAGGGCAAAGCCGGTCGGAATCAAGGTGGTTTCGCCGGGATGCAGGGTCAATGGGACTTGCAGACAGGCATGCAGATCCAGTCCGGCAGAGCCGGGCGTGGCATAGGCCGGATGGGGAATCTCTGTTCCCAGGCGCGGGTCAAGCAGTTTAAGTTCAACGGTATGCATTGGGTGTTTTCGGTGCTGTGCCGGCCTTGCGCGGACGGCGGTTTGGTTTTTAGCGGTTTAGGCGCTATATTAGCACGCTTGATTTTATTCAGGATGCCTCTGTGCTGCTTGAGGCATGATGCCGCACAGCACGTTTGCTTGCATCCATCACGGGAGATTTTTCATGGGCTTGCGAAGTTTTGCCTTATTTATCAGTTTGTTGTTTTTCACCCTGATTTTCAGCCTGCCGAGCAAAGCCGATGATGCACCGCTTCGCCTGGTAGAAGAAAGCGCCGATCAATTATTTGCGGCGCTGGATGAAAACGCGGCCCGCATTCGCACTGACCCGGCGTTTTTATACGATCTGGTCAATGAGATGCTCACTCCGCTTTTGGATTTTGACGGGGTATCGCGCCTGATTCTGGCACAACATTGGCGCAGTGCTACTCCCGAACAGCGCACCCGCTTTACCGTGGCTTTTCGCAATACCCTGGTACGCGCCTATGCCCTGCAACTGGCGGAGCATGCCGACAAGCGGGTGCGGGTGATTGCGCAGCGCTCACAGACCACGGATCGCCTGGCGCTGGTGGCTACAGAAATCATCGTCGGTCAGGGCCGTCCGAACATCCCGGTGACTTACAAATTGCGCCCGGTGCAGGGGCAGTGGAAGGTCTTTGATGTGGAAGTGGAGGGCCTGAGCTTTATCACCAATTTTCGCACCAACTTCGGCGCCGAGATTGACCGTCACGGCCTGGAGGCCTTGATTGCACGCCTGGAACGCGGTGATGAGTCCCTCGTGGAGAAAATCATTGAGCAACCCTCCTAAGCCCTCCCCGGCGCGTCTGGAAGCCGATGCAAACGGCGGCTTTTGCATCCTGGGCGAGTTGAGTTTTGCCACCGTCGGCGAGGTGCTGGTGCATTCCACTCCGGTGCTTGAAGCCGCCGCCGATCCCTGTCAGATTGATTGCAGTCAGCTGGCGCGCGTTGACAGTGCCGGGGTGGCCTTGATGGTGGAGTGGCTGCGCCTGCGCCGGGCAGCGGGCAAGGATATCCGCTATACCGGCATTTCCCCGGAAACGCGGGCCATTATCGAGGTCAGTGACTTAGATGGCCTGTTACCGATGGATTAACGCCTCGTGAATCCTTTTAAACCCGTACACTTTAGCGCCATTCCCTGCATGAGCCGACAACAACACGATGGATAAATTGATGATCTGCGGCGGTCAGCCGCTGATGGGGGATGTGCGCATCTCGGGGGCCAAAAACGCGGTGTTGCCGATTGTCTCGGCCACCCTGCTGGCCAGTACTCCGATGACCATCGGCAATGTGCCACACTTACAGGATGTCACCACCACCATGGAACTGCTGGGCAGCATGGGCGTTGCCCTGACGGTCGATGAAAAAATGCGCATTGAGGTCGATGCCTCCATGGTGCGGGCCTGCGTGGCACCCTATGATCTGGTCAAGACCATGCGCGCCTCGATTCTGGTGCTTGGGCCCTTGCTGGCGCGCTTTGGACAGGCAGAGGTGTCCTTGCCGGGGGGCTGTGCCATCGGTTCTCGTCCGGTCAACCTGCACATTAACGGCCTGGCGGCGATGGGTGCCGAGATTCGCACCGAAAACGGCTATATCCATGCACGCGCAAAACGCCTGCATGGCGCGCATATTGTCATGGATATCGTCTCGGTCACGGGCACGGAAAACCTGATGATGGCGGCGACCCTGGCCGATGGCATCACGGTGATTGAAAATGCTGCCCGTGAACCCGAGGTGTTGGATCTGGCGCGCTGTCTGCAACGGATGGGTGCCCATATTCAGGGGGCGGGTACCGATAAAATCACCATCGAGGGGGTCGAGCAGCTCACGGGCTGCGATTATGAAGTCTTGCCCGATCGTATCGAAACCGGCACATTCCTGGTTGGCGGGGCCATCACCGGCGGGCGGGTGCGGTTGAAAAACACCGACCCCACCCTGCTGGATGCGGTGCTGGTCAAGCTGGAAGATGCCGGAGCCTGGATCGATACCGGCACGGATTGGGTCAGCCTGGACATGCGCGGCCAGCGCCCCAAGGCGATCAATCTGCGCACCGCGCCCTATCCGGGCTTTCCTACCGATATGCAGGCGCAATTTATGGCCCTGAATACCATTGCCGAGGGCACGGCAGCGGTCACGGAAACGGTGTTTGAAAATCGCTTTATGCACGCCCTGGAACTGCAGCGCATGGGGGCGGATATTCGCATCGAAGGCAATACCGCCATTGTGCGCGGCATTGAGCGCCTGACCGCTGCTCCCGTCATGGCTACCGACCTGCGTGCCTCTGCCAGTCTGATTCTGGCCGGATTGGTCGCTCAAGGGGAAACGCTGGTGGACCGGATTTATCATATCGACCGTGGCTATGAGTGCATCGAAGAAAAACTCTCCCAACTGGGCGCGACCATTCGCCGTGTCCCCGGATAATATGCAAGTCTGATATGTCAACATCAACGCTCGTGATCGCGCTCTCCAAAGGGCGCATCTATCAAGACACCCTGCCCTTGCTGGCTCACGCGGGCATTGTGCCGCAAGATGACCCGGAAAAAAGCCGCAAACTGATCCTGGATACCAACCAGCCGGAGGTCAAGCTGGTGGTGATTCGTGCCACCGATGTGCCGACCTATGTGCAATATGGCGGAGCTGATGTGGGCGTGGCGGGTAAAGACGTGCTCATGGAGCATGGCGGCGAGGGCCTGTATGAGCCACTGGATCTGCGCATTGCCCGCTGCCGCCTGATGGTGGCAGGGCGACCGGGCGCCAATGACAGCAATACCCGTTTGCGTATCGCCACCAAATTCGTCAATATCACCCGCCGCTATTATGCCGCCCAGGGCAAGCAGGTTGAGTTGATCAAGCTTTATGGTTCCATGGAACTGGCGCCGTTGGTGGGCATGGCGGATGCGATTGTCGATCTGGTCGATACCGGCAACACGCTTAAGGCCAATGGCCTGGTGCCCCTGGAACATATCGCCGATATCAGCTCGCGTTTGATTGTCAATAAGGCCTCGCTGAAATTGCATTCACAGCAGATCAAGACCCTGATTGAGCAGCTCAGGCAAGCGGTTGCCCAGCAGGGGCCCTAGCATTGGCCTCTGCGCGGGCGGTGGTTGCCTACCCATCCAGGCCCCAACTCAATAGCACATTCGTAGATTGACATCCTCCCCCGCCTGAAGGCGGGGGATTCCTAACCTCACGATCAGGACTTTCTGTTTCAACGAGATCAGCCGATGCCGCTTTACAGCAACACGGGACTTACGTTCTCTGTGCAGACTAACCCCGCCAGCCCGGCGGTTAACACATTGCGCGCTGCATTCACATCGCGGTCGTGGAGATTGCCGCATTCCGGGCAGACCCACTCTCGGACAGACAGCGGCATTTTCGCTACGGTGTGTCCACACTCAGAACAGCGTTTGCTCGACGGATACCCGCGGTCGATACCCACCAGCATTCGCCCACACCATTGCGCCTTGTACTTCAACTGCCGGACGAACTCCGACCAGCTTGCATCGCTGATCGACTTTGCCAGACAGCGGTTCTTCTGCAGGTTGCTCACGGCCAGCGTCTCGACGGCGATCACTTGGTTCTCGTTGACCAGCCGGGTTGAAAGCGTGTGCAGGAAGTCCTTGCGGGCGTCTGTGATGCGTGTATGCAGCCGTGCAACCTTCAAACGTGTCTTGGCCCGGTTGCGTGAGCCTTTCTGCTTCTTCGCCAGCCGCCGCTGCAGCTTCGCGAGCTTGGCTTCATTTTTGCGAAACGTGTTCGGCGCGGCGATCTTCTCGCCGGTCGAGAGGATGGCAAAGTGGGTTAGGCCCAGGTCGATGCCCACCTTGCCGGTGACTTCGGGCTTCGGCGATACTGTGTCGTCGCACAGCAGCGACACGAAATACCGCCCCGCCGTGTCCTTCGACACGG
>NZ_MU255056.1:35061-50904 GCF_000227725.2 Thiorhodospira sibirica ATCC 700588 | reverse complement strand
AACAACCCACTACAGAGGAGGCGTCGGGAACAGGAGCACGCTTTGCGTGCTGCGCTATCCCTCCTTGGCCTTGCGGCCGGGGTTTCCCGCGCAAACTGATGACACTTTAGACCAACCAAGACGAAGAACTCATGCATCATCGCACAGAAGATACCCGTATTCTGGAAATCCGCGAGGTTTCATCGCCTGTGGTGGTTCATAACGAACTGCCCATCACCGAAGCCGCCGCCAAAACCGTGTTTGAGGCTCGCGAGGCCATTCATAACATCCTGGAAGGCCAGGATGATCGCCTGCTGATTGTCGCCGGGCCGTGCTCCATTCACGATGTCGAGGCCGCCCACGACTATGCGCGTCGCCTGCGCACCCTGCGTGAGGAATTGCTTGACGATCTGCACATTGTCATGCGGGTGTATTTTGAAAAGCCACGCACCATCATCGGCTGGAAGGGGCTCATCAACGACCCGGAGCTTGACGGGAGCTTTAATATCAATAAGGGGCTGCGGCTGGCGCGCGGGCTGTTGCTGGATATGGCGGAACGTGGCCTGCCGGTGGGCACGGAGTACCTGGATCTGGTCAGCCCGCAATATATCGCGGATCTGATTGCCTGGGGGGCGATTGGCGCGCGTACCACCGAAAGTCAGGTGCATCGTGAACTGGCCTCCGGGCTTTCCTGTCCGGTGGGCTTTAAAAACAGCACCGACGGCACCTTGCAGATTGCCATTGATGCCATTCGCTCGGCCGCCCATGCGCATCATTTCCTGTCTGTGACCAAGGAAGGGCGCTCGGCCATTTTCTCCACGGCGGGCAATGAAGACTGTCATCTCATCTTGCGCGGTGGCCGTACCCCCAACTATGACGCCCAGCATATCGACATGGCGGCCCAAAAGCTGCGGTCTGCCGGTCTGCCGGCGCGCTTGATGGTGGATTGCAGCCATGCCAACAGCTGCAAGGATCATAAGCGCCAGGTTGAGGTCGCGCATGAGGTTGCCGAGCAAATCGCCCAGGGCGAATCGCGCATCTTTGGCATCATGCTGGAAAGCCATCTTAAAGCGGGCCGGCAGGATGTGGTGGCGGATAAACCGCTGGAATATGGCCAGAGCATCACTGATGCCTGCATGAGCTGGGAAGATACCCAATCCCTGTTATACCGTTTTGCCGAGGCGGTGCGTTCTCGTCGGATGTTGGCCTGAGACACGCCGCCAGGCTTTAATGACCATGGATAAAAAAATCAGCAAGCTACGTGAAGATTCCCCGAGCGCCAACTGGCGGATGCGCATTGGCCTGATTTTAGGCCCATGCCTATTTTTGCTGCTGCTGTTGACCGAGCCGCCTGCAGGTATGGAACTTTCTGCCTGGCGTGTGGCGGCGCTGACGGCGCTGATGGCGGTGTGGTGGGTGACTGAAGCGGTGCCCATTCCGGTGACAGCGTTGTTGCCGGTGGCTTTGCTGCC
The DNA here is from genome assembly GCF_000227725.2 of Thiorhodospira sibirica ATCC 700588. GTDB lineage: Bacteria > Pseudomonadota > Gammaproteobacteria > Ectothiorhodospirales > Ectothiorhodospiraceae > Thiorhodospira > Thiorhodospira sibirica. The sequence continues at coordinate 49,453 of NZ_MU255056.1, read as the reverse complement.
GCCGCTGGGGGTGGTTTCTATCAGCGTTGCCGCTGCACCGTATGCCAATCCGCTGATCTTTTTGTTTCTGGGCGGTTTTTTGATTGCCCTGGCGATTCAGCGCTGGGATCTGCATCGACGCATAGCCCTGTTTATTCTGCGCTTTGCCGGACAAAAGCTGCATTTTCTGGTGGCCGGTTTCATGCTGGCGACCGGCTTTCTGAGCATGTGGGTCAGCAACACCGCCACCGCTGCGCTCATGCTGCCGATCAGCATTTCCGTGCTGTTATTGCTAGAATCCCGCGAGGACGACCCCACCAATAATCAAAACTTTGCCCTGGCCTTGTTGCTGGGCATTGCCTTTGCGGCCAACATCGGCGGCATGGCGACCCTTATTGGAACGCCGCCCAATGCCTTGCTGGCGGGCTATATGGCGGAAAACTATGACGTTCACATCGGGTTTGCCCAGTGGATGCTGGTCGGCCTGCCCATCGCCAGCCTGATGATGCTGTTGGCGTGGCTGGTGCTGACCCGCTGGGCCTTTCCCGTCTCCCGGCGCAATATTGAAGGCATCAAGCCGCTTTTGGAGCGCCAGCGCGCCGATCTGGGGCCGCCTTCGCGGGCTGAATGGCGGGTCGGTATGGTTTTCTTACTGGTGGCGCTGGCGTGGATTTTCCGCCCCTTGCTGGAAAAACTCCTGCCCGGCCTGACCTTATCCGATGCCGGGATTGCCATCATGGGGGCCTTGTTGCTGTTTTTGATTCCGGCTAACCAGTTCCGCCAACAGCGCTTTTTGCTGGACTGGGAATCCACCAAACATCTCCCCTGGGGGGTTTTGGTCTTGGTGGGTGGGGGCTTGAGTCTGGGCGCGGCTATTGACGGCAGCGGTCTGTCGGCGTATATCGCTGCAGCAATGGGTGGGCTGGGGGCTTTGCCCTCATGGCTATTGGTCGGCACGGTGGTGGTCATTACCATGTTATTGAGCCATGTCACCAGCAACACCGCAACCGCCGCGACCTTGTTGCCGTTGACCGCCGCGCTGGCCGTAACCTTGGGCGAGCATCCGCTGCTCTTGGCCATTCCCGTGGCGCTGGCGGCCTCGTGCGCCTTCATGCTCCCGGTGGCTACCCCCCCCAATGCCATTGTGTTCAGCAGCGAGCGCATCACCGTTCCGGATATGGTGCGGGCGGGCTACCGCTTAAGCATCGCCGCCACCGTGATCATCAGCGCGGCGGTGTTTTTGCTGGCCATCCCGGTGCTTGGTTTTGGCCGTTAAGACGTTGCCTTGCTGGCGATACTTTTTAACTGTTAACCCTGGGCGCAAGCCCCTTAATATTTCGCAGGAATCACGACATCATGAGTTTTCTTGATAAAAAACGCGCCCTGATCGTTGGTGTGGCCAGTAACCGCTCCATTGCCTTTGGCTTGGCCAAGGCCATGCAACGCGAAGGGGCTGAGCTGGCCTTTACCTACCAGAATGATCGGCTCAAGGAACGGGTGGAAAAACTGGCGGCGGAATGCGGCAGCAATCTGGTTTTGCCGTGTAATGTAGAAAACGACGCCGAAATTGAGACGGTCTTTGCGCAGCTGGGCAAAAGCTGGGACGGGCTGGATATTCTGGTGCATTCGGTGGCCTTTGCCCCCAAAGAAGAGCTGGAAGGCGATTTTTTGCAAAATATCAGCCGCGAGGGCTTCAAGATTGCCCACGACATCAGCTCCTACAGCTTGGCCGCGTTGGCCAAGGCGGCACGGCCCATGATGCAGGGGCGGCACGGCTCCATTCTCACCCTAAGCTATTTGGGCGCGATGCGCTCCATGCCTAATTACAATGTCATGGGTCTGGCCAAGGCCAGTCTGGAAGCCAATGTGCGCTATCTGGCCTATACCCTTGGGCCGGAGGGCATTCGTGTGAACGCCGTCTCTGCCGGGCCGATTCGCACCTTGGCCGCTGCGGGCATCGGCGATTTTCGCAAGATCCTCGATCATGTGGAAAACAACGCCCCCTTGCGGCGCAACGTCACCATAGAAGATGTCGGCAATGCCGGAGCCTTCTTGTGTTCAGACCTGGCCTCGGGGATTACGGGTGAAATCCTGTATGTGGACGCCGGCTACAACACCATCGGCCTGGGCCCTGCGGAAATTTGATACGTGGCGGCATCATCTGGATCGCCGAGTTGTACTCGGCTGGTCGGGATAGGGGATTTCCTTTTCATCCCGACTGGCCATCACGCGAAGCCTGCGGCTTCATTGCCGAGTGCAACTCGGCGCTCCTCTAATTGCTAACCGCCATATCAACGATAACAACCTCATAGACCTCGCTTATCATGGATCTTCCTGACCGTCTCCAACTTTTCAAAGAACACGCCGCCCGCCGCATTTTGTTGCTTGATGGCGCGATGGGCACCATGATTCAGCGCTACTCGCTCAGTGAGGCCGATTATCGCGGCGAACGCTTCGCTGACTGGCCGTGCGATCTCAAGGGCAATAATGATCTGCTGGTGCTCAGTCGCCCGGAAATCATCCGGGAGATTCATGCCAAATACCTTGAAGCCGGGGCTGACATCATTGAAACCAACAGCTTCAACGCCACGCGCATCAGTATGGCTGATTACGCCATGGAAGATCTGGTGGTTGAGCTTAACCGCGAGGCGGCACGGCTGGCGCGGGCAGTGGCGGATGAATGGACCGCGCACAACCCGCATCAGCCGCGTTTCGTTGCCGGGGTATTAGGGCCGACCAGTCGCACCGCCAGCATCTCGCCAGATGTCAATGATCCGGGCTTTCGCAACGTCTATTTTGATGATCTGGTGGCGATTTATCAGCAAGCCGCGACCGCCCTGGTCGAAGGGGGCGCTGACATCCTGATGATTGAAACGGTGTTTGACACCCTCAATGCCAAGGCGGCGGTCTTTGCCCTGGAGGGGCTGTTTGTGCAGTGGGGGCGGCGCGTGCCGGTCATGATCTCCGGCACCATCACCGATGCCTCCGGGCGCACCCTCTCGGGGCAGACCACCGAGGCCTTCTGGAACAGCCTGCGCCATGCCCGGCCCCTGGCCTTCGGTCTGAACTGTGCGCTGGGGCCTTTGGAGTTGCGCCCCTATGTGGAAGAGCTCTCGCGCATCAGCGATTGCATGGTCTCGGCCCATCCTAACGCCGGCCTGCCCAATGCCTTTGGGGGCTATGATCTCTCGCCGGAACAGATGGCCACCGAGATTGCCGACTGGGCGCGGGAGGGCTTTCTCAATATCGTCGGCGGCTGCTGCGGCACGACCCCTGAACATATCCGCGCCATCCGCGATGCCGTGGTGATTCATGCGCCGCGCACCATCCCCGTGCGCCCGCCGGCCTGTCGTCTGGCGGGGCTGGAACCGCTCAACATCTATCACAACAACCTGTTTGTGAATGTCGGCGAGCGCACCAATGTCACCGGCAGCGCCCGCTTCAAGCGCCTGATCAAGGACGGCGATTACGCCACGGCCCTGGAAGTGGCCGCCAGCCAGGTGACCAACGGCGCGCAGATCATCGACATCAATATGGATGAAGGAATGCTCGATACCCAGGCAGCGATGGAGCGTTTCTTGAATCTGGTGGCGGCTGAGCCGGACATTTCCCGAGTGCCGATCATGATCGACTCCTCCAAATGGGAGGTTATCGAGGCCGGGCTTAAACGGATTCAGGGCAAGGGCATTGTCAATTCCATCTCGCTCAAGGAAGGCGAGGCGCAGTTTATCGCGCAGGCCCAACTGCTGCGCCGCTATGGGGCGGCGGTGGTGGTGATGGCCTTTGATGAACAGGGGCAGGCCGATACCCGCGAGCGCAAAATCGAGATCTGCAGCCGCGCCTATCGCATTCTCACCGAGCAGGCCGATTTTCCCGCAGAAGACATCATCTTTGACCCGAATATCTTTGCGGTGGCGACCGGCATTGAGGAACATAACCGCTATGCGGTGGATTTCATCGAGGCCACCGCCGCCATTCGCAAAACCCTGCCCCATGCGCTGATTTCCGGCGGGGTATCCAATATCTCCTTTGCCTTTCGCGGCAACGACGCCGTGCGCGAGGCCATTCATGCGGTCTTTTTGTACCACGCAATTCGCGCCGGCTTGTCGATGGGCATTGTCAACGCCGGTCAGCTGGCGGTGTATGACGAAATTCAGCCGCAGTTGCGCAGTGCCGTTGAGGATGTCATTCTCAATCGCCATCCCGAGGCCACCGAGCGCCTGCTGGAACTGGCTCAGCAATACCGCAGCAGCGGTACCGAAACCCGCACCGAAGACCTCAGCTGGCGTGACTGGCCAGTGGCCAAACGCCTGGAACATGCCCTGGTCAAAGGTGTTGACACCTATGTGGTGGCCGATACCGAGGCCGCCCGTCTGGAAGCCGGACACCCGATTCAGGTCATCGAAGGGCCGTTGATGGACGGCATGAACGTGGTGGGCGATTTGTTCGGGGCGGGCAAGATGTTTCTGCCGCAGGTGGTGAAATCGGCGCGGGTCATGAAAAAAGCCGTGGCCCACCTGATTCCCTACATTGAGGCCGACCGCTCGCAGGGCGCGCAAAAGCAGGGGCGCATCCTGATGGCCACGGTCAAAGGCGATGTCCACGACATCGGCAAAAACATCGTCGGCGTGGTGTTGCAATGTAATAACTTTGAGGTCATTGATCTGGGCGTGATGGTGCCCGCACAAAAAATCCTCGATCAGGCCAAGGCACAGCAGGTTGACATCATCGGCCTGTCAGGGCTGATTACCCCCTCGCTGGATGAAATGGTGCATCTGGCCAGTGAGATGCAGCGCCTAGGCTTTGAGATTCCTTTGTTGATCGGTGGCGCAACCACCTCGCGGGCACATACCGCCGTTAAAATCGCGCCGCATTATCAAGGCCCCTGTGTATGGGTCAAAGATGCCTCCCGGGCGGTCGGCGTGGCGCAAAGCCTGTTAAGCCCGGAATTGCGCGGTGCCTATCAGGAAAAAATCCGCAGTGAATACGTGCAGGTGCGCGAGCAATACGAACAGCGCCAGCGCGAGCAAAGCTGGCTGAGCCTGGCCGTCGCCCGCGAGCGGGCATGGTCTCTTGATTGGAGCAGCTACCAGCCAACGCGCCCCCGGCTGCTGAGCCCGGAAAATGCAGCAAACATAGCCCCGGAGGCGGTGTGCTGGACGCATCCCGAGGCCCCGGAATCAGCATTACTGCGGTTTGAGGACTATCCGCTGGCCGAACTGCTCCCCTACATTGACTGGACACCCTTCTTTCAGTCCTGGCAACTGCATGGCCGCTATCCAGAGATTTTGCAACATCCTGACATGGGCGTGGCGGCCAGCACCCTGTTTCAGGATGCCCAGACCATGCTGGAACAGATCATCCACGAAGGCTGGTTACAGGCGCGGGTGGTCCTAGGTTTTTTTGCCGCGCAGCGCGTGGATCATGATGATATCGCCCTGTATAAAGACCCGGCACGCCAGCAGGAATGGCTACGCCTGCATCACCTGCGCCAGCAGACCCAGCGCAAGGCCGAAGCGCCCAATCTATGCCTGAGTGATTTCATCGCCCCACAGGATACAGGCCATGCCGATTATCTGGGAGCCTTTGCCGTCACTGCGGGCATTGGCATTGAAGCGCATGTACAGCGCTTTGAGCAAGCCCATGACGACTATCGCGCCCTGTTATTGAAAAGCCTGGCCGATCGGCTGGCCGAGGCCCTGGCCGAACGCATCCACGAGCGGGTACGACGCGAATTCTGGGGCTATGTGCCGGATGAGGATTTAAGCAACGAGGCGCTGATTGCCGAAGAATATCAAGGCATTCGCCCCGCACCGGGCTATCCCGCCTGCCCGGAACACACCGAAAAAGCCACCCTGTGGCGTTTGCTCATGGCCGATGAGCAGGCCCAGATCAGCCTCACCGAACACTACGCCATGCACCCGGCAGCCTCGGTATCCGGCTGGTATTTTGCCCACCCACAGGCGCGCTATTTCACCGTGGGCAAACTCAACCGCGACCAGGTACACAGCTATGCCCAGCGCAAAGGCATGAGCCTAAGCGAGGCCGAACGCTGGCTAGCCCCCAATCTTGGCTATGACCCGGAGGATAGTTGATGAGCATTACCGTGCGTTATTTTGCCAGTCTGCGCGACACCCTCGGACGCGACACTGACCAGCTTGAACTGGCCGCCGGGGTGGACACCGTGCGCGCCGTCTGGACGCAGCTGCAAGGAGACACGCCGCCACCCGCCAGCACCCTGGTGGCGCGCAATCTGGAATATGCCAAATGGGATGACCCCGTCAGCGATGGCGATGAAATCGCCTTTTTTCCGCCAGTCAGTGGCGGTTAGGAGCACATCATGCCAGCCCATTTAACCACCGCAACCATTGACCCCTGGAGCCATCTGGCTGCGATCTCCCAAAGCCTGCCCGCCGGAAGCTTTGGCGCCAATGCCATCTTCGTCGGCACCATGCGCGATCACAACCTCGGCGATAGCGTCACCAGCCTCTATCTTGAATGCTACCCGGCCATGGCCCAGCGCTATCTCGATGAGCTCATCAACCATGCCCAAAAACGCTGGCGCTTGCATGAAGCCTTGATCATCCACCGCACCGGCACTATCCAGCCCGGCGAAATCATCGTCTTACTGGCCACCTGGTCGGCGCATCGCGAAGCCGCCTTTGAGGCCTGCCGCTCCATGCTTGAAGACCTCAAACAAAACGCGCCCTTCTGGAAACGCGAAACCCTGGCCGATGGCACCCACCGCTGGGAAGTCACGCATTAAACACCATCCCGTGCATTCTCCTGCTAACAGAGGCTTTCCATGCGTTTATTCAGCTGTGGCCATTGCGGTCAGCGATTATATTTTGAAAATGTGGCCTGTACGCGCTGCGGGGCAACGCTGGGCTTTTTGCATGATCGTTTGCAGCTGGTGTCTTTGGACGCCACGGGTGATGGTCGGTGGCGGCCTCATGGCGAGGCGCAGGCCTATTGGATGTGTACGAACTACGCCCAGCACGCGGCGTGTAACTGGATGGTGTCGGCGGATGATGATCATGCCTTCTGTTCGGCCTGTCAGCTTAATCGCACGATTCCGGATCTTGGCGTTGCGGGGAATATGGAGCTGTGGCGTGCGCTGGAGACGGAAAAACGCCGCTTGGTCTATACGCTGTTGCGCCTGGGTGTGCCGGTGTTGCCTCATGAATCGGGCGGGGCTGGACTTGCCTTTGACTTTTTGGCGGATACCGGTCCGTTGTTTAGCGAGCGCGGCAGAGTCCTGACAGGCCATGAGAATGGGCTGATTACCATCAATATCAAGGAAGCCGATCCTGCCGAGCGCGAACGGATGCGGGGGCAGCTCGATGAGCCTTATCGCACGCTGCTGGGCCATTTTCGTCATGAGTCAGGGCATTATTACTGGGATACGCTGATCCGCGATACGCCCTGGCTTGCTGAGTTTCGCGCCGTGTTTGGCGATGAGCGGCTGGATTATGCAGAAGCCTTGGAGCGCCATTACCAGTACGGCGCGCCCGCAAACTGGCAAGAACAGTTCATCAGCAGCTATGCCGCCATGCACCCCTGGGAAGACTGGGCGGAGACCTGGGCGCATTATCTGCACATCGTTGACACGCTGGAAACTGCTTGGCAGTTTGGCATTGGTACGCGCCCCCACGTCGGCAATGGCGCGGGTGCGCAGGCGCGGGTACATCATGATTTTGATCCCTACCGGGAAGCCAATATCACCCCGCTGATTGAGCACTGGCTGCCGCTGACCTTTGCCTTAAACAGCCTCAACCGCAGTATGGGCCATGAGCATGTCTATCCCTTTGTGCTCTCTGCCGGCGTCATTCAAAAGCTGGGCTTTATCCATCAGGTCGTGCGCAGCGAATATAGCGCGAAGCGGGCTGGGTAGCCTGGCCTAAAATGCCAGCTGGTTGACGCTGACAATCGCCATCAGGATGGAAATGATGATAAAGGCGATGACCAGGCCGAGGGTGACGATCAGCAAAGGCTCCAGCAGGGCCAGCATCCGCTTGATGGCGAGGCGGACTTCCTGGTCGTAGATCTTGGCAACCTGTAAAAGCATCGACTCCAGCGCGCCGGTTTCTTCACCGACCTTAATCATCTGCACACCCAGACGCGGGAAGACATCGGCTGCCAGCAAAGGGGCGGCCATTCCCTGTCCCTGTTTCAGACCTTGCATCACCTCGGCCAGCGCCAAGCCCAGCACACGGTTGTTCAGGGTTTCCTTGACAATCCCCAGGGCGCTGATTAATGGTACGCCGTTGCCGATCAAGGTGCCCAGGGTATGACAAAAGCGGGCGGCTTCAAGCTTGCGGAGCAAATCCCCGAATAAGGGCAGGTGCAATAACCAGCCATCCCACCGCAACCGCCCCCGCTCAGTGCGATAATCCCGCCCCAGCAGCATCACGGCAAAGCCGGTGAGTAATGCCAACAGCCATCCATAACCTTGCAAGAACTCGCCGCTGGCGACCACGATCTGGGTACTCAGTGGCAGGGCCTGCCCGGCATCGTCAAAAAGTTCGCTGAAATGGGGCACGACGAAGGTCAAGAGCACCAGAACAGAGATCACGGAGACACCGACCAGAATGGCGGGATAGATCATCGCGGAAATCACGCTGTCACGCAGCGTCTTGGATTGCTCCAGATACTCACTGAGACGGTTGAGCACCTCGGCCAGAGAACCGCCCAGTTCGCCGGCCCGCAGCATATTCACATAAAAACGCGAAAATACCCCCTCTTGTGCCTCCACGGCATCGGAGAGTGAAGCCCCTCCGCGCACCCGTTCGAGGATATTGGCACATAGCGAGGTCATGCGCGGGTTATCGGTCAGCTCAATCAATAATTGCAGGGAGCGGTCCAGCGGCAAACCGGCCTCCAGCAAGGTTGCCAATTCACGGGTAAACAGCGCAATATCCTGGGGCTTGATGCCTTGCCCGCCTTTAAAGGCGGACAGGCGCCAGCGAGTGCCCGCCTGCTCAATGCGAATCGGGATCAGGCCCGCCTGATGCAGTTGATGCACCGCGATGTCCAGCGCCTCAGCGTCGAGCTGGCCTTCCGTTACCTCACCCTCGGCAGTGCTGGCTTTGTAGGTGTAGCGTGGCATGGCTTAGTCCTGAGTCACGCGCAATACTTCATCGAGGGTGGTTTGCCCTTGCGCGACCTTGCTCAGGCCGTCTTCATAGAGGGTGCGCATTCCATCCTGACAAGCCTGTTGGGCCAACGTTTCGCTGCTGGCGCGGCGCATGATCATGGCGCGGATGGTTTCATTCATGTTGAGAAATTCCATGATCGCCACCCGCCCGCGATACCCCGTGTGGGCGCAGGCAGGGCAACCCACCGCCTGATAGAGGCGTAGCTCTTCCACAGAGGCAAAACGCTCAAGCTGTAGCGCTTGCGCCCAGGCAGGTATTCCGGGCAGCGCCTGCTTGCACTGCTCACACAGCCGACGCAGCAAGCGCTGTGCGAGAATGCCGTTAATCGTGGTGGTCAGCAGATAATCCTCCATGCCCATGTCGAGCAAGCGATTTACTGTGCTGGCGGCGTCATTGGTGTGCAGGGTAGACAGTACCAGATGCCCGGTCAGCGCCGATTGCACGGCAATCTGTGCGGTTTCCAGATCGCGCATTTCGCCGATCATGATGATATCGGGGTCCTGGCGCACGATGCTGCGCAAGGCATTGGCAAAGGTTAAGCCGATCTGTGGTTTGACCTGGATCTGATTGATGCCATCCAGCTGATATTCAACCGGATCTTCTACCGTGATGATCTTGCGCTCGGGGCGGTTCATGCGCGCCAGGGCAGTGTAGAGGCTGGTACTTTTGCCGCTGCCGGTGGGGCCGGTGACCAGAATAATGCCGTGCGGAAAATTCAGGACCTCCAGAAAACGCGCCAAGGAATCGCCCTCAAAGCCCAGCACATTGAAATCCAGCACAATGTTTTCTTTATCCAGCAGGCGCATCACCACGCTTTCCCCGTACAGGGTCGGCACTGTCGACACGCGCAGATCCAGCTCTTTGCCGATAATACGCAGTTTGATACGCCCATCCTGGGGCAGACGCCGTTCGGCAATGTTTAGACGGGCCATGATTTTCACCCGCGAAATCACCGCCGCCGTAGAGCGGGCGGGCGGTGCCTCGATTTCCTGGAGGATGCCATCAATGCGCAAACGCACCCGCAGGCGGTGTTCAAAAGGCTCGATATGAATATCGGAGGCGCGCAATTCCACGGCCTGTTGCAGAATCTGGTTTACCAGCCGAATGATCGGGGCCTCGCTGGCCATATCGCGCAACTGCTCGATGTCGGCCTCATCCGCGCCCTCCAGGGCCTCGCTTTCCACGCCTTCAGACTTTGATGGCTTACCCATCTGCGCCTCCATGCGCTCAAGTGCGGCGCGGATCTCGGTAGGCACACCGACACAGGGTTCGACCTCCAGCCCGGTGGCCATCCAGACCGCCTGGTGGACATAGGGATCGCGCACATCCCCCATCACCAGCCGCACTCGCTGCGCATCCTGGGCGATAGGTATGGCCTGATGCTGCTGTAAAAACCGCAAGGCCAAGCCGTCCACGCACACGGCCGGGTCTGGATAATCGGCCTCTTCAATGAGGCTCAGACCGCTTAAGGTGGCCAGGGCCTGTGCCAAATCGCGCTCGCTGCAGACCCCCAGACGCACCAGCACTGCCGGGATGCTTAAATCCTGGGCCTCGCTTAATCGCCGGGCGCGCTCCAGATCACTGGGACGCAATCGCCCTTGCCCGATCAGCCACTGCGTCAAATCTTCATCGGAGAGCGCAAGCGAAGATAGCGTATTCATACAGCGTCTCCGCCCGCCGGGTATGCGCACATCCGCTTAATGAATCCCCGCACGCACCAGTCCTCCCAGTCCTGCCTTGACCAGCGCATTGTTGAGCAAGGCGCGGATAGCGGCGGGTTCATCCAGACACAGCGACTGCTCCAATAACTCCTGGGTGCGCTCGCGTGAAAAATGGCGAATCACCCATTTCACTCGTGCCAGGGCGCTGACACTGACACTGAGTGAGTCCATCTCCATGCCCAGCAACAGCAATACCGCTGCCGGATCGGCGGCCATCTCGCCGCATACGCCGATGGTTTTGCCGGCGCGATGTGCGCCACAGGCCGCCTGCACCATCGCCTGCAACACCGCCGGATGCAGGCAGTCATAAATCCCCGCAACCCGTGAATTGTTACGATCCACCGCCAGCAGATATTGCACCAGGTCATTGGTGCCCACCGATAAAAAATCCACCCGGCGCGCCAGGGCCTCGGCCTGATAGACCGCCGAGGGCACCTCGACCATCACCCCGGTCTTGGGCATCAAAATCGCCAATTGCTCATCCAGCAATTCATCGCGCGCCCGCGCCAACAGCTCCAGCGCGCCTTTAAGCTCACTGACCGAGCTGACCATGGGGAACATGATATGCAGATTGCTCAAACCCTGACTGGCCCTGAGCATGGCGCGCAGCTGGGTCAGAAAAATTTCCGGATGATCCAGGGTGATGCGAATACCGCGCCAGCCCAGAAAGGGATTGTCTTCCTTGACGGGAAAATACGGCAGCGATTTATCCCCGCCCACATCCAGGGTGCGCAGCGTCACCGGGCGCGGGTCCAGCGAGGTGAGAATCTCGCGATAAATTTCGGTTTGCTCGTCTTCGCTGGGGAAGCGGTCGCGGATCATGAACGGCACTTCAGTGCGATACAAACCGATACCGTCGGCACCGGATTGCAACGACGGGGCCATATCGGCCAGCAGGCCCGAATTGGCATACACCGGGATACGAAAACCGTCTGAGGTCATGGCCGGTTCCAGAGAATGGGCGCGTAATTCCTCAGACAGCTGGCGCTCCTCACGCGCCAGGCGGCGAAACTCCTCCAGCAACTCACGTCCCGGTTGAATGTGAATGCGTCCGGAATAGCCATCCACAATCATCTGCCGTCCTTCCAGGCGCGTGACCGGCAGATCCGACATTCCCATCACGGCGGGTACACCCATCGCCCGCGCCAGAATGGCCACATGTGAGGAGCTGGTCCCCCGCGATGATACCAATCCCGCCAAACGATGCACCGGAACCTCGGCGAGCTGCGTAGCCGTCAGATCTTCACCGACCAGGATGGTGCGTTCGGGAAAATCCTCCGGAGTACGCTGCGGGGCCTGCAAATGTGACAAAATACGCCGCCCCAGATCCCGCAAATCACTGGCGCGCTCACGCAGATAGGGGTCATCCATCTCCTCAAAGCTGCGGGTATTTTCGCGAATGGTATCGCGCAAAGCCGCCTGCGCCCATTTATTGCCCTCACGAATCCCCTGCACGGTGCGATCAAACAGGCTTTCACTGCCCAGCATCATGATATAGGCATCAAACAGCAAGCGCTCTTCTGCCGGCAAGCTATCCTGCATCCGCTGCTTGATGATCTCCATCTCGTTTTGCACGGCCTCCACCGCCTGAGTAAACTGCGTTACCTCCGTTTCAATGCAGCTTGGCAAGCGATCCGGCACGGCATCCAGATCTGCCAGGCTATACGCCACCACCCCCACGCCGATACCAATGCCCGAGGAGCCGGGAATCCCCTTCACCTGCACATGGGCATTGCGTGCCTGGGTCTGCATGGCGCCAATTTCGCCAATCATCTCGGCATGGCTGATGGCCCCGGCCAGCTGCGCGGCTAACGTAACTAAAAAGGCCACATGCTCATTGCGAAAGCGGCGCTCTTCGCGCTGTTGTACCACCAACACCCCCAACATCCGCCGGGCATTGATGATCGGCACGCCTAAAAAGGCGTGGTAACACTCCTCGCCGGTTTCCGGAAAATACTTATAGGCCGGATGATCCGGGGCATTATCCAGATTCAACGGCTCGGAACGGCGCGCCACCACCCCCACCAGGCCCTCACCCAGATTGAGCTTCACCCGGCCAATGGAATCGGGATTAAGGCCGTCGGAGGCCAGCAACACCAGGCGATTTTCCTCAGACAGCAGCAGATACACCGAACACACATCAATATCCAGGGCCAGCTTGACCCGCCGGACAATGATCTCCAGGGCCTGATTGAGATTTTCGGCGGAGTTGACCTCCAAAACGATACGTTGCAATACATCAAGCATAAAATAGGATCACGAAAGCGCCGCAAGGCGTGATGAGATAAGTCTCAGAGTGTCTTGACACGAGCTAAAACCGTTGCGTATCGGAAAACAGCGAAAGCCGCTGACGCGCACGTTTGACCTCGTGTTCATCAAAAATCAGCGGCGCAAACTCACGCAAGGCCCGCCGATAGACATGCCGTTTAAAAAACACCACCTCGCGCATCGGATACCAATACTCCACCCAGCGCCAGGAATCAAACTCCGGACGGGCAATGGTATCCAGGCGGACACACACCTCATCGCCGACCAGGCGCAACATAAACCAGATTTGTTTTTGCCCGATGCAGATCGGATGGGAACTATGGCGGATCAAATGCTTGGGAAGCTTATAGCGCAGCCAATCGCGGGTATGCCCGATCATCTTCACATGATCCGGCAACAGCCCCGTTTCCTCTTCCAGCTCGCGATACATCGCCTCCAGCGGGGTTTCATGCCGACGAATACCGCCTTGGGGAAACTGCCAGGCCTCCTGACCGGCACGTTTCGCCCAAAAAACCTGGCGCTCCTGATTACACAGGATAATGCCTACGTTAGGACGATAACCGTCACAATCAATCACTTAAATCACCGTCTTCTTATTTTATCGAATAACTGTGCATTTTTTCACAAGCCAAGAAAATCGGCAAATACTACCGCGTGATATGTTAGCCCAAAGCAGTAATGTCCCCTTCGTCCAATTCTAAAATGTCCCCTTTATATTTAAGCGGGAGGGGCACGCATGACGAAGGAGCACATTACGATGAGTCACAAAGAAATTGACCGACTAGAGATGATTCAGGCGGTGGCGAACAAGCATCTGCGGCAGGCCGAGGCGGCCCAGCGCCTGGGGTTGAGCGTGCGCCAGGTCAAGCGCCTGGTTCGCCGCTATCGTGAGCATGGGGCGACAGGGCTACGCAGTGGCCACCGTGGCCGACGTCCCAATAACGCCATTGCCGAGACAGTACGCCAGGAGGTGCTCGCCTTGGTCAAGACGCACTACACCGACTTTGGCCCCACCCTGGCCTGCGAAAAGCTGGCCGAGCGCCATGGTCATCATCTCTCGGTCGAGACCCTGCGCCAGTGGATGGTGGCCGATGGGCTATGGCAGCCCAAGCAACGCAAGCAAGCCCGCATTCATCAGCGCCGTCCACGCCGCCCCTGCCTGGGGGAGCTCATTCAAATCGACGGCTCGCCCCATGACTGGTTTGAGGTGCGCGGCCCGCGCTGTACCCTCATGGTGTTCATCGACGACGCCACAGGGCGCCTGAT
>NZ_MU255056.1:26515-34961 GCF_000227725.2 Thiorhodospira sibirica ATCC 700588 | reverse complement strand
ATGATGAAAAAAGTGTCCACCACAGCGTCGACCAGGCCAAGGCAAAACAGACCGCCAAGCCAACCTACAAACCGGCGCCGGACCACCCTTGGAGAGGTCGGGGCAACATCACTCCGGCACCAGCCCAAACACCATAACCACGCATTCTACGGGGGACACTTCTGCTTTGCACAAAAGGGGACTTTTCTGAATTGGGTTGACAATCAAGAACTGTTTTTAGCTCCTTATCGGGCGCCGTGCTGCGAATATGTGCCAGGGCCTCGGCAACCGTCATCTCTGGCGAGACATGGACGTAATCCGAGGTACTCACCGAGCCCACCGTGCCTTCCGGGTAAGCGGCCAGCTTAAGGATGTCATCGCGCTCGACTTTCGCCAGGGCGGGCAGCAGCTTCTCCTTGGCTTCCTCGCTCAGGCGGTTGTAAAGATCGGCACGGTCATCAGACGGCATCCACTCAAACAGTTGCGCCACCGCCTCACGGGGCATGGCCCACAGCAAGATGTCCTGGCGTAACTCTGGAAAATGCGTAAACAGCTCGGCGCGGGCCTGAAGATTGAGCGTCATTAGCAGCGCGAGAGTTTCTTTGGTGCTCAGAATATCCAGCGCCTCGACCAGATCAGACGGCGGTGTATGCTTGACGATATGCGCAAATGCAGCGGCATCCAGCGAGCGGGACAGTGTGCGAACAGAAAACAAAAGTTCTTCGCGGTTCATGATGATACTAGGTGTAAGCTCCTTCTTTAAATTCAGATGCGGGGGTATCCGCACAGCCATGTATGGCAGATACATACCAACCCGACCGGCGTCGCTCAGTGTGTCCTGGGGAGGCAACAGCAGCGCCTGACGCGACAAGCGGCGCACGAAACAGCGCGCAGCGATGCAGCGTACCAGCAACGATCGTGATGAATCGTAAAGAAAGGATGTGCAGCATGGGCATGTTCCTCGCCGGCCTCCACAGGGCCGCAGGCATGCCCGATCAGTCAGACCGTGGACAGGCCCCGACGCCCGAAGGTCGGTAATAGGGTAAAAAGATTCAGCGTGTTTAAACAGCAAGATCGACTAGGGTCTGGGTCCATGGGGGTCTCCTGGGGTTGATACCATGCCTACGGACTTAAACACATCAAGTGTTCAAGATTCCGAGGCGCCAAATGCTTGCAGGGCAGCCTTCGCCCGGCCAACGCACCAAAATGCGGGGCAAGGCAAAACCGCCACGGCGGTGGCGCATATTTTAAGGTTACATGGGGAAACAGCTGAAAAGCGCCGAAAATCGGCGGCTTGATGCCGCTACCCGCCAAATCGGCAAGGCAGTGGCGAGAGGCTAACTCGTGATTACCTTGCCTGTGGGTTGTCGATGTACGATCGACGACAAGAACTATCCACAGTCAAATGAACTCCGAAGTTGGAACGGGCGAAATGATAGACCGCTATATAATTCATTAAAATACCCAAGCCGGAAAATATTCACCCAAGGCGTCATGTCCTCACCACGCCCAGTCATGACTCGCGTGCGCAACTGTGGATGCATTTGGTGCCATCCGCTGCCGATGTCTCCTGCCAGCATTTAAGGCTTTCGATGATTCCTCCCAGGGCTTGTCTTTAAACAGGTCCAGGGCATTCTGGCCTTTATCATACGGCGGTAGATGGCAAGGTATCACGCGGTAGTATTGTCAACCCAATTCAGAAAAGTCCCCTTTTGTGCAAAGCAGAAGTGTCCCCCGTAGAATGCGTGGTTATGGTGTTTGGGCTGGTGCCGGAGTGATGTTGCCCCGACCTCTCCAAGGGTGGTCCGGCGCCGGTTTGTAGGTTGGCTTGGCGGTCTGTTTTGCCTTGGCCTGGTCGACGCTGTGGTGGACACTTTTTTCATCATCCAGCGGTGTGGGCGGTTCGCCCTCAGCCAACAGACGGTAAGGCATGATGTGCCCCTGGTGCAGGAGGGTGATGGTGCCGTCGAAGGCCTCGCAGACGGTGAGGGTGGCACCCCGCAGGCGGTAGCCCTTGCCCTGTCCCTGAAGCTGATATTCCCGGTTCTTGAACTGGAAGCAAAGGTTCTTGGAGAGCTTACGGGTATGGTGCAGGCAAAGGATGAGGGCCTGCTCCTCGGGGCTGTGCAGCACCGGTCGGTGGGCATCCTGGGGGCTTTGTGGCTCGACGGCGAAGCGGGCGTTGAAGTCGGCCATGAAGGTGGGGAGGAAGGCGTTGGCGGCGTCGATGTCCGAGATCTCACGCAGGCGCAGCTCCTTGACCAAACGGTCTTGCAGGGTCTGGTTGGCCCGCTCCACCCGCCCCTTGGCCTGAGGCGTGTTGGCATGAATGACGGCGATGTCGAGGGTCTTGAGGGCGCGGGAAAACTGGGTCAGCTCCCCGTCGTGCTCAGGATGATTGACACGGAAGATGCTGTGTTTGTCTGAGTAGAGGGCCACCGGACGTCCGTGCTGATCCAGGTATTGCTGTAGGGTCTCCATGTAGGCCTGGGTGGTTTCGGCGGGCACGAAGCGCAGGGCCATCAGGCGCCCTGTGGCGTCGTCGATGAACACCATGAGGGTACAGCGCGGGCCGCGCACCTCAAACCAGTCATGGGGCGAGCCGTCGATTTGAATGAGCTCCCCCAGGCAGGGGCGGCGTGGACGGCGCTGATGAATGCGGGCTTGCTTGCGTTGCTTGGGCTGCCATAGCCCATCGGCCACCATCCACTGGCGCAGGGTCTCGACCGAGAGATGATGACCATGGCGCTCGGCCAGCTTTTCGCAGGCCAGGGTGGGGCCAAAGTCGGTGTAGTGCGTCTTGACCAAGGCGAGCACCTCCTGGCGTACTGTCTCGGCAATGGCGTTATTGGGACGTCGGCCACGGTGGCCACTGCGTAGCCCTGTCGCCCCATGCTCACGATAGCGGCGAACCAGGCGCTTGACCTGGCGCACGCTCAACCCCAGGCGCTGGGCCGCCTCGGCCTGCCGCAGATGCTTGTTCGCCACCGCCTGAATCATCTCTAGTCGGTCAATTTCTTTGTGACTCATCGTAATGTGCTCCTTCGTCATGCGTGCCCCTCCCGCTTAAATATAAAGGGGACATTTTAGAATTGGACGAAGGGGACATTACTGCTTTGGGCTAACACCCGCAAAGCAGACGCTTGATAAATACTGGCCAAACAAGGAAAATATAGCCCCTTAATTGGCCCATTGACGCAAAAAAGTGACTTATTTCCTCCTCCCTTCCCGGTTAACGCCACCTTAGCGGATTATTTCGCCCGCCGTTTGCAAGGCGCTCTTGCAGTTCCAGCGGGTGCAGATTCCTGCGCTTTACGTCCAAATCACTGCTTGCCTGTGCATCGCCTCCGGCGTACGGGTGCCGTCTTTTTATTTTTTCCAGACAAGGCTGTTTTTTCTATGAGATTGCCCCTTAAACGCATTCAGCAAGAATGGTTTTCCAATATTCGTGGCGATATGCTGGCCGGCCTTGTGGTTGCGCTGGCGCTGATTCCTGAGGCCATCGCTTTTTCCATTATCGCCGGTGTTGATCCCAAGGTGGGCTTGTACGCCTCCTTTTGTATCGCGGTGGTGATTGCTTTTACCGGTGCTCGTCCTGGGATGATTTCGGCGGCAACGGCGGCCATGGCGCTGTTGATGATCACACTGGTCAAGGAACACGGCCTGGAGTATCTGCTGGCCGCCATGCTGCTTACCGGGGTGTTGCAAATCCTTGCGGGCTATCTGAAGGTTGGCCAGCTCTTGCGCTTTGTTTCCAACTCGGTGATGACCGGCTTTGTCAATGCCTTGGCCATCCTTATCTTTCTCGCACAACTCCCGGAACTGACAAACGTCACATGGCATGTTTATGCCATGACCGCGCTGGGGCTGGGGATTATTTATCTGTTTCCCTATGTGACCCGCAGCATTCCATCACCGCTGGTGACCATCGTGGTGCTGACCCTGCTTGCTTGGCTGCTACCACTGGATGTGCGCACGATCAGCGATATGGGCGCCTTGCCGGATACCCTGCCGGTG
This sequence comes from Thiorhodospira sibirica ATCC 700588, assembly GCF_000227725.2. Lineage (GTDB taxonomy): Bacteria > Pseudomonadota > Gammaproteobacteria > Ectothiorhodospirales > Ectothiorhodospiraceae > Thiorhodospira > Thiorhodospira sibirica. The sequence continues at coordinate 30,965 of NZ_MU255056.1, read as the reverse complement.
TTTTTGTGGCCGGATGTGCCGCTGAATCTGGAAACGCTGTGGATCATCCTGCCCTACGCTCTGGCCTTGACCGTGGTGGGGCTGCTGGAATCCATGCTGACGCAAAATATTGTGGATGATATGACCCGCACCCGCACTGATCGCAACCGTGAATGCAAGGGCCAGGGGATTGCCAACCTCTACTTTTCCGCTTCAGGAGCGTCGAAAACTCCTGTCATAACCGGGATAACCACGTCCGTCAGTCGTGGTTTTTTTGTGCCCGCCATCCATCCAAACTGGGTACATAACCCTGCCGTTGTGGCCGGGATGTTGCCGAATACAAGACCTGCAAGGGAAATCAGGCAAGCCGAGTTATGCCGGTTTTGAACATCCTGACCGTCCTCATCCGAGGGCGGTCAATGTCAGCACGAGGCCTACGTTAGGCCCTGGATAACCGGCGCCATTACAGCGACTGGATCAAGCAACGCATCCAGCGCTACGGCTTTTGCGAAGGCACCGATTATCCGGGTTTTTCACCAGTAATGCGCGAGAAGCCCCCGGCTTTAGCCGTGGGGAGGGATAGCGCCCGCTGAGGCGGCTTTTTTGTAGTGCTTTCATTGCTATATATAATACAGGCAAACATCCGAGTGCCCGAAAGAGCGCGAGAAATGGGCGCACTATCTGGGAGACCTTGCGTTGACTGATACCGCTAAAACCCTCATCAAGACCCTGAGCGTGCGGGTAAATGCCGCAAGGAACATTCTCGCGCTTGGGCACAAGCGTCTCGCCGGAGGAATCCCCCGGCTTTAGCCGTGGGGAGGGTGTCAAATCGGATGCCTTTGATCCTGCTGGCGGGGTTGGTGGTTTATTTTGGCGTGCAGTTAGGGGTGCGCGCTAGCGGTTCTGCGGTGCTGGATCTGGATGAAGCAGAACAGGTAGTGCTGGCGCAGTGGTGGCTGTGGGGGTATTCAGGGCAGCCGCCTTTGTATACCTGGGGGCAGGCGGTTTTTTTTGCGCTGTTTGGGGTGAATCTGTGGGCCTTGGCGCTGTACAAGCATCTGTTATTGCTGGCGATGTATCTGCTGTTTTACCGCCTGGCGGATGCGCTGTTGCAGGCGCGGCATCTGGCGCTGCTGGCAACGCTTTCGCTGCTATGGTTGCCGCAGGTGGTGTGGGAGGCGCAGCGTGATCTGAGTCATTCGGTGTTGGTCACCGTGCTGGCCTTGGCCAGTTTTTATGCGCTGGTGCGACTGCTGCAATCGCCGCCGCATCTGGGGCGCTATCTGCTGGTGGCGGTGTGTCTGCCCGCCGGGGTGTTGGCTAAATATAACTTTGTGCTGTTTGTGGCGGCCTTGGGTCTGGCGGTGTTGCTGCTTCCTGAAGGGCGGCGGGCGCTGTGGCATCCCTATAGCCTGCTGGCCGGTGGGCTGCTTGTGCTGTTGCTCTCGCCACATCTGCTGTGGCTGTGGCATAGCCCGGCCTTGGGGACGGCCTCGCTGGATAAATTGTGGTTTGATCAGGCGGCGGGCGGGTTGACCGGGCTGTGGAGCCTGTTGCTGGCCGTGGCGGGATTTTTGACGCCCTTATGGCTGGTGTTTGTGCTGTTTTGGGGGCGCGTGCTGGCGCAGACGGGCCGTATCCGTTTTGCCGCGCAGCCCTTGGGTGTGCGACTGCTGGCGTACTATGCCTTGAGTCTGTTGGTGCTGTGTGTGCTGTTGGTACTGCTGGCCGGGGTGACGCAGTTCAAGGAACGCTGGATGTTGCCATTGCTGGTGATATTGCCGCTGCTGGCTTTTGCGCAGTTGCGGGCGGTGCCAGTGGTGCGGTTGCGGCTGCGTGGTTTTTTGGGCGTGAGTGTGGGGGTTATGCTGGCGGTGGTGTTGGCGATGGCGGTGCGCGTACACGATCTGGGATCATTCGGCCCGGCGGCTGCGCGCTATCCCTTTGATACCGCCGCGCAGGAATTGGTCATGCGCGGGCTTGATCAGGGCTTGATTGTGGGGGAGCGGGCGCTGTGGGCGGGTAATTTGCACCTGCGCTTGCCGCAGAGCACGGCGATCTTTCCGGGCGTAAATCCAAAGGGGCTGGGGCCGCACACTTGGCCATCGGTGGTGTTGGTCTGGGATGCACACCGCAGCAGCACACCGCCCGCGCCACTGCTGGAGTATGCCGTCACGGTGTTGGGCCTTGATCTGGAGCAGGCCGTGGTACAGCAGCTGAGCCTCGGTGCGCCGAGGGCGCAGATGGGATTGTTATGGCCATCAGCCACGCTGTTCCAGCCAGGGCCGTAGCACGGCAAGAGCCTCGTTGGCATCACTGAGCGGGGTGATTCCCGGATAGCTGCGCAGCCAGGTTAGCTGGCGCTTGGCCAGTTGGCGGGTGGCGGTGATGGCGGTGCTTTCAAAGGTGTCTGCGTCGATGTCGCCGTCCAGATACTCCCAGGCCTGACGATAGCCCACGGCGCGCATGGCGGGCAGGTTTTTATGCAGATCGGGGCGTTGACGCAAGGCGCGCACCTCATCAACAAAGCCCTCGTTTAGCATCTGCCGGAAACGGCTGGCAATCGCGGCGCGCAGGCGCTCCCGACAGGGGGGCAACAGGGCCAGACGCAAGGTGCGATACGCCAGGCGCGAGACTTTATCGCCCTGTTGCAGACTGGATAAAGGGCGGCCGGTCAGCTCGTAGACCTCCAAGGCGCGTTGCAGGCGTTGCGGATCGTTGGGATGGATGCGCTGCGCGGCGATTGGATCAATCTGTTGCAAGCGTTGATGCAGCGCCTCCCAGCCTTGGGCCTGTGCCTGCGCCTCAAGCTTTTGGCGAATGTCCGGATCGGCCGGAGGCATCTCATCCAAGCCATATTCCAGGGCCTTGAAATACAGCATCGTGCCACCCACCAGCAGCGGAATACGCCCCCGTGCGGTGACGGCCTGCATGGCATTCAAGGCATCTTCGCAGAAACGCGCCGCTGAATAGGCATCAGCCGGGTCGATCAGGTCGATCAGATGATGCGGCACCTGAGCGCGAATATCAGCAGACGGCTTGGCGGTGCCGATGTCCATGCCCCGATAAACCAGCGCCGAATCCACGCTGATGATCTCACACGGCACATGCTGCGCCAAACTCAGCGCCAGTTGGGTTTTACCGCTGGCAGTGGGGCCAAGCACAAAAATCGCCGGTGGGCGGGGTTCCGTCTGTACGGTGTCACTCATGCTGATTCCACTGTCTGTAAAAACGCCGCCAATAGCGCCTGTTGTTGGCTCGCACAGCTAGCCGTCAGCAGATCGTGCTGCCACCTTGGGCTGGCCTGCAACTGTTGCACATAGCCTTTAAGATGCGCCCGCGCCTGTAAAACTCCTTTCTCTGGGCCATAAAACTGATGAATCGCCGCCAGATGGCGTTGCACAGTGTGGGCGATCTGCGCCCGATCCGGTGGGGGCATGTGTATTCCGGTGCGTAAGAAATGCGCGAGTTGCGCAAAAAACCAGGGCCTGCCGTGCGCCCCACGTCCGACCATCAGGCCAGCAGCGTCGGTGTGGTGCAGCATTGCCTGGGCATCGTGGGTGCTGCGGATGTCGCCATTGGCCATCACCGGAATACTCACCGCCGCCTTGACCGCGCCAATCGCGGCATGATTCACCGCCCCGTGATAGCCACATTGCAAGGTACGGCCATGCACACTCAACGCAGCAATCCCGCACTGCTGCGCCTGGCGCGCCACCGCCACCGCATTGATGCGCTGCGGATCAACCCCCAGACGAATTTTCAAGGTCACTGGCACCGTCACGGCATTGACTACCGCCTGCAACAGACGGGCAATATGCGCCTCATCGCCGAGCAAAGCCGCTCCCGCCGTGCGCTTTTGCACCTTGCGCACCGGACAACCCATATTGATGTCGATGATATCCACACCCTCCGCCACCAAACGCTGCGCCGCCAGCGCCATCTGTTGCGGATCTGCACCGAGCAACTGCGCACAATGCGGACGCGGTTCACCCGCATAAGCCCGGCGCAGACGGGATTTTTCCGTCTCCCACAGCTGCATATCCGCGCTGATCATCTCCGCCACCGCCAGACTGGCGCCAAACTCACGACACAGCCGACGAAAAGGCAGATCCGTCAAGCCGGCCATCGGCGCCAGAATCAACGCCGGCTCAAGCGGGTATGCACCGATGTGTAAAGGAGGTAGGGGCATCAGTTCTGTCGTCATCTTACCACCTATCAATTTACTCACGGGCACGAAAAGCCGGCAGCGGCAGGTCGTTTTGCAGACAGCGCATCAGGTAACGCAAGCCACGTGTGAACCACGAAACTAGGCTGCGGGCGAGCTTGCGGAAGCTCCAGAGGTTCGGATCGTCCTGTGCTTGGTTTTTTTTCGAGCGGGGTCGGAGGGTGGCACGCCTGTTCGCGCCCAATGCGCACACACCCATACATCGCCAAGGCCATGATCAACACCCGGCGTTCCAAACGATCC
>NZ_MU255056.1:0-26415 GCF_000227725.2 Thiorhodospira sibirica ATCC 700588 | reverse complement strand
GACCCAGGCCCGGTCGCGTCGTAATTTGCGTGCAATCTGCTGATCCGATACCGGAATTGACAGATCGACCATATCCACCCCAAGCCCATGACAGGCCAGCAGGTCATCATCGCGCATCCGCGCCCAGACCAGCAGCCGTGCCGCCAAGCCTTGTGTGGCCAGGCAGCGGATAGCCTCGCGCTCTTCTGTGCCCATCGCCGGGATGCCAACCTCAAGCTCTGGCACCCCCAGCTGATCCAGGCCCTGGGCAATGGCGATGCGCTCTTCCAGGGTAAAGGCCACCCCGGCGGACTGTTCGCCATCGCGCAAGGTGGTGTCGTCTATGATGATATGTGGTGCGGACATGATTTCAAATCTCAAGGCAAGGATTGCATGTCCTCATGCAAAGCGCAGGCCAATCAATAAATCAATGATTTTTAGTGATTTTTAGCAAGATGCGTATGTAACAGACGGGATAAACGCGAGGGGATGTTGCAAAGCTGACAAGTTAAGGAAGCTCTGAATAACTCCGCATTTTTGCGATAATTCACTCATCAGTCAATCAATCGGTATTTGCCCCACTTACCACCTATCAATTTACTCACGGGCACGAAAAGCCGGCAGCGGCAGGTCGTTTTGCAGACAGCGCATCAGGTAGCGCAAGCCACGTGTGAACCACGAAACTAGGCTGCGGGCGAGCTTGCGGAAGCTCCAGAGGTTCGGATCGTCCTGTGCTTGGTTTTTTTTTCGAGCGGGGTCGGAGGGTGGCACGCCTGTTCGCGCCCAATGCGCACACACCCATACATCGCCAAGGCCATGATCAACACCCGGCGTTCCAAACGATCCGCAGGGCGCAGGTGCGAATCCCCCAAGCCAAATCCTCGCCCCTTGAAGTCGGAGAACATCGGCTCGATGCCCCACCAGTACGCGCGCCCGGGTCGGAATCGCATCCATGGCAATCATCCACGGCTCCGGATGACCGGATTCATGCACAATTCCCAGGTGGGTCACCACCCCAGAGGCGAACAGGCGCACACCCGGAAAATATCCTTCCCGCACACCCTTGGCCAAATCCCCGGTCGTGGTCTCCGCCACGCCGGTGTCCACCCGCAGATTCCCCTTCAAGCGCAACCGGTAGCCCCATTCGTGCGCATGCAACCACGCGAACAACGCCGCCGATGGGTAGAACCGATCCGCCAACAGCAGCACCCGCGCCCCAGCCGGCAGCCAAGCCAACACCGTCTCCAGGAGGGCTTTCTGGCCCGCACAGCCGATGTTCGCCGCGCCTTTCCTGGCCCACCAAACCAACGGCAACGCCCGCTCGCCCACGCGCAAGGCCAACACCAACAACGCCATCCGATCCCCTAAATCGGTTTGATCCAGACTCAGGCACACCGTCTGATCGTGACGGGCCGCCTGCGCCAGTTCGGCCATCGCCAACGGCTGCATGATCTCGGTTGGACACACCAACGGGTTCTTCAGCAACCGTCTCAACCACTGTTCGCGCATGTCTTGGCGCTCGGTCTCCAGCACCAGCACATGGCTCAACTCCACCGTGTTCGGCGTTTGCCCCTCGATCATCGCTCCGACCACCAGCGACAGCTTCCTCACCACCGTCAGGCGCAGCCCCGGATGCGGCTTTGCGCAGTCCACGTTCCACCTCTTCTGCCAAGTGTTTGATGCTTCCCATGCCCTCCCCCATGACCTCAGTTCAGCCAACCCTCAAAGTTTGCCATAAAAGTGATAGGTGGCAAGGTCATTGCGCATTGATCCTGTAGCGAAGGCCAAGTATAACGTAGACGCTAAATCTGTTGAGGCACGCGGGGGAGTGATGAGATATTTAGATTCTGTGCTCATGCACCCACACCGTTTATTTGGTTTATCCTTACCGCTGGCGTGAGTCAATTCTTTAACACTGTTTCAGATGAGGATGTTGCGTGGTGTGGCGTGGGTTGAAGTATCTGTTGGTGGGGGGGGTGCTGGCGGTGAGTGTGGGGGTTGGCTGGCTGGCGCTGGAGTTTTATCATGCGCCGCAGCGCTTGCTCACCTTAGAGGAGACGGTGTTGTATGAGGTGCCTGTGGGCGCTTCTTTGCGGGCGGTGGCGCAGGGTTTGGCGACGCGGGGGATTATTGACAGGCCGTGGTATCTGGAAGCGCTGGCACGGCGTAATGCCCAGCATCAGCAGATCAAGGCCGGGGAGTATGAATTATCGCCCGATCTGAGTTATCAGGATCTGCTGGAGCTGATGGTCAGTGGCAAGGTGTTGCGTTATCGCCTGACCATTCCGGAGGGTTTTCGGTTTGCGCAGATGGTGGAGGCGATGGCGCAGCATGCGCAGATTGTCAAAACCCTTGCTGCCGAGGACTATGCGCAGATCATGACGCGGCTGGGCAAACCGGGGATGCATCCGGAGGGCTGGTTTTATCCGGATACCTATCTGTTTTCCCGCAACACCACCGACCTGGAGCTGTTGACGCTGGCGCATGCGCGTATGGAGGCGGTTTTGGAGGCGGTCTGGGCGCAGCGGGCAGCGGATTTGCCGCTCAACAGTGCCTATGAGGCGCTGATTCTGGCCTCGCTGGTGGAAAGGGAAACCGGGGCGGCACCTGAGCGGGCGCTGATTGCCGGGGTTTTTGTCGCCCGCTTGCGCCAGGGGATGCGTCTGCAGACCGATCCCAGCGTGATCTATGGGCTTGCATCCTTTGATGGACGTTTGCGCCGCAGCGATCTGCGTACCGATACGCCGTACAATACCTACACCCGTGAGGGTTTGCCGCCGACGCCCATTGCCCTGCCGGGACGGGCGGCGCTGGAGGCCAGTGTGAATCCTGCGCCGACGGATGCCTTGTTTTTTGTCGCCCGCGGCGATGGTACGCACCAGTTTTCGGCTACGTACCGCGAGCATCGCGCTGCCGTGATTGAGTATCAGTTGGACGGAGATGCCAGCCGTTATGGCGGTGGGCGCTAAATGCCTTGCACGGCGCGCCAGATGCGCAGGGCATCGGCGGTTGCCTGGACATCATGTACGCGCACGATGTTGGCGCCCTGTTGTACAGCCAGCAGGGCGGCGGTTACGCTGGCGCTAAGCCGCTCATGAACCGGGCGGTTATCCAGCAAGGCCCCAAGCATGGACTTGCGTGACAGGCCCACTAATATCGGCAATTGTTCGACATGCAAGGAGGGCAAGGCGCGCAACAAGGCGAGATTATGCGCCAGGGTTTTGCCAAAGCCAAAGCCGGGGTCGAGCAACAGGCGTTCGCGCTTGATCCCGGCAACCAGGCAGGCGTGTACCCGCTCGCTGAGAAAACTGCGCACCTCGCTGACCACATCCTGATAGACGGGGTTATGCTGCATGGTGCGCGGCTCGCCTTGCATGTGCATCAGACATACCCAGGCCTGCGTGTCGCGAGCCGTTTCCAAGGCCCCTGGGGTGCGCAGGGCATTGACATCATTGATCATTTCGGCACCTGCCTGACAGGCCGCCTGCATGACCTCGGGCTTGCTGGTATCCACCGACAGCATGACCGCCACCCGGCGATTGAGTGCCTCGATTACCGGCACCACGCGGTCGATTTCTTCCCAGACACTCACGGCCTGGGCACCGGGGCGGGTGGATTCTCCGCCAATATCCAGGATGTCCGCGCCCTCTTTGACCATGCGCAGCGCCTGTTCGATGGCTTGATCCAGACGGGTATAGGCCCCGCCATCGGAAAAAGAATCCGGGGTGATATTTAAAATCCCCATGATACGGGGTGAGGATAAATCAAGCATGTCTGAAACTCTATATGAAGCGGTTACGATAAATGCAGATCATCCGGGGGTGCGATGAGCGTGCATGGTTTGCTGGATGCCTTGGACCCTCGGGTGCGCGTGTTGAGCGTGCTTTTATTTGCGATGGTCGTTATTTCGCTCAATCGCCTTGATAGCTTGCTGGCCGCATTGTGGCTTGCCTTGCTGTTGCTGGCCTTCAGCCAGGTCAGTCGTCGCCAGATTCTGCAGCGGCTGTTGCTGATGGATGGCCTGATGCTGGGGCTGTTGCTGACCCTGCCATTCAGCACGCCCGGCGAGACGGTGTTTACGCTCGCGGGCTGGCCGGCCAGTCGCGAAGGTCTGGAACATGCGCTGCATATCTTCCTGAAAAGCAATTCAATCATGCTGGCCCTGCTCAGCCTGCTGGGCACTCTGGAGGCCAGCTGTTTGGGGCGGGCCTTGTATCATCTCAAGGTGCCGGTCAAACTGGTGCATTTATTATTATTTACCATCCGTTATCTGGATGTGCTTAAAAACGAATATGCGCGCTTGCGCATCAGCATGAAGGCACGCGGCTTTCAACTGCGCAATAATTTACACACTTACAAAAGCATCGGCTATCTGTTTGGGATGTTATTGGTGCGCACCCTGCATCGCTGTGAACGGATTTTGATGGCCATGCGTTGTCGCGGCTTTGATGGCCGCCTGCATCTGTTGGCGACCTTAAGCATCCGGCGCGTGGACATCGGTTTTGCGGCCGTATTTATCGTGGCGCTGGCCTTGATCGGCTTGCTGGAATATCCGGGGATGCGGCTGCTGCTCCCCGCCTGATTTTTGTGTACTTATCAAAGAGATTTTTGATCATGTCAGAGCTTTTGTCATTACCGGTTTCGCGCGCCGTGCGACACTTGGCGCAAGGCTATTTAGACGATGCGCAGCAGGCGTATCAGCGGTTTATTGCAGGCGATGATCCCGAGGCGCTGCATGATTTTCGGGTAGCCTTGCGACGGCTGCGCAGTCTGGTGGGGACCTATAAACCCTATATCAAGGATTGCCTGCCCAAAAAGCAGCGCCAGCGGATCAAAGACATCGCCGCAGCCACCGGTCTGGCCCGAGATACCGAAGTGCAGCTCCAATGGCTCCATCCCCGCCTGACCCAGGCTAAAGAACATGAAGCCGCTGGTTTTGCCTGGATGGTGCAGCGCCTGCAGGCCCGCCTGGCGGAGGAATATGCCGATCTGCATAATACCCTGCCCCCCAGCTTTAACCGCCTGCATGAGCGCCTTGGCAAGCGACTGGGGCTGGAATATGAAGAACACAGCGCGGCCTTTGGCCAGGTGGCCCATGAGCTGATTGGCACCTGTGCGGAGGCATTCCGGCAACATCTGGACGGGGTGTGTTGTGAATCGGACGGCGAGCAGATTCATCAGGCGCGCATCATCGGCAAGCGGCTGCGCTATCTGATTGAACCGCTGGCGAAGGCCGATGCGGCCTATAAACCGCTGCTCAAGGAGCTTAAAACCTTGCAGGATCTGATGGGTGAGTTCCATGATGCCCAGGTCTTTGCCGAGGAATTGACCTGGGCGGCGGAGGAAGCCGGTGCGCTGCATCTGCGTCAGGTGATTGAGTTATCCCTCACGCGCCCGCCAGAGGATCCGCAGATTGCCGCGCTTCAGCGGGCTGATGAGCGAGCCGGGTTGATGACGCTGGCGCGGGATTTACAGGAACGCCGCGAGGATTTGATGTCACGCTTGCTCAACCGCCTGCGTGATGGCGCCCTGCAGGCCTTTTATGCGCATCTGCACACCCTGTCCCCACCGCAGGCCATAGAGCACACATCCACGCGATAGATCGCACGCTGCGTTGCGCTAAAAACCTGTTTTTTCTTGCGGATTAATCTATGCTAAGGTCGGATGCTTATATCATCCGCTGGCCTGGCCTTAGGCTGTGCCGATGCTGTCCAAATACTATAACAATGACCGCCCAGCGCGGGCGGTTTGCAGGAGAAGTCCGATGACACCCTATTCTGTCTTGATCGTAGACGATGAACCCAATATCGTCTTGTCGCTGGAATTTTTGATGAAAAAGGCCGGTCTTGAGGTGCGCATTGCCCGCGACGGCGAAAGCGCATTGCAAGCCATGCAGGAAAACAAGCCCGATATTGTCTTGCTGGATGTGATGCTGCCCAAGCGTGACGGCTATGATGTGTGTCAGACCATCCGCGCCAATCCGCTGTGGGAGGATGTGCGCATCCTGATGCTCACCGCCAAGGGACGCAATATCGAGCGCGAAAAAGGCATCGCCCTGGGTGCCGATGACTATATCACCAAGCCTTTTTCCACCCGTGAGGTGGTTGACCGGGTATTGAATTATCTGCCGACCGCTCAAGGGATGGTTTGAACGATCTGAATCATGTCCATGCAACGCCAAAATCTGTTCATCCTCATCCCGCTGGTGATCTTTTGCCTGTTGGTCTTTGCGCTACTGGTGCTGACCGCCTGGTACGCCGGTCTGTCCCCAGGCGCTGCGCTGCAGCTGGCCTTATTGCCCGGAGTGGTGCTGGGGCTGTTGGCCGTGGTGCTCTGGCTTGTGCTCAAGCGCCTGTGCCTGCGCCCGGCGCGGCAGCTCAGTCGCGGGATTCGCGCCTTGCTTGAATCCCGCCTGGTGGATCGCGAGATTCCTTTGCCACGCCACCATGCCCTGCATACACTACCCGATCAGGTGCAAGCCCTGGCCGACAGTCTGCGCGGGGCGCGGCGAGAAATGCGCGTGGCGATGGAATCGGCGGCGGCCCAATCTGCTGAGCAAAAGCGCTGGCTGGAGATCATTTTGCAAGGACTGACCGAGGGGGTGCTGGTGTGCAATAAAAATCATCAGATCCTTTTGTACAACGCCTCGGCAGTGAGCCTTCTGGAAAATCCGGAGCGGGTGGGCCTGGGACGCTCGCTGCTGGAGGTGCTCTCCCCGGCGCCGGTACGCCATACCATGGAACGCCTGGAATGGCGGCAGCGCACCGGCGATGAAAATGCCAATGAGCTGTCTGCGCCCTTTGTCTGCACCAATCGGGCCTCACATAAAATCATGCATGGCCGCATGGCCCTGATCCGCGATGATTCGGAGGAGATTACCGGCTATCTGATTACCCTGATCGACATCTCCAACGATGTGGCCACCCTGATGCGTCTGGACAGCGTGCGCCGGGCGATCATTCGCGATTTGCGCAGCGCCACCGCCAATCTGCGCGCAGCCGCCGAGGTGCTGGCGGATTCCCCCACGCTCTCGGCACAGGAACGCCAGCCATTTGAGACGGTGTTGACGGTTGAGGCGCGTGAGCTGAGTCACACCCTGGATGCGCTGGCGGGTGAATTTCGCGGTCATGCGCTGGGGCGCTGGCCGATGGCCGATATCTACAGCGCCGATTTGGTCAACTGCCTGGCGCGCCATCTGGAAGGCCCGTATGGCATGACCGTCAGCCATGTCGGGCATCCGCTGTGGTTGCAGGGAGATAGCCTTTCCTTGCTACTGGTCATGAGCCGTTTATTGCAACAGGTGCAACAGCTTCAGGGCGTGTCACACTTCGAGATTGAGGCGCTGCTGGGTGATCGGCGGGTCTATCTGGATATTCGCTGGCAAGGCCAGCCCATCCCGGTGGCGACGCTGGATCAGTGGATTGAGCAGGTCTGTGGCGAAGAGCTTGATTCTGAAACCATCCGCGATGTGCTGGAGCGGCATGGCTCGGAGATCTGGAGTCAGGACGGCGCTGAAGCGGATCTGGCGCTGGTGCGCATTCCTTTGTTATCGCCGCTGCGCCATCAGTTCGCGGTCACAGAGGAACAGCTCCCGGCGCGCCCGGAGTTTTATGATTTTGGCCTGATGCGCGAACACGAAGGCGATGCCGGGCTGGCCCAGCGTCTCCTCAGTGATCTGGCGTATGTGGTCTTTGACACCGAAACCACGGGGCTTGATCCGGTTGGCGGTGATGAAATCATCTCCATCGGCGGGGTGCGGGTGGTCAAAGGGCGGGTGCTCAGCGGCGAAACCTTTGAGCGCTTGATCCATCCGGGGCGCCCGATTCCACCCGGCTCCATCCGCTTTCATGGCATCACCGACGAGATGGTGCATGATCAACCGCCGATCCGCGAGGTATTGCCGCGCTTTCAAAACTTTGTCGGTGAGGATGCCATCCTGGTTGCGCATAACGCCGCCTATGACATGAAATTTTTGCGGCTGAAAGAAGAATCCTGCGGCGTGGTCTTTCGTAACCCGGTGATTGACACCCTGCTACTGTCTGTGATGCTCGAACCTGACGAAGAGGATCACTCGCTGGATGCCCTGTGTGAGCGTTACGGCATCCGCGTCTCCGGGCGACACACCGCCCTTGGCGATGCACTCGCCACCGCCGGGGTATTGATCCACCTGATCGACCGCCTGCAGGCCAAAGGCATCAGCACCTTCGGTGATGTCATGCACGAATCCAATATGGCGGCCAAACTGCGCCTGCGTGATTCCATGCTCAACCAGCAAGGCAGCGGCTATACCTGATCCCGGATCGCGCCGCCATGCCCGCACCGCCCCCAACAACCCTGCAAAAGCCCCCGCGCTGGCAGCGCTTCATTTCCCGGCGCGCCTGGGTCCTGCTGGGGCTGTGCGTCATGGGTGCCAGCACTGCCGGGATCTCGGCCTACCTCCCCGTGTGGGAGCATCCCCTGGCCTGGTGGCTGGATCTGTTTACCCATTGGCAATGGCTATATCTGCTGGTGGGTGCCAGCTGTGCGCTATGGCTGCTGCAAAGTCACCGTATCCTGCCCCTGCTGGGCCTTGGCATCCTCATAACCGCCACCTTTATCATGGCGGCCGTCAGCTTACCCCTCGCTGATGTCAGGCGCCCGGATCAGGGCCTGCGCGTAGTAAGCGCCAATCTGTATTTCAATCAGCCCACGCCCGAGGCGCTGTTGCAGTGGATTGCACAGCAAAACCCGGATATCGTGGTCTTGCAGGAAGTCAGCTCAGCCCATCTCACCGCCATTCAGCAGATTTTTAACGATCTCCATCAAACCCTGTATCCGCGTGAAGATCCCTTTGGGCTGGCCGTATTATCCCGCCTGCCGTTGATAGCGCAACAGTATCTGGACGACGCCGCAGATACCCCGGTATTGCGCCTGCTGCTGGACTATGCCACGCGCTGGGGCATCGAGCCGATGTTCTCCGACTTCAAGGGGCGAGGATTTGGCTTGGGGGATTCGCACCTGCGCCATGCGGATCGTTTGGAACGCCTGGTGTTGATCATGGCCTTGGCGATGTATGGGTGTGTACGCATTAGGCGCGAACAGGCGCACAACCATCCGACCCCGCTCGAAAAAAACCCAAGCACAGGACGATCCGAACCACTGGAGCTTCCGCAAGCTCGCCCGCAGCCTGGTTTCGTGGTTCACACGTGGCTTGCGTTACCTGATGCGCTGTCTGCAAAACGACCTGCCGCTGCCGGCTTTTCGTGCCCGTGAGTAAATTGATAGGTGGTAAGTGCTGAAACAGGCAATGTGGTAGCACCCTGTGCGGTGTTTTTTGGCATGGAGTCTTTATCGTGTACACCGCCGTCCAGCGCCTTTTATATATGCTTATATTGATTTTTTAATATTATTATTTAATAATATTTGTTGCTGCTCACAAAGTTGTTCTTCCCGGAGGGTTCTGAACCATGCTCAAAAAAAATCTCGGTGAAGCCTTCTCCCCCCTGTATTTCCTCGCTGCACTCGGCGCGGGGGGTCTGACGGTTTCCTTTTTCATGTACCCGATGTTTATGGTGCCGCACCCCGATACCCCGATGATTACCTTTAATCACCTGTGGCCGATTCTGACGGGCGATAACCTCTGGCTGGCCGGATTGATTGCCCTTAATCTTCTCGCGGTGGCTTTTTTTGCGGTCTTGCATTTTCGTCTGCTGGCGTGGAATCTGCGCGAATTTATGCTGTTTCGCAGAACGCCGGCCTTTGACAAATTGCGTCAATCCAACGGAAAAATCAGCCTGATGGCGGTGCCGCTTACGCTGGCGATGACCATCAACGTCTGCTTTGTGCTGGGTGCGCTGTTTGTGCCGAACCTATGGTCGGTGGTGGAATATCTTTTCCCGGTGGCGATTCTGGGCTTTCTGGCGGTGGGTATCTATGCGCTGAAAATCCTCACCGCTTACTTTGCTCGCGTTCTCACCGAAGGTGGGATGGACTTTGCCTCCAATAACAGCCTCTCGCCCATGATTGCGATTTTTGCCCTGGCGATGATTGCTGTAGGCTTTGCCGGGCCGGGGGCGATGAGTGAAGTGCGGGTCATGAATGCCATCGGCATCTCGCTGTCGCTGTTTTTCCTGTCAGCGGCGGTGCTGCTGGCAGTGATCAAGCTGGTGATGGGATTCAAGGCCATGATGGAGCATGGCATCAGCGAGGCGGCCAGCCCCAGCCTGTGGATCATGATCCCGATTCTGACCCTCATGGGCATCACCTGGATTCGCCTGGTACACGGCCTGCATTTTGGCTTCAATGCAGAAATGACATCCTCAAGCTTTTTTGTCATCACCGTCTCGATTCTGGGTGCGCAAATCCTGTTTGGCCTGATCGGCTGGATGGTGATGCGTCGGCTCGGCTATTTTCGTGATTATGTCCACGGTGACAAAGGCAATGCCGGCAGCTTCTCCCTGATCTGCCCCGGTGTGGCCTTCTTTGTCTTTGGCATCTTCTTTTTGACCTTCGGTCTGGTACAAACCGGGCTGTTGCAGGTACTATCCCCGGTCTATCTGCTGATACTGGCCCCCTTTGTCTACGTGCAGCTCAAAACCATCAGCACCCTGTTTGTCTTGCAAAAACGCATCCTTACTGCCTGAATTTCAGGCTATCTGTTAAAAACCCCAAACTCGCCGCTGGTCGTGCAGGCATTCTGCCGGTATGACCAGCGGCAGCTCCATGATGTTGCAACGCACCAATCCACAGCGAAACCCTGGCTGGTATAAAATACGCGTTTACCGCTTATTCAGGAGTCACACCGATGCCTCAATACCGTTCCCGTACTACCACGCATGGCCGCAATATGGCCGGTGCGCGCGCTTTGTGGCGTGCCACCGGGATGAAAGATGAGGATTTCAGCAAGCCGATTATCGCGGTGGTCAATTCCTTTACCCAATTTGTGCCGGGGCATGTGCATTTACAGCATCTGGGGCAGATGGTGGCCCGCGAGATTGAGGCTGCGGGCGGGGTGGCCAAGGAATTTAACACCATTGCCATTGATGATGGCATTGCGATGGGACACGGCGGGATGCTCTATTCCCTGCCCTCGCGTGATCTGATTGCCGACTCTGTGGAATATATGGTCAACGCCCATTGCGCCGATGCGCTGGTGTGCATTTCCAACTGTGACAAGATCACGCCCGGCATGTTGATGGCCGCGCTGCGTCTGAATATCCCGGCGGTGTTTGTGTCGGGAGGGCCGATGGAGGCCGGGAAGGTGCAGGTCAACGGCAACATCGTGTCGCTGGATCTGGTGGATGCGATGGTACAGGCCGCTGATCCCAAGGCCACCGATGCCGAGGTGATGCAATACGAGCGCTCGGCCTGTCCCACCTGTGGCTCCTGTTCGGGCATGTTTACCGCCAACTCCATGAACTGCCTGGCTGAAGCCCTGGGGCTGGCCTTGCCGGGGAATGGCTCACTGTTGGCCACACATGCCGATCGGCGCGACCTGTTTTTAGAGGCCGGGCGGCTGATTGTGGACTTATGCCGCCGCTATTATGAACAGGATGATGCCCGCGTGCTGCCGCGCAGCATTGCCAGTTTTGCCGCCTTTGAAAATGCCATGTGCCTGGATATTGCCATGGGCGGCTCCACCAATACGGTTTTGCATCTGCTGGCGGCGGCGCATGAGGCCGAAGTGGATTTCACCATGGCCGATATTGACCGGCTATCGCGCAAGGTGCCCAATCTGTGCAAGGTGGCCCCGGCTACCCAGCAATATCACATGGAAGATGTGCATCGTGCGGGCGGTGTCATTGGCATCCTCGCCGAACTGGATCGGGCCGGGCTGATCCATCGTGAGGTGCCCACCGTACACGCCCCCACGCTGGGGGATGCGCTGGCGCAGTGGGACGTCATCACCAACAGCAGCGAAACCACCCACCATCGCTATCTGGCGGCCCCTGGCGGCGTACCCACGCAAGCGGCGTTTTCGCAGAATCGGCGCTGGGACAGTCTGGATCTGGATCGTGCCAAGGGCTGCATCCGTAATCTTGAGCACGCCTATTCGCGTGACGGCGGACTGGCGGTGCTTTATGGCAATCTGGCTGCTGAGGGCTGCATTGTCAAAACCGCCGGGGTGGATGAGAGCATTCTGCGCTTTCAGGGCCCGGCGCGGGTGTTTGAAAGCCAGGACGCCGCCGTGGAAGCCATTTTGGGCAACCAGATCAAGGCCGGAGATGTGGTGATCATCCGCTACGAAGGGCCACGCGGCGGACCGGGGATGCAGGAAATGCTCTATCCCACCAGCTATCTGAAATCCAAAGGGCTGGGCAAACACTGCGCGCTGATTACCGACGGACGCTTTTCCGGGGGTACCTCGGGGCTGTCCATCGGCCATGTCTCGCCGGAAGCGGCTGAGGGCGGCAATATCGCCCTGATTGAAGAGGGTGATCTGATTGAGATCGACATCCCGGCGCGGCGCATCCACATCGGCGTGGATGAGTCTACCCTGCAACGCCGTCGCGAGCAGATGCAGGCACGCGGGACCCACGCCTGGCAACCACAAAACCGCCAGCGCAGCGTCAGCCGCGCCCTGCAGGCCTATGCCCACATGACTACCTCGGCTGCACGCGGGGCGATTCGTGACCTCAGCGGCCTTTCCCGCTGATTGAGTGTTTAAACCGGGCGGCGGTCTGCATGACCGCCGTCAATCCACCTGGCCGAATCTAAAACAAAGCGTGCAGGCGCTCGTAGTTATAATTGCGGGCCAACTCCCTCAAAGCCTGTGCCAGCGGTGGATCAAGGTGTGCAGACTGGGCAACCAAGCACTCAAAGGCTTGCATATCGCCATCGGCCACCGCTTCGTGCATCTGCTGCAACACCTCCTTTCCCAAAATCGCGATATCCTGTGGCTGCAAGGTATCCTCGGCTGCAGGCAAGACGGTGGCCGCTGTAGGCCGGTAAAACCACAGCCCAAGCACGCGCTCCAGGGTATCCAGCAACAGCGCCAGCGACAACGGCTTAAACAGGCAGGCATCCGCGCCCAGCGTTTCAATTCTGCGGCGATCACTGCTTAAGGCGGAAGCGGTGGTGATAATGATCGGCGTCTGCTGCCCCTGCGGGCTGGCCCTGATATGCAAAGTCGCCTGATAGCCGTCCATCTCCGGCATCCGCAAATCCATCAAAATGGCATCCGGGCGGTGCAGCGCAAACGCCGTCACGGCCTCCTTGCCATTGCAGGCCTGCAATACCTGAAAGCCGACCGGCTCCAGCAATTCCAGCAGCACATCGCGATTATCCGCCTTATCATCGACAATCAGCAGCTTCAAAGGCTGGGCACAGGGTGGCAGTTTTGCCGGGAATAAATCAGCGCCCCGCTGCGCCGTTTGCGCGCAATTTTCTAAGGGATGCGCCTGGATATAAAAGCGAAAGCAACTCCCCTGAGCGGGATGGCTTTCCAGTTGAATCTCCCCACCCAGCAGCGCCACCAGACGCTGACTGATCGGCAAACCCAGACCGCTGCCGCTAACATCGGGAAGCTGATGGGCCTGATAAAACGGCTCAAACAGACAATCCCCCTGCTCGTGTGGCGGGATACCGATACCCGTATCACGCACCTCAAAATACAGCGCATCAAGCTGCGCCGCCTCAGCGCCCGCGTGTGCCTGCATCCACACCCGCAGGGTAACCCCGCCGCTGTCAGTGAATTTAACCGCATTACTGAGCAGATTGATCAAAATCTGGCGCAACTTCGCCAGATCATTGTTAAACCGCTGCGGGGTATCGGGCGCGCATTCGATGTGAAAGTACAAGCCTTTATCCTGACAGCGCGCAGCAAACAAAGTCTGCATATCCCGGAGCAGATCATTGAGGACAAAAGGCTTTGGATCAAGCTTCAGGCGCCCGGCCTCAATTTTGGAGAGATCCAGAATATCATTGATCAAGCCCAGCAAATGCTGACCGCTGCGTGCAATGGTTTGAACCTGTTGACGCTGCTTGGTATTAAGCGCTTGATCCGCAGAAAGAATCTGCGCAAAGCCGATGATGCCATTCAATGGTGTGCGGATTTCATGGCTCATATTGGCGAGAAAGGCGCTTTTTGCATGATTGGCGGTGTCTGCTTTTGTCGTCATCTCATTGGCATGCAACAACATTTCATGCGCCATCTCATTGGCCTGATACAACTGCGTATTGCGCTCGTGCAGTTGGGATTCCATCCGGCATCGATCTGTAATATCGCGGGCAATCCCCAGCACCCCAATCACCTCACCGCTAGCGTCATAACAAGGTGCTTTGATCGTATGAAAATGGATCAGCTTGCCGTATTGATTAAAAAACTCCTCTTCATAGCTGACCCGCTCCAGGGTATCCAATACCTGCAGATCCACCACACGCAAACGATCAGCCATCTGCCTATCAAATAAATCGTAATCGCTTTTGCCGATCATCTGCTCACGGCGATGCCCGATAAATGCCGCCGCCGCAGGATTACAATCCAGATATACCCCATTGCGATCTTTAATGAAAATGACATCTGGACTGGAATCCAGTAAAGCCGTGAGCAAACCGGTCTGCTGACGCAGCGCCTCTTCTGTCTGTTTGCGTGCGCTAATATCCAGCACACTGGCCAACACCCGCTGTTTGCCGTTGATAGACAAAGGTTTTAGGTGTACATACTCCCAGATCTGCTCCCCTTTGTGATTGCGCATCCGCCACTCAAATTGCTGCGCGCCTTCCTCCCGCACACGCCGTATCCACTGCATCCCCTCACGGGCAGAATATGGCGACTCATCCCAGACAAATACACTGCGCAATTGCGCCACCGAGGCACACTCATACAACTGACAGGCCGCTGTGTTCGCATCTACAATCTCGCCAGTGTCTATATCATGTAAAAATAGCGCCAGCGGCGAATCCATAAACAATGCCCGAAACTGCTGCTCTTTTTCCGCCAACTGCTGCTGCGCCTGTTTACGCTCCGTAATATCCAGAATAGAGCCATCCAGATAAGCAATCTCACCGCGCTCATTAAAAACCGCCTGACCGCTCTCATACACCCAGCGCAGCGCACCATCGCGATGACAGATGCGATACTCCACCAGCCAGGGCCGCCGCTGACGCTGTGCCTGCTCAATCTGCGCATACAGCAAGGCCAAATCATCGGGATAGACGATACTGGCATAACTACGCTGGGCATTGTGGATAAATTCCGCCGCCGCATAACCACTGAGCGCCTCAATCTGCGCGCTGAGATACACCATCGTAAAGGCATCATCAGCCAAACAACGATAAGTCACCCCAGCAATATTACTCACCAGCGAGGCAAACTGGTCACGACTCTCCTGCAACTTTAAAGTCGTGGCCTTTTGCTCACTGATATCGGCCAGCGTTGCCAGAATATAGGTCTTGGTATGCAGCGTGACCGGTGTCAGACACACATTCAGCCAAAGGGCGTGGCCTCCCGGCGTCTGATTGCGCCACTCAAAACACTGCCGACCCTCACGGGCAGCCAGATGAATCCAGCGCAAGGCATCCGCAAAGGTATACGGCGGATCAGACCAGTTAAGCTTTATTTTTAGCTCGGCGAAGGAGTGACATTCGTAGAGGTGATACGCCGCCGGGTTTGCATCAAGCACCTCTCCGGTCACAGGATCATGCAACAACATCCCAACCGGCGTGCAATCAAACAAGGTCTTGAACGCCGCATGATCCTGCGCATCAAGCAGCGTACGCGGCGTTGAGTTTACCGGGGGAACGCCCCTTAACGTGGTATCAGTCATGTCATTGGCATCCTTATGATCAATGATTTAACGGTCCCCAACCTCCAGGGACATCGACCTGCTGAATCCATGACATGACAACGATCACGCACTGACCTTTAGAGTGCGATGAAGCGTTGATTTGAACTGTGACTGAGAAAGATCTTTGCCAAGGATCCAGGTTTATACAACACACTGACCGCGTACTTATCGCCAAAATAACAGGGCATATTCATGTTTAAATAATAAAAATCAAATACTTAAACAGAAATCATTCCGCTATCAGAACCTCCCCGTTTTATAGCACACAACACCGGCGAAAAATACCAGTAAACGATGGGATATACACGCCAAGTTCGAGCCGGGCCGCGCCCTTGGGAGCGCCCAGCTCCGGCGGTGTGCTGGAAAAATGGAGCTCCAGCGCCGTATTGAATAAAGGGAGGCAGGAACTCTCCCGCCCCTCGCTTATTCGCCCAAGTCACCAAAGCGGGCTTGGATCAGGCTCAGTGCGGCCAGCGCGGCGGTTTCGGTGCGTAAGATGCGTGGCCCTAGGCGAACGGCGTGAAAGCCTTTGGCCTGGGCGTGGCGAAGCTCGCGCTCTTCCAGGCCGCCTTCCGGGCCGATGAGTACGGTGACGGCGTTGGGGGTGTAGGCCAGTTGTGCCAAGCTGTGCTCAGCCTGTGGACTGAGTACAATGCCCAGATCATTTGCCAGCGGCGCGGCATCAAGCCACTGATCCAGCCGCTGCGGTGGATACAGGGTCGGCAGTTCGACGCGCCCGCATTGTTCACAGGCGCTGATGATCACGCCGCGCCAATGGTGCAGGCGATTGTTCAGGCGTTTGGGATCATCGAGCTGCACGGTGCGTTGTGTAAATAAAGGCTGCACCGCGCTGACCCCCAGTTCAACCGCTTTTTGCAGGGCATAATCCATGCGCTCACCCTTGGCAATGCCTTGTGCCAGCGTGATGGGCAGGCGGGGAAGGGTGTCTAATGGCGTAAAACCGAGTATCCTCACCTGGCTTTGGCGGCGTGTCACCTCAAGCAGGTGTGCGTTATATTGGCCGCCCTGTCCATTGAACACACACAGCTCAGCGCCCGGCTTCAGGCGCAGTACCTGTACCGCGTGACGATGGGCCATCTCTGGCAACGTGAGGATTTCGCCCACTTGCAGGGCGCAATCAAGATATAACCTGGGAATACGCATAATGATGAAAAAACCTGTGCTATTGGTCGTGTTAGTGGCTGTTGTTGGGCTTATGCTCAGTGGCTGTGAAGGCTTGCTCCCCCACCGTGGCGAAGCTCAGCCGCAAGCCGATATTATCGCCAGTAGCTATGCTGCGGCAGATGCCCTGATTCACAGCGGCGGCAACAGTTTATTGCCTAATTATCCGCTGATTGGCGCAACCTTTGTGGATATTAACGATCTGGAGCGCACCACGCCCTTTGGGCGCGTGGTATCGGAACATTTTTCCTCGCGTTTCAGTGAGCGTGGTTTTGAGGTGATTGAGATTTTACTGCGTACCAATGTCTATGTGCGCCAGGATGAGGGCGGGGAATTCATGCTGTCACGCGAATTGCGCAATCTCAGCGAGCAGCGCAATGCCCAGGCGGTGATTGTCGGCACCTATGCGATTGGCCGCCATCAGGTGTATATCACCGCCCGCCTGATCCGTGCCGTAGATAGCCGGATTCTGGCCTCGCATGATTATACGCTGCCACTCGATGATGATATTGGTTATCTATTGCGGGTGCGTTAAGAGCCTGTTTTGTCTTAAGTATCGCCAGGCTGCACACATGGGCGGTACCCAGGCCGTATTTTATGTCGCCGTATCAAGCGGCGCCTTATGAGGAGTGTTTATGTTTGACAATCTGACCCAGCGTTTACAGGGTACCCTTGACCGGCTGCGTGGCCAGGCACGTTTAACCGAGGAGAATATCCAGCAGAGTCTGCGCGAGGTGCGCATGGCACTACTGGAGGCTGATGTGGCCTTGCCGGTGGTGCGCGATTTTATCAACCGGGTCAAGGAACAGGCCGTGGGTCAGGAGGTGATTCAAAGCCTGACCCCAGGACAGACCTTGATCAAGATTGTCCATGATGAGCTGATTGCCCTGATGGGCAAGGCCAATGAAGAGCTGTCGCTGAATACTCAGCCCCCGGCGGTCATTCTGATGGCCGGTTTGCAAGGGTCGGGTAAAACCACCACCACGGCGAAACTGGCGCGCTTCTTAAAAGAACGCAAGCATAAAAAAGTCACGGTGGTCAGCTGCGATATTTACCGCCCGGCAGCGATCAAGCAGCTCGAAACCCTGGCCCGCGAGATCGACGTGGATTTTTTCCCCAGCAGCCTCGAGCAGGCACCGCTGGCGATTGCCAAGGCGGCGCAAGAACATGCGCGTCTGAAGTTTCATGATGTCTTGATTGTAGACACTGCCGGGCGTTTGCATATCGACGCGGCCATGATGGATGAAATCCAGCAATTGCACGCCCAGTTGCAACCCATCGAAACCCTGTTTGTGGTCGATGCCATGACCGGCCAGGATGCTGCCAATACCGCCAAAGCCTTTGGCGATGCCCTGCCCTTGACCGGGGTGGTGTTGACCAAGGCCGACGGGGATGCACGCGGCGGGGCGGCATTGTCGGTGCGCCACATCACCAACCGCCCTATCAAGTTTATGGGCATGGGTGAAAAAACCGGCGCGCTGGAACCCTTTCATCCGGATCGCGTGGCCTCGCGCATCCTCGGTATGGGCGATGTGCTCAGTCTGGTGGAGGAAGCCGCCCACAAAACCGACCAGGAGCAGGCGAAAAAGCTGGCGAAGAAGCTGCAAAAGGGCAAAAGCTTTGACCTTAACGACCTGCGTGAACAGCTGTTGCAAATGCAAAAACTCGGCGGGGTGGCGGCCTTGATGGACAAGGTGCCGGGGATGAATAAATTACCGACAGAGGTGCGTGAGCGCGATAATGACCGCGAGCTGGGGCGGATGCTGGCGATTCTTAACTCCATGACCCCCAAGGAACGGCGCCAGCCCGATATTATCAAGGCCTCGCGCAAACGGCGCATCGCGGCCGGTTCTGGTACCCAGGTGCAGGATGTCAACCGCCTGCTCAAGCAGCATCTGCAAATGAGCAAGATGATGAAGCAATTTTCCAAAGGCGGCATGCACAAGATGATGCAGGCCATGAAAGGCCAGATGCCCTTTCGCATGTAGGCCGCCGCTGGCGGTGTGCGGCATTGGGGAATGTCGAACCAGCCGAGTGCATCGCGCTGATCTCCGGCTGAGCGTGGCGCTTAGGCGATAAATGGCTTGCAAATGGCATAAGATTATGCAAAATGATTGACAGTCTGCTGCGACGGCTTTGCTTTAAGACCGATCTCAATGCCCAAGGCGGTTGCACAGACAGCCAAGGCGCCGATGGGCGCGGGTGGGTGGACGCGTGATGCGTACCTCAATGAAAAACTATAAATAGGTTATATAACGATATGATAAAAAATCTTGCAGTGGGTTTTGTGTTAATGGCATTAACCAGCATGGCTTGGGCGGCCGATGAATACGGCACCCTGGAGGAAGCGCAGAAGATGAGTGAAATGGCAGCGGCGCTGGTGAATGATCAAGGGCGTGATGCGGCGTTTGCGGCGTTTAATGAAAAGAACAGCGATTACTGGTTCAAGGATTTGTATGTCTTTTGCATGGATATGGAAGGCGTGATGCTGTTCCATCCGATCCGTCCTGAGCTGGCCGGACAAAGCTTGCTGGAGTTTGACCGCTATGGCAGTTTCTTGTTTAAAGACATGATTGCCGTGGCACAGTCCTCGGGTTCGGGCTGGGTGGATTACAACTGGCCACATCCCGGCACTGATGAAATTCGCGCTAAAACCAGTTATGTCAGCAAGAATAATGAAGGCTTTTTCTGTGGTGTAGGTGCGTATAAATAACGCATAAGTTCTTGACTTAAGCGGTCTGCAGATACCGCTGTCCTGGTGTATGGGGCAGCGGTATTTTTTTTGCCTAATGTTGAGAATGGCTTAGGCGAATGACATTGTGATGGCCTTCGCGTGCATAGCTGACCGAGTGCATGAACTGCTTGACAAAATGCACCCCAAGCCCGCCAATCGGTCGCTCCTCCAGTGAACTGTCTAAATCCGGGGCCTGTGCCTCGACAAAGGGATCAAAAGGTCGGGCATCATCGCGCAGGGTAATCTCGATCTGTTCACTATTCAGGGTCATGCAGATTTCGATGCTGTGCGGGTGCTCATCATCGTAGCCATAAGAAATCGTATTGGTGAGCAGTTCATCCAGCACCAGATTGATCTGAAAAATACTCTGCCCACTCAAACCGACGGCCATTGCCCAGCTTTCAACCGCTTCCGCCAGTCGCTCCAGTTCACAAAGCGCATTATCAATGCGCAGAAATAGTGCAGGGGGAGGAGAGGATGGAGAGGACATGTGCATACCTCCACAGCAAGCCAGTCGCAATCAATGGCATTGGAAACACGCTGGAGACACGACAAGACAACACATGCCGCTGCCTTGCCGCCGTGACACTCAAAGGCGCTAAGCGGCTAGCGCTAGAGCTGCGTCCCTATCTTCAACGATGGTAAGGATTTTGGTAAAGCCGCTGACCTCAAAGACTTCGTAAATCTCGGGCTTCATGCCGCACAGCAGCAATGTGAGTTTCTTGGCGTTCATGGTTTTAGCGGCCATCAGCAATACCCGCAATCCGGCACTGCTAATATAATTGAGCTGGGCAAAATCAATGATCAGACGACCCTGCGTCTTTTCCAGAATCTCCTGCAAACGCTCTTCAAAGACCTTGGCTGTCGCGCTGTCGATGCGTTGTTTAAGCATCACAACCGAGACGTCATTGACGGTTTCTTCGGTAATTTCCACAGAGAATCTCCAAACGCTTAAGAGTATTGAGGGGTGTTTGCAGGGGAGATTAGCGCGAATTGGAGAGCAAAACAAGCGGCTCAACACGCAGAACGCAAACGGATCAGCGGGTGATGGGCGTATATTGACGGTGGGTTTGTGGATTTTGAGGTTAGTGCAAAATGGTGGCTACGGGTGGACTTGAACCACCGACCCCCGCATTATGAGTGCGGTGCTCTAACCGACTGAGCTACGTAGCCTGATGTTGGCGCTTTAAGAAAGGTGGGAGATTCTAAGGTCTTTGTTCTTGGGAGTCAATCAAAAATTCATGGTTGTTAGCCCAAAGCAGTAATGTCCCCTTCGTCCAATTCTAAAATGTCCCCTTTATATTTAAGCGGGAGGGGCACGCATGACGAAGGAGCACATTACGATGAGTCACAAAGAAATTGACCGACTAGAGATGATTCAGGCGGTGGCGAACAAGCATCTGCGGCAGGCCGAGGCGGCCCAGCGCCTGGGGTTGAGCGTGCGCCAGGTCAAGCGCCTGGTTCGCCGCTATCGTGAGCATGGGGCGACAGGGCTACGCAGTGGCCACCGTGGCCGACGTCCCAATAACGCCATTGCCGAGACAGTACGCCAGGAGGTGCTCGCCTTGGTCAAGACGCACTACACCGACTTTGGCCCCACCCTGGCCTGCGAAAAGCTGGCCGAGCGCCATGGTCATCATCTCTCGGTCGAGACCCTGCGCCAGTGGATGGTGGCCGATGGGCTATGGCAGCCCAAGCAACGCAAGCAAGCCCGCATTCATCAGCGCCGTCCACGCCGCCCCTGCCTGGGGGAGCTCATTCAAATCGACGGCTCGCCCCATGACTGGTTTGAGGTGCGCGGCCCGCGCTGTACCCTGATTGTGTTCATCGACGACGCCACAGGGCGCCTGATGGCCCTGCGCTTCGTGCCCGCCGAGACCACCCAGGCCTACATGGAGACCCTACAGCAATACCTGGATCAGCACGGACGTCCGGTGGCCCTCTACTCAGACAAACACAGCATCTTCCGTGTCAATCATCCTGAGCACGACGGGGAGCTGACCCAGTTTTCCCGCGCCCTCAAGACCCTCGACATCGCCGCCATTCATGCCAACACGCCTCAGGCCAAGGGGCGGGTGGAGCGGGCCAACCAGACCCTGCAAGACCGTTTGGTCAAGGAGCTGCGCCTGCGTGAGATCTCGGACATCGACGCCGCCAACGCCTTCCTCCCCACCTTCATGGCCGACTTCAACGCCCGCTTCGCCGTCGAGCCACAAAGCCCCCAGGATGCCCACCGACCGGTGCTGCACAGCCCCGAGGAGCAGGCCCTCATCCTTTGCCTGCACCATACCCGTAAGCTCTCCAAGAACCTTTGCTTCCAGTTCAAGAACCGGGAATATCAGCTTCAGGGACAGGGCAAGGGCTACCGCCTGCGGGGTGCCACCCTCACCGTCTGCGAGGCCTTCGACGGCACCATCACCCTCCTGCACCAGGGGCACATCATGCCTTACCGTCTGTTGGCTGAGGGCGAACCGCCCACACCGCTGGATGATGAAAAAAGTGTCCACCACAGCGTCGACCAGGCCAAGGCAAAACAGACCGCCAAGCCAACCTACAAACCGGCGCCGGACCACCCTTGGAGAGGTCGGGGCAACATCACTCCGGCACCAGCCCAAACACCATAACCACGCATTCTACGGGGGACACTTCTGCTTTGCACAAAAGGGGACTTTTCTGAATTGGGTTGACATCAAAAATTCATGGTTGTTCGCCCAAGGCAGCCATGCTCCCTTTATGGTTTGAGGGTATCCAATGACGGCGGCGGCATTTCTGCTTTGGCTAACACGCCCCGTGGTGGCGCTTTCCTAAGTAGGGTCATTGCGGTATGTTAGGCCCCTGTACGTCTCTTTGTTCTGAGTGGCTCGTGATCCGGCGAGGGGGAATGCTGCGTGCAGATGGACTTCACTACCTAACACACACAGGAGGGCTGATGCAGTGGGCGGTTGCATGACTGCGGCTGTGTTGGCGATTAAAACAATGACAAAAATCACTGGTAAACGTCTGTTCGTGCTGGATACCAACGTATTGATGCACGATCCCACCGCGTTATTTCGCTTTCAGGAACACGATGTGTTTTTGCCGATGGTGGTGCTGGAGGAGTTGGATCGCAGTAAAAAGGGGCTGTCTGAGGTGTCGCGTAATGTGCGCCAGGTTAGCCGTTTTATGGATGCATTGTTGCAGGCCTGCGGGGCGCAGCAGATTGAGGCCGGGTTGCCGCTCAATGCAGCCTATCAGATTGAATCTCCGCAGACCTGTTCAGGGCGGCTGTTTTTTCAGACTCGCGCCATGCTTTCCGATTTGCCGCAATCGCTGCCCGGCAATGTGGCGGATAACAGTATTCTGGGCACGGCGCTGGCCTTGCAGGAGGAACGCCCGGATACGATGGTGTCTTTGATTTCCAAGGACATCAATCTGCGCATCAAGGCGTCCATTGTCGGCATTCATACCGAGGATTATTTCAACGACAAGGTTCTCGATGATGTCAGTCTGCTGTACAGCGGCATTTGTGATCTGCCGGATAATTTTTGGGAGCATCATGAGCAGGCGATGGATTCCTGGCAGGAAAACGGGCGGACCTTTTATCGGCTGGGCGGCGATGTGTCGGCCCAGTGGTATCCCAATCAGTTTTTGCACAAGGCCGGGGAGGATGGCATCACCCTGATTGTGCGTGAGCTCAAAGACGGCACGGCGCTGGTTGAGCGGGCGATGGATTACCAAAACAAGCGCCATAACGTGTGGGGGATCACGGCCCGCAACCGTGAGCAAAATTTTGCGCTGAATTTATTGATGGACCCGCAGGTGGATTTTGTCACTTTAGTGGGTAATGCCGGGACGGGGAAAACCCTGCTGGCGCTGGCGGCGGGGCTGGCGCAGACGCTGGAGGATAATCTGTACAAGGAAATCATCATGACGCGGGTCACGGTGCCAGTGGGGGAAGACATTGGCTTTTTGCCGGGGACGGAGGAGGAAAAGATGACACCCTGGATGGGGGCTTTGATGGATAATCTGGAGGTGTTGACCCGCACCGATGTCAGCGGTGACTGGGGGCGGGCGGCGACTAATGATCTGCTGCTTAACCGGATCAAGATTCGTTCGCTGAATTTTATGCGCGGGCGCACCTTTCTGGATCGCTATATCATTCTCGATGAGGCGCAAAACCTCACCGCCAAGCAGATGAAAACCCTGATTACCCGCGCCGGGCCAGGTAGCAAAATCGTTTGCCTGGGCAATATTGCCCAGATCGACACGCCGTATCTCACCGAGACCAGTTCAGGTCTGACCTATGTAGTGGATCGCTTTAAGGCGTGGGCACACAGCGGCCACATTACCTTGCAGCGCGGCGAACGCTCACGTCTGGCCGATTTTGCGGCAGATGCCTTGTAGACGCTATCGGCATGTGGCGGCGGCCTCTAGCCGCCGCTTTGGATAAGCGGCTTCCGAAAGAGCAGATCCCTGCCTGTCCTCTATGCTAAACTAGCGGTGATTGAATACTTTTTGGAGTGAGCCATGTACCCATCAAACTCGACTGCTCAACAGCCTACAAATCAGCCGGTTGCTTTAACACCGGCCATGATTCAGTTGGCTAAACAATTACAAAACGACCCTGAAAAAGCAAAACACTTCCTGATTAAAGCGGGACTACTCAATCCCCAAGGACAACTCGCTAAGGAATATACCGCGTGCTAGGTCACTACAAGCTCTCACCCTTGATTGGTTTTCATGGGTGCGAGCGTTCGATTGCCGAGCAAGTGTTAGCTGGTAAAACGCACCTCAACAGCAGCGAGAACGACTATGACTGGCTGGGTTCAGGGATTTATTTTTGGGTCGACAGCTACGAACGTGCTTGGCATTGGGCACAAAGTAGTTCCAGCATTCAAGACCCCTACGTCATTGGTGCTTTATATTGATCCTGGGCTTTGTCTTAATCTCACGGACTTTGGCATCAACGAGGAACTGAGAACGGCCTATCAGCTCCTTGAACAAACCTTCGCTGGACTGGATCAACCACTACCCAAGAATACGCTCAATCACCAAGGCACCCTGATGCTACGACGCCTGGATTGTGCCGTGATTAACTTTCTACACCAGTTAAGAGCCGAGCAAGGGCAACCTGCATTTGATACGGTTTACGGTGTATTTGAAGAAGGCGAATCACTATTTCCAGGTTCGGCATTGAAAGAAAAAACACACGTCCAACTCGCGGTCAGAAATCCTCAGACACTCTTGGGCTACTTCAGACCTCATCAATTAGCCGACTTCATCAACTAACCCGTAAGGCGGATTCGGAGCGTTAGCAACAGTCCGCCCCCGTGGCGGCATCATCCTGGTGCCGCCACGGGGGCGGGGTGGTTGTGGTGGTTGTTTTGAACCCCCTTCCCCGCCTGCGGCGGGACTCCCCCTTGGCAGGGGGAGAGTTTTTAACCCCGTAATGACACCAGGAAGGTGCCGCCACTCTGCTAAACTACCCGTATCCTTGATTGATCTTGCATGAGGTGATGGATGCTCGGCCACTATGTCAACCTCTTCACCGATTTTGGCTTTAAAAAAATCTTTGGTGAAGACAGCAGCAAAGCGCACCTGATCAGCTTTTTAAACACCCTGCTGCCCCAAAAACACCAGATCAGGGATTTAACCTTTATTCAAAACGAATACCAGGGCGCGAGTGCGCTGGATCGCAAGGCGATATTTGACCTCAACTGTGTCAGTGATCGCGGCGAGCACTTTATTGTCGAACTGCAAAAGGCCAAGCAGAACTTTTTTAAAGACCGCAGCCTGTTTTACGCCACCTTCCCGATTCAACAGCAAGCCCAAAAAGGCGACGACTGGAATTTCAAACTAGCGGCGGTTTACACCATCGGCATTCTGGATTTTGTGTTTGATGAGGACAAAAACGACCCGCAGCACAAGGATCAGGTGGTGCATCAGGTACAACTGAAAAATCAGCACAATCAGGTGTTTTACGACAAACTCACCTTCATTTACCTGACCTTGCCCAACTTCCGCAAAACCGAAGAAGAACTGCAAACCCTGCAAGACAAATGGTTCTTTCTGTTTCGGCACTTGCACCGCTTGCAAGAGCAGCCGCAAAAACTGCAAGAACGCATCTTTACCAGCCTGTTCAAACACGCCAGCATCGCCCGTTTTAAACCCGAAGAACGCATCGCCTACGAATCCAGCCTGAAATACTATCGTGATTTGACCAATGTGATTGATACCGCACGCGATGAAGGGAGGGAGGAAGGTAGACAGGAGGGTAGACAGGAGGGTAGGCAGGAAGGTAGACAGGAAGGCAGAAATGAAATGGTGCTCAATATGCTACAAGCCGGTCTGCCGGATGATCAGGTGATGCGCATTGCCCAGATCACGGCTGACGAACTGGCAGCCATCAAAGCACAGCAAACGCGTCAGGCGGGTTCAGCGCGTTAGCAACAGTCCGCCCCCGTGGCGGCATCATCCTGATGCCGCACAAAAAGCGACACCCGTCGCGGCAGGCAGGCAGCCGTCGCTTTCTTTGTGCGGCACCTGGAAGGTGCCGCCACGTATTTGCGACGGATTGGGCAATTATCGGCTGGGCTGTGCTATGATTTTGGGCCTGTTTTTTTAAATGACCCTTATTCATGTGCCCGATGCCCAAACGAATCGCACAAATCACGCGCCATACCTTGGAAACCCAGATCACGCTGGAGCTGAATCTCGACGGAACGGGGGAGCACAGCTTGCACACGGGTGTGCCTTTTTTCGATCATATGCTGG
>NZ_AGFD02000088.1 GCF_000227725.2 Thiorhodospira sibirica ATCC 700588 | reverse complement strand
GGTTAGCGGCTGCGGTTGAGGGTGAGGAGGTGGGTGAGGATGTCGGTTTCGGGGAGGGGGTGGTCGGGCCAGCCGTAGGCGGCGGCGACGGCGTGGTCGAGGGTTTGGTGGGCGTTTTGGAGCCAGGCGGGGCGTTGGTTGTAGAGGTGGGTGAGGGTGCGTTGTTTGAGGTCGGCGTGGTGTCCGGGTTTGGGGAGGATGCGTTCGGGGTAGCCGGGGTGGATTTCGGGCTGGCGTTCGGTCCATTCGGGGGGGTTGAGCCAGTTGTCGCGCAGGGTGTTTAGGCGGTGGGCGACGTGGGGGGCGATGGCGCGGGCGTGGTCGCTGACTTCGGGGGCGACGTGGGGGACGATGGCGCCGCTTTCAAGGGTGTAGGTGCCTTGGCCGGTGTCGGCGGGGGTGAGGCCATTGGGGAAGGGGTAGGTTTCAAAGCAGGATTTGGCGTTGTAGGTTGGTCGCCCTCCTTCATTACCGTCGCCATGCCGTGAGGCGTTGGCCAGTGCCCACACTTGATGAATACGCGAGGAGAGAATGCCAAAGGTGGTATCGTCTTCGCGTGCGATAACCAAGAGTCGCGTATCCGGCAAAATCGCCGCATGGCACCATACGAAAAAACGGTGTTTGGCTACGCGGGGAGTTACGATATAGCGCGTTAATCCGTGTAATGCGGTGCGTAAGCTGACACGCGCTTCTTCGTGAATCCACCAGCGGCGGCGTGTACGTTCCCTTCTGACGGTTTCGCGGTATGGTTTAACGTGCGTCAGAACGTGGTTAAACGGTTGTTCATATAAGGCGGCGTCTGCTTCGGGCATATCAACACCAAAATCAATGATCCAGGTGTCAGAGGCGCGTCCGCTGATGTCTTGGCCATTGCGCCAGGGTTTGACAACCTCACTGTTGGGGCGGCCATGCGGATTGGGCAGTGTCAGCCAGCGACGCGCAAGTTCGCCGGGAATGTCAAAATCGCCATATTTTTTGGTGCCTTCAAATGCAATCGCATTCGCTGGTAAGGGGACGGCCTGTGTCAGGTCAATTCCACCCGCTTCTGATCCGGTGAGATCCGGGTAAATGTGTTCGACCTTTTGCCCATTGAGCTGAGCATCGGCGTGGTCTTCCATTCGTCCAAAGCCCACCAGTGATACGCGCACGGCGGCGCCTTCATTGACCCACGGTTCATCACTCCAAGCCTCAAAAATTTTTCCGCTTTGTACTATCCGCTCCAATACTTTGCGATTAGCGCCAGCGCGAATAGATTGCGTGGCAACTAAGCCGGCGGCGTGGGCGTGGCCGTTTGCTAATTGGGCGCGGGCTTTTTCAAACCAGTAGGTGACTAAATCTGCGCCGCCGGGGACACGTCCGGCATAGACGCGCTCCAGGGCGTGGAAATAATCATCGCCTAACAGGCCGCGTTTTTTGCTGCCGCCTAAAAACGGCGGGTTGCCGACGATGGCATCGGCGCTGGGCCAGTGGGCTTCGGTGCCGTCGTCGTTGAGTAGGGCGTCGCGTTGGTCGATGGTGTGCAGGGGGCGGAGGATGGGATTCATGGCGAGGGAAAAACCGTGTGCGAGCATCCATTGGATTTCGCCGATCCAGACGGTGACGCGGGCGAG
>NZ_MU255055.1:35166-37283 GCF_000227725.2 Thiorhodospira sibirica ATCC 700588 | reverse complement strand
TTGTTGTGCTTTGATGGCTGCCAGTTCGTCAGCCGTGATCTGGGCAATGCGCATCACCTGATCATCTGGCAGACCGGCTTGCAGCATATTGAGCACCATTTCATTTCTGCCTTCCTCCCTGCCTTCCTCCCTGCCTTCCTGTCTGCCTTCCTGTCTGCCTTCCTCCCTGCCTTCCTCCCGGCCTTCCTGTCTGCCTTTTTCTAAGCCGACTTTTTCACCATCCCCCCAAGCGGTATCAATCACATTGGTCAAATCACGATAGTATTTCAGGCTGGATTCGTAGGCGATGCGCTCTTCAGGTTTAAAACGGGCGATGCTGGCGTGTTTGAACAGGCTGGTAAAGATGCGTTCTTGCAGTTTTTGCGGCTGCTCTTGCAAGCGGTGCAAGTGCCGAAACAGAAAGAACCATTTGTCTTGCAGGGTTTGCAGTTCTTCTTCGGTTTTGCGGAAGTTGGGCAAGGTCAGGTAAATGAAGGTGAGTTTGTCGTAAAACACCTGATTGTGCTGATTTTTCAGTTGTACCTGATGCACCACCTGATCCTGGTGCTGCGGGTCGTTTTTGTCCTCATCAAACACAAAGTCCAGAATGCCGATGGTGTAAACCGCCGCTAGTTTGAAATTCCAGTCGTCGCCTTTTTGGGCTTGCTGTTGAATCGGGAAGGTGGCGTAAAACAGGCTGCGGTCTTTAAAAAAGTTCTGCTTGGCTTTTTGCAGTTCGACAATAAAGTGCTCGCCGCGATCACTGACACAGTTGAGGTCAAATATCGCCTTGCGATCCAGCGCACTCGCGCCCTGGTATTCGTTCTGGATGAAGGTTAAATCCTTGATCTGGTGTTTTTCGGGCAGCAGGGTGTTTAAAAAGCTGATCAGGTGCGCTTTGCTGCTGTCTTCACCAAAGATTTTTTTAAAGCCAAAATCGGTGAAGAGGTTGACATAGTGGCCGAGCATCCATCACCTCATGCAGGATCAATCAAGGATACGGACAGTTTAGCAGAGTGGCGGCTTCGACTGCCAAAAGCCAATTACTGTCGCGCGCGAACGAGACGCACCCGGCTCGTATCGCTCTTGCTGTAGTTGCAGACAGGACCGCTACCGGAGTCCACGCCCCACGCAAGGCCACTATTATAGGCATCGGGCGAGGACGACCAAAACCAACTACAAAACCCACTAGATGTTTCAGGAAAGACAATGGGGTCAATAGTTGGACACATGTAATCACCGCGACACCAGCCACTGCTGCTGCTCCTAAAAACCTAAACAAAGTTGCTTATGCGATTTTTAGGCACTTCGCTCTCCGTTGATAACACCCTTGCGGGCGAGCAACTGGAGTCCGGGTTGAGCAGTCCCAACCGAATGGCCGGTCAACACCGGCAACATGGGCGGTTTCAGCCGTCGAAACCCAGCTTGCGCCATAAAAGTGACCTCGGCGTTCATCCTGAACAGAGAACAACTTTGCGATTCGACTTCGACCCCGACCATAGAACGCGAAACCTTCGCGTTTGTAGATAACCTATCTACAAGCGAAAATTTTGATAAACAATGAAGAAAAAATCAAGAACTGTTTTTTGCTCCTCCACCCTACAGGCTCACCCTTTTCATCAAATTTCCAGGGTTCTTGCTCTCCCGTTGACATCCTCCCCGCCCTAAAGGACGGGGATTCCTAACCTCACGATCAGGATTTTCTGCTTCGCCGAGACCTGCCAAATGCCTCAAAGAGACACCGGACTTAGAGGCTGTTTGGAAATTAATCGCGTAATGGCTTAACCTACGATTTTTTCTAGGAAGTGGCCCACATGCCCTAGAAATGCAGCAAGAAGATTCGCAAAAAAACGCTACCCGAGTCACCTCAGCGACGGCGCCTGGAAGGCGATCAAGCCGCTGTTGCCGGGCGCCCCGGTCGGGCGCCCTCGTAAGCTCAGCATGCGCCAAGTCATCAATGCGATCT
Source organism: Thiorhodospira sibirica ATCC 700588 (assembly GCF_000227725.2). Taxonomy (GTDB): domain Bacteria; phylum Pseudomonadota; class Gammaproteobacteria; order Ectothiorhodospirales; family Ectothiorhodospiraceae; genus Thiorhodospira; species Thiorhodospira sibirica. The sequence continues at coordinate 35,338 of NZ_MU255055.1, read as the reverse complement.
TCTATGTCCTGCAGACGGGCTGCCAGTGGCGTCAGCTGCCGCGCGACTTTCCTGCCTGGTCGGCAGTGTACTATGACTTCAATCGCTAGCGGCGCGATGGAACCTGGCAGCGTCTTCATGACAGGCTACGCGCTCGGCTACGGCAACGCCACGGGCGTCACAAGCATCCAAG
>NZ_MU255055.1:29054-35066 GCF_000227725.2 Thiorhodospira sibirica ATCC 700588 | reverse complement strand
CCGGTGCAAGCCCCCGCACCTCCACCCGCCTCCCCACCAGCCACGCCGATGAGCCATGACCGCGCCGCCTATCTGCCCACGCCGCGTTCCTGCACCCCTGAAGAAATCGTTGCGCTCATCGAACACTTCAACCGCACGGCCCACACCTGCCTGCCCACCACCCCCGGCACCGACACTTACCGCACCGTGCGCCAGGCCCTGCAACACTATCCCCCGGCCATCCTTCGCGGCGTGATTGACCTTAAAGTCCATCACTGGATACAAACCCCCCACTATCGCTACCTCCACCCCAAAACCCTGTTTAACCCCAGCAAGCTGGAACGCTACGTCTCCGAACTCTACCAACAGCGCCGCCGCGATCCCCCACCGCCGCCGCCCTATGTCCCCAAACCGCCTGATCCTCCGCAAACCGAGGCCCAAAAAGTCCTGGCCCGCCAACACTGTGCAGACATGCGCCGCATCCTCGCGGTCGCCGATGACCGCGAGGCACAACGAAAAGCCCAGGCGCAAGCAGAAGCCTCCTCATGTGGCGGCACCTCGAAGGTGCCGCCACATACCATACAGCGGCATCAAGATGATGCTGCCACAACGCAAGCGGCGTCCGCCACAAGCCCCTGGAAAAGCGCCAAGGATGTTTTCCAGAACATGAAGTTTAACGGGACGTAGTGGCATGATCCCGTGGCGGCACAGTGTGATTTGTTTATAAATACAAGCTAATAAACCAATGAGACCAAACGCAACACTCACGGGATTGGCACCGGCATTGACCGCGCAGACGCATACAGTGATTCTGGGCAGCTTTCCGGGGGTGGTCAGCCTAAAACAGCAAGGCTATTATGCGCATCCGCGCAATGCCTTTTGGCCGATCATGGAAGCGGTGCTGGCTCAGCCCTTGCTTACGCTGGCCTATCCTGAAAGGATCAGCGCCTTGCTGGATGCAGGCTATGGCCTGTGGGATGTGTATGCCAGCTGCGAACGCAGCGGCAGTCTTGATGCTGCCATTCGCCAACCCCAGCTTAACCCGCTAAAGCAGCTGATATACGGGTGTCCGCAGCTTTCGCGCATTGTGCATAATGGTCAAACCAGTGGCCGCCTGGCCCCGCTAACCCGTCAGCTGGTGCCCGTGGTATTGATTCTGCCATCTACCAGCCCGGCCAATGCCCGACTCAGCCTGGAACAGAAAATCATCCACTGGCAAGCGGCATTGCAGAACGGCCACGCTATGAGCTGATGGCTTAGGCGATCAGGCATATTTCCCAGCGAACTGCCAACCACATTGCGGCATCAATCAGGCCATCGTATCAGCTGTCGTCTTTGCGCAGGCTGGCCATGAGGGTGCTGACGGCGCGGTCGAAAACGGGTAGGTCTTCGATGATGCGGGTGCGGCCACTGCGAAATTCATGGGCCAGTTCGTGAATGCTCATTTCGCGCACTTTCAGGCCCTGGCGGTTGACGAAGAAATATTTGCCGCTGATCAGGCTTTTCCAGGACAGTTTGGCGCGCAGCGGTTGGTTGGCTTCATCAAGGAGTTCCAGCCAGGTGCCTTCGTTGAGTTCCTTGACACGCAGCAGGTACATATCTTCGATGTCGGTGGCTTCGCTGGGGACTGGGGTGCTGGCAACCTCGGCGTAGACCTGAAAACGTCCTTCGGTGATCAGCTGATTGATCTCTGAGACTTTGCGCGCCATGAAAGAGCGGCCATCGTGTGGCGCCTGTGGTGGTTGTTCAGCCGTGGCCTTTGGCAGCGTGGCCGGGGGCGTTTGCGGCGTGGCGTTGGCAAGGGGCGGGGTGGGGCTGTGCTCGGCTTCGCGTGTGGGCGTTACCGCATCAGCGGGTGCGGGTGCGTTGCTGCTGCGTACCATGCGTCCGTGTTCGTGTGCCAGTACGCTATACAGGGTTTGCTGTTCTGCCTCGTTGACACCCATGCGCTGCATCCCTTCTTGCAAGGCTTTACGCAGTGAGGGCAGTAATTCGGCGAGTTGTTCTCGTTCCTTGGGCAGGTTTTTGGGGAGCAAGCTCCACACCAGCAGGGAGGCGACGTTCAGGGCTTTTTGCCAGAGCGTACCGTGCTGGCCGTTTTTGATATAAATCAGCACCAGCAGGTCTTTCCAGGTGGTGCGTAGCAACCGTAACACCGGATCGGGCAGGCGCGGGTGTGCCTCAATGATGCGCTCGATGGCCTCGGCGGCAATGCCTTTGGCCAGCAGGAGCTGTTCGCGGTTTTGGGTGGCGGCGGCAATCTGTTCTTCACGCTGCGCGGCGCGCTGCGCCTGGTGTTCACAAAAATCCAGAAAGTCTCCCAGGGCTTCATCAAACAGCGTGCTGTCCTGGTCAAAATCCTGCTGCAGTTTTTCTACAATCTCGGTGATTTTGGCGAGCAAACCGTCGTCGTGTTCATCGGCCTCATTCCAGCTCAAACCCGCTCGCGTCAGTTCATTGAGCAGACGGCGCGCCGGGTGACGTTTCTGGCTGAAAAAGGATTTATCCAGGATGGCGGCCTTTAAAACCGGGATTTGCAGGCGCCCGATCAGTGCCTTGACCGGGGCAGGCAGTGCTGGATCATCAAAGATGAAATCAAACAGCATTGAGACAATATCAATGGTCGTTTCATCGACATGATTGAGCATCGGCGGGCTGTGCCCTGTACCGACCGGCAAGGCTCCCATGACGGCCTGCTTGAGCTGTGCTCCGCTAAAATGCTGTCCCTGCGGCAGGGCCTGGGTCGGCAGTAGCTGTGTGGCCACGCAAGATAATGCACCGCTGAGCTGCTCAGCACTGATCTGTGGCACATTGGCAGTCTCTGGCGGCGCGGCTGAGACAGTTCTGGGCGGGTCTTCCCTGGCAGCGGCAGCAGGCGTACTGACACGATGTAGCTGACTGAGCCGTTGAAACAGCGCCAGTAAGTCGCTGCCACTGTCTGCAGGGGTGTCGTGGATCGCCGGTTTTGAGGGTGATGCAAAATCCTGTGGTGTGCTGCGCGGTTCGCGACTGGCAAAAGCGGATGAGGCCGCCCGCTCGTGGGTGCTCTGCGGGCTCGCGGGTACGATCTGGCGCTGTTGCAGGTAGCGCAAAATTTCCTGATACAGGGTGCCCAGTTCCGAGAGCACATGCTGTTCAAACAGTTTGTAGATGATCAGGCGCACCTTGATGTCTACATCAATGACCTGCATGGCCTCCCGAAAGGCATGACACAGTGCCTGTGGATCGACGGGCAAGCTCTCTGCGCTCAGGGTGCGGTTCATGATCTGCCCACAGGCACGTTGCAAAGTGGCCAGTTCGCCATCATGCGCCCGCCGCGCCTTGGCGACCATACCATCAATGGCCAGATTTTCCTCCAGCTCCTCTGTGCCGACCAGGCTCAGCTCATCGGTATCAATGGCAACGGCGGCTTGCTTAAATGGCCCGGCATTACGCAGCAAACGATCAAACAGCTGCATAATGTGCGTGGAGTAATCGCTTTCCAGGGTGGAGCGCTTGCGCCGCAATTCGCGCATGGCATCAAAATACAGGGTCTGGGTACGATTATCTTCAGCCTTTTCCGCCAGGCGGAACAAGGCATCATCGGCACGATCCAGCAAGGTGCTGACACAGGGATCCAGGTGCGTACAGGTCAGATTGCGCCAGTGACCGAGCAGCTGAATCGGCGGTGTGCTGGCCCCGGATGATCTGGGGACGGGGTGTGGTGACTGGGCATCAGGCATACAAACACGCTCGGGTCTTGGGGCTTTTATCTTTTCTGATCAAGGTTAGATAGCGCGCTATCCGCGCTCAGGCATCCGCCTTTACAAAGGGGCATCTGGCGAAAGCGCTTATGGCGTAAGCAGCGCCCATTTGTTAGATTATTCTACTAACCTGTGTGCGGCCAGCGGTGATGGTGGCAGCGCACCCCCCTGGCAAGGAATACCGCGCATGATTCCGGACAATACATCTCCCAAACGCTGCACTATTGATCTTTTGCTCGATGACGTTTCCATGCTCATCTCGCCCCCGGAAATCCTGATCCGCCTGCATCAGGTCATGGATTCTCCGCTCAGCTCGACCAAGGCCCTGGCGATTATTGTCGCCCAGGACCCTAACCTCAGCGCCCGGGTGTTGCGCATTGCCAACTCATCGGTGTACGGCCTAAGCCAGCGTGTCGATACCGTCTCCAGAGCCATTACGGTGATTGGCACCCGGGGCTTGTATCATCTCTCTATGGCAGTGACGGCGGCCCAAAGCTTTTCGCAGATCTCCAGCAGCCTCGTCAACATTGCGGTGTTTTGGCGTCACAGTGTATTTAGTGCCTTGATTGCCCGCAACCTGGCAAGGCGCTGTCGTATTTTGCATCCTGAGCGCCTGTTTGTTGCCGGCTTATTGCATGACATCGGCAGCCTGTTAATCTATAAACATTTTGCCGAAAGCCTGCAGGATATCGTGCAGGATGCCCGAGGCAATGAGCGGCATTTGGCCGAATACGAAAGGCAGCACCTGGGGTTTGATCATGCCGAGGTGGGCGCTGCCCTGCTGAAACGCTGGGGGCTGCCAGAAACCCTCTACACAGCGGTGGGTTCACATCATGCGTATGATCATCTGGCGGGTCAGACACCGATGAGCCTGGAAGCCGCCATTGTACATCTGGCAGATGCCCTGAGTAATCGGCGCATGGAAGGCAGCTTCAGCGAATTTGGTGCCTATGCCAGCCATATTGACGCCTCCGCCTGGCAGATTCTGGGTCTGGATGAAGGCATTGTCGATGAGCTGTGGGCTGAGGTGGGACGCCAGTTCATTGAAACCCTGGAGGCAATTTTACCCAGCGCCTATGTCTGAACCCACCCGGCACCATTCACCGCAGCAGCTATCAATCCCGCACCGGAAACAAGCGATGGCTTTGTGCATTGGTTCTGCGCAAGGCTTCTTCACGGGCCTCAATGGCCAGCAACTTGGCCTGATCGGCACGATCCTTGGCCATTCGGAAACTGCCATCCGCTAACAGACGCTCGGCCTGCTCAAGCAGGGTTTGCGCCTCCTTATAAAGACCCGCCGCCAATTGCACCGCCCCCGCTTCCTCAGCAGAACGCAGCGCCAGACGCGCATCACTCATCTGCTGCACCGGAGGTGCGCTGGCACAGGCCGCCATCAATAAAAGCAGCGCAAACGCCAACGCATGGCGTACTCCTGCACAGCATAGCGCGCCACCCCGTGGCGCACAGGTCCTGGCCTTTGCGGTTGCGGGCACATGCGGGTTGCAGAAAAAACCGTGTTTCTCATCAATATTGAGCATAATTATCAACGCGTGCGGAATATTTCCGCATCAAGGCCAAGAAAAAAGCGCAGCACGTCACCCGATGGCATCACTGTCTGCCAGGCGTGGGCAATGCACGGGCTAAGCCTTCAAGATAAGCGCGATTTTGCTAAATTTCAAGCGGCTGTCGGTATCGTACCCATAGAATGCGTGTCTCAGTGTCAACCCAATTCAGAAAAGTCCCCTTTTGTGCAAAGCAGAAGTGTCCCCCGTAGAATGCGTGGTTATGGTGTTTGGGCTGGTGCCGGAGTGATGTTGCCCCGACCTCTCCAAGGGTGGTCCGGCGCCGGTTTGTAGGTTGGCTTGGCGGTCTGTTTTGCCTTGGCCTGGTCGACGCTGTGGTGGACACTTTTTTCATCATCCAGCGGTGTGGGCGGTTCGCCCTCAGCCAACAGACGGTAAGGCATGATGTGCCCCTGGTGCAGGAGGGTGATGGTGCCGTCGAAGGCCTCGCAGACGGTGAGGGTGGCACCCCGCAGGCGGTAGCCCTTGCCCTGTCCCTGAAGCTGATATTCCCGGTTCTTGAACTGGAAGCAAAGGTTCTTGGAGAGCTTACGGGTATGGTGCAGGCAAAGGATGAGGGCCTGCTCCTCGGGGCTGTGCAGCACCGGTCGGTGGGCATCCTGGGGGCTTTGTGGCTCGACGGCGAAGCGGGCGTTGAAGTCGGCCATGAAGGTGGGGAGGAAGGCGTTGGCGGCGTCGATGTCCGAGATCTCACGCAGGCGCAGCTC
>NZ_MU255055.1:5486-28954 GCF_000227725.2 Thiorhodospira sibirica ATCC 700588 | reverse complement strand
CTGGGTGGTTTCGGCGGGCACGAAGCGCAGGGCCATCAGGCGCCCTGTGGCGTCGTCGATGAACACCATGAGGGTACAGCGCGGCCGCGCACCTCAAACCAGTCATGGGGCGAGCCGTCGATTTGAATGAGCTCCCCCAGGCAGGGGCGGCGCGGACGGCGCTGATGAATGCGGGCTTGCTTGCGTTGCTTGGGCTGCCATAGCCCATCGGCCACCATCCACTGGCGCAGGGTCTCGACCGAGAGATGATGACCATGGCGCTCGGCCAGCTTTTCGCAGGCCAGGGTGGGGCCAAAGTCGGTGTAGTGCGTCTTGACCAAGGCGAGCACCTCCTGGCGTACTGTCTCGGCAATGGCGTTATTGGGACGTCGGCCACGGTGGCCACTGCGTAGCCCTGTCGCCCCATGCTCACGATAGCGGCGAACCAGGCGCTTGACCTGGCGCACGCTCAACCCCAGGCGCTGGGCCGCCTCGGCCTGCCGCAGATGCTTGTTCGCCACCGCCTGAATCATCTCTAGTCGGTCAATTTCTTTGTGACTCATCGTAATGTGCTCCTTCGTCATGCGTGCCCCTCCCGCTTAAATATAAAGGGGACATTTTAGAATTGGACGAAGGGGACATTACTGCTTTGGGCTAACAAGAATGCGTGTCTCAGTTGTCGACTCTGCTGCTTTGGTTTATGATGGCCACCGATTCGGAGGGGGTTGTTTGGGAATGCCTGCAAAGACCGCGTAAAAGCGCAGCGCCTTTCTGTTTTATGCAAGCGATTCAAGATTTTGCTTAGCCAGGCGTGCCCCCCCTGTCTATGGGCCTATAGCTCAGTTGGTCAGAGCATCCGACTCATAATCGGCTGGTCGCAGGTTCAAGTCCTGCTGGGCCCACCATTTATTGTTTTATCCCTGTTTTTGCAAAAGCCCAGTTCTGTGGGCTTTTTTTGTGCCATGGTGCAGGGTGTGTCTGATATGCTGCAAGAATACGCTGTTGTTGATGCGCCAGAAGTTTTTGTGACTTTATTTTTTAAATCAAAGGCTTGTAAGCTTTTGACCGATGCGATAGGCGTTCTGGCGCGATAAAATGCCATAAAATTTTGTGCGCTAAGTTTGACCCTATTATCAACATACTCTTATAATCCCGGCCTGCTATTGAGGCGAGTCGCAGCGCCGCGTGATTATTTTGCATCGTTATCTGCTATAGATGGTGTCTGTGCATACCCCGGTTTGGCAAAAGCGCCTACGCAGGAAAGAACGCGGCTTTCACGACCGCTAAGGCGATGCACCTCAAGCCACGCGCTAACGGTAAATCTCTTGGGGATTGGGCGCTTGGGCGTGGAACGTTCATAGACCAAGAACGACGCATTCAGAGGCATTTCCCTGATGGCCATGTTTAACCGGGCAACAAAAGTAGTTCTTGGATTGCAGCTAGCTATCATTTGCGCAGCATTTTTGCTGACCTCATGGTTGGCAACGCCTGCCAGTGCCTGGTCGGCGCTCGTCGGCGGTGGAATCGCATTATTAACGACAGGCTTTTTTGCCTGGCGTGTTTTTCTGGGTGTGGAAAGCAAATCAGCCAAGGCGGTGGCCCGCAGTTTTTATGTGGCCGAGGTGCAAAAGATCGCTTTGACCGTGGTGTTATTCCTGGTCGCGATTGTCTGGCTTGAGGTGCTGTTCCTGCCCATGTTTTTGACCTATATCGTAAGTCTTATGGCATTCTGGCTGGCCTTGCTGCCAGCCCTTTCGGGCACTAACCAATCCGTTTAAGTGAGTGAAACACATGGCAGCAGAGAATCTGACCGCTGGAGAATATATCAAGCATCATTTGGGGCACTGGACTGTCGGCGAGGGCTTTTGGGCTATCCATGTGGACACCATGTTGTTTTCCCTGTTATTGGGCGGCCTGTTTTTATTTTTGTTCATCCGCGCCGCGTCCAAAGTAACCGTCGGCGTTCCGGGTGGCTTGCAAAACTTTACCGAGATTTTAGTGGAGTTTGTGGACAAGCAGGTCAAAGACTCTTTCCACGGGCGCAGTGCGCTGATTGCTCCGCTGGCGCTGACCTTGTTTGTCTGGATTTTTCTGATGAACATCGTCAAGCTTTTGCCCTATGACCTGTTCCCGTATCTGGCGCACGCCATTGGCGTTGAATATCTGCGTATCAATCCGACCTCGGATATCAATGCCACCTTCGGCATGTCCCTGGCGGTGTTTTTCCTGATTATCTTCTATAGCATCAAGATCAAAGGTGCGGTCGGCTTTTCCAAAGAGCTGTTACTGCAACCCTTCGGCAAGTGGTTTATCCCCTTTAATTTCATTCTCAAGGTGGTTGAGGAGATCGCCAAGCCAGTCTCACTGTCTTTGCGTCTTTTCGGTAACATGTATGCCGGCGGCCTGATCTTTACCCTGATTGCCTTGTTACCCTGGTGGATTCAGTGGTCCCTGGGGCTCCCCTGGTCTTTGTTCAAATTATTGATCATTACCCTGCAGGCCTTCATTTTCATGGTGTTGACCATTGTTTATCTGAGCATGGCACATGAAGATCATTGATGCCTGAGCTGTTTCATTGGCCTGCCTGGCTTTATTCATGGGCTGGGCAGGTTGATTAAAGCCCGTTGTTTTTGACAACAAAACCTTTAGTTTTTAACCTGTTTTGGAGGAATTATGGAACTTGCTATTGCTAATATTCAGGGCATGACCGCGATTGCTGTAGGTCTGATTCTGGGCATGGGTGCGCTGGGTACCGCGATTGGTTTTGGTCTGCTGGGTGGTCGTTTCCTCGAAGGTGCCGCTCGCCAGCCAGAAATGGTGCCGATGCTGCAGGTCAAGATGTTTATCGTTGCCGGTCTGTTGGACGCCGTGACCATGATCGGTGTCGGTCTGGCACTGTTTTTCACCTTCGCCAACCCCTTCATGGGCGCCCTGTCGGTCTGATGCAAAGGCGGATGTGTCTTTCCATTTTCCGATTTGAATCGTTACCACGGGGGGACGCCACGTGAATATCAATCTCACGCTGCTTGGTCAGATGATCACATTTGGCCTTCTGGTGTGGGTCACCATGAAGTATGTGTGGCCACCCATCATCAAGGCCATGCAGGAGCGTCAGAAAAAGATCGCCGATGGCCTGGCTGCGGCTGAACGCGGCAAGCATGAGCAAGAGCTCGCAGAAGAGCGGGCGAAAAAGCTTTTGCAGGAAGCCAAGCAGCAAGCTAATGACATTATTGTGCTGGCGCAAAAACGGGCCAACGAGATCGTCGATGCCTCCAAAGACACCGCACATCAGGAAGGCGAGCGGATCAAGGCCTCGGCACGCGCTGAAGTTGAGCAGGAATTGAACCGCGCCCGCGAGCATTTGCGCCAGCAGGTCGGTGATATCGCGGTTCGTGGCGCAGAGCGCATCCTTAAAAAGGAAGTCGATGCCAAAGCGCATGCCAAGGTGATTGACGACCTGATCACCCAAATTTAGAGGGTGTATCCATGTCTGAATTCACTACACTGGCACGACCTTATGCACGCGCGGTTTTTGAAATCGCTCGCCGCGAGGACCGGCTTGCGCCGTGGTCTGTGCAGCTTGGGCTGATCTCGGCGGTGGTGGCTGATCCCCAGATGGCGGCGTGGCTGCTCAATCCGCGCCTGACGCGGGTGCAGGCGGCCGAGGTGTTGATTGATGTCTGTCAGTCTTACACCCCCAAGCCGACCGCTCAACGCAAAGCCAAAGCCAAGCCTGATACAACAGCGGCAGACGCTGCCGATGAGCACGCACCCACCGAGGACAGTTCTGAGCCTGAGGTTAGCACTTCTGCGGCCAATCTCGATGCGCAGGCGATTAACCTGATTCATCTGCTGGCCGATTATGGCCGTCTGCCCTTGATTCCGGAAATCACCGCCCTGTATGAAGTCTTGCGGGCGGATGCCGAGGGCCGGATTCAGGCCGAACTGATCAGCGGCAAGGCAGTGACCAAGGTGCAGCAAACTGCGATTGCCGAGGCACTGAAGGCCCGTTTAGGGCGTGAGGTCGATTTGGTTTGCTCTATCGACAAAAATCTCATCGGCGGTGCCATTATTCGCGCCGGGGACCTCGTCATCGATGGCTCGGTGCGCGGGCAATTGGATCGTTTAGCCTCCACTTTGAGCCGTTAACAGGATCTGAATTATGCAACTCAATCCGACTGAAATCAGCGAGCTGATTAAACAGCGTATTCAAAATTATGAAGCTCACGCCGAGGCCCGTACTGAAGGCACGGTGGTGAGTGTGACCGATGGCATCTGCCGTTTGCACGGTCTTAATGATGTCATGCAAGGGGAAATGATTGAATTTCCCGGCAATACCTTTGGCCTGGCCCTGAACCTGGAACGCGATTCCGTAGGTGCGGTGGTCCTGGGGGATTACAAGCACCTGCGCGAGGGCGATACGGTACGCTGCACCGGGCGCATTCTGGAGGTGCCGGTTGGTCCTCAACTGCTGGGGCGTGTGGTCGATTCACTCGGCAATCCGATTGATGGCAAAGGCCCTATCGAAACCCAGCTCAGCTCCCCGATTGAAAAAATCGCGCCGGGGGTCATTGAGCGTCAATCCGTTGATCAGCCGGTACAAACCGGGCTTAAATCCATTGACGCGATGGTGCCGATTGGGCGCGGCCAGCGTGAGCTGATCATCGGCGACCGCCAGACCGGTAAAACAGCGGTGGCCGTGGATGCGATTATCAACCAGAAAGGCACCGGCATTAAGTGTATCTATGTCGCCGTAGGGCAAAAGGCCTCGTCGATTGCCAATGTGGTGCGCAAACTGGAAGAAAGCGGCGCGATGGATCACACCATCGTCGTTGCCGCAACCGCCTCAACCTCGGCGGCAATGCAATATATTGCACCGTATGCCGGTTGTGCGATGGGTGAATATTTCCGTGATCGCGGTGAAGATGCCCTGATCATCTATGACGATCTGACCAAGCAGGCCTGGGCCTACCGTCAGGTTTCCTTGTTGTTGCGTCGTCCGCCGGGCCGCGAAGCCTATCCGGGTGACGTGTTCTACCTGCACTCTCGTTTGCTGGAGCGCGCCTCCCGCGTCAATGCCGAATATGTGGAAGCCTTCACCAACGGTGAAGTCAAAGGCAAGACCGGTTCACTGACGGCATTACCCATCATTGAAACGCAGGCCGGTGACGTATCTGCCTTCGTTCCCACCAACGTGATCTCCATCACCGACGGCCAGATTTTCCTGGAAACCGACCTCTTCAACTCAGGCATCCGCCCGGCGATTAACGCCGGTCTGTCGGTGTCGCGTGTGGGGGGGGCCGCGCAGACCAAGATCATCAAAAAGCTCGGCGGTGGCGTGCGTCTGGCACTGGCGCAGTATCGTGAACTGGCGGCATTTTCGCAGTTTGCCTCAGACCTTGACGAATTCACCCGCAAGCAGCTGGAGCGTGGTCAGCGCGTCATGGAGCTGATGAAACAGGATCAGTATTCGCCGATGTCGGTGGCCGAAATGGCTTTTTCACTGTTTGCCGCCAATGAAGGCTATCTTGATGATGTGGACGTCAAGAAAGTGGTGGATTTTGAACGCGCCCTGATGGATTTCTTGCGCTCAGCCAAAGCGGAGCTGCTGGCCAAGATCAACGAGTCTGGCGATTACAACAGCGACATCGAAAGCGGCATGCGCGCCGCCTTGGATGAATTCAAGGCCAACCACACCTGGTAAGCGAGGTTCTTTATGGCAGGCGCAAAAGAGATTCGCAACCAGATCAAAAGCATCAAGAATACGCAAAAAATCACCAAGGCCATGGAAATGGTGGCTGCGAGCAAGATGCGCAAGGCCCAGGATCGTATGCTGGCAACCCGCCCGTATGCACAAAAGATCCGGCAGGTGATTGGGCATGTGGCCATGGCGCAAGCCGAGTATCGCCATCCTTATCTGGAAGCGCGTGAAGCCAAGCGGGTGGGGATCATTGTGATCTCCACCGATCGCGGCCTGTGCGGCGGTCTGAACATCAATCTGTTCAAAAAAACCGTCGCCACCATGCGCGAGTGGCAAGGTCGCAATGTCGAGATTGATCTGTGCCTGATCGGCAACAAGGCCATGGGATTTTTCAAGCGTTTGGGCGGCAATGTGGTGGCAAATGTTGGCCATTTGGGTGACAAGCCACGCCTCAATGACATCATCGGATCCATCAAGGTGATGTTGGATGCCTACGACGAGGGGCGTATCGATCGCCTGTTTCTGGTCGAAAACGAGTTTGTCAACACCATGACGCAAAAGCCGCGTGTTACCACACTGTTGCCTTTGCCGCCAAGTCAAGAGGATACCCTCAAGCATCACTGGGACTATATCTACGAGCCCGACACCGTGCCGGTGCTGGATACCCTGCTGACGCGCTATGTGGAATCGGTGATCTATCAAGGGGTGGTCGAGAATGTGGCCTGTGAGATGGCCTCGCGCATGGTCGCGATGAAATCTGCCTCGGATAATGCCGGTGAACTGATCGACGAGCTGCAATTGGTTTACAACAAGGCCCGTCAGGCGGCGATTACCCAGGAAATTTCCGAGATCGTCGGCGGCGCTGCGGCGGTTTGATCAACCCCCGGCGGCAAGGATTCCGTGAACGTGCAAAGGGGGGCGTATGCTCCCCTTGCGGTATCCTACAAAGGCAAAACGGTTGCAAACGAATCAAGCTTTATATTTCGAGGAATCAAGATGAGTGTTGGTAACATTGTTGAAGTGATTGGGGCCGTGGTGGACGTGGAATTTCCACGCGACGCCGTGCCAAGGGTTTATGATGCCCTGCACGTTGAGGAAATGGGCCTGACCCTGGAAGTCCAGCAACAGCTGGGTGATGGCGTGGTGCGCACCATTGCGATGGGCTCCAGTGATGGTCTGCGTCGTGGCATTAGCGTCAGCAACACCGGCAGCCCGATTTCTGTGCCAGTGGGTAAGGGTACGCTGGGGCGCATCATGGATGTGCTCGGCACGGCTATTGACAACCAGGGCCCGGTGCAAACCGAAGAACGCTGGGAAATTCACCGTCCGGCGCCAAGCTACGAAGAGCAGGCAGGCTCCACCGAGCTGCTGGAAACCGGCATCAAGGTGATTGACCTGCTGTGCCCCTTCGCCAAGGGCGGCAAGGTGGGCCTGTTCGGCGGCGCCGGCGTGGGCAAAACCGTCAACATGATGGAGCTGATCCGCAACATCGCCATCGAGCACTCCGGCTATTCGGTGTTCGCCGGTGTGGGTGAGCGTACCCGTGAAGGGAACGACTTCTACCACGAAATGAAAGACTCCAACGTGCTCGACAAGGTAGCGCTGGTCTACGGCCAGATGAACGAGCCGCCGGGCAACCGTCTGCGCGTGGCCCTGACCGGTCTGACTATGGCCGAATACTTCCGTGACGAAGGCCGTGACGTGCTGATGTTCATCGACAACATCTACCGTTACACCCTGGCCGGTACGGAAGTGTCCGCACTGTTGGGCCGTATGCCCTCTGCGGTAGGTTATCAGCCGACCCTGGCCGAGGAAATGGGTGTACTGCAAGAACGCATCACCTCCACCAAGAAGGGTTCCATCACCTCCATCCAGGCCGTGTACGTACCTGCAGACGACCTGACTGACCCCTCTCCGGCCACCACCTTTGCTCACCTGGACGCCACCGTGGTGCTGTCGCGTCAGATCGCCGAGCTGGGTATCTATCCTGCGGTAGATCCGCTGGACTCCACCAGCCGTCAGCTGGACCCGCTGGTCATCGGGCATGAGCATTACAACACCGCCCGTGCGGTGCAAAACACCCTGCAACGCTACAAAGAACTCAAAGACATCATCGCCATTTTGGGGATGGATGAGTTGTCCGAAGACGACAAGCTCATCGTGGCCCGTGCGCGCAAGATTCAGCGCTTCTTGTCGCAGCCCTTCTTTGTCGCCGAGGTCTTTACCGGTGCGCCAGGCAAATTCGTGCCATTTAAAGAAACCATCCGTGGTTTCCAGGGCATTGTGAATGGTGAATACGACCACCTGCCCGAGCAGGCATTTTATATGGTCGGCACCATTGATGAAGCCGTCGAGAAGGCATCCAAACTCAAGTAAGCGAGGATTGGCATTATGGCCATGACCTTTCATGTCGATATCGTCAGCGCCGAGGAGTCGATTTATTCGGGTACCGCGCAGATGGTGATCGCCCCCGCAGAGCATGGCGAGGTGGGGATTCTGCCCCGTCATGCGCAATACATCTCACTGCTTAAGCCCGGTGAGGTACGGGTGAAAACCAGTGACACCGAAGAGCATAACGTGTTTGTCTCCGGTGGCATCCTGGAAGTACAGCCGCATGTGGTGACCATCCTGGCAGATACGGCCATACGCGCCAGTGATCTGGATGAGGCTGAGGTTTTGGAAACCAAGCGTCGTGCCGAAGAGGCCCTGGCAGAGCGTAAAGCTGGCTTTGATTATGCCAGGGCACAGGCTGAGCTGATTGAGGCCGCTGCCCGTCTGCGCATGATTCAAAAGCTGCGCAAAAATATCAAGTAAGCCCGTCCAGGCGCATCAGGCAGCTATACAACGGGCGCCCGGTTACGGCGCCCGTCATGCAAGGAACGTCGCGATATGCGGTTAATTGAGCTCAGGCTTGAGGCTTTTGGGCCCTTCACCGCTCAAATCCTGAAATTTGAGCGGGATCGGCTGAATCTGGTGTATGGCCCGAATGAGGCGGGAAAATCCGCCGCACTGCGCGCCATGCTGGATCTGCGCTTTGGCATCCCTGCCCGCACCCAGGACAATTTCCTGCATTCTTATAAAGCGCTCTGCATTGCCGGGGTATTTCTTAACCCCCAGAACCAGCCGCAGGGCTTGCTGCGTCGCAAGGCGCAAAAAAACAGCCTGTTTTGTTTTTCCCCCGATACCCCCCAAGACCTTACTCCCGCCACGTTTGCCGAAGAATCCGCCTTGCAAGGGGGCCTCAATCGCGAGGCTTTCGCCCTGATGTTTGGCCTGGATTCCGCCCGGCTGCGCGAAGGTGGCCGGGAATTACTGCGCGGCGATGGAGAGCTAGGCAGTGCCTTGTTTGCCGCCAGCGCAGGACTGCAAGGGGTTAGCCCTTTACTGGAGAATCTGGATAGCGAGGCGCGGGCACTGTTTAGCCCACGTTCCAGCAAAGCCGTTTTGGCGCAGGCCGGCAAGGCTTTAAAAGAACACCAGCGCCGCCTGCGCGAGGCAGAAATCCGCCCCTCTGCATGGCAGCAGCTCAAACGCGCCCATGAAAATGCCTGTGATGTCTTGCAGCAATGTCAGCAGGCCATCGGGCAACTGCGTGCCGAGGAACGCGCTTTAAGCGAATTGCGCACCGTGGCGCCGTTATTGCTCGACCATGACCGCCTGCAGGCTGAATTAGCCAAGCTGGCAGAGATCCCCGCGCTGCCCCCGGAAGCCAAGGAACAGCGCCTGACCCTGCAAGCGCAGCTGGCGCAGGCCCAGCAGCGTAGCCAGGAGCATCAGGCCGAACGGGCCCAGATCCGCGAGACGCTGGCCAGCCTGCACATTGAGACATCCCTGCTGCCTCATGCCGAGGCTATTGAAACACTGGCGCATGGCCTGGAAGGCTATCTGCAGGGACGCCTCCAGGCGGCACAACAGGCTTTGGCGCTGCACGCCCTGGAAGCAGAACTGGCGCAACAGCAGCAGCGCATTGATGCGGATGCCACCCTGGCGAACTTGTTAGCCGCACACCCCACGGCGGTAGAAGCACAACACTTAGACGAAACCCTCAGCGCCAGCCGCCATACCGCAGAACGTCTGCACGAACTCAAGACACGCCTGAGTACAGAGCAGGCCCAGCTACAGGAGGCACTGACCCGTGCGCCCGCCCTGCCCGACAGCGCCGCCTGTCAGACCCTCAGCCAGCAACTCCAGGCTGCCCAGGCCATGCTGGCACTGCAAGACAGCCAGCAACAGCGCGAAACCCGCCTAAACCAACTGCAGCAAACCCTGCAAAGCGGTATCCCGGCGCTGGGCAGCTATACCCTGGAACAGCTCGCCGAGCTGCGCTTATTGACAGAAGCGGCGCTGGATAGCGCAGAACAGCACATGACCAGCCAGGCGCAACAACAGCAGCAACTGCAGGCCGAGCAGCAACGCCTTGAACAACAAAAGCGTACCCTCGAAGCGCAGCTGCACGGGCTACAGGCGGTTGGCGAGATCATTACGGCCGCCAGCCTGCGCGCCAGCCGCCAACATCGCGATACCCTGTGGCAGCAGCTGCGCGCACACTACCCGCAAGCCACGCCGACGCAGCTCAACGACCTGGAACAGGCGATCAGCGTGTGTGATCGTCAGGCCGATCTGCTGCGGGCCGATGCCGAACGGGCGGCGACCTTTGCCACCACGCAAGCGCGCCTGAGCGATTTGCAAAGCCAGCATGACAGCCTCCTGCAGACACAGCAAACCCTTGCCGACGAGATCGAGCGCACACATCGCCAGTGGCGCGAAGATCTGGAAAGCCAAGGATTACCGCCCCTGGCCCCAGCAGAACTGCGAGGCTGGCAGCAACACTGCCAGGCGCTGCTGAGTCTGGCCCATGAGCAACAACAGCTGCACAACGCCCTGCGCGAACATCAGCAGATACTCACAGCGCAACATCAGGCATTGGCCGACGCCCTGCGCGATGTCGGCGCAATCCCGCTGGAGGCCGGACTACCCGCCCTGGTAGAACAGGCCCGCCAGATGGACAAACAGCTCACCGCCGCCTTAGCCACGCATCAGGCCCAGCAGGCCCAGGCCCAGCGCCAGCAAGCAGAACACGCCCAGCGCGAGGCACAGTATCAGGCCCTGTGTGCCGAACAGCGCCGTCTGGATGAGGCCCTCGCCCCGTGGTATCACCGTCTGCATCTACCGGCACACGCCAGTCCCGCGATGCTGCAGGCCCGCCGCACCGAGCTGGCGCAGTTACACAGCCAGCAGCAGACACTGCACCAGCTGCGTTTGCAACAGGCCCAGCAACACGCCAGCCTGGAGAGCTACGCACAACGGGTACAAAGCCTGGCGGTCGCCGTGGCTGAACCCTTACAAGACCTCGCCGATATTGAGGTCATGGTACAGGGCCTGCTGCCGCGCCTGCGCCAGACGCAAAGCCATGCACAACAACAGCAAAGCCTCCAGCAGCAACAGCGCAAGCTGACACTCCGCCTGGAACAGCTCGCCACAGAACAGCAAGGCTATCAGACCCAGCTAAACCAGCTCTGCGAACAGGCCGGAGTAGACAGCCTGCACGCCCTGCCCGCGCTGGAACAGCAAGCCGCACACAAATACGCCTGTCAGCACGCATTACAGCACGTCTCCGAGCAACTGGCCCAGGCCACCCAGCAACCACTGGAAGCACTGCGCCAAGCCTTGGCCACGCATGACCTGGACAGCTTGAAACAACGCCTTGACGCGCTTCAGACAGAACTGGAAAACCGCGAACAGGCCCTGCAAGCGGCCCGCGACGCACAAGAGCGCACCCGCCAGGCCCTGGATGCCATCGACACCTCAGACGCCGCCGCCCAGGCCCGGGAAGGCATCGAGGCCGCCCTGGCACACTACCGCCACGCCGCCTACCCCTGGATGCGCCTGCGACTGGCCCATGCCTTGCTCAACCAGGCCATCAAACAATTCCGCCAGCGCGTCCAGGCACCGATGCTGGCCCGTGCCTCAGCCTATTTTGCGCAAATGACCGAAGGCCGTTACCCACGACTCTTTGCCAGCGAAGACGCCAGCCAACCGGTATTGCTGGCACAACGCAGCGATCAGACAACCCTGGGCGTAGACGGCATGAGCGAAGGCACCCGCGACCAACTCTACCTCGCCCTGCGCCTGGCCGCCCTGGAACAACGCGACGACCCGCCACCGCTGGTACTCGATGATGTCCTGATCACCGCCGACGACACCCGCGCCGCCTGTATGCTACAGGCCCTGGCAGACTTCGCCACCCAGCGCCAGGTCATATTATTTACCCACCACCAACACCTCTGCGCCCTGGCAGAAAAACACCTTTCCGCCAAACAATACCGCCTATTAAATCTCGACTAAACCCATCACCGCCGCCACGTCAAAAACTCCCCTCCTTTTCAAGGAGGGGTGGCGCGTAGCGCCGGGGTGGTCATCTGGAGCGCCGAGTGGTACTCGGCTGATTTTTAACTCCTTGTCCCGACCCGCCGAGTAAAACTCGGCGCTCCCCGTGGCAGCACCTTCCAGATATCGCTGCAAACGAGTGTTGACAAGCCTGCGCCGGGGTTTTAGAGTGCCTTTCAGGAGCCTAGAAACTCCGCGAGTAGCGGTTCCCACGCCTGTCAGCCGTGGTTTTTTTGTGCCCGAATACCCAAGGCGCACTGTTTGCGTGTGCCTTTGTCATTTGTCTAGGGTCGGGAGGGGACGAATACAACACCCGCAAGGGAAATCAGTCCGCCGAGCTACTCACGGTTTCTAGCCTCCCGACCGCCCTCATACAGGGGCAACCTTAAACTAGATAAGGTGAGTAGCCATGTCCATATATTCTGCCTGTGCGCCATTGCACACCTTAAGCCTGTCCTCGCGGGAAATTGCCGCACTGACCGGTAAACGCCATGACAATATCATGCGTGATATTCGGGTGATGCTGGAGCAGCTCCCCAAATTTGGGTTATCAAGAAATTCAAGGCATTAGCCCTGAGTATTGCCCACAGACCAAACGCCTTGCCGGGTATCATCTCGACCGCCGTCATACGGAAATCCTCATCACCGGCTACGACATCAAACGCCGGGCGGCGGTGATTGATCGCTGGTACGAACTGGAAAGCGGCCAGGCCCAGCCGCGTTATACCACCCCGCCAGACCCCGACCCGCTGCACAGCCCTGACTTCATCCGCGCTTACATCCGCCTCACCGCCTTAAACCTCTGTCTGGATCATCTCTCGCTTAACGACACCACCAAGCGGCAACTGATTGAACAAGCCGTGCGCAGTCTGGGCGAAGATGCCGCCTTTTTACAGACACAAGCTCCACCCCCACCCCCCGCCGGACGCGAATTAGCGACCTTAAGCACCCTGCTAAGGCGTCACCAGCAACGCCACAGCGTACAAGTAGTCAACCGGGCCTTGGTGCGTTTAGGCTGGTTACAAGACATCCGCCGCGAAACCCCACGGGGTTTAAAACGGGTCAAGCAATTGGTCGGTGAAGGTTTGTGTTATGGCAGAAACCAGCGCAACCAACCGCTGTACTACGCCGTGCAGTTTCCGGAGTTATTGCGAAGGATTAGCGGGTATTTGCGTTAAAAAAACCTGGGAGCGCGGAGCACCAGCTGTGCACCGGGGGTGGTTATCTGGATCGCCGAGTTGTACTCGGCTGATTTTTAAACCCTTGTCCCGACCCGCCGAGTGCAACTCGGCGCTCCCCGTGGCGGCATCTTCCAGATGCTGCGTGTGGCGAATGCATCTTGCGTTGTGGCGGCATCATCTTGATGCCGCAAAAAAAGCGGCACCTGGAAGGTGCCGCCACGTCAAAACTTCCCTCTTTTTGCCGAATTCATAACTCCTCATGGCTCATAACCCCTCATGGGGATTCGTAACCTGTTCGTGACAGCAGGGGAGGTGGTGATGTCGATGTCTCATAACCCCTCATGGGGATTCGTAACCGGGTGCGAGACTAGGTGCCGGAGTGCTTGGTGAGCTCATAACCCCTCATGGGGATTCGTAACTGATGGACGGTGACGGCCAACGTGCCGACGGGCACTCTCATAACCCCTCATGGGGATTCGTAACGGCACGGGAGTGTCAAGGGGTTCAGGTGGTGCGCGTCTCATAACCCCTCATGGGGATTCGTAACACGGCAAGCGCCTCACGGTCATCAACACCTCGGACTCTCATAACCCCTCATGGGGATTCGTAACGTGGGGTGACTAGACGGCACAAGTAGCGCATCAGGTCCTCATAACCCCTCATGGGGATTCGTAACCAGGCCGGGGCGGCGGTGATTTTCCGCTTCCAGCAGCTCATAACCCCTCATGGGGATTCGTAACGGGGGAAAGGGCTTTCGGTCTTTGATTTTACACCAAACTCATAACCCCTCATGGGGATTCGTAACAAATCCGGGAACCCGGCAGGCACCCCAGAATGAAACCTCATAACCCCTCATGGGGATTCGTAACGGATGTGTAGGCTTAGCTGCCCTATAGGCGCGCAGCCTCATAACCCCTCATGGGGATTCGTAACCTGCTAGAAACAAAGGACGCGCTGATAGAGCGATCCTCATAACCCCTCATGGGGATTCGTAACCCTTCGGAAGACCTTCGGAAGACCTTCGGTCCCGAACTCATAACCCCTCATGGGGATTCGTAACCGGGTCGCATACTCGGATTTCGTCCGCTTCGATGACTCATAACCCCTCATGGGGATTCGTAACCCAGGCTGCCTGGACGTGATAGCGGTATTTAAGGATCTCATAACCCCTCATGGGGATTCGTAACCGGGTCGCATACTCGGATTTCGTCCGCTTCGATGACTCATAACCCCTCATGGGGATTCGTAACGATGTGTAGGCTTAGCTGCCCTATAGGCGCGGAAGCCTCATAACCCCTCATGGGGATTCGTAACCGTATGTGTCGCACGCGCTCAACCGCAAACTTGCCGGCTCATAACCCCTCATGGGGATTCGTAACCGCCAGTGCCCTCGGGATCAAATACCCCTCCAGTTCTCATAACCCCTCATGGGGATTCGTAACTCCGTACAAACCCGCGCTCAACATCAACATGATAACCTCATAACCCCTCATGGGGATTCGTAACGATGTTTAGGCTTAGCTGCCCTATAGGCGCGCAAGCCTCATAACCCCTCATGGGGATTCGTAACACTTCAGCCGCCCCGCTGATGCGCCCGCCCAAGACTCTCATAACCCCTCATGGGGATTCGTAACCCCTTATCCATAGGCATATTTGTGCATCCATTCGGTGTAAAACCAACACGAAATAGCCCAAAACCTTGTATGAGCGACTTCAATGCCCCAGGCTTTGCGCATTATTTGGCATCGAAGCTTGTAAAAGCAACTGCTTTGAGCAATTCGTGCATTTTTATAAAACAGAGAAGTCCTGACGGTGTTCGTTGTGTGCCTGTCGCTGTAAAGGCCCTTTCCCGCTAGTGCTTTTTAAGAGCCGACTGATTTCAATGTTGTGCCGGTTGGCCGTCAGAATTTCAACGACACGATCTTCGTCGTTCATTAAGTCAGAAAGCTCTTTACGCAATGCAAGGAGTTTGGATTCACTGATATCGCCGCAAAATACAGAGTATTGTGTGTGTTGCAAATACCTTCGTAGTAATTTTTTAAACTTATTGGTTCGTTTGGCTTCAACATCATACATAATAATCGCAAACATGCTCAAACTCTCCGTTTAAATGATTGATATTCATCAATACCAAGAACATGCCTTTCAAGCGCCAGACATTCTCGATAAATCCATTCTCGATAACTACGCTCGCTATAACGCTCTTCAAGCCGTTGCGCAAAGTGCTCAACAACATGGCGTCGTCCAGTTTCACTCAGCAAGCAAATACCCTCATATTGATTAAACCAGTTTTCTGTAACTATATTTTTACGATATAAACGAAAAATGAGTTGATCTGCTAAAATAGGCTTGAAAGTTTCAGAGATATCCAGACTAAGTGATGACCGACCATTGGTAACAGCATGTAAAAAACTAAAGTTTTCATCTAGATGTGTTTTAAAAAGCTCATGCCGAACTATGGCGTAAGTCATCTGATTTAAAAATGAAATCAAGCAGTTTACGGGGTTATTGGGTGGGCGACGTACTCGTTTGCCAAAATCAAGAGCAGTGTCAATATTTTTCCATCCTTCATAGTAGTATTGATGTATATTCCATTCAATCCCCATTAACTGCTCACAGTTTTCGGAATTTCCAATTTTTTGCTCAAGCTTTTCCATAGATAAAATATTTTTACTTAAAAATTTGCATCCTCTGTAGTGATAATAGCGCAGGTTTGCACGCATATTATGATAGGGCATAGAAAGCGATTTGATCGTCTACGGCTTCTTTAGCACCTCCGCTGCCTTTGTTTTCATAGACAATGCATTGTTCCCAGTCGATACGGTCTGGTGCAAGGCCTTGCAATCCTCGGATAGAGACATCTCGTTGGTAGCTGTTGAGGTGTTTTATGGTTCCTACAGCAACCCGTTCATGCCATTGTGCGAAGTTAATGTGATGCAGATACATCCAAGCTCTGCGTTCACACAGGGCCACATGTTGAAAATGCAGCCCGTGCAGATCAAGCCGTTCTACTTTGGTTAAGAACGCCTGGGTGTGTTGCCAAGCAAAGGGTGTCATGATGTTTAGATTGTCATGGATACAGCGTCCGGACTGGTGGATTCTTCATTTAAGGAAACCACCAGTCCGGTGAGCAGGGTGAGTTTTTCGGCGGCGGCGAGGGCGTCGGGGTATAGCTCCCAGGCCATGCTTTCTACGCCTTTGCTGTTGCGCAGTTCCTGACACCATTGGCGGGGCAGGTCGGGATCATCCACCAGCTGCGCGGTGTAGGGGGTGTGCGGGAATAAGACCGTGCGGGTGGGTTTGATGTATGTGCTGCGCGCTTGCAGGTGGTCTGGGAGGGCGTGGTCTTCCGGCAGGCGAATTTCTTCTTCGCCATCTTCGGCGATGAGCAGCGGGTAGCCGGCCAGGTCGGTATGGCGGCACAGCCAGGTGTTGCCGACATAGAAGGTTTGCCGGGCACCGATGCGGATGCGGATGCGGCGGTCGATGTCGCGCAGGGTCAGGGCGTGTGCTTCAAAGCCGCGACACCAGGCGTTGGCGGTGTCTGCAAATTCGCGGTCCTGGGTCAGGGTGCGCACCTGTGCCAGCAGGGCGCGTATGGTTTTGGCCGGGGCGGGGAGCAGGGCTTGCAGGCGTTGACGGCGCTGTCCTTGGTTGCTGGGGTGTTGTAGCAGGGCGAGCCAGTATAGGCCGCTGCTGTACGCGGCGCGGTTGGGCAGTGTGCCAAAAGTGTTGTGACGGCCTTCGGGCTGGGCAGCAAAGCGTTGCTGGGTGGCGCTGGTGAGGATGTGGGTGAGTTCCTGAATGGTGCGGGTGCTGCCGTGGTGGTTTTTGATCCACTGGTGGAGTTTGCGCAGCCAGTCGTTTTTGTCGAGCATGTTGGCCGCCAGGCGTACCTGTACTGAGCCGGGTTGGTCGCGGCGGGCGGCGCGGCCATAGCGTTGCAGGAAGTTGAGCGGGGAGAAGCCGGGTTCCATGAAGAGGAGGTTGGCGTTGAAGGTGACGCCCATTTCGACGCTGGCGGTGGCCAGGAGGATGTCATAGCTTTGCGGGTCGTGTTGGCGCCCGGTGGTGAAGCGGGTGTGGCTGGCCTGCGTGTCGCGGCTGTCGTCGATGCTGTTGATCAGGAGCACGCGCTCGGGTTGGATGCCCTGCTGTTCGATCAGCCGTTCCAGTTGGGGGATTTGGTGTTGCAGGTCGATCAGGGCGTTGTAGATGACGACGACTTGTCGGCCTGCCTGGATTTCCTGGGTGATGTGTGCCTGTTGTGTGGCGAGCATGTCGGCCAGGCTTGGGCTATCTTGCAGGCTGAGGGTGACGTCGCCATGCACGGCGCGATCACCGTCTGCACTGACGCTTTCTTCCAGTTCGATGATGCTGTCTGCGGGGCAGCCGAGTTTTTCCAGCACCGGGCGAATGGCCAGCGGGGTTGCGGACAGGAAGCTGATTTTGGCGCGGACGTTTTCGCTGGCAGCGATGCGGGCAATGACGGCGGCAAGGCCAAAGCCGCGTGGTTCGATGGTGTGAAATTCATCGAAGACGATGTGCTCAAAACTGTTGAGCAGGTCGAAGATGCCGTCGCTGGATTGGCCCTTTGTCAGATAGCGGCTGATGAGGAGGTGGGATAGGGTTTCCGGGACGGCGACGATAAGTTCGCCGCTGGTGGCGGTGGTGGGGTCGAGGCTGCTGAGTTGGCGTATCCGATGTGGCCCGACCTGGATACCTTCGGCGCGCAGGCTGGCGCTGGCGTCAGAGGTCCAGAGGGCGACTTTGCGTTGTGCCTGGGCGACTGCGCTGCCGGGGCGGTTGCTGAGGTCATCGAGCATGGCGCGCAGCAGATTTTGCGCCAGGCGGCGGGTGGGCACCATGAAAAAAACCCGTTCATCGGCTAATACGGCGCGCTGAAATGCGTAGCTTTTGCCGGCACCGGTGGGCGCTGCGGCGATGCGTATGGGCGCCGGGTGGTGGAGCAGTTCGTGTTGTAGCGGCGAGAGGCCATCGGGGCCTTGGTTGACGCAGTGACGGGCGATGGTTATGTCCATTGGGCGACCTCGGCGGCGGCTTCGTCCAGGAATTTTGTTTCGGTCAGTTGCAGGTTGTAGAGGGCATAGCGTTCGACGGGCAGGGTCCGCGCAAACAGGTGCGCGGTGGCTGCATTAAGACGGACTGTGGTGACTTCAGGCGCGGGTTCTAAACGCACCATGCCGTAGCGGTGCAAGCCTATGCGGATGATGAGTTCGGCCTCGCCGGTGTGTTGAAAAGGGTCCAGACCAAACAGCGCGCCGTGAAACACTTGGCCTTCCGGGACTTCCTGGATCTGAAAAAATTCTTTCAGATTGCCTTTGTAGGCAACGTCTTGCACTTTTTTTTGCAATCCGGCCTCGGCGTCGAGGTTGAGGCGGCGCACCAGCGGCGCTAACAGTTCCGGGTGGGCGGTGGTAAACACGGCGCTACGGTAGGGCATGGCGCGCAGATCACGCAGGTAGTCGCGCCGGGGCAGGGCAACCCGCGCTGCCATCATGCCCAGGCTGGCCGCCAGTCCGAAGCTGATGGCGGTGTCGCTGATCAGTTCCGGCAGGGTGGCCGTGCCGCTTTGGATGGCGAGGCTGTGATAGGCAAAGGGGGTGAGTGTGGTCGCCTTGAGCGGAATCGCTTGCATGGTCTGGCTCCTTATCGCGTGGGTGACGGGTTATTTTTTACCGGTGCCAAACCAGTTATCGAATAATCCGGCCGTCGCTTTGGCGGTGGTTTGGTATTGACGGGCCAGGGCCTCGTCATTGGCTTCAAAGCGTGCGATGAGCTGCGCAACATAGTCCTGAGTAGCCTCGGGCGGGATGTTGGCTTCATGATCGGCGGCCAGATGTTGATGCAGGGCCTGGGTGAGGGCTTTATGGTCTGTCAGGTCAACACCGTGCTGGCGGCAGTGGCGTACTAATTGATACGGTGAAGTGGAGGCCCGCTCAAAGCGCCCGGCGTAAAAACCCACGAAATGGGTGCTGAGATTGGTGCCGGTGACAGAGGTTTGGCCGCCATAGGTTCCCGCCAGTCCGACGCTGAGTAGCAGATGATCCAGCCCTTCCGGCGGTAGCAGGCGCCCTCGGGTTGAGAGTACCTGTACCAGCAGGGTGCCGGGTTTGACGAAGTGGCGGCTGAACAGGTTGTCTGAATTTTTTTTGTCTGCGGCATCAAACAGGGTGCCGTCTTCCATGGCGCGATTGTGAAAGCTTTCATCGACGCATTGATATTTGGGTTGCAGGCTCAGCCCGTCTGAATAGCTCACGGCGGCTTTGACCGGCAATACGCGCTTGTCTTGGGTGCTGGAATCACCAAAGACCAGGGTATTGAGGTCGTAAACCTCAGAGATGGGCTGCTTGGGACGAAATACGCTTTTGTTTTGAGGCATCCGTCCGCCAACGCCGTAGGCGCGCAATAGTTGCAGTCCTCGGCTTTTTTCCGGGTATTTGAATTTGTTGGGCACGGCGCGCACAAAGGCTTCGCCGTCGATGTCGATGTCGGTGATTTCCTGCTCGGCGTTGCGGAAAATCACCGGGGCAATGGCCTCGCGAATGAGCACCAGACTCACCGCGCCGAGATTTTTCAGGGCCGGGTGTATGTAGGTGTCTTTGCCGTCGCTGCTTTCGGTGGTGAGCTGGTCAAGCTGTCCCAGGTAGGGGTGAATGCTGTGCATGTGGTTGCTCCTTTTATGATGGACGAGGGATTAAACGGCGCGGGTTTCGGTTTCTTTTGCCGCTTCGCTATTTTCGGCATAACGCTGGCGATAGCTTTGCAGCAGGGTCATGCGGTAGATGCTGCTCATGATGCGGCGCTGGCGTTGAGTGGGGCTGCGCCCTTTGCACAAGCCTAGCCAGATCTCATCGACGAGGATGGTGGCCACCTGCAGGCAACCTTCAACCAGCGGTGCCCCGCGCTTGGCCTGCTCGTCGCGGCGCTCCAGATTGAGTTGAATTTCCCCGGCCGCGCCGTTGATCAGCGAGTCGCGATCGTTAATCCCGCTGGCGCGGGCACTTTCCAGGGCCTCAAACCCCAGTTTGAAGACCATTAGCTGGCGGCCGATGGCGGCGCTGGGATTGACATAGCGCTGAATTTCGGCAGCGGCCTGGGCAAGGCGAATTAATGGGGCATCGTGATGGGACATGGATATCAGCTCCTTTGTGGCGTCATGAAAACGGGATTGCAGGCTTTGCAGGACGTGGCGTGTTTTATGGTCACGGTCGTGCAGTACACACCAGGCCAGGGCAATACCGCCCAGGCGTGTTTGTGGGCTGGCGTAGAGGCGCAAGACCTCATAGCCCAAGCCGGGGGTATCCAGCAGGGTGTGGGCTAATTCAAGCTCGGTGATAGCTGTGGGGATTTGTTCCAGTCGCAGGGCCTGGCCACCCAGCAGGTTGACCAGCAAAGGCGGCAAGGCATCGCTATAAAAAAAGGCCGGCTGGGCGGTAGGCAGGCCACGAAAGATATGCACCGGTCGCCCCAGACGTAGTGCTGCCTGCAAAAACATGCGCAGCTGCTCGACCTGTTTGGCGGTGGTGCTGGGAATGGCTTCCAGACGGGCGATGCGGTAACGTCCGCGCAGCGCTTCCGTGCCTCTGAGTACCCGCCCTTTTTTGATCTCATTGCGACTTAGGTCATACAGCGACATTGCCTGAAAACCGCGCTCGTCTTGCAATGACAGGCCGCCAAACAGGCCGCTGGTGGTGGGCGTGGAAATCAGGGCAGGAATCCCCTCGGCTTTGCCACCCTGTAACTCGTGTACGTGTTTGCGCAGTTTGTGCTCGGCCAGTGAAACGGCGCTGACGTTGGTGTGTCCGGTTTCATTGAGCAGGCTTTCCGGGCGGCCGTCACGGCCCGAGAAGGCAGATTTTTTCACCTCATAGAGGCCACTGGTGCTGTCGATGCTGTCGCTGAGCGCCACCGGGGCATTGGTAAACAGGCAGCGCCCGTGGCCGCTTTCATCTGGCGGGGCTACGCGCTGCTTGCCCAGCAGTTGTTGCACATGTAATTGCACGGCGGCATTGACCTCGGTGCCCTTGCCCTGAATACCACTGGCCAGGCCCGGATGGGTTTCATTGCCTTCCAGCCATTGCTGTAGCAGGCCAGTCTCTCCCCAGATGGCTTGATAGCAATCTCCAGACTCAGCACCCAACACGCTCACCCACAGCGCCGTCATGGAGCGTCGGGAGAAACCATCATCCATGGCCTCAAGCCATGCTGGGCGGGCTGTTTCAAGCTGTGCGAGTAATTGGGCCTCGCGGGTTTCACTGTCAGGAATCGTGGATTTGCGCGGTAGATCGACCTTGAGATGCAGTAACAACGCCAGCAGCGCGGCATCGCTAAAGATCGCTTCTTGGCGGAGCGTATCCGGCTTGCTAAAGGGGCTAATCAGCCCGGTATTTTTGGTCGGCCACTGCACGCTAAGGGCGGTGTTTTCCAGCAAGGCATCCAGCGCATCGCTTATAACGGCTTTTTGATCGGCCTTGATGGCAAAGAGCTTGGCCAGATCATCGGATTTGGCGGTGTCGCGGACAAAGGCATCCAGATCAACATAACTCACCGCCAGGCCATGTAATTGTGGCAAGCCACGCACCGATACGGTCATTTCCAGCCCAAAGGGTAAGCTCTTGACCAGGCGCACGCTGGCTTGGCGGATGATGTCTGCGGCAGCGGCATCGGGTATCAGCATAAACAGGCGACCATCCTGATGCTGCTCAATTAGCGGCGGTATACCGCCTAAACGCTTGCTGAAATACGATAGCCAGCGTTGCAGTTCATCCAGTAAGAAAGGATGGTGTGGGTCATAGATATCGATGACGTACCAGTCGCGCAAGGTGACGCTGCTCAGGGTTTGGTCGCTGCGCAGACGCTGTATTACGCCGTTGAGGCCACCTTCGCTAGGATCGGTCTTAAGCCAGATGCCGTCGAGCTTGTCTGCCAGGGCAACATACGCCGGTAAAAACTCCATTTCACGCGGGGCGGGGGTGTCTGGGTGCCGATGCGCCTGAGTCCCTTCTACCTTGACGATCAGATAACGCACTTGCTCCGGACCTAGCCTGATGGCGTAGTGTGCCAGAAAGCTGTCCAGACGATAGCGTTGCAGGGCCTGGGCAATGGCTTGCAGCGGGATAGCCTGGTCGCGCACGAGCTGTTGATCTTTGTCCAGATCGTGCAATATCCCCAGTGCGGCCAGCATGGCGAGCTGACGCAGTAGCAGGGTTTCATCCATGTCCGGGTTTTGCAGTAACCAATCCAGTGCGGCCAACAGCATTGCGCCCCGGGCAACAGATAGCAGGTGATCAAGCAGGGTGACGTTACGATTTTTGGCATAACGCGCCGCACGCTCTGGGTCAGAATCCCAGCCGCCTTTTCCGCTGAGCAGCATCAAGCGCACATGGCGCGAATCGATGTGTGTCCCCTGGGCCAGGCGCTTTTTTAGCAGCTCACTGGCCTCACCCAGACGGTCGGCAAATACGCCCTGCTCGATCACCTCGGCCATAAACCGTGCATAGACGTTTTCCACGGCAGCACAAGCCCGCTGCTTAACGCTGAGTGTGTCGTTCATCGGCCAACTCCTGCTTCAAGTAATCCAAGGCAACCAAAGCCGTTGCGATTTTTTTCCCCGACGCCGGCATACCAGGCAAAGCGCAAATCCTCTACGCTACCTTCCAGCAACAGCGGTGCTGCAAGGCCAATCACGAAGCTGATTTTGCCGTGAGCAAAGCCTTTTTGTGGTACTATTAACCCGGCAACCAAATAGATCCACATTGTGCTATGATTTGATGCATGAAAAAAGATGATGCCAGAACCCTACACCCTGCGGCGCAGGAAGAGAAGCGCAAGACGGCGGTTCGTCTTTCCGAGAGCGGCTTGAGTCAGCGCGAGATTGCAGAACAGCTGGGCGTTCATTATCAGACGGTAGGCCGCTGGTTGGCAAAGTATCGCGCAGGAGGCGTGGAGTCGTTGCTTCGCCAACAACGAGGTCGCCGTCTGGGTTCTGGTAGACAGCTGGCACCGGATGAAGAAGCCGATCTGCAAGCACTGCTAAGGGAGCACACGCCTGATCAACTGGAAATGCCCTATGCCTTGTGGTCGCGAGAAGCGGTACAGGAGTTGATCAGGCAGGAGACCGGGTTGCGGATGCCGATTCGTTCGGTGGGTGAATACCTCAAGCGTGGGGATTCACAGTGCAAACGCCAAAGAAACAA
>NZ_MU255055.1:1161-5386 GCF_000227725.2 Thiorhodospira sibirica ATCC 700588 | reverse complement strand
AATATCTGAACTGTGACCTGAAAGCAGGCGTTCACAAAGGTTCGCCAGCGCGAAACAAGGATCAATTGAAACAGAAAGTGCTGTCTCATCTTCGCAAACTGCAAAAACTACCTAAGCGAGTTGCGAGCTATTTCCAGGCTGAATCTATTCAATATGCAGCAGTGTAGCTATTTGGTTGCCGGGTTAATAATACAGAGTGGCGCGGATTAGCACGCAGATATAAAGGGTCGGGGGTGATGCGCAGGGCA
Source organism: Thiorhodospira sibirica ATCC 700588 (assembly GCF_000227725.2). GTDB lineage: Bacteria > Pseudomonadota > Gammaproteobacteria > Ectothiorhodospirales > Ectothiorhodospiraceae > Thiorhodospira > Thiorhodospira sibirica. The sequence goes on along the minus strand of NZ_MU255055.1, from coordinate 5,138 downwards.
ACCGGTCGCCCGGCCAGGCGGGACAGTCGATGATTGATCGCTACCGCAATGGCCGGATCATTGAGCTGCCCATGCCATTGGCGCGAACCCTGTTTGCGCACCGCCAGCGGCGACAGCAGCAATACCGCCAGTCGTGTTTGCTGAGAAACAATGGGGTCAGCCTCTGCCGTGATCTGGGCATTGGCAAAATCAATGTGCTCTGCGGTGGCTGGGCGTGTCATGCAGATCGTTTCTGCTTGCCAGTGGCGCAGATAGTCCGCTAACTGGGGATCAGGGGTGGAGACAACCAGCGTGTGTACGCGGTTTTCGTTTTTACGGTGATAGCCCAAAGGGGCAAAGGTCCAGGGCCGTGCCTGTGGCCCGAGAATATCGGTAGCCTTGGCCCCGGCAGCGGTCCAGGCATTAACGAGTGCATCGTGTAGCAGATCAAGAAAGCGATAGCCACGCTCCTGACCGTTGGGAAGTTCGAGGCGAATGCGATACATGATATTGTCCTTGCGTTGGTCAGCGTTCCAGCGCATCTTATCCCGATTTGATTTAACCTATTAAGTGCATGACTGTCAAAAAAGTTGACATACTCCGGCGTCTGGGGTTCATTGAAATTCGGGTGCTGTGGGCTGGAGGCGTTACCGCAGGTGAATTGGCCCAAGCCTTTGGATTGAGTCGCCAGGCCGCACAAGCCGTTATCAATGAATATAAACGCCAGATGCCGGGGAATTTGAAATATGATGCCTCCCTGCGTCGCCATGTAGCAGCACAGGGATTTAAGCCGGGCTTTATTCGTGAGGGGAGCAGCGCTTTTCTTGATTACTTGCGCGGCCAGGGACTCGTTGCGCAATTTATTGAGGATATCGATTGGAGCGAAATTCCTTTTTGTGATGCTAACCGTGCCACCCGCCCTAAACTTAATAACGACATGGTCAGCGAGGCCCTGCAGGGACTGTATCGCAAAAAAGCCGTAGCGATTCGCTACAGCTCCAAGTACCGCACTATCTTACGCACCATTTCGCCGCATTGCCTGGTATTTGCCGACAATCGCTACCATCTGCGTGCGTATTGCCACACCGTGCATAAATATATGGACTTTGCACTCTCGCGCATCCTGTTTGCCGGGCCAAGCAATGAGGAATGGGTGTCAGGTGATGCCGATCGTGCCTGGCATCAGTATCAGGATCTTTGTTTTCAGGTTGGCGCTGAGCTAAGTGCGGAAAAACAAACCGCTCTGCGAGAGGATTACAAATTAACACCGGGGCAGGTCCTTACCCTGCGCACCAAGCAGGCGCTGGCCTTTTATTGTGAGCGTGAGCTGCTGGAAAAGGGTTTTGTGCGATGTGATGAACACGCCTTAACCGCCTCGCCCCATTCGCTAGACGAGGCGGATCTTCGGCGCGAGGATTAACGCTGTGTGAGATTTATCCCAAAACCGGCATCCAGGCAAGCTGTAACAGCTCCCAAGCCAGCAGATGCAATCTGCAGAACTACCAAAAAAATCAGGACACCGAAGCGATGGGCGGCGAGACGGGTTGAGCGGCTGGCAAGGAACTACCCGTCGCTACTGTGTCTCGTTTTTGCCGTTATAGGGCTGTCTTGATGGTTAATGCACCCTGGCAGCATCTATTCAAACGGCAACTGCTCCGGAACCTTTGGCGGGTTTTGTTTAGGCTTACGGCGATGACGGCGGGCCTTGGCGGGTTTTTTAGGCACCACATCAGGCTCCGCATCCTCTACCTCCTCCGCCTGGGTCAACTCCGGCAGGCGTTCATCCTCGTCATCTTCCTCAGGCAATGCCTGCGGCAGAGGTGCCTTTGCATCCTCCTCGGGTTCGCCCAAGAGCTGTACATCCAGCAAATCACAGAGGCAATGGATGCACAATAAATGCACCTCCTGAATCCGTGGCGTGGCATACGAGGGCACCCGCAACTCAAGATCCGTCAGCCGCAGCAGACTTCCCAGCTCACCCCCATCACGCCCGGTCAGCGCAATCACGACCATCTCACGCTCATACGCCGCATGAACCGCCTGCAAGACGTTAAACGACCGCCCCGAGGTGGAAATCGCCAGCAACACATCGCCCGGCTGCCCTAGCACACGCACCTGACGCGCAAAAATCTGATCAAACGCATCATCATTGGCCACCGAGGTCAGAATCGAGGTATCCGTGGTCAAGGCAATCGCCGCAAGTCCAGGCCGATCACGCTCAAAGCGATTCACCATCTCAGAGGAAAAGTGCTGCGCATCCGCCGCCGAGCCGCCGTTACCACAGGCCAAAATCTTCCCCCCATTCAACAGACTGTTCAAAATCACCTCGCTGGCACGGGCAATGATCGGGCCAAGCTGCTCCAGAGAGGTATTATGCACCTCAATATTTTGCTTAAAATGGTGCTCAATGCGCTGTATAAGATTCATCAAAAATCCCCGTTCGCGTGGCCTCAAAGCCCAAAAAGCTTAGTATAATCGCCTTGTCGTCAACAGGGGGCGCTGTCTAACAACGATATTCAGCAAATGCCACAAAGGCCGCACGCTTGCGTAAGCAACGCCGCATCCCCCTGTCAAGCATACACCCATCGTTTACACGCAAACCAAACGGAGGGCGCGACGGGATGCTGCATAGCCGTCCATCAACGCTGCAGACCTTCGCGCACATCAATGACATCATCCAAACCCGCTTCCAGACGCAAAAAAACAGCCATGCCAAAAGCCACGCAACAGACTGCAAATGCAAACACCCTGATTCTCATTAAAAAACAGGACGATACCTGCCCGCTCAGCCCCGTACAGAAAAAATTCAACACCCTGATCAAGCAAATTGAAAAGCAAAAAAAACTATTGGCCGAATGGCAGGAAACATTTGAATTTTGTCACCATCATGCATCAAGCCGCTTGATACCGATCACGCAAAAATTTGCAGAGCATCAAGCAGAAATGGTGCTACTGATTCACCGGCAAGCACAAAAACATTCTTTTACGCCAAAACAGAAAGAAAAAATAAAGCATATCATCGTCAGTATGGCTGAAGACGTTTTAAACATCAGGGAAGACGAGGAGCTGGAGAATATTTATAAGTTGTATGCAAATTCTCATGACGATGAAATAAGCGATGATGAACGACAGCTTGTCTCCGCAAAAATCCGCGAAATGTTTTTGCATGATTTGGGCATCATACTGCCGGATGACCTCGATCTGTCGAACAGAGAAACCGTGGAAAAGTTGCTTGATGAGCTAGAAGAAAGTTATGCAAAAGGAGGATATCAGGAAGAAATCCGGCCTAAACGCAAAAAAACCGCCAAACAAAAAGCCAAAGAAGCACGACAGCAGGAAGAAGAAGCCAATACAAGCAAGTCAATTCAAGCCATTTACCGGGAATTAGTCACCTCCCTGCACCCAGATCGTGAGCCAGATGCCGAAGAAAAACATCGCAAGACCGAACTGATGAAGCAGGTGACTGTGGCTTACAAGAAAAAAGACTTGCTAAAGCTGCTGGAGTTGCAGGTTAAAATAGAAAAAATAGATCAGGAAAAAATAAATAGCATCAATGAAGAGCGCTTGATTCACTACAATACTATTTTAAAGAATCAACTGGAAAACATTAAGATGGAGTGCTTGTTTATTCAAGACAAGCTAAAAATAGCAGCAGGATATCCAAGCTATATTTTGCTAAAAAAAGAGTATGTAAAGGAAAAAATCATGGACGACATAGCGCACATGGAGGAGATGACCTCGCTCATCATCAATGACTTGCACGCTTTCGAGGACGTTAAAGCATTAAAAAAATGGATAAATAGACATAGAATTGATGACCTGGAAATTGATTTTAATGATATTTTTCGATAAAAATGAGGCTCGCCTGATTTGGCATCGAAAAGACACCCCTCCTTTTCAAGGAGGGGTGCCCCGTAGGGGCGGGGTGGTTTAAAAAGCCTAAGAACCTGTTCAAAGTCTTCTAAAAATAGCCGACAATAGCAAGATGAGACATACCT
>NZ_MU255055.1:0-1061 GCF_000227725.2 Thiorhodospira sibirica ATCC 700588 | reverse complement strand
GGAGATCACCGATACCCGGCTGTGGCGCATCGTCAAACACTCTATCGCACAGGCCATTGGCTGTTTCGACCTCTCGGCGGTACAAGCCATCGGCCTAGATGAGACAGCCTCCAAGCGGGGACATAACTACGTCACCGTCTTTATCGACATGGCGCGCAGCAAGGAACCCGTTCTCTTTGCCGTGCCCGGCAAGGGCAAGGCTACCCTGGAGCCGTTCAGCACCTTTCTGAAAGACCATGGTGGCGACACGCAGCACATCGTCGAAGTGGTCTGCGACATGTCCCCGGCCTTTCTCAGCGGGGTCGCCAAAGAGTTGCCCAACGCCTCGGTGACGGTCGACGGGTTTCATATCGTGCAGACCTTCACCCGCTCGGTCGACGAGGTAGGCAAGCTCGAAGGGCGCGAAAAACCGCTGCCCAACCACCTGCGCTGGGCCGTGCTCAAGCGTGGCACCCCCGGCAACCTGACCGACAACCAGACCATCGCCATTGCCGAGATGCTCACGCAGGGGCTTGATACCGCCACCGCCTGGCGGATCAAGGAGAAGCTGGCCTGGATACGAAAGGCCAAGGGACCGCGAGCCGCTCAGTGGCGCATCACCCACTTCATCAACTACGCCAGGGCGCTGGTCGGTGAAACACCCAGGCTTGAGCCGGTCAGAAAGGCGATCCGAACTCTGGAAAATCATAGGCAGCGCGTTGTTCAACGCTGGACCTCCACCTACACCAACGCCCGGCTGAAAGGCATGAATAGTCTGTTCCAGGCCGCCAGAGCCAGAGCTCGAGGGTACCGCAATGATGAGACCTTCATCGGCATGATCTACCTGATCGGAAGTCCGGTGAGTTCCATGATTAAATCCACTTAATGTGACGAGGAGCCAAAAATAACCACCTCGGTCGGCCACCCCCCGGAGAAAGCCATGGGTGCAGAAGTTGCGATCCGCCAACCACAGATCATCGGGCTCCACATCCGCTAGCCCCGCGCCTAGTAGTGCCCGCTCCTGCGTGTAGGCATCTTCGCAAGGATAGAGCGCAATGATCAGTTCCTTGGCCGGATCGAAG
>NZ_AGFD02000082.1 GCF_000227725.2 Thiorhodospira sibirica ATCC 700588 | reverse complement strand
CAATGATCGCATTAGTGTCAAAAAAGTAGCGCTTACCACTCATCACGCAAGGCACTTTGTTGAGAGAGTGCATCACCTTCCCAAGCCAATTTGCCCACGAGATCAGAAAAGTCATACGGGGCTTTTTGTGGCGGCTTGATCGGCTCATTGTTTGCTAAAACAATGACCTTGACATGCTGATGCATCAACTCCTCAAAGTCTTTTAGTTCAATAAAACGGCTCGTCACATCGGTTTCAAACTCTACCCCACACATCACTTGACCCTCTTATCGTGTTTAATTAAATTGCAATGATTCCCGCACACCCCGCCTTAACCCAACCCCGCGCCGAAGTGATTGCATTTCGGGGCGGGGTTTTTTGTTGGGGGGGCGGCTGTGCTAGAATCATTGCCATTTAATTAAACACGATAAGAGGGTCAAGTGATGTATGCCGTAGAGTTTGAAACCGATGTCACAAGCCGTTTTATTGAACTAAAAGACTTTGAGCAGTTGATGCATCAGCATGTCAAGGTCATTGTTTTAGCAAACAATGAGCCGATCAAGCCGCCACAAAAAGCCCCGTATGACTTTTCTGATCTCGTGGGCAAATTGGCTTGGGAAGGTGATGCACTCTCTCAACAAAGTGCCTTGCGTGATGAGTGGTAAGCGCTACTTTTTTGACACTAATGCGATCATTGCCTTATTGCAAGGCCATGAAGTGCTTGTCAATCTGGCACATCAGGCTGAATTTATCGGTATTTCAGTCATTAGCCGCTTGGAATTTTTTGCCTTCTCAGGGTTAACTCAAGAAGATAAAGTGCTATTTGATCAATTTGTATCGCGTGTTAATGTCACTGACATTACGATGCAAGATCCCGTTTTACTGGATACAATTTCACAGATCAGGATGATGGGTTCATTAAAATTGCCAGATGCCATTATTATTGCATCAGCGCAATCAGTGCATAGCGTTTTAGTCACAGCAGATATTCAATTGGCTAACTTCGCTAAAACATCGGTATTTCTTTTCAAGCCAGAAAAGTCGTAATCCGTCATCCGCCATTGTCGGGACTGACCACGGGCACGGATGCCCGAGACCCCTAACCCAACCCCGCACCGAAGTGATTGCATTTCGGGCGGGGTTTTTTGCCCACACTATATTCGGCTACCCAGAACATTGAGAAATACGATGAAGCAATTTACCGCCGTGATCGAACGCTGCCCTCAAACGGGCTACTACATTGGCTTCATCCCAGGGTTTCCAGGTGCCCATACGCAGGCCGCATCGCTCGATGAATTGCAAGCGAATATGCAAGAAGTCGTCGAAATGCTTTTGGAAGAAGGCGACCCGGTGCTTGAATCGGAATTTGTCGGTGTGCAACAGATCGCCGTGGTCTGAGCCGTGGGGCATCTTCCGATCCTCAAGCCCAGAGAAGTTGCCGCGATATTGTTGTGATTGGGTTTTCAAGAGGTAAGACAGCGGGGTTCGCACAAACAGTTCCGACACCCGGATGGTCGGCGCACAACCGTTCCTTTTCACCCTGGTCGTGATCTCTCGCCCCTGCTCTTGCGTCAAATTATTCAGGATATTGATTTAACACCCGCCGAATTTTTGGTTCACCGTTAATGGAACCCGTAACCCGCCAGGCAATCCGCCATTTTCGGGACAGACCACGGGCACGGATGCCCGAGACCCCTAACCCAACCCCGCGCCGAAGTGATTTCATTTCGGGGCGGGGTTTTTTATTTGGGGGCGTATGCGATAATGACAACACTGTTGAAATTTAATAAAACTCTCCATCATGCGCTTGATTTCTAAAAAACCGCTCAGAGCATTTTGGGAACGCCATCCTGAATCCAGAGCCGTTCTCGAGGATTGGTATCGAAAAGTGTGTGCCTTGGAAGCGGTGTCGTTTTCCCAGTTACGTGGACAATTCGGCACAGCCGATTATGTTGATG